>OY970203.1:20000-2895190 GCA_963708325.1 uncultured Thermoleophilia bacterium | reverse complement strand
GCCGGCTCGGCCTGCAGTCGATCGTCGAGGACCGCGACATCCTGATCCCGCCCGAGCAGCGCCTCGTCGTGCAGGCCGACCTCGGAGACGCGATCCCGAAGATCGACGACGGGCCATGGCCGGCCTTCCCCGCCGACCTGACCTCGATCGCGCTTGCCCTGGCGACGCAGGCGAGGGGAGAGGTGATGATCTTCGAGAAGATGTTCGAGAACCGACTGTTCTTCGTGGACAAGCTCGTCCTGATGGGCGCTCGGATCCTGCTCTGCGACCCCCACCGGGCGGTCGTCAGCGGTCCGAGCCGGCTTCACGGCGCCCGCGTCGACAGCCCCGACATCCGCGCCGGGATGGCGATCCTCATCGCGGCGCTCGCAGCCGACGGGACGACCGAGATCGGCAACGTGCGCCAGATCGACCGCGGCTACGAGCGGATCGACCTGCGCCTGCGGGACCTCGGCGCCCGGATCGAAAGGGTCAGCGCGGAGCCGGTCCCCGCATAGCGGCCGCCGCAAAGCCCGGTTTTCGCGGCCGTTCGGTTCACGAATATGGTGGCTGACGTGATCCATCCGATACCGCCTGGTACACGAGACGTGCTGCCCGACGAGATGCGGGAGCTGCGCCAGCTGGAGGCGTCGCTGTGCGACGCCTTCGAGCGCTTCGGCTATGGCCAGGTGTCGACGCCGTCGATCGAGTACGACGACGTGCTCGCCCGCGGCGACAGCTCGCTGGAGCGCGCCGCCTACCGCTTCTTCGACGAGCGCGGCGAGCTGCTCGCGCTCCGCGCCGACATGACGATCCCGATCGCCCGCCTGGTGGCGACCCGCTACGCGGCGGTCGAGCCGCCCCTGCGCTTCTTCTACGTCGCCAACGCCTACCGCGCCGTGCGCCCGCAGCGCGGCCAGATGCGCGAGTTCCTCCAGGCCGGCGTGGAGCTGATCGGGGCGGAGGCGCCTGAGGGCACCGCCGAGGTGATCGAGGTGCTGCGCGCGACGCTGGACGGCGCCGGCCTGGACCGCGCCGTGATCGGCCTCGGCGACGCCGACCTCTATCGGCAGCTGCTGACCGAGGTCGGCGTCGAGGGGGAGACGCGCACGGCGGTGCTCGACTGCCTGGCCACGCACGACCTTGTCGGCCTCGAGCGCGAGGTCTCCGCCATCGCCGCCCTTGACGCGACCGCGCGCGAGACGCTGCTGCGGCTGCCCAGGCTGCGGGGGGGCCGCGAGATCCTCGACGAGGCCGAGCAGCTGGGGGGCGAGGCGGTTCAGCGGGCGACGCGGCGGCTCGCCGCCACCTACGACGCCCTCTCGGCGCGGGGCGTCTCGGACCGTCTCCAGCTCGACCTCGGGCTGCTGCGCGACATCGGCTACTACACCGGCGCGATTCTCGAGGTCTACGACCCGGCGCTCGGCCACATCCTCGGCGGCGGCGGCCGCTACGACGACCTGCTCGGCCGCTTCGGCCGCCCCTTGCCTGCGGCGGGGTTCGCCCTGTTCGTCGAGCGCCTCCACATCGCCAAGGCCGAGGAGGAACGATTCGCCGGGGAGGAGGGCCCGTGAAGGGTCGCGCCGTCGACGTCGCCCGCCGCTCCGTCGAAGGCCCGCTCAAGCTCGCGATCCCGCGCGGGGCGCTGTTCGAAGGGGCGCTGGACGCGCTCGACGCGATCCGGGTGGACACCGCGGCGCTTCGCGGCGACTCGCGCTCGCTCGTGTTCGAGGCCGACGGCCTCACCCTGGTGACGATGAGGCCCTCCGACGTGCCCACCTACGTCGAAGCCGGCGCCGCCGACCTCGGCATCACCGGCAAGGACGTCCTCCTGGAGCAGCGCGACCGGGTGGTCTACGAACTGCTCGACCTCGGCTTCGGCCGCTGCCGCATGGTCGTGGCGGCGCGGCGCGGCGACGAGAGCCTGGGCGAGTCCGAGCGCCGCCTCGGTGCGATCAGGATCGCGACGAAGTACCCGCGCATCGCCGAGCGGCACTTCGAGGAGACGGGCCGCCAGGCCGAGGTGATCGAGGTGAAGGGATCGGTCGAGCTGGCCCCCGTTGTCGGTCTCGCCGACGGGATCGTCGACCTCGTCGCGAGCGGCCGCACCCTGGAGGAGAACGACCTCGAGGTGCGCGAGGAGATCGCGGTCTCCACGGCGCGCCTCGTTGCCAACCGCGTCGCCGACAAGCTCCGCGCGGAGGAGGTCGACGGACTGGTGGAGCGGCTGCGGGAGGCGACAGAGCGATGAGGGTCGCCCGTCTGGACCTCGGCCAGGACCGGCTCGAGGCCGCGGCCGCGATTCGCGGGACGGCCGGCGCGCCCGACGACGTCGGGGAGGCCGTGGCCGCGATCGTCGAGGCGGTGCGCAGCCGCGGCGACCTCGCCGTGGCCGAGCTGACGGAGCGCCACGACGGGGTCAGGCTCGCCGGCGACCGTCTGGCCGTCGACCCCGTCGAGATCGATCGGGCCGTCGACGCCCTCCCGCGCGATCTGATCGAAGCGCTCGAGCTTGCCGCCAGCAACGTTCGCGCCGTCGCCGAGGCGCAGCTTTCACCGGAGGGGCGACTGACCGCCGTCGAGCTGCCCCAGGGCCAGACCGTGACGTTGCGTGACGTCCCCGTCGGCGCCGCCGGGGTCTACGCGCCGGGCGGGCGCGCCGCGTATGCCTCCAGCGTGCTGATGTGCTGCATCCCGGCTCGCGTCGCCGGGGTCGAAAGGGTCGTCGTGACGTCCCCGCCGGCGCCCGACGGGAAGCCGAGCCGGTCGGTTCTCGCCGCCTGCGCCATCGCCGGAGCCGACGAGGTGTACGCCGTCGGCGGGGCGCAGGCAATCGCCGCGCTCGCGCACGGCACCGATCAGATTCGCCCCGTGGACACGATCGCGGGGCCGGGGAACCGCTACGTGGTGGAGGCGAAGCGGCAGGTCGCGGGACGGGTGGGGATCGACTCCTTCGCCGGCCCGTCGGAGCTCGCGGTGGTCTTCGACGCGAGCGTCGAGCTGGATTGGGTCGCGCTCGACGTCTGCGCGCAGGCGGAGCACGGCGCCGAGGGCCTGCTCGTCGCGATCGCCGCCGACGGTGACCTGCTCGCGTCCCTCGAGCGGCGCGTCGGCGAGCTGGCGGCAGGGCGCCCCGGCGTGGCGGACGCCCCGCTCGTGCTGGTGCGGGTCGCGGACCTCGAAAGCGGCATGGGCGTGGCCGACCGTCTCGCCCCGGAGCACCTGCAGCTGATGTGCGAGGGGGCGGAGGATCTGGCGCGGGGCGTGCGCACCGCCGGCTGCGTGTTCGTGGGGCCGTGCTCGGCGACCGCCTTCGGCGACTACGCTGCCGGGTCCAACCACGTGCTGCCGACCGGCGGCAGCGGCCGCTTCGCGGGGCCGCTCAGCCCCCGCACCTTCATGCGCCAGATCGCCACCGTCGAGATCTCCGCCGCCGCCGCCGCGGCGCTGGCCCCCCACGTCAATGCACTCGCGGAAGCAGAGGGCTTCCCCGTCCACGGCGAGTCGGCGATGGCGCGCGCCGCGGACGACGACCGCTGAGATGGGCCGGACCGCGGACAGATCGCGCCGGACGAAGGAGACCGACGTCGCGCTGTCGCTCGACCTCGACGGAGGAGAGGTGGCGGTCGCCACCGGGGTCGGCTTCCTCGACCACATGCTCGAGCTGCTCGGTCGGCACGGCCGCATCGGGCTTCGGGTCGAGGCCAGCGGTGACCTGGAGACCGGCGCCCACCACACGACCGAGGACGTCGGCATCGTGCTCGGACAGGCGATCGACGCCGCCCTCGGCGATCGCGCCGGCATTCGCCGCTACGGCGCCGCCACGGTGCCGATGGACGAGGCGATCGCCGATTGCGCGATCGACATTTCCGGCAGGCCCCTCTGCGTGTTCTCCGCGGACCTGCCCGCGACGTCGATCGCCGGTTTCGACACCGAGCTGGCTGAGGAGTTCTTCCGCGCCGTCGCCAACAGCTCGAAGCTCACGCTTCACCTGGGCGTCCGCCACGGGACCAACGCCCACCACATGGTGGAGGCGGCGTTCAAGGCGTTTGCCAGGGCCCTGCGCGAGGCTGTCTCGATCGACCCGGGCGAGCCCGGGGTCCCGTCGACCAAGGGGACGCTCACGGAGTGACCCGGATAGCCATCCTCGACTACGGGATGGGCAACCTGCGCTCGGTGGAGAAGGCGCTGGAGCGGATCGGAGCCGAGGCGACGATCACCGCCGCCGCCGAGGCGGCGAACGACGCTGCAGGCATCGTCCTGCCCGGCGTCGGCGCCTTCCCGCGGGCGGTCTCCCGCGTGCGCGAGCAGGGCCTCGACTACCTCGTGCGAGAAAGGCTCGCCGCCGGCACCCCGGTCCTCGGGATCTGCCTCGGGCTCCAACTGCTGTTCGAGTCGTCGAGCGAGGGCGAGGGGGCGACCGGCATCGGCGCGCTGCCGGGACCGGTCTCGCAGCTCTCGGCCGACGGGCTCAAGGTGCCGCACATCGGCTGGTCCCCGGTGCGCTGGAAGAAGCCGTCACGGCTCACCGAGGGCGTCGAGGAGGAGACCCCGTTCTACTTCGTGCACTCATTCGCCCCGGCACCGTCGTCCGGAGACGACGTGCTCGGAACCGCGGCCTACGGCGAGCGCTTCGTTTGCGCGGTCGACCGCGACCCGCTCTTCGGCGTCCAGTTCCATCCGGAGAAGTCCAGCTCGGCCGGGCTCGCGCTACTGCGCAACTTCGTCCGCATCTGCGCCTCGGCGTGATCCTCCTGCCGGCGATCGACATACGCGGCGGCAGGGCCGTGCGCCTCGTGCGCGGCGACTACGCGCGTGAGACGGTCTACGATGCCGACCCGCTGGACGCGGCCCGCCGCTGGGTGACGGAGGGCGCGCGGGCCCTGCACGTCGTCGACCTCGACGGCGCCCGCCAGGGACAGCCACGCAACGCCGCCGAGGTTCGCCGGATCTGTGGCGAGGTGACCGTGCCCGTGCAGTGCGGCGGCGGCCTGCGCGACGCCGCCGCGGTCGCGGACGTGCTCGCCACCGGCGCCGAGCGGGCGGTGCTCGGGACCGCCGCGCTGCGCGACCCGCAGCTGGTCGGGGCCCTGGTGGACGAGCACGGTGACCGGATCGTGGTCTCGGTGGACGCCCGCGAGGGGCGAGCCGCCGCCTCGGGGTGGACGGAGGAAAGCGACGTCGCCGCCGCCGATCTGGTTGCGCTGATGGTCGAGCGCGGCGTGCGCCGCTTCGTCTACACCCCCGTTGAGGTCGACGGCACGCTCGATGGACCCGCCACGGAGGCTGTCGACGGCGTCGCCGCCGCCGCCGGCGACGCCGAGCTGATCTACTCGGGCGGGGTGGGGGAGGTCGACCACCTGCGCCGGCTCGCCGCCCTGGGAGTGACGAACCTCGCCGCGGTGATCGTGGGCCGCGCCCTCTACGAGGGCCGCTTCACGGTCGCCGAGGGCCAGGCAGCCCTGGACGAGGCCGAGGGCTGAGCCGAGCGCCAGACGAATCGGTCATCTAGTCCGGCAGTCCGCGCAGCAGGCGCCTGGCCACTCCCTCCAGGGTGTGCTTGCCGTAGGCGTGGCTGGGGTCGAACTCCGTGAAGATCGCCACCGCGATCCGGCGCGATCCCTTCTGGAGGAAGGCCACCTGGTGGTCGACGCGACCGCTGCCGCTTCCCCAGCCGCCCTTGAAGAACAGGTGCCATCCGTTCAGCGGGATCTGTCCGATCCCCCAGCGCTGCGAGGGGACGATGTGGGCGAGCTGGTAGCGGGCGAAGTGCCGGTGCCGCTCCGGTATGTACTGCTCGAGGCGGTACATGAACCAGACCTGGTCGCGGGGATTCGTTCGGCTCAGGCCCCAGACGCTGTTGTAATGGAAGCGGTGCATTCCGGCCGCGTGCGCAAGGCGCTCGATCCGGTTGCGGCCGACGATGTCCCTCACCCTCGTCGCGGCGACGTCGTCGGACTTGCGGATCATCGGGATCAGCAGGCGCCGGTCGGAGCGGTGCAGGGGGCGGTCCCGCACCGACCGCATGCGCAGGTACGTGGCGAGCAGCATCACCTTGAACACGCTCGCGGCAGGCGCCGTCTGCGCGGCGTCGAACTTGTGGATCCTGCCCTCGATGTCGACCACCGCGAACCGGACCGAGCCGCGCCGCCCCTGGGCGTAGTCGCGCGCGGCGGCGACGCGCGGCTTCCAGGCGGATGCCGCCGCGGGCGCATCGCTCCCGGAGCCGGAGGCGATCGGGCCGCCGACGAGCTGGGCCGCAGCGATGCAGCCGGCCACGGCAAGCGCGGCCAGGACCGATCTGCGGGGGCGGCGCCTCATCGCCCGGGCAAGGTAACGCCACGGGGCGGCGCGCGCCTGCCCGCTAACCTCGGCCGATGGTGCTGAAACGGGTGATCCCGTGCCTGGACGTCGATCGCGGCCGCGTCGTGAAGGGGACGAACTTCATCGGCCTGCGCGACGCCGGCGACCCGGTCGAGCTGGCCACCCGCTACGACGCGGAGGGTGCCGACGAGCTTGTCTTCCTGGACATAACCGCATCCCACGAGGAGCGCGAGACGATTGCCGACCTCGCCCGGCGCACGGCCGACAACGTCTTCATCCCCTTCACGATCGGCGGCGGGATCCGCTCGGTCGCCGATGCCCAGGCCGTCCTCGACGCCGGCGCCGACAAGGTGTCCGTGAACTCGGCGGCCCTCGCCGAGCCCGCGCTGATCGCCGAGCTGGCTGAGGTGTTCGGGTCCCAGTGCGTGGTGGTGGCGATCGACGCCAAGCGGCGGGACGGGGACGGCACCCCACCGCGGTGGGACGTCTACGTGAACGGCGGCCGGCGGCTGGTCGAGGGGCGCGAGGCGGTGGAGTGGGCGCGCGAGGCGGAGGATCGCGGGGCCGGGGAGGTCCTGCTCACCAGCATGGACCGCGACGGCACAACGGAGGGATACGACATCGACCTGACCAGGGCGGTCGCCGATGCGGTGGGAATCCCGGTGATCGCGTCCGGCGGAGCGGGCGAGCCGCGCCACCTCGTCGAGGGGATCGCGGAGGGCGGGGCAGACGCCGTCCTCTGCGCCTCGATCTTCCACTACGGCGCCTACCGCATCCGCGACGCCAAGGACCACATGCGGGCGGCCGGCATCCCGGTCCGGCTCGCCGGCTGAGCGCTCAGCCGCCCGGGGCCCTGCCGTTCCCGCCCCCGCCGTCCCGGGCGTTGCGCCGCTTCTCGTTCTTCTGCTTCTTCTTCGGCTCGGCCGGCTTCAGCCCGCTGATGCTGGAGTAGCCGGTGAGGAAGATCCGCTTGCCGTCGGAGATCACGGGGTTGTAGGCGCCGGTGTCCGTCTTCCAGACGAGCTTCCCCGTGCGGATGTCGAGCCCGTAGGAGCTGGTCGTGTCGAAGTCGGAGTAATAGACGACGTTTCCGACCACGGTGGCTCCGCCGGAGATCCGCCCCGGCGTGGGGTGCGACCAGATCGTGTCGCCCGTGCGCGCGTCGAGCGCGTAGAAGTTGCGATCGTAGGAGCCGATGTAGACGGTCGGGTGGCCCGGCGGCGCGTCGGCGACGGCAGGCGACGCGTACACGTAGCCGCCGGTCGAATGGCTCCAGGCGATCGAGCCGTCGCCCAGCTCGAAGCTGTAGATGCGGCCGTCGTTGTTCCCCGAGTACAGCCGGCCGAAGGCGATCGCCGGCGTCGAGTAGAACTCGCCGCTGCGACCGAAGCTCGCACCCTGCGAGCCGGTCTGCCACTTGATCGAGCCGTTGCTCAGCTTCACCGCCGACATCTGGCCGCCGTAGTCGCCGACGTAGAGGACCCCCTTGTAGAGCGCGGGCGCGGCCTTGACGGCCCCGCCGAGCTGGGCGGCCCACACCTGCTTTCCGTTGCTCGCCTTCAGCGCGTAGAGGTGACCGTCCTCGTCGCCGAATATCACCTTGCCGCCGGCCACGATAGGCGAGGACTCCGAGCGCCCCGGCAGGCTCTTCCGCCACACCGTCTTGCCGTTGCTCGCCTTCATCGCGGTGATCTGGGGGGGCTCGAGGTTGACCGCGTAGACGCGGTGGTCGGCATAGGCGGGCGAGGACGCGTTCAGCGTGCCCAGCTTGCGCTTCCAGGGAGCCTTGCCGGTATCGGCGTCGACCGCGTAGAAGAGGCCGTCGTTGTTCTGGCCGTACAGCATCCCGTTCACGAACACGGGCGGGAACTCGGTCAGCTCGTAGGCCTGGAACTGCCAGATCTTGTGGAACGGCGGCTTGATCTTGTTCGCGGGCAGGTATCCGGTCCGGGTGGGGTCGTAGCGGTAGATCGGCCAGTTCGTGTAGTGGATCTTGCGCTTGTGCTCGGGCTTGAACGCCGCGTGGGGGTTGTGGATGTCCGCCGGCCGGCGCAGCACGGCGTACGCGGCCACGGCGATGCCGGCCACGGCGATCGCGGCGATCGCTCCCGCGGCGACGCGGTTCTGCTTGACCCAGGCGAGCGGCTTGGCCTTCAGCCAGGCGAGCGGCTTCTGCCGTACCCATGCCAGCGCCGCTTTCGCCCAGGCTCGTGCGGATTTGCTCAAGGCGGCCATCCGGCGAGCGGGTCATGGTACGCAATCCGATGGCCGCGCCCGACGACAGAGGCCTGGCGGGCCTGCTCGAATCGCTCCCCGGGGTGGCGCGGGTCCGCGAGGCCGCCGCCGGGCAGCGCGTCTACCTCGTCGGCGGTGCCGTGCGGGATCTGCTGCTCGGCCACGCCCGCTCCGATCTCGACGTGTCCGTCGAGGGCGAGCCCGGGGACATCGCCGCGCGGCTGGGCGGCGAGCTGGTCGAGCACGAGCGCTTCGGCACGGCGACCGTGCGCGTCGAGGGGCTCGAGTTCGACCTCGCCACCGCGCGCGCGGAGTCGTACCCGGCCCCCGGCGCGCTGCCCGAGGTTCGCCCCGCCTCGATCGAGCAGGACCTCGCCCGGCGCGACTTCACGATCAACGCGATGGCGATCCCCCTCGACGACCCGCGACTGATCGATCCCCATGGCGGGCGCGGGGACCTCGACCGCGGGCTGCTGCGGGTGCTCCACGACGGCTCCTTCCGCGACGATCCGATCCGGGCGCTGCGCGCGGCGCGCTACGCCGCCCGCTTCGGGTTCGACCTCGAACCGGGAACGGAAGCGCTTCTGCGGCAGGCCGACCTCGGCACGGTCTCGCGCGACCGCGTCGACGCCGAGCTGACGCGGATCGCCGCCGGGCCCGAGGCGGCGCCGGCGCTGGAGCTGGTGCGCGACTGGGCGATCCTGGAGCTGGACCCGGAGGCGCCGGCGCTCGCGGCCTCGCTCGACCGCCTGCTCGGCGAGCAGCCCTGGGCGGGGTTCGCCGAGCGCGTGCCGGCGATCATGGCGGCGATCGGCGACACCGCCCCCGCTCGCGCCCTTGCGGCGGCGCCGCCGCCGACCAGGCCGTCCGAAGCCGTGGCGGCCGCAAGCGGCGTCGCGCCGGCCGAGCTGGCGGTCGCCCGGGCGATCGGGGCGAAGTGGCTCGATCGCTACGTCGCCGAGTGGCGCCACGTCAGGCTGGAGATCGGCGGCGACGACCTGCTGGCCGCCGGCGTCCCCGAGGGCCCCGCGGTGGGGCGCGGCCTCGAGGCGGCGCTTGCCCGAAAGCTCGACGGTGAGGTGGCCGGGCGCGCGGCAGAGCTGGAAGCGGCGCTCGAGGCCGCGCCAGGCTGATCCGCCCGGACGGAAGCCGCAGGGCGTTCAGTACCGTCTGCGCGATGCCGGACCCCAGCACTGGCAGCCCGGACCGCTTCAGGGAGCGCAGGGCGGCGGCCCGTCGCCGCGCCGTCCGCCGTCGCCGCATCCTGCTCGGCGCCCTGGCGGTGGCCGGCGTCGCGGCGATCGTCGTCGCCGTTGCGACGCTCGCCGGCGGCTCGGGCTCAGTCTCGGGCCCCGACGCATCGCAGAAGCGGTCCTCCCAGGCGGCGTCGAAGGGCTCCGGGACGGGGGGGCGGATGCGCTCACAGGCGGGCTGGCGTCCCCATCCCGGGCCGGTGCCGATCCTGATGTACCACGTGATCGACAGGCCCCCCGCCGGCGCTCCCTACCCGGACCTCTTCGTCGACCCCGACGTGTTCGAGGCGCAGATGCGCTGGCTGGACGCGCATGGATACGAGGGGGTCACCCTCGACGAGGTGGAGCGCGCATGGTTCTCGGGCCGGAGACTGCCGCCGAAGCCGGTCGTGCTCTCCTTCGACGACGGCTACCTCGGCCAGTACACGCACGCAATGCCCGACCTGCGCCGCCTCGGCTGGCCCGGCGTGCTCGACCTCAAGGCGAAGGGCTCGGACCTCTCCGACCGCGAGGTGGCGAAGATGATCGACGCCGGCTGGGAGCTGGCCTCGCACACGATCAGCCACCTCGACCTGACCGCGCTCGACCCCGCGCGAGTGCACGAGGAGGTGGCGGGATCGCGACGGGAGCTGCGCGACCGCTTCGCCGTCCCGGTCGACAACTTCTGCTACCCGGCCGGCCGCTACGACGCCACCGTGGTGTCCGCCGTGAAGGCCGCCGGCTACCGCGGCGCCACCACGACCGACCCCGGTCTCGCCAGCAAGACCGACCCATACACGCTCAAGCGGGTGCGGGTGGACCGCGCCGACGGCGTCGGCGGCCTCGCCGGGAAGCTCGCCTCCGCCGGATGAACTGGCGAGAGCGCGACGACGTCCGCTGGCTCGAATCGAATCTCGGTGACGCCACGGCGGCGTTCACGACCCGGCTGGGAGGGGTCAGCGAGGCTCCCTACGACAGCCTCAACCTGGCTGTCCTGACCGGCGACGACGCCGGCGCCGTGCGCGAGAACAGGCGTCTGGCGGCCGCCGCCCTCGGTCTCGACCCCTCCCGGGTGCTGATCGGGCGCCAGGTCCATGGGGCCGAGCTGGAGCACCACGCCGGCCCCCAGACCCACGGCGCCTTCGCCGATCCGGGCCCCGCGCTGGCGGAGGTGGACGGCCACGTCACCTCGGGGCCGCGGCTGGCGCCGATCGTGCTGGTCGCCGACTGCCTGCCGATCGCCGTCGCGGGCGGGGGCGGCGTGGCGATGCTGCACTGCGGCTGGCGCGGGCTGGCCGCCGGGATCGTCGAGCGTGGCGCCGCCGCGGTCGAGGCGACGGCGGCCGCGATCGGACCCGGCATCGGACCGTGCTGCTACGAGGTCGGAGCGGAGGTGCTGACCGAGTTCGGGCACCTGGAGGGGGTCGCGTCCGGTCGCAGGCTCGACCTGGGGCGCGTCGCCGCCCGCCTGCTGGAGGCGGCCGGCGTCGAGCGCATCGACAGCAGCGACCTCTGCACGAGCTGCAACCCGGCGCTGTTCTACTCGCACCGGCGGGACGGCGAGCGCACGGGGCGCCAGGGAGGGGTGGCGTGGCGGGCCTGATCAGCGGTCTCGACCCGGGCCGGATCCGCGCCAACCTGGAGGCGGTCCGGGAGCGGATCGGCGACGCCGTCGAGGTCCTGGCGGCGACGAAGTACGTGCCGGTGGAGGAGATGGGCGCGCTCGCCGAGGCGGGCATCGGGCTGGTCGGGGAGAACCGCCTCCAGGAGCTCGAGGCCAAGCGGGAGCGCTGGGGCGACAGCTTCGCCTGGGACTTCATCGGCAACCTGCAGAGCCGCAAGCTGCGCGACCTGCTGCCGCTCTGCCGGCTGATCCACTCGGTGGCCGGCGACTCCGCCCTGCGCGAGCTTGAGAAGCACGGCGGCCCGGACACGCGCGTGCTCGTCCAGGTGAACGTCGCGGGGGAGGCGGGCAAGGGCGGGATCGCCCCGGCGGAGCTGGGCGGCTTCCTGTCCCGCTGCCCGGTGCGGGTCGCCGGCCTGATGACCATGCCACCCTTCACCGAGGACCCCGAGGACTCGCGGCCCCATTTCGCGCGCCTCGCGCAGCTGGCCGCCGACCACGGCCTCGCGACCCTCTCGATGGGCACGAGCCAGGACTACGCGGTCGCCGTCGAGGAAGGGGCCACGATCGTTCGCCTCGGCACGGCGCTGTACGCCTAGCGACCGTCCCCGGTCCGCTCGCGCCGGCCTGCCCCGTGGGCCATAATGGGTAAAGGAATTCGGGGGTACGAAGCGAAACTTCGGACTTAGCTATGGCTCTGCGCGACACATGGCACCGCGCCCTCGTCTACTTCGGCCTCGCCGAGGACCACTACGAGGAGGCCGACGAGATCTACGACGAGCCGGCGACCGCCACCGAGGACGTCTTCGAGCGGCGTCCCCGCGACTCGTCCGTGCGCCGCCTCTCGTCCCGGCGGCGCCAGCGCGACGAGATCGACGAGATCTTCGCCGACGAGCCGGCCTCGTCCCGCACCCGCGTGCTGCGCCCGGTTGACAACGGCGGCGCCGACGTACAGGTGCACCTGGTCGATCCGCGCAATTTCAACGACGCCCAGCAGGTCGCCGACCAGTTCAAGAAGGCGGTGCCGGTGATCCTCAACCTGCAGACGACCGACAGCGAGCTGTCAAAGCGCCTGATCGACTTCGCCTCCGGCCTCACCTACGCCCTCGACGGCGGCATGCAGCAGATCGCCCAGCGCGTCTTCCTGCTGACGCCGCGCAACGTCGAGGTGTCGGCCGAGGAGCGGGCGCGGTTGATCGAGAAGGGCTTCTTCAACCAGTCCTGATTCACGGGCCCTGACGGTGGCTGGGCTCCACGGGCTCTAGGCTTCGCGTCCGATGAGAGTCGGCTTCATAGGGGCCGGGAACATGGTCTCCGCCATGGCGCGCGGATGGGCGGGCGCCGAGGGCGGTCCCGAGCTGATGCTGTTCACGGACGCGGGCTCGGGTCGGGCGGCAGCCCTCGCCGCGGAGGTCGGCGGCGAGGCCGCGCCGGACAACGGCACGCTGGCGCGGGGATCGGACCTGGTCGTCCTCGGGGTCAAGCCGAAGGACCTCGACCGCGTCGCCGCCGAGGTCGACGACGCGGTTCCGGCGGTGCTGTCGGTGCTCGCCGCGACGCCTCTGGCGACCGTGGCCGCGGCCTTCCCCGGCACGCCCGCGCTGCGGGCGATGCCCAGCCTCGGCGTGGAGGTGCGACGGGGGCCGATCTGCCTGGCGGAGCCGGACGACGCCCCGGCCGAGCTGGTCGCCGACGTGCGCCGGCTGCTGGAGCTGCTGGGAAGCGTCGTCCCCCTCGAGGACGGCCTGATCGACGCGGCCACCGCGGTGATGGGCTGCCCCCCGGCGTACCTCGCGCTCGCTGCGGAGGCGATCGCAGGCTCGGGCGCCGCCTACGGCCTCGACCCCAACCTGTCGCACGAGCTCGTCACCGAGGCGATGGCGGCGACCGCCGAGCTTCTGCGCCGGCGCGGCGCCGCGGAGCTGCGCGATGCGGTGGCCTCTCCCGGAGGAGCCACCGAGGCGGGGCTCGAGGTGCTCGCCGCAGCCGGCACGGCCGCGTCGTTCGGCGCCGCCGTCGAGGCGTCGATGGAGAGGATGGGCCGATGATCCCCGCTGCCCTCGACCGCGCCGACATCGCCAACTACGTCAACGCGCTCTTCCTCGTCTACATCATCCTGATCTTCGCCCGCGTGCTGCTGTCCTGGGTGGAGGCGATGGGGCGGATCCCCCACAGCGCCACGCTGCGGCCCCTGCTCGACTTCGTCTACCAGACGACGGACCCCTACCTGAACCTCTTCCGCCGCATCCTGCCGCCGCTCGGGGGACGCGGCTTCGCAATCGATCTCAGCCCGGTGGTGGGGATCTTCGTCCTGTTCGTGCTGCAGGCGATCGTCGTGGGCGCGATCAGACCCGGGTGAGCCCGGAGCTGAACGCCTGGCGGCGGGCTCTGCTGCTCTGCGGGACCGTCGTCGCGCTCGACGAGATTGCAAAGGGGGTCGTCTCGAACGCGCTCGTGCGCGGCGAGCGGATCGACCTCGTGGCCGGAGTGGAGCTGGTCAACGTGCGCAACCGCGGCATCGCCTTCGGCCTGTTCGGCGGCGGCGAATGGCCCGTGGCAGCCGTGACCCTGGCGGCGATGACCCTCGTGCTCGTCTACTTCTCGCGAAACGCCGCCATGCCCGGGCTCTGGATGCCGGTCGGCCTGCTGGCGGGCGGCGCGCTCGGCAACCTGGCGGACAGGGTGCGAATCGACGCGGTCACAGACTTCATCGACCCGCCGCTGTGGCCCGCCTTCAACGTCGCCGACGTCGCGATCACGGCTGGAGTGGTCTCCCTGCTGGTGGTCTACGAGCGCGCCCACCGCGCGACTGCGGCCGGTGTCGATGGCGGTTGAGGCGCATGTGCCCGAGGGCGCGGGGGGGCGGCGGCTCGACCGCTTCGTCGCAGAGCTTCCCGGAATCGGCTCCCGAGCAGCAGCCCGGCGCCTGATCGAGTCCGGCGCCGTCGCCGTCGCCGGGGTCGCGGCGCGCCCGTCCCGGCGCCTCGCGCCCGGGGAGGTGGTCACCGTCGAGACGCCGCAGCGAGCCGAGCCGGCCCCGCTGGGCGCCGCCGCAGAGCTGCGGGTGGTCCATCTCGACGAGGCGCTGGCGGTGATCGACAAGCCCGCCGGGCTCGTGGTGCACCCGGCGCCATCGCACCGGGGGCCGACGCTGGTCGAGCTTCTCGGCGGGGTCGCCGGCGGCGGCGATCCCGGTCGCCCCGGGATCGTCCACCGCCTCGACAAGGACACCTCCGGGCTGATGGTGGTGGCGCGCACCGAGGATGCCCACCGGGCGCTGGCGGCGGCGGTGCGCCGCCGCGAGCTGCGCCGCGAGTACGCCGCCCTGGTCGAGGGGAGGATGCGCAGCCGCACCGGCACGATCGACGCCCCGATCGGCCGCGACCCGGCCAGCCCGACACGGATGGCCGTCGCGGGCCGCGCCGCACGCGAGGCGCGGACCCACTTCGAGGTCGTCGAGGCACTCCCGGGCGACACTCTGGTCGCAGCCGTGCTCGAAACCGGCCGCACGCACCAGATCCGCGCCCACTTCGCAGCGATCGGCCATCCGGTCTGCGGCGACCCGCGCTACGGGTCCCGCGGCCGCCACGGCCTCGAGCGCCAGTTCCTGCACAGCTCCAGGCTGTCGTTCCGCCACCCGGAGACGGGGGAGGAGCTCGCATTCGAATCCGGGCTGCCGCCGGACCTGACGCCCGCCCTGCGGGCCGCCCGTCGCCCCTGAACGAGGCGATCGAGGCGCTTTCCATACAATCCGCGCACGCAAACCCGACCCTCGGCGGAGGGCGCGGGCCCTGCCCGGGCAACCGGGTCCCCGCAGCCGCCGCGCGAGGCACCGCAGAGAAGCAACGAAAGGGAAGTCATGGCCCAGGTAGGCATCAAGGAGCTGCTGCAGGCCGGGGTTCACTTCGGCCACCAGACCCGCCGCTGGAACCCGCGGATGCGCCGCTACATCTTCGGCGAGCGCGACGGGATCCACATCATCGACCTCCTTCAGACCGAGGAGCTTCTGGCCGAGGCGACGGAGTTCTGCCGCGACCTCGCCTCGAAGGGGGGAACGATCCTGTTCGTGGGCACGAAGAAGCAGGCACGCGACTCGATTCGCGAGTGGGCCGAGCGCTGCCGCATGCCCTACGTCAACCAGCGCTGGCTCGGCGGCCTGCTGACGAACTTCCAGACGATCTCGGCGCGGATCAAGCGCCTGCACGAGCTGACCGAGCTTCGCGACGAGGGCCGCCTCGACCTGCTCCCCACCAAGGAGCGGATGTCGATGGAGGCGGAGCTTCGCAAGCTCGAGTACAACCTCGGCGGCGTGCGGGATATGGAGCGCCTCCCCGACGCCGTGCTGATCGTCGACCTGAAGACCGAGGCGATCGCCCTGCGCGAGGCGGAGCGGCTCCAGATCCCGATCGTCGCCGTGGTGGACACCAACTGCGACCCGGACCCGGTGGACTACCCGATCCCCGGCAACGACGACGCGATCCGTTCCTGCGACCTGGTGATCCGCACGATCGGCGAGGCAGTCAACGAGGCGGCAGCCGCATGGCGCCGCGAGGAGGAGGCGCGGATCGCCGCGGAGGAGGAGAAGCGCAGGCGCGAGGAAGAGGAGCGGGCGAAGCGGGAGGCCGAGGAGCGGGCAGCGCGCGAGGCCGAGGAGGCCGCCCAGGCACAGCAGGTCGAGCAGCCGGCCGGCACGCAACCCGGGCCCGCCGCCGGAGGCGACCAGCAGGCCGAGCCCGCCGCCCCCGCGCCGGAGGGCTCATGAGCGCGGTCAGCGCCGCCGACGTGAAGGCGCTGCGCGACCGCACACACGCCGGGTTCATGGATTGCAAGGCCGCCCTCGAGGAGGCCGGCGGCGACATGGACGCCGCCGTCGAGATCCTGCGCGTCAAGGGCCAGGCCTCGGCCGCCAAGCGCAGCGGGCGGGGCACCGACGAGGGCGTCGTCGCCTCCTACATCCACGCCACCGGCAGGGTCGGCGTGCTCGTCGAGGTCCAGTGCGAGACCGACTTCGTGGCGCGCAACGAGGACTTCGCGGAGTTCGCTCGGGAGGTGGCCCTACACGTCGCCGCGCTCGCGCCCATCTACGTGTCTGCCGATGACGTGCCCGCGGAGGAGCGCGAGGCGGAGCGCAGGGTGCTCGAGCGCAAGGCGCGCGAGGACGGCAAGCCCGACGACGTCGTCGCCAAGATCGTCGAGGGCCAGCTCGCGAGGTGGACCAGCGAGGTCAGCCTGCTCGACCAGGAGCACGCCAACCGCGACAAGCACGGCGCCAAGACGATCGAGGAGATGCGGGCCGAGCTGGCCGCCAAGACGGGCGAGAACGTACGCATCGCGCGCTTCGTCCGCTACGAGGTGGGCGAGGAGGAGTAGCGCGTGGCCGCCCTTGCCGCCGAGCCCGCTCCCCGCTTCAGGCGGGTCCTGCTGAAGCTCTCGGGCGAGGCGCTGATGGGCGACCTGGAGTACGGCACCGACCCGGCGCAGATCGAGAAGCTCGCCCGTCAGATCCGCGACGTGCACGCTCGCGGCGTCGAGGTCGCCATCGTGGTCGGGGCGGGCAACATCTACCGGGGGCTGGAGGGCGCCGCGCAGGGCATGGATCGCGCCACCGGCGACTACATGGGGATGCTGGCGACGGTGCTGAACGCGCTCACCCTCCAGGACGCGCTGGAGAAGGTCGGCGTCCACACCCGGGTGCTCTCGGCGATCACGGTAACCGAGGTCGCCGAGCCCTACATCCGCCGCCGGGCGATGCGCCATCTGGAGAAGGAACGAATCGTGATCTTCGCGGCCGGCACGGGCAACCCGTTCTTCACCACCGACACCGCGGCCGCGCTGCGCGCGCTGGAGATCCACGCCGAGGCGATCCTGATGGCGAAGAACGGGGTCGAGGGCGTCTACGACGCCGACCCGCTGGTCGAGCCCGACGCCAGGTTCCTTCCCGAGATCACCCACCGCGAGGCGATCGAGCGGGGCCTGCGGGTGATGGACTCCACGGCGCTCTCGCTGTGCATGGACAACAGCCTGCCGATCTACGTCTTCAACATGGCGGAGGAGCGCAACATAGATAGGATCGTCAGCGGAGAGAGGGTGGGTACCTTGGTGTCATCCGAAGCCCGGCCGGCGGTCCCGGAGCGGGCGCAGGGGGCGACCGCCGAGCGGCCATGATCGATGACTTCCTAGCCGACGCCCGCATGCGCATGGGGAAGTCGGTCGAGGCCACCCGAAACGAGCTCGCCACGGTGCGCACCGGACGGGCCTCGCCGCACCTGCTCGATCGGGTGGACGTGGACTACTACGGCACCGAGACCCCGCTCAAGCAGATCGCCCAGGTGTCCACCGCCGACGCCCGCCTGCTGACCGTGACGCCGTACGACAAGTCCTCGATCTCGGCGATCGAGAAGGCGATCATGGAGTCCGACCTCGGCCTCACTCCGAACAACGACGGCAACGTGATCAGGCTGACGATCCCCGAGCTGACCGAGGAGCGCCGCAAGGACCTGGTGAAGGTCGTCCACGGCGTGGCCGAGGAGGGCAGGGTGGCCGTCCGCAACATCCGCCGCGACGTCATGCACGACCTTCGCGAGCTGAAGAAGGAGGGCGAGGCGGGCGAGGACGACGAGCGTCGGGCCGAGTCCGAGCTGCAGAAACTGACCGACGAGGCGACCGGCGAGATCGACTCGTTGCTCAAGGGCAAAGAAGAAGAGATCCTCGAGGTCTAGATGACCGACCCCGCGCCCGCCGAGGCTAGCGCGCGGTCCGTGGCGATCATCATGGACGGGAACGCGCGCTGGGCGCGCGATCGCGGTCTGCCGGTACTGGAAGGCCACAGGCAGGGAGCGCAGGCCCTGAAGCGAACCGTGAAGAACGCGGTCAGGCTCGGGATCGGCGAGCTGTGCGTGTACGCGTTCTCCACCGAGAACTGGTCGCGGCCGCTGGCCGAGGTCGAGGGACTGATGCGGATGTTTGCTGAGCTGATCGAATCGGAGACGCCCGAGCTCGACGAGGAGGGCGTGCGGATGGCCTTCATCGGCCGCCGCGAGCGCGTCTCCGAGGAGCTGCGCGCGAAGATGGCCTGGGCCGAGGCCGAGACGGCGACAAACGACCGGATGGCGCTGTGGGTCGCGTTCAACTACGGCGGCAGGGCCGAGATCCTCGATGCCGCCGAGCGCTACAGGGGCGGCGGCGAGGAGGCGTTCGAAGCCTGCCTGTACGCGCCCGAGATGAGGCCTCCCGACCTCGTCGTCCGCACCAGCGGCGAGCGGCGGCTGTCCAACTTCCTGCTCTGGCAGACCGCCTACTCCGAGCTCGTCTTCAGCGACGTGCTCTGGCCCGACTACGACATCGAGCACCTCGACGCCGCCCTGCGCGAATACGAGGCGCGCCGGCGCCGCTTCGGGGCGCGCTGAGGGAGATGGAGGGCCGAAGCCGCCGCCGGCGCACGGGCCCGCGCACGCCGTCGCAGGTCCTCGACCCCGAGGAGCAGGAGCGCCGCCGGCGACGCCGCGGCGAGACCCTGCGCCGGGTGCTGTGGGCGCTCCCCTGGATCGTGTTCGCGGTCCTGATCGTGGCCGTCGGGGGTCTGGTGTTCGCGCTGGCCCTGATCGGGATCGGCTGGATCGGGCTGAGCGAGTTCTTCACGATGGCGCGCCGCTCGCGACCGGTGGTGCCGGTGGCGTTCGCCTCGGTCGCGGCGCTCGTGATCGCCGCCCACTACGGCAACAGCTTCCAGATCCTGCTCGTATTCGTGGCCTCGTTTCCGGTGATGTTCGTCGCCGCGGCCGCGCGCCAGCGGCTGCGCAACGTCACCTACTCGATGGCGGTCACGGTCTTCGGCGTCGCCTGGATCGGCCTGCCGCTGGCCCACGCGGTGCTGCTGCGCGATCTGCCCTTCCACGGGGGCGGGCTGCTGATCGACGTCCTCGTCGGGACGTTCGTCGGCGACACCTGCGCCTACGCCGGCGGCCGCCTGTTCGGCACCCGCCGGATCACGCCGCGGCTCTCGCCGAACAAGACGCTCGCGGGCCTGGTGATCGGCTTCGCCGGGGGGACCCTCGCATTCTGGTTCGCCGGGCTCTACCAGGACTGGCTGAGCGGGGCCGACGCCCTCGTGATCGGGGCGGCGGTCGCCGCCATCGCCCCGGTCGGCGACCTGTTCGCCTCGATGGTCAAGCGCGACCTCGAGGTGAAGGACACCGGCGCGATCTTCGGGCCCCACGGGGGCCTGATCGACCGCCTCGACGCCGTCCTCTTCACCGTCGTCGTCGCCTACTACCTGTCGGTCGCCCTGGTCTACTGAGCCAGCGCGTCGCGCACGAAGGCGAGGTCGGCGCGCATCGCCTGGCGCGCGCCGGGCGTCTCTACCACCACCGGCGGGCCGGCGGCGCCGATCATCTCCCGCAGGTCCTCGACCGCGATCTCGCCGCTGCCCAGGTTCGCGTGCCGGTCGGCGCCGGTGCCGGGCGGATCGCGCGAGTCGTTTGCGTGCAGGAGGTCGATCTCGCCGACGATGGCGAGCACGCGGTCGACGGCGTCCGAGAGGTCCTCGCCGGCTGCGTGCGCGTGGCAGGTGTCGAAGCAGAAGCCGACCTTGTTCCCCGCGCCGGAGCCGGCGATCGTTTCCCAGAGGCGGGCGAGGGCGTCGAAGCGGCGGCCGACGGCGTTCTCGCCGCCGGCCGTGTTCTCGATGTAGAGCGGGACCTCGCTCTCGAGCATCTCCAGGGTGCGCGCCCAGCGGCCGAAGCCGGCGTCCACACCGTCCTCGGCGTGGCCCGCGTGGACGATCACTGCGACGGCGCCGATCTCGGCCGCCGCCTCGCAGGTCTGCTGGAGGATCTTGCGGGACCCGTAGCGGACGTTGTTCCTCGGCGAGCAGACGTTCACCAGGTAGGGGGCGTGCACGTACACGGGCACGCCCGAGTCCCGGAGCTCCGCCGCGTCGGCGCGCGGCGGTGGCTTCTTCCAGCCCTGGGGATCGGACAGAAAGACCTGCACACAGTCAGCGCCGAGCGCAGACGCGGCCGCGAGCGGGCGCTCCGGGCCGACGTGGGCCCCAACAAGTGGCCGGCGGGCTGGCACGCGTGCGAGGGTAGCCATGGCCGCGGAGGACCGCGAGCCCGTCCCTACACTGCGTCGGGATGAAGAAGCTGCTGATTCTCGGCTCGACCGGGTCGATCGGCACCCAGGCGCTGGAGATCTGCGCCGGGTCTCGCGAGCTCCAGGTCGTCGGCCTGTCCGCCGACCGCAACGCCGACGAGGTGGTGGCCCAGGCGGGCCGGCACGGCGTCCCGGCGGTCGCGCTTGCCGATGCCGAGGCGGCCGAGCGCGCGGCGGCCGGCTGGAGCGGGCGGGTGCTGGCGGGCGAGCAGGGCATACGCGAGCTGGTCGCATCCAGCGACGCCGACCTCGTGCTCAACGCGATCCTCGGCGCGGCGGGCCTGGGGGCGACCATCGTCGCGCTCAGCGAGGGCATCGACGTGGCCCTGGCCAACAAGGAGAGCCTGGTCGTGGGCGGCGAGCTGGTCACGGCGCTGGCGGAGGCGACGGGCAGCCGGATCATCCCGGTCGACTCCGAGCACTCGGCGCTCTTCCAGCTGATCGGCGCCGAGCCGCCGGGCAGCGTGGAGCGACTCGTCCTGACCGCGTCCGGGGGGCCTTTCCGCGGTCGCAGCGACCTCTCCGGGGTGACCCGCGAGCAGGCGCTCGCCCACCCGACCTGGAAGATGGGCGGAAAGATCACGATCGACTCCGCCACGCTGCTGAACAAGGGGCTCGAGCTGATCGAGGCCCACCACCTGTTCGGCGTCGCCTACGACCGCATCGACGTCGTCGTGCACCCCCAGTCGATCGTCCACGCGCTCGTCCACCTCAACGACGGCTCGACGCTGGCCCACCTCGGCTACCCGGACATGCGCGTCCCGATCTCGTACGCGCTCAACCATCCCGAGCGTGCCGACGTCGCCGTTCCCACCCTCGACCTCGCCGCGGTGGGCGAGCTGAGCTTCGAGACGCCCGACACCGACGCATTCCCCTGCCTGCGCCTTGCTCGCGAGGCGGGCGAGTCCGGCGGCACCGCCCCCTGCGTGCTGAACGCCTCGAACGAGGTCGCCGTTGCGGCCTTCCTCGACGGGGCGATCGAATTCACCGGGATCGCCGAGATCGTGGCCGCCGCCCTGGAGGCGCTCCCGGCCCGGCCGCTCGCCCACTTCGAAGACGTCTTCGCCGCCGACGCGGCGGCACGCGAGCATGCTGCCGGGCTGATCGAGGGGATGGCGGTGGCGTGAGCTGGGCCCTTGCCTTCGCCGGCTTCGCGGTGCTGATCATCCTGCACGAGTTCGGCCACTTCCTGATGGCCAAGGCGACCGGGATGCGCGTCGAGCGCTTCTTCCTCTTCTTCCCGCCCAAGCTCGTCAGCCGCCGGCGCGGCGAGACCGAGTACGGGATCGGAGCGATCCCCCTGGGAGGCTTCGTGAAGATCACCGGCATGAACCCCGAGGAGGAGATCCCGCCGGAGGTGGCCCCGCGTGCCTACTACCACCAGCCGGTCTGGAAGCGGATCGTCGTGATCGCGGCCGGGCCGGCGATGAACCTGCTGATCGCGTTCGTGCTCCTGTTCGCACTCTCGTTCGGCCTGCAGGAGGCCACCAAGCGCGTCTCGCGGATCGACCGCGATGCCCCCGCACACGGGGTCCTGCGCCCGGGCGACCGGATCGTCTCGGTGGACGGGCGCACCGGCGACCAGATCGCCCT
Source organism: uncultured Thermoleophilia bacterium (assembly GCA_963708325.1). Lineage (GTDB taxonomy): Bacteria > Actinomycetota > Thermoleophilia > Solirubrobacterales > 70-9. The sequence continues at coordinate 2,873,050 of OY970203.1, read as the reverse complement.
GGCGGACCGGATCAACAGCCATCGGTGTCCCGGCAAGCAGACCGACGGCTGCCGCTCCGCCACGGCGGCGCGGGTGACCGTGGAGCGCGACGGCAGGCTGCGGACGTTCGTGATCCGGCCCGTCTACGACGCCGGCGTCGGTCGTCACAGGCTCGGCTTTCGCTTTCGCACGCGGCCCCTGGATCCCTCGATCGCGGGTGCCGCGAGCACCTCGGCCAGCATCATGTGGCAGGTCAGCAGCAAGACGGTGAGCGTGGTCGCCAGGCTGTTCGAGCCGCAGCAGCGAAAGCAGGTCAGCGGGGTGGTGGGCGGCTACGAGGTGACGCGCCAGGCGATCGAGTTCAGCGCCCGCGAGGCCCTCTTCCTGATCGCGATCATCTCCCTGTCCCTGGCCGTGATCAACCTGTTCCCGTTCCTGCCGCTCGACGGCGGCCACATCTTCTGGAGCCTGGTGGAGAAGGTGCGCGGACGCCCGGTTCCGTTCAGCGTGATGGAGCGCGCCGGCGCGATCGGCTTCGTGCTCGTGATCTTCATCTTCTTCATCGGGCTCTCGAACGACCTCGGTCGCCTCACCGGCGGCGGCTTCCAGACCCGCTGACCGAGCGGGCGCTGTCGGGGTAGGCTTTTCCCGGGATGGAGAGCACGACTGCGCAGAGGGCGACCGAGCGCCCCGTCGGGCTGGGATCGAGCACGGTGTGCGAGGCGTTTCAGGCAACCGCCGACGCCCATCCGGACTGGGTGGCGATCCGCACCCGCGACGACTCGGTCTCCCTCACCTGGGGCGAATACGCCGCGCGTGTGCGCGAGCTGGCCGCGGGCCTCGCCGCGCTCGGCGTATCGAGCGGCGACACCGTGGCGCTGATGCTGGTCAACCGGCCCGAGTTCCATCTCGCCGACGCCGCCGTGATGCACCTCGGAGCGACCCCGTTCTCGATCTACAACACATACTCGCCCGAGCAGATCGAGCACCTCGTCACCGACGCCGGGGCCCGCGTGGCGATAACCGAGCAGGCATTCTGCGACCGCATCCTGGCCGCACGCGACGCGGTGCCGGGACTCGAGCACGTCGTCGTCGTCGACGGCGACCCCTCCGACGGGACGATGTCGCTGGACGACCTCGCCGCGAGCGGCGATCAGGAGTTCGACTTCGACGCGGCCTGGCGCGCCGTGGAGCCCGACGACGTCCTGACGCTGATCTACACGTCGGGTACGACGGGGCCCCCGAAGGGCGTCCAGATCACCCACGGCAACATGTGCGAGACCTGTCGCTCCTACGACGAGCTGATCCAGTTCCCCTCCGGAGGCAGGATCGTCTCCTACCTGCCGATGGCGCACGTCGCCGAGCGCAACGTCAGCCACTACCTGCCGATGCTGTGTGGCTTCACCGTCACCTGCTGCCCGGACGCGCGGCAGGTGCTGGAAGTCCTGCCGGAGGTCCAGCCCACGTGGTTCTTCGCAGTCCCGCGGATCTGGGAGAAGCTCAAGGCCGGGCTTGAGCAGGTGCTCGCCCAGGCGCCCCCGGAAGAGCGCGAGCAGGCCGAGGCGGCGCTCGCCGCCGCGATCGAGAAGGTCCGGCTCGAGCAGGCGGGCGAGCCTGTCCCGGAGGAGCTCGCGCGCCACGTCGCCGCCGCCGAGGGAGAGATGTTCTCCCGTCTGCGCCGCCAGCTCGGCCTCGACGAGATCGAGGCTTGCAACGTCGGCGCGGCGCCCACGCCGCCGGAGGTGATCGAGTTCTTCCACGCCCTCGGAATCCCGCTCGCCGAGCTGTGGGGGATGTCGGAGACCACCGGGGCGGGCACCTGCAACCCGCCGGAGCGGATCAAGATCGGCACCGTCGGGCCCGCCGCGCCTGGGTGCGAGATCAAGCTCGCCGACGACGGCGAGGTGCTGATCAAGGGGCCCGTGGTGATGAAGGGCTACCGCAACCTGCCCGACAAGACGGCGGAGGCGCTCACCGAGGACGGCTTTCTGCGCACCGGCGACATCGGCGAGTTCGACGACGACGGCTACCTGAGGATCGTCGACCGCAAGAAGGAGCTGATCATCAACGCCGCCGGCAAGAACATGTCGCCGGCCAACATCGAGGCCAAGCTGAAGCAGATCCCGCTGGTCAGCCAGGCCTGCGCGATCGGCGACCGCCGCAAGTACGTGAGCGCCCTGCTCACCCTCGACCCCGAGGCGGCGAGGGCGTGGGGGAAGGAGCACGGCGCCGGCGACGACCCTGCCGCGCTGGCGGAGAACCCCGACGTGGTCGCCGAGGTGCAGCGCGGCGTCGACCAGGCGAACGAGCAGCTGGCGCGGGTCGAGCAGGTGAAGCGCTTCGCGATCCTGCCGCGTGACTGGGAGCCCGGCGGCGACGAGCTGACGCCGACGATGAAGCTGAAGCGCAAGCCGATCGCGGAGCGCTACGCGGAGGAGATCGAGGCGCTTTACTCGTAACGCCGGATGCGGGTTGCAACATCGCCCCGTTTCGCGCGGCGGGTGCCGACGGCCCCGCACCCGGCGCGCTCGCTTCGCTCGCTTTTTTTTGGGAGCGCCGGTTGCGGTGCCACCGGCACCCGCCTGACGACGTAGTGGGCGCCTCGAGTCGCCCTACCCGAGGGGATGGGTGCCGCAGCGGGTGAAGTAGGGGAGACGCCAGAGGGGGGCGCGGACGCGCAGACGGCGGCCGCCGGCGATCTCGGCGCCGTCGACGGGGTCGCGCCAGCAGCCGGCGGGGAAGTAGACGCGGCGCGCCCGCGCTCCCTCGATCACGACCGGCGCCACCAGCACGTCGGGGCCCAGCATCCACTCCTGGTCCTGCCGCGCGGCGTTCCGGTCGCCGGGCGCCTGCAGCCACAGCGGCCGCGCGACCGGGATCCCGCTGCGCGCGGATTGCCGCCACAGCCGCAGGATCAGCGGGCGGGCGCGCAGGTGGAGCCGCGACAGCCGCCTGTACGTGCGCAGCGTCGCCGGGCCGTAGCTCCACGGGGTGTGCGTGCCGGCGCCGACCGAGCCGTGCAGGCGGAAGTAGGGCGACAGGGCGGCGGCCTCGGCCCAGCGGACGAAAAGCTCGCGGGTCGTCGCCGGTGTGTGGACGTCGACGTAGCCGCCGATGTCCATTGTGAACCCGGTGGCTCCGCCGACGCCGCGGTTGAGCATGTCGGTGGCGATCGACGCCAGCCCCGACGAGCGGCTCCAGTCGGTGGTCTCGTCGCCGGGGAAGTTGGCGTTCTCGTAGGCGGCGGCGCCGGGCCTGCCCGTGTAGCCGGTGCGGGTGAAGAACCAGAAGCTGCGGCCCGGATGACGCCTCGCGTAGCGGTCCAGGAACGCCCTCGTGGCGCGGTGGTAGAGGACCGGCAGGCGGTTGTGCATGGTCGCGCCCGTCTCGCCGTCGTGGAAGCGCATGTCGAGCTGGACCTGTTCGCCGAAGTCCTGCATGAAGCCGTCGGCGCCCATGTCGAGGGCATCGCGCAGCCTGCCGTCCCACCAGCGCACGGCGGCCGGGTTGGTGAAGTCGACCACCGCGCCCGGGGCGTTGAAGTTCGAGACGAACACGTAAGGCGTCGTGCCGTCGAGATGGGTGGCGACGTAGCCGTTGGCGATCGCGGTCCCGAACTCGTCCTGCTCCTCTGTGCCGGCCGTGTCCTGGCCGACGAAGCCGCGGAAGTAGAGCAGGGCGCGGATGCCGCGCCGATGCAGCCGCTCGATCACGCGGCGCAGCGTGGGCTTGGGCAGAAGCGGCCAGCCCTCGATCCGGTAGGCATCGAGCGGCAGGTGGTGCAGGCGGATGTCGCGCAGGTCGTCCTGCACCTGGCCGCGGTACTCGCCTGCGTCCTGGTTGAGCTTGACGGCGCGGTCGAGCATCGTCCCGGCCGCCCATCGCGGCGGAACCCGCTGCCGGCCGGTGATCGCGGTCAGCGAGCGGATCGCCGTTCGCCCCGGGCCCGGGGCGACGACGTAGTCCAGCGAGGGGGCGCTTGCCGCCACCGCCCACGCGTCGGGACGGTCGGAGGCCATCCGAAAGCGCGCCAGCTGGGGCTGGGACAGCAGGAACCCGTAGGGCCGCGAGGAGATGAACAGCGGCTGCGCGTAGTAGGCGGCGGTGGGCCCGTTCGGGAAGAGATAGCGGTTTCCGCCCCCGTCGGGAAGCGGGTCGGCGAGCGGCTGCAGGGGGCCTGCGCCCACGTTCTCCTGTTCCACCCAGCTGTAGAAGGCGTGGCCGTGCTGGTCGAGCGCGTTGTGGCGCCCGCCGAACCCGCGGAAGGCCTCGCCGGGGGCGGTCGCGAAGCTGTCGGACATCACCGCGACGCCGTCGTCCGGGGTGGGGCGGACGCGCACCCGGATCGCCCCGCCGCGGTCGGGGGCGACCCGCACGACCAGCTTCCTCCCGCTCGGGTCGCTGGTCGACACGACGAGCCTCGCCCCGTCGCCCTCGCGGGCGACGGCGATCACGTCGCGGGCGGAGTACTGGACGCCCGCCTGGGCGCCGATCAGCAGGTTCCCGACCCACTCGGCTCCCGGCTCCTGGCTGACCGCGTCGGCGCCCACGGTGAAGGAGAGCGGCGCGTAGAGCTGCGGTGCGCCCTGGTCGCTACCGGTGCCGGGCGTCGGGCTTAGCGCCGCCTGCGGGAGCGGGGCCTGGCCGGTGTTGGGCACCTCGGAGAGCGCCTGGCCGGCGCCGTCGCGGAACCGGATCCGGAAGTGATGGCGGTCGACCACCGCCCGCCCGCCGGCCGTCGTCACCGTCACCGCCTCCGGCGTGATCTGAACCGAGGCGAGTGCCGGCGGCGCCGCGCAGGCGATCGCCGCAAGCACTCCGAGTGTGCACAGCACGCCTCGCCGCCCCCGTCCCATCGCCGGAAGTATCGCCGTTCCGCCGCCGGCGGGCGGCGGCTGCCCCGCAACCGGCGCTCCCAAAAGGATTTTGCGAGCGAAGCGAGCGCGCCGGGTGCGGGGTTGCCGCCGCCCGCCGCCTAGTGGACGACCTTGAAGCTGCGGCTGGCGGGAGAGGGGTCCTGGATGCCGTTCTTGGCCGCCTTCACCTTGAAGGTGTGCCTGCCGAAGGAAAGTGTCTGGTAGGTCTTCGGCTTCGTGCAGGCCGTGAACGGACGCTGGTCGAGCTTGCAGCGGAACGTCGAGCCGGCGACGCTCGACTTGAAGCGGAAGGTGGGGGTGCGGTCCATGGTGTTGCCGCTCGGGCCGGCGGTGATCGTCGTGTTCGGGACGGGACAGGCGTGCTCGGTCGGCGCGACCGAGTTCGGCCGAGGCGATGGCGCCGCCTGGAAGAAGTCGGCCCCGCTCTGGTTCGTGTCGTCGGCCGTCTCCAGCAGGGTGGGGCAGTGCGCGGCGATCGAGCGGTTCAGCGAGCTCCCGTCCGCAATCGCCGCCTCCGGCGCGCCGGTCACGCCGGGCAGCGGGGTGCCGCTGGTGTTGTTGAAGCCGCCCCACGACACGCAATCGGGGGGCGACCCACTCGGCCAGCAGATCGCGCCGCCCGCGGGGTCGAGGTTGTCGGCGTCGGCGATCGTGACGTCCGGCGTGACACCGAACCCGCTCGCCGCGCTCGCCGTCGCCATCAGCACGGTGCGCTGGTTCTGGCCGTTGCTGACGTCCGCGGTGAAGGGCGGGTCCGCCCTCAGGGTGCCGTCGGCGGCGTACAGGTTGACCCGGTGGCCGCTGACGAAGGTCTGGAAGGACGCGTACATCTGCAGCTCGACGAACTCGGCGCTGGCGCCCTTCGCGGTCGAGCCGGGGAACACCTCCCTCACCTTGATCTCGTGGAAGCTCGCCGAGGTCGTCGCCGGGCCGGCGCCGAGGGCTCCCAGGCACAGCGCCGCGAGGAGGGGGACGAGCTTCCTGCCGAGCCTCATCTCGACAGAGCATACGAAGGCCGTGTCGCCGGGGTTCAACCGGCGCCTCGGTACCCTTCCCCGGATGGCCTCCAAGCGCCAGATATGGGTGGGCAAGGTGCCGATCGGCGGCGGCGCCCCCGTCGCCGTGCAGACGATGACGAAGACCGAGACGGCCAACCTGGGCGCGACCATGGAGCAGATCGGCAAGGTCGCGGAGGCCGGCGCCGACCTGGTCCGGGTCGCGGTGCCCCGCGACAAGGACGTCGAGGCCCTGCGGACCGTCGTGCGCGAGTCGCCGATCCCCGTGATCGCCGACATCCACTTCAACCACACACTGGCGCTGAAGGCGATCGACGCCGGCGCCCACTGCATCCGCCTGAACCCCGGGAACATCGGCGGGCCCGACAAGGTCGCCGAGGTTGCCGAGCGCGCCACCGCCGCCGGCGTGCCGATGCGGATCGGGGTCAACTCCGGCTCGCTGCCCAAGCACCTGCACGAGCTGGAGCGGGGCGATCCCGTCGAGGCGCTCGTGCAGGCCGCGGTCGAGTTCGTGGAGCTGATGGAGCGTCTCGACTACGAGAACTTCAAGGTCTCGATCAAGTCCACGAACGTGCCCAACACGATCGCCGCCAACCGCCTGCTGGCGTCGAAGATCGACTATCCGCTGCACCTCGGGATCACCGAGGCGGGCACGAAGTGGTCAGGGTCGCTGAAGTCGGCCGTCGGGCTCGGCACCCTGCTCGCCGACGGCGTCGGCGACACGATCCGGATCAGCCTCTCCACCTTCCACGCCGAGGAGGAGGTCAAGGTCGCCTGGGAGATACTCAAGGCGCTGCAGCTCCGCCAGCGGGGCCCCGTCCTGATCGCATGCCCGACCTGCGGCCGGCTCCAGTTCGACATGGACACCGTGGTCGCGGAGATCGAGCAGCGCCTCGAGGCCTACCAGGAGCCGATCGAGGTCGCGGTGCTCGGTTGCGCCGTGAACGGGATCGGCGAGGCGTCCCACGCCGACTTCGGGATCACCGGGGCCAAGGACGAGGGGTTGATCTTCGCTCACGGCAAGCCGCTGCGGAAGGTGCCGCAGGCCGAGCTGGTGGACGCCCTGTTCGCCGAGATCGACCGCTCGCTCGACCGCGGCGGGGTCGAGGTGGACGCCGACGAGGCCGACGCGGGGGCTCGCTGGCTGGCCCGGATCGAGGAGGACAACGCGGGCGAGCTGACGCCAGAGCGGATCGCCCGGATGGAGGCCGAGGCGGCAAGCGCCGACGGCGCCGAGGCCGAGCCGCTGCCGGCCCTGCGCCCCGCGCAGCGGAAGCACGCGGTGTCGCTGGACGAGGACGTCTCTCCGGTCGCCGGGCGGCGCTTCACGCGGACCTAGAGGCGGTAGGCGCGGACCCAGGGACCCCGGTAGCTCACCCCGGCCGGCGAGGTCCACACGGTGCGCCAGCTGCGCCCCGGCGCCCAGCCGCCGCCGGCGCGAAACGCCGACCGGCGCGTCGGCGCACGAGCGACCGTCCACGGCCTGCCGAACCGGTCGCGCGCCTCGATCCGCACCCGATCGCCGTCGCTGGCGGGCCTCACCAGGCCCCAGATGACGACCCCCGAGCCCCGCCTGGCGACCACCAATGGAAGGCGGAAACCGGCGTACGACGGCTTCCTTTGGCCGGACGCCGTGCGCAGGCCCGACTCGAAGCCGCCGTAGCGCACGCGCGTCAGGGCGGGCGGATCGTCGCGCATCAGATACTGGGCGAAGCTGCGCACGCGCGGGTTGTGCCAGGCGAGTGACTCCGCCAGCGACCGGTACTCGGCCTGACGCCGCAGGCCGAGGCCCACCCAGGGGTCTGGAAGGCTCTGGACGCCGAACTCGGTGACGTAGATCGGCAGCCGCGGGGACAGGGCCCCGGCTGCCCCGGCACGGTCGAGCGCGCTCGCGAGGCGGTCCAGCGACCCGATCGTGACGTCGTCGCGCACGCGCGGCCCCGCTGTCGGGAAGATGCGCTGCGTGTACGGATGCGTCGCCCAGCCGTCGGCTGGCAGCGGGGCGCAGCGCGGGTCGCGCCGGTAGTCCGCCGAGAGGCAGAGCACGCCGCGCAGGAAGCGCAGCGGCGCCACCCCGCGCGCGCTGCCGCGCGATCCCGTCTCACCGATCAGGATCGGGTCGCCGCCGTTGCCGGTGGCCTCAAGCGCCGCATGGCCAGCCTCGTAGAGGCGCCGGTAGAGGCGCGGCGAGTAGGGCACGCCGTCCTTGAGCTGCGGCCCGAGGAAGTAGGGGACGTTGGGCTCGTTCCAGATCGACCACTCGTCGACGTCGGGAAGCGGTGGCCCAAACGGCAACCCCGGAAGAGACATGAAGGGCGCGCGGTAGCCGCCGCTGTAGCGCGTCCCGACCGCGTGCATGAACGCGGCGAAGGCCTCGGGCCTGGGATCCTCGGTGCCGCTGTTCGAGGCGCTCGCCCAGCGGGGGATCGGCCCGGTCGGGGTCAGCAGCACCGTCATGCCGCGCTCCTTGGCGCCGCTGATCACGGCGTCGTAGCTCGACCAGCTCTCCGCCGGGTAGGTGGCCGGGTCGGACGGGTCGAAGCGGCCGCCGGGCTGGGTCTCCCAGTCGGGGTGGGGCGCGACGGCCCGCCAATACATCAGCACCCGCACCGTGTCCGCCCCGAGCGACTGCAGCTCGTCGAGCGTGCGGCCCCGGTCGCCGTGCTTTCCCTCGACCAGCTCGTGGGGCGCGTCGAAGATCATCTGCTCCGAAGGCGACGCTGCCGCCGTCGCCGCGCACGCGCCGAGGGCGGGCAGCGCGCACAGCGCCACCAGCGCGATCGCCCGCCTTGACAGCCGCACACGCACCCCGGCGCAGATTGAACCGAAGCGCCCGCCCGCGTGCGCCGGTTCGGCGCGGCCCGGCGCGCCGGCCGCGATCAGTAGGCGCGCGTCCAGGGACCGCGGAAGACGGTCCCGCCCGGGCCGGTCCAGACGATCCTCCAGCGGCGGCCCGAGCGGTATGGCGCCGTCGTCGCGAAGTGGCCGTCGGCCGCCGTGGCGACCCTCTTCACCTTGCGCGTTCTGCCGCCGTCGCTTGATCGGATCGTCACCTGCGCCGACCCGGTCGCCGGGCGCACGAGACCCCAGAGGGAGGCCCGGTTGCCGGAGCGCTTGACGCTGAGCGGGAGACGGAAGGCGTCGTAGGACGGCTTCTTGCGCCCGTCGCTGAATCGCAGTCCCGACTCGAAGCCGCCGTAGCGCACCCCGCTCAGGTCCGGCGGATCGTCTCGCATCAGGTACTGGGCGAAGCTGCGAATGCGCGCGTCGTGCCAGGCGATCCGCTCGGAGATCGCGTCGAACTCGGCCTGCTGGGCAAGGCTCACGCCCACGTAGGGGTCGGGTTTGCTCTGCACCCCGTACTCGGTGATGTAGACGGGCAGCCGGGCGGTGATCGCGCCGCTGCGCCCGCCCCGGTCGAGCGCGCTCTCGAGGCGGCCGAGGACGCCGATCGTGATGTCGTCCCGCCCGCGCGGGCGCGCCAGCGGCGACTGGTAGGAGCTATAGGGGTGGGTCGCCCAGCCGTCAGCCTCGAGCCGCTCACAGGAGGAGTCCCTGCGGTAGCTCCGCGACAGGCAGAGCGTGTCGCGCAGGAACGCCAGCGGCGCCGTCGAGTGGCGGCTGCCGCGAGGGCTGGTCTCGCCGATCAGGATCGGGTCGCCGCCGTTGCCAGTGTCGACCAGCGCCTTGTGGCCGCGCTCGTAGAGCCGGCGGTAGAGCAGCGCCGCGTAGGGCCTGCCGTCCCTCTGCTGGGGCCCGAGGAAGTAGCCGACGTTGGGCTCGTTCCACAGCGACCAGGCGTCCACGTTGGGGAGCGTGGGCCCGAACGGCAGACCGAGCGTCTCCTTGCGGTAGCTGCCGCTGTAGCGGACGCCGACGGCGTGCATGAACTTGTAGAACTCGCCGGGCTCGGGGTCGTTGCGCTCGTCGCCGGACGCGCTCGCCCAGCGGGGGATCGGGCCGGTGACGGTCAGCAGGACGCGAAATCCGCGCGCCTTGGCGTCGGCGAGCAGGGTGTCGTAGGGATCCCACTTCGAGGCCGGGTACGTGGAGGGGTCGGCGGCGGCGAAGGGCGCCCGCGGGGCGGTCGTCGAATCGGGCGACGGCGCCACCGCACGCCAGTACATGAGCACGCGGATCTCGCGCACGCCGAGCGCCCGCAGCTCGTCGAGCGTGGGGTCGCGCAGGTCGTTCTGGTTCTCGATCAGCTCGTGGGGGGCGTCGAAGATCATCGTCTGTCCCCGCGAGGCCGCCGCCGCCGGCGCCGCCGCAAGCGCGGCGGCGGCGGTCGCGATTGCGACCAGCCACCGCTGCGCCCCCCGGTTTCTTCCCCCGCGGCCGAGCATCGTCTCTCAGCGAATCGCGGTCCGCTCGTCGTCGGCCATCAGAAGCTGTAGGCCCGCGTCCAGGGCCCCTTGACCGTGTAGCTGCCCGGCAGCTCCCATACCAGGCGCCACTGGCGGCCCTGCCGGTAGAGCCCGGTGGTCGTGAAGTAGCCGTGCGAGTCGAGGTCGACGGTCTTCAGGTCGCGCGGCTTCTTGCCGGGATCCCGTAGCCGGATCCGCACGGGCGCCAGGCCGGCCGGCGAGCCGAGCTTCGCGAACAGCCTGCCGTGGCCCCAGATCTGCACCTCGGCGCCCTTCGCGCGCTTGACGACCAGCGGCAGCGGGAACTCGTAGTAGGAGGGCTTCAGCGTTCCGTCGGCCAGTCGCAGGCCGGTCTCGAAGCCGCCGTAAGGAGTGGTCGGGCTGAGGTCCGGGGGGTCGTCGCGCATCAGGTACTGCGAGAAGCTGTGGATCCGTGCGCTGCGGTAGGCGATGTACTCGGCGATCGCCAGGTACTCGGCCTGCTGCTGAAGGCTGACACCGCTGTAGGGGTCGGGCTTGCTCTGCACGCCGAACTCGGTCTCGTAGATCGGCAGGTGCGCCGGCAGGGCGCCTGCCGCCGCGGCGCGGTCGAGGGCATCGACCAGCTTCGGCAGGTTGCCGTAGGTGAGGTCGTCCGGATAGTCGGACGCCTCCCAGGGGGCCTTGCGGTAGCTGTAGGGATGGGTCGCCCAGCCGCTTGCCGGCAGCCTGGCGCAGCTCTGGGTCGGCTTGTAGTTCGCGTTCAGGCAGAGCACCGCCCGCAGGAAGCGCAGCGGCGGGATCGCCCGCTTGCTTCCGCGCGGGCCGGTCTCGCCGATCATGATCGTGTCGCCGCCGTGGCTGCTTGAGATCAGGCCGCGGCGGCCGGCGAGGTAGAGGCGGCGGTACAGGGTCGGCGAGTAGAGCTGGCCGTTCTTGTACTGCGGCCCGAGGAAGCCGCCGACATTCGGCTCGTTCCACATGCCCCAGCTGTGGACGGTCGGCGGCGGGGTGCTCGGGTTGCCGTCGTGGTCCCAGCCGCCGCCCCAGCGCGTGCCGAGGGCGTGCATGAACGCCTGGTACTCGGAGGGCTTTGGGTCCTCGATCTGGCCGGTGGCGTCCTGAGTCGCCCACTTGGGGACGGGCCCGCCGACGGTGATGTGCATGTTCATGCCCCGCGCCTGGACGGCCGCGATCAGGTTGTCGAGCTGGTAGAGGGCGCCCTGCGGATAGTCGGTGTGGTCGGTGGCATCGAAGCCCGCCGGCTTGGTCGAGGAGTCAGGATTCGGGGCGATCTTGCGCCAGTAGACCAGGACGCGGACGGTGTCGACGCCGTCGCTCTTCAGCTCGTCGAGCGTGAAGTCGCGCAGGTTCTGGCCGCGCTCGAGCAGGTCGATTGGAGAGTCGAACATCGTCGTCTGGTCGACGGCGGCGGCGGCCCCCGACGGGGCCGCCAGGCAGGCCACGACAGCGGCCGCCGCAAGCGCGGCGGCCGGCCGGACCCTGAAGATCAAAGCCCCCCGCCACACGTTCTCAGAAACGATAGGCCCTGGTCCACGGGCCCGCGTAGGTTGTCGTGCCCGAGTTCCAGGTCGCCTTCCAGCGCCGGCCGCTGCGGAAGCCGGCTGGCGTCGAGAAGTAGCCGCTGGCGCTGAGGTCGGGTGCCTTGAGGAAGTGCGACTGCCCGCTTCCGTTCTTGACGCGGATCCGGACCTCCGTCGCCTGCGGCGGCGTGCCGTCGTAGGGCCGCACGTGGCCCCACAGGCGCACCTTCGTCGAGCCCCGGCGCTTGACCACGAGCGGGATGCGGAATTCGGCCAACGCCGGCTTGCGGTCGCCGTTGTGGAAGCGCAGCCCCGTCTCGAATCCGCCGTACTTGACGCCGCTGTTGAAGGGCGGGTCGTCGCGCATCAGGTACTGAGCGTAGCTGCGGATTCGCGGGTTGCCGAAGGCGATGAACTCGGAGATCGCGAGCCATTCGGCCTGGGTGGCGAGGCTGACCCCGCTGTACGGGTCGGGCTTGCTCTGGATCCCGTACTCGGTGAGGAAGACCGGCCGGCGCTTCGGGATCGCCCCCGCCTGGCCGGCGCGGTTCAGCGCGGTCACCAGCCGGCCGAGCGAGCCGAAGGTGAAGTCGCCGGAGGCGCCCGGTTGCCAGGGCGCCTGGCGGAAGCTGTACGGGTGCTGCGCCCAGCCGCTGGTCTGGACCTTGCCGCAGCCGCCCTGCAGCTGGTAGTTGCGGTCCAGGCAGAGGGAGAGCTTGAGGAAGCGCAGGGGGGAGATCGCTCGCGAGCTGCCGCGCGGGCCGGTCTCGCCGAACAGGATCCGGTCGCCGGCATGGCCGGCGTCCAGCAGCCCCTGGCGCCCGGCGAGGTAGAGGCGGCGGTAGAGCCGCGGGGAATAGGGCTTGCCGTTCCGAAACTGGGGGCCGAGGAAGAAGGCGACGTTGGGCTCGTTGTAGAGGCCCCAGTGGTGGACCGCGGGATCCAGGCCGCACTGACCGAGGCTGGTGCCGTTGAACTGCTGCCCCAGCCTGTTCAGCAGGTCGCGGTAGAGCGACGGCTTCGGGTTGTTGACGCTGCTGTGGGTGCTGCTGGCCCAGTCGGGGATCGGCCCGCTGACCGTGAATTGGACGCTCATGCCGCGGTCGGCCGCGTCCTTCGCCAGACACTCCCAGGGCCCCATCGCCACGTCGGTGTAGAGCGGGGGGGAGGGGACCGTGTTCTGGTTGGGCGACTTGGCGATGTCGCGCCAGTAGATGATCGCCCGCACCTCGTCCACGCCGAGCGCCTGCAGCTGGTCGAGGGTCGCCTGGCGGCGGGATTCGTCCGCGTTGACCAGCAGGCGCGGGTCGTCGAACATCGTCCGCTGTCCGGCTGATGCCCGCGCCGGCGAGGCGGTCCAGGCCAGTCCGCAGAGGGCGAGGAGGGCCGCCGCGGCGGCGAACGCCCGTGCCCGCGGACGGTTGGCGAATTCCGGCATCGTCGATCGGCTCCCGCCTGCTACGGGCACGACCCTAGAACTCGTCTGGTTGGGCAAAGTTGCGCGCAAATCGGGTCCCCTGATGCACGCGCTCGTCGCGCCGCAGCCGCGCCACCATTCAATCACCCGGGCGGCCGGCCCCGCGCCCCGATCGGGCGCGGCCACGGATAATCTCGGGCTCGCCGCATGTCACGCCTGTCCCAGCTACTGCTGCCTACCCTGAAGGAGGCGCCGGCCGACGCCGAGGCGGTCTCGCACCGCCTGATGGTCCGCGCCGGCCTCGTGCGCCAGCTCGGCGCCGGCATGTGGACCTACCTTCCCGCCGGCTGGAGGGTTCATCGCAAGGTGGAGGCCGTGATCCGCTCCGAGATGGACGCGATCGGCGCGCAGGAGATGCTGATGCCGGTGCTGCAGCCAGCCGAACTGTGGCGGCGGACCGGCCGCTACGCGATCGACGAGCTGTTCAAGCTCTCGGACCGCAAGGGCTCCGATCTGGTGCTGGCGATGACCCACGAGGAGAGCCTCACCTTCCACGTGGCCCGCGACGTCCGCTCCTACCGTGAGCTGCCGCTGATCCTCTACCACATCCAGATCAAGGAGCGGGACGAGCCGCGCCCGCGCGCCGGCGTGCTGCGCACGCGCGAGTTCACGATGAAGGACTCCTACAGCTTCGACCGCGACGGGGAGGGCCTGGAGCGCAGCTACCAGCTTCACGTCGAGGCCTACGACCGGATCTTCGACCGCTGCGGGCTGCGCTGGTACCGGGTGGAGTCCGACGTGGGGATGATGGGCGGTCTCGGGGCCCACGAGTACATGGCGCCGTGCGCCGCCGGCGAGAACGAGGTGGCGCTCGCCCCCGGATACGCCGCCAACGTCGAGGTGGCGTCCGCCGAGGCGCGTGCGGTCGAGCTGCCGGCGGCGCTGGACGCGCCCGAGCGCGTGGAGACCCCCGGGCTGACGACGGTGGAGGAGGTCTCCGCCGCCCTCGCGGTACCCGCCGGAGCGCTGCTGAAGGCCCTGCCGGTGGTCGTCGAGGGACGGGGCATGGTGATCGCCCTGGTCCGCGGCGACCACCGACTGAACGAGGTGAAGCTGCGAAACGCGCTCGCCGCCGACTTCCGCCCCGCCCACGCCGACGAGATCGCCGCCGAGCTGGGCCCTGCCGGCTTCGTCGGCCCGGTCGGGTCAGACCTGCCCGTGCTGATGGACGGCGCGATCGTGGGCGACTCGTTCGTGGCCGGCGCCAACGAGGCGGACGCCCACCTGCGCGGGGTCGCCCCCGGCCGGGACTTCCCCTACACCGACGCGGACATCCGCAGGGTCGAGGCGGGGGACACCGCTCCCGGCGGCGGCAGGATCGAGATCGAGCCCGCGATCGAGGTGGGCAACATCTTCAAGCTCGGCACGCGCTACTCGGAGCCCCTGGGCGCGACGTTCCTCGACGAGGAGGGTCGCGAGCGGCCGATCGTGATGGGCAGCTACGGGATCGGCCCGGCCCGGATCATCGCCGCGGCGATCGAGCAGGGCGCGGACGATCGCGGAATCGTCTGGCCGCCGTCGATCGCCCCCTGGCAGGTTCACCTGGTCGCCCTCGGCGGTCCGGGGGACGCCGAGCACGAGGCCGCCGAGCGCCTCTACGCCGAGCTGCGCGAGGCCGGCGCCGCGGTCCTCTACGACGATCGCGAGGCGGGCCCGGGGGAGAAGTTCGCCGATGCGGAGCTGGTCGGCTGCCCGCTGCGCCTCACCGTCGGCCGCCGGGCCCTGGCGGAGGGCGCCGTGGAGGCCCAGGTCCGCCGCAGCGGCAGCGACGAGCGCCTGCCGGTGGCATCGGCGGCCGCCGATGCCCTCCGCCTGCTGGAGTCGATCGACTGAGCGGCACGCGGATGGCGGCTCCCACCCGAGGCCCCGACCGGCCGGTGACGCTCCGCCGCCTGGTCGGCATCGACCGCTCCGGGCCCGGCCCGGCGGAGACCCGCCCCGGTCAGCCGCTGCGCCCGTGGACGATCCCGAACCTGGTCGGCTACCTGCGGCTGGCGGCGATCCCCGTGTTCCTGGCCCTCGCGCTCGGATCCGGCGACGGCCGCACGGCGCCGGCGACCGTCCTCTACGCGGCAATCGCCGCGGGCGACTACGTGGACGGCCTGCTGGCGCGGGCGACCGGCCAGTACAGCCGCATGGGGGCCCTGCTCGACCCGCTGATCGATCGCCTCACGATCCTCTCGGGGGCGGTCGTCTGCTGGCACTTCGACCTGCTTCCGCGCTGGGCGCTGGCGGCGCTCGCCGCGCGCGAGCTGGTCACGCTCGTTCTCGCCCAGGCGGGCATGCGGCGCGGCCTCGACCTGGAGGTCAACTGGATCGGACGGGCGGCTGTGTGGCCGGTGATGACGGCGATCTTCCTGGCCATGGCGGTGGACACCTGGCTCTCCACCGCGCTGCTGCTCGTCGGGCTGGGGGCGGCGATCGCCGCCACCGGCCTCTACCTGCGCGCCGGCCTGGAAGCGGCGCGATTGCAGGGTTCCGATCAACCCTCAACCTTTGGTTGACCCCTTGACCGCCGCGCCTATAATGGCGCTTCGCCAGCGAACCTAGGAGCGCGAATGGCCCTTGAGGAAGACACCTTTCCCGACATCGGCTCGCTCAGCGACAAGGAGCTGAAGGGACTGATCGAGGAGCTCACCGCCGAGGAGCAGGAGGTCTCGTTCCGGCGTCGCCTGCTGCACGGAAAGATCGACATCCTCCGAGCCGAGCTCGTCAACCGCCTGCGCCAGAAGCGCGAGGAGGGCGACGCGCTGGTCACCGGCGAGGACGTGCAGCGCCTCACCGACATCCTCGCCGGCAAGAACGTCCCCGAGGACGGCGAGGCGTCCTGATCCCGGGCGCCCGGTCCGGCTAGGGAGCTGACCAGATGGCGGTGCACTGCCCCGAATGCGGGTTCGTCAACCCCGAGGGCGCCAACTACTGCCAGAAGTGCGGCGCCTATCTGACCATCCAGGAGGGCGCCGACGAGCCGACGACGATGACCTACACGGTCGACGAGACCGGCGAGCTTCAGCCGGTCGACATCGACGAGGTCGTCGAGAAGGCCGGCGCCGCCCTCGTGATCCGCTCCGGAGGCGGCCGCGCGGGGGAGAGCTTCACGATCGAGGAGGACCGCGTGAGCATCGGCCGCAGCCCCGACGCGGGCGTCTTCCTCGACGACGTCACCGTGTCGCGCAACCACGCCCTGCTCGTGCGGCGCCGCGACGGCCTCTACATCGACGACCTCGGGTCGCTCAACGGCACCTACGTGAACCGGCGCCGTATCGAGTCCCACAAACTCGCCGACGGTGACGAGATCCAGGTCGGCAAGTACAAGCTCAGCTACCTGGAGCGTTAGATGGCGATCTCCCCTGAACGCGTCGAGGGCCGCGCCGAGGTATCGCCGTCGCGCCCCCGCAAGGCGCTGACGATCGGGGCCGTCTGCAAGATCCTCAGCCAGGAGTTCCCGGACATCTCGATCTCCAAGATCCGCTACCTGGAGGACCAGAAGCTTCTCTCCCCGCGCCGCACCTCGGGCGGCTACCGCCTCTACAGCCAGGCCGACGTCGAGCGGCTGCGCACGATCCTGCGCCTGCAGCGGGACGAGTTCCTGCCCCTGCGGGTGATCCGCCAGGAGCTGGCCTCCGGTCACGACGCATCGCCGGCCGGCGACCGCGGGCCCTCGCCGGGCGCCGTGCGGCGCGCGGTGACCGTGACCGAGAGCACGGCGCGCTTCGGGCTCGAGCAGCTCGTCGAGGAGGCGGGCGTTCCCGAGTCGCTGGTGGCGGAGCTGGAGGAGTTCGGGGTGATCAAGCCCGACCGGACGGCCGACAACCGGCTGCTGTACGACGAGACGGACCGCGAGATCGTCAGGGCGGCCGGCGAGCTCGCGCGCTTCGGCGTAGCCGGGCGCAACCTGCGCGTGTTTCGCAGCTCCGCCGACCGCGAGGCGGCCCTGCTCGAGCAGATCCTGGGGCCGGCGCTGCGATCGCGCAACCCTGCACGCCGCAAGGAGGCGATCGAGAACCTCGAGAACCTGGCGGCGATCTGCAGCCACCTGAAGCACCTGCTGCTCGTCCGGGACCTCCGCCGCCTGACGGTCTAGGACGCTGCAAACCTTCGCCTGGCTTTGTCCTCGGTCGGGCGTCTCGCTCACGTACGTTCTCAGTACGCTCGCGTCGACGCCCTCCCTGCGTCCTCGCCATGCTCGGTTTTCGCGTCCTACACACAGCCTGATCCAGTGCCGAGGGTCTCGCGCAGCCGGGTGATCGAGGCGCCGGTGGAGGCGGTCTGGGAGCTGGTCTCGGATCCCTATCACCTGCCCCGCTGGTGGCCGCGCACGCAGCGCGTGGAGAACGTCCGCCGCGGGCGCGGCGGGCGCCGCAACCACTGGACGAAGGTCCTGGAGACCGAGGCCGGCCGCACCGTGCGCGCGGACTTCGCCTCGGTCTCCGCGGCGCGCTGCGAGCGCTACGTCTGGGAGCAGCAGCTGGGCGACACGCCCTTCGACCGCGTCCTGCGCAGCGCCGTCACCGAGATCGCCATGCAGCCGCAGGACTCGGCGACGCGCGTCTCGATCACCATGCGCCAGCGGTTGCGCGGAATGTCGCGGCTGGGCTCGCCGATGATGCGCCGCGGCGCCCGCCGGATGGTCGACGGCGCGCTGGACGGCGTCGAGCGGGCGCTCGTACGGCCGGCATCGGAGGAGCGATGACCGCCCCTGCGCCGGGGCGCGACACCAAGTGGTGGGGGTGGGGGGACGCTGACCGCCGCCTGCCGCTGCCCGAGGGAGCCCTCGACATGCTCCGCTCCGAGCTCGGCGAGCTGGAGCCGAGCCGGCGCGCCGAGCTCGCCGAGGTATCGCTGCCGCCGGCGCGCCCGCTTCCCCGGGCGGTGGTCGACGCGGCCGGAGGCCCGCTCCTCGCCGACGTCGAGGACCGTCTCCGCCACGCCGCCGGCCGCAGCTATCCCGACCTGGTCAGGCTGCGCTCCGGGCGGCTCGACGCCGCTCCCGACGCCGTCGCGGTCCCGGCCGGGCCGGAGGCGGTGCGGGCGCTGCTCGACGCCTGTGCGGCGACCGGGGTCGCGGTCGTCCCCTTCGGCGGGGGCACGAGCGTGGTCGGCGGGGTGGACCCGGTGGCCGCCGGCTTCGAGGCCGTGCTTTCGCTCGACCTCGGCCGCCTGCGGCGGACGTCCGTCGACCCGCGCTCGCTGACCGCGCGCCTCGGCGCCGGGCTGCGCGGGCCGGATGCGGAGCGGGCGCTGGGCGCCAGCGGGATGACCCTCGGCCACTTCCCGCAGTCCTTCGAGTGCGCGACGATCGGCGGCTACGCCGCCACCCGCTCGGCCGGCCAGGCGTCCAGCGGCTACGGCCGCTTCGACACGATGGTGACCGGGATCCGCCTGGCGGCCCCCGCCGGCGACCTGGCGACCCGGCGCACGCCGCACACGGCCGCCGGCCCCGCGCTGCGCGAGCTGGTGCTGGGCTCCGAGGGCGTGCTGGGCGCGATCACCGAGGTGGAGGTACGCGTGCGCCCGGCGCCCGAGCTGCGCCGGTACGAAGCCTGGATCGTGCCGGACTGGGACGCCGGGACCGAGGCCGTGCGGGCGCTCGCCCAGGGCGAGGCCCTGCCGGATGTGATCCGGGTGTCCGATCCCGACGAGACGCGGATCGCCCTCGCCTCCGGCGGCCCGGGCGGCCTTGCGCGCCGCGCCCTCGGCGCCTACCTGCGGCTTCGCCGTGTCGACGGCGGCTCCCTGCTGATCTGCGGCTGGGAGGGCGACGCCGAGGCTGTGCGGCGGCGCGCGGCGCTGGCCGCCCGCCTCCTGCGCACCGGTGGCGCCGTCGCCCTCGGCACGCGAGCCGGGCGCTCCTGGGATCGCGGCCGCTACGACGGTCCCTACCTGCGCGACGAGCTGCTCGACGCCGGCGTGCTCGTCGAGACCCTGGAGACGGCGCACACCTGGTCGCGGCTCGGCGAGCTGTACGCCGCGGTGCGGGAGGCGATCGCGGCGGCGCTCCGGGCCCAGGGAACACCGGGAATCGTGATGTGCCACCTCTCCCACGCCTACGCGGCCGGCGCGTCGCTCTACTTCACGTTCATGGCGCGACGGCGGCCCGGGGAGGAGATCGCCCAGTGGCGCGCCGTGAAGACGGCGGCCTGCGAGGCGATCGTCGCAGCAGAGGGCACGATCACGCATCACCACGCGGTCGGGCGCGACCACGCCCCCTACATGGAGGCCGAGATCGGCCGGCTCGGGCTGGACGTGATCGCCGCCGCCAAGCAGCGCCTCGACCCGGCCGGAGTGATGAACCCCGGCAAGCTGCTGCCGCCGTAGGCGAGCCGCGGCCCGCTACTGGCCGGGCTGGGCGGTCGCTCCGGTCGCTCCGGTCGCCCCGGTCGCCCCGGGCTGGGTGGCGGTGCCCGTCGTCCCGCGCGGGATCTCGCCGCGCAGGACGCTGCGCCCCGAGTATCCGGGGATCGCATTGGCGTTCGACTTGCGCGCCTGTTGCAGCTTCGCGTTCACGGACGTCGCCTTGGACAGCGAGATGTCGAAGAAGCGGAATGCGGGGAGGACCTGGACCAGCGCGGCCGGAAGCGGCAGCTGGGCGTTCGCCACCCCGTTCCGCGCGGGCAGGATCCCGAGCGGGAAGGCCTGGCTGCGGCTGTTGTACAGCCAGAGCACGTAGACCTGCCCCGGACGGGCCTGATCGAGCCCGGTGGCGTTGACCTGCATCACCGGCTGATCGGAGACGCGCGCGAAGACGATCTGGCCCTGGGCCTTGCCGCCACCCGTCGCCTGCATCGGCACCCGCACGATCTCCTCGTTGGCCGCCGTGGTCTGGGTGCTCGCGCTCTCGCCTCCGCCACCGCCGCCGAACGCCCCGGTCGCCACGAGGACGATCGCGATCACCAGGAGGGCGCCGGCGGCGAGCGCGACGAGCAGCTGCTTCTGGCGCGCCGAAAGCGACTGCAGGGAGCGCCCGAGCGCCGCCCGCTGCGGTCCGGCGCCCGTGGCGGCCTCCGTTTCCTCCACTGGCCGGCGCGCGGCGCGGCGTCCAGGCGCCGCCGGGATCTGCGGCAGCTCCGCGTCGGGAGCGATCACCGCGAGCTTCGCCGCCAGCTCCTCGGCGCGGCCGCGGGCGTCGGAGTCCTGCTTGAGGTGGCGGACCACATCGGCGCGGCCGATCGGGTCGGCCTGCCCGAGCAGGTAGTCGGTGAGGGCGACGTCGGCGTCGGGGTCGTCGCCTCCCCCGAGCTCGCTCAGCGCTGCCCGGGCGCGCCTGCGGACCTCGTCGCTGCTCGTGTCGAGCAGGCCGGCGAGATCCTCGTAGCTCTGGCCGCGCTCCAGCAGCAGCTGGAGCATCGCCCGCTGATCCTGTTTGAGCGCCATCGCGCGGAAACACTACAGACGGCCGTCTATCGTGATCGCATGTCCGCGCGCCTCAGCGCCGCGGCCGCCGGGCGGCCGCGCGCCGCTCTCGCCGCGGTCGCGCTTGCCGCCGTGGTGCTGGCCGTGATCGCATCGGGAGCCGGCGAGAGACTCGGGGTCTCGGGCCTGACGCCCTCCGGGTCGCAGAGCGCCGCCGCCGCCGCGCGCCTGCGCACGGCCCTGGGGCACGACGCGGAGGCTGACCTCCTGCTGGTCACACGCGGCCGCGTCTCGGCGCGCTCCGCCGTCTACGGGGTGGCCCTGCGCACGATCGCCACCCAGCTGCGCACCGACCCGGCCGTGGCCGTCGTGCGGCGGGGCCCGGTCGGGCGCGACGGGCACACGACGGCGCTGGAGGTCTTCCTTCGCGGGGACGCCGCCGCGCGCGAGCGCGCCGCCGGCCGGATCCAGGCCAACCTCGACCCGGGCCCGCTGCGCGTCCTGTACGGCGGCCGCGTCGAGGTCCTGCGCACGGCCCGTCAGCGGATCCGCCACGAGCTCGGCCGGCTCGAGCTGCTGGTGCTCCCGCTCACGCTTCTCTTGCTCGTCGGCGCCCTCGGCCTGCGCGTCGCCGTCGCGCCCGTCCTCGCCGGCGCGGTGGGGGTCCTCGCCGCGGCCGCCTCACTTCGTCTCGCCTCGGGGGTGGCGGAGACCTCGGTGCTCGGCGCCGCCCCGGGCGCGGCGATCGGGCTGGCGGTCGGACTCGACGCGTCGCTGTCGATCGCCAGCCGCTACCGCGACGAGGCATGGGCGTTCGGACGCGGCGAGAGCGCCCTGGGTCACGCCGCCGAGCTGGCAGCGCCGTCTGTCGCGCTCGCCGCCTGCGCCGCCGCGGCGGTCTCGGCGCTCGGCTGGCTGCTGCCGCTGGGCTACGCCCATTCGATGGCGCTGTCGGGAGCGGTCGCCGCGCTCCTCGCCGGGCTCGCCGCGCTGGTGGCGACCCCTGCCGCGCTTGCGCTCGCCGGTCACGCCCTGCGTGGCCGCCCGCCGCCGTCCGCATTCGGCCGGGGCGGCCGCCTCTATCGGCTCGCGGGCCTGGTCGGCTCCCGTCGCCCGCTGGCGGCGGCGCTCGGCGGAATCGCCCTGGTGGCGCTCCTCGCGGCGACCGTGCCGGCGCTGCGATTCGACTCGGTGTCGCTCGCCCCGCGCGAGCTTCCGCAGGGCGCCGAGGCGCGCCGCGCGGACGCGCGCCTGGCCGCCGTCCTCGGGCCCGGCGGCGCGTCGCCCCTGCTCGTCACCGGTGCCCCGCAACCGACGGAGCGCCTGGTGGCCTATGCCCGCCGGGTGGGACGGGTGCCGGGCGTCGTCTCGGCGCGCGTGCGGCCCGCCGGCGGGCCGTCGCTGATCGAGGTCCACGCCCGCCCCCGGCCCGGCTCGGTCGCCGCCCAGGATGTCGTGCGCTCCGTGCGCGCCACGGCGCGGCCGCTCGCGCCGGAGGTGGGCGGCGAGAGCGCGGTGGCCCTCGATGCGCGCGAGCGGGCCGTCACCAGGCTTCCGCTCGTGGCCGCGCTCGCCTTCGCGATCCTGTTCGGTGCGACCGCGCTGGCAGGACGGGGCAACCCGGTCCGCTCCGCCGTGACGTCGCTCCTCGCGCTTCTGCCGGCCGCCGCCGCCGCGGGACTGCTCGTGCTCGTGTTCGGCGACGGCCGCCTCGACGCGCTGCTCGGCTACACGCCCGCAGGCGCGCCGCACCTGACCGCCGCCGTGGCCGCGCTGCTCGCGATCGCCGCAATCTCCGCGCAGCGCTCGACGGCACTCGCGGCGGCGCTGTGGCACGAGCGGCGCCTCGGCTCCGCGCGCGAGCGCATGACGGCCCGCGCCGTGGCGCTGACGCTGCCCGGGCAGGCTGTTGCCGCGGCGATCGTCGCCGCCGCGGCCGCCGTGCTCGCGGGCTCGCTGATCCTGCCCGCCAAGGAATTCGGCCTCGCCGTCGCGGCCGGCACGCTGCTCGACCTAGCGCTCGTGCGCCTGCTGGCGGCGCCCGCGGTCGCCGCCCTGATCGAGCGCTAGACGACAGATCGCACTGACCCGCCCGCCCCCAAGAACACGCGGCCGCGGAATCAATCATCTAGCCTGCGCCGGTGCCGCCCGCCGACCTCGACTCGCCGTTCGACCGCCACATCGGCACGGAGTGGATCTCGGACGATCCCGACGGGGCCCGGGCCCGGGTCGCCGTGAGCGAGAGGGTCACCCAGCCGCTGGGCCTCGTCCACGGCGGCGTGATCTCGACGCTCGCCGAGAGCGTGTGCTCCCGCGCCACGGCGCTTGCCGTCGCCGCTGACGGGATGGTCGCGATGGGCCAGTCCAACCACGCCAGCTTTCTGCGACCGATCACCGCCGGCCACGTGAACGCGGAGGCGCGTGCGCGCCACCGCGGCCGCACGACCTGGCTATGGGAGGTCGAGGTCTCCGACGACGAGGGCCGTCTCTGCGCCCTGGTCACGGTGACGACCGCGGTCCGGCCCAGATCTATCCCCGAAAGCGGTTCGTGATCGGCATCCTGCGGTCGCGGCCGAACGCTTTCGGCGTGATCTTGATCCCCGGCGGCGCCTGGCGGCGCTTGTACTCGGCGGCGTCCACCTTGCGGACCACCTCCTCGACCAGCTCGGCCGGCAGGCCGGTGGCGACGATCTCGTCGCGACCGAGGTCCCGCTCCACGTAGGCCTCCAGCACCCGGTCGAGGATCTCGTAGGGCGGCAGGGAGTCCTCGTCGCGCTGGCCGGGGCGCAGCTCCGCCGACGGGGGACGCTCCAGCACCGACGCCGGCACCAGCTCTGCGCCCGGCCGTTCGCAGCGGTGGCGCACCAGCCGGTAGACGAGCGTCTTGGGCACGTCCTTGATCACCGCGAAGCCGCCTGCGAGGTCCCCGTAGAGGGTCGTGTAGCCGACCGAAAGCTCGCTCTTGTTCCCGGTCGTGAGGACAAGCCAGCCGTGGCGGTTCGACAGCGCCATCACCAGATTCCCCCGGATCCGCGCCTGGATGTTCTCCTCGACCAGCCCGGGGGCGGTCCCGTGCACGGCGGTGGCCACCGCCGAGTCCGTCTCGTGTGGGCGCGGCTCCTCCGCCGACAGCACCGCGGCCAGCGCCTCGTCGTAGGCCTCCATCACGTCGCCGATCTCGATCTCGACGAGATCGGCGCCGAGGTTCTCGGCGATCCGCCGCGCGTCTGCCTGGGTGGCGGCGCTGGAGTGCGGGGAGGGCATGACGACGCAGCTCAGTCGCTCGGGGCCGAGCGCGTCGGCGGCGACGAGCGCCACCAGGGCCGAGTCGATGCCGCCCGAGACCGCGACCAGGACGCGCTCGAACTCGTTCTTCTCCACGTAGTCGCGCAGGCCAAGGCAGAGAGCGGCGTAGATCTCCTCCTCGCCGCCCATCGGCTGCGCCAGCGCCTCCGGGGCGGCCGACCCGTCCCGGCGGGCGCTTGCCACCCGGGCGAGGACGGGGGCGTCGCCGCCTTCGGCCGCGGCTTCCCGGCCCTGCAGCGGCAGGTCGCAGACGAGCAGCTCCTCGCTGAACTGCGCTGCGCGGGCGACCGTGGCGCCGCCGCTGTCGACGACCACGCTGTGGCCGTCGAAGACGAGCTCGTCCTGGCCGCCGACGGCGTTGCACAGCGCGAATGCGGCGCCGCACTCGCGGGCGCGCTCGGCCAGCAGCTCCTCGCGAAAGGCGCCCTTGTCGCGATGGTAGGGAGAGGCGGAGGCGTTGACGATCAGCCGCGCCCCCGCGGCCGCCTCGAGGCTGGCAGGCGGACCGGGGAACCAGACGTCCTCGCAGATCGTCAGGCCGACGAGCACCCCGCCGAGCTCGATCAGCGCCGGCTGGTCCCCCGGCTCGAAGTAGCGCTGCTCGTCGAAGACGCCGTAGTTCGGCAGCCTCGTCTTGTGGTAGACGCCCTGCAGCTGTCCCTCGGCGAGCACGGCCAGCGAGTTGCGGATGGGGTCGACGCCATCGGCAAACCCGACCAGGGCGGCTATCCCGATCGAAGCCGGCGCCAGCGAGTCCAGGGCGGCTCGGTTCGCCGCGATGAAGTGGCGCTTGAGCAACAGGTCCTCCGGCGGGTAGCCGCAGATCGCAAGCTCCGGCAGCACGACCAGGTCCGCGGCAGCCGCGCGGGCCCGCGCGATCCACTCGCGGGCGCGGCGGGCGTTGCCGTCGATGTCGCCCACCGTGGTGTCGACCTGCGCGAGGGCGATGCGAATCGTCTGATCGGCCATGGCGGAAGTATGGCCGCCGCGCCCGCTTGGCCGGGTCCGGTAGGCGGGCGGCGGCCGCCGTCGAATCAGTGAGGATGGACGAACGCGGCATGGACGAGCGCAGCCGCCGGGTCGAGCGCGCCTTCCAGTGGCCGATCCTGCTGGCGGCCCTGCTGGTCGTGCCCGTCGTGGTGATCCAGGAGAGCGACGTCGAGGGGCCGCTGCACTCGATCGCCGCGGTGCTCAACTGGGCGATCTGGGTGGCGTTCGCGGTCGAGCTGGTGACGATGCTCGCGATCGTCCCCAACCGCCGCCTCTGGCTGCGACACCACCCGCTCGACGTGGTCGTCGTCGTGCTGTCGCCGCCGATCCTGCCGCCGTTCCTGCAGAGCCTGCGCGTGTTCCGCCTGTTTCGGCTCGTCCGCCTGCTGCGGATACCGGGCGCCTCGCGGCGGCTGTTCTCCCTGGAGGGGCTGGGCTACGCGGCGCTGCTCGCCGCCCTCAGCGCCCTGATCGGCGGCGCCGCCTTCGCGGCGATCGAGCGCGACCAGCACCTCAGCACCTGGGACGGGATCTACTGGGCCGTGACGACGATGACGACCCTGGGCTCCAACATCTACCCGGAGCAGGTGGGCAGCCGCGTGATCGCGATCGTCGTCGTGCTGATCGGCCTGGCCTTCGTGGCCCTGCTCACGGGTGCCGTCGCCACCCGCTTCCTCGGTCCCCAGCTCGCAAGGGGAGGGCGGGCGCCGCAGCCCGAGGAGGAGACCGAGATCGAGACCTGCCTGCGCGAGATGGGCGAGATCATGAGCAGGATGCGCGCCCTCGAGGAGCGCGTCGCCCGGCTGCGACGGGGCTAGTCCCGATCGGCGGCCAGCCGGGCGGGACGGACGGTGACGCGGCGGCGGCCGCTCCGCTCAGACGTCGTAGTACAGGGCGAACTCCCACGGATGCGGCCGCAGCCTCATCGCGTCGCATTCCGAGCTGCGCTTGTAGTCGATCCAGGTGCGGATCAGGTCCTCGGTGAACACGCCCCCCTTCAGCAGGAAGTCGTGGTCGGCCTCGAGCGCGTCGAGCGCCTCGTCCAGGGAGCCGGGAACGTTCGGGATCGCCGCCAGCTCGTCCTCGGGCAGATCGAACAGGTCGGTGTCGATCGGGCGGCCCGGGTCGAACCTGTTCTGGATCCCGTCCAGGCCCGCCATCATCATCGCCGAGAACGCCAGGTACGGGTTGGCGGTGGGGTCGGGCGGGCGGAACTCGATCCGCTTCGCCTTCTCGGCCGCCGAGTAGACCGGGATGCGCACCGCCGCCGAGCGGTTGCGCTGGCTGTAGACGAGGTTGACCGGAGCCTCGTAGCCGGGCGTGAGCCGCTTGTACGAGTTCGTGGTCGGCGCGCAGAAGGCCATCAGGGCGCGCCCGTGGCGGAGGATTCCTCCGATGTAGTTCAACGCCTCCCGCGACAGCAGCCCGTAGCCGTTGAAGTCGTACATCACGTTGTCGCCGCCGAGGAACAGCGACTGGTGCACGTGCATTCCCGAGCCGTTCTCCTCGAACAGCGGCTTCGGCATGAACGTCGCCGACTTGCCCGCCTGGTAGGCGACGTTCTTGATCACGTACTTCTTGGTCTGCATCTTGTCGCCCATCCGCAGCAGCTTGTCGAAGCGAAGGTCGATCTCCGCCTGGCCGCCCGACGAGACCTCGTGGTGATGGAACTCGCACTCGATCCCCATCTCCTCGAGCACCACCACCATCCGCGCCCGCAGGTCGGAGTGGGTGTCCGAGGGTGGGACCGGGAAGTAGCCCTCCTGGGGACGCAGCGTGTAGCCGGGGTTGGCGTTGCCGTTGCGCGACGCACCTTCGCCGAAGCCGGCGCCGCGGTTCCAGAAGCCCTGGTGGGTGTCGACCTCGTAGAACGCCCGGTTCACGGTCTGGTCGAAGGCGACGTGGTCGAAGATGAAGAACTCCGCCTCCGGGCCGACGTAGCAGGTGTCGGCGATGCCGGTCTCGATCAGGTACCCCTCCGCCTTCTGGGCGACGTAGCGCGGATCGCGCGAGTACGGCTCCCGCGTGATCGGGTCGAATATGTTGCAGACGATCGACATCGTCTTGTGCTCGTGGAACGGGTCGATCACCGCGGTCGAGGCGTCGGGCACGAGGATCATGTCCGACTCGGAGATCTCCTGGAAGCCGCGAATCGAGGAGCCGTCGAATCCGAGGCCCTCTTCGAACGCGTCCTCCGAGAGGGCGTTGATCGACAGCGAGACGTGCTGCCACATGCCGGGGAGGTCGGTGAACTTGAAGTCCACCATCCGCACGCCGTGCTCGGCGGCCATCGCCAGCACGTGGCGAGGCTCCACCTCGGCCTCGTCCACGTAGTGGCTCGCCGTGAGCGGGGAGTCGGTCGCTCGAGTCGCCATCGCCTAGCTCCCGGCCTTCGCCGAGCCGCCGCCCGAGGCCGCCTTCGGCAGGGCCGCGACCAGCTCGTCGAGCTTCTTGCCGGTCAGGGACTCGAGCACCTCGGGCAGCTCCGCGACGATCTGCATCACGTCGCGGGTCACCCGGTGGGCGCCGACCCCGTCGCCGTTGCCGTTGCCGCCGCTGATCATCACGATCTTCTCGGTCTTCGAGAGCGGCTCGGACACGGCGGCGGCGAGCTCCGGCAGGATCGAGAGCAGGCGGTCGGCGATTGCCGCCTCGTTGTACATGCCCCAGGCGCCGGCCTTGGCCACCATCGCCTCGGCCTCGGCCGTGCCCCGCAGGCGGACGGCGTCCGCCTCGCCGGCGCCCTGCGCGGCCAGCTCCTCCTTGCGGGCCTCGGCGAGCGCCTCGACCTTGCGCGCCTCCGCCTTCGCCGGCTCGAGCACCTCCGCCTCCAGCTCGTTGATCCGGCGACGAACCTCGGCTTCCATCAGCTCGATCGCCTTCTGGCGCTCGACGATCTCCACCTGCAGCTCCTGCGCCCGCACCTCCTGCTGGGTGATCGCGCGCTGCAGGTCGTATGCCAGGTCGGCCTCGGCGCTGGCCTGCTGGCCCTCCTGCTTGAACGAGCTCTTGCGCAGCTCGTAATCGCGCCGGGACTCCTCGATCGCGGTGTCGGCGGAAAACCGGGCCGCCTTCGCCTCGCGCTCCGCCTCGGCCTCTCCGCGGACGGCGTCGCGCTTGACCTCGGCCGTGCGGGGCCGGCCCAGGGCCTCCAGATAGCCCTGCTTGTCGGTGATCGAGCGGATCGTCAGCGAGACCGTCTCCAGGCCCATCGCATGCAGATCGGACCCGGCCTGCTCCTTGGTGGCGCTGACCAGCTTGGCCCGCTCGCGGTAGACGTCTTCGATCGAGTGCGCCCCGACCGCGGCACGCAGGTGGCCTTCGACCGCCTGCTGGGCGGTTCGGATGATGTCGTCGCGCCCGCGCGAGAGGAACTGCTCCGCGGCGAGCTGGATGCCCTCGTCGGACGGGTCGACCTTGACCATGCAGACGCCGTCGACCTGGACCGGGACGCCGTGCATCGAGTAGGTCTCCGAGGTGCGAACGTCGAACTGCATCAGCTCAAGCGACAGCCGCTGGACCTTCTCGCGGAAGGGCCGCACATAGGTGCCGCCGCCGCGCACGATCCGGTACCCGATCTTCTGGCCGTCGGGGCCCTTGCGGCCGCGGCGCCCGGAGATGATCAGGACCTCGTTCGGGCCGGCCTTCGTGTACTGGTGGGCCCAGACGATGAACGAGATCAGCAGCAGTCCGGCTATCACCGAGCCGGCGACGATCAGCGCGACGATCATGAGTTCGTGACCTCCTGGTCTTCGATTTGCGTTGTGGAAAGCTCTTGCTCGCTGCCGCCCGGCTCCACCGGGATCGGGACCGGCGCGAAGTCGTCTCGTGCGCCCGCCCCGGTCCAGATCGTGTCGGGATCGAGGGACTCCGGCGGGGGCGCGGTCCGCGTCTCCATGCGAAGGTCATCGCGGTGGCGGAGGAAGCCCGCGGCCACCAGGTAGCGCCCGACCGAGGCGGCCAAGGCCTCGTCGTCACCGGCGAGGAACACCGTGATGTCGTGCTCCTTGATGGCGGCGACGACCTCGCCGGCCGCGGTGTGGCGGATCGGGAGGTGCAGCTCCGGCCCGCCCTCCAGCTGGCACTCGAGGCGGCGCGCGGTCGCGTCGGTCAGCTCCTCGGTGCGGGCCCAGATCTCGGGCCGCACCGCGGCGGCGTACAGCGCCCACGGGTTGAGCAGGCGGCCCTTGACTGCCATCTCACCGCCGACGTAGCGCAGCAGCGCCGTGACGTCGGCCCCCGCCGGCGGCGGGGTGTCGTCGGCGGCGCGGCGCCTGCGCTCGCCCAGGCGCAGCTCGGCCGGCTGCGTGAGCAGGCCGATCACGGGCCCCTCGACGGAGACCCCCTCGACGGTGGGCAGCCAGATCGCGTCGTCGTCGAGGCAGCAGAGGATCGCGGCGGGCGCCACCAGGCGCAGGTCCGAGGGGCGCACGACCTGGACCTCGGGGTCCTCGTCGGCGGCCAGGTAGCCGGCGGTGCGCAGCCAGCGGGTGACGGGATCGCGCAGCGCGGAGAGGTCGTCCCCCTTCAGGCTGGGGCCGGCGAGCACCGGGCAGACCAGGTGCGCGCCCTCCTCGTAGACGGGCAGCGAGTAGTCGAAGCGGGGCGCGCGGAAGTAGCAGAGCGGCAGCCGGCGCGCCGGAGCGATCGCGTCGAGCGCGCGCTGGACCTTCTCGCGCAGCGAGAACACGTTCGCCGCCTCGAGCGTCTGGCCGGCGACCTCGCAGAAGTAGATCTCCTTGAGGATGGGGTGGGGGGCGTCGTTGGGGCGGCGATACACGGGCAATCCCGCCTCGGTGCCGCCGAAGCCGCTGCGCATGCCGACGCGCAGGACGTAGAGCGGCACGCCGGGAGCGTTGTGGGCGCCGAGCTCGATCACGGCGCCCGGGTTTCGCTCCAGGCCGACGGGGACCGGCTCGAAGCCGCCGCCGGTGTCGGTCGCGACCCGCTTTGTCCAGTCCCAGAGTCGCATCGGCTATCCGCTCAGTACCCCCACCCGACCGGCGCCTGGTGTCGGATGGTGTCGACACCGCGCTCTCCGGTGCGGATCCGCACGGCCTGGGTGACGGGAAGCACGAACAGCAGCCCGTCGCCGGTCTCGCCGGTGTACGCCGCGGACACGATCGCCTCGACCACCCGGTCGGTGATCTCGGCGGCGATCACGCTCTCGATCTTGAGCTTGGGGAGCAGGCTGATGTTGGCGCGCGAGCCGCGGTAGTGCTCCGTGTAGCCCTTCTGGCGGCCACAGCCCTTCACCTCGGTGACGTTGAGGCCGCTAACCCCGATCTCGTCCAGCGCGTCCTGGATCGGCTGAAGGCGCTCGTAGCGAACGATCGCCTCGATCTTGTTCATCGGTGCCACAGTCGCTTCCATGGTTCTCCTCAGCTCCTAGTCGCCGGTCGACAGTCGACGGTCGCCGTCATGGGGCGCCCTCGGCGCCGAGGCCGATCGGCGCCGGCCGCGGGGCGGGGCGAGCCGCCGGCGGCGCCGGCTGGTGGTACTCGTAGCCGGGCACGGGCATGAACTGTTCCGGGTAGCCCCACATGCCGTGCTCGGCCATGTCGAGCCCGTAGCTCTCCTCGTCGGGCTTGACGCGCAGGCCGATCGTCGCCTTGATTGCGAAGAAGGTGGCGAAGCTGATCACGAACACGGTCGCGAACGACGCGCTCACGGCGACGGCCTGCGCCCAGAGCTGGTGCAGGCTGCCCGTGTAGACGAAGCCGCCGTGGCCGACGCCGTTCAGCTCGGCCAGGGTGGGGTCCGTGAACAGGCCGCAGGCGAGCGTCCCCCAGACGCCCGCGAGCCCGTGCGCCGAGAGGGCGCCGACGGGGTCGTCGAGCACCTTGTCGATCGCGAGCACGCCGAGGACGACGATGATCCCCGCGACGAAGCCGATGATCGTCGCCGCCCACGGGTTGACGTAGCCGGAAGGGGCCGTGATCGCCACTAGGGCGGCGATCGCGCCGTTGCAGGCCATGCCGATGTCGGGCTTGCGCGTCTTCAGCCAGATCGTGGCCAGGGCGCCGAGCACCCCGCAGGCGGCGGCGATGTTCGTCACCACGACGACGTCGGCGAAGCGGATGTCGGACCCGCCCGTGGAGCTGAGCGCGCTCAGCGTCGACCCCGGGTTGAACCCGAACCAGCCGAACCAGAGGATGAAGGTCGCGAGGCCGACGAACGGCATGCTGTGGCCGGGGATCACGTTGGGCTTGCCGTCGGCGCCGTACTTGCCGCGGCGCGGCCCGAGCAGGAGCAGGACGGCCAGGCCGCCGGTCGCGCCGGTGAGGTGGACGACGGTCGACCCGGCGAAGTCCTGCGAGCCGAGGCTGGCGGCGAGCCAGCCGCCCGAGAACAGCCAGTGGGCGATCAGCGGGTAGATGATCGCCGAGAAGACGATCGCGTAGATGAAGTAGACGCTGAACTTGATCCGCTCCAGCGTGGTGCCCCAGACGACCGCCAGCGACACGGCGCAGAACACGAACTCGAACCACCACTTGGCGGACAGTCCGACGTCCGAGAAGGACAGCCCGGGGAAGTCCTTGGCCACGTCGCTGCTGTGCAGGGCAAAGCCGGTGTAGCCGAGGATCGAGCCGCCCTTGCCGAAGCCGAAGGCGAAGCCGACCGCCCAGAAGACGACCGCGCAGATCGCGAAGTTCATCACGACCTTGGCGACGATCGTGCCGACGTTCTTCTGCCGCGAGAACCCCATCTCGAGGAACGCGAACCCCGCCTGCATGAACATCACCAGGATCGCGGCGACGACCACCCACATCGTGTCGAGGGCGAGGTTCGTGTCCTGCAGGCTCAAGATCGATCCTCCTGTCGGTCGCGGTCCGCGGGCGAGCGCCGGATCCCGGCGCCGTGGGGAGATTCTGCGGGCGAGCGACGACCTTCACATTGGCCGCGCGTACAGGATTAGGCGCGGCCCTTTGTCCAGCGGTCCAAACGCGCTCAGGAGGCGGCGGCGGCCGTGTCGGCGCTCGCATTTCGCGCCGAGCGCTGGCGGCCCGTTGCGCCCGGCGCCAGCTCCGAGATCGAGGCTCGGAGGTCGGCGGCGAGCGCGTCGAGGTCGGGCATCGCGTCGTAGTCGCCGACCAGGCCGAAGTTGAGCTCGCCGTTGTAGCTCATCACGCCGACGCAGACGGCCTGGCGCCTGGCCAGCGGCACCATCGGGAAGACCGCCTCCATCTCGCGGCCCAGCAGGTAGAGCGGGAACTGGGGGCCGGGGACGTTGGTGACGACGAGGTTGAAGAAGCGCTGGCGCGGCTGCAGCCGCGCCGCCTGCGCGGCCACCGTCGGCGGCGCGAAGTCGGCGAGCTGGGTGAGCAGGGTGGCGCCGACGGCCTCCCGCGAGGACTTCAGGTCGCCCATCCTGGCGGTCACCGCGCGCAGCCGCCGGATCGGGTCCTCGACCCCGATCGGCAGCGGCACCATCATCGCCGAGACGCGGTTGCCGAGGGCGCCGTGCTCGTCGGCGGTGCGCGTGCTCACCGGGACCATCGCCCGCAGCTCCAGCTCGGCGGTGGAGTGCCCGCGTCCCCGCAGGTAGCGCCCCAGGGCGCCGCTGACGACGGCCAGCACGACGTCGTTGACGGTGCCGCCATGCCGGTCCTTGGCCCGCTTGAAGTCGTCCAGCCCCGCCGGCACCCAGGCGAGCCGGCGGTGCGGGCCGATCTCGACGTTGAAGGGGGAGGGGGGAGCGGCGACGCCGCTGTGCGCGAAGGCGCCCGCCGCGACGACCGCGCGCTCGACTGTGGCGGCGGCCTCGCGCGGCGCGCCGAGCAGCGTCCGCGCCCCGGCCAGCAGGGCGGCGGGGCTGGTCGCCCGGCGCAGCCAGGCGTCGGCGACCAGCTGGGCACCGCTGGGCTCGGGCCGCGCGATCCAGTCCTCGGCGGGGGCGACGCGCTCGGGTTCGCGCGCTGTCTCGAAGAGGACCGTGGTTATGTCAACCCCGGAGACGCCGTCCACCAGGCAGTGATGGCTCTTGGCGACGATCGCGAAGCGGTTGCCCTCGACCGCGTCGACCAGCCACAGCTCCCACAGCGGCTTCGAGCGGTCCAGCTGCTGGGAGAAGATCCTGGCGGCCAGGGTGCGCAACTGCCCCTCGTTGCCGGGCGGGGGCAGGGCGGTCTGGCGCAGGTGGTACTCGAGGTTGAGGTGGGGGTCGTCGATCCACACCGGCCGGCCCTGGCCGAGCGGCACGAAGCGCAGCTTCTGGCGGAAGCGCGGCACCAGGTGAAGGCGCGACGCGATGTGGTCGCGCAACTCGGCGTAGGAGGGGGTGGGGCCCTCGAACAGCGTGGTGGAGGCGACGTGCATGTGCGCGTCGGCGCCCTCGAGGTCGAGGAAGGACGCGTCGAGCCCGCTGAGGGGGTCTCCGTTCACGCGGCTACTGTAGCCCGGCGGGTGCCCGAGCCGAGCCCAGCGCGGAGCGGATCGCGTCGAAGGCGGGGGGGACCTCCTCGCAGAACGCATCGAGATCGGCGGCCGACAGGGCGCCGGCCGGATCCGCGGCGCGGTACACCGAGATCGTCGTGCCCTCGAGCGATACCCCGCAGCGGCCGGCGCGGCGCTCGTCGAGCAGCCACGCCGCGAGCGCGGGCGAGCCGACCACCCGCCTGGCGGCGGCGACCTGCGCGTCGTCGCCGTCGAGCAGCAGGTCGTAGCGATCCCGCAGCGGTGAGCCGGCGGCGACGTCGCCGCGGCCCGGCACGTACCCCTGGACGCCATGGACGGCGAACCCGCCGATCATCGCGGTGCTCGCCCGCTCGCCCATCGGCGTCACGGACAGGCTGGGGACCGGGCCGCCTGCGTCGGCGACGATGGCAAGGGCGTATCCGGCGCTGCCGTCGGCACCCGGCGCCCCCGGGCCGGCGAAGACGACCAGGCTTGCCTCGCCCACCCCTGCGACGGTCCCGCTCAGCACGGGTGCGGCCGCACCCGGCGCCGGCAGCCCGGGGTGGCGGTCGAGGAAGGCGACCGCGTCGAGCGCGGTCAGGCCACGCTCCCGTCCGTAGTCGCGAACGACACGGTCGAGGGCGGACGCCGCATCCCGCATGCGCCGGCTGCTGCGACGGAACTTCGCCAGCAGCCAGGCGAAACCGACCGCGAAGACGCCGCCCACCGCGGCGACCGTGAGCAGCGGCGACGCCCCGAGGGCGATCAGCGCGACCAGCGGCACCAGGCTGGCGAGGCCCGACAGCACCCCGGCGACCGCCGCCCAGATCAGCCACCCGACCAGCTTCCAGCGCGTCGGCGTCGGCGCGAGCGGGGCGGCGGCCGGCGTCTCGAATCCGCTTCCGGCGGGGCTCTCCAGCGCCTCGCGGCGGAGCCGCTCGGCAACTTGGGCGGCGAAGCCGCAGAACCGGTCCACGCCCGCGATGTCCGCCGGGGGACTGGTCGTGGCAACCGACAGCACCCCGCGCCCGTACTCGAAGACGAAGCCCTCCGGAGCCTGTTGGGCCAGCCAGTCGACGAAGGTGGGGCTGAAGAGCTGGCGCATCCGGTTCTCGTCGCAGCCGGGACCGATCCCCACCCTGTAGCGCTTCGCGAAGGCGATGCTCTCCAGCTCGACCTCCCGGTAGAGCCTGAACAGCCCGCCCGGGCCGAGCAGCAGCGAGGTGAGGTCGTGGCGCTCGGCGTCGTGGCAGGCGAGCGTCGGCAGGAAGGCGGCCGCTTCCGGCACCCGTGTGACCAGCAGGATCGCGTGATGCTCGACGGGCGGCCGCGTCGAGTTGGAGTCCTGGCGCTCCACCTCGGTGACCACGTCGGCGAGCACCCCGCGCATCTCCGCGGTGAGGCGGCCGCCGACCAGGTGGCGGGGCGGGCGGGCTATCCCTCCGAGCATGCTGGAGAAGACGGCGATCGCCCCGGTCTCGGCGCGCGCGAGGCCGCGCTCGCGCGCCAGCCGGTCCAGCGCGCGGCCGCTCCCCGTGGCGCTCCCGCTTACCGCAGCCCCCTCCATGCCGACGCGGAGCCTACCCCGTGGCAGCGCTCAGGGAATCAGCGCCTGCTGGGGCTCCGGGCGCCGCCCGCCCGTATCCGCGTCGGGCGCGAGGCCGCTCACGCCGACGCCCAGCAGCCTGACCGGAGCGTCGCGCTCGAAGCCCGCGAGCAGCTCGCCGGCGATTTCGCCGATCACCCGCGGGTCGCGTGTGGGCCGCGGCAGGCTCCGCGACCGCGTGTGGGTGCGAAACGGTCGCAGGCGCAGCTTGAGCGTGATCGTGCGCCCCGAGCAGCGATGTTCGGCGAGCCCGCGGCAGAGCGAGACGACGAGCCCCTCGAGGGTCTGCGCCAGCGCCGCGGGATCGTCGACGTCGTGGCCGAACGTCGTCTCGCGGCTCTCGGACTTGCGCCGGCGCGCCGTCTCCAGCGGCCGCTCGTCGTGACCGCGCGCGCGACGGCGAAGGGCGCCGCCCAGTCGCGCGCCGAAGGCACGTTCGAGCTTCGCCGGGTCGGCTCCGGCGAGGTCGGCGACGGTGTCGATGCCGAGCGACGCCAGCCGCTCGGCGGTGCGCGGCCCGACCCCCGGGATAAGCGCCGCCGGGCGATCGCCCACCGCGGCGAGCATCCGCTCCGGCGTCAGCACCGCCAGGCCGTCGGGCTTGTCCAGGTCGGACGCGATCTTGGCGAGCAGCTTGTTCGGAGCGAGCCCGACCGAGCAGGTGAGCCCGGTCTCGGCGCGGATGTCGCGCTTCAGCTGGCGGGCGCGGGCCTTTCTTGCCGGCGACGCGGTGAGGTCGAGGTACGCCTCGTCGAGGCCGGCGACCTCGATCGTGTCGCTGAACCGCTCGAGGACCTCCATCACCCGCGCCGAGGCGCGCCGGTACAGGTCCATGTCGCGGGGCAGCAGGACGGCCTCGGGGCAGCGCCGGTGGGCGATCGCAAGCGGCAGCGCGGAGTGCACGCCGTGCCTGCGCGCCTCGTAGGAGGCCGCCATCACGACACCGCGCGAGCGCGGGTCGGTGCCGGTTGCGACCACCACGGGCCGATTCCGCAGGTCCGGGCGGCGCAGGAGCTCGACCGAGACGAAGAACGCATCCATGTCGACGTGGGCGATGCAGCGGTCCACGCACTCGATCGTAGGCCCCCCGGTGGATGCCCCGATCGCGTAGATTTCGCCTGTGAGCTCGGCCGAGGCGAAGAACCTCGAGGCGATCTCGAGGGCGATCGACCAGCACAACGCGAGCTGCCCCTTTCCGGCGGCCGAGGTGCGGATGAGCCCTTTCGAGGCCGCCCGCCTCGGCTGGGACGAGATCCGCGGCATTCCCGTCATCCCCGACCCGGCGATCGGGACGGGGCGCTTCCGCATCGTCTGCTCGCAGGACGGCGGCGGCGAGGAGGTCGAAGAGGGCGAGGCCGCCGGGCTGCCGCTCGAGGTGCCGGTGCCGCTGGAACCCCCCGTCTAGCGGCTGGGCAGCCCACCGCCTCCCGCTCAGATCTGGAAGAAGTTGAGGTTGTGGTCGTCCAGGAACCGCTGCGTCCACACGTTCAGGTGGAACAGCTCGTTCGTGTAGATCAGCACGCCCATCGCGATCAGGACCACGCCACCGACCGCCATCAGAACCGCGTAGTGGCGTTTGACCGCATCGAAGGCGGCCGTCATTCGCGAGAAGGCGAGAGCGGTGATCAGGAAGGGGATCGCCAGGCCCGCCGAGTAGAGCGCCAGCAGCAGCGCCCCGTGAGCGGCCGAGCTGGACAGGGCGGCGGCCGAAAGAATCGCCGCCAGCGTGGGCCCGATGCACGGTGTCCAGGCGATCGCGAAGGCCGCCCCGGCGACGATCGGGCCGCCCTTGCCCGCGCGCTCGAGCAGTCCCTCGAGGTGCCATTCGCGGTTCAACTTCGGCACGGCGAGCGCGGCGATGAAGAGAACGCCCATCGCGATGATCACGATGCCCGAGATCCGGTTGAGCAGGGTGCGGTTGTCCTGCAGGAAGCTGCCGAGGCCGGTTGCCGTGAGGCCCAGGGCGATGAAGATCGCCGAGAAGCTGGCGACGAACAGCAGGCTGGGCGCGAGCACGCGACGCCACCCCGCCCGGTCGAGGTCGGCGGCCGACACCCCCGTCACGGCCGAGAGGTACCCGGGCACCAGGGGAAGCACGCAGGGCGACAGAAAGGAGACGACGCCGGCGGTCAGCGCCGCCAGCGCGCCCACTCCGGTGGCCGGGTCGGAGGCGGTTGCGTGCAGCGCCATGGGCGAATTCTGGCGCACGCGGCGGTTCCGCACGCGTGGTTTCTCCCTTGCGGCGACGGGTAAGGGCTGGCCATGCACGCGAGTCTCTGGACGATCCTGGCCGCGGTTGCGGTCGCGCTCGGCCTGCTCTTCGCGGTCGCGCTGACCGCCTGGACACCCCTGCTTGCCGTGCTGGTGGTCTTCGTCCTGTTCGCCGCGTGGTTCGTCCTGCGGACGTCGCGTGGTCCCGGCCTGGAGTCGGACAAGCAGGCGACGCGAAGCGGGCGCGCAGCGGAGGCCGACGCCGGACCGGCGACCACTCCCGGGTCGGGCACCGCGGGCGGCTGAGCCCGGCCACGCTCGGCCGGCTCGCCTAACGCCTCAAGCCGGCGGCCAGGGCGGCGGCGTTGCGGGGGGCATACGCGCGCCAGTCGTTGTTGAAGTAGGCGAAGACCTCGACGCGGGAGCGCCAGGCGGCAATCCGCCGCTTCCAGACTTCCAGCTCCGCGGCGGAGTAGTTGCCGCCGCGCCCCCTGCGGCCGCGGTGGAAGCGGACGTACGTCCACGACGCGGTGATCCGGCGCGTCTGGAACGGCCGCAGCGGGTCGTCGCCGATCACGAGCGCCACGTCCCGCTCGCCGAGCAGGGAGTAGACCTCCTCCGCGAACCAGCTCGGGTGGCGGAACTCGAAGCAGTGTCTCCCGTCGCCGAGCGCCGCGAGCGCCGCGCCGAGACGGTCGTCGTCGCGGTGAAAGCTCTCGGGCAGCTGCCACAGCACGGGCCCGAGCTTGCCGGCCTCGGCGAGCGGCTCGATCCGCTCGCGGAACCGCGCGAACCCGTCCGCCAGGCCGGCCAGGCGCTTGACGTGGGTCAGATAGCGGCTCGCCTTCACCGCGAAGACGAAGCCGGCGGGCGTCTGCTCGACCCACCGCGCCGCGGTCTCGCGCGCCGGCAGCCGGTAGAAGGTGGCGTTGACCTCAACCGTGCGAAAGGCTCTCGCATAATGGTCCAGCCACTGGCTCGCGGGCGCGCCCTGCGGGTAGAAGGGCCCGCGCCAGTCGCGGTAGTTCCATCCCGCGCAGCCGATCCGGACCGGTTTCACCTGTGCGCCACCGAGCGCCGATTGAAGCAGCTTCGCCCCCTGCCGCGGACCCTCATTTCGCCCTTCGTGAGGCGGTTTGACGCCTCCGTCAGAGGGTAATTACGACTCGGTGACGGTATGCGGGCATCGCCCGCGCTGGGAGCACAGGAACGGAACCGCCGTGCCTCGTGACCGGCACCGCTTTGGGCAGGGCCAGGCGCGCTTCCCTGCGCGCGCCCGGAGGTCAACCCGCAGGACGGGTCAATGAACGCAGCGAGCAAGCAACCGCACACAACCCCGGTGCCGCCGAAGGCGGACGACCGGGACCTGATCGCCCGCTACCAGCAGGAGGGCGACCAGGCCGCCCGCGACGAGCTCGTGGAGCGCTACCTGCCGCTCGCCAGGCGCCTCGCGGCGCGGTACCGCCACACGAACGAGGAGACAGACGACCTCGTCCAGGTGGCCAGCATCGCCCTGGTCAAGGCGATCGACCGCTTCGACGTCAGCCGCGGCTCGGGGTTCTCGAGCTATGCGGTGCCGACAATCCTCGGCGAGCTCAAGCGCCATTTCCGCGACCACGGCTGGGCGGTCCACGTGCCCCGCGAGCTGCAGGAGCGGGCGACGAAGATCGGCAAGACGATCGACGAGCTCGGAAAGAAGCTGGGCCGCGCGCCCTCGATTGCCGAGCTGGCGGAGGCGCTCGGCCTCGACACCGAGCAGACGCTGGAGGCGATGCAGGCCGCGGATGCCTACGACGCGCTCTCGTTCGACGCCCCCTCCGTCGCCGACGAGGAGCGCACGGCCCTGCTGGACACTCTCGGGGAGGAGGACCCGGCCTATGAGGTCGTGGAATACGGCGCCGCGATCGAGGATGCCCTCGAGGGGATGGGCGAACGCGACCGCACGGTGCTGCACCTGCGCTTCGTCGAGGACCTGACCCAGTCCGAGATCGCCGAGCGGATCGGGGTGTCGCAGATGCACGTCTCCCGGCTGCTGCGCCGCGCCGTCGCCGAGCTGCAGCGATCCGCCGCCACGGACGGCTGATCGCCGATGGCCCTTCGTTTTGGCCCGAAACCGGCCGGGTACCCGAGGGGCGGAGGACGATCGCCCCGGCAGACGTCAGCTGCGGCTCCACCGGCGATCGCGGCGAACTTGAGCGAGCGGCCAACAGACATCCACCTGCGGGTCTCGGCCCGGCCCGAGAACGTCGCCGTCGTCCGCAGGGCGCTCGCCGGCCTCGCCGCGTCCGCAGGGGCCGACGAGGAGACGATCGGCGACATCAGGACGGCGGTCACCGAGGCCTGCATGAACGCCGTCGTCCACGCCTATCCCGACGAGACGACCGGGCCGCTCGAGGTCACGGCCGCCCTCGACGACGACGCCCTGCTGACCGTCTGCGTGCTCGACTACGGCTCTGGCATCCAGCCACGCCCGCTCGGGACCGGCGGGAGCCAGCGCGGCATGGGGATCGGCCTGCCCCTGATCGGCGCCCTGGCCGACGAGTTCGAGATCGGCGGCGGCCCGGGCAGGGGGACGCAAGCGCGCATCCGGTTCGACCTGCGGCACCGCGCCAACCGCCGCGAGGCGCCGCCCCGAGCGCTTGCCGACGCGCCGCCGCTGGACGCCGCCGAGACCGCCCTGGCCGTCACGTCGGAGCGCGACGGGCAGAGCGCGATCGGGCCGGTGCTGGCGATCCTGGCGGCGCGCGAGAGCTTCTCCGTCGACCGCATCGCCGACCTGCAGCTGCTCGGCGACATGCTCGCCGACTTCGCCTCGGCCAGCGCCGACTCGGAGCCGTTGAGGATCTCGATCTTCGAACGCCCGGGCACGCTCGAGCTGTCGATCGGGCCGCTCGACGACGGCGCCGCCGAGAAGCTGATCGACCGCGGCGAGATGCCGGGCATCGGCAACGCGATCAGGCGGCTGGTGGACCGGGTCGACGTGCAGGCGGAGGGCGTCGAGTTCCTGCGCCTGCGCGTGACCGGCTGATCGGTCCCGGCCGGCCGCGGCGCGACCGACGCGTTGCCGCCCGCACGGCCCGACGGCACGCGGCACAACGGAGCCGCCCGGGCGCGGCGGTGCGCTCCGGGCGGCTTGACTGCGGGTCGCGTGAAGGCTAGGCGCGGTCCCGCGCCGTCTCCCGTTCCAGGTCGGCGACCTTGTCGGCCTGCTCGTCGGCGACGTTCTCGGCGCGCTCGAGCCTGTCCTTCTCCTCGCCCTTGCGCTCTTCCTTGCGGCCCTCGCGGCGCAGCGAGCTGTCGCCCGAGACGTCGCCGATGGCCTCCTTGACCTTGCCGGTCAGCCTGTCGATCGTGCTTCCCATCATTCGACCTCCGTTTCGCGTGAAGGCACCTGGTACCCGCGCCCTGCGTCCCCAAACGCTCGCCGCCCCGAGCCAGTAACGTTCGCGTCGTGGGCGCGATCCGGCTGGAGGACGATCAATTTGAGTGACGCGGGCGATGCAAGACCCGGGACGCTTCAGCTGCGCTCCGAGGTCTCCAACGGCACCACCGTGATCGCCCTGACGGGCGAGCTGGACCTGGGCACGGTGTCACAGCTCGAGGCCGAGCTGGAGCACGCGGAACAGTCCGCGTTCATCTCCGTGCTCGATCTGCGCGAGCTCACCTTCATGGACTCGTCCGGGCTGCGGGTGATTCTGATGGCAGCCGAGCGCGCCCGGGGGAGTGGGCGCCGTTTCGTCGTCGTGCGCGGCCCCGACACCGTCAACCGGGTCTTCCAGGTGACGGGCACCGAGGAGCACCTCGAGATCGTCGACGACCCCGCCGCTGCCGCCTCCGAGGGGTGACGGCGCCGCGCGGGGCGGGGAACGCCGCCACGACCGCCGTGCGGGATTCAACGCTCGATAATGACGATTATGTCTACCTGGGCGCGCCCGTCCGCCGCGGGCCTCTCAGGCACCTGATCATCGCCGCCGCCACCCGTTCGGTGTCGTAGGCGTGGCCGGGATCCCGGCCGACCGTCAGACGGTCCTCACGGTACGCCTGCTTGAGCTGCCGCACCCGGGCGCGCCGCGCGCGCCGCGCGCGCCCGTAGTTGCAGCGCCCCTCGATGGTCGCCGCTCTCATCGGGCCCTCGCGCCCTCGCTCGGCGGGTACGCGTACCGGCTCCTGTCTCGGGCCGTCTGGTAGGCCACGTACCAGACGGTGTGCACGGCCGCCGTCGCGATTACCGAGAGCGGGCCCGGTCGGCGCCGACGGCGACGCCTTCCTCGCTGAGTGTGCCTCTCCATGGCTACATTGTGTTGTTAGCCACGTAAGGCTCTCGCTAAACCCGGTCAAAGGATCGGCAAACTTCAGCCGCCGCCGATCGGGGGCGGATCCTTCGCGTACAGCTTCGTCAGCGCCGAGACCAGGCGCTGCCGCTCGCTCGGCGAGAGCTTCGCTCCCGGATGAATCAGCTTGTACTGGTACGGCGGCATTCCCCCTCCGGACACCTGGTCCACGCTCTCGCCAAGGTCCGCCTGGGGCTTGTCCCACTCGGAGAAGTTGAGCGCCTCGCGACCTCCGTTGACGTCGCTCTGAATCGGCCAGGAGACCGGGGCGACATTGGTGTACCAGCGCCACTTCGTCAGGTTGCTGTGGCAGTCGTAACAGGACTCCACGGCCAGCTGCTCACCCCGCGGATCCGTCCATCGAGCGGCCCGCGTCACCGGCGGATTGGAATGATCGCGCCCGTACGGAACGAGCTGGATCAGGGCCAAAAGGCCCAGGAAGCCGAGACCGGCCAGCTTCGCGGCGCGGCGCGGCCGCATCCGGCTAGCGCCGTCGCCGCCAGCCGCCCCCGAACAGGCGCGCGACCTTGCCGGCCTTGAGGTTGGGGCGAAACTCGGCCACCCCCTGCTCGGGCTCCGGCAGGCCGGCCGCCTCCTCCGAGGTGATATTCAGAATCACGGCGCGCTCCGCGGTCCTGCCCACCTCCGGGGCATCGACGAACCGCAACTCCCCCGCCTCGGTCTCGATCACGAGCCCGTCGAAGATGTGCTCCGTGTAGTTGTCGAGCACCGCGTCCACCCGGCCGATCTTCACCTCGTCGGAGGCGTAGACGGGCGTGCCGCGCTCCACGGCGCTGTAGTGGATCGCATGGCCGTCGTCGATCACACCCGAAATATACGGACGCTCCCGGGTCTACCCGTTATCCGGAGGGCCGGATCCGTGAAAGGACGACGAACGCCCCGGCCGTCAGACTTCATCGAGCACGCGGCGAGAGCCGCCGGCGGTGCTGACGCGGGCCCCGAGTGCGCGCGGCATACGTCTCGGAGGCCTCGACCAGGCGGCGCATCGCCGCCGGCCGGTCCCGCCACCAGCGATCCCGCCGCGAGCCGATCACGTTCATGCCGTCGACGATCAGCTCCCCCTTCATTCGTGCGAGGCTATCGCCCGTGGCTGGTGGTGCGCCTGCGCGACCGCTAGTCGAACGCGGCGGCGACCGCTGGCTCGGCGGCGAAGGCGGCGATCTCCCGC
This sequence comes from uncultured Thermoleophilia bacterium, assembly GCA_963708325.1. Taxonomy (GTDB): domain Bacteria; phylum Actinomycetota; class Thermoleophilia; order Solirubrobacterales; family 70-9. The sequence continues at coordinate 2,830,427 of OY970203.1, read as the reverse complement.
GACAGCAGCCCCCCCTGCCACGCCAGCGGCGACTCGCCCGGCTGCTCGCTGACCAGCCGCGCCCGCGGCAGGCGCCCGGCGTACGCCTCGGCCACGGCGTAGGGATGGTGCGGGTCGGCGAGGTCGTGGCTGGCCACGACCATGGCGGGTACGTCTACGAACTCGAGCTCGGACATGTCGTCGAACGGCTTGGAGCGCGGCACCTCGCGCAGCGCCCGCGCGACCGCGTCGAGATGCCGGTGCTCCTCCATCCGCGCCCTGGTGAAACGCAGCACCGTCTCCCGCCAGCCCGGATCCATGCCGTCGCCGACCACCTCGAGGAAGCCCTCGATGCCTCCGTCCGCGAGCCCGGCGGCGAGCGCGTCCCAGCGGGCCAGGACCTCCTCGTCGTAGACGCCCATGTAGACCGGCCCGATCACCACCAGCCCGGCGAGCCGCTCGGGGTGGCGGAGGGCGTAGGCGACGGCCGTGTGCGCTCCCATCGAGTGACCGGCGAGGACGAAGCGCCCCTCCCCCACCCGGGCGGCGACGACCGCCTCGAGGTCGTCCGCCAGCTCCTCGTAGCCGTAGCCGGAGGACCGGGGCGCCGGGTCGGAGCTGCCGTGCCCGCGGGCGTCGTAGACGATTCGCCGGTAACCCTCGCGCGGAAGCACCTCCGAGCCGTGGACGACGTACGCCCGCGTCGCCGTGAGCCCGTGCAGCAGGACCACTGGCGGCCCCTCGCCCGCGTCCTCGCCGCGCAGGGCAACGCCCGCTCCCTCGACCTCGAACGGCGCGGCCTCGATCGTCATCACGCAGCCCCCAGCAGGGCCGGCACGTCCCCGATCGAGTCGACGGTGGCGGTGGGATCGATCCCGGAGCCGCGGACGAAGTCCTCGCGGTACTTGCCGGTGCGCACCAGGATGCCCGCCAGACCGGCGGCGGTCGCGCCGGCGACGTCGGTCTCGATGTCGTCGCCGACCATCGCCACGGCCGCCGGCTTCCTGCCGAGGTCCGCGAGCACGGACTCGAAGAAGCCCGCGGCGGGCTTGCCGACGACGTATGCATCGGCGCCGGTCGCGTACTCGATCGCCGCCACGAACGGCCCCGCGTCGAGGGAGATCCCCTCGGCGGTCAGCCAGAAGCGGTTCTTCTGCAGCGCGATCAGCTCGGCTCCGTCCATCACGAGGCGGAAGGCACGATTGAGGATCGCGAAGCCGAACGCCTCGCCGAGGTCGCCCATGATCACGGCGTCCACGCCCTCGTCGGCCTCCTCCAACCCCGCGAAATCCTCCTTGACGTCCTCGTTCATGATCAGCGCCACGCGCGCGTGGCCGCGCTCGCTGCACCGTCTGCGCGCCAGGGCGGCGGGGGTCACGAGCTCGTCCTCATCGAGCTCGAAGCCCAGCGCGGTCAGCTTGGCGAGCGTCTGCGGGCGCGACCGCGCCGTCGTGTTGGTGACGAAGCGCAGGGCGAGGCCCGCAGCGCGCAGGCTCGCCACGCTCTCCCGCGCGCCGGGGATCGGCTCGCCCTCCACGTAGAGCACGCCGTCGAGGTCGAGCAGGACGGCATCGATGCCCTCCAGGCGCTCCGCCAACTCAGGAGAGGCTCGCCACGGCGCGCTCGAGGTCGTCGACGTCGTCGAACGTGGCGCCGACGAGCGAGAGGTGGGCGTGGCGGACGATCCCCTCGCCGTCCACGACGAACGTCGACCGCCTGATGAAGCCCCCCGGTCCGACCACGCCGTAGGCCTTCGCAACGGCCTTGTCCTCGTCGGCCAGCAGCGGCACGTTGAGACGGTGCTCGGCGGTGAAGCGCTCGTGCGAGTCGACCGACTGGGGAGAGATCCCGAGAACGCCGACCGCGAGCCCGTCGAGCCGCTTCTCGTCATCGCGGTAGGAGCAGAACTGGCGCGTGCAGACGGGCGTGAAGTCGCCGGGGTAGAAGGCCAGGACGACGCCCCGCCCGCGATAATCGGAGAGTCGGTAGGTGTGCCCTCCCGTGCCCTCCAGCTCGAACTCCGGCGCGGGGTCGCCCTCCCGCAGCTTGGCCATTGCCGAAGGCTACCGCCCGTGACGCTCAGCCTCGACGCAGGGTTACGCGCTCGATCACGACCGGGACGCGCGGCCGGTCCTGCGGGCCCCGCAGCGAATGGATGCGGTCGACCACGGCCATTCCCCGGCTCACCCGGCCGAGCAGGGCCAGGGTCGGGTCCAGGCCCGCGTCGGGGGCGGTGACGACGAAGAATTGGCTTCCGGACCGGCCTGACGGCTGCACCTCCGTGCGCGCCATCGCCACCACCCCGCGGGTGTAGGCGAGGTTGGGCGGCGGGGGCTCGTCGACGAAGTAGCCGGGATCCCCGGTGCCGTCACCCTTCGGGTCGCCGCCCTGCACGACCGACGCGTCGATGTAGTGAAAGGGGGTGCCGTCGTAGACCCGGTGGCGCACCAGGTGCCGGAACGAGCTCGTCGTGCGCGGCGCCCGCGCGGTCGCCAGGGCGATCTCGAAGCTGCCGCAGCTCGTCCTGACGACCGCCGTGGCCGGCGGCCGGGGCCCGCGCGGCGGCTTTGGCCGCGGCAGGTCCACGCGCTTCGGGCTGGGCGCGGGGACGCGCGAGCAGCCGGCGGGAAGCTGGGCGTGCTCGGAGCCGCCGCCGCAGCCCGCCCCGCCGAGGGCGAGGGCCAGCGCGGCGGTGGCGGCGGGGAGCGCGCGTCGCATCGGCGCGCAAGCGTAACGTGGAGGGCCGATGAGCCCGGTGGCCCCACCGCCCCGCCGGATCCGCCTGCTCGGCCGGGCGATCAACTCGATCTGCGTGCGCGCGCCGGTCCTCTGGCCGCTGCTGCGCGGCCCCGTGCGGCGCTTCTTCGGGCGCTCGGCGAGGGGCTGGGACGAGCGCACCGGCGCGCCGTCCGCCGAGCACCTCGCGCCGCTCTCCGCCGCCGCCACGCGCGTCGAGCCGGTGCCCGAGCGTGTCCTCGACGTCGGCACGGGCACGGGCGTGGGCGCGCTGATGCTGGCGCGCGAGTTCCCCCAGGCCCGGATCCGCGGGGTCGACGTCTCCGAGGAGATGATCAAGGAGGCGAAGGGGAAGGTCGGGCTCGACCCGGAGGGCCGCATTGCCTTCCGCGTGGCCGACGCCGCGGCGCTGCCGTTCGACGACGAGTCGTTCGACCTCGTCGCGCACCTCAACATGCCCCCCTTCTTCGACGAGGTCGCAAGAGTGCTTCGCCCCGGCGGCCACGTGATCGTGGCGGCGAGCCATGGCCCGGCAACTCCCTTCTACACGCCGGCGCCGGTGCTGGCGCGCCGGTTCGCGCGGGTCGGCATCGAGCAGGCGGAGGCTGGCGAGGCCGCCGCGGGCACCTACTTCGTCGGCAGGCTGCGACGCTGAGTGGGCGCCAACCGCCCCGGGGCGACCCGCTCGCATAGGGTTTCGGCGCCGTGAGCGCACCCGATCGCCCGCTGACGATCCTGCTCAATCCCTCCGCAGGCGGCGGGCGCACGAAGACGCTGCTGCCGCAGCTCGAGCTGGAGCTGGACCGTCGCCATCTCGCCTTCCGGGTGGTCCTCACCCGCGACGCCGATCACGCCTGCGACGAGGCCCTGCTCGCCGCCGAGGCGGGGGAGCTGCCGGTGGTGATGAGCGGCGACGGGCTGATCGGACAGGTCGGCGGAGCGCTGGCGGGGGGTGAGATGCCCATGGGCATCGTCCCCGGCGGACGCGGCAACGACCTCGCCCGGGTGCTCGACATCCCCACCGACGTCGAGGGCGCCGCCGAGGTGCTCGCCGCCGGCCAGGTCCGGGAGATTGACGTCGGCGAGGTCAACGGCGCGCGCTTTCTCTGCGTCGCCAGCTGCGGCTTCGACTCGGACGCCAACCGGATCGCCAACAACGCCAGGCTGATCCGCGGCAACCTGGTCTACGCCTACGCGGCGATTCGGGCGCTCCTGTTCTGGCGGCCGGCGCGATTCACGGTGGTCGTCGACGGGCAGCGCAGCCGCTTCACCGGATACTCCGTCGCCGTGGCGAACAGCAATGCGTACGGAGGCGGGATGTTCATCGCCCCCGAGGCGCTCCTCGACGACGGCGCCTTCGATGTTGTGCTCACGGCCAAGATGGGCAAGCTGCGGGCTCTGGCTAACCTGCCGAGGGTGTTCAAGGGCACGCACACCGAGATCGACGAGGTGACGGTCCTGCGTGGCGCACGGGTGGAGATCGAGGCCAGCCGGCCGTTCGAGATCTACGCCGACGGCGACCACATCGCCGACCTGCCCGCCACGCTGCGCGTGCTCCCTCGCGCGCTTCGGGTCGTGGCGCCTGCGCCACCCCGGGAGTGACCACGGCCTTCTCCCCCCCGCCCCGCTCGCGGAGGCGGCGCGGCGCGCTGTTCGCCGCCGAGGTCGCGGCGGCGCGGCTAGCCGGGCGACTCAGCCGCGGAAGCGGCCGCGGCGGCGGCACCACGCTCCCGGGACGGATGCTGCTGCGGCTGGCGCCGCAAGCGCTGCGCCGCCTCGGCAGCGACCTCCCGGGCGGCTCGACGATCGTCAGCGCCACCAACGGCAAGACCACCACCGCCGGGATGATCGCCGCCGCACTGCGCGCCGCCGGGCGGGTCCCGGTCCACAACCGGGCGGGGTCGAACATGACCTGGGGGGTCGTCACGGCGCTGCTGGAGCAGCGCGGCGACGAGGGCCTGTTCGAGGTCGACGAGGCGTGGCTTCCGCGCGTCGCGGCCGAGCTGGACCCCGGCCTGATCCTGCTCGGCAACCTGTTCCGCGACCAACTCGACCGCTACGGCGAGCTGGAGCGCCTTGCCGACGAATGGGCCGAGCTGGTCCGCGACCGCTCGGGCTCGACCCGCTTCGCGCTGAACGCCGACGATCCCCTCGTTGCCGACCTCGGTCGCGACCCGCGCGGCGAGCGCCGTCCCGGCATCACCTACTTCGGCATCGACGACCCCTCCCAGGCCCTGCCGGAGCTGCAGCACGCATTCGACGCCAAGCATTGCCGTCGGTGCGGCCACCCGTACAGCTACGAGCGCGCGTTCGTCGGCCACCTCGGCCATTACTCCTGTCCCAGCTGCGGCGCCGACCGTCCGGCCGCGGACGTCTCCGCCACCGCGGTCGAGCTCCGCGGCATGAGCGGCTCGAGGGTCGAGCTGCGAACGCCAGCCGGGCCGCTGTCGGTCGAGCTGCCCCTGCCGGGCCTCTACAACGTCTACAACGCGCTTGCCGCGATCGCCGCCTGCCTCGACCTCGGGCTCGGGCTCGACCAGGTTCGGGCCGGGCTCGAGTCGATGCGGGCCGTGTTCGGCCGGTTCGAGACGATCGAGGTCGGCGGCCGCTCGCTCTCGATCCTGCTGATCAAGAACCCGGCCGGCGCCAACGAGGTGCTGCGCACGCTGCGCCTCGAGCGGGACGGATCGCGCCTGGACCTGTGGATCGCGCTCAACGACGGCATCGCCGACGGGCGCGACGTCTCCTGGATCTGGGACGCCGACTTCGAGGTGCTCGCGGAGTCCGTCGACCGCGTCGTGTGCGCCGGAACCCGCGCGCCGGAGATGGCGCTGCGGTTGAAGTACGCGGGCTGGCCCGCCGGCGCGATCGGGGTCGAGCCCGCCATCGGGCGGTCGCTTGATGGCGCGCTCGCCTCCTCCGGCGAGCGCCTGTTCGCGCTGCCGACCTACACCGCCCTGCTCGAGCTGCGCAGGCTGCTCGCCGACCGCGGACTGGCCCCGGAGTACTGGCAATGATCCCGGCCGCTCCCGCCGGGATCTGGCACGACTGCGAGTGCGGCGCATATGCCGACGACCTCGAGCTGTGGGAGGAGCTGGCGGCGGCCGGCCCCGTCCTGGAGCTCGGGTGCGGCACCGGACGCGTCCTCGTCCACCTCGCCCGCCGCGGCCATCAGGTGACCGGGATCGACAGCGACTCCGAGCTGGTCGAGATCGCCAATGCCCGCCTGCGCGCGGCCGGCGGTAGTGCGAGGGCGAGCGTCGGCGATGCCCGCGAGATCGACCTCGGCGAGCGCTTCGCCGTGATCCTGGCGACGATGCAGTTCGCCCAGCTCTTCCACGGGGCGAAGGAGCGGGCGCGCCTGCTCGACCGCATCCGCCTCCATCTCGCGCGCGGGGGCCGCGCCGCCTTCGCGCTGGTCGGGGAGACCAGCGAGATCGGGCCCCGGGGCACGCAGTACCTGGAGGCGGTGCCCGACGTCCGCGAGCGCGACGGCTGGCTGTACTCGAGCCTGCCGCTGAGCGTCTATCGCACCCGCGAGCTGCTCGTGCTCGAGCGGCTGCGTCAGACGGTGGCGGCGGACGGCGGCTTCAGCGAGGCGCGCCACACCGAGCGGCTCGACCTGCTCGCCCCCGCCGAGCTGGAGGCCGAGGCGAAGGCGGCCGGCCTGCGGCCGCTGGAGCGCCGCTCGATCCCGCCGAGCGAGATGTACTCGGGCACGGAGGTCGTGATCGTGGAGGCGAACCACGACCCAGGCCTGCCAGACGCCTCGCCCGGCGGCTCGGCGCCAACGTCATGAGTGAGCTTCGCGTCTGCGCGCTCTATCCCGACCGGATGAACATCTACGCCGACCGCGGCAACATGATCTTCCTGCGCCGTCGCTGCGAGTGGCGCGGGATCGGCTTCGCCCAGGGCTCGGCCGGTGCCGGCGAGCGCATCGATCCGGGCGCCCACGACCTCTTCTACATCGGCGGCGGCCAGGACCGCGACCAGATCGCCGTCGCCGCCGACATGGTCGCCACCAAACGCGACGAGCTCGCCGCCGCCGTCGACGACGGCGCGGTGCTGCTGGCCGTGTGCGGCGGCTACCAGCTGCTCGGCCACAGCTATCAGCTGGGCGACGAGAGGCTGCCGGGACTGGGCCTCGCGGACCTCGAGACCGTGCGCGAGCCGGGCGAGCGCCTGATCGGAAACGTCGCGATCGAGGCCGACCTCGGCGACGGCCCCGAGGTGGTCGCCGGCTTCGAGAACCACGGCGGGCGCACCTACCTCGGCTCCGAAGCGAAGCCTCTCGGGCGCGTGATCGAGGGCTTCGGCAACAACGGCCGCGACGGCTTCGAGGGAGTGCGGCGCAACAACATGTTCGGGACCTACCTGCACGGACCGCTGCTGCCCAAAAACGCCTCGCTCGCGGACCGCCTGATCCGGCTGGCGCTGGCCCGGCGCGAGGGCGCCGAGCCGGAGCTGGAGCCGCTCGAGGACGGGCTCGAGGTCGCCGCCCACGAAAGCGCCCGCCGGGCCGCGCTCGGCTGAGCCCGGCGCGGGCTCAGCGGCCGCTGGAGCCGAAGCCGGCGTCGCCTCGCGCCGTGGCGTCGAGCTCTGCCGCCTCAATCGGCTCGGCCGCGGCGAACGCAACCACGACGAGCTGGGCGATCCTGTCGCCGGGATTCACCTCGAAGTGTTCGGCGGGGTCGGTGTTGAGCAGCAGCACCCGCACCTCGCCGCGATAGCCCGAGTCGATCAGCCCCGGCGAGTTCACCAGGGCGATGCCATGCTCGGCGGCCAGGCCCGAGCGCGGCAGCACGAGGCCGGCGTGGCCGCCGGGGATCGCCACCGCCAGCCCGGTTCCCACGCTCGCCCTCTCCCCCGGTCCGAGCCGCACGTGGTCGGCGGCGTGCAGGTCGATCCCGGCGTCGCCCTCGTGGGTGCGCGACGGCGGGCTCGCCCCGTCGCGAAGGAGCGTGTACGGCAGTTCCACGTCCGGAAGGCTAACCGCGCTGCGCGCTCAGCAGCTGCGCAGGACGTCGGTGCCGGCGCCGCCCACGCAGGTGTCGCTGCCTGCGCCCCCGTCGAGCACGTCGTCTCCTCCCTGCCCGAGCAGCAGGTCGTGGCCGGCGCCGCCCAGCACGGTGTCGTCGCCGCCCCCCGCGCATGCGTGGTCCGCGCCGCTGCGGCCGACGATCCTGTCCTTGCCGCCGAGCGCCAGAAAGCCGTCGGCGGAGCCGGTGCCCCGCAGCCGATCGGGCCCGTCGGTTCCCACCCGGTCGACCAGCGTGCCCCTGCACTTCACCCGCTCGTACGCGCCCGCCTCGGGATCGGTGCGCGGCGCCCCGCGCTGGTCGCGGGCCGCGGTGTCCGGCCCGCCGAGGCCGATCGCCGGGCTCCCCGCCAGCAGCGCCCGGGTCAGGGTCGGGCCGCCGTTGTTCGCCAGCGGGCCGAGCTTCGCCGCCTGGCCGGTGACATCGCCGTTCACTCCGAACCCGCCGCACGCGCTCGTGTCCTTCACCACGTTGTGCCCACCGGAGGCGAACGTGCCGGTGCAGTCGGGGCCGGAGCCACCAGTCCCGACCGTGTTCCCGGCGACGATCGAGTTCTTCACGGTGAACGACCCGTTGGTGCGGTTCAGCCCGCCGCCGTTGCCCGGGAAGAGGTTGTCGGCGTTGGCGGTGTTCGCGGTCACGGTGGCGTTGTTGAGGCTGACGCTCGCGATCGCCCCGGTGCTGATGATCGCGCCGCCGCCGACCCCGGAGGCATTGCCGCTCAGCGTCACGTTGGTCAGGTCGACGAGGCCGTTGTCGTTGTAGATCGCGCCGCCGTCGGAGGTGGCGGTGTTGCCGTTGAGCGTCGAGCGGGTGAGGATGAGGCTGTCGTCGGTGAAGATCGCCCCGCCGGTGCCGTTGTTGGCGTGGTTGTCAGCGACCGTGGCCCGTGTCGCCGTCATCGGGCCGGCGTTGTAGATCGCGCCGCCGTCCGAGGCCTGGTTGCCGCTGAACCGGGCGTCGGCAAACGTGACCGTCTGCCCGCTGCTGCCGTTGAAGATCCCGCCACCGGGATTGGAGTGAGCGTCGTTGCCCGTGAAGGTTGATCCGGCCGCCTTCACCGTGCCCCCGTTGAAGACGCCGCCGCCGCCCTCGCCGTCGTTGTTGACCATCTGGGCGTTCCGGACGTCCACCGTGTACGACGACGAGCCGACGAAGATCCCGCCGCCCGGATTGGAATGGGCGTCGTTGCCGCGGAAGCTCGCCCCGCGCGCCTTCACCGGGCCGCCGTTCTCGATCCCTCCGCCGCCCTCGCCGTCGTTGTTCGTGAACCGGCTGCCGGTCGCGTCGACCAGATAGGGCGACGAGCCGACGAAGACGCCGCCGCCCGGATTGGAGTGCGCGTCGTTGCCGCGAAAGACCGAATGCGGCACCAGCGTGCGCCCCCCGCTCTCGATCCCGCCGCCTCCCTCCGCGTCGTTGCTGCGGAAGACGCTGTGCGCGGCGCGAACCGTGAACCCGGCCGAGGCGACGAAGATCCCGCCGCCCGGATTGGAGCCGGCATTGTTGTCGATGAAGCGCGACCGCTGCGCGAACACCGGGCCGCCGTTGTCAACCCCTCCCCCGCCCTCGGCGGTGTTCCCCGTGAACTGGGCCTTGGTCACGTCCACCTGATAGCCGGCGGAGCCGACGAAGATCCCGCCGCCCGGATTGGCACCGGCGTTGTTCTGCGTGAAGGTCGATCGCGGGGCGATCACCGGGCCGCTGCTGAAGATGCCCCCGCCACCGCTGGCCTTGTTGTCGACGAAGCGGCTGTCCGACGCGTCTACGGTGGTTCCTACCGAGCTGACGCTGATCCCGCCGCCCTGACTGGCGCCGCCGTCGTTTCCGCGGAAGGTCGAGGCGAGCGCCGCGACGCGGTTGAGGCTGTAGATCGCGCCACCACTGAGCGCGACGTTGCTCAGCAGGGCGCTGTGGGCGACCCTCACGCCCATCCCCCCGGACGTCGCGTTTCGGATCGCGCCGCCGACCTGGCCCCCCGGGTTCCCGTCGCGGAGGATCACCCGGGAGACCGACAGCTTCGCGCCGGCCGACTGCACGTCGAAGATCCGGTCGTGGTCGTTCGCGTCGATCACCGGACGCGCGTCGCCGGCCTTCTTCGTCAGCGTGAGCGTGTCGGTGACGTCGAGGTCCCCCGTCGCCGCCGCCTCCTCGCCCGTGCCGGTGATGGTGAGGTCGTAGTGCCCGGCCTTGAGCACGATCGCGTCGGCGCCCGCGTGCGCGTTCGCGGCGCGGACCGCCTCCCGCAGCGAGCAGTCGCTCGCCGTGCAGGCGCCGGGGCTGGGGTCGTCGACGCGCGTCGGACGATACGTGTTCGCCGCGATCGCCGACGGCGACGACGAGATCGCCACGGCGGCCACGGCTGCGCCGAGCAGCGCGGCGCGACGGGCGCGGATCGACTTGGTCATCCCTCCCCTGTGCACGCTGCGCAAACTACAACCCCGCTCGGGCGTGTCAACGGCCCCGACCGGGAGCGGCGTCAGCCGCGGCCGTTGACTTCGAACTCGCTGAAGCGGTGGACGAGGGCCGCGGGCACGCGCGCCCGCACCAGCACGCCCTCCGAGCCCTCCTCGCGCACGAGGTCGCCGGCGATCTCGTGCAGCTCGGCGAGCCGCGCCCCCTCCTCGTAGGGCACGAGCAGCTCCAGCGGCTGCAGGGTCTCCTCGAAGAGCTCGGCGATGCCGTCGCGAAGCTCGTCGAGGCCTTCCCCGGTCCGGGCCGAGAGCAGTACGGCCTCGGGCGTTCGGATCGCTGGCTCGGCCCGCTGCTCGGCGTCGAGCAGGTCGATCTTGTTGAAGGCGAGCAGGCGCGGCTTCGCCCCGGCGCCGATCTCCTCCAGCACCGAATCGACAGCGGCCATCGACGCTCCGCGCTCGGCCTCCGGCTCGGCGGCGTCGACGACGTGGACGATCAGGTCGGCGAGCACGGTCTCCTCCAGCGTCGCCTTGAACGCGTCCACGAGCTGATGCGGGAGCTTGCGGATGAAGCCGACCGTGTCCGTCACGAGATAGCGACGGCCGGCGTGGACGTACGCGCGCGTCGTCGGGTCGAGCGTCTGGAAGAGCCTCTCCCCCACCCCGGCGCCGGCGCCCGTGAGGGCGTTGAGAAGCGTCGACTTGCCGGCGTTGGTATACCCGGCGAGGGCGATCACGGGCAGCGCCGCCTCCCGCCGGCGCGCCCGCATCAGCTCGCGGTTGCGCTCCATGCGCTCGAGCCTGCGGCGCAGGGCCGCGATCCGGTCGCGGGCCAATCTGCGGTCGGTCTCGATCTGGGTCTCTCCCGGGCCCCTGGTGCCGATCCCGCCGCCGAGGCGCTCGAGATGGGTCCACAGCCCACGCATCCGCGCCAGGTTGTATTCGAGCTGGGCAAGCTCCACCTGGAGCTTTCCCTCCGAGCTGTGGGCGTGGTCGGCGAAGATGTCGAGGATCACGGCGGTGCGGTCGATCACGGGCACGCCGAGCGCCTGCTCCAGGTTGCGCTCCTGCCGCGGCGCAAGCTCGTCGTCGCAGGCGACCAGGTTGGCGTCGCTGGCGGCGATCGCGTCGCGCAGCTCGCGCAGCTTGCCGGTGCCGAAGTAGCGGTTGGGGTCGGGTTGGGGCCGCTGCTGGACCATCTCGCCGGCCGTGGCGACCCCGGCCGTGCGAAGCAGCTCCTTGAGCTCGGCGAGCGGATCGGTTCCGTCCGGAGCCGCCTCGACGACGGAGATCGCCATCGCCCGCTGCTTCGCGCGGGGGTTCTCGACGCCGGCTCCGCCGGCGGCATAGCGCGTCTGCGCCGTTCTGCCCTGGCGGGTGCGCTGCACCGAGACAATTCTACGGCGGGCAGCGGTATGGCTCGGCGGGGATGCGGGTGAGCCATATGTTCGACACGAACGGCAGCGCGCCGGCCGCGCATGCGTTTGCCACCGCCTCGCCGGTCGCCTGCGGGTCGCTGGCGGCGACGTAGTCGGTCGCCGTCACCAGGAGGCCGTCGGCGACCATACGGCGGATCGCCCGCTTCGCGTATCGAACGTCCGCCGCGGGCTGGTGGACGTAACGGCGACGGTCGAAGTCGTAGGTCCAGGTGACGTCCTCGCGATTCCAGCCGTCGTAGTAGGCGAGCGTCGGGCCGATCGAGTCCTCGCCGTTCTGGCTGAACAGGAGGCCGCCGCCGTTGTGGACGCGACGGGAGAGGCGCCTCACCAGCCGCCGCATTCCCTGGGCCTGGCCGGGGTGGGTCTCGACCATGTCGGTGTTGTCGAGGAAGAGGCCGTCGAAGCCCTTGCCCAGCACGGTGGGCGCGACGCTCGACGCGATCAGGTCCCGGTAGCGGCGCCGCGCGACGTCGGCGTACCACTCTCCCCAGTCCCCCCACAGCTCCATCCGGTAGGGCTTCGCCTGCGGATACCACGACCGGCCGCGCTCAATCGTGCCGACCGACAGGTAGGCGAGGACGACCGCGCCCGACCCCCTGATCGCGCTCACCTGCGCCCGCGTGGGCTCCTCGCCGTCGACGACCACGAGGTCGTACGCGCGGTAGCGCGCCGCCACGTCGCCGTCGAGGTCACCGGTGCCGATCGCGAAGGCAAAGCTGTCCGCCGCGGCCAGGCGCGGGTCGTCGACGGCCGCGCCGGCGGGGGCCGCGCCGAGAATGGACGCAACGACTGCCGTCAGGGCGAGGGCGCGAAGGATGGGCCTCATCCGGCCCCGATCGACGCGCCCGCGGGCGGGCTTGAGGGATAGGCTTGGGCCCGAGCGAATGGAGGTCTGAGATGCGGGTGTTCGTAACCGGCGCGACGGGGTTCATCGGCGGGCACGTCGTGCGCAAGCTGCGCCAGCGTGGCGACGAGGTCGTCGCGCTCGTGCGTGACTCCGGGAAGGCCACCGCCCTCGCCGACGAGGGTTGCGAGCTCGTCTCCGGCGGGCTCACCGACAGCGCCGCGATTCGGGATGGCATGGGCGGCTGCGACGCCGTGATCCACATGGCGGCGATCTACGAGGTAGGGATCCCGAAGGGCCAGCGGACCGCCATGTACGAGGCCAACGTGCTCGGGACCGAGAACGTCCTCCGCGCCGCCCTCGACGCGAAGGTCCCGCGGGTGGTCTACGTCTCGACCGTCGCCGCCTTCGGCAACACCGAGGGCAAGGTGGTCGACGAGTCCTACCAGCATCAGGGCAATTACACCTCGTATTACGACGAGACCAAGCACCGCGCCCATCAGATCGCCCGCCGCCTGATCGACGAAGAGGGCCTGCCCTGCGTGATCGTCCAGCCGGGCGGCGTCTACGGCCCCGGCGACCACTCGCAGATCGGCAACATGATCGACCAGTTCATGAAGGGGAGGCTGCCGCTGATCCCCTTCCCGGAGCTGGGCTTCAACCTCGTCTACGTCGACGACGTCGCCGCCGGGATCCTCCTGGCCCTCGACAAGGGCCGCGTCGGCGAGCAGTACGTGCTCGGCGGGCAGATCGCGACGATGCGCGAGGCGGTCGAGACCCTGGCCAAGGTCACCGGGCGCAAGGCGCCCAAGCGGGCGCTGCCGACGGCGATGCTTAAGGGGATCGTGCCGATCGGCCCCGTGATCGGGCCGCTGCTCGGCTACCCGCCGAACATGAAGGAGCTGATCACCTCGGCCGACGGCGTCACCTGGTGGGCCAAGCACGACAAGGCGATCGAGGAGCTCGGCTACTCGCCGCGCGGCCTCGAGACCGGCCTGCGAGACACGCTCGAGGCGGAGGGGAAGCTTCCGGCAGCCGCTTGAGCTACCGCTGGGTCGAGCACACGGCCGAGCTGGAGCTTCGGATCGAGGCGGACAGCCTCGAGGGGCTGTTCGAGGAGGCGACGGCGGCGTTTGGCGAGCTGCTCGGCGAGAGCCCGGGCGGCGAGCCTGCCGAGCACGCGATCGCGGTGAGCGCGCCGGATCGTCCCACCCTGCTGGCCGAGTGGCTGAACGAGCTGGTGTTCCTGGCCGAGACGGAGGACTTCGTTCCCGGGTCGGTCGCCGAGCTGGCGATCTCGAGCGACGCCGCCGAGGGGGCCGTCCGCGGGCGGCGCGGGTCGCCTCCCCACCTCGTCAAGGCGGTCACCTATCACCGCCTCACCGCGGCCGAGCGGAACGGCGCGTGGACTGCCACCGTTGTGCTCGATGTCTGAGCGCCCGCTTCGGATCGACGAGACCCTGTGGGAGATCCCCGCCTCGGCCAGACCCGACATGCGGGTTCCGGCGCGCGTGTTCGCCGACGAGGAGATCCTCGACGCGATCCTCACCGACCGCTCCCTGGAGCAGCTTCAGAACGTCGCCACCCTGCCGGGGGTTGTCGAGGCCGCCTATGCGATGCCCGACATCCACCAGGGATACGGCTTCCCGGTCGGCGGCCTCGCCGCGACCGCCCCCCCTGACGGCGTCGTCTCCCCCGGCGGCGTCGGCTACGACATCAACTGCGGGGTGCGGCTGCTCGCCGCCCCGTTCACCGCCGTCGAGCTGGGCGACCGCCGCGAGATGCTGGTGCACGAGATCTCGCGCGCCGCCCCCGCCGGGGCCGGGCGCGAGGGCGGGATCTCGCTCGGCCGGCGTGACCTCGACCGGGTGCTGGTCGAGGGTCCGCGCGCGCTGCTCGACGACCGCGGCGTCGGCACCGAGCGCGACATCGCCCACACCGAGTCGCAGGGACGACTCGCCGGGGCCGATCCCGAGAATGTCTCCGCCCGCGCCCACGAGCGCGGCGCCGGCCAGCTCGGCACCGTGGGCTCGGGCAACCACTTCGTCGAGGTGCAGCGCGTCGACCGCGTATTCGACCCCGGGGCCGCCGCCGCCTACGGCCTCGAGGAGGGGCGCGTGACGGTGCTTATCCACTCCGGCTCGCGCGGCCTCGGCCACCAGGTCTGCACCGACTACGTCAAGCGGATGGACTCTGCGGTCCGCGAGCACGGTATCGAGCTGGTCGACCGCCAGCTCGCCTGCGCCCCGCTCGTCTCGGCCGAGGGTCGCGACTACCTGGCGGCGATGGCCGCCGCCGCCAACTTCGCCTGGGCGAACCGGGCGGCGATCGCGGATGCCGTGCGCGACTCGATATCGACGGTGATGGGCGCCGCGGCTGCGGAGGCGACCGTTCAGGTCTACGACGTCGCCCACAACGTCGCCAAGCCGGAGACCTACGGCGACCGCGAGCTGTGCGTCCACCGCAAGGGCGCCACCCGCGCCTTCCCGCCCGGCTCGGAAGAGATCCCCGACGACCACCGCGAGGCCGGCCAGGCGGTGTTCATCCCCGGCAGCATGGGCACGTGGAGCTACGTTCTCGCCGGCCGTTCGGGATCGATCGAGCGCTCCTTCGGCACCGTCTGCCACGGCGCCGGGCGGCTGATGTCCCGCACCGGCGCCCGCAAGCGGGTCCAGGGGGCCGACCTGCGGCGGCAGCTCGAGGCCGAGGGGATCGCCGTGCGCTGCCCGTCGAACCGCGGCCTCGCCGAGGAGGCGCCGCTCGCCTACAAGGACGTCGAGGCGGTCGTGAACGTCGTCGAGCGGGCCGGTCTGGCCGCGCGCGTGGCGCGCCTGCGCCCGATCGGAGTGGTCAAGGGGTGAGCCGAGACGGCGTGCGGCCGGCCCTCAGGCCAGGTGCTCGCGCATCCGCTCCATCGCCTCGCTGATTCGCTCGTCCGGCGTCGTCAGCGAGATCCGGAACCAGCCCTCGCCGCTGGGCCCGTACATCGACCCCGGGGAGACCACCACCGCCGCCTCCTCCAGGACGTGCTCGGCGAACGAGGCCGACGTGTGCCCCGCCGGCACCGGCGCCCAGACGTAGATCGTGCCCCTCGGAGGCGCCACCTCGACACCGATCTCGCGCAGGGCAGCGACGACGAGGTCGCGGCGGCGGCCGTAGACCGCGTTCATCTCCTCGATCGGCTCGCGGGGCCCGAGCAGCGCCGCCGCACCGGCGAGCTGGACCGCCTCGAACAGTCCCGAGTCGACGTTGGTCTTCAGCCGCCAATAGCTGGCGATCGCGGCGGCGTTTCCGACGATCGCCGCGCAGCGCCAGCCGGTCATGTTGAAGCCCTTCGAGAGCGAGAGGACTTCCACGCCGATGTCCGTCGCCCCCGGCGTGGCGAGGAAGCTGGGGGCGACGTAGCCGTCGTAGGTGGTCTCCGAATAGGCGCTGTCGTGCACGACCAGGACCTCGTTCGCGCGCGCGAACTCGACCAGCCGCTCGAAGAAGCCCTCCGGGACGACCGCGCCCGTCGGGTTGTTCGGGTAGTTGCAGAACAGCAGGCGCGCCTCGCGCGCCACGTCCGCGGGGATCGCATCGAGGTCGGGCGCGAAGCCCAGCCCCGGCACGAGCGGGGCGAGGTGGGCCTCGGCACCGGCGAGCGCCGGACCCCCGGTGTAGACCGGGTAGCCGGGGTCGGCGGCGATCGCGACGCCGCCCGGATCGAGGAAGGCGAAGCAGAGGTTGTAGATGCACTCCTTGGCGCCAATCGCGGGGATCACCTCCGACGCGGGGTCGATCTCGACGTCGAAGCGGCCCGCATAGAACTTGGCCACGGCCGCGCGAAACTCCTCGCGGCCGCGGTTCGTCGGGTACTTCTGGTTGGCGGGGTCGGCGACCGCCGCCTGCATCGCCTCGACCACGTGGGGATAGGTCGGCCGGTCGGGATCGCCGATGCCGAGGCTGATCACGTCGACGCCGGCCGCCCGCTTGTCCGCGACCCGGCGTTCCAGCTCGGCGAAGGCGTACGGCGGGATCGCCTCGAGGCGGCGCGAGGGATCGCTCAGCCGGCGGGTCTGCTCGGGCGCGGACACGAGAGGAAGACTAAGCGTCGGCGAGGGCGCGCAGCAGCTCCTCGGAGAGCCGCCCGGCGAACACGGGCTCGGCCCAACCGCTCAGCCGCACGTCGAGGTCGTGCGATACCTCGACCTCCAGCTCGCCCCCGTCGAGCGCCACGGTGAGCGGGCTGGGGGCGCCGCCGAGGTATGCGGCGACGGCCGCCCCGCTCGCCCCCGTGCCCGAGGAGAGCGTCTCCCCCACCCCGCGCTCGAAGATCCGCGCCCGCACGCGGCTGCCGTCGACGTCGTAGAACGAGACGTTGGTCCGATTCGGGAACAGCTCGTGGCGCTCGATCGGGGGGCCGATGTGCGACAGGTCGAGATCCTCGACCTCGTCCTCCGCCTCGATCGCGCATTGCGGGTTTCCGATCGAGACGTGGCGAAAGCTCCAGCGCCGCCCGCCCGCGGTGAGCATCCCGGCCCCGTCCTCCCCACCGGAGGGAAAGTCGGCCGAGCTCAGCGAGGCGCGCCCCAGCTCCATAGAGCAGGTGCGCTCGGAGGTGATCGTGGGGCGGACCTCACCCGCCGCGGTGAGGATCGCGAAGCTGTCCGTGTCGGTCCAGCCGTGACGGCGCAGGTAGAGCGCCGCCTCGCGGGCACCGTTCCCCGACAGCTCCGCCTCCGAGCCGTCCGGGTTGAAGATCCGCAGCTTCGCCACGGTGTCGCCATCGTCATCCGGCGACAGCAGGAGCATCCCGTCCGAGCCGACGCCGAAGTGCGAGTCGCAGATCCGCCGGATCCGCTCGGCCGTCAGCTCCCAGGGCAGCTCCGACGCCTCGACGATCAGGTAGTCGTTCCCCAGCGCCTGCCATTTCTCGATGCGCATGCTGGCAGTATCGCGACGACGTCAGACCAGCGCGGAGACGATCTCGGCAGCGACGTCGGCGTCGTCGCGGTCGGTGCGGTCGATCACCGTCACGCCGCGCATCTTGCGCATCCAGGTGAGCTGGCGGCGGGCGAAGGCGCGGTGCGCGGCCTTCATGGCCTCGACGTCGCCGCGCAGGAGCTGCTCGAAGCCGAGCGCCGCGCGTGCGGTTCGCGACGCGCCGGTCTTCGCCGCCCGCTCGGCCTCCTCGCGCGCTCCGGCGGCCACGATCTCGTCCACCCGTGCGTCGATCCGGCGCGTCAGTTCGTCGCGGTCCATCGTCAGCCCGACCAGCAGGGTGGGACGGCGCAGCCGCTCGGTCCACAGCCGCTCGCTGCCCGTCGGCGGATCGATTCCCGCCCGCGTCAGCTCGGTCCAGCGCGCGACGCGCTTGCGATCGCGGGGATCGACGGTCGCCGCCACGTCGGGGTCGAGCTCGCCGTGCAGTTCCTCAGGGCCACGCTCGGCGATCTCCCGCTCGACCGCCTCGCGGATCGCCCCCGGCACGGGCGGCCGCAGGTCCAGCTCGGAGAGCGCGGCGCGCAGGTACAGCCCGGTTCCTCCCACCACGATCGGGCGGCGATTCTGCGCGCACAGCGAGTCGATCTCGGTGTGGGCGAGCTCGGCGAAGCGGCCGGCGCTGAACTCCTCGCCGACGTCGGCCACTCCGAGCAGGCGGTGCTCCAACCGGCGGCGCTCGTCGGCGGTCGCCGCGCCGGTCAGGACCTCGATGCCGCGGTAGAGCTGAAGGGCGTCGCACGAGACCGCCGCGGGGTCCTCGTCCCGCTCGCGCAGCCGCTCGGCGGCGGCGATCGCCACGCCCGTCTTGCCCACCGCGGTGGGCCCGAAGATCGCCAGGACCCTCAGCGCGGCGCCCTCAGCCGACGCGGCTGGCCAGCCGCTCCGTGCCGGCCAGCGTCTGCGAGGTGGCGGCCGTGACCTCGACCTCGACCAGGTCGCCAGGGGCCGCCGTGCCCTCGAAGTTGACGACCTTGTTGTGGCGGCTGCGGCCCCGCAGGCGCGTCGCATCGGTCCTGCTCGGCCCTTCGACCAGCACCTCGACCGTTCGGCCGACGAAGCGCTCTGCGCGCTCCCTGGCACGGCGCTGCACGACCTCCACCAGGCGCTCCATTCGCTCGCGCTTCACCGCGTGCGACAGCTGGTCGGATAGGTCGGCCGCGGCCGTGCCCCGCCGCGGCGAGAACAGGAACGTGAAGGCGCCGTCGTAGCCGACCTCCTCCACCACCTCCAGCGTCTCGCGGAAGTCGTCCTCCGTCTCGCCGGGGAATCCGACGATGATGTCCGTCGTCAACGCGCAGTCGGGAAGGTGCTCCCGGATCTGCGCCACCCGGTCGAGGTAGCGCTCGCGGTTGTAGGTGCGCTTCATCGCCTTCAGCAAGCGGCTCGACCCGGACTGAAGCGGCAGGTGGATGTGCTCGCACAGGGCCGGAAGCTCGGCGTGGGCTCGGATCAGGTCCTCGCGAACGTCCTTGGGGTGCGGGCTCGTGTAGCGGATCCGCTCGATCCCCTCCACGCCGTCGACGCGGCCCAGCAGCTCGGCGAAGCCGATCCGCTGCTCGCGCGGCAGGTCGCGCCCGTAGCTGTTGACGTTCTGGCCGAGCAGCGTCACCTCACGCACGCCCGCGTCGGCCAGGCGCCGCACCTCCGCGACCAGCTCGTCCGCCGGCCGGCTCACCTCGCGCCCGCGCGTGGATGGCACGATGCAGTAGGCGCAGACGCAGTTGCAGCCCTGCGAGATCTGCAGCCAGGCCGAGAACTCCCGCGCCCGCTTCGCGGGCAGGTGCCCGGAGAAGTCCTCGAACTCGAAGAACCCCTGGGCGGTGATCGAGTCCGCGGAGAGAAACTCGGCGAGGCGATGGATCTGGCCGGGCCCAAAGGCGACGTCGACGAACGGAAAGCGCTCGAAGACCTCGTCCTTGACCGACTGCGCCCAGCACCCACCGACCCCGACGATCCGCCCGGGGTCCTCCGACTTCAGCCGCTTGGCCTCGCCGAGGTGGGCGATGAAGCGGCTGTCGGCCGACTCGCGGATCGAGCAGGTGTTGAACAGGATCAGGTCGGCGCCGGCGCGTTGCTCGCATTCGGCGTAGCCGAGCGAGTCGAGCATCCCCTTCATCCGCTCGGAGTCGTGCTCGTTCATCTGGCACCCGAAGGTGGTGACGTGGTAGCGCTTGCCCACCATCGGCCCTGAGGGTAGCGGCGAATCGCGTACGTGGAGGAGCCCCGCCTGGGCGGGGCTCCTCTCGCCATCGTCGATTGCTCGAAGGAGACCTGATCGCTGAGATAGGACATCGAGAGCGTTCCGCCCTGGATGCCCAGCGTCGCCCCGGAGTCCTGCAGCGCCTGCAGCTGGACGACGTCGCCCGAGCTGAGTCCGACAATCGCCGAGACCGACTGCTGCGTGAACTTGCCCGACTCGGTGACCGGCGGGCCCTCGGCGACGGCGGCCTCGTTGTTGTTGACGGTGATCCTGATCCGCCGATCGGTGCCCGTGGTGGTGTTGGACGCCCAGGCCAGCGTCGCCGTCACCACGTACAGCCCGCCCACGCTTGTGGTGAGGCCGTTGTTGTCGAACTGGCTGCTCGAGCAGTCCGACGCCTGCTGGACACCGCCCCCGTTGCCGATGATGAATCCGCCGAACTTCACCGGGCCCTCGTTGCCCGACGTGGCTCCGGTGCAGTTGCTGGCGCCGTAGTCGACGGCGCTCGCGCCGAACATGCGGTGCTCGGCAGGCCTCCGATCTGTCCGGCTCCGATCGTGTTGTTCGCGATTCCCGGGTTCGGGTAGGTGCCGCTGAGGCTGCCGCCGGCATTGCCCATCCTCATTTTTGGGGTTTTGTGCCGCCCGGCCGAGGCGCGGAGTTGCGGCAAGCCACCGGTACGGTGTCCCCGAGACCCCGTGCTGCCTGCCCGCCCCCGACATCCCAAGCAATCGAGACTGCGTCCCGTTTGTCCCGCTGAGCGGGACCTACTCGACCCAGAGGCGGCATGGGCGCATGGTGATGGGCCAAGCCGCGCACGACACTCGCGAGCTCTGTGACCGGTCCTGAACGGGAGCGGCGGGACTCGAAACCGCGGCCTCGGGCGTCGCAGCCGCACCAGCGGGGCGGCAAGGCATACGCCGGCGGTCGCGTCCGCCGCTGCGTGGCGCTGATGGTCGCCGCCGGCCTCGTCGCCGCGTGCGCCGCCCCGGGCGCCCGGGCGGCGGCCCCCAGAATTGGCCTGCGTGCGATCGGCACCTTCAACAACCCGGTGTACGTCACCCAGCCGCCCGCCGCCGGCGGGATCATGGTCGTCGAGCGGGCGGGCAGGATCCGGGTGATCCGAAGAGGCAACATCCTCGCCAAGCCCTTCCTCGACATTCGCAGCCTCGTCTCGCCGGGCGACGAGCGCGGCCTTCTCTCGGTCGCCTTCCCGCCCGACTACGCGACCAGCCGGCGATTCTACGTCTACTTCGCCAACAACAATTGCACCGCCGAAGGGGCCTGCAACATCGAGATCGACGAGTTCCGGCGATCACCCACGAACGAGGACCGCGCCCTGCGGCGAAGCCGGCGGCGGGTGCTGGTGATCCAGCACCATGCCGGCGACCACCACTACGGCGGGCAGATGGAGTTCGCTCCCGGCGGCCTGCTCCTGATCGGCACCGGCGACGGCACCCCCCAAGCGAACGCCCTCGCCCGGTCGAGCCTGCTCGGCAAGCTTCTGCGGATCGACCCGCTCCCGACCGGAAGCGGCGACGATTACCGCCCCTACCGAACCTCCGCCGCCAACCCCTACGTCGGCAGCGCCGGGCGCGACGAGATCCTGTCGATCGGCTTTCGCAACCCATGGCGGTTCTCGCTCGACATCCGTGCCGGGCGTGAACCGCGGCTGGCGATCGGCGACGTCGGCGCGACATCGCGTGAGGAGGTCGACTACGAGTCGGTGAGCGATGCCACCGGCGCCAACTTCGGGTGGGACCGCTACGAGGGCGACCTGCTCATCGACCCGTCCCGCCCCGACCCCCAGCCACGCCGGGACCCGATCTTCGCCTACGGCCACAGCGCCAGCGCCTGCGCGATCATCGGTGGCTACGTCGTGCGCGGCTCGAATCTCCCCGGGATGAACGGGAGATACATCTACTCGGATCTCTGCGGCGGCGTGGTCAGGAGCCTCGATCCCACCGCGATTCCCGCCGGCCCCACCGACCGCTCCGAGGGCGAGAGCGTCTCCTTCCCCTCCAGCTTCGGCGTCGACCGCCTCAACCGCTACTACATCGCCGCGCTGGGGAACGGTCGGGTCTACCGCCTCGTCCCCGCTACTTGACGGTGAGCGTGCCCTCCATCCCGGCCTGGCGATGGCCGGGGACGCTGCAGAAGAACACGTAGCTGCCGGCGGCCAGCTCGGCGCTCACCGACGTCTTGCCGGCGGCGATCAGCTTGCTCTTGGCGATCTCGGTCGAGCCCTTCTCGATCGTGACGTCGTGCTGGATCGCGGCCGGGTTGGTGAAATCGACCGTCACCTTGCCGGGCTTGCTGGTGAGCTCCTTCTTGTCGTAGGCGAGCTGGGTCTTGTCCGCGGCGAGCTGGAGCGTGCCGCCCGGCCCCTTCGCCTGCTCCGCCGATCCCCCCTGCGTCGTGGCCGCGGCCGGGGCTTCCGCGCCGGCCGTCCCGCCCGACTCCTCGCTGGCGATCTTCTCGTTTCGATTCTTCTGCTCGTGGCGCGACTGCACCACCGCCCAGGTCGTCGTAGCGCCGACCAGGACCACGAACACGGCTATTCCGAGCGGGAGCACCCTCGCCGACGGAAAGCTCTTCTCGCGCAATCCGATCGCGGTCACGACGATCGCGGCGAGCACGAGCGCGATGCCGAAGACGAAGAACAGGTCCGGGTCCATGGGCGCGGATCCTATCCCCTGGTGATGCCTGCGCCGCGAGCCGGTGCGCCGCGCTATTCGGCGTACGAGGTGGCGCGAGACTCGCGGATCACGGTGATCTTTATCCGCCCCGGGAAGTCCATCTCGCGCTCGACCGCGCTCGCGATCTCGTGCGAGATCAGCGCTGCCTCGTCGTCGTCGACCTCGCCCGGGTCCACCATCACGCGAATCTCGCGCCCCGCCTGCATCGCGTAGACCTTGTGCACGCCCCGGTGGCGCGAGGCGATCTCCTCGAGGTCGGTGAGCCGCTGAACGTACTGCTCCAGGGCCTCCCCGCGCGCCCCCGGCCGGGCGCCGGAGAGGGCGTCCACCGTCTGCACGATCACGGCCTCGACGGTTCGCGGCTCGACCTCGTCGTGATGTGCCTCCATCGCGTGGGCCACGGCCTCGGACTCTCCGTGGCGGCGCGCCAGGCGCGCCCCCACCTGCGCGTGCGGGCCCTCCGCCTCGTGGGTCACCGCCTTGCCGATGTCGTGCAGCAGAGCCGCCCGCCGCGCGGTCTCCGCGGAGGCGCCCAGCTCGGCGGCGACCAGGTCGGCCAGCCGGGCGCACTCGACCAGGTGGTCGAGCACGTTCTGGCCGTAGCTCGTGCGGTAGCGCAGCCGCCCCAGCAGGGCGACCAGCTCCGAGTCGAGGTTGGCGACGCCCGCCTCCAGAGCGGCGTCGGCGCCGCGGCGCTGGATCTCCTCCTCGATCTCGGCCTTCGCCTGCTCGTATGCCTCCTCGCAGCGAGCCGGGTGGATGCGCCCGTCGGAGATCAGCCGCTCCAGCGTCAGCCGCGCGATCTCGCGGCGGACGCCGTCGAAGCTGGAGAGGACGACGGCGGACGGCGTCTCGTCGACGATGATGTCCACGCCGGTGAGGCTCTCCAGGGCGCGGATGTTGCGGCCGTCGCGGCCGATGATCCTGCCCTTCATGTCGTCGCTGGGCAGCTCCACCATGTGCACTGTGGTGTCGCTGGCGTGGCTCGCCGCCAGGCGCGACATCGCCACCGAAAGGACGTTGCGCGCGCGCCCCTCGGCCTCGCGTCGCGTTTCCTCCTCGATCCGGCGCAGCGCCATCCCCGCACGCGCCCGAGCCTCGTCCTCCACCTCCTTGACGAGGATCTGCCTGGCCTGCGCGGCCGTCAGGCGGGAGATCCGCTCCAGCTCACGGCGCTGGACGCGCTTGGCCTGCCGCAGCTCGTCGAGCTGGGTCTCCAGGTTGCGCTCGCGGTCCTCCAGGGCGCGCAGCCGCCGGTCGAGGTCGGCGCCACGCACCTCCAGCGACTGGGCCTCGCGCAGCGCCCGCTCCTCCATCCGCACGATCTCCTCGCGGCGCGCGCGAAGCTCGGCGCGCAGGTCCGATTCGGTCGCCGGAGTGTGCCCCTGCTCGCCCTCGGCCCCGCCCTGCGACTCCCGCCGAAGCCACGGTGCCACCGATCTGAGGTCCATCTGCGTTGTCGGTCCGGTCGGACCGCCTCCGTTGCGGTTTGCGACGGGCGCGACTGCCGCCCGGCGGACGCCGGCGCTCGGGGCACGCGTTCTTTCGCTGGTGCGCGGGAGGCCGCTGGCGCTCCGTGCGGAGCGGGCGCGGCTCACGCCTGCCGCTTGCGAGGGATCGCCCTAGCGGGCGGGCCTCCCTCCTGGGCCTGCGCCTCGAAGGCTGTCCACCAACCTCTTGGTCCCTTTCTCGAAGTCTCGAACTAGCTTCAGAATCGTGTCTCGAGCGGTCCGCGACCGCAGCATCATCGTAACCCCCGCCGGGGGCCGCTGCCAAATCCTGCCTTCCTCCTCAGCCGTGGCCGCCGGATCGACGCGCGGCGATCTTGACCGCCTCGTGGGCGACCTCGGACGAGTACCCGCGCCGGGCGAGGAATCCGAGCGCCCGCCCCATCTCGCCGCGATCCGCCGGGGGCCCGCCGCGCCTGCCGAGGGCGACGATCGCCGCCTCCAGCTCACCCTCGTCGGAGCGGTCCCCGAGGGCGGCGTCGGCGATGCCCGGTTCGATCCCGCGCGCGACCAGCGACTCGCGGATCCGCTCCGCCCCCCAGCCCGACAGCTCGCGCTTGTCCTCGGCGAACCGCCGGGCGAAGCGCTCGTCGTCGAGCGCGCCGGTCTCGGCGAGCTGGATCAGCACGGAGTCGACGTCGTCGTCGTCGCCCGCGCGGCGGCGCAGCCACGCGCCCATCTCGGCGACCGTCCGCTCCTTTCTCCCCAGCGAGCGCAGCGCGGCCGAGAGAAGGTCCTCCATCGCCAGCCCCGCGGTTCCCGCCGGCGCCCCCTAGGCGGCCTTCTTCTGCGCCGCCTTCGGCGCCTCGTCGGCCTCGGCGGCGGCCGGCCGCTCGGCCGCGATCGGCGTCCGCGTCTCGGCGTCGATCCCGGCCTTCTCGAAGACCTGCGCCTCCAGCTTCGACGCCAGCTCGGGGTGGTCGGCGAGGTGCTGCTTGGCGTTGTTGCGCCCCTGGCCGATGCGCTCGTCACCGTAGGAGAAGAACGACCCCGACTTCTGCACGAGGTCGTGCTCGAGGCCGAGGTCCAGCAGGCAGCCCTCGCGGGAGACGCCCACCCCGTACTCGATGTCGAACTCGGCCAGCCGGAACGGCGCCGCCACCTTGTTCTTGACGACCTTCACGCGCACCCGGTTGCCGACCGCCTCGGTCCCCTCCTTGAGGGTCTCGATCCGGCGGATGTCGAGCCGCTGCGACGAATAGAACTTCAGCGCCCTTCCGCCGGGCTGGGTCTCCGGCGAGCCGAAGCTGACGCCGATCTTCTCGCGGATCTGGTTGGTGAACAGGCAGACGGTGTTGGCGCGGCTGAGGTTGCCGGCCAGCTTGCGCAACGCCTGCGACATCAGGCGCGCCTGCAGCCCCACCTGGGTCTCCCCCATCTGGCCCTCCAGCTCGACCCGCGGCGTCAGCGCCGCCACCGAGTCGACGGCGACGACATCGACGGCGCCGGATCGGACCAGCACGTCGACGATCTCCAGCGCCTGCTCGCCGTAGTCGGGCTGGGAGACCAGCAGCTCGTCGGTGTCGACGCCGATCCGGCGGGCGTAGATCGGGTCGATCGCGTGCTCGGCGTCCACGAAAGCGCAGACGCCACCGCGCGCCTGGGCCTCGGCGATGATGTGGTAGACCAGCGTCGTCTTGCCCGACGACTCGGGCCCGAAGATCTCGACGATCCGCCCGCGGGGCACCCCGCCGACCCCGAGCGCGAGGTCGAGCGAGAGCGAGCCGGTGGGTATCGCCTCGACCGCCACGGCGGCGTCGTCCCCAAGGCGCATAACGGACCCCTGTCCGAACTCGCGCTCGATCTGCGTCACCGCGGCCGCCAGGGCGGCGTCCTTGGCCTTGGCGTCCTTCTCGCCGATCTCCTTCAGTGAGCCCTTCTTTTCGTCTGCCATCTCTGATTCCACCTAACCGCTGCCTCCGGTCGGCAGCTCGATTTGCGCCACAGGTACGTACTCCGCGCCCTGGGGCCGGAGATAGGAACGGTAGAGAGCGACCCGGACGGCACGGAAGGGCCGAATAAGCTCCTCCGGAAGCGGCCCGGGAGGACTGCTCACCCGCGCCGGTCGCTTCGACCCGCGCCGCTCCGGCCGCACCCGGGCAACGGTCACGTGCGGCCAGAAGGGCCGTTTCTCCGGCTCGTAGAGCCGGGCGGATTCGAGCCTGTCCGACATCTCCCTCTGAAGGGCGGCAACGGCCTCGCTTCTCCCCTCCACGGCGAAAAGGCGCGGCCGCGACGGCCCCGGTTTGGGCACGGGCTCGGGCCCGAAGGCGATCTCCGGCGCCGCACCGGACGCGTCCAGCGCGGTCTCGGCGATCCGCTCGACGTCGCGCTCGGGGTGGTAGCCGAGGAATGCCAGCGTGAAGTGCAACGACTCGGCGCCGACGACCCGCAAGGCGGGGTCGGTCAGCTCGCGCCGCTGCCAGGCGACGAGCGCCTGGCGGACGTCGTCCGGCAGGCCGAGCGCCACGAACAGCCGCGCCCGCGGGCTCTTCAGCCGCTCCTTCGCCACCCCGGGAAGCTAGCCGCTTGGAGAGCGCTCTAGCAACGAACCCCAGTCGCTCGCAACCGGGTCGACAACACCCGCATCGACGCAGCCGCGGCACTAGACTCGCCTCGCTTGACGGTCCCCCTCCCCCACGTCGACGGCGTCGAGCACCGCTGGGTGGACGCGGGCGGGCTGCGAATGCACGTCGCCGAGGCGGGGCCGCCGGACGGGCCGGCGGCGATGCTCGTCCACGGCTGGCCGCAGCACTGGTACGAGTGGCGCAAGCTGATCGGGCCGCTCGCCGATGCCGGCCACCGCGTGATCTGCCCCGATCTGCGCGGGCTTGGTTGGACGGACGCTCCCCCCGCGGCTACCTGAAGGAGGAGATGGCCGACGACCTCGTCCGACTGCTCGACGCGCTCGAGATCGATCGCGTCGACCTGGCCGGACACGACTGGGGCGGCTACATCGGCTTCCTGCTCTGCCTGCGCAATCCCGAGCGGGTCCGACGTTACCTGGCGCTCAACATCATCCATCCCTGGCTGCGGCTCCGCCCCCGTGACCTGCTTGGCCTGCCCAAACTCTCCTACCAGTGGATCGTCGCGACGCCGATCCTCAACCGCCGCGTCCTGGCCAACCCGAACTTCGTGCACCGCTTCCTGAAAACCGGCAGCCTGCATAAGGACGCCTGGACCGACGCCGACGTCGAGGCGTTCGCCGCGCCCCTGCGCGACCCCGACCGGGTGCGGGCCTCGGCGGCGATCTACCGGCTGTTCAACACGCATGAGCTGCTGCCGCTGCTGCGCGGGCGTTACCGTCGCTACCGCCTTCGCGCCCCCACTCTGCTGTTGTTCGGGGCCCGCGACCTCGTGATGAGCGCCGAGCAGCTGCGCGGGTTCGAGCCCTACGCCGACGACATGCGCGTCGAGCTGGTCTCCGACGCGGCCCACTTCATCGTCGAGGAGAAGCCGGACCTGGTCGCCGAGCGGGCGCTCGAGCTGTTCGCCGCGGAGCGCGCCACCGCCTGAGGCCGGAGCGGCGTCAGAGCGGGAAGTCCTCGCCGCGCAGCAGGCGGCGCAGCAGGTGCAGGGCGACGGTGGCGGAGCGTTCGCGGATCGTGGCGCGGTCGTTGCCGGGGATGACGGGGTCGCGGGCGATCGAGCGCCCGTCGGCGGCGGACTTGACGCAGAAGCACACGTAGCCGACCGGCTTGTCCTTCGTGCCGCCGTCGGGGCCGGCGACGCCGGTCACCGAGCAGGCGACGTCGGCGTCGAAGCTGCGCAGCGCCCCGTCCGCCATCGCCGCCGCGACCTCGGGCGAGATCGCTCCGTGATCGGCGATCAGCGAGGCGTCGACGCCGAGCAGCTCGCGCTTGGCCTCGTCCGAGTAGGCGACGACGCCCCCGGCGAAGTAGTCCGACGCCCCCGGCCGGTCGGTGAGCGCCTTCGCCACCAGACCGCCGGTGCACGACTCCGCCACGGCCACCCGCCTGCCCTCGAGCAGCGCCGCCAGCTGATCCTCGAGCGTGCTGCCGTCGTCGCTGTACAGGAAGCGGTCGTGACGTTCGCGAATCGCAACCCGCAGCGCCTTCCAGGCCTGCTCCGCGCCGTCGCGGTAGCGCACG
Organism: uncultured Thermoleophilia bacterium; assembly: GCA_963708325.1. Taxonomy (GTDB): domain Bacteria; phylum Actinomycetota; class Thermoleophilia; order Solirubrobacterales; family 70-9. The sequence continues at coordinate 2,802,471 of OY970203.1, read as the reverse complement.
TCGACGACCAGCTCGCCGCCCCGCAGGCAGGTGGTGATCTCCAGCGGCGAGAGGTCGGTCCCCTCGCCGATCTCGCGCAGCGTCTTCGCCAGCTCCGACTCCGGCATTCCGAACAGCCGCATCGAGCCGCTGTGAAGCGGCTCGGCGCGATCGAGCACCGCCCGCGCCGCCGGCTTGGAAAGGGCGTCCTCCCACATCGCATGCAGCTCTCCGGGCGGACCGGGAAGCACGATCACCGTGAAGGGCTCGGCGGGCACCACCAGCCCGGGCGCGGTGCCGGCGGGATCGACGGTCGTCGCCCCCTTCGGCACCATCGCCTGCTTGCGGTTGGCGTCGCGCAACGCATCCGCATCGAAGCGCATCCGCCGCGCGAAGCCGCGCAGGATCTCGGCGATCCGCTCCTCCATGTCGCTGTCGAGCACCATCTCGCGGCCCGCGAACCGCGCCACCGCCTCCGCGGTGAGGTCGTCGGCGGTCGGCCCCAGCCCCCCCGTGGTGACCACCAGGTCCATCCCCTCCGACGCCATGAACCGCAGCGCTGCCTCGAGGTCCCCGGGGCGGTCGCCGACGCAGACGATGTGGGCGACGTCGACGCCCAGCTCGCCGAGCCGCTCCGACACCCAGGGGCCGTTGCGGTCGGTCACCCGTCCGGTGAGCACCTCGGTGCCGGTGACCACGATCCCGGCGCGGACGCTCACGCGCAGGTCGGCCGCGCCGACTGGTCCAGCGGCTTGACGCGGCCGGGAGTGATCTCGTAGCCCAGCGGGCTGGCCGTGTCGGGCACGGAAACCGCCTTGCCGTCCACCTCGAGCGTGAGGAAGCCGTTGCCGAAGGTGGCGACGAAGCGCTTGGAGCGAAACGGGCCCTGGTCCTGGCCGGGCGTCAGGGTCACGCCGTTGACCCGCGAGCGGTTGGCGTCGTCCAGCAGGCACACCCATACGGGCTGCTCCGGCTTCAGCGTCACCGAAACCGTCGACGGCCCCGGCTTCGGCTCCGGCTTGGACGGCCGAGCCTTCTTGGCGGCGGCGCGGTTCCTCGGCGATCCGGCCAGCCCTCCCTTTCCGTCCCCACCGGAGCCCGCGGTCAGGCCGAGCACGAGCAGGATCAACACGATCGCGGCAGCCGCCAGCACCGCAATCGCGCCGCCGCTGAGACGGGGGACACCCGGCCGCGGCAGCTGCCGGCGCGGGCGGCGCCGTTCGCCGAGCAGGGGCTCGCGCTGCGGGTAGGCGGCGCCCTCCGACACCTCGTGGCGGCGACGGTACTCGTCCACCAGAACCTCGCCGTCGAGGCTGAGGAAGGCAGCATAGGTGCGCAGGAAGCTGCGCGCGTAGGCCGGGCCGGGCAGAACGTCCCACTCCTCGTTCTCCAGCGCGCGCAGGTACTTGGCGCGGATCTTGGTCGCCTGCTCCACCGCGCCGATCTCGATCTGCTGTCGCAGGCGCGCCTCGCGCAGCGCCTGCCCGATCTCAGTCGGCATACGCCTATTCTGGCCATCCGCGCCCTCGCGCGGCGCCCGCGAGCGAGAACGGCCTCAGGCGCCGTGCCCCTACTGCCCGGGCGTCACGCCCTCCAGCTCGCCGGTCTCGCCGCGCGTGGGGGCGGCGTCGGCGCCGTCGCCCGGAGAGGCGAGCACCCGCGGCAGGTCGGCCTCGGTGACCAGCACCTGGCGCGGCTTGGAGCCCTCGTAGCCGGAGATCACGCCGCGGCGCTCGAGCATGTCGATCAGGCGCCCGGCGCGCGTGTAGCCGACCCGCAGCCGCCGCTGGACCATCGATACCGAGGCGGTCTGCGTCTGGACGACGAGGCGTACCGCCTCCTCGAGCAGGTCGTCCTGGTCGGGATCGAAGTCGTCGTCGGCGTCCTCGCCGTGGGCCGGCTCGCGGGCCTCCAGCAGCTGCTGCTCGAACTCGGGCTCGCCCTGACGCGACCAGTGGGTGGCCAGCCGGGCGATCTCCTCCTCGGTGACGAGGGACCCCTGGATTCGCTGCAGCTTCGAGGTGCCGACCGGGCGAAACAGCATGTCTCCCTGGCCGAGCAGGGCTTCGGCGCCGCCCTGATCGAGGATCACGCGCGAGTCCACCTGCGAGGACACGGCGAAGGCGATCCGCGCCGGGATGTTCACCTTGATCGTCCCCGTGATGATGTCGGTCGAGGGACGCTGGGTGGCCAGCACCAGATGGATCCCGACGGCGCGGGACTTCTGGGCGAGGCGGATGATCGCGTCCTCGACCTCGGCCGGGGCCAGCATCATCAGGTCGGCCAGCTCGTCGATCACGCAGAGGATGTGAGGCAGGGGCGGCTCGCCCGCGCGCGCCCGGACGCGGTTCAGCTCTCCGAGGTTGCGCGCCCGCGCCTCGCCCATGGTCGCGTAGCGGCTCTCCATCTCGCCGATCAGGTTGCCGAGCACGTTTGCCGCAAGGCGCGGCGCCGTCACGACCGGCGTCAGCAGGTGCGGGACGGCCTCGTAGTGGTTCAGCTCCACCCGCTTGGGGTCGACCAGCACGAGGCGGACCTCGTTCGGCGAGGAGCGCAGGAGCACGGAGCAGAGGATCGCGTTTACGCACCCCGACTTGCCCGAGCCCGTGGTGCCCGCGACCAGCACGTGCGGCATCTTCGCCAGGTCGGTCCAGACGGCGTTGCCGGCGACGTCCTTGCCCAGCCAGGCGACGAGCGGCGAGGCGCCCTTGGGACGGCCCTGGTAGATGTCGCCGAGCCGAACGACGCGGCGGCGGCGATTCGGCACCTCGACCCCGACCGCCTGCTTGCCCGGGATCGGCGCCAGCATGCGGATCTCGGTCGAGGCCAGCGCGTAGGCGAGGTCGTCCTTGAGCTGGGTGAACTTCGAGACCTTGGTCCCCGGGGCGAGCTGGAGCTCGTAGCGACTGACATGCGGGCCGCTGACGACACCGACGATCTTGGCGTCGACGCCGAAGTGCCCGAGGGTCTCCAGCAGCGTGCGGGCGACCGCCTCGCGGTTGCGCGTGTCGGGGCCGGCGTCGGGGCCGCCGCGGTCCAGCAGCTTCGTGTCGGGCATCTCGTAGTCGATCTCCTCCGAGGCGGTGACGCCGCGGCGTTCGCCCATCGGCGTGCGCGACACCTCGATGTCGCCATCGGGGTCCGGGACCTCGTCGTCCGCGACCGCCTGCTCCTCGCCGGTCGGCGCTCCCTCGACGTCCTGGTCGTAGCTGCGAGCCGGAGGCTGCGCCCCCGGCTCGGCGTCCTGCTCGGTGTGCACGGCCTCGGGCTCGCCGTAGACGAGCTCGGTCTCGGCCGCCTCGGTCAGCGCCGCCTCGGTTGCGATCGGGTGGGTGGCGTAGGGCTCGGTGGCGCCGTCGTCCCCCCGCACGACGCGTCGCAGCTCGCCGGTGCCGCGCTGCACGCTACGCACCGCCCGCCCGCTCGCCCGCACGATCGCCGAGATCGAGGTTCCGGTGAGGAGCAGAAGCCCGGCGGCGAAAAGCAGGACGGCGAGGATGTGGGCCCCGATCCGCTGGAACAGCGTCGCCGTCGACCAGTAGAGCGCCTCACCCAGCACGCCGCCGTGGTGCGTGAAGAAGGCCGGGTCGAAGTAGCCGTGACGCAGCGGGTGTGCCGGGCCGATCCCGGCGGTCTGGGCGGCGAAGGCGAGCAGCAGCGCCGCCATCAGCGAGGCGCCTCCCGCCTTCACCGGCCGCATCGACGGCAGGAACGGGCGCACGACCAGCGCCGCGCCGACGATCAGGCAGAGCACGGGCGTGGCGTAGGTGGCCGCCCCCGCCAGGTACTCGAGCGCGTCCACGGTGGCGGCGCCGACACGGCCGCCGCTGTGCCCGAGGTAGAGCACGAAGGTGAGGTAGACGCCGAGCGCGACAAGAGCGAGGCCGATCACGTCGAGGTGACGCTGTTCGAGGTCGGCTACGCGGGGCCGACCGGTCCAGGCACGGGCGACTGTGGCGCGCCGCGACGCCCCGCGGCGCGCCGGGGGGCCCTGGCGCTTGCTGCGACGTGGCATCTGAATGCGGATTCGACGCCTGAGGCCGCACCCCTGCGCGCGCCTAAAGCGCGGCTAAATTAAGCCGGGACGGCGGCTGAACGTCTTTAACATCGGTCCCATGAACGACGGCATGGGCCGCGTCCTGATCGTCGAGGACGACGCCGACATCGCCGACGTGCTGCGGCGCTCGCTGCGGCACGAGGGCTACGAGGTGCGCACGGCCGCCGGCGGCGGCGAGGCCCTCGACGCCGCCGGCGAGTTCGTCCCCGACCTCGTCGTGCTCGATCTCGGCCTTCCCGACCTCGACGGCGTCGAGGTCTGCCGCCGGCTGCGGTCCGACGGCGACGTCCCGATCCTGATCCTGACGGCCCGCGCGGAGACGCACGACCGCGTCGAAGGGCTGGACTCCGGCGCGGACGACTACCTCGTCAAGCCGTTCGAGCGCCAGGAGATCCTGGCGCGGATCCGCGCCCTGCTGCGACGCCGCCCGCCCCGCGGCAGCGCCTCGCTCGTTGTCGGCGACCTCCGTCTCAACCCCGACACGCACGAGGTGGCACGCGGCGACCGGGAGATCGAGCTGACCAACCGAGAGTTCGAGCTGCTCGAGTACCTGATGCGAAACGAGCGACTGGTGGTGTCGCGCGAGCGCCTGCTCGACGAGGTTTGGGGCTACGACCCGCTCGCCCCCACGAACACGATCGACGTCTTCATCTCGAACCTGCGCCGTAAGCTGGAGGAGGGCGGCGAGGAGCGGCTGCTGCACACCAAGCGGGGCGCGGGCTACGTCCTGCGTCCGGCGTGAGCGGCGGGCGCGGGTGATCTCGCAGGTCCAGCGCTGGCCGGTCCGCTGGCGACTGACTCTCGCCTCGGCCACACTCACCGCGGCCATCCTGATCGCCTTCGCGATGGTGATCGGCCGGCTCGCCACGGACCGCCTCCGCAGCGACTTCAACGGCGACCTGCGAAGCGCGGCCGGATCGCTGGCGGTGCAGGTGCGGGTCGAGAACTCCGGCCTGGGGCCGGTGGTGCATAGCCCGCTGCTCGACGACTACGCCGCCTCCAACGCGGCGGTGATCAGGATCGTCACCGCGTCCGGCGACGTGCTCACACAGAGCACCCACGCCCCCACCCTCGGTCCCCCGCGACGTGGCCTCGTGCGGGAGCGCGGGCTCGAGGTGGCGTCGGCCCCGGTCGTCAGCAACGAGCTCGGCCTGCCGCCGGTGTACGTCCAGTACGGCCGCAGCGTCGAGGACCTGGAGCGCACGATCCACCGCCTCTGGCTCTTTCTCGCCGCCGGAGCCCTGGCCGGGACCGCGCTCGCCACGCTGGCCGGGCTCGCGGTCGCCGGCAGGGCGATGCGGCCGATCTCCACGCTCACCGCCTCGGCGCGCGAGATCGCCGACACCCGCGATCCGTCGCGGCGGATCCCGATGCCGGAGACCGACGACGAGGTCGCCGAGCTGGCGCGCACCCTCGAGCAGATGCTGCGGTCGCTCGATGCCGCGCGGGCGGAACGCGAGCAGGCGATGCAGACCCAGCGCGAGTTCGTCGCCGACGCCTCGCACGAGCTGCGCACACCGCTGACGAGCGTGCTCGCCAACCTCGAGCTGTTGGAGGAGACGCTGGCGCGCGACGAGGGCGCAGACAAGCGCGAGATGGTGGGCTCGGCGCTGCGCTCCTCGCGGCGGATGAGCCGCCTCGTCTCGGACCTGCTCCTGCTGGCCCGCGCCGACGCCGGCCGCCCCGGGCAGCGTCGCGGCTGCGACCTCGCGGAGATCGCCGCGGCCGCGCTCACCGAGGTGGAGCCCGTCGCCGGCTCGCGGTCGCTGTCGCTGTCGGCTCCCGAGCCGGTGCCGGTGAGCGGCAGCCCGGACGAGCTCCACCGCATGGTGGTCAACCTGGTCGACAACGCCGTTCGCCACACCCCCGATCGCTCGACGATCAGCGTCGTGGTCCGTGCCGAGGACGGCCGCGCCGTGCTCGAGGTCGCCGACGACGGGCCAGGCCTCCCGGCGGGACTTCAGGGGCAGGTGTTCGACCGCTTCGTGCGCGGCGCGGGCCCCGCCGACACGGCGGGGGGCGCCGGCACTGGGCTTGGCCTGGCGATCGTGCGGGCGGTGGCCGAGTCGCACGAGGGCACCGTCGAGGCGATGAGCTCGCCGCACGGCGGCGCGCTCTTCCGCATTCGCCTGCCGCTGGCCGGCGGCGCAAGGTCTGAGCGAGCCGTTAGGCGGCCTTTAGGAGCGGTTTAGGCACCCGGCCTAGGGTGCGCGGTGGACGAGACACAACGCCCGTCGTGGCCTCCCCCAGAAATAGCCGTCGCGACGGGCTCTCCTTTGGCACTGCCTGAGCCAAAGACACGCCCGCCGGGGTCGCCCTCCCTAGACCCCGGCGGGTTCTTTTCCGGGGCCGTCCCTCAGACCTCGACGACGACGGGGAGCACCATCGGGCGGCGGCGGAGCCGCTCGTAGACGAAGCTCGCCACGTCGTCGTGCAGGTCCTGCTGGATCAGGTTGACCTCGCGGTTGCCCTCGGCGGCGGCCTCCGCCAGGCAGTCGTCGACCACGCCCCGCAGCTCCTCGACGAGCCCGTCGGCCTCCTCCACGAAGGGCACCCCGCGGAAGATGATCTCCGGCGCCGCCACCGACGAGCCGTCGTCGCTGGAGATCGTGGCGACGACGATGAACACGCCGTCCGCGGAGAGCGTGCGCCGGTCGCGCAGGGCAACGTCGTCGGGATCGCCGATGCCGACGCCGTCCACGAACACCATCCCCGCGTGGACGTCCTCCCCCAGGCGCGCCCCCGCCTCGTCGATCTCCAGGGCGACGCCGTTTCGCGACGTGAACACGGCCTCGGGATCGTGGCCGATCGCGTGCGCCAGCTCGGCATGGAGCCGGAGCCGGCGGTGGTCGCCGTGGATCGGAAGCACGTAGCGGGGCCGGGTCAGGTTCAGCATCAGCTTCAGCTCCTCCTGCCAGCCGTGCCCGGAGGCGTGAATCGGCGCGTCCGCCGTGGTGATCACCGAGGCCCCGATCTCGAAGATGCGGTCGACGGTCTCGTTGACCGCCTGCTCGTTGCCCGGGATCGGCGTGGCGGAGAAGAGCACGGTGTCGCCGGAGTGAAGCTCGACGTCGGGATGGTCGTTGTGGGCCATCCGCCGCAGCGCCGAGAGCGGCTCGCCCTGGCTCCCCGTCGAGATCGCCACCACCTTGTGGTCGGGGAAGTCCTGGATCTCCCTCGGCTGGATCAGCAGGCCGTCGGGCGCCTCGGCGATGCCGAGTCCCGAGGCGATGTTGAAGTTCTTGCGCATCGAGCGGCCCACCAGGGAGACCCGGCGGTCGAGCTGCGCCGCCGCGTCGATCACCTGCTGGACGCGATGCACGTTGGACGCGAAGCAGGTGACGATGATGCGTCCGTCGCAGCGGGAGAAGGCCTCCAGCAGCGCCGGGCCGACGCTCGACTCCGAGGGAGCGACCCCCGGCCGGTCGGCGTTCGTGGAGTCGCCGCACAGCGCCAGGACTCCCTCGGCCCCGAGCTGGGCCAGGCGCGACACGTCGGCGGGCATGCCGTCGACGGGCGTCTGGTCGAACTTGTAGTCGCCCGTGAGCAGCACCGCGCCCAGCTCGGTGTGCAGGACGACCGCGCGGGCGTCGGGGATCGAGTGCGACATGTGCACGAGCTCGAGCTCGAACGGCCCCAGCTTCACGCGCTCGCCCGGGGGAAGCTCCTCCAGCGGCACGTTGCGCAGCTTGTGCTCGTCGAGCTTGGAGCGGACCATGCCGACGGTCAGCGCCCCGCCGTAGATCGCCGGCGGCACGCCGACCTCGCGCAGCACGTAGGGCAGCGCCCCGACGTGGTCCTCGTGCCCGTGCGTCAGCACGATTGCCTCGATGTCGCCGGCGCGCTCGCGCAGGTAGGAGAAGTCGGGCAGAACGAGGTCGATCCCCAGCATCTCGGCGGTCGGGAACATCAGCCCAGTGTCGACCACGACGATCCGCTCCTCGTGCTCGACGACGGTCATGTTCTTGCCGATCTCCCCCAGGCCGCCGAGGGGAAGGATGCGGACCGAGGCGGCCAACTACGTAGCCGGGGAGGCGGCGAGCAGCCCGTGCGCCTCCAGGGCGGCGCGGATCCGCTCGCGCTGCTCCGCGTCGGCGGCCACCATCGGCAGCCGCATGCGGTCCGAGACCACCCCGGTGAGGGCCAGCGCCGTCTTCACCGGGATCGGGTTCGCGGTCACCGTCATCGCCTCGAAGATGCCCGCGATCGAGGCCTCAACCTCGCGGGCGCGCTCCAGGTCGTCGCTGCGGGCGGCGTCGTAGATCTCGCGCATCTGCGGGCCGACGAGATGAGAGGCGACCAGGATCCCGCCGGTGCCGCCGCCCTCGAGGCAGCGCAGGAAGATCTCGTCGTTGCCGGCAAGCACGCCGAGGCCCTCGATCGGGCCCAACTCGTCGTTGTTGGCCTGCTTGACGGCGACGACCGTGTCGATCTCGCGGGCGAGCTCGGCAAGCAGGTCGGGAGGAAGGTTGATCACGCAGCGCGAGGGGATGTTGTAGAGGACCATCGGCAGCGGCGACGCCGCCGCGACGGCCTCGAAGTGGGCACGCAGGCCGGCCCGGTTCGGCTTGTTGTAGTAGGGAGTGACGACCAGGGCGGCGTCCGCGCCCGCGTCGGCGGCCATGCGCGTCAACTCCACCGAGTGCCGCGTGTCGTTGGATCCGGTGCCGCAGATCAGCGTCGCCTCTCCGTCGAGCTCGGACCGCACCGCGCGCAGCAGCGCGATCTTCTCCGCGTCCGACAGCGTCGGCGCCTCACCGGTGGTGCCAGCGAGCACGAGGCCGTGGGAGCCGTTCTCGACGAGGTGGCGCGCGAGCCTCCTCGCCGCCGCCTCGTCCAACCTGCCGTCGTCGTCGAACGGCGTGACCATCGCGGTGATCACGCCCCGGATCTCCGCCATCGGCTAAGTATCGCCTAACGCGCCGTCGACAAGCGCGCCCGCCAGGCGCTCCGCCCGGCCTATAGGAGGTTCTCTAGCCCCACCGTGAAGCGGTCGGGCAGGTCGGCGACGCGGCGCACGGCGAGCAGCACCCCGGGCATGAACGAGCGCCGGTCGGTCGAGTCGTGGCGGATCGTCAGCGTCTGGCCCTCGCCGCCGAAGATCACCTCCTGGTGGGCGACCAGCCCCGGCAGGCGGATCGAGTGGATCGGGCCGTGGACGTTGCCGCCGGCGGCCGCGATCAGCTCGGCGGTGCGCCGCGCCGTTCCCGACGGGGCGTCCAGCTTCGTCTCGTGATGCAGCTCGACGATCTCGCAGTCGGGCATGTGCGGCGCGATCGCCTGCGCGGCCTGCATCATCAGCACCGCGCCGATCGCGAAGTTCGGCGCGACGAAGCAGCGCGCCTCGCCGCCGGCCGACTCGGCGGCGGCGCGCATCGCGTCGAGGTCGAAGCCGGTCGTGCCGACGACGACGTGCACGCCCTCCCGCAGCGCCCGCTCGACGTTCTGGGCGGCGCTGTCGGGGGTGCTGAAGTCGACGACGACGTCGGCGCCGTCGAGCGCCTCGGCCAAAGGGGCGTCGAGCGCCGGATCGGCGCGCCCGCCGAGCTCCAGATCGTCGGCGGCTTCAACGGCCTCGCACACGGCCTGCCCCATCCGCCCCGCCGCCCCCGACACAACCACCCGAATCATGAAAACGCAGACCCGATCACCTGCGACCGCGGAAGCGAGCGAGCAGGGCTACCGGTCATGTGAGTGCGAGCGAGCGAGAGCAGAGCAGGTGGTCGGAAGGTGATTCATGCTGCGGCTAGAGCCTCGTTCACGGCGGACAGAGCGGTGCGGAAGTGGTCCTCGCTGGGGCCGATGCAGGCCGCCGAGAGGGCGGCCGGCGCGTAGAACTCGCGGGCCAGCTCGACCAGGTCCTCGCTCGTCACCGCGTCGACCCTCGCCAGCATCTCGTCCAGGGTGAGCAGCTCGGCGTCGAACAGGACGGTGCGGCCGAGACGCGACATCCGCGCCGCCGTCGACTCCATCCCCAGCACCAGGCGCCCCTTTACCTGCTCCTTCGCCCGGTCCAGCTCCTCGCCCGAGACGCCGTCCGCGTGCAGCTGCGCCAGCTCGGCGCCGATCACGGCGGCCGCCTCCTCGACGTTGTCCGCGCGCGTGCCAACGTAGAGGGCGACCATGCCGGAGTCGCTGAACTGCTCGGTGTAGGAGCCGACCGAGTAGGCGAGGCCGCGCTTCTCGCGCACCTCGCGGAACAGCCGTGACGAGCTCGAGCCGCCGAAGGCCGTGTCCAGCACGCCCAAGGCGAAGCGGCGATCGTCGTAGCGGTCGATCCCGGGCCCGCCGAGGCAGAGGTGGTACTGCTCGGTCTCTTTCCCCTGGAAGCGCCGGCGCGGGACCGCGGCGTCGTCGGGGCCCTCGCCGGCCGACCCGGGAGCCGGGGCGACATCCGGTGCGAGGTGGCGCTCGGCGAGCGCCGCGACCTCGGCGTGGTCGAGGTGGCCCGCGGCGGCGACGACGATATTCGGTCCCACGTAGCGGCGATCGTGATAGGCGGCGATCTCGGGGATCGGGACCGAGGCGATCACGTCGGCGCTGCCGATCACGCGTCGCCCGAGCGGATGGTCGCCGAAGACCGCCTCGCCGAGGATGTCGTGCACCTTGTCCATCGGCTCGTCCTCGTACATCGCGATCTCCTCGAGCACGACTGCGCGCTCGGAGTCGACCTCGGGATAGGTCGGGCCGAGCAGCATCTCGGAGAGCACCTCGAACACGCGCTCGGCGTGGACGTCCACGCAGCGGGCGTGCAGGTGCGTGGTCTCCTTGCCCGTGGCGGCGTTCACGGTGGCGCCAAGCCCGTCGAACAGCTCCGAGATCTCGATCGCGGTGTGGCTCTGCGTCCCCTTGAACAGCATGTGCTCGAGGAAATGCGAAACCCCGGCGATGACGGGGTCCTCGTCGCGCGACCCCGTGCGCACCCACAACCCGAGGGCCACCGAGCGCACCGAGGGCATCGCCTCGGTGACGACCCGGACCCCGGATGGAAGCTCGCTCAGCCGGTGGGGCGCCTCGGTCAACGCCGGGAGCGTCTCCGCCCGTCGCCGCCGCGGCCCTCGCGGCCGCGGCGGCGGTCGCCGTCGCGCCGGGGCGGCCCGGGATCGCCGGTGCCGACTTGGCTCAGCTCGTCGGCGCTCTTGCCCTCGACGGCCGGGTCATTGCTCAGCCGCAGGCCGATCCGGCCCCGCTCGCGGTCCACCTCGACCACGGTGACGTCGAGCTGGTCGCCCGGGCTGAGCACGTCGTCGACGCTCTCTACCCGCTCGCCGGGCTTGACGTTGGAGATGTGCAGGAGGCCGTCGGTGCCCTTGGTCAGCTCGACGAAGGCTCCGAACGTGGTGGTCTTCACGACCTTGCCGCTGAACGTGTCGCCCACCTCGGCCTCCTTCGTCATCGACTCGATGCGGGCGATGCATCCGTCCACCAGCTCGCCCGTGGAGGCGTAGACGCGCACGGTGCCGTCGTCGTCGATGTCGATCTCGGCCTCGAACTCCTCCTGCAGCGCCCGGATCGTCTCGCCGCCCTTGCCGATGACGGCGCCGATCTTCTCGGGGTCGATCTGGATGGCGGTGATGCGCGGCGCGTACTGAGACATCTCCTCACGCGGGCCCGGGACCGTCTCGGCCATACGCTCGAGAATGAACAGCCGCCCGGCCCGCGCCTGCTCGAGAGCGTCCCGGAGGATGTCGAAGGTGACCCCGGAGATCTTGATGTCCATCTGCAGCGCCGTGATCCCCTCCGCAGTGCCGGCGACCTTGAAGTCCATGTCGCCGAGGTGGTCCTCGACGCCGGCGATGTCGGTCAGCACGACGTAGTCGTCGCCCTCCTTGATCAGGCCCATCGCCACCCCAGCCACGGGGGCGGACACGGGCACGCCGGCGGCCATCAGGGCCATCGAGGAGGCGCACACCGAGCCCATCGAGGAGGACCCGTTCGACTCCAGCGTGTCGGAGACGACGCGGATCACGTAGGGGAAGTCCTCCTCCCCCGGAACCGTGGCGACCAGGGCGCGCTCGGCGAGCGCTCCGTGGCCGATGTCGCGTCGCTTCGGCCCCCGCATGAAGCCGGCCTCCCCGACCGAGAACGGGGGGAAGTTGTAGTGGTGCCAGAAGCGCTTGGTCGTCGCGATCCCGAGCGTGTCGAGCCGCATGTCCATGCGGCTGGTGCCGAGCGCTACGTTGGAGAGGATCTGCGTCTCCCCACGCGTGAACAGCGCCGAGCCGTGCGACCGCGGCGCCACGTCCACCTCGCACTCGATCGGCCGGATCTCGTCCTGGGCACGGCCGTCGGGGCGCTTCTTGTCGACGGCGATGCGCTGGCGGATCACTTCCTTCTCGAGCTTGTCGAACGCGGCCCCGACCGCGGCGCGGCGCTCGGGGTCGGGCTCGTCGCCGTCGCCGGCGTATTGCTCGAGCACCGCCTCCTCGACCTCGGCGACGGCATCCTGCCGCGCCAGCTTCTCCGCCACCTGGGTGGCCTCGTCGAGCCTGGCGCCGTGGGAGTCGCGGATCTGCTCGAGCAGGTCCGCGTCGACCTCGGGCTCTGAGATCTCCAGCTTGTCCTTGCCGGCCTTGGCGCGCAGCTGCTCGATCGCCTCGGTCAGCTTGCGGATCTCGCCGTGGGCAATGTCGAGAGCGTCGAGGATCTCGGCCTCGGTGATGCCGCTGGCACCCGCCTCCACCATCAGGATCGCCTCATCGGTGCCGGCGACGATCAGGTCCAGCTCCAGCTCGTCGAGACGGTCCTCGGCGGGGTTGACGAAGAAGTCGCCCTCGAGCTTGCCGATCCGCACGGCGCCCACGTGCTTGGGCACTGGCACCGGCGAGATCGCCAGCGCCGCCGAGGCACCGTTCATCGCCAGGATGTCGTAGGGGTGGACGTGGTCGACGGAGAGCGGCTGGCAGACCAGCTGCGTCTCGAAGTGCCATCCCTTCGGGAACAGCGGCCTGATCGGCCGGTCGATCATGCGCGCGGTCAGCGTCGCCTTCTCGCCGGAGCGCCCCTCACGACGGAAGAACGACCCCGGGATCTTGCCGGCGGCGTACATCCGCTCCTCGACGTCGACCGTCAGTGGCAGGAAGTCCACGTCGCGCAGGTTCCCCACGGTCGCCGTGGCCAGGACCATGGTCTCCCCCGCGCTCACGACCACCGCCCCGCCCGCCTGGCGGGCGAGCTTGCCGGTCTCGATGGAGATCTCGCTTTCGCCGATCTCGACCGAGACGCGGCTAACGTCAAACATGCTCATGTGTTTCCCTTCGGCCGCCCGGATGACGGCCCGTAGCTTCAGAACTCTCGTTCTCTGTTGCGCGCGATCTTACAGAGGGATGGCGTCCGGCATCCCACCGTGCCGCCCTCTGCGCTCCAGGCGGGCGCCCTCGCGCCGGCCCGGGGTGGCGGGGGTCAGCGCGAGCGGACGCGGTTGTAGAGGCCGCCGATCGCGTTTCCGAAGTAGGGCCCGATCGCCCCGTAGAACTCGCTGCCCGGGTACCAGGTTTGGTCCGTCACAGGGTTCAGATAGCCGCCGCCGCGACGCCGCCGAGCGCGAGGAAGAGCGCCAAGCTGGCGACTCCGTGGAGGTAGGTGATCCTGTTGGCAAGCCGACGGAACATGGCGCCTCCCAAGGCTGCGGCAACCGGTTTCGCTGTGCCTCAAGCTAACCGGGCCTGCTCGCTTGAGCATCCCGGAATGACCGCGCAACCGAACGCGGGAAATTACGATAGCCGGACCGTGAGCGCTACTCGCACGGCGGCGTGTAGCCGCCGGAGATCGACGTGACGCGGCCGCCGGCGATCGCGAAGGTGAGCTGCGAGCGGGGGCCGTGCTTGACGTACCAGAAGCCGGCCTGGGGGGTGGCGGGTTGGCCGAGGTTCAGGGGCTGAAGGGCGCTCCCCCAGCTGTCGCGCACGGCGCCGAAGTCGTCGCCGACGCGGTTGCCCTGCACCGTCGGCAGCTCCCGGCTGGTCGTGCGGTAGCTGATCAGGGCGTCGTCGGAGGCCCCGAAGTTGAGCGTCAGGTCGCCGTCGGGAAGGCCGTAGGTCCAGACGACCTGCTCCGGGCTCGACGCGCTCAGCTCGCAGCCGGGGGCGTGGCGGGTCTGGTCGGGCGGGCCGAAGGCCTGCCGGGCGTCCGTGGTGCTCGACCCCTGCCCGACCTCGCCGACTGCGTCGAAATCGAGGCTGCCATGCGGGCCGGAGGCCGCCTGTGCTCCCCCTCCCCCTCCCCCTCCCCCGCCCCGAGTCACGACCTTGTGCGAGGTCACCGTGGTGGTCGTTCCGCCGTCGCACCCTGCGAGCGTCAGGGCGAGGACCGCCACCACGAGCAAGCTGCGGAACCGCCGCCGCGCCATATCGCGCGACCCTATCGCGCCCTCTCCCGGTCGCGGACCAGCCGGGCCGCCTGATCGGCTTCGAGCGGCCGCCCGTCGCGAAACAGCGCCGGGGTACCGGCGACGCCGGCGCGGATCCCGGACTCGAAGTCCCGCCGCACGCGCGCGGCGACGGGATCCGAGCGTCGATCGGCCTCGAATCGCTCGAGGTCGAGCCCGAGCCGCTCGACGCGCTCCCACAGGTGGGGGTCATCCACGCGGCCGCGGTCGGCGAACAGCGAGTCCACCATCTCGAAGAACGCGCCCTGGAGGCCGGCCGCCTCGGCGGCGGCGTGCAGGGCCGGCGCCCGTGGGTGCTTGCTCGCCACCGGGAAATGGCGGAAGACGACCCGCATCTGCAGCTCGCGGATCCGCCCCCACCCGGCGGCACAGTGCGGACAGCCGAGGTCGGCATAGACCACCAGCTCCTCGCCGTCGCCGCGCGCGTGGTCGTCGGCGGCGACCGCGGGGACGGCGGCGCTTGTGAGGTCGCTCATGACGCCAGGGCGTCGAAGATCAGGTTGGCGCCGGGGATCTCCACCGGCGTCGGCGACTCGTGCACCCAGCGCACGATCCCCTCCTCGTCGATCAGCACCAGCGAGCGGTTGGACACGCCGCGCTCCTCGACGTAGGCGCCGTAGGCCCGAGCCACGTCCCCCTTGGGGTGGAAGTCCGAGAGCAGCGGGATGTCGATCCCGAGCTTCTCCTGGAAGGCCCTGTGTGCCCATGCGCTGTCCACGCTGATGCCGTACAGGTCGGCGCCCTCGGCCTCGATCTCGGCCTTCACCTCCTGATAGACGGAGAGCTGGTCGGTGCAGACCGGGCTGAAGTCGGCGGGATAGAAGGCCAGCACGACCTTTCGCCCTCGCAGCTGCGAGAGGCTGACCTTCTCCCCGTCCTGGTTTCGCAGGGTGAAATCCGGTGCCGGCGTGCCCGGCTCGATCACGAGCAATGACCCCCACCTGCCTGCCGCCTCACGCTGCGCGTTCGGCGCACCAATCAGGCCGACCTACCGGCGCAGGCCCAGGTCCCCGACCAGGGAGCGGTAGCGGTCGAGGTCGGAGCCCTCGAGGTAGCGCAGCAGGCGTCGGCGCTTGCCGACCAGCATCAGCAGGCCGCGCCGCGAATGGTGGTCCTTGCTGTGCGAACGCAGGTGCTCGGTCAGCTCGTTGATGCGCTCGGTCAGAAGCGCCACCTGCACCTCGGCGGAGCCGGTGTCTCCGTCGGAGCGGCCGTACTTGCCGATCAGCTCGGCCTTCTTTTCCTTTGTCAGCGGCATCGCCGGTGTCCCGCCGGCCGGGTTGCCCTAGCCGCGGGAGAAGCTAGCACAGACCTCTCGGGCCTCCGCGACGTCCCGGTGCATCTGGGCGATCAGCTCCTCGGTGCCCGTGAACCGGCGCTCCCCCCGCAGCCGTTGCACGAAGGCGACGCGCAGGTTGTGGCCGTAGAGGTCGCCCTCGAAGTCGATCAGATAGGCCTCCACCAGCAGCCCCCGGCCGCTGTCGAAGGTCGGTCGAACGCCGACGTTCACCGCCGCCGACCGGCCGTCCGCGAAGGCCGCGTAGACCCCGTGCCCGGGGATGATCAGGGCGTCGTCGGGAACGATGTTCGCGGTCGGGAAGCCGAGCGTGCGTCCGCGGCGGTCGCCCTCGACCACCTCGCCCTCCAGCATGAATGGCGCCCCCAGGCAGCGCCGCGCGGTGTCGACATCGCCGGCGGCGACGAGGGCGCGGACGCGGGTGGAGGAGATCGTCTCGCCGTCGAGCTCGACGAGCGGCACGACCCGGGTGGAGAACTCGGACCGCGCCGCCAGCATCTCGGGGTCTCCTCGCGCCTTGCGGCCGAAGCGGAAGTTCTCGCCCACCGAGACCTCCTCCGCGCCCAGCCGCTCGATCAGGATGCCGGAGATGAACTCCTCGGCCTCGATCGCGGCGAAGTCCCGGTCGAAGGGGATCACCACCAGCTCGTCCACGCCGAGCCCGTCGATCACGTCGCGCTTGACCGCGAAGGGCATGATCAGCTTCGGAGCGGCGTCGGGGTGCAGGATCCGCAGCGGGTGTGGCTCGAAGGTGAGCACCGTGTCCGCCCCCTCGATCACGGCGCGATGGCCGAGGTGGACCCCGTCGAAGGTCCCGATCGCGACGTGGCGCGGCCGGCTGCGGGCGTTCGGCAGGCGGGTGACCTCGATCACGGGTGGTCGCTCCCGTGGAGCACGACCTCGGGGCGAAGCTCGCCGTCGCGGGGCCGGCCGACCGCCAGCAGCCGCCCCTCGTAGGTGAGCCGCACGGCGCCGCCGCGGTCGCCGTCGGGGACGGCCACCCCATTACGCACCCGGCCCGCCTCGTCGCGCTGCAGGGGGCGCTCCGGAAGGAACTCCATCGCCCGCTCGACCGGCAGCACCTCGTCGCCGGCGTCCCCCACCCGGAAGGGGCCTACCGCGACCCGGCGCAGCGCGGCGCAGTAGGCGTCCTCGAGGGTTTCGATCAGGGTGCGCACGTAGGTTCCCGACGAGCACTCGATCTCGAAGACGGCCCGGTCGGCGGCACCGGAGACGAGGTCGGCCCGCATGATCCGCACGCGCCGCTCGGGCGTCTCCACGGACTCGCCGCGGTGCGCCTTGCGGTAGAGGCGCTCGCCTCCGACGCGCACGGCGGAGGTCATCGGCACCCGCTGGGTGACCTCGCCGGTGGGAAGCTGCAGGCGCTCGGGGACGCGCCCGGTCTCCGTCAGCTCGCCGTCGGGATCGCCGCTGCTGGAGCGCCATCCGAGGCGCGCGGTGGCGACGTAGGCCTTCGGCAGCTCCAGCAGGTAGCGCTGCAGGCGCGTCGCGCGCCCCACCAGCACGACGAGCAGTCCCGTGGCGAAGGGGTCGAGCGTGCCGGCGTGGCCGGCCTTCGTGCCCAACCGGCGCCGTACCCCCGCGACCACGTCGTGCGAGGTGACCCCGGCCGGCTTGTCGACGAGGACGATCCCGGCGCTCACGGCGCCCCCGCCCGCGGCCGCCGGGCCGCTAGCTCTGGGCCTCGACCTCGGTGCACAGGAACTCGACCAGACCGCCGTAGTCGAGATCGGTCGAGAAGCCCGCCGCCCGTGGGTGGCCGCCGCCGCCATGCTTTCGCGCCATGGCGGACACGTCCACCGAGTCGGACGAGCGCAGACTGACCTTGCGGGCCGGACGGCCGTCCTCGTCGATGTCGCGCACGAGGGCGGCCACCTTGACGCCCTCCACGGAGCGCAGGTGGTCGATGATCCCCTCGGTCAGCTCCTCGCCGGCCCCGGCGGCGGCGTAGTCGTCCGCGGTCACGTAGGTCGTGACCAGCTCGCCGTCGCAGTGCACCTTCACCTTGTCCAGGGCGCGCGACACCAGACGCAGCTTCTCGATCGGCACGCGCTCGTACAGGCGGCGGTGGGTGTCGTGCACGTCGACCCCGGCCTCGATCAGCTCCGCGGCGACGCGATGGCTGCGGGAATCGGTGTTCTCGTAGGAGAAGCGGCCCGTGTCCGTGACCAGGCCGACGTAGAGGGCGGAGGCGATCTCCGTGGTCAGCTCGGCGCCGAGCAGCCGCGCCAGCTCGTAGACGATCTCCACCGTCGACGACGCCTCGACGTCCACGAGGTTGACGTCCCCGAAGCGGGTGTTGTCGTGGTGGTGGTCGATGTTGATCACGCGGGCGTCCTCGCGGCGCAGGAAATCCGCCCGCATGCGGTCGATGTTTCCGCAGTCGAGGAAGACGAGCACCCGGTCGACGACGTCGGCGGGCGCCTCGTGAAAGACCTCCTCGAGCGGAAGGAAGCGGTACTCCACGGGCAGCGGGAACTCCTTCGCGGCCAGGAACATGACGGAGTCCTTGTCGAGCTGCCGCAGCACGTGGTGCAGCCCGAGCAGCGAGCCGAGCGCGTCGCCATCGGGGTTCTCGTGCGTGGTCAGAAGGAAGCGGTCGCCGCTGCGAAGCACGTCCGCGACGAGCTCGAGGTCCGTGGCCACCCCGGCAGTCTCGCTCAACTGTCCAGCAGGCGTGAGATCCGAGCGCCGCGCTCGATGCTCTCGTCGTAGTGGAAGGTCAGCGTCGGCGTGCGCTTGATCCGCAGCCGGTCGGCTATCCGCGCCTGGAGGACACCGTGGGCGGAGCGCAGCCCCGTGAGCGTCGCCTCGCGCTCCCGGTTGCCGCCGAGCACGCTCACGTAGACGCGGGCGGCGCTCAGGTCCGGGCTGGTGTCGACGGCGGTCACTGTCACGAATCCGATCCTTGGATCTTTCAGCTCGCTGGTGATCGCTTCCCCGACCACCTCGCGGATCTCCTCGTTGATGCGCCGCATCCTCGACGTGGCCACGCCGCGCGACTATAGCCAGGAACTACGGTTCGAGGTCGCCGACCGACAGCACACGGCGGCGGCAGGAGCTTCCGTCGGGAAACCGCGCCTCGACGAAGCGCTCCAGCTCCGCCGCGCGGGCGTCCAGCTCAGGACCGCCGACGAGCGCGCAGAGGAGCTCCGTGCGCTGCCACTTGTCGTGATGGTCGGTCTCCGCGACGGCCGCCCCGAAGCGCTTTCGGATCTGCGCCTTGAGCGAGTGCACGTGCTTGCGCTTCGCCTTGAGGTCCACGGAGTCGTTGAGGTGAAGCGCCACCTCGACCAGGCAGATGTAGGTGGCCATCGCCGCGAAAGTTAGGCGACGCCGAGCCGCCGGGCCCGCTCGGTCGCGCGGGCGACCACCTCGTCGCCCCCCTCCACCGCTCCGCCGCGCATCAGCACCCGCCCGGCGACGACGCTGGTGTCGACGATCGACCCCCCGGCGGCGTAGACCAGGGCGGCGACCAGGTCTCCGGGAGCGAGCTCCGGCGCATCCGCCCGCAGCAGCAGGAAGTCGGCCGGCGTGCCCGTCCGAAGCGCTTGCGGCTGGCCGAGCAGGGGCGCGCGCTCCCCCGTCGCCACCGCCCATACCTCGGCGGCGGACGCGACGGTGGGATCGGCGGCGGCGTGCTTCTGCAGCAGGGCGCAGAACTTCATGTCCGAGAACAGGTCGAGCGAGTTGTTCGAGCCCGGCCCGTCGGTGCCCAGCCCGACCGGCACGCCGCGCTCGCGGGCCGCCTCGAACGCGAACGCCCCGCCGACGCCGAGCTTCATGTTGGCGACCGGGTTGGTGACGACCGTCGCGCCCCGCTCGGCCACCAGGGCGAGCTCGTCGTCGTCGAGCCATACGCCGTGGGCGAGCAGCGTGCGCGGCCCCAGCAGCCCGAGCCGGTCGAGGTAGGCGGCGGGGCGCATCCCGTGCTGGGCGACGCAGTCGTCGACCTCCCGGCGCGTCTCGGACAGGTGGATGTGGATCGGGACCTCCTTCGCCCCCGCGCGCTCGGCGATCCAGCGCAGCGACCGCTCGCCGACCGTGTAGATCGCGTGCGGCGCCAGGGCCGCCTCGATGCCGGGCCCGCACTCGGCGAGCTGCTCCAGGCTTCGCTCGGCGTCCGATCGCAGCGACCTGGCGCCGCCGGGCCCGGTGCGCTCGATCAGCGGAGCGGCGACGGTGCCGCGAAGCCCGGCGTCCTCGAGCGCGCGCGCGGTCTCGCGCGGATGCCAGTACATGTCCCAGGCCCTGACCGTGCCGGTGCGGATCATCTCCAGGCAGGCGAGGCGCGCGCCCCAGTAGACGTCTGCGGGCTTAAGCCTGGCCTCGGCCGGCCAGATCTTGCGCTCCAGCCAATCCATCAGCGCCATGTCGTCGCCGTAGCCGCGAAACAGGGTCATCGCCATGTGGGTGTGGCCGTTGACCAGGCCCGGCGCCAGCGCCATCCCACCGGCGTCGATCGTCGCGTCCCCCGGCTGCGGCTCGACCTCCGGGCCGATGCGCTCGATGCGCCCGTCGCTCGCCCGCAGCGCGATCGGATCGCCGCCCAGCGTGGTCGCGCCGACGACCGCCAGGCTCATCGCCGCTCCCCCGACAGCGCCGGCAGCGCCTTCGACAGAGCGGCATCGAGCGCGTCGCGGTTGGCGGCGGCGCCCCGCTCGATCTCCGCCGCCGCGAGCGGCTGCGCGCCGATGCCGTTGGCCAGGTTGTCCACTACGCAGACGGCCGCATACGCCAGCCCGAGCTCGCCGGCGACCACGCATTCGCTGCCGATAGTCATCCCGACGACGTCCGCGTGGGCGGCGATCAGCCGGATCTCGGCGGCGGTCTCGAGGCGGGGGCCGGGCGTCTGCCAGTAGACACCTCCGTCGCGCAGGGCCGCGTCGGCCGGCCACGCCGCCACGACGGCGGCGCGCCAGGGTCCGTCGAACCCCGGCACGCGGTGGCCGCGCTCGTCGTCGAAGATCGAGGCGCCCGTGTGGAACGCGACGAAGTCGTCCGGGGCCAGCATCGTGCCGACCGCAAGCTCGCGGTGAAGGGAGCCGACGGACCCGATCGCCAGCACGCGGTCGCAGCCGAGCGCCACGAGGGCGGCGAGGTTCGCCTCGTGGTCGATCGCGTGCGGCGCGCGGTACCCGTCGAGCCCGTGCCGCTGCAGGACGACGGCGTCGCCGGCGTCAATCGCCGCCACGCCGCCGGGCGCTTCGATGCGCTCGCCCGAGGCGAGCAGCCGCGTTGCGTCGATGCTGTGACCGCCGACGACGGCGAGACGCGCCATTGGCCGGCGATCTTACGGCGGGCCTGCCCGGTGCCGCCGCTACTCGAGGGTCTTCTCGACCTGCTTGATCTCGAAGAACTCGAGGACGTCGCCCTCCTTGACGTCCTGGAAGCCCTCGAGCACGATTCCGCACTCGAGCCCCTCCTCGACCTCGCGCACGTCGTCCTTGAAGCGGCGCAGCGACCCCACCTTTCCCGTCCACACGACGGTGCCGTCGCGCACGAGCCGGACGCTGGCGTCGCGGATGACCTTGCCCTCGGTCACCATGCAGCCGGCGATCCGCCCCACCCGCGAGGCCTGGAAGGTCTTCAGCACGTCGGCGCTGCCGATCGCCTCCTCGACCTCCTCGGGCTCGAGCATGCCCTCCATCGCCGCCCGCAGCTCCTCGGTGACCTTGTAGATCACCGAGTACGTGCGGATGTCCACGCCCTCGCGCTCTGCCGCGCGGCGCGCCTCGGCCAGCGGCCTCACGTTGAAGCCGATGATCACCGCGTCGGAGGCCGACGCCAGCATCACGTCGGACTCGTTTATGCCGCCGGTGGCGCCGTGGATGATGTTGACCGCCACCTCGCCCTGCGGCACCTTCGCGATCTCGTCCTGGAGCGCCCCCAGCGAGCCCGACACGTCGGCCTTCAGCACCAGGTTGAGCTCCTTGATCTCGCCCTCGCGGGCCTTGGCGAAGAACTCCTCGAGCGTGACCTTGCGCGCCTGCTGGCGGGCCAGCGCCTCGGTCTTGAGGCGGTGCTCGCGCTCCTGGGCGATCTGGCGCGCCCGGCGCTCGTTCTCGACGGCCTGGATCAGCTCGCCGGCGTCGCAGACCCCGTCGAGGCCGAGGATCTCCACCGGCTCGCCGGGCTCCGCCTCCTCGACGCGGGCGCCGGTGTGGTCGTGCATCGCCCGCACCCGGCCCCAGACCGGGCCCGCCACGACGGAGTCGCCGACGTGCAGGGTGCCGCGCTGGACGAGGACGCCGGCCACCGGGCCCCGGCCCGGATCGAGCTCGGACTCGATCACCGTCCCCGAGGCCGTCGCCCCCGGGTTGGCCTTCAGCTCCTCCAGCTCGGCGACGAGCACGATCATGTCGAGCAGGTTGTCGAGGCCGTCCCTGGTCTTCGCCGAGACGTCGCAGTAGATCGTGTCGCCCCCCCACTCCTCCGGGTTGAGGTCGTGGTTGGCCAACTCGGTGCGGACCTTGTCGGGCTGGGCGTCGGGCTTGTCGACCTTGTTGACGGCGACCAGGATCGGCACGTCGGCGGCGCGGGCGTGGTCTATCGCCTCGACGGTCTGCGGCATCACGCCGTCATCGGCGGCGACGACGACCACGGCGATGTCGGTGACCTGGGCGCCGCGCGCCCGCATCGCGGTGAACGCCTCGTGGCCCGGCGTGTCGAGGAAGGTGATCGTCTTTGAGTCCTGGTGCACCTGGTAGGCACCGATGTGCTGGGTTATGCCCCCGGCCTCTCCGGCGGCCACCTCCGTCTGTCGGATCGCGTCCAGCAGCGACGTCTTCCCGTGATCGACGTGGCCCATCACCGTGACCACCGGGGGTCGATCCTCGAGGTCCGCCTCGGCGTCCTCGAACTCGGGCTCCTCGACCTCCTCCTCGGCGGCGGTGACGATCTCGATCTTGCGGTCGAACTCGGCGGCGATCGCCTCCACCGTCTCGTCGGGGAGGGTCTGGGTGAGCGTCGCCATCTCGCCCAGCTCCATCAGCTTCTTGATCACCTCGGCGCTGGACAGGCCGAGCGTCTCGGCCACCTCGCGGACGGTCGCCCCGGAGTTGACCTTGATCGCCGGGATCTCGACCGGCTCGGCGGGCGTCTTGTCGACCGGCTCCTCGAGAAGCGGCCGCCGGCGCCGGCCGCCGCGGCGGCGTGGCGGTCGCGGCGGCGGCATCTGGGGCGCGTGCTCGCGGCGGGAGGCCTGCGAGTCGATCACGACGCGGCGCCGGCGCTTTCCGCCGGCCTTCGAGGCGCCGCCCCCGCCGCCGTCACCCCGCACGGCCCGAACAGGCCGCCGCGGCGCCGCGGGCGCCTTGCCGCCGTCGTCGCCGGACGGCGGCTTCGGCTTGGAATCGGCGGCCTTCTTCGCAGCCCCGGCCCCGGCCCCGGCCTGGGCGGACTTGCCGGCACCGCCAGCCTTCTTCGACGCGGCCGGCTTCGCGCTCTTCTTCGCGCCCGCGCCGTCGGCGGCGATCGCCTTCAGGGCCTCGTCCTCCTCGACGCTCGACGCCGCCGCCTTGGCCTCGATGCCGGCGGCCGCAAGCGCGGCGAGCAGCTCCTTGCTGGTGATGCCCTGCTGCTTGGCGATCTCGTGTACGCGCTTCTTCGCCATCAGGCGGTCGGCTCGGCCTCCTCCTGCGCCGCGGCGGGCTCGGGCCCGTCGCCGGCCTCGGCCGCATCGGCCGCATCGGCCTCCGGCTCCTCGGGCTCCTCGACCGCCTCCGGCTCGTCGGCCTCTTCGGCCTCCGCTTCCGCCTCGGTCGCGTCGGCCTCACCCTCAGGCTGCTCGTCGACGACAGGCTCCTCGGCCTCGTCCTCAGGCTGCTCGTCGGCCTCGGGCTCCTCGGCCCCAGCTTCCGCCTCGGCCACCTCGGCTTCGGCCTCCGGCTCCTCGTCCGCCGCGGCCTCCTCGGCCTCCTCCTGGTCAAAGGCGGCCTCGGCGCGCTCGACCATGTCGGCGACGGCGTCCTGGTCGACGTCGGGATCGGCGAGGCGGGACACCTCCTCGTCGGAGAGGGTCGCCAGCACGGCGGCCTGGTTGGTCGAGAACCTGGCGAGCGCCTGGTGCTGCGGCAGGCCGCAGTATTGGGAGCCGGACAGCGACGCGTTCGGGCAGCGGCGCCCGTTGGAGAGCACCGCCACGCAGCGGCCGTCGGCGTCGTCGGCGCCCTCGTACTCGATCTCCTCCTCCTCCTGGCTGAACTCGGTCTCGGACTTGATGTCCACCTTCCAGCCGGTGAGACGGGCGGCGAGGCGCGCGTTCTGGCCATCGCGCCCGATCGCCAGCGAGAGCTGGTCGTCGGGGACGATCACCGTCGCCTGCTTGTCCTCGTCGTCGACGAGCACCTCCCGCACCCGTGCCGGCGAGAGCGCCTTCGCCACGAACCGTGCGGGCTCGTCGTTGTAGGGGATGATGTCGATCTTCTCGCCGCGCAGCTCGGAGACGACCATCCGCACCCGCGACCCGCGCGGCCCGACGCAGGCGCCCACCGGGTCGACCCCGTCGGCGTGGGACACCACCGCGATCTTGGAGCGATAGCCGGGCTCGCGGGCGACGTTGACGATCTCCACAAGCTTGTCCGCGATCTCCGGCACCTCGAGCTCGAAGAGCTTCATGATCAGCTCGGGGTTACGCCGGGAGACAACGATGCTCGGCCCCTTCGTCGCGGACGAGACGTCGGTGATCACCGCCTTCACGCGCATCCCGTGGTCGTAGCGCTCGCCCCAGACCTGCTCCGACTTGGGCAGAAGCGCCTCGACCCGCTCGCGCAGCTGGACCAGCGTGTAGCGGCTGTCGGACTGCTGGATGATCCCGGTGATCAGCTCGCCGACGCGGTCCTGGTACTCGTCGAACATCATCGCCCGCTCGGCCTCGCGGATGCGCTGCAGGATCACCTGCTTGGCTGTCTGGGCCGCGATCCGGCCGAAGTCGTCGGGGGTGACGTCGCGGCTTTCGATCTGGTTCTCGTACGGGGCCAGCATCTCGGGGTCCAGCTCGGGCTCCTCGGGCTCGCGCATCTCGCCGGTCTCCGGATCGATCGTGCGCTCCTGCTCGGCTGCCTGGGCCAGGAGCTTGTCCTCCAGCTCGGCCGGCAGGATCAGCTCGAACACGCGGAAGTCCGCGGTGTCGTGGTCGAGGTCGACGCGCGCGTATTTGGCGGCGCCGGGAGTCTTCTTGTAGGCCGAGAGCAGGGCGTCCTCGAGGGCGTCCATCAGCTTGTCCGACGAGATTCCCTTCTCCTGCTCGAGAGTCTTGACGGCTTCGACGATCTCCTTGCTCATCTCTCGACCCCCTCGGGTAGCAGGTTGGAACGGCGGATCCGCTCGTGTGGGATTGCGACGTCGCCCTCGCCGGGGTCGAGGCGCACTCCCGTCTCGTCTGCGGCCGTCAGGGTGCCGGTGAAGTTCTGCTGTCCGTCGATCGCCTCGCGCGTCCGCACCCGCACGCGCCGCCCGAGGAAGCGGCGGTAGTGCTCGGGCTTGGTCAGCGGCCGGTCGAGGCCGGGCGAGGAGACCTCGAGCGAGTAGCGCTCGAGCAGGTCGCGCAGGTGGCCGGTGACACGCTCGCACAGCTCAAGGTCGACGCCATCCGGATGGTCTATGTAGAGCCGCAGCGCCTCGGGGCCGGTGCGCTCGACCATCACGACCTCGACCTCGGGCTCGGGGCCGGCCAGGCGGGTTTCTATGTCGCTTTGCAGCGTCTCTTCCATCGGGGCGGGCCGAAAAAAAAGTGGGCGTCCGCCCACTTTTCGACCACGGTTTTCGCGTTCGGAAAGTTCCGGATGAGTATAGCCCGCAGGCGTCGGCGCTCAAAGCCCGCGCGGCTCGGCCTCGACGATCAGGGTCACGGGCCCGTCGTTGACCAGGGCCACGCCCATGCACGCGCCGAATTGGCCTCGCGCCGCGCCCAGCCGCTCGCAGAAGCGCTCGTAGAGCGGCTCGGCGACCTCGGGCGGCGCCGCGGCGGCGTAGCTGGGGCGGTTCCCGCTGCGGGCGTCGCCGTAGAGCGTGAACTGGCTGACGCAGAGGACCTCGCGCTTGCCCAACGGCTCATTCATGCGACCGTCGGAGTCGTCGAAGATCCGCAGCGCCCGCACCTTGTCGGCCAGCCGGTCGGCCTCGGCCGCGGTGTCCTCGCGCGCGATCCCGAGCAGGACCAGTATCCCGGCGCCGATCCGCGCGACCCGCTCGCCCTCCACGTCGACGGCCGCCTGGCTGACCCGCTGGACCAGCGCCCTCATCGCCGCGGGGACTACTCGGAAAGGGCCACTAGCTCTGGGCCAGCAGCTCGCGGTAGAGGCGATAGTCGCGTCGCTCCGGCCGCAGGTTGGAGGCCAGGGCGAG
Source organism: uncultured Thermoleophilia bacterium (assembly GCA_963708325.1). Lineage (GTDB taxonomy): Bacteria > Actinomycetota > Thermoleophilia > Solirubrobacterales > 70-9. Next base: position 2,776,383 of record OY970203.1, on the reverse strand, counting down.
GTGGTGCCGGGCGCGGTCGATATGCCCGGTGAGGCTGAGCGCCCGGCCGAGGCAGAAGTGCGCGTAGTCGTTGACGGGGTGCGTCTCCACCACGGCCTCGAACTCGGTCGCGGCCTCGGCGAACTGCCGGTTTCGGAAGTAGGCGCGCCCGAGCGCCTCGCGGACCGAGCTCTTCTCCGGCGCCCGCCTGGCGGCCGCCGCGAGCGGCACGGCCGCCTCCTCGAAGCTGCCGTCCTCGAGCAGCTCCATGCCCTTGCGGTACAGCGTGTAGAGCTCCTCGCCGCCCTCTATGTCGTCGCTCGTGGCCATCGAGACAAGTGTAGGGACGCGCGCAGGGCGGGTGGCCGGCCCGGCCGTCGCCTCGGGTCAGCGCCGTTCGCCGACGCGCCCGCCGTGCTCGCGCAGCGCGACGACCCGGTCGAGGATCGCGTCGGCGATCTCGCCCTTCGACGCCCGCGGCAGGTGCGCCTCTCCCTGCGCGTCGACGATCACCACCTCGTTCTGCTCGGAGTCGAAGCCGATGTCCGCGCGCGAAATGTCGTTGAAGACGATCGCGTCCACCGCCTTGCGGCCGAGCTTCTCGCGTGCCCGGTCGACCGCCCCGGCGCCGTGCTCGGCGGCGAAGCCGACCAGCGTCTGGTGCTCGCGCCGGCGCTTCGCCATTGCCGCCAGCACGTCCTCGGTGGGCTCCAGGTACACCTCCAGGCTTCCCTCCTCGCGCGCGATCTTGGCCGACTCGGTCTCGGCGGGGCGGAAGTCTGCGACCGCCGCGGCCATCAGCAGCACGTGGCAGCTGTCGAATTCTGCGGCGACCGCGTCGGCGAGCTCGGCGGAGGTCTCGACCTCGATCACGCGTATCCCGGAGGGAAGCTCGGCGGTCACGTTCGCGGCGACGAGGATGACCTCGGCGCCGCGGCGGCGGGCACGCTCGGCGAGGGCGATGCCCATCCGCCCGCTGGATCGGTTGCCGATGTAGCGCACGGCGTCGAGCGGCTCGCGGGTGCCGCCGGCCGTCACCAGGACGCGGAGCCCGTCCCACGGACGCGGCGCTCCCGGGATCGCCGCCTCCACCTCGGCCAGCAGACGCCGCGGATCGGGCAGCCGCCCGATGCCGCGCTCGCCGCGGGAGGCAAGCTCGCCCTCGTCGGGATCGATCACCTGCACGCCCCGCTCGCGCAGCACGCACAAGTTCTCCTGGGTGGACGCGTCGGCGTACATGCGGTCGTTCATCGCCGGAGCGACCAGGCGGGGGGCGGTGCAGGCCACGAACGCGGTCGTCACCATCGAGTCCGACATGCCACCGGCGAGCTTCGCGATCGTGTTGGCGGACGCCGGCGCGATCAGGTAGACGTCGGCGCGGGCCGCCACCTCCAGGTGGCCGATCGGGTCGTGTGCGAGCGGCTCCTCGCCGGGGTAGGCGCCGCGGGCGGGGTCGCGCTCGAACTCGTCGACGAGCACCGGCGCGCCGACGATCCCCTCGAAGGAGGCGCGGCCGACGAACTTGGTCGCGGCCGGCGTCATCAGCACCCGCACCCCGTGTCCGGCGCGGGTCGCGAGCCGCGCCAGCTCAAGCGCCTTGTACGCGGCGATGCCGCCGCTGACGCCCAGCAGGATCCGCCTCATCGCTACGAGCGGTAGCGGTACTTCAGCTTCGAAGCGGCGATCTCCTCGAGGGCGATCGTCAGATAGCTGCCGCTGCCCGTCTCGACCATCGGCGGCGGGTACTCCTCGAAGGTCCCCTCGCCGAGGTTGTGGTAGTAGGCGTTGATCTGGCGAGCCCGCTTGGCGGCCACGATCACGGCCGCGTAGTGCGAGTCGACGTGCTCGAGCAGCTTGTCAACACGAGGCTTGATCATCGTGCAGGGATTCTACGCGAGCTCGTCCCGGACGATGGCAGCGAGCTCGCCGGCTGCACGCTCGATCTCATCGTTGACCACGACGAACCCGAACTCGTCCTGCGCCTCGAGCTCCTGCTCGGCGGTGCGCAGGCGGCGCTCGATCGCCTCCGGCGAGTCGGTGCCGCGCCCCGCAAGGCGCTCCTCGAGGGCCTCCGGACGCGGCGGGGCGATGAACACCAGCACGGCCTCCGGCATCGCGGCGCGCACCTGGCGCGCGCCCTGGACCTCGATCTCCAGCACCACCGAGCGTCCGGCGCGCAGGCGGCGCTCGACCTCGGTCCGCAGCGTCCCGTAGCGGTTGCCGGAATAGGTGGCGTGCTCGAGGAAGGCGCCCTCCGCGGCGAGTCGATCGAACTCGTCGGGATCGAGGAAGTGGTAGTCGCGCCCCTCCACCTCCCCCTCGCGAGGCGGCCGAGTGGTCGCCGACACCGACAGCTCGAGGCCGGGCTCGTGCTCGAGCAGCTTCGCGATCAGCGTTCCCTTGCCGACCCCGGACGGCCCGGTGATGACGAAGACCTTGGCCATTTTCAATAAAGCACCAGGCGCCGAGAACCAAGCAGACGCCGAGATGCGCAGGTTTGCGGCGCCTAGCGGCGGAGCTGGTGGAGCAGCTCGGCCCGCTGCCGCTCGGACAGCCCGCCGATCGTCTTCGACGGCGAGATCCGGCACTGGTTGAGGATGCGGTTGGTCTTCACGCGGCCGTACTTGGGGACGGCGAGCAGCATGTCGAAGACCTTCGCCGTCAGCACGTAGTCGGGGGGATCCAGCAGCAGCGTCTGCACCTTTGCCTTCCCCGCCTTGAGGTCGCGCTTGAGCTGGGCGCGCTGGCTGCGGATCGCGTTGGCGCGCCGGAGCGCCTCCATCCGCTGATCCAGGGACCTCTCCGGAGCGGCGGCGGAGGTCTTCACGGGGGCCTGCATGGGCGGCGATTATATGCGCGGCCCAAGGGCGTGCAAGGGCAAATTTGCGGTTGCCGGCCCAATTGGCATCGACCTCTGGTCGAGGGTTAGTCGCTAGCCCGCAGATTCCGGCGCATCGGGGCGGGCGGCAGCCGCCTCCGCCGGGCGCCCCGCCTGCAGCGCCTCCAGCTCGGCCGCCACGCGAGCTCCGGCAGCCGGATCGCGGAAGCTCTCGGTGCCGACGGCGACGACGCGAGCGCCCGCGGCGATGAAGGCGAGCGCGTCGGCGCCGCTCGTGATCCCCCCCATCCCGATCACCGGGATCGTCACGGCGGCGGCCACCGCCGCCACCTGCTGCAGCGCCACCGCCCTGATCGCTGGCCCCGACAGGCCGCCGCCGGTTCCCCCCAGCCACGGCCGCAGCGTCAGCGGGTCGATCGCCAGCGCCTTCAAAGTGTTGATCAGCGAGACCGCGTCGGCGCCGTTCTCCTGGGCCGCCACGGCCACCGCCGCCGGGTCGGCGACGTTGGGGGTCAGCTTGACGATCAGCGGCTTTTCCGTGAGCGGGCGCAGCGCCCCCATCAGCGCCGCCGTCTCCTCCGGCCGCTCGCCGACGATCAGGCCGGAATGCACGTTCGGGCAGGAGACGTTCAGCTCCAGGGCGGCGACCTCCTCGCGGGGCGCGACCGCCTCGGTGAGGCGGGCGAACTGCTCCACGCTCGTCCCCATCACGGAGACGATCAGGGGAACGCCCAGCTCCGCCAGCAGCGGCAGGTCGGTCGCGACGAACTCCTCGACCCCCTTGTTGGGCAGGCCGATCGAGTTGATCATCCCCGCGGGGGTCTCCCACAGTCGCGGAGGCGGGTTGCCCGCTCGGGGCTCGGGCGTGATCGTCTTGGACACGAAGGCGGCGAAGGGAAAGCGCTCGATCAGCGCGTCGCCGAAGGCGCGGCGGGCGGCGATCGCGTCGAAGGTCCCCGACCCGTTGATCACCGGGTGGGCGAGCGAGATCCCGCAGAGGTCGGTGCGCCTGCCCGGGACGGTGTCGCCCGCCGGCCGGCGACCGTCGACGGGCGGCCGTCCACTCATCGGTGCCCCGATCCCGCGACGAGCGCCGTCTCGATCTCGGCGGCGCCCACCACGGGGCCGTCGTTGCACAGCCGGATGTAGCCGCCGCCGCGGACCGGCACGGCGCAGCCGAAGCAGGCGCCGAAGCCGCAGGCCATCGGCGCCTCCATCGCAAGCTCGGCGGCCACGTCGCGAGCGGCGCACATCGCCCGCACGGCCTCCAGCATCGCCGGCGGCCCGCAGGCGTAGACGGCGGCGGTCGCCGCCGAGTCGCCCTGCAGCAGGACCGCGAGCAGGTCGGTGACGTAGCCGCGGTGGCCGGCATGGCCGTCCTCGCTGGCCAGCCTCAGCTCCGAGCAGGCGAAGAGGTCTAGCCCGCCGCTGTGGCGGCGGTCGCGGAAGCCGAGCAGGACGCGCGACGGGATGCCGCGGTCCTCGAGCTGGCGCCGCCAGATCGCCAGCGGGGCAACCCCGATGCCGCCCCCGACCAGGATCGCGCCGGCCGCCCCGGTGAGCTCGCCGGGCGGGGAGAACGGCCGCCCGAGCGGGCCGGTAAGCCACAGGCCCTCGCCCGGCTCGAGCGCGGCCAGCCTCCCCGTGCCCGGCCCGACCGGCTCCACGAGGAACTCCAGGCGGACACCCTCGCCGTCGGGCGCGGCCTCCGCGGCCGAGAAGGCGCGCGGCAGGAAGGGCCGTCCGCCGTCCGAATCCCAAGCACGCTCGGCGGCGAGCATGTAGAACTGGCCGGCGGCGGGCTCGGGGCCCGACTCGTCGCGCACGGCGAACACGCGGTACCCGCCCGACTCGCGGTTCTCGACGACCGCCCCCAGCCGCCGTCCAAACGGCGCGACCACTCGCTGAGCCGCCCCCGGACGCGGGAGCGAGCGAGCGTCAGGACCGGTCATTCGAGCGCGAGCGAGCGGGAGCGGAGGAGGCGGCGTTCGATTCGTGCAGCTCCTGCAGCGAGCGCGGCTCGACGCTGCGCTCGCGCTGCGCCACGATCGCCCGGGCCGCCGCCGACGCGCCGGTCATCGTCGTCACGCAGGGGATCCCGTGGCGGACGGCCGCGGTGCGGATCTCGTATCCGTCGGCGCGGGCGCCGGAGCCGGTCGGCGTGTTGATCACGAGATCGACCTCGCCGCGGGTTATGTAGTCGACCACGTGCGGCGAGCCCTCGCCGATCTTGTTGATCGCCGTCACCGGCACCCCCATCCGCGAGATCGCCTGGGCCGTGCCGCTGGTCGCCAGCAGCTTGAAGCCGAGGTCGCAGAAGCGCGCCGCGATCTGCGTCGCCGCCGGCTTGTCGGTGTCGGTGACCGTGATGAAGATCGTCCCCTTCGCGGGCAGCGCCACCCCCGCGGCGGCCTGCGCCTTGCCGAACGCGGCCGGGAAGTCGGCGGCCACTCCCATCACCTCCCCGGTCGACTTCATCTCGGGCCCCAGCACCGCGTCGGCGCCGGCGAAGCGTGCGAACGGCAGCACCGCCTCCTTCACGCTGACGTGATCGCCGTTTGCGAGCGGGAGCTCCTGGTCGGCGAGCGGCTCGCCGAGCATCAGCCGGCAGGCGATCTTGGCAAGCGGCGCTCCCACCGCCTTGGACACGAACGGGACCGTCCGGGAGGCGCGCGGGTTTGCCTCGATCACGTGCAGCCTGCCCTGGGCGACGGCGTACTGGATGTTGATCAGCCCCACCACCCCGAGCTCCAGCGCGATCGCCCGGGTCGTGTCGCGGATCTCCTCCAGCATCTCGTCGCCGAGGCTCATCGGCGGCAGCACGCAGGCCGAGTCGCCCGAGTGCACGCCCGCCTCCTCGACGTGCTGCATGATCCCGGCGACGAAGACGTCGGTGCCGTCGGCAAGGGCGTCCACGTCCACCTCGATCGCCTCCTCGAGGAAGCGGTCGAGCAGCAGCGGATGCCCCTGGGACGCCTTCACGTTCGCCTCCAGGTAATCGGCCAGGCCCTCCGCCGAGTAGCAGATCTCCATCGCCCTGCCGCCGAGCACGTAGGAGGGCCGCACGAGCAGGGGGAAGCCGACCCGTTCCGCGATCACCTGGGCCTCGTCGGCGGACAGGGCGGTGCCGTAGGGCGGATGGGCGATGCCGAGCTTGCCGAGCAGGGCGCCGAAGCGGCCGCGGTCCTCGGCGAGGTCGATCGCGTCGACGGGGGTGCCGAGCAGGGGCGCGCCGGCCTCCACCAGGGCGCTCGCCAGCTTCAGCGGGGTCTGGCCGCCGAACTGGACGATCACGCCCTCGGGCGCCTCGACCTCGACGACCGCGAGCACGTCTTCCACCGTGAGGGGCTCGAAGTAGAGGCGGTCGGACGTGTCGTAGTCGGTCGAGACCGTCTCCGGGTTGCAGTTGACCATCACCGCGTCGCGGCCGGTCTCGCGCACGGTCATCGCCGCGTGCACGCAGCAGTAGTCGAACTCGATTCCCTGCCCGATCCGGTTGGGGCCCGACCCCAGGATCACCACGGAGGCGCGATCCCCGCGTCGGATCTCGCCCAGAGGCGCCGGGGACCCCGCCGCCCCCGGACGCGAAGCGGAGGAGGCGGCGGGCTTTCGTTCATGCGCCGAGTAGTAGTACGGGGTGCGGGCCTCGAACTCGGCCGCGCACGTGTCCACGGAGCGGTAGGAACGGGTCAGGCCGGCCGTCCCGTCGCCCTCCGTGGCCAGCGCCCTCAGCTCGCGCAGGAACCACGGGTCGATGCTCGTGCGGGCGTTCACCTCCTCGACCGTGGCCCCCCGGCGCAGCCCCTCCAGGAGAAGGTCGTAGCGATCCGGCGAGGGCGTCTCCAGGCGGTCGAGCAGCTCGCCGGTGCTCTCGGGAGGCTCGGGCACCGAGTCCAGCTCGCGCGATCGCAACGCCTTGGCGAACGACTCGCGGAACGTGCGGCCGATCGCCATCGCCTCGCCGACGCTCTTCATGTGGGTCGACAGCCGCCCCTCCGCGCCCGGGAACTTCTCGAAGGCGAATCGCGGCACCTTGGTGACGACGTAGTCGATCGTCGGCTCGAACGACGCCGGCGTGGCCTGGGTGATGTCGTTGGGGATCTCCTCGAGCGCGTAGCCGACCGCGAGCTTGGCCGCCATCTTTGCGATCGGGAAGCCGGTCGCCTTCGACGCCAGCGCCGAGCTGCGCGACACGCGCGGGTTCATCTCGATCACGACGATCTCCTCGCTGGCGGGGTCGACGGCGAACTGGATGTTGGAGCCGCCCGTCTCCACCCCGACGGCGCGGATCACCCGGATCGCCTGGTCGCGCAGCTCCTGGTAGAGGCGGTCCGTGAGCGTCTGCGCAGGCGCCACCGTGACGCTGTCGCCCGTGTGCACGCCCATCGGGTCGACGTTCTCGATCGAGCAGATGATCACGACGTTGTCGTTTCGATCGCGCATCACCTCGAGCTCGAACTCGCCCCAGCCGAGCACCGACTCCTCCACCAGCACCTGGTTGATCGGGCTCGCCGCCAGGCCCTCCGAGACCACCTGGGCCAGCTCGGTCTCGGTCCCTCCCACGCCGCCGCCCTCGCCGCCGAGCGTGTAAGCGGGACGGACGATCGCCGGCAGGGCGATGCGTCCGTCGGCGACTGCCCGCTCGACGTCGGCGACGCTCTCCACGATCAGCGACCAGGGGACGCGCAGGCCCGCCTGCTCCATCGTCGTCCGGAACGCCTCGCGGTCCTCAGCGCGGCGGATCGCCTCGTATTCGGCGCCGATCAGCTCCACCCCGAACGAGCGCAGGGTGCCGTCGTCGTGAAGCGAGCGCGCGAGGTTCAGGGCCGTCTGGCCGCCCAGAGTGGGCAGCAGCGCGTCGGGGCGCTCCTTCTCGATGATCCGGCGGACCGAGGCCGGGTTGAGCGGCTCCACGTAGGTCGCTGTGGCGAACTCGGGGTCGGTCATGATCGTCGCCGGGTTGGAGTTGACCAGCACGACCTCGTAGCCCTCCTCCAGCAGCACCTTGCAGGCCTGCACGCCCGAGTAGTCGAACTCCGCCGCCTGCCCGATCACGATCGGCCCCGAGCCGATCAGCAAAATCTTCAAGATGTCATCGCGCCTAGGCAACGCGGGCCCGCACGAATTCGCGCGCCTCGTCGTGGGACATGAAGCTGTTGATGCGAACGCAGAGGCCGTCCTCGTACTCGGCCACAGCCCCCGTCTCAGCGGCGACCGGAGCGCCACTCGCCGCCCCGGTGAAGGAGAGCTGCGCGAGGAAGACGAGCACCTCGTCGCCATGGGTCTCGTACTTGCGATCCGCCCAACGGCGGTCGGAGGTCGTCGCCAGCAGGTCGCCGAACCAGGTCCGGATCCCGTCGAGCCCCACATAGACGCCGCCGCCAACCACCGATCCGATGCCCGAGTGAAATTCGCAATCCGGGTGGATCTCGCCGCCTGCCACCTCCATGAAGCCCTCGAGGTCACCGCGCTCGAGCGCGTCCCAGCCCCGGTCGAAGAGTGGGATCCGGTCCTCGAGAGCGCTCACGCCGCCAGCTCCAGGAAGCGGTCGAACAGGTAGCGGGCGTCGTGGGGGCCGGGGCCCGCCTCGGGGTGGTACTGGACGGTGCATCCCGGCACGTCGCGCAGCACGAGGCCCTCGACCGTGCGGTCGTAGAGGTTGAGGTGGGTCAGCTCGGCGGCTCCGAAGTCGGTCTCCCAGCGGACCGGCTCGTCGGCCTCGATCCGCTCGCCACCGCCGGGCGGACGGACGGCGAAGCCGTGGTTCTGCGAGGTGATGTCGATCTTCCCGGTCTCCAGGTCCTTTACCGGGTGGTTGGCGCCGCGGTGGCCAAAGGGCAGCTTGAACGTCTCCAGGCCCACGGCGCGACAGAGCAGCTGGTGGCCGAGGCAGATCCCAACCACCGGCTTTTGGCCGACAAGCTCGCGGACGTTGGCGACGACGTAGTCCAGCGCCGCCGGGTCGCCGGGCCCGTTGGCGAGAAAGACGAGGTCCGGATCGCGGTCGAGCACGTCCTGCGACGTGGCGCCGCACGGCAGCAGTGTCAGCCGGCAGCCGCGCTGCTTGAACTGACGCACGATCGATTGCTTGATCCCGGTGTCGATCCCGACCACGTGCGGGCCGTCGCCGTCGATCTCGACGGGCCCGCCGGGCGTCACGGTGCCGGCCAGGTCGGCGCCCGCCATCGAGGGCTCGACCTCCACCCTTGCCGCCGCCTCGTCCTCGCCCAGCTCGGCCGCGAAGATCCCGCCGCGCATCGCGCCGCGGTCGCGGATGTGGCGGACGAGGGCGCGCGTGTCCACGCCGCTGATCGCCGCCACGCCGCAGTCGCGCAGCCAGTCGAGCCAACCGCCCTCGGCGCTGGCGGCGTCCTCGGCGTTCTTGGCGTCGCGCATGACCACGCCGCGGGCGTGCACGCGGTCGGACTCCATCGCCTCGGCGCAGACCCCGTAGTTGCCGATCAGCGGATAGGTGAAGGTGATCACCTGGCCGGCGTAGGAGGGGTCGGTGACCGCTTCCTGGTAGCCGGTCATCGAAGTGTTGAACACGACCTCGCCGGTGACCTCCCCGCCGGCCCCGCAGAGCTCGCCGTCGAACCGCGCGCCGTCCTCGAGCAGCAGGAACCCGGAGCTCACTTGACCAGCTCCTGCACCGCCTTGAACTCCTGCGCGTCGGAGCCCCGCAGGAGCTCGAACAGGGCCGCCTCGACGCTGGTGCGGACGGCGCCGGCGCGCTCCGTCTTGTGCAGGCCCAGCTCCCGGTTGGCGTCGGTGCGCGACCCGACCGCGTCCTCGGCCACCTGCGTCTCGACGCCGCGGTCGAGCAGGTCGAGCACGGTCTGGTTGACGCAGACGTGGGTCTCGATCCCGCAAACCAGGGCCTGGTCGCGTCCGTCGAGGTCGAACCCCTCGGCCTCGGCGGCAGAGAAGCAGACCTTCTCGATCGGCTCCAGGCCTCCGGGCAGGTGCTCTGCGACCTCGCGAACGGTCTTTCCCAGCCCCTTCGGATACTGCTCGGTGACGATGACGGGGATGCCGAGGGCCTCGGCGCCCTGAACAAGCGTGGCCACCCCGGCGGCCACCTCGTCGAAGCGCGGCACCGCCTTGCGGAAGGCCTCCTGCACGTCGACCACGACGAGCGCGGCCCGGTCGCGGTCGAGCTTGGCCGCATTCATGCGGCCGCCCCGATCGCGAACTGGCGTTGGCGGTAGGCGACCGCCCCCGCGGCCACGGTCATCAGCACGCGGCCGCTCAGCGTCCGTCCCTCGAAGCAGCAGTTGGCGGCGCGGCTCTCGTAGCCGTCGGCGCCGACGATCCACTCCGCCTCGGGGTCGATCAGGGCGACGTTCGCCTCGCTGCCCGCGGCCAGGGTGGGCGCTGCGAGGCCGAACGGCTCCGCGCCTGCGGTCATCCGCTCCAGCAGCAGCTCGAGCGCGATTGCGCCGGGGACCACGAGGTCGGTGTGAAGGACGGCGAACGCCGTCTCCAGCCCCGTGACGCCCATCGCCGCCTGCTCGAACGGGACCTCCTTGTCCTCGGCGGCGTGCGGGGCGTGGTCGGTGGCTATGCAGTCGATGGTGCCGTCGCGAAGCGCGTCCACGAGCGCCGAGCGGTCGTCCTCGGAGCGCAGCGGCGGGTTCATCTTGAAGCGCGAGTCGAGGCTGCGCACCGCCTCGTCGGTGAGCACGAGGTGGTGCGGGGTGACCTCCGACGTCACCCGCGCCCCGGCCGACCTGGCGGCCGCCAGCGCCTCCACCGAGGCGCGCGCCGAGAGGTGCTGGACGTGGACGCGGGCGTCCTCGTACGCGGCGACGGCGCAGTCGCGGGCGATCGCGGTCGACTCGGATATCGCGGGGATCCCGGCCAGCCCGAGCGCCGCCGACACCGGGCCCTCGTGCACCACCCCCGCGCCGGACAGCTCGAGGTCCTCCTCGTGCAGGGCGACCACGCCGCCGCACAGCCGCTGGTACTGGAGCGCCCGACGCAGGACGCGGGCGCTGGCGATCGGAAGCCCGTCGTCGGAGAACCCCACGGCGCCGGCGGCGCGCAGGTCCACCATCTCGGTCAGCTCCTCGCCGCCCATCGCCCGGGTCACCGTCGCCATGAAGCCGACCGGGACCGAGGCGTCGCGCTCGGCCCGCTCGCGCAGCGAACGCACGATGTCGGCGCTGTCCACGGGCGGGTCGGTGTTCGCCATCGCCAGCACGCCGCAGTAGCCGCCCGCGGCGGCGGCGCGGGTGCCGGTCTCGATGTCCTCGCGGTGCTCCTGGCCCGGCGTGCGCAGGTGGACGTGGGGGTCGAAGAACGCGGGCACCGCCAGCAGGCCCTCGCCCTCGGTGACCTCGGCGCCGTCGGCGGCGGCGCCTCCGGGCTCCGCCAGCTCCGCGATCTCGCCGTCGCGGATGACGACGTCGCGGGCGGCGTCGATCCCGGCGCGCGGGTCGAGCGCCCGCACGCCGCGCAGGACGAGGTCGCGACGCTCGCCGCGCCGGCAGTCCAGGCTCCCGATCGGCTCGCTCACGCCGGCTGCCCGATCCGCGGCGGCTCGGGCACTCCCTCGCGCTCGGAGTCGGCGCCTCCGCGCGGGCGCTCGGAGCCCGCCAGCAGCTCGTAGAGGATCGCCATCCGCACGACGAGGCCGCTCTCCACCTGGTCGGTGATCAGCGAGCGGGGCCCGTCGATCACGTCGGGGGCCAGCTCGACGCCGCGGTTGACCGGCCCGGGGTGCATCAGCAGCTGGCGCGGCCCGAGCCGGCGGGAGTCGATCTGGTAGTTGATCGCGTACTCGCGGATCGTCGGCACGAAGCTCTCGCTCATCCGCTCGCGCTGCATCCGCAGCGCGTAGACGACGTCCGCCTCGGCCAGGTCGTCGAGCGTGTAGGCGACGTCGCAGCCGAGCGTCTCGAAGTCGCGCGGGATCAGGGTTGGAGGGCCGCATACCGTCACCTCAGCGCCCATCGCGGCGAAGGCGAGCACGCCCGAGCGGGCGACGCGGCTGTGCAGGATGTCGCCGACGATCCAGATCCGCTTGCCCTCCAGCGAGCCGAGCCGCTGCCGCAGGGTGTGGAGGTCCAGCAGCGCCTGGCTGGGGTGCTCGCGCTTGCCGTCGCCGGCGTTGACGATGGCGGCGTCGGTCCAGCCCGCGACCAGATCGGCGGCGCCCGCGTGGGGGGAGCGGATCACGATCGCCGCCGGGTCGTAGGCGGTGAGCGTGGCGATCGTGTCCTTGAGCGACTCGCCCTTGTCCACGGCGGACCCCGCCGCCTTGATCGAGACGACGTCGGCGGACAGCCGCTTCGCCGCCAGCTCGAACGAGGAGCTGGTGCGGGTGCTCGCCTCGTAGAAGAGGTTGACGATCGTGCGCCCGCGCAGGGTCGGCACCTTCTTTATGTCGCGCCTTCCCACCTCGGCGAAGCTCTCGGCGCGCTCCAGGATGCGCTCGATGTCGGCCCGGCCGAGGTCGGCGATCGCCAGCAGGTGCTTCATCTCCCCTCCTCCCCGTCGGCGCCGACGCCTGCCGCCGACACCGCCGGCGTGATCGTCACCTCGTCGCGATCGTCGCTCTCGGCGAGGCGCACGTTGACCCGCTCCTCCCGCGCCGTCGGCAGGTTCTTGCCGACGTAGTCGGGGCGGATCGGCAGCTCGCGGTGGCCACGGTCCACCAGCACCGCCAGCTGGACGCGGTCGGGGCGGCCGTAGTCGAACAGGGCCTCGATGCCGGCGCGCACGGTGCGCCCCGTGAACAGCACGTCGTCGACGAGCACGACGGTGCGCCCGTTCAGCTCGAAGTCGAGGTGGGAGGCGTGGACGACGGGCTGGGCGTCGGGGGAGCGGGCCTCGACGTCGTCGCGGTAGAAGGAGATGTCGATGTCGCCCAGCGGGACGTCGGAGCCGCTCCGCTCGCCGACCAGCGCGTGCAGGCGGCGGGCGAGGATGGCGCCACGCGTGTGGACGCCGACCAGGGCGAGGCCGCCGGAACCGGGGTTCTTCTCGACGATCTCGTGGGCGATGCGCACCAGCGTGCGCCGCAGATCGTCGCCGTCCAGTACGACCTTCTCAGTCAAGCTCGCGCCCCTTCCTGGCCTCACCGGACCGGGTTAAAGGAACCGACGCGGCCAGCGTAGCAGGGGGCGGCGACGACGCCCATCGGGGCCCGAGGCTCGTCAGCCCTGGACGCCGCCCGCCGGGTCGTGGGCGGGCTCCAGCGCGCCGCCCTCGATCAGGCGGGGCTCGCCGCGCTCGGCGAACGGGAGCTCGACCAGGTCGAAGTCGCGCGGCGCCTCGGTGCGCTCGAACTCCTCGCGGGCCTCGGCGAGCACGGCGCCGACGTTGTAGCGCGAGGAGACGTGAACGAGCGCGAGCAGGCCGACCTCGCAGTCGCGGGCCAGCCTCGCCGCCTGGCGGGCCGTGGCGTGTCCGGTCTCGGCGGCGCGGGCCGTCTCCTCGTCGGCGAAGCTGCCGTCGTGGACCAGCAGCTCGGCGCCCTCGGCGGCCAGCCGGGTGGCGTCGCAGACCGCGGTGTCGCCGCTGATAACGACCTTGCGGCTGGGACGCGCGGCGCCCATCACGTCCTCCGGGCGCACCGCGCCGTCGCTTCCGCTCACCTCCTCCCCCCGCTGCAGCGCCCCCCAGGCCGGCCCCTCGTCGACCCCGAGCCGCCTCGCCGCGGCCGGATCGAAGCGGCCCGGGCGCTCGTCCTCGACCATCGCGTAGCCGTAGGCGGCGACGCGATGGCTGACCGCGAACGGCACGACCCGATAGCCGTCGCGCTCCACCGGCTCGGCCGGGTCCAGCTCCACCAGCTCGACCGGGTAGCGGGTGCGACCGACGATCCGGCGCAGCGCCGCGAACAGGTCGCGCAGCCCCGGAGGGCCGAGAATCCGAAGCGGCCGCTCGCGGTCCTGGAGGTCGTAGGTCTTCAGCAGTCCGGGGATGCCCAGGTAATGGTCGGCGTGGTAGTGGGTGACGTAGATCTCATCGAGCTGGACGAGCCCCGTGGAGCTGTGCATCTGGCGCTGGGCGCCCTCCCCGCAGTCGAACAGCATCCGGTCGCCGCCGCGTCGCAGCAGCACGCAGGCGGTGGCGCGCCTGGCGGTGGGCACCGATCCGCCGGTGCCGAGGAAGACGACCGAGAGGTCCACGGCCGAAGCGTACGCCGCCGGGGAGTCAGTCTCCGCGACGGCGGGCGCGGCCGCGCGCCACCGGCCGCACCCAGATCCAGCGGTAGCCAGAGATCGCCAGCCGCAGCAGCGCGCCGCCGTGGGAGAACCGCCGGATGTTGGTCTCGCCGTAGATCCGGGCGCCGTAGCGGACCGGCACGTCGGCGATCTTCAGGCCCAGCTGGGCGGCGCCGATCAGCAGGTCGAAGTCCCCGAACGGGTCGTGGAGCCGTGACTCGTCGCGGCGGTGGGCGATGCGGGCGTAGTCGGCCCTGTGCAACGCCTTGGTGCCGCACAGGGTGTCCTTGGTGTACTGGCCGAGTACGCGGCTGAGGAGCCCGGCGAAGAAGCGGTTGCCGACCATGTTGAGGAAGCGCATCGCGCCCGGCTCCATCCCGTACACCATCCGGCTGCCGTTGATCAGCTCGCCCCTGCCCTCGGCGATCGCCTCGTAGAACTTCGGCAGGTCCTCCGGCGCCACGGTCATGTCGCCGTCGAGGATCATCAGCACGTCGTTGTTCGCCGCCGCGAACCCCTCCTGCACGGCGTTCCACTTGCCCTCCCCGCTCTGCACGACCAGGCTGACCTCGCGGTCGGCGGCGGCCATCTCGACCTCGATGCGCTCGCGCGTGTCGTCGACGGAATGGCCCTCCACGAAGACGATCTCGGTGCCGTCGCCCATCTCGGGGATCCGCTCGACCAGCTCGTGGATCGATCCCGCCTCGTTGCGACAGGGGACGACCACCGAGACGGTGTACGAGGACGCCGACGACGGCAGCGGCCGCGCGACGAGCCACGAGGTGAGCGTCAGCTGGCGCAGCAGCGGCATGTGGGCGAGGTAGCCGTTCAGCGTGCGCGAGACGGGCCCGAGCGCGGCCGGCGCGAGGATCTCCTTGCGCTCCATCGTCACCTCGAGGCCGGCCAGCTGGAGCAGGTTGGCGAGGTCGCGGGGCGCAACCCAGTTTCGAAGCGGCCGCGACGGTCGCAGCCGCAGTGCGGTGAGCAGGGCGAGCAGCGGGCGCCAGAGGTTGCTGTAGGCGGAGACGATCACGCGGCTGCGCGGGTGGCAGTGGCGGGCGACCGCCGCGAACAGGGTCTGCAGGTCGTACGCGTAGGGGACGAGATCGGACAGGACGACGTAGTCGAACGTCTCGTCCAGGTCGAGCTCCTCGCCGGCGCCGTGGTGGAACTCCAGCTCGGGGTGGCGCCGCTGCGCCGCCTCCACCATCGCCGCGCTGACGTCCACGCCTACCCCCCGGGAGGGCTCGAGCGACGCCAGCAGGTCGCCTCGCCCGCAGCCGATCTCCAGCACGCGCTGTCCGGGGGGAACGAGCGCGCCGTAGATGCTCTCGACCGCGTCGTGATAGCCGCGCGTGCGCTCCAGCCAGCGGTCCTCGTCGGCGGCGAAGCGGTCGAAGAACGCGGCGATGCCTGCGTAGTGGCTGGCGCGCGCCCCCTCGGCAGCTGGCGCCCTGGTGCTCACGGCCGGCGAGTCTATTGAGGACTCCGGCCCGGCTCGGGTTGACGCCGGGCGGCCCGGACCGGTATCAAGCGTCGGCCCCTTGGACCGCTTCGTCGCCAAGCTGGAGGAGAGGGTCACGCTCGTCTACGCGGGGGTGATCGCCGCCGCAGCCGTGCTGCTCCTGTGGCAGCAGCGCGGGACCTCGTTCTCGCCGGACGAGTGGTGGTGGATTCTGCGCTGGGGCGGTTGGCGGCCCGGCGAGCTGCTGCAACCGGACGCCGGCCATCTCGTCCTGCTGCCGGTGCTGGCGCACCGGCTGACGGCCGTGGTCTTCGGGCTGGACTCGTTCGTCCCCTTTCGGCTGGAGAGCGTGGCGGCCGGCATCGCCGTCTCGGTGCTGCTGTTCGTCTACGCGCGCCGGCGGATCGGCGCGGCGGCGATCTTCCCGGCGACGATCGTGCTCTTTCTCGGCAGCGCCTGGGACATGGTGCTGTCGGGGGCCGGCCTGCAGCCTCAGCTCGCCCTGATCGGCGGCGTCGGCGCCCTGGTGGCGCTGGACCGAGGCGACCGCCGCGGCGACCTCGGAGCCTGCGGCCTTCTGGTCGCGGCCGTGGCGGCGTTCGAGACCGGGCTGCCGTTCGTCGCCGGCGCCGCGGTGCGGATCGCGATCACGGACCGGCGCGCGGCCTGGCGGCGGGCCTGGGTCGTCGCGGTCCCGGCCGCCCTCTACCTGGCCTGGAAGCTTTGGTCCACCAAGTTCCCGGGAGCCCCGGCGATCACGCTCGACAACGTGGCCAACCTGCCGGTCTCGATGATCGACGCCTTCGCGGGCACCCTCAGCGCGCTCACGGGGCTGGGCAAGATCGAGTACTGGCAGGGGTTTCCGGTGCTGCTGTCGCTCGACTGGGGCCGCGTGCTCTGGCTCCCGGCGGTCGCTCTGCTCGGGTGGCAGCTCTGGCGGCGGCGGTCGTTCCCTCCGGGACTGTGGGCGACGCTGGTCATGGTGCTCGCTTACTGGGCCTCGATCGCGCTCACCTTGGGGTCGTTCCGGCGCCCCGACCTGACCCGGTACACCTACGCGGGCGCGGTCTTCCTGCTGCTCTTCTGCGTCGAGGCCTTCGCCGGGCGGCGGCTGTCGCGCAACGCCGTTCTGGCGCTGTCGGCCGCCGTAGTGATCGCGATCGTGGGCAACCTCGGCAACATGCGCCTCGGCGGCAACTACCTGCGCACCCTCGCTCCTGTGGACCTCGCCCAGCTCTCCGCCCTGGACGCCGCCCGCCCCAACCTCGAACGCGGCGGCTCCCCTCGCTTCGACGGGCTGATCCCGACGCGCACCTTCAACATCGTCTTCACCCCGCGCGAGTACTACTCGGCGGTGGACAGATACGGGACGCCCGCCTATCCCGCGGCGACGCTGCACGGCCGTTCCGAGCAGGCCCGTCAGGCGGCGGACCTCACTTTCGGCTTCGAGTACCAGCTCGCTCTCGTGCCCACGACGCGGCCGCCTGGCGGCAGCTGTGTGACCCTGAAGCCGCCGGCGCCCCTGTCGGCCGCGGGGACGCCGGAGCTCGTGGTGCCGCCCGGTGGCCTCGTGCTGAGCGCCGCCCGCGGACCCGTCGTGACGGTGAAGCTGCGGCGCTTCGCCGACGGCTTCTCGTACACCGCAGGCAAGGTCGCGGGCGGCTCCGCCGCCAGGCTTACGGTCCCCGCCGACGGCCTCGGCCGGCCGTGGCGCGCCCAGGTCGCCGCCGCCCAGGCGGTGCGGGCCTGCCGGGCGTGAGGCGCGGTCAGGGCCGGGGAGCTCATCTAGACTGGCCGCAGGCGCCCGTAGCTCAGTTGGATAGAGCGCGTGCCTCCGGAGCACGAGGTCACAGGTTCGAGTCCTGTCGGGCGCGTCGTCCAGCTATGCCCTGAGGACGGCGAAGCTCGCCCGGACGCCGGCACCGTGCAGGGCGGTGGCGTCCACCGACCCGGTGTTGCCGGCGGCGTCCGTGAGCTGGACGCGGTCGAGGCGCCAGACGCAGGGCTCGGTCCGGGCGGGCACGTGCAGCGCGCCGGCGTAGAGCCCCGCGTGGGGCGTCCCCTGCAGCAGATCGGAGGCGTCGAGCGTGGCGGCGAGGGTTGGCCCGCCGGCCGTGCAGCGGAAGCGAAGCTGGATGCGGGCGACCCCCGAGCCGCTGTCGCCGGCAAGCGCCGCCACGGTGACCGCCTGCGGCGCCGCGGTCGCGTCCACGCTGGCGGGCGAGACCGCCACCCCCGAGATCCGCGGCGGATCGCGATCGCAGCTGACCGCGAGGATGTCCCGGCCGACGCCCCGCGCGCACAAGTCGATCCCCGGCCCTCCGTGCAGGCGGTCGCGACCGGGGCCGCCGCGCAGCCAGTCGCGTCCCGGCCCGCCCCAGAGCCGGTCGGTGCCAGTCCCGCCGACGAGGACGTCGTCGCCGCTGCGTCCGTAGATGCTGTCGTTTCCGCCGAAGCCGCAGATCACGTCGGACCGGCCGGTGCCGCGCAGCACGTTTCGCCGCCGGTTCCCCGAAAGGGTGCAGCCCTCCCCCCGCACGCGGTGCGGCAGGACGCGGAAGTAGTCGTCGAGGGCGTCAGGCGGGCCCCACAGCAGAAAGCCGCGCACCCCGGCGTCATAGGCAGCCGTCGTGCAGCTCGCTGCCTGCCGCGGCGTGACGTCGTACTCCCATCCGGTCTTGCCCGGATGGGAGTTGAACGAGACCTGCATGGCCAGGTTTGCCGCCGGCTGCCCCGCGCCCCTGTACTGGCGCAGCAGGTCCCGCGCCCGCCCGCCGAACGCGCCGGCGCCGGCGACGCAGTCCTGCTGGGTCTGGACCACCTGGTGGTGGAGCCCGGCGTCGCGAGCGAGGGCGCCGTGGTCCCAGTGCGACTGCCAGCCGGTGACGATCGCGCCGGGCAGCTTCCCCGCCTGACGGATCCGGCGGACGACGGGACGCAGCCGCGCCACGTTCGTGGCGAAATCGCTGCTCCAGGCGGGTCCGCCGGAGCCGCCCGAGGCGCTCGGATAGGCGTGGTCGAACATCAGCTGCTCCCAGTCCGGCGAGACCGACCAGACCGCGGGGTTGTGGATGAGGTTCAGGGCGTTCTCGCGCGGCGCGCCGGCGCCCTGGTGAACGCCCGTCATCGCCAGGATCCGGTTGCAGCGAAACAGCTCCCCGGAGGCGAGCGAGCGGTCGCGCAGGGCGGCCACCATCCGCCGTGCCTCCGAGAGGCGCACTGCCCGGGCCCGCACGAGGAAGACGTCGCGGCGCTGCAGGGGGAAGTCGAGCGGCCGCTTGGCGCGCAGCCGCGCCAGCCGCTCGAGGTCCCACGGGTGCTGGATCCGGTAGACGAAGGTGGATGCCTGCGAGGGGACGAGCCTGCTCGGGCCGTGCGGGCAGGGTCCACTCTCGCCGACGCCCCGCGCCGGCAGGGGGACGAAGCTCTTCGACGCCCCCGCGGAGCCGGGGATGAGGCCGGCCAGGAGCGCGCAGCCCGTGACGCACGCCGGCACCAGCGCGCGGACCGCAGCCCTCCTGTCGTGGGACCCCGCCATGCGCACAGGATCCGTTCGCCGCCGGTCCGAGTAAATGGGCCGACCGGCCCGAATCGCATGGGCCGAACGGCCCATTGCAACGAGGGCCGGCAACGTGATAGGACGTCCCCGCAACAGCAACGGGAGGAGCCCGGCAGGCCGGTGACGGGGATCATCGGTTCTCGGCAAGCGGCACCGGGTCCTCATGCGGCAAGGGGCTCACGGCCCCGGAAGGGAGTTGTATGGAGAGGATCCCGAAGGCGGTGGGAATCGCAATCGTCGCCGCCCTCGCCTCGCTCGCCCTGGCGTTCGCCGCGCCGGCGGCGTTCGCCAGCGACGAGCCGGCGACCCAGGCCAACGGCCAGCCGACCGGTGGCAACCAGGGCGACAACGAGGGAACGGAGAATCAGGGACTCGGCGACAACGAGAACCAGGGAGTCGGTGAGGACCGCGAGCACAACAACGGTGATCGCGAGGAGGGCAATCGTGTCTTCCGCGACGAGGAGGGCGACAACGGTGAGGTCGCGCCGGTCGTGACGACGACGACCGTGCCGACCACCAGCACCACGACGCTCGCCAGCACCGGGTTCAACGTGGTTCCGATCGCGATCCTGGGAATGGCCCTGATCGGCGGTTCGCTCGTCGTCCTGCGAAGGACGCGGCGAGCCTGACGCAGCGGGGGCGGGGAGCGATTCGCTTCCCGCCCCGCTTCGCCCCCGATCGTGGACGCCCCGGCAAGGCTTCGAGTTCCGCCCACGCGGCAGATGGTCGGCGCCGTGGCGAAGCTGCGCGCGAAGCTTCCGCGGGGGCTGGTCGGCGCCGTGGCGAAGCTGCGGGAAGCGAATCCGTGGCGAATCGTCGACGCCGTGGCATGGCTTGGAGCGACGTCTCCGCCGCTGATCGCGGACGCCGCCGCAAGGCTCCGGCTGCCGCGCTGGGCGGAGCCGCGGACACGATGGCAGCGCGTCGTGCAGCGCCGCCGCAGGGCCCGCGTCCGCCGCGCCACGCGAGTGGTGAGCTGGATGGCGCTGGTCGGCGGAGTCCTGCTGCTTGCCGAGGTGACCGTGACGCTGGTCTGGCAGGAGCCCTTCACGGCACTGCGGGCAAGGGCCGAGCAGTCCGCTCTACGGGGCGAGCTGGCGAACGTGGAGGCGCGCGCCCGGCGGCCCTCGCAGGAGAGTCCCCTGGCGGCCCTCGCCCACCGCGAAGCCGCTGACACCGCGACCGGGCACGCCCTGGGGCGGATCAGGATCCCGGCGATCGGCGTCAGCTTCGTCTTCGTCGAGGGCACGGACGAGGGGAGCCTCGAGAAGGGACCGGGCCGCTACATCGGCACCGCGATGCCCGGCGAGGCGGGCACGGTGGGGATCGCCGGTCACCGGACGACCTATCTCGCGCCGTTCAACCGGATCGAGGACCTTGGCGCGGGCGACCACGTCGTGCTGACGATGCCATACGCGAAGTTCACCTACCGGGTGTTCCGCGAGCGGGTTGTCGATCCGTCGGACGTCAGCGTGCTCGCGGCGGCGCCCCGCCCGCGCCTGGTCCTGACGAGCTGCCATCCGGAGTACAGCGACGCGCAGCGCTACGTGGTGGAAGCGGTGCTCGTGGGGGTCCGCGGCCGCCACGGGTCCGCGTCCGCCAGGTCCTGAGGATCGCCTCGCCTCGGCGAGCGTTCAGGGCACCGCGAAGCCGGCTTCGATCCCGGCGGCTGTCAGGCCGGCGGCGTCGAGCGACAGGCGATTGTCCGCCTGGTCGCGGATATCGGCCCCGCACAGCCTCCACTGGCCGCTCTCGGCCCCGACCGGGACCGAGACGTAGCCGGCGTAGCGCCCGTGCGTCGCGGTCCCGGACAGGCGGTTGGCGACGTCCAGCCGGACGTCGAGCGTCTGCGCGCCCGACGGGCTGCAGAAGCTGAGCGCCACGTTGGGCTGAAGCGGGCCGATCCCGGCCTTGTCGTCGCTGATCAGCGCCGTCACCCGGACCGATCCCGCGGCGGGGGGCGCCGCCTGGACAGACTCGAGGGTCGGCGGGATCCGGTCGCAGCCGATCCGCAGCGTGTCGCGCCCCGGTCCCCCCGTGCAGACGTCGTAGCTCTTGCCGCCATCGAGGTCGTCGGCCCCGGCATCGCCGCGCAGGCGGTCGCCGCCGCCTTCGCCCCTGAGCCGATCGTTGCCCGGCCCTCCGACGAGGACGTCCTTGCCGTCGCCGCCGAAGATGCGGTCGTTGCCGCCGCGGCCGCAGATCACGTCGCGGTTGCGGGTGCCGTGGAGGACGTTGCGACCGGGGCCGCCGGAGATCGTGCAGCCGTCGCCGCGCACCCGGTCGGGCAGAGCGGCGAAGTACTCGTCCAGGTCGTCGGGCGAGCCCCAGAGCAGGAAGGACCGCACGCCGGCCCCGTAGGCCGCCGTCGTGCAGGCGGCGGCGCGGCCCGGCACGGTGTCATTGAGGAAAGGCGTGGCGTTCGGATGCCTGCTGAACGAGATCTGCAGCGCGACCGTCGCCGTCGGCATTCCGCCCTTGTGGTACTGGCGAAGCAGGTCGCGGGCGCGGCGGCCGAAGTGGCTCGGCCCCCACTTGCGGCAGACGGACTGGGTCTGGAGCAGCTGGTACTCGGTGCGCGAGCGGCGGGCGACGTCGGCGTAGTTCCAGCTCCCCCGCCACGCGGTCAGGACGACGCCGGGGGGCTTGCCCCGGCGGCGGATCACGGCGGCGGCGTGGCGGATGCGAACGGCGTTCGTGGTCGGGTTGCCGGTCCACTCCGGCTCCGGATCCTTGGAGTCGGGCCCGGGCGTGTCGGGCCAGGAGTCGTGGAAGATGTTCCGCTCCCAGTCGGGGGCGACCGACCAGACGCGGGGGTCCGTGGCGTGGCTGTACATCCACTCGTCGGGGTTCCCCGATCCCGTGTGGACACCGGTCATCACGATCAGCCGGTTGCAGCCGAACAGCTCTCCCGAGAGCACGGCGGGGTCCCGCAGGCCGTCCAGCATCCGGTCCACTCTCTGGGCGCCGTACGAGCGGGCACGGACCAGGAAGAGGTCGCGCATCGCAAGGGGCAGCTTGTCCGGCCACATCGCCCGCTGGCGGGCCAGCCGCTCGACGTCCCAGGGGTGCTGGATCCGGTAGACGAAGGTGGTCCCCGATCCCCTTGAGGCGAACCGGGCCGGCGGCCGCGGGCAGGGCCGCGGCGGGCCGATGCCGCGGGCCGGCTGGCGATCGAACTTCTCCGGCGGCACCGCACCGGCCGACGAGGCCGCGACCGCGATCAGCACGCAGACCGCGGCGGCGGCCAGGGCCCGGAGCGTCCGTGCTGGCGGGAGGTATCGGGTCACGGCGTTCAGCTCAATGCAAGCATGAAGCCGGCGAGCGTGGGAGTAAATGGGCCGCATGGCCCGAACCGGATGGGCCGGACGGCCCATTGCGGTAGCCTCGGCGCGGGCGATGGGGTACGGGAGCAACGGCTTGCCTGGGAGGATCGGCGCGCGCGTCACCTACGCGAACGTCGTCTCCACGCTGGCCCTGTTCCTGGCAGTTGGGGGCGGCACCGCGATCGCGCTGTCGGGCTCCAACAGCGTCTTCTCCGACGACATCGCCCCGCACCAGGTCCGCTCGGGCGACATCGCCCCCGGGGCCGTCGGCTCCGGCAAGGTGGAGGACGGGAGCCTGACGGGCGAGGACGTCTCCAACGCCTCCACCCTGGGGCGCCGCGAGATCGACGAGGCGGACCTGGGCACGGTGCCGGCGGCGACCCGCGCCGACCTCGCCGCCCAGGCCGTGCGCGCCGACTCGGCCGGCGGCGTCACCCCGCGGCGGATCTACTTCAGCCGCGTCGACGGCGACGGCGCCTCGGACCCCGTGCTCGACCTCGGCGGCCTCGTGCTGACGGCGTCCTGCAGCGTCGGCGGCGACCTCAGCGTGGTGGCGACAACGACGGTGGATCATGCGACGTTGGAGTCTGCATGGACCGACGGAAGCGGCTTTGGCAAGGCAAGTGACGACAATTTCGAAACAACTGAGCCGTCGCCCCCGGTAATCAGCGGCAACGGCGAGGAAGCGGCGAACCCCGTCCAAGGCACCCTCACCTACACCGCCCCGCTCGCCGGCGGCGGGCGGCGGGTCGTCAACGTCGTCTACGGCGGCGACGAGGGGATCGGCGACCCGGCCAGCGCGACCGACTGCCTGTTCGCCGGCACCGCCTTCGAGCACGACCCGCCGTCGCCGGGCGGCTAGCGCCGCCTCCGGATCGCGGAATGCGCCCGGCGAGCGATTTGGTAGCCCATGGGGTACCAAATCCTTCGACGGCGTCCTTTTCCGGGCTCAACCCGGGGCCGGGGCACGCGCCTCGCGATGGGCGCGGTACCACTCCACCGTGCGCCGCAGCCCCTCCTCCAGGCCGACCTGCGGCTCGAAGCCGCACCCCTCGCGGATCCTGGTCGCGTCGACGTACTGGCGGTCGATCTCGCCGGCCGGGGTGCCGGTGCCCCTGACGTCGGGCTCGACGTCGGAGCCGGCCGCCCGGCAGACCAGCTCGACGACCTCCCGCACCGAGTGCGGCCGGCCGCCGCCGGCGTTGAACGCCTCCCCCCTGCCCCGGCCGGCGTCGAGCGCCGCCGCGATCGCCAGGTAGGCGCGGGCGGCGTCCTCGACGTAGAGGAAGTCGCGCTCCGGCGTGCCGTCGGAGCGGATCACGGGCGGGCGCCCGTCGATCGCCGCGCTCACCGCCTCCGGGATCAGGCGCGAGAAGTTGAGGTCGCCGCCGCCGTAGATGTTGGCGAAGCGGGTGACCGCGACCGGCAGGCCGTAGCTCGGCCAGTAGCTGCGGGCGATCACGTCCGCCGCCGCCTTGCTGGCGTCGTAGGGATAGGCGGCCCGCAGCGGCGCGTCCTCGCGGTAGGGAAGCTCCTCCTGGGCGCCGTAGGCCTTGTCGGAGGACGCGACCACCACCGTCCGCGCGCCCGCCTCGCGGCAGGCCTCGAGCACGGTCCAGGTGCCGCGCACGTTTGCGTCGAAGGTGGACGCGGGCGACTCGCTGGCGCGGCCGACGATCGTCTGCGCGGCGAGATGGAAGACGGCGTCGGCGCCGCGGTCGTCCAGGGTGCGGCGCAGCAGGGCGCCGTCGGTCAGCTCGCCGGCGACGTGCTCCACGTCCGCCTCGATCCCCTGCAGCGCCAGCCCGGAGATCTGCGGGTCGCCGCGGTCGTAGGCGACGACGTCCGCCCCCTGCTCGAGCAGCGCCTTCGCCAGCCACGAACCGGCGAATCCGGTGGCGCCGGTGACCAGCGCCGTGCGCCCTCTCACCGCGGGCTCAGCTCCACACGTTCCAGGGCGCGTCGCCCTGCGACCAGAGGTCGTTGAGCATGACCGCGTCCTTGTAGGTGTCCATGCAGTCCCAGAACCCCGTGTGGCGGTAGGCGTGCAGGCGGCCGTCGCCGGCGAGGCGCTCCAGCGGCCCGGCCTCCAGGACGTCGTCCGCGCCGATGTAGTCGAGCCCGCCGGGCTCGAAGCAGAAGAAGCCGCCGTTGATCCAGCCGTCGAAGCGCGGCTTCTCGTGGAAGCCGGCCACGATCCCGGCCCCGTCGAGGTCGGCGACGCCGAACTGAAGCTGCGGCTGGACGACGGTCATCGTCGCGGCGTCGCCGTGGCCACGGTGGAAGTCGAGCAGGGCGGCGAGGTCGATGTCGGCGAGCCCGTCGGCGTAGGTCGCGCACGACGTGCCGCCGGAGAGCTGCTCGCGCACCCGGGCGATCCGCCCGCCGGTCGGGGTGTCGGCGCCGGTGTCGACGCACTCGACCTCGACCCCCTCGGGCCACTCTGTGTCGGCGACGAAGCGCCAGATCATCTCGCCGCGATAGCCGACGAGCAGCAGGAAGCGGCGAAACCCCTGCGCCGCGTAGATCTGGATCACGTGCCAGACGATCGGCCGGCCACCGATCTCGACCAGCGCCTTGGGGATCTCGGCCGTGCGCTCCTGCAGGCGCGTGCCGCGCCCGCCGGACAGGATCACGACCTGCTCGGTGCGTTCCATGACCGCGGATTATCGCCCGGCGCCGGCCGCCGGGGCGCAGCTCGCTAGCCGCCGGCCACGGCCGGGAGGATCGTCACCTCGTCGCCATCGCTGACCGGGGTCTGGAGCCCGTCCTGGAAGCGGATGTCCTCCCCCGAGACGTAGACGTTGACGAAGCGGCGCAGATCGCCGTCCTGGGTGATCCGCTCCTTCAGGCCCTCGTGCTGGTCGAAGACGGCGTCCAGGGCCTCGCCGACGGTCTCGCCGGTCACCTTCAGCTCGGCCTCGCCGTCCGTGGCGGCGCGAAGCTGCGACGGGATCTTCACCGTGATCGCCATCGCTAGCGGCTACGCCGTGACGGTCTCCGGGACCGCGCTCTCGAAGCTCTCGACCGTGGGCTCGATCTCATCCATCCGGAATCTATCGCGGGCCGCGTCGAGGGTCTTCAGCCCCTCGCCGGTGATGTAGACGACGACGCTCTCGCCGGAGCCGATGTCGCCGCGTTCGGCGAGCTTGGCCAGCACCGCGATGGTGACGCCCCCGGCGGTCTCGGTGAACACACCGGTCGTCTCCGCCAGCAGCCGGATCCCGTCGCGGATCTCGTCGTCGCTGGCCGAGTCGACGCTCCCCTCGGTGCGGCGGGCCAGCTCGAGCGCGTAGGGGCCGTCGGCGGGGTTCCCGATCGCAAGGCTCTTGGCGATCGTGTCCGGGCGCACCGGCTTGCAGATCTCGTGGCCCTCGCCGAATGCCGTAGCCACCGGGCTGCAGCCCAGCGGCTGGGCGCCGTTGAAGACCGGCAGGTCCCCCTCGACCAGCCCCAGCTGGCGCCACTCGTCGAAGCCGCGGCCGATCTTCGTGAACAGGGATCCCGACGCGATCGGGCAGACGACCCGGTCGGGCAGCTTCCAGCCGAGCTGCTCGACGGTCTCGTAGGCGAGCGACTTGGAGCCCTCGGCGTAGTAGGGACGCAGGTTGACGTTGACGAACGCCCACGGCCGCGTCTGCGAAAGCTCCGTGCACAGCCGGTTGACGTCGTCGTAGGTGCCCCGCACGCCGACCAGGCGGGTGCCGTAGATCCCGGTGGCGATCAGCTTCTGCTCCTCGAGGTCGGCGGGGACGAAGACGTAGGAGTCGAGCCCGGCCGCGGCGGCGTGGGCTGCGACGGCGTTGGCGAGGTTCCCGGTGGACGCGCAGGCGACGGTGTCGAAGCCCAGCTCCCGCGCCTTCGCGACGGCGACGGCGACGACGCGGTCCTTGAAGGAGTGGGTCGGGTTGGCGGCGTCGTTCTTCACCCACACCTCGCCGATCCCGAGCCGCTCGGCGAGCCTGTCGGCCCGGATCAGCGGCGTCAGTCCCGGCTCGAGGTGGTCGTCGGGGCGGCTGTCGAACGGGAGGAAGTCGGCGTAGCGCCAGATCCCGCGCGAGCCCGCCTGGATCTTGCGCTTGGCCTCCGCCGGGTCCAGCGCGGAGAAGTCGTATGCAACCTCGAGCGGGCCGAAGCACTGCTCGCAGACGAATCGCGCGTCGAGGGGATAGGTCTCCCCGCATTCCTTGCACTTCAGCGCTTGTACGGCCATCCGTCCGAAAAAAGACCTCTGCCTGTGAGTTGAGCAGAGGTCCGATCGGACTTGCGCATCTCCCAGGCTTGTCGACTTCGCCTGCTGGACTTGGCACCTTCCTCGGACCGAGGTCCGAGGGGGTTGCCGGGGCTTCATCGGGCCAGTCCCTCCACCCCTCTTGATGCGGCGCTATGTAAGGCGTCGAATATAGCAGGGGCGATTGCGGCCGACGCGGGCACGTCGCGTAACCTTCCCCCCAGGGGAAACGACGAGATGAGCCAGAGCGATGCCGAACCTCCCGAAGCACAGACTGCGGCCGCGGCTGCGGCGCGGGCGGAGCGCCGGCGAGCTGATCTCGCCAGCCGCGCCTGAGCGCCAGGGGCCGCGCGTCGAGACCGTTGAGGGCGAGGGTCTTCGCTGGGTCAACATCGAGTCCCCCGGGCCGCTGGAGGCCGCCTGGCTGGAGGAGCACTTCGAGTTCCACGCCCTCGACATCGAGGACGTCGTCTCGCGCAACCAGCGCCCGAAGATCGACGAGTACGACGACTACCTGTTCATCGTCCTGCACTTCCCCGTCTACGACCCCGCCGTCGGCCGCCTCAACGCGGGCGAGCTCGACCTGTTCGTGGGGCCGGGCTTTCTGATCTCGATCCCCAACCAGCCGCTGCAGCCGGTCGAGTACCTGTTCGAGCGCTGCCGGTCCAAGGAGGAGCTGCGCGAGCAGGTGTTCTCGCGCGGCTCGGGCTACCTGCTGTACCGGATCGTCGACGACGGCTTCGACTACTGCTTCCCGATGCTGCGCAAGATCGGGAACAAGCTCGACGCGGTCGAGGAGCAGATCTTCTCCGGCCGCTCCCGCGAGGTCGTCCGCGACATCTCCAACGTGAAGCAGGAGATCATCAACTTCCGCAAGGTGATCCGCCCGCAGCGTCCGGTCCTGCGCGACCTCGAGAAGGTCAAGGGCCGCTACCTGGCGCCTGACCTCGACCTCGAGATCTACTTCGACGACGTCGTCGACGCGCACGAGCGGATCTGGGACCTGCTGGAGAACTACAAGGAGGTCGTGGAGGCGCTCGAGGACACCAACGAGTCGGTGATCTCGCACGGGCTCAACGACATCCTTCGCGTGCTCACCGTGATCAGCGTGATCCTGCTGCCGCTCACGCTCGTCGCCAGCATCTGGGGGATGAACGTCGGCGTTCCCGGCGAGGGCTCGACGGAGGCGTTCTGGATCATCGCCGGGGTCATGGTCGTGATGCTGGGCGGCCTGCTCGCCTTCTTCCGCCGCCGCGGCTGGCTCTAGCCCGCCGACCGGATCAGGTCGAGGCCGTCCGGCTTGTTCAGGTAGCCCGGCGCCGACCCCGGCTGGTCGAGGTGGCCGTACTCCCAGACGATCTTCTTGCTGCGGGGGTCGATCACGACGACCCGCTGGCCGTAGTCGTCGGTGGCGGCGATCAGCCCGTGCGGGAACGGGACGGCGAGCGAGGGCTTGTTCAGCATCCCGTGGCCGCCGCTCGGGCCGTAGGTCCACACCACCCGCCCCTTCGGCGTGATCACGTAGATGTGGCCGGGGTCGTCGAAGCCGGCCACCAGCACGTTGCCGTTGCCCAGCAGCTGCGCGTCGGAGGGATACGAGGTCGGCGTGTGGATCGACCAGCGCAGGTGACCGTGGCGGTCGATCCGGTCCACGTAGCCGCCGATCTCGGTGACCAGCACGCCGCCGTCGGGCAGCGGGGTGTCGCCGTTGGGCGACGAAAGCGAGCGCGGCGGATCGTGCGTGCAGTTCCCGGCGCTGCCGATCGAGCGCACGATCCTGCCGCTGCGCTTCAGGTAGATCACCCGGCAGTTGACGATGTCGGCGACGCTGATCAGCCCGTTGGGCAGCAGGTAGGCGTCGTCGGGGTGCGACAGGTAGCCCGGCCCGCTGCCGGCCACGCCGCTGTGCCCGTACTCGAACACGACCCGCGGCCGCTTTGCGAGGCGGATCAGGGCGATCGTCTCCTGGAACTCCTCGTTGGTGATGATGCCGCGGCCGTCCGGGGTCAGGAACGCGTCGTCGGGCCCGGCGAAGCTCTGGCCGCTGCGCAGGTCGTGGGGTCCCGGGAAGGTCCAGACGACGCGCTTGCGCGGCGAGACGACGACGATCCGGTTGTTCTCGCGGTCGGCGATCATCACGTAGCCCGGCACCGGAGGACGGTCGGGCACGGCCGGCAGGCCGAGCAGCCGCCGCGCGGTCTCCCCCTTCGTCGGCGGCCCGGCGGGGGCGGCGTGCCGCGGCGGTGACGTCCGCGCGGAGGCGTCCGGGTCGCTCTTCGCGGCGTGCCCCGAACCGCCGCAGCCGGCGGCGAACGCGGCGGCAAGCGTCGCCGCCACCGCTTTCGATCGAGCGCTCACCGCGCGGATCCTATGCAGCCCAACCTAAAGCCCGGCCATGGCTTCGGCCCCGGGCCCCTAGGATTCGGGTCTCGTGGCAAACCAGCGCATCTGGGCGCCCTGGCGCCTTGCCTACGTGAAGGACGCCGCCAAGAACGAGGAGTGCATCTTCTGCACCAAGCCCGCCGAAGGCGACGACGAGGCGACGTTCGTGGTCCACCGTGGCGAGCGCTGCTTCGTGATCCTCAACACCTTTCCGTACACGAACGGCCACCTGATGGTGGCGCCGTTCGAGCACGTGGCGGCGCTGGAGCAGCTCGACGAGGAGTCCGTCGCCGAGATGATGGCCCTGGCGCAGCGCGCGATCCGCATCCTCGGCGACGCCTACGGGCCTGACGGCTACAACGTCGGCGTCAACCAGGGCCGCGTTGCCGGAGCGGGGATGGAGAGCCACATCCATCTCCACGTCGTCCCGCGCTGGGGCGGCGACACGAACTTCATGCCGGTGCTCGCAGACACGCGCGTGATGCCGCAGTCGCTGGAGGACAGCTACGCAGCCCTGAAGGCCGGATTCGAGCGTGGCTGACGCCGGCGCCGCGACGCCGGTGCCGGCGCAGGTCTTCAAGGCCTACGACGTCCGCGGCCTCTACGGCGACGAGATCGACGGCGACGTGGCCGAGCTCGTCGGCCGCGGTTTCGCCCGCGTGATCTCCCGCCTCGCCGGCAAGCCGGCGGCGGAGCTGCGCATCGGCCTCGGCCGCGACATGCGCATCACCGCCCCCGAGATCGCGGCGCGCGTGCGAGGCGGGCTCGTCGCCGAGGGGGTGCGCGTGCTGGACGCCGGCGAGGTGGCAACCGAGATGCTCTATTTCCTCGTCGGCTCGCGCGGCCTCGACGGCGGCGCGATGGTCACTGCCTCGCACAACCCGAAGGCCTACACCGGCGTCAAGCTCGTGCGGGAGGGCGCGCTCGCCCTCTCCGGCGACGCGGGGATCGACGACGTCCGCGTCGAGATCGAGTCCGGGCTCCCCGATCCCCCGGGAGGCGGCTCGGTCGAAGAGGTGGACGTCGCGGCGGACTTCCACCGGGCGGCGCTCGGGTTCGTCGAGCCGGAGCGGATCGCTGGCCTGAAGGTCGTCCTCGACGGCGGCAACGGGATGGCCGGCCCGATGGTGGGGCCGCTGGTGGACCGGCTCGACATCGAGCTGGTGAAGACATATTGGACCCCGGACGGCAACTTCCCCGACCACGAGCCGAACCCGATGCTCGAGGAGAACCGCCGCTTCGTCGTCGACCAGGTCCGCGGCGAGGGGGCCGACCTCGGCATCGCCTGGGACGGCGACGCCGACCGCTGCTTCTTCATCGACGAGCAGGGGCGGTTCGTCGACGGCGACTTCCTCACCGCCCTGCTGGCGATGCAGGTGCTGCGGCGGGAGCCCGGGGCGACGATCCTCTACGACGTCCGCGCCAGCCGCGCGGTGCCCGACACCGTCGCCGCCGCGGGGGGCTCCTCCCACGTCAACCGCGTCGGCCACGCCTTCTTCAAGTCGCGGATGCGCGAGACCGCCGCCGCCTTCGGCGGCGAGGTCTCGGGCCACTACTACTTCCGCGACTTCTACTGCGCCGACTCGGGCACCCTGCCGGCGCTGCTCGTGCTGGAGCTGCTCTGCGTCGAGGCCAAGCCGCTGTCCGAGCTGCTGCGCCCCTTCCACGAGCGCTACTTCATCTCCGGCGAGATCAACTCCGAGGTGAACGACCAGGGCGCGAAGATGGAGGAGCTGGCCGAGCGCTACTCCGACGGCGAGGTGAGCCGGCTCGACGGCGTCTCGGTCGACTACGCGGATTGGCACTTCAACGTCCGCCCGTCGAACACCGAGCCCCTGCTGCGGCTCAACCTCGAGTCGCTGATCTCGGCAGCCGACATGGAGGAGCGACGCGACGAGGTGCTGGGGCTGATCCGGGCGTGACCGCTGAGCAGGCGCTGGCCCGCGCCGCCGAGGAGGGCATCCAGACGCTGCGGATCCCGACGCCGTTCCAGGTGGGGCGGGTGAACGTCTACCTGATCGAGGACGAGCCGCTGACGCTGGTCGACGCCGGTCCCAACTCGGGGAAGTCGCTGGACGAGCTGGAGCGCCAGCTGGCCGGCCACGGCCGCGCGATCGAGGACCTCGAGCTGGTCGTGATCACCCATCAGCACATCGACCACCTCGGGCTCGTGGACATCGTCGCCCGGCGCTCGGGCGCCGAGGTCGCCGCGATCAACGCCGCCGTGCCCTTCATCGAGAACTTCGGCGACGACGCCGAGCGCGACGACCGCTTCGCCGCCGAGCTGATGCTGAGCCACGGGGTGTCCGAGGACGTCGTCCGCGCCCTGCAGAGCGTCAGCCGCAGCTTCCGCGCCTGGGGCTCCAAGGCCAAGGTGACGCGGCCGCTGCACGACGGCGAGGGCCTCGAGCTTCGCGACCGCACGCTTGGGGTGCTTCACCGCCCCGGCCACAGCCCCTCGGACACGATCTTCTGGGACGCCGATCGCCGCATACTGATCGCCGCCGACCACCTGATCGCGAAGGTCTCGTCGAACCCGCTGATCACGCGGCCGCTGGACGACTCCGGGGAGCGCCCGCAGGCGCTCGTCGCCTACCTCGACTCGCTGAGAAGGACGCGCGAGCTTCCCGCCGAGATCGTTCTATCGGGCCACGGCGAGCCGATCACCGACCACGTCGCACTGATCGACGAGCGCTTCGAGCTTCACCGCCGGCGCGCCGAGAAGATCCACGCGCTGATCGCGGAGCACCCCCGCACCGGGCACGAGATCGCCCAGGAGCTGTGGGGGAACGTCGCCGTCACCCAGGCCTACCTGACGCTGTCCGAGGTGATCGGCCACGTCGACCTGCTGATCAATGACGGGCGGGTGCGCGAGACGCGGGAGGGCGAGCTGATCCGGTTCGAGGCGTTCGACGAGTAACCCGCCGATGCGCCAGAGTTAAGAACAGCACGTGCCCGCCGCCACGACGCCGCCTGCCCTGAAGCTCGCCGAGCCGGTTGACCCCGCCGGCGAGATCCCTTCCCGCGCCGCCAAGAAGCGGATGCTGATCATCGTCAACCCGTACGCGACGACGGTCTCGGACCGGCTGAAGAACCTGGTCGTCTACGCCCTGCAGGGCCGCTACGAGGTGGAGGCGATCAACACCGAGGCCCAGAACCACGCGATCGAGATCGGCCGCGAGGCGCGCGACGGCGGCTACGACCTCGTCGTCGCCTTCGGCGGCGACGGCACCGTCAACGAAGTCGCCAACGGCCTCGCCGGCACCGACGTCCCCCTCTCGGTGCTGCCCGGCGGGTCCACCAACGTGGTCTCGCGCACGCTGGGCATACCCAACGACGTGGTGGACGCGACCGAGCACCTGCTCGGCCTCGCCGACGACTTCCGCCCACGGCGGATCGACCTCGGGCGCGCCAACGACCGCTACTTCGTCTTTGCCTGCGGGATCGGGCTCGACGCCAGCGTGGTGCGCCGCGTCGACGCCAATCCGCGGATGAAGACGCGCGGCGGCGAGTACTTCTTCACCTGGGCGGCGGTCTCGGCCTTCTACCGCCAGTACCTGCGCAACCCGGTGCGCTTCCGGGTCGAGTCGGGCGGAGCCAGCATCGAGGGCGTAACCGCGATCGCCCAGAACTCCGAGCCGTTCACGTTCTTTGCCGACCGGCCGATCCACGTCTGCCGCGGCGTCGAGATCGACGACGGCACCCTTTCGATCGCCGTGCTGCGGCGCGCCGCCCAGCGCGACGTGCCGACGATCGTCGCGAGGGTGTTCACCGAGCGGCTGCCGACCGCCGAGCACCGCCAGGTCGAGCACCTCGACGACGTCACCGAGGCGCGGGTGACGTCGATCTCAGAGGACTCCGACGGCACCCCGCGCCCCTTCCCGGTGCAGGTGGACGGCGACTACATCGGCGAGGCCTCCGAGCTCGTCTACGGGATCTCTCCCGGCGCCCTCACCGTGGTCGCCTAGGAACAACTCCGGGGCAATCCTCCGCTTCGCGTCCGGATGCCCCGGGCTAGGGTGCAAAGCCGCATGGGAACCCTGGACCGCGAGGCCTGTGCCTTCTGTCGGATCGCCGACGGCAGAGAGCAGGCCGCGGTCGTCTTCGAGGACGAGGTCTCGCTCGCCTTCCTCGACCATCGGCCCCTCCAGATCGGGCACTGCCTGCTGATCCCCCGCGGCCACGTCGAGACGCTGCCCGACCTGCCCGACGAGCTGGTCGGACCGCTGTTCGCGAACGCCCGCCTGCTGGCGCGCGCGGTCGTCGAGGCAATGGACGCGGAGGGATCGTTCGTGGCACTCAACAACGTCGTCAGCCAGTCGGTCCCCCACCTCCACGTTCACGTCGTGCCGCGGCGGCGCGGCGACGGCCTGCGGGGCTTCTTCTGGCCACGCCACGCCTACGAGGACGAGGGTCAGCTCAGCGGCACTGCCGACGCGATCCGCGCCGCGGTCGACGCGACACGCCGCTGACGGCGGTCAGCCCGTGTAGTCGATCTGGGCGGCGAACGGCTCGATCGTCGCGCAGTTGACCATCTCGATGTAGTAGACGAACCGCAGGTTGTCGATCGTGGCGAATTTGATCGTCGAGTCGGCGAACTTGCGCATGCGGTTGTTCACGGCGCCCGCGGTCTGGGTCGAGGCCATCACCACGTAGCCCTTGAACTGCGGGTCGAGGCCGGGCTCGATCCGCTTGCGGATCAGGAACGCGAACGAGTCCTCGGCGTCGTTGTCGTTGGCGTACAGGGAGAACTTGCGCACCGTCGCCCCCTCGGGCAGGTGGACGTCGGTGAAGAGGCTGCCCTTGTTGGTGTTGAGGTCGCCTTTGTTCTCGTCGTTGAGGACGTCATCGGGGTCTGTGGCGCCGCGGGGTACGAAAGCGCCGCAGGCCGAGTTGCCGTCGTTGTTGTGCTTGGTCCGGTCAACCGGCAGGAACGTGGGGGCGCTGTAGCTGACGTGCTTGACGCTGGGCGCGCCGGGGGCGACAACGGTCCCGATCAAGGCCCAGGTCAGAGCTCCGGCGAGGAACAGCACTGCGCCGACGAGCAGGCCCTTACGAGGTCGATCCCTGGTGATGCGGCAATCTTAGCCGTGACGCCGCGCGGCGACTACCCCGTCGGCGTCACCCGGTAGGCGTCGAACACCGAGTCCACCTGGCGCAGGCGGCCGATCGCCTGCTTCAGCTGCTGGGTGTCGCCCACCTCGACGACGAAGCGGTTCTTCACCATCGGGTGCCTGGTCGTGCAGGTCGCCTCCAGGATATTGATCCCGGCCTCGGCGAAGGTGCGCGAGAGGTCCTCCAGCAGGCGGGTGCGGTCGTAGCCGTCGACCTGGATCTCGACCCGGTATGACGCCTCGTTGCCGCCCTCCCAGGCCACGTCGGTGAACCGCTCGGGAGACTTGCGCAGCGCCCGCACGTTCTTGCAGTCGTCGCGATGGATCGTGATCCCGCGACCCAGGGAGACGTATCCGCAGATGTCGTCTCCCGGCACGGGCCGGCAGCACTTGGCCAGGCGCACGGGCACCTCGTCGATGCCCTTCACCTTGATCCCGAAGTTCGATGCGTCCGCGATCCGGCGCCGCATGTCCTCGCGGCCGCGGACCAGCTCCTCGGCCGGCTCGGTTTCGGCGATCGCCTCGCCGGCCTTGAGCCGCTGCATCAGCTTGTTGGCCACCGCCTTCTCGGAGATCTTCGACTGGCCCAGCGCGATGTAGAAGTCGTCGGCCTTGCGGAAGCCCATCTCGCGGATCACGTCGGCGAGCAGCGGCGAGCCGGCCAGGCGCTGCGGCGGCAGGCCGCGCTTTCGCAGTGCCGACTGCAGCACCTCGCGGCCGCGGCGCTCGGCATCCTCGCGCCGCTCGCGCTTGAACCAGGCGCGAATCTTGTTGCGGGCGCGGCTGGTCCGAACCAGCGCCAGCCAGTCGCGCGACGGCCCCCGCTCCTGCTTCGCCGTCAGCACCTCGACGATGTCGCCGCTTCGCAGCTGGTAGTGGAGGGGCACGATCTTGCCGTTCACCTTGGCGCCGACGCAGCGGTGGCCGACATCGGTGTGGACGGCGTAGGCGAAGTCCAGCGGGGTCGAGCCCGCCGAGAGGTTCTTCACCTCTCCCTTCGGCGTGAACACGAACACCTCGTCCTCGAAGAGGTCGACCTTGAGCGCCTCGAGGAACTCCGCCGGGCCCTGTTCCTGCTCGGCCTCGAGCAGCTGGCGCAGCCAAGTCATCTTCTCCTTCTCGGAGTCCCCGGCGGCCGCTCCCTCCTTGTAGATCACGTGGGCGGCGATCCCGTATTCGGCGAGATCGTGCATCAGGGGGGTGCGGATCTGGATCTCCAGCGGCCGCCCCTCGGGCCCGATCACGGTCGTGTGCAGGGCCTGGTACATGTTGGCCTTCGGCATCGCCACGAAGTCCTTGAAGCGGCCGGGCATCGGCTTCCAGATCGAGTGGATGATCCCGATCGCTCCGTAGCAGTCCTTGACCGATCCGACGATCACCCGCATCGCCGTGAGATCGAAGATCTCGTTGAACTCGCGGTTCTTCTTGGTCATCTTGGTGTAGATCGAGTAGAAGTGCTTGGCGCGGCCGGAGATCTCCGCGTCGATTCCCACCTTCGCCAGCTCCTGCTCGAGGAAGGCGCCGGCCTCGGCGACGAAACTCTCGCGCTCGGCCCGCTGCTGGTTGACGAGGCTCTTGATCTCCTCGTACCGGCGCGGGTGGAGAGTTGCGAACGCAAGGTCCTCGAGCTCCCACTTGATCGCGTGGATGCCCAGCCTGTGCGCGAGCGGAGCGTAGATCTCGAGCGTCTCGCGCGCCTTCTCGATCTGCTTCTGCTTCGGCAGCGCGCCCACCGTGCGCATGTTGTGGAGGCGGTCGGCGAGCTTGATCAGGATGACCCGGACATCCGTGGCCATCGCCACCATCATCTTGCGGTAGTTCTCGGCCTGCCGCTCGTCGCGGCTCTGGAAGGTGATCTCGGTCAGCTTGGTGACGCCGTCGACGAGCTGACAGATCTCCTCACCGAAGCGATCGCGCACCTCGTCCAGGCTGGCGCTCGTGTCCTCGACGGTGTCGTGCAGCAGGGCCGCGCACAGGGTGGCGGTGTCGAGGCGCAGGCCGGCGCAGATCTTCGCCACGCCGATCGGGTGGGTGATGAAGTCCTCGCCGGAGCGGCGGCGCTGGTCGGCGTGCGATTCGCACGCGAACGCGAAGGCTCCCTCGACCGCCTCGCGATCGACATGATCGTCCCTCTCGGGCTGGTGCTCCTCGATCACGGCGATCAGGTCGCCGAGCAGGCGGCGCTCCTCCGCGGTCAGCTGCTTGCTGGCGACACTCGCCGGAGCAGCCTTGGCGGCGTCGGCGACGCCGACCTTCGTATGGCCGCGGCGATCCTCGGGAACGCTGCCGGCAGGCTTCGCCTTCGCCCGCGGCGCCCGCTTCGGCGCCGCCGCGGCCGAGCCGTCGCCCTTGGCGGCCCTGGGACTGTTGGACGCGCGCTTCGCGGTGTCCTTCGCCGTCGCGGTGCGCTTTCCGTTCCCCGCGGCCGTGCGCTTTCCGTTCGCCGCCTTCTCGCCGCCGGCCGCCTGCTTTCGCGCCGCGCCCCGCTTCGTGGGCGGCTTCTTGGGCTTGGCGCCGTCGGCGCCTACTCGCGTGCTTGTCGAGCGCTTAGGAATCTGCTGCCCTCCTCGTGGCGCCCGCGATACGCCCTGTAGGCCGGCGAGCGCCCCAGCTCGGTCCTCTCCGAGGATACGACCCCAAGCGCCCCGCTGCCGTCGCTCGCGGTCCAGCGCGCGATTCCGAGCTCATCGAGCACGCGCACGCAGCGTCCCGCCTGCTCCGGCGTGCGCGGATGACGGCCGTCGCCGGCGAGGATTGTCGCCAGCTCCTCGCCCTCCGATTCGCCGCCGGCCGCGCGCAGCGCCCGGTAGATCTCGGCCAGCCCCGCCCGCGGGTCCCAATCGACCGCGTGCACGCGCAGCGCCAGCTCCCGCTCCGTCGGACCCGAGCAGCGGTGCAGGTAGCCTGCGCCGGCGGGGCCTTCCCGGCGCCGCGCCAGCGCCTCCAGATGCGCGAACGGAGGCGGGTCTACGACAACCACGTGGCCGAACGGCCCCGCCAGTCCGGGATGGCGGGCGAGCGCATGCCAGTCGGCCAGGGCGAGCCCGCCCGGTGCGGGGGCGATCGCCTCGACGCGGCGGTCCGCGCAGCGCCCGCAGGCCAGCGTCGAGTGGCCGCCGCCGAACCGCCCGGGATCGGCGACGCGCTCGGCGAGCAGGCGGCGCCTCGACGTGTCGCAGCACAGTGCCAGCACGTCCGCGCCGCTTGACAGAAGCTCGGCGATCGTCGCCACGGCGGACCCGGGCCTGCGCTCGATCCGGTTGCGCTCACCGCCCCGCTCGGCCGCGGCCATCAGAGCGGCCGGGGGCCAGTCGTCGAGTGGGATCGCAAGCTCCGCCTCCAGGCGGCTCCACCACTCACCGTCGCGGGCGCGCGCCAGGCAGTCCTTGCAGCCGACCTCGGCGTCGGCGGGCGCCGGATGCGGGTACATCTCCCGCAGGACGACGCGGGGCTCCACGGCGCCGTTCCACTGATTGAGCTCGAGCCGCACGGCGACGTCGAGCGCCTCGTCGGGGGCGGCGGGGAGCGTCGCGCCGGCCCCGAAGGCGACGCCGCCGGCCCGATGGCCGCCGCTGCGCAGGCTGAAGCGCGCGTGGCGCCCCTCCCCCATCGGCCGCACGTCGGCGATCTTCGCCGAGGGGACGAGCAGGCGCACACCGGGATTGCCGATCCCGAACGGGGCGAGCCGCTCCAGCTCCTCGGCGAGGTCCAGCCCGAGGCTGTCGCCACCGATCACGGCGTCGACGGATTCTGTGCGGACCATGTCCTGTGGCCGCAGGCGGTCGGCGGCGTGCGCGGCCAGCGCCTGCCGGAACCCGTCAACCGCTGCCGCCTCGATCTCCAGCCCGGCGGCGGCGGCGTGGCCGCCGAAGCGTCCGAGGTGACCGGCGCAGGCACGAAGGCCGTCGACGAGGTCGTAGGCCGGGATGCTGCGACCGGACCCGCGGCCGGCGTCGCCGTCGAGCCCGATCAGCACCACCGGTCGCCACAGCCGCTCCAGCATTCGCGAGGCGACGATCCCGACCACGCCCGCGTGCCAGCCCTCGCCGGCAAGCACCATCGCCGGTGCCGCGCGCGCGGCCTCGGGCAGCGCGGCCATGGCCGACTCCGCGGCGCACGCCACCTCGCGCTCGGCGGCGCGGCGCTCGTGGTTGGCGCTGTCGAGCTCGGCGGCGATCTCGGCGGCGCGGCCCTCGTCCTCGGTGAGCAGCAGCTCGACGGCGGCGTCGGCTCGGTAGAGCCGTCCGGCGGCGTTGATCCTCGGCGCCAGCCGGAAGGCGATCTCGGCCTCGCCGATCGCCGTCGGATCCGTCGCCGACACCGCCATCAGCGCGCGCAGGCCGGGGCGGCGGGCGCGGCGCAGCTCGGCCAGTCCGCGCCGCACGAGCGCCCGGTTCTCGCCCCGCAGCGGCACGAGGTCGGCCACCGTCGCAAGCGCAACCGCATCGAGGTCCGCCGCGGCGGCGGCGGGATCCTCGCCGGCGCCCGCCAGCAGGGCGGCGGAGAGCTTGTAGGCGACGCCGGTGCCGCACAGCTCGGCGAACGGATACCCCCCGAGCCCCGGATGGACGACGGTGCAGTCCGGCAGCCGCTCCGGCAGCGCGTGATGATCGCTGACGATCGCCTCGATGCCCGCCTCCCGGGCCCGCGCGATCTCGTCGGCACAGGTGATCCCGCAGTCGGCGGTGAGCAGCAGCCGCGTCTCGCGGGCCGCCAGCCGCCCGACGGTCGCGTCGCTGAGGCCGTAGCCCTCTGTGAGGCGATCCGGGATCAGCCAGTCGCAGTCGGCTCCGAGGCCGCGCAGCCGGGCCACCAGGATCGCCGTCGCGGAGACGCCGTCGACGTCGTAGTCGCCGTGGACGGTGATCCGGTCCCCGTCGCGGACCGCCGCCAGCAGGCGCTCGACCGCGGCGCCCACGCCGGCGAGCGCGAGCGGATCGTGGCTCTCGTCGCCCTCGATGAACTCGCGCGCCGCCGCCACCGTGCGATAGCCGCGTCGCACGAGCGTGATCGCCACCGGCTCGGAGAGATCGAGCGCGTCGGCGATCGCGCGCGCCTCCGCGTAGGCATAGGGCGCGGCGCGAAAGGCCTTCGCGGGCAGGGCTGACGCCATCTGGCCTGAGGCTAAGCACGGGAGGTGACGGAACCGCCCCCGCAGCCCGCCCGCAGCAAGCGGCTTTACCATCGGCGCGCCAAGGCGTCGTCGAGAGGGGATACGTGGACCTGAGAGAACTGCAGAAGCCGCTCAAGGACAGCTACCGCGAGGACGCGTCCGCTGCGCGCGTCCATCTGGTCGCCCGCGGGCGCAGCGAGGACTCCCCGGTGGCCTGCTCGGTCGACCTCGGCCGCATGATCCAGCACGCCCAGGCCCACGAGGGGGCGGGCGGGCCGGGCACGGGCGCCTGCTCGGGCGACCTCCTGCTCGGGGCGCTGGCGGCGTGCGCCCAGGTCACCTGCCAGATGGTCGCCGCGTCGATGGGCATCGAGGCCGAGCGGATCGAGGTCGTCGCCGAGGGCGACGTCGACCTTCGGGGGACCCTCGGCGTCTCGCGGGACGCGCCCGTCGGCTTCGAGTCGATCAGCCTGCGCTTCGAGATCGAAGCGCCGGGGGCGAGCGAGGAGGAGATCTCCTCGCTGGTCGAGAAGAGCGAGCGCTACTGCACCGTGCTTCAGACCCTGCGCGACGCTCCCCGGATCGAGACTGCGCTGGGCGCTGCCTGAGCAAAGCCGGTGATTCCTACGGGGTCCGACGCGACAGCCATCCAACCAGCGCGCCGAGGACCAGCCCGGCCTCGGGCGCGAGAGGGATATCGGTGGTCACGCTGATCAGGACGCCGAGCGCCAATCCGATCGCCGCGCCGACTGCGATCGCGGCTCCAACGCTCATGGCATCCGAACGGTGATGATCACGTGAGCAAGACGGTAACGGGTACCACGCTGATCGCCGTTCCGATTCTGTTCAACGTCTGCTTCGCTCTGCTGGCGCAGCGATTCGATTATCCGGATGTCCTGCGTCAGCCCACCCACGAGGTGCTGGAGCGCTTTCGGCGAGGCGGCGCCGCCCTTGTGCTGATCTGGTGGGCGTTCGCTCTTTCGGCGGTCCTGTTCGCTCCGCTTGTCGTCCTGCTCGCGGGACAGCTCGCCGATGCCGACGGGACCGTGGTCGCTCTCTCGCTGACCTTCGGACTGCTCGCGTCCGCGGTCCAGTTCCTCGGGCTGATTCGCTGGCCGTTCCTCGTCCCGTATCTGGCTCGCGAAGCGGACGGCGCCGAGCCGGCCTCGCCATCCGGACAAGCGGTCGACGTCGTGTTCCAATCGTTCAACCGGTATCTCGGCGTCGCCGTCGGCGAGCACCTCGGGTACACCCTCACCGGCGCCTGGTCGATCCTGACCGGAGTGGCCCTGATTCAGACGGAAGCCGTTGCGAGCTGGCTCGGTGTGATCGGGGTGCTCACCGGACCTCTGTTCCTGGTCTCATCGGTTGAGTTCCTCGGACCGTTCGAGCCATCCGGATGGAAGCTCGCCGGTCAGCTGACACCGATCGCCTACGTCCTGTGGTCGCTGTGGCTGGTCGCCGTCGGCGTGGCGCTTCTCGTCTAGGCGCGCTCGGTTCGCCAGCCGATCGCGTAGACGATCGCGAGGCCGACGATTGTGCCCGGCACGGCCACCAGAGCGGTCTGCAGGTCCGTATCGCCGATCGTGTGACCGATCGCGATCTGGTCGATCGCGCCCGAGGCGAGCGCGCCGAGGACGGCGCCGACGAAGGCACCGACGATCCCGCCCCAGAAGCGGTCGGGCAGAAACACCGTGAAGTGCCACAGCGCGATCCCCATCGTGAACCAGACGAGCAGTGCCACTAGCGCTCCACCTCCCGGCCGCTCATCGCCGCCTCCCGTGCTTTCTGCGCTTGCGCTGCTGGCGGCGCTTTCGCTGCTCCTGTCGCTCGGCGCTCGAGCGCCGCGGCGACGGCGCGCCCGTCTCGACGAACGGCTCCTCCTCGGCGGCGTCGCGGCCGGCGCCGTCGCCCTCGAGGCCGACCGGCGCCGCCATCGGCTCGCCGTCGCCCTCCGCCGCCTCCTTCTCACGGATCTCCTCGGCGTGCTCCTCCTCTTCCGCGTCGACCCGCATCAGCACGTTGTCCTCGGGGAAGGCGGGCAGGCGACCCATCTGGTCGACGATGCGGGCGCGCCGGCGGCGGTAGGCGGGCTCGCGCTCCTTCCAGGCGGTCAGCACCGGCGAGGCGATGAAGATGGACGAGTAGGTCCCCGACGCGATCCCGACCAGCAGGGCGAAGGCGAAGTCCTTCAGCGTCGCGCCACCGAACAGCAGCAGCGCCAGCACCGGAAGCAGCGTGCACATGCTCGTCGCCAGCGATCGCGTCAGCACCTCGCTCATCGACTTGTTGACGACCTGGGCGAAGGCCGCGCGCGGCAGCCGCGGCAGGTTCTCGCGTATTCGGTCGAAGACGATGATCGTGTCGTAGAGCGAGTAGCCGAGGATCGTGAGAAAGGCGGCGACCGTGGAGCTGGTCACCTCGCGCCCTGTGAGCGAGTAGACCCCGCCGGTGATCAGGATGTCGTGGAATATCGCGATCAGCACGGGCACGGCGAACTTCGCCTCGAAGCGGAAGGCGACGTAGGCGCAGATCACCAGCAGCGAGAAGACGATCGCCTTGATCGCGCTGTTGGCGACCTCCCTGCCGAAGGTGGGCCCGACGCTCTCGCTCTGGAAGGCCTCCTGGGGAACGCCGAACTTCGCGTCGAGCGCGTCCTTGGCGCGGCCGACCTTCGAGGGCGCAAGCTCGCTGGTCTGGATCTGGAAGACGTTCTGGCCGAACTTCGGGTCGTTGACCTTCTGCACCTCCGCCCCACGCTGGCCGATCGTGGCGAGCGCGTCGCGAACCCCGTTCTCGTCCGTGGGTTTCTCCAGCGCGGTCTTGATCCGCGTCCCGGACTCGAAATCGATCCCCAGGTTGAGCTGCAGGGTGGCCAGCGAGATCCCGCCGACCAGCAGGATCGTCCCCGACATCGAGAAGAACCAGCGGCTCGCGCCCATGAAGTCGAAGTGCCAGCGAACGCGCTGGCGGGCGGCGCCCAGCATCGAGGGCGAGCGCAGGAAGTGGGCCCGGCTCATCGTGCCCAGCAGCGCCTGGGTGAACACGACCGCGGTGAGCAGCGAGACGATCGTGCCGATTCCGAGGGTGAAGGCGAAGCCGCGCACGCCCGCGGTCGCCAGCACGAACAGGATGAAGGCGGTGATCAGCGTGACCACGTTCGCGTCGACGATCGTGCGGATGCCGCGGCTGTAGCCGGCGGCGATCGCCGACCCCATCGACTTGCCCGAGCGCACCTCCTCCTTGATCCGCTCGAAGATCACGATGTTGGAGTCCGCTGCCACTCCGATCGTCAGGATCAGGCCGGCGATCCCGGGCAGCGTCA
Source organism: uncultured Thermoleophilia bacterium (assembly GCA_963708325.1). GTDB lineage: Bacteria > Actinomycetota > Thermoleophilia > Solirubrobacterales > 70-9. The sequence continues at coordinate 2,733,873 of OY970203.1, read as the reverse complement.
GCGTGATCGGGATCAGCACGATCAGCCCGTAGAAGAGGACGGCGTAGACGAGGAGCGCCACGCTCGCCACCAGGCCGAGGAAGCGGTAAAAGGCGAGCAGGAAGAGGATGACCACGATCAGCCCGGCGATCCCTGCCTTCAGCCCCTCGTGCAGGGCCTGCTTGCCCAGGGTCGCCGAGACGGTGCTCTGGCTGATCAGCTTGAGCGGGACGGGCAGGGCGCCGAGGCGGATGTTGGCGGCGAGGTCCTGCGCCTCGGTGAGGCTGAAGTTCCCCGAGATCTGCGCCCCCGTGCGGCCGTCGATCCCGTCGGGGTTCTCCTGGTAGTTGATGATCGGGCGCGTGATCACCTTGTTGTCGAGCACGACCGCGAAGTGGCCGGACTGGGCGTCGGCCGGCTGTCCGGGGATGGCGTTGGCGAGGCCGCGCTGGGCGATCCGGCGGGTGACGTCCTGGAACTTGCTGCGGCCGTCGCCGGTGAAGCCGAAGGTGACGTTGGGGGCGTGGGTGTTGGGGTCGAACTCCTGCTTCGGATTGGTGACGTCGGTGCCGCTCAGCGCCGGCCGGTCGCGGATCACGAACCACGACGGCGGCAGCTGCTGGCCGGTCTGGGGGTCCTTGCCGGACTCGTTGGCGACCACCAGCGTCCCCTCGGGGACCTCGTAGATGCGGCTGCCCGGCGGCTGCCTCTGGCCCTTCAGGTTGTCCAAGAGGTCCTGCTTGCGCTGCTCGGGGCCGGCCAGCGCCTTGCCGTCCTTCGAGAACAGGTAGAAGCGCTGGCGCACCGTGCAGCCGTCGCAGGACGGCTTCTGCGCCGCGGCGAGCTTCACCGCCTGCTCGAGGTTCGTGAACGGCGCCTCGGGGCCCGACCCGGGATTGCCGGGCTTGGCCCCCGGCTGGGAGATCACGTTCGGCTCCCAGTCGTAGAAGTAGAGCTGCGCGGTCGACCCGATCAGGGTGATCGCCCGCTGGATGTCGCTCACCCCCGGAAGGCCGACCGAGACCTGGTCGTTGCCGAGCGGGGCGATCTCCGGCTCCGCCACGCCGAGCCTGTCGACGCGCTTGCGGATGATCTCCACCGAGCGGTCGATGTCGGCGCGCGTCACCTGCTTGATCCGCGGCGTCGGCTGACCCTGGAAGACGAGCTGGGTGCCGCCCTTGAGGTCGAGGCCGAGATGGGTCGACTTCGTCGCGATCACCGCCAGCGAGGCGGCCATCAGCCCGGCTATGAACAGCAGGACGAAGAGGTTGCGGCGGCGGTTTGCCATGCCCCTAGGAGCTGGCCATCCAGGTCACTCGCCCGGGGTGAGGACGAGCAGCAGGCCGCCGTCGTCGTCGTAGGCGGGGAAGACGTCAGCCACGGCCTCCGCGGGCAGGTCGCCCTCGGCGTTCACCGAGACCTTCTTGCCCAGCGCCCGCACCCCCCACTCCAGCGACGTCGCGATCGGGTCGGCGGGGGCATCGGAGTCGTCCTGCCAGCGCAGGCCGAGCACGTCCTGGACCGGGCGCCCCATGATGTCGTCCTCCTTCAGCCCGGTCAGCTCGAAGCTTCCCTTGCCGGCGCCGATCACGCGCGCGTCCTGGTCGCAGACGAAGAAGGCCGCGCCGGGCGCCGGGTAGTAGTCGTCGAGCAGCTCGAAGAGGAAGCCGAACCCGCACTTCGGACACCCCTTCGGGCGCTGGCTGAACCCCGCGGTGCGCTCCGAGCTGATGTCGCGGTTGCCGCAGCTGGGGCAGATGAAGAAGGCCACGGCGGAAAGGCTAGTGGACCGCCGCCCTGTTCCGGGCGGGTGACGGCGTGGCGCGAAAGGTAGGCTCGGCGCAATACGCGACCGAGGAGGATCGACATGACCTACGGCATCGTTCACCACTTCAGCGGCGGCACGGCCGACCAGTACGCAAACTCCCTCCGGGCCGTGCATCCGGACGGCGGCGAATCGCTTCCCGAGGGCCAGACGCTGCACCTCGCGGGCCAGACCGACGACGGCTGGATCATCGTCGCTATCCACGACTCGCGCGAGTCGTGGGAGCGCTTCCGCGACGAGGTCCTCACGCCCGGGCTCCAGGGGGTCGAGGGCGGATTCGAGGCCCCGCCGGAGGAGCGGACCTTCGAGGTGCACAAGCACCAGCAGGCCTGACCGGGTCGCCCCGACGGGCGTCAGAACAGGCTGGCGGCGCCCTCCGGCGCCGGGATGCCGAGGTGCTCGAAGGCGCGCGGCGTCAGCACTCGCCCCCGCGGGGTGCGCTTCAGCAGGCCCTGCTGGAGCAGGTAGGGCTCGTAGACGTCCTCGATCGTGTCGGCCTCCTCGCCGACGGCGACGGCCAGGGTCGAGAGCCCGACGGGGCCGCCGGCGAACTTCTCGGCGATCGTCGCCAGCAGACCGCGGTCGTGGCGGTCGAGCCCGGCCGAGTCGACCTCGAACAGCTCGAGCGCCTCCGCGGCCACGGCGGCACTGATCACGCCGGTGCCGCGCACCTCGGCGAAGTCGCGGACGCGCTTGAGCAGGCGATTGGCGACGCGCGGCGTCCCCCGTGAGCGCTCCGCGATCGCCTCCAGGCCACCGTCCTCGACGTCGGTGCCGAGGATGCCCGCCGAGCGGCGCACGATCCGCGCGAGGTCGGCAGGCGTGTAGTGCTCGAGGCGGTGGCAGACGCCGAAGCGGTCGCGCAGGGGCGTGGTCAGGAGGCCCGTGCGGGTGGTGGCGCCGACCAGGGTGAACGCGGGCAGGTCAAGCGTGACCGTGCGGGCGCCGGCGCCCTGACCGAGCACGACCGGCAGGCGGCGCTCCTCCATCGCGGGGTAGAGCGTCTCCTCGATCGCCCGGTTGAGCCTGTGGATCTCGTCGATGAAGAAGACGCTCCCCGGCTCCAGCGAGGTGAGGAAGGCGGCGATGTCGGCCTTTCGCTCCAGCGCCGGCCCCGCCGTCTGCACCATCGGCACCCCGAGCTCGGCCGCGACTATGCAGGCCAGCGACGTCTTGCCCAACCCGGGGGGCCCTGCGAGCAGCACGTGGTCGAGCGCCTCGCCCCTGCCCCGCGCCGCCTCGATGAAGATCTCGAGCTGGGTCGTCACCTGCAGCTGGTTGACGAAGTCGTCGAGCCGGGGCGGGCGCAGGGAGCGGTCGAGGTCCTCCTCGATCCCCTCGGCGCGGGCGTCGTGCACGCGCAGGTCGGCCCCGTCGGGCATGTCTGCCTCGATCCCGGGCGTGCGGATCCGCCGGCCGGCGCTCACGCCGCCTTGCTCCTGGCCGCCGCGGCACGCCGCAGCGCGCTCGACACCAGCTCCTCCGCCGACTCGCCGTCGGCGGCATCGAGCAGGGACTCCGCCTCGGCGGCGCTGTAGCCGAGGTTGACGAGCCCCTCGCGCGCCTCGGCGCGCGGGCCGGCGGCATCGTGGGCCGCCACCAGGTCCGACTCCGCGATCGCGTCGGCCACGCGCTCCTGAAGCTCGACGATGATCCGCTCGGCCGTGCGCTTGCCGATCCCCGGGACGGCCTGGAAGCGCTTGGCGTCGCCGGCCGCGATCGCCCGCACGAGCTCGCGGTGGGGACCGCCGGACAGCACCGCGAGCGCCACCTTCGGCCCGACCCCGCTGACGGAGACGAGCTGGAGGAACAGGTCGCGCTCGTCCTCGCTCGCGAACCCGTACAGCGACATGCCGTCGTCGCGGACGACGAGGTGCGAGTGAAGCGTTACCGCGGCGCCGCTGGCCGGCACGGCCTTCTGCGTCTCGGCGGAGACGTCGAGCCGGTAGCCGACGCCGCCGCACTCCACCACGACGTGGTCGGGGCGCCGCACCAGCACCTTCCCTCGCAGCGAGGCGATCATCACGCCAGCGACCGGCTCGAGCGCGGCGCCGCGCGCTTCACACGCGGCTCGCCGAGCGCGTCGATCGCCTCCCGCATGCCGGCGGACCCGGCGTGGCAGATCGCCACGGCGAGCGCGTCGGCGGCGTGGTCCGGCGCCGGAGGCTCGGGCAGGCCGAGCAGCGATCCGACCATCCGCTGCACCTGCCGCTTGCCGGCGCCGCCGGCGCCGCACACGGCCAGCTTGATCGCCTGCGGCGTGTAGTCGAAGCAGCGGACGGCGTGCTGGGCGGCCGCAAGCAGAGCGACGCCGCGCGCCTGGCCGACCGCCATCGCCGAGTGCACGTTGCGGCCGAAATAGACCTGCTCGACCGCGAGTGCGCTCGGCTGGTGCCAGTCGATCAGCTCGACCAGGCCGCGGTGGATCTGCTCCAGCCGGCGCTCGAGCGGCAGTCCGGCGTCGACGTCGAGCACGCCACCGTCGAGCGCGACCATGCGCGCTCCCTCCACCCGGATCAGGCCGAAGCCGACGTTGACGGCGCCGGGGTCGACGCCCATCACGACCTTCATGCGTAGTGATTCTGGCCCTCGACCCGGATGCCTCCCGGCGCCCGGATGCTGGCTTGCGGCCCGGCGGGGCGCGATCAGGCAGTCGCGCGCTCCAGCACGGCCTCCGGGACGTCGAAGTTGGCGTGGACCGCGTTTACGTCATCGTGCTCTTCGAGCGTGTCCATCAGCCGCAGCAGGGCTCCGGCGTCGGCCTCGGCCACCTCCACCACCGTCTTCGGCTCCATCGCCAGCTCGGCCGACTCGATCTCGACGCCGGCCTCCTCCAGGGCGGCGCGGACGGCGCTCAGGGCAGCGGGGTCGCAGGTCGCCTTGAGCAGGTCGCCATCCGCGGTGACGTCGTCGGCGCCGGCGTCGATCGCGGGCAGCAGGTCGTCCTCGGCGTAGCGCGAGCCGTCCACCAGCACGACGCCGCGCTTGTCGAAGATCCAGGCCACCGAGCCGGGCTCGCCGAGGCTGCCCGAGTGCTTGTCGAAAGCGTGGCGGATCTCGGCGCTCGTGCGATTGCGGTTGTCGGTCAGCGCCTCGACCATCACCGCGGTCCCACCGGGCCCGTAGCCCTCGTAGATCACGCGCTCGATCGCCTCGGCGCCCGCGCCGGCGCCCGTGCCGCGGTCGATCGCGCGCTGGATGTTGTCCTTCGGCATCGAGGCGTCGCGCGCATTCTGGATCGCGGTCGCCAGTGTCGGATTGGCGTCGGCATCGCCGCCGCCCTCGCGCGCGGCGACCGTTATCGCCCGCGCCAGCTTCGTGAACTGCTGGCCGCGCTTGGCGTCGGCCGCCGCCTTGCGGTGCTTGATCGACGACCACTTCGAGTGCCCCGACATGGCTTCGATTCTACGAACCGGCTCATGGTGGGTAGCGTGTAAGGGCAGGCATGAAGCGGGTCTCGGCCAACGTCGCAGCCTTGTTCGTCGTCGCGGTGATGATGCTCGCGGCCTTCTCGCTGTGGACGATCGTCCCCCTGGGTTGGCTGTGGATCGGCTCGCGCATCTCCACCACGCAGGACCCCTCCGCCGGTCCCTACGCGGTCGTCTTCATCGGAATCGTGCTGTCGATCCTGCTGATCGCCTGGGTGTTGAGCAGGCTGAACCGCGTCTACATGCGGCTGACCGGCGGGGTCGAGATCGGCCGGCTGCGCTCGGCCTGGCTGAAGAGCATGCGCGACACCGGCAACCCCGCTCACCGCACCACGGTGCTGGAGGCGATCGTGGTGGGCTCGGTGATCCTCGCGGTGCTCGCCGCCATCGTCTGGTTCCTCGTCCTGGCCGGCTCGCCGCTGCCCAGCCAGTAGCTGCTAGATGACGAACCGGCCGTCGCGCTGCAGCGGCTCGCCGTCCACGCTGATCGAGCCGCCCTGGCGCAGGTCGCAGATCATGTCCCAGTGGACGGCGGACTCGTTGACGCCGCCGGTCTCGGGATAGCTCTTGCCGACGGCGAGGTGGACGGTGCCGCCGATCTTCTCGTCCAGCAGGATCTCCTTGGTCCCGCGGGCGATCCCGTAGTTGGTGCCGATCCCCAGCTCGCCGAGACGCCGCGCGCCATCGTCGGTGTCGAGCATCTGGATCAGGAAGTCCTCGTTTCGCTCCGCGCTTGCGTCGACCACCCTGCCGCCGTCGAACCTCAGCCGCACGCCCGAAACCTCGCGGCCGCCGACCGAGCTGGGCAGCTGAAAGCTGACCTCGCCCTGCGCCGAGTCCTCGACCGGGCCCGTGAAGAACTCGCCGTCGGGCATGTTGTGGCGGCCGTCGGCGGCGATGAAGGTGCGGCCGGCGATCCCGAGGCGCAGGTCGGTCCCGGGCCCCTGGATGTGGACCTCCTCGCGGCCGTCGATCCAGTCGCGCAGCCGCTCGACCTCGTCCGACGCCCGCCGCCACGCCGTCAGCGGGTCGGAATCGGTCGCGAGGCAGGCGGCGTAGTAGAAGTCCTCGTAGTCGGGCAGGCTCATCTCCGCCGCCGATGCGTAGGCGTGGGTCGGGTAGAGCGTCAGCGCCCACCGGTAGGAGCCCTCCGCGCTGCGCTCCATCGCCCGGTCCATCAGCGGTCGCATCGCCGCCTGGCGGCGCGTCTGTCGATCCGGCGGCACCTGCGAGAGGTCGTTGGTGTTGACCTTGGCCATCACCGCGATCCGCACGTCGGCGTTCTCAACCGCCCACTGGGCGGCCGGCGAGACCCAGTCGAGCTGCTCGTCGGAGGCGTTCGCGAAGTAGGCCGGAGCCTGTCCCTCCAGCGCCAGGTTGACGATCGGGTTCCCGCCAGCCCGAAGGACCTCCTCGTAGACGCACTGCAGCAGCGGCTCTGCGGCGCTGTCGCCCTCAACCAGGCAGACCTCGCCGGCGGAGACCTTCGTCGAGTAGCCGACCAGGATCTTCGCGAGGGACTCGACGCGGGGGTCCCTCACCGCGCCGCCCCCTCGCTTCGGCCCCGCGCCCGCTCCCGCGCCGCCGTCACGATCCCCATGAACAGGGCGTGCACGCGCGAGTCGTCGGTCAGCTCGGGGTGGAAGGCGCAGGCCAGCACGCCGCCCTCGCGAACCATCACCGGATGGCCGTCCAGGGAGGCGAGCACCTCGACCCCGTCGCCGTGCCGCTCGATCCAGGGGGCGCGGATGAAGACCGAGCGGATCGGGTCCGATCCGAGGCCCTCGACGACGAGGTCGCACTCGAAGCTCTGGCGCTGGCGGCCGAAGGCGTTGCGGCGCGCGTGGGCGTCGAGCAGGCCGAGGTGGTCGCGGTCGCAGACGATCATCCCGGCGCACGTTCCCAGCACCGGCATCCCCTCGTCGTGGCGCGCCAGGATCGCGGCGTCGAGGCCGTCGCGGGCCAGCCCCTTCGAGATCGTCGTGCTCTCGCCGCCGGGAATGACGAGCCCGTCGAGGGCGTCGAGCGCGACGGCCTCACGAACCTCGACCGCCTCGGCGCCGAGCGACCGCAGCACGGCGGCGTGGGCGGCGAAGTCGCCCTGCACCGCAAGCACGCCAACTCGAAACTGCCCGTCCACCGCCCTCAGACCCTCCCGTCCGCTACCAGCCGCGGTCCTGGAGCTGCTCGGCCAGCTCGGAGATCTCCAGACCCGGCATCGCCTCGCCCAGCTCGGCCGATGCCCGCGCGACGGCGGCCGGGTCCTCGAAATGCGTCGTTGCCGCGACGATCGCGCGGGCGCGCGTCTCGGGGTCCTCGCTCTTGAAGATCCCCGAGCCGACGAAGTTCCCCTCGGCGCCGAGCTGCATCATCAGCGCCGCGTCCGCCGGCGTGGCGATGCCACCTGCGCAGAACAGCGGCACCGGCAGCCGGCCCGTCGAGGCGACCTCCCGCACCACGTCCACCGGAGCGCGCAGCTCCTTGGCGGCGTTGGCCAGCTGGTCGGGTCCGAGCGTGCCCAGCCGCTTGATCCCGTTCGTGATCTCGCGCATGTGGCGCACCGCCTCGACGATGTTGCCGGTGCCGGCCTCGCCCTTGGAGCGGATCATCGCCGCCCCCTCGCCGATCCGCCGCAGGGCCTCGCCGAGGTTTGTCGCGCCACAGACGAAGGGAACCTCGAAGGGTGCCTTGTCGATGTGGTTGGACTCGTCGGCGGGCGTCAGCACCTCGGACTCGTCGATGAAGTCGACCTCGAGGCTCTGCAGCACCTGCGCCTCGGCGAAATGGCCGATCCGCGCCTTCGCCATCACCGGGATCGTCACCGCCTCCTGGATCTCGCCGATCACGCGCGGGCTCGCCATCCTCGCCACGCCGCCCTGCGCGCGGATGTCCGCCGGGACGCGCTCCAGCGCCATCACCGCGCAGGCGCCCGCCTCCTCGGCGATCCGCGCCTGCTCGGCGCTGGTGACATCCATGATCACCCCGCCCTTGAGCATCTCGGCGAGGCCCTTCTTGACCCGGAACGTGGCTCTTTCGGTCACGCTCCGGAATATAGACGCCGCGCCCTACTTGAGCTTGTAGGCGCGGATGCGACCCTTCAGCGTCGCCTCGTCGCGGGCGTAGACGCCGTAGGCGAGCGCCTGGACGAGCGCCATCAGGGCCGAGTTGGAGCGCACGAACGACGGGCCGTTCGAGGAGAAGTAGAGGTTGGTGTCGGCCTGCTTTCCGACCTCGGACATCGTCGCGTCGCTGATAGCCAGGGTCGTGGTGCGGCGGTGGCGGGCGAGCTTCATCGCCCGCCCGAGCAGCGGATGGGCGCGGCCGGCCGACAGCACGACCAGCAGCGTGTCCTCGTCCAGCCGCGAGAGCTTGGCGAGGTTCTCCTGGCTTGCGCTGGCGACGATCTCCGCCCGGATGTCGAGCAGGGTGAGCAGGTGGCGCAGGAAGCTGGCGAAGAAGGCCATCTGGTCGACCCCGACGATCACCACGCGCTCCGCCCCCGCGATCGCCTTCACCGAGGTGTCGATCTGCTCGCGCGTCAGATGGCGGGCCGTCTCCTCGATGTTTGCGTGATCGGCGCCGAGCGAGGCCTCGAACTCGGAGTGGTCGAACGAGAACAGCGGATCGGACTCGCCGTTGCCGTTGCCGTTGGGTGCGCGGCTTCGGTACTCCTCGATCGCCGCGTGCTGAAGCTCGGGGTAGCCCTCGAACCCGAGCGCCTGCGAGAAGCGCACGACGGTCGAGGACGAGGTGTTGGCGCGGCGGGCCAGCTCCTCCGCGGTCTGGAAGGCGGCCTCGTCGAGGTGGTCGACGATGTAGCGCGCCACCTCCTTCTGCGAGCGGGAGAAGTCGTCGAACCGCTCCTGGATGTACTCGGAGAGGCTCTTGTTGGCGGGACGCGAGCTGGTTGCCGTCCGGGTCACGGCGGTGAGTTTCGAGGCGGTGCGTGGTTTCCCTTCCCGTGCAAGCGTGGACGGCCCCCCGAGCCGGCGGAGCGGCCGGTGTGATTTGATCGCTCGCGATGAGCGCCGAGCAGCTGCTGCGGCTGACGAACCGCAACATGATCGCCTTCGACCTCGTGCTGGGGACGGGGGCGCTGCTGGCTCCGGCCGCGACCCTGCGGGTGCTCGGCCACGACCCGCCCTCACCCGACGCCGAGGAGCTGTTCCGGCGCTGTGGCCCGGTCTGGCTGACGTTCGCGGTCGCCCACGCGGTCGCCGAGCGCCGCGACGAGCCGCGCGACTGGTGGGCGCTCGCATGGCTGCGCGGGACGGAGATCGCCACCGACGCGCTCTGGTCGCGCTCGGACGCCGTCAGCCGGCCGGGCGCGAAGGCGGGGCTTCGCCTCGCCGGGCTCGCGAACCTGGCGATGGCGATCGGCTTCGCTCGCCTCGCCCGCAGCTAGGCGGAGTGCGCCCGCACTTACGGGGAGAGGCCCGCGAAGCTAGTTGCCGGGCGCGCCCTGGCTGCCGGAGGCGGCGGGAACCGCCGCCACGGGCCGGCTGCACTTCTTGAAGCCGACGGCCTCGGCGAGCCTGAGCCGTTCGGGCTGGCCCTTGGCCAGCTTCGCGTTGACCTGGCCGTAGGCGTTCTCGTCGGCCTTGTCGGCGGCTTCCTTTCGCTGTTTGAGCAGGTCGAGCGCCTCCGCCTTGGTCTTCAGGTAGGCGTCCAGCTTCGGCTGCAGGTCGGTGGGCGCGTTCAGCGCCTTCAGGCCGTTCAGCTCCTCCGTCGCGGACGCCACCAGCGTGGCGCTCTGCTGCGCCGCCTGCTTCGCCGAGGTGGGCGGTGCCTGCCCGACGTCGGCGAACCGCTTCTGGCCGGTCGCGCAGATCCCGTCGCCCTTCACGATCAGGTCGTGCTTGCTCAGCGTCTGGGAGTCGCCGCCCCCGCAGGCGGCGAGCGCGCCGGTCGCGACGACGGCACAGGTGGCGAGCGCGGTGCGAGGCCGGGGTCGCAAGGGCGTCATTCTCCCGATTTCGCCCGAAAGCGCGCGGCGGCCTGGCGGATCGTTCGCACCGCGGGGTTGTTCACGTCGAGCTGTGGCCGGATCGACTCGAACCTGGCCTTGTCCTCGTTTCGCGCGGCCGAGATCGCCATCTCGAGGACGCGCTGGTAGACCTGCAGCGCCTCGACCAGGTGCTGGTTTCGCTCCTCCTCGCTTGCCGGCGGGTTGATGCTCTGCAGCTCGCGCTTGGCCTTGGTGGTGCGGTTGCCGGCGGTCTTGACGACCAGCATGAACTGGACGCCGTTGCTCGCCTGGTCGGCGGCCTGGGACAGCTCCGTGGAGCCCGTGGCCACGCCCTCCACCGCGTCGCTGGCGCGCTGGTAGTACTCGGTCTCGGAGAGCCGCCCGCCGCACGAGTCCAGCGACACCACGGCCAGCGCCACGACCGCGATCGCGACCGCTGCGACGAGGATGCGGGCCGCCGGCGTGGTCGTGTCGATGCCTGTCCTCATGGCCCGGGCACGATACGGAGTCCGCGCCCGCGGGACCCCGCCAGCGCCGCTTCTTCACGGGTGTTTGGCGGCGATCCGAGGGGGTATCGGACGAAGGGACGCTCCCCCGCGTCCTTTTACTCGCTTCAGGCTCGGTTGCCCCCCGGGCCTGTTGCGCTTCCAGAGGGAATCCTCCGCCCGCCGGGGCTTAACGCGCGCTCAGGCAGGTTCGTCGCGGGGCTCGAGCTGGATCCGCTCGGTCGCCCGGAACTCGCCCGTGGCCAGCTGCCGGCTGCGCTCCAGCTCGGCGTTCAACTCGGCGCCGAGTAGCACCGCGACGTTGGAGACCCAGAGCCAGACCAGGAACACGACCACGCCCGCCAGGGCGCCGTAGACCTTGGCGTAGGAGCCGAAGTTGGCGACGTAGAGGGCAAAGCCGGCGGAGGCGAACACCCAGATCAGAACCGCGAGCACGCTTCCCGGCGTCACCCAGCGAAAGCCGCTGAGGCGGGCGTTCGGTGCGGTGTAGTACAGGACGGCGAGGATCGCCATCGCGATCAGCAGCAGGGCCGGCCACTTCGCGATCGACCAGAGCGCGACAGCGCCGGCGCCGATGCCGATCGGCTCCGCCACGGCCTCGGCGAGCGGTCCGGTCAGAACGACGGCGAACAGGAGCAGCCCGAGGATCACGATCATCGCGAACGTGATCCCGACCTGCAGCGGACGCAGCTTCCAGAACGGCCGCCCCTCTTCCACCTCGTAGATCACGTTGGAGGCGCGGATGAAAGCGCCGACGTAGCCGGAGGCCGTCCACACCGCGACCACCACGCCGAGCACCAGCGCAAGGCCCGCGCCGCCGTCGTTGTGGATCGCGTCGTTGATCGGGCCGCGGAACGTCTGCTGTGCGCTGTCGGGGCCGATCCTGCCGACGATGTCGACCAGGGTGTTGACCGTGCCCTCGCCGCCGAGCAGCCCGAGGACGGCGACCAGGGCGATCAGGCCGGGGAAGATCGACAGCATCGAGTAGTAGGTCAGCAGCGCCGCCCAGTCGGTGAGGCCGTCCTCGCGGAACTCGCGAACGGTGCGCTTCAGCGCCCCCCACCACCAGCGTATGTCGAGGTCAAGCGGTCTCATCGGCTGCCTGCACCGCCTCGGGCGAAAGGTACCCGGCGCGGCGCGGCCGAAACCGCGGCTGCGCGTGCGATAGCGTCGCGGCGTGGCGCGCCCCGGGCACAGCTGGATCGACGTCTCGGTGCCGGTCAGCGACGGCATGGTCCACTGGCCCGGCGACCCCGAGGTGAAGGTGACCCGCGCGCTCAGCATCGACGCGGGCGACGACGCCAACGTCAGCCACCTCGACCTCGGGGCGCACACCGGGACGCACATGGACGCCCCCGTCCATTTCGTCCCCGGAGCCGAGGGGATCGACGCTATGCCGCTGGGCGCGACGATCGGCCCGGCACGCGTGGTGGCGATCGCCGATCCGGAGTCGGTCAAGCCCGAGGAGCTCGAGCGCCACGAGCCGCGGCGGGGCGAACGCCTGCTGCTGCGCACCCGCAACTCCGAGCGCAGCTGGGTGCGCGAGCCCTTCGACCCCGATTTCGTCCCCATATCCCCCGAGGGGGCGGCGCTGCTCGCCGAGCGGGGGGTGCGCACGGTCGGCGTCGACTACCTCTCGGTCGGCGGATACCGCGGCGGCGGCGCCGAGACGCATCGGGCGCTGCTGGAGGCGGGGGTGTGGATCATCGAGGGACTGGACCTGTCGCGGGCGGAGCCCGGCGACTACGAGCTGATCTGCCTGCCGGTGAAGATCGCCGGCAGCGACGGAGCGCCGGCGCGGGCGCTGCTGCGCCCCGCGGACGGCTGAGCGAAAGGAGCGCCTATGGCCGCGCAAAGCAGGCAGATGGGGATAGTCGGGCTCGGCAAGATGGGCGCCAACCTGGCCCTGAACGCGCTCGACCACGGCATCGGCGTGGTCGGGAACTCGCTCGGCGGAGCGCCGAAGGAGACAGTGGACGCCGGCCTGGTCGAGGTCTCCGACCTGTCCGGGTTTCGCGACGAGATGGAGGCGCCGCGGGCGGTCTTCCTCTACATCCCGGCCGGCCCCGCCGTGGACGAGCTGATCGACGAGCTCGCCGCGGCCCTCGAGCAGGGCGACGTGATCGTCGACGCGGGCAACTCCTACTGGGGCGACTCGATCCGCCGCCACGCGCGGATGAGCGACCGCGGGACGCGCTTCGTCGACCTCGGCACGAGCGGCGGGATGAGCGGGGCGCGCGAGGGCGCCTGCTTCATGGCCGGCGGCGAGCGCGATGCGGTCGAAATCGTCGAGCCGATGCTGAAGGAGCTCGCCGTCGAGGGCGGCTACGTGCACGCTGGCCCGCCGGGCGCCGGCCACTTCACCAAGCTCGTCCACAACGGGATCGAGTTCGGGATGCTTCAGGCGATCGGCGAGGGGATCGATCTGCTCGAGCACTACCGCGACGACCTCGACGTGGCCGAGGTGCTGCGCTGCTGGCGCTTCGGCTCGGTGATCCGGTCCTGGCTGATCGACCTGATGGAGGAGGCCTACCGCAAGCAGGGCGGGCTCGGCGAGATCAACCCCTACGTCGAGGACACCGGCGAGGTCAACTGGCTGGTCGACGACGCGCTGCACATGGAGGTGCCGGTGCCGGTGATCGCGGAATCGGTGATGCAGCTGTTCGTCTCGCGCGACTCCGGCCACGCGGCGTCGCGGGCGATCGCGATGATGCGCCACGGCTTCGGCGGCCATCCGTTCGGCCAGGACGCCGGCATCCGCCGCGAGCGGCGCGAGGGGCGGATCGGCGGCTTCTACCGGGACGGTGACGAGCGGTGAGGCGCCTGTTCGGGCCGTTCTTCGTCTTCGCCGGCGCGATGCATTTCCTGCGCACCGGCTGGTACGTGCGGATCATGCCGCCCTACCTGCCGGCGCACCGCGGGCTCGTCTACGCCAGCGGCGCGGCCGAGATCGCGGGCGGGCTCGGCGTGATGCTTCCGCGCACCCGCCGCGCCGCCAGCCTGTGGAGCATCGCCACCCTGATCGCGGTGTTTCCGGCCAACCTGCACATGGCCCTGAACCCGGAGCGCTACGAGAAGGGGATCCCGGGCGGTCGCGCCTCCCTGTGGGCGCGCCTGCCCGTCCAGCTGCTCTTCATAACCTGGGCACGGGCGGCGGGACGGGACTAGGGGCCGGCGGGCGGCGCTCAGCGGTCGGCACCGGCCGCCGCGCGGCGCACGGTCGCGAGCGCCGCGGACAGCTCGTCCCCCAACCGCCTGTCCTCCTCGAGCAGCGCCGAGAGGGCGTCGGGGTCGTGGGACGTGTAGGCGCTCAGCTCCCGCGGCAGCAGCGCCAGCCTGCGGTCGAAGATCGAGAGGATCTCGCGCCGGGAATCGGCGAGGCCCGCGGGCGGGCGCAGCGCCGCCACCGTGGCGCGAGCGGTGCGCAGGGCGCTGCGCTCGGTGCCGGAGGGCGCGCCCTGCGGCGACGTCGCCGAGCTGCTCTGAAGCGCTCGCGTGTAGGCGTTCACGGCCGCCACCAGGTGGTTGTAGTAGGTCACCTCGGCGCCGGCGCCGGCTGTCCCCGTTCGGCCGCCGCCGGCCGCATGGCCGCAGCCGGCGAGCAGCAGGGCGGCCGCCACGCAAATCGGTCGGAGCCGGCGGGTCAAGCGGCGCAGACTACGGCTCGGCGCCCACGGCGGGCCTCCGAGGCGGGGTGGCGTAGGCTCAAAGAGATGAGCGCACCGGTGCAATCCCGCCAGAGGCGGCCCGCGTCTCGCCCCCGTCCGCTGCGGTCGGTCGCCGAGCTGCTAAAGGGGGCGGCCGCGGGCCTGGTCGCCGCCGTGATGGCGCTCGTATCGGCGCTCACGGCCGCGCTCACGGCGCTGCTCGCGATCCTCTTCGCCGTGCTGCCGCTGGTCCTCGTGATCGGCGCGATCGCGTTCGCGGTCTACCTGGTGATCAAGGCCGCGGGCTGACCCGGCCCCCTCAGGCCCCCACCCACCCTCGTGGTCCGCATCGCCACGATCCACTACGGCGACGATCGCTGGATCGACCTGCAGCTGCGCCACCTCGAGAGCCACACCGACGAGCCCTATCTCGTCTACGCGAGGCTGTACAGGATCGACCATCGCCACCACTCGCGCTTTCACTGGGTCGGCGAGGGCGTTCCGAACGCCGGCTCGCGCCGCCGCCACGGCGCCAGCCTGGAGGAGGTCGCCGCCGACTGGGCGCTGCTCGCCGAGGCGATCTCGCGGGAGGGCGACGGCGACGACCCGATCGTCTTCCTGCACGGAGACGCGTTTCCGCTCGAGCCGTGGACGGGTCGCGTCCGCGAGATGCTCGCCGGCGCCCCGCTGGCCGGCGTGCGGCGCGACGAGGAGTTCGAGCCGTTCCCGCACCCCTGCTTCACGGTGTCGACCGTCGGCTTCTGGTCCGGCTTCGGGGCCGACTGGTCGCTCGGGGATCCCCTTGTGATCGGCGGCGTGAGCCACAACGACCTCGGCACCGCGCTGCTGGAAAGACTCGAAGCCGCCGGCATCGAGTGGCATCCGATCCTGCGCAGCAACGCCTGGAGCCCCGACCCGGTCTGGTTCGGCGTCTACGGAGGCTTCCTCTACCACCACGGCGCCGGCTTCCGACGTTCGCTGTCGATGCGCAACGTGGTCCGAAGCGAGCGCCGGGCGCTGCCCCGGCGCATGCGCCTGGTCGAGCGCAAGCTGCGCCGCCGTCGCGACGACCGCCGCTCGCGACGGATGTTCGAGCGGATCAGGCGCGACGAGAGCGTGCTGGAGAAGCTGGCGGGAACGGGCGCCGAGCGCTGATCGGGTGCCCCCGGCTGCGGCCAGGTGTGGGCGGCATTCTCGGGGTCGTACACCCCCCGGCGCGAGATACTGCACCGGAGATGTCGGAGGAGAACGTGGAGGTCGCCACGCAGGCGATAGACGCTTTCAACGGGAGCGACGTCGACGCGTTCGCTGCCCTGACGACGCCCGACTTCGAGTGGTCTCCGTCGATGGTGGCCATCGAGGGCGAGACCTTCGTGGAGCGTGAGGGGATCGAGACGTACTTCGGGAGGCTCGACGACGCTTGGGAGAGGTTGGATGGTGTTCGACTTTCGCGACGGGGGCGATCTCGCGCATCCGCGGCTATCTCGACCATGCCGAGGCGTTGCGGGCGGCCGGACTGGCCGAGTGACCTCCGGCGCGGCTAGGTCTTCGGTGTGCGGCCCGACGATTCGTTCAGGCTCACGGCCGCCCGGATCAACGCCCTGAACGCGTCCTCGTCGATCGCTTCGCCCTCGCGGATGTCGATTGCGCGCCTGGTGTTGCCATCGAGGCTCGAGTTGAAAAGGCCCGAAGGGTCCTCCAGCGATGCGCCCTTGGCGAAGGTCAGCTTCACGACGCTCTTGTACGTCTCGCCGGTACAGATCTGTCCGTCGTGCGACCAGACGGGAACTCCCGCCGGATTGGAGGGCTTGCGCCACTTCACTTCCTCGAAGACCTCGGGGTCGGCCTGCTTGATCAGGGCGCGGAGCCGAGAGAGCATCTCGCCGCGCCAGTCGTCCAGCTCCTCGATTCTCGCGTCGATGAGCTGAGCGGGGGATTCATCCTTCTTCGAGCCGATCTTCTTCTTCATGCCGATTTTCCCGTTGAAAGTATGGTCCTTGTGAACCGCGGCTGGACCCTCAAGCCGTGGGCGGTGGTTTCGGGCCGTCTACGATGATCCCGTGACCGATGTCATCCACGAGCGCCTCTGCGCTCTCCTGCGCGAGGATCCGATACCGGAGGTTCGGGCGGAGGCGGCGGGGGCCCTCGGCGTAACCGGCGAACCGGCGGAGTCGATTGAGCCGCTCGTTGCCGCCCTGGACGACCCGAGTGTCGGTGTCCGGCGCGCGGCCACCCTCGCCCTCGGGCGGATCCCCGCCCCGCGCGCCGCTGAAGCACTGATCGGGGTCCTGGCCGAGCGCCCTGAGCTCTGGCGGGAGGCATCGGCCGCGCTCGCGACCGCAGGCGAACGCAAGCTCCTTGATCGCTTGCTGCCGCTGCTCGACTCCGAGTCGACCCACGTGCGCTCGGGCGCCGTTCGGGCGATCGCCGCGGTAAGCAGAGAGCCGGGCCGGTTGAGTGCGGGCGACCCTATCGCCGAGTACACCGACGAGGAAGGCCACCGCCACCCGCTGTTCTGACGGGCGGCCGGTCGGGCTAGCCGAACTCGCGCGGCGGTTCGTTCACGGCCTGGTCGCTGACCAGCGCCAACACCCACCCGGGCTCTTCGCGCCACCATCCGAGCGTCACCGGGCCGTCCCCCCAGGCCACTTGAAGCCGAACCCACGAGCTGGCCGGGGACGCGAGCTCGCCGAGCGTCACTGTCGCCGCGCGCAGGTCCAGCCGCAGACCCTCGCGGCGCGCCTTCGACGCCGCCTCCTTCGCCGTCCAGAGGAGGTTCGCAGCCAAGTCCCGCCGCTCGGCGGGCAAGCCGGCGACCAACTCGCGCTCCTCGGGGCGAAGCCACGCCCGCACAAACGCAGGGCTTCGAGGTTCGACCGCTTCAAGATCGCAGCCCAGCGCGCTCGACGCCTCGCCCACTGCGACCAGCGCCCGCCCGGCGCGGTGACTGAGGGAGAGCCCGACCGGGATTCGCGCGCCGCCCGCGAGCGCCTCCGGCGCTCCATCCGCCGCCGCACGGATCTCGACTGCCGCAACCGGCAGACCCTGCCAGGCGGCGACCGCGGTCTTCGCCGCCCAGCGCCCCAGCCGCCAATCGGCGCGGCGCTTGGGAATCCGCAGCGTCGAGAGGATCTCGCGCTCTCGCTCGCTCAACCACCCGTCACGTGCGGGTACGTCAGCGAGCGTGCGCGTCAGCCACCCGAACTCGGTCATTCCTTTCCTTCCCGGGCGTTGGCCGTGCGCTGCATCCCGCGCTCGATCGCCTCGATCAGACGGGGGCGCAGCGCGATCGCGGGAATGATCGAGCCGACCGACCCCATTCCGACGGCGCGCTCGACGCTGTGAACCGAGTCGAACTCGGCGGCCAGCTCGCCCTGCTTCTCCGAGTTCACCCGGTCCCACAGCCTGGATCGCTCGGCGCGCAGGCGCGTGCGCTCGGCGCCACCCGCCGCGGCGATCCGCTCGTCGAGGTCGGTGAGCCGCGGATCGCGGTCGGTGGACTGCGCGATCTCGCGGGCGAAGACGACGGCGGCAGCCGGGGCGCCGCCGATCACAGACGCCCGTGCCCCCTCGAGTGCGATCGTCTCGAGGTTGTCGTTGAGGCGCTGCGAGAAGACCACGAAGGCGCCGCCGTGGTAGCGCGAGATCACGCAGAAGACGATCGGTCCGTCGAAGTTGACCACCGCACGGCCAATCTCGGCGCCGAACTCGAGCTGCCACTCCCGCATCGATTCCGGTGAGCCGTCGAAGCCGGCCAGGTTCGCGAGCATCACCACGGGACGGCGCCCCGCGACCGAGTTGATCGCCCGGGCGATCTTCTTGGAGGAACGGGGGAACAGCGTGCCCGACGTCCACCGGGCCGGGCCGTCCGCGGGCACCTCGCCGCGTCGAACGATGGGCCGCGACTCGATCCCCAGCAGGGCCACGGGCCAGCCGCCCAGGTGCGCGTCCCAGACGACGGCGCTCTCAGCGTCACGCATCGCCGCCCAGCGCTCCAGCGGCTGGTGATCGCGATCGATCGTCGCCTGCATGACCGAGCGGATGTCGAACGGCGCCCTGCGACCCGGATTCGTCGCGTCCGAGAAGATGTCGCCGATCCGGGTCAACCCCGATTCCGGTGCGTGGTGCGCCATATCGCCGACATCACGGTCAAGCGGATCGGCGGTCGCTGCGCGGCGCGGGAAGCGCTCTCCGGGCGCCACATAGGCGTGCTCGTGGTACCTGAGCAGCAGGCGGCATGCGGCCGCGAGATCGGCGGCCCAGTACTGCGCCTCGCCGTTCGGCCCCATGATCCGCTCGTAGCCGCCGATCCCGAAGTTGTCCTCCGCCGAGACCCCGCCCGAGTAGTCGAGGGCCTGCTTTCCGGTCAGCACCATGGCGCTGTCGGGAGTCATGATCAGGATGCCTCGGGTGTGCATCAGCATCGTCGCCTCGGCGTTCCAGTAGGGCTGCGCACCCACGTTGATCCCGGTGATCAGGATGTTGAGCTCGCCGCCGCGCTGTGTGTACTCGACGATCCTTCGCAGCACAGCGGCGATCCAGTCCATGTTCTCGGTACCGCTGTCCATCGCGATCTTCGCCCCGGCCGAGATCGCGAACCAATCGAGCGGAACGCCGAGCTCCTCCGCGAGGTCGAGCGCGGCGATGATCCGCAGGCACTCGGGCTCGGCGAGCGAGCCGAGAGACCTCGTCGGATCGCCGAACAGCGCCACGCGCTGCATTCCCTGCGGATAGCGCTCCGTGTAGTTGCGCACGAGGCCGACCACGATTCCCGCCGGGTTGGTCGCGAGCGGGCGCTCGACGAGCACGAGGCGGCCGGTCGCGTCAAGGTCGTATTCGGCGAAGTCCCCCGTCGGCTGATCCGCCGAGGCGCCGTCGCCCGAGCGTGCCGGCGCGAGCAGCTTGACGATCTCGGCCGGGTGCAGAGTCCCGCGGCGGCGGGCCGCGACAATCCGCTCGGTGGCCTCGTCGTAGGGCATCAGCGGGTGCGCGGGTGGGTCGTCGACCTCGATCACGACGCCGGAACCGGTCGGCGTGAAGAAGCGGATCACGCGGTCGCGCTCGGTGCCGTTCGGCTCCCGCACTCGGCCCCGGGCCAAGAGCATCTCGATCCCCAGCCCGCGAGTCGAAGGAGCGAGCCGGCTGATCATCGACCCGATCTCGGCCGGGCTCAGCTCGATCACTGGCCACACGTGGAGCAGCACCCGGTTCCACTGCGGCCGGCGGCTCGGCTTGCGGTGAGCCTGGAATCGGCGGATGCCCTCCAGCGCGGAGACGAGCATCTGCTCGAGCTCCGGGAGCGAGCTGAGCCGGCCATCCTCATCGCGCACGGCGGTCAGGTCGCGCACCTCGGCGAGGGCGAATATGCGCTCCTCCTTGGGGTTGTCGCGCGCCGTGCCGCGGAACAGGTAGACATCCTCCGCCGCCGGCAACCGCTCGAGCACGAACTTCGACAATCGCCACAGATCCAGCCGCTCGGCCATTTCGGGGTGGAGGCCGCGGAGCAGCTCGTCCTCGATCAGCCCATCTCCCCCACGCCGATAGGTGAACAGGTCCACGGCGGCCATGCCTCGTCCGCGAGCGGGCTCGGCAACGCCGACCACCACCCGCCCGACGCCTGGCGGCAGCCGGGCGCTGGCGAGAACCGAAGCCAGGCGGCCGGCAAGCTCGCCGTGCACAGGCGGCTCGCCCGCGTACTCCGCGTAGAAGTCGGCCACCACCTCCTCGCCCCGGGGCAGCGAGGCGGCATAGTCCGCCAAGGCAGCGGCCGCGGCGGGAAGGTCGTCGAGATCGACGTAAGCCGTCGCCACCCGGCGTGTCCCGTCGCCCTGGGCGTGAGAGGCGGTGAGGACCGGTCGCCCCTCGAATTCGACCTCCTCGAAGTCGCGCAACATCCGCATCCGGTAGTAGCGCCGCGTCATCGTCTCCAGCAGAGCGCGGCGCAGCGGTGGGCCGGCGCCCCGGAGGCGCTCGCTCAGCATCGGGGCCAAGGGGCGGGCACAGGCAACGAGCGCGTCGATCCGGTCCGCTCGGCCGGCGCCGTCGGGATCGGCGCTAAGCGCCGCCAGATGCTCCTCCGCCTCGCGGTAGGTCGCCGTGGCAGCTGCCTCGATCAGCGGCTGGTCGAAGTAGCGGGCGCGGGTTTCGCGCGCCAGGTCGGCGAGGATCGGATCGCGCCCTGCGGCCGCGGCGGCGAGGCGGTCGAGAGCCTCGCGGAAATCCTCACCGACGTGACCGGCGAGGTCCTCTTGTTGCTCGAGCCGCCGGTCGAGGAGTGCGACGACCGCCGTCCGAGCCTGCTCGGCGCGCCGCTGAGAGAGGAACAGCCGGTAGCACGCCTCCTCGAGCTGCGGGGTTCGGTCCAGCTCCTCGATCCCGTAGTGGGAGAGCGCTCGCCGCAGCTGGTCGACGAACCGAAGCGGCAGCCCTTCCGCCTCGACGTCGAGCGAGCGCAGATACGCGTTCAGATGCTCTCGCGGGCTGTGCAGAAGCTCGGCGTGCGGATCGGCCTCGTCGGGCTGGAGCCGGCTCAGGGCCTGGAGGTCCGCATAGACGGTGAGCAGCCTGTGCTCGCCGGGTACGAGCGCCGGGTCACACTCGAGCGGATCAGCGCAAGCGCCGTGCAGGTCCGCGACGATTCGCTCCGCCTCGCCGGGCTCGGAGTCGTAGCCAAGCATGAGGCGCTCGAGGCGACGAAGGTTGTCGCCACAGAACGTCGCCCGATCGGCGCTCACCTGATCGCCGATCGAAAGCCGCACGCGCTCGGCGCGCAACTTGGGGTCCACCGCGTCAATCGGTTCGATTCGAACCAGGGGCTGCTGACGGCCTACCTGGACGTTGGGGCCAACGAGCACCTCCCGGACGCGTCCGCGGACGGGCGCGGTCAGCGAGGACTCCATCTTCATGATCTCGACCACTGCGACGACGTCGCCGGGAGCGACCTCGTCCCCCGGCTCGACCGGGATCGAGACGATGATCGCCGGCGCTGGATTGCGCACGAGCCCCCCATCGTCGCGCGAGATCCGGTGCGGAACGCCGTCGATCTCGATCAGCAGATCCTCGCCCTGGCTCGAGGTGACTGCCCGAAAGCTTCGTCCGCCCAGCTGGAGTCGCCGCTCATGCGCGCTCAAACGCTCCGCGCCGAGTTCAACCGAGGTGTCGTCCAGGGTGACGCGGTAGAGGCTGGGGCCAATCTCGCTGACGGCGAGTCGGTAGCGCCCACCGCGATAGCGGAGCTCGACCTCGCGGGCAGGCGCGGCTTCCGCGTCGGGACGCCCGCGTCGTGCGAAGGCGTAAAAGGATGCGCGATCGGCGGCGGTCTGTGCGTCCGCGACCTCGACAGCCGCCGCAACCAGCGCGATGTCGCCATGGCGAACGGAGGTCGTCTCCCCGCGGAGCTGGAGTCCATCCAGCCAGCCGGTGTGAACCTTTCCGGCGCGCAACTCGGGACGGCCAACCAGCTCGTGGAGAAAGGCGACGTTGGTCGCGCCGCCCTCGACCACGATCGTGGTCTCGGCAAGGGCGCGCCGCAGTCGTGCGAGCGCCTCCACGCGGTCTCGGCCCCAGGCGATCATCTTGGCGATCATCGAGTCGAACTCAGCGGGGATCGCATCCCCCTCGGACATCCCGGCGTCGATCCGAATTCCCGGTCCGCCGGGGAGGCGGAGAAGCTCAATCCGTCCCGGTGCGGGCGCAAAGCCGAGAGCCGGGTCCTCGGCATTGATCCGGGCCTCGATCGCGTGACCGTGGACGGCCGGCGGCTCGCCCTCGAGGCGCCCGCCGGCGGCGATGTGAATCTGGAGCTTCACCAGATCCAACCCTGTGACCGCCTCGGTGACAGGGTGCTCCACCTGGAGGCGTGTGTTGACCTCCATGAACGAGAGCAGGCGCTCCTCCTGCTGGTACAGGAACTCGACCGTCGCCGCACCGCGGTAGCCGGTCCTGAGCGCCAGCCGGACCCCCGCTTCCCCGAGCTCGCGCTCCTGCTCGGCCGACAGCGCCGGGCTGCTCGACTCCTCGACCACCTTCTGGTGTCGCCGCTGGCAGCTGCAATCGCGGACCCCCACCGCCCAGGCACCGCCCTGCCCATCGGCCATCACCTGCACCTCGACGTGGCGCGCCGACTCGATCAGCTTCTCGAGCAGGACGGCGTCGTCTCCGAACGCGTCGCGCGCCTCGGTGCGGGCGCTGTGGAGCGCATCCTCGAGCTGCCTGGAGGCGTCGACGCGGCGGATGCCCCGCCCTCCACCGCCTGCCACCGCCTTGATCAGCAGCGGATAGCCGATCCGCTGCGCGTGATCGAGCGCCTCGGCGACGCTCTCGATGGCCCCACCGCTCCACGGAGCCACCGGGAGGTCGAGCTCCTCGGCCAGACGCTTGGCCGCGACCTTGTCGCCGAGGAGCCGCATGGCGCTGGCGTCGGGTCCCACGAAGACGACCCCGAGGCGCTCACAGAGCTCGGCGAAGCCGGGGTGCTCGGCCACGAAGCCCCAGCCGACCCAGGCGGCGTCTGCTTGCGTCGCGACGAGCGCCCGCTCGAGGGCGCCGAAGTCGAGGTATCCGTTCGCGGGCTCGACTCCGGTGCCGTCCCCGGCTCTCGCCGTGCCGAGGCAGTAGCCCTGGTCCGCTTCTCGCACGAACATCGCCTGGCGCTCGGGCTCCGTGTACAGGGCGATCAGGACGATCGGGGCGTCGGCGCCATCGTTGAGCTCGCGGACAGCGCGGATCGCGCGAGTGGCCGCCTCGCCCCGGTTTACGATCGCGAGCCGCTGGAACGGACTGTCCAAGGTCGAGCCTCCGTTCGGCTAGCGCATCGCCGAGCGGATCGGCTCGAGCGCGTCGGCGTCGAGGGCGCCGGGAAGCTCGATGGTTCGGTACCCCTCGAGCAGCACCCGGGGGTGGCCCTGCTCGTCGACGACCCGGGCATCGACCGCCGAGCCTTCCTCGCGGGGGCTGACGATGGCGACGAGGTTTCCCGGCGCGTCCGCCCCCGAGAAGCGGACGATCCGATCGACGTGGGTGGGAAGGGCCATGCGTCCCTCGGTGCCGAGCTCCCACACGCCCGCGGTCTGGAAGCACAGCTCGATCAGGCGGGGCGCGATTTCTGTCGGATCGCCGGCCGGCTCGTGATCCGGCGGCAGATCCGCCGCGAGACGTCCGATCACGACACCGTCGTGGCGCCAGGCCCGGTCGAGCACCCGATAGGCGGGTCCGTGGAAATAGATCCGGTAGATCGCCTCCGAGTCGACGCCCACACCTTCGGAGTCCTCCGCCGGGACCTCGTCGCCATCGGGCGGCTCGGGTAGCTCGCGGGTGAGGATCGCGCGACCGGTGAAGTGAACAGCTTGCTGCTCGCCCTGGGGCAGCGAACGTCGCCCCACGAGACGGCATTCCGCCACCAACGTGCCGTCGCCGCCGTCGCGGGGCAGCACCTGCAGCTCGAGCGTGCGGGGTTCGTCGCGGTAGAACTTGAACGGGGCCATGAGCTCGACGTTCTCGAGTGCCGCGACGTGCCATCCCGGCAGCAGCGCGGCCGCCGCCTCTGCGAAGCCCTCGATGCCCATCACGCCCGGAAGAACCGGGATGCCCTCGATCCGATGGTCGTCGAGGAAGGCCTGATGGGCCGGATCGAGCTCGGTGAGAACGGTGAGTCCGTCCCCGGAGCTGAAGCTCGACGCCCTACCCGTCATCGGTCCGTGAGGGCCGGTCATCGCCTTGGTCGCCGCGTCCGGATCGAGGCCGCCGGTTGGATGACGCTCCTCGAGCAATACCCCGAGCGATCCGGCGACCAGCACCTCGGTGCCGGGACCGGCGGCGGTGAGCTCCCGGCGAACCACCCGAACGCCCTCCTCCGGAGGCAGCATGTCTACCCCCGCGATCTCCATCATCTTCGGGATCGACCCGCGGCTGGCCATGCCGATGCCCGCCCATGCGGTCCAGTCGATCGCCACTCCACGCACCTCGTCGCGGCGCAACGCCGAGATGCTCTTGCAGAGCAGGTCGTTGGCCGCCGCGTAGTCGGTCTGCCCGGCGTTCCCGAGCCGCCCGGCGATCGAGCTGAACACGACCGCCGTGTCAATCCTCGCGTCGCCGACCGCGTGGAGGAGGTTGAACCAACCGTTGGCCTTGACGTCGAACACGAGGTCGAACTCGGCCGGTGGCTTGTCCGGAAGGAAGTGACTGACCTCGAGCCCGGCGCAGTGCAGCAACACGTCGATCCGCCCGCTCTCGTCCAGGGCGGTCGAGATCGCGGTCGACACCTGGTCGGGATCGGTGAGATCAACCTGATGCCAGTGCGCGCTGCCGCGTGCCCTGCGAATCGCCTCGATCGCGTCGAGCGCGGCGCGCGCCCGCTCGATCCGCGATAGCGCACGCTCGACGAGCTTCGGGGTGGGGCGCTCGCCACGCTGCTTGATGCGCTCGGCGAGCTCGGCCTTCAGCCCGTCGCGGTCCGACGTGAAGCGAGCGAGGTCCGGGTCTGCCGGATCTGGCTCCGGGACGATGTCAAGAAGGTGAAACGTCCCCCCGGAGGCTGCCGCGAGGTCGGCGGTGATGGCGGCAACGATGCTCCCGGCGGCTCCGGTGACGCAAAAGACGGTGTCGGACCCCAACGCCCGGGCGGCATCCGGCTCGGCGGGGCGCTCGAGGAGGCTCACGCACCAGCGAAGGTCGTCGGCATGCCCGACCTCGATGACGCCGGGATCGCGAAGCGTCTCCTCGATCAAGACCTGCGCCAGTGCCGCGGTCTTGCGGCTGGGCTGGAAGTCGATCGCCTTGACGAGCGCTTCCGGACGCTCGCGCGCGAGCGACTTCACGAACCCCGTGACTGCACCGCCCATGACCGAGGTCGCGCCGGCAGCGTCGTAGCCGTGCCGTCCGCCGAGGCGCGTGGCCGCGATCAGGAAAGTGCCCTCGGCGGCGACGTCCTCCGCCAGGGCGCGCATCGCGGTCGCCAGAAGCTTCACTCGCACACGCAATCCCTCGCGCCAGCCCGTGGGATCGAGGCCACCGAGCGGCCCCTCGGTGTCGAGCGCGGGCAGCCAGTAGACGCCATGCACCGGGCCCGCCGCTTGCCAGGTCTCGATCTGACGCTCGAACTCGGTGGCATCGGGCGCACCTTCGATGGTCAGCACCTCGACCCCCAGCGCTTGAAGCCTGGAGGCGAGCGCAGCCGCCACACCGCTGGAGTCGGGCATCAAGATCACCCGCCTGCCCGTCTCGAGAGAGACCCCTGTCTCCACACACTGCTCGAGCGCCGGGCGCACCACCGCCACGGGAACCCGACGCGGGAAATCCCCCGGCTCGCTTGCCGGCGGCGAGACCTCGGCCCCCGGCGCCGCATCGCTCAGGGGCTCCCGGTCTTCGACCGCGGAGGCCGCCCGCTCGCGCACGAACCCGACCACGTGGCTGAGGGTCGGGTAGTCGCGCAGCTTCAGGGTGTCGTCGAAGGGGATGCCGTAGGCCTCGCGGATCGCCGCGAACACCTCGGCCTGCTTGACCGTGTCGATCCCCAGGTCGGCCTCCAGGTCGAGGTCGAGGGCCAGCAGGTCGGGCGGGTAGCCGGTCTGCTCGGAGACCAGGGCGAGGATGCGGGCGGTCACGTCCTCGTCCGAGGCAGCTTCGTCCGGGGCAGGAGCTTCGGCGGGCGCAGGCGCGGGGGCCGCGGGCTCTGTCCCCTCGGCGGTCTGCGGCGGCGCCTCGGAGGCCGCGGGCGCCTGGGCGGCCTCCGGGGTGGACGGCGCGCCCACCGTCGCCCGCTCGCGCACGAACCCGACCACGTGGCTGAGGGTCGGGTAGTCGCGCAGCTTCAGGGTGTCGTCGAAGGGGATGCCGTAGGCCTCGCGGATCGCCGCGAACACCTCGGCCTGCTTGACCGTGTCGATCCCCAGGTCGGCCTCCAGGTCGAGGTCGAGGGCCAGCAGGTCGGGCGGGTAGCCGGTCTGCTCGGAGACCAGGGCGAGGATGCGGGCGGTCACGTCCTCGTCCGAGGCAGCTTCGCCCGGGGCAGGAGCTTCGGCGGGCGCAGGCGCGGGGGCCGCGGGCTCTGTCCCCTCGGCGGTCTGCGGCGGCGCCTCGGAGGCCGCGGGCGCCTGGGCGGCCTCCGGGGTGGACGGCGCGCCCACCGTCGCCCGCTCGCGCACGAACCCGACCACGTGGCTGAGGGTCGGGTAGTCGCGCAGCTTCAGGGTGTCGTCGAAGGGGATGCCGTAGGCCTCGCGGATCGCCGCGAACACCTCGGCCTGCTTGACCGTGTCGATCCCCAGGTCGGCCTCCAGGTCGAGGTCGAGGGCCAGCAGGTCGGGCGGGTAGCCGGTCTGCTCGGAGACCAGGGCGAGGATGCGGGCGGTCAGCTCGTCGACAGATGGGGCGCCCTCTGCCTCCACGGCCGCGATCGGCGCCTCGGGAGTGGATGGGGCCACGGCCGCCGGCGGCGGCTCGGGCGCGGGCTCCGGCTGTGAGCTCGGGGGCGGTGCGGGGATCTCCGGCTGACCGCGACTGTCCTCCGGGCCGGTTGTCTCCGGCGCGCCCAGCGGCACCGCCCCGGGGTGCTCGGCGGCGGGCGCGGCGGGAGCCGCCGTGGGCCCGCGATCGACGATTCGCAGACGCCGCTGAACGACCTCGAGCTGGGGGGACTCCTGGCCGCTGATCGCGCGCAGCCAAGCGGTCCACCGATCGGGCTCGGCTATCCGGTAGGAGTAGCCCAGCTCTTCGGGGTGGCGGCGGCGGCCGTCGCGGACCGGGGTCCACGCCAGGAGCATCATGCTGATCTGGGAGCCGAACCCGGCCGCCAGCCGCAGGGCGAAGTTGACCGGGTAGCTGCCGCCCTTCGAGAGGTTGAGGTCACCGAGCTCCGGGTCGGCATCACGGAAATTGGGAACCGGTGGAACGACCCCGGTCTCCAGCGACTTGATCGCGACCACGTCCTCGAGGCCGACGCCCATGGGATGGCCGGTGATGCCCTTGGTGTTGGCGATCAGAACCTTCTCGGCAGCGCTTCCGAAAACCCGGCGGAGCGCATGGATCTCGGCCGCCGCGCTGCCGCCTCGCGCAGGGGTGTAGGTCTCGTGGGAGACGAACACCATCTCCTCGCCGATCCTCTGCCGATCGATGCCGCTCGCCTCGGCCCGGGCGATCAGGCCCTCCATCACGTCGCCGATGTGGTCGACGTCGAGCCGGGTGCCGTGATAGGCGCTGTTGGCCGTGGCGGCGCTGAGGACCTCGCAGATCGGGGTGATCCCGCGCTCGCGTGCAGCCTCGGCGCTCTCGACGATCATCGCCGCGGCGCCCATGCCGAGCAGCATCCCGTGGCGGCGCCGGTCGAACGGCAGGGCCGCCTCCTCGACAACCTGGTCGGTGGCCGCCGCGCCCGAGGCCAGGAAGCCGGCGCCGATCCATGGCAGGAGCTCGTCCGAGGTCGCGTCGTCGGCCGCGACGATGATCGCCCGCCGGCAGCGCCCGATGCGGATCCAGTCCTCGGCAAGGGCAACCGCCTGAGTCGTGCTTGCGCAGGCGGAGTTGACCTGGGTGTTCGGGCCGCGGGCGCCGATCAGCTCGGCGAGCTGGGAGTGGCCCATCGAGAGCACGCGGAAGAGGAAGCGGCGATCGAACTGGTATGGATCCTCCTCGAGCTCGACCTCCAGGTCGTGGATGTGGCGATCGACCTCGGCCAAGGCGACGTCGTCGCCATGACCCGCGAGGCGCTCGCGCAGCGCCCGGAGCTCAGCCAGCCGGTCGCGGCGCGAGCGGTCGGTCGAGAATCGCTCGGCTTCGGCAGCGAACTCCTCGAGCCCGGGGAACGCCGAGGCGAAGATGACCGCCGTGTCGTCACGCAGCTCGACCGGCAGAGTCCAGCGATCGGGCAGCTGTGTTCCAGTGGTGGTGGTCTTGTAGTGCAGGACGAGGGGTATGCCGGCGTCGCGCAGAGCATCGATGCCGGCTCCTATCGCCAGCTGCGTGCTGCGTCCGAGCGCCGCGACCCGGTCGCTGTCGACCCCGAACTCGGCCGTCAGGTCGAGCTCGCCGCCCCGGGCGGCGAGCTTGATCACGTCGTTGATGTCCTCGATCGCCTCGAAGCTCGCCGAACCGTCGTCGCCCTTGACCAGGCGCGTGATGTGATGGTCGAGGATCCCGTGGCGGACGTCGGAGGGAAGCACGTCGATGAACTGCTCGCCGTGGAGGATCCTCGCGACGTTGTGGTCCTCGAAGACGCGCTCGGATCCCGGAAGGCCGAGCGCCGCGCCCGTGATCACGATCCGCTCCTCGACGCCAGGCCCGGCCGGCTGCGGGCCATCACCGAGCAGCTCGTTGCCGCGGCGAAGGAAATCGGCCGTGAGCCGGCCGAGCTCCCGGTAGACGTCAGAGCCCCCCGTTGACGGGGGAGCCGCCGCGGACCCCTGTTCTGCGACGGAAGCTTCGCCATCGTCCTCCCGCTCCCGCCCCGTGCCGAGTCCGGCTGCGTAGAGCCCGCAGAGCGCGTGGTTGAAGGACACCAGGTCGCCGAGCTTCGGGTGGTTGGTGTACAGGTTCAGGGCTTTCTCGTCGCCGAGGACGTCGGCCGCGAACCCGTGAAGCGCCCGCTTGGGGCCCGATTCGACGAAGACGCCCGCTCCCGCATCGAACAGGGTCCGCAACCCCTTCACGAACTGCACGGGCGAGGCAACCTGGCGACCGAGGATGTCGACGATCTGCTCCTCGACGCCGGGGCCGGTCGGGTAGAACTCGCCGTCGACGTTTGCGACGATCGGGATCCGTGGCGGGGAGAGGTCGAGCCGCCGGAGCATCGCCCGCAGGGGCTCGCTCACCGGCGCAACGATCTCGGTGTGGAAGGCGTGGCTGACCGGGAGCGGGACGGCCTGGCGCCCGCGCTCGGTCAGCGCGGCGACGGCGCGGCCAACCGGCTCGCTGGCGCCGCCCAGTACGACCTGGTGCGTCGAGTTGACGTTGGCGAGCACGATGTAGCCCTCGGTCGAGGCGAGCACCTCTTCGACCTCCTCCGGAGGGGCGCCGACGGCGGCCATCGCACCTGGGTCGGCGACCTCCAGGTCCGCCATCTCGCGCCCCCGAGCGCTGACCGCCTCGAGCGCCTGCTCGAAGGGCAGCACCCCCGCGGCCACCAGGGCTGCATATTCGCCGAGGCTGTGGCCCATGACGAAGTCCGGCGCGATCCCGTAGGCGTCGAGCAGACGGGTGAGCGCGATGTCGACGGTGAGCACCGCCGGTTGGGTGATCTCGGTGTGCCGGAGCTGCCGCTCGGCTTCCGCGACCGCATCGCCGTCATCGGGATCGGGGAAGACGATCTCGCTCAGGACGCGGCCGTCGAGCAGCGGCCGCATCACCTCGTCGGCCTCGTCGAAGGCCTCGGCGACCAACGGCTCGATCCGCCCCAGCTCGGCGAGCATGTCGGCGTACTGGGATCCCTGGCCGGTGTAGAGGAAGGCGACCTTGGGCTGGGGGCCGCCGGCCCGGAAGATGCCGCGCGCCCGCAGAGCCTGCCAGACACCGGGCTGACCCGACTCGAACGCCTTCAGCGCCATCTCGCACTTCGAGGCCAGCTCGGCGGCGTCGCCGTAGTCGATCGCCAGCCGCTCGGGGGAGCGAAGCGCCACAGCCTCCGGAGGCGCCGGCTCGGAGGCCCGGCCCGCCCGCGCATCCGCGAGGGCGGCGCGAAGGGCCTCGGCGACGGCCGGCTCGTCGGGCCCGCCGAGCACCAGGGCACCCCGGACGGGAGCCTTCGGCCCCGGGCCCCCTGCGGCCGTGCGCGCCGGTGGTGGGCGGGCGGAGGCGGCCGGAACGTTGGCGCTGCCGACATCGGCAGGGACCGAGATCGATGCGCTCCCGTTGCCGGTCAGCCGCCCCGGGACGTGCTCCTCGAGCACGGCGTGGAAGTTCGTGCCCCCGAACCCGAACGCGCTCACGGCTGCCACGCGGGGATCGTCGTTCCGGGCCTCCCATTCGCGAAGCGCCGTGTTCACGGCGAATGGCGAAGCGGACCATTCGATGTTCGGGTTCGGCCGCTTGAAGTTGAGGCTCGGCGGGAGCAGCTTGTGGTGCAGGGCCAGCGCGGCCTTCAGCAGTCCAGCCGCCCCGGCGGCGCCCTTGAGGTGACCGATGTTCGACTTCACCGACCC
Source organism: uncultured Thermoleophilia bacterium (assembly GCA_963708325.1). Classification (GTDB taxonomy): domain Bacteria; phylum Actinomycetota; class Thermoleophilia; order Solirubrobacterales; family 70-9. The sequence goes on along the minus strand of OY970203.1, from coordinate 2,703,392 downwards.
GAGGGCGATCGACCCCGGGGCAAGGTCGGCGCCGGCGAACGCCTCGGACAGGCTCTCGACCTCGACCACGTCGCCGACGGCGGTGGAGGTGCCGTGGCCCTCGACCATCGAGCACGCGTCCGGTGACAGCCCGGACTTGCGCCAGGCGCGCTCCACCGCGAGCTTCTGGCCAATCGGGTTGGGCGCCGTGATGCCCTTGCCCTTGCCGTCGCTCGACCCCCCCATCCCGCGCACGACGGCGTACACGCGATCCCCATCCCGCTCGGCATCCTCGAGACGCTTGAGCACGAACAGCGCCGCGCCCTCCCCCATCACGAACCCGTCCGCCCCGTCGGCGTACGGCCGGGTGCCAGTTGCGGACAGCGCACCGATCGCGCTGAACTTGATGAACGTCGATGCGCCCATGTTGCGGTCGATTCCGCCGGTGATCACCGCGTCGAACTCGCGGTCGATCAGGCCCTCGATCGAGGCGTCCATGGCCGCCATCGCGGAGGCGCAGGCGGCATCGACGACGAAGTTGGGCCCGCGCATGTTGAAGAGGTTGGCGACCCGACCCGCAAGGCAGTTGCCGAGCTCCCCCGGCATGGTGTCCTCGGTCACCGGCGGAAGCCACCCGTCCATGTTCGAGTGCAGCTCGCGCACGATTGCCTCTCGGGCGCTCTCGGGCAGCTCGGCATAGCTCGGCGCCCTCGCCAGCTCGCGCGCGAGCTCCGGGAAGGCGAGCCTGAGCGCGGTCAGGTAGTGGTGCTCACCCGACATCGCGTTGCCGAAGACGACGGCGGTGCGCTCGAGATTGAGCGGTCGCTCGGGCCAGCCGTAGTCGATCAGCGCCATCCGGGTGCAGGCAACGCCCCACTTCTGGGCATCGTCCATCGCCTCCGAGACGGTCGGCGGGATCGGCAGGTGCCAGCCGAGCGGATTCCACTCCCAATCGCGGACCCAGCCACCGATCTGCGAGTAGGTGTGCTCGGGAACCTTGGGATCGGGGTCGAAGTGGAGCTCGGGGTCCCAGCGTTCGGGGTCTACCTCGCTGATCCCGTAGTGGCCCTCGCTCACATTGCGCCAGAAGGCCGCGGCGTCGGGGGCATCGGGCAGGATCGCGCTCACGCCAACGATCGCGGCGGCGCTGTCGAGCGAATCGGTCATGTCGGATCGAGTCTCATCTCTGGTCAAGCTCGCATGCGCCCGTACACCGCCTCGGTGACCGCCCCGAGGTCTGCGAGCAACCCGCCCTGGGCGCGGTGGATCGACGCGAGATCGAGGCGCTGCTCGAGCTCGCCGAGGTCGCCGTCGGCTCCCGCGACCAAGCGGACGGCCTCGGTCGCGATCGTCAGGGCCGCCCCGCGCGCGTACACGCGGCTCGCAGCCGCCAGCGCGCCCGCGCGCAGGCGCCGCGACCCCTTCGGATTCAGCTGCTTGTCCGCGGCGCGCTGGGCGCGCCTGACGAGCGCGGCCGCGCCCTCAACCTGTGCGATCAACGCGCCGAGGCGGAGCAGGATGTGCTGGTGGCGGGTCAACCGCTCGACGCGACACCGCTCGAGCAGCCCCGCAAGGGCGTGATGGGCGAGCGCCGCGACGTCCGCGCCGACGGTGGGGTGCTCGGCGTGGAGCCCCTCGAGGTCGCGAGCCTTCGCGTGGTAGTGATCGCCGCCGGACTTCAGGTGCTCCTGCCAACGGCCGCGCGCGATCGTGATCTCCATGATCTCCGAGGTGCCCTCGTAGATCCTGGTGATGCGGACGTCGCGCTTGATCTTCTCGACCACGTAGTCGTGCGTGTAGCCGTAGCCGCCGTGGGCCTGGATCGCTGCGTCGGCCGCCGCGTCCCCGGCCTCGGTTGCGAGGTACTTGGCGACCGCCCCCTCGACGTTCAGCTGGCCCTCGCCCGCATCCAGCCGCTCGGCGGTCTCCTCGATCGCGGCCCTCGAGGCTTCCAGCGCGACCGCGTGGGGGACGATCAGCTTGTGGGTGTAGCCCTCCTTCTCGGACAGCGGTCCGCCGGCCTGCACGCGCTTGCGGGAGTAGGGGATCGCGCGGTCGAGCGCGGCCCACCCCGCACCGAGTCCGAACGCGGCCACCATCAGCCTGGTGTAGCCGAACACCTGCTGGGCCTGGACGAGGCCCTGGCCCTCGACGCCCCCGACCAGCCGATCGGCGTCGACGTAGACCTTGTCGAGAAACAGGGCCGCGGTGTTGCTCAGCCGGATGCCGTGCTTGTCCTCATGCTTGCCGTGGGTGAAGCCCTGGGCGCCCGATTCGAGCACGAACCAGCTCGGCCCGCCGGGAGCGACGGCCAGGATCGTGTAGAGGTCTGCCACGCCGCCGTTGCTGATCCACTGCTTGGTGCCGCTGATCCGATAGCCGGTGACGTCCCCGTTTTCGCTGACCGGCTCTGCGGTCGTCTTCAGCGCCCCCAGGTCGCTGCCCGCCTCGGGCTCGGTGGCCGCGTAGGCGAACAGGATTCCCTCCTTGGCGATCCGGCTCATGTACTCGCGTTTCTGGTCGTCCGTCCCGCCGACTCTGATCGGGTCGCTGCCGAGGAATGTCGCCAGCTCCGACGTCGCGAGGCCCAGGTCGATCGCGGCCATCCGCTCGCAGACGCGATACACGTCGAACGCGCCGCCGCCCATGCCCCCGTACTCGTAGGGCACGAAAAGCAGCTGAATACCGAGCTCCGCAGCGGACGACATCCGGCGCACCAGCTCCTCCGGGAACTCGTCACGCTCGTCGAGCTCGATCAACAGCGAATCCGGAAGCTCGCGACTCGCGAACTCGTCGATCGACTTGAGCGCGACACTCAACATCTCAGCGTTGAACTCGTTTCCGATGAGCAGCTCCTTCTCCTCAGTATCCCCCTCTCAGCCTCCTCGGTTCATGCGGCCCCGCCATCGGAAGTTGACCCGGAAAGGCGGCGAGGAAACTACGGACCCCGCGGCTGGCTCTCGCGGCTGCCGCTGGCGAGCGAGCGCATGCCCAGGCAGGCCAACGACCCGAGAGGCGAGGGCGTCGACGCACTAAGGTCTCGCGTGACGGCTTTCCGACTTCACACCACGAACGAGCAGCCACTCGGCATGCAGGGCGTACCTCTCGCGGTCGAAGCGGCTGGGTGCCGCGGGCTGCGATGAACATCGCGGTTGCGGTACGGCTGATGCCGAAGGTCGGTGACGAGCTCGAAGTCGAAGAGAGCGGCACCGACATCGATCGCGAGCTCGTCGAGATGGTGATCAACGAGTTCGACGACCACGCGCTCGAGGAGGCGGTGCTGATCAAGGAGGCCACCGGAGCCACCGTGACCGCCGTAGGGCTGCGGGCGGACGGGATTGACGAGGCGCTTCGCCTGGCCTATGCGCGTGGGGCCGACCGGCTCGTCGCCGTGGACGCGGGCGAGATCGACGCGTACGACACCCGAACGGCGGCGCTCGCCCTCGCCGAAGCGCTCCGCGGGTTGGCTCCCGACCTCGTGCTGACCGGCGTGCAAACGCCATACGACGTGTTCGGTCAGATGGCGCCCTACCTCGGAACGTCGCTCGGCTGGCCCCAGGCGAATGTTGTCGTCGGAGTCACCCTGGCCGATGGAACCGCGCGGGTCCTGCAGGAGTACGCGGGCGGGCGGCTCGCCGTGCTGGGCCTCCAACTGCCGGCCGTCGTCGGCGTGCAATCCGCAAGCTCGCCGCCTCGATACGTGGCGATGGCCCGGCTCCGTCAGGCGATGACCGAGGCGAATGCCGAGACGCTCAACGTCAGCGTCGAGGCGCCCGCCGCAGCGCCGAAGCTGATTTCGCTCGCTCGGCCGACGCCGCAGGCTCAGGCGACGATGCTCGACGGCGATGCCGACCAGATGGCTGCACAGATCGTCGCGGTGCTGCGCGACCGGGGAGCTCTGGCGGGCTGATGGGCGACGTCCTCGTCTACGTCGAATCGCCGGTCAACGACCGGCTGCTGGCTTTCGCACGACCGCTGGCAGACGCTGCGGGCGGAGCGCTGGTCGCGCTTCTCGCAAGGGGTGAGGAGACCGGTGAGGAGGGGCTGAGCGCAGCGGACGTCGTGCTCGAGACGTCGCACCCGGCGCTCTCGCCCTACGTCCCCGAAGCGCACCAGGCGGTGCTCGCGACGGCGATCAGGACGCGCACGCCCGACCTCGTCGTCCTCGAGAACACCACCGCCGGCCTCGACCTCGCGGCCGGCGCCGCAGCCGCAACGGGCATTCCGTTCGTGGGCTACTGCGTCGAAGTGGCTCTCCAGGACGGCGAGGCGCAGTCGACCTGCAGCATCTACGGGGGGCAACTCGAGGCCACCGTGAGCACGCCGCTACCGGCGGTGCTGGCGGTCAACGCCGCGGCTCTGCACGAAGAGCCGCAGGCCGCCGGGAGGGGCGAACGCGTCGAGCTCCCGCCACCGGCCGAGCTGGAGCGGCTGAGGACGGCTTTCGTCGAACCGGTGGTGCCCCCGGACGAGGGCGTCGACCTGACCAAGGCGGACCGGATCGTCTGCGTCGGCCGTGGAATCGGAGGTGCCGAGAACATCCCGATCGCGGAAGAGCTGGCCGAAGCGCTGGGCGCCGAGCTCGGGGCCTCGAGGCCGGTCGTCGATTCGGGCTGGCTGCCCAAGACACGGCAGATCGGAAAATCCGGCGCCACAGTGAGACCGAAGCTGTACCTGGCGCTCGGAGTCTCGGGTGCGCCGGAGCATGTCGAGGGGATGCAGGGGGCTGACCTGATCGTTGCCATCAACACGGATCCCGCCGCGGCGATCTTCCACATCGCTCACTACGGGGCGGTCGCCGATCTGTTCGACGTCGCGGACGAGCTGACGAGCCTCATCGGCGAGTAAGGCCGGGGCGCCTTCACGCGATCTGCGTGGGCTCGGCCCGGGCCAGCGCCCGCTCGATCAGCGCGGTCAGCTCGGCTACCTCGAAGTCGGCACCAACGACCTTGGCCGCGTCGGAATACATCGCCAGATCCTTCGGGCAGCTGACGAGGAAATAGTCGAGGTCGCCAAGGGTCTGGGCCTCGCGGATCCGCTGCTCGCTTGGCCGTTCCCCGATCTCCGCATCGTCCATCATCCAGATCCGGCCGCCGCCGGCGCCACAGCAGAACGTGTTCGTCCCGTTCCGCGGCATCTCCGCGAGCTCGGCGCCTGTCGCCTCGATCAGCTTTCGCGGCGCCTCGGTGATCCGGTTGTAGCGCGCCAGGTAGCAGGGGTCGTGGTAGGTGACCCGCATCCCCGAGAGCGGGGTGCGCAGTGAGATCGCGCCCCGCGCGACAAGGTCGGCGAACAGCTCGGTGTAGTGGTAGACCGGCTTGTCGAGTCCGAACTGGGGATACTCGTTGCGCAGGGCGTTCAGCGAGTGCGGGTCGGTCGTGAAGATCGCCTCGAACTCCGCGTCGGCGAGCACCTCCATGTTCTGTTCGACCAACATCTCGAACAGGCCCTCCTCGCCGATCCTGCGCACGTCGTTGCCGGCGTTGCGCTCGCCCTCGTAGAGCAGCCCGAACGACACGCCGGCTCGGTGCAGAATCCGCGCCACGCTCTTCGAAGCAAGCTGCACCCGCTCGTCGAAGGAGGCGAAGTCGCCCACGAACCACACGTACTCCACGGGCTCCTTGCGGGCATCCGGGATCTTGAACTCGAGGCCCTTGGTCCAGTGGGCCCGCATGCGTGCCGACTTGCCGTAGGAGTTTCCCTGCTTGCCGTAGTTCTCGAGCGTCTGCTGAAGGAGCGGGTCCAATTCGCCCTGGTCGACCAGGTTGCGGCGCATGTCGACGATGGTCGGGACGTGCTCGATCCCCACCGGGCACGCCTCGACGCACGCCATGCAGGTCGTGCACGCCCACAGCGCCTCGTCCGAGATCAGCGGCTCAGCGGAGGCGTCGCCCTTCCCCTGCTCCTCCGGGTGCTGGTACAGCCGATCGCGGATGTCGAGGATCACCTGCCGCGGCGCCAGCGGCGTGCCGCTCGCCGTGGCCGGGCAGACCGCCGTGCAACGGCCGCACTCGGTGCACGAGAAAGCGTCCAGCACCTGCTTCCAGCTGACGTCCGAGAGGGAAGCCACGCCGACGAGACCCTTGGGCGGACCTTCCAGCGCCGCCATCGGTGCGGCCGGCACGTGCGTGATCGCGAGCGGCCGCTCGGCGCCGCGTGGGGGGAGCTTGGCGAAGAACACATTCGGGATCGCGGTGATGATGTGGAAGTGCTTGGACAGCGGCAGCAGGCACAGGAACACCAGGACCGTGACGCAGTGCAGCCACCATCCGACCTCGCTGATGGTGTGCGCCGAGGAGCGACCGACACCGCTGAGCGCCGCGGCAAGCAGGGCGGTGAGCGGCGCGAAGTCGCGCTCGTTGCCGTGAATGTCGAACGCGACCAGGTGGCCGGCGTCGTAAAGCAGCCCGCCGAGCATGATCAGCAGGATGAGGACGAGGATCAGGATGCCCTCCCAGTGAGCAGCCTCGCGATAGCGCTGCTCGGCGCGGCCGATCCCGAACAGCCGGGGGGTGTGGAGGATCAGCCGCCGGTAGAGCATGTAGACGACACCGACGATCACACTCGCCTCGAGCAGATCGCGGGCGACGAAGAAGGGCGGGCCCAGGGGCTCGTCTGGCCCAAGCCCGGGAATGTCCCAACCCGCGTCGAACGCCCGACCGAACAACGTGATCACCTGAAGCATCAGGACGAGGAAGCCCCAGAAGACAAGCGCGTGCATGATCCCGGATGGCTGCTCTCCGTCCAGGAACTTCTTCTGGCCAAGCCCTTCGGTGACCAAGCGCCTGATCCGCTCCGGGATCCGATCCAGGCGCGCCGCCGGGCGGGCGGCCAGCAGCAGCCGCGACCTGACGGCGATGACCCCGGCAAAGACCAGCAGCCCGATCCCCCAGAGAATCGGAAAGACGACGTGACTCATGCGCGCGTCCTCTCGCAACGCCACGGCGGGCTGAGGATCCCAGTCGCCTCGAACGCGAAATCAAGCGGGTCGCTCAGAGCCGGATGGCGGTTCACACCGGTCACAGCGGGCGCTCCAGCGTTGCGCCGGCGTGCAAATCGACGATCTCGCCCTTTATGCCGATCTTGATCGGATCGACGTCCGCCGGGCGGGCTCTGACCCTGACCCGGCCCCTGGTGATCTCGATCTCCAGTCCCCAGTGGCGCCGGTAGCGGAGCTTGAACCGAAGCTTGGTCAGCTCTTCGGGGAGTCTCGGATCCAGCCAGAGCACGTCCTCCCTGGTCTCGATCCCCGTGTAGGCGCGCTGGACGAGGTCCACCGTTCCTGCCATCGCGCCGAGGTGCACGCCTTCCGGAGTCGTGCCGCCCTGGGTGTCGAAAAGGTCGCTCGCGAGCGCCTCGTTGAAGAGCTTCCAGGCGCGCTCGCGATCGGAGCGGACCAGCACCCAGGCGTGAACCACCTTGCTGAGGGTCGAACCATGCGATGTGCGCGCCAGGTAGTACTCGAGGTTCCTGGGAATCGTGTCGAACTCGAGCGGATAGCCCAGACGGCCGAAGAGCATCCGCAGCTCATCCGCAGAGAACAGGTAGAAGAGCATCAGGACGTCCGCCTGCTTCGAGGCCTTGTAGCGGTTGGGGCTGTCTCCTTCGGCCTCGAGGATCCGGTCGAGCCGCTGGATGTCCGCGTACCTCCCCCGATAAGCCTCCCAGTCGAGCTCCTCCAAGCCCTCGTAGCCCTCGAACTGGCTGATGATGCCATCGTCGTGGAAGGGGATCAGCAGCTTGCGGCTGACGTCGTCCCACTGCTCGATCTCCTCGCGCCGCAACCCGAGCATGTGCGATAGCTCCTCGCGGCGCTGCTGGGGGAGCGCGTCGAGGACGTCCGGAGCGCGCCAGAGCACCCAGGCCGCCATCACGTTGGTGTAGGCGTTGTTGTCGATCCCGGGCCGCTCGGAACCCGGGTAGGCGTCGTGGTACTCGTCGGGACCAACCACTCCGCGGATCACGTACCGCTCGCGAGCCGAGTCGTAGCTGGCGATGGTGGCCCAGAAGCGGGCGATCTCGATGAAGATCTCGGCGCCATGGAAGGCCAGGAACTCGACGTCATTTGTCGCCTGGTGGTACAGCCAGACGTCATAGGCGACCGCGGCGTTGATGTGTCGCTGAAGGTGGGAGTGGTCCGGGGTCCAGCGTCCGGAGCGCGGGTTGAGATGGACCGTGGGGGTCAGCTCCGCGCCGGTCGAGCCGCTTTGCCACGGGAACAGCGCTCCGTCGTATCCCGCCTCGCTCGCGGCCCAGCGGGCCTGATCGAGCCGTTGGTATCGGTACCCGATCAGGGTTCGGGTGAGATTCGGGAGGCGAAGATTGAAGAAAGGGAAGATGAACAGCGCATCCCAGAAGACGTGTCCGCGGTACGCCTCCCCGGCCAGGCCGCGGGCCGTGACGCCGGCGTCGATGTCGGCGATGTGCTCGGAGATCGTTCCCAGAAGATGGAAGACGTTGATCCGAACCTGGGCCGCGGCGAGCTCGTCGTTGTCCTCCAGCTCGAGCGAGCACAGATCCCAGAGCTCGTCCCAGCGCAGCACGTGCTCTCGAAGCAGCTCGTCGAAGCCGGGCAAGCGCGCCACCGCCGTGCGGGCGTCCAGGCTCGGCTCGGAGATCGCCGGCTGGCGTGACGTGTACAGGGTGACGACCTTCTCGACCGTGATCTCTTCCTCCTCGGTCACCTCCGTGTGGATCTCCAGTCCGATCCGGGCCGGCTCCTCGATTACGCGGCTGGTGAGCGGTGCGACCTCACTGTTGCGCCGCAGCCGCGTCCGCGCCGCCTCGGCGAGGCGAACGCGCGACTGGCTGGTCTCGGCCGCGAGCAGGATCGTCTCGGAGTCGACGGCGCGCGCGTCGACCCGCGCCAGGTGGCGGCTGGAAAGTCCGCGGTAGCGGGCGACGCCGCCGTTGGTCACCCGGCCGTCGAGAGCCGAGCGGAAGGTCACCGAGCCGGACCAGTCGACAGGAAGCAGAGTCGTCTCAAGCGCGGCAACGTTCGGGCTCGCCATGCTCACGAACCGTCGCTGCGTAATCGCGGTCTCACGACCCTCGGCGTCGCGGAACCGCACCCGCCGCGTGAGAACGGCGCGGCGCAAGTCAAGCTCCTGGCGGTATTCGGCGAGCTGGACCGTGGAGATGTCGAACCACTCACCGTCCTCGATCCGGAAGCTGAGGGGGAGCCAGTTCGGCAGGTTGACGATCGACTCGTCCTCCACGTCACGGCCCGCGACCTCGCTGGTGAGCCGGTTGTAGCAACCGGCGGCATAGGTGCCCGGGTAATGAATCCCGTCCGCATCCGCCTCAGGCGCAGCGCCGCGGCTGGCAAAGCGCCCGTTTCCGAGCGTGCAGAGCGCCTCGCGCAGCGGCTCTTGCGCAGGGTCGAAGCCTTCGTAGGCCAGCGACCAGTCGCTCAGGATCGGCCCCCTGGCGGGGACGGGGTCGCTCACCGGTCCTTTCCGCTCGTCGCCGAGACGCGCAACTCGCCCAGGTCGCCGACCACGAGGTCGGCGCCGTGTTCCCGCAGCGCCTCGGCGTGGCCGGCCCGGTCGACGCCGATCACGAGCCCGAAGCCGCCGCGGCGCCCAGCGTCGACGCCAGCGAGCGCGTCCTCGATCACAGCGGCTCGCGCCGGCTCGACCCCGAGCCGGCTCGCCGCCTCGAGGAAGACGGCGGGGTCGGGCTTGCCGCCGAGACCAAGCTCGTCCGCGTCCATCCCATCGACCTTCGCGTCGAAGAGCTCCGCCACTCCCGCCGCCTCAAGAACGTCGGCGCAGTTACGCGACGCGGAGATGATCGCCGTCCGACACCCGCTCGCGCGAAGCCGGTGCAGCAAGTCGATCGAGGACGGAAAGGGGGCGGCCCCCTGCTCCCGCAACAGGGCGAGGAAGAGCGCGTCCTTGCGATTGCCCAACCCGCACGAGGTCTCCGCGGTGGGGAGGTCGCTCGGCTCCCCGCGCGGGATCGATATCGCACGAGAGGCGAGAAACGACTCCACGCCGTCGTAGCGAGGCTTTCCGTTCACGTACAGGTAGTAGTCCTCCGGCGAAAACGGTTGATGGCCTTCGCCCTGGCGGTCTGCCCGGTCCGCGAGGAACTGGTCGAACATCCGCCTCCAGGCGGCAGCGTGGACGGACGCGGTGTCGGTGATCACGCCGTCGAGGTCGAAGATCACCGCATCGAGGCGATCCAACCGGATCTCGCTCGCCATGGCGAGACCCTAGCGTCCGCCGGTCGGTGAGAAGGACGTTCGCCCCCCGAGCAGGTAGGCGCTGTTATGGGCCGGGGTGGATTCGAACCACCGACCGACGGATTATGAGTCCGCTGCTCTGACCGACTGAGCTACCGGCCCGGGTGTTTGAGATTATGGCTTTGTGGTGCCGAGTCCTGGCTCCGCCTGATTGTCGCCACCGGGGTCGGGGATGGTCAGCATCGGCTCGCTGCCCGATCGCTGCCCAATGGAGCGCCGAATCGAACTGCTCGCGGTGGCAAGGGTTCCCTCCCCCGGCCGATGCCGTGATAGGACGCCGAGGTTGGATCCTCAGGCATGGCGGCCCCCGGTGCTACGTTCAGCGCCGTGTCGCCCAGTCGCCTCGGACTTCTCGTCGGCCTCGCGGTGGTGGTTGTCGCCCTCATCATCGCCCTCGTCACGACTCCCGCTGTCTGGCTGGCGATATTGACTTGGGCGCTGCTCGTGGCGGTCGTTGGCTGGATCGTGTTCGCCGTTCGCGACTGGCGGCGGCGCAGGGATTGATCTAGCCACGCATCGGTCCACCACCTCCTCCCTCTCCGCGCGATACTGCGCGGGCGATGTCGCAGGAGAACGTCGAGGTCTTCAAACGCGCATTTGACGCGATCAACCGCCGAGATGCCGAAGCGCTGCTGTCGGAGCTCGACCCCGAGGTTGAGTGGCATGCGGCGATCCTGATGGCGATGGGAGGCAAACAGACGGTCTACCGGGGACACGAGGGCGTTCGCGAGTGGCTCCGCGACCTTTACGAGACCCTCTCCGACTTTCAAGCCGAGTACCCGGATATCCGGGACCTCGGCGATCGGACGGTCGCAATTGGCCGCGTTCGCGGGCGTGGGACGGCAAGCGAGGCCGAGATCGAATCGCCTCACGCCACCGTGGTCGAGTTCAAGAACGGCAAGGGGATTCGGGTTCGTACCTACCTCGACCCCAAAGAGGCCCTCGAAGCCGCCGGTCTGTCGGCGTAGGCCGCTTACTGCCCGGCGGCGCGGGTCAAATGCTCGCGCCAGTCGGCGTCCATGGCGTCGAGCTTTTCATCGAAGGCCTCGACGCCGGCTCCCTCGGCGCTGAGGTAGTAGCAGCGCGACCCGTCGTCGCGCACCTGGGTCGGAGAGTGCTCGGTCTGTCGCTCCATGTCGTCCATCAGCTCCCGCCCCCGGTCGCTCAGAGGCATGAACCAGATCATCGCCGCCATGCTCGGCGATGGTAGTTGAGGCGGCTTCACACCCCTCGCCTACGTGGAGACGAGGTTGAAGATCTTCCACTTTCCGTCGACGTAGACGAGCGTGGCCTTGGTCGGGACGCCGTCGTATTTCCCGCCGACGTCCTTGAACTCGATCGTGGCGACGGTCCCGTCCACGCCCTCGACCTTGGTCACGTCGACGCTCTCGGGGAGCTCGCCATTTGTGTTCTGCTTCTCCAGCGCCGCTGCGCATTTCGAGTAGGTGACATCGGTGATCTTGAGGAATTGAGGCGTCACCAGCTCCTTGCAGGCCAGCTTCGGGTCAGCCGTCGCCTCGTAGGTCCCTATCACCCCGCCGACGGCCTTGGAGTCGCTGATCGACAGCTTCGCTGCGCAGACGTCGAGGCCGAGCTCGTCGGCGGCCTTCGATACCTCCGCCTGTGACTCGGTGAACTTCGCGGCGAGCTGCTTGACCGCGGCGGAGTCGTTCTTCTTCAGGGCCGTGATGACGGCCTGCTGCGCGTCGAGCGACTTCTGGCGCAGGTCGAGGTAGCTCTCGTACGCCTGCTTCTCCTCCGTCGATGGCTCGATCTGGCGCATCTGCTTGAGGTTCTGCTCGCGCACCGAGAGCTGTGCCGCGCCGAACTTCGCGTCCTCCTGCGGGTTGGTCGCAGGCCCCTGCTCCAGGTTCAACTCCGTGAGCTTGCGCGTTCCGTCCGTGCACGCCTTGTTCGCCTCTGCCGTGAAGTCCTGCTTCGACGGGGCCCCACCACCCCCACAGGCCGCCAGGCCTGATGCCAGCAGCGACACAACCGTGACCAACGCGAGCTTTCCCATATCTCCCCTGTTCTGGTGACCGGACGAGGCGGTGCACTCTTGCAGCTACGGGCCGCGAGCGCGGATCAGGCCCCGTCCGCGGCGGGGGCTGCGCCGATCGCCTCGGCGAGCGAGGGCGGCTCGGGGGCATCGTCGGCGGCCGCCTCGGCGCCCTCGCGGAGGGCGAGGGCGGCGCGCTCCAGCCAGGCCGCCCTGTCGGGGTGGATCTCCTGGTCGCTGGATGCGGACCGGATCGTCGTCTCCATCAGCGAGGCCAGCTCGGAGATGCGGGGAAGCTCGAGCACCGCCGCGGTGCCCCTCAGGGTGTGGGCTTCGCGGCGCAGCGACTCCAGCGTGTCGAGCGATGGCGACGAGCCGGCTTCGACAGACCGCATCGCCTCGGCGATCGCCTCGGTGCGGCCGCGCGCCTCGCGCGCGAACGCGTCCAGCAGGCCGGCGTCGTCGGCCCTCCGCACGCTCAGCCCGCCACCTTCTTCACGGCCGCCTCCAGCTCGTCGAGCCCGAAGGCGCCCTCGATCTCGGTGCTGATCCGGCCCTTGCGGTCGATCACGAAGAGCCACGGCTCGCTCGGCAGGTGGTAGGCGCGCACCTGGGGGCGCACGCCCTTGTTCGGGTCGTTGTCCTCATAGATCTCCATGTGGATGAAGTCGACCCGGTCGCCGTACTGGTGCTTGACCTGCTCGGCCTCGTCGACGACGGGACCGCACACGCGACTCTGGCAGAGGGCGGGAGTGGCGAACAGAAGCACCGTCGGCTTGTGCCCGAGGGCATCGGCGAAGTCGACTGCGTGCATGTCGTCGTGGGGAGAGCGGGTGTCGATCTTCTGCAGCCTGCCGCCGACGTCGGCGGTGGTGGGGGTGTGGATCGCGGGCGCCCGGTCGCCGACCGCGGGGATCTTGGGGAAGCGGCCGACGACTGGGCTGGCGACGCGGGTGCCGACGATCCTGTCGCCGTCGCGGACGAGGGCGATCACGCGCCACTCGCCAGGCGCGTCGAAGTCGATCGGGGTGACGTAGACGACGTTGGCGGCGTCAGGATCGCTGGCGACGGTCTGCGATCGGTACCTGGTCTCCGTCTGCATGCTCTCGATGCGGGCGGGAAACGGGCCCTTGGCGACGCCCCTGGCGCCGTGGGCGACGTAGAGGGCGACGGCGGCGTCGTCGAGCTTGCGGCCGCTGGGCTCGAAGACGCCAAACGCGTAGCGGTTCCTGCCCTCGCGGAACACCTGCGACGTGGGGGCGACGACGGGGCCGGCGGCGTCGGCGCTTCGCAGGACCTGGTCGAGGGTGCGGGCTCCGGCCGGGGGGAAATCGGAGACGCTCGGGGGCGGCTGGCTGTCGGAGGCGCCGCTGGCCCCGCCGCAGCCGGCGGCGAGCGCGGCGATGGCAAGCGCTAGGAATGGTGTCGCCGGACGCCGGCAGCGCACAGCTGCATCGTAATAAGGTGCCGCCGCCGGCAAGCGACGCGAAGGAGAACCAGGTGGCGGATCGGGCTGCGCTGATCACGGGAGGGTCGAGCGGGATCGGTTTGGCGATCGCGACGATGCTGGGCGAGGAGGGCTATGCGCTCACCCTGTCGGCGCGGCGACCGGACAAGCTCGAGGCGGCGGCGGAGGACCTGCGCGAGGGGGGCGCCGAGGTGAACAGCGTCCCCGCGAACATGGCCAAGGAGGAGGACATCCTGGCGCTGATCGCGGCGCACCGCGATCGCTACGGGCGGCTCGACGTGTTGGTCAACAACGCGGGCGTCGGGATCGGATCGGCGATGGCGGAGATCGCCACCAAGCACGCCGACATGCAGCTCGACGTCAACCTTCGCGCGGTGATCCTCGCCACGCGCGAGGCGCTGCCGCTGATGCGCGAGGCCGGGGCCGAGCACGGAAAGGCGCTGATCGTCAACACCGCGTCGATCGCGGGCAAGTCGGGGCAGCCGTGGATATCGGTGTACGCGGCGACGAAGTTCGGGGTGGTCGGGTTCAGCCAGGCGACGCAGAAGGAGGTCGGCGCCGACGGGATCCAGGTGACCGCGCTGTGCCCCGGGCTGGTCGACACCGACATGACGGAGTGGGCGCGCGGGAACGTCGGCCAGGAGGAGATGATCCGGCCGGAGGACATCGCCGAGGCGGTGCGGTTCCTGCTGCGCACGTCGCCCAACTGCGTCGTGCCGGAGATCGTGTTCTCGCGGCCGACCGAGGGTTTCGCGCCGTAGGCCGGGGCGCGGCGGGCGGCGGCGCGGCGGTGGGTCAGGCGGAGGGCTCGCCCTGGAGGCGCTCGCGGGCGTCGAGCAGGTCGGCGGCGCGAAGCTCGGCGGCCTGCTCCTCGGCGGCGGCGACGCGCCGGGCGTAGGTGTCGTAGCGGCGGGCCGGGATCAGCCATGCCCAGCGCAGGCGGCGCCGCAGCTCGCGGCGGCGGTCGCGGTCGCCCCTGTCCGAGCGCTCCGCGGGGGCGGCCGGCTCGGCGGGGGCGGCCCGTGACTCGGTGGCGCCGGGTGCCGGCGCCGACGCGACGGTGCGGCGCTGGTGGCGGATCTCGGCGGCGAGCTCGGCGACGGAGCGGTCGTCCTGCTCGTCGCGCAGGAGGCTGTGCTCGAGATAGCTGCGCAGGGCGGTCAGCTCGCGGCGGCTGGCGCGGCGGGAGCGGCCCTTCACGGCGCCGGTGAAGCGGTCCCAGGAGCGGGCGAAGCTGCTGAGGTCGGTGCGGCCGCCGTTGCGGTGCGCGGCGAGCATCGGGCAGACGCCGCCGCGCTTGTCGGTGTAGGCGCCGACAATGATCTTGTTGCCGTCGAGGCCGCGCAGCATCGCCTCGCGGGTGCGGCGGGGCATCGCCTCGACGGCGGTGCGCAGGCGCTCGGCGGGCCTTCGAGGACGTGCCACGGGAGAATGGATAGCGGCCGCCCCGGGCATCCGCAATTCGCGGCCGGCGCGGAAACGGATCTTGCATTGCTCAGGCAGAGAATGGACGTGAAGGCCGAGACGGCACGAAGGGACGTGAGACCGGGCGGGCGGCCGGCGAGGGCGGCGGAGGCGGCGTGAGCGGCGGGATGCGGATGCTGGTTGCCGCTTTCGGCGATCCCGGGCATGCGTTCCCGGCGATCGCGCTGGGGCGCGCGCTGCGCGCGCGCGGGCACGAGGTGACGGTGGAGACGTGGGAGAAGTGGCGGGAGGCCGTCGAGGGCGAGGGGCTGGGATTCGCCGCGGCGGAGGAGTACAGGGTGTTCCCTCCCCCGCCGCCGGGGTCCGACGGGGCCGGCGCGGCGGAGGCAGCGGAGGCGCTGCGGCCGCTGCTCGAGGAGATGCGACCGCACGTCGTGGTCAGCGACATCCTCACGCTGGCGCCGGCGCTGGCGGCGGAGGCGGCTGGCGTGCCGCGGGTGACGCTGATCCCGCACGTCTATCCGGTGCATGCGGCGGGGCTGCCGTTCTTCGCCTTCGGGATGCAGCCGCCGCGCACGCCGCTGGGGCGGGCGGCGTGGCGGGGGTGGCGGCCGGTGCTGGAGACGGGGTTGCGGCGCGGGCGGCGCGAGCTGAACGCGGTGCGGGAGCGCGTCGGGCTGGCGCCGGTCGAGCGGTTTCACGGCGGGATCAGCGAGGGGCTGGCGCTGGTGGCGACGTTTCCACAGCTCGAGTACCCGCGAGCGTGGCCGGCAGGCGTGCGGGTGACCGGGCCGATGATGTTCGAGCTGCCGTACGCGGAGGTGGCGTTGCCGCCGGGCGAGGCGCCGCTGGTGCTGGTGGCGCCGAGCACGTCGCAGGATCCGGACTGCAGGCTGGTGCGGCGGGCGCTGGAGGGGCTGGCGGAGGAGCCGGTGCGGGTGCTGGCGACGACGAACGGTCACGTGCCGGCGGAGCCGATCGAGGTGCCGGACAACGCGGTGCTGGTGGACTGGGTCTCGTACAGCCAGGCGATGGCCGAAGCGTCGCTGGTGGTCTGCCACGGCGGGCACGGGACGGTGGCGCGGGCGCTCGGCGCGGGGGTGCCGGTGCTGTGCTGCCCCGCAGTGGGCGACATGTCGGAGACGGCGGCGCGGGTGGCGTGGGCGGGCTGCGGGCTGGGCCTGCCGTGGCGGCTGTGCCGGCCGGCGAGTTTGCGGTGGGCCGTTCGGCGGATCCTCAGGGACCCGGGGCCTGCCGCCCGCGCCGATGAGATCGCCACCTGGGCGCGGGAGAACGACGGGGCGATGCGAGGGGCTATCGAGGTCGAGTGCTACGCCGCGGGGTGGTCGTCGCCGTAGGGCTCACTCTCGTTACGAAGGCTCCGGGGGTGGGGCTCGAACCCACAACCTCTTGGTTAACGGCCAAGCGCTCTTCCAAAGTTGAGCTACCCCGGACCGTTTGTTGATACGCATTTGCGCTACCCGGGAACCGTCGTCGGACCCGAGCCAGAACTTTAGCCGGGAAGCTCGCTGACCCCCGCCTCGACCTCTGCATGGCAATTGGCGCAGAGCAGGATGCACTTGCTCGCCTCCTCTCGAAGCATGGCGATAGAGCGGGTGTGGCCCCGGTGGCTCAGCGTGAACCGCTTCTTTGCGGGGTCGAGGTGGTGGAACTGGAGGGCACCGATGCAGCGGTCGTATCTGCACAAACGGCAAACGCCTCCAGCCTCCTCGACGAGGAGCGTCTTCACCTTGCGGCGACGCCTCGAAACCGCCTCCCATCGACATCTGAGGCACCGGTAATAGCCGCGCCCCTCGATGAAGAACTCGGTGAGTCCGTGATGCCGGCAGTGCAATTGAACGGTCGCGCGCCCCTGTCTCTTCGCTTCCTTCGCGGCATGGCGCCTCTCGCTCGCATGGGTGCGAAGGTCGTATTTTCGAAGCCAGTAGAGGACGCTCGACTCGCTCCTGCCGAGTTCGGCAGCGATGCGCGCTACGGCGAATCCGCGCGCGATCAAGCGCTCGAGATCGCGTTTGGCGATCCCGCCCTTGCCGAGGTGCTTGTCGCGATGCACGGCCTGCAGGCCGTGCTTCTTCACCCAGTAGGCGATGGTCGATGGGTCGCGCCCAAAGCGCCTGCCGATCTTCTCCAGCGACAGTCCCTGCTCAAGAAGCATCTTCAGCGAATCTCGATCCATGCCGGGAATTCTCCGGCTGGGCTCGGACGGGAAGGCGAACATGTGTTCGCTAGAAGCGCCCGAAAATACGCGGAAGATCGCCGGACTGGTGAGGGAAGTGTGAAAGCGGCCGAACCGCCGCGGCCGGGCCGCTACTCCGCCGAGGCGCCGCCGAGGCTGAGCCGGTCGCCGACGCGCTTCAGCTTCGACAGGGTGCGCTTCTGGATCTGGCGCACACGCTCGCGGGTCAGGCCGAGCGTCTTGCCGAGGTCGTCCAGCGTCATCGGCTCGTGCTCGCCGAGCCCGTAGCGCAGCTCGATGATCTCCCGCTCGCGCGTCTCCAGCGAATCGAGCATCCGCTCCAGGTCGCGCTCCGCCATCCGGCCCAGCACCTCGTCCAGGGGCGCCGGCGTGCGCGTGTCCTCGACGAGGTCGCTGAGGCGGGCGTCGCCGTCCTCCCCCACCGGCGTCTCCAGCGACACCGGGTCCTGCGAGATCCGCAGCAGCTCCTCGACCCGCTCCGGCGTCATCTCGACCTTCTCCGCGATTTCCGCCATCGACGGCTCGCGCCCGCTCACCTGGGTGAGCTCGCGCTGCAACCGCTTGACGCGATTCACCTCGTCGACTACGTGCACCGGGATCCGCACCGTGCGCGCCTGGTCGGCGATCGCGCGCGTCACGGCCTGGCGGATCCACCAGGTCGCATAGGTGGAGAACTTGAAGCCGCGCCGCCAGTCGAACTTCTCCACGGCCCGGATCAGGCCGACGTTGCCCTCCTGGATCAGGTCGAGCAGCGTCAGCCCGCGGCCCGCGTAGCGCTTGGCGATCGATACGACCAGCCGCAGGTTGGCCTCGATCAGCGCGTTCTTGGCCGCCATCTCCCCGCGCTCCACCCGCTTGGCCAGGTCGACCTCCTCGGCGGCGCTCAGCAGCGGCACCCGCGAGATCGCCCGCAGGTAGGCGTTCACCGGGTCGGCCAGCCCGCGCTCGGCCCCCTCGGCCTCCGCCTCGCGGTCCGCCTCGGCGAGCAGGCCGAGCAGCTCGCCCGGCCAGCGCCCCGCGCCCATCGCCGGATCGTCGCCGCGCTCAGCCATCGGCCACCGCCTCGCGGCGGCGGATCCGCTCCGCCAGCTCGTTGCGCTCGCGGCTCAGCTCCTGCATCCGCGCGTGGTCCTCGCGCTCGCGCGCCGCGCCGATCTCGTCCTCCAGCCGGCGCTGATCCAGCTCCATGAAGTTCAGCTCCATCGCCTCGTGCGACGACGGCTCCCGCTTCGAGGTCATCACCAGCTGCGTGACCAGCGAGACCAGCTCGGCGTCCTCGTGCGAGAGTCCCGCCATCGGGTCATCGGCGTGGCCACGCAGCCACTCGACCGCCCGGCTCGCCACCGGTGACGACATGTGCTCGGGCCGCAGCCGCTCCAGGAAGCCGCGGCCCTCGCCGGGAAGGGCGATGCACATCGCCAGCAGCGCCCGCTCGCGCCGCTCGCGCGCGCCCATCGGCGCCGGCGGCGCGGGCGGCTGGGCGCCCTCGACCGGCGCGGGCGCCCGGCGCGCCACGGCAGGCGCCGCGACCGCGGCGCTCACCCGCTGCGACACCAGCGCCGGCTCGACGTCGAGGCGGTCGGCCACCATCCGCATCAGCTCGTCGCGGCCCACCGTCTCGCCCATCGCCGCGAGCACGGGCACCGCCTCGGTGAGCGCGCGTTCGCGCCCGCCGGTCGAGCCCAGATCTCCCTTTTCGATTACGGCGTTCACCTGAAAGGTCGGTAGGTCGACCCCGGCCTCCGCCAGCTCGGCGAAGCGCTCGGGGCTCTCCTCCTGCAGGAGGTCACATGGGTCCTTATCGGCAGGCATCGCCAGGACCCTTATCTCCATCTCGCGATTTGCAGCAACTTTCTGCGCCCGCACCATCGCTTCCTGCCCGGCGCGGTCGGCGTCGAGCGCAAGCAGCACCCGCTCGGCCGTCCCCGCCAGCATCCCCAGCTGCTCGGGCGTGACGGCCGTGCCCATCACGGCAACGGCCTCGGTGAACCCCGCCTGGTGCAGCGCGAGGACGTCGGTGTAGCCCTCCACCAGGATCGCCCGCCGCGCCCGCGCGATCGGCCCCCGCGCGCGGTCGATCCCGAACAGGGTGTGCGACTTGCGGTAAAGCTCGCCCTCCGGGGAGTTCAGGTACTTCGGGCGCTGGTCGGCGGTCAGCGCCCGGGCGCCGAATCCGACCACGCGGCCGCGGGGGTCACGCACCGGAAAGACGATCCGCGAGCGGAAGCGGTCGTACAGCCCGCCCTGGCGGCCGCTCTGCACCAGCCCGGCCGCGTGCAGCTCGTCGGTCGCGAAGCCGGCCCGCTGGCCGCGCGTCAGCACCTGGTCCCAGGCGCTCGGGGCGAACCCGACGCCGAAGTCGCGCAACACCTGCTCGCCCAGCCCCCGCGACCGCAGGTACTCGCGCGCCCGCCCCGACTTCGCCGACTCCCACAGGTACTCGGCGTAGAACGCGGCGGTCCGCTCCAGCAGCTCGTACAGCCGCCCCCGCCGCCGCCTCTCCTCCTCAGCCCGCGGATCCGGCAGCTCGACCTCGACGCCATAGCGCTCCGCCAACGCCTCCACGGCGTCGGGAAAGCCCATCCCCTCCTTCTCCTCGACGAAGTGGATGACGTCGCCGCCCGCCTCGCAGCCAAAGCAGTAGTAGAGCTTCTCGCGGGCGTCGACCGAGAACGACGGCGTGCGCTCCTCGTGGAACGGGCACAGCCCGACGAAGCGCTCGCCCCGCCGGCGCAGGTCGGTGTGGGCGGAGACGATCTCGACGATGTCGGCCGCCGCCTTCACCCGCTCGACGGTGTCGGCGGAGAACCGGGCCATCAGGCCGCCTTTCCCATCTACAGCCTCGACTCCTCGGGCAGCGCCAGCTGCTTGAAGGCGGCGATGCAGTAGCGGTCGGTCATCCCGGCGATGTAGTCGGTCACCCGCTGCGCCGCGTCGGCCGCCGGGTCCAGCGCCGGCACCTCGTCGGGATGCGCCAGGTGGTGGGCGAACAGCCCGCCCAGGGTGCGATGGACGCGGTCGTGCTCGGCGCGAGCCACCGGCCCCAGGTACACCCGATCGAACATGAACTTGCGCAGCCTCAACATCGCCCCGCCGATCTCGTCGCTCTGCACGATGTCGCCGGCCTCGGCCGAGCGCTCGACGATGTCGCGCACGAGCGTGTCGATCCGCCTTGCCCCGGTCGTCCCCAGCAGCGCGAGCTCCTCCGCCGGCAGGTCCGCCTCCGCGAGGATCCCGGCGCGCACGGCGTCGTCGATGTCGTGGTTTATATAGGCGACGCGATCGACCAGGCGCACGATCCGCCCCTCGAGCGTGGCCGGGGGGTCGCTGGCCGTGTGCCTGAGGATCCCGTCGCGCACCTGCTCGGTGAGGTTGAGGCCGCGGCCGTCGCGCTCCAGCACCTCGACGACGCGCAGCGAGTGCTCGTTGTGGCGAAAGCGGCGGCCGGTGCTCTCCCGCAGCGCCGCGTCGAGCGCCTCCTCGCCGATGTGGCCGAACGGCGGATGGCCGAGGTCGTGGCCCAGCCCGATCGCCTCCGTGAGGTCCTCGTTGAGCCCCAGCGCCCGCGCCACCGTGCGGGAGATCCCGCAGGCCTCCAGCGTGTGGGTCAACCGCGTGCGGTAGTGGTCGCCCTCCGGGGCGATGAAGACCTGCGTCTTGTGCATCAGCCTGCGGAACGCCTTGGAGTGGACGATGCGGTCGCGATCGCGCTGGAATGGCGTCCGCAGCGGGCTGTCGGGCTCGTCCACCGCGCGGGTCGCCGGGTAGGACGGCGTCGCCAGCGGCGACAGCAGCTCGGCCTCGCGCGCCCGCACGCGCTCCTCGAACCCCCCGACTCCGGCGACGCCTGTCATCCCGCCGCCCCGATGGCCGCCTGGGCTGCGGCGATCCGCGCGATCGGCACCCGGTATGGCGAGCAGCTCACGTAGTCCAGCCCCGCCTCGTGGAAGAAGGCGATGCTGTCGGGATCGCCGCCGTGCTCGCCGCAGATCCCCAGCCGCAGCCCGGGGTTGACGCGGCGGCCGCGCTCGCAGCCCAGGCGCACCAGCTCCCCCACGCCGGGCACGTCGATCGTCTCGAACGGGCTGCGGTCGATGAAACCGTGCTCCAGGTAAAGAGGCAGGAAGCTGCCCTCGACGTCGTCGCGCGAGATGCCGGCGACGGTCTGGGTGAGATCGTTGGTGCCGAAGCTGAAGAAGTCGGCGTGCTCCGCGATCCGGCCGGCGATCAGGCAGGCGCGCGGAAGCTCGAGCATCGTCCCGACGTGGTAGGCGAGCGTCACGCCGGACTCTTTTAGCGCTTCGTCGGCGGACCTCTCCACCAGCTGGCGAAGCTCCTCCAGCTCGCCTTCGTAGGCGACCAGCGGCAGCATGATCTCCAGCTCGGGCGCCTCCGACCCGCGGGCCACCCCGGCCGCCGCCCGAGCGATCGCGCGCACCTGCATCTCGTAGATCGGCGGATAGAGCACGCCGAGCCGGCTGCCGCGGGTGCCCAGCATCGGGTTGGCCTCCTGAAGCTCGCGCACGATCGCCAGCCGCAACTGCGCCTCCTCCGCGTGCGAGGGGGTCCTCGCCCCTCCGGCCTCCTCCTCGAACAGGTGAAGGGGCAGGAACTCGTGCAGCGGCGGGTCGAGCAGCCTGATCGTCACCGGCATCCCCCGCATCGCCCCGAAGATCCCGACGAAGTCGCGCTCCTGAAGCGTCCCGAGCCGGCCGAGCGCGGCCCGAAACGCATCCGTGGAGATGCGCAGCTCCGCCTCGGCGCGGTGGCGGCCGGCGTCGTCCTCGGCAGGGGCGCGGCTCTCCGCGCGCCGCCAGCGCGCCGCCGCCACGAACATGTCGCGCACGAGCTGCTCGCGGTCCTCGCCGAAGAACATGTGCTCGGTGCGGCAGAGGCCGATCCCCTCGGCGCCGAAGGACCGCGCCCGCGCCGCGTCGTCGGGGCTGTCCGCGTTGGCGCGCACGCCCAGCCTGCGGACGGCGTCCGCCCACGACAGCACCTCGCGGAAGTCGTCGCCGATCTCCGGGGCGATCAGGGGCACGTCGTCGAGCGTGATCGCACCCGTGGAGCCGTCGATCGCGATCAGGTCGCCGGTGGCGAGGCTGCGGCCGTCCACGCGCACTACCCGTCGCTCGACGTCCACCTCGAGGTCGGATGCGCCGCACACGCAGGGCCTCCCCATCCCCCGCGCCACCAGCGCCGCATGCGAGGCCTTGCCCCCCTCCGAGGTGAGGATCCCTCGCGCGGCGTGGAAGCCGGCGACGTCGTCCGCCTCGGTGAACGGCCGCACGAGGATCACGTCCTGCTCGTCGGCGCCGGCGCGAACCGCCTCCGCCGCCGAGAACACGATCGTCCCCTTTGCCGCTCCCGGCGATGCCGGCACGCCCCGCGCCAGCACCTCGTAGCGGTGATCGGGGTCGAAGGTGGGGTGAAGGAGCGCGTCGAGCGTGCCGGCGTCGATCGTCAGCAGCGCCTCCTCCCGCGTCAGCAGCCCCTCGGCGACGGCGTCGCGGGCGAAGCGCACCGCCGCCTGCGCCGGGCGCTTGGCGCTGCGCGTCTGCAGCAGGTACAGGCGACCCTCCTCGACCGTGAACTCGACGTCCTGCATGTCCTTGTAGTGGCGCTCGAGGACGTCGAGTACCTGGAGCAGCTCGCTGTGCGCCTCCGGCATCCGCCGCCCGAACTCGGCGAGGTCGCCGGGGTTGCGGATCCCCGCCACGACGTCCTCGCCCTGGGCGTTGACGAGGAAGTCCCCGGACGGCTGCGGGCCACCGGTCGTCTCGTCGCGCGTGAAGGCCACGCCCGAGCCCGAGCTGTCGCCCTTGTTCCCGTAGACCATCTGCTGAACGTTCACTGCAGTACCCCAGCGCGCCGGGATGTGGTTTATGCGCCGGTACTCCACGGCGCGCTCCCCGTTCCAGGAGTCGAAGACGGCGCGGATCGCCTGACGCAGCTGCTCGACGGGGTCCGACGGAAAGCGGTCCCCGGTCGCCTCGGCGTGGATCTCGACGAACCGCGCCGTCAGACGGCGCAGCGCGGCGGCGTCGAGGTCGGCGTCCGAATCGGCCCCGGCGTCCCGCTTGGCGGCGGCGATCGCCTCCTCGAAGTGGTGACTTGGAACGCCGCGGACCACGTTGGCGAACATCTGCACGAAGCGGCGGTAGGAGTCCCAGGCGAACCGCGGGTTGCCGGTGCGCTCGGCGAGCCCCTCGACGGACTCGTCGTTGAGGCCGAGGTTGAGCACGGTATCGAGCATGCCCGGCATCGACACGCGGGCCCCGGAGCGCACCGAGACCAGCAGCGGGTCGCCGTCTCCGCCGAGCCGTGCGCCGGCGCGCTCCTCGAGCCCGCCGAGGGCGGCCGCAACCTGCTCGTCGAGCCCGCCGGGGAACTCGCCGCCGGCCTCCATGTAGGCGACGCACGCCTCGGTCGTGATCGTGAAACCGGCCGGCACCCGGTCCGCGCCGAGGACCCGGGTCATCTCGGCGATGTTGGCCCCCTTGCCGCCGAGCAGGTCGCGCAACTCACGCGTTCCCTCGGAGAAGTCGTAGACGTACTTGGTCGCGGCGGCGGTGTCGGGCAAGCTTTGGATGGTCCCCCTCTTGGCGCTGGGTGGCCTCCGCTGCGGGAATGGCCACGGGACGATTCTACGAATAGGCTCTGCGCGAATGGCCGAGGTCGCGCTCGTCACAGGCGCCTCGTCGGGGATCGGCGAGGAGTTCGCCCGCGCCCTCTCGGCGCGCGGCTACGAGCTCGTGCTCGTCGCTCGCCGCACCGATCGGCTCGAGCGCCTCGCCGGCGAGCTTCCCGGCACGGCCCACGTCGTCGCCTGCGACCTCGCCGCCGAGGCGGCGGCGCTGCCGGGCCGGGTCACCGAGCTCGGGCTCGAGGTGGATCTGCTGGTCAACAACGCCGGCTTCGGCACCTACGGCCCGTTCGCGGAGCTGGACCCCGAGCGTGAGGCCGACCAGGTGCGCGTGAACTGCGAGGCCGTCGTCCGGCTGACGCGCGCGTTCCTGCCCGGGATGATCGAGCGCCGTCGCGGCGGCGTGATCGTGGTGGCATCGACCGCGGGCATGCAGCCGATCCCCTACGAGGCCACCTACGCGGCGACCAAGGCCTTCGCGCTCAGCTTCACCGAGGCGCTTCACACGGAGGTGCGCGGAAGCGGTGTGCGCGTGCTCGCCGTCAACCCCGGTCCCGTTCCGACCGAATGGCAGGGCGTCGCCGGCTTCGACGACGTGGGCGTCGTCCCCGGCGAGATCGACCCCCACCAGGTGGTCGCCGAGTCACTCGCCGCGTTCGACCGCGACCGCCGCTCGGTGATCCCCGGCCGCGTCATCCGCTGGTTCATCCGCGCCACCAGGCCCAGCCCCCGAGCCCTGCAGCTCCGCATCACCGAGCGCATGTACCGACCCAAGTCGAAGTAAGAACGGCCTCGAAAAGGTAAGAACGACGCCGAAAAGCGAGCCTGCCTAGGACGCAGCCGAATCGACGAAGCGAGCGCACTGGAAGCGTGCGTGAGCGAGGCGATTCGGCGAGGACACCGGCAGGCGAAGTCTTTGCAGGCGTCGCCTATGCGGCAGACCGCAACCGAACGTGGGCGTGGTGCTCAAGCGTTTCGGAAACCGCCCGCTCCACCTGGCGCAGGGCGGATGGCGGGGCGGCGGGCGCAGTCGCCAGCGGCTGTCCCAGCGCCTCGACCATGAAGCGGTGTGCGTCTCCCGACAGTGCGAAGCCGTCGCCCTCGCAGGCGGCGCAGACGACCCCGCCGGCGGCGCCGGAGAAGCCGACCAGGTGGTCGGCTTCTCCGCAGCGGGCGCACGCGGCCAGCTCGGGAGCGAATCCCGCGGCGAGCGCCAGCTTCAGCCGGAAGGCGAGCCCGGTGGCGAGGTCCGCGGCGGGCTGGACCGGGTCGTCGAGCAGGCCGAGGTAGCGACACAGCAGGTTGTAGGCGGCGGGATTGGGATCGGCGGCGTCGAGCAGCCGCAGCACGGCGTCGCAGGCGCGTGCGGCAGCGCCCAGCGCCGGGCCGTCGGCGCGCAGCCGGGCGTAGCCCTCGAGCGTCGCCGCCGACGTCACCGTGGCCAGCTCGCCACGCCCCTCGTGGAGAACGAGGTTGAGGCGAAAGAACGGCTCCAGCCGCCCGCCGAAACGCGAGCGCGGGCGCCGCGACCCCTTCGCGATCGCCCCGACGCGGCCGCGATCGGCGCTGTACAGGTGCAGCACCCGGTCCGCCTCCGAGTAGCGGATGCTGCGCAGCACGACCGCCTCCGTCTTGAACGTTCCGGGCAAGGGCGGACAGACTGAAGCCCGGCCCGGACGGCCTGGGCGAGTGACCCACGCCGATCCTGCCCGATGGTTGCTATGCACCCAGAACCCAGGACGCTGGCGCCTGGGGATCACTGCGCGGCCGCCCGCACCGCGTCGCGGATCGCCGCCGCGGTGACGGTCGCCGCCACCGTGCCGACGAGCAGCGCCGCGTAGGGGCGCGGCGCGCCGGCGCCCGACGACAGGCAGAAGGCGACGTCGCCGTCCACCGGCGTGAACACCGGGTCCACGGCGCGGGCGATGCCCGCGCTCGCCATCCGCGCCACGACCGCGCAGCCGGGCTTGGTCAGGGCGGCATCCGTGCAGACGCAGACAAGGGTCGTGTTCTGCTCGGGCACCTCGCGCCAGTCCGGAGGCCGCTCGAGCTGGGCGACGAGGTCGGCGGTGCGGCGGGTCTCCCCGTCGCCGCCGCCCGGGCCGGCGAGCACGCCTCCGTCGTCGCCGATCACGTCGCCGAAGGCGTTGACGACGGCCAGCGCGGCGACCGCCTCCCCCATCGCCGTGAGCGTCGCCGCGTAGCCCACCCCCGCCTTGACGGCGCTGTCGCGCCCGAGCAGCTTCGCCACGGCCGCACCCGTGCCGGCGCCGACGCTGCCGCGCTCGGGGACGCCGCCCGCCGCCGCCGCGCACGCCGCGTAGCCCGATTCGGCGTCCGGACGCACATCCGGCCTGCGGCCCGCTCCGACGAGGTCGTAGATGACCGCCCCCGCCACCAGCGGCACCCGCCCACCGGGCGTCTCGTAGCCGCGCCCGCGCTCCTCGAGCCAGCGGGCCGCGCCGTCCGCGGCGGCCAACCCGAAGGCGCTCCCCCCGGCGAACACCACCGCCGTCGCCTCCTCGGCGGTGGCCAGCGGCCCCATCACCTCCAGCTCGCGGGTCCCCGGGCCGCCGCCGCGGACGTCGGAGCCCCCGCGCGCCCCGGGTGGCGGGATCACCACGGTGCAGCCGGTGCCGGCGCCGGCGTCCGTCCAATGGCCGACGGCGAAGCCCTCCGGCAGCGGCGGCGTCTGTCCCGGCTCGCTCAACCGCTGCCCCGAGCGACATTCGAAGTGGGCCGCGGCGCGCCCCTGGCCCGGCGGCGGCGCCGAAGCCGCACCTGGCAGCCCGGGCAGAAATACGTCGAGCGCCCACCGACGACGATCCGCCGGATCCGCTCGCGGCAGCGCGGACACGGCAGGCCCTCGCGGCGGTGCACGCAGAACTCGTCCTGCATCGTCCCCCGCTCGCCGCGCGCGTCGCGGTAGTCGTCGATCGTGGCGCCCCCGCCGCCCAGCCCCGCCTCGAGCGCCGCGACCACCCCGTCGCGGAGGCGCCGGCAGTGCTCGGCGCGCATGGACCCCGCCGGCGAGAGCGGGTGCAGGCGCGCGCGGAACAGCGCCTCGTCGGCGTAGATGTTGCCGACCCCGGCGATCCCGGCCTGGACGAGCAGGAACGACTTCAGCGGCGCCACCCGGCCGGCGGCGAGCCGCTCGAGGTACTCCGGCGTGAATTCCGCCGACAGCGGCTCGACGCCGAGCCGGGCGCGGAAGTAGGGCTCGACCTGGTCGCGCTCGAGCACGACAGCGTGGCCGAAGCGACGCATGTCGGAGAAACGGAGCTCGCGTCCGTCGTCGAGGGCGATCCGCGCCCGCAGGTAGGGGGGGTCGGCGACAGTCCTCTCGTCAAGGACGAGGTTGCCCGTCATCCGCAGGTGCATGACGAGGTGAAGGCCGCCGTCCAGGTCGAAGACCAGGTACTTGCCGCGCCGCCCCAGGCGCTCGATCCGCCGCCCCGAGCATCGCCCCTCGACCTCACGCGGGTCGAACGGCATCGTCCAGCGCTGGTCGAGCACGGTCAGGGCGGCGATCCGGCGCCCCTCGACCTCCGGGGCGAGCTGTCGGCGGATCGTCTCCACCTCCGGCAGCTCCGGCATCAGTTGCCGCCCCCGAGGCTCGGCGGGGGCTCCGGCGCGGCGCGCTTCGGATTGCGCTGCACGGCCTCCGGGTCGCCACCCACGCGCAGCCCCTCGATCACCGTTGCGAACACCTTGCGGTTCGCGCCCGGGAACTCGGCCGGATCGGCATAGGCGTCCACCACGTACTCCCCCTTGCCCTTGTAGACGTGGACGCTGCGGATCCGCACGGGGTGGCGCGCGATCTTGCCGCGGCCCTCCAGCTCGATCGCCGGGTTTCCGTCCACCTTGGTGGATCGCCTCGAGGTCAGCTTCAGGGACTTCGCCCGGTTGCGCAGCGAGCCGAGCAGAAGCCCCTTCGCGACCTTCAGGTCGGCGTCGGTCTTCGGCACGGCGACCCGCGGATAGGCCCAGATGGTCAACGCCGCGTGACCGGAGCTGTAGGTCACGACGGCAGGCGCCACGCCCTGTGAGACCGCCCAGTAGGCCGGCTCGGGAGCCGAGACGTCGCCGTTCGGGCTGCGGAACCGCTCGAACCCGCGCGGGTCCGCCGGCCGGGCGAGGTCCGGCGGGGCGGGTCGCTCGTTGCCGCAGCCGACAGCCGCGGACGTCGCGATCACGGCGGCGGCGAGGCCGGGGACGGCGCGCCGGATCACCGCGCGCCGGCCGCGGCGCGGTTGGGCGGCTCCGGATCGCACGCCCCGTTTCTATCAGGGAGCCGAGGGCGGCTCAGGCAACCGTGACCGCATGGTTGCCGCGAATCAGGTCGTCGGGGTCGTAGCGGCGCTTGACCTCGCGCAGCCGCGCGAGCGTTTCGGCGTCGAACAACGTCTCGACGTCGACCGACCGGTCGGCGAAGTTGAAGTAGCAGCGGTCCGTGGACCATGGGCGCAGCGCCTCGCACACCCGGTCGAGACTGTCGTTGATCTGCCGCTCCATGCCCGGCGCCATCATCATCCCCACGCCGCAGAACACGAAGTCCGCGTCGAGATGGGAGAGCGCACCGCCACCCTCGGCGGGAGAGGCCAGGGCGCCGCCGGCGTGTCGCAGCTCGGCGAGCAGCAGCGGCGAGCCCGACTCCGGCCCGGCGCTCTCGACGAACGCCTCGAAGCCCTGCTGCGGCAGCTCCCGCACCGACGTCGTGTACACGAGCCCCGGCACCGGCTCCTCGGGGTCCATGTGAATGGTGACGAGCTTCGAAGGCGACATCTCCTCGAACAGGTCCATCACCGGCTCGCCGAGCTCGCGCAGCGGCGCCACGGCCTCCGAGCCCTCCGCCTCGGGACCCGCGTAGCAGGCGCCGAGCGTGATCAGGGGCCGGTCGCGCAGCGGCTCGGGGATCATCGGCAGCGGCGGCAGGTGCAGGAAGCGCGCGATCGAGGTGACCTCGTCGGGAGCCGCGGCCGTCCATTCCCGGTAGCTCTCGAAGATCTCCCCGGAGCGCTCGTCGGCCGGGTAGATGACGCTGCCGGCGTACACCCGCGGCAGCTCGACGAGATCGAACTCGATCGCGGTGACGACCGCAAAGCTGCCGCCGCCCCCGCGAATCGCCCAGAAGAGGTCCGGCTCGTTGTCGGCATCGACGCGCCTCGCCTCGCCGTCGGCGGTGACGACCTCGAGCGCGCGCACGTTGTTGCATGCGAGCCCGTAGCGCCGCCCCAGCCATCCCAGGCCGCCGCCGGTCGTGAAGCCGACCACGCCGACGTCGGGGGAGGAGCCGGGAAAGCCGGAGAGCCCGTGCTCGGCCGCCGCCTCCCCGACGTCCCGGGCGATCACCCCGGCGCCGAACCGGCCGACCCGGGACCGCGGGTCCACCTCGACGCCGTCCAGGCGCTCGGTCCGCATCAGGATCGTCTCGTCGAGCGGCCCGCGGGGAACGGCGCCGTGGCCCGTCCCCTGGGCGGCGATCCCGAGGCCGTTCGCTCGAGCGAAGGCGATCACCCCGGCGACGTCATCCGGCGATTCCACGTAGACCGCCGCCGCCGGGTGCTGATCGGCCACGAGGTTCCACGCCGCGCGGGCCGCGTCCCAGGCGTCGTCGTCCGGCCCATGGACCGCCCCCGCGCATCGCGAGCGCAGCGCGTCCAGGTCGAAGCTCGTCTCGGTCGCCATCGGCTCTCCTTTGGGTTGCCGACCGGAGACCCGTGCCGGCGCATTGCGCTCCCGCGGGCGGAAGACTAGTGGACGCCGCGCTCAGCCAGCGAGCGCCCGCGGATGCGCCTTGAAGTAGACGTCCTTGAGCTGCTGGCCGGAGAGGTGGGTGTAGATCTGGGTGGTGGCGATGTCGGCGTGGCCCAGCATCTCCTGCACCGAGCGCAGGTCGCAGCCGTTCGCCAGCAGGTGCGTAGCGAAGGTGTGGCGCAGCGTATGCGGGCTCATCTTCTCGTCGAGCGCGGCGGAGCGGGCATGGCGCTGGACGATCTTGTAGAGCCCCTGGCGGGTCAGCGGCCCGCCGCGGAAGTTCACGAACAGCCTCGACTCCTGCCGCTCGCCGACGAGCTCGGGCCGGGCCGAGCGCAGATACGCCCTGACCGCGGCCGCCGCCTGCCGGCCGAGCGGGACCACGCGCTCCTTGGATCCCTTGCCGCGGGCGCGGACGAGGCCCTCGTGCAGGTCGACGTCGGCGACCTCGAGCCCGGTCGCCTCCGACGCCCGCAGCCCGCACGCGTACATCACCTCGAGCAGCGCCCGGTCCCGCAGCGCGATCGACCCGGCGCCCGACGGCTGGGCCAGCAGCTGCTGGATCTCCGCGTAGTTGAGCACCTGGGGCAGCTTCTGGCCCTTGCGTGGCGCGGTCAGCGCCGCGGTCGGGTCGCTGTCGATCAGCTCCTCGCGGCGCAGGTGGCGAAAGAAGGAGCGCAGGCAGGCCGCCTTGCGGTTGATCGTGGCGCTCGACAGCGCGGCGTGTCCGTTGCCGGTCGCCATCTCCGCGAGGAAGTCCGAGACGTCCGCCGGCGCGACGCGCACCGGGTCCAGGTCGCGTTCGCCGAGGAAGCTGCCGAACTGCAGCAGGTCGGTGCGGTAGGCGTTGAGCGTGTTGCGCGACAGCCCGCGCTCGAACTCCAGGTAGGCGAGGAAGTCGAGCACCAGCGCCTCGAAGCGCGCCGGCACCGGCGCCGCGGATCCCTCCGCCGGCTGTTCGACCGCGATCCCCATCTGCCGGTCCAGTTCTGCCGGCGCGACCGCGTCCCTGCGCCCGCAAGCGCCCGTGCGCGGTTCGGGCCTAAGGCCCGATCCAGTGCATCTCGAACGTCGTCAGCGGAGCGTCCGTCGAGAGCGTGTTGCCGCTGAACTGGTAGCCGCGCAGCTCCACGAAGTCGCCCTGGCTCATCTGGTACGTCGTGGCGATCGGCTGGTCGGTCTCGAAGGCCGCCTCGGCGACGGGGGGCACCTGGCTGCGCGCGATCGTCCCCACGCTGCCGTGGATGATCTGCAGCTGGCGAACTCCGTCCGGATCGTGACTCCAGGCCACCGAAGCCTCGATCTGGTACTTGCCGGCCACCAGGACGAAGAACCGCGTCGTGTTCGAGGTCATGCTGTGGAAGCTGGCGGTGTCGTAGTCCTCTGCTCCCCAATCCAGGGTGGCGCTCGAGTCCGTGTTGATCGACTGGTTGGAGGTCTGGTGGACGCGGACCGCCGGAAGCGTGGCGAACTTCGAGGTGGTCACGGAGGCGTTTGGGGGAGGGATCTGGGTCTCGCAGGTGACCCCCCCATTCGCGGCGATCGACCTGATCGCCTGGTTGGTGGAGCAGGCGGCGCCGACACGGCGCTGGAGCACGCTGGTGTCCACACCCAGGGACACGTCCCCCGAGGTGGCACCGCCGGTCAGGCCCCCGCCGGTGCTGACCGCGGTGATGTCGCCGCCCGAGTCGGTGTCGGTGTCGTTCGCGCAGCTCCACGAGCCCACGCCGTCGGACTTGGCCACCTGGCCGTTGGCGCAGCTCTGGGGCAGGCGAAAGCCGCTTGCCAGATCCAGGCCCACGCTCCCCGACGTGCCCCCGCCGGTGAGGCCCGTCCCGGCGGTGACCCCTGTGATCGTGCCGGCACCCGCCGGCTGACAGGCGACAGTCCCGTCCTGATTCACCGACTGGATCGCGCTGCCGGCGACGCAGCTTCCGCCGACGCGGCGCTGAAGCGAGGTCGGATCGACGTCCGCCGCGGAAAGCGAGCCGTTTGCGACCTTGGCGCCGTTAACGGCCCCTGCGGTCAGATCCGACGCCTTCACCTGCCCGGCGCCGATGTCGGCTGCCTTCACCTGCCCGTTGATGATGTCGCCCGAGTCGACCGTGTTGGTTCCCGAAAGCGCGTAGGCCGAGCCGCTCATCGCGAACGCGAACAGAGCCACGTATCCAACGACGTTGTTCCGGATGTGAGCCCGGATCTGGACGGACATGAAACCCTCCTCGGTGCCTGCGGCCACCCCGAAGCAAACTCTCCCGGGCGGGCCATGTCATCCCCAAAACTGGGGTTATCGCCGCGACCGCAGCAGCAGCAGCCCGACCAGCGACTTGGCGTCGCGGCAGCGCTCGATCGCCGCGTCGAGGTCGGCCAGCGGCACCGCCTCGATCTCGATCCGCTCGCCCTCGTCGGGGTCGGGCTCGACGTCGGTGAGGTCCCTGGCGACGAACAGGACCACCTCTTCCGAGGCGAAGCCGGGACTCGTGTAGAAGCGCTTGACCTCCTCCCACTCGCCCGCCTGCTTGCCGATCTCCTCGACCAGCTCGCGCTTGGCCGTCTGCAGCGGCGTCTCCCCCGGCTCGTCGAGCTTTCCCGCCGGAAGCTCCAGCAGCGCCTCCTCGCTGACCGCCTCGCGCGGCTGGCGGACCATGAACAGGCTCTCGCCGTCGTGCGCCAGCACCGCCACGGCACCCGGATGGACGACGACCTCGCGCGTCGCCGTCTCGCCGTCGGCGTGGCGGAACTCGTCGCGACGCACCGAGAAGAACTTCCCCTTCCAGACCTCCTCGCCGCCGATCCGCTCCATCGCTACGTCGTACCCGCTTCGCCGGAGGCCGACTCGGCCAGCGCCCGTCCGCCGGCGAGCGCGGCGGCGAAGAAGATCGCGTCCTCGCCGATCGCGCGGCCCATCGTGCGCGCCGGCAGGCCGCTGGCGGCGTAGCCGTCGAGGTCGACCGCGCGGACCAGCATGTCGTGGCGGTCGTCGCAGGCCTCGCGCAGCTCGTCAAGCGGCGCCTCGGCCTCCACTCCCCCCTCCTCGACGGGCCAGTTCCCCGCGGCCACCTCCGGCACGGGCACCTTGACCGGCTCGAGCAGAAGCTCCAGGACGGAGGCGGTGTGATGGCTGAGACCGCGGTGGCGGGGGCGCGGGTCGGCCGCCGAGAGGCGCGGGCAGACCAGCGTCGGCAGGCCCAGCGCGAGCGCCGCGTGCGCCGTGTCGAGGGCGGCGATCCCGCCGTGGCCGAGGCGGGTCGCGGAGCCGATGATCCCCGGGCCGGGGCCGGCGACGATCGCGTCCCAGCCGAGCGCCGTCACGCCGGCTTCGAGGGCGCCGACCACGCTGATCGCCTCGTGCTCCCCGCCGTAGGCAGGGCCGGCCGTGACGTGGCCGCAGAGAAGGCCGCGCTCGCGAAGCGCGGCGACGTCGCGCGAGAGCGACCCGGGCAGGGCGCCGCCCGGCGTCTGGACGTAGCCGACGCGCAGGCCCGGCGCCGCCTGTGCCGCCGCCCAGGCGGTGGGCGCGAGGTGGCCATGCAACGGGATCACGAGCACGGCGCCGCCACGGGGCGCGGCATTGGGGCGGGCCTCCTCCAGGGGCGGGTCGACCGGCTCGACCGGATGCTGGAGCGACGTGTAGTTGAGCTTGATCACGTGCGAGCCGCTCGAACCGGTGGCATCCAGTCCGCGCGTGAGGTTGACGTGGACGACGTCGAACCCGCCCGAGCCGAGCCCGAGGTCCAGCGCCTCCACGTTGACAATCACCGCGTCCCCGACGAGGGGCTCGCCGACGAGCGTCCTGTCCGCCCAGGCGGGGCGCTCGGCGCCGTCGACCTCCACCGTCAGCGGGTCGGTCGAGACGACGATGCCACGCCGCAGCTTCAGCATCTAGATGATCGATCCCACGGCCGGGTGTGCCTGGGGGCGCGCTTGGCCGAGCAGGTCGAGGACGCAGGGTGCGCGGCGTGCCAGAGGCACGCGAGCACCCGAGGACGAAGAGATGCGATGCGCCACGCGCGGCATCCAGGTGCGCGGGGTCGTGGAATCGGTCATCTGGCCGCCGCCTCCGCGACGATCGCCTCGCACACCTCGAGCATCTCGGTTATCCGGGCCGCCGTGACCGACTCCTCGGAGGTGTGGTTGGCCTCGGTCCCGTTGGCCAGCAGCACCGCCTCGAAGCCGGCGGCCATCAGCGCGTTGGCGTCGCTGCCGCCGCCGGTCGGCAGCTCGCGCGGCTCGTGGCCGCGGTGGCGCAGCGCCGAGCGCGCGACCTCGAGCGCGGTCGACCGGCGGTCGAGCCGGTAGCCCCGAAACAGCTCGCTGACGTCGAGGCTGACGTCGCAGCCGTGTTCCCCCGCCGCCCAGCTGCAGGCGT
The DNA here is from genome assembly GCA_963708325.1 of uncultured Thermoleophilia bacterium. Taxonomy (GTDB): domain Bacteria; phylum Actinomycetota; class Thermoleophilia; order Solirubrobacterales; family 70-9. The sequence continues at coordinate 2,669,282 of OY970203.1, read as the reverse complement.
CCACCATCAGCCCTATCGTCGCCGCCGCGCGGGCCTGGTCGACGCTGCGGGCCTCCCCCTCGAGCCGGCAGTGGCCGGCGACCACGTTGGACGCCGTGCCGCCTGCGATCACGCCGACGTTGGCGGTCGTCTCGGGATCGAGACGCCCCAGGCGCATCTCGGCCACCGCGGCCGCCGCCGCGGCGATCGCGCTGTGTCCGTCCTCGGGGCGGATTCCCGCGTGGGCCTCGACGCCGCTGAACTCGGCGACCAGGCGGTTGTACGTGGGAGCGGCGACGAGCACCTCGCCGATCGGGCTGGCGTGGTCGAGGACGAAGCCGAACGGCGCGCGCAGGGCGCCGACGTCGAGCTGCCTGGCTCCGCGCAGGCCGTCCTCCTCGGCGACGGTGAAGACCAGCTCCAGGCCGAGCGGCGGCGGCGCGGCGGAATGGCGCGCCGCCAGCTCCACCAGCACCGTCACCGCGGCCTTGTTGTCGGCGCCGAGGATCGTGTCGCCGGCGCTGCGGAAGGCGCCGTCGTCGCGGACCACCTCGATCGGCCCGTCGTGCGGGACGGTGTCGAGGTGGCAGAAGAACGCCACCCAGCCGTCCGACCGGCCCGGTACTCGCACGATCAGGTTGCCCGCCCCCGCCCCCGCGGCCGTGGCGGCGTCGTCCTCGACAGGATCGAGGCCCAGCTCGCGCAGCTCGGCTGTCACCGCGTCCGCGATCGCCCGCTCGTCACCGGTCGGCGACGGGGTCTCGCACATTCGCACGAACCGCTCCAGCATCCGCTCCTCGGACACGGCGAGAAGGCTATGCGGATCGCGATCGCTGCGTGCGGATCGGGATCGCTACGGGCAGCCGTCCGTGCCGGAGGGCGCGCAGCGGAAGCTGATTCCGTCCAGCCAGGCGCCCTGCCTTGCGGCCGAGTCGACCTCCACGACGCCGGTGGCGAGGATGTGGACCGGCGAAAACGAGCTCGCTTGGTCGTCGTAGGTCAGGTGGTTCTCCTGGCGTCCCGGCCGATACCCCGAAGGGAGCGTGAAGATCGTGCTGGCACCGCTGCCGCACTGACGCACGGTTCCGCGCAGGCGAACGAAGCCGAACGGATCGCGGTAATAGCCGGCCTCGTTGTTGGTCGCGGGTGTGAAGTCGAACCAGCCGTCCGTCGCGCAGGCTCCGTCGAGGTCCGGCAGCCCCGCGGACGTGAACGTGACCCCGGTGATCGTTCCCGAGCCCGTCGGCGCGCAGGTGACGGCGCCGCTCTGGGCAACCGCCCGGACCGCGTTCCCGGCGGTGCAGCTGCCGCTCACGCGGGACTGCAGAACGCCGGGGTCCAGCGAGGCCTCGTTCACCTGGTTGGCGCCGAACGAGTTCGCCTGCACGTCGGCGCCGCTCAGCGATCCATCCGCGACCTTGGCGCCGTTCACCGAGTCGTTCGCGAGCCTCGGGTTGGTCACAGCGCCGGCGGCGAGCTTGCCCGAGCTGACGGCACCGATGGCGATGTCGGGGCCCCTGACCTCCTTGTTGATGATGTCGTAGGAGCCGACGCTGTTGGTCCCCGGCGCCCGGCCGTTCAGCGCGTAGGCGGATCCTCCCGTCGCGAACGCGAACAGGGCGATGTAGCCGACGACGTTGGTGCGGATGTGGTCGCGGATGCGCTCGGACAAGACGCCTCCCGGCGTGGCGAGCCGGGCACCGAAATCCCGGCCCGATCACGCTTTCAATCCCCGCTCTTCGGGTTTCTCAATCCCGCCCGAGGGGGGCTCCGGCCTCAGCCCGTCTCGCGGCGGACCTCGATTCCCGACTCGGGGGCCTCGGCGGCCTCCGGCTCGCGCTCGCTTTCGTCCGCCTTCTCCTCCGCAGCGCGCGCGGCGGCAGCGCCGACGAACTCGCGGAACAGCGGCTCAGGGCGGTTCGGCCGCGAGTTGAACTCGGGGTGGAACTGGGAGGCGACGAAGAACGGATGGTCTGGCAGCTCGACCACCTCGACCAGGCGGTCGTCGGGTGAGGTGCCACTGCACACCAGGCCCTCGTCCTCTAGCCGGCGGCGCAGCATGTTGTTGACCTCGTAGCGATGGCGGTGGCGCTTGTAGATCACCGGCTCGCCGAAGATCTCGCGGGCGCGGGTTCCCTCGTGCAGCTTCACCGGGTCGGCGCCGAGCCGCATCGTGCCGCCCATGTCGGAGACCTCCTTCTGCTCCGGGAGCAGGTCGATCACCGGGTAGGGCGTTTCCGGATCGAACTCGGCCGAGTTCGCCCCCGCCATGCCGGCCACGTCCCGGGCGAACTCGACGACGGCGATCTGCATCCCCAGGCAGATGCCGAGGTACGGGATCGAGCGCTCGCGCGCGATCCGGGCCGCGGCGACCTTGCCCTCGATCCCGCGCTCGCCGAACCCGCCCGGGATCAGGATCCCGTCGGCGCTCTCGACGCGCTCGGGATCGAAGTCCTCGGAGTCGACCAGCTCCACCTCGACGTCGACGCCGTGGTCGAATCCGCCGTGCTCGAGCGCCTCGATCACCGACTTGTAGGCGTCCTCGAGCTGCACGTACTTGCCGACCAGGGCGATCCGGACCTTGCCCTCCGCGCCGTCGGCCCGGCGCACCATCTCCTCCCACTCGGCGAGGTCCGGCGGCGGCGCCTCCATCCCGAAGTGGTCGAGCACCAGGTCGTCGACCCCCTCGGCCCGGAAGACGAGCGGCACCTTGTAGATGTTGTCCACGTCGCGGGCGGAGATCACGGCGTCCTCGGGCAGCGAGGCGAACAGCGCGATCTTGCGCCGGATCTCCCGCTCCAGGCCCCCCTCCGAGCGGCAGACCAGGGCGTGGGGCTGGATGCCGATCCGGCGCAGCTCGTTGACCGAGTGCTGGGTGGGCTTGGTCTTCAGCTCGCCGGCGTGGCCGACGTAGGGGACCAGGGTGAGGTGGATGAACATGCAGCGCCGCGGCCCGAGGTCCGTGAACAGCTGGCGGATCGCCTCGAGGAAGGGCAGCGACTCGATGTCGCCGACCGTGCCGCCGATCTCGGTGATCACGAAGTCGACCGCCTGCGACTCGGCCACGATCAGGATGCGCTGCTTGATCTCGTCGGTGACGTGCGGGATCACCTGGACGGTCGCCCCCAGGTAGTCGCCCCGCCGCTCGCGCCTGATCACCGAGTTGTAGACGGCGCCAGCCGTGACGTTCGACGCCCGCGAAGTGTTCTCGTCGGTGAAGCGCTCGTAGTGTCCGAGGTCGAGGTCGGTCTCGGCACCGTCCTCGGTGACGAACACCTCGCCATGCTGGAACGGGCTCATCGTCCCCGGGTCGACGTTGATGTAGGGGTCGAACTTCTGGATCTGGACGCGGAAGCCGCGGCTGACCAGAAGGCGCCCGATCGACGCGGACGCGATCCCCTTGCCGAGCGACGAGACCACACCCCCGGTTACGAAGATGAAGCGCGTGTCGCCCGGCTTCATCCTGTTGACTCCGATTTCGTCGTCATCCGGCCCTGCCCAGCGAGTCTAGTTGCTCGCCAAGCGGAACAGGTTCGCCGGGGTAGCCTGCGCCGGTGGCCTCGCCCCCGAAACGCGCGTCTCCGGCAGCAGCGCCGTTCGTGTCCGTGATCGTCCCCGTCCGCAACGGCGAGCACACGATCGCGGACTGCGTCGGCTCGCTGCTGGCGCTTGACTACCCCCGCGCGAGCCGCCAGATCCTGGTCGTGGACAACGGCTCCACCGATCGCACCGCCGCCATCCTGCGGGCCCTGGGCGTCGATGTCCTGCGCGAGTCGCGGCGCGGAAAGTCGCACGCGCTCAATCGCGCCATCCCGGCCTGTCGCGGCGAGATCGTCGCCTTCCTCGACGCCGACTGCGTAGCCGAGCGACGCTGGCTGAGCGAGCTGGTCGCCGGGTTCGAGGGCGAGGGGGTCGGCGCGGTGGCCGGCGAGATCGAGCCCTACCGGCCCCGCACCGTCACCGAGCGCTACGTCGCTCGCCGCGAGGCCGGGATGGTCCGTTTCGCGCTGGAGCTCGACCGGCCCTTCGCCCCGGGCGCCAACGTCGCCTTCCGCCGCAGCGCCCTGCAGCGGGTCGGCGGGTTCGACCCCACCTTCACGAGCGGCGAGGACGTCGACATCAGCTGGCGCCTGCTCGAGCAGGGCCGGGTCAGGATCACCTACCGGCCCGGCGCCATCGCCTACCACCGCGGTCGCGCCTCGCCCCGGGCATTGCTCTCGCAGCAGGTCGGCTACGGATACGGGCGCGCGCTGCTGCGGCGGCGCCACGGCATGCCTCGCGGCTACGCCCTGGGAAGGCCGATCGACCTGCTGCGGGCGATCGGCGCGCTGGCCGCGGCTACGGCGCGGCAGATCGGCGGGCGCGGCGACCGCATCGAGGTGCGCTTGGCCGCCCTCGAGGTGCTGCGGCGAGTGGCGCTTCGCCTCGGCGCGGCGACGTTGGCCGTCAGCGACCTCCGCAGGAGGCGGACGTAGCGGCGCCCCGCGACGGACATTCGAGCCCGGTGGTGATCGGCGGCACCGGCGGCTCCGGCACGGGGCTGGTGATGTCGATCGTGCAGCGCGCCGGCCGCTTCATGGGCGCGGACCTCAGCCCGTTCGGCGACGCGATGGACCTGGCTCGCTTCGACTGGCGCTGGGGTCTCGCGTACATCCGGGGGCGGCGGTCGGAGCCGCCGGACCCGCCGCCGCAGATGGTCGCGGAGCATGACGCGGCGGTGCAGCACCATCTCTCCGCGCGACCGCGCGCGGAGCAACCCTGGGGCTGGAAGCATCCCCACAGCTACCTGCTGATCCCGTTCCTGCTCGAGCGCCACCCGGAGCTGCGGTTCGTGCATGTCGTCCGCGACGGCCGCGACATGGCCTTCTCGACCAATCAGCAGCAGGCCCGTCGCTACGGGCCAGCGGTGCTCGGCTCGCGCTGGATCGGCCCGCAGCCGGTACGGTCGGCCGCGTACTGGTCCTGGGCCAACCGGCTCGCCGCCGACGACGGCGAGCGCGCGCTGGGACGCCGCTACCTGCGCATCAGGTTCGAGGACCTCTGCTCGCGGCCGCGGGACACAGTCGAGCGCCTGCTGGACTTCGTCGGCGCAACCGACGACGGGCCCGACCTGGCCGCGCGGGCGAGCGAGGCGATCGGGCGCCCCGCGTCGCTGGGGCGCTGGCGGCGCGCCGACCGGGCGCTCGCCAATGCGATCGGCGAGGCCGCGGCGCCCGCTCTGCGCCGCTTCGGATACGCGTCGTCCTGACGCGTTCGCGGCGGCGTCGAAGCCGCCGCCGACGCTCGGATAGGGTTCGCGCGTGCCGATCCCAGAGGCTGCAGTCTTCGTCATCGGGATGCACCGCAGCGGAACGTCGGCGACGGCTCGGATGGTGAACCTGCTCGGCGTGCCGATCGGGGAGCGCGCCGACCTGAAGCCGGCATCGAGCGCAAACCCGGCCGGCTACTGGGAGGCGCAGAGCCTGACCGCCTTCAACGACCGCCTGCTGCGGTTCCTCGGCGGAAGCTGGGCGGCGCCGCCGCCGCTGGCCGCGGGCTGGGAGGCCGATCCGGGGCTGGCCGCCCACCACGCGACCGCCCGCAGGGTCTTCGGCCTGGTCCACCGGACGCGACAATGCGTGTGGAAGGACCCTCGCACCTCGATCACCCTGCCGTTCTGGTTGCGCTCGCTGGACGTGCGACCGGTGGTCGTGATGACCTACCGCAATCCGCTCGAGACGGCCCGCTCCTTTCCCGGTCGCTACCGCGTCGACGGGCAACTGGCGCTTGCGATGTGGGAGCGCTACGTCCGCCGCGCGATCGACGCCGCACGGGGCCTGCCCGTCGTGGTCGTGCCCTTCGCCGGCCTCGTCGGCGACCCGCTCGGCTGGGCCCGCCGCCTGGAGGCGTTCCTGGAGCGGCACGGGATCTCGTGCCGGCCTTCCGATGCGGCGGCCCGGGCGGCCGCCTCGATCGACCCGGCGCTCCGCCATCACGACCTCGGCCCGGGCGCCCTGCGCGACGAACGGCGGGCGAGTGTCTCGCAGCGGCAGATCGCCGCGGCGCTCGAGTCCCTGACCGGCGAGCACGACAGCTTCCGCGCGCCGGCGGTCCCGGCGGAGGGGGAACTCGTCGAGGCGGTGCTTCGGAGGCGCCGCGACGCCGACCTGGATCGCTGGTCCGACCGCGCCCTCGGCGGGGCGATCGACCGCGTGCTTGCCCCGCCGCTGGCCGTGCCCGCCCCGCACGAGTCCTTCTGAGCGAGGGCCGGGCGGATGCGCATCGTGGCGATCGTTGCGGCCAGGGACGAGGAGCGCCTGATCGGGCCATGCCTGGAGCACCTGATCGACCAGGGGATCGAGGCCTACCTGATCGACGACGGATCCGCCGACGGCACGGTCTCCGTGGCGGAGCGCTACATGCGCCGCGGCCTGATCGGGATCGAGTCGCTCGAGGGCGACGGGTCTTTCAGCCTGCGCGCGCAGCTGGAGCGCAAGGAGCGGCTCGCCCGAGAGCTTGACGCCGACTGGCTGATCCACCAGGACGCCGACGAGTTCCGGGTCTCTCGAGACGGGGGGCAGACCCTTGCCGAGGCGATCGAGGCGGCCGACCGGGCCGGGTTCAACGCCGTGAACTTCACCGAGTTCACGTTCCTGCCCACGCGCGAGTCGCCCGATCACGACCATCCCGGATTCCTCGAGACGATGCGGTGGTATTACCCCTTCCTGCCGCGCTTCCCCCACCGGCTCAACGCGTGGAAGCGGCAGGACGACGCCGTCGAGCTGGCCTGGTCCGGCGGCCACGCCGTGCGCTTTCCCGGCCTGCGGATGGCGCCCGAGTCCCTGGCGATGCGCCATTACCTCTGCCTGAGCGCCGGCCACGCCCGGCGCAAGTTCGTCGAGCGCCGATACGACCCCTCCGAGGTGGCGGCCGGCTGGCATCGCTGGCGCGTCTCGCTGACGCCGGCGCAGCTGGCCTTTCCGTCGCGGCGCGACATGCGCACCTATCTGTCCGACGACCGCCTCGACCCGTCGCGCCCGCGCGTCCGGCACCTGCTCGGCGGCGCCGGGACGACGGCGCGCGTGGCGCGGTTCCCGGCCAGCCGCGACCGGAACCCCTACCAGCGCCTCCTCTACGGCGAGCTGTCGAAGCTCGGGGTGGAGCTCGCCCCCGACGCGACGCTTGGCTTCGGCTGGCTGCTTCGCTCGCGGCGGCGGGTGGAGGCGATCCACTTCCACTGGCGCCTGGACCTGCTGTACATGGCGCCGGGCAGCGTCCGCAGGCGGCGGCTGCCGCCGCGTCCGCGCGCGCTGCTGAGCTGGCCGAGGCTCGGCCTCTTCGTCCTGCGGCTCGCGCTTGCCCGCCGGCTCGGATACCGGCTCGTCTGGACGGTCCACGAGGTCCATCCGCACGAGCTCGGCGATCGGCGCATCGACGAGGTCGCGGCGCGGGCCCTGTGCCGTCTCTGCCACGCCCTGCTCGTCCACGACGGCGCCACCGCCGAGCGGCTCCGCTCCGAGATCGGCTGCGATCCCCGCCGGGTCGCGATCGTGCCGCACGGCTCCTACGCCGGGGTATACCCAGCCGGCCGGTCACGGTCGGCCACGCGCCGGGAGCTGGGAATCCCCGAGGACGCCTTCGCCTTCGTCTGCTTCGGCGACCTGCGCGGATACAAGGACATCGAGGTGCTGCTGGAGGCGTTCGTCGGACTTCCCAATGACGACGTCCGGCTCGTCGTCGCCGGCCGCGTCCTCGACCCGGAGGTCGGCGAATCGGCGCTCGAGGCGGCGCGGCGCGATCCCCGCATCCACGCCCGCCTCGGCTTCGTCCCGGACGATCGCGTGTCGGAGCTGTTCGCGGCGGCGGACGCCGCCGTCAACCCCCGGGGCGACGGTTGGACGTCGGGGTCGCTCGTCCTGGCGATGTCCCAGGGAGTCGCGGTGGTGGCTGCGCGGCGGCCGGCCTACGCGGAGCTGCTCGGCGAGGGAGAGGCGGGGTGGCTGTTCGAGCCCGGCGACGCCGCCTCCCTGCGCCGCGCGCTCGCCGGCGCCGCCGGCGATCCGACGCGCGCCATGCAGAAGGGGGCCGCGGCCCGGCGGCGGGCGCAGCGGCTGCGCTGGGAGGACGCCGCCGCCGGCGCCCGGGACGCGCTGGTCGGCGACCGCAACCACGGCTTGGGGCGCCGCATCCCGGACTGACCCCGCTCCATGGCGCCCGCGGTCTCCGTGATCATCCCCACCTACCAGCGGCGGGAGGCCGTGCTGGGAGCCGTCTCGTCCGCGCTCGTCCAGACCTGGCGCGACTTCGAGCTGATCGTCGTCGACGACGGCTCGGACGACGGCTCCGGTGAGGCGCTCGCGCGCTTCGGCGACCGGATCTCATACCGCTGGCGCCCCAATGCCGGCCCGGCGGCGGCCCGCAACGCTGGGCTCGCGATCGCGACCGGTGAGATCGTCGCGTTCCTCGACTCGGACGACCGCTGGCTGCCCGACCACCTCGCCACCGTCAACGCCCTTCTGCTTCGCCATCCCGAGGCCGTGCTCGCCTCCACGGGGCGCGACTTCCGCAACGCCGGTCGCGGGACGGTGAGCCGGGCGCGCCTCGTCCGCCCGCTGCCGCGACTGCTGATCGGCAACTTCGTCGGCCAGCCGAGCTGCATCGCCGTTCGCCGCGCCGCCGTGGTCGCGGCAGGGGGCTTCGACGAGCGGCTCGAGGTCGGCGAGGACGCCGCCCTGTGGCTGCGGCTCGCGCTGCAGGGACCGTTTGCGTTCCTGCGGCGCCGGACCGTGGTTCGAGGGCGCTCGTCAGATTCGCTGGAGGCGCGCGCGCGGCGCGACGGCAGCTACCTCGCCGCGGTGGAGCTCGGCGTCCGCGGCCTCCTCGACCAGGTCGGTCGCGAGGACCGGCTTCTTCGGGCTGCGCGCGGGAGCCTCCGCTTCGCCGCAGCCCTGGCGGCGCTCGACGGCGGTGACCCGCGGCCGGCCCTCGCCGATGCCTGCGCCCTGCTGCCCGAGCTCTCGGCCGAGCCGGGGCTCGTCCTCGGCCGCCTCGCCCTCGCCGTTCCGGGCTTCGCCGTGCCGCGGCGCCGCCTCGGTGCCGCCGCCGCCCTTGCGGACGCCTGGCCCGATCCCCGGGCCGACAGCGCTCTGCGCCTGCGGACCGCCGCCATCCGGGCGGCCTTGGAAGCGCGGCGGCCCCGAACCGCCCTGGCGCTGACGCGACGCTGGGCCGGCCTGGTCACGCCGCGCTACCTGGCCGGCACGCCGCGGCGGCTCGCCTGGCGCGCGGGGCATGCGGGCGACCGCCTGGGCGCCGCCGCCCGCGGCGCCATCGGCAAAGCGCCCTCGGCGCCTCGCCCTCGCCGCGGCGGCCACGGGTCGATCGCCGAGACTTCGCGGCGGGGGCTGCTCGCGGCGGGCGCCCGGCCGATCCTGAGTCGCCTTGCCGTCGAGGTGCACCGGGCGCTGGCCCTCGCCGTCGGCCGGGGCCTGCGGGCGGGGCTGGGCGGCGATCTGTACCTGCGCGGCGGCTTCGGCGGCGGTGAGCCGCTTCCGGGGGTCTCCGACGTCGACCTGGTGGTGGTCGTCCCGGACAAGGCGGGCGAGACGAGAGCGGCGCGGCGCCTGGTGCAGCGTCGCTGGCGGTCGCTGAGGCGGCGCCTGCCGCCGCTCGCCGAGCTCGTCGAGGTGCGCGTCGAGGACACAGGATCGGTGCGGTCGGCGAGCGCGGCCCCCGCCCACGCCCACGGGTTGAACGAGAGCGGGATGCCGGATGCCGCCCTCTACAGCGGCCGCGCCGCGCACGCGCGCTCCGACCACCTCGACGAGCGTCCGGGCCTCTACGGTCCGCTGGGCGACTGGAGGCCGCTTCGCCGCGCGCCGGCGCCCTCCCCCGCGACGTGGGAGCCTCCGCTGCGCCCGGTCGCCGCCTGGCTGGAGCTGCAGTTCTGGTGGACCCAGGCGTTCGGGCTCTGCCGGCACCCGGCGGGTCCGCGGGCCGCCTCGTCGTGCGTGAAGGTCGTCGCCGAGGCCGCGCGGATCTGGCTCTGGCTGGCGCGGGGAGAGCGGGCGACGGACCGCGCCGACGCCCTGGAGCGGGCCCTGCGCGCGCTTCCGGAGGAGCGGGACCTGCTGCTCTCGACGCTGGCGCTCTCGCGGGCGCTGCGCCGATCGCCCCGGCCCCCGCTCGACCGGGCGATGGGCGGCCTCGTCGGGCTCTCCCAGCGGGTCGCGGACTGGTTCGCCGCCGAGACGAGGCGCGCCGGATCGACCCCGGTGCGGCTTTGCTCCGGCGAACGGGAGACCATCCCGCCGTTTCCCCCCGCCTCGGTGCCGCTGAGCGCGCTTGCGGGCACCGACGGCGGCCTTCGCCTGCTGCCCCTGGTCGACTGGCGCGCGCGAACGCTTCCCGTCGGCGAGGACGCCGCGCTCGCGGCGGTCGCCGGCTCGCCGGCGCGTCCCGAGCTTGTCTCCGCCCTGGCGAACGCCGCCGGGACGGGCGCCTACCCCGTCCTGCAAACCGGGGATCTGATCGTCCTCCCCGCCGCCAGCTGGTGGCGGGGGCGCCTGCGGGCGGCTCAATGCGCGGCGACGGACCCCGTTTCGTTCGCGCTGCTCGCGGGCCGATCGGCGGCGTCCTTCCCGCAGATCGCGGGCCTCTCCGCCAGCGACTGCGCCCGCCGGGCGGTCGCCGAGCACCGCGGCTGGCTCGACTCCGAGCGCGCGGCGCGCCGACTCCCTCCGCAGGCGGCGCTCAGCGTCCTGCTCGGCGCCGCCCGCGCCGCGTTCTTCCTCGCCAGCGTGGAGGAGGGAGCGGCGGAGCTCGCGACCACGGGCGACGCCGTTCTCGACGAGCTTGCCGCGTTCGGCGAAGCCCGGGCCGCCGAGGACACCCGCACGGCCCTGCGGGCCGCCCGCTTCGCAGCGGTCCCGCCCTCTGACGCCGCCATCGGCGCGTTGCGGCGAGCGGTCGAGCGGCTGCCGGCTTACGCGGACGCCGGGCGCCGGCTACGTCAGCCCGACCTGCCCAGCGCGTCGATGGAGCGAAGCACGGGCAGTCGCTCGATCACCGCGCCCAGCGAGCGAAATTCGCCGTAGAGAGTCAGGACGGCAATCACGGCGAGGGCGACCAGCCGGGCGTCGTCGCCGAGGGTCGTCAGCAGCCAGACGCCCGCAATCGCTCCGATCACGTTGGACCCGCTGTCGCCCAGCATCGCCCGCTCGCGCAGGGTGAAGGCGGCACCGACGGCCACCGGGCCGCAGAACAGACCCATCAGCCGCAGCGGATCGAGCGTCCACGCGCCGATGCACAGCCCCAGCCCGAGCAGGGCGAGGCCTTTCTCCGCCCTGCCGGGGCGCAGGTCGAGCAGGTTGAACATGTTCGTCGCCAGGATCAGCAGGGCGATGTCGGCGACGTAGTCGAGGTCCTGGCGGCCGCGGCCGGCGACGACGTAGGCGGCAAGGGCGAGGGCACCGACCGCCTTGATCGCGCCGGTCGAGAGCCTTCCCTCCAGCACGGCGCGGGCGTGGCCGCGCCAGCCCCGCGGCGACCCGGGCCGGTCGGCGCGCCCGAGCGCGTCGTCGAGCAATCCGAGGAACCCCACTCCGACCACGTAGGTGATCCAGCGGCGCAGGTCGGGGCTGAGCAGGTCGAGGTTGGCGCGGTCGTCGAGGACCGCCAAAGGCGCCAGCGCAACGAGCGACGAGGCGAGCAGCAGCGCCCCCAGGGGAAAGGCCGCCAGGCGCCCGCGCCAGTTCTCGCGGACGAGGCCGCCGGCGGCAAGCTCGCGGACCCCGGCAGGGAGGATCGCCGCGGCGGCGGCAACCGAGACTGCCAGGGAGATCAGCTGCACTGTCAGCGGCCCGCGCGCGGGCGCGGCGCGGAGGGCACCAGCAGCTCGGGAAGCAGTCGGCCCGCCGTCGACTTGACGCCGAAGCTGCCTTCCGCGCCGAGCAGCGCGAACACCATCGCCACCTTGCCGGCGGTCAGGTCGAGGTCGTCCACGGTGGAGATCTGGTGCGAGTCGAAGAACGCCACCTGGGACGGATCGGTGTCGGTGCGCTCCACCGCCACCGAGGCCGCGCCGCTGCGGCGGATCCCGGTCAGCAGACCGGTCTCGAGCCGCTGCAAAGACTCCCGCTGGGCGGAGTCCAGCTCGTCGGGGGGCTGGCGGACGAGGATCACGTCGTCGATCCGCGCGCTGCGGCCGCTGACCCTCGCCAGCAGCTGCTCGCGGGTCTTTCGCAGGATTCGTCCTCCGTGGACGAGGTCGTGCCCGGCGCGCCGCGCATAGCTCTCCAGCTTCGCGGGATCGTGGGCCAGGCGGCGAAAGCGGGTGCGCTCGAGGTCGGACGCCAGCCCGTCCACGTTGGGGGGCTCCCTCACCACGGCAACCTCGGCGAGCCGCGCCCCGGTTGGCTGCAGGGCCGTCTCGATGTCCCCCGAGACCTGGTCGGGCAGGCTGCCGAGCGCGATCAGGGCGACGCGCTCGCGGCGCAGTCTGTTGCCGGCGAGGGCCGGATAGACGCGCCGGCCGAACTCGTGCTCGCGATTCAGCTTGGCGTCGAGGTCGCTGACCTGGCCGCGCGCGTTCTCGAGGTCGCCCTTGAGGCTCTTCTCGAGGCTCTTCTGCGTGCTGGAGACGACGTTGTCGCCGAAGCCGACGCCGACCAGGATCCCAACGGCGAGCGCCAGAAAGACTGCGGCGAGGCTTGCGGCGTGGTAGCGAGCGCTATAGCCCATCGCCCGGGAAGCGTCGCACAGCGCGTCAGATGTTCAGCAGGATCCGTACCTTGAGCCAGACGAGCTGCAACAGGTTGTCCAGCGCCGGCGAGCTGAGCACGACGATCACCAGGAGGACCGCCGATGCCGCCATGAACAGGGCCAGCTGGCCGACGCTGGTGCCGGGGTTGTAGAGGCGGCTCACCCCCTTTGCGTCGACGAGCGTCTCGCCGATCCGCAGCCGGGTGAGGAACGTCGACGACATGCCCTGGCGGTTCTTGTCGAGGAACTCGATCAGGTTGAAGTGGGCGCCGACGCTGACGATCAGGGCGGCGCCTTTCTCGAACGCGAGCAGCATCGCAACGTCCTGGCTGGTGCCGCCCGCGGGGATCACGGTGTGCTCAAGCCCGAGCTCGCCGACGCGCTCGCGGCCCGGGGCGCGGCCGTCGGGATAGGCGTGCACGATCAGCTCGGCTCCCGAGCGCAGGGCCGCGTCGCTCGCCGAGTCCATGTCGCCGAGCACGACGTCCGGCTGCAGCCCGGCCTCGAGGATCGCGTCGGCGCCGCCGTCGACGCCGACCAGGACGGGCCTGACGCCGCGTATGTACGCGCGCAGCGTGCGCAGGTCGCGCTTGTGGGTCGTCCCCCGGACGACGATCAGCACGTGGCGGTCGCGGAAGGCCGTGCGCGTTCGGGGGAACTCGATCCTCCCGGCCAACAGCTCGCCCTCCTGTCGCAGGTGCGCCATCGTGTTCTCGGCGAACTGCTCCAGCGCCTCGCCGATCCGCTCCCGCTGCGCCTCCAGCTGGCGGGCGGCGTCGTCGGCGTTCACGACCCGGCCCCTGGCGACGACGTCGCCGCGACCGCGGACCTCGCCCTCGGAGTCGACGATCACGGGGTCGCCGTCGCGCAGGCTGTCGAACAGCGGCGCGCCCGGCGTGTCCACGAGCCGGATCCCGGCTCGCGCCAGCAGCAGCGGCCCGGCGTTCGGGTAGGCGCCGTTGGACGACTCGGCGACGTTGACCACGGCACGGACGCCCGTCGCGATCAGCTCCTCCGCCGAGATCCGGTCGATGTTCGTGTGGTCGATCACGGCCACATCGGCGGGCGTGAGCCGCTTGACCAGGTCCTTTGTCTTGCGGCCGAGCCTGGCGCTGCCGTGAATGACGTCCCCACCCCCGCCGTTGCGGGAGCCGAGGAGCGCGCGTCCACGCCCGGCCGTGCGGGTGGTGGCCATACGCGGTGCGCAGGTTAGCGCGGCGTGGGCGCGTTTACCCCTGATTCAGGCCGGCGCGCGAAACTGCCGCGCGTCGATGCGCCGACGCCCCCGCATCCGCCGCCGCCGTGCCGCGGCGCTCTGCCTGCTGGCGCTGGCGGCGCTTGCCGTCGCGGTCGGCGTGCGCCGGGCCGGGCGCGCCGACCACTCCCGCCACCGCGACACGGCGACCGCCTCCGCCCGTCGCACCGCCGCACCGGCCCGCCTGGTCGCCCGGCCGGCGGGCAGCCTTCCGGCGCCCGTTCAGGACGCCGCCGGCGCCGCCGACGGCAGCGGCGGGGCGCTCATACTTGGCGGCCTCGATCCCGCAGACAGCTCGCTGACGCAGATCGTCTCGGCCACAGACGGGCGGGCACGGCAGCTGGGAGCGCTCCCCGCGCCGCTGCACGACTCGGCCGCGGCCCGCGTCGGCGGCCGCGTCTACCTGTTCGGCGGCGGCACGGTGACGTCGAGCGACGAGATCCTCCGCGTGGCTCCGGACGGCCGCGCCGCGACGGTCGTCGACCGGCTGCCCGAGCCCCGCTCGGACCTGGCGGCGGCCGTCGTCGGCGACACCGCCTACCTGATCGGCGGCTTCACGGGCCAGCGGGCGCTTTCAACGATCCTCGCCTGGACCCCGGGGCGGCCGCCTCGGGAGGTCGCGAGCCTTCCCCAGCCCCTGCGCTACGCCGCGGCCGCCTCGGCGGGCGGCCGAGTCGTGATCGCGGGCGGGTCTGGCGCCTCGGCCGCCAGCTCGCGGGTGCTGACCTTCGACCCGCGCCGCGCCACGGTGCGTGCGGTGGCGCGACTTCCCGGCCCGCTGACGCACGCGACCGCCGCCGCGATCGGCGGCACGGCCTTCGTGATCGGCGGGCGCGGCCCCCTGGAGGACACGCCCACCGATCGCATCTACGCGATCGACCCTGACGGCCGCGTGCGCCCGGCGGGGGCGCTGCCGGCGCCGCTGTCGGACGCCACCGCGGTCTCGCTGGAAGGCCGGATCCTGGTCGCCGGGGGCCGGGGAGCGGGCGGCCCTAAGCCGTCGCTGACGATCCTGGCTCCGCCCCGGGCCCGGGCCAGATAGGGCTACGCCGCGGCGAGCAGCTCGCGGGCGTGGCGGGCGGCGGCCTTGTCGCCGCGCCCCGCGCCGAGCATGCGGCAGATCTCCGCCACCAGCTCCTCTCCCTCCACGCGCTCCACCTCGGCTCGTGCCTCGCCGCGGGCGACCGATTTCGAGATCCGGAAGTGCGTCGTCGCCAGCGACGCAACCTGGGGCAGATGGGTGATGCAGAGGACCTGCCTGCCGGCGTCGTCGGCGAGCGCGCGCAGCCTCTCGCCGACGGCCCGTGCCGTCTCCCCGCCGATCCCGGCGTCGATCTCGTCGAAGGCGAGCGTTCCGGCGCCGGCGCCGCGGCCCAGGCCTGTCAGCGCGAGCATCACACGCGAGAGCTCGCCACCCGAGGCGGCGTCGCGCAGCGGCGACGCGGGCATGCCCGGGTTCGTTGCCACCTGGAACACCGCCGTCTCCGCCCCGCCCGGCCCGAGGCCGTCGTGGCGCTCGAGGCCTACCTTCAGCGAGGCGCCTTCCATCGCCAGCTCCTCAAGCTCCGCCGCAACGCGCTTCGCCAGCTTGCGCGACCCGGCCCGTCGCGCCTCGGTCAGCTCCGCAGCGAGCGACAGGCGGCGCTCGGCGGCGGCGGCCAGCCTCCGCTCGAGGTCGGCGGCGCGCTCCTCCGCGCCGTCGAGGCGCTCGATCTCCGCGCGGCAGCGTTCGGCGTGCTCGAGCACCGACTCGATCGTGCCGCCGTGCTTGCGGCGCAGCCTGTCGAGCGCGTCCAGGCGCTCCGCGACCAGCTCGAGCCGGCCGGGCTCGGCGTCCACGCGCTCCAGGTAGGACCGGATCTCGGTGGCGATGTCGTCGAGGTCCACGGCGAGGGTGCGGACACGGCCGGCGAGGGCGTCCAGCTCCGCGTCGACGCCGGCGGCGGCCGCGAGCGCCGCGTCGGCGGAGGCCAGCGCCGCCACCGCGCCGCCGCCGTCCTCGGCTTGGCCCGCGGCGGCCGCGAGCGCCGTTCCCGCCGCGAGCCTCAGGCCCTCGGCATGGCGCAGCCGCTCGCGCTCCGCCGCCAGCCCGGCCGCCTCGTCGCAGTCCGGAGCGGCCGCCTCGATCTCCGCCAGCTCGAACCGCAGCAGGTCGAGGTCGCGCTCGCGGCCCCCCTCGCGCTCACGCAGGGCGTCCAGCTGGCGCGCGATCGCGGCGTGCTCGGCGTATGCCTCGCGGTAGCGCCGCCGCCGCTCCAGCTGCTCGCCGCCGCAGAAGGCATCGAGGATCTCCAGCTGAGCCGAGGCAAGCGTCAGCTTGCGGTGCTCGTGCTGGCCGAAGAAGGCGAGCAGTCCCCTGCCGAGCGCCTGCAGGTCGGCGGCCGCGGCGGCGCGGCCGGCGACGAAGGCGGCCGTGCGGCCGTTCGCCCCGACGCGGCGTCCGAGCACGACCTCGTCGGCGCCATCCGGCAGCCGCGCGGCCAGGTCGGCCAGCTCTTCGTCCGCGAGCAGCTCCTCCGGCAGGTCGAAGACCCCCTCTACCCACGCCTCGGCGGCGCCGGGACGCACGATCTGGGGGCGCGCGCGCCCGCCCATCAGCAGGTCGAGCGAGTGAGCGAGGATCGTCTTGCCGGCGCCGGTCTCCCCGGTGATCGCGTTCAGGCCCTCGCCGAGCCGAAGCTCGGCGCGTTCGATCAGCAGCAGGTTCTCGATCCGCAGCTCGCGCAGCACGCCGCCCTGTCTAGCAGCGGCTCCTGACGGACTCTCCCCCGCGCCCACGCGGGCGTGCCGCTCCCGCGCCGTCGCCGCCGGACGGCGTCTTCGTCAGTCGGCGGCCGTGGCGGCGCCGGCTGGCTCGACGCCGGGCCGCGGCTCGAAGTCGCGGGCGTGGACGAGCGCGAAGGCGGCGAGCGCGCCGGCGAACAGCGTCAACGACCCGATCAGCAGGATCTCGTTGAGCGCCGAGGTGAAGGCCTGGCCGGCGACCTCCGCGGCCCTGTGGCGGAAGGGCGGCGGGGCGAACTCGGTCGCCGAGGTGACCCCCCCGGACGCGACCGCGTCGGAGAGCTGCGAGGGCGCCCGCGGCGCAAGCTCGGTGACTTTGCTGTCGATCAGGCTCTGGAAGACCGCCCCGAGCGCCGCGATCCCCGTCGCCACGCCCGCGATCCGCAGCGTGTTGCTGATGCCGGAGGCCATCCCGCTGCGGGCCACGGGGACGACGCCGAGCGCGGTCGTCGCGATCGCCGGGTTCGACAGCCCGATCCCGAAGCCGGCGACCATGAACCCGGCGAGCAGGGTTGTCCAGCTCGAGCTCGGGGTGACGCCGCGCATCAGCAGCAGGCCGAGACCGACCAGCCCGAGGCCGGCGGCGAGCGGAACCCGGGCCGGGAGCCGCTCCGTGAGGCTCCGGGTGGCCGCCGGGACGAAGAAGGCGAACAGGGTGAGCGGCAGGAAGCGCAGGCCCGCCTGCAGCGGCGAGTAGCCGAGCACGTCCTGGATGTAGAGCGTCAGGTAGAGGAACATCGCGAACATTCCGGCGCCGATCGCCACCGTCCCCAGCGAGACGCCGACGAAGGCGGGCTTGCGGAACAGGCCGAGGTCGAACATCGGCCGGTCCTGCTTCAGCTCGATCAGGACGAACAGCGCCAGCAGCACCGCGGCACCGGCGAGGGACCCGACGATGAGCGCGCTCGACCATCCCTCCGCGTTGCCGCGCAGCAGCCCGAAGATCAGCAGGAAGAGCGCGCCCGAGAACGTCGCCAGGCCCGCCGTATCGGTGCTGCCGGCCTCCGGATCGCGCGACTCCCCCGCCCGCGTCATCGCCAGGACGATGGCGGCGATCCCGATCGGCACGTTCACGAAGAAGATTGACTCCCAGCCGAAGCCCTCTGTCAGCGCGCCGCCGACGAGCGGCCCGACGGCGACGGCACCGCCGATCGTGGCGCCCCAGGCCGCGATCGCCGCGCCGCGCTCGGGGCCCTGGAACTCCTGGGCGATCAGCGCAAGCGAGGTCGCGAACATCGCCGCGCCCCCGACCCCCTGAAGCCCCCTGGCGAGATGAAGGAACAGCGGGCTGGTGGCGAGCCCGCAGAGCAGGGAGGCGATCGTGAAGACGGCGACGCCGAGGGCGAACAGGAGGCGACGGCCGTGGCGGTCGGCGAGGCTGCCCGCGGTGAGCGTGAACGCGGACAGGGTCAGCGTGTAGGCGTCGACGACCCACTGCAGGTCGGTCAGGTTCGCGTGCAGGTCGCGCTGGATGTCGGGCAGCGCGACGTTGACCACGGTGATGTCCAGCAGCAGCATGAACGTGGCCACGCAGACCGCCAGCAGCGCCCACCACTTCCTGTGCAGTCGACTGTCTCCCGCCAAGACGCTGAGACTAGCGAGGCGTCTCAGCCGGCTCCGGCGAGGCGCCCGAATTTCTCCCGCATGCGCTGGTAGAAGTTCGTGCCCGGCAGCTGGGCCAGGCTGGCGACGCTGCGGCGGAAGCGCACCTCGACCTCCGCCGCGACCTCGAGGTCGAGCTCGTGAGTGCCGTCGAACGAGACCTCGACCGGGCCCCGGCTCGCCTCGTTGCGCACGTGGAGGACGTCGTCGGGCGCCACCACGAGGGCGCGGGCGGTGAGCGTGTGGGGGGCGATGAAGCTGACCGCGTAGCCCTCGACGCCCCAGGCGAGGATCGGCCCGGTGTTCGCGAGGTTGTAGCCGGTGGAGCCGGCCGGGGTGGCGGCGACGAGGCCGTCGCAGCGCACGTGGCCGATCTCCTCGCCGCCAAGGCGATAGGCGAGCTCCGCCACCGGGGCGCGCGGCCGGCGGACGAAGGTGATGTCGTTGAGCGCGGTGGCGTGGCCGCCCCCTGTCTCGATCTCCAGGGCCGGCATCGCCACCACCTCGAAGTCGCCGGCGAACGCGCGCTCGAGCCCCGACTCGACCTGGTCGCTCTCCACGGCGGAGAGAAAGCCGATCGTGCCGAAGTTGACGGCGAATACGGGCACGCCGCTGTAGGCGTATCGGCGCAGGGCCCGCAGGATCGTGCCGTCGCCGCCGAGCACGAGACAGACGTCGGGACGCTCCGGGAGCTCAGCCACCACCTCGAGCCCGTCGCCGGCGGCGGCGTGCTTGGCGGCTTCGTCGCGGTCCGCTACCAGCGCGAAGGAGGCGCGTTCGGCGGCGGCCAGGGCGCGGCGCAGCGCATCCGAGGTTCCCTCCGGATCGGAGTGGGTGAGCAGCACCGCTGTCCGCACCGCGGACGCCTGGGGGGCGTCGGCGCTCATCCCTCCACCGCCGAGATCGCCGCCTCGACGTCCGGCACGTCGCCGCCGGGGCAGCCGCACCACAAGAACGTCTCGCGGTTTCCCTTCGCCCCGGGGAGCCCGGACGAGGCGAACCCGCGCACGGCGAGGCCCGCCGCGCCGGCGGCCGAGGCGGCCGCCCGCAGGGCGTCGCGGCGGTCGGCGGCCGAGTCGACGACGCCGCCGCGCGGCACGCGATCGCGGGGCAGCTCGAACTGGGGCTTTACGAGCGCGACCACGTCGGCGCGCGGCGCCAGCAGCGGCGCGATCGCCGGCAGCAGGCGCGCCACGGAGTTGAAGGAGACGTCGAGCGTCGCCAGGTCCGGCTCGTAGGGAAGGTCGCCCTGGCGGAGGTTGCGGGCGTTCGTGCGCTCCCTGACGAGGACGCGGGGGTCGTTTCGCAGCCCCCAGGCCAGCGCGCCGTAGGCGACGTCGAGAGCGATCACGCTCGCCGCGCCGCGCCGCAGCAGGCAGTCGGTGAAGCCGCCATCGGCAGCCCCGACGTCCAGGCATTGCCGGCCGCCGACGTCCAACGGCAGCGCCGAGAGGGCGTTGTCGAGCTTGATCCCGCCCCGCGAGGCAAAAGGACGCCCCTCCGCCTCGGGCCGTGCTGCGGTCGCGGTCATGGCGCAACGGTAGCGCCCGGGAGCACGTGTGCCGTCCGGATCGGGCATTCGGCCTCGGCCTCTGTGATCGCGCTCACACACCGAGCGCACATACGTTCGTATCCTGGCCAGGCAACCAGTTTTCGGGAAGGCGCAAACAATGAGCCCATTCAGAACCGTTTCCCTCGCCGCACACGGCGTCGTCGAGACCTTCGCAGCAATGGCGATCATGGTCGCCCCGTTCCTGCTCGGCTTCAGCACCGGCGCGGCCGTCGTCGCCGTCGCGCTCGGGGCGCTGCTGCTCGGCCTGGCGCTGTCCACGCACGCCGATCGGCCGACGATCCCGCTTGGCAGCCACGCGGCGTTCGACTACGCGCTCGGCTTCGTGGCCCTCGTCGCCGGAGTCGTGGCGGCGCTCTCGGGCGGCAGCCTGGCCGAGATCCTCTTCTTCGTCGGGGTCGGCACCGTGCATCTGGTGCTGACCGCCAACACGCGGTTCAGCCTGCGCGACGCATAGCCCCGACACCTCCCACAGACGCAACAACACATATCTCTCCTCCCTGTAGCACCCTGCGAGCGCCCCGCCTTTCCGGCGGGGCGCTCGTTCATTGAGGGCGGGCCCGGGTGTTTTGCGGCGGCGCGGGCCGGGTACCACGGTCAGGCCGATGACCTATGCAGGCGCGATATTCCTGATCGCCACCGGGGCGATCTTGCGTTACGCCCTCAACGCCCACGTCAAGGGGGTCGAGATCGACACGGTCGGGCTGATCCTGATGATCGCCGGTGTGGTCGGCCTCGTCCTCGCCCTCTTCCAGGACCTGCTCTGGAACGAGCGCCTGCGGCGCCGCGAGCGGCTCTACGAGGAGCAGACCGCCGCCCCCCCGCCGCGGGATCGCGTCGTCGAGCGCCGCGGCTACTACTAGCGGGACCGCGTCAGACAGGCGCCGGCCGAGGCCGCGCCAGGAAAGCAGCGCCTCAGGCGACCGACTGCGGCGACCGCAGCGCCGCCAGCACTCGCTCGGCGACGGCCTCCCCCGTCAGGCCGACCTCCTCGCGCAGCAGGGCCGGCTTGCCGTGCGTGACGTAGCGGTCGGGTAGCCCCACCCGCATCACGCGGGCGCGCGATCCCGGCTCCGCGATCGCGTCCTCGAGGTGCTCGAGGACGGCGGCACCGAAGCCGCCCGGCAGCACGTTCTCCTCCACCGTCACCACCAGCTCGTGCTCGCGCGCCAGCCGGCGCACGAGCTCGGTGTCGAGCGGCTTGGCGAAGCGCGCGTCCGCGACCGTCACGTCGAGGTCGTGCTCGCCGAGGAGGCCGGCCGCCCGAAGGGCCACCTGGACTCCGTAGCCGTACCCGAGCAGCGCCACCCGGTCGCCCTCGGCCAGCACCTCGCCGGTACCGACCTCGATCTCGCGGGGGCGATCCGGCAGCGGCACGCCCTCCGCGGCGCCGCGCGGGTACCGAAGCGCCACGGGGCCGCCGTCGTGGGCGAGGGCGGTGCGCAGCATGTGCACGAGCGCCGCCTCGTCGCGCGGTGCCATCAGAACGATGTTGGGCAGCGGTCGCATGTAGGAGATGTCGAAGGCGCCGTGATGGGTGGGGCCGTCGTCTCCGACCAGACCGGCGCGGTCCATCGCGAAGACGACGTTGAGGCTCTGCAGGCAGACGTCGTGCACGATCTGGTCGAAGCCGCGCTGCAGGAAGGTCGAGTAGATCGCCGCCACCGGCTTGGCGCCCTGGATCGCCAGGCCCGCCGCGAACAGGACCGCGTCCTGCTCGGCGATGCCCACGTCGTAGTACTGCTCGGGCAGCTCCTTGCAGAGCACGTTCAGCCCCGTCCCCCCCGCCATCGCCGCCGTGATCCCGATCACGCGGCGGTCGCGGCGCGCCTCGGCGACGAGCGCGTCGGCGAACACGGAGGTGTACTGCGGAGGCGACGGCGGCGGCGGCTTCTCCAGCTTCTCCGGTGCGATCGCCTCGGGGGAGTCGGACTCCCGCACGGCGACCGGCTTGGCCTCCGCCGGCCGGCGATCGACGATCGAGCCCGGCTTCGCCGCGTGCCACTTCTCCATCCCCTCCAGGCCGCCCTCCTCGGCGGCGGCGAATCCCTTCCCCTTCACCGTGTGGATGTGGACGACGACGGGTCGCTGGGCGCGCAATGCGTCGCCGATCGCGCCGCGCAGCGCGGCGACGTCATGCCCGTCGATCACGCCCACGTAGGCGAGGTCGAGCTCCTCGAACAGCAGCCCGGGCGCCCAGTAGGACTTGATTGCCGACTTGATCTCGGGGCCGAGCTGCTCGATCCGCCGTCCGAGGCCGAGCGGCAGCCGTGTCAGCCGGTCCTCGACGTCCTCGCGCGCGTGGTAGAGCCGCGGATGCAGGCGGAAGCGCTGGAAGTAGCTGGCGACGGCGCCGACGTTGGGCGAGATCGACATGCCGTTGTCGTTGAGGATGATCACGATCGGCGTCTCGAGCCCGCCGGCGTTGTGCAGCGCCTCGTAGGCGACGCCGCCGGTCAGGGCGCCATCCCCGATCACGGCGACGACCTCCCCCTCGGTGCCGATCCCCTTGCGCATCGCCTCCTTCAGCCCGACCGCGTAGCCGATCGAGGTGGAGGCGTGGCCCGCGCCCATGATGTCGTGCTCGGACTCGAAGACCGAGCAGAACGGGGCCAGCCCGCCGTACTGGCGAATTGTGTCGAGGCGGTCGCGGCGGCCGGTGAGGACCTTGTGCGGATACGCCTGGTGGCCGACGTCCCAGAGGATCTTGTCGCGGGGAGAGTCGAGCAGGCTGTGCAGGGCGACGGCCAGCTCGCAGGTGCCGAGGTTGGCGCCGAAATGCCCGCCGATCTCGCCGATCACGTCGATGATCAGCTCGCGCAGCTCCTGCGCCAGCTGCTGCAGCTGCTCGTCGTCGAGGCCCTTCAGGTCGGCGGGGCTGTCGATGCGCTCGAGCAGCCTCGCCGCCGACTCCTCGCCGATCTCCGGTGGCTGTGTGTCGCTCATGTGTGGCGGGTGAAGATGAAGTCGGTGATCCGCATCAGGTCGTCGCTGCGAGCGCCGGTCAGCTCCAGCGCCGCGCGCGCGTTGGCGTGCGACTCGGCGGCAAGCTCCCGCGCCCGCTCGAGGCCCAGCACGCTGACATAGGTGAGCTTTCCATGTCTGAGGTCGGAGCCGTGCGGCTTGCCCAGCTCCTCGTCGCTTCCGGTCACGTCGAGGATGTCGTCGACGATCTGAAACAGAACGCCGAGCTCGCCGGCGAATCTTCGATACGAGATTGTCTCAGGTTCGCCCACTCCGGCCAGCAGCAGCGGCACCTCCACGCTGGCGGCGATCAGCCGGCCGGTCTTCAGGCTGTGCAGGCTGCGCAGGCCGTCGACGTCGAGCGAGTCGCCGCTCGCCGAGACCGTGACGTCGAGGTACTGCCCGCCCACCATCCCGCCCACGCCGGTGGCGGCGGCCAGCTCGCGCATCGCGGCGAGCACGCGCTCGGGCGGGCCGGCCTGGCGCTCGACGAGCAGGTGCACCGCCTCGGCGAACAGGCCGTCCCCGGCCAGGATCGCGACGTCCTCGCCGTGCACGACGTGCGAAGTCGGACGGCCGCGGCGCAGCTCGTCGTCGTCCATCGCGGGAAGGTCGTCGTGGATCAGCGAGTAGGTGTGAACCAGCTCGATCGCGCAGGCAGCCGGCAGCACAGACTCCGGGGTCTCCCCCACCGCGCGGGCCGTAGCCAGCGCCAGCACCGGGCGGATCCGCTTGGCCCCGGCGAGCAGCGAGTAGCGCATCGCCTCGTCGAGCCCATCCGTGGACGCGGCAGTGGAGAAGCGCAGCCGCCCCAGGTAGTCCTCGACGAGCCGGCGCAGGTCCTCCGGATAGGCGTCAGCGCTCATCGTCCGCGGGGCCGGCGTCCCGCAGCCGCCGCATCACCTCGTCGCTGGCCTCGGCGGTCAGCTCCGCCGCTTCGGCGGCCATCTCCTGGGCGGCCGCATCGTCGATGCCGGGATCTCGCAGCCCGTCCGCAAGCTCGGCGAGCCGCCGCGAGATCTCGTCGATCCGCTCGGGCCCCTGGGGGGTGGGGGCGTCGTTCACGCTCGCTCCTTGACGGCGGCGCCGAGGATGCCGTTGACGAACCCGGGCGCGTCGGCGCCGCAGTACCGCTTCGCCAGCTCGACGGCTTCGTCGATCGCGACCTCCGTCGGGACGTCGTCGCGGTGGTGGATCTCGTACAGCGCGGTTCGCAGGATGCTTCGCTCCAGCGGGGCGATCCGCTCCAGGTCCCAGCCGCGCGCGTAACGGCCGATCTCGGAGTCCAGCTCGCCACGATGCTCCTCGACCCCCTCGGCAAGCTCGCGCGAGAACGGCTTCGCGTTCCCGAGAAGGTCGGCGAGGTCGCGACCCGTGACCTGCCGCTGATAGCCGGCGAAGACCGCCTCGCGCCGCTGGTCCGAGCGCCGCATGGCTACGCTCGCGACACGTACTGGCCGGAGCGGGTGTCCACGCGGACGCGGTCGCCCTCCTCCACGAACAGCGGCACCTGGACCACCACGCCGGACTCCAGGGTGGCGGGCTTTGTCCCTCCCCCGGAGGCCGTGTCGCCCTTCACCCCGGGGTCGGTCGCCGTCACCTTCATTTCCACCGCGCTGGGCGCCTGGACGTCCGCCGGTCGCTCGTCCACGAACAGCACGTCGACCTCCTCGTTGGGAACCATCCACCGCATCGCATCGGCGGCCAGCGAGCGCGGCAGCTCGATCTGCTCGTAGTCGCGGCTGTCCATCAGGACGACGGCGTCGCCGGACTCGTAGAGGAACTGCATCCTGCGGGTCTCGGTGCGAACGGGACGAAACTTCTCGCCGGCGCGAAACGTCCTGTCGAGCACGGTGCCGTCGTCGAGCTTGCGCAGCTTCGATCGCACGAACGCCCCGCCCTTGCCGGGCTTGACGTGCTGGAACTCGACGATCCGGTAGACGGTCCCGTCCACCTCGATGTGCGTCCCGTTGCGGAACTGGTTGGTGGAGATCACGGCCCGAGACTAGCGACGACCCGACCAGCAGATGGCGCAGGTCGACGGCGAGCGCGGCCGGATCGCGGTGAAGCTGGCGGCCGCAGGCGTGCCGGATCGGCGCGCGATCCGTGACGGGTGGCTGCAACGATGCGCGGATGGAAGCCGCGACCGGGAGGCCCGCCCCGCGCCTCGGCGCCGTGATGCGCGAGGGCGAGCGCGTCACACCGCTCGAGCTGTTCTTCGACCTGGTCTTCGTGCTGGCGATCACTCAGTGCACGGCGCTGATGTCCCAGCGCACCACCTGGGCGGGCCTGGCGCAGGGTCTGCTCGTGCTCGGCGTCCTCTGGTGGTCGTGGACCGGCTATGCGTGGCTGACCAGCGTGGTCGATCCCGAGGAGGGCGCCGTACGGATCGTGATCTTCGCCGCCATGGCCGCGTTTCTGATCGTCTCGCTGTGCGTGCCCGAGGCGTTCGAGAGTCTCGCGCTCGCATTCGCGCTCGCCTACGGGATGGTGCGCGCAGCCCACATCGCCCTGTTCATGCTGGCCAGCCGAGGCGACCCGGCGCTGCGCAGCTCGGTTGTCGGGCTCGCCGCGAGCACCGCGATCGGCGTCGGTCTGCTGATCGCCGCCTCGGCCCTCGACGGACTCGCCCAGGGCGGGATGTGGGCGCTCGCGCTGGCCCTCGACATGGCCGGGCCCTTCTTCTTCGGCGCGGAGGGCTGGAAGCTCGTGCCGGGGCACTTCGCCGAACGACACGGGCTGATCGTGATCATCGCCCTCGGAGAGTCGATCGTCGCGATCGGCGTCGCGGTCGGGGCGGGGCTGTCGGTGGGGCAGGCGGCCGCCGCGATCCTCGGGATCGCGCTCGCCGCCGAGCTGTGGTGGATCTACTTCGACGTCGTCGCGCCGGTCAGCACGCGACGCCTGATAAGCGCCGCGGAGGGCCGCGAGCGAAACGAGATGGCCCGCGATTCGTACTCCTACCTGCACTTCCCGATGATCGCCGGGATCATCCTCGTCGCCCTGGGACTGAAGAAGACCCTGGTGCACGTGAGCGAACCCCTCGATGCCGTCCCGGCGTTCGCCCTGTTCGGCGGCGTCGCCCTGTACCTGCTCGCCCACGTCGCCTTCCGCCTGCGCAACGTCCGCACGCTGAACCGGCGGCGCCTCGTGGTGGCGCTGGTCCTGTTCGCCCTGCTGCCGCTTGCGCTCCAGGTCCCGGCGCTGGCCGCCGTCGCGATCGCCGCCGGCCTGCTCTGCGCCCTGATCGTCTACGAGACGATCAGCTACGGTGAGGCGCGCCAGCGGGTTCGCCACCCGGGAACCGCGAAGGCCCCCGGCTAGGCGACCACCGGCCAACGCACGCGACCGGCTGCGCGACGCGGGTCACGCCGTCCGCCCTTTGCCGCAATCCGGGTGTGGGGTTTGGCGGATGATTGGGGGCGCGACCGCGCCTAAGCTCGCGAAACGGCGTTTCGCCGTTTCCGGCCAGCGACGAAAGGACCCCCGTGAGACACCCGCCAGCAGCGAAGGCCGCGCTCCGCCGCGCGCTGACCGTCGTCGCCGCCACCCTGGTGGCCGGCTTGGCCCTGCTGCCCGCCGCGGCCACGGCGAATCGCCGCAGCGAGGCCACTCGCGTGATGACGCGCAACCTCTATCTGGGCGCCGACCTCTCGCGGGCCCTCAACGCAACCTCCACCAACGGCTTTATCGTCGCCAACGGCAAGATCCTGCGAGTGGTGGACAAGACCGACTTCCCGCTGCGCGCCAGGGCGCTCGCCACGGAGATCCTCGATCGCAAGCCCGACCTCGTCGGCCTCCAGGAGGCCGCGCTGTGGCGCACCGGGCCTCTCAACGACCTGGCGCCGCTCACCGGCACCTTCACGGCCTCGACCGTGAAGTACGACTTCATCCGGTCGCTCATGCACCAGCTCAACAGGAACGGGAGGCAGTACCGGATCGTCAAGGTCGAGCGCGAGTTCGACTTCGAGGCGCCGACCGACTACAACGGCGTCGCCGGCGACGGCGACCTGCCGGGGCTCAACGACGACGGCGAGATCAACGGGCGGCTGACGATGCGCGACGCGATCCTCGCCCGCATCGGGACGGGCGTTCAGACCAGGGACGCGCGCGGCGCCCACTTCACGCATCTCTACCAGCCGACGGTCGGCGGGATCCCCGTCACGGTTCAGCGTGGCTGGGTCCGCGTTGACGCGAAGGTCCGCGACAGCAAGTGGTTCCGGTTCGTCGACACCCACCTCGAGGCCTTCGGACCGACCAGCGTCCGCACCGCGCAGGCGAAGGAGCTGTTCGCCGCCGGCGGGCCGGCCACGGGCAGGCTGCCGGTGGTGCTCGTGGGTGACCTGAACTCGGACGACGACACCGTCCACGGCGGCGATCGGGGCGCCTACCTCGCCCTGCGGCGCGGCGGCTTCCACGAGCGCAGCACGGCCGACCCGCTCGGCTGCTGCTTCGCGACCGAGAACCTCCGCGGCGGCAGCCTCGCCGACCTCGACCACCAGGTCGACCACGTGATGACCAACGCCGGCACGCTGGTGAAGCTGGTCCGCTCGACCGTCAGCGGGCGCACCCGGATCCAGGGACTGTGGCCCTCGGACCACAATGGGCTGTTCAGCGCCCTGCGCCTGCCGGAGGCGAGCGACTAGGCGCTTCGGCAGGGCATCCGGTCGGGCGGCACGATGCCTCGCCCGACAGATGGCGGCGCTCAGCCGACCGCCTCCAGGCCCTTCGGGAAGCCGGAGAGGTTGCGGTGGCCGTCGTCGGTGACGACGACGAGGTCCTCGATTCGGACGCCGAAGCGGCCCGCGACGTAGACGCCAGGCTCGATCGTCACGACGTCGCCCGACCCCAGCTCCTCGTCGGAGCTGGCGGCGACGCGGGGCGCCTCGTGCACCTCGAGGCCGACGCCGTGGCCGGTGCCGTGGCCGAACTCCTCGCCGTGGCCGGCGGCTGAGATCGGCTCGCGCGCCGCGGCGTCGACCTCGCGCGCCGCGGCGCCGGCGGCGACGGCCTCAAGCGCCGCCGCCTGCGCGTCCAGGACCAGCTGATAGACACTGCGCTCGTCCTCCCCCGGGGCGCCGGTGGCGAAGGTGCGGGTGCAGTCCGAGCAGTAGCCGTCGATCCGGGCGCCCATGTCGAAGACCACCAGCTCGCCGCTCCCGATCTCGCGCTCGCCCGGCTCGGCGTGCGGCAGGGCGCCGTTGGCGCCGGCGGCGACGATCACCGGGAAGGCCGGCTCAGCGCCGAGCTCGCGGATCCGGGCCTCCGCGGCGCGGGCGACGTCACGCTCGGTGCGCCCGATCAGCCCGCGCTCGACGCTCCACGAATAAACCTCGTCGGCGAGGCGCGCCGCGGCCGCGATCGCCTCGACCTCGGCGTCGTCCTTGCGGCGCCGCAGCCGCTCGACCAGCCCGCCGGCGGCGACCAGCTCGACCCCGTCGGGAAGGGACTCCTCGATCCGGCGCAGCTGGCGCACGCTGAGGTCGGCGTCGTCGTAGCCCACCCGTCCGGAGAAGCGCTTCACCACGCCGGGGAGCAGCTCGCGCTCAGCCGGCATCTGCCGCCATCCCGCCGCCAGCTCGCGCATGGCGCGCTCGGTGTAGCGAAAGTCGGTGAAGAAGAGCAGCTCGTCGCGCCCGGCCAGGCCGAGGCCGTTGGTGCCGCCGAACCCGGTCAGGTAGCCGACGTTGACCAGGTTGCTGACCAGCAGCCAGTCCAGCTCGTCGGCCTCGAGCAGCTCGATCAGCCGCCCGGCGCGATCGGAGGCCGAGTCCGCGGCGATCACTCCGCCAGCCTCCGGGCGAGGATCTCCAGCCCCCGCCGGTAGCCCTCGGGCCCCTCGCCCGAGACCGCGTCGACCACCAGGCCCTCCAACACCGAATGGCGCCGCCACGGCTCGCGGTTCATCACGTCGGAGATGTGCATCTCGACCGCCGGGACGCCGGCGATCTCGAGGGCGTCGCGGATCGCGTAGCTGTAGTGGGTCCAGGCGCCGGGGTTGAGCAGCACCGCGTCGGCCATCTCGCCGATCCGCTGGAGGTGCTCGACGAACTCCCCCTCGTGGTTCGTCTGGAAGAAGCGGGTCTCGAGCCCGAGTTCGCGGGCGAAGCCCTTGATCTTCATCTCGAGGTGGGCGAGCGTCAGCTCGCCGTAGTGGCCCGGGTCGCGGTGGCCGAGCATGTCGAGGTTGACGCCGTGCATCACCTCGACGCGGTTGTGTGCGCCGGCCACTAGCCGTCCTTCCGCTCGGGCGTCCATGGACGGTCCACTAGCTTTCGTCCCTGAGCTCCTCCACCGCCTCTCTGACCCTACCTTCCTCGACCGCGACGCCCGTAGCGGGATGTGCCGGTCGCTCGAGCAGGACGAATCCGAGCCCCTCCGCGGTGTGCTTCTTGTCGCGACGAACCGCGTCGAGCACGGCGCCGGTGTCGACCTCCGGGTCGATCATGACCGGCAGGCCGCGGTCCGCCAGCATCGCCGCGACCTCGTCGCGCAGCTCGTCGGCGCCCGACAGGCGCAGCGCCGCCAGTAGGCCGAGGCCGACCGCCTCCCCGTGGCGATAGCGGTCGTAGCCCGTCGCCGCCTCCAGCGCGTGGCCGACCGTGTGCCCGAGGTTGAGCACCTGGCGGCGGCCGGCGTCGCGCTCGTCGGCGGCGACCACCTCGATCTTGAAGCGGGCGCAGCCGAAGACCAGGTCCTCGAGCTCGGCGGGCTCCAGGGCGCCCGTGGCCCGCACGCGCTCCCACAGGGCCCCGCCGGCGAGCAGGCCGGTCTTCAGCACCTCCACCCAGCCAGCCGCCAGCTCCGCGGCCGGGAGCGACGCCAGCACGTCGGGGTCGACGACGACCGCCGCGGGCATGTGGTAGGCGCCGACGTAGTTCTTCGCCTCGGGCAGGTCGACGCCGGTCTTGCCCCCGTAGGCGGAGTCCACCTGGGCGACGAGGGTGGTCGGGACGTGGATGACCGCGACCCCGCGCTGGTAGGAGGCGGCGCAGAAGCCGGCGAGGTCCCCCACCACGCCCCCGCCGAGGGCGACGAGGTGGTCGTCGCGCCTCATCCCGGCGGCGGCCAGCTCGCTCAGCACCCGCTGCGCCTGCTCGAGCGTCTTGGACCCCTCGCCCGGGGCGATCTCGATCGTCGCCTCGGTGGACTCGACCGCCCTGGCGTAGAGGGGGGCGACGTTGGAGTCGGTGACGCAGAAGCGCCTCCCCTCCAGCGGCCAGAAGCCGGACCGCAACACGCCCCGGCCGGCGTAGACGGGGTAATCGCCCGAAGCGCTGGTCGCCCAGAGAAGGCGCACGCCCGGCAGCCCGCGCAGGGCCGCCAGCGAGCGGGCGGCCCGACCCGGCAGGCCCGTGTCGCCCTGGGGCAGGACCGCCGTCGCGAGCGACTCGTAGATCGGGGCGCGGCGGCGGTAGCGCTCGACGAACGTGTCGCGGTCGGCAGCCAGCGGGCGCCACGAGGGCGGGTCCACCTGCACCCGGTCCCAGGCCGTGTCGGCGTCGACGTCGCACCACACGCAGATCTGCTCGCCGATCGCCTCGCGAAGCCGGGGACTCTCCACCGCGCCCCCGCCGACCGCGACGATGCGGGGGTCGCCGTCGAGCAGCGAAAGGACCAGCTCCTCCTCGGCAGCCCGGAACGCCTCCTCGCCGCGGGCGGCGATGTACTCGCCGGGGAGCTGCCCGTGCGCGCTCAGGAAGGCCTCGTCGGCGTCGACGTACGGCTCGCCGAGCGCCTCGGCGACCGCCGCCGCCGCCGCCGTCTTGCCGGCCCCCATGAAGCCGACGAAGACAAGCGCCGGGCCTACCTGCGCCAACCGATGCGCTCCCTGTAGGCGGCGAGGGCGGCGCGGACGTCGTCGATGTGGTCGCCGCCAAGTTTGTCGCGGTAGGCGCCGGCCAGCACCAGGGCCACCATCGCCTCGGCGACCACGCCCGCTGCCGGGACGACCGTGGAGTCCGTGCGCTCGCGCATCGCCTGCGCCGGCTCCCTGGTTTCGGTGTCGACCGAGCGCAGCGGCTGCGTCAGCGTGGAAAGGGGCTTGATCGCGGCGCGCACGATCAGCGGCTCGCCGTTCGTCATCCCCCCCTCGATTCCACCGGCGCGGTTGGTGCGGCGATGCCAGCCGCTCTCTTCGTCCCAGAAGATCTCGTCGTGAGACTCCGACCCCGGCCGCCCGGCGACCTCCCAGCCCTCGCCGATCGACACGCCCTTGACCGCCTGGATCGAGCAGATCGCCCCGGCGAGCCTGCCGTCGAGCCGCTCCTCCCAGGAGACGTGGGAGCCGATCCCGGGCACCAGGCCGAAGGCGCGCACCTCGAAGGTGCCGCCGAGGCTCTCGTTCGCCTTCCGCAGGCGGTCGATCTCGGCGACCATCGCCGCTGACGATTCCGGGTCGAGGCAGCGCACGGGGTCGTCGTCCACGCCCTCGAAGTCGGATGGCGCGAGGTCGTCGCGCTCGGGGGCGCGCACCGACCCGATCTGGAGCACGTGGCTGTGGACGCTGACGCCGACCGCGGCGAGGAACGCCTTCGCCAGCCCGCCGGCGGCGACGCGGGCGGCGGTCTCGCGCGCGCTGGCGCGCTCGAGCACGTTGCGGACGTCGGCGTGTCCGTACTTGAGCAGTCCGGCGAGGTCGGCGTGCCCGGGCCGCGGCAGGTGCTCCTCGGCGACCTCGGCCTCCACCGGCCACGGGCTCATCCGCTCCTCCCAGTTGGCGTAGTCGCGGTTCTCGACGAGCACCGCGATCGGGCTGCCCAGGGTGCGCCCGTGACGAACGCCGGAGCGGATCTCGACGCGGTCCGACTCGATCTTCATCCGGCCGCCGCGACCGTGCCCGAGCTGGCGCCGCGCCATGTCGCGGTCGAGGTCGTCACGGGACAGCTCCAGCCCGGCGGGCAGGCCCTCGACGATCGCGACCAGCCCAGGACCGTGCGATTCCCCCGCTGTGACGAAGCGAAGAGCCATCGCCCAAGCCTAGGGCCGACGGCTCGGTGATGCCGCTAGGCGGCTCTCAGTAGCCGAGGCCGAGCCAGGCGGCGAGGCCGCCGCCACCCGACGAGGAGGCCCGCGCCGAGGAGCCGCTGGCCGTCGTCTTTATGAACGTGCGGTTCACCTTGACGAGGCGCAGCACGTAGGTGATCACCTTCGACGAGGAGTCGTTGGGATCGTCCCAGTCGAGGTACTCGGTCTGGTTCGGCTTCAGGGTGAGGAAGAGACAGCCGGATTGGCTGGGGGCACAGCTTCCGTCGCCCTGGGCGCCCGCGTCCTGGGTGACCAGGAAGACCGCAGCGCCGCCGCCCTCGGTGGCGCCGAGGAAGGAGACGATCGGGCGGTCGGCGCTGGGCAGCAGCGTCAACTTCTTGACGTCGCGCCGCAGCCGCTGCGACCCCTGCTTGCCGAAGACCACGTCGACGCGGTACTCGTAGAGCTTCAGCTGCGGCTTGCTGCCGCCGCCGCCGGACCCGCCTCCGGTGTCGCCGTTGGAGCCTCCGCCCGAGCCTCCGCCCGAGCCGCCGCCCGAGCCGCCGGTCACCTTCACGCTGCCGTTGCCGGTGTAGCTGCTCGGCGGCGGCGAGGAGATGCTGCCGCTGCTGGCGCTGCTGCCGCCTCCGCTGCTGCCGCCGAGGTCGGTGAGCGTCTGCGAGACGTCGCTGCTGATCGACTGCACCTGTGAGGACGGCACGTTGGACTGGGTGAGCTGCTGGTCGAACGGGTTCTTCTCCTGGAAGACCTGCAGCCGCCTGCGGTAGTCGCGCACGCCGGCGTTCTCGACCAGTACCGCGGGCTTCGAGGCGAGCGCCAGCTCGCCCGAGAGCTGGGCGGCGGACTGCGCCGGCGGCGACGGCAGCTTCGAGCCTCCGCCACCGAGCACGAAGGGGACGGCCACGATCCCCACCGCGAGCAGGATCACGACCGGAAGCAGGTGGCGATCGCGCAGGTCGCGGTATAGGTCAGCGACGACGGGGGGAGACCCGCTGCCGGAGCCGCTGCGCTTCCCGAGCTTTCCGATCGTCGGCAGCTTCACCTCAGCCTCCCGGAGCCGGCGCGGGCGCCGAGGTCGGAGTTGGGGCGGGGGCGCCGGTTGTCGGCGCCGTGGTGGGCTGGGTCGAGGCCGGAGCCGCTCCCGGGCCCTCCGGCGTCGCGCCGGCGGAGAGGCCCTGGGCGGACGGCGTCAGGTAGGTCGTGATGCTGAACTGGGCGGTCAGCGAGGGGAAGCCCCTCACCGGGTTCTGCTTGAGGTTGAAGCCGTCGATCGTCAGCAGCCGCCCGTGGACCGCCACCACGCCGTTGCTGGTCGTCACCATCTGGTCGAGCCCGTGGATGAAGTCCGCCACGCGGAAGAAGTCGCCGCGGAACTCCAGCTTGTAGGGCATCACCGGGAAGCCGGCCGGGCCGATCCCGGCGCCGATCGGCAGCGTCGCCGCCGTGGTCTCGGTGGGCGCCGGCGCGGTGCTCGACGTCGGGGTGCTCTGGCTGCTCTCGCCCTGCTGTCCGCCGCTCTCGCTCGACGGCGGCGGGGTCGCGGCGACCGTTGCCGCGGCCTGGGCCTGGGAGGAGTCCAGCTCGATCGAGCGGAACTCGACTCCGGAGCGCTTGCTGAGCCGGCTGAACTGGGCGACCAGGGAGGCCGTGTCGTCGTCCTGGGGCACGGCGCGCCCCATCTCGATCACCTTCTCGTAGTTGTCGGGGAAGGTTCGCTTCGCCTCGGCCGCGGAGGCGGCGAGCCGCTTCTGCTCGTCCACAGCGGACTGCAGCTTCGAGACCTCGCCGGAGAGCTTGGACGCCTCGTGGCGCTTCGGCGCGAGGATCAGCAGCCAGAACCCGACCACGAGCGCCACCAGCGGCAGGACCATCAGGATGACGGAGTCGGAGCGCTTCACTTTCCGGGAACGATCTGGGCCGCGTTCTCGGCCTTCTGGGTTGCGTCGTTGGTCGCCTGCGCGGCGCTCTGCTGCTGCTGCTGGGCGTCGCTGGTCCCGTTCGAGCTTGCCGGCTGGGTGGTCGTGCCTCCCGGCGGCGGCGTCGTCGGTGCCGGCGCCCCCGGCGTGGTCCCGCTGGCGGCGGTGGCGGCCACCGGGGCCTCGTCGAAGGCCATCACGATCTCGAAGCGGGGGATCGTGCTGCGCGTGCGGCAGTCATCGCCCTGGCCGGCGGCCGCGCCACCGGAGCCGCTGCCGCCCGAGGAGGCGTCGGTGGCGGTGTCGGTGGGCTTCTCGGACTTGCTCACCGCCACCCGGGTGACGCCGTCGATCTCGTGCAGCGCCGCGACAAGGCGCGCCACCGAGTCCTGGCTTCGGCCGCAGCCGATCAGCGCCAGGGCGGGCCCCTGGATGCTGCCGCGCAGGGTGTCGCCGGCCGAGTCGGTGACGGTGACGTTCGGCGAGACCGTTCCCGTCACCTGGGTGAGCCAGACGTCCTCGGGCAACACCAGGGTGAGCTCTCGCATCACCCGCTCCCAGTCGAAGCGGCTGTGGGCGAGGCTGACGACGGTCTGCTCGCGCTGTGCCTTCAGCGACGCGAAGCTCGCGTAGTTGCGGAGCGCCTGCGACTGGGCCTGCAGGCTCTCCTTCTGCGCCTCGAGGTCCTTCTTCTTGGCCTTGCTGTCGGAGATCGAGTTGCTCGTCGTGACCACCAGCGCGAGGCCGATCAGGATCGCGCCGAGCACGCCGACGACGACGTAGACCAGCGGGCCGGTGCGGGCCTTCTGGCGCTCTCCGCGGCGCTCCTCGGCGGGAATCAGGTTGACGGGGCGCATTCCCTACTGCTCCAGGGCAAGGCCGTAGGACAGGGTGAGCCGCGCCGCCGCGCCGGACTCCTGGCCGGCGAGTGCCGTCGGCCGGCCGAGGCCGACCGGCCTTCCCAGCTCGACGCCGAGCCGGTCCAGAAGGCCGGGGATCGCCGCGCCGGGGCCGCAGACGATCACGTTCTCCACCGGCACGGCACCCTCCTGGGCGCCGTAGAAGTCGAGCGAGAGGCGGATCTCGTCCGTCAGCTTGGCGGCTCCCTCCGAGAGCACGTCGCGGGCGACGGCCACGGTCTGCGGGTCGCCGTCGATCCCCTCCACCGGGCTCTCCATGCCGACGTGGGTGAGCCACTGGCGGGCGTGGTCCATCGACAGCCGCCGACGCTCGGCGAGCCGCTGCGCGATGCCTTCGACGCCGAACGTGGAGACGCGGGTGAACAGGCAGGTCCTTCCCTGGGCGACCGCCAGGTTGGTGACGTCGCCGAGGTTGCAGTAGAGCGTCCCCTGCGCCTGTTCGTCGCCGGCCGGGACGTCCGGCCCGGCGAGAGCGCGGATCATGCCGAAGGCGGAGAGGTCGATCCCCGTCGGCCGCAGGCCGGCCTCCGTGAGCGCCTCGAGGGAGCGGGTGATCATGTCGCGGCGGGCGGCGACGGCAACGACGACGGTGCGCTGCTCGCCGTTGGGCACCGTGCGGCGGCCGACCACGTGATAGTCGAGCACCGCCTGCTCCAGCGGCATCGGGATGTGGTCCTGGGCCTGGAAGCGGATCGCGGCCTCGAGCTCCTTGCCCTGGTCGATCGGCGGAAGCAGCAGGGTGCGCACGGCGACGCGCTGGTTGGCGATCCCGAGGCGCACGCTCTTGGAGAGCTTGTTGGCGGAGAACATCGCCGACAGCGCCTCCCCGAGGGCCTCGGCGTCGGTGACCTCGCCCTCGTTGAAGATGCCGGGCTCCAGGGACGACACCGCGGCGCGGGTCACCTGCACGCCGCCGTTGGCCTGCACCTCGGTCGCGGCGATGCTGCCGGCCTCGATGTCGAGACCGACGATCGACTTGCTCTTCTTGCCGGAAAGCACGGTCATACGTTCGTCCGCCTACAGGGCTTCATCGGCCGCGGGCGGCGCCTACTTGAGCGGTAGAGGACGAGCACCGCGGCCTCGCCTCGGCCGCATGCGTGGGGATGGCCGAAATCCCGCCCGCAGAGCGGAAAACCGGGCGTCGCCGGACGCTAGCCGTTGAAGAAGGTGTCCAGGTACCAGTCGACGATCTGGTCGCCCGCGAACAGCCCCACCAACCCGCCGAGGGCGAGGAAGGGCCCGAACGGCACGGCCTGCTTGCGGGCGGCGGCGCCGCGGCGCGCCATGATCGCCACACCGACGATCGCCCCGGCGGCGAACCCCGCGAGCAGCGCCGGTGCCACGGCGCGGCCCAGGTAGATCCCCATCGCCGCGGCCAGCTTGACGTCCCCCATCCCCATCCCGCGCGGGTAGACGAGCACGACCAGCAGCAGAAAGCCGCCGGCGGCGGCGGCGGCGATCGCGCTCTCGGCCAGGTCGGAGGGATCGATCGCGGCCACGATCGCGGCGCCGACCACCGCACCCGGGAGCACGACCTTGTTGGGGATGATCCGGTGCTCGAGGTCGGTGACCGTGACGGTGAGCAGCATCGTCACCAGGGCGAGCCCTAGCCACACCTGGTCCTCGCCGGCGAAGCGCAGGTAGGTGGCGCAGAACAGCACGCCGCCGGCAAGCTCGGTGAGCGGATAGCGCGCCGGGATCGCCGCCCCGCAGTGGCGGCAGCGACCGCGCAGGACGAGCCACGAGACGATCGGGACGTTGTCGTACGGGGCGATCGGATGGCCGCATTGCGGGCAGTGCGAGCCGGGGCGG
Source organism: uncultured Thermoleophilia bacterium (assembly GCA_963708325.1). Taxonomy (GTDB): domain Bacteria; phylum Actinomycetota; class Thermoleophilia; order Solirubrobacterales; family 70-9. Next base: position 2,632,751 of record OY970203.1, on the reverse strand, counting down.
ACGATCGACTGGCCGAGCGGCAGGCGGTGGGCGACGACGTTGACGAAGCTGCCGACGACCAGCCCGGCCACGAGGGCGATCACTGCCAGTGCGACCATCGCGCTACGAGCCTAGAGGCGGCCGGGGCGGAACACCGTGCGACAGAACAAGAACCCAGACCTGCCCGACGCCTCACGCTGCGCGTTCGGCGCCCACATCAGAAGCTGTCCAGCGGCGTGGTGGTCCCGACCTCGAGGTAGGAGTCGAGCTGCGGGTCGTCGTAGGCGATCTCGACGTCGGACGAGGTCGCCGAGCGCTCCTCCCCCACCGCCACGCCGAGGCGCGCGCCCGCGGCGACCGTCGTGCTTGCGAACTTGAGCGGCACGGTGACGCGGCCGAAGGCCTTGCTGCTGCCGTTGCCGTTGCCGTCGGGCCACGCGCTCAGCGAGTAGGTGAAGTACGGCAGGCCCGAGGTCGAGTCGAGCAGCGGCGAGTCCACGCCGGCGCTGTTGCGCGTGAACAGGTAGACGCAGAGCTTCGCGGGCTGCTGCGCCGACTGGTTGAGCGTGCGCGTGTAGATCCGCAGCGTTCCCGCCGTGGTGGAGACGAACGAGGCCGGCATTGGCGGCGTCACCCAGCGGTGGACGATCTGCCAGTTGTTGGGCTCCTGCGAGAGCGAGGGGGCAAACGAGCAGCCGGTGTTGTTCGGCAGCCGCAGCTGCAGCCCCTTGTCGGCGAGGTTCTTGGGGTCGGTGATCGGGGTGGCAACCGGCTCGAGGTCGGTGGCGTAGTCGTAGAGGACCGGGTCGGCATCGTCGGTCGGGGTCGGGTCGGGAGGAGCGTCGAGGATCAGCAGGTCGGGGGCCCCGGGCGTCGAGCCGGTCTTCTTGCCGGCCGAGCAGGCGCCGAGGCTGTTGTGAAGCGGGTGGCCCGGCTGCGAGGGCTGCGGCGAGACCTCGGCGTCGTCGGCGATCGCCTGCCGGGTGGACGAGCTGCAGGGGGTGTCGGTCAGATGGAACTGCTGCGCCGTCACGGTGTTGTCGCTCGACGGCGGCGGCGCCGATCCCTGCACCCCCTCCTGGGGGTTGGTGTAGTCGGCCTGGATCTCGGCGTAGCGGCGGGCTCCCTGGCCGAGGCCGGTGGCGTCGAGCTTGACCGCGACGATCACGCGCTTGAAGTCGTGCGTTCCGGTGCAGGTCGAGCACTTCGGGTCGTTCTGCCAGACCACGTAGCGGTAGACCTTGCCCGAGACCTGGCCGGTGCTGAAGCTGGTCGGGCCGGGGTTGATCGTGCCGTTGGAGATCCCCGTCTGGCCGTTGATCACCAGGTCGGCGTAGCTGGAGGTGTCGCCGTCCTTGGTCTCGAAGGTGGCCCCCGAGACGCGGTTTCCGGGGTTGTTGGGGTCGGTCGAGGTGGCCGGCGCCGCGGTCAGCGCGACCTGGTCGTAGTCGAGCCCGCGCAGGTCCTCCATCTCGCGCTGGGCGCGGTTGACCGCGACCTGGTTTCGCTCGGCGCTGAGCGTGGTGCGGGCGGAGACGTCGAGCAGGTTGAGCGCCGCGAAGATCCCGATCGCAAGGATCAGCGCCGCGACCAGGACCTCGATCACCGTGAAGCCGGATTCGTCAGCCGCGCGCATCAGTTGTAGAAGTCGGTCGCGTTGCGCAGGTTGACGCCGTCGTCCACGGCGATCGTGTGACTTTGGCCGGGGATCGACAAGACGAAGCGGATGTCGACCTCCTCGGGGTTGATCGTGTCCGGCAGGTAGTCGAACACGTTCGAGTTCGTCACCCCGCTGGCGACGATCGTGCCGCTCTCGGGCAGCGGCTGGCCGACCGGGGCCTCGCGCCGCACGCACGTGCCCGAGTCGCAGCGATAGGAGACCAGCCGCTGGGTGGAGGTGGTGGCCCCGCCGACGCGCTCGTAGGTGAAGAAGCTCAGCTCGTTGGAGCCGGCGGTCTGCACGCTGTAGGTCTGGCGCAGCTCGCGGGTCATGCGCTCGAGGGTGGTGCGGGCGAGGTTTACGCGGTCGGAGCGCTCGGCCGCCCTGGGCTCGTTGTGAAGGGCGACGATCGACAGCGTCATCGCCGCCCCGACGACGAAGGTGAACGAGGCCGCCGCGACCAGCATCTCGACCAGGCTGATCCCGCGCTGGTCGCGCAGGCGCGCGATCGCGCGCCTGGTGACGGATGCGATCTGTCCGTGGGCGCTCATCTTCAGGCTCGGGCTCGTTGCAGACGACCCGCGACAAACATCGGCCGCGAGGGCCCGCGTCTAAAGCGCTGCCTGCACCCGCCCCCCCGGCCGCCCCCGCCGGTCGCGGGATTCGCCGCCCCGACGACGAAGGTGAACGAGGCCGCCGCGACCAGCATCTCGACCAGGCCGATCCCGCGCTGGTCGCGCAGGCGCGCGATCGCGCGCCTGGTGACGGATGCGATCTGTCCGTGGGCGCTCATGCGGACGGCCTGAGAGACCCATCGGCCACGGCTACCACCGCCTGAGGCGCCGGCCCAGCTCTCGACGCCTGTTTCCGGGACCGCGGGCCGCCCCGGGAAACCAGCGCAAAGAAAAGGGGGCGGGCCCGAAGGCCCACCCCCTCTCAAGCGTGCAGCTCGAGCGAGCGGCTACCAGTTGTTGCCGTTCGCGTCGGGTGCGTGACAGCCGCCTGCGCCGACGTTGTCGCAGTAACGCGTGAACGTACCGCCGGCATTGCGGGTGACACCGAACCTCGTACCGCTCGTGGAGACCACCGACACGTCGTACGTGGTCGCGGTGCCCGAGGCCTGGAGGCCACTGGCGCCGGTCAGGGTCTGCTCGGTCGCGGTCAGGGTCCCCGGAGCGACGGTCGCATACGAACCCGAGTTATCGGTCGCGAGCGTCTCGGCCGCCGTCTGGGCGGTCCGGGCATCCGACTTTGCACTTGCGTCCTGGGCCTTCGTCCTCTGGTTGAGGAACGAGGGAATGGCGATTGCCGCCAGGATTCCCAGGATGAGCACGACAACCAGGAGCTCGATCAGGGTGAAACCCGACTCGCTCTGGCTTCTTTCGCGGAGCTTCCGCAGCATTCGAACCCTCCTTAAGGGTGCTTGCGTTGGCTTTGCTCGAGCCATTGGTCCAACCAGTCGGGTGTCTTCCTGACCCCGGTGGCAGCCCGGCTTGCTCCTGAAGGAGCCCCGTGGCTTTGCGTCCCCACCTCGCGGCGGGTCTGCCCTTGCACCGTGGCTCTTGCTTGCCGTCCCTATCGGCTCCCAGGGGCAAAAGGTTGAGACTCAGGGACAGCACCTAGACGGTGATCCCGTCCAGGCAATAAGGAGGGCGGGCCGCACAGGGCCCGCCCTCCTCGGAGCGTTCAGCTCTAGCGAGCGGCTACCAGTTGTTGCCGTTCGCGTCGGGTGCGTGACAGCCGCCTGCGCCGACGTTGTTGCAGTAACGCGTGAACGTACCGCCGGCATTGCGCCTGACACCGAACCTGGTACCGCTCGTGGAGACCACCGACACGTCGTACGTGGTCGCGGTGCCCGAGGCCTGGAGGCCACTGGCGCCGGTCAGGGTCTGCTCGGTCGCGGTCAGGGTCCCCGGAGCGACGGTCGCATACGAACCCGAGTTATCGGTCGCGAGCGTCTCGGCCGCCGTCTGGGCGGTCCGGGCATCCGACTTTGCACTTGCGTCCTGGGCCTTCGTCCTCTGGTTGAGGAACGAGGGAATGGCGATTGCCGCCAGGATTCCCAGGATGAGCACGACAACCAGGAGCTCGATCAGGGTGAAACCCGACTCGCTCTGGCTTCTTTCGCGGAGCTTCCGCAGCATTCGTACCCTCCTTCGGGTGTTCTGCCTTGTTGCCTCCCAGAGCCCCGCAAGACCGCGTAGGTCGCTGGCCCTGGCATGTCTGTCCCCTATCGGCGGCGAATAGGGGACCTTGAGTTCTGGGGTCTACGCCATATGTCCACTAGGGGACAGCACCCAGGCACGAATCGGGCGGTGAGCCCCGTCGCGGAGCCGCTCGGACAGGCGGCCGGGCCAGGGTCGCGGCGGGCGCTCGCCTGATGGGCGCGCGTCGCCTGATCATCGTGCTGCTGGTGATGCTCGCCCTGTCCACGATCGCCGCCGCACTCGTGCCGGCGCCGCGGCGGGGGAGCAGCAGCGAGACCACCGCCTCCGGCACGCACACCGCGACGGCCCCCCCGCCCCCAACGGGAAGGCTCCTGCGCGCCGTCCTCGACGCCGGCGCGGCGCGCCAGGGCACGATTCACGCCCGCCTCGGAGACGAGCTGCGCCTCGAGGTCCGCGGGCGCGGGTTCGGCGAGGTCGAGATCGCCGGCTACGGCCTGGTCGAGCCGGTCAGCCGCGAGACGCCGGCGGAGTTCGACGCGCTGCTCGACAGGCGAGGCAGCTTCGCGGTGCGCCTTGTCGGCGTCCGCCGCGTCGGCTCGATCGCGGTCGGCCCCCAGCGCAGCGGCACCGGGACCGGGAACGGCACCGGGACCGGCCCGAGCTAGCTCTCCAGCTCCTCCGGAGTGAGATCCACCGCGAGGCTTCGGCCATCGCGGAACACGCTCACCTCGAGCCGCGCCCCGATGCGCTCGGCCACCATCAGCCGCTGCAGGTCGCCGACGTCCCCCATCGGCTCGCCGTCCACGGCGACGATCAGGTCCTCCGGGCGCAGGCCGGCCTTCGCCGCCGGGCTTCCCGACACCACCTCCACGACCTCGATCCCGAGATCGCGGCCGAGTGCCGCCACCAGCCGCGGCGGAAGCGGCCGCGACCCGCCGACGATGCCGATATAGGCGCGCCGCACGCGGCCGTCGCGCATCAGCGAGCCGACGATCCGGCGGGTCGCGTCGTTGATCGGAACGGCGAGCCCGAGGCCGATCCCGGCCACGGCGGTGTTGATCCCGACGACGCGGCCGAGACCGTCGGCGAGCGCGCCGCCCGAGTTCCCCGGGTTGAGGGCGGCGTCCGTCTGGATCACGTTCTCGACCAGGCGCACGGCCGAGCGGGTGCCCGTGGGCAGCGAGCGCCCCAGCGCCGAGACCACCCCGGCGGTGACCGATCCGGTGAAGCCGTGGGGGTTTCCGATCGCGACCACGAGCTGGCCCACGCGCAGCGACTCGGCGTCGCCGAGCGCGGCCGGCGGCAGGTCGCTCGCGTGGGCCCGCAGCACCGCCAGGTCAGAGAGCGGGTCGGCGCCGACGACGTCGGCGGCGTGCTCGCTGCCGTCCGGCAGCGAGGCGCGCACGCGGGCGTCGCTCCAGCTGACCACGTGCGCCGACGTCAGCACGTAGCCGTCCGGCGTGATCACGACCCCGCTGCCGCCGCCGGACGCACGCCCGCGCCGCCCGCGCCGCTCCACGCGCAGGTTGGCCACCGATGGGCCGAGCGTCTCGGCCACGCCGGTGATGGTGCGCGAGTAGGCGTCGAGCGCCGCTCCGTCGGGCAGCTCCTCGCGCTCGGGCGCCGCCCCGCGGCGCGACACAGAACTTGAGTCGATCAGGCGCAGATTCCCCACGGCCTCAAGTTAGCAAGCGGGTCGAGCGCGCCCGCGCGCGTGCTCGCTCAGGAGTCGGCTGCGAGCTGGCGCGCGGCCGCCCCGCGGCGCCACGGCGGGCGCTCGAGCAGCGGCATCACCTCGGCGGCGGGCACCGGCCGCGTGAAGTGGAAGCCCTGGGCGTAGCGGCAGCCCAGCGCCCTGACGGCTTCGAGCTGCTCCTCGGTCTCGACGCCCTCGGCCACGACGCCGAGGCCGAGTGCCGCGGCCATCTCGACGACCGCACGCACGATCGCCCGGTCCGCGGGGGCGGAGGCGAGGTTCTCGACAAAGCTGCGGTCGAGCTTGATCGCGTCCAGCGGGAAGCGCTTGAGATAGCCGAGCGACGAGAAGCCGATGCCGAAGTCGTCCAGCACAAGCCGGGTGCCGAGCTGCTTGAGCGCGATCAGCGACTGCTCCGGGACCTCGGCGTGCTCGAGCAGGACGGTCTCGGTCAGCTCGAGGTTGAGCGTGGCGTGGTCGATCCCGCTGGACTCGATCGCGTCGGCGACGATCCGGGGTAGCCCGGGATCGGCAAGCTGGCGCGCCGACAGGTTCACCCCGATCCCGATCGGCCGCCCGTCGGGGTCCATCTGCTGCCAGGCGGCCGCACGCTGACAGGCCTCCTCCAGCACCCAGCGCCCGATCTGGCCGATCAGGCGCGACTGCTCGGCCACGGGGATGAACGCAGCCGGGCCGAGCAGGCCGCGGGTCGGGTGGCGCCAGCGGATCAGCGCCTCGAGGGTGACGATCTCGCCGTCGCGCAGCGACACCACCGGCTGGTAGTGCAGCTCGAACTCGCGGCGCTCGAGCGCGCGGCGCAGGTCGTTCTCGGTCTGCATGTGCTCGACGACCCGCGCCCGCATCACCTCGTCGAAGATCTCGAAGGCGCCGCGGCCGCGCTCCTTCGCCCGGTAGAGGGCCGCGTCGGCGTCGCGGATCAGCGCCTCCGGCGCCTCTCCGCCGATCCCGATCGAGATCCCGATGCTGGCGGTGACGTAGTGCTCGCGGCGACGCAGCGTGAACGGCAGCGCGAACCCGGCGCCGATCCGCTCGGCGATGCGCGTCGCGTCGGCCGGGGTTGAGATGTCCTCGGCGAGGACCGCGAACTCGTCGCCGCCGAAGCGGGCGACCGTGTCCCCCGGTCGCAGGGCCTCCTCGAGACGCGGCGCCACCGCGGCGAGCAGCTCGTCGCCGGCGGCATGGCCGAGGCTGTCGTTGACGAGCTTGAACTGGTCGAGGTCGCAGAACAGCACGGCGACCGCGCTGCCGCGCCGCTGCGCCTGGGCCAGCGCGTGAGCGAGGCGGTCGACGAAGAGGTTGCGGTTCGCCAGCGACGTGAGCGGGTCGTGCAGCGCCTCCCAGCGCGTGCGCTGCTCCGCCTCGCGGCGCTCGACCGCATTGGCGAGGGCGTTGGCCATCGCCTGCATGAAGCTGACGTCCTCGCCGCTGAACTCCTTCACCTCGTGCGTCTGCGCGCCGAGAACGCCGTATGGCTGGCCCTTCGCCCTGATCGGCACCGTGATCCCGCTCGACACCCCGGCGTCAGCGAGGACCTTCGCCTGGCCGAACCGCCGCTCCGTCGCCCAGTCGCGGACGATCGCCGGGCTGCCGGTCATCAGCGTGTAGCCGGCCTGGGACGCGTCCAGCGGGATCCTGCCCTCGCCCACGACCTCCGCGGGCAGCCCGATCGCCGCCCGCATCGTCAGCGCGTCCTCCCCGGGAACCAGCTTCAGGACCCCGACGATGTCCGCGCCCACCATCCGCCTCACGATCGCCAGCGCTTCGTCGAGCAGCGTGTCGATGTCGGCTCCGCCGAGCGCCCGCTGGCCGAACGCCGCCACCTCGCGCTGCTGGCGCGCCTGCAGCCTGCTCGTCGCCTCGCTCGCCTGAAGCGCCTCGGCGGCGGCCGCCAGGGCGCGGCGGCGGCGGCCCTGGTTGCTGGCCTCCCAGCTGCTCAGGATCGCCGCGCAGACCAGGGCAAACGCGACGAAGCCGGCGTAGGCGGGATGTGTCGGAGCCTGGGTGGCAGCGACGGCGAGGAACGCTGCGACCGCGATCGCGGCGACGGCGATCGTGGAAAGCAACGGATAGGAGAGCGAGCCGAACACGAACGGCAGCACGAACAGCAGCACGTAGGGGCTGGTCGTGCCGCCGTCGGCGGCGGTGACGATCGCGATCAGGGCGATGACCGTCGTGCTCCAGGCGAGGAAGAACGGCTCCCGCCAGCGGCTGCGCACGATCCGCTCCGTGGGGAGCAGCCGCACCACGACCGCGCTGGCCACGGCGGCGACGAAGACGACGCTGATCAGCGCCCTGTGCGGCCGGCTCCAGGTCGCAAGCGCATAGGCCTGGGCCCCGGCGGCGACCAGCAGGGTCACCCAGAAGCCGATCCGGATCGTGGCGTGGCGCAGCCCCAGCTCGCGCTGGCGCACGTCCTCCCGAAGCAATGCGACGCCGCTGTTCTCGCTCACGCGTTTCTCCTCGACCGGGGGGTGCGTGGCTCGCCGACGCGGGCGACGCCCCCAGGGCGTGATCGGCCGGCCGCGCGCCGAACTTGAGCGGCGAGAGGCGCTCAGGCGAGGGGCACGATCGCGAGCGCCGCGACGCACACGGCGACGACGGCGATCGTCACGGCCGCCGCCACCGAGGCCCAGCGCCCGTTCGCGTAGCGGCCCATCAAGTCGCGGTCGCGGGAGATCGCGAACGCGAAGGCGAGCAGCGGAAGCAGCAGGATCGCGTTGAGCGCCTGGCTGAGGTAGAGGATCCGGATCAGCGGCGCCCCCGGGACGAGCACGATCGCCACCGAGACGATCACAACGACCGCGTAGGTCCCGTAGAACAGATGCGCCTCGGCCACGGGGTCGTCGAGCGCCGCCTCGCTGCCGAACACGTCGGCGACCGAGTAGGCGGTCGAGAGGGGCAGGATCGACGCGGCGAGCAGGCCGGCGCCGACCAGCCCGACGCCGAACAGAGCCGAGGCGAGGCCGCCGGCGAGCGGGCGAAGCGCCGACGCCGCGTCGGCGGCGCTGTGGATCGAGCGCCCGTCGGCGTGCAGGGTGGCGGCGCAGGCGACGACGACGAACAGGCCGATCACCCCGGTCATCACGGCGCCGGTGACGACGTCGATTCGCTCCGGTCCCAGGTCGGATGGCCGCAGGCGCTTGTCGACCGCGTAGGACTGGATGAAGGCGAGGCCCCATGGCGCCAACGTGGTGCCCACGGTCGCCGTGACGGCGAGTACGGCGTCGCGGTTCAGCGGCATGCTGGGGACGACGAGGCCGCGCGCGGCGGCGCCCCAGTCGGGCCCCGCGAGAAAGCCGGCGAGGATGTAGGTGGCGAACACGGCGCCCAGCGCCAGCAGCACGTGCTCGACGCGGTGGAAGCTCCCGCGCAGGACGAGCAGCGACACCCCGATCGCCGCCAGCGGCACGCTGACGTAGCGGGTGACGCCGGCCAGCTCGAAGCCGGCGGCGATGCCGGCGAACTCCGCGCACGTGGTGCCGAGATTGGCCAGCACGAGCGCCGCCAGCCCCCCCACCGCCGCGCGCACGCCGAAGCGCTCGCGGATCAGGCCGGTCAGGCCCTGGCCGGTGACCATCCCCATCCGCGCGCCCACCTCGTGGAAGACGATCAGGGCGGCGGTGGAGAGCCCCAGCACCCAGAGCAGCCGATAGCCGTAGTCGGCGCCGAGGATCGAGTAGGTCGTGATCCCGGCGGGATCGTCGTCCGACAGGCCGGCGAGCAGCCCCGGCCCGGCGACCGCGGCGAGCGCTACGAGGGCGCTACGACGGCGCACGGCGGCGGGCTCGCATGACGCGGCCGAAGCGCCGGCCGCGGGCGGGCCGCGGCGGCGGCGGCGGGGGGCGGCGGTGCTCCTCGACGGCCGCGAGCAGCTCGTCCGCCCGCGCCGGCGGGAGATGGTGCAGCAGCTCGGCCAGCTCGGCGGCGTCGAGGCGGTGCACCCTCGCCTTCGGCATCCGCAGGGCAAGGCCGTGGCCCGGCGCGGAGGCGAGGTGCAGGTCGTGCCAGTCCAGCACCTCGGCGCCGGCTCGGCGCGCGAGACGGTGCAGGCCGAGGCGTCGAAGCACCGCCTCGGCGCCGATCTCCACCGCGGCGAGCTGGGGCCGGGGACCGTCGTCGGCAAGGATCACGTCCCCGACCCGGACGAGGCGCTTTCCGGCCAGGTCGACGACCTGTGCGTCGAGCACGTGCTCCTCCAGCAGCAGGACCTCCCCCCCATCCGGGGCGGGTTCCGGGTCCGTCCCCAGTTCCAGCGCCCCGCCGCGCAGCGCGGCGCCGTCCGGCCAGGCGAGCGCAGTGCGGCCGCCACGCCGGCCGCCGACGACCAGCGAGGCGACCGGCGGATGGGCGCCGTGTAGGCCGACGCCGACGTCGCGCAGCGACCCGATGGGCTGCCCCCGCGACGAGCGGACGTCCACGCCCAGGAGCGCCGTCAGCCTCAGCATGCGCTGAGGTTAGGCGGCGCTCCGGTGGGACTCGGACGCGCCCGCCCCGTGCGGGCCGGGCGTCGGCGTCTACGGGAAGACGGTCTCGCCCGTCTCGGAGTCGGTGACCGTGATCGCCAGGGCGGGGCACATCTCGGCGGCCTCGATGATGAGGTCGTCGGGGCCGTCCCCGATGACGGTCGCGGTCTCGTCGAGCCGGAAGATCTCCGGCGCGACGTCGACGCAGTCGCCGTGGCCGCTGCACGCAGCCGGGTCGATCGTCGGTAGGTAACTCATGCTGCCCTCGCTATCTCTTCTGTGTCTGCTCCGGTGTGGCCGAGCTCGATGAGCCGGCGAAGCTTGGGAACGGCACGTGGCCGTCCGACCGCGAGCGCGGCGATCGGCCTGCCGCCCTGCATGTAGGTGGCGGTGAAGTCGCGATCGGCCGGGTTGCCCTCGACCAGGACTCCGTCCGCGCGGCCGGCGTGGCCGACGTACTGGATGCGGACACCGTACTGATCGCTCCAGAAGCTGGGAAGCGGCGGCGTCCCCGGATAGGCGCCGAGCATCGCCTGGGCTGCCGCGGCACCCTGGCGGGCGGCAGCATCCCAGTGCTCCGTGCGCGCGTACATCCCGGTTCGCGGGTCGAACGGCGAGGCCGCGTCTCCGGCCGCGAACACGTCCGGGACGCGGGTGCGCGCGGCGGTGTCGGTGTGAACGCCACCGGCGTCGTCGAGCATCGGCCCCAACGCGCCCCCGGCGAGCCATCCCGTGTTGGGAGCGACTCCGACGCCGACCACGACCGCATCGCAGGCGATCCTGCGGCCGTCGGCGAGCACCAGCTCCTCCGCCCGGTCGTCGCCGCTGACGCCCTCCAGCCGCGCCTCGAGCAGCAGCCTGACGCCCTCGTCGACGTGCAGCTCTGCGAACCAACGTCCCACCTTCGGGCCCAGGATCGCGGCGAGCGGTAGCTCCTGCGCCTCCAGGATCGTCACCTCCAGGCCCAATCCGCGTGCGGTCGCGGCGACCTCCTGGCCGATGAACCCGGCGCCGATCACGGCGAGCCGGGAGCCGCGTCGAAGGTCGCCGCGGAGTGCCCGCAGGTCGGCGAGGTTTCGCAGCGCGTGGACGTTGTCGTAGCCGTCGAGGAACGAAAGCCGGCGCGCGTACGCGCCGGTGGCGATCAGGGCCTTGTCGTACTCCAGCTCACCGTCGCCCTCGAGCCTGACGATGCGCCGGTCGGGGTCGAGCCCCTCGGCTCGGCGCCCGAGCAGCAACTCGACGTCGTTCTCCTCGTACCACTCCGCCGCGCGGAAGGCGACGTCGGCCTCGTTCGAGGCGCCGGCGAGCAACCCCTTCGAAAGGGGCGGCCGGTCGTACGGCCGCTCGGGCTCCTCGCCCACGATCCGGATGCGGTCGTCGTACCCGCGCCCTCGCAGGGCCTCGGCACAGCGCTGGGCCGCCAGCCCGCCGCCGACTATGACCACGCCCGCGCCCATCACGCCTCCTCTCCCACCGGCGTGCGCGCCGGCGCCAGCTCGGGCAGATGCGGCAGATGCGGCCGCGGGCGATGCGCGCTGGGCGCCGCCGTGGCGGGCTGCGGGCGCGCAGCCGGCGCCGGCGCGGATCCGCCCGTCCGGCTCGAGCCGAAGATCGAGCTGGCCACGCGGAACAGGAACAGGGTGCCGATAGCCGGGACGCTGATCAGCAGCCACCAGCGCATCCACGGGGTCGAGGCATCGGTGCCGGCGCCGATCGTGTGGGCGACGGCCAGCGCGTAGGCGACGGGGGTGAAGCGATGCGCCTTGCGCCAAAGGCGGGCGCCGATCCGCCGGCGCGCGTAGAAGCTGAGGCCGAGGATCGCCGCGACGTAGCCGCCGACGATGCCGAGGCCCGTCCACAGCGGCCGGTAGGACATCGTGAACGGCACGGCCAGCCCCTTCAGGCCCGGGTTGAGCCAGGAGTCGCCGAGCAGGGTGACGCCGTGCACGCCGATCGCGACGAGCCCGAACGTCGCGGTGTGTTCGTGGATCGCGATCAGCTTCGCCTTCAGGCGGGGAAACCGCGACATCCGCGACGACATCGTCAGGCCCAGGGCCACCGACACCGTGATCAGGCCGAGCGCGACCAGGCCCGAGGCGCGGCTGGCAAGCCACCAGAAGTGGGAGACGACCGGGTTGGTCATGCGGCCGCGCTCCAGCTGCCGCCAAGCGTTTCGGGGATTCGCACGCGCGGGCGCAGGGGGCCGACCAGCTCGACCCGGCCGCTGTCGTGGACGAGCAAGCCGCCGCGGGCGGCGAGGACCCGGCGTCCCCCCTCCGGTCCGGACAGGAGCGCCGCCTTGGAGAGCGTCTCCGCCTCGAGCGCGGTCGCTCCGAGCGCCGTGGCGCCGACCAGCCCGGTCCAGGCGGGCTCACCGCTGGCCGGATCGAGCAGGTGGTGGGCAAAGGTTTCGTCGTCGCGCTTCCAGATGCGCACGTTGAGCCCGGACGTGGCGACGCCGCCGGAGCCGAGCCGGAGCACGTAGGCGTGCTCCCCCGTGAGGGGGTGCTCGACGTGGATCTCGTACGGCCAGCGGGCCGCCTCGGGACCGCCGACCCGGATGTCGCCGCCGCAGTCGACGACGAAGCGCGCGTAGCCGTGCAGGCGAGCCGCGATCATGTCGGCGGCAAGCCCCTTGCCGACGCCGCCTGTGTCGAACACCACTCCGGGCGGCCGCCGCACCGCGCCGGTGCGGTCGTCGACCTCGAAGCCGCGCCAGCGCTGCGCCGGGTGCGGCCGAGCGGGATGCCTCGCCGGCGCCGCCTCCAGCGCCGCGGGCAGCGACGCCGAAGGCACGCCGATCCGCGTGCGCGCGTAACCGGCGGACTCGAGCTCGCGAACGAGCGTCGGGTCCACCAGGCCGCCGGTTTGCTCCGCGGCCCAGATCCCGGACTCGACGGCGCGCCGCAGCAGCTCGCCGACGGGGACCTCCGCGCGGGGGTCGGCGTTGAACGCGGTCAGCTCGCTGTCGTCGCGGAAGCGCGACAGGGCCTGCTCGAATTCGGCGATGAACCGGCGCGCGCCCTCCGCGGCCATCGGTGCCGGCGGCCGGCCCTCGTCGGGGGTGCCGATCAGCAGCCTCACCTCTGAGCCCATCGCGTCGAAGCTGACGTCGTGCTCGCTCATGAGGAGCTCGAGACCACGGGTGCCGGCGCGCTGGCCGCCGGCGCCGAGCCGGAGACCACGGGCTGCGATGACGTTATGCCGCCCGCTCCTGCGCCGACGCTGGAGACGACCTTGCGGCGGATGACCTTGCGCAGCACCACCGGTCGCGGCTGGGCGCTCGCCTTGTCGCTTGCCGCGCTGGCGCGCATCTGGAATGCCAGCACGGAGAACAGCGCGAGGAAGGTGGACAGCGAGGCCACGGCGACCGCTGACGGGCTCGGCCGGCGACGGCGGGCAGCCGGCCGAGCCGGCGTGCCCGCCGTCGCGCGTCCCGGGCTCGCGGCCGGCGTGGCAGCCGGCGTGGGGCCGGCTGCCGGAGGGGTCGGGTTCGGCGATGTCTCAGTCACCGCCGCCCTCACCTCCGCCGCCGCCCTCGGACTCGCGCTCGCCGCCGCCGCCGGTGCTGCCGCCGCCACCGCCGCCGCCACCGCTCGTGTGGGTGCTGACGGGCGCGGAGTGGGTGCTGCCGCCACCACCGCCGCTGGTGTGCGTGCTGACCGGGGCCGAGGCGCTGCCGCCGCCACCGCCACCGCCGCTGGTGCGGCTGCTGACGGGGACAGAGGCGCCGCCGCCGCCGCTCGCGCCGGTGCTTAGGGCCGCCGAGCCGCCGCCGGCGCCGCTTGCGCCGGTGGACACCTTCTTGGCGGCCGCGGCACGCCGCGCTCGGGCGGCTGCGGTCTGGCTGCGCCTCGGATGACGCTTGACGTGGATCGTGCGGCGGATGACCTGCGTTCGCACCTTCGGCTCCAGGGCCGCGAACGAGTTCTTGCCGGGGTTCGAGGTGGCCGCCACAGCGGCGAGCCCGCCGAGGCTCAGAACCGTCAGGGCGGCCGTGACCTTCGTCTTTGCGCTCTTCACGACTGAAATACCTCCTCCGGGGTCGTCGCCGAGCACTATCGGCAGCGCCCGCCCAAGGCCGATCCAGGCGGCGGTAAAGACGGGGCAAAACTTGATCGCCCGCGCCGGTGTCGGGGCGCGCGCCGCTACAGTGGCCGCTATGTCACCGGCCGTGCCAAGCGGCCCTCGCATCCTCGTCGTCGAGGACGAGGACGCGATATCCGAGCCCTTCGCCGATGCCCTGCGGCGCGAATCCTTCGAGCCCGTGATCGCCCGCACCGCGGCGGAGGGGCTCGAGCTTGCCGAGCGCGTCGAGCCCGACCTTGTGATCCTCGACCTGGCGCTGCCCGACGGCGACGGGCGGGACGTCTGCCGCGAGCTGCGGCGCCATTCCGACGTCCCGATCGTGATGCTGACCGCGCGCGGAACCGAGATGGACCGGATCGTCGGCCTGGAGATGGGCGCCGACGACTACGTCGTCAAGCCGTTCAGCGCCCGCGAGGTGATCTCGCGGATTCGCGCCGTGCTGCGGCGGGCGGGCCCGGCGGAGTCCGCCGAGCGGCTGCTCGCCGCCGGCGACCTCGAGATCGACACGGCGGCGCGGTCCGCCACCCTGGCGGGCGAGCCGCTACAGCTTGCCCGCAAGGAGTTCGACCTGCTCGCTGAGCTGATGCGCCACGCCGGCCAGGTGGTGACGCGGGAGGACCTGATGACGCGCGTCTGGGACATGAACTGGTTCGGGTCCACCAAGACGCTCGACGTCCACATCGGCTGGCTGCGCAAGAAGCTGGGCGACGACCCCGCCAATCCGCGCTTCATCGAGACCGTGCGCGGCGTCGGCTTCCGCCTGCTCGTGCCGGAGGGATCGGGCCGGTAAGCCTTCGCCTGATCCTCCTGGGGGCGGTGGCGTACGTGCTACTGCTCGCGCTGATCGCCTTCGGCGTCCCGCTCGCGGTCAGCCTCCGCGACCGTGTCGACTCCGAAGTGCGAAGCGAAGCGCGAAGCCAGGCCGACGTGGTCGCGGCGACGGCGGCGGAGCTGCTACTGCCGCCGCGTCCTACCGCGCTCGAGCGCCTCACCGAAGTCTCGGCGCGATCGGTTCGCGGGCGGGTGATCGTGGTCGGCCCCCGCGGGCGACTGCTCGCCGACAGCGCCGGTGCCGCCGAGGTCGGCGCCGACTACACGAACCGGCCGGAGGTGCGCGGCGCCCTCCGCGGCCAGCCCCAGCAGTTCACCCGCCACAGCGACACCCTGGGCGGCGACATCCTCGCCACGTCGGTTCCGATCCTGGAGGGCAAGCGGACCGGCGGGGCGGTGAGGGTGACGCAGAGCGTGGGCGCGGTCCACCGCGCAGTCCGCACGGCCGTCGGCGATCTGGTGATCCTCGCGATCATCGTGCTGATCCTCGGGATCGCGGCCGGCGCCCTGATCGCGCAGCAGGTGGCCGGCCCGATCCGGCGCCTGGAGCTGGCGGCGCGGCGCGTCAGCGGCGGCGATCTGGACGCCCAGGCGGCGATCGAGGGCAGCACCGAGCAGCGCTCGCTGGCACGCTCGTTCAACGAGATGACCGAGCGCCTCGCCCGGTTGCTGCGATCGCAGGAGGACTTCGTCGCCGACGCCTCGCACCAGCTGCGCACGCCGGTCACGGGGCTGCGCCTGCGCCTGGAGGGCCTGCTCGATTCGTCCGACGACGACGAAGACCGCCGTCAGCTCGGGGCCGGGATCCGCGAGGTGGATCGGCTCTCGCACACCGTCGAGGAGCTCCTGGTGCTGAGCCGCGCCGGAGAGCGCGACCTGCCCGGCGCCGACGTCGACGTCGACGACGCCGTGCGCCGGGCGGCCGAGCGCTGGCGCCGCGCCGCGGACGGCCGCGGGATCGAGGTCGTCGAGCGGCCGCGGGCCGGCGGCGCCACGGTTTGGTGCGCCAAGGCCGACCTCGACCGCGCGATCGACTGCCTGGTCGAGAACGCGATCCGCTACTCGCCGCGGGGAACCATCGTCGAGATCGCCGGCGGCCCGCGCGGGGTCGAGGTGCTCGACGAGGGTCCCGGACTCGAGCCCGGCGAGGAGGAGGCGGTCTTCGAGCGCTTCTATCGAGGCCGCGAGGGCCGCCGGGGCCCGGAGGGAACCGGCCTGGGGCTGCCGATCGCGCGCGAGCTGACGCGCGAGTGGGGCGGCGACACGACGCTGGCGAGCCGCCCGGAGGGCGGACTGCGTGCCAGCCTCATCCTGCCGGCGAGGCAATGAGCCTTCTTTACCCTCTCTTTGCCTCGATTTGGCGCCCGGTTGTGAGCGCCCGTCATAGGTTCGAGTTGCCTTGAACTCCCTGCCGCCGCCACGAGAGCGCGTCAAGGGCGCCGTCGCGCGTTGGGTCGCGCTGGCGCTCCTCGGCCTCGCCGTCGCCGGCGGGATCTCGGTGGTGGCGAGCCACCTGACCAGCCAGCGAATCGGGCTGGCGTCCGAGCCCCTGTCCGCTGGCCGCGCGCTCGCCCCTCCCCCGCAGCGCACCGTCACCACTGCCCAGCGCAAGCACCGCCACGGTCAGCATCGCCGCCACCGGCGGTCGTCGGGTGGCCGCGGCGCGCAGGGCGGGACCGGCGCAACCGGCGGATCGGGCGGCTCATCCGGATATTCGGGATCGAGCGGCTCGTCCGGCGGCTCACCATCCGGCTCGGGAAGCGACTACCAAGCGCCCGAATACCATCCGGGAACGGGCCAGCCGCCCGAGTACCACCCGCCCGAGAGCCATCCCTCCGGCGGCGACGGCGGCGACAGCTGAGCGCCTAGTCCGCGGGAGCCGGAGGTTCGGCGGGCTGCGACCAGGGCGCGGTTCGGCGAGCGTCGCCCTGGTAGACCACCTCCGTGCGGGCCATCCTGTCCTGGACACCGCGGCGGCGCTCGTTGAACAGGATGCCTAGGAACGCGATCCCCAGCGTGATCACGCCGATTCCCAGCCCGATCAGCCGGCGCACCGTACGCCTTGCGCCGATCCCCGGCTCGGGCGCGTCGTCCTCGATCCGTATTCCCATGAACCGCATCCCGGGCGTCTGGCCCGCGAGCGCCCAGAAGGAGCTGAGGTAGGCCGCGACCGCGATCGCCCAGACGCCGGTCCCGGCCGCGAGTGCGGGCGTGCCGTCGGCGTGCCCTGCCGCCAGCACCTGCGAGGCGATCAGGGCGATCAGGGCCGACGCGGCGAAGAACACGACGTTGATCGCGCCGATGTCGAGCGCCAGGGCGAGCGCCCGGGTGACGATCCCGGCGCGGTCGGTCGGCTCGGTGCGCCGCTTGCGGAACAGCAGGCGCCTCGCGACCGATTCGACTATGTCGTCGAGCCGGCGCGCGACGCGCTGCAGCTGGCGGTTTATGTCCCCGAGCAGGCCGACGCTCTGAGCCGCGATCGCCGACCGCACCTCGGGCGCCTCGGCGATCCGCTCGACCAGCCGCTGGGCCTCGTCGCTGGCCAGCAGGCGGCGCCAGACGCGATCGAGCATCTCGCTGTCCAGCGCGTCGACCAGCGCCGCCTCCACCGCCGGGCTCTGAAGCGCGTCCTGCATCGCCTCCTCGACCACCGGGCCGCGCAGCACCCGCCCCAGCGCGCGCTCCACGGCCGGGCTCTCGACGGCGGCGACGATCGCCTCCTCGGTCACGTTCTCGACGGCCCGGTCGATCCCCGCCGCCCCGGCGGCTCGCCGCGCCCCGCGCGCGCCGCCGCCGAGCACGCGTCCGGCAAGGGACCGCCGCCTCGGCGGCTCCGATCCGCCCGGCGGGGTCGGCGCGCTCGGGCCGTTCGCCATCGGGCGAGTCTAGGCTTGCGATCGGCGTCAGACCCGGGGCGGTAGATCCAGGTGCGCCGGGTCGTGGGATCAGTCATCTAGGCTGAGGCGATGGCCGACCTCGGCGAGCCCTCCTCCTACCTCGAGCTGGCGCCGGGTCAGCCCGTGGTGTCGAGCGATGGCGTCGAGATCGGCCGGGTCACGCAGGTGCGGGCGGATCAGAGCCTGGACATCTTCGACGGAATCGTGATCGACGCGGAGGGCGGTCGTCGGCTGGTCGACGCATCTCAGGTCGAAGAGGTCTACGAGCGCGGCACCGTGCTCAAGATCGATGCGGCGAAGGCGAAGCTCCTGCCCGAGCCCTGAGCGCCCGGGTCGCCGGAACACACGCACCCAGGTTCAGGTTTCCGCTCCGAAAAGCCGACATTTGGGGTGAGATGGACGTCCGAGCCGACGATGGCTTCAGCCTTCCCGAGCTGCTCGTGGTGGCCCTGCTGATGGGCATCCTCGCCGCGATGATCATCCCGGCCTACCTCAGCCAGGTGGCGAAGGCGCACGACGCCGAGGCCAAGGACCTGATCAGCTCGGCGCAGGTGGCGCTCAAGACCTATCAGGACGACAACGGCGACTACGCGGGCGCCGACGTGCCGGCGCTCGTGCGGATCGAGCCCACCCTCGGGGCGAGCAGCGGCGCATTGGACGTGTCGACCGGGCGCAACCACTTCACGCTCCAGGCGAGCTCGAAGTCGGGGAACGTCTTCACCCTCGCGGAGCAGGACGGCGCCACCAGCCGCGCCTGCGCCACCGCCGGCTCCGCCGGCTGCGCCGGCGACGGCAGCTGGTAGCCGGGCGCCTCGACGATCGCGCCGACCGCTCGCAGCCGAGCATCGGGCCCGAAATGACGCCTTTGTCCGCCATCGGGGACAAAGGCGCCATCAGACGGGCCGCAAGGACGCCCTAGCCGCCCTCGCAACCCCGCTCTGAGCGGGCCCCCGGCCCGGGGTCGCAGTTGTCGCTGCCGTACCCGCCCGAAGTCCGCTCCGGGCGGTCGTCGCCGCCTGCGAATGGCGTCTTGGTCCCCTAATGCGGGGACCAAGGCGCCGCGGACCGGGCCGTACCGTGACGCGGGGCGAGTTTGTCCCCTTGTCGGAGACAAACTCGCCCCGGCGCGGCGGTCTGCTCCTACGGCCCCTACTGGATCTTGTTGTAGAGGTCGAAGATCGGCAGGTACATCGAGATCACGATGAAGCCGACCAGGCCGCCGACCAGGACCAGCAGGGCGGGCTCGATGATCGAGGTCAGGGCCTTGATCTTGGCCTCCACCTCGGCCTCGTAGAAGTCGGCGATCTTGGTCAGCATGTGCTCGAGCGAGCCGGTGTCCTCGCCGACGGCGACCATGTGGCCGACCATGCTCGGGAAGATCGCGGCGGCGGCGATCGGCGCGGCGACCGTGCCACCGCGCTTGACGCTGGCGTAGACCTCGTCCATCGCCTGCTCGAACTTCGTATTGCCGGACGTCGCCCCGGTGATCTGGATCGACTGCAGGAGCGGCACGCCGGCGGTGATCAGGCCGGAGAAGGTGCGCGACCAGCGGGCCAGCGCGACCTTCTGGACGACGTCGCCGATCTTCATCGGGATCCTCAGCTTGAACGTGTCCCACTGGTCGTGGCCGATCTCGGAGCGCTTCCACTTTCGGAACAGGTAGACGCCGATCACGATGGCGATCACGACGATGTAGGCGCGGTGGGTGATCAGGTTCGACGCGCCCACCGTGATCTGGGTCATCTTCGGCAGCGCCGTGCTGGTGTCGGGCTGCTCCTTGGCGATGTCCTGGTAGATGCTCACGAACACCGGCACGACGAAGGCGACGATCGCCGTCAGCACGACGACCGCGAAGCCGAGCACGATCAGCGGGTAGAGCATCGCCGAGCGCACCTGGCGCTTCAGGGCGTCGAGCTTCTCGAGCTGGTAGGCGATCCGGTCCAGCGCCTCCTCGAGGCGGCCCGAACCCTCGCCGGAGCGCACCATCGCCACGTAGAGCTTGTCGAAGACCTTCGGGTGACGCTCCATCGCGTTGGACACCGAGCTCCCGGCCTCGACGTCCTGGCGGACGCTCACGACCGCCTCCTTGAGCAGCTCGTCGTCGGTCTGGTCCTCGAGCGTGTAGAGGGACCGCAGCATCGGCATGCCGGAGCCGATCAGCGTCGCGAACTGGCGCGAGAACACGGCCAGGTTGCGGCCCCTGATCTTGCGCCAGCGCTTCCAGAGGTCCTCGATCTTGAACGCCTCGCGGACCTCGTTCACGTCGAGGACGATCAGGCCCTTCTGGCGAAGCTGCTCGGTGACCTGTGCCTTGGAGTTGGCGTCGACCTCGCCGCGCGACGGAGTGCCGGCGACGTCGACTGCGCGGAAGGCGAAGGTGCTCACGGCCGATCCCTCCCTGGGCTAGCCGACCGCTTCGAAGGCGGGGGCGGTCTGGACCTGCTCGGGCGCCTGCATCCCGCCCATCAGCCGCTTCAGCTCCTCGGGCACCGAGGCGCGCTGCTCGGCGAGGGCGCGGGTGATCTTGCCCATCCGCACGAGCTGGGCGAGGTGGGCGTCCATCGTCTGCATCCCGATCGACCCCGAGGTCTGGATCGCCGAGTAGATCTGGTGGGTCTTGCCCTCGCGGATCAGGTTGCGCACGGCCGGCGTCGGCAGCAGCACCTCGGCGCCGACCACGCGGGCGGAGCCGTCGGCGGTCGGCAGCAGCTGCTGGGTGACGATTCCCTGGAGCGCGATCGAGAGCTGCATCCGCACCTGCTGCTGCTGGTGCGGCGGAAAGACGTCGATGATCCGGTCGACCGTCTGCGAGGTCGACTGGGTGTGCAGGGTGGCGAACACGAGGTGGCCGGTCTCGGCGGCGGTCAGCGCCGTCGAGATCGTCTCCAGGTCGCGCATCTCGCCGACCAGGATCACGTCGGGGTCCTGACGCAGCGCCGCCTTCAGGGCGAGGGTGAAGTCGGGGGCGTCGGCGCCGATCTCGCGCTGGTTGATGATGCACTTCTTGTGCTGGTGCAGGAACTCGATCGGGTCCTCGATCGTGAGGATGTGCTCCTCGCGCGTGCGGTTGATCATGTCGATCATCGAAGCGAGCGTGGTGGACTTGCCCGAGCCCGTCGGGCCGGTCACCAGGACGAAGCCACGCGGCTTCTTGGTGAACTCCTCCAGCACCAGCGGCAGGCCGAGGTCCTCGAGGTCCTTGATCTCGTGGGGGATGTGGCGGAAGGCCGCCGAGACCGAGCCACGTTGGAAGTAGCAGTTGACGCGGAAGCGGGCCACGCCCGGCACCGCGTAGGCGAAGTCGAGCTGCTGCTGGTTCTCGAACTTCTTGCGCTGGTCGTTGTTGAGGATCCCGTAGACGACCTCGCGCGTCTGCTGCGGGCGCAGCGGCGGATACTCGTCGAGGTGGGTGATCCGCCCGCGCAGGCGCACGATCGGGGGCACCCCCGGCGTCAGGTGCACGTCGGAGCCGCCCGTCTCGATCAGCTTCAGCAGTACGTCTGCGAAATCGAAGTCCATCGCCTGGTTCGTTATCGGCGCGCGAGCCGGAAACTGAAGCCCCGGGCGTGCCTGTCCAGGCGCACCCGCGGGGCCCGTCCGCTCAGGTCGAGACCCGCGCGATCTCCTCGACGCTGGTCATGCCCGCTCGCACCTTCTCGAGCCCGTCCTCCTTGAGCGTCCGCATGCCCTGCTGGCGGGCGAGCTTCGCGATCTCGTCCTCGGATGCGCGCCTGATCGTCAGGTCCTTGACCTCCTCGCTCATCACCATCACCTCGAAGAGACCGATCCGGCCCTTGTAGCCGGTCTGGTTGCAGCGGCCGCAGCCGAGCGGCTCGTATGCCTCCAGGTCCGTGCCGGCGGCAACGTGGAAGCCGGCCTCGGTGAGCGCCGAGGCGGGCACGATCACTCGCTTCTTGCAGTGGGTGCAGAGCGTGCGTGCCAGTCGCTGGGCGACCACGCAGTCGACCGCCGAGGCGGTGAGGAAGGTCTCGATCTCCATCTCGGCAAGCCGCGTGACCGCGCCCGGCGCGTTGTTGGTGTGGAGCGTGGTCAGGACCATATGGCCGGTCAGCGCCGCCTCCACGGCGATCCGCGCCGTCTCGGCGTCGCGGATCTCGCCGACCATGATCACGTCGGGGTCGGCGCGCAGGATCGAGCGCAGGCCGGTTGCAAACGTCAGCCCCGCCTTGCGGTTGACGTTGATCTGGTTGATCCCCTGGATCCGGTACTCGACCGGGTCCTCGATCGTGATGATGTTGCGCTCGGTCTCGTTGATCTCGTTCAGCGCCGCGTAGAGCGTGGTCGACTTACCCGACCCGGTCGGCCCGGTGACGAAGACCGCGCCGTAGGGCTTCTTGAACGACGTCGAGAACCGCTCCAGCGACTCGCCGAGCAGCCCGAGCTTGCCCAGCTCCAGGAGCGCCATCGACTTGTCGAGGATGCGCACCGCGCAACCCTCCCCACGCGTCGTCGGAAGCGTGGTCACTCGCAGGTCGACCCGCTTGTCCTCGACCGTGAGGCCGACGCGGCCGTCCTGCGGCACCCGCTTCTCGGCGATGTCGAGGTCGCTCATGATCTTCAGCCGCGAGACCACCCCCGCGACCATCCGCTTGGGGACGCTGGCCGCCTCGTGCAGGACGCCGTCGACGCGAAAGCGCACCCGCATCTCGCCCTCATCGGGCTCGAAGTGGATGTCGGAGGCGCCCTCCGAGACCGCCTGTCCGAGGACGCTGTAGACGAGCTTGATCACCGGCGCGTCGTCGGCGGACTCGCGCAGCTCGCTGACGTCGGCGAGGACATCCTCTTCCTCGGCGTCCTCCTGGATCGCCTCGCTGACCGACGACTGGAGCGTGTTCAGCCGCGCCACGAGCGCGTCGACGTCCTCCTCCGAGGTGACGGCGACGCGGCAGTTGTGGCCGGTCCCCATCTGGATGTCGTCCAGGGCGAGGACATTGGCGGGGTCCGACATCGCCACCAGCAGCGTCTGCTTGTCGACGAAGGAGATCGGCACCGCGCGGTAGCGCCGCGCGGCCTCGACCGAGACCAGGTTGGCGGCCGCCATGTCGATGTGGAAGACCGTCAGGTCGACGTGGTCGAGCCCGTAGCGCTCGGCGATCGCCCGCGCCAGCTGGTCGCCGTCGACCATCCCCTGGCTCAGCATCAGCTGCTCCGGAGGCTTGCCCGCCGTGCGCGCCTCGTTGATCACGCGCTCGACGCTCTCGGAGCTGGCGTATCCCAGCTCGACGATCACGTCGGTGATGAAGCCGCCGGAGCGGCCGCGGCTGCGCGGAGGCGTCAGCCCCGGCGTGCCGGCCTCGGCCTCGACGGCCGTGGTGTCGGCGGCGGTGGCGACGTTCTCGGTCCCCGGCGGCGGCACCGGCTGCAGATAGCCGGGGCGCTCGCGCCCGTCGCTCATCGGGAAGGTCCTCTAGACGCTCGGTTTGTCTCCGGATCGAGCCGCAACTCTCATCACATCCACTGGCGGCTCCCGGCCGGTCCAGATCCGCAGGGACGCCGCCCCTTGGTGGACCAACACCTCGACCCCGTCTACCACGCGGGCCCCGCGCGCTCTGGCGGCGCTCGCCAACTCGGTCTCGTCGGGCCCGTAGGCCAGGTCCACTACGACCAGTCGTTCGCTGATCCCATCGGCATCGAGGCCCAGCTGCTTTAGCTGCTTTCCGCTCTGTGCAGCGGTTTTCGCGCCCTCCATCCCGACCGACGTGGCGTTGACGAGAACGTCGAGGTCGTGCAGCCGAACGGCCCCCTCGCCCACTGCCTCCACCCCGAGGTCGCGTGCTAGCGCCTGCGCGCGCTCGGGCGTGCGGTTCCAGACGGCGACCTCGGCTCCCGCCGAGCGCAGCGCCCAGGCGGCGGCGCGGGCGGCCCCGCCGGCCCCGAGCACCAGGGCGCGCCGACCCGCCGGGTCCTCGGCCAGCGCCGCCAGCAGGCCCGGGGCGTCCGTGTTCTCGGCGCGGATCCCGGCGTCGGTGAAGCTGAGCGTGTTCGCCGCGCCGATCTCAATCGCCGCCTCCGACGCCGTGTCTGCGAGCGCCAGCGCCGCCTCCTTGTGGGGGATCGTCACGTTCGCGCCGGCGAAACCCTGCTCGCCGAGCGCCCGGGTGCGCTCGTCGAACTGCGCCGGGGCGACCTCGATCGCCTCGTAGGACCACTCGTCGCCCAGCCCGAGTGCGGCGAGGGCCGCGTTCTGCATCGCCGGCGAGCGCGAATGGGCGACCGGAAACCCGATCACCGCCAGGCGGTGGAGGTCCTTCGGCTCAGCCACTCCCGGGGCAGTCGGTGGGCGACTTTCCGCCGGCCCGGGCCCGGGCGGCGTTGTAGCTGTCCACGGCGCGCTGGAACTCGGCGTCGGTGGTGGCGAAGGTGTGCTCCCCGCATGTGCCGGGCTTGACCACGTAGAACAGGTACGGCACCCGCGCCGGGTTGGCGGCGGCCCGCAGCGACGCCAGCCCGGGGTTGCCGATCGGGCCCGGCGGCAGGCCGGAGAACTTGCGCGTGTTGTAGGGCGAGTTCGACCCGAGCTCGGACTCGGTCAGGGGCTGCGTGTAGTTGCCCGTGGCAAACCGGGTCGTGGCGTCGATCCCGAGAGGCATCCCCTTGCGCAGGCGGTTGTAGATCACGGCGGCCACCAGCGGCCGCTCCTTCGCCACCATCACCTCGCGCTCCACCATCGAGGCAATCGTGAGCACGTCGTAGACGGTGAGGTTCTTCGAGCGCGCGTAGCGCATCGGCACCGTCGCGATCTGCTGCTTGAAGGCGCGCAGCTGCTTGCTCACGAGCTGGTTCGCCGTGGCGCCCGGCTTGAGCTCGTAGGTGGCCGGGAACAGGAAGCCCTCCAGGCTGTCCGCCGACTTCGCCCCGTAGTGCTTGGGATCGAGCAGCGGCGAGCTGCGGCTGGCCGCCTCGTAGTCGCCGTTCACACCGGCCTGCTCGACGAGCGGCGCCACCTGGGGACGCGCCAGGCCCTCGGGGATCGTGACCGTGATCTGGCGGACCTCCGGCGATTTCGTGAGGGCGGTGAGGGCGGCGCCGTAGCTCATGTCCTTGGCCAGCGTGTAGGCGCCCGGCTGGATCGAGCCGCTCTTGCCGGCCAGCTTGGCGCGGATCTGGAACAGCGTCGAGCTAGACACGACGCCGCGCTGGTCGAGGATGTCGCCGACCGCGCCGGCGCTCGCGCCCTTCGGCACCGAGACCACCACCTTGCCGTGGCCCTTTCCGTGGAACGGCTGGAAGAGGGCCCACAGAAACCAGACGACCGCGAGCGCGGCGACGAGGGCAGCGATTGCCGGCCAGCGCATGCCGCCGCCCGGCCCGCGCAGGCGCCGCGAGATGCCGCCGCCGAATCGGCGCGCGGCGGCGCCGGCGTCCGGTGCGGGCCGCCGTGGCGGCGGGGGCGGCGGATCCGACCCGGGCGGCTCTGCGGCGCTTGGCCTCCGCGCAGCGGCGGGCGACCTGGAGGTCGCCTCGCGATCTGCCGGCAGCGACCGGGCGGGGCGAGACGTTGGCTGCGGCCGCGCCTGGCGGGCCGGCTGCTGCGACCGCACGGGGCGCGATGGCGGCTGCGACCGCGCCTGGCGGGCCGGCGGCTGCTGCGGGCTCGGCTCGGGCTGCGACCGCTTGCGGCGGCGCTGCTCGCGCTCGCGGCGGCGCTGCTCGCGCTCCTGCGCCTCGCGGTCCTCGCGACGGAACGGGTCCTCGAAGAAGTCGGGGGAGCGCCTCTCGGTCATTGCGCCTCGCTCTCGCGCGACGCCAGGAAGCTCTCCAGCAGGTGGGCGGCGGCGAGCGAGTCCTCGGCCGCGCCCGCTCCCTCGCGCGCGCTTCGCTGCGCCATCCGCGTCGTCAACCGCTCGTCGTAGGTCTCGACCGGGACGTCGAGGAGCGCGGCGAGCTCGCGGCAAAACTCCCGCGTCAGCGCCGCCTGGGGGCCCTCCTCCCCGGAGAGGGCGACCGGGACTCCGACCACCACGAGGTCGACCTCGTGCTCCGCGGCTATCTCGGCGATCGCGCGCGGGTCGGCGGGCTCGACGACCGGCAGCGGCCGGGCGAGCTGTCCCGTCGGATCGGAGATCGCGCAGCCGCACCGCGCGGTTCCGTGGTCGATCGCAAGCACCCGCATGAGGGGCGGCGGAGGCTAGCCGACTGTGCCGTCCGCGGGGGCGCTAGCCGAGCTTTGCCTCGATCGCGCGGCGCGCGGCCGCCAGCGCCTCGTCGAGCTTCGCCGGATCGCGCCCGCCCGCCTGGGCGACGCTGTCGCGGCCGCCGCCTCCGCCGCCGACCACGGCGGCGGCCTCGCGCACCACCTCGGCAGCCGACAGGCCGCGCTCGACCGCGCCGGGGCTGAAGATCGCCACCAGCGCCACGCGTCCGTCGCCGGCCCCGCCGAGCACGATCGCCGACTCCCCCAGCCGCGAGCCCAGCCCGGCGGCCAGCTCGAGCAGCTGCTTCTGGTCGGCTGTCTCGGCGCGTTCGGCGAGCACCTGCAGCCCGCCCGCCTCGGTGGCGCGACCGGCCAGCTCGCCGGCGCGCTCGCGCGACGCCTCGGCGCCGGCCCACCGCGCCGCGCCCTCCAGCTCGCTGAGCCGGTCGGCGGCTCGACGCGCGGCCTCGACCGGGTCCTGGGCGGAGCCGAGCAGCTCGCCCGCCTCCGCGAGCGCGGCGCTGCGCTGCCGGAACCAGTCGATCGCCGCCGGCCCCGTGAGCGCCTCGATCCGGCGCACGTTGGCGGCGCTCGACCCCTCGGAGACGACCGCGAAGATCCCGACCTCGGCGGTGTTGGCGACGTGGGTGCCGCCGCAGAGCTCGCGAGAGACGTCGTCCACCTCGACGACCCTGACCCAGTCGCCGTACTTCTCCCCGAAAAGCGCCATCGCGCCCAGCCGCTCGGCCTCGGTGCGGTCCATGTGCAGGGCGCGCACCGGTCGGCTCGCCTTGATCCACTCGTTGACGCGGTCCTCGACGTCGCGCACCTCGGCGGCCTCCAGGGCGTGCCCGTGGGTGAAGTCGAAGCGCAGCTTGTCGGGGCGCACCGCCGAGCCCGCCTGGCGGACGTGCTTGCCGAGGCGCTCGCGAAGCGCCGCGTGCAGCAGGTGCGTGGCGGTGTGGTTTCGCATCGTCGCGTGCCGCGTCGCGTGGTCCACCTCGGCCTCCACGCGCGTGCCCGGCTCCGGCCAGCCCTCATCGGACCCGGCCGCGCTTCCGGCCGACGCGATCGCCAGGGCCTGGTCGTCGCCGATCCGGTAGACGTCGGCGACGCGCGCCTCTCCCCCCTGCCAGCGCACCGTCCCCGAGTCGGCGACCTGGCCGCCGCCCTCGGCGTAGAACGGGCTCTCCTCCAGCTTGGCGAGGACGCTGGAGTCGGCGCGCTCCAGCGCAACCAGCCCGGTCTGCGCCCGCAGGGTCTCGTAGCCGACGAAGCGGGTGGGCGGCGCCGAGCGGGCGAAGGCGAGCACGCCCGCGTGGCGGTCCTCGGAGCCGTGGGCGGTGGCGGTGCCCACCCGCGCCCGCTGGCGCTGCTCCTCCATCAGCTCGTCGAAGCCCTGGTCGTCCACGGACAGCCCGGCGCCCGCCAGAAGCTCCCTGGTCAGGTCGTACGGAAAGCCGTAGGTGTCGTGGAGCTTGAAGGCGTCGGCGGCGTCGATCCACGACGTGCCCTGCTCGCGGGCGTCGGCGATCAGCTGCTCGAGCAGCTCGGTGCCGCGATCGAGCGTGCGCCCGAAGCTCTCCTCCTCGTCGCGCACCCAGCGCAGGATCGCGTCGCGCTCCGCCTCGAGCTGCGGGTAGGCGCCGGCCATCGTCGCGATCGTGCGCTCGGCGAATCGCTCCAGGTAGGGGGGCTCCAGCTCGAGCACCCTCCCCTGCTGGATCGCGCGGCGCATGATCCGCCGCAGGATGTATCCGCGGTCCTCGTTGGACGGGACGACGCCGTCCGCGATCAGAAAGGCGGTGCCCCGCGCGTGGTCGGCGATGATCCGCATCGCCCGCGTCGTCTCGGAGTCTGCGCCGTAGCTTCGCCCCGACAGCTCCTCGGCGAGGTCCACCAGCGGCCGGAAGAGGTCTGTCTCGAACACCGACGCGACGCCCTGCTTGATCGCCGCCATCCGCTCCAGGCCCAACCCGGTGTCGATGTTGCGCTTCGGCAGCGGCGTCAGCGAGCCGTCGTCGTGCAGCTCGTAGGTCATGAAGACGTGGTTCCAGTACTCGAGGAAGCGCTCGGTGTCGTCGCCGGGCCGGTCGCCGGCGGCGCCGAAGGCCTCGCCGCGGTCCAGGTACATCTCCGAGCAGGGCCCGCAGGGGCCCGACGGTCCCGCCTGCCAGAAGTTCTCCGAGCGCGGCAGCCGCACGATGCGCTCCTCCGGCACACCGCGCTCCCTCCACAGCTCGATCGCCTCGGTGTCGGGGCCGAGCCCGAGCTCGTCGTCGCCGGCGAAGACGGTCACCCAGATCTCCGCCGGGTCGAAGCCGAAGCCCTGCGTGGACAGCTCCCAGCCGAACTCGATCGCCTCTTCCTTGAAGTAGTCGCCGATCGAGAAGTTGCCGAGCATCTCGAAGAAGGTGAGATGGCGGGCGGTGTTGCCGACCTGCTCGATGTCGGTGGTGCGAAAGCACTTCTGGCAGGACGTCAGCCGCGTGGAGGGAGGCTCCTCCACCCCCATGAAGTACGGCTTGAAGGGCTGCATGCCGGCGGTGGTCAGCAGCACCGAGGGGTCGTGCGCGGCGGGCACGAGCGAGGCGGACTCGACGCGGCGGTGATCGCGCCGCTCGAAGAAGGCGAGGAAGGTGTCGCGAATCTCGGCGGCCTTCACCGGGCCAAGTCTACGATCGCGCCTGGCTGCTCCGGGCTCAGGCGATCGTGGCGTGCCCGACCACCAGGTCGCCGTCCAGCAGGCAGGCGACCTGGCCCGGGGCGGCGGCGTGGACGGGCTCCGACAGGGCGAGCGTGAGGCCGGCGTGGCCGCCCGGCCGCTGGCCGTTCGGCGAGATCGAGCAGGCTACCGGCCGCGCCCGGTAGCGCAGCTTGACCCGGTCCACGCGCGACCCGGCGCGGTGAAGGACGGCGTCGCGCACCCTCACGCTGCGCGTCGCCAGCTCCTCGCGAGGGCCGACCACGACGCGGTTTCGCTCCGCGTCGGTGCCCAGCACGTACAGCGGCGCGCCGCCGCCCAGCCCGAGCCCGCGACGCTGGCCGACCGTGAAGTGCTGGTGGCCCGGATGGCGGCCGAGCGTGCGCCCGGCGGAGTCGACCACCGCCCCCTCGCGGTCGGCGAGCGCGGCGTGTCGGCGCAGGAAGGCGCGCTTTCCCTCGCCGGCGAGGAAGCAGAGGTCCTGGCTCTCGCGCTTGGAGGCGACGGCGAGGCCGGCGCGCCGCGCGGTCTCGCGCACCGCGGGCTTGGTGACGCCGGCGAGCGGGAAGCGCAGCCTCGCGAGCGTCCCCGGCGAGACCGCCGACAGCATGTATGTCTGATCCTTGGCGGCGTCGGCGGGCGCGGCGAGCAGCGGCCCCTCGCCGTCGTCCGCGATGCGGGCGTAATGGCCGGTGGCGAGGACGCCGGCGCCGATCCGCTCGGCGAGGGCCACCATCGCGTCGATTCGCACCTCGCCGTTGCAGCGCACGCACGGGTTCGGCGTGCGCCCGGCGGCGTGGCCGGCGACGAAGGGCTCGACCACGCCGGCGCGGAACTGCGGCTCGAGGTCGAGCGTCAGGTGCGGCACGCCGATCGAGTGGGCGAGCGCCCGCGCTGCCACCACCGCCTCGGGCGAGCAGCAGCTGCGGCCGCCGTCGGTGAGGCGGTCCGACCACAGCTTCAGGGTCACGCAGACGACCTCGGCGCCCGAGCGGCGCTCGAGCCAGGCGGCGACGGCGCTGTCCACGCCGCCGCTGAGCGCGACCAGGACGCGCCGCGGCCGCGGCGCGGCCAGGCGCTCGCCGCAGGCAGCGAGCGCCGCGAGCGCCCGGTGCAGGGCGTCGGCGGCGAGACCGCAGGCATGGCTGCGCTCCGGCGAGAGCCCGCCCAGCTCCGCGTCGATCTCGGCGGCGCCGAGACGGGCGGCGGCGAGGACGTCGCGGCCCTCGGCGAGCGCGCACGCGGCGGCGGCGGCGGCGCTGGTCGCGCCGCACCCCTCAGCGTCCCAGCGCGCCGCCGTCAGCGTCCCGGCGTCGGCGACGAGCGAGATCCGCACCAGGTCGCCGCAGGCGGCGCCGCCGGCGGCGCCGGACAGCGCCCGCTCGGGCGCGGGGCCCCGCCGGGAGGCGTCAGCGAGATGGTGCTCGAAGCGCTCTGCGGCCACGCCGCAAGCTTACGGCCACCCCTCCCGCCGGCGCGAGGGGCTACTGCGGGTAGTAGGAAAGCTTGGGCCCGCTGTAGACGGCGTCGAAGACCGCCTGCGCCGCGGCCCGCGGCCCCATCAAGCCGTAGCTGACGCTGGCCACCGGCGACTCGCCCTGGGTGAGCGACAGCGGCTTGATCACGACCATCGCCGGGACGCGGTTGACGTCCACCCCCTGGGTGATCCGGGCGTAGCGCGAGATCTCGGCGACCGGGACCTGGAAGACCTTGATCGCGTCGGCGAAGCCGTGCGAGCGCTGGATCTGGCGCAGCGCGGTGAGGTTGACCCGCGCCGGGATGCCGCCGGCCTGGTAGATCGAGAGCACGATCACGGCGTCGTGGCGGTAGGCGCGGCTGACCGGCCCGGGCAGCCCCTCGCCCGCCCTCATCAGCGAAGCGGCGCCGGTCGCCGGCGGCTGGGTGGGGGCCGGTGCCGTGTCGGAGCCGGCCGCGGGCGGAGCCGCCGGGCTCGTTGCGGTGCCGGGGCTCGTGGCGGTGCCCGCCGACTGCGAGCCGGCCGGCGTCGAGGAGTCGGTCGGCGTCGGCGCGGTCGAGCTGCGGTTCAGGACCCGCACGTAGAGCATCAGGCAGAGCACCAGCGCCAGGCCGCCGAGGACGGCGATCTGGAGCATCGAGTTTCCCTCGAGCGACGAGCTCAGCTTGCGCACGGCACCGTCACCTGCCCACGAAAAAAGGCTCCAGCTTGCCGATGCCGCCCGGCTTGAGAACCCGTGTAAACAGGTGGGGGTCTACCGGCGGGACCCCGAAGGGCCTTCCGGAAACCGACCCCCAAGCCAATTGTGCTGGCTCACAATGAGAGCGACTGTCGAACAAGCTCGAGCCTTTCGGAACGTTACCAGTCGCTTCCCATTTCGACCGTAGCCCGAAAAAGCTTGAGCGCGCCCGTTGCGGCGGCCCCGCCCGGATCAGTCCCGCAGGCCCTCGACGAGGTCCGTCGCCTCGCTCCACTGCGGCCCGGGGACGCGCAGTGCGACGTCGCCGCGCCCGAAGCGGTCGAGCGGCCAGTCGGCGGTAAGAGCCACCTCCAGCCCGGCCTCGGCGAGGTGCTGCGCCCAGGCGCGCGCGGTTTCGGCGTCGCCGAAGTCCGACACGACCTCCCAGTCGTCGAAGCGGGGGTCGGCGACGTGGATCCGCTTCGCCTGCGAACCGGGCGGACGGCGCCGCCGGCGCGCGAGCCAACCCATCCCTAGTCCTCGAGACCGGTAGCTCGCAGCGCCTCCTCGCGCGTCGAGAACGCCTGCATCCGTGTCACCTTGCCACCCCGCATGGTGGTCAGCCAGGCAGCGGGCGCGTCGAGCTCGACGCCGCTCTTCCCGGTCGCCTGAAATCGCCCGAGCACCAGGACGCCGTCGGCGGCGTCCCGCACCTCCTCGATCTGCAGGTGCATCGCCTCCCACTCGGCGGCGATGTCGTCCGCGTAGCGGCGCATGCCGTCATGGCCGTGATAGGAGCCGCCCTCGAGCAGGGAGCGAATCGGCACCAGCTCGACGTCGGGGTCCAGGTAGGAGATCACCGCCTCGGCGTCGCCCTCGTTCCAGGCGGCAATCGCTTCGCGGATGACGTCGAGGTCCTGCTCGGACACGCCGGCCAAGTATCCCCCGCCCGCGGGCCGGACGCCACCCGACCGGTTTCGCGACCCGTGCGCGGTTTGGGTGGCCATCGGCTACCAAACCGCCCAAGCGTGACCCAAAACCGCGCAACCGTGAGCTGGCTAGCGGGGCAGCGAGTCCTTCAGCTCGACGACGCGCTCGTAGGCGTCCTCGAGCCGCGAGCGGTCGAGATCGCCGGCGCGGGCGGCGGCGAGGATCCGGGAGTACGCGCGCGTCGATGCGCTCGGGCTGCTGACGAGCAGGGCGAGGTCGGCGCCGGCGGCGACGGCCGCCGCGGCGGCGGCCGGGGGTGCGGTGTCGCGGCTGACCGACTTCGCCTCGAGGTCGTCGGTGGCGATCGCCCCCTCGAAGCCGAGCCGGTCGCGCAGCTCGGAGACCGCTTCGCCCGACAGCGCCGCCGGCCTGGCGGGATCGAGCGCGGCGTAGATCGCGGTGGACACCATCACGATCGGAACGCCGGCATCGATCGCCGCAGCGAACGGGCGCATGCCGGCGGCGAGCGCCGCGCGGGGCGCTGTCACCCGCGCCGGCCCGGCGTCGGTGTTCTGCTTCGCCAGGCCGAGCCCGGGGAAGTGCTTGACGGTGGCGGCGACGCCGGCGGCGCCGAGGCCGCGCACGAAGGCGGCGCCGAGCTCGGCGACCGCGGCGGGGTCGCGCGAGAAGGCCCGGCCGGCGAGCGAGCGCGGGTTCCCCCTGCCGGGCACGTCCACAACCGGCGCCAGCTCGACGTTGACCCCGAGGCCGCGCAGGTAGGCACCCGTCCGCATCCCCTCTCGCTCCGCCGCCGCGGGCCCCTGCCCGGCGAGCTGTCGCGGCGAGCTGTCCGGCGGGCCGGGAAGGCGCTTGACCGCCCCGCCCTCCTGGTCGAGCGCGATCAGCGGCGGCGGCACGCCGCCGGCCCTGGCGGCCGCGCGCAGCCGCCGCGACTGCTCGCGCAGCCTTGCCGCCGAGGCCGGGAAGGCGACCACCCCGCTGAGCGTGCCGGCGCGGACGCGGCCGAGCAGCTCGGCGCTGGGGCCGCCCCGCCCCAGCCGCCCCACGATCACCTGACCGGCCAGGCGCTTCAGCGGCACCGGCTCGGCGCTGCCGCCTCGAAGCAGCAGCAGCGCCAGCCCGGCGGCGGCGACAGCGAGCAGGCAGACCGCGACCGCCTGGCGGCGGCGGACCGCGGCCGGGAGGTCACGGCGGCGGGGCCGGGGCACGCAGGTCGAGGCCCAGATCGGCGAGCTGGGCGGGGTCGACCGGCGCCGGGGCGCCGGTCAGCGGGTCGCCGCCGGAGGCCGTCTTCGGGAAGGCGATCACGTCGCGGATCGACTCCGAGCCGTGCAGCAGGGCGACGATCCGGTCGAGGCCGTAGGCGATGCCGCCGTGCGGCGGCGCGCCGTAGCGCAGCGCCTCCAGCAGGAAGCCGAACCGCTCCTCGGCCTCTCGCGCAGAGATCCCCAGGGCCTCGAAGACGGCGCGCTGCACGTCGGGGCGGTTGATTCGGATCGACCCGCCGCCGATCTCGACGCCGTTCCAAACGACGTCGTAGGCGCGGGCGCGGGTGGCGCCGAGATCGTCCGGGCGAAGCTCCCCGTCGGGTGCCGTGAATGGATGGTGCAGGGCGTCCCAGGTCTGCTCCTCGGTGTCCCACCCGAACAGCGGCCAGTCGACGATCCAGACGAGGGCGTTGTCGTCCTCGGGGACCAGCCCGAAGCGCGCGGCGAGGCGGGTGCGCAGGCCGCCGAGCGCGCGGCCGACAACCGGCGGCTCGTCGGCGACCAGCAGCAGCAGGTCGCCCTCCTCGGCGTCGAGCGCGCCGCTCATCGCCGCGATCTCGTCGGCGGAGAGGAACTTGGCCACCGGCGAGCGCCAGCCGTCGCCCTCGCGAAACGCCCACACGAGCCCGGTCGCGCCGAGGCCCTTGGCCTCGTCGATCAGGCCGTCGAGCTCGGCGCGGGACAGCTCGCGGGGCCCGGCGTTGAGGCCCTGGACGACGCCCCCCTCGGCGACGACGGCGCGGAAGGCGTTGAACTCCGTGTCGCGCACCAGCTCGGTGAGGTCGCAAAGCTCGAGCCCGTAGCGCACGTCGGGCCGGTCGGTGCCGTAGCGCCCGATCGCCTCGTCGTAGGGGATCCGCCGCAGCGGCAGCTCCACCTCCACCCCGGCCTCGCCCAGCACGCGGGCGAGCAGGCGCTCGTTCAGGTCGATCACGTCGTCCACGTCCACGAACGACATCTCGATGTCGAGCTGGGTGAAGTCGGGCTGGCGATCGGCGCGGAAGTCCTCGTCGCGAAAGCAGCGAGCGATCTGGAAGTAGCGCTCGAAGCCGGCGACCATCAGCAGCTGCTTGAAGAGCTGCGGCGACTGCGGCAGCGCGTAGAACGAACCGTGCTGGAGACGGCTGGGCACGAGGAAGTCGCGGGCGCCCTCCGGCGTCGAGCGCGTCAGCACCGGGGTCTCGATCTCGAGGAACCCCTCACCGTCCAGGAAGCGCCGCATCGACTGCGCGACGCCGTGGCGCAGCACGATCGCGTCGCGCATCCGCTCGCGGCGCAGGTCGAGGTAGCGGTAGCGCAGCCGCGTGTCCTCGCCGACCTCGCCGCTGAAGCTCTCCACCTCGAAGGGCGGGGTGTCGGCGTCCGACAGCACCTCCGCCGCCCCCACGCGCAGCTCGAACTCGCCCGTCGGCAGCTCGGGGTTGACGGTCTCGGGCGAGCGCCGCACCACCGTCCCCGAGGCGGTGACGACGTCCTCGGCGCGGAGGTCGTGGGCGAGCCCGTGGGCCTCGCCGGCGGCGTCGGGGTTGAAGACCAGCTGGACGAGCCCGGTGCGGTCGCGCAGGTCGATGAAGATCAGCCCGCCGTGGTCACGGCGGCGGTGCACCCAGCCGGCGACGCGGGCCTCGGAGTCGACCCGGTCGGCGAGCACCTGGCCGCACCAGGTGTCGCGGTAGGCGTTCGGCCGCATCGCGGGGAAGCCCTCGCTCACCGCACCGCCTCCGCGACCTCGGCGGGGTCCACGGGCCGCTGCTCGCCCGACTCCATGTCGCGGAGCTGGGCGGTGCCGTCGGGCTCCAGGATCACCGCCCAGCGGGCGCCGACGCGGTCGGCGTGCTTCATCTGCCCCTTCATCCCGCGACCGGCGAGGTCGGTCTCGGCGGAAAGCCCGGCGCGGCGCAGCTCGGAGACCAGGGCGAGAGCAGCGCTTCGGTCCTCGCCGGCGCTGGCGACGAAGACGTCGCGGCGCGGTGCCTCGGGCTCCTCGGCGAGGGCGAGCGCGATCCGCTCGATTCCGGCGGCCCATCCCGCCGCCGGCGTCGGCGGCCCGCCGAGCTGCTCGACCAGCAGGTCGTAGCGCCCGCCGCCGCCGACCTCGGCCTGGGCGCCGAGGCGGTCGCAGGTGAACGAGAACACGGTGCGCGTGTAGTAGTCGAGCCCCCGCACCAGGGTGCCATCGAGGACGTACTCGATCCCGGCGCGGTCGAGCAGGGCGCGGACCGCGGCGAAGTGCTCGGCGTCGGCGCCCTCGAGGCGCTCGAGGATCGTCGGCGCCTTCGCCATCACCGCCTGCGTGCCGGGGTCCTTGGAGTCGAAGGCGCGCAGCGGGTTGGCTTCGATCCGCTCGCGCACGTCGCGCGAGAGCTCGGACTCGTGCTCGCGCAGGTACGCGATCAGCTCTTCCCGGTAGCCGGCGCGGGACTCGGGCGTGGCAAGGCTGGAGATGCGCAGCTCGAGCCCGGGCACGCCGAGCCCCCGCAGCAGCTCGTCGAGCAGCCCGATCAGCTCGGCGTCCACCAGAGGGGAATCGGAGCCGATCGCCTCGGCGCCCACCTGGCTGAACTGGCGGAACCGTCCCGCCTGGGGCGCCTCGTAGCGGAAGAAGGGGCCCAGGTACCAGAGCTTCACGGGCTGGGCCAGCTTGTGCATGCCGTGCTCGACGTATGCGCGGCAGATCGGCGCCGTGCCCTCCGGGCGCAGGGTGACGCTGCGGCCGCCCTGGTCCGTGAACGTGAACATCTCCTTGCGGACGATGTCGGTGGCCTCCCCCACGCCGCGCGTGAACAGCTCGGTGTCCTCGAAGACCGGCGTCTCGATCCGGGCGTAGCCGGCGCGGGCGAAGAGGGCGCGCGCCGCCGCCTCGATCCGGTCGCGGACCGCCTGCGACTGGGGCAGGACGTCGAAGGTGCCCCTCGGAGCCTGGTGGGCGCTCACTGAGCGCGACCCTACCGCGCCAGTTCGGCCAGAAACGGGTTCGTGGCGCGCTCGGCGCCGAGCGTGGTGATCCCCATGTGACCGGGATAGACCGTGGTCTCGCCGGGATAGGAGTCGACCAGGGTGCGGATGCTCTCCAGCAGGGTGCCCCAGTCGCCGCCCGGCAGGTCGGTGCGGCCGACCGATCCCGCAAAGAGGACGTCGCCGGAGAACAGCGCCCCCTCGTCCGGGATCGCGTAGGTGACGTGGCCGGGGCTGTGGCCGGGGGTAAAGACCACGTCGATCTCCAATCCGGCGAGGCTGAGGAGCTCGCCGCCCGCCACCGTCTCGTCGGCGTCGTAGCTCTCGTAGGGGCCGAACCCGGGCCACGGCACGAAGGACATGATGTCGGCGAGAACGGGCACCTCGATCTGCGGGCAGTACACGGGCGCCCCGGTCGCCGCCGCCACCGGCGCCACCGCGCCGATGTGGTCGAAGTGGCAGTGCGTGAGCAGGATCGCCTCCACGCTCAGGCCCAGCTCCTGCACGGGCCCCAGGATCCGCTCGGCGTCGTCGCCGGGATCGACGATCAGGGCCGAGTCGGAGCCGTCGCGGCGCACGATGAAGCAGTTCTCGGCGATCGGGCCGACGGTGAACATCCGCACGTCCATCGGCTCAGGGTAGCGGTGGGGCGCGGCGCCCCGGTCGCGCCCCGCCCCGGGCGGAGGCTGTATGTTCGCGGCGATGGCGCGCGAGGCCTGGTCGTTGGAGGGCAAGACGGTTCTGGTCACCGGCGCGGCGCGCGGGATCGGCGCCGGCTCGGCCAGGCTGCTGGCGCAGCGCGGCGCCCACCTCTCCCTGGTCGGGCTCGAGCCGGAG
Source organism: uncultured Thermoleophilia bacterium (assembly GCA_963708325.1). Taxonomy (GTDB): domain Bacteria; phylum Actinomycetota; class Thermoleophilia; order Solirubrobacterales; family 70-9. The sequence continues at coordinate 2,595,918 of OY970203.1, read as the reverse complement.
CTGCTCGAGCGCACCGCCGCCGAGTGCGGCGATGCCGCCTGGTTCGAGTGCGACGTCACCGACCCCGAGGCGCTGGAGGGCGCCGTCGCCGGCACCGTCGAGCGCTTCGGCGGGATCGACGTGGTGATCGCGAACGCCGGCACGGGGCCGGTGGGAACCGTGCGCACGATCGACCCGGCGGCGTTCGAGCGCACGATCGAGATCAACCTGATCGGCGCCTGGAGGACGGTGCGCCGCTGCCTACCCCAGGTGATCGAGCGTCGCGGCTACGTGCTCGTGATCGCCTCGGCGGCGGCGGCTGCCCACACCCCGCTGATGGCGTCCTACGCGGCCAGCAAGGCGGGCATCGAGGCCTTCTGCGACTGCCTGCGGCTGGAGGTCGCCCACCTCGGCGTCGACGTCGGGGTCGGCTACTTCACGTTCATGGACACCAACCTCGTGGCGGCGGCGCATGAGCACCCGGCCTTCAAGATCGCGCTGGATGGTGTGCCGAAGGCGCTTGGCAAGACGTACCCGCTGGAGATGGCGGCCGAGGCCGTTGCCCGCGGCGTCGAGCGGCGCTCGGACCAGGTGATCGCCCCCCGTCTTCTGCGAGCGTTGCTCAAGCTGCGTGGCTTCCGCGGTCTCCTCGACCGCCAGGTGAGAGGGAAGGCGCCGGAAATGGTGCGAGTCGCGGAGCGATACGCCGAGGAGCACGGAACGCGCGAGGGTTCGCTTCCCCCCAACGCCGCCGCGCGCATCCCCTTCGAGGGCGTCGGACCCCGCGAGAAGGTCTAGCCGGACCGCGCCTCGCGCTCGGCCTGCTCGCGCCGCTGTCGGCGTCGGTAGAACATCCCGTCCATGAAGTAGCCCATCGGGATGTAGAGCAGGAGCATGAACAGCGACAGGCTGAGCGCCTCGACGACGGGCTGCTTGAAGCCGAAGGCGACGATCGCGAAGAAGACGGCGGCCGCGATGAAGCCGCGGTTCATCGCGCTTCTCCAGCTCGGAGGCTTCGCGCCGCGCTGGAAGGCCTGACCCCGCCCCCGCTTGCGGCCGCCACCCGAACGCGAGCGCATCTGCGCGCGCGCCTCGCCGCGGCTCTGCGGCCGGCGCTTCGGCTTGCGGTCGATCCGGCCGCCCTGCGTGCCACGGTGCTTGCGGCGGCGGCGCCTGGTGTTGGCCATGCCGGGAATCTAGACGATCGATTCCAAACCCCAGCACCCACGGCTGACGCGCCATTCCTTCGCTGGATCGACACCGCCGGCGCGCCGCCGGCCGGCGGGCGCCGTCATTTCGGCAGCGCGGAGAGGCGGCGCTCGATCAGGTCGCGGTCGGGATCGAAGCCGCGGATCGGCAGGTCGTCGGGGAAGCCCTCCAGCGCCACCTCCGGAGCGAGCCCGACCAGCTCAGCCTCGACCGGGGCGGCACCATGGCGCCCGGCGAGCGTGCGGGTGATCTCGACGACGCTGGCCAGCGGCACAAGCTCGGGGTCGCCGACGTTGATCGACACCTGGGAGCGCTGTCCGTCGCGGGGCAGCCCAAGGGCGCGGAGGCCGGGCGGGCCGCCGCCCGACTCGCGCAATGACGCCGCGACCATCCGCGCCACGTCCGGGTCGGGCGTGTCCAGCTCGAGGTTGAACGCGACCAGCGGCGGGCGCGCCGTCACCAGGGTGGCGCCGGCCGTCGGGTGCAGCTCGGGCGGGCCGAGGTCGGGGCGCAGCTCGCCCGCTGCCATCCGGCGTCGCAGCTCGACCAGCCCGCCCTGGCGGAAGAACGCCCGCTCGCGCCGCTGGCGGGTGCCCGCCAGGTCGCCGTAGAGGAAGACGGGGATGTGAAGCTCGCGGGCGATGCGGGCGGCGGCGCGGCGAGCCTCCTCCCGCGCCGCCTCGCGATCGCGCTCGCGCAGCCACACGACCGGGCAGACGTCGAGGGCGCCAAGACACGGGTGCAGCCCCTCGTGGGAGCGCATGTCGATCGTGTCGCAGGCCGCGGTCGCACCGGCAACCAGGTCGGCGATCAGCGCACCCGGGGTGCCGGCGAGCGTGAGCACCGTGCGGTTGTGGACCGCGTCGGCGTGGGTGTCGAGCAGCTCACTGCGCCCGGAGAACGCCTCCCGCAGGGCGTCGATCACGTCGATCCGGCGACCGTCGGACAGGTTCGGGACGGCGAGCAGCATCAGACCAGGAGCTCCCCGCCCCGCACCAGGGACTCGCCGTCGATCGTCACGTCCGGCCTGGTGACGACGCAGTCGAGATGCACCGGGACCTGGACGGTACCGCCGATCGCCGCGGAGGCACCGAACGCGACGTGCGCCGTGCCGAGGATCTTCTCGTCCTCCAGCACGTTGCCGCTCAGGGTCGCCTTCTCGTTGGTGCCGATCCCCAGCTCGGCAACGCTTGTGCCATCGGACCCGTGCGCCGTCAGCAGCTCCATCAGCTCGCCGCCGGCCTCACCGCCGGCCGCGGTCAGGTGGCCGGACTCGACCGTGAGCGCGACGGGCTCGGCCGGCACGCCGATCGCCGCGATCGTGCCGTCCACCACCAGGCGCCCCTCGCCCGTCCCCTCGATCGGCGCTATGAAGGCCTCACCGCAGGGGAGGTTCCCAAACGCCCCCGGCTCGCGCAGCTCACCCGCGTCGGCGATCGCCGTGCGGTCGCCCAGCCCGAGCGTCAGATCGCTGCCGTTGGCGCACGTGACGCGGGCCTGCGTGCCGGCGGTGAGAACGTCGGCCACCGCGCGTCCGCGGCGTCGAAGCGCGTCCATGTCGGCGCTCATCACCCGCGCCAGCATCTCCTCGGTCACACCGGGGAGGGTCGCGATCCGCGCCCCGGCGTCGCTTGCCGCCTTGCGGGCGGCGGTGTGGGAGAGCGACTGGACGGTGGGTGCGAGGACGACGTCTGCGGCCGCCATCGCCGCCGCAACCGGCGCCGGCGGCTCGGCGGCGTGCGAAGCGCGCTCGGCCATCGTCGCGAGCACGGCGTCGCCGCCCGCCGCCTCGGCCTCGGCCCGGAGGCGCTCGCCGAGGTCGCGGGTGGCCGGGTTGCAGACGACGACCACGTCCTCGCCCGACCGCACGCCCAAACAGTCGCGCACCACCGCGCTGACCGCATCCTCGATCTCGCTCACCAGCCAACCCTACGAAAACCCGCAATTTGCGCGCCGGCCGAGTCGTCGAATCGGCACCCATGAGCCGCGTCCGACCGCCGCTACGATTCGCTTCCCCGCCGGAGTAGCTCAGCTGGTTAGAGCAGCGGAATCATAATCCGCGTGTCGGGGGTTCGAGTCCCTCCTCCGGCACCTGAGAACCCGCTGGAAACGGCGGGTTTCTCATCGGATGGGGAGCGCGGGACGGACACAGAAACGGCCAGGGGTGGCCGCAAAGTGGCCACACGCCGACCCTGCCGCCCCCATCAGGAAGATGCCGCCGCTGCTGTGCCTAGCCTGTGACCGGGTGGCCCGGCCGACGAAGCTGACATCCGAGAGACGGCGGCAGATCATCGAGCTGGTCCGCGACGGCAACTACGTCGAGGTTGCCGCCAGGGCATCGGGGATCGCCCCCTCAACCCTCTACGAGTGGAAGGCTCGCGGCGAGGAGGGCGGCCCCGGCAACGAGCGGTTTGTGGAGTTTCTGGAGTCTCTTACGCGTGCGGAGGCCGAGGCGGAGACGGCCGGCGTGGCTGCGATCCGCGGCGCCTGGACGAAGGACTGGCGCTCAGCAATCGAGTACCTGGCGCGTCGCTACCCGCGACGGTGGGCCAAGGATCGTCAGCATCCGCCGGCCGAGGACGGAGGCCCTGGCACCATCGCGGAGCTGATGGCTCTCGCGGTCGAGGAAGACAAAACGTCGACAGCCTGGGATCACAGGTAGCTACGGCAGGGTGTCTGCGAGGGGAGCTATCCCCGTTGCTTCGTGAGTGGGGCGCCGAATAGGCTCTGACGATGAAGGGTGGCGGCGGATTGAGGATCGGCTTCACGGCCTTCGTTGCGATGTTGGCGTTTTCGGCGGGCTGCGGTGGCAACGGGGGGTCAACGACGACCTCCGTATCCGTCAATCCCGGTGAGGTAAAGGCGGCTCTCCGCACCATCACAAACAAGTGCATTGATGTCTCGTTCGGCGTTCAAGGGAACTCGGCGGATAGCCAAATCAGCCTTGCCGTGGATGACCTGATTCGCAATTTCAAGGCGGACCCCGACGCCAACATCGGCCTCGGGGGCTTCAAGGGAAACTCCCCGAGGGATGCGATTGAAGGTGCGTTGACCTTCTTGGAAGACGGCGACTGCAGTCCGGAGGACGCGCAGCGAATACATGAGACCTTGCGTCCGGGCCCTCAGCTCCGCCGGGCGCCACAGGGAAGCGACTCGACAACGCCGACGCCGGATGGAGATGTCGAGCAACAGGTTCGCGAGACGCTGGCGGCCTTCAATGAGAGGATTGCCGCAAGCGATTACGAGGGCGCTTGCGAATTCCTCACTGACCTCCAAAGAAGCGGACAGACATTCAACGGGCGGTGCACGATGAAATACGCGGGAGTCCGTTGGCTGCCTCAAGCACGCATTACCGGCGTCGTCCGTGATCGGGATACCACCGTTGTCCAGACAACCGGCGGGAACGTAATCCTTAAACAGGAGGGCGGGACTTGGCGGATAGATTCAATCCGCGAGCACCTTTGAGTTCGGCAGAGCCGACCGATCGAATGCGTACTCTGATCCTGCGCTCGTAGTCGAGCCGATTTCACCTTGCGAACGGTCCCTCACGGGACCGTTCGTCCGTTCGGGCTCCCGAGTCCGACCGGTCGCCCGTGTTGAATTAGCCACAGGTGAAATCACGAGCCTCGACACGAGCCGATGGAACCTCTGCCTAATCGTCCGGCGAGTCGCGACCTCGACACGTTGCGGTTCTTTCGCGACCTCGCTAAGCAGCGTGGCGATGCCGACGAGGCAGCCAAGCTAAGCGCGGCCATCGACCGCGAGGTCTACGCCGCCTGTCCAAGCCCTACGGCTCGCGCTGAGGCCCGCCGCCGCGCCTCCCGCCATGAGGCGGAGCGGATACTCGGGCGACGGCTCCGCAAGGGAGAGAGCCGCCGGATGGCATTCGCCCGCAAGCCGGGGGGCGCGTCGCGCCTAGTCGTTTACGACCGCGCCAATTCGGACCCCGGCCGGAGACGGGTGGCCGAGTACCGGCGGCCCTTCGCGGCGATTCGCCGGATCAGCCTCCGACCGGCAGCGGGTACAGGCCACCGAGGGCGCGCCGAACGCCGACCGGCTGTCCACCGTTCGGCTCGCCGCACGTCGAGCCCGAGCCGCGCCGGCCCTGACGACGGCGACCCTGACCCTCCCGGCGTAAGCACCCCGCCGGCCGGGAGGCGGATAGCGGGGAAGGCGCGATGACAGCGCCGCTGCTGACCTTCCGTGCGTTTCAGCAGGCGACCGCTGCGCTGCTCGGGGCCGAAAGCCTGGCGATCTTCTCGGCGCTGCCGGCCGAATGGCAGAGCGCAGCGTGGCGCGTCCTGGGCCAGCAGCAGCAGGCGCGGCGCTACCTGGACGGGTCCACCGAACTGCCCCCCGAGTGGCACAGGACGCGCTCCCAGCCGCTCTCTCGGCCCCGCAGACTGTCCCGCGAGGTTTCCTCCTGCCGAGGCCGCGACGTGCTGGACACGATCCCGCCGCCGGTCTACTTCGAGGCCCTGACCGGCGAGCCGGTGCCGGCAAGCGGGCGCGTTTCCTGCCCGTTGCCCGACCATGAGGACCGTCACCCGAGCTGTCACGTTTACCCCGATCCGGGTCGCGGTTGGTACTGCTTTGCATGCGGCCGCGGCGGGACGGCGCTCGACCTGGCCGCCCACCTGACGGGGATCGAGCCGCGAGCCGGCGGCTACCTCGCGCTTCGTCGGTGGGTGGCGGAGCGATTGCTCTCGGAGGCGGCAGCGTGAACGATCCCCAGCTCGACCGCCAGCAGATCGAGGCCCTGTCGCGTATCGGTGAGATCGGCTGGCCAAGTCCGCTCGAAGCCGCGGCGCACCACGGACTCGCGGGCGAGGTCGTATCCACGATCGAGCCGCACTCCGAGGCCGATCCGGCGGCGCTCCTCTTGCAGTTTCTCGCAGCGTTCGGCAGCGCGGCCGGACGCGATGCGGGCTTTCAGGCCGAGGCCGACTTCCACGGAACGAACCTCGACGTGCTGCTCGTTGGGCCGACGTCTAAGGCCCGCAAGGGGTCGAGCTGGGGGCAGGCGAGCCGGCCGGCGAAGCTCGCCGACGAAAGCTGGGAGGCCCGCATCCTCGGCGGGCTGTCGAGCGGCGAGGGCCTGATTCACGCGGTGCGCGATCAGCGGACGATCCGGCGACGCGCCAAGACGGCCGAGGAGAAGAAGCGTGCCGACGCTGACGGCTGCATCGAGGAGATCGCCGACGATGGCGAGCCCGACAAGCGCCTCCTTGCCTACGAATCGGAGTTTGCCTCCGTGCTCCGCGTCATGGGGCGCGACGGCTCGACCCTCAGCGCGATCATTCGCCAAGCCTGGGAGTCGGGCGAGCTTCGCACGCTCACGAAGAACAATCCGGACCGCGCCAGCGGAGCGCACGTCTCGATCGTCGGGCACATTTCGCAGGAGGAGCTGCGCCGCGAGCTTTCGAGCACGGATGCAGCCTCCGGGTTCGCCAACCGCTTCCTGTTCGCGTGCGTTCGTCGCTCCAAGCAGCTCCCCGAGGGCGGCACGCTCACCGATGCCGACTGGCACCCGATCGTCCCTCGGGTGCGCGCCGCCCTTGATTTCGCCTCCTCTGCCGGCGTCTTTCATCGGGGCGCGGAAGCGCGGCAACTATGGGCCGAGGTCTACGGCGAGCTATCGGAGGGGAAGCCCGGCCTGTTCGGAGCGGTCACAGCACGCGCCGAGGCTCAGGTGATGCGCCTCGCGGTGGTCTACGCGCTGCTTGACCGATCGCCTGAGGTTCGGGTCCCGCACCTGCGCGCCTCTCTCGCGGTGTGGCGTTACTGCGAGGCGAGCTGTCGCTACCTGTTCGGCGACGCGCTCGGCGATCCATGCGCCGATGTGATCCTGCGGGCACTGAGCGAAGCCGGGACGGTCGGCCTGAGTCGAACCGAGGTACGGGACCAGTTCGGGCGGCATCGGCGAGCCGGCGAGATTGAGGGCGCCCTGGCGCTCCTCGAATCGCGTGGGCTCGCCGAGCGTCGAATGAACCCGACCGGCGGGCGACCTGAGGAGAGGTGGTTCGTCACGGATGGCACCGGGCAGGACTGCGACCAAAGCGACGAAAGCGACGAAAGCACCCCGGACGCCGACCTTTCGTCGCATCGGTCGCTTTCGGCGCACCCCAAGCAGGTGAGCCCGCGGCCGGAGAAGGCTCTCCCCTTCGCTGAGCAGGTCTTGGCTGTTGCCGCCGAATGCGGCCTGGACGAATGGCCCGACGACGTGCCGCCGCCCACCGGCCCGGTTTGGGATTACACCCAAACCGGCGGAGACGCGCCGTGAGCGCCCGGGAGCACGACGGCGGCTTGAGCCTCCCGCTTCCGCCGGAGCTGCTCGACGCGCTGGCGGTGCGGCTCGTGGACGGGCTCGCCAACCGCTTGCCGGACCCCGCCGAGCCGTATCTCGGCGTTGCGGAAGCGGCGCAGCACTTGGCATGCCCGACCTCGCGCATATACGAACTGAAGGCCCAGGGGCGAGTCCGTTACTTCAATGACGGCCGGCGCCTTCTGTTCCGGCGTGCGGACCTGGACGCCTGCCTCACCGTTCACGAGCCCGAGTGAAGTGGCCACCCGGTGGCCACCCCCTCCGCATTCCCCGTCGCAGAGCCGTTTCCGGTGCGACGTGCGGAGATCGAATCCGCGTGTCAGCGACTCCTACGGCGGCTACATCCGGCGCCTGCCGTCCGGCTTTCTCTCCTTCGCCCACCGTGCCACTTCACGGCGTTCCCACACGGGCGTAGCTCGCAGCCGGGCGATCGGCTTGGGGAAATCGTCGCGCTGGGTCCAGCGGATCGCGTTTCGTCGGGACGTGCCGAGCAGCTCTGCGACTTCAGCTAGGCCGACCAAATCTGGCTTTCGTCCTGCGGCCATTTCGTCTATGATGGTGACAGATAGAAAGTGCCCCCGCGCTGTTGGAGCAGCCGGGGGCGTGACACCGAAGGTATGCGCTCCGGTGCGGCTCGCAGGCTACACCTGCTCCTCACTTGGCCCGCTTTCTTCGGCGCGACCCGAAGGGAGTATTTGATGGCCGCACCTAGAGTCAGGACCCGCCACCCCGGCATCTACAAGCGGGGCAGCCGGTATGTCGTCCGTTTTCGCGTCAATGGACGCGAGCGATCCGAGTCGGCTCGCACGCTGGACGAGGCACTCCGCTTGAAGCGCGCACGGGAGGCTGATCGGGACCGCGGCGAGTTCCAAGAGCAGAGCCGGGTCCGATTCCGCGAGTACGCCAAGGAGTGGATCGACCGCTATCAGGGCAACGGGCGGCGGGGGTTCACGGAGAACACCCGCGAGGACTATCGCCGCGACCTAGAGCGATACGCCTACCCCTATCTGGACGAGCGCCTCGGGCGCACCGTGTCGAGCATCAGCCCCCGCGACCTCGCCAACTGGATCGGCTGGCTTTGCGAGCAGCCGGCGCCCGGTGGCGGCAAGCTGGCCGACTCGACCGTGCGCCGCATCGTCAGTCCGGTCCGGGCTTGCATGGCGACCGCCCGGCGGGAGGGGCTGATCCGCCACAACCCCGTGGACGGCGCGGTCCTCCCGCACCGCGAGCGGGTAGAGGAGGCCGACGAGGAGCACGCCCGGGCGCTGACCCGCGCGCAGCTCGGGGCCTTCCTGCGCGTTGTCCACCCCGACTGGCGGCTCCTTTTTCGGTTCCTGGCAGCCACCGGGCTTCGGTGGTCGGAGCTGGCGGCGCTGCAGTGGGGCGACCTGACCCTCGACGGCTCGGAGCCCCGCGTCCGCGTTCGCCGGGCCTTGGTGCCGCGCAAGGGACGGAGCGACGGTGAACCGGCGTGGCGGATCAAGCCGCCTAAATCGCGCTACGGCCGGCGGACGATCCCGCTCGACACCGGCTTGGTATTCGAGCTGCGCCGCCGACGCTCGGCGGTCGATCCCCGGCTAGCCGGCGGTGACGCATTGGTGTTCGCCGCTGTCAACGGTGAGCCGCTGCGGCAGGAGAACGTCCGTCGCCGCGTGCTCCAACCGGCCGCCGAGGAAGCGGGCGTCGCTTGGGCAGGCTTCCACACCTTTCGCCATACCTGCGCCTCGATCCTGTTCGAGCGTGGCCGCAACGCCAAGCAGGTGCAGCAGTGGCTCGGCCATCACGCAGCCTCGTTCACGCTCGACACCTACACGCATCTGCTCGACGGGGGGCTCGGAGAGGGGATCAGCCTCGACGCCGAGCTGGCTCGGCGTCCGCAGGCCATCCAGGCAGGGGACCCCCCCTCCAAGATAGTCCCACCGAACCGTCAGCCGGCTTAGGTTGAGCCAGCCCCGCGTCGAGCATAGGATCACGTCCACGTTGTATCTGCGCTTTGCCCTGACAGTCGCCTTCGTACTGCTCGGCGCCCTTGCCCTCGCTGCCTGCGGTGGCTCGACCAAGACGGTGACAATCGTGACGGGTGGCCAGTCCCAGGCTCCGCCGAAGGAGACGACGGTGACCGTGACGGCAACGGCGCCGGAGACGTCGGCCGGGCCAACCGCATCTGACTTCAGCTACAAGCGGGCCAGCTGCGACCTCGGGGAGAAGCACGATCTGATCGGCTCCGTTCGGACCGCGAACAAGGCAGACGCTCCGCTCACCGCAACGCTCCGGTTCTCGTGGGAGCTAGGCGATGGCTCGTCGGTGAAAGCCGCCGATCAGCATGTTGAGCTGCAACCCGGCGAGCAGAAGCTCGTCTTCTTCAAGAAGTACGTCTCACAGAACACTCAGTTGAGCTTCCAAGATCATCCGGACTACTTCAACGGCACCAACTGCACGGTCACTGCGCGGATCGGTGATTAGAAGGCGCTTCCGCCTACGCGGGCACCGCGGGGCCGGTCGGCCTCAGGGGATCAAGACCTGGCGCCGTGACGCCCCCGCTCCCGCTCAAGACACGCCAGAGTACGGCTCGTGGAGAGCGCCGTGGGCATAGCCCAGCGGCGCAGATGGTCGTCCACGGGTGGCCGCAAAGTGGCCACAGACGGGACCGCAAGCGAGCCGATTCGGCCGGAGTCGCCCCTGGCGGATACGGCTCCGTAGCGCGGATTCCCTGACTGCGCCGGACTCAGCCGGAACACCGGCGCCCGATCATAATCCGCGTGTCGGGGGTTCGAGTCCCTCCTCCGGCACTCCAGAATGCCCCGCTATCCGCGGGTCGGGCGGTGCGAGTCCCTCGGTATTCGGAGAAATCCCCCGCCGACACGTGCCGTGCTAACCGCCCGCCCGGAACGTGACGCCTTCGAGGCTGACGAAGCTCGGAAGTGGGCTGATCGACACGCCGCCGTTTACTGCCGGGACACCGACGTTCCCGGTGATATGAAGCGTCCCGGTCGGCACGTTTACCTCGTCGGGCGGGGTGTCGGAATCAGTGACGGTGCAGTTGCAGACAGCCGCGATCCGCAGCTCCTTACCGCTGGCCGGGCGATAACCGGCCGGGAGCTGGAAGATGAACATGGTGTTGCTTCCGGTCGCGCCGCCCTTCAGATGGACCACGCCTTCACGGTCCTTGTAGAAGGCCACGGTCTCGAGGGACCCTCCGGAGTTGTTCCAACCGTTCTGGAACAAGGGCTCGCCGGGGGTACCTACTTCGTGCCAAGCCTCGGGCGCCTGTATGGCTGGGACGGGGCCTAGCGTCGCCTCCTGGATGTCTGGCCCTGTTAGGGAATCCGGGGCCACCCGCGAGGAGTTGATCGCGTCGAGTGCGAGGTCCTGCCGCTTGACCTCCTTGTTGATGATGTCGGCGGTGCCGACCGTGTTCGTTCCCGCCAGGGGACCGTTCGCCGCCCAAGCGGTGCCGCCGAGCGCGATGAAGATCGCGACGAAGCCGTAGAGGTTGTCGTGGATGTGGGCGCGAACTCGTTTGGACACGAGGCCCTCCCTCGCGTCGTCGCTGAAGCCATGTCCTACCACCGCCCAAGGGCGCTGTCCATCCACATTTTTTGGGGTTTTGGTGTCCGGCTCGGCCTGGCGAACCCAGTCGCGGGTGGCCGCAAAGGGGCCACAGACAGGAGCGGAGCCGAGCTGAATCAGCCGGAATCGCTCTCGGTGGAAACCCCCTTCCTAGGGCGGATTCCCTGACTGAGCCGGACTCAGCCGGAACAACCGAGGCCGATCATAATCCGCGTGTCGGGGGTCGAGTCCCTCCTCCGGCACCTGTCAGGGCAGGGTGATCCGATTCGATAGCGCCGTCCTGCAGGCGCCCACATTCGTGACGATGCCCTGGGGGGCCTTCGTGTAGTAGGTCCCCGCGGTCGGGGTCCGCTGGATCCCGTACACGCTCGTTCCATCCGTGCGGGTATCAGCGAGGAATTTGTCCGGCCCCTGGCGGACCCTGCGACCGCAAGGGCGACGACCGCGGTCGCGGCGGAGGGCCTGCTCAAACCCCGCTGCACGCCAGGTTGGGGTAACTGCGTCGCTCGACGCCGCTGAAGACGTCGTTGTAGTTCAGCTGGGCCGTGTCGAAGCCGGTACCGCCCTGCACCGTGTCCTTGCCTTGGCACTTCTGGTAGGCAAAAAGCCTGTCGTCTTGGCCGCCGCCGGACAGCAGGCTGCCACCGCCGTCGCCCGCCTGGAGAACGTCCTTGCCGCTCCCTCCATAGAGCTTTCCCCTAAACGAATGGCTTCCGCCCCAAAACGCATCCCCGCCGCCGAGCCGGTCGTTACCTCCCGCGCCGCGCAATGTGCCCGTGCCATCGGCGCTGAGCAGGTTCGGGCCGGAATCCCCGGTCAGGCGGCTCGTACCCTGGCCCCCGTAGATGTTCTCGGTCCCCGGCTTGATGTTGTCGCCTTCGTTGGCGACCCCGTCATTGGCGATGTTGTCAAGCGTCGCCGTGATCGTCTGCGTTCGCCGGTGGGAATAGTCCGCTCGGTCGATACCGGGGCCTCCGGACATCACGTCTGGCCCTGGATCCCCAAGGCCCCAGAAGTACCGGTCGTTGCCGAGCAGGTCGTTGCCTGCGCCGCCGAACAGGCGGTCGCCGCCGCCGGCGCCTCTCAGGTTGTCGGGACCGCCTCCTCCGTAAAGCTCATCGGCAAGGCTGCTTCCTACGAGAGAGTCGCCCTGGTCTTCGCCGAACAGCTTGACCGTCGTCCCTCCGGTGACCCCGTCCGCTGATATGTCGTCGGACCCCGTTCCGCCAAACACCTGAACATCGGTGATTCCAGCGAGCGAGCCGCCCCCGACGCTGCCGCTGTCGGCATCGTTGCCAAGACGAAGCTCGATTTTCGAGACGCCGGTGGTGGCGCACAGAACTTCGCCTTCGCTCTCACCAAGCTGGCAGTCCGACCCGGCGCTGATCGGCCGGTAGTCGCCCTCCCAGCTCTCCCCGTATTCGGCGACCTGGAAATGGTCTGGGTCCTCTGAAGTCGGACCCGCGATGACCACGTCATTTGTCTCATCCTGAGCGGCGACATAACTCAGGACTCCGCTTTCGACCTTCGCTTCTCCGGCGAGCGCGGGCACCGCTGTGGCAAGCATCCACGCGAAGGCCAGGGCGGCCGGCAACGACGCTCGATGCAGGTAACGGGGCAGCAGCGCAGGCCGCATCGGCTTGCGTGACATCGGAACCTCCCTGGGGACGAGACCGGGGACGGGTCGACCCTATTTGGACCCCCGCCGCCCGTACATCCCCATTATTGGGGTTTGTGCTCGCGGAGCTTCGCGCCGGACACCCCGAATCCACCTGCTCGGATGAGCAGTCGGCGAGGCTCCACCTCGCCGCTGAACTCGGGCCGATGGGCAAGGCACCACGGGAACGGCCGAGCAACGAGCGACTCGAGCGAGCAGCCGGCAGCGAGAGCGGTGGCATTGCAGCGATGACGGTAGGTTCCCCGCGGTGCCAGAGGCTTGTAGGCGGCTCGACGGGCGTTTCACGATCGTCACTGGGGAGCGAGCTGAACGTCCGCGCCCCTGCTGAGCCGTGACCAAGGTGCTCTACATCGCCGGCTGGTCGCGAAGTGGCAGCACCGTTCTCGACCAGGTGCTTGGGCAGATTGACGGCTGGTTCTCCTGCGGGGAGCTGAGGCTCGCGTGGAAGAACTTCGATTGCAGCTGCGGCAGGCCGGTGTTCGACTGCGAGCTGTGGAGGCCGATCCTGGAGGAGGCGGTCGCTGCCGATCCGGGCATCGGCCTCAACGACGTGTGGCCGCTGCGACAGCGTGCACTCCACGGGCGGGCGCGCCGCCTTGCCGCGCTGGCCCTCGCCCACCGAGCCGACGCGGCCCGCTCGTCCCTGGGTCGCTACGCAAGGGTGTTGGACGCGCTTTACGCGGCGATCGCCGCGAGGACGGGGGCGCGAGTCCTGGTGGATTCGTCCAAGACGTCCTCGGAGGCGTGCCTGGCCGCAACGCTCACCGGCGCGGAGCTCTACGTCGTCCACCTGGTGCGCGACCCCCGGGGCAACGCGTTTTCCTGGCTCCGCCCCAAGCCGACCCCCACTCCGCAGGACAGTCTGCCGACGATGAGCCCGCTTCGCAGCTCGTCCCGCTGGCTGCAGCGCAACGCCGCGATCGAGGCGCTGGTGAGGCCCCGGATGGGTGCTCGCTACCTGCGGATCAGGTACGAGGACTTCGCCGCGCGGCCTCGCGCCACCGTCCGGTCGCTGTGCGCGCTCGTGGGAGAGCCGCAGGCGAGAATCGACTTCGAGGGCGAGTGCGCCGTGCGGATCGGACCGTCCCACATCCCCGCCGGCAACCCATCTCGCTTTCACGTCGGGGGGCTGGAGATCCGTTCCGACCAGAGGTGGGTCTCGGAGATGGATCGGCCATCGGTTGCGCTGGCGACGATCCCGGCGCTTCCTCTGATGCGTCGCTACGCGTACGGTCCGGTGAGGTGGGCGCGACCCGCGTAGGGACGACGATCGAGAAGGTCGGCGCGGTCGCGTTCACGTTCCTGACGCGGAGTGGGCGGCGATGGCATCGTCGTAGACCTCGGTCCAGCGAGCACCGATCACCTCGTGGGAGAAGCGCTCCCGGGCCGCGGCGGCCAGCGCTTCGGACGGATAGTCGGCGTGGTGCTCGAGCATCTGCTCGATCGCTTCACCCAGCGCGTCCGAATCGGCGGGGGGCACCAGCATCCCGAAGGCGTCATCGACGATCTCGGGGACCCCGCCGACGTCGGTTGCCACGACCGGAAGCCCGGATGTCATCGATTCGATCAGCACGACCGGCTGGTTCTCGCAGAGGCTCGGAAGGACGAAGAAGCTCGACTCTCGCATCAGCTCCGCGATCCTCTCCTTGGGCTGCAGACCGTGGAACGCGACCAGGTCGGCGATCCCGAGCCGGTGCGCCAGCGCGTGGTAATCGGATCGGCGGGGGCCCTCGCCGACCACGTCGAGCACGAAGTCACGGCGGGACTCGGCCAGCTTGGCAAGGCTCCTGAGCAGGTAAGGCACTCCTTTGATCGGCGTCATCTGCGCCACCAGGAGCATGCGGTGACGCCCGCCGCCCGGCGACCCCCCCGTGGCGGGAAAGAAGAGCGACGTATCAACCGTGTTCGACACGACGCGGAAGCGCGCCGAGATGCCGTGCTGCTCGATGCTGCTCCGCAGGCTCTCGCTCACCGGGCACACATAGTCGGCCGCTCGGAAGGCCAACCTGGCGCGAACGCGCTTACCGCGATCGAGCAAGTCGCGCGGGAACTCCGTGGAGTGCTCGCTGATCACCACGGGCCTGCGCAGAGCGGCTCCGACGGTCACGGCGGCCCAGCCCACCTGGTGAACGTGAGCGTGGATGAGGTCGGGCCGGAAGCCCTCCCGCCTCAACCGGATGAGCGCCTCGCTCACGCCAAGCAGATAGGCGAGCGCGATCACCTTTCGAGCGCGCGATCTGCGATGGAAGACGCGCAGGGTGCGGATGCCGTCCTCGACCGCGTCATCGAGGGCGAACAGGCCGAGCGAATCCCGAGGCCCGCCGTCAGACACGACCACCACGTCGTGCTCCAGCGCCGCGGCGCGCACGTGATCCTTCACGTATATGCCCCATGCGGGTCGCTCCGGCGTCGGGTACCAGGCAGGCAGGACGACGACCTTGAGCCTTCGGCTCAACGTGGGCGCTGGGGATCGTCGGCGGCCAGGTAGTCGAACCGGTGCAGCTCCATGTCAACCAGTTGAGCCATCGATCCGGGCCCCCGTGCGTACCCCAATGCCTCGCCGGCGGACTGCACCGCGAGCCCGATCACGATGAAGGGAAGCGCCCGCCCGAGGACGGCGCCGTGGCCCGCACGGCGGGCGTCGCGCACGGCGCGCCTCGTTCGCACGAGCGGGATCAGGGGGACGCCCAGCGTGTAGAGAAGCCGCCGGCCTCGCGGCCAGTGCCGCGAGCGCGCCCCCGCGTAGATCCGCCCCGCGTGCCAGCGCTCGGGCAGCCACGAGCTCATCCCGGTCACGTTGACGTGGGCAATCCGTGCCGCCGGCTCGACCACCATCCGCCGGCCGCGACGGCGGAGGTCGTCGTGGAGGGCGGTCTCGAAGGCGAGCAGCCTCTCCAGGTCGCCGCCGTAGCCGAGCAGCTGCTCGCGACGATACGAGGAGTTGTGGCCGGGCAGGTCCGCCACCGCCCAGGCATCGCCACGGCCGTCCGCCAGGAACGGCCCGTAGTCGACGAACATGTTCGCCCAGGAGAGCGGGCTCGGATTGGCGTTGACGAGCGCCGGGCCGACCGCGACGCAGCCCTCGCGCGCGTGCGCGCCGATCAGCGCCTCGGCCCACCCCCGGTTGGGAAACGCGTGGGTCTCGGTGAACGCGACGACCTCGGCGGCGGCGGCCCTGACGCCCTCGGCCTTCGCCGCCGGGATCCTGTCCAAAGGGGTCCGGTCGAGGAGCCGCCACCCGGCCAGGCCGCTCGGCATCGCCGCGTCGATCGCGCGATGCGCGGCGGCCGGCGCGACCACGACGACCTCCATCCGGCCCTTCGCGGTCTGGGCGTCGAGCGCGCGAAGCAACCGCCGCAGCACCTCGGCGGCGTCGCCGACCACGACGACCGAGAGGTCCGGGGTCACCGCCACGTCGCGCCCTCCAGCGCGAAGCCGGCGGCGTTGGCCGCCTGCCACACGGCGAGCAGGGCAAGCAGCCGCATCGCCGCGGCCGGGGGCATTCTCCTCAGCCTGAGGCGCGCGAGCTTCGGGACCGTCGCGTAGAACCCGATCTCGTTTCGGAGGCACCCGGAGCCTCGCCGCGCCCGCTCGCGGTGAAAGCGCCAGGCGCCCCTCCCGTAGCCGAAGTGCTGGCGCCAGAAGTCCGCGATTCCGAGCTCGTGGCTGTGGCGGACGATCGCATCGCTCGCGTAGGTCATTCCGTGCGCGCCGAGGAGGAGGCGATCGCAGAACTCCCGGTCCTCGGAGGTGCGGAACTCGGGATCGAACCCGCCGACCTCGCCGAACACGTCGCTCGAGACGGCCATGTTGTTCGAGATCAGAAACCGGGGCCGGTCCGGGTCGGCGTTGTAGAAGGCATAGACGCAGTCGACGATGAACTGGCTGGCCTCGGCGCAGGCGCTTCCCCGCACCGCGTTGACCGTGCGGCCGCCGACGGCGCGGCGGGGTTCCTCGGTCACGCGCCTGGCGAGGGCGCGGAGCCAGCGGCGGTCTGGCCAGCAGTCGTCGTCGGTGAAGGCGAGGAACTCGTGCCGGGACGCGCGCGCGCCGACGTTGCGGGCCGCCGCCGGCCCCTGGTTGGGGGTGCGCCGAAGCGTCAAGTTCAGGGCGTCGCGGGCGGCGCCGAGACTGGACGCGGGCGTCTCGCCGCCGTCGTCGACGACGATCACCTCGAGCCGGTCGCCCGGGTAGTCGACTGCGGCGAGCGCCGCGAGGCAACCCGCGAGCTGAGCCGGGCGCCGGTAGGTCGGGACGACGACCGAGAAGGAGGGAAGGGAGCCGCTCACGTGGCCCCCGCGGCGGTCGCGAGGTCGGGGCCGGCATCGGCGACCGCCACCGGCTCGCCGCGGCGGGCGGAGGCGACCGCGGCGAGCGCAACCGCAACGGCGCGGCGGCCGTCGTCGAGGCTGCACTGCGGCGGCGGACCGCCGCGGACGGACTCGCAGAAGGCGCGCCACTCGCCGCGATACGAGCCGGCGAAGTCGCCCCCGCGCCTGGCCGGACGCAGCGCCCCAGGCAGCTCGCGCGCGGCCCGGGCCAGGCCGCGGAGGCGAGCGCGGGGGTCGCCCGGAAACGTCCCCGTAGCGGAGATCGAGAAGCCATCGAACTCGTAGAGCGAGAGGTCCATGCGCGCCCGGCCGCCGAGGAGGTGGACCCCGTTGCTCGCGCGCGAGGACTCGCTGAGCGCGGTGCAGGCGACGGCGCCGTTGCTCATTCGCGCCGACACGGCGGCGGTGTGGTCGTCCGTCCAGCCCGATTGCGACACCGCCGAGACCTGCTCGACCTCCGCCCCGAGCAGGTGGCGCCACAGGTCGTAGTGGTGGACGCCCTTCTCGATCATCACCCCTCCGCCGAGCTCCTGGCTGCGGATCCACGCCGGGGCGTTGGCATCGTTGCCGCTAATCGTCGTCTGCATCACAGCAACCTCGCCGACGATGCCGTCCCGGACGGCATCGCGGGCGCGCTGCACGAGCCGGTGGTGGCGCAGGTTGAAGCCGACCGTGGCGACCGTGCCGGCGCGCGCGGCGGCCTCGGCGATCCGGTCGCAGTCGGCCAGCGAGAGCGCCAGCGGCTTCTCGACCAGCACGTGCTTGCCGGCGTCGAGGGCGGCGGCGGCAACGTTGGCGTGCGAGGGCGCCGGCACGCAGATCGCCACCGCCTCGATCGCCGCGTCGGCGATCAGCGCCTCGGGGTCGCGGTGGGCCTCGGCGCCGTGGCGAGCGGCGGCTGCGAGGCGGTCGGGGTCGAGGTCGGCGACCGCCGCCAGGCGGGCCTCGGGAAGCGCCGCCAGCGCCGGGATGTGCCAGCGCATCGCGACCCGGCCGCAGCCGATCAGGCCGACCGAGACCGGGGAGGCGGAGGCCGCATTGCCGCTGGAGCGCCCGAGCCCTCGCATCGACCCGCAAGCCTAGTGACCCCGCATATCATCAGCGGCCGTCATCGATCCTGACGCCCTCGTAGCCCGCGGCTGGAGTCCGTCTGGGGGCAACATATTCGGTCTCGCCGCCGGTCCCAAGGAACGCCGGAGCGCCTGCATCCCGCCTGCTCAAGCCGGATCCTGGTGCGGTCGATGAGGACAGGGTCGGCCAAGCAGCCCCTTGGCGTGGCGATCACCGACGGCGTGGATGCGACGCAGCTGACAAGCAGAGCGCCCTGGCCTTCCCAGCGCCTCCGGCTTTCGGCGTGCGCCTTTCTCGCAGTCGCCGCGACAGGGGTCCTCGTCCACGCGGCACACGCCAGCCTCTTCCGGAACCCGCAGCTGGATCGGCCGGTTGCCGACTGGCTGTACTGCTCCCTCTTCGGCCTCGCCGCGCTTGCCTGCGCCCTGCGGGCCGCCCGGGAGCGGCGCGACGGGGGAAACGCGAGGGCCTGGGCGATCGCCGCGGCCGGGGTGACGCTGTGGGCGGCGGCGGAGATCTCGTACCGGGTGCTCGAGCCGGATCCGGGCGCTTCCTATCCGCTCCAGACCCAGGGGCTGCTGCTCGTCAGCTTCGGGCTGGCGTCGATAACGCTGGTGCTGCTGAGCCGCGACCGGATCGACGGATTCCACAAGGGCCTCGCCCTGGACGGGCTGATCGGCGGCCTGGCGATCGCCGCCGTCGCCGCCAGCCTGCTCTTCGGGGTCGGCGCCG
Source organism: uncultured Thermoleophilia bacterium (assembly GCA_963708325.1). Taxonomy (GTDB): domain Bacteria; phylum Actinomycetota; class Thermoleophilia; order Solirubrobacterales; family 70-9. The sequence continues at coordinate 2,577,023 of OY970203.1, read as the reverse complement.
GGCACTCGGTGGGCGTCCAGCAGCCGACGCCGCCGGCGCTCTTCCTGCTCGCCGACCTGGGGATCCTCGCCTTCGTCGTCGTCACGATCGCCTTGACGGGATGGCGGCCCGGTCCCTGCTGGGGGTTGATGTGCGCCGGGATCCTCGTCAACACGATGGGCAACATCGCCCTGGTGCAGGCGAGCGCGGCGGGGACGTTTCACCGCGGCAGCCTGGTGGACACGCTGTACGTCAGCTCGGTGCTTCTGCTCGGGCTCGCGGCCTGGTACCCGATCCGGCCGGCGGTCCGTCGCCATGCCGACGACGTTCGCCGCGTCGCGGCGCCGCTGGCCTTCGCCTTCCTGGCGCTCGGCCTGCTCGTCTTCGCCGCATTCGCGCACGTCAATGTCGTCGCGATCGTGCTCGCCACCGCCACGCTTGCATTGGTCGGGCTGCGCACCGCGATCGCCTTCCGGGAGAACCGCGACCTTCTCGAGGCGCGCCAGCGGGACGCCCTCACCGACGGCCTCACCGGGCTCGGCAACCGCCGCATGCTGATGAGGGCGCTCGAGCGCGCCCTCGACGAGGTCGCCGAGGGCGGCGAATGCAGCTTCCTTCTCTTCGACCTGGACGGCTTCAAGAGCTACAACGACGCATTCGGGCATCCGGCCGGCGACGCCCTGCTCGTCCGCCTCGCGCACAACCTCCGAGGCGCCGTGGAGCCGCATGGCAGCGCCTACCGGATGGGCGGCGACGAGTTCTGCGCGATCGTGAAGAGCGACCGGCTGAAGGCGGAGGCGATTCTCGCCGGCGCCTGCGAGGCGCTCTCGGAGAGCGGAAGCGGCTTCGCGGTGCGCCCCTCCTACGGAGCGGTCGTCCTCGGCAACGAGGTGGACACGGTCGCACAGGCCCTCCAGGTTGCCGACCAGCGGATGTACAGCCGCAAGCACGGTCGCGCCGGGTCGGTGATCCGGGAGGCTCGCGTCGTCCTGCTTCGCGTCCTCCAGGAGCGCGAGCCGGGGCTCGATGCCCACCTTCACGCGGTGGCGCGGCTGGCGCGCGAGGTGGGCGCCGAGCTGAGGCTCGGCAACGAGGAGCTCGACGTCCTCACCCGCGCCGCCGAGCTGCACGACATCGGCAAGATGGCCACCCCCGACGCGATCCTCCACAAGCCCGGCCCGCTGTCGGCCGAGGAGTGGGAGATCATGCGCCGCCACACGGTGATCGGCGAGCGGATCCTCAACTCGGTGCCGGCCCTGAGGCCGATCGGCAAGGTCGTGCGCTCCACCCATGAGCGGATCGACGGACGCGGATACCCCGACGGCCTCGCCGGCGAGGACATCCCCCTCCCCGCCCGCGTCATCGCGGTCTGCGACGCCTACAACGCGATGACCAGCGAGCGGGCCTACGACCGGGTCAAGTCCCATCGGGATGCGCTCGCCGAGCTGCGTCGCTGCGCCGGCACGCAGTTCGACAGCCGGGTAGTCGGAGTCTTCTGCCGGATCGGTCCCGAGCCGTCCGGCGAGCCGGCCCGAGATCGCGTAAGCGGAACGGCTAGACCGTCAGCAGCCGGTAGTCGCCCGGATCGAAGCGGCGGGTTCGGCGCCACAGCCCGGTCATGAAGCCGGGCCACCAGACGCCGTTGCGGCCGTTTCGGTCCAGGTACCAGCTGGCGCAGCCGCCCTCGTTCCAGACGCTGTGGCCCAGTCTGCGCTCGGCCTCGCGGTTGAACGCCTCGTAGACCTCGAGGCGGACCTCGACCGCCTCCGCCCCACGCGCCTCCATCGCGCGCAGCGCGCCGAGCGCGTAGTTGACGTGGGCCTCGGTGGTGAACACGATCGAGTTGAAGCCGCCGGCACTGTTCGGGCCGACGATCAGAAAGAGGTTGGGGAAGCCGGCCACGGTCGTGCCCAGGTAGGCGCGCGGGCTGCCGTTCCACGCGTCCTCCATGCTGCGTCCCTGGCGCCCCCGGATCCTGGCGAACATCGGGTTGTCGCTGACCCGGAAGCCGGTCCCCCAGATGATCGTGTCGAGTTCGCGCTCGACGCCGTCCGCGGTGACGATCGAGCGGGCTCGGACCTCGCGGATCGGCTCGGTGACCACCTCCACATTGGGCTGCGCAAGCGCCGGGAAGTAGGTGTCGGACATCGTGATCCGCTTGCAGCCGATCGTGTAGCTCGGGGTCAGCTTGGCGCGGAGCTCCGGGTCGGCGACCTGGGCACACAGGTGGCGGTAGGCCACGCGCTGCATCAGCTTCAGCAGCCGCTTGTTGAAGATCGTCCCCAGCACGGTCGCCTCGTGGGCCACGTAGATCCCGCTCCTCACCAGCCGCTGCGTCGCCGGCACGCGACGGAACAGGCGCCGGGCGCGGGGACTCCACGGCCGGTCGCCGTCCGGCATCACCCACACCGGCGTGCGCTGGAAGAGATGCAGCCGCCCGACCTGCGGCTGGATGCGGGGGACGAACTGGATCGCCGACGCGCCAGTGCCGATCGCCGCCACCCGCTCGCCGCCGAGGCCGTGTTCGTGGTCCCAGCTCGACGAGTGGAACATCGTGCCCTCGAACAGGTCGCGGCCGGGGATGTCGGGGATAGCCGGCTGGCTGAGGCCGCCCATCGCCGCCACGGCGAGGTCGGCGGTCAGCGAGCCGCGCGACGTCTCCAGCCGCCAATGCCGCGCGTCCTCGTCCCAGTCCGCGCCGAGCAGCTCGCAGCCGAAGCGAACGCGTGGGGTCACGTCGAAGTCGCGTGCGACCCGCTTCAGGTAGGCCTGGATCTCCGCCCCCTCCGAGTAGAAGCGCGTCCAGTCGGGGTTGGGTGCGAACGACAGCGAGTACAGCGCCGAGGGGATGTCGCACTGGATGCCCGGATAGTCGTTGTCGCGCCAGGTACCGCCGACGTCACTCGCCCGCTCCAGCACGACGAAGTCCTCGATCCCCTCCTGTCGCAGCCGGATCGCCATGCACAGGCCCGAGAAGCCGGCGCCGACCACCGCGATCCGGACGTGGGACGGAAGCGCGCCGGATTCCATCGGGACGGGCCTACGCCCGCAGCTTGTATCCGCGCGAGAACAGGCGCAGGTTGAACGCGAACAGGGCGGCCGTGGCGGCCGTCAGGCAGAGGAGCGACAGGCCGATGCTGGTCTCCGAGAAGCCGAGGAAGCCGTAGCGGACCAGGGCGATCATGTAGTAGACGGGGTTGAAGTGGGTGAGGGTCTGGAAGGGCTCGGGCAGAAGCGAGGCCGAGTAGAAGACGCCGCCGAGGAAGATCAGCGGCTGCAGCACGAAGGTCTGGGCGATCGCGACGTCGTCGAACTGCTCCGCCCGGACGCCGATCAGCACCCCGAGCTGGGAGAAGAAGAACCCGACCAGAAAGAGCGCCGGGATCAGGATCAGAACGTGGTCCACGGGCAGGTCGACGAGGAACGACGCCGCGATGAAGGTCAGCGCCGAGACCACGAAGCCGCGCATGAAGCCGCCCAGTGAGAAGGCCAACAGCAGCTCGAGCGGCGAGGCCGGCGAGGAGAGCTGGTCCTGGATCGCGCCCTGGAACTTCTGCTGGAGGATCGAGGACGAGTTGTTGGCGAAGGCGTTGATCGCCCACGCCATCATGATCAGGCCGGGGATCACGAAGACGACGTAGTCGATCCCGTGCAGCTTGTCGATCCGCGAGCCGAGCGCCGCCCCGAAGACGGAGATGTAGAGGAAGGTCTCGAGCAGCGGCGCGCCGATCGTCTGCTTCTTGATCTTGAGGAAGCGGTTCACCTCGCGCCGCCACAGGGTCATCCAGCGGATCTGGGCGGTGCTCACGAGGCCAGCTCCTCGACACGCGAGCGCGACAGCTCCCTGCGCCCGACCAGCGCCAGGTAGGCGTCCTCGAGGTTGGCGACGCCGAAGCTGCCGGCCAGCTCGGCACTGGACCCCTGAGCGGCGATCTGGCCCTCGTTGATGAAGGCGATCCGGTCGCAGAGCTGCTCGGCCTCCTCGAGGTAGTGCGTTGTCAGCAGGATCGTCGTCCCCTCCTGGTTGATCCGCTTGACGTAGTGCCACAGCTCGAGGCGCAGCTCGATGTCCACCCCGGCGGTGGGCTCATCGAGGATCAGCAGGCGGGGACGGTGCATCAGGGCGCGGGCGAGGATCAGGCGGCGCTTCATCCCTCCGGACAGGGTGCGGGTGCGCTCCTTCCGCTTCTCGGTGAGCGAGAACGTCTCGAGCAGCTGCTCGGCGCGCTCACGCCGCTCGCGCTTCGGCATCCCGAAGTAGCCGGCGTGGTAGTCGAGCGTCTCCTCGACGGTGAGGAACCAGTCGAGGTTGAGCTCCTGCGGAGCCAGCCCGACGGCCTGGCGCGCCTCCGCATAGTCCTTGATCGCATCGTGTCCGAACACGCGGATCGCCCCCGACGTCGGCCGCGCCAGCCCGGTGGCGCAGTGGATCAGCGTCGTCTTGCCGGCGCCGTTTGGGCCCAGCAGCCCGAAGAAGTCCCCGGTCTCGATGTCGAGCGAGACGCCCCGCAGCGCCTCCACCCCGGTCTCGTAGCGCTTGACCAGCTCCTCGATGTGCAGGGCCCTGTCCACCCGACGATGATATTGGGCGCGTTTTGTGGGTCGGTCGAGGTGACCCGGAGGGCGCGCGAACGGGAGTTTTCGCGTCGGCGTGGCTGGCGGGCGACCCTACTTCAGCGTGTGGCGCTTGAACCCGTTGTCGGGGACGGCATCGAAGCTGTTGTTGTTGGTGCCCTCGAAGGAAAAGCTGAATCCGTAGGAGTCCGGATTGCGGATCCTCGCCTCACCGAACGCGTAGCGCAGCGTGTTGGAGTCGACCTTCGTCACCTTCGCGGGCGCGACTTCGTGCACGTTGGGGTTGCAGGTGTACAGGTGCGCTCCCTGATGAAATCCGCCGTTGCCGGTGTCGCCGTTGACGACGATCGAGTAGTCGCAACTTCCCGGGAGCCCGGGGCCTCCGGGGACGCTTATGAACATGAACGGGAAGTTGGAGCGCAACCCGGCGTGGGGTGCCGCGCTGGTGTTCGGGTTGCGCACCGAGCCGGCCACCGAGATGCGGTGTACGAGCCGGCCGGGGCTGTGGTGGCCGTAGGTCGCGCGGACCAGGTCCAGGTCGGCCCTCTTCACCCCGTTCGGGGCCGCGCCCTGAACGTCGCCGCTGGGGTCCTTGACGAATCCGGAGTCCGCGATCGCTACGGCGGCGATCCCGCTTGCCAGGCAGACGGCGACGGCGGCAGCCGCGAGCTTCCTCATTCGATCTCCTTTCCAGTGGGCCGCCGCTGCACCCTCCCTGGCGGTGTTTGACCGCAAAGCCTGTCCGACGCAGCGGCGCCTGTCAATGGCTCGACTCGGGCCCGTCGCTCAGGGAGTGACCGCGCGCCAGCCGAACTGCGCCGTGGTGGCGTTCGGGGTGCCGCTGGCCGACACGTGGATCAGGTACTCCTGCCCGGCGCTGACCGTCTTCGGATTGGAGTTCTCCGAACACGTCGTGGCAGTGGCGCCCGAGATGATGCACGTCGAGGACCCGTTGGAGCCGTTGGCCTGAAAGAAGAACGTCCAGGAGTCCCCGGCGCCCGGGGCGTTCGCGATCTTCACCTGCATGTCGCGCATGACGAAGCCGGTGGGGGCGATTGCGCCGGCGGTGGTCGCCGTCGAGATCCCGCTCGGGAACCGGTCCGTGGTGGCGGAGAGGCTCTGCATCAGGCCACCGACGATCCCCGGCCCGAAGAAGGTCGAGTCGTGGTTGTCGAGCTTGCCGGCGTCGGGCACCTGGGCGAGCGTGGGCTCATTTATGTCCTGCCCCGCGATGGAGTTGTCGACGACCTGGCCGCTCCCCACCGTGCTGTTGCCGATCTGAAGGTTCGAGAACGACCCGGTCAGGTCGCCGCCGGCGCTGTCATTCGTGCCGAGGAACGCGGTCGAGTCGAGGCTGTCGAGCGTGTTCGCGTTGGCCGCGCTCGGCACCTGGCCCAGGCTCGACTCGCTGATGTCGTTGCCGGTGAGGGCGTTGGCGGGCACCTTCGCCGCGGTCACCGCGTTGGCCGCGACCTTGCCGGTCGTAACGGCCGCGGGGCCAAGGTCGGCGGCCTTCACCTGGCGATCGATGATGTCGCCCGAGTCCACCGTGTTGGTGCCCTGGAGCGCATAGGCGCCGCCGGTCAGGCTGATGAACAGCGCGATCAGCGAAACGACCATCGACGGCGACGGACGCAGGGATGCCAAGCGATTGGTCATTGGACCGCCTTCCATGAACCGCTTGCCGCCCGAGACCCGGGTCGGGGGCGGGCACGGCGACGCTACCGCGGCGGGTGCCCGCCTGTCAACGAGGACGCGGAGGGCGTTCCGGCGCCGCCGGTGCGTCAGGCCGCCACCTGCAGCGCCCGGATCCGCGCGGGCGTCGGCGGGTGCGTCGCCAGCAGCCGGGCGAGCCATCCCGCGGCGGGGCCCTCCGGCAGGGTGCTGAGGGTGGCGGCGAGCGCCGGGGCGTAGCCCAGCTCAGCCGCGAACCGGTCGGCCTCCAGCTCGACGGCACGGCTGGCCGAGGCCTGCCCGACGTAGGCAAGCAGTCCCACCACGCGGACCGGCAGCGAGATCAGGAAGAAGACGATGTGGAAGCGCGCGATCGAGGTCATCGTCCGCCAGGGCAGCGTCGTCCACCAGTTGATCGCGAGCGCGATCGAGTGGGCGCCGTCCTGGTGCCCCAGCTCGTGGGCGAGCACGGCCTGCAGGCGCTCCTCTGGCAGGGAGAGCGCGCGCGTCGTCACCCCGATCAGATGGCCGCCGACGGCGACGGCGTTGAGGTCGTCGGACTCCTGCACCCGCAGCATGTATTGCGGCGGGCGCTCGTTGGCGCGGGAGGCGACCTCGGCGAAGCAGCGGTCGAGCGCCGCCCGTTCCGCGTCGGACGGCGGCCTCAGCCCCAGCATCGGCCGGGCGAAATACGCCTCGACCGGCCGCACCAGGAACAGCAGGCCCCCCAGCGGCCAGACCGCGATCGCCGCGATCGCCAGCGGGGAGAACGGGTCCTTGGCCCCGAAGATCGAGGCCACGATCCAGTAGGCGATCGCGGTCGCCAGGGACTCCGGGATCACGAAGACGAGCAGGAAGAGCGCCCGCGACGAGAAGCGGCGGCCGGGCCGCTGCGCCCAGCCGAGCGCCGCCCCCTTCGCCCCCCCGGTCTCGCTCGGCTCGGCCCGCACCGGCGCGGATTATCCCCCCGCGTGGCGACGGCGAGGCGGCGATGGCCCATTTCGAAATCGCGGCCGCGGCAAGCCAAACCGATCGTCTAGGGTCCGTTCGTGGCGCCGCTCGCCACAGCCCCGCCCGCCGAGACCGTCGCCACGGACGAGCGATACCTGCGCCGCCGCGAGCGCCTGCGCGCCGAGTACGCGGCACTGCCCGCGGGGGCGCCGGTGCGGCTGGCGAAGCGCACCTCGAACCTCTTCCGGCCGCGCACGGCGGCAGCGGGCCCTGGGCTCGACGTCGCCGCGTTCGACGGCGTGCTCTCCGTGGACCCGGCCGCGCGCACGGCCGACGTGCAGGGGATGACGACCTACGAGCACCTGGTGGAGGCCACCCTTCCCCACGGGCTGATGCCGCTTGTCGTGCCGCAGTTGCGGACGATCACGCTGGGCGGTGCCGTGACCGGCCTCGGGATCGAGTCGGCGTCTTTTCGCAACGGGCTCCCGCACGAGTCCGTGATCGAGCTGGAGGTGATGACGGGCGACGGCCGCATCGTCGTCGCCCGGCCCGAGGGCGAGCATGCGGACCTCTTCCACGGCTTCCCCAACTCCTACGGGACGCTCGGCTACGCGCTCCGGCTGAAGATCGAGCTTGAGCCGGTGCTTCCCTACGTCCGCCTCCGCCACGTCCCCTTCGGCGACGCCGCCGCGTATTTCGACGCGGTCGCCGAGATCTCGGCGACGCGCACCTGGCAAGGCGAGAGCGTCGACTTCCTCGACGGCACCGTGTTCGCACCGTCCGCGCACTACCTGACGATCGCGACGATGGTGGACGAGGCGCCCGCCACGTCCGACTACACCGGCCAGGGGATCTACTACCTGTCGATTCCCCGCCTGCGGGAGGACCACCTGCCGATCCACGACTACCTGTGGCGCTGGGACACCGACTGGTTCTGGTGCTCGAAGTCGCTCGGCGTGCAGCGGCCGCGCCTGCGGCGGCTGTGGCCGCGGCGCTGGCTGCGCAGCGACGTCTACTGGCGGATCGTCTCGTTCGCCCGCCGCCACGACCTGACCGACAGGCTGGACCGGCTGTTCGGCCGGCCCCGGCACGAGATGGTGATCCAGGACGTCGAGGTGCCGGTCGACCGCGCCGCAGACTTCCTCGACGCCTATCACCGCGAGGTCGGAATCACGCCGGTGTGGATCTGCCCGCTCCGCTGCCGCGACGGCGGCTGGACCCTCTACGAGCTGGACCCCGACACCACCTACGTGAACTTCGGCTTCTGGGGGGCCGTCGAGCGACGCCCGGGCGAGCGCGACGGCGACCGCAACCGCACGCTCGAGCGGCTCGTCGCCGACCTGGGGGGACGTAAGTCGCTGTACTCGACGTCGTTCTACGAGGAGGACGAGTTCCGCGCCACCTACGGCGGCGAGCGGTACGAGGAGCTGCGGGCGGCGTACGATCCCGATGGCCGCCTGCTGGATCTGTACGAGAAGTGCGTGAAGCGGAGGTGATGAGCATGCCCCTGGCCGACATCTATCGCCGGCTCGTCGACGACGAAGCCCCGGTCGCCTTTCGCGCCTACGACGGCAGCAATGCCGGGCGGACGGACGCCGAGACGATCCTGGAGATCCGCCGTCCCGAGGCGGTCGCCTACGTCGTCACCGCACCCGGCGAGCTGGGCCTGGTGCGCGCCTACGTGACCGGCGCCCTCGAGGTCCACGGCGACATCCACGCGGCCATCCACGGCCTGATCGAGCACACCCGCGACCTGCCCTGGCGCGAGCGGCTCGAGATCCTGCCAAGCCTGGGCCGCCGCGCCCTGCGCCGCCCGCCGATCCCGGCGGAGGAGGCGCCGCCTCCGTGGCGCCGCGGGCTGCGGCGCCACTCGAGGGCGCGCGATGCCGCCGCGATCTCGCACCACTACGACGTCTCCAACCGCTTCTACGAGATCGTCCTCGGCCCCTCGATGGCGTACACGTGCGCGTGCTTCCCGACGGTGGAGGCGACGCTCGAGGAGGCGCAGGCGGAGAAGTTCGACCTCGTCTGCCGCAAGCTGGCGCTGTCGCCCGGTGACCGCCTGCTCGACGTCGGCGCCGGCTGGGGCGGCATGGTCATGCACGCCGCCGAGCACTACGGTGTCGACGGCGTCGGCGTCACCCTGTCGGAGCCGCAGGCTCGCTGGGCGCAGGAGGCGATCGCCGAGCGTGGCCTGGGGAAGCGTGCGGAGGTGCGCCACCTGGACTACCGCGATGTCACCGATGACGGCTTCGACGCGATCTCGTCGATCGGCCTCACCGAGCACATCGGCGCCCGCAACCTCGGCTCCTACTTCAGCTTCCTGGCAAGCCGGCTGCGGCCGGAGGGCCGGCTGCTGAACCACACGATCACGCGGGCCTCGAACCGCCAGCGCCACCGCGCCGGCAGCTTCATCGACCGCTACGTCTTCCCGGACGGCGAGCTGGAGGGGCCGGGGACAATCGTCTCGGCGATGCACGACCACGGCTTCGAGGCCCGTCACGAGGAGAACCTGCGCGAGCACTACGCGATGACTCTGCGCGAGTGGGGCCGCAATCTCGACGCCGGCTGGGAGGAGGCCGTGCGGGAGGTGGGCGAGCGCAAGGCGCGCGTCTGGCGCCTCTACATGGCGGCGTCGCGCGTCGGCTTCGACCGCAACCGGATCGAGCTGCACCAGGTACTCGGCGTGCGCACGACTGCCGGAGGGCGCTCCGGGATGCCGCTACGGCCGGACTGGGAGCGGGCCAGCGCTCCGGTGGACGAGGCTGAGCGCAGCGCCGCGCCGGTCGCCTGAGGCGAGGGGCCTACGGCGCCAGCCGGAAGGGCGGGTACTGGTCGGTGACCAGCAGGAAGGCGTAGCCCGCGACGCGGTTGTGCCAGCGCCCGACGCCGACCACGAAGTCGAACAGCCCCTGCGGGTAGCGGCCGGTGAACAGGATCGCGAACCAGGCGAAGACGACCGCGAAGAAGGCGGCGATCGTGAGGAAGAAGAGCACGACGTAGTGCGGGATCGCGAGCAGCCACTTGACCAGCGGCAGCCAGCGGTTGAGGTCGCGCTCTGCGTCCGGATAGGGAAGGTCGAGGTGGACGGCCTGCCCCTCGTCGGTGGACGGGTAGCGATCGTCGAGCAGGCCGACGTAGACGCCCACGCGGTTGCTGAAGCGCAGCAGCTCGAGGTTCCACTCGAACCACCAGCGCGGGTACTTCTGTCGGAACAGGATCATCAGCAGCGGCGCGGCGAAAAGGATGCCGCCGGCGGCGACCAGGGCCGTGCCGGTCGTGTCGTTGTAGCCATAGCTGCCGCCGCTGACGGTGCCGAGCAGGATCGCGATCGGGATCGCGGCGAAGACGCGGAAGGCCGTGCTCAGCCGGTTGAGGTCGCGGTCCGGATAGTCGACGGTGAAGGTGACCGGGTAACCGGGCAGGGCCCCCGTCGGCGGAGGCGGCGGAGGTGGTGGTGGTGGAGGCGGCGGTTGCGCCGCGGGGCCGCCGGGCTGAGGTGGCATGCCGCTCTCCATCGGGCCGCCAAGCTAGCGCCGTCCTCGGACGGTCCGCCGGGCGGCGGCGGGTAGGGTTGGCGCGATGGCGAAGTCACCCGAGGCGCCGCAGACGATCACGATCGTCCTCGCCGACGACCACACCGTGGTGCGCAGCGCGCTGCGGCTGCTGCTCGAGTCGGAGCCGGGCTTCGAGGTCGTCGCCGAGGCCGGCGACGTCGAGGGGGCGGTCCGCTACGTGCGCGGCCACAAGCCCCGCGTGCTGATCCTCGACCTCAACATGCCGGGGGGCTCGAGCCTGGCGGCGATCCCCGACGTCGCCGACGCCTGTCCGGACACTCGCACCGTTGTTCTGACGATGCAGGACGATCCCGCCTTCGCCCGCGAGGCGCTGCAGGCCGGCGCGCTCGGCTACGTCCTCAAGGAGGCGGCGGACGCCCAGCTCGTCGAGGCTGTGCGAAAGGCCGCCGGCGGGGAGACATATCTCCAGCCCGAGCTCGGGGCCCGGCTCGCCGCCGCGCCGTCGGGTCCGCCCGACGACCTCAGCGAGCGCGAGCTCGAGGTGCTGCGGCTGATTGCGCTCGGTCATACGAATGCCGAGATCGCCGAGCAGCTGTTCCTCAGCGTGCGAACGATCGAGTCGCATCGGGCCCACATCCAGCAGAAGCTGCGGCTCACCACCCGCTCCGAGCTGGTTCGCTACGCGCTCGAGCGCGGCCTGATCGAGACCTAGCCCGCGCGCCTGCCGGGCGGGACGCCGCGATCAGCCGGTCGCCGAGCGCTGCGGGCGCATCTCCGCCGGCAGCGAGAGGTGCGCCTCGATACGCGTTCCGGAGCCCGGTGAGGAGTCGATCGTCACCGACCCTGCGGCGAGCTGGACGCGCTCCCGGATGCTGACCAGACCGAACCCCTCATGGGGTTCCCCCGGATCGAATCCGACGCCGTCGTCCTCGAGCAGGACCTCGATCGCGTCGTCCCGCTCGACGACCTTCAGCCGGACGTGCTCGGCGCGGGCGTGCTTGACGACGTTGGTCAGCCCTTCCTGCACGATCCGGTAGATCGCGCTGTCCAGCTCGGCGGGCCGCGCCGACTCGAGAGAGATCTCCGCTTCGACCTGCAGGCCGCCGACTGCCCCGCTTCGCTCTGCGAGGCTGGAGACCGCCGCCGCCAGCCCGATCTCGTCAAGTGCCGCAGGACGCAGCTCGGCGACGATGCCGCGCAGGTTGGCGATCGACGAGCCCAGCTCGTCGATCGCCTCGCGGACCGCCTCCTCGAGGCGGTCGGGCCCCAGCTGCAGACCCGACGTCAGCAGCACGCGCAGAGCTCCGAGCCCCTGAAGCGTCTCGTCGTGCAGCTCGCGGGCCCAGCGGGCGCGCTCCTGTTCGGTGGCGTCCAGGCTGTGCCGGAGCCTGTCCTCCGCCACCGACTTGGCGGTCGCGACCGCCATCGCCGCGCTGGCCGCGAACGAGTGCAGCAGTCGCTCGTCCTCCGCATCGAATTCAGGGCCTTGGACCAGTCGGTCGAAGGCGATCAGGACGCCGAGCGGGCGTCCGCGAAAGGCGAGCGGGACGAGCAGCCCCGCACTTGCCTCCACCCCGAGGTCCTCCGCCGAAAGCCTCAGCCTGCTGGCGACGTCGGGGAGTCGCTCGGCCCGCAGCGTGCGCAGCACCTCGCCGGATGTCGACCCGCTGGCGGGGAACCTGCGATCGCGCGGATCGTCCTCGAACTCGCCCGCTGTCGCGGCGACGACCAGGTCCTCGTCGTCCCGAAGGAGGATCAGCATCGAGCGCGCGTCCACCAGGGCGCGGCCGCGCTTGACGATCGTCTCCAGAACGCGCGAGAGATCGGTCTCGCCTCCGACCGCGCGAGCGATTTCGGTGGTCGCCTCGAGGCTGTGCACGGCGCGCTCCAGCTCGGCGCGGCGGCGCTCCACACCGGCATAGAGGCGGGCATTGTCGATCGCGATCGCGGCCCACTCGGCGAGAACGATCGCCGCCTGCTCGTCGGCTTCGTCGAACTCGCCGGCGTCCTTCTCCGTCAGGTAGAGGTTGCCGTAGACCTCCCCCCTGATCAGGATCGGCACCCCGAGGAAGCTGTGCATCGGCGGGTGGTCGGAGGGAAACCCGTACGAGCGCGGGTGGTGGCCGACATCGCTCAACCGCAGCGGCCTCGGGTCGTCGATCAGCAGGCCGAGGACGCCACGACCACGCGGGAGGTCGCCGATCCGCCGCCTCGTGGCGGGATCGATCCCCTGGGTGATGAAGCGCTCCAGGGCCTCGCGACGCTCGTCGAGGATCCCGAGCGCGGCGTAGTGCGCGCCGGTCAGCTCGCGGGCAACCCCGAGAACCCGCTCCAGCACCGACTCGAGGTCGAGCTCTGAGACCAGGGCTCTCCCCACCTCGATCAGGCGATGCAGCCGACGCTCATCGAGCGCGGATGATCCGGTCAGCGTGGCCTCCTTGTCGCGGGGCCCACGCCTGCCCTGTCAGGGGCGCTTGGCCGCTCGCTCCTCATTTCGCCGCTTGGCGCCGGCGCGCGCGTGGCGCACCGCCTGCTCGGACTGGGCGCGGGTGGCCTCGGACGCCTCGAACAGCTCGGTGGCGACGCGCTGCATCTCCACCCGCCCTCGCGCCGAGGGCTCGCCGTTGCTGCCCAGCGGCTGGGGCTCGCCGCGCAATCCGGCCACGTGGGCGACGCGAGCGAGCGCTGCCTCGCGGACGTACTGAGCCACGCTGACCCCGGTCCGTGCGGCCTCCAGCTCGAGGGCCTCCCACAGGTCGGCGCCGAAGCGGACGGTGGTGGCACGCATTCCGTTCCCCGACCGGCGCATTCCGTTCCCCGACCCGCGTCGTGTCTCTTCCTTGGACTTGGTCACATGACCCTCCTCTATTGGGTGTCCCCCAAGGGACGATAGCTCAACGAACGTTGGTTTTTTCGGTCACCGGACATGCTTGGTCTATTCTTACCGGTGTCGGATCCGATACCGTCCGTAGGAAAGGTTAGCCAAATTTACGTCCACGGGCGTGAAAACCAGCGAAATGCGGCGGGGAGTGTCTCGGTGAGAGCGGGCGCCGAGCCCGGCGACGACGCCAGCGATGCGTCCACCGCCGGCGCGCCGGCGTCGCCGCTCACCGATGTCGGCCAACTCCTCGACGACGCCCCGGCGGGAATCATGATCACGAACGCCGCCGGGCATTGTCTGAACGCGAACCGGCGCTGGTGCGAGCTGTCCACGAGCGAGCCGCAAGTCCTCGCCGGGAGCGGCTGGATCGCCGCCATCCACGTGGACGATCGGGCCGGCGTCCGGGCGGCGTGGAGGCAGACGATCGAGAACGGGATCGAGCGCAGCTTCGACTTCCGGTTCGCGCGGCGCGACGGCGGGATCGTCTGGTTGACCGCCGCGACCGTTGCGATCCTCGACGGGCGCGGCGAGCGGGTCGGCTGCATGTGCACGATCGCCGACGTCACCCGATTGAAGGAGAGCGAACGGCGGCTCATCGAGCTCGCCGACCACGACGACCTCACGAACCTGTTCGGCAGGCGTCGCTTCTACCAGGAGCTGGACCGCTATCTCGCGGCATGCGACCGCTACGGGTGGCGGGGGGCGGTGCTGGCGCTCGACGTGGACGGCCTCAAGGCGATCAACGACACGCTCGGTCACGCGGCGGGCGACCGCGTGCTGCAACAGCTTGCCCAGCGGCTGCGGCGGCGTTTGCGTCCGAGCGACGCGATCGGCCGGATCGGCGGCGATGAGTTCTCCGTGCTGCTCCCCGAGATCGAGCCGGACGACGCCGCGTCGCTCGCCCGGGAGCTCGGCGCCGATCTCGGCCTGCGCGACGCGGACGGTCGCGTCACCGGCTCGACCGGAGTCAGCGTCGGGCTGGCATCGATCGACGGTCCGGAATCAGCGGCCTCGCTGATGCAGCGCGCCGACCGCGCCCTGTATGCGAGCCGGTCGCAGGACGGGCAGGGGGCCGCTCGCGGCCGCTCTGTCCCTGCCGAGCTGCCGAAGCGGCTCCCCTAGCGGGGATTGCCGTGCGCTGTGATGGGCCGCGGAACGGGGTGCGGCCCATACAGTCGGGCGCGGACGAGGCTCTCGATCGCACGCGAGTCTCCGATCGCCAGCGCCCTCCCGCAACGCGGGCACCGGTCCAGGTCGGGAACCTCTTGACCCGGAAGGATTACGTGGCCGCAATTGGCACAACGCGCCTCAGTCACGGCGACATCGTATCCGATATCGGTTAGTGCTATCTTGTGCCTTGGAAGCGTCCTACCCGCCGAGGCGTGCTCCTGTGCCCCGGAACGCCGAAGCCGCGTTCGGGGCGCTTCCACGTCTGGGCAATGGTTTCCTCGTCCAGCGCCGCCCATTCCTGACCGCGCCCGTGCCCCACGGGTAGGAGTATGGTGATCGCAAAGGAGGCGTAGGCGGATGGAGGCCACGCAAGAGTGGAGTCGGGCGACGTCGGCCGCAAGGCTGCCTCCTCGACCCTCACTGGGACGGGACATAGTCGTGATCGGTGCGTCGGCCGGTGGAGTCGAGGCAATTTCGCACCTCCTCGAGCGCCTTACCTCCGACTTTCCCGGATCGCTGTTCGTCGTTCTGCACATCGCTCCGAACGCGCCCAGCGCATTGGCGCAGATACTCGACCGCTCGACGGAGCTCCACGCGATCACGGCCGAGGATGGCAAGCCGATCGAGCACGGCAGGGTCTACGTGGCCCCGCCGAACCGCCACCTTCTGGTGTCTGCGGGCCACGTCCACCTGGACGGAGGGCCTCGCGAGCACGGCCACCGCCCCGCGATCGACCCGCTTTTCCGCACGGCTGCCGAGTTCTACGGGCCCCGAGCCGTCGGCGTCCTCCTGTCCGGGAACCTCGACGACGGGGTTGTGGGCTTGGCGTGCCTGAAGCGGCGCGGCGGCGTCTCGCTGGTCCAGAGCCCCGACGAGGCGCTCTTTCCGAGCCTTCCCCAGGCGGCGGCCGAGATCGTCTCCCCGGATGCCGTGCTGCCGGTGCGCGAGCTCGCCGTCCAGCTGGAGCGGCTGGCTCGCGTGCCCCTTGACGATCAGCCCTTGTCCCGGGAGTCGGCCGAGGGATCGGGGCAGCCCCCGGACGGCGACAACCCGCATGCCCGGCGCGATCGCTCCGGCCCGCAGCTCACCTGTCCGGAGTGCGGAGGCGCCCTGGTCGAGGAGGTCCAGGAGGGCGAGCCGATCCATTTCCGTTGCCCGCTTGGGCATGCATTCGCGGAGCACAGCCTGGTGGCCTTGCAGGGCGACGCCCTGGAATCGGCGTTGTGGGAGTCGATCCGCAGGCTCGAGGAGCGGGCAAACCTGCTCGGCAGGCTGGGTGACCAGATGCGGTCGCGCGGCTCCCACGTCGACGCCATGGCTTACGCCCAGAAGGCCCAGGACAGCCTGATCCGGGCCCGCCTGATTCGGAGGGCCGTCCTGGCCTCCGCGGTCGAGGATCTCGATCGCCAGTCCGAAGGCGGGAACAGCGGATGAAGGACGGCGATTCGTTCGAGGGCCTGCTGGACTTCCTCAAGGTGAACCGCGGGTTCGACTTCACGGGCTACAAGCGGCCCAGCCTGCGGCGACGCATCGACAAGCGCATGAAGGAGGTCGGCGTCGAGAGCTACTCGGACTACGTCACCTACCTGGAGGCAAATCCCGGCGAGTTCTCGGCCCTGTTCGACACGATCCTCATCAATGTCACGGCGTTCTTCCGCGACCCCGACGTCTGGAAGTACATGCGGAGCCAGGTCCTTCCGGGGCTGATCGAGTCCGATTCGGGCGCGCCCTTCCGGGTGTGGGTGGCGGGCTGCGCCACCGGGGAGGAGCCGTACTCAGTCGCCGTCGCGCTTGCCGAAGCGATGGGCGCATCGGCCTTCGAGGAGAGAGTGAAGATCTACGCCACGGACGTCGACGAGGACGCGCTCACCACCGGTCGTCATGCGACCTACACCGCCTCGCAGCTCGAGTCGCTGCCTGACGAGTTGCGCGACCGCTACTTCGATCGCACCGACCATCGCTTCGTGTTTCTCAAGGAGCTGAGGCACGCGGTGATCTTCGGCCGCAACGACCTGCTGACGGACGCCCCGATCTCCAAGGTGGACCTCCTGGTCTGCCGTAACACGCTGATGTACTTCAACGCCGACATTCAGAAGCTGATCCTCAAGCGCTTCCACTTCGCCCTCAAGGACGAGGGGGTCCTCTGCCTGGGCAAGTCCGAGATGCTGCTGGGCGCCGAAGTGGGCTTCACCCCGGTGGACCTGAAGAACAGGGTGTTCCGCAGGGTGCCGCAAGCCTCTCTGCGCCGTCGTGCCGCGGCGGCGGTCACGCCCGAGCCGCAGGACCCTCCAGCCGAGGCCGACGGAGGCGTGCGGCCGGGAGCCTTCGACCAGGCCCCGCTCGCCCAGCTCGTCGTCAATCGGGACGGCGTCATGGTGCTCGCCAACCAGCAGGCGCGAAGGCTGTTCGGTCTGACCGCGACCGACAGGGGTCGGCCGCTGACGGACCTGAGCGTCGCCTACACGCCGCTCGAGCTCCCCGCCGCGATCGATCGCGTCTGCAGCGACCGGCGAGAGCTGCGGCTCGGGCCGGCGCCGCTGCGCCCGCCGACGGGCAAGGAACAGCGCTTCGAGGGACGGATCGGCCCCCTGATCGCGGCCAACGGGTCGGTGCAGGGGGCGATCGTCACCTACGTCAACGTCACCGAGTACGGCGAGCTGCAGGGGCAGCTGGAGGAATCCCAGAGGGAGCTGCAGGACTCCTACGAGGAGCTGCAGTCGACCGTCGAGGAGCTGGAGACGACCAACGAGGAGCTTCAGTCCACGAACGAGGAGCTGGAGACGACCAACGAGGAGCTTCAGTCCGCCAGCGAGGAGCTGGAGACGACCAACGAGGAGCTTCAGTCCGCCAACGAGGAGATGGAGACGACCAACGAGGAGCTGACGAGGCGGACGTCCGACCTGGAGCAGATGAGCGGATTCATGGATTCGGTCCTGGCCAGCCTCGACGTCGGCGTGGTCGTCGTGGAGCCGGACCTCACCATCCGCGTATGGAACCGGTCGGCAGAGCAGCTCTGGGGCCTGCGGGTCGACGAGGTGGAGCAGAAGAACCTGCTCGGGCTCGACATCGGCCTGCCGGTGGAGCAGCTGCGCAAACCGGTCCAGACCTGCCTGAACGGAAGCGACAAGGAGGAGCTGACGCTCGCGGCGGTGGACCGCCGGGGCAAGGAGATCGAATGCCGCGTCACCTGCTTGCCGCTGCGCCGCGGCCGCGAGCAGGTGGCGGGCGCCGTGCTGCTGATGGAGGTTTTCGCTTAGGCCGCCGGGCAGGCGTCGCTAGTCGCCGGGCGGCAGCCCGCTCTGCGGGACGCCGTTCCCCGTCAGATCCACCTCGACCGAGAGCGAACCGAAACCCTCCGGCGGGGGCGGCTCGAGGTGCTCGTGCGTGAGGGCGGCGAGGTGCGGCGCCAGGTACTTGCCGGCGACCTTGCCGGGAGGCCACCACAGCGGCTTCCGGGTCGCCTCGGATCGGTCGCCGGCGGCGCCGCTGAGCTCGTTGCGAAGAAAGCGCGGCTCACGGGCTGTGAGCAGCAGACCGCGCAGCACCGGTCGAAATGGCGCCGGCTCGATTGGGGCCCCCGCCCAGGCCGCGACCGTTTCGGCGACGGCGTCGGCAAGCTGGGCGGCGATGCCTCCCTGCTTGACCGGAAACGTGGTCGCGTCGCCGGCGGCATAGACGTCGGGGACGTCAGGCACCCGACCGTGGGAATCGACCGGAATGAAGCCCTCGGCGTCATGCGGCAGGCCCTTGATCCGCGGCCCCTCCAGCCGCGGCATCGTCACCACTCGGTCCGCATCGATGCTGCCGTCCGGAACCAGCTCCAGCCTGCCGTTCACGGACGCGGGGTAGGCGCTGCCGACGAACTCGATGCCGCGGTCGGCGAGCAGCGCCTCCAGCTCCTCGCTCGCTCTGGGCCCGAAGATCTCCAGCGGCCGGGGCTCGCGCGTGACGATCGTCAGCGTCGCCCCGTCGACGGCGCGCTCATCGAGCTTGGCGGCGGTGAGCAGCGCCAGCTCGTAGAGTGGCAGCGGCCAGCTGCAGCCGGCGGGAACCGCGAACGCCACGCTGCGGGCCGAGCCCGCCTCCAGCGCGGCGAGCAGCTCGCCGAACGCGCCCTCGTCGCCGGGACCCCAGAACGTCAGCGCCCCGGGAAGGGACTCGCGCGGGCGGGCGCCGCAGGCCACGACCAGCGCGTCGTAGCCGATCTCGGCCCCCGAGCGCGTCTGCGCCACGTGCCACTCGGGATCCACCTCGACGATCGCCTCGGCGCGGTAGCGCGCCCCCTCCGCATCCGCCAGCGATTCGAGGTCGTAGCGACGCACCCGCCCGAGTCCGAAGGGCTCCGCCACGGCCAGCGGGCGATAGGTGAAGTCGCGCACCGGGGAGACCAGCTCGATCTCGGCGCGCTCCTCGGCCAGCCGGCGGATGCCGAGCATGGCCTCCAGCGCGGCGACGCCCCCGCCGGCGATTACGACGCGATGGCGATGGGGATGATGGCGCTCGGCGGGCATGGGACGAGGCTATTCGCGCCGCCCGCGACCGCCATCGGGACGACGCCCTGCTTCGCGTAGGGGCTAACTACGGATGCGCTTCCGCAGCTAGGGCTGATGCCCGGCCCCGGCGACGCGACTAGGCTCGCATCAGGATTCGGCTTTGAAGGGAGTGGCCATGAAGCACACCGTTGACAGGCTCTCGCTGGTCTTCCTCACCCTGGCGCTCGGAGCGATCGGCCTGTACGTCTTCGGGCTCGTCCTCGGAGTCTTCGCGCCCGCCGATCTTTGGTTCTTCGGCATTGCCGTTGCCATCCTCGCCGCGCTCATCGCGGTCCATTCCGTCCGGCTGCGGCGCCGGCTGCGGCACCCCGGGCCCGAGCACGACGAGCTGATGCGCGACATGCACCAGCTGCGCGAGCGCCGCGGCTTCTGAGGCGGCCTAACGGGGACGCGTCACCGTCGCGCCGGGGAAGTCCCCCGGCGCGGCCCTGAACTCCGATGCCAGCGCCGCCAGCAGCGCCAGCGCGCCCAGCAGGGTTGCCGTGGGTGGAAGCGCCTCGGCTGCGCTTCCACCGAGCGCGATGCCGACGGCGCTGACGAGGGCCGCCAGGACGACGAGCGCGATCGAGATTCCGCGGTGAAAGCGTCCCGCCTCCGAGTGCGGCCAGGGATCCATCGCCCGCACCACCTCACGTCCCTCGTCGGAGTCCGTGCAGCCTCCCTTCGCCGGACAGGCGTTGCAGACGTGGGCCTTGGCGCGGTAGCGGACGAGCCGGCTGTGCTGATCCACCTCGGCACGGTGCAGGTGCTGGCCCTCGGGGCATTCCCAGGCGTCGAGGTGCTCGTGGTAGGCGAAGCCCGCGGTGCGGTAGCGCTCCGAGCGGCGGTGTGTGTGGCGGGCCGCCAGGTCGAGCGCGGCGGCTGCGCCGAGCAGGAACACCGCGTAGGCGGCCGCCATCAGCCCGTCGGCGCCGGCGTCCATCTCAGGAACCGCCGGCGATCTGGGGCTGCGGCTCGGGCTCGGTGATCTCCGTGAACAGGATGTCCTCCGGCTCCTCCATCGTCTCCCGCCCGACCGTGTGGCGCACCCCCACCCAGCAGATATAGAGCAGCGGCAGCACGCCGCCGACGATGAAGAGGACGTCGCCCGGGAAGCGCAGCCACTCGATCAGCTTGTTCGTCGAGTTGGTGAGGAAGTCGAGGGTGCGGGCGTGGAAGTAGCTGCGGTTGACCGACTCGTACAGCTGGATCATCCCCAGCGGGAACAGGGTCGCGAACGACATCCAGGCGAGGCCGAGGTTGAGCGACCAGAAGCTCGTCTTCGCCGCCCGCTCGGGCCAGCGATCGTCCGGGATCAGGTAGCGTAGGCAGAACAGCGCCAGGCCGACGGCGAGCATCCCGTAGACGCCCATCATCGCCGCGTGGCCGTGGTTTGCCGTGAGCGCCGTGCCGATCTCGTAGTAGGAGACGATCGGCAGGTTGATCAGGAAGCCGAAGATCCCGGCGCCGAGGAAGTTCCAGAAGCCGACGGCGACGAGGAACATCACCGCCCAGCGGTGCGGGAACGGCGCCGCCGACCGGGACTCCTGGCGGGCGCCGAGCTGGAGGAAGCTCCAGGCCTCGACGGTGAGGAAGGTGAGCGGGATCACCTCGGCGGCGGAGAAGACCGCGCCCAGGGCCAGGTGCTCGGCGGGCTCGCCCGAGAAATAGAGGTGGTGCATCGTGCCGATCACGCCGCCGGCCGAGTAGAGCAGGATGTCAAGGAAGATCACGGTGAGGGCGACGCGCTCGCGGACGACCCCGAGCAGGACGAAGACGTAGGCCACCATCACCGTCGTGAACAGCTCGAGGAAGTCCTCGACCCAGAGGTGCACGACCCAGAACCGCCAGAAGTCGGTGACGGTGAAGGTGTCGCCGGAGCGGGCCAACAGCCCGACCGCGTAGAAGGCCGGGATCGCCAGGGCGGCGAAGAAGAACAGCCAGGGCATGTTGCCGAAGCGCTCCTGTCCGAGGCGACCGCGGATCCCCCTGTAGAGGATCGCCACCCAGAAGAACAGCCCGATCACCAGCAGGATCTGCCAGAAGCGCCCCAGGTCGAGGTACTCGAAGCCCTGGTCGCCGAACCACCCCCCCACCGTGCTCAGCCAGCCGTGCACTCCGGCGAACTCGCCGATCATGCTGCCGAATACGACGAGCGCGAGGGCGCCGAGAAGGGCGTAGGCGAGCCAGCTCTGCCGCTTCGGCTCGCGCCGCGCGATCATCGGCACGAGGAAGATCCCGGCGGCCAGGTAGGAGGTGGAGACGAAGAAGATCGCCAGCTGCACGTGGAAGGTGCGGGCGAGGTTGTACGGCAGGAGCTTCGCCAGGTCGAAGCCGAAGAAGTCGCCCAGCTCGGCGCGGTAGTGCTGGGACGCCGCCCCGACCAGCGCCTGGATCAGGAACAGCAGCGCCATCACCAGGAAGAACCAGGCCGTGGCCCGCTGCGCCGGCGTCAGCGCGACGTCCCCCGGGGCGCGGAACGACAGCGTCGCCTGCTCGCGGCCGTGCCAGCCGAGGAAGTTCCAGCGCCCGAATGCCCCGAACAGCAGGCCGACCCCGCCCAGCAGCGCGATCAGCGACACGACGCTCCACAGGATCACGTTGGCGGTGGGCGCGTTTTGGACGAGCTTCTCCGGCGGCCAGTTGTTCGTGTAGGTGTAGTGATGGCCGGGGCGCTCGGCGCTCGCCGCCCAGGCCGACCACGAGAAGAACGCCGTCAGCTGCTTGGCCTTCTCGGGGTCGGTGATCGCCTTCGGCCGCAGCCCGTACTTCGTCGTCGGCTGGGAGAAGAAATCGCGGTAGTGGGCCAGCAGGCGGTCGAAGGCGTGGCCCTGCGCGGCGGTGTAGGTGAGCGTGCCTGTAGCCGAGTCGTAGCGGTTTGTGCGGAAGTCCGAGACGGTGCGCAGGCGCGCCCGGTCCGAGCCGGCGCCGCCGTACTCGCCGCGCACGATCAGGGCGGCGCGGTGCAGGTAATCGTCGGTGAAGTCGGGGCCGAGGTAGGCGCCGTGCCCGAAGATCGAGCCGTACTCCATCAGGCCGTTTCGCAGGAAGACCTTCTGGCCCGCCTTCACGTCGGAGCCGGCGAACAGCGCCCGCCCGCTGGCGTCGACGACCCTGGCGGGGACGGGCGGATCGGCCTGGTAGGTGCGGTAGGCGAGCAGGCCGAGGACCAGGAAGCCGAGGAGGAAGACGAGGATGGCCGCCTGGAGCCATCCCTTCGAGACGATCAGCTGGCGACGCTCGCCGGTGTCCGTTCCGGTCGCCGTGTCCGTACCGGTCTCCTGCAAGGCGCGGCGATCCTACGTCCGCGCCCGGGTCCGAATCAAGCGGCCGCTCGCTCCTCGGGGAGCCCGATCAGGGTGGCCAGCAGGTTGAGGTACTGGATCAGGTGTCGGGTGCCGAGGAACTCCGCGCGCACCCGCTCCCGCGCGGCGGAGCCGATCCGCTCCGCGAGCCGCCGGTCGGCGAGCAGCGTCTCGACCGCCGCCCCGACGGCGGCGAGGTCGGCGGGGTCATCGACGAGGATCCCGCTCTCGCCGCTCTCGATCTGATCCTGGATGCCGCCGATCCTCCCGGCGACCACGGGCTTTGCCTTCCACATCGCCTCCGCCACGGTGAGGCCGAAGCCCTCGGCGAGGCTCTTCTGGACGACGACGTCGGCGCGGCGCTGGATCGCGTTCACCATCGCCGCGTTTTCGCCGCCGTCCTCCATCGGCAGGGTGACCAGGTGGACCCGGGCGCGGGTCTCGGCCGGCAGCGCCTGCCAGTGCTCGCGCACCTCGGCCAGCACCGCGGCGCCCTCGGGGTCGTCGCTGACGGCGTCCACCGCCGGCCCCGCCAGCACCAGGTGGGCACCCGGGACGTTGCAGTGGTCGGCGAAGCAGCGCAGCACGCCCACCGGGTCCTTGAGGCTGTCCCAGCGCGAGACCTGGGCGACGACCGGCGCGTCCTCCGGCACGGGGCCGTCCTGAAAGATCGTGGCGGAGCGATCCACGCGGCCCGGGGTCCCGTCGACGCGCTCGAACGTCGGCGGGCGGTCGGACGATCCCGCCCCCAGGCCGATCGTCGCCAGGATCGCGCTCACCGTGGCGGCCGACATCTCCTGGTTCTTCGGCGCGAACGCATCGATCGAGGGGGGCACGATCCAGGTGCGGTCGGGCATCAGCCCCTCCCAGGCGAAGGCCTCCCGGGAGAAGATCCAGGCGTCCGCCTCGATCACGTAGGGGCGCAGGAAGTCCCACGCCCGCCTGGCCAGGTCATTCGGCAGGTCGAGCCCGACGTGACAGCGCCACACCACCCGCGGCGCCGCCGTCTTCGCCGCCTCGATCAGCCCGGCGGTCTGCGGGTCGTGGAGGAAGACGATGTCGTTCGGGCGCACCAGCCGGGTCAGCTCGGCGGCGTTCGGCGCGAGAGCACGCTCGTACGCGGCCCGCTCGTCGTCGCCGAGGTCGCCGCCGTCGCCGGCGGCCCCGTGCAGGTTGTTGTGGATCCGCTTGGTGACGCGGAAGAAGTCGGGGTCCCCCTCGATCACGATCCAGCGCGCGTCCACGCCGACGCCCCGCACGTAGGCGAGCAGCGAGGTCAGCATCTCGGCGACACCGCCGCCGTGAGCGGTCGAGTTCACGTGCCACATCGCCCGGCCCGCGAACACCCGGTGGGCCTCGGCGATCCCGCGCTCCACGGTCGCCCAGTCGTCGGCCGGCAAAAGCTGCCGGAACCGGTCCGGCGATCGTGGCGATATCGGCACCTGCTCCACAGGCTCTCCTTCGAGATGCGCCCGCTCGGGGCCTGCACGAGGCGGCGGCGGATCGCGTCAGCGGCTAGCTTCCCACTCCCGAGCGGGATCCCGCCACCCGAATCGAGAAGGACGAGCGTGTACCGCAACATCGTCGTGGCCTATGACGGAAGCGAGGGAGCCCGCGCCGCCCTCTGGCGAGCGTCCGAGATCGCCACCGCCGAGGGGGCGACGCTGACCCTGGCGCAGTCCGTCGACGAGACCACGGCCGCCCCGATCCCCGGAGGGAGGCGAGGCGCGAAGGTCGAGGCCGCGGCCGAGGTGCGCCACGCGCTCGACGAGGCGATCGCCTCGCTCGACGATTCGCTGGCGGCGAGCCCATGGGTCGTCGCGGGACCGCCGGCGAAGGGGATCCTCGCCGTCGCCGAGGACGTGGAAGCCGACCTGATCGTCACCGGCTCGCGCAAGCACGGCCGGATCGCCCGGCGGATGCTGGGAAGCGTCTCCAGCGCGCTCGTCCACGAGGCGCCATGCGACGTCCTCGTGGTACACCCGCGCGCCGCCTGACGGCGGCCGGTGACCTAACGCGAGTGGTGGCGCAGCCAGGCGGCCAGCTCGCGGGCCTGCGCCGCGGGATCCTGCGCGCGCGCCGGCGGCGCCACCTCGTTCGCCTGCCCGGCGGGCGGCCGCGGGTGCGAGCGCGCCGGCCGCTGCGGCAGCGGCGCGCCGCCGCCGGAGTCCAGGGCGGCGACCGCGCCGGCTGCGACGACGAGCGCGGCGGCCAGCGCCGCGAGTCGATGCCGGCGCACGGCTGCCCGGAGGGCGCTGCCCGCGGCCGACCCACCTCGCGCCAGGCTGCGCGCGCGGTGGACGGGGTCGGGACGACGCTTGATTCGCACCTCCGAGACGCCGGCGGGAACCGGCGACACGTCCCCGGTCGGGGGCTCGGCGTCGCCAGCCGATCCGGCGACCACGGCGGTCGGCGCCTCATCGGCGGCGGCCGGCGGCTCCTCCGGCGGGGTGATCCGGCGGGTGGCCGGGAGCGGCGGCTCGGCCGGAGACACGGGGGCCCCGTCGAGCGCCTCCAGCAGGTCGCGCACCTCGGCCGCGGACCCCGGCCGCAGCGCGGGGTCGGGCTGGAGGCAGCGCACCACCACGCGCTCCAGCTCGGCGGGCACGGACGGCTCGGCGTCGCGCAGGGAGGGCACCGGCTCCACCCACGATCCGCTCGCCGGCGGTGGGGCGTCGTAGGGGGTGCGGCCGCAGAGCAGCTCGAAGAGGACGACGCCGAGCGCGTAGACGTCGCTGACCGCCGAGACGTCGCCGCCGGCGGCCTGCTCGGGCGCCATGTAGGGGCCGGTCCCGAGCACCGATCCGGCGCGCGTCAGGCGGGTCGTCTCGGCGGCGCGGGCGATGCCGAAGTCCGCCACCTTCAGCGTGCCGTCCTCGCGCAGCAGCAGGTTCTGCGGCTTGACGTCGCGATGGACGAACCCGGCGGCGTGCGCGTGCCCGAGGCCCGCCGCCGCCTGGGCCCCGAGCCCTGCCGCCTGGCGCGGGTCGAGCGGTCCGCGCTCGGAGAGCAGGGCCTCGAGGCCCTGGCCCTCGACGAGCTCCATCACGATCCACGGGCGCCCCTCGTCCTCGCCGACGTCGAACACCTGGACGACGTTCGGGTGTGAGAGGCGGCCGGCGAGCCTCGCCTCGCGCTCGAAGCGGCGGCGGAAGTCGTCGTCGGCCGCGAGGTTGTCGGCGAGCAGCTTCACGGCGACGCGACGGTCGAGCTGGCGATCGGTGGCCTCGAAGACGGTCGCCATGCCGCCCTGGCCGATGCGAGGGCCGATCTCGTAGCGGTCGGATGCAAGCGCCTCGAGCATCAGTCGCCCGCCCCTCCGCCCCCGTCCTTGTGGTTGCCGTGCTTCTTCTTCGCCTGACCGGGCGGCTTCTTGTCGTGGTGCTTGGCGGGCTCGTTTGCGTGACGGTCCGGCGGTGGCGGCGGCTCGGGTGTCGGCGGCGGTGGCGGCGGGCAGTTGACGCGGGCGTCGAGGCGGCGCACTGCGATCCCCAGGCCGCCGCGCAGGGCGGCCGGGACGCGCCCGGCGGCGATCGCCGCCTCCGCCTCCGCGCGGACCGCGTCGGCCTGCCGGGCGGCGCCGCAGGGATCGCCGGCGTCGAGCGTCGTCGCCACCCGCTCGCTGGCGGCGGCGAGACGGTGCGAAAGGGCGTGCGGCAGCGCCGCCCGGCGTGAGCCGCCGTCGGTCGAGTGAGCGCCGCCGCACGCCGCGAGGGCGATCGCGCAGCATGCAGCGGCCCCCGCCATGGCACGACTGCGTCCAGTCATCGCTGATCCGCCGCTACCCGCGAGCACAGGCGGTAAAACCGGCGGGCCGGCCCAGGTTTCGCGTTCGGGAGGGCGGGAACCCGGCAGGCACGATGTCCGCGAGCGAGCGCCGCGAGCGCCCGTCCACGAGCGATCACGGCGGCCGGCGGCGGTTGATCGTCGCAGGCGTGGCCGCGGCGATCGCCGGCTACGCGCTGGCCCTCGCCGACTGGGGATCAGGGTTGGGCAACTTCGGCTGGTTCCTGCTGCTGGCCGGCCTCGGCCTGCTCGCCGCGGTGGTCATCCGTCGCGTCTACGAGCTGGGCGGCGGAGTCGATTGGTCGAAGTACCGCAGTCGCAACCGGCCCCCGCCCGACGAGGATCAGGCCTCCAGCGGCTCGTAGACGGCGCCGAACAGGAGCGCGTACAGGGGCTCGTAGACCTCCAGGGGTACCTCCTCGGGATCGACGAGGTGCTGCACCGCCAGACCGATGTCGAGCGCCGTCAGGGCGGTGGCGATGTGCCGCGGGTCGAGCGGCGGCTCCACTCCCCGGGCGGCGAACATGCGCCCCAGGTTGTCGCCGACGAACGCCCGGTTGCCGCGCCAGAAGCCGGCGGCCGCGGACGCGAACTCGGGGTTGCGCGCGGCGTGGGCGAGCAGCTCCAGCCAGAGCTCGAACAGCCAGCGCGTCTCGTCGCGCCGCTGGCGCTCGGCCACCTCGCGGGCGCCCCGGCGCAGCTGCTCCGAGGGGCTGAGCTCGGCGGGGATCCGCTCCAGCATGTCGCGGTAGTCGTCGTACACGCGCGCCTGAAGGAGCTCGATGAACATCTGCTCCTTGCTGTCGAAGTTGGAGTAGAAGGCGCCGCGAGTGAACCCGGCCTCGGCGCAGATCGCCTCCACGCTCGCGGCCGCGAAGCCGCGGCGCCGGAACACGGAGCCGGCGGCGTCGAGCAGGCGACGGCGCGTCTCCGCCCTGCTCTCGGCGCGAGTCAGACGGGGCTGCGGTGCGGTCGCCAAGGACTCAGACCGGGGAGCGGGCGAACATGAAGAACCAGACCTCGAAGGCCAGCGTGGCGATCACGGCGGCGGTGATGAAGACCTTCTCCATCGCCGTCGCCGGCTCGGTGCTCACCTGCTCGTCGCGACTGCGATTCCAGGAGTAGCGGCGCGGCGGCGGGGCAAGGCCGTCCGGCTCGTCGCGGGCGCGCACGCGGGTGACCAGGTTGAGCAGCAGCGCATAGGAGATCGCGATGCCCGGGAACATCGCCATCGCGGTCGTCTTGTCATGTGCGTGACGCCGGAGGTGCCCTGGATCTGCGCCCCCAGCCACAGCCAGACGAGCGGGATCGCGAAGCCGACAGCGACGGCGCCGAGGCAGATCAGGAGGGCGCGGGTGGTGTTCCTGGCGAGAGCGAGCATCGATGGCCTCCCGAAGTCTGGATACAACACTGTATCTCAATACAGGACTGTATCCAGACTACCCGCCGCGCCGCGCACGCCGAACGCGCGAAAGCGCTCGAGCGCCTGCGGCGCCGTCCTACGCCGCCGGAACGGTTCGCCGCCCGGGTCCGGCGCCTCGGCTCAGCAGTTGGCGTCGGGGGGCCCGCCGCCGGGCGCCGTTCCCTGGCACTCGAGGTAGGAGTCGCGCGTGTAGAGCGGGATCACCCGGGTGATCGTGCCGAGGTCGTCGACGTTGGTGTCGTAGGTGACGTGGCCGGACTGGATGTCGACGCTCTTGCCGGCGATCGCTCCGTTCAGGGTCGCCTGGCCGTGGAACGAGATGTTCGTGTTGGGGGCGTAGATGACGATGTCCTCGGTGCCGCTGTTCGCGGTCAGGCTGACGTTGGTGGTGCGGGTGCTGGACCCGACCATCAGGAACTGGGCGTCGGCCGGGTTGCCGCCGGTGTTGATGATGTCCCCCTTGACGTCGAGCTGGGTGACGCCGCTCGACTGGCCGCAGGCCTCGGGCGTGTCGAAGAAGATCTTCACGTGGGCTCCGGCGGCGATGTAGAGCTTGCCGCCGTTGCCGACGCTGAGGCTGCAGAAGCTGTAGTTGGAGCCGCCGAGGGTGACCGAGTCCTTGTTGCCGAGGCTGAGCGTCCGCGTCGACGCGCTCCAGCTCGGGCTGCCGCCCTTCGGGTCGAGGGTGAAGAAGCGGCCGTTGTCGTTGTTGGTCGCCACGGTCCCCTGATCGACTGGCGGCAGCGTGAGGCTGCCGGTGAGCAGGTGGTAGCCGGGGCACTGGCCGCCGCTTCCGTTCTGGCTGTAGGTGCCGCTCGGACCGTGCTGGATGTCGCCGCAGATCGTCGCCCCGCCGCTCAGGCTGACGCTGTGGTTGCTGGCGCCACCGCCGCCCCTGTTGTCGTGGGAGCTGTCGCCGTTGATCGAAGAGTTGCCGCCCATCGTCAGGTCGCTGAGGCTGGAGACGGCGAAGCCGCCGAAGTAGCTCTGGTTGGCCATGCTGAGCGACTTCGCGTGCACCTTGACCCGCCGCGTGACGGCGTTGTAGGTGCCGGTGGAGACGACGTCCACGTTGGTCAGCTCCTGGCCCTGCGCGTTGGTGGTCAGGTAGGGGGCCTTGACCTGGTAGCTGTAGCTGCCACCGCCGACGTTGCCGGTCTGGGCGGGGCACCAGGCGCCGGCGGAGGCGGTCTGGGCGGTGAGCGTGCCACCGCTGTCGACGAGACAGTACGGGCTCGTGCTGAGGCCGTTGGTCACCTTGTTGCCGCGGTAGAGCGCCTGCTGGACGCCGGAGTCGGCGATCTCGAGGGCGCGCTTGGTGGCGTTGTCCTT
Organism: uncultured Thermoleophilia bacterium; assembly: GCA_963708325.1. Taxonomy (GTDB): domain Bacteria; phylum Actinomycetota; class Thermoleophilia; order Solirubrobacterales; family 70-9. Next base: position 2,547,897 of record OY970203.1, on the reverse strand, counting down.
GACCGTGCCCCTCTGGGAGACGATCGCCGAGGTCGAGGCGGCCATCGCGATGCCCATCGAGATCACCATCACCCAGAGGGTCGTCGGCACCGCGATGCCGCGCTCCGAGCGCGCCATCGCGCGGGCGCCGCCGGCGATGCGGCGGGCGCGGCGAAGCGTTCTCTTCAGGTGCGGGGCTGGACGCAAGCTGGCCTCCAAGGTCAAGAGGACTCGTGCCCTATCGGCGCCGCTACCGGGAGGCTGAACATGCGCAAGCCCAACTCGACGTTTGTCCTGCACCGGGGGAAAACCGAGCCCGGGCGGCGGGAAGGGGCGCGCCCTTACTTCACTTTGTATAGTTATGTGCCGATGCGCACCTTCTGGCGGCTCCTCGGGTTCCTGCGCCCCTACCGGCGCGCGGTGATCGGCTCGCTCGTCTTCGCCTGGGCGGCGATGGTGCTGACGGTGGCAATTCCGTGGCTGGTCGGCCGCACGGTGAACGCGATCGAGGCCGGCGACCGCTCGCCGATCCTCCCCCTGGCGGCGGCGCTCGTGGGCGCCGGGGTGCTGCGGCTTGGGCTGACGGTGGTGAGGCGGCTGATCGCGGGCAAGGTGTCGCTGGCGGTCGAGTTCGACCTGCGCAACCGCGTCTACGCCCACCTTCAGGCGCTGGAGCTGGCGTTCTTCGACGCGCAGCAGACCGGGCAGCTGATGTCGCGGGCCACCGTGGACCTCCAGTCGATCCGGTTCTTCCTCGGCTACGGGCTGATCTTCATCACCCAGAACCTGCTCACGATCGTGCTCGCGGCGACCGTGATGCTTGTGATGAAGCCCGGCCTGGCCCTGCTCGCGCTGTCACCGGTCCCGGTCGTCGTGGTGATGGCGACCCGCTACGGCCGGCTGTCGCGGCCGGCGCTGCAGGAGGTGCAGCAGCGGATCGCCGAGCTCACTGCGGAGGCGGAGGAGAACGTCTCCGGGATCCGCATCGTCAAGGCGTTCGCCCGCGAGCAGCACCAGCTCGCCCGCTTCCGCCGGGCCGTCGCCCGCGTGTTCGACCAGAGCGTCTACTCGACCCGGCTGCGCGCGTTCTACACGCCACTGCTCGCGTTCCTGCCCAACCTGGGGATGGCGGTGGTGCTGTTCGTCGGCGGCCGCGACGTGATCAACGGCGGGCTCAGCCTCGGGACGTTCACCGCCTTCTACACCTACATGCTGATGCTGGCCCTGCCGATGCGGATGCTCGGCATCGCCCTGGGGATGTCGCAGCGGGCCGTCGCGTCGGGCAACCGCCTCTTCCAGATCCTCGACCACGAGCCGCGCGTGACCAGCCCGCCCGGCGCGCCGCCGCTTCCCGCCGGCGGCGGCAGTGTGGAGCTTCGCGGCGTCACCCTGCGCTACGACGGCTCGGCGCCGGCGCTGCAGGACGTCGACCTCGAGGTCGACGCCGGCCGCACCGTGGCGCTGGTCGGTCCGACCGGGTCGGGCAAGACGAGCCTGGTGGCGCTGATCGCCCGCCTCTACGACGCGTCGGAGGGATCGGTGCTCGTCGACGGCGTCGACGTGCGCGATGTCGAGGTCGCCTCGCTGCGCTCGCAGATCGCGTTCGTCGCCGATGACAGCTTCCTGTTCTCCGCCTCGGTCGCCGAGAACATCGCCTACGCGCGCCCCGATGCTTCGACGGAGGAGATCGCCGCCGCCGCGGCCCGCGCGCAGGCGGACGGATTCGTGCGCAAGCTCCCGGACGGCTACGACACGGTCGTCGGGGAGCGCGGCCTCACGCTCTCGGGAGGGCAGCGCCAGCGAGTGGCGATCGCGAGGGCGCTGCTGGCCGACCCGCGGATCCTGATCCTCGACGATGCGACCTCCTCGGTCGACGCGCGCACCGAGGCGCAGATCAAGCGCGGCCTGCGCGAGGCGATGGCCGGGCGCACCACCTTCATCGTCGCGCACCGGATGTCGACGATCTCGCTCGCCGACGAGGTCGTGGTGATGGACGGCGGGCGCATCGTCGACCGCGGGACGCACGACGAGCTGCTGGGGCGCTGCGAGCTGTACGCCGAGATCGCCGAGCACGGGCTCGCCGACACCGTGTTCCTGCAGCGCGACCTCGAGCGCCGCGAGGAGATGGCGAGGCTGTGAGCCGCGCGCGGAACATCTGGCTGCTGTTCGCGGAGCTTTGGCGGCTGGTCCGCGGCGAGGACGGACGGCGCCGCAAGGTGCGGTGGATGATCGGTCTGCTGCGCCCGTACCGGGGCCGGGTGGCGCTGATGTTCGTGGCGCTCGTGGCGGCCACGGTGACGGGGCTCGCTCCCCCCTATCTGGCGAAGACGGCGATCGACAGCGGGATCCGGGCGCACGACGTCAGCGCCCTGGACGTCACCGTGCTGCTGTTCCTGGCCGCGGCGGCCGTCTTCGCCGCCGCGACCTGGGCCCAGACCTATCTCGTCGGCTGGGTCGGGCAGCGGGCGCTGCAGGACCTGCGCGAGCGCATCTTCGCCCATCTGCAGACGATGTCGATCGGGTTCTTCACGCGCCGCCAGCCGGGGGTGCTGATCTCGCGGATGACGAACGACGTGGCGGCACTCGACCAGCTCGTCACCGACGGCGTCGTCACCCTGGTCTCGAGCACGATGACGCTGCTCGGCGTCGTCGTGATCCTGCTGCTCCTCGACGTGCCGCTGGCCCTGGTCACGTTCCTCACCTTCCCGCTGCTCGCGGTGGCCAGCGTGATCTTCCGGATCGTCGCCGCCGACGCCTACCTCGCGACGCGCGAGAAGATCGCGAACATCACCGCCTACCTGCAGGAGACGCTGAGCGGGATACGGGTCGTTCGCAGCTTCAGCCAGGAAGAGCGCCACACGTCGCGGATGGAGGTGCTCAACGAGGAGAACCGCGACGCGAACATGCGCACGGTCTATCTGAACGCCGCCTACTTCCCCGCGGTGGAGCTGCTGTCGGCGATCGGGACGGCGGTGATCCTGGTTTACGGCGGCTATCAGGTGATCGACGGCAACGTGACGATCGGCGTCCTGGTGGCGTTCGTCGGCTACCTGCAGACGTTCTTCGACCCGATCCAGCAGCTCTCCCAGCTCTATACGACCTACCAGCAGGGAATGGCCGCGCTGGACAAGATCTTCGAGCTGCTGGAGGAGCGGCCGGACATGGTCGACCGCCCGGATGCGATCCGGCCGGGGCCGCTGCGCGGGGAGATCCGCATGGAGAGGGTGTCGTTCTCCTACGCCGACGACGCGGACGCCGACGAAGCGGACGCCGACGACGCGGGTAGCTGGGCGCTGCGCGACGTGACGCTCAGCCTGCCGCCGGGGCAAACGCTGGCGCTGGTCGGGGCCACGGGCGCCGGCAAGTCGACCTTCGCGAAGCTGGTGGCGCGCTTCTACGACCCGCAGGCCGGCAGCGTCTCGATCGACGGCCACGACCTCCGCGACCTCGCCTCGGATGCGCTGCGCGGGCAGCTCGGGATCGTTCCGCAGGAAGGATTCCTGTTCTCGGGCAGCGTGCGCGAGAACATCGCCTTCGGGCGCCCCGACGCCTCCGACGAGGAGATCCGGGCGGCGGCGGCCGCCGTTGGCGCGGACGCCTTCATCGAGACGCTCGCCCGCGGCTACGACACCGAGGTCGGCGAGCGCGGCGTCAGCCTCTCGGCCGGCCAGCGCCAGCTGGTCGCTTTCGCGCGGGCGCTGCTCGCCGAGCCGCGCATCCTCATCCTCGACGAGGCGACCGCCAACGTGGACGTGCGCACCGAGCGCCTGATCGAGCACGGGCTCGAGCGTTTGCTCGCGGGGCGCACTGCGATCGTGATCGCGCACCGGCTGTCGACGATCCGGCGGGCCGGCCGCATCGTCGTGCTCGAGCACGGCCGGATCGCGGAGTCGGGTACGCACGACGAGCTGATCGCGGCGGGCGGGGCGTACGCTCGCCTTTACGGCGCCTGGGCAGAGCAGAGCGTCGCCTAACTGTTTTCGCGGCCGTGCGCGTCTTAGGGTGGGCTGACGCCGCCGCTGGAGCCGCCGCCTCCGCCGCCGCCGGTGCCGCCGCCCGTGCCGCCTCCGGTGCCGCCTCCGGGGGCGGGCGCGGGAGCCGGCGCGGGAGCCGGCGGCGGGGCCGCCGGCGCGCTGGGCGAGGAGGGCGTGACCGTGGTGCTCGGCGTGCCGGTGGCGCCCTGGCCGCAGTCCTGGAAGCCGTACTGGCTGGCCGCGGTCTTCGCCTCGGTCGCCGCCGAGTCGGCGGTCGCCTGGGCGGTGCTGACCCCGGCCGTGTCGTTTCGCTCGGAGGCGAGCTGGGCGTCCTTCTCGGCCGCCACCTGGCGGCGGAAGGCGCCGAGGAAGCTGTCGAGGGTGCTGCGGTCCTCGGTGGGCGGCGAGAGGTCCTCGAGGTTCTGGAGGACGCCGTTGAGGATGTCGCCGGTCTGCGACGCGCCGCCCGTGGCCCCCGTCTGGACCGCGCCCAGGGCGGCGTTGCCCTCGGCGCAGATCGCGTCGGCCTGGGTGATGTACTCGGACTTGCTGAGCGCCGTCGCGGTGCCGGTCGTCGGCGTCAGCTGGGTGATCGAGGAGCTGCCGCTGTCGCCGCTCCCGCAGCCGGCCAGGACGGCAGCCACCGGAAGCGCCATCGCGAGCAGCTTGCGCGAATGCCCTCTCATCGGCCGCCCACGGTAACAAAGGGGACGGAACCGACGTCGGCGAGCGCGGCCGGCATGGAGGGGACAAACTCGAACTGCCGGGGGAGGGGTCGAACCTCCGTTTCGCGGTCCAGAGCCGCGCGTCTTGCCACTAGACCACCCGGCAAGGTGTCGCAACCGTATCCAGAAGGATACGAGCGGCCCCGCGCTACCCGATGGCCTCCAGGTCGCTGTCCAGGTCCGCCAGCGCCTCCTTCGCGGCCGACACGTCGGCGCCCGCCTCCAGCAGCCGGCGGGCGTGCTGGAGATCGTCGGAGCGCTCGACGCTGAGCGCGGCGGCGACCCTTCCGTCCTTCAGGTACCAGGCCAGGAACTCGCCGGTGTCGCGGTCGCCGCGCCAGATCACCTCGTCCCAGTCCTGGGCCGGGCCGACGTACTCCAGACTCGCCCAGTCGGCGAGGTCGCTGAAGAAGTACGGCACCACCTCGTAGGGCTCCTCCGCCCCGGCCATGTTCGCCCCGGCGGCCTGTCCCTGGTTTAGCGCGACGTCCCAGTGCTCCACCCGCAGCCTCCGACCGTGCACCGGGCTCTGGTAAGAGCAGATGTCGCCGGCGGCGTAGATGCCCTCCGCCGAGGTGCGCAGGAACTCGTCGCAGACGACCCCGTTCTCGACCTCCAGCCCCGCCTTCTCGGCCAGCATCACGTCCGGCCGCACGCCGGCGCCGACGACGACGCAGTCGCCCTCCACCCGCCTGCCGCTCTTCGTCCGCACCGCCGCCACGCGGCCGTCGCCCTCGAACGCCTCCAGCTCCTCCCCACCGAGCAGCTTCACCCCGTGCGACTCCAGCACGTCGTGGAAGAACCGGCCGATGTCGTCGCCGAACGCCCGCGACATCGCCACCTCCTCCATCATCACGATCGTGCAGTCCCTGCCCTTCGCGGTGAGCGAGGCCGCCACCTCGCTGCCGATGTAGCTGCCGCCGATCAGGACCACGTGGCCGGCCGCCTCCGCGTCCTCGCGGATCGCGTCCGAGTTCCCGAACGCGCGCAGGTAGTGGATGCCGTCCAGCTGCGCGCCGTCCACTCGCAGGACGTTCACCATCGCGCCGGTGGCCACCAGCGCCTTCTCGAAGGAGATCTCGTCGCCACCCTGAAGCTCCGCCGTCCGCGCGGCCGGATCGAGGGCCTTCACGCTCGTCCCCGTGAGCAGCTCGACGTCGTTCTCCTCGTACCAGTCGCGCGGGTGCACGAAGGCGTCCTCGCGGGCGCTCTCGCCGCGCACGTACTCCTTCGACAGCGGCGGCCGCTCGTACGGCGGGTCCTGCTCGCGGCCGACCAGCAGCACGGCGCCGTCGGCGCCCCTCTTCCGCAGCTCGGCGGCGGCGTGGGCCGCCGCCATCCCGCCGCCGATCAGCAGGTGCTCCACCTCGCGCGTCGCCATCCCGCTCCTTTCGCTCGACTGACGTCAGGCCCCGTCGGGCCCGAAAAAGCTCTTCAGGTCGTCCTCCATACCCGGATCGAGCACGGCCAGCACCTCGTCGCCCGGCTCGAGAACGGTTTCCGCCCCGGGCACGAACCCGTGCCCGTCGCGCAGCACCGAGATCAGCAGGCTGCCCTCCGGCAGCTGCAGGTCGCCGACGCGCTGTCCGAGCACCTTGGACTTCGGCTCCAGCAGCATCTCGATTATCTCGAGGCGCTCCTCGGGCAGGTCGAGGAGGTGGACGAGCCCGTACTCCGGCACCTCGTGCTCGATCAGCCGCAGGATCAGGTCCGTCGCCGACACGTACGGCTTGATCCCCAGCAGCTCGAAGTACTGGCGGTTGCGCGGGTTGTTGACGCGGGCGATGATCCGGTCGACCAGGTACTTCTCGCGCGCCACCTGGCAGATCAGCAGGTTGTCCTCGTCGTCGCCGGTGACGGCGATCACCATGTCGGCGCGCGTGATCCCCGCCCGCTCCAGCACCCAAAGCTCGGACGCGTCGCCGTAGGTGACGTTGTGCTCCAGCTCCTGCTCGATCGCCAGGTAGCGGTCGCGATTGCCCTCGATCAGCGTCACCTCGTGCCCCTTGTCCAGCAGCTCGCGGGCGAGGTTCCAGCCCACCTTGCCGCCCCCGGCGATGATGATGTACATCGTCTCCGCCATCAGCTCGCGTCCTCGCCGGTGTTGCCGGCGCCCTCGTCCGGCGGCTCGCCGTCCGCCGCGCCCGGCCCCGCCGACCCGTTCCCGGCCCCCATCGCGCGGCGCACCTCGCCGTCCATCCGCTCGGCGGCTGCGCGCACGTCGTCCTTGAGCTTGTCGATCGCATCGCGGGTGGGGCAGATCGTGTGCAGCCCCTGCTGCTCGTACCAGTCGGCGCGCAGCGGGTCGAGCACGCGGGCGACGACGGTCGGCACGCTGAACTGGCGCTTCGCGATCTGGGAGATGACGATGTTCGTGTTGTCGCCGTCGGTGGCGGCGATGAACGCGTCGGCGCGCTCGACCCCGGCGGCGATCAGCGCGTCGATCTCGAGCCCGGCGCCCACGGTGAAGTGGCCCCCGGAGTCCTCCCAGGACCGCTCCAGCCCGACCTCGAGCCGGGCGTGGGACTCCGGGTCCTCGTCGAGGCAGGAGACCTCGTGGCCCTCGTTGAGCATCGCACGGGCGAGCGAGGAGCCGACGCGACCGGCGCCGACGACGACGATGAACATGAGCCGGATACTAGTCGCCCGCAGTGGCCCGCTTCCCGGGCGCGGAGGCTTGGGCGCCGGCCTGCGTCCGCGCTACTCGCCGTCCTCCGGCGGCGCCGTCAGCAGCACCCTGCACGGCGCCTTCTTGAGCACGTACTCGGTCGCCTCCCCGACCTCCTCGGGGCGCGCCGCGCCGATCCCCCCGAGCACCGCTCCGCCGCGGATCTTCGTCGGCGGCTCGCCGCCCATCACGATCGCCTCGACCCGGCGCCGGCGTGCCTCCTCGACGATCCCCGACCCGACGCTGCGCGCCGGCACGACCGAAACCGCGACGTCGACGTCCTCGTACTCCTCGCCCACCTCGCGCGCCCGCCTCAGTGCCGCCCACGCCGCCTCCGTCCGTTCCCGGGGCAGCTCCGCGTCGAGCGGCAGCGCCAGCGGGACCTCGACGACGTAGATCACCTCCATCACCGTCCCCCCCTCGCCGTCCGCATGCGTCGCCGCCGCCAGGCGTCCCGCGGTGCTGACGATGTCGTCGTCGAGCTCCGTGCCGAACACCGGCACGAGGATCGTCTCGTACTCGACGGCCGGGGTCTGCTTCGTCAGCGCCTCGGTGGGGACGCTCACCCGCTTGGTCAGCGACGTCCCCTCGACGACGCGTCTGTAGATCACGTATCCGCCGATCCCGAACAGCATCCAGCCGCCGCCGATGTAGCGCGCCCCCTCGTGGAAGGCGAGCACGCTGGCAAACGCCAGCGCCGTCACCACCGCGCCGACCACGGCGGGAAGCGGCACCGCAACTCCCCGCACCGACACGTCGAACGGGATCCGGAACGGCCTGGTGGCGTCCGGTGCCCGCGCCCGCATCCGGATCACCGAGAGATGCGCGATAGTGATCGCCAGGGTGGCGCCGAGCGCGTAGATCCCGGCGAGGAACTTGACGTCGGTGGGCAAGACGAGCGCGAGGGCGAGCAGCGAGGAGACGATGATCGCCACGTGGGGCGTGGCCCGCCCGGGATTGAGCTTGCCCAGCCAGCTCGGGATCTGCCGGTTGGTGGCCAGCACGTAGATGTGCCGGGAGAGCCCCAGCATCGAGGTGTTGGCGGCCCAGATGAGCACCGGCACCGCCACCAGCGCCACCGTCCACCTCATCACGTCGCTGATCCACTCCGGTCGGTAGCTGGAGACCACACCGAGCACCGGCTCCTCGACGTAACGGCCCGCAAGCGCCGTTTCGGGCCCGTGCGGCCCGGCCACCACGGGCACCGCCATCAGCGCCACCGCCGCCATCCCGGCGTAGACGAGCGGCACCAGGATCGCCCCCACGCCGATCACACGGCCGAGCTCGCGCCGCTCGAACTCGAAGTCGGGGGCGAGGTTCGATACGGCCTCGATCCCAGCGAAGGCGAGCGTCGCCACCACGGCCGCGTAGACGATGTCCTTGACCGACGGGCTCGCGAAGAGGTCGAGCTGGGCCGTGAGCAGGTCCGGGTGCATCGCCACGGCCGCCCCGACGACGATCACGAGCAGCTGTAGCAGAAGGTCGCCGAGCGCCAGCATCACCAGGAAGCGCTGGTGCCCGCGCCCGGTGAGGCCGAGGATGTTGATCGCGGCGATCAGCGCGATCACGCCGGCGGAGACGACGATCTCGAAGCCCGGGTCGTTGAGGTGCCCGTCGATCGGGCTCAGGTAGTGGGGCACCGAGATCGCCGCCAGGGCGATCACGATCAGGTAGTCGATCAGGATCGCCCAGCCGGCGATGAACGCGATCAGCTCGTTGAACGCGTGGCGGGCGAACGTGGCGGATCCGCCGCGCTCGAGGAACATGGCGCCGCCCTCGACGTAGGTCATCGTCGTCAGCACGAACAGCAGCCCGACGGCGAGGAAGATCAGCGGCGTCAGCCCGAGCCCGCGGTCGGCGACGACCCCGATCGAGAAGTAGATCGAGAATCCGATCGCCGAATAGGTGATCGCGAACAGCCACGGCACGCCCAGCCCGCGTCGAAGCATCCGCACCGGCGCCAGGCGCACCTCCTCCGACCGCTCGGGCGCCTGCGGCTCTCCCTCCGGCCCCGCCGCGCCCCGCGGCTCCGCTGCGGGCCCCTCGTCCCGCCCCGCCTCGCTCACCCTCGCCCCTTCTGCGCGATATACAGCCGGCCCGCCCCGATGCCGACGAACAGCAGCCCGATCAGGAGGCCCGCCGACAGCGGACCGCCGCCACCGGCGAGCGTGCGCACGACGATCACGATCCCGAAGGCGATGATGATCACCGAGAAGCCGAGGGTGACGCCGCGATAGACCTCGTCCGGCTGGGCCATCAGGCGGCCTGCCCTGCGCCCGCTCGCGCGGCCGGCCCGGCATCGAACCCCGGCTCGGAGACCACGAGGACGCGGCAGGGACGCTCGCTGAGCACGGTCTGCAGCGTCTGCCCGTACATCGGCGTGCCGTTTCGGCGCCGCAGTCCCATCACCAGCGCCGCCGCCGAGATCATCCGCGCCTCGTCCGCGATCGCGTGCCCGGCCTGCCCGGGTCGGACGCGTTCGACGCGGCCGCTCACGCGCAGCCCGCCGATCAGCTTCGCGCGCTCGATCTTCTCCTGCGCTTCGCTCTCCTGATCGTCCAGGGAGGCATCCAGCGGCAGGGAGGCCGGCACCGTCAGCAGCGAGAGCACGAAGATCCCGCGGCGGCGGCGCGACGCGAGCTTCACCGCCATCGCCATCGTCTCCTCCGAGAACGGCTCGCTGTCGTCGAAGGCGACGAGCACGCTGCGGTACTCGACCTCCTCCACGCCGAGCGGCTCGGGCAGCACCACCTTCACGGTCTGCGCGAGGGGCAGGTGCTGGCTGCGTCGGTAGAACACGTAGACCGCCATCCCGATCCCGATCCATGCGGCGCCAATCGCCAGCGTGCGCAGGTTGAGCGCCATCACCACGATCCAGGCGGCAAAGGTCCCGAGCCCTCCCAGCACGGCGGTGACAGGCACGTCGAAGCCGAAGGCGCGCACGTTGAGCGGCGGTCGCCAGTCGCGCTCCCGCTCCGGATAGCGCTGGCGCAGCCTGATCACGGCAACGTGGGCAATCGTGAACGAAAGCATCGCCCCGAACGAGTACATCGTCGCGAGCAGCTTGGTCTCGCCGGGAAGCAGGGTAATCGCAGCCACCGCAGAGAACGCGAGGATCGCTATGTAGGGCGTGCGGAAGTGGGGGTGGACCTGGCGCAGCGTCTCGGGGAGCTGCCGGTGCTGGCCCATCGAATAGGTGAGACGCGACACGCCGATCAGCCCGGCGTTGGTGGCGATCACCAGAATCACTGCCGCCAGCACGCCGACGTAGTACCGCAGCGCGTCCGTCAGCCCGGCGCCCAGGCCGAGGTTCTCGACGATCCCCAGGATCGGGTCGTTGGCGAACTTCGTGCCGAGGTCGGTCGTGAAGTGGCCGCCCGCCTCGTGCACCGGCATCGCCGACAGCGCCACGGCCGGGATCAGCGCATAGAGGCCGATCACCGCCGCCACGGTGAGGCCGACGCCACGCGGGATCGCCCGCGACGGGTTCCTGGCCTCCTCGGCCATGTTGGAGATCGTCTCGATCCCGGTGTAGGCGATCATTCCGACCGCTATCCCGAGCGCGAAGTTCCCCCAGGTCGGAGCCACCCCGAGGTGGACGTTCGAGACCAGCGTGTCCGGGCTGAAGACGAGCGCCAGCCCGATCAGCACCAGCACGACCTGGGTGCACAGGTCGGCCACCGCCAGCACCAGGTTGAGCCGGTTCGACTCCTGCGTCCCCTTCACGTTCAGGGCCGCCAGCAGCCCGATCAGGACGATGCCGCCGAGGACGTCGCCGGGCCCGTGCCCCAGCGGACCCCAGAACACGGCCAGGTAGTGGGGCACGAAGAAGGCCGAGATCGCGACCGTGATGATGTAGTTGAGCATCTGCCCCCAGGCGGCGAGGAAGCTGACCAGCTCGTTGAAGGCGTGGCGGGCGAAGCTGGATGAGCCGCCCGCCTCGGGGTACATCACGGTCGCCTCGGCGTACGAGGCGGCGGTGCAGGCGAAGATCAGCCCGGCGATCACGAAGGTGACCGGGGTGAGGCCGAGCGCGAACGCGGCGACGACGCCGAGCGCGTAGTAGATCGACGAGCCGACGTTGCCGTAGGCGGCCGAGAACAGCGCCCCGGCGCCGTGGACGCGCTGCAGCGACTGGTCCCTCGGAATGCGCTCCGCCATCCGGCCCGACTATAGGCCGCGTCGCGGTCCGCGCGGCCGCGCGCGCACTCCCCCAACTTGCGCACGCACGCTCCCCCAACTGCCGCAGGTGGGGGTGGCCGGGGGGCGAATCTCAGGGGTGATCCGCTCTTTGGGTCAGATGCACCCCAAAGGCAGATCAGCGGACCGAGAAATGGCCCGGATCGCCGGGCGGCAGCATGGCCTCGTCACCGTTACCCAGCTGCTGGACGCCGGCCTCAGCCGCGAGGCGGTGAAGGGCCGCATCGAAAAGGGCGTCCTCCACCGCGTCCACCACGGCGTCTACCGCGTCGGCCATCGCGCTCCCAGCATCGAGGCCCGTTACATGGCCGCCGTCCTCGCCTGCGGCGAGGGCGCGGTGCTCAGCGGGCGCGCGGCGGCCTTCCTTTACGGGCTGGTCAGGGGCCTCTCACCGACTCCCGAGGTCAGCACCACCAGGAACCGCCGGGTCCGCGGCGTCATCACGCACCGCGTGCGCCGGCTTCACCCGGCCGATGTCAGCCGCTTTCGCGCGATCCCGATCACGACCGTCCCGCGCACGCTGGTCGACCTGGCCGCCGACCTCCCGCTCGACGAGCTGGCCCGCACCTGCCACGAAGCCGAGGTGCGCCACCGGGACACCCGCCTGGCGGTCTTCGCCGCCCTGGCGCGCAGGCCAAACGCGCCCGGCGCCGCCAAGCTGCGCGAGATCTTCGAGGGGCAGGTCCGGATCACCCTGAGCAAGCTCGAGCGCGACTTCCTCGCGCTGCTGGGATCGGTCGGACTGCCGCTGCCACAGACCAACCGTCTCGCTGAGGGCCGCTACGTCGACTGCCGCTGGCCCGAGCGTCGCCTCACAGTCGAGCTCGACGGCTACCGCTACCACCACAGCCGCCACGCCTGGGAGCAGGACCGCCGCCGCGAGCGGGAGGCGCGGGCACGCGGGGACGAGTTCCGCCGCTACACCTACGGTGACGTCAGCGAGGACAGCGCGCTGATGCTGGCGGAGCTGCGCGGCCTGATCAGAAGTGGACGATCGGGATGATCAGCAAGGCGACGATGTTGGCGACCTTGATCATCGGGTTGATCGCCGGGCCGGCGGTGTCCTTGTAGGGGTCGCCGACGGTGTCGCCGGTGACCGCGGCGGCGTGGGCCTCGGAGCCCTTGCCGCCGTAGGCGCCGTCCTCGATCAGCTTCTTGGCGTTGTCCCAGGCGCCGCCGCCGGCGGTCATCGAGATCGCCGCGAACAGCCCGACGACGATCACCCCGATCAGCAGTCCCCCCAGCGCCTCGACGCTGAGCAGGCCGACGATCAGGGGCACGACGATCGGGATCAGCGAGGGCAGGATCATCTCCTTCTGGGCCGCCGCGGTGACGATCCCGACCGCGCGGGCGTAGTCGGGGCGCTCGGTGCGCTCCATGATCCCCGGGTGCTCGCGGAACTGGCGTCGCACCTCCTCGACCACCAGCCCGCCGGCGCGGCCGACCGCCTCGATCGCAAGCGCCGCGAACAGGTAGACCATCATCCCGCCGATCAGAAGCCCGATCAGCACGTCCGGCGTGGTCAGCTTGAACAGGCTGGTGAGGTCGAACCCGGCCGGCGCCTCGTCGGCCAGCTCCAGCTTGAAGGCCGCGAACAGGACCAGCGCCGCCAACGCCGCCGAGCCGATCGCGTACCCCTTCGTCACCGCCTTGGTCGTGTTGCCAACCGCGTCGAGCGGATCGGTGACGTTGCGGACGTCCTCGGGCAGGTCGGCCATCTCGGCGATGCCGCCGGCGTTGTCGGTGATCGGCCCGAAGGCGTCGAGGGCGACGATCAGGCCGGTGAGCGAGAGCTGCGCCATCACCGCCACGCCGATCCCGTAGATCCCGGCGAGCTGGTTGGCGCCGAGGATCGCCAAGGCGATCACCAGGGCCGGCGCCGCCGTCGACTGAAAGCCCTGCGAGAGCCCCTGGATGATGTTGGTCGCGTGCCCGGTCTGCGAGGCGCGGCTGATCGTCCTCACCGGCCGGAACCGTGTGGACGTGTAGTAGTCGGTGATCACGAACAGGAACGCGGTCACGCCGAGCCCGATCAGCCCGCACAGCCAGAGGTCGGTGACGGTGGGCGGCGCGCTCACGGTCGCGCTCTTGAAGTCGATGTTCCCCATCAGCCACTTCGTGATCGGGTAGAAGGCCGCAGCGGAGAGCAGCGCGCTGACGATCAGCCCCTGGTAGAGCGCGCCCTCGACGCGGTCCGAGCGGGTCCGCACCGACAGCGCCCCGACGATCGAGGCGAGGATCGCGGCGCCGCCGATCACCAGCGGGTAGATCGCCACCTCACGGCTCTCCTGGAAGGTCAGCACGCCGAGCAGCATCACCGCCACCGAGGTCACCGCGTAGGTCTCGAACAGGTCGGCCGCCATCCCGGCGCAGTCGCCGACGTTGTCGCCGACGTTGTCGGCGATCACGGCCGGGTTGCGGGGATCGTCCTCGGGGATCCCGGCCTCGACCTTGCCGACGAGGTCGGCGCCGACGTCGGCGGCCTTCGTGTAGATGCCGCCGCCGAGGCGGGCGAACACGGAGATCAGCGAGCCGCCGAAGCCGAGCCCGACGAGCGCGTCCACCGCCTGCTTGTCGGTCTTGTTCGCCAGCACGAGGATCCCGAAGTAGCCGGCGACGCCGAGCAGGGCCAGCCCAACGACGAGCAGCCCGGTCACCGACCCGCCCTTGAAGGCGGCGTCTAGCGCGGGCGGCACGCCGCCGCGCGCCGCCTCGGCGACGCGGGCGTTGGCCCGCACGGAGAGGTTCATGCCGATGAACCCGGCCGATCCGGACAGCGTGCCGCCGATCACGAAGCCGATCGCCGTGATGCCGTTCTGAAGGATCACCAGCAGGATCGCCAGCACGACGGCGACGCCGGCGATGATCGTGTACTGGCGTTTCAGGTATGCGGACGCCCCCTCCTGGACGGCCTTCGAGATGTCCCGCATCTGCTCGTTGCCCGGCGACAGGCGGAGCAGCCGCTGCGTGATCAGCAGGCCGTAGACGAGTGCGGCGCCCGCGCAGCCCAGGGCCACGACGACTCCGTAGTCGGTGAAGAACTTGGTCAAGGGAAGGGTCCTCCGGGAGCCGGCATCGGTGGCCTCAAGCGGCGCGGGAGTCTATAGGTAGTGGCCGCTTCCGAGCCGCCGGTCGGCGCTCAGGAGCCCGGTGGCGTCCACAGCTTCGACGGCCCGCCCGGCGGCTCGCGCCCCTGCGGCGGTGGCTGCTGCTCTGGCTCGGGCGCCTCCTCCCCGCCCTCATCCTGCGCCTCGTCGGCCTTCGCTTCCTTTCCGCCCTCGACCTCGCGCGCGTAGAGCATCTGCAGCTCGGTGAGCGCGTTGCGCACCTGCGACGCCGACTCCTCGTCCAGCAGGTCGGTGACCGCCCGCACCGCCTCGATCCCGACCCGCGCCTGCTCGAGGTCGCGCTCGTCCTCCTTCGCGATCCGCCGCGCCGAGAGGTTGATCAGGCTGACAACGCTCTGCAGGAGGACGTCCTGCACCCGCACGTTGCGGACCTCCTCCTCGATCTGGCGCCGGATCTCCTCCTCGCTCGGCTGGCCGCCCGAACCGGGGCCGGCTCCGCTTCCCTCCTGCTCAGCCATCATCGACTTCTGACCTCCTCGCCGACATAGGTGCGTCTGGTCTCCTCCGCGACCTCCCTGTATATCTCCTCGATCGACGCTCCCTCCGCCAGGGCGCGGCGAGCGCGCTGGGCGCCGTTCTCCTCGGGCAGCGACACCTCCAGGCCCAGCGCGCGGCGGGCCGGCGCCGTCCACTCCAGCAGGTCGTCGATTGCCCCGCGCGCCTCCACCTCGGCGCCACGGCGGAAGTCGATCAGGCGACCGTCCATCCCGTACCGGATCGCCCGCCAGAGGTTCTCCTCGATCTGCATGTCGCGCAGCGGCGACCCCGCTTCGCCCGGGCCGCGCTCGTCGTAGTCGAGCGCCGCCTGGGCCGCGCAGGCCGCGATCAGCGACGCCAGCGCGAACGATTCGTCGCCGCGGGTCTGGGCATCGCAGATCCGCACCTCGACGGTGCCGAACCGGTGGTGGGGCCGCACGCTCCACCACAGCTGGGTGGACTCGACGATCGAGCCGCAGCGCCGCAGCTCGTCGACGAAGTCCGCATAGGCCGCCCAGCTGCCGAAGGCCGACGGGATCCCGCAGCGGGGAAACGTGCGGGTGAAGATCTCGGTGCGGACGCTGTGCAGGCCGGTGTCGCGGCGATCCAGGAACGGGGAGTTGGCCGACGCCGCCAGCAGCGTCGGCAGCAGCTCGCGGATCCAGTCGCAGACGGCGATCGCCCGATCGGCGCCGCGGAT
Organism: uncultured Thermoleophilia bacterium; assembly: GCA_963708325.1. Taxonomy (GTDB): domain Bacteria; phylum Actinomycetota; class Thermoleophilia; order Solirubrobacterales; family 70-9. Next base: position 2,532,046 of record OY970203.1, on the reverse strand, counting down.
GCCGATGTGCAGGTGAAGGCTCCAGGTGTTGTTGCGCTGCGCGACCCAGGCGAGGTCGGCCTTCAGCCGGCGGTAGTGCGGCGTGTCGATTATCCGCTGGTCGAGGTAGTCGGCCCAGGGGTGGGTCCCCGTCGCCGCCAGGGTGAGGTCCATCCGCTCGGCGAGCGCGAACAGCCGGGCGCGCCGCTGGCGCTGGAGATCGACCGCCTCGGCGAAGGTCTCGGCGCGGCCCGAGCGGATCTCGATCTCCGAGGCGATCAGCTCGCCGGCCGCCGAGTCGGCGAGCACGTCGTCCTGGAGGCAGGCGGCGAACAGCTCCTCGAAGCGGTGCTCCAGCTCCAGCGACCCGGGGTTGACGATCGCGAACTCCTCCTCGAGCCCGATCGTGAAGTCGGTGGACGAGTCGAACAGCGCGCGGACGCGATCGAGGTCTAGGCCGGAGTCGGCCATCGGCTGGGGCTGTTGGCTACGTCAGGTAGAAGTAGAGGGCGTAGAGCAGGTCGACGGCGGGGCTCGAGGTGTGCACGGTGACCTCGGGCGGCACCTGGAGAAGCCGCTCGGAGTAGTTGAAGATGATCTTCACCCCGGCCTCGACGAGATGGTCGGCGACCTCCTGGGCGGCGGAGGCCGGCACCGCGAGCACGCCGACGACGATGTCCTCGGCGGCGACCACGTCCTCCAACTCGGAGAAGTCGCGCACGGCCAGCGGTCCGACCTGCACCCCGACCCGCTCCGGGTCGACATCGAAGATCGCCACGATCTGGAAGCCGTGGTCGGCGAAGATGTCCGAGCTGGCGATCGCCTGCCCGAGGTTGCCGGCCCCGAACAGGGCGATGTTGTGCTGGCCTGAGGTGCGCAGGATCTTGCGGATCTGCTCCACCAGCGAGTCCACGTTGTAGCCCACCCCGCGCTTGCCGAACTTGCCGAAGCCCGACAGGTCGCGGCGGATCTGGGTCGAGTTGATGTGGGTGTAGTCGGAGAGCTCCTGGGAGGAGATCGTGTCGGTGCCCATCTTCTTCGCCTGGGTGAGCACCTGGAGGTAGCGCGAAAGGCGCGCCGCCACCCCGAGCGAGAGGCGCTCGCCCTCGGCGAGTGCCGTCTCCGCCGCCTCCTCGGTCCCCACGGCCTCGTCGCTCATGCGCTCACGGTATCGAGACTTGACCGCACGGCGTCCAGATCGATCCGCAGGTCGGTCACCTCTACGCCGTCGACGCAGACCACGGGGATCCGCTCCAGGTACGCGGCGAGGAGCGCGTCGTCGCCCTCGATGTCGACCTCGCGCAGCTCGAAGCGTGCCCCCTCGGCGCGCAGCCCCAGGATCGAAACGCGCGCGTCGTCGCAGAGGTGGCAGCCCGGGCGGGTGTAGAGAGTCAGCAGCCTAGGCGGCGGCATCGAGGTCCAGATAGTCGGGATACGGGAGCGCCGGCAGGAAGCGTGCCGCCGAGGCGATCATCGCGGCGTTGTCGGTGCACAGCTCGATCGGCACGAGCTTCAGCCGCAGGCCGAGCCGCTCGCACAGCGCGGCGGTGCGCTCGCGAAGGGCCGCGTTCGCGGCGACACCGCCGCCGAGCGCCACCGCCTCCCAGTCTCCGCCCGTCGCCGCACGCTCAAGCTTCGCCGCGAGCTGTGCGACGGCGGCCTCCTGGAAGGCAGCGGCGAGGTCGGCGCGGGATCGTCGAAGCTCGTCCGGGCTCATCTCCCGAACCCTGTAGGCGAGCGCCGTCTTCAGCCCGCTGAAGCTGAAGTCGAGGCCGGGGTCGCGCGCCATCCCGACCGGGAAGTCGAACGCACCGGGATCGCCCTCGGCGGCCAGGCGCTCGATTGCCGGGCCGCCCGGGTAACCGAGCCCGAGCAGCCGCGCCGCCTTGTCGAACGCCTCGCCGGCGGCGTCGTCGAGGGTGCTGCCGAGGGCCTCGTAGCGCTCCGGCTCGCGTACCGCGGCGAGCAGGGTGTGGCCTCCGCTGGCGATCAGGCAGAGGAAGGGCGGCTCCAGCGGCTCGGGCTCCAGGAGGTTGGCGGCGACGTGTCCGTGGAGGTGGTCGACGGGGACGAGCGGCCGGCGCCAGGCTGCCGCCAGCGCCTTGGCCGTGGTCAGCCCGACCAGCAGGGCCCCGATCAGGCCGGGCCCGCGCGTCACGGCGACCGAGTCCAGGTCGGCCGGAGCGGCCCCGGCCTCGGAGAGGGCTCCGTCGACGACGGCGTTGACCAGCTCGAGGTGGTGCCGCGACGCCACCTCCGGCACGACGCCGCCGTAGCGCTCGTGGAACGCCGCCTGCGAGGAGACCACGCTCGACAGCACGGCGCCGCCGTCCACGACCGCGGCACAGGTGTCGTCGCAGGAAGTCTCCAGGGCCAGAATCATTCCGGCGGCGTGCTCCGCTCGCCCTCGCTCGCGCTCGAAGGACCGGCCTCGACGCTCACTCGCTCCCGCGTCCGCCGCCGCCGGGCATGCGTCAGGCGACCGCGGCGCGCGCCTCGAGCCACATGATCAGGGCGTCCTCGCCGTTGTCGTGGTAGTAGCGGCGGCGCATGCCCGCGGAGCGGAAGCCAAAGCGCTCGTACATCGCGATCGCGACACCGTTGGAGACCCGCACCTCGAGCGTGTATTGGGCCTCGGGGCCGGTCTCCTCGAAGAGGCGCTCGATCAGGTCGGAGGCGATCCCCGCGCGACGCCGCTCGGGCGCGACCGCGACGTTCATCAGGTGCCAGACCTCGTCGTAGCGCGAGCAGACCAGGTACCCCATCAGGCCCTCGTCGTCGATCGCGGCGAGGCAGACACCGGACGGCTTCGAGAGCTCGAGCACGAACATCGCCAGCGACCACGGGGTCGGGAAGGAGCGCCGCTCGATCGCGATCACCGCGGGCAGGTCGCTGTAGGCGAGCCGGCGCACGCCGATGCCGGCGCCGCGGCCTCGGGTCTCGCGCTGGCTAGGTGCGGTCTCGCTCAAGCCAAACCTCCGCGTCGGGCGGCCTCAGGTAGACGGGCGCGACCTCGTGCGGGGCCGCCGGGGGACGCCCGAGCGCAGCCGTGCAGACGCAGGCGCCGCGCATCCGGTGGACCGGGTCGTCGTCGGGTGGTATCTCCGCGCCAGCCGCCTCCAGGACACGACGAAATCGTAGCGCCCCGTCTCCCGCGGCCAGAACGGGCTCGCCCAGCTGCGACAGGCGGCGACCGAGCTCGTCCGGCGGCGTGACCAGGGACGGCCACAGCTCGTCGCGCGCCGGCCCGAACAGGGCGACGAACGCCTCGCCGCGGCGCGCGTCGAGGCAGGCGAGGCGGAGCCGGTCGCGCTCCATCCCCTCGGCGAGCGCGGCGAGCGAGCCGACCGGGGCCAGCTGCAGTCCCGTCGCATGGGCCAGTGCCCTCGCCGTCGCGATCCCGATTCGCAGGCCGGTGTAGGAGCCCGGGCCGACGCCCACCGCGATCAGCTCGATCGTCTCCCAGCCGCCGGCATCCGAGACCGCCCGCTCGACCTCGGGCAGCAGAGCGACAGCGTGGCGGGGGCGGCCCTCGAGCGGCGATACAGCCGCCTCGGCGAGGGTCGCCTCGCCGTCCCTGACCGCGACGACCGTGTCCGCGGTCGCCGTGTCGAAGCCGACGACCCTCATCGGGCTCTCGCGTACCCTGGAACGGCCATGCCTGCCGCGCAGTCAAGCGCACCGTGCCGCGCCGCGCCGCTCCGGCGCCGCCGGGCGGCGGTCGCGCTGGCCGCGGCCGCCCTCGCCGCGGGCCTCGCCCTGGCGGGGTGCGGCGGCGGCCAAGACCGAAACGACGTGCCGGCCAGCCGCCTCGGCGGCCCGTCCGGCGCGCAGACGCTTCCCTCCGAGGCCAAGCTGCAGCGCCGCGTCAGGCAGGCGCAGCGCCAGGGGCAGAAGCTTCGGCGGCGGCTGCGCCGCACCGACCGGATCGCCCGCCAGGCGAGCAAGTAGCGCCCGCCCTTGTCGGGTCTCCCTGGGGCGCGGTAGGGTGCCGCCCTGTTCACCGCCTAGGAGAAGGGGGTTCAACCGTGAGGGAAGGGATCGGCCGCCGGGTCGCGATCGCGATCGCCGCCGTCGGCCTCGGAGTGTCGGGTGCGGCCTGGGTCGGCTGCGGAAGCAGCAGCAGCGACAACGCCAACGACCAGGCCAACTCGGTGCTCTCGAACGTCAATTCGCAGGTCAGCACCGCGCTCAGCCAGGCCAACTCGGTGGCCAGCCAGGCCCAGCAGCAGGCCACCCAGCTCCAGGACCAGGCCCAGAAGCAGATCGACAAGGCACAGAAGAAGTACGGCCAGTAGCTCGGCCTGATCAGCTGACCGAGATCTCGCGCACGTCTCCGCCGGCGTGGCGAAGCGTCACCCGCCGGGCGACGCGCGCGAGTCTCGGCGCCGCGGCCTCGGGCCACTCGACGAAGGCGATCGCGTCCGGCGTCAGGTAGTCGTCGAGCAGTGCCGGGTCCTCGCCGCCGAGGTCGCCGATCCGGAAGAGGTCGAGGTGCGACACCGGCACGCGCCCGCGCAGCCTGTGGCCGACGGTGAACGTCGGCGAAGTGACCGGCTCGTCGACCCCGAGAGCGCGACAGGCGCCGCGGATCAGGGTGGTCTTGCCCGCACCGAGCTCGCCGCTGACGAGCACCACGTCGCCCGGCCGAAGCTCGGAGGCGAGCCGGGCGCCGACCGCCTCGGTCTCGTCCGGGCCGGCGCTGCGGACGTCGGTCACGGGAGCTAGCCGAACAGGTCGAGCTGATCGGCGGTCGCCGGCTCGGCGGGCTCCGCAGCGGCCGCGCCGATCGGCACCGGCTCGGGCAGCGGCTGCTCGAGCAGTTCCGGGAGCTTGGCGAAGTCCTCGCGCAGCGTGGCCAGCAGGGCCGGGGTGCGCAGCGCCGCCGCCGGATGCAGCAGCGGCATCACGAAGACCGGGCGGCCGCCGAGCGCGTGAACCTGGGGCGTCCCCCGCACCTTGGTGATCCCCGCGCGGCCGCCCGTGAGCAGCTTGGTGGCGAAGTTCCCCAGGGTGCCGACCACTCGCGGCCTGATCAGTTCCAGCTGGCGCTGAAGGTACGGCTGGCAGGTCTCGATCTCGAGCGGTTGCGGATCGCGGTTGCCGGGGGGTCTGCATTTGAGTACGTTCGCGACGAAGACCTCGTCGCGCTCCAGCCCGATCCCGCCGAGCAGCTCGCCCAGCAGGGCGCCGGCGCGACCGACGAACGGAAGCCCCTGGCGGTCCTCCTCGGCGCCCGGCGCCTCGCCGACGAACATCAGGTCGGCGTCGGCATTGCCCGAGCCGAAGACGACGTTCGTGCGGCCGGCCGACAGCGGGCAGCGCTCGCATGTCGACGCCTCCCGGTAGAGCTCGACGAGCAGGTCGCGCCTGGCGGCGACCGTTTCGCTCATCCGCTCGTTCCCCCCTTGCGGCTGGGCGGAGCCTCGCCGGCGGCCCGCTTGCGCTTCGTCTCGGCCAGGCGCTCTCCACGCGCCGCCTCGCGCTCGCGGCGGCGGCTCTCGTCGGATCGCACCCGCGGTCCCGACCGTCCCAGGCGCCGCGGCGGCGCCTGCGGTGACAGCACACGCTCGGTCTCGTCGCTGCCGCAGCTCGGACAGCGGATCGCGACGGTGCCGGAAGCGGTCAGCTCCTCGAAGCGGTTGCCGCACGCGGCGCAGGCGAACTCGTAGATCGGCATCGGGCGGGCGTCGAACCGCGATCATAGTGACGTCACCCGTCCTATAATCCGGGGTCGGCCGCGACCCGTCCGGGCGCGGACCGAAGCGTCGCCGGCCCTACGGGCCAACACAACCGACGCCGTCTGGTATCTCGCCATGCGGGAACTGGAACGGGAACGAACCGACAACGAAACGGGCATCCCCGCGCTCGCGATCGTGGGACCCGGCCGCGTGGGCCGGGCGCTCGCCCGCGCCGCCACGGGGGCCGGGCTCGACGTCGAGCTGGCGGGCCGCCGCGATGCGGTCGCCGCCTGCGAGCGCGCCGGTGCGGCGCTTCTGTGCGTCCCCGATTCCGAGATCGTGGTCGCCTGCGAGACGATCAGCGCCGCCGTTCCGCCGCTTCGCTTCGTCGGCCACACCAGCGGGGCGACGCCGCTGTCCGCACTGGCCGCCGCGAGCCGGTCGGGGGCCGGCGTGTTCGGGATGCACCCGCTGCAGACGGTTCCCGACGCCGACGCCGCCATCGCCGGGGCGCCGTGCGCGGTCTCGGGATCCGCGGAGCACCCGCGGGCGCTGGCCCGGGCGCTGGCGGAGCGGCTCGGAATGCGGCCGTTCGACATCGTCGAGGAGCAGCGGGCCGCATACCACGCGGCGGCGTGCATGGCGTCGAACTTCCTCGTCGCGCTGGAGGAGTCGGCGGCCGGGCTGCTGGCCGCGGCCGGTATCGAGGACGGTCGCGAGCTGCTGGCGCCGCTGGTGCTGCGCACCGTGGCGAACTGGAGTGAGCGGGGGCCCTCGGCCCTGACCGGCCCGATCGCCCGCGGCGACGAGGAGACGATCGCCCGCCACCTGGACGCGCTCGCCGAGACCGCCCCGGAGCTCTCTGCCGCCTACCGGGCGCTCGCCGAGCGCACGCGGGCCATCGCCGCCACCGAGGTGACCGCATGAGGACCGTGCGCACGAAGGCCGAGCTGCGCGCCGCGCTTACGCCGCACCGCGCCGCCGGACGGACGATCGCCCTCGTGCCGACGATGGGCGCCTTCCACGACGGCCACCTGGCGCTGATGCGCGCCGCCCGCGAGGACTGCGACGTCGTCGTCGTCAGCCTGTTCGTCAACCCGGCCCAGTTCGGGCCCGGCGAGGACCTCGAAAGCTACCCGCGCGACGAGGGCCGCGACGCTACCCTCGCCGACGCCGAGGGAGTCGACCTCCTGTATTCGCCCGGCGCCTCCGAGGTCTACCCGGCCGGGTTCGCCACGGCCGTCGCGGTCGCCGGCCTCACAGACGTGCTGTGCGGCGATCCGAGCCGGCGCGGCGCTCGGCACTTCCGCGCCGTCACCACGGTGGTCGCCAAGCTCCTCAACTCCGTCCGCCCCGACGTCGCCTATTTCGGGCGCAAGGACGCCCAGCAGGCGATCGTCGTAGAGCGCATGGCTCGCGACCTCGACTTCGACGTGCGGATCGAGACCGTGCCGACGGTGCGCGATGCGGATGGGCTCGCCCTTAGCTCGCGCAACGCCTACCTCGACGCCGCCGACCGCGAGCGGGCCCTCGCATTGAGCCGCGCGCTTCGCGCCGCCGCCGCCGCGGCGGCGACCGGCGACGGCGTGGAGGCGGCGGTCGATCGCGCGCGCGAGGAGCTGCGGGCCGCCGGGGTCGAGCCCGAGTACCTGGAGGCGCGTAACGCCGACGACCTCACCCCAGCCACCGGCTTCAACGGCCGGCCCGTGCTGGTCGCGGTGGCCGCGCAGGTCGGGCCCGCGCGCCTGATCGACAACACGCTTATCGAGCCGAAATCCGAAAGGGGAGCCTGAATGCAGAGGCAGATGCTCAAATCGAAGATCCACCGCGCCACGGTCACCGACTGCGACCCCGACTACGTGGGGAGCGTCACCGTGGACCCGGAGCTGATGAGCCAGGCCGACCTCGTGCCCCACGAGCAGGTCCACGTCTGGGACATCGACAACGGCGCGCGCTTCGTCACCTACGCGATCGAGGGCGAGCCCGGATCCGGCGACGTGGTCGTCAACGGCGCGGCGGCGCTGCTGGTGCGGCGCGGCGACAAGGTGATCGTGGCTTCGTTCGCCTCGTACGACGAGGCCGACCTGGAGGCGTACTCGCCCGTCGTGGTCCACGTCGACGACGGCAACCGGATCGTCGCCGTCGACAGCAATCCCGAGGTGCTGCTGCGTGAGCGGCCCGCCGCGCCGTTCGACGAGATCCCCGGCGCCCTCGGCGGCACCGCGACGCCGGAGGCGCTGGCATGAGCGCCGACCGGACCACCGGCCCGGCGAGCGAGCGCGCGCCGGTCACCGTCCCGTCCCTGGCGGAGATGAAGCGATCCGGCGAGTCGATCGTGATGATCACCGCCTACGACCATCCCTCGGCCCAGGTCGTCGAGGAGGCGGGCGTCGACGTCGTCCTCGTCGGCGACACGGCGGCGATGGTCGTGCTCGGCCACGACTCCACCACCCCGGTGGGGATGGAGGAGATGCTGATGATGGCCAAGGCGGTGCAGCGCGGGCTGCGCACGCCGCTGCTGATCGGCGACATGCCGTTCGGCTCATATGAGGCCAGCAACGAGCTGGCCGTGACCAACGCGCAGCGCTTCGTCAAGGAGGCGGGCTGCGACGCCGTCAAGCTCGAGCGCGGCGGTCCCTCGGTGGACCGCGCCCGGGCGATCATCCGTGCCGGCATCCCGGTGATGGGCCACGTCGGCCTGACGCCGCAGACGGCGTCGGCGCTGGGCGGCTTCAAGGCTCAGGGCCGCACGGCCGAGCAGGCGGCGCGGGTGGGCGAGGAGGCGCTGGCGCTGCAGGCGGTCGGCTGCTTCGCGATCGTCTTCGAGGCGATTCCGGCGGCGGTCACCGACGCTCTGATGCCGAAGATGGAGGTGCCGGTGATCGGCATCGGCGCCGGGCCCGGGACCGACGGCCAGGTGCTGGTCTTCCACGACCTGCTCGGGATCTACTCCGGTCGCGCGCCGCGCTTCGTCAAGCGCTACGCGGAGGTTCGCGCCCAGATGCTCGAGGGGGTCGCCGCCTACGCCGGCGACGTTCGGTCGAAGCGCTTCCCCGGGATGGGACACGCCTACAGCATCGACGCCGACGAGCTGGCGGAGTTCCGCCGCTACCTCGACCAGGAGATCCTGGCCGGCTCCTTCACCTGGGACTGGTAGGAGGCGACCGCGCTCAGCCCTGGCGCGGGCTGACGATGCAGACCTCGAGGTCGCTCGGCGCGCCCTTTGCGCGAAAGCGTCGCTTCGGCTTCAGCTCGAAGTCGTCCTCGCCGAGCTCGGCGCATGCCGGCTTCGAGGCGAGGATCTGGCCGCCGTCGGCGGCGTCCGCCACGCGGGCGGCGATGTTGACGTCCACGCCGAGGTAGTCGCCGCCGATCTTGCGCGGCCGTCCGACGTGGACTCCGGCGCGAAGCTTCGGCTCGTAGCCGGCCACCGAGATCCCCTTCAGGGCCTGCTGGGCGTCGCGGGCGGCGAGCACGGCGCTGGCGGCGCTGCGAAACGCCGCCATGTGGCCGTCGCCCAGGCGCTTGACGATCTCGCCGTGGTGGTCCCTGATCGCCGGCTCGACCACGGCGCTCACCTCCCGCAGCAGCCGCACGGCGTCGGCGTCGCCGGCCTTCAGCGCCCACGAGGAGAACCCGACCAGGTCGGTGAACAGGATCGCCATGTCGATCGTGCCGCGCCCGCGCCCGCGCGATTCGGAGAAGGCCTGGAACAGCTGCACCGCGGCGAGGCCGAGCTCGCGCGTCGCGCTCGGGCTGTCCCCCACCTCCGCGAGGTAGCGGGCCAGCATGTCGGTGGGCCGGTTGGAGGCCGTGGAAAGGGGATCGCCGATCGCCTTGTCGCCGGGAAGGGCCTCCCGCGTGGCCCGCGCCGCCCCGGCCAGCCCCTCGGAGCTGTCGATCCGGCGGGCCGACTGCCGCAGCCTCTCCAGCCTGCCCGGTTCCTTCTCGGCCATCGTGGCGGAAACGTATCGCGGCGTAACGGCCGCACCGCGCAGGTGTAACTCTTTGTGATTATCGTCACTTTGTTCACGGAAAGGTGGGCAGATGGATCTGATCAAGCGGTTCGAGCCCCTCGCGCTGCTGCTGATGGTGCTTGGCGCGATCAACTGGGGCATCATCGGCGTGTTCGACGAGAACGTCGTCGCCAACGTTTTCGGCAACGGCACGTTCACCGACGTCCTTTACACGATCGTCGGCGTGGCCGGACTCGTCTGGGTGCCGAGGCTGATGGAGCTCCTGCACATCCCGGGGCCCCATCCCCGCGGCGTCTAGGACCGATCCCCCAAGGGTCGACCGGGCCGGGCGTGATGCCCGGCCCGGTCTTTTTGTAGGTTCAGGCTGAGATGGCGATCCATGGCGGCGAGATCCAGCTCTCGACGGCGGGCGACGCGGACGTGATCGACATCACCGCCGGGGTCCAGCGCGTGGTGGACGCGGCGGCCGTCGAGAGCGGCGTGGCCACCGTGTTCGTGCGCGGCTCGACGGCGGCCGTGACGACGATGGAGTACGAGCCCGGCGGCGTCCACGACCTCCGCGCCCTGCTCGACCGCCTGATCCCGGCGCAGGGCGACTACGAGCACAACCGCCTCAACCACGACACCAACTCGCACGCCCACCAGCGGGCGTCGATCGTGGGCGCGTCCGAGTCGATACCCGTGCAGGGCGGGCGCGTCGCGATCGGGACCTGGCAGCAGATAGTCCTGATCGACTTCGACGACCGGCCGCGGGAGCGGACGGTCCTCGTCCAGGTCAGCTCGTGATCGCCGCGGCGGGGCGATGAGGGACAGGCGCCTCGTCGCTGCCGGGATCGTCGCCGGCGCGATCGCCGTCGTGCTCGGCGTGCTCGCCCTCGCCGGCGTCTTCGGCGATGCCGGCGAATCGACTCAGCCGAATGTGACCACCGGCGCCGTGTCCCCCGGGCGGCCGCGGACGACGGCCGTCGAGCCGCAGCCCCGCATCGCGCCGCCGGTGAAGGTCGCACGGATCAAGGTCGGCGGTCGCCCCGAGGCGATCGCCGCCGGGGCGGGGGCGGTCTGGACCGCCGACACCTTCTCCCGGCGGGCCGCTCGAATCGATCCGGGATCGCGGAGGCCGCAATCGCTCCGGCTGCCGGGATTCCCGGGCGACGTCGCCGCCGGCGGGGGAGCGGCCTGGTTCGCCCTGCCCGAGCAGGGCGCCCTGGCGCGCGCCACCCCGGACGGCAGGACCACCCTCGTCAAGGTCGGCCTGCTGCCGGTGGCGGTCGCCTTCGGGGAGGGCGCCGTCTGGGTGCTCGCCGATCGCCAGGTCCAGAAGGTCGACCCCGCCTCCGGCAAGCCCGCCGGGCCGCCAATCCGGCTGCCGGTCAACGCCGGCAGCATCGCCGCGGGCGAGGGCGGCGTCTGGGTGGTGGGCGGCAACAAGGCCGTCTACCGGGTGAACCCCGACAGCGGCACGGTCGGCCGGCCGATTCCCGTTCCAAATGCGTTCAACGTCGCGGCCGGCGCCGGCGCCGTGTGGGTGGCCACCGCCAACGCCACGGTGGTGCGGATCGATCCCGGCTCGCAGCGCGCCGCGGCGCCGGTCAAGCTCCCCGGCGCCCTCGACGTGGCGACCGGCGAGGGCGCCGTGTGGGTGACCTCCAGCCTGGCCAGCGTCAGCCGCCTCGACCCCGCCAGCGGCCACCCGATCGGCAGGCCGCTGCGGGTCGGCGAGGAGCCCGACTCGGTCAGCGTCGGCGCCGGCGCCGCCTGGGTGGCTAGCGCCGGCAACGGCAGCGTCACCCGGATCGAGCCGGTTTCGCCTAGTCCCGCCGGAACTCGATCTCCCTGATCACCTTCGCCGGGGCCCCGGCGGCGATCACCCGCGGCGGTAGGTCCTCGGTGACCACCGAGTTGGCCCCGACCACGCAGCGCTCGCCGATCGTCACTCCGCTGGTGACGACGCAGTTGACGCCGAACCAGCAGTTCGAGCGGATTCTCACGGCGCCCTGGGTGGTGAACCCCTGCCAGGTGATCGGCGTGTCCGGGTCGTCGAAGCGGTGGTCGGCGTCGCCGACGAAGCAGCCGTTGGCGAACATCACGTGGTCGCCGATCTCGATGTAGTCGAACGCCGCCAGCATCACGTTGCGGTTGAGAAAGCACCCCTCGCCGATCGCGATCCGGGCGTTCGGCGAAAGCGTCAGCCAGCAACCGGGCTCGAGGAGCGTCCCCTCCCCCACCGTCAGCCTGCCCTCGTCGAGCGCCTCCAGCACCTCGCCGTCGACCGGGTGGCGAATGAATGCGCCCGCCCGGGCCATGTGACGGTTGATCCGCCAGCGGCGCAGGGCGCGGCGATTGCGCTCGTACCAGCGCCGCTTGCGCCACCAGAGAAACCAGCCGCCGGCTCGTCCCGCCATCGGGCGAAGCTTTCCAGAGACGCTTCGCAGGCATAGACTCGGGCCGCCAACAGGGAAGTTGGGAAGGAGCACGGAATGGGTCTATTCGAGGTCAGCCCCGAGGCGGCCGAGAAGTGGAAGCGGCAGATGGTGGACGAGGTCGGGCCGCACGTCCACGGCGAGGACGTGCTCGCGATCGGCCTCTTTCGCCGCGGCGGCGGAGCCGCCCAGTACGCGCTGTCGAAGGCGGGCGGCGGGCTTCCCTACGCCGCGCACGCGCTGTTTCGAAAGAAGCAGGCCGGCGGCCTGCCACCGCGCGTGATGCTGGTCGTAACGCCGACGAAGCTGTACGCGTTCAGCTGGAAGATGCGCGGCCGCAGCTACAAGGTCAAGAACGAGGTCGCCGTCTGGGAGCGCGACGGCCTGCAGGCGACAACCGAGCGCAAGGGCGGCCTGACGATGCTGACGATCGAGTCGCCCGCCGAGAGCGAGAAGGCCACGCTGGCTCCGGGCGGGGTCGCGGACGACCCGCTCAGCCAGGAGGTGATGGGGCTGCTGGCATGACGATCCACCGCCAGCGCGGGGGCCGCTACTGGTACTACTGGGTCCTGATCGTCGGCGGCACGCTGTTCGTGATCGCCTACTTCGTCAGCGATGGGTTCGGGCTCGGCGGCTAGCTGAACCGCCCACACACGTTGTGAACGGCTGAAAAGCCATCCGGGCCCACCCAGAGGCTTGTGGTTCTCGACGCCACGACCTCAGGAGGACCCGGATGAAGGTTCACGCTAACGCTGCTCTCGGACCGGCAGGAAGGCTCGCGCTGGTCAAAGCGATCGAGTCGGGGATGACGCAGAAGGCGGCGGCCGCCGCCTTCTGCGTGGCGCCGGCCACCGCGCACCGCTGGTGGCACCGCTGGCTGGGGGCCAGCGAGGCCGAGCGTCGCAATGACAGCTGGATCGCGGACCGCTCCTCGCGCCCGCATCGCCAGCCCCGGCGCCTCGGTGCGGCCGAGGAGGAGCCGATCCTGCGGGCAAGGCAGGAGACCAACCTTGGTCCGGGGCGGCTGGCCGGCATCTGTCGCCGGGCGCGCTCAACGATCTGGAAGGTGCTGCACCGTGACGGGCTCTCGCGCCGCCGGCGCGGTGAGCGCCAAAGCTTCCGCCGCTATGAGTGGTCTCGGCCAGGAGCGCTGCTTCACGTCGACATGGCCCAGCTGGCGCGCTTTGTTCGTCCCGGTCATGCGGTGACCGGCGATCGTTCGAAGACTCGGGCCGACAAGAGGGCGGCACGTGGCTATGTCTATCTGCACGTCGTCATCGACGACCACAGCCGCTACGTCTATTTGGAGCAGCACCAGGCCAAGGACGGCGCCACCGCGGCGGCGGTCCTGCAACGGGCGATCGAACACTTCGTCGAGTTGGGCCTCGATCCGCCCGAGGCCGTGATGAGCGACAACGCCTTTGCCTACGTCAACTCGCGCGCCTTCGCAGCGGTGCTCGAGCGCCACCGCGCCCGCCACATCCGCACCCCCGCCTACACGCCACGCTGGAACGGCAAGGTGGAGCGCTTCATCAGAACGCTCAAGCTCGAGTGGGCCTACGCGCACAGCTGGCCGAGCTCGACCGCTCGTTCACGCGCCCTGGGATCCTTCGTTCGCTACTACAACCGGCGAAGGCCCCACAGCTCTTTGGGGGACCGGCCGCCGATCGGCCGCGTTCTCAACGTCCGTGGGCAGGACATCTAGGCGCCGCGAGGGAGGATCAGGCGGCCGCTGGTTGAAACCTGGGCCTTCTTGCCCCCGGCGAGGAAGCCGTCAGCCGCCCAGGTAGCGGGCCACCGCGAAGTCCTCGCTGTCGCCGCCGGCGACGACGATCCTGCCGTTCTGCTGGAGCGCGAGCCCGCGCGCCACGTCGCCGCCGTCGAAGCTGGTCAGCCGCTTGCCGTCGCCGGCGAAGGTCGGGTCGAGGCTCCCGTCCGCCTTGAAGCGGGCGATCGCGAAGTCCAGGCCGGTGACGTTCTGCGACGACGCGCCGGCGACGAGGATCCGCCCGTTTCCCTGGATCGCAACGTCGTAGGCCTGGTCGGCGGCCGTCCCGAAGGCGGCCACCCGCTTGCCGTCGCCGGAGAAGGTGTGGTCGAGGCTGCCGTCCGCGTGCAGGCGGGCGATCGCGAAGTCGTCGGTCGCGCCGCCCGAGGTGCCAACGACAACGATTCGCCCGCCGTGGACGGCGACCCCCAACCCCAGATCGATACCGGGAGAGAAGGTGATCGTCCGCCTGCCGTCGCCGGAGAAGCTCTTGTCGAGGCTGCCGTTCGGGTTGAAGCGGGCGACCGCGAAGTCCGTTCCCGTCGCCGGCTGGTCCGATCTTCCCGCGACCACGATCTTTCCATTCGGCTGGATCGCGACGTCCTGTCCCGAGTCGGAGGCGCTGCCGTTGCCGAACGAGGTCACGCGCGTGCCGTCGCCGGCGAAACCCGGATCGGGGCTGCCGTCCGCCCTGAAGCGCTCCACGGCCAGCTCGGTCCCGTCCGCGCCCTGGACGGACTGGCCGGCGACGACCACCTTGCCGTCCGATTGGACGGCAACGGCCCGGCCGGCGTCGCTGGCGGCGCCATTTCCGAAGTCGCTCACGGCCTTGCCATCGCTCGAGAAGCTCGGGTCGAGGCCGCCGCCCGGCATCAGGCGGGCTACGGCGAAGTCGAGGCCTCCGCCGCCGCCGGGAACGGCGTAGGCGTCTCCGGCGACGACGATCCTGCCGTTCGGCGCGATCGCCACCGCGTGGCCCTCGTCAACGACCGGCGAGAACACGACCGTGCGCTTGCCGTCTCCGGAGAAGCCGTGATCCAGCCCGCCGGCGGTCCCGTACCGGGCGATCGCGAATGCGGGCGAGGACATCGGACCCGCGCTCCCGGCCACGACGATCCGTCCGTTCGCCTGGATTGCGACGTCGTAGCCCTGATCCGTGCTGGAGCTGAACGTCGTCGTGCGCTTGCCGTCACCGGCGAAGCTCGTGTCGAGGCCGCCGGCGGCGGCGAATGCGGTCGCGGCGACGAGCGCCAGCACCGGCACACTCAGCGCAATGCCTAGGACGATCCACCAGGCTCTCCGTCGTAAGGCCATCCCCGCAGGCGAAGCTAACCGCGAGCTCGCGGCCTGTCAATCGGTGATCAGCCCGCGAGCATGCGGGCGATCGCGAAGTGGTCTCCGGTGGTGTCGGTGGAATGGCCGGCGATGACGATCCTGCCGTTGGGCTGGATCGCCGCGGCGAGGGCGACGTCCTCGTTGGTGCCGTTGTTGAACGACAGCACCCGCCTGCCGTCGCCGGAGAACCCAGTGTCGAGGTTTCCGCCAGCGGTCAGCCGGGCGACCGCGAAGTCCAGGCCGGAGCCCTGGTCCGTGTTGCCCGCGACGACGACCCGGCCGGCGGCGTCCACCGCCAGGCCCTCGGCCTCGTCGGCGCCGCCGGTGCCGAAGTCGACGGTCTGCTTGCCGTCTCCGGAGAAGGTCTGGTCGAGGCCGCCGTTGTCCTTGAAGCGCGCCACGGCGAAGTCGTTCTGCGTCGTGCTGTCGAAGCCGGCGACGATGATCTTGCCTCCGTGTATCGAGGTCGCGTTGCCCTCCGACGAGCTTCCAGGGCCGAAGCCCGTGGTCCGCCTGCCGTCGCCGGAAAACGACGAATCGGGGTCGCCGTTGGAGTTCAGCCGGGCGACCGCGAAACCGCCCTCCGACTCCCCGCCGACCACGATCTTGCCGTTTTCCTGGATCGCCAGGCCATCGCCCTCGTCGGTGGTCGTGCCGTTGCCGAAGCTCACGGTCTGCTTGCCGTCGCCGGAAAACGCCTGGTCCAACCCGCCGTTCGACTTGAAGCGGGCGATCGCGAAGTCGGAGCCGGTGGCCGGCTGATCGACGTAGCCCGCGGCGACGATTCGTCCGTCCGCCTGCACGGCCACCTCCTCCGCCTCGGCGTCCGAGGACCCGCCGCCGAAGCCGAGCGTGCGCTTGCCGTCGCCCGAGAAGCTGGTGTCGAGGCTCCCGTTGGAGTTGAGGCGGGCGACGGCGAAGTGGAGGTTGTCGGCACCCGCAATTACGATCTTGCCGTCCCGCTGGACCGCGACGCCGCCTGGCTCCTGGTCGAACGCCAGGGTGCGCTTGCCGTCGTTCGAGAAGGAGTGATCCAGGCTCCCGCCGGGCTTGAGCACGGCGATCCCCCACCCGGGGTTTCCGGTGGAGCCGGCGACGACGATCCGTCCGCCGGGCCCGAAGGCGACTGCGTTGGCCTGGTCGCCGCCGCTGAAGGCCACGGTCCGCTTGCCGTCGGTGGAGAAGCTGGTGTCGAGCTGGCCCCCGGCGCCGAGCGCGGTGCCGGCGACAATCGCAAACGCGACCGCCCCCGCCGTCAGGACGGCGATGACCCGCCTCCTGCGTCGAGTGTCCCTTCCCACGTCGGCGACCGTACCCCCGTGCAGGGGCGAAGTCAATCGGGCCGAGGCCGCGGGCGCGACGCCGCTTCGCCGGTGTCGGCGGGATCGCTCAGGCGGCGACGGCGGCGCGGCGCCTCGGCTTCGAGGGCGCACGGGTGACGCGGGGTTCGACGAGGTCGGCGAGGAAGCTGCCGGTATATGAGCCATCGATCGCCGCCACCTCCTCGGGAGTGCCGGTGGCGACCACCTCGCCGCCCGCCTCGCCGCCCTCGGGGCCGAGGTCGATCAGCCGATCGGCGGTCTTGATCACGTCGAGGTTGTGCTCGATGACGACCACCGTGTTGCCGGCGTCGACGAGTCGGCCGAGCACGTCGAGCAGCCGCTGGACGTCGGCGAAGTGGAGTCCGGTGGTGGGCTCGTCGAGGATGTAGAGGGTGTCGCCGGTCGCCACCTTGGAGAGCTCGGTGGCCAGCTTCACCCGCTGCGCCTCGCCGCCGGAAAGCGTCGTCGCCGGCTGGCCGAGGCGGATGTAGTCGAGGCCGACATCGTGCAGGGTGCGCAGGCGGCGGGCGATCTTGGGGATGTTCTCGAAGAACTCGACCGCCTCGCCGACCGACATGTCGAGCACATCGGCGATGTTCTTGCCCTTGAAGCGGACGTCGAGCGTCTCGCGGTTGTAGCGGCGGCCGTGGCACTGCTCGCAGGGGACGTAGACGTCGGGCAGGAAGTGCATCTCGATCTTGATCTGGCCGTCCCCGCGGCAGACCTCGCAGCGGCCGCCGCGGACGTTGAACGAGAAGCGGCCCGGCTTGTAGCCGCGGGCGCGCGCCTCCTGCGTGCGGGAGAAGAGCTGGCGGATGTGGTCGAAGACGCCGGTGTAGGTGGCCGGGTTCGAGCGCGGCGTGCGGCCGATCGGCGACTGGTCGATGTTGATGATCTTGTCTATCCGGTCGAGCCCGTCGATGCGGTCGTGGGCGCCGGGCCGCAGCTTTGCCCGGTGCAGGCGATTTGCGACGGCGCGGTAGAGGATCTCGTTGACCAGGGTGGACTTGCCCGAGCCGGATACGCCGGTGACGCAGCAGAAGACGCCGAGCGGGAAGGCGACGTCGATCCGCTTCAGGTTGTGCTGGCGCGCGCCGCGCACGACCAGCTCGCCGTCGGGATGGCGGCGCTCGTCCGGCACCTGCATCGACCGCTTGCCGGACAGGTACTGCCCCGTCAGCGACTCGGGCGCCCGGATGATCTGGGCCGGCGTGCCCTCCGCGACCACGTGGCCGCCATGCTCGCCGGCGCCCGGGCCGAGGTCGACGACGTGGTCGGCGGACCGGATCGTGCCCTCGTCATGCTCGACGACGATCACCGTGTTGCCGAGGTCGCGCAGCCGCGAGAGCGTGTCGATCAGCTTGGCGTTGTCGCGCTGATGGAGGCCGATCGAGGGCTCGTCGAGGATGTAGAGGACGCCGACCAGGCTCGACCCGATCTGGGTGGCGAGCCGGATCCGCTGGGCCTCGCCCCCGGACAGGGTCGCCGCCGCCCGCTCCAGCGACAGGTAGCCGATCCCGACGCTGTCGAGGAAGGCGAGCCGCTCGGCGATCTCGCGCACGACCAGGCGGGCGATCGCACGCTCGGTCTCGGTCAGCTCGAGCGCGCCGATCCACTCGAGGGCGGCGCGCGCCGACTTCTCGGTGAACTCGTGGATCGAGATGCCGCCGACGGTGACCGCGAGGCTCTCCGGCCGCAGCCGCGCCCCGCCGCAGTCCGGGCAGTCCTGCATCGCCATGTAGCCCTCGATCCGCTCGCGGGTGTGCTCGGAGTCGGTCTCCTCGTAGCGCCGCTGGAGGTTGTCGAGGATCCCCTCGTAGCGGACCTCGTAGTTGCGACGGCGCCCGTAGCGGTTGCGGTAGCTGACCCGGTGGCGCTCCTCGCCCGTGCCCTCGAGCAGGATTTCGCGGTGACGCTTGGGCAGCCGCTGCCAGGGCGTGTCCATGTCGATGCCATAGGTCTCGGCGACGGCGCCGATCAGGCGGCGGTAGTAGAACGAGACTCCGCGGTTCCAGGGCTGCAGCGCCCCCTCGGTCAGCGTCAGCGTCGGGTCGGGCACGACCAAATCGGGGTCGATCACGCGCTGGAAGCCGAGCCCGTGGCAGCGCTGGCAGCAGCCGTGCGGCGAGTTGAACGAGAAGATCCGCGGCTCCAGCTCCGGCATCGAGGTGCCGCACTCGAGGCAGGCGAAGCGCTCCGAGAACACGAGGGTCTCGCCGCGCTTGCCGGCGCTCGGGCCGCTCAGCACGGCCGCGCCCGGCCCCTCGGCGGCGCTTGCTTCCTGCGCGTCCGAGCCGTCCATCAGCTCCACCTCGACGATCCCGTCCGCGAGTTGGGCCGCCGCCTCGACCGACTCGGCGAGCCGCTTTCGCAGGCCCTCCTTCATCACCAGCCGGTCGACCACGATCGAGATGTCGTGCTTGAACTTCTTGTCGAGCGAGATCTCCTCGTCGAGCCGGCGCAGCTCTCCGTCCACGACGGCGCGGGCATAGCCCTGCTGGCGCATCTCCTCGAGCAGGCGGCCGTACTCGCCCTTGCGCTCGCGCACGACCGGCGCCAGGATCATGAACCGCGTCCCATCGGGGAGCGTCATCACCCGGTCGGTGATCTGCTCGAGCGACTGGCCGGCGATCGGGGCGCCGCAGTTGTGGCAGTGCGGGTGGCCGATCCGCGCCCACAGCAGGCGCAGGTAGTCGTAGATCTCGGTCACGGTGCCGACCGTGGATCGCGGGTTGCGGGACGTCGTCTTCTGGTCGATCGAGATCGCCGGCGAGAGCCCCTCGATCGAGTCCACGTCGGGCTTCTCCATCTGGCCGAGGAACTGGCGCGCGTAGGCCGACAGCGACTCGACGTAGCGCCGCTGGCCCTCGGCGTAGATCGTGTCGAATGCGAGGCTCGACTTGCCCGAGCCCGAGAGCCCGGTGACGACGATCAGCGCGTCCCTGGGCAGGGTCAGGTCGATGCCCTTGAGGTTGTGCTCACGGGCACCGGAGATCGCGATCTGGCCGGATCGAGCCACCGCCTCCGATTCTACGGGGGCGAACGGTTGTTCCCGTTGGGCGAGGGTGGGGTCCGGGAAAGCCGGCTGGGTAGGAGCGCGGCAACCGGCGGCCGCCAAGTCCGACGGGACAAACACCGGCTGAGTAGGAGCGCGGCGGGACCCTCGGCGCGCCGCATCCGCCGGTGGCACCGCATTCGAGGGGCGAAATGCGGTGAGCGCGGCATTAGCGTCGATATGCGTCGTCAACACCGCACTCGTCCCACGGACGTCCCCGAGCGTGGTGTTGCCGGCTCTTCTCGAGCAGAGGCCGCAGTGGCCGCACTTGCCTCACGGCAACACGGAGTGGTGTCCCGGATTCAGCTCGTCGAGATCGGCTTCGAGCCCAGGGCGATTGATCGCCGGGTCGAGGCCGGACGCCTACACCCGGTCCATCGCGGGGTCTACCTGGTCGGTCACCGGGCGGCGCCGCCGTACGGCCGCGAGATGGCCGCCGTGCTGGCCTGCGGCCAGGGCGCGGTCGCCAGCCATCGAAGCGCCGCCCACCTCTGGGCCCTCCTGCCCTACCCAGCCGGTTTTCAACGCATCGAGATCACCGTCCCCGACCGCGACCCCGGCAACAAGCCGGGCATTCGTGTCCACCCCACGGCCCGGTTCGACCGCCGCGACATTCGCACCTGTCGCGGCATTCCCGTCACCACTCCTGCTCGAACCCTGCTCGACCTGGCCGCAGGAATCCGGGTCGGGCAGCGGGCGGGGACCGGGGCGACCGGCGAACTGCGGAGGGGAACGGGTGCGGCCGGCCGGACACGGCGCGGGAGGCAAACGGTCTCTGGCCCAAACGGGTCGGGACCGGCGGTCCGCCCAAGGCAGCTGGAGCACGCGCTGGCCGAGGCCGAGCGGCGCGGGCTCGTCGGCGCGCGCGACTTGCGTGATCTCCTCGGGCGGAGCGGCGGCCGGCGCGGCGTCGCGGCTCTGCGCGCGCTGATCGACGATGCGAACGCCGCCAACCTCACGCGGTCCGAGGCCGAGGAACGTCTGCTCGCGCTGATTCGCGAGGCGGACCTTCCGCCACCCGAGCTGAACGTGACGTCGGTGGGCACGAGGTCGACTTCCTCTGGCGCGCCGAGTACCTGATCGTCGAGGTGGACGGCTTCGAGTTCCACTCGTCCCGTATTGCCTTCGAGCGCGACCGCGCGCGCGACGCGGAGCTGGGCGCGCGCGGCTATCGCGTCATGCGGGTGACCTGGCGCCAGATCGTCGCCGCCCCCGAGGCGATCGTGGCGCGGATCGCCGCAGCGCTTGCGCACCCCCATTCTCGGCGATAGGTTCGATCCTCGATCGGAAAGGGGCACGACGAAAGGAGACCAACGTGTCGGCAGAGAACGTGGAGACCACCAAGGCGGCCTACGACGCCTTCAACAGCGGTGACATGGCGACGCTCGCCGGCATGTTCGCCGAGGACGCCGAGTGGCTGACCTCGGACGAACTGCCTCTCGGCGGCCTCGCCCAGGGCCGCGACGCAATCATGGGCAACTTCGCCCAGATCCCCAACTACTGGTCGTCGTTCAGCGTCGAGCCGGAGGAGTACATCGACGGCGGCGACTGGGTCGTCGTTCGCGGCACCCAGCGCGCCACCGGCCAGAGCGGCGGCTTCGAGGCCCCCTTCGCCCACCTGATCAGGATCGAGGGCGGAAAGCTGAAGCGCGGCGAGTTCTACGCGGACAGCGCCAAGGCGGCGAAGGCGCTGGGCGGCTGAGCGCCCCAGCGGTAACAGGCATCTCCGAGCTGGTGCTCGAGGTCGCCGACCTCGAGGCGGCCCGGCGGTTCTACCGCGACGACCTCGGCTTCGAGGAGACCCTCTACGGCGAGGGGCGCGAGGGCCGCTACTGGTACCTGGTCGGCGACACGGCGCGGCTCGGGATCTGGACACCGCAGGTCGGTCTCGCCGGCGGGCGTGGCGGCGCCCACGTCCACTTCGCCTTCCACGTCGCCGAGGCGGAGATCGACCGGATGCTGGAGCGGCTGGCGGAGCGCGACGTCGAGGTGGAGGGGCCGGTCCAGCTCGGCCCCGGCCGGGCGATCTACGTCACCGACCCCGACGGCAACGTGGTGGAGTTCTGGTCCCAGGACATGGGCGACTACGCCGCGGGCGCCAGGGCTGGCGGCCGGCCGGGCACCTTCAGAGGCGATTGACTACTTGCCCGTGCGGGCGTAGACGTCGTCGAGCAGGCCGCTCGGGTCGGCGACGTCGAAGTTCTCGGCGAGGTGCTTCTCGACCTCCTCGCGGGCAGAGCCGTCGAGCGCCATGCTCATCGCCACGAGCCGCGCCGCCGATTCGTCGCCGCCCTTGCCGCCGCCTTTCCCCGAGCCGCGCTTCCGGGCGCCGCCCTTCAGCTGAGCGACGAGCTCCTCGGTGCTCGGCGAGCCAGTGGCCGCGTCTCCGTTCTCCTCGGCCTCGGGGCCGATCGGCGCCGGCTCAGGCTCCACAGGCGGCTCGGGCTCCGGCACCAGCGGCGGCTCCGGCTCGGGCTCGAGCGGCGGCGCCGGCTCAGGCACCGTCACCGGGCCCGGCTCCACCTCCGGCTGCGGCACGGTCGGCTCGGGGACGATCTCCGGCGCCGGCTCGGCCTCCGCCCTGGGCTTGCCCGCCGGCTCGCCGCCGATCTCGCGGCCCAGGCTGCCGACCTTGGTGCGCAGCTCGTCGGCCTGCTCGACGAGGCGGCCGACCGCGTCCTGGGCGCGGTCCACCCGGTGCCGCGCCTCCTCCTTTGCGCGCTCGACGATCCGCTTCGCCTCGGCGCGCGCGTCGTCCTCGATCTCCGCCGCCTTCCGCTCCGCCAGCTCGATGATCTCGGTCACCTTCGCCCCGGCGGCCTCGGCGCGGGACGCCTCGCCCGGCGCCCGGCCCTCGACTGCCTCGGCGACCTCACGCAGGTGCGCGTCCACGGCATCGCGGTCGTAGCCCTTGCGCGAAGCCGGGAAGTCCGAGCGGACGATCTCGTCGCGGTCCGGTCGCACGGATCGAGACTAGCGGACGCGGATCGCTTGACGGCGCGGTGCCACTGGTGTCGAATCAGCGAGATTCCGGCGGCGACGGCCGTCCGCACAATCCGGCAAAGGAGACGAGATGGACACGATTGTGATCATGCGGGTGAAGGGCGACCCGGCGAAGCTGGAGGAGTTCGCCCAGGCGGACCCGGAGCGCATGCGGCGGATCACCGAGCGGGCCAGGGAGCAGGGGTGCATTCACCACACGTTCCTCGGAGGCGATGGCGAGATCATCGTCCTCGACGAGTGGCGCGACGAGGCGGGGTTCCGCAGCTTCTTCGAGGGCGACGAGGAGGTCCCCGAGGTCATGAAGGAGATCGCCGAGGGCGAGCCGCAGATCGAGTTCCTGCGCCCGCTCAACACCGGCGACCACTTCTGAGCAGCTAGGTCCTCATCGCATCGAGGTCGCGGCGCAGCTCCTTGAGCTCGTCGCGGATACGCGCCGCCTCCTCGAAGCGCAGGTCCTCGGCGGCCGCGAGCATCTCCTCCTCCAGCTCGACCAGCAGCTTCTCCAGCTCCTCGGGCGACCTCACCTCGTCGCCGTCCCGGGACAGCCGCCGGCGGCGACGGGCGGGCGCCTTCGACTCCATCGCGAGGAAGTCGGAGAGGTCGCTGATCCCCTTGCGGACGGTCTCGGGCGTGATCCCGTGCTCGGCGTTGTAGGCGAGCTGGATTTCGCGGCGGCGGTCGGTCTCCCGGATAGCCGCCCGCATCGCCGCCGTCTCCTGGTCGGCGTACATCAGCACCGTGCCATCCACGTTGCGCGCCGCCCGCCCGATCGTCTGGATCAGGCTGGTCTCGCCGCGCAGGAAGCCCTCCTTGTCGGCGTCGAGGATCGCCACCAGCGAGACCTCGGGCAGGTCCAGGCCCTCGCGCAGCAGGTTGACCCCGACCAGCACGTCGTACTCGCCCAGCCGCAGGTCGCGGACGATCTGGATCCGCTCCAGCGTGTCCACCTCCGAGTGCAGGTAGCGGACCCGGAACCCGTACTCGAGCAGGTAGCCGGTGAGGTCCTCGGCCATCTTCTTGGTCAGCGTCGTCACCAGGACGCGCTCGTTGCGCTCGGCGCGGGTGCGGATCTCGTTCATCAGGTCGTCGATCTGGTTGCGGGTCTCGCGCACGTCCACCGCAGGGTCGACGATCCCCGTCGGCCGCACGATCTGCTCGACGATCCGCGACGAGCGCTCGCGTTCGAACGGCCCGGGGGTCGCCGACACCATCACCAGCGGCCCGATGCGATCGAGGAACTCGCCGAACTTCAGCGGCCGGTTGTCGATCGCCGAGGGCAGGCGGAAGCCGTGCTCGACGAGCGTCTGCTTTCGCGAGTGGTCGCCCTCGTACATGCCGCCGAGCTGGGGGATCGTCTGGTGCGACTCGTCGACGAAGACGAGCAGGTCGCTGGGGAAGTAGTCGATCAGGGTGTGCGGCGGGCTTCCCTCGGGGCGGTCGTCGAGGATCCGGGAGTAGTTCTCGATCCCCGAGCAGAAGCCCAGCTCCTTCAGCATCTCGAGGTCGTAGAGGGTGCGCTGGCGCAGGCGGTGCGCTTCGAGCTGCTTGCCGCGCTCCTCGAACCAGGCCGTGCGCTCGTTCAGCTCGGCGCGGATCTCGACCACGGCCCGCTCGATCGTCTCGTCCTTGGTGACGTAGTGGGTGGCGGGCCACACCGCGACGTGGCCGATCTCGTCGAGCACCTCGCCGGTGAGCGGATCGAAGTGCTGGATGCCCTCGATCTCGTCGCCGAACAGGGCGATCCGGTAGGCGGTCTCGGCGTAGGCGGGGAAGACCTCGAGCACCTCGCCGCGCACCCGGAAGGTGCCGCGCGTCAGGTTGGTGTCGTTGCGCGTGTACTGCATCCGCACCAGCTTGCGGATCACGTCGTCGCGGTCGATCCACTCCCCCACCTGGAACAGCTGCATCTGCTCCTGGTAGAGCTGCGGCGAGCCGATCCCGAAGATGCAGGAGACCGAGGCGACGATGATCACGTCGCGACGGGCGAACAGCGACGAGGTGGCCGCATGGCGGAGGCGGTCGATCTCGTCGTTGATCGAGGAGTCCTTCTCGATGTAGAGGTCCTGCGCGGGGACGTAGGCCTCGGGCTGGTAGTAGTCGTAGTAGCTGACGAAGTACTCGACCGCGTTGTCGGGGAAGAACTCGCGGAACTCGTTGCAGAGCTGCGCCGCCAGCGTCTTGTTGTGGGCGATCACCAGGGCCGGCCGCTGGGCCCGCTCGATCGCCCCGGCCATCGTGAACGTCTTGCCCGTCCCGGTCGCGCCCAGCAGCGTCAGGAAATTCTCGCCGGCGTCCAGCCCCTCGGCGAGCTGGTCGATCGCCTGCGGCTGGTCGGCGGTCGCCGTGTAGGCCGGATTGAGCTCGAACTTCGCCACGGCGATCCACGATAGCGATGCCGTTTGGCGGTCAGTCGGCGCCGGCGCCGCTTTGCAAGGGGAGGCGGGCGCCGGTGAGGCCCTGGGGTCAGGGCACGCAGATCGCGTAAGCGACGACCCCGCTGGTGCCGACGCTCGCGATTGCGGTCCAGCCGGTGGGATGGCCCGCGGTCTCGACCGGCTTCGAGGTCTTCAGCAGTCCCAGCCCGGAGGTGACGTCGGCGCCGCCCCCGATCGCCGTGGTGGTCCCGCTCGAGCAGCTCACCGTCGCGGTGCCGGTCCCGCTGGCGGATTGAACGACCGCGCTGGAGGTCCCGGTCGCGCCGGTCGCGCCCGTCGCCCCGGTGCTTCCGGTCGTTCCGCTGGACCCGGTCGCGCCGCTGGACCCGGTGGCGCCGGTCGGCCCGGTCGCGCCGGTGGCGCCCGTCGGTCCGGTCGGACCGCTCGGGCCGGTGGCGCCCGTGGCGCCGGTCCCGCCGTCATTGCCCGTGCCTCCGGTGGCTCCCGTAGGTCCCGTCGCTCCGGTCGGGCCGCTGGGGCCTGTCGGGCCGGTGGCCCCGGTGGCCCCCGTCGTCCCGGTCGCCCCGGTAGATCCCGTGGCGCCGTCGTTTCCGCTTGCACCCGCGGTGCCCGTGGCTCCGGTCGCCCCTGTCTGGCCGGTGTCGCCCGTGGCGCCCGTCGCGCCGGTCGGGCCGCTCGGACCCGTCGGACCGGTCGCGCCTGTCGCGCCGGTGGCACCGGTCGCGCCGTCATTGCCCGTCGCGCCGGTAGAGCCGGTGTCGCCGGTGGCGCCGATCGCTCCCGTTGGGCCACTGGGGCCGGTCGGACCGGTCGCTCCCGTTGCCCCCGTGGCCCCGGTGGCGCCGGTTGTCCCGGTGGCGCCATCGTTTCCGGTCGCGCCGGTGGAACCGGTGCTCCCGGTCGCACCGGTGCCACCGGTCGCCCCCGTTGCTCCCGTGTCCCCGGTGAAGCCTGTCTGCCCTGTCTCGCCCGTGACCCCGGTCGCACCGGTTGCGCCCGTCGCCCCGGTCGGGCCGCTGGGGCCTGTCGGGCCGGTCGCGCCTGTCGAGCCCGTCGAGCCCGTCGCACCGCCGTTGCCGGTCGCTCCCGTGCCGCCGGTCGCGCCCGTGCCGCCGGTCGATCCAGTCGAGCCCGTCGCGCCGCCGTTGCCGGTCGCGCCTGTTGCCCCCGTGGCGCCGGTGGTGCCGGTGTTCCCGGTGGCGCCCGCGGCCCCGGTCGCTCCCGTCGAGCCCCGGACCCCGGCCGCGCCGGTCGCGCCGGTCGCGCCCGTCGCGCCCACCGGGCCGGCCGGGCCCGCGGGGCCGCGGCCGCCGCGGCGGCTCCAGGCGACGACGCGCTCGTTCCGCCCGCAATTCCTCGGATTCGTGACGATTCGCACCGAGTTCAGCGGGGTCGGATGGCGGTGCGCCGCCCTCGCCGTCTTCACGCAGCCGTAGATATCGCCCCTGGCCACGACCTCGGTCTGGCCGGCGGCGGCAGTCTCAGCCAGCAAAAGCGCACAGACGACGGCCGCGCAGAGCGTGACGGCCGCGCGCGAGCGTCCTGCATCCGTGCAGAAAGGGCGGACGATGTCTCTCTAATCGGCACTTTCCACGCGTCAATAAAGCGCGGGACCGGGGTCCGCAAGACCGCCACCGGTCGCGTCAGGGCGCCTCGGTTAGGCTTAGCGCGCGGGGCGATCGGACGCCTACTTGACCGAGGTCAGCACCCCCCAGTCAAAGCAGCCTCCCGGGCCGATCGGTCCGTCCTCGGACGGCGCGGGCCCTGCTCGACTCGGCGAGCGGGATCCCGAATACATACGGCGCGCCCTCCCCCGCCTGCAGCGGCTGTTCCGCTACTTCCGCCCCGAGGTGCGCGGGCTCGAGAACGTCCCCGCCGAGGGATCGGCGCTTCTGGTTGGCAACCACTCGGGCGGCTTCTACATCGTCGACACCTTCATCTTCGTGGCGGCCTTCTGCCGGCACTTCGGCCCGGAGCGGCCGCTTTATCCGCTGGCGCGGGCGTTCGCGCTGAAGGTCCCCTGGGGCGGAAGGATCCTGCGCCGCTTCGGGACGATCCACGCCGAGCCGCGAAACGCGGGCGTGGCGCTCGGCGGCGATGCCGCCGTGCTGGTCTACCCCGGCGGTGAGTGGGAGTCGTTCCGGCCCTCCTGGCGCTCCTCCAAGATCGACTTCGGCCGCCGTCGCGGATACGTGCGGGCCGCCCTCGAGGCGAACGTACCGATCGTTCCGGTGGTCTCGATCGGCGGGCAGGAGACCGCCCTCTTCCTAACCCGGGGAGCGCGCCTGGCGCGGCTGCTCCGCATCGACCGACTCAGGCTCAAGGTGGTGCCGGTGACGATCGCGCCGCCGTTCGGGATATGCATCTTCGACCTGCCGCTGCGAATCCCGCTGCCGGCGAAGATCACGATCGAGGTGCTCCCGCCGATCCACCTGCGCGAGCGCTTCGGCGCCGATCCCGACGTCGACCACGTCAACGGCGAGATCGTCGCGGAGATGCAGCGCGCCCTCGACCGGCTGGCGAGCGAGCGCCGCTTCCCGGTGATCGGCTAGAGGGCCCGGGCCTCGGCTAGGCCACTGTCGGCGCGTCGGGATCGACGCGGCGGCGCGGCTTGACGCCCGCCGCCCCCCAGGGAGGCGGCGCACCGGCCGGCTCGGCCGCCGCCAGCGTGTCGCGGCCCAGCTCCCCCGCCGACGGGTAGCGGTCATCGGGCTCCTTGGCCATCGCCCGGGCGACGACGGGATCGAACTCATCCGGCACCTCCTGCGCTCCCGCGCTCGGCCGCGGCGGGGGCTCGCTGAGGTGCGCCATCATGATGTCGACCTCCCGGTCCCGCGGAAACGGCACCTCGGCCGTCAGCGTGCGGTACAGCAGGGCGCCGAGGGCGTAGACGTCGGTGCGCTGGTCCACCTGCTGCGCCTGCAGCTGCTCGGGCGCCGCGTAGTCGATCGTGCCCACCCACTGCCCGGTGCCGGTCAGCCCGCTCTGCGAGTCGGCGCGCTTGCTGAGGCCGAAGTCGGCGAGGTAGGCGTGCGGGGCGCCGTCCCGCTCGGCGACGATCACGTTGCCGGGCTTGACGTCGCGGTGGACGAGACCGAGCGCCGCGGCAGCGTCGAGCGCCGAGGCCACCTGCGAGATGATCAGCGCCGCGTGGCCCGGGTGAAGCGGGCCGCGGTCGATCAGCACCGCCTCGAGGTCGAGCCCCTCGGCGAGGTCCATCGCCAGGTAGAGCCTGCCCTCCTGCTCGCCGGCGTCGCGCACGGCGATCACGTGGGGATGGTCGAGCTGGCGCGCCAGCCGCGATTCGCGCTCGAAGCGGGCGCGGAAGCGCAGGTCGCCGGCAAGCTGGGGCAGCAGCACCTTCAGCGCCACGCCGTCGCCGCCCGCGACCGGGGTCGCCCGGTAGACGTGCCCCATGCCGCCGATCCCGAGCAGCTCGTCTATCCGATAGCCGGCAAGCTCGGCGCCGGGTTGGAGCTCGGTGTCCACGCACACATTCAACCCGAACGGGGATGATCCGCCCAACGAAGTGGGCCGGACGGCCCATTTGCAGCCGGGCGGCGAGGCGGTAGGTTTTCGGCGTGGCCACCGACGGCCCCGGTTCGATGGAGCCCGAAGGTCCCGTTTCGATGGAGCCTGGACCCGCCGCGTCGCCGGCGGCCCCGCCCGCGTCCCTGCTCGTCGGCGGGCGCCGCCTGCTGCTCACCGAGCCGGTCCTGACGATCGGCCGCTCGGAGGAGAACGACCTGGCGGTCGCCGACGAGCGCGCCTCCCGCCGCCACGCGCGCATCTACCTCGACCACGGCGACTACTGGGTCGCCGACCTCGGCTCCCGCCACGGCACCGTCCACAACGGGGAGCGGCTGCGCAGCGCCGCGCGCCGCCTGGCGAACGGCGACGCGATCGAGATCGGAGCCGAGCGCCTGCGCTTCCTGCGCGGCGACGAGACGCGGATGGCGTCGCGCGAGGTTCCCGTCACCGAGACCCACACCGTCGTCTTCGACGGCACCCGGCTGGCGATCGGCCGCGATGCCCACAACGACGTCGTCCTCCCCCATCCCAACATCTCGCGCTTCCACGCCGAGGTCGTGCGCCGCGACGGCAAGCTCGAGCTTCGCGACCTCGGCTCGCGCAACGGCATCCGCCTGAACGGCAAGGCGATCGAGCGGGCCACGCTGGAGCCGGGTGCCGACATCGGCATCGGCCCCTACCGCCTGGTGTTCGACGGCACCACCTTCCTCGCCCGCAGCGAGAAGGGGGCACTGCGGCTCGATGCCGAGGCCATCTCCGTCGAGGTCGGCGGCAAGCGGATCCTCTCGGACGCGTCGGTGTCGCTGGAGCCCGGCGAGCTGGTGGCGATCATCGGCGAGAGCGGCGCCGGCAAGACGACGCTGCTGAAGGCGATCGCCGGCGTCAACCCGCACATCTCGGGCCGGGTGACGGTGAACGGCGAACCGGTCGGCGCCCGCCTCAGCGACATTGCCTACGTCCCCCAGGACGAGATCGTGCACGAGCTGCTGTCGGTGCGCGAGGCGCTCGGCTACGCGGCGCGGCTGCGCCTGCCCCAGGACGCGACGGAGGAGGAGCTGGCCGGATCGATCGACCGCGTGCTATCCGAGCTTGCCCTCGACGAGCACGGGGGAACCCGGATCGGCTCGCTGTCGGGCGGTCAGCGCAAGCGCACCGGAGTCGCCACCGAGCTGCTCGGCGAACCCGGGGTGCTCTGCCTCGACGAGCCGACGACGGGGATGGACCCCGGCCTGGAGTCGCGGATGATGGAGCTCTTCCGCACGCTCGCCGACAACTCGCGCGCCGTCGCGGTGACGACCCACGCCACACGCAACCTGGCGATGTGCGATCGCATCGTGGTGATGGCACGTGGTGGCTACGTCGTCTTCGACGGCCCCCCGGCCGAGGGGCTGAAGTTCTTCGGCGTCGAGGAGTACGACCAGATCTACATCGCCCTGGAGGAGACGCCGGCGGAGGAGTGGCTGAAGAAGCACGGGGCGCCCGAGCGCCCGCCCGAGGCCGCGGCTGAGCCGGTCGAGCACGAAGCCCCGTCGCGGCACGGGCGCGGGTTTTTCGGCCAGACGGCGGTGCTCGTCAGCCGCTACGTGAAGCTGATCACGCGCGACCGTCGCAACCTGCTGCTGCTGATCGGCCAGGCCCCGATCCTGGCGCTGCTCGGCGTCTCGCTGTTCGAGGCGAACGTGTTCGCGCGGCCGGGGGGCGATCCCGCCCGAGGGATCCAGGTCGCCTTCCTCGCCGTCGTCGTGATCATCTGGCTGGGCTCGATCGACTCGGCCCGCGAGATCGTCAAGGAGCGCGCCGTGGTCGCCCGCGAGGCGGCGATCGGCACGAGGCTGTCCGCGTACCTCGCCTCCAAGGTGATCGTGCTGTTCGCAATCATCGCGATCCAGGTGCTGCTCTACGCCGGCCTGCTGTTCGCCTTCCGGCCGCTGCACGCGCCGGCGAGCGCCTGGATCGGCGTCTTCTCGCTGCTGCTGGTGACCGGGTTCGTGGCGGTCTGCACGGGCCTCCTGGTCTCGGCGCTCTCGCACACCGAGGACCAGTCGCTGAGCTTCATCCCCCTGGCGATGATCCCCCAGCTGCTGTTCGCGGGGACGATGGTGCCGGTGTCGAAGATGGCGGCGCCGGCGAAGGTGCTCTCCGACGTGATCTTCGCCCGCTGGTCGCTTGCCAGCGTCGGCCACGCGATCGACATGAACAGCCGCATCCGGGCCGACAAGGCGTTCGCCAGGCTGAACGATTACGGCTACGACTTCTTCACGATGCCGACGGCCAGGGGCCTGCTGATCCTGGTGGCGTTCATGGTCGCCTTCCTCAGCCTTGTGGCAGTGCTGCTGCGGCGGCGGCTGCGGGATTGAGCGCAGACCGAACGAAACACCGAATTTTCGGTATCCACACCGGACCTCCCCGGGTTTAACCTGCGCTCGTGAGGCAGGGCTCGCACTCGGGCAGCACACGGCGACGCCTGATCGGCGTCTTGGCGGGCTGCGCCCTGGCGGCGGCGCTGGCGGCGCCCGCCGGCGCGGCGGCGGCGACCGACCGCGCGACGCTGACCTGGGACACGACATCCGACCTCGACCTGCACGTGTGGGATGACGCGGGAAACCACGCGTACTGGGCCGACGAAACGGGGATCCCGAACGCAACGCTGTCACCGGACGTCACCAACACCGGCGGCCCGGAGACGTTCACCGACGACAACAGCCCGAGCATGCGCACGTTCGTCTTCGGAGTGTGCGACTTCAGCGAGGCGAACGGGGGAGGAGGCGGCACCAACTACACGCTGCAGGTAACCGACCCGGGCGGCGGCACGCGGACGTTGAACGGCCACCTCAACACCAGTCAAACGGGTGAGTTCGTGGCGGTCAGCCCGAACGGCGCTGTGCCGCTGCCGTCCGGTAACCCGTGCAACCGCTCGTCGATTGACGACCCCCCCACCTGCACCGCCGCCAACGAGCTGGTCGCCCAGGGCGGGTCGGCGCACACCACGATCGCCTGCTCCGACCCCGACGGCGACCCGCTCACCTTCACCCAGTACCCGGGCTTCCCGAATCACGGCACCTGGACCGAGGACTCCACCCAGCCGGATCCGACCGCGCTCAGCGGCACCTACAAGGAGACGGACTCCGGGTTCAGCGGCGACGACCACGTCTACTACGTGGTCAACGACGGCCGAGGCAACAGCGTCTTCGGGGTCCTCAACGTCCAGGTCCGGCCCAACACCTCCACCCCTCCGAACGCCGGCGACTGGGCGAACGGCAAGGCGGTCTCGGGCGACGTCACGGTGAAGCTGCCCGGCGACCCGACCTTCTACGACCTCGACGCGGGCGTGCGGATCCCGATCGGCTCGCAGGTCGACACCACCAACGGCGAGGTGAAGCTGACGACCGACACGGCCGGCTCGGGGCGGGCCCAAGCGTCGACGGTGACCACCCAGACCGCCTACTTCCGTGCCGGGCTGTTCAAGCTCACCCAACCGCAGCACAGCGCGCTGGTCACTGAGATCCTGCGCGGCGCGATCGACTGCACGGTTCCGCGCGCCTCGTCGTCCTCGGCAACCGCCGAGATCAGCCGTCGCCGGCGCCGGCTCTGGGGCCGGGGGCACGGCCGCCACCGCACCCGCGGCCGCCACGGCTCGGCCTCGGTGCGCGGCACCGAGTGGCTGACGGAGGACCGCTGCGACGGCACCTTCTTCAAGGTCAAGCACGGGACCGTGCTCGTCTACGACAAGCACAAGCACAAGACGGTCACCGTGACCGCCGGCCACACCTACCTTGCGAAGGCTCCGTAGCGATCGCGGAGCGCGGGCACTAGCCGGGAAGCGCGGGCGGGGATAGGCTGCACCAGATGAGCCAGGGAGGATCGGGTAGGCAGCACCGCCGTGCGCCGTTGTTGCTGCTCGTCGCGACGATCGCGGGGGCCCTGGCG
This sequence comes from uncultured Thermoleophilia bacterium, assembly GCA_963708325.1. Lineage (GTDB taxonomy): Bacteria > Actinomycetota > Thermoleophilia > Solirubrobacterales > 70-9. The sequence continues at coordinate 2,499,652 of OY970203.1, read as the reverse complement.
CTGCAGCTCGGCACGGGCCTCGCGGCCGCCGCGCCCACGGTGCGGGCGTCGCTGACCTGGGACAACGGCTCCGACCTCGACCTGCACGCCTGGGACACGCAGTCGCACCACAGCTTCTACAGCTGCGAAAGCGTGGCGGGCGGCTGCAGCAGCGCGGTGCCCAACTCCACCTACGACGGCGACAACACGACCGGCTTCCAGCCCGACCCGCTCGACTGCGGCCCGGCGCCCGACTGCACGCCGGAGACATTCACCGACGAGGAGGACCCGAGCACGCGCACCTTCATCTTCGGGATCTGCGACTACAGCGACATCAACGACAACAACTCGCGCCAGGCCTCCGCCTCCGGCACCGGCCCGAGCACCAACTGGACACTCGTTGTCACGGACCCCGGCGGCTCGCAGCGCACCTTCAACGGCAGCTTCAGCCCCGGCACCGACCCGGCGAGCGGCCAGGGGCTCTACGTCGCGGTCAGCCCGGACGACGCCTCCTGGGACCTCAGCCAGGGCAACCCGTGCGAGGGCGACCCGCCGCAGCAGGTCAACACCAACCAGCCGCCCGCCTGCACCGACACCCACGAGGTCGTGGCGAGCGGCGGCGGCGCGATCGTCGGCCCGGACTGCACCGACCCGGAGCACGACCCGCTCACCTACGCGCCGTACCCGCAATATCCGCAGCACGGCAGCTTCAACCAGACCGCGTCCGACGGCACCGGCACCTACAGCTCGACCGCCCCCTACACGGGTCCTGACAACGTCGTCTGGGGCGTCCAGGACGGTCAAGGCAACGCGGTGTACGCGGTCAGCGACATCGACGTGCGCGCGTCGACGAACACGCCGCCCAACGCGGGCAGCACCGGCAACGTCAAGCTGCTGAGCGGCAACGTGCTGATCAAGCTGCCGGGGGCGAGCAGCTTCGACGACCTCGACCACGGCGTCCAGATCCCGGAGGGATCGCTGATCGACACCTCGGACGGCGAGGTGCGGCTGCGAACCGACACGAGCGGCAGCTCGGCCACCACCTCGGGGCAGGGCGGCGGCACCCAGTTCGCCGACTTCCACGCCGGCCTGTTCAAGTTCACCCAGCAGCCGAACGACCCGCTCGTCACCCTGCTGCTGCGGGGCCCGTTCGACTGCCCCTTCCGCAAGACCTGGGACGCCGCCTCCAAGGGCGAGCCGTCAACCGCCAACGTCAGCCGCCGTCGTCGTCGCCGGCTGTGGGGGCGCGGCCGCGGCCGCCACCGTACCCGCGGCCATCACGGCTCCGCCTCCGCCCGCGGCACCGAGTGGCTGACCGAGGACGAGAGCTGCGACAGCGGCACCTTCTTCAAGGTGCTCGAGGGGACGATCCAGATCAACGACTACGGAAACAAGATCTTCTCGCTGACCGCCCCGGGCACCTACCACTCGCAGAGCCCCTAGGCCCGGCGGATCGCGCTAGTCGGGCAGGGCGGCGACGGCCAGCTCGGCGAACAGCTGCCCGCGCGGCAGGTCGGCCTCGCGATAGGGCCGCCCGTCGCGGCGGTCGAGGATCGACAGCGCCCCGAGCGTGGCGCCGTCCCGGACCAGCGGCACGACCAGCATCGTGTGGGGGACGTAGCCGGTGCCGGCGGCCACCTGGGCGGCGAAGCGCTCGTCGCTGCGGCACTCCGGCACCACCAGCGGCTGGCCCGTCTCGACCGCCGACCCGGCGATCCCCTGCCCGGGAACGAGCCTGACGCCGACGATCTCCTGCGACCCGGCGCCCCAGGAGGCGCGGAAGATCAGCTCCTGCGTGGTCGCGTCGACCAGGGCGATCGACGCCGCGGCCGCCTCGAACACGCCGGCGGCGGTTCGCACGATCGCCTCCAGCAGCGCCCGCTGCGCCTCCGGCCCGGGCAGGCTTGCGGCCAGCGACTCGCCCTCGAGCGCCTCCAAGGGCGCCCCGAGCGCGGCGGCGAAGGCGGAGGCCGAGCCGAAGCGTCGCTCGGGGTGCGGGTCGAGGGCGCGGCGCAAGGTCCGCTCCAGCGCCTGGTCCACGCCCTCGGCCGACTCGGCCAGCGGGGCGGGGTCGCCGTAGGAGGGCGGCGAGCCCGACAGCAGCGCCCAGACCGTGGCGGCGAGGCTGTAGACGTCGCTGCGCGGCAGCACGGCCTCCCCGACCAGGATCTCGGGGGCCATGAAGCGCGGCGTGCCGACGCCGCGGGTGCCGGTGTCGCTCTCGTCGAGCACGGTGCGGGCGATGCCGAAGTCGACGAGGACGACACCGTCCTCGCCGAGGATCAGGTTCTGCGGCTTGACGTCGCGATGGACGATCTGCTGCTCGTGCACGTACTCGAGCGCCTCGCAGGCCTGGCGCGCGTACTCGAGCACCTCGTCCGCGGGCAGCCCCGGGTCCCCCCGCTCGGCGAGCACCCGCCCGAGGTCCTCTCCGGAGACCAGCTCCATCACCAGGTAGCTGTCCTCGCCGTCCTGGAAGTGGTCGATGACGCGGACGACGCGCGGGTGCCGCAGGCCGGATAGAAGCCGCGCCTCGATCTCGAAGCGCTCCGCCTGGCCGGGGTCGGTGAGCAGCTTCAGCGCCACCTCGGCGCCGTCGTCGGAGCGGGCGCGGTAGACGGCGCCCATCGCCCCCCTGGAGATCGGCTCGGCCACCGTGTAGGCGTCGCCGACGCGCTGCCCGGCGGCAAGCTCCTGGTTCACGCGGCCACCCTAGACGATCAATTCCAGACCCCCGCACCCGCGGATGACGCGCCATCCCTTCGCTGGATCGGCACCCACGGCCTCGCCAATAGCCCTGGGCTATTGGCTTCGGCCGCGTGCACCGCCCAGCTCGGCCTGGCGCGCCCCCGCGGGCACGCGGATTTGGAATCAATCGTCTAGCGGTAGGGTCTCGCCGTGTCCTGGTCCGCGATCTTCGTCGCATTCGCGGTCTCCCACCTCGGTGGCGACTTCATCCTCCAGACCGACTGGCAGGCGCGAAACAAGCACGGCGGCCTCTGGGGCAGCCGGGAGGCGACGCGCGCGCTGACCTCGCACGTGGCCACCTACACGCTCGCCTTCGTGCCCGCCCTGATCTGGATCGGGACCGAGATCGGCGTCTGGGCGGTGGCGATCGCCGCCCTGATCGCCGTGCCGCACTTCGTCCAGGACGACGGGCGCCTGCTGCGCGACTACATGCGGAAGGTGAAGAAGGTGCCCGGTGAGCCCGGTGGCATGCTCTACCTGGGAGTGGACCAGAGCTTTCACGCCGCCTTCCTGCTCGGCGCCGCCCTGGTGGCCGCCGCCCTGCGCTGATGGCCCTGTTCGGCGGCCAGGGGGTGGTCGGCTCGCGGCGGCTGCAGCGGCGCAAGCGGGCGATCGCGCTGGCGGTCGGCGTGCTGGCCGCCGCCGCCGGGATCGCCGCCTACGCCACCCACCTGCTGCGCACCCCGGAGCTGGACCTGGTGGACACCCGCTTCTCGATCCGCGGCGACCGCAAGCCCCCGCAGAAGCTGGTGGTCGTGGACATCGACGCCCGCACGTTCGACGACCTCGACCTGCGCTGGCCGTTTCCCCGCCACGTCCACGGCACGGTGATCGACCAGCTGCGCAAGGCCGGCGCCAAGGTGATCGCCTACGACGTCCAGTTCACCGAGCCGACCAGCGTGCGCGAGGACAACGCGCTGATCAACGCCGTGGACCGCGCCCACAACGTCGTCCTCGCCACCACCGAGGTGGACCGCAAGGGGGGCACCAACATCTTCGGCGGCGACTACGTGCTGAGGCAGATCGGCGCCCGCCCCGCCAACTCGCTCACGATCGAGGACCAGGACGGCGTGATCCGGCGGGTGCCCTACGAGGTGGACAAGCTGAAGGGCTTCGGGGTGGTGACGGCGGAGCGGGCGCTGGGGCACCCGGTGCCGAAATCGGAGTTCGATGGAGACACGGCGCTGATCGACTGGGCGGGGCCCCCCGGGACGATCCCCAGCATCTCGCTCTCCCGGGTCGCCGCTGGCAAGTTCCCGAAGGAACTGGTCAAGGACGCGATCGTCATCGTCGGTCCCTCGGCGCCGACCCTCCAGGACCTGCACTCCACAGCTGTCTCCGGCGACCAGCTGATGTCCGGCGCCGAGATCCAGGCCAACGCCGCCGCCACCGTGATGCAGGGGGTGCCGCTCACCGAGGCGCCCGGCTGGCTGAACATCATGCTGATCGTGCTGATGGCCGCGATCCCCTCCGGGGTCAGCCTGCGGCTGCCGGCGCTCCGCTCGGCGCTGGTCGCGCTCGCCGCCGGCGCGATCTTCGCCGTCGCCGCCCAGCTCGCGTTCAACAACGGGACGGTGATCTCGGTCGTCTATCCGCTGCTGGCACTGGTTATCGGCACCGTGGGGATGCTCGGCGCCAGCTACTTCGTGGCGACCGTCGAGCGCGAGCGCGTGCGCAGCCTTTTCGCCCGCTTCGTCCCGGAGGCCGTCGTCGGCGACGTGCTGGCGAGCGCCGGTGACGACCTCCGCCTCGGCGGGGTCGAGCGCGAGTGCACGGTGATGTTCTGCGACCTGCGCGGCTTCACGAGCTTCTCCGAGAGCCGGCCGGCGGACCACGTGATCGACGTGGTCAACGTCTACCTGGGAGAGATGAGCGAGGCGATCCTCGACGCCGGCGGCACCCTACTCGCCTACCTCGGCGACGGGATCATGGCCCTGTTCGGGGCACCGATCCCGCTGCCCGACCACGCCGACCGCGCCCTCGCCGCGGCGCGCGAGATGACCGGGCCCCGCCTCGACCGCTTCAACGCCTGGCTGCGCGAGCGCGGCATCGAGCAGGGCTTCCGGATGGGCGTCGGGCTGAACACGGGCACCGTGATGGCGGGCAACGTCGGCTCCGAGCAGCGCCTCGAGTACACGGCGATCGGCGACACGGTCAACACGGCGTCGCGCCTGGAGGGGCTGACGAAGGGGTCGCCGCACATGGTCTTCCTGGCGGAGTCCACCAAGGAGGCGATGACGCGGCCGCCCGCCGACCTCGTCTTCATGGACGAGCTGGACGTGCGCGGGCGCCAGGCGAAGCTGCGGGTGTGGGCGGCGCCGGACGCCTCGTCGGCCCCCGCTCCCGCCGCGGCCCCGGCGGCCCCGGCCGCTCCCACAGCCACGCCGCCGCCCGCCGCACCGCCGCCTGCCGCGGGCTGACCGCGACGGGCCGTCTGCTCAGCCGGCGACGGCGTCCGAAACGGCGAGGAACTCGCGGATCGCCGCGTGCACCTCGCGCGGCCGCTCCAGCTGGGGCACGTGGCCGCAGTCGAGGGTGAGGTGCTCCGCGTCCGGCAGAGCCGAGCGGACGTGGCGCTCGAAGGCGGCCGGCACCAGCGTGTCGTCCTCGCCCCAGACGAACAGCGCCTCGGCCTCCAGCTCCTCCAGCCGGGTCCAGAAGCCGCGATTCCCGCGCGGCTCGTCGAGGTAGATGTTGCGAAGCGCCGCGTAAAAGGCGGCTCGACCGCGCGCGGTCGTGTAGGAGCGCAGGAACTCGTCGATCCCGACGTCCACCCAGCCGTTGCCGTTGCTGGGCACGACCCGCCTGACCACGGCCTCGGTCAGGCCGCGCGGGGCGAATTGGAGCAGGCCGAGCTCGGGGCGCAGCAGACGCACCAGCGGAGCCCAGGGACGGTCGCGCAGCCAGGCGAGCGCGGGCGCGAGCAGCACGAGGCGGTCGACGCGGTCGCCGAACCGGATTCCCGCCTCCAGCGAGATCCGCCCGCCCATGCTGTTGCCGACCAGCGTCGCCCGCTCCAGCTCGAGCGCGTCCATCAGCGCCACCACCGCGCGCGCGAAGTAGGGGGCGTCGTAGCGCGCCCCGATCGGCTTGGTCGAGTCGCCGAATCCGGGCAGGTCCAGCGCGATCACTCGGTGCGAGTCCACCAGCGCGGCCAGCGTGGGAAGGAACGAGAGCTTGGTCGTGCCCAGCCCGTGCACGAGGATCACCGTGTCCCCCCTGCCGGCACGCAGGATCGAGATGTCCCCGGCGGCTGTCGCCACGCAGTCGAACTCGAGGCGGCCGGACTCGGTCATGCCGCTGGTGGCGGCGAGAAAGCCGACGCCGACGTGGAGGTTTCGGCGGACGTGCAGGCGCCCGGCGCGGAACGCGTCCATGCCGCCGCGCAGGTCGCGGGCGATCCGCAGCCAGGTCGCGCCATCGGCCCGCAGCTCGGCGTCGGGGTGGCCGGCCGGACCGGTCAAGCGGGCGCGGCCGCCCTGGACTACGGCGTCGCAGGCGACGCTGTCGGTGATCGACAGGCGCACCCGCGCCGTTCCTCCCGGCGGCTCGAAGACCGTCGGGTCGTATCGCGCGGCCAGCTCCTGCAGCGGCCGCGATTCCCTACTCATGGCAGTCGCAGATTCCCCCATCGACGGCACGCTAATCGTCCCGGCCCCCGACCGCCATCGGATCCGAAATCGCCGCGGATGAGATCGTCGGTCTAGCCATTCAGGCCCAGCTCGCGGGCGTAGTGGTCGCGATAGGCCTGGCGCTTGTCGAGCACCTGCTCGACGTAGCCGCGGGTCTCGGGGAAGCGGATGTCGTCGAGGCCGATGTCGGCGCCGCCCCAGGCGTCGACGGCCGCCTGGCCGGCGTTGTAGGCGGCGAGCGCGGCGACCTCGTTGCCGTCGTAATGGTCGAGCAGCAGCTTCAGGTAGAAGCTGCCGTAGCGGATGTTGATGTCGGGGTCGGCGAGGTCGTCGGGTGCAAACGTGGTGCCGCCACTCAGCTTCTCGATCGCCTGCGCGGTGTCGGGCGTGATCTGCATCAGTCCGCGCGCGCCGGCGTGGGAGGTCTGGTCGTGGAAGCGCGACTCGGCATAGATCACGGCGGCCACCAGGGCCGGATCGAGGCCGCGGCGCTCCGCCTGCTGACGGATGATGTCCTCGTGGCGCAGCGGCAGCGTCACCTCCTCGATCGCGCGGTTGAGCTGGTTCGAGAAGGCGATCACCACGCCCGCGACGACGGCGACCAGGGCGACAGCCGCCGCGACCGTTCGCCGCCTGCGCACCTGCGCCCTGCGCCGCGCAGGCGACGGCGGCGGCCGGCGCGGGGCCTCGCGGGTCGGGATGGGGGCTCTGGTGCGCAGCTCGGGCATCCGTCGGCTAGCCGCGGGTCGATCCCGCGGCAGCTTCAATTTTGGGCCAGAGGTCGGATATCTGCCTCTCCAGCTCCTCCAGGGTGCCGTCGTTGCGGAGAACGTGGTCGGCGCGCGCAGCCTTCTCCTCCTGCGAGAGCTGGCGCCCGCTTCGCCCCTCGAGGCCGGAGTGGCCCCGCTCCTCCGCCCTTCGCCGGCGCACCGCCTCGTCGGCAACCACGCAGACGACCGCGTCGAAGGCGCCCTCCATCCCGGTCTCGAACAGCAGCGGCACCTCGACGACGGCGACCGCGGCGCCGGCGGCCGGCCCGGCGCGCCAGCGGGCGATCGCCTCGCCGACCAGGGGATGCAGGAGCGACTCCAGCCAGCTCAGCTCGTCCGGCGACCCGAAGACGATCTCGCCGACTCGCGCCCGGTCCACCCGGCCGCCCGGCACGACCTCCTCGCCCCAGCGCTCGACGATCCTGGCGCGCGCCTCGCCGCCGTCGAGCAGCTCATGGACGACCTCGTCGCTGGAGATCGTCGCCGCGCCCAGCCGCGCGAACGCGCGCAGCGCCTCGGTCTTGCCCGCGCCGATGCCGCCGGTAAGACCGACGAACGCCAGCGCCTAGGAGTCCTCCGACTCGCTGTCCCCGCTGTCGGCCGGCGCCTCCGCCTCCTCCTGCGGAGAGTCGGGGCGCTCCTGGGCCGACTCGCCCTCGTGGGCATCCTGCTCGCCGGGCTGGGGCTGGCCATCCGCGCCGTCCTCATCGGCGGACTCGGCCTCGGCCTGCGGCGGCGGCTCGCTGAAGACTTCCTCGGAGAGCCCCAGCTCGGGCACCGCCTCGGCGACGTCGGCGGGCTCCGACGACTCGACGACGCGGACGTCGCGCAGCGGCAGGCCGGTGCCCTCCACGCGCTTGATGCTGAGCGAGAGCCGGCGGCGCTCGTCGTCGACCTCGAGGATCCGGACCTGGACCTGCTGGCCGGGCTCGACGACCTCGGTCGGGTTCTCGACGTGGTGCTCGGCGAGCTCGGATATGTGGACCAGGCCCTCGACGCCGGGGAGGATCTCCACGAAGGCGCCGAAGGCGACCACCTTGGTCACCTTGCCCTCGACGACGTCGCCCTGGGCATGGCTGTCGACGACGCGCTGCCACGGGTCCTCCTGCGTCTGCTTGAGCCCGAGCGAGATCCGCTGGCGGTCGCGATCGATGTCGAGCACCTTGACGCGCACGGTGTCGCCGATCGACAGCACCTCCGACGGGTGGTTGACGTGGCTCCACGAAAGCTCGGATATGTGGATCAGGCCGTCGATCCCGTCGAGGTCCACGAAGGCGCCGAAGTCGACGATGTTGGAGATGTTGCCCTCCACCACCTGGCCGGGCTGGAGCCGGCCGAGAATCTGCTCTCGCACCTCCTTGCGCTCCTCCTCGAGCACGGCCCGGCGCGAGAGCACGACGTTGTTGCGGCTGCGGTTGAGCTCGATCACCTTGCACTCGAGCTGCTGGCCCATGAACTCGTCGAGGTTGTGCACGCGGCGGATGTCCACCAGCGAAGCCGGCAGGAAGCCGCGAACGCCGAGGTCGATGATCAGCCCGCCCTTCACCACCTCGATCACCTGGCCCGGCACGGGCTCGCCCGACTCGGCCGCCGCCTCGATCCGGCGCCACGCCTTCTCGAAGCGGGCGCGCTTCTTGGAGAGGATCAGGCGGCCCTCCTGGTCCTCCTTGGTGAGGACCAGCGCGTCCACCTCGTCGCCCAGCTCGACCTCGTCGGCCGGGTCCACGGACTTGCGGATCGAGAGCTCGTGCGAGGGGATGACGCCCTCCGACTTGTAGCCGATGTCGACCAGGACCTCGTCCTTGTCGATCCGCACGACCTTTCCGGTGACGACGTCGCCCTCGCTGAACGGGCGCATCGTCGCGTCGTAGTTGGGGACGACCCTGCCGTCGACCTCCAGCAGGAGCCCGTCGGACCCGTCCACGGGCTTGGCGCCGGCGGCCGGGTCGGTCGTGGTGTCGGCGAGCGACATGGCGACGGATGATACGGACAGTCGCCAGTCGACAGTGGCCAGTCGACAGTCGCGTGCGTCCGCGGCGCGAGCCGCTAACGTGCAGCCATGCCCACGCGGAGGACCAAGCGCGGCGGCGACCGCACTCCCCTGGGCGGCGAGCACGACGTGCTGATCTGCGGCGCGAGCTTTGCGGGGCTCACCGTGGCGCGCGAGCTGGCGGATGCCGGCGCCCGCGTGCTGATGGTCGACCGCTACGAGATCGGCGAGCGGCAGACGTCGGCCTGCGCGGCGCCCACCGGGTGGCTGGAGGCGATGGGGCTGGCGGGGTCGATCCGGCAGACGTTCGGCGACCTCGTCGTGCACACCCCCCACACGAACGCACGCATGCGGCTGCCGTGGACGTTCTCGACCTTCGACTACCCGACACTGTGCAGCCTGCTCTACGAGCAGTCCGGCGTCCCGTTCGAGACCGCGACGGTCGAGGGACGCGCCGGCGCCGGGCAGGACGGCGCCCACAGGATCGCCACCGACCGCGGCGAGCTGACGGCGGCGATCGTCGTCGACTGCCTCGGCTGGCGGCGGGTGCTCGACGAGGTCTACCAGCCTCCCGACGCCCCCCTTTCGCGCGCCCTGGAGGTTCATCCCGGGGGCTCCGACCGCGACCTCGAGATCTGGATCGACCGCGCCGTCGTGCCCGCCGGCTACGGCTGGAGCTTTCCCGCCCGCGACGAGCTGCGGGTCGGGGTGGGCTCGTTCGACCCGCGCTTCCACGTCAAGCGGCCGACCGTCGAGCTGGCCGAGCGGCTGGACGTGCCGAGCGTGCGCTACCAGGGCAACTGGATTCCCCACAGGATCCGCGAGGCGACCGCCGGCCGCATCTTCTTCTGCGGCGACTCCGCCGGTCACTGCCTGCCGCTGACCGCGGAGGGGATCCGCACCGCGTTCTACTTCGCGATCGCCTGCGGCCGCGAGATACGCGCCGTGGTCGACGGCGCCCGGCCGCTCGAGTCGGCGCTGGAGCGCTACGGCGCCTTCTCCGCCGCGCACCGCTCGAAGTTCGAGTGGATGCTGCGCGCGCAGCGGCTGGTGCCGCGGGTGCCGCCGCGGCTGCTGGCGGGGGCGTTGCGGGGGATGAGTCGCGACGGCTTCGTCCGCTGGGCCTTCAACCACTACCTGGCGATCGCCCCGCCCGAATTCGCCGCCCGGGCGCCCCGCCCGCACGAGCGCCCGCTGCAGGCGGCCGCCTGAGCCGCCGGCGCCGGGTCTAGCTGTCCTGCCCACGGACGTTGTGAACACGGCTGATCGGCGGCCGGTCCCCCAGCGAGCTGTGGGGCCTCGCTCGGTTGTAGTAGCGAACGAAGGATCGCAGGGCTCGAGCCCGCTCGGCTGAAGAGGGCCAGGAGTGGGCATATGCCCACTCCTCTTGGAGCGTTCGGATGAAACGCTCGGCCTTGCCGTTCCACCGCGGCGTGTAGGGCGGGGTGAGGATGTGACGGGCCCCGGCTCGCTCGATCACCTCCCCGAAGCGGCGCGAGCCGTAGACCTTGGCGTTGTCTGACATTACCGCCTCGACCGGGGCCATGCCGAGCTCTGCGAACTCGGCGATCGCCCGCTCGAGGCAGGCGGCGTTGGTCTCGGCGTCCTCGCGCCCGTGTTGTTCGACGTGGGTGTAGCGGGAGTGGTCGTCGACCACGACGTGCAGGTAGACCCAGCCGACCTTGCGGCTTCGTTCCTCGCGGCGGCCGGTGACCGCGTGTCCGGGGCGCTCGAAGCGCGCCAGGCGCTTGACGTCGATGTGGAGCAGGGCCCCTGGCCGCGACCATTCATAGCGGCGGAACGTCTGTCGCTCGCCGCGGCGCCGGCGAGAGAGCCCGTGTCGGGCCAGCACCTTCCAGATCGTCGAGCGGGCCCGGCGGCAGATCCCAGCGAGGCGGCCCGGTCCCAGGTTGGTCTGGCGGCGCGCCCGCAGGATCGGCTCCTCCTCGGTGGCCGAGAGCCGTCGTGGCTGGCGATGGGGCCGTGAGGAGCGATCGGCTATCCAAGCGCCGCTTCGACGTTCGGCATGACTGGCGCTGAGCCAGCGATGCCACCAACGATGTGCGGTGGCCGGCGCCACGTTGAGGGCGGCAGCTGCCGCCCTCAACGTCATCCCCGATTCGATCTGGCGGACCAGTGCGAGCCTTCCCGCGGGTCCGAGGGCAGCGTTAGCGTGAACCTTCATCCGGGTCCTCCTTGGGCGGTGAGCTTTGACACCCACAGCCTCTGGACGGGCCCGGATGGCTTTTCAGCTGTTCACAACGTGTGTGGGCGGTTCACCTACCGCACCACGAGGAACGTGCCGCAGAGGAGCAGGCCCACGCCGAGGATGCGGGCGCCGGAGATCGGGACCCGGTCCAGCCCGAGGATGCCGAGCCGGTCGATCACCACCGCCGCGGTCAGCTGGCCCGTGATCGTGGCGGCGGCGACGCCGCCGGCGCCGATCGAGCTGACGGTGACCAACGCCGCGGTGACGTAGACGATCCCGAGCAGGCCGCCGATCAGGTAGTACCAGCGGACGTCGAACGTCGACCCGAGGCCGCCGGCCTTGCCGCTGACCACGACCAGGACGGCGAGGGCGAGCGTGCCGACCAGGAACGAGACGAACGCCGCGGCAAGGTGCCCGGTGGCGCGCGACAGGCCGGCGTTTACGGGGGGCTGCAGCGCGATCAGCGCCCCGGCGAGGGCAGTGGCGATCACGGCGATGCTGCGGTCCACGTGTCAGCCCATGCGGGGTTGGCAGCCAGGAATGCTCACTGTCGGTCGGCATTCTGTCCGAAAAATGCGATTTGAACCGTGATTCCGCTATCGGATCGGGTGTTATCTGAACGGGTCGCCGCATCGAGCCGTACTCTCGTGTGCCATTTCCGGGGAATGCCGATAGGAAGAGACGTGTCTGAGGGGCAAGCCAAGGAGCAGCGCGCCGCGCCGTCCGGGATCGCCGGGATCGCGCTGCGGATGCAGCCGGACCGCCGCCTGGTGGCGCTGTTCCGCGGCGGCGACGACCACGCCTTCGAGGAGGTGGTGCGCCGCTACCGTCCCAGCCTGGTCGCCTACGCCGGCGCGATCACCGAGGCCCACCGCGCCGACGACGTCGTCCAGGATTCCCTGGCCAGCGCCTTCGTCGCGCTGCGCGGCAGCGAGGCGGACATGCACCTCCGGGCGTGGCTGTACCGGATCGTCCGCAACACGGCCCTGAACGACCTGCGCGCGCACCGCCGCCCGCACGAGCAGCTCGACGAGAACTACGACGGCGTCGAGCAGCCGCCGCAGGCGCTCGAGCGTCGCGAGACGGTGGCCGCGCTGCTCGCCGGGCTGCGGGGGCTGCCCGGCCCGCAGCGCGAAGCCCTGGTCAAGCAGGAGCTGGAGGGCCTCAGCCAGGACGAGATCGCCGCCGAGCTGCGGGTCTCGCGGGGCGCGGTCCGCCAGCTCGTCTACCGGGCCCGCGAGGCGCTGCGCGCCGGCGCCGGCGCGCTGGTGCCGCTGCCCCTGATCCGCTGGCTCGATCGCGCCGGACAGGGCGAGATCGACCCGACCACGGCCGGCGCCGCGGGGGCCGCGGGACTGAGCGCTGGCGGCGGCGTCGCCGCCGCGCTGAAGGGCGGCACCGCGATCATGGCCGCCGCCGCCTCGGTGTTCGCCGGCGCCGCCCTGCACGACCACTTCTCCGGCAAGCCCGCGACGGCGCTCGACCAGGCCCAGGCCGCGCAGACAGATGCCGCCGACGCCTCCGGAAGCTCCGCCGCCACCTTGTCCGCGAGCGGCGCCGGCGGCTCGGCGAACGTCGCCGGCGACGCGCGCGGCGCCGGCTCCGGCTCCGGCGGCTCGGGCAAGGCAAGCGGCGCCCCCGGAGGGTCCGGCCCCGGCGCCAAGGCCGGTCCGGGCGGCAAGACCGGACCGGGCGGCGGCCCAGAAGGCTCGGGCGGCGGCTCCGGCAGCGGCAGCAGCGGCCCCGGCAGCGGCGGCGGCGGCGACAGCGGCCCCGGCGGCGGCGAGGATCCTTCGGGCAGCTCGGGCTCCGGCGACTCCGGCTCCAGCGGATCCGGCGACTCGGGCTCAATCGAGTTCGACTCGAGCGGCTCCGACGGCGGCTCCGACGGGTCCGGCGGCTCCGAGCGCTCCGGCGACTCCGGCGGCACCAGCGGCTCGAGCGACTAGCAGCGGCGCATCCCCCAAGGAGAGAGCGGGCCCTCGGGTCCGCTCTCTCTCGTTCCGGGCGCCCTGCCCGCCGTGGTCAGCCGACGCCCCGGGCGCTACTTCGCCGAGAGCCAGTCCTCCCCCACGCCCAAATCGATCGCCAGCGGCGGGTCGAGGTCGAACGCGGTGCACATCTGCTCGCGAACCAGCGCATCGGCGGCGTCCATCTCCGCCTCCGGCCCCTCGAAGAGCAGCTCGTCGTGGATCTGCAGGACCAGGCGCGTCTCCATCCCGGCCTCCGCCAGGGCGCGGTGGCAGCGCACCATGGCCAGCTTGATGATGTCGGCGGCGGTGCCCTGGATCACCGTGTTCACGGCGAGCCGCTCGCCCAGCAGGCGGCGCTGGCGCTGGCCCGAGCGCAGCTCGCGGATCTCCCGCCGGCGCCCCATCAGCGTGGTCACGTAGCCCTGCTTCTCGGCGGTCGCAATCGTGTCGCGGATGAAGTCCTGGACGGCGGGGAACCGGCCCAGGTAGCGCTCGATGAACTCGCTCGCCTCCTCCTGCGGGATCCCGAGCCGATCGGCGAGGCCGAAGGCCGAGAGCCCGTAGACGATGCCGAAGTTGACCATTTTCGCCTTCGACCGCTCGGCGGGCCCGACGTCCTCGGGCGCCACCCCGAGGATCTCCGAGGCGGTGGCGGCGTGCACGTCCTCGCCGCGCCGGAAGATCTCGCGCAGCGCCTCCTCGCCGGCGACGTGGGCGAGCACCCGCAGCTCGACCTGGCTGTAGTCGGCCGAGAGCAGCCGCGCGCCGGGCTCGGCTACGAAGCAGGAGCGCACCGGCCGCCCGATCTCCGAGCGGATCGGGATGTTCTGCAGGTTCGGGTTGGTGCTCGACAGCCGGCCGGTGGTGGTCGCGGTCTGGTTGAACGTCGTGTGGATGCGGCCGGTCTCGGGGTCGATCGCGTCGGGGAGCGTGTCCAGGTAGGTGTTCTTCAGCTTGGTCAGCTCCCGCCAGCGCTCGATCAGAGGCACGATCTCGTGCTCGTCGCGGATCTGGTTGAGCACCCGCGCGTCGGTCGAGTAGCCGGTCTTGCCGCGGCGCTTGCGGGTCAGCCCCAGCTCGCCGAAAAGGACCTCTTCGAGCTGCTTGGGGGAGCCGATCACGAACTCGTGGCCGGCCAGCTTCCAGATCTCCTCCTGAAGGGCGGCGGCCTGCCCGGCCATGCCGCGACCGACATCGGCCAGCCGCTCGGGGTCGAGCCGCAGGCCGACGCGCTCCATCGCCGCCAGCAGCTCCACCAGCGGCATCTCGACCTCGGCCATCACGCGCTGCAGGCCCAGCTCCTCGAGGCGCCGGCGCTGGCGTGGCGCCAGCTCGGCGACGAGGCGCGCCTCCGCGGCCGGGTCCAGGGGCGGCGCCGCCTCGTCGTCGAGGGCGAGCTGCTGCTCGCCGGGCGACGCCGAGGCGACCGCAAGGTTCTCGCTCGCCCCCAGCTCGAGCAGCTCGTAGGAGCGCTTGGACGGGTCGATCAGGTAGGCCGCCACCATCGTGTCGTGGTCGAGGTCGAGCCCCGGGGCGGCCGCCAGCAGGCCGTGGCGAGCGCCGCCGCCGAGCGACTTCGCGTCATGGGCGACGATCGGCCGCTGCCTCAGCTGCGCCGCCAGCGCCTCGAGGTCGGTTGCGTCGCCCGCGACCAGCGCGCTGCCGTCGCTCGCGGCCCATCGGCCCTCGGCGACGGCCAGGGCGACGGGGCCCTCGGCGAGGTCGGCGACGGCCCCCTCGGTGGCTTCGGCGTCCAGCGTCTCCGCCGCCTGCTCGGGCGGAAGCGCCTGCTCGCCCAGCGCCTCCTCCAGCCGGAGGATCACCTGGCGCAGCTCGAACTCGCGGGCGATCTCCCGCAGGCGGCTGCGGTCGGGCCGCTGTCCGACCAGCTCGCTCAGTTCGATGCCGGTCTCGATCTCGTCCTGGAGCGTCGCCAGCTGCTTCGACACACGGGCGTCCTCGGCATGGTCGGTGAGGTTCTGCTTGCGCTTCGCCCCGGAGATCTCGTCGACGCTCTCCAGCACCTTCTCCAGCGACCCGAACTGCTGCAGCAGCTGGGCGGCCGTCTTGTCGCCGATCCCGGGGACGCCGGGGATGTTGTCGGAGGTGTCTCCCTTCAGCCCGATCAGGTCGGGCACCAGCTCGGGCGGCACCCCGTAGCGCTCGATCACCCCGTCGCGATCGTAGATGCGCGTATCGGTGATTCCGCGCGACGTCGTCATCACCCGGACGCCGTCGCCGACCACCTGGTAGACGTCGCGGTCGCCGGACACCACCATCACCGGCAGCTCGCGCTCGCGCGCCTGGCGCACCAGGCTGGCGATCACGTCGTCGGCCTCGTAGCCCTCCACCTTCACGTTGGCGAACCCGAAGGCCTCGGCCAGCGGCATCAGGTGCGGCCACTGCTCCCTCAGGAGGTCGGGTCGCGGCTTGCGCTGCGCCTTGTACGGCTCGTAGGCGACCTCGCGGCCGGACATGCCCGCATCCCAGGCGACGACCACCGCGGCCGGACGGTGCTCGGCGATGATCTTCACCATCATCGCCGCGAACCCGTAGATCGCGTTCGTCGGCCGGCCGTCGGACGTCGCCATCTCCTCCGGCAGGGCGAAGAAGGCCCGGTATGCGAGCGAGTTCCCGTCGATCAGGAACAGCTCGTCGCCGGCGGGGGCGCCGGCCTCCTTCGCCTCCGTCTTCGCAGCTTCGCTCGGCTGCGTCGTCTTGGTCTTCGCGGCGGGCACGCCCTGATCTTACGGTCGCCCCCCGCCGGGCCGATCGCCCAGGGCCTGTGGCCACGCTGCCCGACTGAGATGTGCAACGCGGGCTGCCGCCGAGCCTCGTCGATTCAGGGGAGCAGGGTGCCGAGCGCACGGGCCACCGCGGTTGGCTGTTCGCTCAGCTGGCGCCACGTGAAGCGGAGGACGTCGTATCCGAGCAGCTTCAGGCGCGTGTCCCTGGCGCGGTCGGCTTCGAAGGCCTCGCGTCCGCCGTGGAAACGGTAGCCGTCCACCTCGACGATCAGGCGGCTGTCCGGCCAGAGGAAGTCCACGACGAAGGCGTCGACGGCGACGTTGACCCGAGGTGGCGGGATCCGGTGGCGGCGGCAGAGCCGCAGGAAGCGGTGCTCAAGCTCGCTGCGGGTGGGGTCGAGGTCGCGGCCGCCCGTGTCGAACCCGAGCGCTTCCGCCTCGCGGATCGCCCGGCGCAGCTCGGCGGGCGGCGCGATCCGCCGCAGGTCGTCGAGCGTGCGACTCGGCTTGGTGACGGGGATTCCCCTGCGCGCGGTGACGTCCGCAGGCGTCAGCGAGGCAGGGCGGTGCAAGTTGATCCCCGTCCGCCTCGCTCGCCCGGCCCGGCCCGGAACGCTGACGTCCACCGGCGCGCTCGTCACCGCGCCGAAGCCCCACAGAGCAGCCGCGCTGCGATGGCTGAGCGAAGCTCCCTCGCCGCATGCGAGCACCGCCGCCATCCAGCGGCCCTCGTTGCCCAGCCGCCGATGGCCCACCGCATAGACGCCGCGATGGACCCGGTGCAGGCGGCCGGCGCGGACGCGGGCGGACGCGCCCTTGCGTCCGATCCCCGCGACTCCGAGTTGCGCGATCGTGATCACGCCGTGCTGGCGGGACGCGATCCGAGCGATCTTTCGGTCGGGATGGGCGAGTTTGTCTCCCACGAGGAGACAAAGTCGCCCCGCGCGAGATCTCTGCCCCTCGTCGCCCCGCCGATTCGCCTCCATCGTGGCCCCGGGCCACGGGCGTCGGTACCTATGATTGGCCGCCGCATGCCGCCCGTTCCTCCTGCACAGGCCCAGTTCAGCGTCACGGTGCGCGTCGAGCTGGACGCGCGCCACGAGCCGCTCGCGCGGCTGACGGCCTCGATCGCCGAGGCGGGCGGGCAACTCCAGGGGGTCGACCTGATCGCCGGCGCCGGGGGCGAGGGCCGACGCGTGCGCGAGTTCACGATCGACGCCCGCGATCAGGAGCACTGGGAGCAGATCCTGCGCGCGATCGGGGGCACGCGCGGCGCCAAGGTGATCGCCTACACCGACCGCACGCTGCAGATGCACCAGGGCGGCAAGATCGCGCAGCAGAACAAGTACCCGCTGAAGACGCGCGACGACCTCTCGATGGCGTACACGCCCGGCGTCGCCCGCGTCTGCCAGGTGATCGCCAACGACCGCTCGAAGGCGTTCGACTACACGATCAAGCGCAACACGGTCGCGGTGGTCTCCGATGGCAGTGCCGTGCTCGGCCTCGGCGACATCGGCCCGGAGGCGGCGATGCCGGTGATGGAGGGAAAGGCGATGCTGTTCAAGGAGTTCGCCGGCGTGGACGCCTTCCCGATCTGCCTCGACACCAACGATCCCGACGAGATCGTCATGGCGGTGAAGCTGATCGCGCCGACCTTCGGCGGGATCAACCTCGAGGACATCTCCGCGCCGCGCTGCTTCGAGATCGAGGAGCGGCTGGTCGAGGCGCTCGACATTCCGGTCTTCCACGACGACCAGCACGGCACCGCCGTGGTGGTGATGGCGGCGCTGTTCAACGCGCTCAAGATCACCGGCAAGCCGATCGCCGACCTGCGCGTTCTGGTGGTCGGGCTCGGTGCCGCCGGCGTCGCCTGCACGAAGATGATGCTGGCGGCGGGTATCACCGACGTGATCGGCTGCGACCGCCGCGGGGCGGTGTCGACCGAGCGGGAGGACTACGCCGGCGGCGAGATGACGGCGATCAAGCGCTGGTACGCGGAGAACTCGAACCCGAAGAAGCTGTCCGGCCAGCCCGCCGACGTGATCGACGGCATCGACCTGTTCATCGGGCTCTCGGGGCCGGGCGTGATCCCCGCGGAGGCGCTCGACCGGATGGCCGACGACGCGATCGTCTTCGCGATGGCGAACCCGAACCCCGAGGTCTCCCCCGAGGAGGCCGAGCCGTACGTGCGGATCATGGCCACCGGCCGCTCGGACTACCCGAACCAGATCAACAACGTGCTCTGCTTCCCGGGGATCTTCCGCGGCGCGCTCGACGCGGGGGCACGCCGGATCACCGAGGAGATGAAGCTGGCGGCGGCCCACGCGATCGCCGGGGTCGTCGGCGACGAGGACCTGAGCGAGGACTACGTGATCCCCAGCGTGTTCAACCGCGACGTGGCGCCGGCCGTCGCCGACGCCGTCGTCGAGGAGGCGAAGCGCGCCGGCATCGCTCGGATGGACGAGGAGACGGGCACGTTCGCCACGGTCGAATGAACCGTCACGGCGCACGGCGGGGAACCCGACCGGCACGGTGGCGACGGGGGGCGGCATGAGGGTCATGGTCACCGGGGCGACCGGCCTGATCGGCACGCGGGTCTGCGATGCCCTGGCCGCGCGCGGCGACGACGTGATCGGGCTCACGCGCGACCCGGAGCGAGCGCGGCGCGGCGGCGCCAACGTGATCAGCTGGTACGAGTGGCACCCCACGACCCACCGTCCCCCGCCCGAGGCGGTGGACGGCGCCGACGCCGCGATCAACCTCGTCGGGGAGTCGCTCGACCAGCGCTGGACGGACGACGCCAAGCGCCGAATCCGCGAGTCGCGTGAGACCGCGACGCGCAACCTCGTCCACGCGATCGCGGCGTCGGAGGCCGGGCCGCGCGTGCTCGTCAGCCAGTCGGCGGTCGGCTACTACGGCGACCGCGGCGAGGCGATCGTCGACGAGGACACTTCCCATGGCGCCGGCTTCGGGGCCGAGGTCTGCGTCGCCTGGGAGGCGGCCGCGGAGGAGGCGACGGCAAGCGACGTGCGCGTCGCGCGGATCCGCACCGGGCTTGTGCTCAGCCCCGGGGGCGGGCTGCTGAAGCGGTTCCTGCTGCCCTTCCGGCTCGGGGTCGGCGGCCCGCTCGCCGGCGGGCGCCAGTTCATGCCGTGGATCCACGTCGAGGATGAGGTGCGGCTGCTGCTCTGGGCGCTCGACACCGCCGCCGCGTCGGGCCCGATCAACGCCACGGCGCCCAACCCGGTGACCAACCGCGAGTTCTCGAAGGCGCTGGGCCGCGTGCTCGGCCGGCCCTCGGTCGCGCCCGTGCCGAAGCTGGCGCTGCGGGCGATGCTGGGGAGCGAGATGGCCGAGAACGCGCTCGCCAGCCTGCGGGTGGTGCCGCGACGGGCGCTCGACCTCGGCTTCGAGTTCCGCTTCACCGAGCTCGAGCCGGCGTTGAGGGACCTGCTGGGTTAGACGCTCGGGGGGCGCGGGTCGCGGACATGCATCCGCGGCTGCGACGACACCTTTGACTTGCCGCGGACGCATGCCCGCGCCCCGCGCCGTGCCCAGGCCGGCTCGCTAGCCGGTCAGGCTCTTCTCGAAGAAGGGACGGCCGTGCTCGATCTTGAGGCCGGCCACGTCTTTCAGCGTCGTGTCGCCGTCGGGTTCGATCGAGTAGGTGCCGATCGGGGAGCGGCGGTCGTGGGTGTCGAGGAAGGCGCCGATCACGTCGGCGCGGTTGTCGCCTCCGTCGCCGGCGCGTCGGATCGCGTCTAGCACCGCGGCCATCGCCTCGTAGCCCTGGGCCGCGTAGGGCGGTGCGACCCGGCCGTAGCGCTTCAGGTACTCGTCGCCGAACCGGCGCGCCTCGCGCTCGGCGCCGGGCGGCGCCGAGGGCTGCGGCTCGGGGCCGCCGGCGCTCCAGCCGAAGACGGGCGACGTGTAGCGCGTCCCGTCCTCGAGCCGCCCGGGGTCGGCGTACTGGAGCGGCGGGATCCTCGCCACGCCGACCTGGTTCGCAAACCGCGCCGCGGCGCGCGCCTGGACGTCGTCGGCCGGCACGATCCGCGCGAACGTCTGCTTGCCGCTGGGACGCAACCGAGCCGGGTCCTCGCCGCCGGCCACCTGGCGGGTCAGGTCCACGGCCGTCGCCGCCGGCGAGACGTGGAGCGTCTCCGCCTGGTTGGTGATCGGCAGCGAGAAGCGGGTGGCGCCGGAGGAGAGCTCGCCGATGTAGGCGATCGCGGAGGTGTCCTCGGCGGCGCGGCGGGCGTTGTCGGCGGTGACCACGGGACTCCAGCGCGCCCCGCCGCCGGTGTCGTCGAGGTAGAGGGCGCGAACCTCGAGGTCGCCCACCGTGCCGCTGGCCTGCGCGAGCGCCAGCTTGGCGCCGTTGACGACGGCCCGGCCCGCGGCCGCGTCCTGGCCGGCCAGGGGGACGCTTACGTACACGCTCAGCGTCCTGGTGCGGGTCTCGTTGTTGGCGTTTTCGGCGCTGCCGCAGCCGCCGACGGCCAGTGCCATGGCGAAGACGGCGGCGAGAGCGGCGAGGCGGCGCGAGGGGTCCCGCATGGGCGGGCGATTCTACGGGCAGGGCCCGAGGCGGTCGCGAAGCTCGGCGCTCGCGCACGCCTGCGGCGTGATACGACTGCGCCATGCGGATCGGGCTGCTCACAGGCGGGGGCGACGTACCGGGGCTGAACCCCTGCATCAAGGCCGTCGTCAACCGCGCCGAGGACGCCGGGATCGAGGTCGTCGGGATCCGCCGTGGCTGGGGCGGCCTGCTCAACTACGACATCGACAAGCCGGACGGCGGCGGCGAATGGGTGGAGCCGCTGACCAAGGCCGGCGTGCGGACGATCGACCGCTACGGCGGCACCCACCTGCACACCTCACGGACCAACCCCGGACGGGTCAAGAAGGGAGCGATGCCGGAGTTCCTGGAGGGCCGGTTCCCCTACGACGAGGAGTCCGGGACGGCCGACTGCACCCCCTACGTCCTGCAGGTCCTCGAGCACCTCGGGATCGACACGATGGTCCCGATCGGCGGCGACGACACCCTCTCCTACGGCGTCCGCCTCCACCACGAGGGGGTCGCGGTGGTCTCGATTCCGAAGACGATGGACAACGACGTCTTCGGCACCGACTACTGCATCGGCTTCTCCACCGCGGTCACCCGCAGCGTCGAGTTCATGAACCAGCTGCGCACGCCGACCGGGTCCCACGAGCGGATCGCGGTCGTGGAGCTGTTCGGCCGCAACTCCGGCGAGACCGCCCTGATCTCGGCCTACCTCGGCGACGTCGACCGCACCCTGATCCCCGAGGTCCCGTTCGACGTCGAGCGGCTCGCCGAGTTCCTGGTCGAAGACCGCAGGCGCAACCCGAGCGTGTACGCGATGGTCGCCGTCTCCGAGGGGGCGACGATGCTCGGAGGCCAGGTCGTCGAGTACGGGCAGGAGGACGCCTACGGGCACCGCAAGCTGGGCGGGATCGGCGTCGTCCTCACCGAGGCCCTGAAGGAGGTGACCGGGATCGACACGCTCAGCCAGCAGCTCGCCTACCTGATGCGGGCCGGCGTCCCCGACTCGCTCGACCGGATGGCGGCGATCTCCTTCGGCAACCTCGCGGTCGGCGAGCTGCTGCGCGGCCACGCGGGGCGCATGGTCGCCCTCCAGGATGGCCAGTACACGACCGTGCCCGTGGACACGACGGTTCAGGGGATCAAGCGGGCCGACGTCGCCGCCCTGTACGACGCCGAGAGCTACCGGCCCCGGGTCCACGACGTGCTCGGCAAGCCGATGTTCCTCTACTGAGGACGACTCCTGGCGGGGAGGCACCCGCTTCGCCTATATTCGCCGCGTGAGGGTCGGCGTTCTCACCGCCGGCGGCGACTGCCCGGGACTGAATGCCGTGATCCGGGCGGTGGCCCGATCGGCGATCGACAACGGCGACGAGGCCGTCGGGATCATGCGCGGTTTCCGCGGACTCGCCGAGCGCGACTACATGCAGCTCGACATGCCCGCCGTCGGCGGCATCCTCCCGCTCGGCGGGACGATCCTGCTGACCTCCAGCTTCGAGCCGTACCGCGAGGGAGCGGTCGAGAAGATCAAGGACGCGATCGAAGGCGACGGCCTCGACGCCGTGATCGCCGTCGGCGGCGACCACACGATGGCGATGACGCGCCAGCTGTGGGAGGAGGAGGGGCTGCCGCTGATCGGCGTGCCGAAGACGATCGACAACGACATCCCCGGCACCGATCAGTGCTTCGGCTTCGACACCGCGGTCCAGGTCGCCAGCGACGCGATCGACCGCCTGCACACCACCGCCCAGTCCCACAACCGGATGATGGTCGTCGAGGTGATGGGGCGCAACGCGGGGTGGATCGCCGTCTTCGCAGGGCTCGCAAGCGGCGCGGACGCGATCGTGATCCCCGAGGTCCGGTCCACCGTCGAGGAGCTCAGCGAGGGAATCCGCCAACGTCACTTCCGAGGCAAGAACTTCTCGATCGTCGTCGTCGCCGAGGGCGCCAGGCTCAGCTTCGAGAGCGGCGAGGACCGGCTGATCCAGCCGGCGCACGACAGCGACGACTACGGCTACCCGCGGCTGGGCGGGATCGGCGCCGCGCTCGCCGAGGAGCTGGAGAGGCATACGCGCTTCGAGACCAGGGTGACGGTGCTGGGGCACGTGCAGCGCGGCGGCACCCCGACCTCCAGCGACCGCATCCTGGCGACGCGCTACGGCACCAAGGCGTACGAGATGGCGAGGGCCGGCGAGTACGGGCAGATGGCGGCGCTGCGGGGGACCGAGGTCGTGTCGGTGCCGCTCACAGAGGTGAGCGGCGTCAGGGAGGTGCCGCCCGAGTACCTCGAGATCGCGCGCCGCTTCTACACCTGAGCCGGGCGCGGCCCCTCCCGCGGACGTGCCCGGCGCGGTGACTGCGGCACTATTGGGCTCGATGAGCAGGCAGGGAGAAGCCAAACGCCCCCGTATCGTCGTCGCCGGCGGCGGCTGCGCGGCGCTGGAGGCGATCCTGACGATCCGCGAGCGGCTGGGAGAGCGGCCGGCGGACCTCTGCCTGATCGCCCCCAACCGCACGTTCCGCTTCCGCCCGCTCTCCGCGGTCGCCGAGTTCGCCACCCATCCTCCCCATGAGCTGCCCCTCGACGAGGTCGCGGCGTCGCTCGGCGCTCGGCTCGTCCACGACCGCGTGGCGCTGGTGGACGAGACGCGGATGGCGGTGCTCACCCACGACGGCGACTGGGTGGGCTTCGACCGCCTTCTGCTCGCCGTCGGCGTTCGCTCGGCCGCGGTCCCGGCCCCTTTGCTCGCCTGGCCGGCGGAGGGCGATCCGTCGCTTCTCCGCGACCTCGTCGACCGCGCCGTCAGGGGGGAGGTCGGGAGCGTGGGCGTCGCCGTCCCGGCGACGTCGGGGTGGCCGATCGCCGCCTACGAGCTGGCGCTGATCCTCGCCCACGCGGCGAGGGCCCAGGGCGCAGCCGTCCGCGTCACCCTGCTGACCGAGGAGCGGCGGCCGCTCGCCGCGTTCGGGGCGACCGCCGGCGAGATCGTGGACGGCGAGCTGGAGCGAGCCGGCGTCGAGGTGGTCGGCGGCGTGCGGGTCCGGGAGCGCGAGCTGGAGCGACCCGCACCTCGCGCCCCGCACCGGCGCCCGCCCGCCGGCGCCCGGGCCGCGAGGGGTGAGGCGGAGCCCGTCGAGGTCGTCGCCGACGGCAGGCGGATGCGATTCGACGCCGTGATCGCGCTGCCCGCCGGCATCGGGCCGGACATCGGCGGCGTCGCCGACGACGCCCGCGGCTACATCGAGGTCGACGAGCACGGGCTGACGATCGGAAGTGAGAGCGTCTGGGCGGCGGGGGACTGCACCCGGCTCCCGCTCAAGCACAGCACCCTGGCCGTTGCCCAGGCCGATGCCGCCGCCGACTCGCTGGCCGCGGCGTGCGGCGCCGCCGTCGAGCCCGCCCCGTTCGAGCCGGTCCTGCGCGGCATCATCGTCAGCGGCGCCGCCGAGCGCTGGTGGTCCGAGAACGCGGCGGGAACCGCCGCCGCGCCGGAGGCCGCCACGCACTGCCTGTGGTGGCCCCCGGGCAAGGTCGTCGGCGCCCGCCTCGCCCACTACCTCGCCCACCGCGACCAGTCGGCGCGGCCGTTCCTGCTCGCGCATCCGAGCGGCACGGCGATCGCGGTCGCCCTCCGCGTGCCTCCCCCGGAGGACGACCCCGAGCCGCCGTCGACGCCCGCCGCCGCGGAGACAGAGGCGCGGGCGCACGAGGTCGACGCGATCGACCGCAGGATCCTCGCGATGCAGCGCCTGGAGCGGGAGGCGGAGGCGACCCTGGAGCGGCTGGAGCGCCACCTCGCCGCGGAGAACGAGCACAGCCGCGAGGTCCTCGGCCACCTCAACCGCGCCGGCTACCTGCTCAAGGACGAAGAGCCCGCCGGCGAGGGCTGAGCCGGGTCCGCGGCGGCAGGCCGCTAGGGCTTGAGCCGCTCGCGCAGCGGCCGCGTGATCTGCACCAGGATGCCGAGGAAGAGGACCGAGAAGAAGACGAGGCCGGCGACGGGCCCGCCCTGGCCGAACGCGTAGGAGACCACCATCAGGCCGGCGGCGACGACGGTGAAGATGGCGAGCTGCACGGCGCCAATCTACTCGATCGCCGCGCCCGCACCCATGCGGGCACGGGCGTCGCGGAGGAACTGCGAAACGGCCGCGACCGCGTCCTCGGTGCCCTCCGCCTCGGCGACGGCGCGAACCAGCCGCGTGCCGACGATCACGCCGTCGGCGATCTCCCCCACCTCGGCGACCTGCTCCGGTGTCGAGATCCCGAAGCCGACGGCCGCGGGGACTGACGCCTCGGCCCGCACCGCCTCGACCAGCTCGCGAAGCCGCGGCGGCACGGCCTCGCGCTCGCCCGTGACGCCGACGTCGGAGACGACGTAGACGAACCCCTGCGCGGCGGCGCAGATCCGGCGGCGGCGCTCGGGCGGCGTCGTCGGCGCGACCAGCGGCACGAGCGCCAGCCCCTCCGCCGAGAGCGCCTCGCGCAGCGAGCCCGCCTCCTCCAGCGGCAGGTCGGGGACGATCGCCCCGGCGGCGCCGGCGGCGGCAAGCCGCGCCGCGAACTCGGCCGGGCGAGCGGCGAGGACCATGTTGGCGTAGACCATCGCCGCCACCGGGACGCGGTCGGCGATCCGGGCGCAGATGCCCAGCACCGAGTCGAGGTCGGCGCCCGCCTCCAGCGCCCGCGTCGCCGCGGCGTGGATCACGGGGCCGTCGGCGAGCGGGTCGGAGAAGGGCACGCCCAGCTCGACCAGGTCGGCGCCGGCGTCCGCGTAGGCGTCGGCGATCGCCGCCGAGACCCGGCCGCCGGGAAAGCCGCCCATCATGTACGGCATCAGCGCCGCCCGCCCCTCGGCCCGCGCGGCGGCGAACGCCTCCTCTATCCGGCCCAAGCGAGCACCTCGTCGAGGTCCTTGTCGCCGCGCCCGCTCAGGCACACCAGGTCGTAGCCATATCCCGCCGCGTGCTCCGCTTCGCGTCCGCGCGCGGCGGGGTCACTGGCAGGTTCACCGTTCTCCAGCAGCCAGGCGATCGCGTGGGCGGGCTCCAGCGCCGGCACGATCCCCTCCAGCTCGGCGAGCAGCCGGAAAGCCGCCACGGCCTGGGCATCCGTGACGGCCTCGTAGCGGGCGCGGCCGGAGTCGCGCAGCTGGGCGTGCTCGGGGCCGACGCCCGGGTAGTCGAGCCCGGCGGAGACCGAGTGCGCCTCGAGGATCTGGCCCTCGGCGTCGGCGATCACGGCGGAGAGCGAGCCGTGCAGGACGCCGGTCGCGCCGGCCACCAGCGAGGCGCCGTGGCGACCGGACTCGATCCCTGCGCCCGCCGCCTCGACGCCGATCAGCTCGACGTCGTCGTCGAGGAAGGCGGTGAACGTGCCGATCGAGTTCGAGCCGCCACCGACGCAGGCGATCACCCGCGCCGGCAGCGTCCCCTCGGCCTCCAGCGCCTGCGCCCGCGCCTCGTCGCCGATCACGCGCTGCAGGTCCCGGACCAGCGCGGGGTACGGCGCCGGCCCGACGACCGACCCGATCACGTAGTGGGTGGTGGCGACGTTTCGCACCCAGTCGCGGATCGCGGCGCTGACCGCCTCTTTCAACGTGCGCGCGCCGGCCTCCACCGGCTCCACCCGCGCCCCGAGCAGCTGCATGCGCTCGACGTTGGGGCGCTGGCGGCGCATGTCCTCGGTGCCCATGTAGACGAGGCAGTCCAGCCCGAACAGGGCGCAGGCGGTCGCGGTGGCGACGCCATGCTGGCCGGCGCCCGTCTCGGCGATGATCCGGCGCTTGCCCATCCGCCGGGCGAGCACGCACTGGCCGACCGCGTTGTTGATCTTGTGGGCGCCGGTGTGGGCGAGGTCCTCCCGCTTCAGGTAGACGCGGCGGCCGGCGCGCTCGGAGAGCCGGTCGGCGCGGTGCAGCGGCGTCGGGCGGCCGACGTAGTCGCGCAGCAGGGCGTCCAGCTCGGAGCGGAAGCCGGGATCGGCGCGGGCCTCCGCCCATGCCGCGGTGAGCTCGTCGAGCGCCGCGACCAGCACCTCGGGCACGTAGCGGCCGCCGTAGGGGCCGAAGCGCTCCTCGACCGGGGCTGCGCCCACCGGCGCGTCGCTCACGCCGCCACCGCCCCCACGCCGTCGAAGAAGCCCTCCATCAGCGCCCGGTCCTTATGGCCGGGAGCGGCCTCGACCCCGGTGGCGACGTCCACGGCGAACGGCCGCGCGATCGCCACGGCGTCGGCGACGTTGTCCGGGCGCAGGCCGCCGGCGAGGATCAGCGGGATCTCGGAGTGGCGGGCGGCGACCAGCTCCCAGTCGAAGCTCTCGCCGGTTCCGCCGGCGAGGCCGGAACGGTGGGCGTCGAGCAGGTGGTAGTCGGTGCGGTAGGCCTCGGCGGCGCGGACGTCGGCGGCGCTTCGCACGCGCATCGCCTTGATCACCTTGCAGCCGGTCTTGCGCGCCACCTCGGCACAGAACGCAGGCCCCTCGTCGCCGTGGAGCTGGACGAGCGTGAGCGCGGCGTTCTCGGCCGCCTTCGCGACCTCGTCCAGGGTGGCGTTGACGAAGACGCCCGCCACCTCGCACTGGCGCTTCAGTGCGGCGCCGACCTCCGCCGCCGCCTCCGGCGGGCAGAAGCGCGGGCTGGCGCGGTGGTGGTTGAGCCCGATCGCCCAGGCACCGAGGTCGACGGCCGCGACGGCGTCATCGAGGCTGGTCACGCCACAGATCTTCACGCGGGTCATGCGTGGGATGGTGGCAGGTGGAGCCGCGCGTCAGCGGCTGAACGGCTGCCGCTCGGAGTCCTGCAGGTGCTGCGGGCGCTCGCCCAGCGTCACCGTCACCGTCTGCTGCTTGCCGTGACGAAGGATGTCGATCTGCATCCTGTCGCCGGGCTGCTTCGCCTCGACGGCGTGGACGACCTGCTGCATGTCGGTGACGGCGTGGCCGTCCACGGCGGTGATGATGTCCCCGCCGAGGAGGAGGTTCTGGCCGTCCAGGGTCGCCTGGGTCGTGCCGCCCTGGATCCCGGCGCGGTCGGCCGGCCCGCCCGTGAAGGCGTCCTGCACGAGGACGCCCTTGTCGGCGGGGAGGTTGAGCGCCTTGGAGATCGAGGGGTCGATCGTCGTTCCGGTGATGCCGAGGAAGGCATGCGTGACCGTGCCCGTCTTCAGCAGCTGGCCGACCACCTGGCGGGCGGTGTCGATCGGGATCGCGAAGCCGATCCCCACCGATCCGCCGCCGCCACCGGTCTCGATCTGCGAGTTGATCCCGATCACGCGGCCGCCGGCGTCGAGCAGCGGGCCTCCCGAGTTGCCGGGGTTGATCGGGGCGTCGGTCTGGATCACGTTGTCGATCGTGAAGTGGTTGGGGGCGTCGATCTGGCGCTGCAGCGCCGAGACGATCCCGCTCGTGACGGTGCGGTCGAGCCCGAACGGGTTGCCGATCGCCACCACCGGGTCGCCCACGTTCAACTTCGAGGAGGAGCCGAGCGGCAGGGGGTGAAGCTTGGAGCTGTCGACGTTGACCTTGAGCAGCGCCAGGTCCGTGGAGGGGTCCTCGCCCACCTTGGTGGCGTCGACGAAGGACTTGTCGCTCCCGAGCGCGACCCGGATCCGGTCGGCGCCGGCGACCACGTGGGCGTTGGTGAGGATGTGGCCGGCGTTGTCGACGACGAAGCCCGACCCGGTCGCCGGCCCGCGCTGCGGCGTTGGGAACAGGTTGAATGGCGAGCTCTGCTGCGGCGCCGACTCGGCCTCGATGAACGCCACACCGGGCGCGTCGTGGCGGTAGATCGCGTTGACGGTGTTGCCCTTGGCGGACTTGTCCGATGCGGGCTTCAGCAGCGGCGCCTCCGGCCCGGTGAGCCCGAACTCCTTGCGGGTGCCGATCGCCCCGGCGGCGATCGCGATCCAGCCCGCAAGCGCGACGACGAGGCCACCGATCGCGGCGGCTCCGAACGGGCTGCGGGCGATGAACTGCGCTCTTCGCATCGCCCGGCCAGTGTCGGCTAGCTCGCTTAACGACGGCTAAAACGCCGCTGTGCGCGGCCTAAAAGACGTGGCGGGCGGCTAGAGGAAGTGCTCGCGCGTCGCTTCCTCGTCGAGCATGAGGTCGCGGATCGCCATCTCCGGATCGTCGGCGCGCATCAGCGCCTCGCCGAGCAGCACCGCGTCGACCCCGATCCGCTCCAGCGCCTCGAGCTGGGCGCGGTCGGAGATGCCGCTCTCGGAGACGACGGCCTTGCCCGCCGGGACGTCGGGCATCAGCTCGTGGGTGGTGGCGACGTCCACGCTGAAGTCCTCCAGGTCGCGGTTGTTGATCCCGAGCACGTCCACGTCGAGCGCCAGCGCCCGCTCCAGCTCGGCGGCGTCGTGGACCTCGACGATGCAGTCGAGGTCCAGCTCGCGCGCCTCGTCGTGGAGGGCCGCCAGGTCATCGTCGCCGAGCACCGCGACGATCAGCAGCACCGCGTCGGCGCCGCTCACCGCCGCCTCGTAGAGCTGGTAGGGATCGATCGTGAAGTCCTTTCGCAGGATCGGCAGGCTCGACGCTTCGCGGGCGGCGCGCAGGTCGTCGAGCGAGCCGTCGAAGTGGTCCGCCTCGGTGAGCACGGAGATCGCCGCGGCGCCGCCGCGCTCATAGGCGGTGACCAGGTCGGCAACGCCGGCGGCGGAGCGAATCTCGCCGGCGCTGGGCGAGCGACGCTTGAACTCGGCGATCAGCGAAAGCCCGGGCCTGACCAGCGCCTCGCTGAAGGGCCGGTCCGGGCCGCGGACGGAGAGCTGCTCCCGCAGCCGCTCGAGCGGGACCTCGGCGCGGCGCCGGTCGACGCCCTGCCGAGCCGCAGCGACGATCTGCTCGATCATCCCGGGAGACACCAGCTGAATGATCCCACGGCCGTGGAATCAATCATCGGCGGAGGCCAGCTCTACGGTCGTGGCGATCAACGAATCGAGGGTCTCGGCGGCGTCGCCCGAGTCGATCGCCTCGCGGGCACGCTCGATCCCCCCGGCGAGGTCGTCCGCCGCTCCGCCCACCAGGATCGCGGCGCCAGCGTTGAGCAGGACGACGTCGCGGGCGGGACCGCCCCCGCCGCCGAGCACGCCGCGGACCACGGCGGCGTTCTCCTCCGGGGTGCCGCCGGCGATCGCCTCCAGCGGCGCGGCGTCCAGGCCGCATTCCTCCGGGTCGACGAAGAGCTCCTCGGTGGCGCCGTCGAGCACCTCCACCACGCGGGTTTCGGCCGAGAGGCCGATCTCGTCGATGCCGTCGTCGCAGGACACCACCCAGGCGCGCTCGCAGCCGAGCGCAACCAGGGCCTCGGCGATCGTCTCCTGGTAGTGGCGGTCGGAGACGCCGAGCAGCTGGCGGCGGGCGCCGGCCGGATTGGTGAGCGGGCCGAGGAAGTTGAAGATCGTGCGCACGGCCAGCTCCTTTCGCACGGGCACGACGTGGGCCATCGCCTGGTGGTGGCGGGGCGCGAACATGAAGCCGAAGCCGACCCTCTCGATGCATTCCGCCACTGCCTCGGGGCCGAGGTCGATCTCGACCTCCAGCGCCTCGAGCACGTCGGCCGACCCCGAGCGGCTGGTCGCCGAACGGTTGCCGTGCTTGGCGACCGCGCAGCCGGCGCCTGCAGCGACCAGCGCCGCCGCGGTGGAGACGTTGAACGTCGAGGGGCCGCCGCCGGTGCCGGCGGTGTCGACGAGGTCGTCGCGATTCGTCGTCACCGGGGTCGACAGCTCGCGCATCGTGCGGGCGAGCCCGACCAGCTCGGCAACCGTCTCCCCCTTCGCCCGCAGGGCGACGAGGAAGGCGGCGGTCTGGACCTCGCCGGCGCGGCCCTCCATCACCTCGGTCAGCACGGCCGAGGTGTGGTCGGCGGTGAGGTGGTTTCCGGCGCAGACCGCGTCGATCGCCCGGGTGAGGATCTCGTTGGGCATCAGCTCGAGAGGAAGTTGGCGAGCAGGGCCTTGCCCTGCGGGGTCAGCACGGACTCGGGGTGGAACTGGACGCCCTCGGCCGGAAGCGTGCGGTGGCGCACCCCCATCACCACGTCGTCGAGCGTCGCGCTGAGGCGCAGCTCGCCGGGCAGGTCGGGGTCGGCGACGAGCGAGTGGTATCGGCCGGCGACCAGCGGCGAGGGAAGGCCCGCGTAGACGCCCTCGCCGTCGTGCTCGACCTCGGCGTCCTTGCCGTGCACGGGCTCGCCGCGGATCGTGCGGCCGCCGAAGGCCTCCACCAGCGACTGGTGGCCGAGGCAGACGCCGAGCACCGGCGTGCCGGCCTCGGCGAAGGCGCGGATCGCCTCGACCGAGATGCCGGCGTCGGCGGGCGTGCACGGCCCCGGCGAGACGACCAGGCGGGCGGGTTCCCGCCCGAGCAGCTCGTCCACGGTCGCGCGGTCGTTTCTGACCACCTCCACCTCCGCCCCCAGCTCGCCCAGGTACTGGACGAGGTTGTAGGCGAAGGAGTCGTAGTTGTCGATGACCAGAGCCCTCATGGCCAGTCGGGTTGGCTCGCGGCCAGCTCGACCGCGGCGAATATCGCCTTCGCCTTTGTCACGGACTCGTTGTACTCGTAGGCGGGTTCGGCGTCGGCGACGGTGCCGCCGCCGGCCTGGACGTGGACGACGCCGTCCTTGACGACCACCGTGCGGATGTGGATCGCCGTGTCGAGGTCGCCGGTGTAGGAGAGATAGCCGACCGCGCCGCCGTAGGAGCCGCGCTTGTGCGGCTCCAGCTCGTCGATGATCTGCATCGCCCGCACCTTCGGCGCCCCCGAGAGCGTTCCCGCGGGAAGCACTGAACGCAGCACGTCCATCGCCGTGACACCCTCGCGCAGGGTGCCGGAGACCTGGCTGACGATGTGCAGGACGTGGGAGTACGTTTCGACGACCATCAGCTCGTCGACGTTGACGCTCCCGTACTCGCACACCCGCCCGAGGTCGTTGCGGCCGAGGTCGACCAGCATCACGTGCTCGGCGCGCTCCTTGGGGTCGCGCAGCAAGCGCTCGGCCTGGCGGCGGTCGGCCTCCTCGTCGTCGCCGCGCGGGTAGGTGCCGGCGATCGGCCGCGTCTCGACGCGGCGTCCGGTCACCTTGACCAGCGGCTCGGGCGAGGCGCCCGCGATCTCGAAGTCGCCGAACTCGAGGAAGTACATGTACGGCGACGGGTTGACGGTGCGCAGGCCGCGGTAGATCGAGAACGCCTCCACCGGCGCGGGCGCCGAGAAGCGCTGCGACGGCACCACCTGGAAGGCGTCGCCGGCGCGGATGTACTCGACGATCCGCTCCACGTTCGACTCGAACTGCTCGCGGGTCATGTTCGACTCGAACACATCCGGTGCTTCGGTCGCCCGCCTCGGCGCCGTCTCGGGCACGGGCTCGCGCAGGCGGCGGCGCGCGTCCGCGATCGCCTCGGCGGCGCGGACGTAGGCGTCCTCGACGTCGCCGCCCTCCTCGACGAAGGCGTGGGCGAGGATCGTCAGCTCGTGCCGCAGGTGGTCGAAGGCGAGCATCACGTCGCTCACCATCAGTGCCATGTCCGGGAGCCCCAGCGGGTCGGGGTTGGGGTCTCCCAGCGGCTCCACCGTTCGCACCAGGTCGTAGCCGAAGAAGCCGACCGCACCGCCCGCGAACGGCGGCAGGTCCTCGGCCTCGGCAATCCGGTAGCGCTCCAGGTATGCGGCCACGGCGGCGTAGGGATCGGGCGCTTGGATGCTGGTACGCGGCGCGGCGTTGGCGACGAAAGCGTCCCCGCCCCACTCGGCCAGCACGCCGTCCGCCCAGCGCAGCACCGCCCGTGGCTGGAACCCCAGGAACGACCAGCGCCCCAGCCGCCCTCCCTGCTCGGCCGACTCCAGCAGGAAGGCCGGTCCCTCGCCGCGCAGCTTCAGATAGGCGGAGACGGGCGTCTCGCAGTCGTCCACGAAGCGCAGCCGGATCGGGATCACGTTGGCGTCCCGGGCCAGCTCGCGCGCGGTGGCGAGGTCGGGCTCCAGCCTCAGCTCGGGCTCGGTCGAGATGCCCATCGCCGGGGGCGCTCAGCGGCGCCGCGCGTTCAGCTCCTCGAGCACCGCCGCGGTCGGGACGTCGCGCGAGACGAGCAGAACGCCGAGGTGGTAGAGGACATCGGCGGCCTCCTCGACGACGCGGCGGTCGGACTCGCCCGCGGCAGCGCGCGCCGCCTCGTCGGCCTCCTCGCGAAGCTTGTCGCCGATCCTCGGCGGGTCGTCGAGCAGCTCGGCGGTGTAGCTGCCCTCTGGCCGCTCGGCGGCGCGGTCCCGCAGGGTGCGCTCAAGGACCGCGGGCGCCTCGTGGGCGACCGGCGACGGCTCGCCCGGCGCCGGGGGCGCGTCGGGGGCGGGGTCGGCACTGCCGTCGAGGTCGCGGTAGAAGCAGGCCCGCTGCCCCGTGTGGCAGGCGGGTCCGGCCGGCTCCACCAGGGCGACGATCGCGTCGCCGTCGCAGTCGTAGCGCAGCTGGACGACGCGCTGCACGTTGCCCGACGTCTCGCCCTTGTGCCACAGCTCCTGCCGCGAGCGGCTCCAGAAGTGGACCTCCCCGGTCTCGCGCGTGCGCGCAAGCGCCTCCGCGTTCATGTAAGCGTGCATCAGAACCTCGCCGCTGCGTGCGTCCTGCATCACGCAGGGGACGAGCCCGTCGTCATCGAAGCGGATCTGGCCGGACATCGCGGCCAGTGTACGGTCGCCCGCGTGCCGGCCGCGCGAGCGCGCTCGCAGGCGCTACTCGCGCTCGGCCTCCGGCTGCGCCGCCGCGAAGGCCTCCTCCACCTCGTTGAACCAGGCGAAGCTCGCCCACCTTGCCGCCGCGGAACGGCCTATTCGATCCCGATCCGGTCGAGCAGGGCGTCGTCGCGGCGCCAGCGGGCGCGCACGCGCACCTGCAGCTCGAGGTGAACGCGGACGCCCAGCTCGCGCTCAAGCTCGCGGCGGGCGGCGGTGCCGACGTCGCGCACCATCCGCCCTCCGCGGCCGATCAGGATCGCCTTCTGGGAGTCGGTCTCCGCCCAGACCTGGGCGGCGACGGTGACGAGCCCGTCGTCGCGGCGCTCGACATCGGTGACCTCGACCTCGACGGCATGGGGGATCTCGTCGTGGGTGCGGCGCAGCACCTGCTCGCGAATCAGCTCGGCGAGCAGCACCTCGCGCGACTGGTCGCTGCGCTCCTCGGGCGGGTATAGCAGCGGGCCTTCCGGCAGCAGCTCGACCAGCCGCGCCCGGAGCGCATCCAACCCGGTGCCGCTGCGGGCGCTGACGGGGAAGACCTCGTCGACCCCCCCCAGCTCGGCGGCCGCGGCCAGCGCGGCGGCGGTTTCGGCGTTGTTGAGCCGGTCGCACTTGTTGACGGCGCAGACGACCGGGGTACCGGTGCCGGAGCCGAGCAGGCGCTCGGCGATGAAGCGGTCTCCCGGCCCGATCCCCTCCTCGCCGTTGACCATCAGCAGCGCCGCGTCGGCTTCGGCAAGCTCGCGCTCGACGCGTCGCTGCATCCGCTCGGTGAGCACGTCGCGGGGGCGCTGCACGCCGGGTAGGTCGACCAGCACCATCTGCGATTCGCCATCCGGGGCCGTCGCGACCCCGCGGATCGCTCGCCGCGTCGTCTGCGGGCGCTCGGAAACGATCGCGACGTGGGCTCCGACGAGCGCGTTGACCAGCGTCGACTTGCCAACGTTCGGCCGCCCCGCGACGCCGATGAACCCTGACCTCACTGCCCGCCGCCTCCTCCGCTGTCAGGGAGCCGGAAGGGCGACCGGTCATCTGAGCTTGCTCGGATGCGGGGGCGGCCGGGGTCCCGCAGGGCCTTGATGACCCGCGCCTGCAGCTCCAGCATCTCGCCCGCGTCTGCCTCGTGGTCGTAGCCGCAGAGGTGCAGGACGCCGTGGACGGCGGCCTCGACGACGTCGCTCGCCCGCTCCGGGCAGATCACCACATCGCCGAGCTCGCGCGGCCCCGCGCTCTCGCCGGCGCCGTCGATCGGGAAGGCGAGAACGTCGGTGGCGGAGTCGCGGCCGCGGTGCTCGCGGTTGAGCCGGCGGATCGCGTCCTCGCCGACCAGCTCGACGCCGACGTGCCCGTCGGAGACGCCGGCGGCGGCCAGCGCCGCGCCCACCGCCTCGCGAAGCTCGACCGGCACGTCGCCGAGGTCGGCGCTCAAGCGGAGTCGGCGCCGCGGTCGCCGAAGCGCCCGTAGGCGGCGACGATCCGCTGCACGAGCTTGTGGCGGACGACGTCGGGGTCGCCGAAGCGGACGAAGCAGATGTCCTGAACCTGCTCGAGGATCTCGCGCACGACGACGAGGCCGGAGCGCTGGTCGCGGGGCAGGTCTATCTGGGTGATGTCGCCGGTCACCACCATCTTCGAGTTGAAGCCCAGCCTGGTGAGGAACATCTTCATCTGCTCGGGGCTTGTGTTCTGAGCCTCGTCGAGGATCACGAACGAGTCATTAAGAGTTCTTCCACGCATGAAGGCCAGCGGTGCCACCTCGATGATGCCCTTGTCGAAATAGGAGTTGACGCGGTCGGGGTCGAGCATGTCGTAGAGGGCGTCGAAGAGCGGCCGCAGGTAGGGGTCGACCTTGGCCTGGATGTCGCCCGGCAGGAAGCCGAGCCGCTCGCCGGCCTCCACCGCCGGGCGCGTGAGGATCACCCGCGCCACCTGCCGCTCGGACAGGGCCGCGGCCGCCATCGCCACCGCCAGGAAGGTCTTGCCGGTGCCGGCGGGGCCGATCCCGAAGGTGATCGTGTGCTCGCGGATCGAGTCGACGTAGCGCTTCTGGTTGACCGTCTTCGGCGCCACCTTCGTGTTGCGGTGGCTCCAGATCACGTCCTCGAGGATCGCCGCGGGGCTCTCGTCGGCGTCGAGCGCACCGGTGACCGCCTCGATCGTGCCGGGCGCGATCTCGTGGCCCTGCTCGATCAGGTCGACCAGCTCGGTGACGACCGACTCCGCGGTGCGAATGTCGCCGCGGTCGCCGTCGAGCGTGAGCACGTTGCCGCGCAGGAACAGGTCGCAGCCGAGGTGCCCCTCCAGCGCCCGCAGCACCGCGTCCTCGGACCCGGCCAGCTCCGCCGCGACGGCGTTGTCGAGGGTCAGCTGCCTACGCGCCAAGCTTCTCCTTGACGGCGGCGCTCACCCGCTTGCCGTCGGCGCGGCCCGCCACCTTCGGCATCAGCGCCGACATCACCTGGCCCATCTGCCTCGGCTCGGTCGCCCCGGCCTCCGCCACCGCCTCTTCGACCAGGCGAGCCAGCTCCTCGTCGGCTAGCTGCTCGGGCAGGTACGCCTCGATCAGCTCCGCCTCCGACTGCTCCGACTCCGCCTGCTCGGCTCGGCCGCCCTCGCGGTAGGCCTCGGCGGCCTCGAGCCGCTTCTTTCGCTCGCGCTGCAGCACCGCGATCTCGTCGCCCTTGCCGAGCTTGGCGTCCTGCTGGAGGGCGTCCACGACCATGCGCAGGGCGGCGGCGCGGTCGCGCTCGCCCGCCTTCAAGGCCTCGCGGCTGTCCGCCTGGACGCGTTCGAGGATGCTCATCGTCCAAAGGGTAGCCGCGCGCGCATACGTG
This sequence comes from uncultured Thermoleophilia bacterium, assembly GCA_963708325.1. GTDB lineage: Bacteria > Actinomycetota > Thermoleophilia > Solirubrobacterales > 70-9. The sequence continues at coordinate 2,463,461 of OY970203.1, read as the reverse complement.
GCTAGCTGTCGAGGTCCACGTGCTCGACCTCGCCCAGCGGCATCTGCAGGAAGCGGGTCCCCAGCTCGCGAAAGGCCTCGACGTCGCCGGTGCAGAGGAAGCGGTACCTGCCCTCGCCGCTCTCCGCGGTCTCGAGGTCCGCCGCCTCCAGGGTGCGCTGCGCCGTGGCGGCGACGGCGTGGCCGGCGGTGACCAGCCGTACGTCGCGCCCGAGGATCCGCTGGAGCATCGGCGCCACCAGCGGGTAGTGCGTGCAGCCGAGGATCACCGTGTCCACGTCGGCCTCTCGCAGCGGCGCGCAGTAGGAGCGCGCCTTGGCCACCACCGCCTCGTCGAAGGGAAAACCGTGCTGGATGATCGCCGCCAGGTCGGGCGCCTCCACCTCGGTCACCTGCAGCGCCCGCCCCTGGCCGCCGAGCGCGCGGCGGTAGGCGCCGCCCTCGACCGTCGCCGGGGTGGCGAGAACGCCGATCCGCCCCGACTCGGTGATCGCCGCGGCGATCTCGGCCTCGGGCTCAATCACCGCGATCACCTCGACGCCCTGGGCGGCGGCGATCTCCCGGGCGACGCCGGCGCCGGCCGTGGTCGCCGAGTTGCAGGCGATCACGACCAGCTTGGCACCTCGCTCGAGCAGGTATCGGGTGTTCCGCTCGACGCAGCGGCGCAGGTCGCCGCTGTCGCGGACGCCGTAGGGGAAGCGGGCGCTGTCGCCGAGGTAGACGAAGTCCTCGGCGGGAAGCGAGACGAGGCACTCGTGCAGCACCGTGAGGCCGCCGACGCCGGAGTCGAACACGGCGATCGGCAGGGAGCGGCGATCTCGGGAGGCCGCGGCCGTCAGGGCTTGACGACCATGAAGAAGACCGCCACCAGGACGATCACCCCGGCCAGCGACCCGCCGATCGCGCTGCGCTTCGACGCGGCCCAGTACTCGTCGCTCAGCTCGACCTCCCCGCTGCCGGCGGCGGCGATGTCGCGCTCGGCCAGGTCGCCGAGCCTGCGCTCGATCGAGCGGAAGAACGTTAGGCCCATCACGAACAGGACGATCACGGCAATCATCCCGACGCTCACGAACAGCGTGCCGAAGTCGAACGCGGGGCTGTCGGACACCATGTAGATCCCGGCCGCGGCGACAACGACGATTCCCGGGATGACCAGGAAGCGATCGGTCACCTCCTGCGCCCTGACCACGGCCGGAATCGCACGAGGGTTGGTGCGCTCCGCCACCCCCTGGAAGAACGCGTAGCCGAAGGTCGGCCCGAAGGCGAGCACGACGGCCGCGACGTGAACGAACTTGACGACGAGGTAGAAGGTGACGATTCCAGCGCTCATCGGCGGCGGAAACATATCGCGGCCCACTCGCCGTCCGCCCGGCGCTCCAGCTCGGCCATGCCGGCATCGGCGAAGGCGGCGCTGACGCCGTCGGCCTCGGCCGGGATCAGGCCGGAGCAGACCAGCCGCAGTGGCGGAAGCCGCGACTGGGCGAAGCGCCCGGCGACGGCGAGCAGGAGCGGCGCCGTCAGGTTCGCCACCACGGTGGGGGCGAACGGGAACGGGTCGCTGCGGACGTCGACCCGCGCGAGCTCGACCCTGACGCCGTTGGCCGTCGCGTTCGCCGCCGCCGCCTCGAGGGCCGCGGCCTCGCGGTCGCAGGCTCGCACCGGCCTCCAGCCGAGCTTGGCCGCCGCCACCGCCAGCACACCGGAGCCGGTGCCGAGGTCCGCGAGCGCTCCCCGCGCCTCGCTGGCCTCGGCGAGCCCGACCAGCATCTCCAGGCACAGACGCGTGGTCGCGTGGGCGCCGGTGCCGAACGCGCGGCCGGGATCGATCACGACGTCCACGGTGCCGGCGCGCGGCTCCTCCCAGGAGGGCCGCAGCCAGAGCCGTTCGGCGACGAGCGTCGGGCGATGGAATTCCTGCCAGGCGTCCGCCCAGTCGTCGGGGACCTCGCTGGTGGTGATCTCGACCAGCGCGTCGCCGGTGACCGCCTCCAGGTCGGGCAGCGCCGGAAGCTCGCCGGGGGCGCCGTAGATCGCGTACTCGACGAATCCGGGGCCGCTGTCCTCCTCGATCCCCTCCGGTACGAGCGCCGAGAGCTCCGCCAGCACGGCCTCGGCGGCGTCCGGGCGGCAGCGGACGGCGAGCCGGATCAACCGAAGGCGCGGCGAACGCGGGAGAAGAAGCCCTCCCCCTCGTCGCGCCGCAGGTTGTCCTCGGTGATCGTCGCGTCGAGCTGCTCGGCGATCCGGCGCTGCTCGTCGGTGAGATTGGCGGGCACGATCACGTTGAAGACCACCCGCTGGTCGCCGCGACGGGCGCTGCGAAGGCCCGGCAGGCCGAGCCCGCCGAGCACGGTCACGTCGCCGCTGCGGGTACCCGCCGGCACCTCCACCTCCCGCTCGCCGTCCAGCGTCGCGACCGGCACCACCGTGCCGAGCATCGCCCGCGTCGCGGGCACGTCCACGATGCTGACGAGGTCGTCGCCGTCGCGCTCGAAGCGCTCGTCCGGGGCGACGCGCACCTCGACGTAGAGGCTGCCGGGGCCACCCCCGACCTCACCGGCGTGGCCGGCGCCGGCGATCCGGATGCGCTGCCCGGACTCGATCCCGGCCGGCACGTCCACCTCCCAGGTGCGGCTGGCGACCACGCGGCCGCGGCCCGAGCACTCCCGGCATGGGGTCTCGGCGACGCGGCCGTCGCCGCCGCAGCGGTCGCAGATCGTGGCCCGCACCATCTGGCCGAACACGGTGCGCGTCACCGCCCGCAGCTGGCCGCTGCCGTCGCAGCGGTCGCAGGTGCGGATCGGCGTGCCGGGCTCGGCGCCGTTGCCGCGGCAGCGCTCGCACAGCGAGACCGCCTCGAAGGCGACCTCGCGGCGGGCGCCGGCGAGGACGTCGTCGAGAGTGACCTCCACCGTCGCGGCGACGTCGCCGCCGCTCGACGGGCCCCCGCCGAAGCCGAAGATGTCGCCGCCGAAAGCGCCTCCGCCGAAGATCGCGCCGAAGATGTCCTCGAAGCTGACCCCGGCGCTGCGCGGTGCCCAGCCGCCGGAGCGCAGGCCCTCGTGGCCGAAGGCGTCGTAGGTGCGGCGCCGCTCGGGGTCGGACAGCACCTCGTAGGCCTCGGCGGCCTCCTTGAACTTCTCCTCGGCGTCGGGGTCGTGGGCATTGACGTCGGGGTGAAGCTCGCGGGCGAGGCGACGGAACGACTTCTTGACCTCGGCGTCGGAGGCGCCTCGCGAGACGCCCAGCACCTCGTAGTAGTCGCGCGGCACGGCCGCTCAGCCCTCGTAGACGGCCTCGAAGAACCGCGACAGCTCGCCGGCCGCCTCGCGAACCGACGCGATCGCGGTGGCGTAGTCCATCCGCAACGGGCCGATCACCCCGACGGCGCCGAGGTTGCGATAGCCGAGCCCATAGTTGGCGCCGACGACGCTGACCGAGCGCAACTCGGGCTGCGGGTTCTCGCCGCCGATCCAGAGGAACACGGAGCGCTCGTCGAGCGCGGAGCGAAGCACCCGCAGCAGGCTCACCCGGCGCTCCAGCGTGCGCATCAGCTCCTCGACGTGGGGCAGGTCGGAGAAGCGCTCCTCCGAGAGCAGCCGCGCGGCGCCGTCCACGTAGAGCGTCTCCTCGGCGGTCTCCTCCAGCTCGGTGAACGCCGGCGCCAGGTCCGCGAGGAAGCCCGCCTCGCTACGGTCGAGGCCGGGGTCGCGCAGCTTGCCGGCGATCATCCGGGCCCCCAGGCCCATTCCCGCCAGGCGCTCGTTCAGGTAGCTCGCCGCCCACGCCGCCAGCCCCGGGTCGACGGCGCGATCGAACGTGAACACCCGTTTGGCGACGGCGCCCGTCGAGGTGATCACGACCACCATCACCACGTGCGGCTGCAGCAGCAGCACCTCGATCCGATGGATCGTCGCCGTCTGCAGGGGCGGCGCCGTCACCAGGGCGACGAGGTCTGTCACCCGCGACAGCGCCGTCGTCGTCTCGCGCATCGCCTCGTCGACCTCGCGCCGCATGCGCGTCAGCTCCAGCTCGGCGTGCGGGGCCGCCGGCGGCAGGCGCTCCTGGGCGGCAAGCAGGCCCTCGGCGTAGAAGCGGTAGCCGGCGTCGGTCGGCACGCGCCCGGCCGAGGTGTGGGGATGGGTCAGATAGCCCTCGCGCTCCAGCGCGGCGAGCTCGGCGCGGACGGTGGAGGCGCTCCACTCGACCCCCGGCCGCGCGGCGATCGCCTTCGACCCGACGGGACGACCCGACTCCACGTAGGCGCCCACGACGGCGCGCAGGACCTCCCGTTGGCGCTCGTTGAGCATGCTGCGATTGTAGGCCGGGCCTCCGGCCGGACTCAGTCGAGCCGCAGCTCGGCCTCCGCGTTGCGGATGATCTCGTTTCCGCCCTGCTCGGCGACGGTGTCGGTGACGACGCGGCCGTCAGAGGCCTCCGTCACGCTGGCCGTGACGGTGATCTCCTGCTCGGGGAAGCCCATGCCACGGAACTGCACCGACAGGCGCCGCAGCGCTCGCGGGTCGCCGGCCGCGTCGGTGTGGGCCCGGGCCACCTGCGCCATCGTGTAGAGGCCGTGGAGGATGTTGCCGGGCAGGCCCACGGCCTTGGCGAACTCCGGATCGATGTGGATCGGGTTGAAGTCCCCGGAGGCGCCCGCGTAGCGGTGCGGCAGGTACTTGTCGGGGGTCACCCGCAGCGCTTCCAGCTCGTCGCCCCGCTCCAACTCGGCCACGACGCTCCTACCCCGTCCTGACGATGTTGGTCCAGGTCGCCTTCACCGTCGGCTCGCCGTCCTGGTTGGTCGAGTTCGACTCGAACACGAAGAACTCCTTGCCGTCCTTCTCGTAGGCGTCGACGAGCTCGCCCTGGGTGGTGATCACGTCACCGGCGCAGACCGGCTCGCCCCACTCGAACACCTGGCCGCCATGCACCATCGCCGCCAGGTTCATGCCGACCTCGGGATCGAGGATGGCCGGTGCCATGGCACCGGCGCTGTAGACGACGCAGAACATCGGCGGCGCCACCACGCCGCGGAACCCGGCGGCACGAGCGGCGTCGGGTTCGTGATGGACGGGGTTGGTCTCCCCCACCGCGTGCGCGTACTCGCGGATCTTCTCGCGGCCGACCTCGTACTCGAAGGCGGGCCACTGCTTGCCGATCAGGTCCTTGTTCACTGCCATCGCGGGCGGCGATTCTAATGATGCCGCCTAGGAGTGGCGCATGTGTCCCGGCACGAGGGACAAACGCGCCATATGGAAACGTCGAGGGGGTCCGCTAGGACCCCCTCGCACTTTGGTGGCCTCCGGCACGCCAATGGCGCCGGCGGCCTGGGCCTACAGGCCGACTGTCGGCCCGGGCAATGCCCGACCGATTGAATATCGGATGCGACGTCGCCCGGCAACCCCACTATTGGGGTTTTTCGGCGTCGGCGGGTTCGCTCGTGCGGCTTTGCTCGCGCACGGCGGCCAGGGCGGCGGCGCGATCGGGATAGAGATGCAGCCGCACGGCGCGGCCGTCGCGGACTTCCCACATGAAGGCGACGTCCTGCTCCACCTCGATGCCGCCCCTGCCACGACCGCGCTGGTGGACCACGGAGACCACGTGGTCGTCGCCGACGGCTTCGATCTCGATCACCTCGATCACGAACTCCTCCCACGCCTCGAGCCATTCGCCGACCCAGCGCAGGTACCCGTCGCGGCCGTAGGAATAACCCGAGTTGAGGAACCCGGGATCGGAATACACCTCGACCTCGGGATCGAGCATGGCGAGGACGGCGTCGACGTCCCCGCCGTTGAAGGCGTCGAATCCCCTCTGGGCGAGCCGGACGTTTTCCTCCGCGCTCACTCGTCCAGCTCCAGCACGGCGAGGAAGGCCTCCTGGGGGACCTCCACCCGCCCGACCTGCTTCATCCGCCGCTTGCCCGCCTTCTGCTTCTCGAGCAGCTTGCGCTTGCGGGTGACGTCGCCGCCGTAGAGCTTGGCCGTGACGTCCTTGCGCAGGGCCTTGACGGTCTCGCGCGCCAGCACGCGCGAGCCGATCGCCGCCTGCACCGGGATGTCGAACAGCTGGCGCGGGATCGTGCGCTGCAGGCGCTCGACCAGGGCCCGCCCGGCGGCATAGGCCTTGTCGCGGTGGACGATCAGCGACAGCGCGTCGACCCGCTCGCCGGCCAGGAGGACGTCGAGCTTGACCAGGTCCGCCTCGCGGTTGCCGATCGGGTCGTAGTCGAGCGAGGCGTAGCCGCGCGTCTGCGACTTGAGCTGGTCGAAGAAGTCGAGCACGACCTCGGCAAGCGGCAGGTCGTAGCGGATCTGCACCCGCTGCGGCGACAGGTAGTGCATGTCGACGTGGCTGCCGCGGCGCTCCTGGCAGAGCTCCATCACGGCGCCGACGTGGTCGCCCGGGGTGATGATCGTGGCCCGGATGTGCGGCTCCAGGACGGCCTCGACCGCGGCCGGATCCGGCATCTCCGAGGGGCTGCGCACGTCGACGACCTCGCCGCCGTTGAGGCGGACCTCGTAGCGCACGTTCGGGGTCGTCGCCAGCAGCTCGAGGTCGTACTCGCGCTCCAGTCGCTCGCGGACGATGTCCATGTGCAGCAGCCCGAGGAAGCCGCAGCGAAACCCGAACCCCAGCGCCCGCGAGGTCTCCGGCTCGTAGGCAAGCGCGGCGTCGTTCAGCGCCAGGCGCTCGAGCGCGTCGCGCAGGTCCTCGTAGCGGTCCGCGTCGATCGGGAAGAGGCCGCAGAACACCATCGGCTTGACCTCGCGGTAGCCGGCGAGGGCCCCTGCGGCCGGCCGCCGGCGGCTCGTCAGCGTGTCGCCGACGCGCAGCCGGGCGACGTCCTTCAACCCGGTGATGATGTAGCCGACCTCGCCGGCGTCCATCCCCTCGGCGGCGCGCATCTCCGGCGTGAAGAAACCGATCTCGTCGATGTCGGCCTCGGTCCCGGTCTGCATCGCGACTATCGGCTCGCCGGCGCGAACGGAGCCGTCCACCATCCGCACGTAGGCGACGACGCCGCGGTACTGGTCGAACTCGGAGTCGAAGATCAGCGACCGCGCCGGCGCGTCCGGGTCCCCCAAGGGCGGCGGCACGCGGGCGACGATCGCCTCCAGCACATCGCGCACCCCCTCCCCGGTCTTGGCGGAGATCCGCAGCGCCTCGGCCGGATCGGTGCCGAGCAGGTCGGCGATCTCGGCGGCGACCCGGTCGGGGTCGGCGCTGGGCAGGTCCACCTTGTTGATCACGGGGATCAGCTCGAGGCCGGCGTCGACGGCGGCGTAGGTGTTGGCGACGGTCTGAGCCTCGACGCCCTGGGCGGCGTCGACCACGAGCAGCGCCCCCTCGCAGGCGGCCAGGCTGCGCGACACCTCGTAGGAGAAGTCGACGTGGCCGGGTGTGTCGATCAGGTGAAGGTGGTACTCGCGGCCGTCGGCGGCCTCGTAGGCGACCCGCACCGCCTGCGCCTTGATCGTGATCCCGCGCTCGCGCTCCAGCTCCATCGAGTCGAGCACCTGCGCCCGCATCTTCTTCGGGTCCACCGAGTGCGTGATCTCGAGGATGCGGTCGGCGAGCGTCGACTTGCCGTGGTCGATGTGGGCGATGATCGAGAAGTTGCGGATCTCGTCCATTCGCCGCCAGTATGGCGGGCGCTATCTCGGTTCAGGCCTGATCGCCGCCACCGCCACCCGCGTCCCGCTCCTCCTCCGCCTCCCGCTCCATGCGCTGCAGGCGCTCGTAGTAGTCGGGGAACTCCTTCATGTGAGCGAGCGCGATCTTGCCCGTCGAGACGGGATCGTCCCCGGTGACGTCGGTCTGGGGGTCGTGGCTGCCGTGCTCGTACTCGACGTCCATCCCGGCCCGGAACTGCTCCAGGTCGAAGCGGTCCCAGTCGACGCCGATCTGGTCGCCCACCCGCCGCGCCTCCTCGGGGGTTGTGCGCCGCTCTTCGCTCATCTGGACTCCTTTCTCGGCTCATTCATCGATCCACTCGCCTACTCCGACAGCCCGGCGGCTTCGAGGGCGGTCGTTCCGCGCTCCCAGCAGAACACTTCGACTCGAATCCCGTCCGGGTCGAAGGCGAAGAACGCGTAGTAGCCCGGCTCGTCGCGATCCTCCTCCGGCGGGAAGTGAACCTTTGCGCCGCTCGCGAGGCAGCGTGCGTGCGCCTCATCGACCTCCTCGCGTCCGTCAACCTCGAACGCGAAGTGCTCGATGCCGACGTTGTAGTAGCTGTGAGTGCCACCGTCGGCTGGACGCAGGCCGAGACCACCGTCACGGATTGCTCCTGGTCGCGCAAGGTAGACGACCTCCTCCGTGCCTCTGTAGGTCGGATACCTGATCTCCTCGACCCATCCGAGCGGCCCCAGCAGGGCGAGGTAGAAGGCGAGTGACCGCTCAACGTCGGCGACCGCGAGATCGACGTGGTGTATTGGCGGCGGCATCGCCCGCGCATTATCTCGCCGCAAGCGCTACTCCGACAGCCCGGCGGCATCGAGAGCCTGTTGCCGGTTGAGGAATGCCTGCACCCGGAACAGCGGTCTGCCCCCTGAACGCCCAGACGTGAAAGAGATCGACCTCGACCGGGGCGCCACTGCCCGCCCCTGTTCCCCCCACCGAAGCGAGACGAACACCCGATCATCGGAGGCGGCAAAGCGAAATGGCTCGAAGCGCAGGTCCGGGAAGGCATCGCGCAGCTTGTCGAGGACGGCAACGACGCCATCTCGGCCGCGATAGGTCGTCGCGTCGGGAATCTCATCGGGCTCAACGACCTCAATGTTCTCGTCGCAAAGGGCGAGGATCGGCTGGAGGTCTCCGCTGGTGAGTGCGGCATAGGCCTCGCGCAGCCGTGCGATCTCCTCCTGCGACATCGCTCGACGCAGTATCGCCGAGGCGCTCAGGTCCCGCGGCGGCGCAGCAGACGGGCGATCTGCGCCGCCTCGGGGATCCGCATCACCCACACGGCGAGCGCGTAGACGAGCGCCCCGGCGGCGAGCCCGCCACCGACCGAGATCGCCTGGGCGGCGAGACTGCGCCCGAAGGCGTGATCGAGGCCGAGCCAGACGGCGTACGTGACGCCCGCCAGAACGGCGGAGGCGGCGAGCACACGGGTGCTCGTCCAAAGCAGCCGGGTGAGCTCCAGCCCGCCGAGCTGGCGCCGCAGGATCACCACCTGGGCCGCGACGCTCGCCGCGGTGGCGATCACCGTAGAGGCGACGATGCCGCCGACGCCGAAGGGCCCGTAGAGGGCGAGCGCGGCCAGGGCCGTCACCGCCAGGTTCCCGGCCGCGATCGCGGACGGGATCCAGGGCCGCTGGAGGCTGAAGAAGGTCCGGCTGAGCAGCAGGAAGAGGCCGTTGAACGGCAGCGAGAACGAGAACCAGAACAGCGCCGTCGCGACCAGGTCGGTCTGCGAGGCGTCGAATTCGCCGCGCTGGTAGACGAGGCGGATGATCGGCACCGCCAGGACCAGGGTGGCGGCGGCGGCGGGGACCAGCAGCAGCACGATCTGCCGCATCCCGTTCGCCATCGTCGCCCGCAGGTCCCCGTAGGCGCGGCGGGCGGCGAACCGCGCCAGGGTCGGGAACAGCACCGTCGCGACGGCCACCGAGAAGATCCCCTGGGGCAGCATGTAGATACGGAACGCCTTGTCCATCGCCGCCGGGGCGCGGTCCGAGACGAGCGTGCCGAAGAAGCTGTTGACGAGCAGGTTGAAGTTGATCAGCCCGAGGCTGATCGTCACCGGCAGCATCAGCAGCAGCACCCGGCGCACCTGGGGGTCCCGCCAGTGGAACGACCAGTGGAAGCGAAACGGCGTGTTGCGAAGGTCCCACGCCGGGATCAGCAGCTGGATCACCGTGCCGACCAGGACGCCGATCGCATAGGCGTAGATCCGCTTGTCCGAGGGGAATGCCGGGGCGAGCCCGACGAGCACGGCGATGATCGCGATGTTCCAGAAGAGCGGCGAGATCGCAAAGGCGCCGAAGCGGTCGTAGCTGTTCAGGATCCCGACGACGATCCCGGTCGTGCCGAGCAGGATCAGGATCGGGAACAGCAGACGCGAGAGCGCGATCGTCAGGTCCTCGACGTGGCCGTGGAAGCCGGGCGCGAAGATCGGCATGATCACGGGCGCGAGCAGGATGAAAAGCGCCGTGATCGCGCCGAGGATCAGGGTGACGAGGAACAGCAGGGTGGCTGCGAGCCGGAAGGCCTCGCGCCTCTCGCCCTTCTCCAGCAGCTCGGTGAAGACCGGGACGAACGCCGCCTGGATCGCCGCGTCCGCGAACAGGCTCCGCACCAGGTTCGGCACCTGGAAGGCGATCGTGAACGCCGACATCGGCCCCTTCACGCCGAAGTAGCTGGCTGCGACGATCTCGCGCACCAGTCCGGCGATCCGCGACAGCCCGGTGGCAAACGAGAAGAAGGCGGTGGAGCGGGCGAGGCGGCCCGAGCGCGGCGGCGCCTCCTCCGGCTCCATCGGCCCGGTGAGCGGCTCCAGCATGCCGCTGTCGGGCTCCAGCCGCGGAAGGTCCGCGCCGGCGTCCCCGGCGGGCACATCGGGGTCGAATCGCTCACCCATTGGATGTCGCCGCTATAGTCAGCCGCCGCCCGCAGGCGGGCGTCCGGCAGATGGCAAACATCGCCTCACAGAAGAAGCGGATCCACCGCACCGAGCGCGAGCGGCTCGAAAACCGGCGCATGACGAGCGCCGTCAGGACGCGCTTTCGCCGTCTCGAGGCGGCGGTCTCCGGCGGCGACGGCGGGGCGATCGACGCCGAGCATCGCGCGCTCATCTCGCAGATCGACAAGGCCGTGCAGAAGGGCGCCCTGCACGCCAACAACGGCGCCCGCAAGAAGGCGCGGGCGGCGCGCCTGCGCGCCGGCGCCGCCTAGGCGGCATCCACACCGGCGCCGGCGGCGCGACGGAGCGCCAGCGTCGCGGCGACGCGCTCGTCGTAGTCCGAGCCGCCGCGACACCACCACTCGAGATCGGCGAGCGACGCGATCGCGCCGCGAAGCGACGTCTCGTCGGCGTCGCGAACCTGACGCACGAGCATCTTCGCCGCGTAGGGATGGATCCCCAGCTCGGACTCCACCTGCTTGGGCGACCGTCCCGATTCCAGGGCGGCGAGAGCGCGAAGCGCCTGGCGCAGCCGGCCCCCCACCCCGTAGACGATCCCGGTGACGCTCTCGCCCTGGGCGTCCAGCCGCTCGGCGACGGCGAGAGCGCCCGCCGCGCTGCCGGCGATCAGGGCGTCGGAGAGCGTCCAGATCGCGGTCTCCGACGTGTCGGCCACCATCGCCTCGAGGTCCTCTGCGCGGACCTCGCCGCCCTCGCCGGCCCACAGCGCCAGGCGGTCGAGCTCGTTGGCGAGGCGAACCGTGCCGGTACCCATCCGCTCGACGAGCGTGCGCGCCGCGGCCGGGTCGAGCCGGAAACCGCGCTCGGCGGCGTCGGCGACGAGCTTGCGCGGCAGGTCGCGCTCCCTGGGCGCATCGTAGGCGAGCACCTCGCCGCCGCAGGACTTCACTGCCGGTGCCAGCTTCGCCGGAGCCTTGCCCCGTGCGATCAGTACCACCGTGACGTCGTCGGGCAGGGACCCCAGCGCGTCCGTGACGGCGGTCACCTCGGCGGCCTTCCAGCGCTCCACCCCGTCGGCCAGCAGGTAGCGACGCGAGGCCGTCAGCGACATCGCCGGGATCGCGGCGCACAGTGCGCCGGCTTCGGGGCCGGCGCGGCCCTCGGCGGGCTCGAACACCTCGAGCGCGCCGGCGCCGCCCTCCCGCGAAGCGCGGGCGCGCAGACGGGCGCGCGTGGCGTCGATCTTCGCCTGGTCGGTGCCGTGGACCAGGTAGGCGGGCTTGATCTCGGGCGGCATCGGGCTCGATCTTATTTGCAGGCGCGGTTGGCCCGGCGGTTTCCTCGGTCGGTTGGGGCGGCGGTCAACCGGCCGTCCGATTCGACCTGGGAGCGTAGGGCGGCGGGCAAACGACCCCCGGCTCGACGACTCTGTGAGCGGTGGGGGCGGCGGGCGACCGCCCCCCGCCCTCTTAGGGACGGAGTATCCGCCAGCCTTGGCGATCGGCCTCGATCTCGATCGTGCCGGCCTGGTCGGTGCGAAGGACGGGGATGCCGTGGGCGCTGAGGGTCGCGAGGGTGGCGGGCGTGGGATGGCCGTACGGGTTGCCGGCCCCGACCGAGATCACCGCCAGCCTCGGGGCCGTGCGGTCGAGCAGGGCGTCCAGGCCGGCGTCGTCCGAGCCGTGGTGGGCGAGCTTGAGCACGTCGACGGGGCCCGGGTCGATCGGGACGGCCTCCGCCTCGGCGTCCGCGGTGAGCAGGATCGAGAAGCCGCGCCAGCGGGCAAGCAGGACGAGCGCCCGTGCGTTGGGGTCGTCCGCCGGGCCATCGAGCAGCTCGCGCGGCGGCCACAGGACCTCGACGTCGAGCCTGCCCGAGCGCAGGTCGGTGCCCTCGGCAACCCGCGTCGGCCGAGCGCCGGCTGCGGCGGCGAGGCGCAGCAGGCGGCCGCCGGCCTCGGCGTAGACCAGGCGCCGCACCGGAAGGTCCCCGAGCAGCTCGGCGACGCCGCCGGTGTGGTCGGACTGGTCGTGGGTCACCACCGCCGCGCCGAGCCGATCGACGCCGGCATCGCGCAGGTTCGCCGCCAGCTCGTCTCCGGGCGGCCCGCCGTCCACGAGGATCGGCTCGCCGCGCTCGGGGCGCAGCAGGATCGCATCCCCCTGGCCGACGTCGAGCACGTCGACCTCGAGCCCGCGCGGAGCGGCGCGCCCGCTCGTCGGCGTCGCGACGAGAGGCGCCGCGGCCAGCCCGCACGAAAAGACGGCGAGGGCGACCGCCAGGCGGCGGCCCCGCAGCCCCCGCACCCGCCGCGGCCGCCGGGCCAGCGCCCTCAGCGAGACCGTCATCGCCAGGCCGATCGCCACGTACGCGGCGAGCACCGCCGCGGTCCCGTCCAGGCGCACCCCCGCCTGCGCCCAGCGCGGCGAGCCGAGCCAGTGCGCGACCTGTGCCACGTACGCGAGCAGCAGCGAGTTCATCGCGTTGAGGGACTCGACCGGCAGTGCCGGGACCTGGCCGGCGACCGCCGCCAGCATCCCCAGCCACATCAGCGGAGCGATCGCCGGCAACGCCAGCAGGTTGGCCGCGAGCGACGCGACCGAGACCTGGCCGAAGTGGTGGGCGAACAGGGGCGCGGTCGCCACGGTGGCCGCCCCGGTCATCGCCGCGCCCTCGCAGAGCGCGCGCCCGGCGGCGCTCGGTCGTGGCGCGCCGCCGAGCAGGATCGCCCGCAGGGGGCCGCTCCACAGGAAGATCCCGGCGACGGCGGCGAAGCTGAGCTGCCAGCCGACGTCGCCGCTGCTGCGGGGGTTGAGGGAGAGGGTCGCGATGGCGGCGAGCGCGAGCGCGTACCAGCGCGACCGCGGCCGCCCGGAGAGCGCCGCGACGATCCCGGCCGCCCCCATCGCCCCCGCCCGCTGGATCGACGGCCCGGCACCCGTGACCGGCACGTAGATCGCCACCAGGGCGAGGACACCGAGCAGCCGCGCGCGCCGCGAGAGGCCCGCCAGGGCCAGCAGCGGCGTCGCCAGCAGCGCCAGCAGGAGCACGTTCTCGCCGCTGACGGCGAGGTGGTGAGCGAGCCCCGACTGCTTGAAATCGGTCCGGGTGGCGGCGTCGATCCGGTCGTCCTCGCCGAGCACCATGCCCCGGGCGAGGTCCGCCTCAGCGTCGGGCATCCCGCGTTCGAGCGCGGCGGCGGCGCGATCGCGGATCGCGTCCACCGCGCCGGCGACGCCTCCCCGATGCCCTCCCGTCGGCTGAATCCGGGAGACGGCGAGCACGCGGGCGATCCCCAGTCGGCGCAGGTAGGGCGCGTACCAGTCGGGCGGCTCCCGCACGATCCCGCGCGCCGACACCTCGGCGCCGACCGGGAGGTCGGCGGTGGAGGCGGGAGCCTCGACCATCAGGCGCCCGTCGGCGGTCGACAGCGGCACGCGCACGACGCCACCCGAGCGGTGGGCCACGGCCGCAACCCAGCCGGTGACCTGCGCATGCCGTCCGGGAGCGCCGCGGAAGGCACCGGCGTCGATCGCGTCGAGGCGGGCGGCGCCGAGGGCGAGCCCTGCGCTCGCGCAGGCGAGGCAGACCATCGCCCGCCAGGCGCCATGGTCGCCGCTTCCGCGGGGACGCAGAAGGGCGGCTGCGGCCAACGCGCCAAGCGCGACGGCGAGCGCCCCGCTCCCCGGACGCCCGGCGAGCGGCGAGACGGCGACGCCGGCAGTCGCCCCGAAGAGCGCCCACCCGCGCCAGTCCGCCAGCGCGGCGCGCACTGCGAGGCTCAGGGCTGGAGGCGGTCCCGCAGCGTGGACATCGTCGCCGGGCCGATGCCGCTGATCCGGTTGAGCTCCTCCACCGACGACAGCCCGCCGTGCTGGTCGCGGTACTCGACGATCTTCTGCGCCGTCACCGGGCCGATCCCCTCGACCGTGTCAAGCTGCTCGGCAGTGGCGCTGCCGAGGCTGATCGGGCCGTCGGAGGCGGCGCCCGCCGCGGCGGCGGTCCCGGCCGCTGCGCGCCCCGGCACCACCACCTGCTGTCCGTCGCTGAGACGCGCGGCCAGGTTGATCGCCTCGGTCGCCGCCCCCGGGGCGGCGCCTCCGGCGCGCTCCACCGCGTCGGTCACCCGCGAGCCGCCCGGCAGCCGGTAGACGCCGGGCCGCGCCACCGCCCCGGCGACGTCGACGACGACGTCGGCTCCCTCCCCCGCCGTCACCCCTGCGGCCGGTGCGCTCCCCCCGGACGCGCCAGGCTCGGCGGCGAAGCTGACGCCCCCCGGCGCCGGCCCGTCGTGCGCGCGGATCCACCGCGCCCCGAGCAGCAGCAGCGCCACGGCCAGCGCGCCGTAGAGGAGGAGCTGGTTTCGGCTGAGGCCGGCCACCCCGCCGATGCTGCCCGAACGGATGCGACGGATTGCGCCAGCTTCGAAACTAAGCGCCCGTGGGGATGATCCGAAAATCGCGGTCGCCGTGCGGCGGCTCCCCGTGCACCTCCACCCGCTCCACGTCGGCGCCGCGCGGCCCCTCGCCGCAGAAGCGCACCATCGACTCCACGGCGTCGGCCGGCCCCTCGAAGACCGCCTCGACGGCGCCGTCGCGGCGATTGCGCACCCATCCGGCGACGCCCCTCTGCTCGGCCCGGCCGCGTGTCGTGTCGCGGAAGAAGACTCCCTGGACGCGGCCGTGGACCACGACGCGCCGCCGGATCATCGCGGCGCTAGGCGTCTTCGTCGTCGAAGCCGGCGACCTCGGTCGCCATCTGGCGGCTGTGCAGCTCGTCCACCGAGACCGCGGGTGACTGCACCGAGACGCAGGCGAGCGTCTCGGAGCCGTCGTTCTCGATCGCGTGGTCCGTGGCCGGCGGGACCATCACCAGGTCGCCCTGGCCGAGCGTCTCGGTGTCGCCGGCGACCGACATCTTGCCGCTGCCCTGCACGACCACGTAGACCTGCTCGGACTCCTCGTGCGAGTGCAGCGTGCGGGCCGCTCCGGCGGGGACCTCGAGCCAGGTCACGGACATGTGGCGGGAGCCGAGCTCTCCCGCATCCATGAGGATTCTCGTGCGCAGCCCGTGCCACTCGTCCACGGGCGCATCCAGAAGACGCCTCGCAAGCATGCGCCGCGCTTTCTAGCAGACCCCGGCCGGCTGCGTGTGAGCGGATCGAAAAACACCTGGAAAGAAAGGCCGGCGCGCTAGCGAACGACGAGGTTGACGAGCTTCCCGGGGACGACGACCTCCTTGACGACCTCCTTGCCGTCCAGGTGCTGGCGCACCCGCTCGCTGGCCCTGGCGAGCTCGAGCAGCTCGTCGCGGCCGGCGTCCACCGAGGCCTCGACGCGGTCGCGCAGCCTACCGTTCACCTGCACGACGAGCGTGAACGTGTCGCTGGCCAGCAGGGCCGGGTCGGCCTCGGGCCAGGGCGTCTCCCAGACGCGCTCGCCCTCCAGCGCCTCGTAGACCTCGGCGCCCAGGTGGGGGGCGAACGGGAACAGAAGCGACGCCGCCGTCGCCGTCGCGAAGCGGACCGCGGCGGCGCCGGCGGGATCGCCGTAGAGCCCGTCCTTGAGGCGATAGGCCTCGTTTACCAGCTCCATCACCGCGGCGATCGCCGTGTTGAACTGGAAGCGCGGCTCGATGTCGCGGCCGACCTTGTCGATCGCCCAGTGGGCCTTGGCGAGCAGGGTGCGGGCGTCGCCGGTCGCGCCCGCCGGATCGTCGGGGTCACCGGGCTCGGTGCGTTCGGCGACCTCCCGCGAGAGGCGCCAGACGCGGGCGAGGAAGCGGTGCACGCCCTCCACCCCCTCGTCGGACCAGTCCGCGTCCTTCTCCGGCGGCCCCATGAAGCAGATGTAGGTGCGGGCCGTGTCGGCGCCGTAGCGCTCGACGTAGGCCGCGGGGCTGACGACGTTGCCCTTCGACTTGGACATCTTCGCGCCGTCGCGGGTGATCATCCCCTGCGTGAACAGGCTCGCGAACGGCTCCTGGACGCCGACCACTCCGACGTCGGCGAGCGCTTTGGTGAAGAAGCGCGCGTACATCAGGTGGAGGATGGCGTGCTCGACACCGCCGATGTACCGGTCCACCGGCATCCAGTGGTCGACGGCGTCGCGGGCGAAGATCTCGGCCTCGTTGCGGGGGTCGAGGTAGCGCAGGAAGTACCACGACGAGTCCACGAAGGTGTCCATCGTGTCCGTCTCGCGCCGCGCCGGGCCGCCGCAGCTCGGGCATTCGGTCGCCACCCACTCCTCGTCGGCCGCCAGCGGGCTGCGCCCGCGCGGCGCGTAGTCCTCGACGTCGGGCAGCAGCACGGGCAGGTCCTCGTCGGGGACGGCGACGATGCCGCAGTCGTCGCAATAGACGATCGGGATCGGCGCCCCCCAGTAGCGCTGGCGCGAGACCAGCCAGTCGCGCAGCCGGTAGTTCACCGCCCGCCTGCCGCGCCCCTCGGCCTCGAGCCAGTCGACGATCTGCTCGTACGCCTTCCGGTTGTCGAGGCCGTCGAAGCGGCTGGAGTTCGTCATCGCCCCGTCGCCCGCGTACGGGAGGCCCTCGCCGTCGCGGGCCTCATCGGGATCGGTGCCCTCGATCACGCGGCGCACGGGGAGCCCGAAGGCCTGCGCGAACTCGTAGTCGCGCGCGTCGTGGGCCGGCACGGCCATGATCGCCCCGGTGCCGTACTCCATCAGCACGTAGTCGGCGACGAACATCGGGATCTTCTCCCCGTTGACCGGATTGACGACGCTCCTTCCCAGCGCCACCCCCGTCTTCGGGCGCTCCTCGTCGCCGCGCTCCTCGGCGGTCTCGCGGGCCGCCCGGTCGGCGTACTCGCGCACCTCCGCCTCGGCCGCGGTGCCCGCCACCAGCCGCTCCAGGTCCGGGTGCTCGGGGGCGAGCACGAAGAAGGTGGCGCCGAACAGCGTGTCCGGGCGGGTGGTGAAGACGGGGAAGTCGATCGCCGGCTCCTCGCAGCGGAAGGTCGCCTCGGCGCCCTCGGAGCGGCCGATCCAGTTGCGCTGCATCGCGATCACGTGCTCGGGCCAGGAGTCGAGCAGGTCGAAGTCGGCGAGCAGGCGCTCGGCGTAGTCGGTGATGCGGAAGAACCACTGCTCGAGCCTGCGCATCTCGACCTTGGCGCCGCAGCGCTCGCAGCGGCCGTCGACGACCTGCTCGTTGGCGAGCACGGTGGCGTCGTTCGGGCACCACTGCACGGGCGCCTCGGCGCGATAGGCGAGCCCGCGCTCGAAAAGCCGCGCGAAGATCCACTGCGTCCAGCGGTAGTAGGAGGGCTCGTGGGTGCCGATCTCCCGCGACCAGTCGATCGAGATCCCCCAGCGGCGAAACTGCTCGCGAAAGGACTCGATCGACTTCTCGGTTGACCCGCGCGGATGCTCGCCGGTCTTGATCGCGTGGTTCTCGGCGGGGAGGCCGAAGGCGTCGTAGCCCATCGGGTGGATCACCCGCATGCCGCGGCGGCGGCGCAGGTGGGCGAGCGCGTCGCCGATCGAGTAGCACTTCAGGTGCCCCATGTGGGGCTCGCCCGACGGGTAGGGCAGCATCTCGAGCACGTAGCTCTTCGGAGCCGAGCCGTCGAAGCCGGGGTCTGCGGGGTTGGGAACGCGCCAGGTCTGCTCCTGCTCCCAGACCTGCTGCCAGCGGCTCTCGATCGCCTGCGGGTCGTAGGCGTCCACGAGGCGCAGTTTAGGGGCGCCCCTGGCACGCGCAGAGGCGACCTTGCCGCTCAGCCCAACGGGCGCACGACGCTGCGCAACTCGATCGCATTCGGCGGATTGCGGGTTTTCTCCCGCTTTTCTGCAGTCCCGGCGCGGGATTGCCGAAGAGGAGCCCATGGAGGCGTCAGCATCTGCGTGGCTTTGTCCGACCGAGCTTGACCGCCTGCGGGTCGTCGAGGCGAGCCCCCGCGTGCGCCGCGCCCGCCTGGTCGCCGCCGGCGCCGTCGGCGTGACGCTCGTGGCGGCCGCGCCCTGGCTCGGCTGGTGGACGCTGATCCTTTTCGCGCTCGCGGTCGCCAACCTGGCGACGCTGGAGCGCCGCTTCGCCCGCAGCGAGCGGCCGGAGCGGGTGGCGGCGAACAGCCTGCTGTTCAACCTGGCGCTGTTCGGCGCCGGCGTCGCGCTCAGCGGCGGCCCCGACAGCCCGATCATCCCCTGGATGGTGATCCCCGCGGGAATGGCCGCGACGCGCTTCCGCGGACGGGTGGTGGCGGCGGGCGTGGCCGTCACCGCGGTCGCGATCCTGGCGGCGACGGTCGGCGTCGATCCGGCCCAGGCCGCGCGCGACCCCGTGCCGATCCTGACGGCGCTCGTCGTGCTGGTCAGCGTCAGCGCGATCGGCTGGGCGCTGATGGGGGCCGAGCTTCACCATCGCGACGCCGCCGTGCTCGACCCGCTCACCGGCCTGCTCAACCGCCAGGCGCTCGAACGCCGAGTGGCCGAGCTCGAGCAGCAGGCGCGGCTGACCGGCGACCCGGTCTGCTTCGTCGCCTGCGACCTCGACGGCTTCAAGCGCGTCAACGACACACACGGGCACGATCGCGGCGACGTCGTCCTGCGCGCGGCCGCCTACGAGATGCGCAAGTGCCTGCGGTCGTTCGAGCTGGTCTACAGGATGGGCGGCGAGGAGTTCCTCGTCGTCCTGCCCGGGATCGACCTGAAGGGCGGGTCCGAGGTCGCGGAGCGGCTGCGGCGGGCGATCGCCGACGGCCGGCCCGGCGGCCTCGAGCTGACGATGTCGGTCGGAGTGAGCGCCGCCGTCGGCGCGAAGGCCACCTACGAGAACCTGTTCAAGGCCGCCGACGAGGCCCTCTACCGCGCCAAGCGGGAGGGACGGAACCGGATCGCCACGGCGCCCGGCGTGGCCGTCGCGGCACCTTCGCTGGCCGGCGCCGGCGGCTAGCCCCCGGTCAGCCCCCCGGCGGCCGGTGCGGGTCGAGGGCCATCGGCTCCTCGTGCCACTCCTTCGGCAGCGCCACCTCGACCTCCAGCGGCCGCCACGGCGGTTCCGGATCGCGGTGCGCGGTGGTGTGCCCGAGCCAGGCGGCCAGGTAGCGGCCGCTCACCTTGTGCGGCGGCCACCACAGGTAGTCGGCCGACGCCTCCCCCTCCCCCTCGCCGCCGGTGAGCGAGTGCGCCATGTGCAGTGACTCGCCCCCGGTCAGCAGCATGCCGCGAAGCACTGGATGGAAGGGCTGGGGATCGAGCGATGCGCCGAATCGCGCGGCGATGTGCTCCGCCGCGGCGTCGGCCTGCTGGGTGCCGATCCCCCCCTGCTTGATCGGGAAGTTGGTGCCGTCGCCGGCGGCGTAGAGATCGTCGGCGCCCTTCACCCGGGCGTGCTCGTCGATCGGGATGAAGCCGCCCTCGTCAGCGGGGAGGCCCGGAATCGCCGGTCCGTCGAGAAGCGGCAGGGCAACGACGTCGGTCGCGTTCACCCGCTGCCCGCCCGGCTCGAGGACGAGGTCCCCGTCCTCCGTCTCGTGCGCCCTGACCCCGGCGTGGACCTCGATGCCGCGCAGCTCGAGGAGGTCGGCCACGGCCTGGCTGGGAGCGGTGCCGAAGACGATCAGCGGCGCCTGCTCCGGGGTGACGACGACGCATTCCATCTCGCGGCCGAGGTCGTTCGCCCGCCGGCGGGCCAGCAGGGCCAGCTCGTAGATCGGCAGCGGCCAGCCGCCGCCAGGCGGCACGACGAACGCCACACGCCTGGTGTCGTCCCTCGCGGACTCGGCCAGCATCTCCGCGATGCGCACCCGGTCGGCGGCCGACCGGAAGTTGATCGCCCGCTCGAATGCCGGCCGGGTCCTGCCGCCGACGCACATCACCGCGACGTCGTATCCGATCCGGGAGCCGTCGTCGAGCTCGACGTCGTGTGAGGACGGATCCACCGCCGCCACCGCGCCCCGGACGAACTCCGCCCCGTGCTGCTCGACCACCGGCGCAAGCTCGTGGCTCTCCGCGGGCTGGAGGGAGAAGGGCTCCTCGACCGTGAGCGGCTTGTAGGTGAACTCCGGGTCGGGGGCGACCAGGGTGATCGCGAGGCTGCCGGAGGCGAGGTCGTGCAGCGCCAGAAGCGTCTCCAGCCCGGCGATGCCTCCCCCCGCGATCAGCACCCGCGGGGCTTCGCCTGAATGCGGGTCTCCCGCCGCGGCGATCTCTAGATCTCCTCCGGGACCATCTCGATCGCGCCGCAGGGGCACTCCGACACGCAGATCCCGCAGCCCTTGCAGTAGTCGTAGTCGATCGCGTAGGGCTCACCCGGATCGTCGAGCTTGATCACGGCATTGTCGGGACAGACGCCGTAGCAGTTGTCGCAGCTGAAGCACGTTCCGCACGACAGGCAGCGGCGCGCTTCGAAAAGCGCGTTGGACTCGTCGAGGCCGCCCACGACCTCCTCGAAGGTCGCCCTGCGCCGCGCCTCCTCGAGCTTCGGCTGCTCGGTCCGCGGCGCATCCGCGTAGTACCAGGTGTTCAGCGTCTCGAAGGTGGCGATGTCGTGCTTGGGGGGCGGCTGGTATTCGGTCCCGCGCAGCCAGCCGTCGACGTTGCGAGCCGCCTTCTTGCCGTGTCCGATGCCCACGGTCACCGATCGCTCCGCCGGGACCATGTCGCCGCCGGCGAAGACCCCCGCATACCCGGTCATCATGTTCGGGCCGACCTTGACGACGCCATCCTCGATCTCGAGGCCGGGGACGTCGTCGAGCAGTGACAGGTCCGCCTCCTGACCGAGCGCGAGGATCAGCGAGTCGGCCTCCAGCTCCTCGGTCTCTCCGGTCGGCTGGGGGAAGCCGGTCTCGTCGAGCTCCATCTTCTCGATCACGAGCTTGCCCTCCTCGGCGTGCTTGATCGTGGAGAGCCACTTCATCATCACGCCCTCCTCCTCGGCCTCCTCGACCTCGATGTCGTGGGCGGGCATGCGCTCGCGCGTGCGCCGGTACACGATCACCGCCTCCGTCGCCCCGAGGCGTTTGGCCGTGCGAGCCGCATCCATCGCGGTGTCGCCGCCGCCGTAGATCGCGACGCGGCGACCGAGAAGCGGCTTCTCCCCCTCCTCCATGCTGTGCAGCATCGAGACCGCGTCGAGTATGTGCGCCGCCTCGCCGGCCGGGATGTAGGCGCGCTTGCCGATGTGGGCGCCCACGGCCAGGAAGGCGGCGTCGAACCCTCCCTCGCGCATGGTGGCGAGGATGTCGGTGACCTTGGTGTTCAGCTCCAGGGTGACGCCCATGTCGAGGATGCGCTGGACCTCGGCCTCGAGCACGTCCCTCGGGAGGCGGTACTTGGGGATGCCGAAACGCATCATCCCTCCGGTCATCGGGCCCGCCTCGTGGATCGTCACGTCGTGGCCGAGCAGGGTGAGGTGGTAGGCGGCCGAGAGGCCCGAGGGTCCGGCGCCGACGATCAGCACCCGCTTGCCGGAGCGCTGCGCCGGAACGTCGACGGTCCATCCGTGCTTGATCGCCTCGTCGCCGAGGAAGCGCTCCACCGAGTTGATTCCCACCGCCTCGTCGAGCTGGCCCCGGTTGCAGGAGGTCTCACAGGGGTGGTAGCAGACGCGGCCCATGATCGCCGGCATCGGGTTGTCCTCCATGATCTTCCGCCAGGCGCGCTCGTAGCCGCCGTCTCCCTCCTCGGCCTCGTACAGCCATGCCTGGATGTTCTCGCCGGCCGGGCAGGCGTGGTTGCAGGGCGGCAGGCGGTCGACGTAGACGGCGCGCTCGGTGCGCCAGCTGCCGGTCTTGTTGGCCAGGCTGGAGCCGACGTCGAGCGTTATCGCGTAGGGCTTCTCGCTCACTGCGGTCCCCGGTCGGCCTCGGCGAGCAGTCGCATCAGGTTGCTCTCCGACTCGTCCATGCTCGAGCCCTGGGCGCCGTCCCCGATCCCGGCCGAGTCGGTGGCATCGCCCGGCAGCTCGGATCCCTCGTCGGCGTCGGCGAGCAGCCCGAAGCGCTCGATGTTGCGGTCGGCGCGGCGCTGGATCGCCTCGACGATCTCTGTTTGAGGCGGGTCGCCGAAAAGATGCGCGTAGCGGCGCTGGAGCTTCATGTACTCGGTGACCGGCACCCGGCGACGGATCTTCGAGACGCCGACGACGTCGCCGTTCTCGGCCTCGAATACGGGGAAGATCCCGGTCTCCTTGGCGAGGCGAGCAATCCGGATCGTGTCGCGCGATGCCGACCCCCAGCCGAGCGGGCAGGGAACAAAGATGTGCAGGTAGCGGGCGCCGCGGAGCTCCATTGCGCGCTCGACCTTGTACTCGAGGTCGCGCAGCTCGGCCACGGTGGCGGTCGCCACGTAGGGGATCTCGTGCGCCATCGCGATCAGGGGAGCGCTCTTGCCCTGGCCGAAGTTGTTCCCCATCGCCCCTTCGAACGGCTTGGTGGTCGCGGTGCGAACGCCCGGCGGCGTCGCCCCGGAGCGCTGCACCCCGGTGTTCATGTAGGCCTCGTTGTCGTAGCAGATGTAGAGCACGTCGTCGTTTCGCTCGAACAGTCCCGAGAGGCAGGCGAAGCCGATGTCGAGCGTGCCACCGTCGCCGCCCTGGCCGACGACCCGGACGTCTTCGCGGCCCTTCGCCTTCAGCGCCGCGGCGATCCCGGTGGCGACCGCCGGCGCGTTTCCGAACAGCGAGTGGATCCACGGCATCTGCCACGAGGACTCCGGGAAGGGAGTCGAGAAGACCTCGAGGCAACCGGTCGCGTTGGCGGCGATCAGCTGACCCTCGGTGGCGCGCATCGCGGCGTCGAGCGCGTAGCGGGCACCCAGCGCCTCGCCGCATCCCTGGCAGGCACGATGGCCCGACGTGAGCGTGTTGGAGCGTTCGGTGCGGGCCTGCACAGAGCGCTCCTCGGGTGCGAGCAGCCGGTTTCCGACCACGAAGCTACCCGCTTGGTAGAACTTGATCTGTTGCTTGCGGGCCATGGGTTCGGGTCAGTGGGAGCGGGCGGCGACGATGCCGAAGTCGCGCAGGATGTTCTCCGCGTGCGGACCGGGACGGCCGCCCTGCTGGGTGCGGCTGAGCTCGCGCTCCACGCGCTCCCAGTCCATGTCGAGGAAGGTGAGCGGTCCGAGGCGATCGGCGATCGCGTCGTCGAACAGCCCCCGCAGCGACTTGCGCGTGATCGGCCGGCCGCCGAGCCCGGCGATCACCGTGTATCCGTGGAGCTGGATTCCCGACAGCGCCATTCGCACGTTGGCCGAGACGATCCCGCCGATGCCGACGGCGAGCGCCTTCTCGAGCACGACGACGCGCTTGGCGTCGCCCAGAGCCGCGCGGACCTCGTCGAGGGGGAACGGCCTGAACGACTTCAGGGCAAGCGCTCCGATGCTCACCCCCTCCTTTCGCAGCTCGTCGATCGTGTCCTCGATCGTGCCGAGCACGGAGCCCAGCGCAACCACGATCGTCTCGGCGTCGTCGGCCCGGTAGGAGCGCACCAGCCCGCCGGACTCGCGCCCGAACGCGTCGGCGAACTCCGCCGCGACCGTCGGGATCAGGTCGAGCGCCTGGATCTGCTTGGCGTGCGCCAGGTACTTGACCTCCGTGAACGCCTCCGGGCCGACCATCGCCCCGATCGTCACCGGCTCGGCGGGATCGAGCACCTGAATCGGCTCGAACGGCGGCAGGAAGGCATCCACCTGCTTCTGGTCGGGGACGTCGACTCCCTCCACCGCATGGGTGAGGATGAAGCCGTCCATGCAGACCATCACCGGCAGCGAGAGCTGCTCGGCGATCCGGTAGGCCTGCACGTGCAGGTCCGCGGCCTCCTGGTTGGTCTCGGCGTAGAGCTGAATCCAGCCGCAGTCGCGCTGCGACATCGTGTCGGAGTGGTCGTTCCAGATGTTGATCGGGGCGCCGATCGCGCGGTTGGCCACGGTCATCACGATCGGCACGCCCAGCCCGGAGGCGTTGAAGAGCGCCTCGGCCATGTAGAGCAGCCCCTGGCTCGCCGTGGCGGTGTAGGTGCGCGCCCCCGCGGCGGAGGCGCCGATCGCGGCCGACATCGCCGCGAACTCGGACTCCACGTTGACGAACTCGCACGGCTGAAGCTCCTCGGAGCGGACGAGGTCGGACAGGTGCTCGACGATGTGGGTCTGCGGCGAGATCGGGTAGGCGCAGATCACCTCCGGACGGCAGAGCGCGACCGTATCGGCGACGGCATGCGAGCCCTCGATCTGCTTAAGCACGAGCCGGCTCCTCGACCGCGGCGCGGACGTAGTCGTGGGAGGCGGCCGCGGCGGCGACGTTGGCATGCCCGACCTTGCCGGGGAAGCGCTCGCGGATCGCCGCCGAGACGGACTCGATCGAGACCAGCCCCGAGAGCCCGGCGAACCCGCCGAGCAGGGCGGCGTTGGGCAGCGGGCGGCCGAGGTGCTCACGGGCGAACTCGGTCGCGGGCACGGTGATCATCCGCTCGGCGCGAAAGCGCTCCGCCAGCTCGCCGAGGCCGAGCTCCACGAAGGACTTGCCCGAGTTGATCAGGACGTAGCCGTCGGGGCCGAGCCCGCCGAACACGTCCACCTGGTGGAGCAGGGTCGGGTCCTGGACGATCAGGCCGTCGGGCTCCGCGATCGGCTCGCGCAGCCTGATCGGCCGGTCGTCGATGCGGCAGAACGAGACGACGGGCGCTCCGGTGCGCTCCGAGCCGAAGCTGGGAAAGGCCTGGGCGTGGCGACCCTCGAGGAACGCGGCGACGGAGAGCATCTCCGCGGCCGTGACCGCGCCCTGTCCGCCGCGACCGTGGATGCGCACCTGGAACACAAGCTCAATGATCGCGCGATCGGCCCGGCGGCGTCATCCGTAGTCGTCCCGCATGCCCAGATCGGGTTGCTGGACGGGGCCAAGCGCCGCCAGCTCGCCCGCCACCATCGCCGCGACCGTCTCCACCGACTCGGTCACCGCCGGATCGGGCGCCGATCCAGCCCTGCCGGAGCGGCCCTCGATGCCGTAGACGACGACCCGGGCCGGAAGCCGTCCGAGGGCCCGGGCGAGCTCAATCGCCGCGCCGAGCCCGATCGCGTGGGTGGAGAGCGCCGAGACGCCGCCCGGGACCGGCCGCTCGCTGACGTCGAGGCGGTGGACCGTTCCGGGCTCCGCGCCGGAGACGACGGCGTCGACGACGATCGCGAGGCGGGCACCCTCCCACGCGTCCAGCAGGGGCGTGGGCTCGCCGGTCAGCTCGACGACGCGCGCGGCGGGGTCCAGCTCGCGCAGGCGCCGCGCCACCAGCGGGCCGGCGGCGTCGTCGCCGGCGATCGGGTTTCCGATCGCGACCACCACCGCCGGCGGGACGCCGATCTCGGCGCCGAACGCGTGGCGTGAGGCGTCAGGCAGGTGGGGGTCTTGATTCATCGCGCTCGACTTCGAGCCGCAGGAAGTGCGTCGCGCAGGAGATGCAGGGGTCGTAGTTTCGGATCGCCTGCTCGCAGCGCAGGGTCAGCTCGTCGTCGTCGAGGCCGGTGTTGCCGGCGACGAAGTCCTGCAGGTCCTCCTCGATCGCGCGCTGGTTCTGCGAGGTCGGCGGAACGATCCGCGCCGCGGCGATGCGACCGTCGTCGGCGAGCTCGTAGCGGTGATAGAGAAGGCCGCGGGGAGCCTCGGTGACGCCGTGCCCGACGCCGGAGCGCGGCGCCGGCTCGACCGCCGGCGGATTGGGCGGCTCGTATGCGTCGATCAGCCGCAGCGCCTCGTCGAGGGCGTAGAGGATCTCGACGCTGCGAACGACGATGCTCTGGAACGGGTTGGCGCAGCCGGACCCGATCCCCGCCTGCGCAGCCGCCTCGGCGGCGACCGGCGACAGGCGGTCGGCATTGAGGTTGAACCTCGCCATCGGCCCCGCCAGATACGAGCCGCGGCCGCGGACCCTGCAGTGCAGCGCGTTCGAGTGCGGGACCTGATGCTCCTCGAACTGCTCGTCGAACTGCGACGGCGCCGCGTCGATCCCGGCCGAGGAGACGATCCGGCCGCCGTCGATCGGGTAGCGGTCGCCATCCGGTCGCAGCGAGACGAACTCGTAGTCGGGGTCCAGATCCGGGAACGGCAGGGTGGCGGCCCAGGCGACCGTCTCCACCGCCTCCTCGCGGGCGCGCTCGAGCGGGTCGCGCAGAGGCTCCAGCTCGCGCTTGGTCGGCGCCCGGTAGAAGCCGCCGACGCGGACGTTGATCGGATGCACCTCGCGGCCACCCACCGTGGCGATCAGCTCGTTGCCCACCTTCTTGGTGCGCAGCCCCCGCTCGACGATCGCTCCGTGCTCGCCGGCCATCGCGAACGCGCTCTCGTAGCCGAGGAAGTCGGGCGCGTGCAGCATGTAGACGTGAAGCGCGTGGCTCTCCAGCCACTCGCCGCAGTAGATCAGCCGCCGCAGGTCCTGGATCGCGGGGCCGACGTCTATGCCGAGCGCATCCTCCATCGCCGCGCAGGCGCTCATCTGGTAGGCAACCGGGCAGATCCCGCAGATCCGTGCCGTGATGTCCGGCGCCTCGGAGAAGTTGCGCCCGCGCAGCAGCGCCTCGAACAGGCGCGGCGGCTCGTAGATCCGCAGCTCGACGTCGAGCACCTCGTCGCCGCGGATCCGCACGTACATCGCCCCCTCGCCCTCGACGCGGGCGAGGGCGTCGGTGCGGATCGTGCGGGCGCCGTTGCCGGGCTCAGCCGCCATCCGCGCCCCTCGGCGGGCTGTGCGCCGGCCTCCGCCCGGCCACCGCTTCGCCGATCTCGCCCTCCACCGCCTCGCTCTCGCCCCGGAAGGCCGGCGACGCGGCGTTGAACGTGCGGTAGACGCGCACGAGGTCGACGTCGTCCACGTCGAGCCGATCGCCCATCCAGCCGGTGAGCGAGGCGGGGTTCGGGGTCTCCATCGGCCCGTAGCAGCCGTAGCAGCCGCGGTCGTAGGCGGGGCAGAGGGCGCCGCAGCCGGCGTGGGTGACAGGTCCGAGGCAGGGCGTGCCGTGGGCCACCATCACGCAGACGTTGCCGCGCCGCTTGCACTCCATGCAGACGCTGTAGGCGGGGATGTTGGGGCGCCGCTCGTTCAGGTAGGCGCTGATCAGCTCGAGCAGCTGGCGCTTGTTGATCGGGCATCCCTGAAGCTCGAAGTCGACCGCCACGTGGGCGCTGATCGGCGTCGAGGTGTCGAGCGTCGAGATGTACTCCGGGGTGGCGTAGACGGCGGCGACGAACTCGGCCGTGTCGGCGAAGTTGCGCAGCGCCTGGATGCCTCCCGAGGTGGCGCAGGCGCCGATCGTGACGAGCCGGCGAGAGGCCTTGCGCACCTGCTTGATCCGCTCCGCGTCGGCGGCGGTCGTCACCGAGCCCTCGACCAGGGAGACGTCGTAGGGCCCCTCGACCGTGCCCCGCGTCGCCTCCAGGAAGTAGGCGATGTCGAGGCTGCCGGCCAGCCCCATCAGCTCGTCCTCGAGGCCGAGCAGGCTGAGCTGGCAGCCGTCGCAGGAGGCGAACTTCCAAACGGCGAGCTTCGGCTTCGAAGCGGCTTGGGGCATCAGATCTCCCGCGTCCAGTAGAAGCCCTCGACGTCGGCGAGCCGCAGCACGGGCCCCTCGCGGCAGGCGTAGGTGGGCCCGAAGACGCAGCGGCCGCAGTGCGTCAGCGCGCACTTCATGTTGCGCTCGATCGAGATGTAGATGCGGTCGGGGGCGACGCCGCGATCCTGCAGCGCCCGGATCGCAAAGCGCATCATCGCCTCCGGCCCGCACACCATCGCCACCGCCCGCTCGGGCTCGAACGGTCCCCGGTCGATCAGCTTCGTCACCACGCCGACGTTCCCCGTCCAATCGCCGCGGGCGGTGTCCACCGTCATCGCCAGCTCGAGCTCGGCCCCCATCCCCCAGCCGTCGAGCTGGTCCCTGTACAGGAGCTGGTCGGGCTCGCGCCCGCCGTAGAGGAGAACGGCGTCGCGAAACCGCTCCGGCTCGGCCAGCAGCGACAGCACGACCGGGCGAAGCGGCGCCAGGCCCAGCCCGCCGGCGACCACGACGACGTCGCCTCCCTCAGCGGCGGCGATCGGCCACTCGCTGCCGAACGGGCCCCGCACTCCCAGCGTGTCGCCCGGGCGGGCGGCGCAGATCGCCCTGGTCACGAGGCCGACGTCGCGGACCGTGTGGACGATCGGCCCCGCCGCGGCCGGGTCGCCGCTGATCGAGATCGGCGCCTCGCCGGCGCCGAACGCATAGACCATGTTGAACTGGCCGGCGGCGAAGGACGGGGGCGCGTCGCCGGTGGCCGGCTCCAGCTCCAGCGTCCAGGTGTCCGCTGTCTCCTGGACGCGGCTCAGCACCCGGTAGGGAGCCGGGACAGAGGCGTCGCGGACCGCCGGCTCAGGCAGGGGCGTGGCCATATACGTCGAGCAGCTGCATCCGCGTCGCCTGGAGGCGCTCCAGCAGGATCGTGGCGAACCGCTTCATCAGCTCGTAGCCCAGCTTCGGGTCCGTGTCGCACTTGCCGCGCAGGCAGGCCGCGTCGAATGCGATCGCGGAGCCGCGCTCGAGCGCCCGCCCGTCGAGATGCCAGCGGTACGGCGGGACGAGCCACGACCAGCCGGCGATCTCTCCCGGACCCACGGTCATGACGACCACCTCTCCCTGGCCCGGGACGTGCAACTCGAGCGCGAGGCGCCCGTGGCGCAGCACGTAGAAGATGTCCGCCGCATCGCCCTCGCGGAACAGCCGCTGCTCCGCGTCGAAGGCGACGTTCGAGCCGCAACCCGCGATCAGCTCGAGATAGGCGGGCTCGAGCCCCTCCATCGCGGGGACGCCCGCCAGCAGCTCGTCGATCCCGTGCAGGCTCATGGCCCCCCGGCACCCGGTCCGCCGTCGCTCGGTTCACCGGCACCGTCCGTGGCGCGGATCGCCGCCGCCTCCTCGGTGATGTCTATCGCCACCGGGCACCAGGTGATGCAGCGCCCGCAGCCGACGCACCCGGACGTGCCGAACTGGTCGATCCAGGTGGCGAGCTTGTGGGTCATCCACTGCCGGTAGCGGGACCGCCCCGAGGGGCGCACGCTGCCGCCGTGGACGTAGGAGAAGTCGGTGGTGAAGCAGGAGTCCCAGTGGCGCCAGCGCTCGGACTCCTCGCCGGCGAGGTCGCCGACGTCCTCGACCGTCGTGCAGAAGCAGGTCGGGCAGACCATCGTGCAGTTGCCGCAGGTCAGGCAGCGTTCGGAGACCTCGTCCCAGCGGGGATGCTCGAGATTGCGGTAGAGCAGGTCCTTGATCCCGTCGGTGTCCAGCTCCCGGCCCATCTGCGAGGCGGTGCGCTCGACGATCGCGTCCGCGGCGGCGCGCTCCTCGCTCTGCGCCTCGCGGTGGGCGACGTCGGCGAGCACCTCGGCGCCGCGCTCGCTGCCGACCTCGACGGTGAACCGGTGGCCGTCGCCGTCGAGGATCTCGGTGAGGGCGAGGTCGTACCCGGAGTCGACCTTGGGACCGGTGCCCATCGAGACGCAGAAGCACGTCCCGGAGGCGACGCCGCAGTTGACCGCGACGATGAAGGCGCCGTTGCGGCGGTCGACGTAGTGGGGATCGGGATAGTCGCCCTCGGCGAGGACGCGGTCCTGGACCGCGATCGCGTGCAGGTCGCAGCCGCGGACGCCGATGAACGCGTAGCGGGGCGGGTCGTCGTCGACGGCGATCTCGAACGAGTCGTTGGTGCGGCGCCCCTTCCACATCCGCAGGACGGGCGGGTGCAGGAAACGCTTCCAGGAATGCGGGCCGACGGCGTAGCCGAAGACGGCGTCGTCGTCCCGGCGGCTGAGGCGGTAGGTGCCGCCGTCCTGGGTGTCGGTCCATCCGGCGGGCAGGTCGGCCGCAGAGGTGATCTCCTCGTAGGCGATCGCCCCCTGGTGGACGGTCGGCCCGACGAGGGTGAAGCCGCGATCGACCAGCGCCTTCAGCAGGCCGTCGAGGGCATTCAGCTCGATCAGCTCCAAATCCATCCCTCCGGGGCGCAACGGACGTCGTGGCGAGCCTAGCGCCCGGCGGCCCGCCGCGATAGGTAGTCGCTACGGATTCCGATTCCGTGGCGCGGCGGGATGGACTTCCCCCCGCCGGCGGCGTAGGCTCGGCAGGACCGTGAGCGACTTCGAGTACGTCCGCTTCTTCGAGGATCTCGGGATCGACGACGTGCCGCTGGTCGGCGGCAAGAACGCCTCGCTCGGCGAGATGTACCGCGAGCTGGGCGACCAGGGCGTGCGGATCCCCAACGGCTACGCCACCACCGCCGACGCGTACAGGCACATGCTCGAGCGGACCGGCGCGGGGGACGCCCTGCACGCCGCGCTCGACGACCTCGACCCCGACGACGTCGCCGACCTGGCGCGGCGCGGCAAGCGCGCTCGGGAGATCGTCTACGGAGCGGGTCTGCCGGAGGAGGTCGCGAGGGACATCCTCGCCGGCTACGCGCGCCTGCGGGACGAGTACGGCGAGGAGGTGAGCCTGGCGGTGCGAAGCTCCGCCACCGCCGAGGACCTGCCGACGGCCAGCTTCGCCGGTCAGCAGGAGACCTACCTCAACGTGCACGGCGACGAGAGCCTGCTGGACGCCTGCCGCCGCTGCTTCGCCAG
The DNA here is from genome assembly GCA_963708325.1 of uncultured Thermoleophilia bacterium. Classification (GTDB taxonomy): domain Bacteria; phylum Actinomycetota; class Thermoleophilia; order Solirubrobacterales; family 70-9. Next base: position 2,432,287 of record OY970203.1, on the reverse strand, counting down.
CCTGTTCACGGACCGCGCCATCCACTACCGCGTCGACCAGGGCTTCGACCACTTCAAGGTGGCGCTGTCGATCGGCGTGATGAAGATGGTGCGCTCCGACCTGGCCTCTTCGGGGGTTTTCTTCTCGCTCGACACCGAGTCGGGCTTCCGCGACGTGGTGTTCATCACCGGCGCCTACGGCCTCGGCGAGAACGTCGTCCAGGGCGCCGTCGACCCGGACGAGTTCTACGTCCACAAGCCCACGTTCGAGCAGGGCCACCGCGCCGTGCTGCGGCGGCTGGTCGGGGACAAGGCGGTGAAGATGATCTTCGTCGAGGGCGAGACCAAGCACACGGTCCGCAACATCCCCACCCCGAAGGCCGACCGCGAGCACTACTGCATCGGCGACGAGGACGTGCTCGAGCTGGCCGACTACGCGATCAAGATCGAGCGCCACTACGGCCGCCCGATGGACATGGAGTGGGCGAAGGACGGCCTCGACGGAAAGCTCTACATCGTCCAGGCGCGCCCCGAGACCGTGGCCTCGCAGCGCAAGGCGACGACGCTGGAGAGCTACGTCCTCGAGGACGGCGGCGAGGTCGTCACCGAGGGTCGGTCGGTCGGCGAGAAGATCGCCTCGGGCACGGCCCGCCCGATCGAGAACCTCAGCCACCTCTCGGAGTTCAAGCCCGGCGAGGTGCTTGTTTCGGACATCACCACGCCGGACTGGGAGCCGGTGATGAAAACCGCCGCGGCGATCGTCACCAATCGCGGCGGACGCACCTGCCACGCGGCGATCATCGCCCGCGAGCTCGGCATCCCCGCCGTGGTCGGCGCCGGAGATGCGACGACCTCGGTCCCCACCGGCGAGATCGTGACGGTCTCCTGCGCCGAGGGCGACACCGGACGCGTCTACCGCGGCGAGGTGCCGTTCCACGTCGATCGCACCGAGGTCGAGGGCCTGGCGCGGCCCGCCACCGAGATCATGGTCAACCTGGGCAATCCCGATCTCGCCTTCAAGACGTCGTTCCTGCCGAACGACGGCGTCGGGCTGGCGAGGATGGAGTTCATCGTCAGCGAGTACATCAGGGCCCACCCGCTCGCCCTGCTGCACCCCGAGAAGGTCACCGATTCGGAGGCCCGCCAGGCGGTGACCCGGCTGTGGCGCGGATACGACGACGGCGAGAGCTACTTCGTCGAGCGCCTCTCGGAGGGCATCGGCACGATCGCCGCCGCCTTCTGGCCGAAGCCGGTGGTCGTGCGCATGTCCGACTTCAAGACCAACGAGTACGCGAGCCTGCTCGGCGGCGCCGACTTCGAGCCCGACGAGGCCAACCCGATGATCGGGTTCCGCGGCGCCGCGCGCTACGCCCACCCGGCTTACGAGGAGGGCTTCGCCCTGGAGTGCCGCGCGATGATGCGGGTGCGCGAGGAGATGGGGCTCGACAACGTGATCCTGATGCTCCCGTTCGTGCGGCGCGTGGACGAGGCCGAGCGGGTGCTGAACCGGATGTCCGAGCTGGGGCTGACGCGCGGTGAGAACGGGCTGAAGGTCTACGCGATGTGCGAGATCCCCAACAACGTGCTTCTGATCGATCGCTTCGCGGAGCTGTTCGACGGGTTCTCGATCGGCTCCAACGACCTCACCCAGCTCACCCTCGGAGTGGACCGCGATTCCGAGATCGTCGCCTTCGACTACGACGAGCGCGACGAGGGCGTCAAGGAGATGCTCCGCCTCGCCGTCGAGGGCTGCAGCCGAAACGACATCCACTCCGGGCTGTGCGGGCAGGCGCCGTCGGACTACCCCGACATGGCCGAGTACCTGGTCGAGCTCGGGATCGACTCGATCAGCCTCAACCCGGACACGGTGATCAAGACCACCCAGCTCGTGCTGGAGCTGGAGAGCCGCCTCGGCCACGCTCCGCGGGAGCCGGCGAGCGAGCCCGGCGACCGCCTGTCCGTGCCCTCGTAGGACCGGCTCGGCGGCCGCTCAGACCGGCTCGGCGGCGGTTTCGGCGGCAAGCTCTCGCAGCTCGCGCAGCGCCGCCCGCATGCCGTCGACCATCACGTCGACGTCCGGCGCGGTGTCGCGGTCGGCGTTGACGCAGAAGAACAGCTCGCCGTCGTAGCTGAGCACGGCGAGGCCGATCGCGTGGCTGGCGGCGATCGGGACCAGCGGCCAGATCTCCCGCAGGCGGACCCCGAACGCGTACAGCGTCGCCTGCGGTCCCGGCACGTTGGTGACGGTGACGTTGAACAGGCGGGTGGCGAACAGGGAGCGGGCGATGAAGCTGTGCAGGGCGGGTGGCGCAAGCCCGGCGACGTCGATCATCGTCTTCGAGCCGACTGCCTGGCTGCCGGACTTGAGCGTCTCGGCCTCATCCATCTGGCGCTGGTAGCGGATCAGCGTGTCGGGCTCGTCGACCGGCAGGTGCACGAACAGGGACGTGATCTTGTTGCCCAGCTCGAGGTGCTCGCCGGCGCTGCGGATGTTCATCGGCACCATCGCCCGCAGCCCCTGGTGCGGCAGCGCCTCGCCGCGGCCCTGCAGCAGCTCGCGCAGCCCGCTCGCGGCGACCGTGAGGACGACGTCGTTGACGGTGCCGCCGAGCGCGTTCTTCACGAGCTTGAGGTCGGCGAGCGGGGCGCGCATGACGGCGAGCCGGCGATGGGCGCCGATCGGCTCGTTCAGGCTGGTGTTGGGCGCTGCCAGGACCTCGTCGCGCATCAGCAGGCTGGCCGTGGCGCGCGACCGGTGAAGCGCGTCGCGGGCCTGCTCGGGATGCCTGACCATGCCCAGCCCCGCCTCCGCCACCCGCAGCGGCAGGCGGACGAGGGCGGCCGCCGCTGCGGCGGCGTCCGACCCCAGCGCGCGACCACGGCCGATCGCGTCGACCGGCTGCTCCGGCTCCGCACCCGCCTCCGAGCGCGGGCCGATCGGCCCGCGGCGCGACGGCACGCGTTCCGTGTCCAGGATCGTGTGGCCGATGTCGACGGAGCCGATTCCGTCGACCATGCAGTGATGCGTCTTGGTCACCATCGCCCAGCGGCCGCCGGCGAGCCCGTCGAGGACGACGATCTCCCAGAGCGGGCGGCGCCGGTCGAGGCGCTGCGAGTAGTACTCGCCGGCCCACTCGAACAGCTCGGCCTCGCCGCCCGGCGAGGGCAGGCTGGCGCGACGGATGTGCGCGGCGGTGCTGAAGTTCGGGTCGACCTCCCAATCCGGCCAGCGGACGCCGCCCGTGCGGGGCTCCGAGAGGCGCTGCCGGTAGCGCGGCAGCTCGGGCATGCGCCGCTCGAGGTGGCGCGCCAGCTCCGCGGTCGCGGGCGCGCCGCCCTGCGGGAGGGCGTCGAAGACCATCACGCCGCCGATGTGCATGTGGGCGCTGTCGTCGGACTCCTCGAGCTCGAGGAAGGTCGCGTCCAGCGCCGTGAGACGGTCCTCGCTCACGCTCGAATCTTCCACCGGCGGCCGACCCGATTCATCAGTAGTCAGCCACGATCCTGGGCGCGGGTTCGCCTCGATGGCGCGCGCGGCCCGCGCGACCTATCGTTGCCGGGGTGACCGCCAAGCCGCGAGTGACGGTGTTCGGGCCGCATCCCCTGCTGTCGGTGACGATCGAGGCGCGCGGGGCGCAGGGCGACGACATCCACGTTCACCCGGCGGGCCAGGGCGTGTGGGTGGCCCGGATGGCGGCGGAGCTGGGAGCGGAGCCGATCCTCTGCGGCCTGCTCGGGGGCGAGACCGGGGCCGTGCTGCGGCCGCTGCTCGACGCGCTTCCGGGGCAGAAGCGGCTGGTCGAGACCGCGGGCGGCTCCGGCTGCTACGTCCAGGACCGGCGCGACGGCGAGCGCCGGCTGGTCTCTGAGGCGGACGCGCTTCCGCCGTCGCGGCACGAGCTGGACGACCTGGTCTCGACCACCTGCGCGGCGGCGCTCGACAGCGAGGTGCTCGTCGTCTGCAACCCGTTTCCGGGTGACGCGCTGCCGCTCGAGGTCTACCCGAGCCTCGTCTCCGACGTCCGCTCGAACGGCACGCCGGTGCTGGTGGACCTCTCCTCGCCGCGGCTGGACAGCGCCCTGGAGGGCCATCCCGACCTGGTCAAGCTGAACGACTGGGAGCTGGCGGAGTTCGTCTCCGGCCCGGTCGCAAGCCCGCACGAGCTGCGCGCCGCGGCGGAGCGGCTGCGCGCCGGCGGCGCCGACATGGTGGTCGTCACGCGCGGCGAGCGCCCCGCCCTGGTCCTGCGCGACGACGGAGCCTGGGTGCTGACCCCGCCGCGCTTCGACCGCGGCGCGCGGGAGGGCTGCGGCGACTCGATGATGGGTGGGCTCGCGGCCGCGTGGGCGACCGGGCTCGACTGGCGGCGGGCGCTCGTGCTGGGCGCCGCCGCCGGGGCGGCGAACTTCCTCCGCCACGGGCTCGGCTCCGGTTCACGCCCGGTGATCGAGGACCTGGCGCGAAGGGTCAGTCTCGAGGCGGCCCCGGACGGCCGGGTCTGATCATTCGCTAGGCGACCGGCTCGTACGGGACGGCGAGCGGCTCGCCGCGCACGATCGCCCGCGGCGCCAGATGGGCGATCCAGTCGACGTGGGGCTCCAGCGAGGGGATCTCGCGCAGCCGCCGCAGCGCATCGGACAGCCTCACCGGCCTGCCGAACCGCGCCGAGTGCGAGTCGCTGCCGAGGACGTGGACGAGCCCGCGCCGCGCCAGCTCCGCCATGCCCTCCGCGGTTGACGCCGCGGTGAGCGGATCGGCGGTTGCCTGGACCAGGGCGCCGTTCCGGACCAGCCGCTCGAGACGCTCGAACATGTCGGCCGCGACGTGGCGCTCCGGGTGGGCCACGATGCACCGGTGCCCGCGGGCGCCAAGCAGCCCTACGCAGCGCTCGAGCGAGTCGGAGAGCGGGCCGGGGGCAGGCTCGAGCAGCACCCAGCCGCCCCCACCGAGCGAGAGCACGCGGAGCTCCGCGTCCGTGAGCCCGGCGGCCACGGTCTCTGAGACCTCGCCGCCGGTCAGGATCTCGACGGGGAGGTCCTGGCGGGCGAGCGCCTGGTTGAGATCGGCGACGCGGCCCTCGATCTCCGCGACCACGACGTCGTGGTCGTGGCGGATGTGCGGGGTGGCGCAGACGGCCTCGATGCCGTCTTCCGCCGCCTGGCCGGCCATGGCGACGCTGTCCTCGACGTCCTGTGCGCCGTCGTCGAGGAGTGGCAGGATGTGGCAGTGGAGGTCGATCAACGGCGGCTGAGGCTACGGTACGTCCGATGTCACTGGACGAACGCCTCGACCTGTTCGCGATCAAGGCCCAGTTCGAGCGTCTGACGGACCTGGTCGACCTGGGGTCGATCGCCGCCGACGTGCGCTTTCTGCGCAGGGCACGGCGGGCGGTCCTGCCGCTGCCGCTGATCGATCGCCCCGAGCAGGTGGATGCCTCGGGCGTGTTCCCGCCGTTGCGATCGCGCCCCGTGCCGGCGCTCGAGGGAAAGCGCGTGGCGCTCGTCGCGTCGGGCGGCGGCGGGGCCGCCGTCGCCCTGGTCGGGGTGGCCCGCGCCTTCGAGGAGGCGGGGATCGAGCCGGCGGAGATCGTCAGCTGCTCGGGCGGGGCGATCTGGGGCTCGATGTGGGCGGCGGGCATGAGCGCGCAGGAGATGGCCGACTTCTCGCTGTCGTGGCGGCCGCGCGACTACGTCGACGCCGACTGGCTCTCGCTGCCGCGCTACGCGCTCTCGGCGCTGCGCGGCTTCACCGGGATCGCGAAGGGGGAGGCGATCGAGGGCCTTTTCGACGGGCGGCTGACCGGAATGCGCTGCGCCGAGACGCCGATCCCGATCACCACGATCGTCTACAACATGGACCTCGGCACGGTCGAGTACTTCGGCAGCGAGCGCACGCCGGAGGTTCCGGTCGGACACCTGGTGCGGGTGGCGATCGCGCTGCCGCTGTTCATCGAGTCGGTGCCGGTGCGCGGCCACCTCTACGTGGACGGCGGGATCATCGAGGTGTGGCCGGCGCAGCCGGTGATCGAGCAGGGCGGCTTCGACCGCGTCGTCGGCGTCAACTTCATGCTGCCGCGGAGTTTCGAGCCGAGGGACATCACCGGCTGGCAGGACCGCCTCGGCGGGATCTTCGAGGCCAGCCGCCAGATGCAGCAGGGTTACCACCTCGAGCTGGCGCGGCGCGCTAAGCAGCAGCTCGGCGACCGGCTGACGCTGATCGACCCGGTGGAGGCTTCGGAGCTTCGGGGTACCTCGTTCTACGACCTGTTTCTCGACCGCGGAAATTGGCCGCGTCTGATGATGCAGGGCTACGAGGCGGCAAGCGAGGCGCTGGATCCGTTTCGCGCCGAGGCGCCGGTCGCGGGCGGCGGGGACGAGGCCGAGCCGGCCTGAAGGCGGGCGCCGGGGCCGCCCGCCTGGGACCGACGAATTTTGCCTGCTCCTTACTTCCGCTTGGGTCGGGGCTTTCCCGTCCGCCTCTAGCTTCGGCGCGATCGTCCCCGACACGACCTCAGGAGGACACATGAACAGGATCAAGCGCAAGCTCGCGCTTGTCGCGGCGTCGGCGCTGGCCGCCTCGGCTCTGGCACCGGCGGTGGCCTCCGCGGCCAACTTCGGCAGCCAGGTGAGCATCGGCTTCACGCGCTCGCCCAGCGACCGCTTCCGCGGCAAGGTGACCTCGTCAAAGGCGAGCTGCTACCGCAACCGCAAGGTGGCGGTGTACCGGCGCCTCAACGGCCCCGACCACCTGATGGGAACGCGCACAACCGACACAACCGGCGCCTGGCGGCTGCTGACCAGCACGCCGACGGGCGACTACTACGCCAAGGCGCGGGCGAAGACGATCACAAGCGGCACCTGCACGCCGGCGCAGTCGATCGTCACCCACGTGTCCTGAGGAGATCCCGGCAGTCCCCCCGGAACGCGCGGGGCGCCCCCCCGAGGGGGCGCCCCGGCGCGTGCCGCCAGCCGCTCGGCGTCAGCCGGCGTGGTAGGTGATCAGCTCGTCGCGACCGGCTCCGCCGGAGACGGTCAGGGTCAGCACCGGCCCGACGCCGCGGGCGTAGTACTTCAGCTCGACCAGGTTGGGCTCCAGCGGCGTCAGGTCCTCGGTCAGCACGGCGCCGCGGTAGCGGGCCAGCGGCACCTGCACCTTCTGATCCACGCCGAGAACATGGGCATGATCCTCGGCGTTGCCGCGCTGGTACTCCTGGCGGTAGGCCATGCCGGGTCTCGGATCGGCCGGAAGGGCGATCCCGGCCTGCGCCCCGTCGACGCCCGCCCGCCACGAGCCGGCGGTCGACGCGTGGCCGTTTTGGTACTCGGTGGTGGCCTCGCCCAGGTACCAGACGTTCCCGTCGACGTCCTGTGCGTACCAGTCGGTCGTCTTCTCGACGAGCTTGCCGCCGCCGGTGACCACGTCGTGGACGACGCGGGCCTCGACGCCGGCGATCCGCGTGGTGCGGTCGGTGACCCGGACGACGTTGCGCTGCGTCACCCCGTTCTCGTGCTCGCGGTAGACCCAGCGGCTGCCGGGGCGCATCGGCCAGTAGGGGTTGTCGATGCGGGTGGTGAACTCGGCCGGGTCGAGATGGACGGTGTGCGACCCCTGGGGAAGGTCGCCGCGACCGACGCCGTCGTTGTCGTCGCCGCGCGTCGCCAGCGCCACGCCGGCGGTGCCGGCGCCGAGCGCGAGCAGGGCTGCGGCGACGATCAGATATCTGCGTATGCGATGCATTGCGTGCCTCCTGTGCCTTGATAAGCGTTCGCAGCGCATTTGTAGGCGGGCGGCGTGAAACGAACATGAAGGCACGAGGAAGCGTGCGTAGGGCACCCCGCCGCTGGTCGTGGGTCAGCGGTCGGCGGGGAGCTCGGCCGCCGCCGCCGGGACGCCCGAGCCGCCGCCGGGGCCAGCGGCCGGCAGCTCGATCCAGACGTCGGCGCCCCCGCCCGGCCGGGAGGCGGCGCCGCAGCTGCCGCGGTGTGCCTGTGCGATCGCCGCCACGATCGCCAGGCCGAGGCCAGACCCCCCTCCGGCGCGGCCGGAGTCGGCGCGGGTGAAGCGCTCGAAGGCGCGCTCTACGAACTCCGGCGGAAGGCCCGAGCCGCCGTCCTCGACGTGCAGGCGGACGGCCTCGCCGGCGGCGGCGGCGCGCAGCCGGATCTCGCCGCGGCCGTGGCGAAGGGCGTTGTCGACCAGGTTCGTCAGCGCCTGCTCGAGCCGCAGGGGATCGCCGTCCACCCGCAGCTCGGACGGGGCATCGACGGCGATCTCGCGCCCGGCCTCGGCGGCCCGCTGGGCGAACCGCTCGCGGACGGCGTCGAGCAGCTCACGAACGTCGACGGGCTGCAGGTCGAGCGCGAGCCTGCCCTTGTCCGAGCGCGCCACGACGAGCAGGTCCTCGGCGAGCTGGCCGAGGCGGTCGGCCTCCTCGACGGCCGAGGCGATCGCCGCCCGCAGCTCGCTCGCGCTGCCGCCGTAGCGGAGGGCCAGCTCCAGCTCGGTCTTGTGCATCGCCAGCGGCGTGCGCAGCTCGTGGCTGGCGTCGTCGACGAAGGTGCGCTCGCGCTCGAGCGCCGTGGCGAGCCGGTCGAGCATCGAGTTGAGCGTCAGCCCGAGCCGCGCCAGCTCGTCGCGGGACTCGGGGACCGGCAGGCGCTCGTCGGGCTCGGCGGCGGAGATCGCGGCGGCGCGGCGCCGCATCGCCTCGACCGGGCGCAGCGCCGCGGCCGCCATCCCGTAGCCGGCCAGCGAGGCGAGGATCAGGGCCACCGGCCCGCCGATCAGGAGGACCGTGCGGAGGTTGCGGAGGGCGTCGGCGCGATCGTCGGTTGCCGATCCGACGACGATCACGAGGTCGCGCCCGTGGGCGTGGATCGGCCGCGCCAGGAGGCGGACAGGGTCGCGCAGCGCCGGCGGCGACGCACCGCGATCCACCAGACCCTGGCCGCGGACGGCGGCGGCGCGCTCGGCGTCGGAGAGGAGCGGCGCTCCGCCGAGTCCCGGCGTGCTGTCGATGATCCGCCCCCGCGGGGTGAGCAGCTGGGCAAAGCTCTCGCGCGATGGAAGCAGGCGCTTTCCCTCGCGCAGGTCGGCGTCGGACTGGGTGACGATCAGGCCGACGTCGTCGGCGCGCGAGCGCAGGCCCTGGTCGATCGTGGCATCGAGGTGGCTGCGAAAGCGCAGGTAGACGAACAGCCCGAGAGCGACCAGGAGGATCGCCATCACGCCGGAGAAGGCGAGCGTCACCCGCAGGCGGATCGGCACGCGCCTCAGCGGCCGCCGTCCTCTCGCAGCCGGTACCCGGAGCCGCGCACCGTCTCTATCGAGCGCACCCCGAAGGGCTTGTCGATCTTGCCCCGCAGGAACCGCACGTAGGAGTCGACGACGTTGGAGCGGTTCTCGTAGTCGTAGTCCCAGGCGTGCTCGAGCAGCTGAAAGCGGGACAGCACCTCGCCCGGGCGCCGCATGAAGATCTCGAGGATCGCGAACTCCTTCGCGGAGAGGGAGATCTCGACGTCGCCCCGCCAGGCGCGATGGCCTGACGGATCGAGGCGGAGGTCGCCGGCGCGAAGCTCGGTCGGCCGCTCGATCGGGCCGCGGCGGGCGAGGGCGCGCAGGCGGGCGAGAAGCTCGGCGTAGGAGAAGGGCTTGACCAGGTAGTCGTCGGCGCCGCTGTCGAGGCCTGCGACGCGGTCCGGGACGGCGTCGCGGGCGGTCAGCATCAGCACCGGTGACCAGACGCCGTCTGCGCGCAAACGGCGGCAGACCTCGAAGCCGTCGATGCCCGGCAGCATCACGTCGAGGACGATCGCGTCGTACTCGGTGGCCCCCGCCATCCAGAGGGCGTCCTCGCCGCGCCCGGCGACGTCCGCGGCCATCCCCTCGCGCTGGAAGCCGCGGCGGATCAGCCCCGCCATCTTCGCCTCGTCCTCGACGATCAGCACGCGCATCTCAAAGCTCCCCCATGAGAGCACCATTGTCCCCCGAGAAATGAAAGGGAGATGAAAGCGGCTAGGACCGGTCTGGCGGCGTCCCGGCGGTGTCGGCCACCGACCCGAGGCAGGCTGACGTACGGCCGCGAGTCAGTGGTGGACCAAGAGCCGGAACGCGATCTGGCCCGGGCGGCCGTGAGAGTCGGTCGCCGTGATGTAGACGAGCTTGGTCCTCTCGTTGGGCTTCGTCTGGTAGCCCCACGAGTACGTCCCGCTCCCGGTCTGCGTGACGTGCCCCACCGACCTCGACCTGCACGAAGTTCGGAGACCCCGCGATCGGGGGCTCGTCCCCCCACCCGATCGACACCCGAAACGGCCCGGAGGACTTGGTGACGTGGGCCGACGCGGGCGCCGCGAGGGCAAGCGCAAGCGCCAGCGCGACCAGCGTCACGACGATTCCGGAGGGATTACGCGCTCGCAAGGGCCATCAGGGTAGGCAAGCGACGGCAAATGGACGTTCTGGGGCTCGAACCCGTGCCCAGGGAGCTCAGCGGGCGTCATCGGCGCCGAGCAGACGGACATAGGGGCGGCCATGGCGTGTGACGTGGATCTCCTCGCCCGCTGCGGCGCGCTCCATGTACCAGCCGAAGGGGTTGCGGAACTCGTGGGCACCGACCTGTAGCGACCCAGGCAGCGGTGTGACGGAAGTGGAGCTGGGGGGACTCGAACCCCCGGCCTCCTGACTGCCGGTCAGGCGCTCTTCCAGCTGAGCTACAGCCCCACGAAGGGTGTAATCGGACAAGAAGTGTATAGACGCCCTCTGAGCGTTCCTGGGGGGTGCGGTGCGCAGATGAACATTCCCCTGGCCGGCGAACCGCTCTATCGGGAGCAGGCAGCACGCATCGAGATCCCCGCAATAGACGGCGATCGCGTCAACCTCGTCGGCCGAATACGTCGTTCGCACGTATCCGCGACCCGGTGAATGCCAGGAGCCCCTGGACTGGACCACCACCACATCGCCTTTGAGCGACGCCCACTTGCACTGGACGCGGAGGATGCGGTGGCCGAGATCGAACGCGAGGTCGTAGCGGCCATGCTCGGCCACCGGACGCAGCACTGGGACGCCCAGCGTCAAGGCCTCGGCCGCGATCTTCGCCTCAGCAATCGCGCCCTTCTGGTTGCGCGTTAACACGAACGTATGTTCGCGTACATTGTGCGCCGCAACAAGGGCCCGACGTGCCAGATGTGTGACCTGCGAGGGGCGGAGGTGTGGGCTACTCGTCGTCCAGGTCCAGGACGACGCGGTCGCCGGTCTGGTCGCGCACCTTGAACTCCATCGGCGAGCGCTCCTCCAGCTCGCGCAGCAGCTCCACCGGCTCCTCCAGGCGCATCGCCAGGGTGGCGCGGCCGTCGGAGAACCGCTCGATTCGAGATCTCCGCCGTCGAGGCGATGTCCCCGGCGGCGTCCTCGAAGCTGACGAGCTGCGAGAAGTCGTCGAGCGGGCCGATCTCCACCCGCACGAGCCCCTCAAACAGGCCCGCGGGGCTTTCCGCGTGGCCGTTCGTGCCGAGCGCCACCAGCGGCGCCTCGTCGGCTTCCTCGCCGGCATCCTCGGTCCCGCCGCGGCCGCGGCCGGCGCCAGCGGCGAGCCTTGCGATCCGGTCGCGCGCCTGGTCCAGGGCGCCCATGTCGATCCCGGCCCGCTCCACGATCTCCTGGACGGCCGCGCCGCCCTCGAAACCGTTCAGGCGGTTGGCGGTCTCCTCGAGCGCGGTCCGCAGCCGGCCGCTCATCTCGTCGCGGAGGCGCACCAGCTCCGCTACCCGGTCGGCGACCTCGATCGCCTCGCGAAGGGCCTTGAGGCGGATCCGCGTCGCCTGCCCGCGCGCCTGCGCGTGCAGCTCCTCGAGCCGCCGGCTGGCGGAGTCCAGCGCCTTCAGACTCTCGTAGTGGTCGGCGCGCAGGCGCTCCAGCTCCGTGCGCGCCTTCTCCGTCTCCACCAGCGAGGCGCTCAGCTCGCGGTCGCGCTCCACCAGGCTGGCGGTCAGACGCGTCACCTCGGCCTGGAGCCGAACCAGCTGCTCGTCGCGGGCGGCGAGCGCGACATCGACGGACCCGCGGCGGTAGCCGAGGAGCGCTCGAGGGAATTCGCTACTCCCCATCGACGCGGAGCCTAGGTGCCCCGGCGGACGCATAATTGGCGCGAAGGCGAAGAACGCGCCAATCCGCACAATCACGCCTGGAACCGGCGCCGGTCAGGCGGCGGCGAGCGAGACCGCCGCGATCAGGCCGCCGCGCCGGCGAGGTCGAGGGCCAGCCGCGGCGCCTCGCCCCAGAGCTGCTCGAGCCGGTACCGCCGCCTCGCCTCGGGCGTGAAGACGTGCATGACGCAGTCCAGGTAGTCGAGCAGCACCCAGCGCGCCTCCCTTTCCCCCTCCACCCGGCCCGGGAGCAGGCCGTGGCGCCGCTTCATCTCCAGGTGGACGGCGTCGTGCACGGCCTTCGCCTGACGCTCGTTGCGCGCCGTGCAGATCACGAGGAAGTCCGTGTAGCCGACGAGGCCGCGCATGTCGAGGGCGACGATCTCCTCCGCCTGCTTGGCGTCGGCGATCTCCGCCAGCTCGCGTGCGATCCGCTCGGGGCTCATCCCGAGTACAGCCCCTGCCGCTCTATGTAGGAGGCGACCGCGTCGGGCACCAGGTAGCGAATCGGCTCCCCCGCCTGCACCCGCTGCCGCACCAGCGTCGACGAGACCTCGATGTCGGGGATCGCAAAAGCGGCCATTCGGCCCGCCCCGCCGGCCCGCTCCAGGGCGGCGCGGGCATCGGCCTCCCCGGCCCCGGGCCGCGACGCTACCCCCAGCGATGCCAGCTCGAGCACCCGTTCGGGCCGCCTCCAGCCGCCCAGCCCCGCCGCCGCGTCGGCTCCGATCACGAGCACGAGCTCCGTCCCCGGCCTCTGGGCCGCCACGGCCTCGAGGGTCTCGTGCGTGTAGGAGGGACCGTCGCGCTCCACCTCCAGCGACGAGACGACGAAGCGATCGTCGCCGTCGGCGGCGAGGCGGGTCATCTCGAGGCGGGCCTCCCGCCCGGGATCCTGCTCGATCTGCTTGTGCGGAGCGTCGCCGTAGGGCATCAGCACGACGCGCTGCAGCGACAGCCGCAGCGTCGCCTCCTGGGCGAGCACGAGATGGCCGAGGTGGGGCGGGTTGAAGGCGCCGCCGAGGATGCCGAGCCGCGCGACGGCGCCGTCCGCGGGATCGGCTCGGGCCTGTCCGCCGCCGTCGACCGCTCTACTCCCGCACCTGGCCCGTGCCGTGGACGACGTACTTGAACGTCGTCAGCTCCCGCAGCCCGATCGGGCCGCGCGCGTGCAGCTTCTGGGTCGAGTTGCCGATCTCCGCCCCCATCCCGTACTCGAACCCGTCCGTGAAGCGGGTGGACGCGTTCACGTAGACGGCGGCGGCGTCCACGGCGCCCGTGAAGGCGTCCCCGGCCCGCTCCGAGCGCGTCACGATCGCCTCGGAATGCCCGGTCCCGTGCCTGTTCACGTGGTCCACGGCCTCCTCCAGCGAGCCCACCACGCCGACCACCATCTTCATCCCCAGATACTCGGTGTCCCAGTCCGCCGCCGTCGCGGGAGCGACCTCGACCCCGCCGGCCGCCGCCCGCGCCCGCTCGTCGCCGACCAGCTCGACGCCGGCGGCGTGCAGGTCCGCCAGCACCCCCGGCAGGAAGGCGTCCGCGATCTCGGCGCTGACGAGAAGCGTCTCGGCCGCGTTGCACACCCCGGGCCGCTGCACCTTGGCGTTGAAGGCGATCCGCCGCGCCATCTCCAGGTCGGCGTCGGCGTGCACGTAGACGTGGCAGTTCCCGGCGGCCGCGTACATCACCGGCACCGTCGCCACCCGCTTGAGCGCGTCCTTCAGCCCCTCGCCGCCGCGGGGGATGATCAGGTCGACGCTTTCCTCCTGCGTGGCCAGCTCGGCGAGGTCGTCGCGTCCGCCGGCGGGCAGCAGCGACACGGCCGCCTCGGGCAGGCCGGCCTCCGCTACGGCCTCGCGCACGATCGCCGCCAGGGCGGCGTTGGAGCGCTCGGCGTAGCTGGAGCCGCGCAGCACGATCGCGTTGCCGCTCTTCAGGGTCAGCGCGGCGCAGTCCACGGTCACGTTCGGCCGCGCCTCGTAGATGACGGCGACGACGCCGAGCGGCACCCGCAGCTTGCGCAGGTCGAGCCCGCTGGCGAGCCTACGCCGCTCCACCTCCTCGCCGACGGGGTCCGGCAGGGCGACGATCTCGCGCACCCCGGCCGCGATCGCCGCCACCCGGTCCGCGCTCAGCGCCAGCCGGTCGCGCAGCGCCTCGGTCAGCCCGGCGGCGCGATCGTCGGCGAGGTCCGCCGCGTTGGCCTCCAGCACCTCGTCGGCGCGCTCGCCCAGCTTCGCCGCCGCCGCCTCGAGCACGGCGTCCTTCGCCGCCGTGTCCAGCACGGCGAGGCTGCGTGCGGCGCGCTTCGCCGCCGCGCAGACCTCGGCCACCGATTCGGTCCTGGTCGCCATCCCGAAGAAGGGTAGCCGCCGCGCTCGCCGGCGATACCGCGCAGGCGGGGCGCGGATGTTCGGCCGCGGCAAGTCCGGGGGGTCGTCGCAGCCGCGGCCGGACGTCCGCGTCCCGCGACGTGGCTACGCGAGCACGAAGTAGTCGCGGTGCACGGCCTCCTCGGAGGCGCGCGGCAGAAGCTCCTGCACCTGCGCCGTCTTCAGCCCCTTCACCCGCTCCAGCTCCGCCGCGGAGTAGTTGGCGATCCCCTTGCCGACCGGCCCCCCGTCGTCGACGACCTCGACGGCGTCGCCGGCCTCGAACTCGCCGTCCACGGCGACAACGCCGACCGGGAGCAGGCTGCGCCCCTGCTCGCGCAGCACCCTTGCCGCGCCGGAGTCCACCGTGAGCCGCCCGTGGCTGGGCTTCGCGTACTTCAGCCACAGCTTGAACGCCGAGACCCTGGCCGGCCTGGCGGCGAAGCGCGTGCCGACGGCTTCTCCGGCTGCCGCCGCGCCCAGCGTCCCGCTCTCGGTGCCGTCGCAGATCACCGCCGGGATCCCCGCCTCGCTCGCCATCTCGGCGGCGCCCACCTTGCTGCGCATGCCGCCGAGGCCGAACGGCGACGTGCGGTCGCCGATCCGCAGGCCATCGAGCTCGGAGAAGTCGTTCACCTCGGCGACCAGCTCGGCATCAGGGTCGGTGCGCGGGTCCGCGGTGTGCAGGCCGGCGATGTCCGTCAGCAGCACGAGCATCCGCGCGTCGAGCAGGACGGCGACCTGGGCCGAGAGGAAGTCGTTGTCGCCGAAGGTGATCTCGTCCGTGGCCGTCGTGTCGTTCTCGTTCACGACGGGCACGATCCGCCAGTCGAGCAGCCGCCGCAGGGTCTGGCGGGCGTTGAGGTAGTGCACCCGCGCCGACAGGTCGAACGCGGTGAGCAGCACCTGGGCGCTGCGGACGCCACGGGCGCCGAGACGCTGCTCGTAGGCGCGGAAGAGGTCCCCCTGGCCGACCGCGGACGCAGCCTGGAGCTCGTCCATCGCCCGCGGCCGCACCGCCAGCCTCATCATCCGCATCCCCCGCGCGATCGCCCCCGAGGTGACCAGGACGACGTTCTCGCCCCCGTCGACGAGCGCCGCCACCTGCTCGCAGACGGCGTCGAGCACGTCGCTGCGCAGCTCGCCGTCATCGTCGGCGACGATCGAGGATCCCAGCTTCGCTACCACGGTCACGGCCGGGCGAAGTGTAGGCGCGAAGAGAGAACCCGCCGGCGCCGCGTCCCGGGGCGGCATCCCGCACACCCCGACCGAGCCGCGCCGGCGGGCCTCAGCTGACCAGACTGTCGATCGCGTGCTCGTGCAGAAGCCGCACCGCGGCCTCGCTGAAGCCCGTGATCTCAGCTATCTCCTCCCAGTCGAGGTCGACGGCGCAGCGCAGCGCCATCACCTCCCGCTCCGCGAGCGGCAGCGACCCGAGCATGCCGCCGGAGCCCCGGCGGCGGGCCGCGCGGCTGCCGATGTGGCCGAACAGCCAGGTGCGAAAGCTCTGGCGCTCGGGCGCGAAGAAGGCGAGCGAGCGCAGTGCCTCCTCGAGCGCCTCGCGCGTCGCCTCCCCGGCGTCAATCGGGTCCTCCACGACGGCACGGAAGAACTTGTGCACCTCCTCGAAGCGCGGTGCGATCAGATAGGCCGCCGCGATCCGGTCCCCGGACTGGGCGCGGGTGGCGAGCTCGGGCTCGCTGGTGCTGGCTGTGATCGGGGCGTGCATCGGCTCGGGCTCTCGAACTCGCGTTCTTGCCCCCTTTGACGCGCTGGCGCGGCGAAAGTTGGGTGAGGCGCCGGTCTCAGGCGGGGTGAAGCTCGAACGCCTGCTCGCCGACCCGGACCTCGTCGCCCGGCTCGAAGCCCGCCCTCCGCAGGGCGGCGACCACGCCGATCTCGGCGAGCCGCTGCTCGAGGTAGGCGAGCGCCTCCGGGTTGGCGAGGTCGTGGCGGGCGACCAGCATCTCCACGCCCCGCCCCTCGACGCGAAACGCCCCGTCGTCGACCCGCTCGACACGAAAGCCGCGGTCGGCGCCGGGTCGGTAGACGCGGTGGTCGGCCTCGAACCCGGCGCCGGCCTCCGGCACCGGCGGCCGCTCCGGGATCGCCTCGAAGATCCGCCGCACGACGTCGTCGAGCCCGGCGCCGCTGACGGCGGAGGCGGCGAGGACGTCCACGACCTCTCCGCCCAGCCGGCTGCGCCATTCGGCCAACAGGCGCTCGCAGGCGGCGTCGTCGATCAGGTCCCGCTTCGACAGCACGACGAGCTCGGGCAGCGCCACCAGGCTCCTCCCGTACTCGGAGAGCTCCGCGCGCACGGTGGCGTAGGCCGCCGCCGGGTCGCCATCGAGCGGCGAGACGTCGACGACGTGCACCAGCATCCGGCAGCGCTCGACATGGGCGAGGAACTCGTGGCCGAGCCCGGCGCCGGCGGCGGCGCCCTCGATCAGCCCGGGGATGTCGGCGAGGACGAGCTGGCGGTCGCCGGACTCGAGCGTCCCCAGCACCGGCTCCGTGGTCGTGAACGGGTAGTCGGCCACCTTCGGCGCCGCCCGCGTCAGCCGCGCCAGCAGCGACGACTTGCCGGCGTTGGGCAGGCCGACCAGCCCGGCGTCGACGAGCAGCTTCAGACGCAGCTCGATCCAGCCCGACTGCCCCTCTAATCCCCGCTCGGCGAACCGCGGGGCCTGGCGGGTCGAGGTGGCGAAGCGCCTGTTGCCGTGCCCGCCGGGGCCGCCGGCAGCGACGATCGCCAGCTGGCCCGCCGCGGTGAGGTCGTGTTCCGCGCCGTCTATCCCGGCCACCTGCGTCCCGGGCGGCACCGGCACCTCCACGTCGTCGCCTCGGCGCCCGTGCTTGCCGGACCCCTGGCCGTGCGCTCCGCGCCCGGCGCGGAGATGAGGCGAGCGATGCAGCGCCGCCAGGTCCCGCCGCGAGGGGTCGCATACCAGCACCACGTCCCCCCCGCGCCCGCCGTCGCCGCCGTCCGGGCCGCCCCTCGGGACGTGGGCCTCGCGGCGAAAGCTCACGCAGCCGTTTCCGCCTTTCCCTCCCTCGACGTATAGGCGCGCCCGATCGTGAAACACCGGGGCGACGATAGCCGTGCGGTTCCTGCCGCGGGTGGCACCGGGGGGCCCCGCGGGCTGCGAGACCGCGTCAGCGTAAGCTCGCTGCCCGTGGGGTCCCGGTGACAGGACCCGCGGCCCGAGCGCCGCCGTCCCTAGTCCGTCCCTAGTCCGTCTCGACGAGGACCGTGCGGCCCTTGCGGGCGGGCTTGAACTGCACGAGCCCCGCCCGCGTGGCGAAGATCGTGTGGTCGCGGCCGATCCCGGCGCCATCGCCGGCGCGGAAGCGGGTGCCCCGCTGGCGGACGATGATCTCGCCGCCGCTCACGCGCTCGCCCGCGAACACCTTCACCCCGAGCATCTTCGGGTTGGAGTCGCGACCGTTGCGGCTGGAGCCGAGTCCCTTCTTGTGCGCCATCAGGAGGCCTTCTTCGTCGTTCGCCGCGCCGGGGCCTTGCGCGCCGGCGCCTTCCTGGTTGTAGCAGAACGCCCGCCCGCCGCCGCTTTCGGCTTGGCCGCCGCAGCCTTCGGCTTGTCGGCCGCCGGCTTCTCCGCCGCCTTGCGCTGCGCCGGCCTGCGGCTCAGCATCGCCACGTCCGTGATCTCCAGCTTCGTCAGCTCGGAGCGGTGGCCCATCCGCCGCCGGTATCCCTTCTTCGGCTTGTACTTGAAGACGCGGATCTTCTCCCCGCGCAGGTGCTCGGAGACCACCGCCTCCACCTTCACCTTCTCGAGGTCGCCGCCGTCGAGCGCCACCTTGTCGCCGTCGCCGCGGAAGAACACGGGGCGCAGACTCACCTTTGCGCCCTCGTCCTCATGCAGGCGGTCGACCAGCACGGTGTCGCCCTTCGACACGCGGTACTGCTTACCGCCCGACTCGACTATCGCGTACGTGGTCATGGTCATTCCCCGTCCTTGCCGCGTGCGGCGCCCGAGCGGCCGCGACCGCCCCTGCGGCCGCGTCGCCGGCCCGGCGAAGCAGGCGATTCTAGTCCCTCCTCCGCGTCGGGCTCGCGGCCGTCGCCGCCGTTGTCGATCAGCTCCGCCACGGCGGCCGATCGCTCGACGCGCTCGATCCGCACCAGCCGCCGCTTGCCGACGTGGGGGCCGGCGCCGGTGACGCTGATGATGTAGCCGTCGACCCTCGCGACCGCATCGTCGACGTTGTACATGTGCGGCTCCTCGATCGTCACCAGCACCTCCTCGCCGACGCGGAACGGCAGCGCCCGCTCCTCGATCCGGTCCCGCGGCCCGCTGTCCACCAGGTCGAAGGTGCCGATCGAGAGCGCGTCGCCACCCTCGAAGTGGAAGTGCTTGCCGGTCTCCGCCTCCAGCTCGGCGAGGCCGCGCACGGGATCGAGCAGCTCGGCCGCCACCTTCGGGTGGACGCGGATCAGATAGGCCTCGGGCTCGGGCTCGGAGGCGGCCAGCGCGCGCAGCTTGCGGATCGCCTCGATCGCGACCGTCTCCTCGGAGCGGACGACTCCGTCCCCGTCGCAGGTCGGGCAGCGGCGGGTGAGGATCTCCCGCACGCCGTCGGTGACGTTCTGGCGGGTCATCTCGACCAGCCCGAGCGGAGAGACCTCCATCACGTACGTCTTCGTGCGGTCCTCGTCGAGCGCCTTGCGCAGCGTCTTCAGGACCTGGTCGCGGTTGCGGCTGCGGGCCATGTCGATGAAGTCGATGACGATGATCCCGCCGATGTCGCGCAGGCGCACCTGGCGCACGATCTCCTCCGCCGCCTCGACGTTCACCCGGGTGATCGTGTCCTCGAGCCGGCCCTTGCCGCGGCCGGTGAAGCTGCCCGTGTTGACGTCGATCACGGTGAGCGCCTCGGCGTAGTCGATCACCAGGTAGCCGCCCGAGGGCAGGTCGATGCGCCGCGACAGCGTCGAGGCGATCGCATCGTCGGCCCCCCACTTCTCGAACAGGGGCTGCTCTTCGCGGTACAGCTCGACCGAGGAGACGAGCTCCGGCGCGGTCCGCTGGAAGAACCCGGTGACGCGCTGGAACTGCTTGTCGTCGTCGATGATCGCCGCCTCGAACTCGCTGATCAGCACGTCGCGCAGAACGCGCACGGAAAGGTCGGCCTCCTGGAAGACCAGAGCGGGCGCCTCCGCTTCGGCGGCGCGGCGGTCGAGCACCTCGTTGAGGCGGTGCAGGTAGTCGACCTCGCGGGCGAAGTCGGGCTTCTTGGCGCCGTGGGCGGCGGTGCGGACGATCAGCCCGCCCTCGCCGTCGAACATGCGCTCGATCATCTTGCGCACCCGCTCGCGCTCGGACTCCGGCAGCCGGCGGCTGACGCCGACGCCGCTGCCCTGGGGCATGTAGACGAGGTAGCGGCCGGCGATCGAAAGCTGCATCGAGAGCCGCGCGCCCTTCGTCTTCAGCGGGTCCTTGACCACCTGCACGACCAGCTCCTGACCAGGCTTGATCAGCTCGTCGATGCGGCGGCCGCGGCCGCGGCCGCGCTTCGGCGCCGCCTGGCCACCGGGCAGCACGATCTCGTCGACGTGCAGGAAGCCGTTGCGCTCCAGGCCGATGTCGACGAACGCCGCCTCCATGCCCGGCAGGACGTTGTCGACGCGGCCCTTGTAGATGTTGCCGACGATCGAGCGACGTCCGCGGCGCTCGATGTAGAGCTCGGCGACCTTCGGAGTGCTCGGCTTCGCGGAGCCTCCGCGGTCCCGCCCGGAGCGCGAGCGCCCGGTCTTCGACTCGAACACCGCCACTCGGGTCTCTCCCCGATCGACGGAAACCAGAATTGTCTTCTTCAACTAGATCAGCTCACTTTGCGACTGAACGTCGCGCGCGCTTCGCACGCGCTCAGAACAGAGCCCTGCTCTTCTGCGTGAGCTGCGCCTGGACGTAGACACTCTGAAGCACGCCGATCGCCATCAGGGTCGTCAACACGGACGATCCCCCGTAGCTCAGAAGCGGCAGCGGGATGCCGGTGATCGGCATGATCCCGATGCTCATCCCGACGTTGACGAAGACCTGGAACATCAGCATGGCGGTGATCCCGCCCGCGATAAGGGTCCCGTACAAGTTCTTTGAGAGCGTCAGTATGCGCAGCGCCCGCCAGATCAGCAGGGCGTAGAGGGACAGGACGAACGCGGCGCCGACGAATCCGTATCGCTCCCCGATCACGGCAAAGATGAAGTCCGTGTGCCGCTCGGGGAGGAAGTCGAGCCGCGTTTGGGTGGCGTGCTCGCCGCGCCCGGTCCTCTGTCCCGAGCCGACGGCGATCAGCGCCTGGTTCACTTGATAGCTCGCGTCTCGCGGATCCTCGCTGGGATGCAGGAACGCGGTCAGCCGCTGCTCCTGGTAGCCCTTGAGGACCGGCGTTCCCACTGCCGGCGCGATTACGAGCACCATCGTGACGATCGCGGCGGCAACCGCCCCGATCGCCGCGAAATGGGTCCAGCGCACCCCGGACACGAACAGGATCGCCAGGGTGACCACACCGAAGACGAGTCCCGTGCCGAGGTCGGGCTGGAGGAAGACGAAGGCCGCCGGGCAGAGCCCGAGCAGCAGGATGCGCGCGGTTCGCTGCCCGTCGGTCATCCGCCGCGAGCGATCGAGCACGAACCCGGCGAGCGCGAGGATCAGCAGCAGCTTGCCCAGCTCGGCCGGCTGAAAGCTGAACAGCGGCAGGTCGAAGGCGCGTCGCGATCCGCGCGCCGCCGCGCCGAACATCAGCACCAGCGTGATTGCCGTGATCATCACCGTGTAGAGGCCGACCCGAAGCTCGCGGAAGCGCGAGTAGTCGACGCGCGCGATCGCCAGCAGCAGCACGAGGCCGGCGCCGGCGTAGATGCTCTGGCGCAGCACGAAGTAGTAGGGGCTCCCGGCAATGTCGCTGCGGGTGGCGCTTGCCAGGTTGAAGATGCTGAAGGCGATCAGCCCCAGGGCGGCGAGCATCAGCAGCGGGTCCATCTGGGAGAAGAAGGAGCGCCGGCTGACGTCGTCACGCTCGTGGAAGGGCTGTGGGGTGGGCGTTCGCATCACTCCACCCGCCCGCCGGAGCCGGCCTGCTTGACCTGGCCCGGCTTCACCTGGAAGTAGCGCGAGACGATCTCCTCGGCCGCGG
Organism: uncultured Thermoleophilia bacterium; assembly: GCA_963708325.1. GTDB lineage: Bacteria > Actinomycetota > Thermoleophilia > Solirubrobacterales > 70-9. Next base: position 2,410,634 of record OY970203.1, on the reverse strand, counting down.
GCGCGGCGGAGTCCACCCCGAAGCCGCCGCGCTCAATCGTCACCGCGGTGACGATGCGGGGATTGGGATAGGGCGCGAAGAGCACGTACCAGGACTGGTCGGCCTGGCCCGGGCGCTCGGCCGTGCCCGTCTTTCCCGCCACCGGTATCGGGAAGCCGCCGAAGACCTTGTACGAGGTGCCCCCCGGCGACTGCGCGGCCATGTGCAGACCCGACAGGATCGCCTGGCTGTACCTGGGGGTTGATGTCGAGGTGACGCTCCGGCGCCGGGCGGATCTCCTCGACGGCCTGGCCGGCGGCGTTCTCGACGCTGTCGCCGATGTGCGGGGCGACGATCGTGCCACCATTGGCGACCGCCGCGTAGGCCACCGCCATCTGCAGCGGATCGGCCTGCAGGTCGCCCTGGCCGACCGCGAGGTTGATGTTGTCGCCCACCGTCCAGGGACGGTCGGTCTTGTGCTCCTTGAAGAGCTTGTCGCGCCACTGCGGGCTGGGCAGCAGACCGCTCGACTCCGCCGGCAGGTCGATTCCCGTCTGCCGCCCGATCCCGAGGTCGTGCGCCCACTTCTGCAGCGGCTCGTCGGAGCTGTTCATGCGCTCGCCGAGCTGGTAGAAGAAGACGTCGGAGGAGACCTGGAGGGCGCTGGGCAGCTGCAGAGCTCCGTAGGCGCCGCCGCCGGCGTTGTGGAAGCTGATCCCGCCGACGTTCAGCGAGCCGCCGTCGTACAGGGTCGTGCTCGGCGTGATCGTCCCGCTCTCGAGCGCAGCCGTCGAGGTGATCAGCTTGAAGGTCGATCCCGTCGGGTACAGGCCCTGGATCGCGCGGTTGGCGAGCGGCGCCCCGAGGTCCGGGCTGGTCAGCGCCTTGTACCGCGCCGGCGTCAGCGGGTGCGTGAACACCGAGGGATCGAAGGTGGGATAGGAGCCCAGCCCGAGGATCTCGCCGGTGTGGACGTCCATCGTCACGAAGCCGCCCGGCAGCCCGCGGGCGGCCAGCGCGCTCTCTCCCGCCCTCTGCACGTCGGAGTCGATCGTCAGCCGCAGGTTGTCGCCGGGGCGCGCCGCCACAGACCCCAGCTGGCCCTTCGGTCGGCCGAGCGCGTCCACCTGCACCCTCGTCTGCCCGGCGCGCCCGCGGAGGAAGCGGTCGTACTCGTACTCGACCCCCGACTGGCCGACCTCGTCACCCTGGCGCGCGGTGCGGTAGCGGGGCTCCTTCAGCTGCTCCTTCGTCACCTGGCCCACGTAGCCGAACATGTGGGCGGCGAGGTCTCCCTGGCGGTAGCGGCGGAGGAAGACGCGCTGGACGGTGACCCCGGGGAAGCCGGTCTGGTTCTCCTGCAGGTAGTAGACGACGTCGTAGTTGATGTCCTGGCGCAGCGTCACCGGGGTGTGCGGCGAGATCTTCAGCTGCTCGCGCATCTGCTTGCGGATGTAGGCCGGCGAGCGCTGGATCACCCGCCCCAGCCGGCTGAACTCGCGCTCGCGCTCGCCGGCGTCGCGCGGCAGCTTCTGGGGGAGGATCTGCAGCGCCAGGCCGGTGCGGTTGTCGACCAGCACCTTCCCGTTGCGATCGAGGATCTCGCCGCGCGGGGCCTGCACGCGGATCTCGCGGATCCGGTTGTTGTTCGCCTCGCGCAGGTACTTGTCCCCGGAGAGCACCTGCAGATACCAGAGGCGGAAGAAGATCACCGAGAACATCACCAGGGCGAAGCCGCCGAGGATCGCGATCCGCAGCGCGAACTGCGGCGTCGCCGGCGGGCCCTTGTCGTCGCGCAGGTACATCAGCCGGCTCTCTGGCGATCCTCGCCGATCACCGGGCGCCGCCGAGGATCGTGGGGACGATACGGCCGCGCGTGGGTACGTCCTCGACGAGCGCCGGGCGCAGCAGGCGGCGGATGCCGACGTAGATCGGGATCCCGAGGAAGAAGTTGAGGACGGTCTTGACGAGCGTGTCCCGGATTATCAGCACGCTGACCGGCGCGTCCACGCCGAGCATCAGCTGAAGCGCGGCGAAGGCGAGCAGGTACACGAGCGTGAGGCCGGCGCAGAGGAGCGGCGGCACCAGGGCGTTGGAGACGTCGAAGCTCTCGCGGTAGCGGCCCGCCAGGTAGCCGACGGCGAGCAGGACGATCGAGGAGGCGCCCATCGTCTGGTAGATCGAGGAGTCGATCAGAAGCCCGGCGGCGAAACCCGACACGACTCCGGTCATCGCCCCGCCGAGCAGGCCCAGCGAAATCACCACCACCGGGACGATGTCGGGGTTGGTCTCGAAGATCGTCACCTGGGAGAAGAAGGCGACCTGGAGGATGACGGTGGCGAGCAGCAGAAGCGCCACGCGGAGCACGATTCGCGGCGTGTAGATCACGGCGCTCCGCCCGTCGACGCGTGCAGCTCGCTCGACGCGGTCCCGCCGGCCCGGGTCAGCACCTGCACGAACTGGATGCCGCGGATGTCGGCAAACGGCTTCACGTGGACGCGCTGGTAGGTCTCCTGCTCGGCGATCGAGGCCGAGCTGACCTGGCCGACCGGGATCCCGTAGGGAAACAGCGAGGACAGCCCGCCCGACCGCCACCCGGCGGTGACGACGCGCTGGCCCTTCTGGATCCTGTGGTTGCGCTCGATGAAGTCGAGCACGAGGTCGTCGGGGTTGCCGACCTCCGGCTTGATCACGCCGGCGGCGCCCTCGGGAACGACGAGGGCGGACACCGCGCTGGTGTGGTCGGTGATCAGGGTGACCTCCGCGGTGCCGGCCGTCACCTGGGTGACGCGCCCGACGAGGCCGTCGCCGGTGACGACCGGATCGTTGTCCCGGATCCCGGAGCTGGAGCCGTGGTCGACGTTGATCGTCGAGTACCAGACGGTCGGCGAGCGGGCGATCACGCGAGCGGTGACGCGGCCGCGGTCGCCCGGCAGCGCGCCGGAACGGTCCAGGTGGACCAGCTTGCGCAGCTGGTCGTTCTCGGCGGTCGCGGTCTCGCCGGCGGCGACCTTGGCGCGCAGCGTCTCCAGCTCACTGCGCAGCCGCCGGTTGTCGCCGCGCGCCTGGAAGGTCTCGTCGAACCAGTTGACCAGGTCACGGCCGGGCTTCAGCGCCCGGCCGGCGCCCTCCTGGATCGGCGCCAGGACGGCGGCGACACCGCGCTGGAAGCCATGCAGGGCCCCGCCGGAGCCCTCGCCGAAGTATGCGGTCAGAAGCGCCAGCGACGCCGCGACCAGTAGGCCGAGCACGGCGCGACGCCGGCGAACCTGCTTTCGGTACACGTTGAAGTCTCTTCTTTTATGTCACAGGTTCTCATTAGAACCGGCGACGATTTTTCGAATTCTTGCTGGCCCGGTGGATCGCCTCGAATTCCTCCAGCGACCGCCCGGACCCGACCGCGACGCAGGTCAGCGGCGACTCGGCGAGCTGAGCCGGCATCTGGCACTCGTCGCGCATGCGCTGCTCCAGGCCCTGCAGCAGCGATCCCCCGCCCGCCAGGGTGATTCCCCTGTCCATGATGTCGGCGGCCAGCTCCGGCGGGGTGCGGTCGAGGGTGTCCTTGACCGCGCCGATGATCTGCGACAGCGGCTCCTCGAGCGCCTGCCGCACCTCCTCGGAGGTCAGCATCACCGTGCGCGGCAGGCCGGAGACGAGGTCGCGGCCCCGGATCTCGGCCTGCAGCTCCTCCGCCAGCGGCGTCGCAGAGCCGGCCTCCAGCTTGACCTCTTCGGCGGTCTGCTGTCCGATCATCAGCTTGTATTCGCGCTTGACGTAGCTGGTGATCGCCTCGTCCAGCTCGTCCCCGCCGATGCGAATCGACTGCGAGACGACGATCCCGCCGAGCGAGATGACCGCCACCTCGCTGGTGCCGCCGCCGATGTCGACGACCATGCTCCCGGTCGGCTCGGCGACCGGCAGCCCGGCGCCGATCGCCGCCGCCATCGGCTCCTCGATCAGGTAGGCGTTGCGGGCGCCGGCCGAGAGGCACGCCTCCTCGACCGCGCGCTTCTCCACCCCGGTGACGCCGGAGGGAACGCAGACGACGACGCGGGGATGGGCAAAGCGGTTCTGATGGACCTTCTGGATGAAGTGGCGCAGCATCTGCTCGGTGACGTCGAAGTCGGCGATGACGCCGTCCTTCAGCGGCCGGATGGCGCTGATCGTCCCCGGCGTGCGCCCCAGCATCCGCTTCGCCTCCACGCCGACCGCGTGCACCTGCCCGGAGCGCGAGTCGATCGCGACCACGGAGGGCTCCGACAGGACGATCCCGCGTCCGCGCACGTAGACGAGCGTGTTCGCCGTGCCGAGGTCCACCGCCATGTCGCGGGCACCGAAACCGGTCAGGTAGCTGAATAGGCCCATTCGGAAAGAGAGAGTACGCGACGGCCCTCGGAATCCCGCGGCGGCCGCAGCGCGACCGCTTCAACCCCGTCCCGGCGGGCCGGTCGAGCGCGGGAGTCTAGCGAAGCGAGGGCTCCGCCAGGCACGTTCGTGACAGCCGCAACATGGCTTGCGTCACGCCTCGAACAGCTCCGGGGCAAGCTCCAGCAGCAGCGGCACCGGCAGGCCGACCACGTTGGAGAAGTCGCCCTCGATCCGCTCGACGAGCACCGATCCGAGCCCCTGGATCGCGTAGCCCCCGGCGCGCTCCCGCCACTCGCCCGACCGCAGGTAGAGGTCGAGCGTCGCCCGGTCGAGCTCGCGGAAGCTGACGCTCGTCGTGGCGACGCCGACCCGCTCGCCGCCGGCGCCGACCAGCGCCACCCCGCTGAGCACGGTGTGCGTCCGCCCCGACAGCTCGGAGAGGAAGCGCCGCGCCTGCTCGGAGTCGGCCGGCTTGCCATAGATCCGCTCGCCGAGCGCAACCACCGTGTCGACGCCGAGCACGACGTCGTCGCGTTGCGAGCCCGCCACCGCCTCCGCCTTGGCGCGCGCGTTGGCGGTTGCGACGTCCGCCGGCGGCCCGGCCCCCAGCTCGTCCGCCCGCGGCGTCACCGCCTCGAACTCGACCCCGAGGCGCTCGAGGATGGCGCGCCGCTGCGGCGACCGCGACGCCAGGATCAGCCTCGCCGCCGTCGGCCTCCCATCCGGGCGCGCGAGATCGTGGGATCAGTCATCGAGCTCGGGGAACCAGATCGCGATCTCCCGTTCGGCCGACTCGTCGGAGTCGGACCCGTGGACGAGGTTGAACGTCACCTCGGTGGCGTAATCGCCCCTGATCGAGCCCGGCGCCGCCTCCAGCGGGTTGGTGGCGCCGATCACCTGGCGGGCCGCCGCGACCGCCTCGGTCCCCTCCATCACCAGCGCCACGAGCGGGCCGCGGGTGATGAACACGACCAGCTCGCCGAAGAACGGCTTCTCGGTGTGCTCGGCGTAGTGACGGTTCGCGATCTCGGCGTCAGCGGTGACCAGCTTGGCGGCCGAGAGCCGCAGGCCCTTGGCCTCGAAGCGGGAGATCACCTCGCCGGTGAGGTTGCGCTCGAAGGCGTCGGGCTTGACCAGGATCAGCGTCCGCGACACGGCCGCAAGGTTATTCGCCGCGCCCGAGCCGGCGTCGCCAGGGGCGTCCCCCCGGCGCCGTCAGCTCAACCCTGGCGCTCGGACGTGCCCGCGCGCCGCGGCCGCGGCGGCCGCTCCTCGGCGCGGGCCTTGGCGGGCGCCCGCCTGGGCTCCCGCGGGGGCTTGTCGCGCGGCTCGCGCTTCTCCTCGCGCGGCGGGCGCGGCGCCGGGGCGCGCTCCTGGGAGCTGCGGCGCGTGGCGGGCGGACGGGGCTCGCGCGGGTCGCGCCGGCGCTGCTGGCGGCCGGGCACCTCGCTCTCGCAGTAGGGGCAGACGCCCCAGCGGGGGTCGAGCGGCTTCCCGCACGACTGGCAGGGGCTGCGCAGGCGCCGCTGGCAGTTCGGGCAGCGCAGGTAGCTGCGCTCGATCGGGAACTCGCAGTGGGGGCAGGCCTGCTCGGAGAGCTGGCGGACGCGCAGCTCGGCGGCGCGGATCTCGAGATCGCGCTCGCGGGCGTCCTCGAGGAAATCGGGCGGCCGCAGGATCGTGTAGATGACCGTGCCGACGTACGGGAACAGCGACGCGGCCGTAGCGCACCCGACCAGCACGGGATCCTCGATCCGGCGGCTTGCGTCGGCGTAGGTCCAGTAGATCAGGGCCAGCCAGACGACGACCAGGAAAAGGACGATCAGGCTGACCACGAGGTTCAGGGAACCGTTCGAGATCCCGAATATGGCGAGCGTCAGCGTCACGGCAAGCCGGTCAGTTTACTTCGCTACGCACGCAACGATCCCTGGTCGCACTCACAGAAACAGCCTCCCGAAGACGTACCCGATCGTGAAGAAGGCCAGGATGACGACGGCCACCACGACGGCGACCAGGCCCATCATCGCCAGGAGCTCGGAACGGGCCTCTTTGTCCATTTGAGCCAGGTGGTTGGTTCCGGCCGCGCGGGCCCGGGGCAGCTAGGCGGCGCCGCCGGTTCGCGGGACGATCTTCCCCAGAAGGTAGTGGGTGCCGGTGACCAGTGCGACACCGGCCGCGGCGCGCGCCAGCTGCTCGGCCCGCGAAAGCGCGGCCCCGGGGTCCGGGACGGCCTCCGCCCACGCGCCCGCCGCCTCGCACAGCGCGCGCAGCTCGCTCGCCGGCAGCGAGCGGCCGACCGGCCGGCCCGAGCCGCGAATCGCCTCCAGGGGCACCTCGGTGCAGACGATCCCCTCGCAGGCCGGCGCCAGCGCCGCGGCCATCGACGCCGCATCCTTGTCGTCGAGCACCGCCATGCAGGCGAACACGGGGCATCCGGCGCTCAGCTCCGGCAGCGACTCGGCCAGCGCCCGCGCTCCGTCGGGGTTGTGGGCGGCATCGACGATCAGCGGCGGGTCGCCCTCGATCAGCTCGGTGCGGCCAGGGATCACGAGGGCCGCCGCGACCTCCCGCGCCGCATCGCGGTCGATCTCCCCGAGCAGGGCCTCGACGGCGGTCATGGCGAGCGCGAAGTTGCGGCGCTGGTAGCGCCCGGCCGCCCGCAGGACGAGGTCCTCGCCGGGATCGTCCGGAGCGCGGATCAGCCTCGCCGAGCGCTCGGCGGCGGCGGCCTCGGCGATCGCCGCCACCGCGCCGCTCAGCCGACCCGTCACGAGCACCGAATGCTCGCGCAGCACGGCCAGCTTCTCGCGCGCGATCTCCTCCTCCGTGCCGCCCAGCCACTCGGTGTGGTCGAGCCCGATCGAGGTCAGCACGCAGACGCGCGAGGGGATCACGTTCGTCGCATCGAGCCGTCCTCCCAGCCCGGCCTCGACAGCCGCGGCCTCGAGCCGTCCGGCGGCGAGGGCGTAGAAGGCGGCGGCGGTGACGACCTCGAACTGGGTCAGCCTTCCCTCGTCCTCGCCGAGCGCGCGGTCGACCGCGCCCGCCGCCTCGGCGGTGCGCTCGACGGCCGCGGCGAACTCCGCGTCGGCGACCGGCGCGCCGCGCAGCCGGATCCGCTCCGACCAGCGGCCGACGTGGGGCGAGACGTAGGCCCCCGCCGCCACCCCGTGCGCCTCGAGCAGCGCCTCGATCATCAGCGAGGTGGAGGTCTTGCCGTTGGTCCCGACCACGTGCAGCGAGGCGAACCGGTGCTGGGGCATCCCCATCGCCTGGGTCAGCCGGCGGATGCGCTCCAGTCCCAGCTTCCAGCCGATCGGCTCCAGCGAGGCGAGGTACGCCTCCGCCTCCGCCGCCGTCAATCCAGCTCTTCCAGCTCGGATCGGTAGGCGGCGAGCTTCTCCCTCTCCGAGTCCACGACGTCCTGCGGCGCGTTGGCGACGAACCTCTCGTTCTCCAGCTTGCCCTGCGCCCGCTCGACCTCGCTGCGAAGCTCGTCGCGGCGGGCGGCGATCCGCGCCCGCACCGCGTCGGCGTCGATCTCCCCGGAAGCCAGCACCTCGACCGGGCCGATCGACGCGATCGGCTCGCCGCCGTCGCGGCTGAACTCGAAGCGGGCGAGCCGGCCGACGAACTCGTGCGGCTCCGCACCGTCGCAGCGGGCCGCCAGCACGTGCTTCACCGGGATCCCGGCGAGGTCGCGCCAGCGCCTCAGCCGCCGGGTGAGCGCGATCGCGGCGCCGACCTCCGACTCCGCCTCCTCGTCGACCAGGGCCGCGTCGACTCGCGGGAAGGGATGGACGACGAGCGGCTCGGTATGCGCGGGGTGATGGGACCAGATCTCCTCGGTGACGAAGGGCATCATCGGATGGAGCAGGGCCAGAACCTGCTCGAGCGTCCACAGAAGCGTCGCCGAGGCGTCGGCGTCGCCCTCGTACAGCCGCGGCTTGACGATCTCGAGGTACCAGTCGCAGAGCTCCGACCAGAAGAACCGGTAGGCGTCGCCGGCGGCGTGGGCGAAGTCGTAGGCGTTCAGCCCGTCGCCGACGGCCGCGATCGCGCGCTGCAGCCGCGAGACGATCCAGCGGTCCTCGGGCCGCCGCGGCGACGGCCGGCCGGCGTCGGCCTCGGCGGCGTTGAGCAGCACCAGCCGGGACGCGTTCCACATCTTGTTCGCGAGGTCGCGGCCCTGCTGCACCTTGGCGTCGGAGTAGCGGACGTCCTGGCTCGACGACATCGCCAGCAGGCCGAAGCGAAGCGCGTCGGCCCCGTGGACGGCGATCTCGTCGAGCGGGTCGATCCCCGTGCCGAGGCTCTTCGACATGCGCTGCCCGTCGCGGGCCTGGATCACGGAGTGCACGTAGACGTCGCGGAAGGGGACGTCGCCGGCGAACTCGATCCCGGTCATGATCATCCGCGCCACCCAGAGGAAGAGGATCTCCCGCGCGGTGGTGAGGAAGTCGGTCGGGTAGAAGGCGCGCAGAAGAGGAGCGTCCTCGTCGGGCCAGCCGAGCGTCGCGAACGGCCAGATCGCCGACGAGAACCACGTGTCGAGCACGTCCTCCTCCTGGCGCAGCGGGCCGTCGCAGGCGCCGCAGCGCTCCGGCGCGCCCTCGGCGACGTAGGTCTCCTCGCAGGCGTCGCAGTACCAGACCGGGATCCGGTGTCCCCACCACAGCTGGCGGGAGATGCACCAGGGGCGGATCTGCTGCATCCACTCGAGGTAGACGCGCTTCCACTGGTCGGGGACGATCCGCACCTCGTCACGCTCGACCACCTCGATCGCGGGCGCCGCGAGCTCGTCCATCCGGCAGAACCACTGCAGCGAGATCAGCGGCTCGATCCGCTCGCCGGAGCGATGCGAGAACGGCACCGAGTGCGTGTAGGGCTCCTCGCCGCGCAGTAGGCCCTCGGCCCGAAGCGCCTCCACCACAGCCTCCTGCGCCTCGGTCGCGGTCATCCCCGCGAACCGCTCCGGCGCCGGCTCGACGATCCGCCCGTCCTCGCCGATCACGGTGATCTCCTCGAGGCCGTGGGCGCGGCCGATCTCGAAGTCGTTGGGGTCGTGGCCGGGGGTGATCTTCAGCGCCCCGGTGCCGAACTCGGGGTCGACGTGGTCGTCGGCGATGATCGGCAGGCGGCGACCGACCAAAGGCAGGATCGCGTTGCGGCCGACCAGGTCGCGGTAGCGGCCGTCGTCGGGGTTCACCGCAACCGCGGTGTCGGCGAGCATCGTCTCGGGGCGCACCGTGGCGACGGTGACGACCTCGTCCGAGTCCTCGATCGGGTAGTCGATCGAGTAGAGGGCGTCGGTGACCTCGCGGCTCTCGACCTCGAGGTCGGAGATCGCCGAGTGCGAGCCCGGGTCCCAGTTGACGATGTAGTTGTCGCGGTAGATGTAGCCCTTCTCGAACAGGCGCACGAACACGCGGTAGACGGCCCGCACGTAACCGCCGTCGAGGGTGAAGCGCTCGCGCTCGTAGTCGCAGGAGGCACCCAGCCGCTTGTACTGCTCGACGATCTGGGATCCGTAGCGCTCCTTCCACGCCCAGACGCGCTCGACGAACGCGTCGCGGCCGAGCTCGTGGCGTGAGACCCCCGCGGCGCGCAGCTCCTTCTCCACCACCGCCTGGGTGGCGATTCCGGCGTGATCGGTTCCCAGCACCCACAGGGTGTTTCGTCCCTGCATCCGCCGCATCCTCACCAGGGCGTCCTGGATCGTGCCGTTCAGCGCGTGGCCCATGTGCAGCGCCCCGGTCACGTTCGGCGGCGGGATCGCCACGGAGAAGTTCTGCTCGGGCGCGCCCTCGGCGGGCGGGTGGAAGTAGCCGCCCTCCAGCCACGCGGCGAAGATCCGCCGCTCGACCTCGGCGGGGTCGTAGCGGGTGGTCGCTTCGAGCTTCTTCAGGCGCTCGCCCGGCACGGGGGCGAGTTTAGTTTCCGCTGCTCGTCCCTCGTTTCCCAGCCGGCGGGACCGGTCAGGGAATGCCTGTCTTCGACTCGCAGCCGGTGGCGGTTGGCGGCGCGATCGCATGCCCGCCGGTCCCGCGGTCGAGGGATCGGATAGCGTCACGGCGATCGGCCGTGAGCGTCGCCGAGGCCCTCCGTGACACCAGCGTGGAGGAGGTCGCCGCCAAGGCGCCGTTCGCCCACGTCGCCGTGCAGACCGCGCGAGGACCGCACGTCACCCCGGTCCTCTACGCGGTCGCCGCCGACAGGCTCTGGTTCACCGTTCCCCGCGGGACCCTGAAGGCCCGGGTGCTGACCAGGCGGCCCCGCGCCGGCGTCCTGCTGCGCGCCGGCGAGCTGTCGGTCGTGCTGGGGGGAGTGGCGGGCCTGCTCGACCCGCTGCGGCCGCTGAGCTGGGCCGCCCGCCCGCGGGAGGCAGCGCTGGTGCCGCTTGCGGTGCAAGCCTTCTCGGCCCGCAACTCGCGCGAGCTGCTCGGCTTCGCTTTGGAGGGCTCGCGCCTGCCGGCCGAGTCGTTTCCGCCCAACCTCCTGCTCGCCGCCTTCGAGCCGCGCCGCGCCGCCGTGATCCGCGGCGAGCGGCTGGAGTGGCGGCGGGGCCGCTGGCGCTACCCGCCCCGCCGCGGCGCCGCCGCACCCCGCCTGGGCTCCGCCAGGGAGCTGCCGCCGCTCGACGGCCTGCCGCGCGCCGTCGCGGCGCTGCCGCGACGCCGCGGCGCCGCCGTCGTCGGATGGCTCGCCGGCGGCGGCCCGCTCGCCCTTCCCGCGAGCTGGGACCCGGGCCGCGTCGAGGCCGCGATCGCGGGCTCCCTGGTCGCGCTCGCGGACATCCGCCGCTCCGGCCAGGGCTGCATAGCGTTCGACGCCGCTGAGGGCCACCGCCCGACCGGCAAGCGCGGGCTGATGCTGCGCGGCCGCGGCGCGATCGCCCGCCGGAGGGCGGGCGCCGCACTGTCCCTGCGACCGGAGCGCATCACCTACTGGCTCGGTTTCGAGACCGGTACCGTCGAGGTGCCGTGACGCGTTAGGGTCGCTTTTCATCATCCCTTCACCGAATCGGGAGGAAGCTGGAAGCTGATGGCAGTCCAGGCAGGCGCGTCACCCGGCCACGACCGGGCCGGCCCGGGAACGAGCGGGGACCGGGGCGCGACGGTCGAGGCGAGCGGCCTCGGCAAGAACTACGGCTCGGTGGTGGCACTGGAGGGCTTCGCCTTCAGCGCACGAGGCGGCGAGGTGATCGGCCTGCTGGGCCCGAACGGGGCGGGCAAGACCACCGCGATCCGGCTGCTCACCACGATCCTCGCTCCAAGCGCGGGCAGCTTCTCTGTCGCCGGGCAGCCCCACACCCGCCCGGCCGAGATCCGGCGGCGGATCGGCGTCCTGCCCGAGAGCGCGGGATACCCCGAGCAGCAGACCGGAGCCGAGTTCCTGCGCTACCACGCCCAGCTGTTCGGCCAGTCGCGGGCGAGCGCGGCGGCGCGGGCGTCGGGCCTGCTGAAGGAGGTCGGCCTGGGCGAGCGCGGCTCGACGCTGATCGGCACCTACAGCCGCGGCATGCGGCAGCGCCTCGGGATCGCCCGCGCCCTGATCAACGAGCCGGCCGTGGTCTTCCTCGACGAGCCCACGCTCGGCCTGGACCCGGCCGGCCAGCGCCAGGTCCTGCACCTGGTCGAGGACATCGCCCGGGGCCGGGGCGCCACGGTGATCCTCAGCACCCACCTGCTGGGAGAGGTGGAGGAGATCTGCTCGCGGGTGCTGATCCTCAACCGGGGAAGGCTGGTCGCGGAGGGAAGCGTGGCCGACGTGACGCGGCGTGCCGCCGCGCCGCGACGGGTGCGATTCCGGGTGCCCGCCGAGATGCGCGAGGGCGCGCTCGCCACCCTCGCCGGGCTGTCCGGCGTGGGCGAAGCGGAGCCGCTCGACGGCCGTCCCGACTGGATCGCGCTGACGCTGGCCGACGCGCCGTCCGACAGGGCCGGGACGCAGGTGCAGGTGAGCGAGGCGGTTCGCGCCCTTACCGCCGCGCAGGTCCCGCTGCTCGCCTTCGAGCTGGAGGGGGCGCGGCTGAGCGACGCGTTCCTGGCGATGACCGAGGCGGACTAGTGGGCCTTTTCGGGACGGGCCACTAGTGGAGGCCGGGACGAGGGAGCGCGGCGCGAGCCCGGGTTGGGCGGTCGTCGCCCGCCAGGAGCTTCGCGATCTCTGGCTCGGCGGGCGCGGCCTCAGCCTGGTCTTCGCCTTCAGCCTCCTGATCGGCGTGATGACCTACCTGTCGGCGACGAACAAGTCGCTGAACTTCCTCGAGCAGCACGAGGCGCTCAACCTGATGCTTCAGGTGGCGGTCGCGGTGGGCTCGCTGCTCGCGGTGATCGTGGCCGCCGACGCGATCAGCGGCGAGCGCGAGCGCGGCACCTTGGAGAGCCTGCTGCTGACGCCCGTGCCGCGCCGCCAGCTCGTGGTCGGCAAGCTGCTGGCGGCGCTCTCCCTCTGGCTGGTCGCGTTCGCCATCACCATCCCCTACGTCTGGTTCCTCGGCCACGGGGTCGGCGCGGTCGGCGACGCCGTCGTCGTCGGGGCCGGCGTCGGCACGCTGCTCGCCGTCTTCCTCGCGGCGCTGGGCCTGAGCGTCAGCGCGCTCGCCCGCTCCAACCGCTTCAGCCTCTCGGTGAGCCTGTTCGTCCTGCTGGCGCTGTACGCGCCCACCCAGCTGCCCCCGGGGGCCCAGCACGGCTGGTTTGCGGAGTCGCTTCTGCGCGTCAACCCGCTGACCGCAGGCGAGCACTACATCGGCCGAATCGTGGTCGACCGCCACGACTGGACGCAGGACGCGTCGTGGCTGGCCTCGCCGCTGGTGGCCGCCGCGTTGCTCACGGTGGCGGCGATCGTCGTGGCGCCGCGCTTCATCACCCTGCGCGAGGGGCCGGCAGGGTGAGCGCGCTGCGCCGTGCGGTCTGCCTGGGAGCCGTCCTGACGGCGGCGGCGGCTCCCGCGGCGGCCGGCCCGCCGGCGGCGGCCGGCCCCGCCGTGAACATCTCGACCAGCCGCACGACGGTGGCGACGAAGCTGGGCGACAGCTTCCGCTTCGAGACCACGCTGACCAACGTCGGCGGGACGCCGCTGCGGTCGCTCGTCGCCCACCTCAACATCGTCGGCCTCAGCCCGGGGGTCTACGTCGACCCCGAGGACTGGTCTTCGCAGCGCACCCGCCGGCTGGGCGCGCTTCGCCCCGGAGCGTCGACGACGCTCTCGTGGAAGGTGCAGGCCGTGACCGCCGGGCGCGTGGCGATCTACGTGGTGGCGCTGCCCGACCCGGACCCGGCGGCACGCGGGCGGCTGGCCGTCAGCGCGCCGATCGACGTGCGGATCGCCGAGCAGAGGACGCTCAACTCGGGCGGCGTGCTGCCGCTGGTGCTCGGGGTGCCGGCGCTGCTCGGCCTGGCGGCGCTCCGCCTGCGATCGAGGCGGCGGCGGCGGTGATAGTTGTTCCGCGATGGCAGGAGACACGGTTGGGGACCCGCGAACGGGGAAAGCCGTAGCGCGATGAGCGATCGCGATCGCAGGCCGGCGGCCCTGGCGGCAGCGGCGGCGCTGGCCCTCTCGAGCGCGGCGCTGGGCTACGGCTGCGGCGGCGGAGGAGGCAGCGACAGCACCGCCACCACGGCCGGCTCGACCGGCGCCGCCACCGCCCCGAAGGCCGCGACGACCTCGCCGGCTGGCGGCGGCGGCAAGGCCCCGTCGCAGGCCGGCGGCGGCAACGACAGCTTCCGCGCCGCCAACTTCAGCGACCCGACCAAGGTCACGAACGAGTTCCTGCCGCTGAAGCCGGGCACGCAGACCGTCAGGCAGGGGTTCGTCAACGTCGGCCACCGGCGGCTTCCCCATCGCGTCGTCACCACGGTCACGGACGTCACCAAGGAGATCGACGGGGTGCGGGCGATCGCCCTGCTCGACCAGGACTACAACGGCGGGGAGGTCGCGGAGCAGGCGATCGACTACCTTGCCGCCGACAAGTACGGAGCGGTGTGGTCGCTCGGCTCCTACACGGAGTTCTTCGAGGGGGGCCAGTTCATCTACTCCGCGGACGCCTGGCTCGCCGGCACGGCCGGCGCCAAGCCGGGGCTGATGATGCGGGCGGATCCGCGCACCGGGACCCCCCCCTACACCCAGGAGGACATCCCCGGCATCGCCGCGTCCACGGCCCAGGTGGTCAAGGCCGACCAGTCGAAGTGCGTTCCCTTCAAGTGCTACAAGGGCGTGCTGGTGATCCAGGAGGGAAGCCCCTCCGAGCCGGGCGTCACCGAGTACAAGTACTACGCGCCGGGGGTCGGCCAGATCAGCACTGAGCCGCGCTCGGGGTCGGAGCAGGAGGTCGAGGACCTGATCAACTTCACGACGCTCAGCCCCCGCGGCCTGGCCGAGGTCAGCAAGGAGGTGCTGAAGCAGGACCAACATGCCGGCGTCGAGAAGCCGGACGTCTTCGGCAATGCCCCAGCCGCCAAGCGCACCCTCTGAGGGCGGGCCGGGGGCGACAGCCGCGCCGCTCGTAGAGGTCGGCGGGCTGTCCAAGAGCTACCGGCAGGGCCGGTCCGAGACGCAGGTGCTCGAGGAGGCCGAGCTCGAGCTGGGGCGCGGCGAGACTGCCAGCCTGATGGGCGCGTCGGGCAGCGGCAAGTCCACCCTCGTGTCGCTGCTCAGCGGGCTTCTTCTGCCCGAGTCCGGCCGGATCGTCTTCGACGGCGCCGACATCACCGCCCTCGACGACGGCGGCAGGGCGCGAATCCGCGCCCGCAGGATCGGCGTGGTGCTGCAGAGCGGCAACCTGATCCCCTTCCTCACGGCAGCCGAGAACGTCGAGCTGGCGATCGAGCTGGCCGGCGGGAAGCATCCGGGGCGGCGCGCTCGGGAACTGCTGTCCGAGCTCGGGCTGGGGCGCCGCCTCGAGCACAAACCGCAGCAGCTGTCCGGCGGCGAGGCCCAGCGGGTGGCGGTCGCCACGGCGCTGGCCAACCGGCCGGACCTGCTGCTGGCGGACGAGGTCACCGGAGAGCTCGACTCGTCCAACGCCGACCAGGTTATGGAGCTGATCTTCGATGCCTGGCGCGAGCACGGCCTCACCGTGCTGTTCGTGACCCACAGCGACGAGCTGGCCAGCCGCGCCCAGCGCCGGCTGCGCCTCGCCGACGGCCGCATACGAAACCTGTGAGCGCGCTGGCGATCAGGCTGGAGTCGGTGCGCAGGGACTACCGGACCCCGGCCGGCACCGTCCGTGCCGTGGACGGCATCAGCCTCGAGGTCGAGCCGGGCAGCAGCGTGGCCGTGATGGGGCCGAGCGGCTGCGGCAAGTCCACCGTCCTCGGCCTGATCGGCGGCCTCGACGTCCCCAGCGCCGGCCGCGTCTACGTGTCCGGCCGGGAGGTCTCGGCGCTGACCGACGCGGAGCGCACCCTAATGAGGCGGGAAGACCTCGGGCTCGTGTTCCAGGCCGACAACCTGCTGCCGTTCCTGACCGCGGTCGAGAACATCGCCCTGCAGCTCTCCCTGAACGGCGCCGACGGCCGCTACGAGCGCTGCCTGGAGGTACTCGACGAGCTCGGCCTCGGCGCCGATGCGGCCAAGCTGCCCGACCAGCTCTCCGGCGGGCAGCGCCAGAGGCTCGCCGTCGGACGGGCGCTGATCCACCGTCCCCGCGTGATCCTCGCGGACGAGCCGACCGGCTCGCTGGACGCGGACAGCTCGACGGCGGTGATCGACCTTCTGCTCGCCGCGCGACGCGAGGCGGCCGCCACGCTCGTCGTGGTCACCCACGACCCCGCGATCGCGCGCCGGCTCGACCGCACCGTGCGAATTCGCGACGGCCGGCTCGACGGTGACGGCTCCGGGAACCGGCCGGGGCGGGGCGGCGATGCTTAGCTACGTCTGGCGCGAGCTGGTGCGCAACCCGCGCCGCACGCTCGCCTCGCTGGTCGGAGTGGCGCTGGGCGTCGGGCTGTTCTCGGGCGTGCTCTTCTTCATCGACGGCTCCGGGGCGACGATGACGAGCCGGGCGCTGGCCCCGCTGGCGATCGACATGCAGCGGGTGCTGACCTCGCCGCTGGGCGGCGGGGTCGGCCTGCGGGAGCGACTGTCGGCTCCGCCCGCGCTTCGCCGCGGCCAGATCGCGCGGGTCACGCTCACCGTGCGCAACCGGGGCGCGGTACCCGCCAACGAGGTGGTCGTGAACGACGAGCCCCCGCCGCCGCTCGTCTACGTCCGCGGCAGCGCCACGCTCGACGGCAGGCCGCTGAACGACAGGGGCGGGCAGGACCCGCTCGCCCAGGGCCTGGCGCGCTCGGGCCTGAACATCGGCACGCTCGGCCCGGGCAGGACGGCGCGGATCACCTACGCCGCCCGCGCCACCCGCCCGGTGGACGATTCGGGCGCGCTCGAGCCGCAGGGCACGATCTCGAGCCGCGAGAACGTCGTCCCCGTCGCCGCGAACGCGCCGCCGCAGCTGAGCCTGGAGCAGCTTCGGGCGCAGGTGGAAAGGGTGCCGGGGGTGAAGGCCGCAGACGGGCTGTCCTTCGTCGACCTGCCGCCCGGCTCGCTTCGGGTCGGCGGGCACACGATTCGCGACTCGGTGCGGGTGTTCGGCTTCGACCGCCGCTACCGCGACCACTACCCCTCGATCCGGGTGACCGCGGGCTCGCAGCGGCCCGGCGCGGCGCTGCTGAGCGCGGAGGCCGCCGCCGCGCTGCGGGCGCGGCCGGGTGCCACCGCCAGGCTGGACCTTCCCGCCGGCAAACGGCTGACGATCCCGGTCAGCGGCGAGGCCGACCTGTCGCGGGCCAAGCCGCTCTTCTACAGCCGCAACGCCGGCAAGCTCGAGAGCTTCCTCTACGTGCCCGACTCCGTCGTCGTCAGCCCGGCGACGTTTCGCAGCGCGATCATCCCCGCCTTCCGCGCCTCCAGTGCCGCCCGCGGCCGCATCCTCAAGAACCCGCCCGTGCTGGAGCTCGACGTGCTCGCGGATCGGTCGGCGCTGCATTCCGACCCCGGCACCGCGCTCGGGCAGACGAAGGCGATCGCGGCATCGGTGAAGCGGATCGCCCCCGGTCAGGACTACCTGATCGACAACATCTCGAACACGCTCGAGGTGGCCCGCGACGACGCCGCCGTCGGCAAGCGCACGTTCGTCTTCCTGGGGCTGCCGGGCGTGCTCCTGGCCGCCTTCCTCGCCGCCTACGCCGGCGGGATCCTGGCCGGCGCGCAGCGTCGCGAGCGCGCCAACCTGCGCATCCGCGGCGCCGATCACGGCCACCTGCTGCGCATGCTCGTCTATCGCACGCTCGCCCTGGCCAGCGCCGGCTCGCTGCTCGGCGTCGCGGCCGGGCTGGGCACGGTCGCCGTGATCCTCGGCGGGCACAGCCTGTTCGAGGCGTCCACCGGCCAGCTCGCCGTCTCGGCCCTGATCGGGGCGGCGGTCGGGATGCTGACCACGGCCCTGGCCCTGTACATCCCTGGCAGGCGGTCGCTGCGGCGCGAGATCGGCCAGGAGCGTGGCGAGATGGCGATCGCCCCGGAGCCGGCATGGCGGCGGCTGCGGCTCGACTACGTCCTCCTTGCCGCCGCCGCGATCGCGGAGGCGGTCGCCCTGCACGCGGGCGCCTTCGACGCGCCCGCGGGCTCGGTCTCGCAGGGCCAGGCGGTGTCGCTGCCCTCGCACCTGCTGCTGGCGCCGCTCGTTGCGTGGGTGGGCGGCGCGCTGCTCGCCGCGCGGCTCTTCGAAGCGGGTGCCGCGCGGCTGCCCGTCCCGGCGCCGCCGCGGTTCGGCCCACCTGTCCGAGGGACGCTGAGCCGCAGCCTCACCAGGCGCACACGCGCGCTTGCGTCGGGGGTGATCGGGGTCGGCCTCGTCACCGCCTTCGGGACGAGCCTGGCCCTGTTCGCGGCCACCTACGACTCGGCCAAGTCGGCCGACTCGGTGTTCGTCGTCGGATCCGACATGCGGGTGACGCCGAGCGTGCTCAGCCCCCGCCCCCACCCTCCCGCGTTCGCGGCGGCGCTTCGCGTGCCGGGCGTCCGCGGCGCGACACCGGTGCTGTCCAAGCCCGAGAACGCCGTGCTGATCGGGCCCTACAACCAGGACGTCAAGGACCTGACCGCGATCGACCCGGCGAGCTTCCGGCGAGTGGCGCTGCTCTCTGACTCGTTCTTCGTCGATCGCTCGGCGGCGGCCGCGATGACCGCCCTGCAAGCCGACCCGAAGGCGCTGCTCGTCGACGAGGAGACCGCCGACGACCTGCTCGTCGACACCGGCGACAGCGTGCGCGTGCTGCTGGCGCGCGGCACCAAGCGCCAGACGCTGGAGACCTTCCGCGTGGCCGGCCTGTTCAAGCGCTTTCCCGGCTTTCCCCAGGGCACCAATCTGGTCGCGAACATCGATCGCTACCAGCGGGCCACGGGCACCGGGCGCGCCGACATCTTCCTCGCCCGCGCAAGCGACGGCAGCGACGCCGGCATCGCCCGGGCCGCGGCGGCGGTGCGAGCCGGGCCGGGCCGCGACGACCCCCTGCGGATCGACACCACCCGAACCGCCCTGGACAAGGACCAGTCGAGCCTGACCGCGCTCAACGTCCACGGCCTGGTGGACCTGGACTCCTTCTACACCCTGCTGATGAGCGCCGCGGCGGTGGCGATCTTCGTCTTCGGCCTGATGCTGCAGCGCCGCCGCGAGTACGTCACCCTGCGGGCCCAGGGCATGCGCGTCGGCGAGCTGCGCGCGCTCGTCCTCGGCGAAGCGGCCCTGGTTGCCGCCTGCGGCCTGGCGGCCGGGGTCGCGGTCGGCACCGGCATGGGCTACCTGTTCGTCCACGTGCTGCGGCCGCTGTTCATCCTCGACCCCGGGTTCACGTTCGCCGCCGGCCGGGTCGCGGAGCTCGCCGCCCTCGTCGCGGCCGCGGCGCTCGTCTCCGCCCTGGTTGCGACCGCGATCCTGCGCCGGCTGAGCCCGACGGAGCTGCTGCGAGAGCCCTGACGCGGCTCAGCGGGACGACGTCGTCATCGGCGGCGTGCGGCCGTAGACGTAGGCGCGGGCCTCCATCCGGCGCGCCTCGGCGCGAGCCCTGGCCATCGCCGCGGAGTCGAGTCGATCGAGCCTCGTGAGCGCCAGGGTCTCCTTCTCCTCCTCGTTGGGCCCTCCCCAGCCGACCCGCACGTTGCCGAGGCCGAGCGCGTAGTACTTGGTCTGGAAGGCGCCGGGCTTGGCGGGCTCGAACTCCTTGGTGATCACCACGTCGCGGTAGCAGCGCACCGGGACGCACGTCCTCGCCCCCGTGCGCAGGACGCGCGCGTGGTCGTTCCAGGAGAAGGGAGCGGGGGCGAAGCCCTCCGCATAGGGCGGGGTCCCCGGCCGCGGCTTGCCCCGCATCTCGATCCCGGCCTTGGCGCCCTTCAGGTAGCCGACCAGCCAGGCCTGGGCGCCGTCCAGGACCCCCTCCTCGTCGTAGGCCTCGACGTACTCGCCGAGGTGCCAGACGTTTCCCGCCTTGTCCTGGGCGAAGAAGGCAAGCTCGGACTCGCCGAGGACCCCGTCGTTGTAGTCGCGGTCCCACTCGATCCGGCTGCGCACGCCAGCGACCTCCTTGGTCTGGTCGGTGATGACCGAGACCACCCGCCGGTCGATCCGGTCGGCGCCGTCGAAGGCGCGGCCGGTGAGCACCGACTCGGTGCCGACCTTCAGCGGCGACCAGCGGTTGTCGATGTCGGCGGAGCGCGAATCGAAGTCCGCGCGGTCGAAGTTGACCGGGAACGGCGCCCCACCGGAGTCGCCGCCGCCTCCGCCGCACGCGGACGCCGAGAGCGCCGAGAGCGCTGCGGCGGCGGCGAGGGCGAGGCGGACCCTACGCATCGTTCCTCCCACCTTCCTCGCCGATCGGATCCGGCGGGGGCGGGACGAAGTCGTGACGTGCGCGCAGGTTCTGGCCGCCGCCGAAGCGCAGGTAGAGGGCGGGCACGATCAGCAGGTTGAGCAGGGTCGAGGTGACGAGGCCGCCGACGATCACCACCGCCATCGGGTGCTCGATCTCGTGGCCGGGCCTTGTGCCGAAAGCGACCAGGGGCATCAGCGCGAGGGCGGCCGCCAGGGCGGTCATCAGGATCGGCGACAGGCGCTCCTTGGCGCCGCGCAGGACGAGGGCGGGCCCGAACTCCTCTTCCTCGTGGCGCTCCAGGTGCTGGTAGTGGCTGATCAGCATGATCCCGTTCCGCGCGGCGATCCCCAGCACCGTCAGGAAGCCGACCAGGGAGCCGAGCGAGATGATCCCACCGGCCAGGTAGGCGGCGATGATCCCGCCGACCAGAGCGGTCGGCAGGGTGAGGAAGGCCATGATCGTCAGCCGCCAGGCCGAGAACGCGGCCTGGAGGAGGAGCAGGATCGCCACCGCGGCCGCGATCCCGAAGATCAGCGTCCGGTTCTGTGCCGCCTGGCGCTCCGGTGCCTCACCGAGCAGCTCGGCGTGGTAGCCGCGCGGGAAGTCGAGCGCGTCGAGGGTGTCGTTGATCTCGTCGACGAGGGAGCCGAGATCCCGCCCCCTGGGGGTGGCGGCGACGTCGATCCGGCGCGAGCCCTGCTCGCGCTTGATCACGTTGGGGGTGGGCTTGATCTGGACGTCGGCCACCTTGTCGAGCCTCACCTGGCCGCTGGCCGGCGTGTCGATCGGCAGGGCGCGAATGTCCTCGACGTTACGACGGGTCGCCGGCGTGCTCCAGACGTGCACGTCGAAGGCGCGCCCGCCGTGAAAGATGTCGCCCACCTCCTCGCTCTCGACGAGCGCGGCCGCGTCGCGGCGGACGTCGCCCGGCTTGACCCCGTAGCGCCGGGCGGCGCCCAGCCTCACCTTCACCTGGATCTCGGGGTTGTCGACCTGGAGCTCGACGTGGAGGTCGTCGAGCCCCTTCACCTCGTCGAGCTTGTTGCGCACGTGATGCGCCTCGCGCCGCAGTGTCCTCAGGTTGTCTCCGAAGATGCGGATGATGATCGGCTCGCTTTCCCCCACCAGCACCTCGTCGATTCGCTCCCTCAGGTACGTCTGCAGGTCGTGGAACAGTCCGGGGTAGCTGTTCACCACCTCCCTGATCCTGGATACCGTCTTGTCGTAGTCGGCATTTGGGTCGACGCTGATCCAGTTCTCGCCGAAGTTGACGCCCGCCACCTCCTCGGCGAGGAATGCCTGGCCTATGTGCGAGCCGAAGTTGCGCACGCCCGGGATCTCGCGGAGACGGTCGCTGGCCTGGGTGACGATCCGCGACTCCTCCGGGGCCGAGGTATCGGGTTTGGAGATCCAGTGCATCAGGAAGTCGCGCTCCTTGAACGCCGGGAACAGCTCCTCCCCGGTCTGGGAGAGCGCCGCCAGGCCGAGCAGGGCGGTCACCCCGACGGTGGCGTAGGCCGCGTGGGGCCGGAAGAGGATCCGGGCCAGAACCGCCTCGTAGCCCCGCTTCAGCCAGCGGACCAGCGGCGCGTCGCCCCGCTCGAGGTTCGTGCGGGGGAGCAGGATCAGGCAGAGCGCCGGCGTCACCGTCAGCGCGACCGCCATCGAGGCCAGCAGCGCGAGCGCGTAGGCCAGGGCCAGCGGCTGGAAGAACGCCCCGGTGACGCTGTGCAGGAAGAAGATCGGGACTACCGCGACGACGTTTATCAGCGTCGCGTAGAGGATCGCCGTCCGCACCTCGAGCGAGGCCTCGAGGATGATCCCCGGCACGGCCCGGATGCCGCCCTCGCCGGCGCGCTGGCGCAATCGTCGCCAGATGTTCTCGACGTCGATGATCGCGTCGTCGACCACGACGCCGACCGAGATCGCCAGCCCGGCCAGGATCATCACGTTTATCGACGACCCGGTCCAGTAGAGGATGAGCAGGGCCATCATCAGCGACAGCGGGATCGCCAGCAGGCTGATCAGCGCGGTGCGCCATTCGAACAGGAAGCCGACCAGGACGAGGACCACCAGGAAGGAGCCGATCAACAGGGCCGTCGTGAGGTTGTCGATCGCGGTGTTGATGAAGTCGGCGGGGCGGAAGATCGTCGGATCGATTCGAATGCCGCGCAGGCCGGGGCGCATGTCGTCCAGCGCCTTCTCGACCCCGTTGGTGACCTCGAGCGTGTTCGTCCCCGGGAACTTCTCCACGACGAGCAGGAGGCCGGGGCCGCCGTTGACCACGGCGTCTCCGTGCAGCGGCTGGTGTCCCTGGACGACGTCGCCCAGGTCGCCGAGGCGAAGCACGCGTCCGTCCCGCCTCGCCACCGGCACACGCGCCAGCTGCTTCGGGCCCGTCACCGGCATCCGGTGGCTGATCGCCAGCCTCTGGTTGGGAGTGTCGACGAACCCTCCCGTGCCGATGAAGGCTCCCTCCGTGTACTTCAGCAGGCCCGCGTCGAGCGAGTCCCCGGTCGCGTCCATGACGTGGTTCAGCGAGATGTGGTTCTCGGCCAGCGTCCTCGGGTTGACGCGGACGTGGTCCTGCTGGAGCCGCTCGCCCCAGATCGCGACGTTGGCGACCCCCGGCACCCGCAGCAGTCGCGTGCGGATCTTCCAGTAGGCGACCGTCGACAGCCGGATCGGCGACACCCGCTTCGAGGTGATCCCGATCTTCATGATCCGGGCCGTTGCCGACAGCGGCGGCCGCATCACCGGCGGCGCCGCCCACGTGGGCAGCTGTGCGGTCACCTCGGCGAGCCGCTCCGCGACGAGCTGGCGGTCGTCGAGCAGGTTCGTGTTCTGGTCGAAGATCAGCTGGATCGAGGAGAGCTGCGGCACCGACGTGGAGCGGACCTCGTGCACCCCCTTGACGCCGGTGAGCGTCTGCTCCAGCGGGACGGTGACCAGTTCCTCGGTCTCGGCCGCCGAGAGCCCCAGCGTCAGGGTCTGGACCTCGACGCGGGGTGGCGCGAACTCGGGGAAGACGTCCACCGGCATCTTGGAGATCTGGGCGATTCCGTAGGCCATCATCCCTGCCGCGGCCAGCACGACCAGGAAGCGGAACTTCAGGCTGGAGCCGACGATCCAGCGCATCGGTCCCTCACGCGCGCCGCGGCGCGATCACTCCTCCACCCCGGTCTCGGCGCCGTACAGCTCCGACGCTCCCACGGTCACTACCCTGGTGCCCGCGGGGGGGCCCGCGGACAGGATCGCCGTGTGGCCGTTGATCGAGTGGACCTCGATGCTGTGCCGCACGAACGTGCGGGAGTTGACCTCGGTGAAGACGTAGGTCTGCCCGTTGGGGGCGTAGATGAGGGCGGCGTAGGGGATCTCGGTGCCGGCCGGGCTGTGGTGGGCCGATCGGCGAACCGGCTCCGTGCGGATCCCGAGCAGGGAGACGCCCTCCTCGGTGAGCTTCACCCGGGAGAGGTCGGAGCCCTTCACCGCGATCACCTCGGCGGGCTCGGTCGGCTCCTCCACTGTCGAGCTCTTGCAGGCCGAGAGCGCGAGCACGGCGACGACCGCGACGGCGATCAGGGATCGATTTCTGTGCTTCACCGCTTCCTCCTGTGCATGGGTCAGCTCGGGGCCGGGTTGTCGACGGACGGGGGACCCTCCGCGTGTGCGGATCTCGATCCGAACCGCAGGTAGATCGCCGGGACGACGAGCAGGGTCACCAATGTCGAGGTGACCAGCCCGCCGAGCACGACGACCGCGAGCGGGTGCACGATCTCCAGCCCCGCCTCGCTGCCGGCGACCACGAAGGGGACCAGGGCGACGGCGACCGCCAGCGCGGTCGTCAGCACCGGCGCCAGCCGCTCCCGCGCACCGCGCCGGATCAGCTCGGGGCCGAATGCCTCTCCGTTGTCAACGTCGAGGCGAATTCTGCGGGCCATCACGACCTCGCTGCGCACGGCGATGCCGAGCACCGCCAGCAGCCCGATCAGGGATCCGAGCGAGAACGTGCCGCCCGCTATCAGGGCCGCCAGCACCCCGCCCGCCACCGCTGCGGGCAGCGTCAGCAGGATCAGGCCGGCGAGCCGCCAGCTGCCGAACGCCGCCTGAAGCAGGAGGTAGACCGCGATCAGCGCCGCGACCGCGAACACCCACGCTCTTCCGCCGGGACCCGCCTGCCTCGGGTCCCGCAGGACCTCGGCGTGGTACTCGAGCGGGAAGCGGACGTCCCGGACCTTGGCCTCGATGTCGTCGAGCACGGAGCCGGCGTCGCGTCCGCTGACGTCGGCGGTGACGTCCAGCCGGCGCGAGATCGCCTCGCGGCTGATCACGGTCGGGGCGGGCCGGATTCGCACCGTGGCGACGTCGCCGAGCCGCACGTGCCCCCCGTTCGGGGTGTCGATCAGCAGATTGCGGACGTCACTGATGCTGCGCCGCGTGTTCGGGGTGCCACGCACGATCACGTCGAACACCTTCTGCTTCTCGAACAGGCTTCCGACCTGGATGCCCTGCAGCAGCTCCGCCCCCGCGCGCCGTACGTCCCCCGGCTTCAGGTCGTAGCGCTCTGACTTTCCAAGGTCGGCCGTGATCTCGATCGTCGGCTCGTAGTGGAGCCCCTCGACCTGCGGGTCCTGGACGCCGCCGACCCCGGAGACAACCTGCTTGATCTTCTCCGCCTGCTTGCGCAGGACGTCGAGATTCTGTCCATAGACCCGCACGACGACCGGCTTGTCGCTCGCCCCCGTGAGGGCGTCGATGTCGGAGGCCGATGTATTGGCGGTGGTCTTCGCCCTGTCGTTGAGGTAGCCGACGTCTCTGATCCGCTGGCTCTCGTAGGTCAGCACGTCGCTGCCGATCCCCGGATAGCGGGCCACCACCCGCCTGATCGCGTCCTCGGTGGCGCCGTAATCGGCGCCCGAGTCCACTCTTGCCCAGATCTCGCCGCTGTTCACATCGGTGAGCTGGTCCCCGGCCACCGCCCGTCCGATCTCGGCGCCGACCCTTTCGACGCCGTCGACCTCGCCGACGGCGCGGGTGGCGGCCATAACGATCCGCCTCATGTCCGGCAGCGACGTGCCGGGCTTCGCCTGGAGCC
The DNA here is from genome assembly GCA_963708325.1 of uncultured Thermoleophilia bacterium. Lineage (GTDB taxonomy): Bacteria > Actinomycetota > Thermoleophilia > Solirubrobacterales > 70-9. The sequence continues at coordinate 2,385,317 of OY970203.1, read as the reverse complement.
GTACCAGCAGGCTGCGGTCCTTGAACGTGGGGATGAAGGGCCCGCTGAGCGCCGGCAACAGGGCGATTGCAAGCACCGCGACACCGCCCGCCGCCAGGAACGCAGTCACCGGGCGCTCGATCACGTGCGACAGCGCCGCGTCGAAGCGGCGCGCTGGCCAGCTCAGCAGCGGCGACTCGCGCCGCGCGGGCGCGCCACGGAACAGCAGCAGGGCGCTCAGCGCCGGCGTCACGGTCAGCGCCACCACCAGGGAGGCGACGACGGCGAGCGTGAAGGCGAGCGCCAGGGGCTCGAAAAAGTCGCCAGTCACCCCCTCGATGAAGAACACCGGCGCGATTGCGAGCAGCGTGATCAGGCCCGCGTATCCGATCGCGCTGCGCATCTGCAGTGAGGCCGCCTGGATCGTCGCCAGTCCCGACTCGCGGTCGGCGCCTCGGTCTCGTCCGCGCAGCCGGCTCCAGATCCGCTCGCTGTCGCCGGCGGCGTCGTCGACCACCACCCCGATCGCCACCACCAGGCCGGCGAGGCTGAGCGCGTTGATCGTGGCACCGGTCAGGTACAGCACGAGCGCCGCCGCGACGAGCGACGTCAGGATCGCCGCCACGCTGACCAGGGCGGCTCGCCATTCGACCAGAAACGCGAGCAGCGCCAGCGCCAGCAGGGCCATGCCGATCACGATCGTCAGCGTGAGGTTGTCGATCGCCTGCTCGACGAAGTCGGCGGGCCGGAAGATCGACGTATCCATCTTCATCCCGGCGAGGCCCGGGCGCAGCTCGTCGAGCGCCTTCTCGACGTCGCGGGTCACCTTCACGGTGTTGCTGCCCGGGAACTTCTCGACGACCAGCAGCGGGCCGGGCCCCCCGTCGACGACTGCGTCGCCGATCAGCGGTTGGTGCCCCTCGTGAACGTCGGCGATGTCGCCCAGCTGGCGCGGCAGGCCGGTCGTCGCTCTGCCCTCCTCTTGGTCGAGCGGCACCTGCGCGAGCTTGCGGGCCGTGACGATCGGCAGGATGTGCCGGATCTGTAGCCGCTGGTTTGGCGTGTCGATGAAGCCGGCGGTCCCCGGCGTCGATGCCTCCAGGAAGGTCAGCGGCGAGACCAGCTGGGCGTTTCCGGCCGTCCGCACAATCTGGTCGAGGGTGACGCCGTCGTCGCGCAGGTGGCGGGGGTCGACCTCCACCTGGAGCTGGCGCGCGCGCTCGCCCCAGATCGTCACGTTGGCGACGCCGGGCACGCCGAGCAGGCGCGGTCGGATCACCCAGCGGGCCAGCACCGACCGCTCGATCGGAGAGAGGTTGGCCGAATCGAGGCCGATCATCAGCACCCGGCTCTCCGAGGAAAGGGGCTGGATCATCGTCGGCGGCCGGCCGACGTTCGGGTTGGCATGAGCCTGGGTGAGCTGCTCGCCGACCAGCTGACGCGCGTCGAGGATGCTCGTCCCGGGCTCGAACACCAGCGTGATCGACGACAAGCCGGTCAGCGACCGCGAGTAGATCGTGTCGACCTTGGGAACGCCGGCCAGCAGATCGGCCTCCAGCGGCACCGTGATCAGCTGCTCGACCTCCTGGGAGGAGAGCCCGAGGGCGTCGGTCTGCACCTCGACGTAGGTGGGCGTGAACTCCGGCAGCACGTCGGTGGAGGCCTTCGGCAACTGGGTGATGCCGAGCACGAGGATGCCGGCGGCGATGCCCGCGACCAGCGAGCGGAACCGCATGCTCCAGCCGACTACGGAGCGGATCATCTCCGCCCCCCTTCGGCATGGCCACAGTCAGCTCCCCACAAGATGACGATCGTGTGCATGTGTGAAAGTTCTGCCCGTCAGGCGGCGCAACCCCGTGGCAAAATCGCCGCCTCTAATGTCTCTCTAATGCTCTAACGACCCTAATATCGACCGCGGGGTTATGTCAAGGTCGATCCCTCCCCCTTCTTGAAATTCCGCCGATGAGGATCCTGATCGTCGAAGACGAGGCGAAGATGGCGCGCCTGATCGGTCGCGCCCTGCGGGAGGAGGGGATGGCGGCGGACGTCGCCCGGCGCGGCGAGGACGCCCTTTCCATGGCGGGCTCCACCGACTACGACGCGATCCTGCTGGACGTCATGCTGCCGGGGATCGACGGCTTCGAGACCTGCCGGCGGCTGCGCGCGGAGGGAAATCGGGCGCCGGTGCTGGTGTTGACCGCCCGCGATGCCGTCGAGGACCGCGTCGCCGGGCTGGACAGCGGCGCCGACGACTACGTCACCAAGCCGTTCGCGGTCGCCGAGCTGCTCGCCCGCATCCGCGCCCTCAGCCGCCGCGGCCCGATCGAGCGCCCGGCCGTGCTCGAGGCGGGCGACCTGCGCCTCGACCCGGCCGCCCACCAGGTCTGGCGCGGGGACGAGGAGGTGGCGCTCTCGGCGACCGAGTTCTCGCTGCTGGAGGCGCTGATGCGGCACGCGGGCGAGGTGCTGTCGCGCGAGCAGCTGCTCGAGCAGGTGTGGGGCGACGACGGCGACGCCCAGTCCAACGTGGTGGACGTGTACATCCACTACCTCCGCCAGAAGGTCGACCGCCCGTTCGGCGCCGAGAGCATCGAGACGGTGCGGGGCGGCGGCTACCGGCTCAGAGCGGAGGGATGATCGCCCGGCTCTCCATCCGGGCCAGGCTCGCCGCCGCCTTCGCCGCCGCCATGCTGCTCGTGCTGGCCTTGGCCGGGGCGTTCATCTACGTGCGCGTCTCCAGCGACGTCACCGGCACGCTCGACGACGGGCTCGAGGCGCGGGCACACGACCTCGCCACGCTCGTGTCCGACGCCCGTGCGAACCCGTCGGCGCTGGCCGGCGGGCCCGTGACCAGCGTCGAGGTGCGAGAGGGCTTCTCCCAGATACTGACCGACCGCGGGGTCGTGGTGGCGAGCACGCTCGGACCGCGAAGCGACTCCGCCCTGGACGCCGGCCGCGTCCGGCAGGCCGGCCGCAGGCAGGTGGTGTTCGAGCGCGTCGTGCCCGGGGTCGAGGGCACCGCCCGGGTGCTGGGCCGCCCCGCGCGCTCGGCGGGGCGGCGCTTCATCGTCGTCACCGGGATCTCGACCGACGACCGTCGCGAGACGCTCTCCGGGCTGGTCCGCACGTTTGCGATCGGGGCCCCGCTGTGCATCCTGCTGGCCTCCGGGCTCGGCTACCTGCTGGCGGGGAGGTCGCTGGCGCCCGTCGCGGCGATGCGCCGTCGCGCGCAGAAGATCACCCTTCAGCGCAGCGGCGAGCGGCTCCCCCTCCCCCGGGCCGAGGACGAGATCCACCACCTCGGCGAGACCCTGAACACGATGCTGGACCGGATCGAGGCCTCCCTGGAGCGCGAGCGGGTGTTCGTCTCCGACGCCAGCCACGAGCTGCGCACGCCGCTGGCGATCCTGCGAGCCGAGCTGGAGCTGGCCGACGCCCCCGGGCGCTCCCCGGAGGAGCTTCGCCAGGCGCTTCGCTCCGCCAACGAGGAGATCGACCGGCTCACCCTGCTCGCCGAGGACCTGCTCGTGATCGCGCGCTTCGACCAGGGCCGGCTGCCGATCGCCCGCGAGACGGTCGAGCTTCGCACCCTGCTGGAGCGCGTGCGCAACCGCTTCGCCCGCCGCGCCGCCGAGAGCGGGCGCGAGATCAGCGTGGAGGCGCAGCCCGGCGACCGCGCCGAGCTCGACCCCTTCCGCGTCGAGCAGGCGCTCGGCAACCTGATCGACAACGCGCTGCGCCACGGCGAGGGCGAGGTGCGGGTCTCGGCGCGGCGAGACGGCGGATCGGTGGTGATCGAGGTCTCCGACGAGGGACTCGGATTCGCCCCGGACTTCGAGGACAGTGCCTTCGAGCGCTTCAGCCGCGCCGACCCCGGGCGCAGCGGCGCCGGCGCCGGCCTCGGGCTGGCGATAGTGAGGGCGATCGCCCTCGCCCACGGAGGCGAGGCGCTGGTGGTCGACGGGGCGGGACCGAGGGCGGCGCTGCGGCTTACGCTGCCGGCCGAGCCGGCCTCCTAGGCCGACTCCTCCTCGGGCATCTCCACCGGGTCGTCGCCGGCGGCCTCGGTGACCAGGGTGGGCTTGCGCTGCTGGTCGATCGTCTCCTTGGTGACGACGCACTTGGTGACGTCGCGACGCGAGGGAAGCTCGAACTGGACATCGAGCAAAGTCTCCTCGAGGATCGACCGCAGGCCGCGGGCCCCAGTCTCGCGCTCCAGCGCCTTGTCCGATATCGCGCCGAGCGAGTCCTCGGCGAACACCAGCTCGATCGAGTCGAACTCGAAGAAGCGCTGGAACTGACGGGTGAGCGCGTTGCGCGGCTCGGTCAGGATCTGGATCAGATCGTCGCGCGTAAGCTGGTGAATCGCGGCGACGACGGGCAGGCGGCCGATGAACTCGGGGATCAGCCCGTACTCCATCAGGTCCTCGGGAAGCACCTTCTCGAAGAACTGGCCGGTGTCCGTCTGGCTCTTCGAGCGCAGCGACGCGCCGAAACCGATCCCCTTGTGGCCGATTCGCCGCTCGATCACCTTGTCGAGGTTGGCGAACGAGCCGCCGCACACGAACAGGATGTTCGTGGTGTCGATCGTGAGGAACTCCTGGTGGGGATGCTTGCGGCCCCCCTGGGGCGGCACCGATGCGCTCGTCCCCTCGAGGATCTTCAGAAGCGCCTGCTGGACCCCCTCGCCGGAGACGTCGCGGGTGATCGACGGGTTGTCCGCCTTGCGGGCGATCTTGTCGACCTCGTCGATGTAGATGATCCCCGTTTCCGCCTTCTTGACGTCGAAGTCGGCGGCCTGGATCAGCTTCAGCAGGATGTTCTCGACGTCCTCGCCGACGTAGCCGGCCTCGGTCAGTGCCGTGGCGTCGGCGATCGCGAAGGGGACGTTGAGGATCTTCGCCAGGGTCTGGGCGAGCAGCGTCTTGCCGCAGCCGGTCGGCCCGAGCAGCAGGATGTTCGACTTCTCCAGCTCGATCTCGCCGTCGTCGCCGTTCTGCGACATCTGCACGCGCTTGTAGTGGTTGTAGACGGCCACCGACAGCGCCCGCTTGGCGGTCTCCTGGCCGACCACGTACTCGTTGAGGACCTCGTAGATCTCCCGCGGCTTCGGCAGGTTCTCGAGCTCGAAGCTGGGCGGGGCGGTCAGCTCCTCGTCGATGATCTCGTTGCAGAGATCGATGCACTCGTCGCAGATGTAGACGCCCGGGCCGGCGATCAGCTTCTTGACCTGGCGCTGCGACTTCCCGCAGAAGCTGCAGAGGAGCTGCTCGTTTGAGTCTGTGGGGCGTGCCAGCGTTCTCTCCCTCTCGAAACGGTATCGGCAGGCGGGCTGCGTATCCAGAGTACGCAACCGGGCCTTTCGGCCCGCACCCCGAAGTTACGCGGCGGCCGCGCCTATCCCTTCCCCTGCGGGAGCGGTTGCGCGTCCCCTAGCAGGGGACGAGCGAGCCCGAGGCGGTGCCGAAGGAGTTGCCCGCGCCGCAGTTGTTCAGGCCCTCGTTGAAGAGGTCGAAGGTCAGGTTGCCGTGCGCGGAGTTGCCGGTGAGGGTGTTGGAGTCCGAGTTGGCGTCGAGGTGGATGCCGTATCCCTCGCTGGCGTCGCCGTTGTCGTCCGCCGTGTTGCCGGAGATCAGCACGCCGTCGCTGTTGTGCAGGAAGATCCCGCTCGGGGAGCCCTCGCCGGGCGGGATGAAGTTGTCGTGGGTGTTGTTCTGTGTGACGCGGATGTCGATCGCGGGAATGGTCGCATCGGAGTCCTCGACGATCACGCCGCGGTTGTTGCCGTGCGACTCGTTGTTTCGCACCCGCAGCGGGTCGCCGTTCGTGTCGACGATCGTGCCGACGTAGAAGCCGGCGTCGTCGAAACCCCGCGCGCGGCTGTTGACGATCTGGATCGCGCCGCTGCGGTAGACGTTCACCCCGTACTCGGCGCCGCAGCTGTCGATCAGGACCATGTTCGCCACCCGCCCGGTGTCGACGTAGTGGAAGTCGACCTCGGCCGGCGACGGGTTGAAGTCGCCGTCGCCGCCGACGACCTTCAGGCCTCTCAACACGACGCCGTTATGGCGAACCGCGATCGCGTCGAGCGCCTGGTTGCAGGGCGGCCCGACGACCGGGCGCCTCTCGTGCGCGGCGGCAACGATCCGCACCCGCTTGGTGATCGTGAGCTGCTCCGGGTAGCGACCGTGGTGAATGCGGATCGTGTCCCCGGCGGACGCCTGGTCGAGGGCCTTTCCGATCGCGCCGGGGCCGGGATGGACGACGATCGTGGCGGCGTCGGCGGCGGCCGGCAGAAGCGCGGCGCAGGCGATGGCGGCCAGCGCGGCAAGGCCGAACCGGGCCCTCCTTGTCCCAGCGGGCATCGGCATCCCTGGCGACACTCTAGTGGAGGGCCCCGTCAACCGCCGAGCAGCCGGGCGACCGCGAAGTCGTCGCCGGTCCCGCTCTGCTGCGAGTAGCCCGCCGTCACGATCTTGCCGTTCTTCTGGATCGCCACGCCGTAGCCGAGGTCGGAGTTCGCCCCGTTGCCAGGCAGCCTCAATAGAGCGCGGCGGCGAGCCGGCGGCGGTACTCCCGGGCGAGCGGGTCGTCGGGGCCCAGCTCGTCGAGCACCCCCACCACCAGCTTGCGGATCTCCTCGCGGCGCTCCTCCCCCCCATCCAGCGCCGAGACCAGCCCCTCGAGCGCACCACGGCGGTCGCCACGGTCGAGGGCGGCTAGCGCCGATTCCAGATCCGCGTCTGCCTCGCGCTCCAGGCGGATTCGCGCCGCCAGTCCCTCGGCGGCGAAGTCACCCTCGATCCCCTCGACCAGGGCAAGCGCCCCCTCGGCGTCGCCGCGGGCGTGCAGGATCCGGGTCAGGGCGACCGCCGCGTCGGCGCGGCCGGGCTCGAGCTCGAGCGCGCGCCGCAGCGAGTCCTCGTCACCGGCCGCGACCAGCTCGTCGGCCTCCGACGGAACCAGCTCGTCGAAGAAGCGCTCGACCACGGACGGCGGCTGCGCGCCGACGAACTCGGAGACGATGGCGCCGTCGCGAAACGCCTTCACCGCCGGGATGCCGCGGATCCCGAAGCCCTGGGCCAGCGCGGGGTTTGCGTCGGTGTCCAGCTTCGCGAGCACGACCTTGCCCTCGCGCGCGGCGGCCGCCCGCTCCAGCACGGGGCCGAGCGTGCGGCACGGGCCGCACCATTCGGCCCAGAAGTCGACGACGACCGGAAGCGCGCGCGAGCGGTCGAGCACCTGCTGCTCGAAGTCGGCCTCGGAGACCTCTATGACCACTGGGGCTAGCGGTGCTCAAGCACGCGGTCGACGATGTTGTACTCCTTCGCCTCCTCCGCGCTCATGAAGTAGTCGCGCTCGGTGTCCTTCGCCACCTTCTCGAGCGGCTGACCGGTGTGCTTGGCGATGATCTCGTCGAGGCGGCGGCGGACGTCGATGATCTCCTTGGCGTGGATCTCGATGTCGGTCGCCTGCCCGGAGAACCCGCCGGAGACCTGGTGGATCAGGATCTTCGAGTTCGGCAGCGCCATCCGCTTGCCCTCGGCGCCACCGGCGAGGAGGAGCGCCCCCATGCTCATCGCCACGCCGACGCAAATCGTCTGTATCTCCGGCTTTATGAACTGCATCGCGTCGTATATCGCCAGCCCCGCGTAGACGGAGCCGCCGGGCGAGTTGATGTAGACGCTGATGTCCTTCTCGGGGTCCTCGGACTCGAGGTGGATCAGCTGCGCCACGATCAGGTTGGCGATGTCCTCGGTCACCGGGGTGCCGAGGAAGATGATCCGCTCGTTGAGCAGGCGCGAGTAGATGTCGAACGCGCGCTCGCCGCGCGAGGTCTGCTCGACGACCATTGGGACGAGGGGGCTCATCGCGCGGCGGATACTAGATGATCGCCTGGGCGCGCTCGCGAGGGATGGAGGGATCGCGCACGCCGAGCGCGGCCACGAAGTGGCCGGTGAGGTAGCGGGTCGGCAGGCGCTCGAGCGCCTCGGCGAGCATGGCGGCCCGCAGCGCCGCGGGGCGGCGCCCGGCGGCGGCGACGAGCGCCCGCGGCGCGTGCAGGACGGCGCTCTCGGCCCGCACCGTGAAGCCGGCCTGCGAGAGCATGGCGCGCAGCCGCCCCGGGCCGCAGGTCCAGCCGGCGCCCCAGGGGACGCCGCGCAGTCTGCGCGAGGCGCGGGCGGGCAGGCGGTTGCGCGCGGCGACCGCGGGGTTGAGCGGGTTGTCCATCGTGATCAGCAGCGGCCCGCCCGGTCGCAGCACGCGGCAGAGCTCGCGCAGCGCCGCGGCGACGTCATCGGGCCCCTCGAAGTGGTCGAGGGTGGAGATGGACACGGCGGCGTCGAACTCGCCGTCGCCGAATGGCAGCGCCCGCACGTCCGCGACGGCCGCCTCCAGGGACGGGTGGCGCTGCGCCGCGGCCGCCGCAACCGCCTCGGAGACGTCTATCCCGACGACGCGACGCGACCGGGGGGCGAGCTCGGGGTAGACGCCGGCCGCGGCGAACTCGTCGAACAGGTCCGTCTTCAGCACCGAGCCGAGCTTCGCCGGCAGCCAGCGCTGGACGAGGCGCCGGTTGACGGCATCGCTCTGCAGCCGCCAAAGCGGCGGCGGGCCGCCGGGCCACGCCGCGGCCGCCTCGTCCCACTCACTCACCCGGCGTCCAGAGCTCCGGCGAGCCGGCCTCCGCGCGCTCCTTCTCCGGCGTCCACAGGCGCTCCCTGGCCTTGGCCTGGTCCACCGGGATCGGCTTGGCCGCCTCGGCGAGCACGTCCACGGCCTTGCGCATCCGCAGGTCTTCGCGCAGCACCGCGTCCCGGCCCGCCGAGCGGATCCGCTCCAGCAGCTTCGGCGCAGGCGTTCCCTCCCGCTCGGCGGCAGCCGCCAGGGACTCCACCAGCTCGTCGTCGGACACCTCGATCCCCTCGGCGTCGGCGACGGCCTCGAGCACGGCCTCGCGCTTCAGCGCCAGCTCGGCGCCCGGGCGAGCGTCGGCGATCACCTCCTCGCGCGACTTGCCCTGCATCTGCAGGTAGCGGTCGGGGCTGATGCCGCGCTGGGCGAGGGAGCGCTCGATCCGCGTCCAGCTCTCCTCCGCGCGGGCCTCGACAATCCCGTCCGGGATCTCGATCGCGGCCTGCTCGACGGCGGCGTCCACGGCCGCCTCGCGAAACTCGTCCTCGATGCGATGCTCGACAGCGTGCCGCAACTTGGCGACGAGGTCGTCGCGCAGCTCGTCGAGCGTGTCGAACTCGGACGCCTCGGCGGCGAAGTCGTCGTCGAGGTCGGGGAGCTGCTTCTCGCGCACCTCGCTCACCGACACCGAGAACCGCGCCCGCTTGCCGGCCAGCTCCTCGGCGCCGTAGTCGTCCGGGAAGTCGACGTCGATCTCGCGCTCGTCGCCGGCGGCGGCGCCGGCGAGGCCGGCCTCGAGCTCGTCGAGCAGCGTCCCCGCCCCCAGCTCGACCAGGCGGTCGCGCGCCTCGCCGCCCTCGAACGCCTCGCCCTCGATCTCGCCGCGGTAGTCGATCAGCAGGAAGTCCCCCTCGGTCGCTTCGCGCTCCACCGGCTCCAGCCGCGCGAAGCCCTCGCGCAGCCTGTCCAGCTCGGCAGCGATCGCCTCCTCGGGGACCTCGGGCTCGGCCCTGCCCACCTCGAGGCCGCGGTACTCGCCGAGCTCGGCCGCGGGCCGCACGCCGATCTCGACGCTGAACCGCAGCGGCTCGCCGCCGCCTGGCATGTCGGCGACGTCCAGCTTCGGGTCGCCCACCGGGTTGACGCCGGCGTCCAGCAGCGCGCGCTCGTACCAGTCCGGAAGCGCATCGCGTAGAGCCTGCTCGAGCACCGCCTCGCGGCCGAGGCGCTGGACCACCAGCCGCGGCGGCACCTTGCCCTTGCGGAACCCGGGCACGCGCATCTCGCCACCCAGGTCCCTGGCGGCGCGATCGACGCGCCGCTCGACGTCGTCGGGCTCCACCTCCACCTCGATCCGGACCCGCGACTCGGGCAGCTCTGTGACCGACGTCTGCATCGCGGGGGAGAACCTTAGAGAGAGTTCGCCGCCGCCAGTGCCCGGCACGTGGTCGTGGATTCAGTCATCTAGATGACCATCTAGCCGTGCCGGCGCCGCAGAGCGGTTCGCCACAGAGCGACGGCGAGGTCGAGCGCGAACGCCGCCCCCCGTCCGACCGGGCCGGTGACCAGCCAGGCCCGCAGCCTGTCCGCACCGCTCATTTCGCCTGCTCGAGGATCGAGCGGTCGGTCAGCCACTCCACCGGTGCGCGATCGTCGGTCCAGACCTCGCCGCCGCCGAGGCGCGGGCCCAATCTGGCCGCCGCCTCGGCGCCGAGGTTCGCCAGGTCGCGCTCGAAGCGCGCCGTCGCCCGCCGCATCCGCGCCGCGGACGCCGTGCCGTCGGTGGCCACGAGCAGCGTGTTGGTGGCCTCGACCGGGTCGCGCTCGACGGTGGGGAAGACGTCAGCCATCGTCCGCCCCAGCGAGCGCTCGAGGTCATCGGAGCCCGGCGGGTGGGCGGCGTTCACGATCACCACTCCACCGGGGGCGAGCCGGTCGCGGGCGAGGCGGAAGAACTCGCGGGTGGCGAGGTAGAAGGGGATGTAGGGCTGGCGATAGGCGTCGACCATGATCGCGTCGTAGCCGCCGGCGCTGCGGCGCAGGAAGGGCCTCGCGTCCTCGCCGTGGGTGCCCATGCGCGGGTTGCGCAGGTCGAAGAAGCGGCGGCCCAGCTCGGTCAGCTCGGGGTCGATCTCGACCGCGTCCACACGGGTGCTGGGAAAGAAGTGGCCGTACTCCCGGGCGACCGTCCCGGCGGCGCTGCCGAGGATGGCGATCCGCCGCGGCGGAGACGGACGCGCGGCGAACGGCAGCACGCCGAAGTCGTCCCAGACGCGGCCGGTCAGATAGCTCCCCGGCCGGTAGAGCGAGTGCGCCGCCCGGCCCTCGTTGAGCTCGAGCACGCGGTCGCCGTTTCGCTCGCGCACGACGCGGACGTGCTGAAGGGCGGTCTCGCCCTCGTAGAGCACCCGCTCCCCGGGGCGGGCGCCGACGGCGCCCACCGGGATCAGGGCGGCGAGGGCGACCGCCACCGGCACCGGGGCCAGCCTCCAGCCGAGCCCGGCGGTGGCGACGATCGCGAGCGCCACCGCGAAGCACAGGAACGTGCGCTGGGTGCCGGCGAACGGGATCAGAACCAGCGCCGCCAGCCAGGTGCCGGCGAGCGAGCCCGCGGTGGAGACCGCGTAGAGGCGCCCGGCGACGCGGCCGGAGTGCGCGACGTCGGGCACGGCGAGGCGCACCGCGTAGGGGGAGGCGGCGCCGAGCAGCATCACCGGCACGGCGACGAGGCCGAGCACGGCCACAAGCGAGCCGACCACCGCGCCCACGGAAGCCGTGTCCAGCGCATCCACCGAGAGGTCGAGAAAGGGGCGCGCTCCGAACGGGACGGCGGCGAACAGCAGCGCCGCAGCCATCACCACGACGCAGAGGCCGGTCAGGTCCGCGCGGCGGTCGGCGAGCCTTCCCCCGAGCCAGTAGCCGGCCGAGAGGGCGACGAGGACGACGCCGATCGTGTTCGCCCAGACGATCGTCGAGGCGCCGAAGAAAGGGGCGATCAGCCGGGCGGCGGCGATCTCCGCGCCGAGGCTGGCGGCCCCGACGACGAACACCAGCGCGTGGAGGAAGCGCGGCGAGGCGCTCAACCGTCGGCCTCGCGGCCGGCGCCGGTGAGCCGCTCGGCGAGCTGGGCGCCGCGCCCCGCGCCGACCGCCCTCCCGGCGCGGGCCTCGTCCAGCGCCACCCCGCGCGACTCGGCCAGGTCGAGCAGTCGCTGGCGCTCCTCCCCCTCGCGAGCGGCGCGAAAGAACAGCCAGGCGAACAGCCCCAGCGTGACCAGGCTGCCCTCCACCATCATGATCGTGCCGGCGACGCCCTGGTCGGCAAGCGCCCCGAGGTTGTGGGCGGCATCACCCGCCCTGTAGTCGGGGTACAGCACCGAGCCGGACCAGATGAAGACGTTGGCCAGCACCGCGCCGGCAACGCGCACGGCGACGATGTATCCCAGCTTCCAGGCGTTGCCGAACCAGGCCGGCTGCGGCAAGGGGCCGAACAGCGGCATCCACATGCAGATCCCGGCGCCGACGAAGCAGGCGTGCTCGAGGGCGTGAAGCGCGGGATGGCTCAGCGCGGCCTGGTAGAGGGCCGGCAGGTGCCAGAGGTAGAGGTCGAGCGCCCACAGCGGCAGCGCCACGACCGGGTTGGTCAGCACGCGCAGGCGGGAGATCACGCCCACCCTGAGAAGCGGCTGGAGCACCGGGGCGGTAAGTCCGAGCACGAGCAACAGCGCGCCGAGGTCGCCGATCAGAAGGTGCTCGACCATGTGCATGAACAGGAGCTCGTCGGCGAGGTCGCCGATCGGCGAGGCGAGCGCCAGGAGGATCAGCACGATCCCCGAGGCGAAGCAGATCTGCCTCCATGCCGGCACCGGCCGACCGCGGCGGCCGAGCGTGCGCACGCGACGGGAATAGGCCCATGCGACCCCGACCGGGGGGATGACCTGGATGGGCTCCAGCGTGACGCTCCCGGCGTGGGCGACGAGCGGATCCATCGCGCCTGAGCGTAGATGATCGGCCCGCGCCGCCCGGCGGCCCGGGCCGCCGCGCCGGGGGCTTCCGGACGGCAGCTAGATCCAGCGGATGCGCTTGAAGAACCAGATCAGGGCGGCCACCGAGGCCGCCATCACGAGCAGCGCGATCGGATAGCCCCAGCGCTGGTGAAGCTCCGGCATGTGCTCGAAGTTCATCCCGTAGACGCTGGCGATGAAGGTCGGCACGGCGATGATCGCGGCGTAGCTGGAGATCTGCTTGACCACCTCGTTCTGGCGCACGCTGACGAGGGCGAGGTTTGCCTCCAGGACGCTGGTCAGCAGCTCGCGCTGGGAGGTGACCTGCTCGTCGACGCGGCGGGCGTGGTCGGCGACGTCGCGGAAGTAGCGGCGCAGGTGCTCGTCGATCTCGGCGACGCCGCCCCCCTCGAGCTCCCCGAGCGGGCCCATCAGCGGCCACACGGCGCGGTGGAACTCGATCACCTCGCGCTTCAGCTTGTAGATCCGCTGGGTCGGCTCCTCGTGCTCCTCGAAGACCTCGGACTCGACCTCCTCGATGTCCGACTCGATGCCGTCCACGACCGGGGTGTAGTCGTCGACGACCTGATCGAGGATCGCCCAGACCACGGCCGCCGGCCCCACCCGGAGGATGTCGCGGCGGTGCTCCAGGCGGTGGCGGGCGCCCTTGAGGCCGCTGGCCTCGCCGTGGCGCACGTGGATCACGTAACTGCGCGAGGCGAACATCTGGATCTCGCCGAAGTCGACCTCCTCGCGCTCCTCGTCGTAGCGCGCCGTCTTCAGGACGATGAAGTAAGAGCCCTCGTAGTCCTCGAGCTTGGGCCGCTGGTGGGCGACGTAGGCGTCCTCGACGGCCAGCTCGTGCAGGTCGAACAGCTCCTGGACCCGGTGCATCTCGTCGGCTCCCGGCTCGAACAGGCCCAGCCAGACGAACTCCCCCTCTCCGGTCACGCACCGCGAAGCCTCCTCGAGCGGCATCGTCTCCTCGTTCTGGCGCACGCCGTCCTTGTAGTGGGCGCAGTCGATGATCATCCGATTTCGCTGTTCCAACCACGACGCCGGTCTCCTGCCGCCGCCAGCGCCCTCGCAGAGGCGATCGGCGTCAGACGAAGCGCGGATACAGAGTCATGCCGCCGTCCACGAACAGCGTCGCCCCGACCACGTAGGCGGCTTCGTCGGAGGCGATCCAGACGACCGCGCGGGCGACGTCTCCCACCTTGCCCCAGCGGCCGAGCGGGATCTCCGCCTCCACCTCCTCGCGGGTGGAGCGCTGGGAGAGCACGTCCCTGTTGATCGGGGTCTCGATCGCGCCGGGGGCGACGCTCACGACGCGGATTCCGTGCGGCGCCAGCTCGCGCGCGATCGACTGGGCAAAGAGCCTCTCCCCTCCCTTCGAGGCGCAGTAATGCGAGAACTTCTTCCACGGGATCTGCTCGTGGACGCTGGTGATGTTGACGATCGCGCCCGAGCACCCCTCGTCGAGCATCATCCGGGCCGCCTCCCGCGAGCACAGAAACGCCCCCGTGAGGTTGACGTCGATCACCTTGCGCCACCACTCCAGGGGCATGTCCACGAGGTTGAACGGCCTCTCCACCCCGGCGTTGTTGACCAGCAGGTCGATGCCGCCGAAGGCCTCGCGCGCCTCGGCGAAGCCGCGCTTGACGTCTTCCTCCTTCGACACGTCCATCAGCACCGGCTTGGCGGCGCCGCCCGCGCCCTCGATCTCGGCCGTCATCCGATCGGCGACTGTAGAGTCGCCGAGGTGGTTGATCGCGACCGAGGCACCGTGGGCGGCGAGCTCGTAGGCGATCTCCATGCCGATGCCCGAGTCGGCGCCGGTGACCAGCGCTCGGCGCCCGTCGAGCAGGCGGGCCTCGTCGGGCCTGCGGGCGAACTTGGAGCTCTCCATCGGATTCCTCCTCGGTGCGGTCGGGCTGTGCCGCCCGCATCCTGTCAGCCTCGGCGGCGCCGGCGATGGCGATAGGCGCAAGCTCGCCGCGCTCCTCGTCGTTTCCGCCGATCGCTGACTACGGCTTTCTCTCCGACTGCCACACCGGCGCCCTCATCGCTCCCGACGGCTCGATCGAATGGCTCTGCGTGCCGCGGTTCGACTCGCCCAGCATCTTCGGCGCCGTCCTCGACCGCCGCGCCGGCTCGTTTCGGATCGCTCCGGCGGGCTGGCACGTCCCCGTGGCGCGGGCCCCGGAGCCGGGCACCAACACGCTCACCACCTGGTGGATGACGCCGAGCGGATGGCTCGTCGTGCGCGACGCCCTGCTGATCGGTGACTGGCGCGAGGGCGGCGAGGCCGACGAGCACGTGCGCCCGCCGGCCGACCACGACGCCGAGGGCGTGCTGCTTCGCATCGCCACCTGCTTTCAGGGTCGCGTCGACGTGGAGATGACCTGCGACCCGGCCTTCGACTACGGCGTCAAGCGCCCCGAATGGTCGCTCGCCGACAGCCACCGCAACGTCGCCGACGCGACCGACGGCGACACGGCGATCCGGCTCAGCGGCAACCTGCGACTCGGGATCGGTGCGGGCCGCGTGCGGGCCCATCACGCGCTGGAGAAGGGCGAGTCGTGCTTCAGCGCACTGTCGTGGAACAGCGATCTGAGCGCGCCGGCCAGCTACGAGGAGGCCCTGGCCGCGCTCGACACCACGGGCGAGTACTGGCGCCGCTGGCTCGCCGGCGGCCAGTTCCCCGACCATCCCTGGCGCGCGCACCTGCAGCGCTCGGCGATCGTGCTCAAGGGCCTCTCCTACGCCCCGACCGGGGCCACCGTGGCCGCGCTCACCACGTCGCTGCCGGAGACGCCGGGGGGCGAGCGCAACTGGGACTACCGCTACACGTGGATCCGCGACGCCAGCTTCACCCTGTGGGGCCTGCACACGCTCGGCTTCGACTGGGAGGCAGAGGACTTCATCGAGTTCGTCGCCGACATCTGCCGCCAGGAGGGCCCGCACCTCCAGATCATGTACGGGATCGACGGCCGCAAGCAGCTCACCGAGTCCACCCTCGACCACCTCGGCGGCTACGACGGCGCCCGCCCGGTTCGAATCGGAAACGCGGCCTTCGAGCAGCGCCAGAACGACGTATTCGGCGCCCTGCTCGACTCGGTGTACATCCACACCAAGGCCTACGACGAGCTGCCCGAGCGCCTCTGGGAGCTGGTCACCGACCAGGTTCAGGGCGCGATCGACGTCTGGGAGAAGCCGGACCAGGGGATCTGGGAGGCGCGCGGCGACCCCAAGCACTACGTCTCCTCGAAGCTGATGTGCTGGGTGGCGCTCGACCGCGGCGCCCGGCTGGCGCTGCGTCGCGGGGAGCACGAGCTGGCCGGCCGCTGGGGCGAGTTCGCGGGGCAGATCCGCGCCGAGATCCTCGAGCGGGGGGTGACCAAGGACGGCGTCTTCCGCCAGCACTACGACACCGACGCGCTCGATGCCTCCACGCTGCTGATCCCGCTGGTGCGCTTCCTGCCCGCGGACGACGACCGCGTCCGCGCCACCGTGCTGGCCATCTCCAAGGAGCTGACCGTCCACGGACTCGTGCTCCGCTACCGGCCCGAGGAGACCGACGACGGGCTCAGCGGCGACGAGGGCACCTTCACGATCTGCTCGTTCTGGCTGGTCGCGGCGCTCTCGGAGATCGGCGAGAGCGACGCCGCGCGGGCGCTCTGCGAGCGGCTGCTGTCGCTGACCGGCTCGCTCGGCCTCTACGCGGAGGAGATCGAGCCGCGCAGCGGGCGTCACCTCGGCAACTTCCCCCAGGCGTTCACCCACCTCGCCCTGATCAACGCCGTCTCGCACGTGATCGCCGACGACCTCGCCCCGCGCGGGCGCGGCCCGACTGCTGTGTTCAGCGAGATGCGGGCGCTCCAGTAGGCGGGGCGGACGACAAGCGCCGAGTTGGCCGGCGCCGGCTCATCGTCTGCCAGGCTTGTGCCGAGAGGTTGACCGGATGACCGACGAGCCGACCCGGAGCCGGCGGACGCGGTCGCTCGCGGCGATCGCCTTCGCCGCCGCGCTCGCCGCCGCGGCGCCTCCGGCCGCGGCGACCGCCGCCGCGCCCGCCGCGCCACGGGCGCTCGAGGTGGCAAGCCGCGGCACGACGCACCTGCGTTTGCGCTGGAGCGACCGCTCGACGAACGAGACCCGCTTCGAGGTGCGCTACCACGAGCTCGGGGACCCGACCTGGCACACGAAGCGGCTGGGGGCCGACCGCCACGCCTGGACGCACGTACGCCTCGCTCCGGCGACCGGCTACGTGCACCGGGTGCGCGCCTGCAACGCGGCCGGCTGCTCCCCCTTCGCGCCGCGCGTCTCCGCGCAGACGTTCTCCACCTCGCTGGGCAGCTGCGCGGTGTTCCCGCCCTTCTCCGGGCCGGCCAACGCCCCCAGCTCCGACCGGCTCGACGCCTTCAACCAGGACGTCTCGCAGTCTCCGCCGGACCCCAACTCGGACGACTACATCGCCTACATCGACGCGCACGGCGGCGACCACCTGCACCCCGACTTCGGCTCCCCGGTCGAGTACGGGATCCCCTACGTCGGCGTGCCCGCCGCCCAGGCGGGCGTGCCGGTGCGGTTCACGCTGTACGGCGACGAAAGCGATCCCGGCCCCTACCCGATCCCGCTGGGCGCCCCGGTCGAGGCGGGAAGCGACCGCCACGCGCTCGCCGTGGACCGCGGCGACTGCACGCTCTACGAGCTCTATGCCGCCAGCCGCGCCGGCAGCCACTGGAACGCCGGCTCGGGGGCGAAGTTCGCGCTCACCCAGGCGGCGCCGCTGCGCCCCGACGGCTACACGTCTGCCGACGCCGCGGGGCTGCCGATAATGCCCGGCCTGGTCCGCTACGACGAGGTCGCCGCCGGCCACGTCGACCACGCGATCAGGATCACCTTCGACGTCAGCCGCGACGCCTACGTCCACCCCGCCACCCACTGCGCCGGTTCGACCTCGAACGCGGATGCCCCGCCGATGGGACTGCGGCTGCGGATGAAGGCCGGCTACGACATCTCCGGCCTCACCGGCGCCGCCCGCGTGATCGCAGTGGCGATGAAGAAGTACGGAGTGATCAACGCCGACAACGGCTCCAACTGGTTCTTCACCGGCGCCACCGACACGCGCTGGGACGACCAGGACCTCGACCAGCTCAAGGGGGTCCCCGGCAGCGCCTTCGAGGTCGTCAAGAGCGAGGTCTCTCCGACCGTTTGCTGACAACAGGGGCCTGGGCGCGCCGCCGGCGCGTGGCGCCGTCGGACGCGGGGACGCTGAGCGCCCTCAGGCGACGCTCGCCAGCGTCCGGCGCAGCCCGTCCTCCAATCCGACCGTGGCATTCCAGCCGAGTCGCTCGCGGGCGCGAGAGGAGTCGAGCGAGCTGCGCTGGGCCTCGCCGGGGCGCGCCGGCGCGAACTCGGGCGCGAACGAGTCCCCCGCGCCGGACAGCTCGCCCAGCACCTGCACCAGCTCGAGCACCGAGGTCTCCGTGCCGCGGCCGATGTTGAACGCTCCCCGCTCGCCGCCGCCGGCGGCGGCGAGGTTCGCGGCGACGATGTCGTCCACGTGCACGTAGTCGCGAGTCTGGGTGCCGTCGCCGTAGACCGTGGGGCGCTCGCCGTCGCGCAGCTTGCCGCAGAAGATCGCGATCACTCCCGCCTCTCCGAGCGGGTCCTGTCGCGGCCCATAGACGTTTCCGTAGCGCAGGCTCACGGTGGAGAGCCCGTGCAGCCGGGAGTAGAGCCCGCAGTAGCCCTCGGCGGCGTACTTGCTCTGCCCGTAGGGGGCGAGCGGGCCGACCGTCTCGTCCTCGGGGCTGGGGATCCTCTCGGCGTTTCCGTAGAGGGCGCCCCCGGTCGAGGCATTGACGAGGCGGCGCACGCCGGCCTCGCGCGCGGCCTCCAGCACGTTGATCGTCCCCCCGACGTTGACGCCGGCGTCGAAGGCCGGATCGCGCACTGCGAGGCGGACGTCGATCTGGGCGGCCAGGTGGAACACGGTGTCGGGACGCTCGGCGACGATCGGCTCGCGCACGGCGTCCGCGTCCCGGACGTCCACCTCGTGCAGCACGGCCCCCGCGTCCAGCGCTGCGGAGAGGTTCTCCCGGCGCCCGGTGGAGAGGTCGTCGAGGACGACGACGCGCTCGTCCCGGGCGAGCAGGGCATCGACCAGGTGGGAGCCGATGAAGCCGGCGCCCCCCGTGACGACCGCGGTCACGGCGATCCCGCTATCCCCCCGGCCTCAGGCGAGCTTCTCGCGCAGGAACGCGATCGTCCGCCTGAATGCCTCTTCGGCGTGGCCCTCGTGGTAGGTGCCGAGCCGATCGTGGTCGTTTGCGAAGGCGTGGCCGCCGCCCTCGTAGAAGTGGAACGTGGTCTCGACCCCTGCGTCGGCCATCTCCCCCTCCAGCGCCTTCGCGTCGTCGACGCCGATGAAGTCGTCAGCGGTGCCGAAATGCCCCATCACCGGCGCCTCCACCTTGGAGAAGTCGGGCTTGCCATGGGGCATCACGTAGTAATAGGTGACGACGGCCTTGACCTTGGGGTTGATGCTCGCCGCCCACACGCACAGCCCGCCGCCGAGACAGAAGCCGACCGAGCCGACGCCGTCGCCCTCGACACCGTCGAGCCCGGCGAGGTGGTCGACCGCGCCGCGCATCTCCTTCTCGGCCTGGTCCATCGATAGCGCCATCATCTTCTGCTGCGCCTCGTCGGGCTGCTCGGTCGTCTCCCCGTGATAGAGGTCGGGGGCCAGCGCAAAGAACCCCTCGGAGGCGAAGCGGTCGCAGAGGCGCTTGATCGAGTCGTCAAGTCCCCACCACTCCTGCATCACGACGACCGCGGGGCCGCGGCCGCCCTCGGGCTCGGCGAGATAGCCGGTCGCGGTGGAGCCGTTGGCGGGGAACTCGATTTCGGGCATGGACTCTCCTCCGTTCGGTTAGGCCGGATGCATACAGCAAGCTAGGCGGTCGAGGCGTACTCGAACGTGGACTCGTACCCGCACGCCCCGGTGAAGCTGAACTCGAGGCCGTCGTCGGAGACCTCGATCAGCTCGCTCACGACCTCGACGCCGGCGCGATCGTGGCCGGGGATCACGCAGGTGACCTCGTGCGCCTCGGCGAACGGCGCCCGCACCCGCACGCTGACCTGCCCGCCGGCACGGAACCAGCCGCGCCCGGGGGTGTGGTCGACCTCGATCGAGACCGGCCTCACTCCGAGCAGCCTGCTCTCCTTCCAGACCCAGGGAAAGTGGTCCAGGGCCTCGCCGCCCAGGCGGCCGGTGAAGATCTGGGTGAGCGCCTCGCGCTGGGACTCGTCGCCGCGCTCGTCGACGTAGAGGTAGAAGCTCCACGGCGACCCCGGCTCGTCGTCGTCGTAGCGAAGGGCGAGCACCGCTCCCAGCCCCGACAGGTCGGTGTCGCCGGCGCGCCCACGGTCGATCCGCCAGGAGAGCGCGCCCATGCAGACCCCGTAGGTGGAGCGGCCGCCCTGCGCGCGGTCGATCCGCCGGCAGGGGCAGATCGGGTCGCAGTTGCACGCCTCCAGGTAGGTGCCGGCGATCGCCCAGGGGATCTGCGCGGCACCCACCGAGTCAGTGCCAGCGCTGCTTCCGCTTGCCGCGGGAGTGGCCGTTCGCGGACCCGCCCCCGTTCGAGCCTGTGCCCACCGGCTCAGGTGGGGCGATGGCCGCCCAGTCGCCGTCGCCCCCCTCTGCGGGCAGGCGCGGGTCGCCGTTTTCGGTCTCGACAGCGGGTCCGTCGCCGATCGACAGCTCGTCGGCCTCCGCAACGGGCGTCGCGGACTCCAGCTCGGCACGAGCGCGAAACGCGTGCTTGTACAACCGCTTGTCCCCGGTGCGGATCACGCCCGCCCGGCTCGCAGCGTCGCGGTGGGCTTCGATCAGGTCGAGCAGCCGGTGAGCGAGCTCATCGCGGTCGCGCGCCTGCCGGCGGCTCTCGAGGCCCGCCTGGAGCGCGGTCTGGGCGAGCTGCTCCGCCCACTCGATCCGCCGCTCCGCGATCTCCTCGTCACCGGCCTTCCGCCGCGCGCCTGAGCGTCGCGCTCCCCAGCTGGACTTCAACATTTCGTCGCTCCTTCCGTCGGTCCCGCCCCCACACACGTCCAGAACGATGCTCCCGCACCGAAGTTAGATGGTCGCACAGATTCGGCCCGGGCGGAACAGGCACTCGTGCTCGACCGGGGCAAGCTACGCTGCCGAACCGGAGAAAGAGCGAGCGCATGGCAGCGACAACATCCAAACAGGGACCTGTCGTGATCGCCTACGACGGCTCGGACCACGCCAGGGCGGCGATCGAAGCCGCCGGCCGCGAGCTGCGCGACGGCCGCGCCGCGCTCGTCGTGACGGTCTGGCAGTCGCCGCAATCGGTCCCCTTCCTCGATGCCCCGGTGGCGCTGATGCCGCAGCAGCTGATCGACCGGATCATCGAGGAGGCGCGCGGGGTCGCCGCCGAGGGCGCCGAGCTGGCCAACGCCGCCGGCTTCGACGCGCAGCCGCTGGTCGAGCAGGGCGAGCCGATCTGGGAGCGGATCGTCGAGCTTGCCGAGGAGAACGACGCGGCGATGGTGGTGATGGGCTCGCGCGGTCGGTCCGGGCTGGGCCGCCTGACGACGGGGAGCGTGGCGACAGCCGTCGTCCAGCATTCGAGGCGGCCCGTGCTGATCGGGCGCGCCGCCTGATCGGGCGACTCAGCCCAGCCCGCCGGCGGCCGACCAGCGCCGGCGCAGAAAGACGCCGACGTCTGCCAGCGCGGCCTCGGCCTGCGGGAGCATCCCCGGGAAGTTCTGAAAGCTGTGAAAGAGGCCGCTGCGCAGGTCAAGCTCGACATCGAAGCCCGCTTCTGCGGCCCGCTCGGCGAGGCGTTCGGAATCGCTCAGGATGATGTCCTCCGTGCCCGACTGGATCAATGTCGGCGGCAGCTCCGACAGCTCGCCGAACAGCGGCGAGCAACGGTAGTCGTCGGCGCCGGTCGCGGCGCGGTACATCCGCGCCGATGCCTCCAGCCAGGAGCGCCGCATGATCACGTCGGCGCGCGCCTTGGTGCGGATGCTCTCGCCGGAGAGGGTGAGGTCCAGCCACGGGGAGAACAGGACCAGGGCGGCCGGCCGCGGGAGTCCATCGCGGGCGAGCAGCGCCGTGACCGCGACCGCGAGCCCGCCGCCGGCGGAGTCCCCGGCGATCGCGATCCTGCCCGGCGCGATGCCGAGATCGCACAGCCACCGGTAGCAGGTGAGGGCGTCGTCGAGGGCGGCCGGAAACGGATGCTCGGGCGCGCGCCGGTAGTCGGCGGCGAAGACCGCCGCGCCGGCCGCGTGCGCCAGCGAGGCGGTGAGCGGCCGGTAGACCCGCGGCGAGTGCAGGCAGTAGGCGCCGCCGTGCAGGTAGAGCACAGCCGGCTCGGCCTCGCCGCCGGCGCCGTCGACGCGCTCGACCGGGACGCCGCCGGCGTTGGCCCGCGACCTGGGCAGGCGGTGCCGCGGCCGGTTGGTCGGCGCCGTCAGCCGGTACCAGGCCCGCTGGGCCCGTACCGGCGCCGGGGGCCCGGTGGGCGCGCGAACGAGCAGGCGCAGCAGCGGGCGGACGGCGGCCAGCCGGGCGTCGCCGTGTCGGCGAGTGGGCATCCGCAGGGGCCGAGTCTACGTGGGCGGTAGCATCGCATCGCCGCAGCCCGAAGAAAGGAGACCGGGATGACAGCGAAAGTGGACTTCACGGCCGACGAATGGCAGATCGTGCTCGAGGCGCCCCCGAGCGCCGGCTTTCTGGTCTCGGCGGCCGAGCGGGGAGGGACGTTCCGGGAGGCGATGTCGATGGCGAAGGCCTACGTGGAGGCGCGAAAGCAGCACGGCGAAAGCGAGCTGCTCGACGAGATCGTCTCGGCGAAGCCGGAGCTCGACCACAAGCGCTTCCACTCTCCCGAGGAGCTGCGGGACCACTGCCTGCAGGCCGTCCGCGACGGCGTCGAGCTGGTTGGGCGCAAGGCGATGCCCGATGAGCTCGAGCAGTACCGCCGCTTCGTCGTCAGCCTCGCGGAGCGCGTTGCCGCCGCCAAGAAGGAGGGAGACGAGCCCGTCAGCGGGGCGGAGCGGCAGGCCGTCGACGAGGTGGCCGCCGCCGCCGCCGGGGCTCAGGACACCTAACCTCAGGTCAGGTCTCGATTCGGCGCGGCTCGGCGGGGTGCGCCGGGTGGATGTCGCCCGTCGCGTCGACGTAGCGCTCACGGTGGACCTCGTACTTGACGATCCGCTCCGCTGAGCTGCCCGTCGAGCCGGAGACGTAGCCGGCCAGCTCGCCCAGGGCGCTGCCGCCGAGAGAAGCCGCGATCGTCGTGAACGCCGGCGGCAGGGCGCGCATGCGCCCCGTCCGCTGCATGTGCCGCAGCGTCCTCGCGAGCCGGACGGCAAAGATCCCGGGCGTCGCCGCCGCGTACAGGACACGCCTGGGCAGCGACCAGTCGCGGCAGCGGGCGCTGGCGAGGCCGCGGCTGTAGTGGAGCCACTGAAGAGCCGCCGGAAGCGGCCGGTTGATGTTGAGGTGCCGCGTGGTGGCGGCGGGCTCAAGGTAGAGGCGGTGGCCGCGGGCGCGGAGGTCGCGATGAAGCACCCACTCTGCCTCGAGCATGCGCTCGAGATCGTCGCCGTAGCCGAGCAGCAGCGAGCGCCTGTAGGCGCTGCCGTGGCCGGGCAGGTCCGCCACGGGGCCGCCAGCGACCGGCGCTACCCAGGGCCCGTAGTCGACAAGCAGCGCCCCCCAGCTGCACTGGTCGTCGGGGGTGGCGCTGACGATCGCCGGACCGACCGCCGCCCACGGGCCCGCGGCACGGTCGATCAGCGCCTCCGCCCAGCGGGGATCGGGATACGAGTGGGTCTCGGCGAAGACGACGATCGGCGCTCTCGCCGCCCGCACCCCCGCCGCGCGCGCAGCGGGCAGCGACCGGGCGGGCTCGGCCTCCACCAGCTGCGCGCTCGCGAATCCCGCCGTTTCGGCGTCGCCGATGCCGGCGCGACCCGGCGCCGCGATCACGAGCTCGAGCCTTTCCCGCGCCGTCTGCGCGCGCAGCGCCACCAGCAGCTTTTCCAGCGCCGCCCGGTCGCTGGTCGCGACCACGACCGACATCTGGGGGGTGTCGCTTCGAGCCAATGTGCTGCCCGGCTAGCCGGCCTGGTGAGCGGAGAAGTACTCCATTGGAGCGATCGCGGACATCGGATGCAGGGAGCTTCTCCCTGGATCGCATCCTACGCCGCGTCGCCCACGAAGCGCTCTCGCCGATGCTCGGCGAAGCAGGCGAGCGCGTAGTGACCCGCCGGGTGCCGACGGGCGCGCTCGACGAGCGCCGCCGTCGGGGGCGGCAGAGCCTCGGGCTGCGGCAGCGGAACGCCGTAGCCCGGCGGGACCACCACCGCCGCGCAGAGCGCCGCGAAGGTGAGATCGGCCGCACCGAAGCGCTCGCCGCACAGGTGCGGGCGCCCGTCGGCGAGCAGCTCCGCCACGAAGTCGAGCTCGTGCCACACGGCTGCCTCGTCGGCGGCCTCGACCCCCGGCCGGATGCCCAGGTGGCGCCGGATGATCGAGCGTACGAACGGCCATCCGTAGCGGACCAGACCGTCCTCCCAGCGCGGGACGCCGGCGTTGTTGAAGGCCAGCACGAGCTTGCGGTGGTCGAGCATGTGCACGCACATCAGCCGCCGCCCGCGCGGCCCCAGCTCCTCGTCGAAGCGGCGACAGAGGCGCTCGACCCGGCGGCGGTCCTGCGGCTGCGCCGGGAGCAGCCGCTGCCGCGGTGGCATGCGCGCGTCCGCCCAGGCGACGATCTCCGCGGACTCCGCCAGCACCCCGCTCGGGGTGACCAGGACGGGGACCGTGGCGCCGCCGCCGGCGCGGCGAGCCGCCAGCCGGTGGACGCCCTGCACGTGGCGCTCCTCGCGATAGGGCAGCCCCGCCCGATCCAGCGCCCAGCGCGCCTTCTCGCAGTAGTGGCTGATCGGGATCGTGACGAGCCGCAGCACGGCAGCGCCTCGATCGGTCAGTAGCCGGTGCCGGTCTTGACCTGCTTGCGCTCGAGCTCCGAGACGACGCCGTTCAGGAGGGCTGGCACGCCGACGCGCCGTGCCCCCGGCAGAGCCGGGCGGGAGCCACCGCGACGCAGGCGGCTCCCGCCCCCCGGCTCACACGCCTGCGGCCGTCTCATCCTCGCCGAACACGATGATCCCGTGGACGACGTAGACGCACAGGAAGAACACCCCGAGCGACCACCACGGATAGTGCCCCCCGATCGACAGCAGGGCTCCGATCGCGCCGAGGCTGCCACCGACGATCCCGATCACTCGGCCGAAGGTGTTGCCCGCCAGCAGCGAGAGGCCGCCGGTGAGCTGGATCACCCCGAGGATGATCAGCACCCAACCGAGCGTGTTCAGATTGGTCAGGATGAACCTCTGGTCGTTGACGAAAATGTGGGCATCGTCCAGAGAGCCGATGCCGTAGAGAATGTTGATCGTGCCGACGATCAGAAGAAGCACGCCGGCGAAGACAACGCGACCCACACCTCTCATTTGTGACTCCTTTCCTCGCTTCGCGGGCCGCTTGCCACGGCCCGGACACAGCGCCAAGCGAGGCCGACCGTAGAGGACGGGTCGGAGCGCATCCTCACCCGAATGGGGTGATTGCTCCGCGAGGGTAATGCTCACGAAGCATCGCCCGGTACGACCCCGAGCTTGCGGTCGCCTGATCGCAGCGGCCACCCTCGATCGTCCCCGTACGCTAGGTTGCGACGCCGATGGGGTGCCTCGTCGCGCTGCTCGCGCTGTTCTCGCCACGGCTGGCGCTGATCGCCCTCTGGCTGTTCGGCGACCTGCTCAGCCGCTCCTTCGACAGCTGGGTTGTTCCCTTGCTCGGGTTCTTCCTGCTCCCGTGGACGACGTTGGCATACGCGGTGATGTGGTCCTCGTCGGATCGCGTCCACGGATTCGAGTGGTTCATCGTCGTCTTCGCCTTCCTCATCGACCTCGGGTCCTACGCGCAGGGCCAGCGCCAGCGCGCCCAGCCGGCGTAGACCGGCACACCCGGTCGCAGCACGGGTACGCTTGCGGCTGTGACCGAGCCAAGAGTCGGAACTCGCGAGGAGTGGCAGAAGTCTCGCGACGCGCTGCTCGCGCGCGAGAAGGAGCTCACCCGCCGCAACGACGAGCTGGCCCGCGAGCGCCGCGAGCTGCCCTGGGTGCGGATCGACGCCGAGTACAGCTTCGATACCGAGGACGGGACCAAGACGCTGGCCGAGCTGTTCGACGGACGCTCTCAGCTGATCATCTACAGCTTCATGTTCGGTCCGGCGTACGAGGCAGGCTGCCCGGTTTGCTCGTCCTCGGCGGACGGCTTCGACGGCGCGGTGGCGCACCTCAACGCGCGGGACACCACGTTCCTCTGCGCGTCCCGCGCGCCGCTCGAGACGCTGCTCGCATATCGGCGGCGCATGGGCTGGAGCTTCCCGTGGGTGTCGTCCGAGGGAAGCGACTTCAACTTCGATTTCGGAGCCTCGCACACGGAGGAGCAGATCAAGTCCTTCCTCGAGGGAGACCTCGGCCCCACCCTGAATCGCCTGGCCGCCGACTGCGGCACCGACGCGGCGGGATTCCTGACCGAGGGACCGGTGCTCAACACCTTCGCGCTCGACGACGGAGCCGTCTACCAGACCTACTCGACCGGGGCCCGGGGCCTCGAGTTCATGATGGGGTACTACGGCTACCTCGATCGCGTTCCCAGGGGACGCGACGAGGCCGCGGACACCGCGCTCTGGCTTCGCCGTCACGACGAGTACTGAGCGTCGCTCGGAACTCGTCCCTGCCGGGTCTCCGGGCCGTATAGGGTTGCCGGCGACGGGCACTTCGAACGAAGGAGGAGCAGGGTGATTCTGTTGACGACAGAGGTCGAGGATTTCGACCGCTTCTTGGAAGTCTTCTCGACAAAGGGCGCCGAGAAGCGAAAGCAGCACGGGTCCAAGGGCTCGAGCGTCTTTCGCGATCCCAATCAGGAAGACCGGGTTTGGGTGGTCTTCGACTGGGACCAGGAGGGCTTTCAGAGCTTCGTCTCAGACCCCGAGGTCCCGCCGATCCTGCAGGAGGCCGGGCACAAAGGCCGGCCCCAGGCGGCGGAGTTCAGCGGCCAGTTCGACGCCTAGCCGCGGAACGGGATGGGAAGACAGGCTGTGAGCCGAATTGAGGTCCCCGGGTAAAGCAAGCGACCGCAAGGTCCCTGATGGGATCGCTTTCGAAGCAAACGGCCGCTTGGGCCATCCTTCGCCTTAAGACGTACCGCCTCGGTCCCGACGACCGTTGAGCCAATCGACCATCTCGGAGTCGTGGTGGTCGAAGAAGAGCGTCTTGCCGGTATCGAGCGCAGCGATCTTCTCCATCTGCTCGTCCGTGAGCTCGAAGTCGAAGACATCGATGTTCTCGCGCATCCGGTCGGCCCGGACGGACTTGGGAATGACGATGACTCCTCGCTGGACGAGCCAGCGGAGGACAACCTGAGCCACCGACTTGCCGTATGCGGAGCCGATCTCGCTCAGCATGGGGTCGGAGAACAGGTCATTCTTGCCCTCGGCGAAAGGACCCCAGGACTCCATCTGTACGCCCTTCTTGCGCATGAGCTCCTGGTAATCCGCGCGCTGGAAGAAGGGATGGGTCTCAACCTGATTGACGGCCGGTGTGACCTCGTTGTGCTCGATCAGGTCAACGAGTCGGTCGGGATAGAAGTTCGACACGCCGATGGCCTTCGCCAGGCCTTCGCGGTTGAGACCCTGCATCGCTCGCCAGAAGCTGTAGTAGTCGCCGAGTGGTTGGTGGATGAGGTAAAGGTCCACGTAGTCCAATCCGAGCCGCTCGAGGGATGCGGCAAAAGCGCGCTTGGCGTTCTCCTCGCCGGGATCCTGAATCCAGAGCTTGGTGGTGACGAAAAGCTCTTCGCGCGCGATACCGCCGTTGGCGATGGCCCGGCCGACGGCTTCCTCGTTCTGGTAGGCCGCTGCGGTGTCGAGGAGGCGGTAGCCGGTGGCCAACGCTTCCGTCACGGCCTGCTCCGTGTCCTCGGCAGGAATCTGGTAGACGCCGAATCCGAGCACCGGCATTTCGACCCCGTTGTTGAGGCGAGTTCGAGGAATGGTCGCGTGTGCAGCGGGCGTTTCGCTCATGCCTCAACGTTAGGCCTGCCCGCTTTCAGCGCCAAGCAACCAACCGCAAGGTCCCGCACGGGCGAGGTCACCCTCTCAGGGCAGCCAACCGGCGCTAGTCAGCCCACCAGTCGCGTTGGCCCTCGACGTCCTCGCGCGGAGCCTCGCCGAGATTGGGCGCGCCGATGACGATCATCTCGAGGCCCTTCGGCCCGGCCTCGTAGCCTCGCCACGTACCGGGCGGGACCCGCACCGCATCCCACTGCTTGAGCTCGACGACCTCGTCGTCGAGCTTCATCCGCCCGCTCCCGCGCACGACCACGTACACCTCCTCCTGTTTCTTGTGCGTGTGGCCGTACGGAAAGCGATAGCCCGGCGGAATGCGCTGGTAGCTCAGGCCCGATTGCTCGAGCTCGAGCGCCGCGGTCGCCAAGCGGAACTCCAGGTCCGGCGCGCCGTCGAACCTGGACCCGAGGTCCTCCAGGTCCTCCTGGAGGTTCCTGAGCGTGAACGGCACGGCGGCAATCCTAAGGTGACGCGGAGGCCGCCGAAGGTCGCAACCCGTGAAGTGTGACCCGCGTGACTTTTGCGGATGCGAAGCGACGGGGATCTCTCAACAACGAGGCGATGAATCGGATCATGCGCGAGCTCGACCTCGAGGAGGCGCGGCTGGAGATCTGATGCTCGGCGCCCGTTTCCGCAATACGACCACGGAGAACGACATGGAGATCACCAGGAATTCGAACCAAACCATGCCCGGACCGAGCGAGTGGTTCACCGGGGCGGTCTACCTCGACCCGGTCGCGGCGCCCTCGGGGCCGTCGCGGCTGAACGCGATCAGCGTCCACTTCACACCGGGCGCGAGGACCGCGTGGCACACCCACCCCAACGGCCAGACCATCTACGTCACCGAGGGCATCGGCCTCTGCCAGCATCGCGACGGCCCCGTAGAGGTGATCCGCCCGGGCGACCGCGTCTTCTTCGAGCCGGGCGAGGACCACTGGCACGGCGCCGTCCCGGACCGCTTCATGACCCACCTCGCGATGCTCGAGGTCGACGACGAGGGAAACAACGCGACCTGGGGCGACCACGTCACCGACGAGGAGTACGGCGCGGCACCGGTGAAATAGCCGCTCACGAAAGGAAACGCCATGTCCGCAGCCGTTCTCTACATGTCCATCTCCCTCGACGGGTTCATCGCCGGGCCCAACGAGAGATTGGACAACGGCCTCGGTGACGGCGGGGAACGCCTGCACGAGTGGGCATTGCGGGGCGGCGGCGCCGACGACCTGGAGGCCCTACGCCGTCTGAGCGGCGTCAACGGCAAGGTCTTCGACGAAGCGATGTCAACCGGCGCGGTCGTCGCGGGCAGGGGAACCTTCGAGCCCGCGGGCGGCTGGGGCGGCGACCACCACGACGGCGTCCCGATCTTCATCCTCACCCGCCACCCCGACGAGCTGGGCCAGTGGCCGCTGGTCACCTACGTGGACGACGTCGCGAGTGCGATGACCAAGGCCAAGGAGGCTGCCGGCGAAAGGAACGTGCTGGTCCACGGTGCCGGAACCGCGCAGCTCGCACTTTCCGCATGCGTGCTCGACGAGATCGAGCTCCATGTCATCCCGGTGCTATTCGGCCAGGGGCGCCGCCTCTTCGAGGGCCTCGCCGCCGAGCAGATCGAGCTCGAGCGCACCAGGGTCCTCGAGGGGGAGGACGGCGTCACCCACGTCCACTACCGGGTCCGGCGCTGAGGAAGATCGGGGGTCGGTTGCTTCCACTTTATGCCTGTTTTATGCTCCGCCAGCACTAGCGCAAATGTGCGCGGCGCAAGTTGCGGCGCACGGCATGCGCTGTTCCGGTGGCGGCCGCCAGGAAACGGATGCGCAGCCCGGAGAAGCCGATCAGCAGCCGGCGCCGGCCAACGTGCCTTGCAACAACAACGTGCTTGGCCAGATGTGGAAGCCCAAACGCCCGGCGTGGGACGTGGCCTCCCGGTCGCAGCCCGCCGGCGTGGTGCCCGGCTGCGCGAGAGGCAATCAGCGCCACCTGTCCATGGGAGCTGACAACAGAGACACGCGGCGCGCCGGCAGTGCAAAAGCGTGTCGTCCCAGCTTCTTGGCTAACCCAGCGAAACTCCGAGGCAAGCTGATCGCTGCTCGCACCGAGCCCGATGGGTCCGAGCCCGGCCAGGCCAATGCCAGCCTGAGCCGGCAATGATGGTGCCGCCAAGGACCTGGCCCGCCCAAGCTCCTTGGCGTCAGCCGGCAGAAGAGCATCGCTCTCGGTCGGGCACACGCCTTTGCTGACGAAGCCGCGAGTCGTCAGCCACTCAGAGGTTATGGCTCGAAAGTGCGGCGCATTGCGGTCGAGCATTTCGAAGTGCGCGGTGTTGGCCATCAGAAAGCTGGTCACGTCGGGGCTAGAGGTGTAGTGCTGTGCCTGCTGAGCGAACCCGTCATGGGTGAAGACCGGGTCGTCGGCGCCGAGAGCCAGGGCTACCGGGACCGTGATGTCGCCGTCGCCGCCGGCCCCCTGAGCGGCAATGGCGCCATTGATGAGCGCCGATTCGGTAGCGGAGAGGACGAAGCCGCATGGGTTTCGGTCACGAAGACGGACCGCCGCCTGCATCACCGCCGGGTCGGAGTGGGCCATGAGCAGCGGCCAGTCCTCGAGCTTGGGGAAATAGACGTAGAAACCCGGACCCCCGGGATAGGCCTCTTCGCCGCCGGCATCGCAACGCATGCCAGCGTTTTCCGAGGTCAAGATGATGTACGGCGTGAAGCCCTGGTCCTGCCAGGTAAAGAGCATCAGGCCATCGACATCGCCATAGGAATAGGCCTCGATCTGGGCCATATCGCCGCCGATGTCATGTCCGGCGAGAACAACATCTGCGAACGTCGGCGGCTGGGCCCCGTCGGCGCTGTAGCTGCCCGAGCGCAGCTGACCGATGATCTGATGTGCGATGTCGGCTTGGGAGCCAAAACAAGTCGAAGCGCCTGGGGGAAAGCCGCTTTTGCCGTAGCCGACTTGATCGATGGTTAGCGAGACGTGGCCCAGCCGGGCCAGCTCAGCGCCGTAGTCGTAGCCCGGCACTGCTTGAAAGCGCCAGTTCCACTCAGCTGAGTCAAAGCCCTGCAGATAGAAGGTCACTTCCCGCGGCCCCGGGCCATACATCCCAGCTCGTGGGCCGATCAGGTGTCCGTGAACGGTGTACGCGGCGCCGTCAGCGGAGCAAGGGAAATGGGAGGTGTTGGTGTTTTGGACCTGGAAGGTCACCGGCAGCTGAACGCTCCCCTCGGCCTGGGCCGACGACGGAACGGCGAAGAGCACCGAGGCCAGAGCGATCAGCCGAAGTACGCGCATCAGCCCGAAATCCCTGATTCGCTCTCAGCCGAAATCGTCAGCGGGCTCTCGGCGACGCCACTCTGAGCGCAGGAGGCAACGGTCGCTAACGGATCGCCGCTCGCCGAAAGACTGGCAGCCATGGATCCGCCGCCGGCGCCGCTTAGCTCCAGATGGCCGTTGGGACCGATGCGCGTTTCGACCATTGCGAAGTCGATCCTCGAGTCGGCAATCAGCAGATATCCCCCGCCCGTGCTGCCGGGATTCGAGCCACAAGACTGCCGACCCGTGGACCGAGCCCAGTAAAGAGCTCGGGCCTGGTTGAGCTGCCAGGCGGCCCCATTGGAGGACAGCGTCCCCGAGCACTGTCCGGGTGCTTCGGCGGTGACTGTCGTCGGCTGCGCAAGAAGCGTGAGGGCCGGGTCAAAGTGGACGGTGCCGGCAAAATCGCATGAGCCTTGGAAGGTCTGGACGGCGCGTTTCGCAGGATGCTTGTGCTTGTGGTGCCTGTGCTTGCGCTTGCGCTGTTTGTGGCCCTTGCCGCCGCCTGCACCACTCACGAACGGGCCGTCGGTTGTCAGTGACATATCCATCGGCAAGGTGGCATCCCCTCGGCCACTGCAGTTGAGTGCCGCGTCAGGAGGGGTGCGCGAGTTCAAGAACGTCCCGTGCCCCTTGCCGGTGCCGGCGCGCTGACCGGAGAGGGTGAAATCAACCTCAGTTCCGGTGGCCTGGAACTCGAAGGTGTAAGGAATCACCGTGCCATCCGGGAAGGTGATCGTGCCATGGCCCGGGGCAGTGGTCCTGGCGCCAAGGCACGAGCCTTGGCTGTGGCCGGAGTGGTGCAGCTTGACGGCCGCATCCGAAACGTTTTGACCGTCGAGCGTCCCGCTGCAGGTTCCGCTGGCCTGGTAGTCAACCGCCAAAGGTTGCTCGGTGTTTGTCACCGGAGGATTGAACGTCACTTCGCCCTGCACCGAGCACGAGCCGGCGAAGCTATTCAGCTTCTCGGTGGCGCCTGCAGAGCCGATGCCGGCCAAGGCCAAGGCAGCGCCCAGCCCTGCGATGACGAGGATCCCTGCTCTCGGTCTCATGACGATTCCTTTCTGTTGCTTGACATCTTTCTCGGGCGGCGGCTGGACTCGGGTTCGGGGCCCACTGTCTCGACCTGTGTCGCCTCGCCCGCCGGCCTCGGTTGCGGGACGGCCCTCAGCGGCGTCTGTCTGGGCTTCGTGTCCTGCCCCATCCCCTCGCCGAAGACGAGCTCCACCTTGTTGGTTCCATCCGGAAGCGCGGCGGCAAGCTGGCGCAGCTGCTCCTGGCTGATCCTGCCGGAGTGCACCGCAACCGCTTCCCGCTCTCCCCGCTGGTGCGCTTTCAGGACCTCGAGGCAATCGTTGAGGAGGAGCGCCTTGCCCGATCGAGCGATTGCTTCGGCCGCCTGGTCGAGCCCGAAGATCGCCTCGGATCTGCGGTAGAGCCCGCAGTCAGGCGAGGCCTGCCAGAGCGGCCAGGAGGGACCTAGATGGGTTGCCAATCCGGCGAAGCCGAGGATGCACCCTCGCCTTTCTCTGATCGGGAACATCACCCGTGAGCGAAAGTGCGTGTGCAGGTGACCTCGCGCCGAACTGGTCGCGAGCCCCGCGGCCTGAATCTCGTCGGCACCGTAGCCCCGCTCGGCCAGGTGCTCGAGCAGCTCCTTCGGGCCGATCGGCGCGTATCCGACCTGAAACTCCCTCAGGGCCGGCTCATCAACACCTTTGCGTGCGAGGCTGGCGCGAGCCGCCCGGCAGCTGTCGGAGTTCCAGAGGAAGTCCTCGAAGAACTCGGCCGCAACCTGCAGCACCTGCTCCACGCGCTCGTTGGCGGCGTCATCGGCCCCGATGTCTCGCATTTCCTCCGCTCTGGCCTCGGCGAGAGACACGGCCGTCACCCCAAGATCGATGGGTTGGTCGCGGTGCACGCCGCCGCGAGGGCGACCAGCAATCCGATCCTGGGCCGGATTCTTGTTCTCAACATGGCTCCTCCCGTACATACCTACCGGTCAGTTGGTCAGTCGGGTACACTAACACAGCTGATGCAAACACGATCCGCCAGCAGACCAGGCCGAATCGACCGCCGCACCCGCCCCGCTCGCGCCGAGAGGCGGGACGGTCGCGCGGCATTGCTCGAGGCTGCGGTCGAGGTCTTCGCCGAGCGCGGCTACCGGGAAGCATCCGTCGAGGAGATCGCCGATCGCGCCGGCTATTCAAAAGGCGCCCTCTATTGGCACTTCGAAAGCAAGGGCGATCTCTTCTTCGCCCTGCTCGAGGAATCGATCGACAAACCGTGGCGCGAGTCAATCGAGCTGCTCGAGTCGGCGCCGGCGGACCAGGACATGGCACCGGAGGCAAGCCGCCGCTTCACCGAGCTGCTCACGCGCCAGCGAGATCTTCTCCTGGTCGAGTTCGAGTACTGGTCGCAGGCCGTTCGCGATCCGAAGCTGCGCAGGCGCTATGCCAAGCGGCAGAAGGACATGAGCGCGGCCCTCGGCCGTGCGATCGCGGCGCGCCTCGAGCGGCTCGGGGCGCCACCGCTGTCTGGCAGCCCGGAGGAGCTAGCCACGACCTTCATCTGCCTTGCGCAAGGCTTGGCTCAATTCAGGCTGATCGACCCCGAGGCCGTGCCCGAGCACCTCTTCGGCGACACCTTCGCGCTCGTCTATGCAGGGCACATGGCCCGGGCCGCTGCCAACGATGCGTAGCGGGGCATTCGAGAAGGTGAGCGACCGGATTCGAACCGGCGACCGCCTGGACCACAACCAGGAGCTCTACCAGCTGAGCTACGCTCACCGCGCGATCCCAATCTAGCGGCTCCGCCTACCCCCTCAGGGCATCGCGCCGCCCTGGTCCTTCATCGCGCCGCCCTGGTCCTTCATCGCGCCGCCCTGTTCCTTCATCGCGCCGCCGCCCTCGTCCATCCCCATCGACTGCATGGCCCGGCGGGCCTCCGGCGAGCCCGGGATCGTCAGCCCGGGCACGCTCTCGGGGAACAGCGCCACGGAGAGACCCAGCGCGATCAGCAGGACGGCGATGCCGCGGTTCGCGAGCAGCTTCCAGGGGAGCATCTTCTCGATCGCGATCAGGGCGGCGACGAAGATCATCCAGCCGACGCTCATGATCCCGAGCCCGAACAGCGCCGCCATCAGCCCCCAGCAGCAGCCCACGCACCAGCCGCCGTGCTCGATCCCCATCCGCAGCGCGCCCGAGCGACCCGGCTTCCAGCGGGTCATCAGGAACATCATCGGACTGCGGCACTTCGTCAGGCAGGCATCCTTGAGCGGTGTCAGCTGATAGAGGCCGGCCGCCACGATCACGGCGCCGGCGAGATACGGGCCGCCGCGATCCCAGGAGAGCGCGTCGATGTGCAGCGAGCGGGTGAGGTCGAAGATCGCGTAGCCGACCAGGCCGGCGAGCGTCCACGAGACCAGGTACCCGGCGACGAACAGCGCCGTCGCGCCCACCTGCGCCTGTCCCTTCTCGCGCCGGCCCTCCTGGATCCGCCGGTACATCACCACCATCGGCGCGATCGAGGGGAACATCATCGCCGCCATCATCACCACCCAGGCGGTGATGAAGAATCCGAGCGTGCCGAGCGCGGTGCCCGGGCCGGCGTCCATCCCCCCCATGCGCTCGTCGGTGATCACCCAGGCGACGAGCGCCAGGACGACCAGCAGCGCGATCAGCGCGGCGCGGGTGCGGTCATACGGGCTCGCCGCCCGCGGCAGGCGTGCGGACTCCATTCAGCCTCCTCGGTTCGCTGCGCCGGCCGGGACGATCAAACGCGTCCCTTGACGTCCCCTTCGGCCTGTTCGGTCGAGAACTCGTAGTCGGCGGTCTCGCCGTAGATGGGCTCGTAGCTGAGCCCAAAGCGATCGGACTTGCCCGGCGCGTTGCCGACCCGGTATTCGGGGGCGAAGCCGAACATCGCCCCCTTCACCGTGGTGTGCCCGCCGTCAGGCGCCTCGAGCGGCTCGAAGTCGATCGAGGTGGCGTCTCCAATCGTCGCCGACGGTTTGTCGCCGCCGGAGAAGGCGATCGTGTCGCGCTCAGTGCCGAGCCACTCGCCGTAGAAGTTCGCGAAGTCGCCGAACGGGCCGCCCTCCTCGCCCTTGAGGATCCGCTCGATCGCAGCGGCCTGGTCGTCGGTTGCGGAATCGGTGACGACGATTCCGACCTTCCAGTTGCCCGAGCTGAGATTGGAGGGAAACATGTTGTAGAAGGCAAAGTCGGCTCCGGAGAGGTCGAGGTCGTCGAGGTTCCCCGCGCTCACCTGGAAGACGGCTGCGCCCCTGCACTGGCCGTCGGGCCCGGTCGGTGGCTGATCGACCGGACAGGGACAGATGAGCGAGCACGAACAGCTTGCCAGGTAGGTGCCGGAAATCTTCCAAGCCATGTCGAACCTCCGAACCGGCGACCCGGCAGGCAGCCACGCGTCGCGACCTGCCGACGGCCGCAATTTGCACGACCGAAGTTAGCTCAGCGCCGCCCTCGCGGTCAAGCGTCGTGGCCTTCGCCGGAGCGATGGGCGGCACGGACGTGGCGGCGCCAGTTGGTGGAGGCGTCGTCCACCGGTATCCAGGCGGGCAGCGGCAGCGCCAGGACCCCGCCGAGGGCCGCCGCCAAGGGCTCGTAGCTGGCCCGCAGCTTCGCCAGCCTCGCCGTCGCCGGCTCGGGATCGGCCAGCTCGAGACCCTCGGCCTCCAGCCGGGCGCGAAGCTCGACCAGCTGGGCGTCGCCGAGCCGATCGCTCTCGGGCGGACGGGGCCTGGCGTTGAAGGTGAGGCCGAGGTCGGCGAGGGCGTGGCGGCCGATCGCGAAGCTGAGTTGGGCGCCCTCGGTGGGCGCTCCCGGCGGCGCCGACGCCATCGCGAATGCGCCGGCGTCGAGCACGCAGGTCAGCGCCGACAGCCAGTTCTGGTTGACGTGCTGGGAGCGAAAGAAGGCCAGCGCCGGGTATGAGAGGTGGGTCTCCATCAGCTCCGCCGCCCACTCCTCCCACTGGGACAGGTAGTCGTCGAGATCCTCCCAGCCCTGCAGCGTCGCCGATCGCAGCAGCAGCGCCCCGGCCGTGGGCGGCGAGCCCGCGCGGGGGTCCAGCTGGGAGACCGCGACCTCCCGCCGCGAGAAGGACTGGAACAGCGCCGGCAGGTAGCCGATCACGATGAAGATCACGCCGAAGCCGATCGCGACCTCGGCGATGAAGGCGAGCTTGGCCGACGCTCCGTGCGGCGCGAACTCGGTCGAGGCGTCGAGAAAGCCGCCGGCGCTGAAGTAGGCGTCCTCGAGAAAGCCGACCTTCTGCCCGCCCGCGCCGAGGTCGGAGCCGAGCGCCCACTGCAGCATCGCGAAACCGAGCACGACGCCGAGCGCCCAGACCACGAGGATGCCGACCAGCCCGAGCGGGCCGTAGAGGCCGAGCATCGTGTCCTCAGACCCGGGTGACAGGCGCGCGGCCAGACGCCGCCACGGCTGCCACGCGACCGTCCATGCCCGCCGGGCGATCCGCGGCGAGCGCTTCACCCTGCGCGGCATCAGAAAGGCGAAGAACACCTCCGCGACCATCAGCCCAACCAGGGCGACGCCGGCAATGCCTACGATCAGGCGGGCGAGGGCCACGCGGGAACTGTACGGCCGGTCCGGCGTCGGCCGGAGCGCCCGCGCTGCACGTTCGGACTAAAGGCAGCAGGCGGCGGGTACAGGGGCAGCGATGCGCTACTTCCACTTCTGCGCCCACGAGCAGTTCACGCCGCAGGACCTGCTGCGTCAGGCCGTCGAGGCCGAGCAGGCCGGGTTCGACGGAATCGGCTGCTCGGACCACCTGCAGCCCTGGTGGGAGGGCGGCGAGTCCGGCCACGCCTGGGTCTGGCTCGGCGCGGCGGCGCAGGCGACCAACCGGGTACCGATCGGCACCGGGGTCACCCCGGCCGGCCCGCGCTATCACCCGGCGCTGATCGCGCAGGCGTGGGCGACGCTGGAGTGCATGTTCCCGGGTCGTCCCTACCTCGGCTTCGGCTCGGGCGAGTCGCTGAACGAGTCTCCGCTCGGCGCGCCCTGGCCCGCGGTCGGCGAGCAGATCGACCGCATGGAGGAGGCGCTGGAGATCATCCGCGGGCTCTTCGACGGCGAAAGACTGAGCAGACGGGGGAGCCATTTCGCGACCGACGCCGCCTACCTGCACACCCGCCCCGATCGCCGGCCTCCGATCTACGTCTCGGCCTTCGGGCCGCAGGCGGCGGCCGTCGCCGGCCGCCGCGGCGACGGGCTGTGGACCCTCGCCGACCCCGAGTCCGCGCCGGAGGTGATCGACGCCTACCGCTCAGCCGCGGAGGACGCGGGGCGCGAGCCGGGAGAGGTTCTGCTGCAGATCGGCTTCTCGTGGGCGCCCGACGACGACGCCGCGCTGGAGGGCGTCCGCGTCTGGAAGGGCGCCCAGCCGGACGAGTTCTACACCGACGACTGGCACGACCCGCAGGCGATGTACGCCGAGGGCGAGCGCCAGATCTCGGACGACGACCTGAAGCAGAGCTTCATCGTCTCCGCCGATCCCGACGCGCACGCCGAGCGGATCCGCGAGGTCGAGCGGATGGGCGCGACCACCGTGGTGCTGATGAACAACTCGGGCGCCGACCCGCACGGCGCGATCGACGTTTACCGCCAGCACGTGCTTCCCGCCCTGGGCGCAGGCGCGCCCGAACGCGCCGCCGCGGCGCCGTAGGAGCGTGACGCTACGCTGGGACCTGCGAGGCCCCCGTAGCTCAGTGGATAGAGCGGCTGCCTTCTAAGCAGCGGGTCGGAGGTTCGATCCCTCCCGGGGGCGTGGCGGCTGCCGCGCGCATCCGGTCACCGATCTTCGACAGAGCATCGGCGCGCCGCGAGCGCGGCCCGGCTACCCTCGGCCGCGGCGTGGGACGAATCGCTCTGATCCGAGGGAGGACGGCGCTGATCGTGGCGGCAGCCTGCTGCGCGGCCGCCGTCGCGCTGCCGGCGCCCGCGTCGGCGTCGCCGGGCCTCCAGGTCGGTGTCGGGCGGGCCGATATCACGCCGCCGACCGGCTACTACATGATGGGCTGGGTGCGCTCGGACGGGGTCGTCACCGGGCAGCACACGCGCCTGTGGGCGCGGGTGATCGTGTTGAAGAAGGGCGACCGCAAGGTGGCGCTCGTCGCCGAGGACCTCAACGGCATCCCCGGCGGGATGATGGCCGCCGCCGCCCGCCGCGACCGCGACATCGGCTTCTCGCAGCAAAACGTCCTCGACTCCGCCTCGCACACGCACGCGGCGCCGACCGGCTTCTACAACTTCTCCACCTTCAACACAGTCTTCATGTCGATCAACTCGCCGACCGACTTCGACGTCACCGGCTCGCTCGACCCGCAGCTGTACGTGTTCATGGTCCGGCGGCTGGCCCGGGCGATCCGGCGGGCCGACGCCAACCTGGGGCCGGGCAGGCTCGGCTGGGGCTATTCGACGATCGACCACCTGACCCGCAACCGCTCGATCGAGGCCCACCTCTACGACCACGGGATCCACGAGGGCTACGGCAGCGGCAGCCCGTCGCAGGACCCGAAGGGGCCGATCCACACGATCGACCCGCAGGTGAACGTGCTGCGGGTCGACAAGACGATCGGCGGGCGCTCGGTGCCGGTCGGGATGTGGTCCACCTTCGCCGACCACGGCACCGTGAACAAGTTCCAGTTCACCTACTACAACGAGGACCACCACGGCGCCGCCACCAAGACCGTGGAGCGGGCGATCCGCCGCGCCGGCGGCGCGCCCGCGCGCCAGCAGGTCGTGGACGTCTACGGCAACACGGACGAGGGCGACATGTCGGCCGGGCTGGACCGCTCCGGCCCGGCGGCCGCCGAGCGGGTGGGCAGGCTCGAGGCGGATGCCTTCCTCAGGGCGTGGCGCCGCGCCGGCGGGCAGATGACCGGCTCGCCCGCCCTCGACTTGCGCTGGACGCGGATGTGCTTCTGCGGCCAGGACACCGCCGCCGGCCCGGTCGACGACATGGCCCGCTTCGGGCTGGCCGAGTTCACGGGCTCGGAGGAGGGCCGCGGCCCGCTGTTCGACCTCACGCACGTCCCCTTCGAGGGCCAGCACATGCCCACCGGCAGCGGCCCCCAGGGAGACAAGGAGGTGGCGCCGATCGACCTCGACGTGCCCGCGGCCGTGCCGCTGGTCGCGCTGCGCGCCGGCAGCCGCCTGATCGTCTCGATCCCCGGCGAGATGACCGAGGGCATGGGCCGGCGGGTGCGCAGCGCGGTGAAGACCGCCGCCACCGGGACCGGGGTGACGCGCGCCGTGATCTCCGGGCTCGCCAACGAGTACGCCGACTACTTCACGACGCCCGAGGAATACGACGCCCAGCACTACGAGGGCGCCGCCACGGTCTACGGGCGGGCCAGCTCGGTCGCCCTTCAGGAGGCCCTGGTCGGGCTCACCCACCGCCTCGCCCTCGGCCAGCCCAGCGTGCCGGCGTACCCGTACGACCCTCGCAACGGAGTGGCCGCGAACGCAT
Organism: uncultured Thermoleophilia bacterium; assembly: GCA_963708325.1. Classification (GTDB taxonomy): domain Bacteria; phylum Actinomycetota; class Thermoleophilia; order Solirubrobacterales; family 70-9. Next base: position 2,345,618 of record OY970203.1, on the reverse strand, counting down.
CGCGCTTCGGGCCCGGCGCCGCCAACGGTCATCCACTCGCGCAACCTCGGTCCCCCACCGGGCGCCTGCGACACCCGACGTTCTCCTGGCAGGGCGGCGATCGGGGGCTGGACCGACCGCTCGATCGCGCGTTCGTGCGCATCCAGCGACGCACCGCGGGTAGCTGGCGGACCGTCTCCACCGACCTCGGGCTCGACATCCTCTGGACGGTGGACGACAACGGTGTCTACCGGGCGAAGTGGGAGCCACCGCTCGACGCCGCGCCCGGCCTCTACCGCTTCACGATCCGGGCCAATCGCTACCGCCTCGTATCGCACGCGTTCCGACTGCGCGAATCGCGCGCGCTCGCCGTGCGCCGCGTCTCGGCGCCGGCCGGCAGGGTCGCGGTCGTACTCGACTATCCGCGAGCCAACGTCCACGAGGCCGTCGGCGACGAGCCGCCGGACTCCGGCGCCGATCTCACCTACCGCCCTCGGCAGGCTCGCGCGGGACGCGTCACCTTCCGTATAGACGGCCAGGCGGTGACCGTCGGCGCCGGCCCCGGCGGCCGCTTCGAGACGGCGGCGCCGGCGGGAGCGCGCGTGCGGGTGACCGCCGGCGCCGCCCGCGACCGCTACGGCAACCGAAACGGCGCCCGGCTCGCCTTCGACGCCTGAGCGCTACTTGCTGCGCGGGCTCTCCGCGGTGCCGCCGGCGCCCTCGGCGGGCGTGCCGGCTCCCTTGCGGCCGGCACCCCCCGCCTTCGCGGCCCGGTGCTTGGGATCGGGGCCCTTCGCCCCCGGGTCCTTGACAGCGCCCGCGGCCTTCGTCGCCTTGTCCTTGACGCTGCCCTCGCCGCGGGCGATGTCGCGCAGCTCGCCGGCGTCCTCCTTGAGCGCGTCCATCCCGCCGCGCTTGTCCACAACCTGCTTCGCGCGCTTCGCCAGCTTGCCGAAGTTCATCCAGCCTCCTCTCGCAACCGGTACTCGCCGCGAGGTTAGCGGCCGAGCACGCGCCGGGCGAACGCGACCAGCCTGGCGCTGGAGCGCTCCGGCTTGCCGTTGTTCTGCCTCCAGGCGGCGCCGACCACGTCGATGTGGTTGTAGCCGGGCAGGGTGACGGCGCCGCTGTGGGCAAGGCCGTTCGGCGGGGTTGAGCCCGCCATCTGATCGGGGCTGGCGCCCGAGTTCTCGTCGCTGTCGCCGGCGGTGATCAGAAAGGCGGGCCGGCGGCCGATGCCGTTGTAGCGCAGGTGGCTGAGGCTGCCGCTGCGATCGCCGTTCTCGGCGGAGCTGATGTCGGCGATCAGGCGCGTCGGGAAGTACTGCTCGGCGAAGTCCGCCGGCGCCTCGAACTGCTCGCGGGCGAGCTGGTGGGCGTCGGCGACCTCGCTGCGGACGGAGGTGAAGCGCTGGCCGGAGTCGTTCTTCTGCACCGGGGCGCCAGCCATCCGGTCGTAGTTGCGCCAGCCGTAGATCGGACCGTGCGGGGTCGCCGGAATCATCAGGAAGTGGTTGTTGACGAGCGGGGCGGCGGACGGCAGGTCGCTCGGCGTCGGAAAGTCCTTCTGCGCCACGGGACCTCCGTCGATCGTGCCGACGCTCGTCCGCAGGATCGTCACGGGCGACGAGTTGTCGTCGAAGATCCCGGCGAGCACGACCTCGTTGGTGAGGTTGAAATCGCGGATGTCGGGATCGTCGGTGGCGAAGTTGACCGCGTCGCGGGAGAACAGCACGCGCTGGCTGAGGTCGATTCCGGACGAGTGCGGGGTCTCGCCCAGCATCTTCGTCCCGTTGGGGTGGAAGTAGGCACCGACACCGAACGGGTCGATTATCTGGATCGTCTCCGGCGTGAACGGCGGCGCGTTCAGGTAGGGCGAGCTGCCGCTGGCCTGGGCGATCGCCATCTCGCCGCCGAGGTGGGACGGGCCGCCCGCGTCGAATCCGAGCGTGGTGTCCTGGCCGAAGAAGCCGGCGCACTGGGCGTAGCCGGCGTCGTCGCGGGTGCCGCGGTCGTTGTCGAGGTCCCAGCCGGCGAACGCCGTCGTCAGCGGCCCGCCGAGGGAATGCCCGCCGCAGAACACCTTCTGCCGCCGCACCCGCCGGCTGGGTATCTCGGTGCGCAGCACGCGGAACCAGTCGCGCACCGTGCGAGCGAGTCCGACGTTCTTCAGGAAGGCCGTGTCCTGCTCGCTGCGAAAGCCGCCGAAGCGGTGGCCGTCGACCTTGCGGCCGCGCCAGTAGTAGCCGAAGGCGACGCGCGGATCGTGCGCACGGGCGGCGGCGGCCACGCCGCGATGGTCCTCGAGGCAGTTGGCGCGGCGATCGAGCGCCCAGTACTCGACGTCCTTGCCCTCGAGGGCGGCGCGGCGAACGACGTTGCGTGCGACCTGGTCGTGCATCGACGCCCCGGCGAAGATCCCCGGCATGCTGACGAAGATCGTGTCGGCCCGGGAGGGGTTGCGGGGTCCGCCACGGTGGCGGAACCGCAGAAAGCCGATCCAGTCGCAGCTTCGCGGGTGCGGGCCGACCGAAGGCGACAGCGGCGCGTGGATGCGCACGTAGGTCTCGGCGACGATGCCGGCGTCCGGCGCCGCCGAGCGCACCTGACGGACCTGGACCGCCCCGTCAACAGGAGCGGCGGCCGCCGTCCCGCTTCCCGCGGCGGCAAGCGCGCCGGCACAGCACAGCGCGAGCGCAGCAATCGTCCCTCGCCGCTGGCGCGAAGTCGCCTCCACGGGCGGAACCGTAGTGGCTGCGACACCGATTCGTCGCAGTCGAACGGGGTTGCGCGGGTAGTAGGTTCTGTGGTTGGTGGCTGTCCAGCAGAGGAGGTCGCGATGGTGGCGCGGGTGACGCACGTGCAGGTCAAGCCGGAGGACGTCGAGGAGGCGACGCGGCTGTTCGACCAGTCGGTGATCCCCGCCGCCGAGCAGGAGGAGGGGTTCCTGGGGGTGCTGCTGCTCGCCCGCGACGACGGCCGCGCCCTGGTCGTCGACCTCTGCGACACGCTGGAGCACCTGCGCGCCAACGAGCACAGCGGCTTCTACCAGGCGCAGGTCGCCAAGTTCGCCAACCGCATCGTCGACCACCCCAGCCGCGAGTTCTACGACGTCAAGGTCGCCAAGGGCGTCCGCGGCGGCCCCGAGCTGCTCGGCGCGACCGAGTAGGGACGCGCAGCCGAGCGCTTTCGATCTTGCGGCGCGGGCTGGTCTGAAGGCTACGCTGGCCGCGAGGCGCCACCTCTCCATGTCTCGTCCAAGCGCAACACGCAGGGATCTGCTGCTGCTCTCGGCGCTGACCGCGGTTGCGGTCGCGGTGCGCGTCTTTCACCTCGACTACGCCAGTCTCAACGGCGGCGACGAGCCCTACACCCTCGCCCTCGCCCAGCGGCCGTTCCTCCACATGATCGGCCTGTTCGGCTACGAGGCGAACGGGACGATCTACTCGATCGCCCTCTGGCCCCTGATCAGAGTCTTCGACCAGTCCGAGGTGGTGGTGCGCCTGCCGGCTGTGCTGGCCGGCGTGCTCGCCGTTCCCGCGATCTGGTGGGCCGGGCGCGAGCTGGCCGGCGATCGCGTCGGCCTGATCGGCGCCGCGCTGATGGCGGTCAACCCGATGGCGGTGGCGGAGTCGCAGTTCGGCCGCCCCTTCACGATGGTGATCGCGCTCGCCTGCGTCACCTTCGCCAGCCTCTCAGTCGCGCTGCGCACCGGGCAGCGGCGCTGGTGGGCGCTTTACGCGATCGCCCTGGCGGCCTGCGGCTACGCCAACGGGGTGACGCCGTTCGCGCTGCTGACGGCTCACGCGGTGATCGTCTACACCACGGCGCGCGAGCGGATCAGGCCATGGCTGTTCAGCGTGGGGGCGTACCTGCTGGCATCGCTGCCGCTTTTCGTCGCCCTCGCGATCGAGCGCTCCCGGCGCAATCCGCTCTTCTGGCTCGACCGCCCCGGCCCGGGGAGCGTGTGGCTGCTCGGCAAGGAGTACACGGCGGGCCTGTCGGGAAGCCTCGCCGTGTACGCGCTGACAGCGCTTGTGATCGGCGCCGCGCTCATCTGGCTCGTGCTGCGGTCGCATGGCGAGGCCCGCGGACCGATCCGGCGGCTCGAGATCCCCACCGCGCTGTGGGCGTGGGCGCTGGTCCCGGCGGTGGCGCTCTTCCTCTTCGCCCAGATCTCGCCGTCTTTCAGGCCCGAGTACATCATCGGGGTCCTCCCCGGCTGCCTCCTGCTGGTCGCCTGCCTGGTGGATCGCCTCGGCGGGCGGCTGCGCTGGGCGGCGCTCGCCGCCCTGCTGGCGCTCGGCGCCGCCGGGACGACGATCCAGACGACCCACCAGGTCAACGAGACCTGGCGTAGCGCCCTGGGATGGATCCAGCAGGAACGGCGGCCCGGCGACCGCATCCTGCTCGACAGCCCCGTCGTCTTCCCCGTGTTCGGCTATTACCAGGAGCGCTACCGGCCCGCGAACGGTCAGCTCTCCAGCTACGAGTGGAACCCCAGCGTGGTGCCCCCCGACGTGATCCCGCTCGACGACCCCGGCGGCTACGCCGGCCCGCCGGGGCCACCGACCAGGCAGATGATCTCGCGGCTCGCGTCGGGTGACCGTCGCCTCTTCGTCGTCCTGGCCGAGTACGTCGAGGCCCGCCAGGGGTACATCCAGGAGGGCGACGCGCTCAACTGGGCGAGGCGAAACTGCCGCGTGATCGAGCGCGACGAGGTGGAGATCAACCTCTACCTGATCAGCGACTGCCCGCGCCTGGCGGGCGGCTGAGCCTCTCAGAGACCGAGGCGGCGCACCCCGGTTTCGTCCCAGCCCAGGTGGTGGGCGAGCTCATGGCGCACGGTGCGCTCGACCTGCGCCCGCAGCAGCTCGGGGTCGTGGCCGAAGTCGCGCTCCAGCGTGTCCTGGTAGATGACGATCCGGTCCGGGTAGATGTCGCGGGCGACGGTGCCGCCCACGTAGTGGCCGTAGGCGCGGTACTCGTGACCGCGGCTGGAGACGATCACCGGCGTGCGGTCGAGCAGCTCGCGGAACTGCTCGGGCAGGTCGTCCAGCGCCTGCATCACCAGCTCGTCGAACTCGCTCGGCGGCCTGTCGGGCGGCGGTTGCAGGGCGAGGGCCTCGCTGCGGTCGACCAGCCGCCGGAACTCGGGCTCCGGCATCTCGGGGCCGATCAGCGCCACGGTCGCCCAGGCGGTGACGAGCACGATCGCGACCGCGCCGATCAGCAGAGCCAGCAGGTCGTCCAGCCCCGCGAACGACGGCGGGTGGACGAGTAGCACCACGAGCCCGGTGATGAAGGCGCACAACGCCGCCGCGCGCAGCGGTGGGCCGAGGATCTCCCTCATGTGATGCAGGTTAGAGCGCGGCCTCTAGTGGTCCTTCTCGGAACGTTCGCCAGGGAATGGCGAGATCCAGGCGACGCCAGGCAAGGACGCAGGGAGTCTGAATATGCAGCCATATTCAGGCGACCGAGGACGCAGCATGGCGGCGATCTGGAGCCGCCATTTCCGGTGAGACGTTTCGGGAAGGCCACTAGGCTGCGGCCGGATGAGAGGTCGTCTGGGGATCTGCCTGTGTCTGGTAGCGGTGGCCGCCGGCTGCGGAAAGGACTCCCAGGTGCCGTTCGAGGCCCAGGTTCACACCACCACGGTCGCCGGCAGCCGGATCGCCTGGTACGAGCGCGGCCAGGGGCCGCCGCTCGTGATGCTGACGGGGACGGGCTCGACGATGGCCGAGTGGGATCCGGCGCTGCTTCGACTGCTGGCCGGAGATCACCGGCTGATCCTCTTCGACTACCCCGGGCTTGGGTTGTCGGGGCCCTGGCACGGCGACTCCTTCGACTCGCTCGCCGACGCCACCGCCGGGCTTATGGATGCGATCGGCGTACCCGAGGCGGACGTCCTGGGCTGGTCGATGGGCGGCTTCGTCGCTCAGCGGCTGGCCGTGAATCATCCGCAGAGGGTCCGGAGTCTGATCCTGGCCGGGACCAATCCCGGCGGCAGCAGGACCGTGCTCGGCTCGCCGAGGGCTCAGGCGATCGACAGCGAGCCCAACCCTTCGGAGAAGGACATCCTGAACGAGCTCTACCCGCCCGATCGCCAGGGAGAGGGCAGGCGCTTCCTGCGCCGTCTCGAGCGCGCCAGCCGCAACGGTGAGATACCCGATGACTTCGACGTTCCCGCGGCCACCACCCACGCCCAGGTCGCGGCCGAAGATCCCTGGCTCCGCAGCAATCGAAACCACCGCCAGCTGGCCGGCATCGACGCACCCAGCCTGGCCGCGGCCGGCCGTCGTGATCCGGTGGTGCCGCCGGTGAACCTCAGGCGGATCGCCAACCGGATTCCGCGATCCAGACTCGTCGTCTTCCCCGGGGCACACGCGTTCCTCTTCCAGGAGCGGCGCCCGTTCGCCCGAGCCATCGACCGGTCCCTGGGTCGGTAGTCGCCTGGGCTGACGGGGGTCGCCTCCCGTGAAAGCGAGGTGAATCGATCGGTCTAGAGGAGCCTCCAGAAGCCCAGCGCCCTGTCTTCGCGCGAAGCAGCGGCTAGACTGGTTCCTCGGGGTCGAGCATCCGTTCGACCAAAGTAGTGCCCCGCGTTCTCGCAGTCGTTGCCTCCGGGTACCCTCCGCGTTTCGCAGTGCACCCACACGGAGGGACCGAAAGATGGCCACAGGAACAGTGAAGTGGTTCAACGACGACAAGGGCTTCGGATTCATCACGCCGGATGAGCCCGGCAAGGACCTGTTCGTGCACCACAGCGCGATCCAGGGCGACGGCTTCAAGTCGCTGGCCGAGGGCGCAAAGGTGAGCTACGACGCCGAGCAGGGCGCCAAGGGCCCGGCGGCCGCGAACGTCCAGGCGCTTTAAGGAGAAGAGCCATGGCCTCAGGCAGCAAGCGGAAGACCACGATGGCGAAGCTCAACCGTGAACGCAGGCTCCTCGAGCGCCGGTTGGAGAAGCAGGCCAAGAAGGCTGCGCGGAAGCAGGCGGCCGAAGACGCCCGGACCGACCCCACGACTAGCTAAATCGGCAAGTCCCGTTAGTCAGTCCCACCGTCCTTCCGCACCCACCGCTCGTCGCCGCGCAGCCGAAGCAGGTCGATCGCGAACTCGGTCATCGCTGCGAGGCTGCCACACAACCCCAATGCTCGCCTGCCTGGTCGGGCAACTGGACGGTGTCTGAAAGCTGGGGCGAGCGCCTCGTGTTCGCGTAAGGGAGCACAAGCGCTCGTCACTACGGGTCACTCCTGCTACTACGCCGCCACTCCCAATGGGTGGGCCGGTGCAGCAGCTCGAGCTTGATCCCGTCAGGGTCGTAGAAGAAGACGGCGTAGTAGCCGGGGGTGTAGTTGTACTCCGCAGGCTCGCTTTCGATCGGCGCTCCCTGTTCGCGGAGCCACCGTGCCCGCTCGTCCACGACCTCACGAGATGGAACGTCGAAGCAGAGGTGGTGGATCCCGATCGCGTAGCGTTCGTAGGGAACCCCGTGGGCATCGGAGCGCTTCTCGCGCAGCCCCAGCGCTGAGACGCCCGGGCCGTCCACCGAGAGGTAATGAATCGTCTCGCCCTGCTCGCCGCGCGCCTCGCGGAACCCGGTCCAGCCGATCGGCTCAAGCAGCCCCCGATAGAACGGCAGGCTTCGCTCAATCGAGCTGACCACGAGGTCTACGTGGCTGATCTTCGAAAGCGCCGTCTTCACGGTGTGAAGGATCTCACCGCACACCGGCGCCAGGGGCAACGTAGGCGCCCGGTAGCGCGCCTCCCTTCGGGTGAAAGCGAGAGTCCGGGTGCCAGCCGGACCGAATGCGCTAACCGGTTTGGCCCGCTCGCGCGTAGTCCTACGCGAGCTCGCCCTGCAGGCGAGAGCCAGAATGACCGGGTCCGTGCGGACGGCGTAGGACCGCGTCGGCCGGGCGCGCCGGCAACTATGGTCCGCCGCCCATGGAGGCGGGCCGGCGCAGCTATCGAACCCACCTGAAGACGGCCGTCGCGACGAGCGCCGCCCCCTACGGATACACGCTCACTGTCTGGACCTCGGGCGCCGTGACCACCCATGCCCTCGGGATCCCCACGGCCTGGGAAGCTCTCCTGTTTTTGGCCGGCGCGGTCACCGGTTTCGGCGCCACCGCCGCTCTCGCCTATGGGCGGCCAACTGAGATCTTCGCCTCTCGTGAGCATGGCTCAGTTCGGCTCTGGGGCGGCTTTCACCTCGTCTCCGTCGGCCTGGCGATCGGTGTGGCGGCGTTGGTGACCGCGCTTATCAAGGATCCCGTGTCCTGGATGATCGTCGGCTTCGTTGCCACGTTTGTCTATCTCGTCGTAATCGCGGCTCAGTTCACCCTCGCTGATGCCCATGGGCACTGAGGTGGCGATCAACGCTGGGCGCGTTCTGTCGATCCGCGCCCTTCACTCCTCGGTGCGCCCGGAGGCGACCTGAGTTCAGCCGGCTATAACCGGCGCCACCGGGATCGCGCTCTCCCTCGCTGGCAGGCGGGCGCCGACCGGCCACTGCTGCTTTCGCGCGGAGCGGGAGAGCCGGGCGGCGTCCCCTTCGTTGGTAGACGATGATCCCGGCGTGGCGTACGACGAGGACCTCGCCAACCGCATTCGAGAGCTAATCGCTGCTGAGCCCGATGTCAGCGAGCGGAGCATGTTCGGAGGTCTCGTCTTTCTCGTGGGCGGCAACATGTCGGTCGCTGCCGGCGCGCAGGGAAGCCTGGTCGTCCGGATCGATCCCGAAGACACCGATGAGTTCCTCACGAAGCCGCACACCCAACCGTTCGTGATGGGCGGTCGGCCAATGGAGGGGCGGGTACGCGTCGACGCCGAGGGCGTGCGAACAAAGCGCCAGCTCGAACGCTGGGTCAGCCGCAGCGTCGCGTACGCCCGCTCGCTTCCGCCGAAGTGGTAGCGCCCGTTCGCGCCGGACCTGAGCGAGACCGTCTACGCCCTCAGCGCCGAGGCCGCCTGCCGAATCCAGTGTCGGCTCTTCATCGTTTGCGCCGGCCGGAGCGCGGCTGCCGGACAGGCCGAATGCTCCGCGGAGGGCCCTTTTTCTCCTGCTCTGTTGAAACTCTCCGCTTCGGCTAGGCCGTAGCCGGCGCAGCCGCGCTGGGTGCGCTTCGCCGGTAGATCAGGATCGCGACGATCACCGACCACGGCAGCGTCACGAAGAAGCCAAAGAACCCGACGGGCGTGAAGGCGACGACGCCGATCACGACCTGCACCCAGCCGAGCCACTTGGGAAGCGCACCCGAGGCGATGATGGCCAGCCCGATGGAGATCGAGAAAACGACCAACCCGATTTCGAACGGGAAGAAGAAATCGTTGTTCAGCACGTTCAGCGCCTGAGCGGCTTGGGGGGCGATGTCGTGCCTCGCGTCGATCAGGGCGACGTCGATGCTGGTGAAGACCGCCCCGCCGACTGCGATCAGGATGCCGCCGGCGAAGGCGGCCATCGAGAGACCGTCAGCCCCCTCCTTGTCCTTGAAGTAGCTCCTCAGGGAGGAGATGAAGAAGAGGAAGAAGACGACCGCGACCCCTCCGCAGAGGTCACCCAACAGGTGCGCGCCGTGGTGGGCCTGGTAGTGGTTGATTACCTGCGCGCCGGTGTCGTGTGTGCCCGGGGTGGTCGGGGTCGTGAAGGTCACCACGAGCAGGATGGCAAAGGGAATTCCTGTCAAAGGCGCCAGGCGGCGCAGCGATTCAGGCATGGCTTTCTCCTTGGGCCGGTGGATCCGGCGAGCCTCCCTCGCCCCTCCCAGCGTTCACGCCGTCTGAACAGCGGAACCCTAACGGGTGGCCAGGCGGAGCGCATCCTTGGAAAGCCCGAGCCTCATCTGCATGGAGAGCAGCGGTGTCGCGAAGGTTCAGGAGTCGAGGCGCTGCTTTCCATGCGGAGGAGCACTGATCTCATCGCTCGACCGGGTGACTCGCTTCGCATGAAAGCGGGCGTGGCAGCCGGAGCACGGACCCAATGCTTGCTTGCTCAGTCGGGGCGGCCGGATTTGAACCGGCGACCTTTCGGTCCCAGGCCGAATGCTCTACCAGACTGAGCTACGCCCCGATCCGATCCGAGTCTAGCCACTCGCTCCGTACCCATCGACCCACGCCTGAAGCTCAGCGCGGAAGTAGGTGTCGTGCGCTGCCACAGTGAGGATCCCGTACTTAGAGCGCCATGTCCGTGCAGCCAGTCCGCGGCGCGCCCAACGCGACGAAACGGTGTCCGGATGGCACAAATAGAGTGGCGCGCCGATGGCCGAGGTTCGCCCCTTTCGCGCGCTGCACTACAACCTCGCCGCGATCCCATCATTGGACGCGGTCACGGCTCCCCCCTACGACGTGATCGACTCGGCGCAGCGGGCGGAGCTGGTGGCGCGCTCGCCCTTCAACGTGGTCGAGATCGACCTGCCGGAGGCGCCGGGCGGAGGCAATCGCTACGAGCGCGCCGCCGAGGCGATCGAAGAGTGGACACTTCAGGGCATCCTCACGGCCGACCGCGAGGCGGCTACGTGGGCCCTCACCCAGGACTACGCGACGCCTGACGGCGGGCGGCGAACGCGCCACGGCATCCTCGCGATGGTGCGCCTCGAGGAGTACGGGCCGGGGCGCGTTCGCCCCCACGAGCGCACCCAGCCGGGGCCCAAGCAGGACCGGCTCGAGCTGATGCGGGCGACCCGCCACGACACGTCGGCGATCTTCGCCCTCTCCGAGGGCAACGCCTGGGCCTACCTCGAGCCCTCGCTCGTCGATCCGCCGTGGGGCGAGGTCTCAGACAGCGACGGGACGATCCATCGCGTCTGGCGGATCGCCGACCCCGCCGTGCACGAGAGCGTCGCCCGCGAGTTGGCCGGCACCGAGCTGCTGATCGCCGACGGCCATCACCGCTACGAGACTGCCCGCGCCTACGAGGCCGAGGTGGGAGGCGCCGGGCCGCACAGCTACACGCTGATGTGCATCACCTCGCTGGACGATCCCGGACTCACGGTTTTCCCCACCCACCGGCTGCTCACCGACCTCGATCCCGACGCGCGCGAGCGACTGGAGGAGGCCCTGCGGGAGAGCTTCGACGTCGAGGAGGTCGCCCCCGGCGCGCTCGATCCTGCGGGCGAGCCCGGCGATGCCGTCTTCGGCTACGCCGGGCGCGGCGCCGCGCTGCGGCTGCGGCTGCGCGACCGCGCCCGCCTCGACGCCGCCCTCGGCGGCAAGCCGGACGCCTACCGCCGCATCGACGCGGTGATCCTCGAGGAGCTGGTGCTGAAGGGGATCCTGGCGATGAGCGAGCAGGACATCGCCGAGAAGCGCGGGCTCGCCTACTCCAAGAGCGCCGCCGACGCCGTGGCCTCGGTGACGTCGGGCGAGGCCTCCGCCGCCTTCCTGCTGCGGCCAACCCCGGTCGAGCTGGTCCGCGAGGTGGCGCAGGCGGGCGAGACGATGCCGCCCAAGTCCACGTACTTCTTCCCGAAGCTGCTCTCCGGGCTCGTCTTCGCCCCGCTCAGCTGACGTCTGGCCGGTGATAGGTTGGCCGCGATGGTCCGGATCTACACGAAGAAGGGCGACGACGGCAGCACGTCGCTGTGGTACGGCGGACGCGTGCCGAAGGACAACGCCCGCACGGAGGCCTACGGATCCGTCGACGAGGCGGTCTCGGCGCTCGGCGCCGGCCGGGGGCTGTGCGGCCCCGGCGACGCCGAGCTGGCGGCGACGATCCTGCGCCTGCAGAACGAGCTGTTCGTCGCCGGCGCCGAGCTGGCCACCGCCCCCGAGGCCGCCGAGCGGCTGGAGGACGGCGTCAGCCGCGTCACCGCCGACATGGTCGACGCCCTCGACGGGGAGATCGACCGCCTGATGGCCACGGTCGAGCTGCCGCCGAAGTTCGTGATCCCCGGCGGCACGCCGCTGTCGGCCCAGCTCGACGTCGCCCGCGCGGCGATTCGCCGCGCCGAGCGCCGGGTGAGCTCGCTCGCCCAGTCCGGCGAGCTGGCGTCCAGCGAGGTGCTGCGATACCTCAACCGCGCCTCCGACCTCGCCTACGCGATGGCGCGGGCCGCCGACGTCCCCGACCCCGAGCTGTTCGCGGGCCGCCATGCCGGCGATCGCGACTGACGGCCGCCGGTGAGCGAGTCGCCCCCGCGCCGCGCCGTCGCCCGCCGGGTGGACGGCTACACGCACGAGCTTGCGATTCGCGACCACACACTCACGGCCGACGAGCCGGTGGACGCGGGCGGAAACGATCGCGGCCCCACCCCGCGCGAGCTTCTCTCCGCCGCGCTCGCGTCGTGCACCGCGATCACGATCGAGATGTACGCCGACCGCAAGGGTTGGGACCTCGGCGAGGTCGAGGTGGCGGCCGAGTTCACCCCCGGCCCGCGCGGCGACCCGGACTCGTTCGAGGTGACGATGCGCGTACCCGGTCCGCTGACCGAGGAGCAGAGCCAGCGGATCATGGTGATCGCCGGCAAGTGCCCGGTGCATCGCTCACTGGCGCGCGAGTCGGCGATCGAGATCGTCGACCGGATCGAGCCCGTCTAGTGGACCTCGGCCTGCAGGGAATGGCATGCGCGGTCACCGGGGCGAGCCGGGGGATCGGGCGCGCCACGGCGCGAATGCTGTGTGCCGAGGGAGCCGGCGTGCTGCTCGTCGCGCGCTCGGCCGAATCCTGGCGGAGGCCGCCGACGAGTGCGGCCGCGAGGGCGCGGCGGCAAACGGCCGCGCCGCGCATCTCGTCTGCGACGTCACCGAGCCCGACGCCGGCGAGCGGATCCTCTCGGAGGCCGAGCAGCGCTTCGGAAAGCTCGACGTCGTCGTCAACAACGCCGGCAGCGCGGTCTGGCGCGACCTCGACGACGTCCCCGACGCCGACTGGCAGGCGGCGTGGGAGGTCAACGTGATGGCCTGCCTGCGGATCATGCGCGCCGCGGTACCGGCGATGCGGGAGCGCCATTGGGGGCGCATCGTCAACGTCTCCAGCACGGCCGGCAAGCGCCCCTCGGCGAACATGTCGGAGTATTCGGTGGCGAAGGCAGCGCAGCTGTCGCTGTCGCGCCTGTTCGCCGACCGCTACGCGCGCGACGGCGTGCTCGTCAACGCGATCTGCCCGGGGCCGACGAAGTCGGAGCTGTGGATGGGCCGGGGCGGCCTGCTCGACCAGTCCAAGGAGATGGCCCACCTGGCAAGCCGGGACGACGCGCTCGAGGCGGCCAGCTCGAAGCGTCCGATCGGCCGGCTCGCGGAGGTGAACGAGATCGCCGCGGCGATCTGCTTCCTCTGCTCCGAGCAGGCCTCCTACGTGGCCGGGGCGGCCTGGTCGGTGGACGGCGGCACCGTGCAGGTGATCGTCTGAGCGGCGGCTAGCCGAGCTCGGCGAGCGCGCTCACGAACGCCTCCGCAAACGTCGGAAACGGCTGGATCGTGTCGCGCAGCACCTCCAGCGGGACCTCGGCGCGGATCGCCAGGGTGGCCTGCTGCAGCCACTCCCCCGCCTCCGGGCCGACCGCGCAGGCGCCGGTGAGCTTCTCACCGTCGGAGACGAGGGTGAGGAAACCGGGGCGCTCCGCGTATTCGCGGCTGTAGGTGGAGCTGCGCGCCACCGAGGCCAGCTCGGTCGTCGCGGTCAGCTTCCCGGCCGGCTCGCCCACCGACGCGATCTGGGGATCGGTGAACGTCACCCGCGGCACCGCGCGGTAGTCCGCCTTCGCCGGCTTGCCGAGGATGTCAGCGGCGGCGATCCGGGCCTGGTACTTGCCGACGTGCGTGAACGGCGCCACCCCGGTGGCGTCGCCGATCGCCCAGACGCCGTCGCCCGCCCGCAGGCGCTCGTCGACCTCCACCCCCTGCTTGCCCGGCTCGATGCCGACCGATTCCAGGCCGATGCCGTCGAGGCGCGGCTTGCGGCCCGTCGCGACGAGCAGCCGATCGCCGTGCAGGTCCCCCGACTCGTCGAAGCGCAGCGCGTAGCCGTCGCCGCGCCGCTCCGCGGCCGCGGCGAACTCGCCGAGCCGCAGCTCGATCCCCTCCGCTTCCAGCGCCTCCGCCAGGGCCTCGCCCGCCCGCGGCGCTTCGCGTGGCAGCAGGCGGTCCTCGCCCTCGACGATCGCGACCGATGCGCCCATTCGCGACAGCGCCTGGGCGATCTCCACCCCGACGGGACCGCCGCCCAGCACCAGCAGCCGATCGGGGACCTCCTTCAGGGCCGTCGCCTCGCGGTTCGTCCAGACGCCGTCGAGGTCCCGCAAGCCGTCGATCGGCGGGATCACCGGCTCCGATCCGGTGGCGATCACGATCCGCTCCGCCTCGTGGCGGCCGTCTCCCACCGAGACGGCGCCGGCTCCGGAGATGACGGCATCCCCGCGGATCAGCTCGATCCCCTTCTCGTCCAGCCACGAGGCCTGGCCGGCGTCGTCCCAGTCCGAGACCATGAAGTCGCGCCAGGCAAGCGCTTCGCCGACGTCGAGGTCCGCCGACACCGCCTGCCGTGCTCCGGGCGCCTGCCGCGCCTCCGAGATCGCCTCTCCCGGTCGAAGCAGGGTCTTCGAGGGGATGCAGGCCCAGTAGGAGCACTCGCCGGCGACCAGCTCGCGCTCGACGATCGCCACGCTCATGCCGCCGTCGGCGAGCTCGCCGGCGCACACCTCTCCGGCTGGGCCGGCGCCGATCACGATCGCGTCGAAGCTCCCGGGCATCAGCCCGGTCATACCCGGCGCGAGCCGCTTCCTACCGGCCGGCCGGCCCGCGATCCCCCGCCAGCTCGCTCGACGGAGCGAAGCGCGCCCCCGCCTCCTTCATCTCCTCGATCGCCCTGTCGCCATCGCCGGGCTCTACGTCGACGGCGCGGATCGCATCCTCTGCGACGGTGACGTCGAAGCCGAGCCGGCAGGCGTCGAGCACCGTGGCCCGCACGCAGTAGTCGGTGGCGATGCCGGTGACGACCAGCCTCTCGATGCTGTTGTCGCGCAGGTAGTCCTCGAGGTCGGAGCCCTCGAAACCGGAGTACCCCTCGTCGTCGCGGCCCGAGCCGACCTCGACGACGTGGTCGATCCGTTCCCGCTCCAGCCCGGGATGAAATTCGGCGCCGGCGGTCCCCTGCACGCAGTGCACGGGCCACGGCCCGCCCTCGGTCTCGAAGGACGCGTGGTCGGGCGGATGCCAGTCGCGCGTCGCCACCACGGTTGGCGTCCGCCCCGCAAGCTCGTTGATCGGCGCGGCGATCTCGTCTCCCCCCGCACCGCAAGCGCGCCGCCGGGACAGAAGTCGTTCTGGAAGTCGACTATGACGAGCGCCTCGTCCATCCGAGCCTCCCCGCTGATTCAATCCTATCCCCGTGCGCGACCCGGCCGACGTCCTCCGCGAGCAGCTTCTGACGGCCGCCGAGGCCGAGGCGATCGACGTCGGCGGCGGCACCGACGCGGCCGTGCTGGTGGCGATGTTCGGCGGACCCGAGCGGCCGGGACTCGTGTTCACCGAGCGGCGCGCCGACCTGCGCCGACACGCCGGCGAGATCTCGTTTCCGGGAGGACGCCGCGATCATCCCAGGGAGGCGCTGATCGACTGCGCCCTGCGCGAGGCAAGCGAGGAGATCGGCCTCGAGCCGTCGGCGGTGGAGGTGATCGGCGCCCTGCCCCCGGTCTCCACCGTGGTGACCGGCTACAAGGTGCACCCCTTCGTCGGCCTGATCGACGATGCCGTCCCCCTCCGACCCAACCCGGGCGAGGTGGCGAGCGTGCTGCTGTTCCGCATCGACGAGCTGATCGCCGGATACGACAAGCGGCGACTGATCCGCCGCGGACTGCCGATCCGCACCGACACCTACCTCGTCGGCGAGCACCTGATCTGGGGGGCGACCGCCCGCATCCTGCGCTCGCTGCTCGAGCGCATGCGCCAGCCGGGCTGACCGGCTAGGCGCTGCTTCTCTCGATCGGGCTAGACGTCCTTCTCGATCGGGACGTTGACCAGGTTGCCCCACTCGGTCCAGGAGCCGTCGTAGTTCTTCACGTCTCCTTCGCCGAGCAGCTCGGAGAGCACGAACCAGGTGTGGGCCGAGCGCTCGCCGATCCGGCAGTAGGCGATCACGGGGGCGCCGCCGTCGATCACGCCCTTCGACGTGTAAAGCTCGCGCAGCTCGTCCGCCGACTTGAAGGTGCCGTCCTCGTTCACCGCCTGAGCCCAGGGAACCGAGGCGGCGCCCGGGATATGGCCGGCGCGCTGCGCGCCCTCCTGCTCGTACCCGGCCATCGCGATCAGCTCGCCGGAGTACTCCTGCGGGCTGCGTACGTCGACGAGGTGGGTGTCGGCGTCGAGCGCGGCCAGCACCTCGTCGCGCTTGGCCCGGATCGCGTCGTCGCCGGGCTTCGCATCGAAGCCGGCCCCTGGATAGTCGGGTACCTCGGTGGTGGTGTCGCGGCCCTCGCTGATCCACTTCTCGCGCGGGCCGTTCATCAGGCGGACGTTGGCGTGGCCGTAGTAATTGAAGTACCAGTACGTGTAGGCGGCGAACCAGTTGTTGCGATCGCCGTACAGGACCACCATGTGCTCGTTGGAGATGCCGCGGCTGCCCATCAGCTTGCCGAACTCCTCGGGGCCGAGGAAGTCCCGCTTGACCGGATCCTGAAGGTCCTTCTTCCAGTCGAAGCCGATCGCTCCGGGGATGTGGGCCTCGGCGTACAGCGCCGGGTTCTCGTCGACCTCGACGATGCGGACCGAGTCGTCGTCCAGGTGCTCCGCGACCCAGTCCGTCTCGACCAGCACGTCCTTCGCGTAATCCGCCATCTCAACCTCCAACGCCAAATTTCCGAATTCGTATCCGAGTTTATCCATTTTGATTTCTGCCCCCGCCCGCGCGCGGGGATGCAATAACTTCGCGCCTCCGATGGCGGTGACGGCGGATCGAAGAGGCGACGCGGACACCGGTGGCTGGCCCGAGCGCCAGGCCGCCGACGGCGATCGGCGCGCCCAGGCGGAGCTCGTCGAGCGCTGCGTCGACGAGCTCCACGCGGTCTGCGCCTTCCTCGGCGACGACGAGGGTGCCACCGCGCGAACCGCCGCCGTGGCGGCGGCCGCAGCCGCCAGCGAGGGATGGTCCACGGCTGACGAGCTCGGCAACCACCTGTTCGGCGCCGCCGCCGGCTGCGGCGAGGGCCGCTCCGTCCTCGCTGCGCCACCGGCCGCCCAGCGCGCGCTCGCGCTCGTCGAGCTTGGCCGCCGCAACACCGAAGACGCCGCGGCGGACCTGGAGATTCCCAAGGAGGCCCTGGCGCGCGACCTGGCGCGGGGGCGCGTCGCCCTGCGTCGGGGGCGCACCGCGCTGCCCGGTGGCGGCCGCTGCCTGCGCGCGCGTGAGCTGCACTCGCAGAGCCTCGACGAGGGGCTCGGCGAGCGCCAATCGCGGCTGCTCGCCGCGCATCTGGCGTGCTGCCCGTTCTGCCGCGAGCACGAGAGCCTGCTGGCCGAGGAGCTGGGCCGCTTCCGTGGCGCCCACCGCACGCCCGCCGACCCGGCGGCGCGAGACGCGGTTCGCGCCGCGGTTCTCGGTGGCGGAGAGTCCCCGCAGGCCGCTAAGGTTGGGTTCGTGGAGGAAGAACCCCGGGAGCAGGGAGATTACGAGCCCTCGACCGAGGAGGAAGCCGACGTGGACGACGACGCCACCCGGGCGAGCGAGATCCCGCCCGAGGCCGACGACGCCACCCGGGCGAGCGAGATCCCGTCCGGGGACGAGGACGCGACGCGGGAGAGCGAGACGCCGACCGAGCCGATGCCGCCGGGCTCGAGGATGGAGCCGGCCCTTGCGGGAGCCGGCGCCGGGGAGCACGGCCCCTCGCCGGTCGACGCGATGGGCCTCGACAAGCACCGCGAGGTCAGGGGTAGGTCCTACGGGCCCAGCAAGGCCCGCCAGGCGGCCGTCTTCGGGATCTTCTTCGCCTGCGTGGCTGCGCTTCTGATCGGCGGCAAGCTGCTCGCCGACAAGCTGGACGAGGCCCCCAACTCGAACCCGGACAAGGCGCCCTGGTCGAAGTCCTCGGCGCCGCAGATCCCCGCTCAGCGCCCGCAGTAGCGCCGCGGGGGCGCGCCGCCACCTGCGCTCAGCGGCGGGCGAAGCCGAGCACGGCCGCTCCCATCGCGTCCACCCAGCCCGGATGGTCGGCTGGGTCGGCGTCGACCACCGCCACCGGGATGCGCCAGCGAACGGCGGCGCCCCGCACGATCTCGCCGCCGCGGCGCAGGCAGCCCGGCGGCACCGACCCCGCGCCCTCGTAGACGAAGCCCCGTACCGGCGTGTCGACCAGCTTCTCGGCCAATCGCTCCAGCCGCGGACCGTGAATCGCCTCCACCGCCGCGGGATCGCCGCCGGCCGAGCCGAGCAGCCAGCAGACGACGCTGACGTCGCCGACGAGGTCCAGCAGCTCGGCAGGCCGATCGGGGTCGGCGATCGCGGGCTCGATCCCGGCCCCCTCGATCGCGGCCAGCCCGCTCTCGGCGCGAGTCGTCCCCCGCACCGCCCAGCCCTCCGCGGCCAGCCTTCGACCGAGCTCGCGCCCGCGGCAGCCGCAGCCGACGATCAGCGCCCGCGCCATCGCCCGCGCGGCGTCCTCAGGTGCCCAGGTCCTCTTCGATCATCTCCCGGTGCTTGCGCCGGATCGCCTCGTCCTCGGCCGCCTGCTTGCGCACGTCCTCCTCCGTGATGTCGGGCGCTCCCCGCTTGCGCCGGTACTCGTTCTGGGCGTCGATCATCTGCTGCACGTCGTCCAGCTCGAGCTGCGCCTCCAACTCGTAGGACCGGGTGGGCTGCCAGTCCAGAAGATCGGCGCCGCTGCCGGGATAGGCCTTGCCGACGAGGACGAGGACTAGGACGACGACCGCGACGACCACCAGGGTGAATAGGAAGAAACCCATGGGGTCGGGCTAAGGGTACAGTCCGGCCGTGGCAGAGGCCTATGTCGTCGACGCGCTCCGCACGCCGATGGGCAGCTTCCGCGGAGCGCTGTCGAGCGTGCGGCCGGACGACCTCGCGGCCCACGTGGTCGGGCGAGCCGTCGAGCGCACCGCGGTCGACCCGAACTCGATCCGCGACGTCTACTTCGGCGCGGCCAACCAGGCGGGCGAGGACAACCGCGACGTGGCACGCATGGCCGCCCTGCTCGCCGGGCTGCCTGTGGAGATCCCGGGCGCGACCGTCAACCGGCTCTGCGCCTCGGGCCTGGAGGCGCTCAACCAGGCCGCCCGCGCGGTCAAGCTTGGCGAGGGCGACCTCTATCTGGCGGGCGGCGTCGAGTCGATGAGCAGGGCCCCCTGGGTGGTGCCGAAGCCCGAGACGCCCCTGCCCCGCGGCGAGCAGGCGATGGTCGACACGGCGCTCGGCTGGCGCCTCGTCAACCCGCGGATGGCGGAGCGGTATTCGACCGAGTCGATGGGGGAAACGGCCGAGAACGTGGCCGAGCGCCACTCGATCGCCCGCGAGGCCCAGGACGAGTTCGCCCTGCGCAGCCACCAGCGCGCCGTCGACGCCGCGGACAGCGGCCGCTTCGACGACGAGATCGTCCCCGTCGAGGTGTCCGCCAACGGCGGCGAGCCCAGCCCCGTGTCGGTCGACGAGGGGCCGCGCCGCGATACCTCGGTGGAGAAGCTCGCGAAGCTTCGCCCCGCCTTCCGCGAGGGCGGCTCGGTCACGGCCGGCAACTCCTCCACCCTGAACGACGGCGCCGCCTGCCTGGTCGTCGCCTCCGAGGCACAGGTTGAGGCGATGGGTGTCGAGCCGATGGCGCGCGTGGTGTCATTCGGCGTCGCCGGCGTCGATCCCGCCTTCATGGGGATGGGCCCGGTGCCGGCGATCCGGCGCGCCCTCGAAGCGGCCGGCCTCACCCTGGACGAGATCGACCTGATCGAGATAAACGAGGCGTTCGCCGCCCAGGTGCTGGCGTGCGTGGGAGAGCTGGGAATCGACCAGGAGCGCCTGAACGTGAACGGCGGCGCGATCGCGCTCGGCCACCCGCTCGGCTGCTCCGGCGCCCGGTTGATGACGACGCTGGTCTGGGAGATGCGCCGCCGGCAGGCGCGCTACGGGGTCGCCGCCCTCTGCGTCGGCGTCGGCCAGGGGCTGGCGACCCTGGTGGAGCGGCCGTAGCGCCCGCTCAGGCCCTGGTCGCCACGACCTGCAGGTAGTCGGCGGACGCCACCAGAGCGCGGTCGCCGGCCCGGTTCTCCGAGTGCCACAGCTCCAGCAGGTCGTTGGCCAGCGCCAGCTGGCCGGCGTCGTCGAGCCGCTCGAACGCCGCCTGCGTGGGCCCGAAGTAGGCCTTGAAGAATTCGAGCCAGTGCTCCGGCGAGCGATACCTGAAGACCACTTGTTGACGGGAAGTCTCGAGCGAGGAGACGCCCTCTCCCCAGAGCTCGCGCAGGCGCTCCTCGGTGCCCCAGAGCGGCGGCGGGTCTATCTCAACGGGTGGAGGGGCGTGCGCGACGGCAATCGCGAACATCCTTCCGACGGTCGAGTCCGGAGTCCAGTTCGCCATCCCGATCCGGCCTCCCGGCCTGCACACGCGCAGCAGCTCGGCGGCCGCCCTCTGCTGATCGGGGGCGAACATCGCCCCGAAGGTGGAGAGCACGACGTCGAAGGACTCGTCGTCGAGCGGGATCGCCTCGGCGTCACCCTCGCGGAACTCGATCTCCAGGCGCTCCGCGGCGGCGCGCTCACGGCCCCTCTCGAGCAGGGCAGAAACGTAGTCGACGCCGACCGCCTCGCAGAACCGCCGCGCCGCCGCCAGGGTCGCGTTTCCGCTCCCGCAGGCGACGTCGAGCACGCGCTCGCCGGGAACCAGGTCGACCGCCTCGCAGAGCCGTTCGCCGACGATGATCTGCTGGGTGCCGACCATCGAGAAGTCGCCCTTGGACCAGATCTGCTGCTGGAACTGCTTCACCGCCGCGAGCCGCTCGGCGTCCGCCATCTCCCCTCCTCGGTCGCTTGCGGGCCGCAGTCTAGATCGGCGCCGCCGGGCCCTAGATCGGCGCCGCCGGGCTGCGCCCGCGGGTCAGGTAGCCTCGCGCCTCCATGAGCATCCCCGAGCTGGCAAGCGTCGACGGCGCGATCTCCCCCACCGCCGATGCGCGCATCCCGATCGCCGACGATGGCCTGCTTCGCGGCGATGGCGTGTTCGAGGTGATCCGCCTATACGGCGGGCGGCCGTACGCACTCGGCGAGCATCTGGACCGCCTGGAGCGCTCGGCCGGCGCGATCGAGCTGGCGGTCGACCGGCCGGCGGTCGAGGTGGAGGTCGCGGCTCTGCTCGACGCCCTGGGCGAGCACGACGGGCAGCTGCGCATCGTCCTGACCCGCGCCGGGCGCCGCCTGGCGATGACCGAGTCCCTGCCGAGCTGGCCGGAGACGGTCAGCGTCGCCACCGTGACCTACGCGCCCAGCGTGATCCTCACCGGCGTCAAGTCGATCTCCTACGCCGCCAACATGCAGGCGACGAGGCTGGCCGTCGCCGCGGGGGCGGAGGAAGCGGTGCTCGTGACGCCCGACGGGACCGTGCTGGAGGCACCGACCGCGACCGTCTTCTGGGTGTCGCCGCAGGGCGGCCTGCGCACCCCGTCTCTGGACGCCGGGATCCTGCAATCGATCACGCGCGACCGGATCGTGCGCGCGCTCCACGTCGAGCAGGGCCAGTGGCCGGTTGGCGACTTCCGCGCCGCCCACGAGGCCTTCCTGGCCTCGACCACCCGCGAGGTGCACGCGATCTCGTCGCTGGACGGCCGCGCGCTTCCCGAGGTCCCCGGGCCCCGCACCCGCGAGGCAGGCGAGGCGTTCGCCGCAATCCTGGCCAGCGAGCTGGACTGACGACGCGGCGGGCGCAGCCCGACGCGCCCGGCGAGTAGCCCGTCCACAAGGCTCACCCCCTAGACCCCCAAAAATGGGGTTGTTCGGCACCTCGGCAACGACGTAGGATCGAAGGGCAACCGTCCACTCCGGGGGCGCAGGCAGGGTCCTGAATATGGGTTCGCCGGCGATCTTCCGAAGATCCCAAGGGGGCATCGATGCCGAACCGGATCCGCTCGCGCGTCAGCTACTCGAACCTCACCGCGACCCTCGCCCTGTTCTTCGCCCTCGGCGGCGGCACGGCGCTGGCCGTGGTCGGCCAGGACCAGGTCGTTTCCTCCTCGATCAAGGACGGCGAGGTAAAGCAGGCGGATCTGGGAATCCACCAGGTCGCCCAGCAAAAGCTCGCCCAGCTCTCGGTCACCCAGGGAAAGCTCGCCGCCGACTCCGTGTTCACAGGCAAGGTCGCCGACGGGTCGCTGCGCGGCGTCGACATCCTCGACAACTCGCTCACCGGCGCCCAGATCGACGAGACCTCACTTGACTTCTCGGTGGTCCAGCGGCGGATCACCGGCGGGCCCTGCCCCAGCGGGCAGTTCGTCAAGGGCATCTCCGGCCTGGCGGCGCTCAGCTGCGGGCCGACTGGGGCAAACACCGCGCTCGGCAACGGTGCGCTGGATTCGACCACTACGGGCGATATCAACACGGCTGTGGGCGCCAGCGCGCTGTCCTCGGATACCACCGGCGGGTCCAATGCGGCGCTCGGGTACCACGCGCTGCAATCCAACAACGGCGACTTGAACGCGGCGGTTGGCCGATCGGCCCTGGAGAGCAACACGAGTGGCACGGGCAATGCGGCGCTCGGCAACGGCGCGCTGTCGTCCAACACCTCGGGCAATTTCAATACGGCCGTTGGCCGTAGCGCGCTTGCAAACAACACCGGCTCGGTCAACACCGCGCTCGGCAATGGCGCCGGCTCGCTCCTCACCACCGGCGACAGCAACATCGACATAAACAACGACGGCGTCGCCGGCGATGAAGGGGTGACCAGGATCGGCAACCCGACGTTTCAGACCAAGGCGTTCCTGGCCGGGGTGCAGAACGCCGCCGTGGCCGGCGCGGACGTGGTCGTCGACTCGAACGGCCAGCTCGGCGTGACCGTGTCCTCGCGGCGCTTCAAGCGCGAAATCCGCGCGCTCGGCGGCGGCGACCGGCTGATGCAGCTTCGGCCGGTGACGTTTCACTACAAGCGCCGCTACCTCGACGGACCCGACCGCACCCAGTACGGGCTGATCGCCGAGCAGGTCGCGAAGGTCTATCCCGACCTGGTCGAATACCGCGGCGGCCGGCCCTACACGGTGCTCTACCAGGAGCTTCCCGCCCTGCTCCTGGCCCGGGCACAGGACCAGCAGCGCCAGATTGCCAGCCTGGAGAGGCGGCTGGCGAGGCTGGAGGCGGAGCGTTGAGGCTCGGCTGAGAAGCCGCGTCGGCGACGCCCGAATAGGCTTCGCCGGTGGACCTCGACCTCACCGACGAGCAGAAGCTGATCTCCGAGGCGGCGCGCGAGTTCTGCGATCGCGAGATCGTGCCGCGGGCGCGCGAGAACGACCGCGAGGCGCGATTCGACCGCGAGCTGGCCTCCAAGCTCGGCGAGGTCGGCTACCTCGGGGCGCCGGTCGCCGAGGAGTACGGCGGCCGCAGCCTCGACTACGTCAGCTACGGGCTGATCGTCGAGCAGGTGGGCCGCGCCGACTCCTCCGCCCGCACCGTCGTCTCGGTCCAGACGTCCCTGGTCTGCGGCTCGATCGAGCGCTGGGGCAGCGAGGAGCAGAAGCGCGAGTGGCTGCCGCGCCTGTGCAGCGGCGAGGCGCTGGGCTGCTTCGGGCTGACAGAGCCCGACAGCGGCTCCGACGCGGCCGGCATCCGCACCCGGGCGACCAGGAGGGACGGCGGCTGGACGATCTCCGGGCAGAAGATGTGGATCTCGCTGGCCAACTTCGCCGAGGTCGCGCTGATATTCGCCCAGACCGACCCCGACAAGAAGCACCGCGGGATGGCCTGCTTTCTCGTGCCCACCGCGAGCGACGGCTTCGCCACGCAGGAGATCCACGGCAAGCTGGGCCTGCGCGCCTCGGACACGGGGGAGATCTCCCTCGACGACGTCAGGGTCCCCGACGGCGCCATGCTGGGGGACGTCGGCGACGGCTTCAAGGTGGCGATGAGCGCGCTGGACTCGGGCCGCTACAGCGTCGCCGCAGGGTGCGTCGGGATCTGCGACGGCTGCGTGGACGCATCCGTTGCCTACGCGCAGGAGCGCAAGCAGTTTGGCGTCCCGATCGGCCGCTTCCAGCTCGTCCAGGAGATGATCGCCGACATGGTGGTGCGACGCGACGCGGCCCGGCTTCTGGTCTGGCGGGCGGGGATCCTCAAGGACCAGGGCAAGCCGAACACCACGGAGACCTCGATCGCCAAGTACTACGCCACCGAGTCGGCGGTGGAGTGCGCCAACCTGGCGATCCAGGTGCACGGTGGCTCGGGCTACGTCGACGACTACCCGGTGGAGCGATACCTGCGCGACGCCCGCGTCACCACGCTGTACGAGGGGACCTCGCAGATCCAGAAGCTGATCATCGGCCGTGCCGCCACCGGGATAAACGCGATGCTTCCGGATGGCTGATCACGTCGAGACCTCCGTCGAGGGTCGCGTCGGGCTGATCAGGCTGAATCGGCCGGATGCAAGAAACGCGTTGTCGCCGGAGCTGATGGAGGAGCTGGCCGACGCGGTCGACCGCTTCGACGCCGATTCCGAGGTGCGCTGCGTCGTGATCGCCGGCTCCGACGAGGTGTTCGCCGCGGGGGCCGACATCAAGGCGATGCGCGACCGCAGCTTCCAGGACGTGATCGCGGCGTCCACCGCTACCCAGTGGAAGCGGATCGCCGCCTGCCGCACCCCGATGGTCGCGGCGGTGTCGGGGTGGGCGCTCGGCGGCGGCTGCGAGCTGGCGCTGTCGTGCGACATGATCGTCGCCTCGGAGACGGCCGTCTTCGGCCAGCCCGAGATCACGCTCGGAATCATCCCCGGCGCCGGCGGCACCCAGCGCCTCGCCCGCGTCGCCGGCAAGCAGCGGGCGATGGAGCTCGTGCTCACCGGGCGCCGGATCGACGCGGCCGAGGCCCACGCGATCGGCATCGTCAACCGGGTGGCGCCGGCGGGCGAATGGCTCGAGGCCGCTCTCGAGCTGGCCGCGACGGTGGCCAAGCGGCCGCCCCTTGCGGCGCGACTGGCAAAGCAGGCGGTGCAGGCCGCGGACGAGTCCCCCCTGTCGGCCGGCCTGGAGGCGGAGCGCCGGCTCTACGAGCTGTCGATGGCGACCGAGGACCGCGTCGAGGGGATGGACGCCTTCATCGAGAAGCGCGACCCGGAGTTCAGGGGACGCTGAGTTGGCCAACCTCCACGAACCCGAATTCGACGACGTCGCAAGCGATCCAGGGTTCAGCTACCGGCGCGCCAGGCTCGGCCGCCAGGCTGGCTCGCGAAGGCTCGGGGCAAGCCTTTACGAGATTCCGCCCGGACAGGCGACCTTCCCGTACCACGCCCACTTCGCCAACGAGGAGATGCTGGTCGTCGTCTCCGGACGTCCAAGCCTGCGAACGCCGGCGGGCTGGCGGGAACTGGCCGAGGGCGAGATGGTGGCATTCCCGGTCGGCGAGGAGGGCGCGCACCAGGTGATGAACCGCTCCGACACCGCGGCGCGGGTCCTGCTGATCAGCGAGATGAAGGCGCCCGAGGTCAACCTCTATCCCGACTCGGACAAGGTCCTCGCCGCCACCCGCCCGCCGGGCGGCGAGGACCCAGGGCTGTTCGAGGCCTTCCGCCGGTCCGACGCGGTCGACTACTTCGAGGGCGAGAGCCCGCCCGAGCCGGAGTGAGCGTCGAGACCGTCGGCGTCGTCGGCGCCGGCACGATGGGCCTCGGGATCGCCCAGGTCGCCTGCCTGGGCGGGTTCGAGACCCGCCTCCACGATCCGGTGGCGCAGGCGCTTGCAGTCGCTCCGGAGCGTCTGCGAGCCGCGCTCGCCAAGGGTGCCGAGCGCGGCCGATGGACGGCCGCCGACGCCGAGGCCGCGATCGGTGTGCTCTCGACCTGCGAGCGGATCGAGCAGCTCGCCGGCTGCGACCTGGTGATCGAGGCGGCGCCCGAGGACCTCGAGCTGAAGCGGGCGCTGTTCGCCCAGCTGTCCGAGGTGTGCCCCGGCGCCGTGCTGGCGACCAACACGTCGTCCCTGTCGGTGACCGCGATGGCGAGCGCGGCGCAGCGCCCCGAGCAGGTCGTGGGGATGCACTTCTTCAACCCGCCGGCGCTGATGGAGCTGGTGGAGGTGGTGGCCGGCGCGGACAGCTCGGAGGCGGCGCTGGCGGCGGCGACCGAGGTGGCCAGGCGGATGGGTCGCACCCCGGTTCGCGCCGCCGACGAGATCGGCTTCCTCGCCAACCGGGTGGCGCGGCCCTTCGGGCTCGAGGCGCTGCGCCTGCTCGGCGACCGGATCGCCGACCACGAGACGATCGACCGCATCGTCCGGATCGGGGGCGGCTTCCGCATGGGGCCGTTCGAGCTGATGGACCTGGTCGGGGTGGAGGTCGGCTTCGAGGTGTCGAAGTCGTTCTGGGAGCAGAGCTTCCACGAGCCGCGCTGGCAGCCCCACCCGATCCAGGCGTGGATGGTCCAAGCCGGACGGCACGGGCGCAAGGCGGGGCGTGGCTACTACGACTACCGCGACGGACCGCACCGCTCGGACGACCCGGCCCTGCCGGCGCCCACGGCGGAGTCGATGCCGGCGATCGAGGACGGCGTACTGGAGGCGCCCGGATTTCGCGGCATCCTGCTCGACCGCGGCAGCCTCGCCGAGCTGGACGACGAGGGCGGCGCCGTCGGCTTCTACATGCTGCCGCCGCTGACAGAGGGCCCGCTGGTCGAGCTGACCCGCGGCGCGGACACCACGGACGAGGCCGCGGCCGCCGCCGAGGCGCTCTTCGCTTCCGGAGGTCTGCACACCGAATGGGTGGGGGACGCGCCGGGGCTCGTCCTCGGCCGAATCGTCTGCTGCGTCGTGAACGAGGCCGCCTTCGCGCTCCAGAAGGGGATCGGCACCGCGGTGGACCTGGACACGGCGATGCGGCTCGGCTTCAACTATCCGCGCGGGCCGCTGGAGTGGGCCGACGAGATCGGGCTCGACCACATCCTGGTCCTGCTCGACGTGCTGCGCGACGAGCTCGGCGAGGAGCGCTACCGGGCGGCGCCGCTGCTGCGCCGCATGGTCGCCGAGGGCAGGCTCGGCCGCATCACCGGCGAGGGCTTCTTCGCCTACTCGACGTAGCGACTCAAGGTTTCAAAGGGAAAGGACGTGCTCCTTGTCCCAGATCATCGACCCGACGGCGAAGTCGTCGCGGAAGGGGCCGTCGGGGTCCGACTGGCCAGCGACGATCAGGCTGGTGCTGTTCTGGATCACAACCCCGTTCGCCTCGTCGAAGGCGGTGCCGGGGTTGAACGTCAGGGTGCGCTTTCCGTCGCCCGAGAAGCTCTTGTCGAGCCCCCCGTTCGTCTTCAGGCGGGCGATCCCGAAGTCGTCGCCGGATGCTCCCTGGTCCGTCAGGCCGACGACGACGGGCTTGCCGTCGGGCTGAACCGCAACGCCGTTCGCAGTGTCGAAGTTGCCCGGGTTGTTGAACCCGAAGGTGCGCTTGCCGTCAGCCGAAAAGCCGGAATCGGGCTGCCCGTTGTGCTTCAGGCGGGCGATCGCGAAGTCGCCGTTACCGGTCGAGCTCTCACTGCCCACCGCGTAGATCACGTTGGGGTTGGTCGGATCCACCGCCAGCGAGGTCGGCTGCTCGAAGCCGGTGCTCGGATCAAACGAGATGGTCGTCTCGCCATCGCCGGAGAAGCTCGTGTCCGGCTGGCCGTTGGCGTCGAGCGCGGCGAAGCCCCAGTCGAAGTTGCCCGTGTATCCCGCCGCGACGATCGACCCGTCTCCACGGATCACCATGTCGTTGAGGAAGTCGTTCGCGCCGATCGACACGACCTGCTTGCCGTCGCCGCCGAAGCTCTTGTCGAGCTGGCCGTTCGACAGCAGGCGGGCGAAGCCGTAGGCGCCGCTCGCGTAACCGGCGACGACGATCCGGCCGTCCTCCTGCAGGGCGACCGACTTGGCCTGGGAGTTGCCGCCGGCGAACTGGAGATGGCGCTTTCCGTCGCCCGCGAAACTGTCGTCGAGCGCGCCGTTCGCCTTCAGCCGGACGATCGCAAAGTCGTCGGCCTGCGTGCGACCGACGACGATGATCTTGCCGTCGGGCTGGACGGCGACCGAGTTCGCGACGTCGAAGCTGGAGAACCCGATCCACCGCCTTCCATCCTGGGAGAAGCTGGTATCGGGGGTGCCGTTGCGCCCTAGGCGGGCAACCCCCCATTCCTCGTTCGAGCCCTGGTTGGACTCGCCGACGAGCACGATCTTCCCTCCCGGGGCGAGCGCGACGTCGTTGGCGCGGTCGGTGTGCATCCCGTTGTGGAAGTTCAGCAGGAGCTTGCCGTCGCCGGAGAAGCTCGTGTCGAGGGAGCCTTCGCTCGCTGCGAGCGCAGTCGCAGGAAGGCCGGCGAGAGAGAGCACCGCCGCGACCAGGGCGGCGCTGACCCGGCGGCGGCGCATCAGGCGGGCGATCCGTTGCCGGAGGCGGGACGCTCCGGGGCGCCGTAGCTGATCCCGCCGTAGGTGAAGGTCGGCACCACCGGCCACTGGCGGCGCCAGCTCGTCATCTCCGAGGAGGGGAACACGTTGGCGAAGCGGGGGTCGCGGCGGTTGCTGTCGGCCAGCGCCTTCTCCTTGACCATCGAGTCGTACTGGTCGATCGAGTCCTCGAGCGTGTTCGAGTTGAGGATCACCTCGCGGTTGAAGAACTCGGCGGTCTTGCGCACGCCCGGGATCTTCGACAGGTGCGGATGCCAGTTGTCGGCGCAGACGCCGTTCTCCGAGGACACCCAGACGCCCTCCGGCGTATTGATGCAGAGGGAGTGGTTGCCGTCGGTGTGGCCCGGCGTCCAGACGAGCGCCACCCCCTTGCCCAGCTCGACGTCGCCGTGCACCAGGACGACGTTGTCGGTGGGCACGTCCTTGATCCCGTCCTTGACGTACCAGGCCCACTGCATCGGGTGAAGGGAGGCGAAGGTGTCCCACTCCTTGCGCTGCACGATCAGCTTCGCGTTCGGGAACAGCGGCGGCCGCGGAGCGGCCTCGCCGTCGATCGGCTCGGTGGTGCCGAGCACGAAGCGGGCATCCTGGACGTGCAGGTGGTCGAAGCTGACGAAGTCCACGTCCTCGGGGCGCAGCCCTAGCGTGGCGAGGGCGTCGTCGGGGTGGTGCCAGATCTTCGCCAGCACCTTGTATGAGAGAAACTCGCCAAGTCGCTCGATCTGCTGGGCGTAGAACGGCGCCTCGGCCGGGCCCTCGGGGACCGTGGGCTCGTAGGCGAGCGTGCGCAGCTCGCCCTCGAAGTCTTCGAACTGGATCACCTGGAGGCGGTTGACGATGTTGATGTAGGGGTTCGCGCCCCGGGCGGCGCCGCCGAAGGCGAACTTGAGCGGGTAGCCGGCGGAGGCGATGTCCACGGTGCGCGCGCATCGCACGCGGTTCTCCTCGGTCGCGAAGCGGGCGCGGAACTCGGCCGCCGCCTCGCGGATCGCCGCAGGCCGGTCGCCGCGCGGCCAGGTCGCGTTGGCCTCGTCGAACTCGTGGAAGGGCCTTATCCCGATCTTCTCGGGGCTCTCGATCACGGCCATCGCTGCGCGTCTCCTCCTCGCTCGGCTACCGAGGGCCGAACTCTAGAGGCATCGAGCCTCAGTGGCTGAGCCGCCGCCGGACGGTGCGGGCCGGGCTCTAGGAGTCGTGCTCATCCTGATTGCCTTCGTCCGAGCCTGGAGTCGATGGAACGCCAGAGGCGCCACCGAGCCTCAGCTGCGTGGCAGGCGCGTGCCGGCCGGCCGCTTGCCCGTCAGCTAGCTCCGAAAAAGGCGATCAGCCAACGGCCGTGGATCTTCAGCATGGTGGCTGTGTCGTGACGCGTCTTTCCGGCGCCGCGCTCCACCACCGTCACGCTTGCTCCGCCTCAATGCCGGCCTTGCGATCGCTCGCCGAAAGGTGGCGGGTGTCGATGTGGATCTGCTTGACGGTGATGTCGAAAATGCGTGATCGGCCGATGATGGCCTATCACCCCGTCGCCCGAGCGCGTGATGTTGGCCCGGATTGGTTGATCACGGAGTTCTGGGATTTCGGGGTCCGGATCGATCGGCCGGCGCCCAGTAGCGTCGATGACCCACCCGCTGCTCCGATCGTCGACGTCGCTCCAACGCCAAGTCTCTAGTGACCAAGGCGTCCCTATTCATCGGTTTTGCCGCTGCCGCGTGGGTTTCCCTCGCGTCCGCTGGTTGTGGCGGCTCATCGGACACGACTCCGACCTCAACAGCGCAGGCAGGGGTGGGCCAGCCGCCGCCCCGCGTCGTGCGTCGATCAAAGTCCTTCCTCGAGGAGCTGACCCCGCGGGAGACGGCGCGAGCGCACCGGATCATCAGAAGCGACCCCCAGCTCCGCCCGATCCTCAAAGACGCTGGCCACTACACACTCGCTCCGGGCGCCCCGGTCACGCCAAACGATCCGCATTCTTTGATCGGAGCCGGGGTGCGGATTCGCTTCGCCCGGGCGATCAGCGGCCGCTACCGCCTGCCAGTCATTTGCTACGACCTCAAGGGGCAATCAGTCCCACTTGGTGATCTCGACTTCGTCTGGGCCAAGGTCAGCGAAATCCACGCCATAGTCCGCTTTGACGAGGGAAAGCTCCTCGCCGTTCCTGACGTCAACGGCCGAGAGCAATTTGCTCCGGGAGAGAAGCTGCCTGCCGTCCCGCGCTCCTGCGCTGAACAGGCTCGCCGGAGTCGGGGTGAGTAGCGGGTAGCAAACCTCGCCCCTACTTTTCCGTTCGGATACAAGCATTGCGGAGAGCCTGGTTTCGCCACTTTGCCTCGCATCGACGGGCAAGTCTCTCGTCCCGACTTCCCCGCGGGCGGAAAGCGCATTCGCCAGGGTCAGCCCGGCACTCAGCATGCGTGACGATCGGTGTCTCGAGCCTTCCAGCGAGGTAATAGCCGCGGCGCCGGGCCAAACCGCGCAGGCAGCTGTGCCTTACCGCTGCGCGTATTTCCTTGGATGCCTGCCCGGCAACGGCGGCGGCAATTGCCTGCTCCCTCGCCGGCGTGCCGAGCTCCTTGGCGAGCTCACTTCTCGTTGAGCGAACGCAGTGCCGATAGGCATCGCGAGCTTCGGGAGGAGCACCCCCAGCACCGCCCGAATTGTCTTCGCTTGTCAGCACTTCGTATAGCCCGTAGCCGAGTACGAAAAGACCCGTGGCGACTAGAACGGCTAGGACGAGGACGTTCTGCCAGCGGGCTTTCGCGACCGGTGGTTTCTCAGGCATCGCACTCGCCAGTGTCCGGGTAAAGCTGTGCCATGACTAAGACCTACACCGCGTGCCGGAAAGTGTTCCCGGTTCGGATCATTGGCTGAACGGAACGATGCTGCGCGGCGTTCCAGTCATGAACTCGCCTTGTGTGAACAGGCGGACTCTCGGCGCGGCACTGCGAGTTGGCGGCTTTTCCTGGCGCTGGCTCTCGTGAGGGCTAACCATCAACTGCCGATCGCCGCCCCGCCTCTAAACCCGCCAAACTGCCGCCGCGAGAAATCGAGTTGGGCGCGCACGCGAGGTGGCGTGCGAGCCGGCTTTGCATCGCGGGTGAGCCGGCCCCGTCTCGACCGACCGGGCCGGCTTTTCAGGTCCCGCCCCAGCAGCCTGGGGAAACCGAGTCACTTAGGCCGGTCGGCCCAGGGAGGTAGGGCCGATCGGCCCACGCTCGGCGAGCGTTCGAGCCTCGTGGTCTGGTCCGAACTCCTTCAATAGCGCCGCCACAGCTTTGGCATAGGCAGCCACGCCGGCTAGGAAAGAGTCGGCACCTTAACGCCAGCGAGCTTTCACTGATCGCGGCCGCGAAGGCGAGATGGCTGGTTCGGAGCGAGATCTGCTTGATCAACTAGCGATCGGCGCTTGACCAGAAGCGCACTGCACTCTCTTCGTGCACCGAGAGGCAGCGCCCGGCATTGTCGGTGGGTAAGGCTCTAGTCTGGGCGGCATGGCGCGGAAGATGGGGGCGCTGTATTGGGCGGGGGCATTTGCAGTGCTGGCTTTGGCTGCTTGCGGCGAAGACAACCCGCCCGGTCGGGGCGAAGTCGGAGGGCCACCATCAATAACGATTCCCCGCGCCACTCCGGAGGAGCACTTGCGCCAATACACGAAGCCGATAGTGCTCGCGCGTGGCCACGATCCAGACGGCACACGATTTGAGGTCGTCGCCTACCGAACCTCAGCTGGACTGTGCATCGATGTTGACCGGGCCCGTGTTTCCTCCGGAGCCTGTGGCTCGCGCCTTTCGCTGGATCGGGCCATCGAGATAACCGAAGGAGGACACAACAGCCCTGGAGGGGTTAGCCAGTTCTCTGGCATAACCGTTCCAGAGACGGCCGATGTCCGCGCTTTGTACTGCCAGGACGGACACCGCAGGGAAGCCGAGAAAGTCTTTGCGCGCGTCGCGGGCGATCTGCTCACAAAGCTAGGGTTAAAGCAGCCGTTCGGCTACTTCCTCGTGTTTCTGCCGGTCGGAGTCTCTTCGAAAGGCGCGATGGCAACGGCCTATGGCGACGATGGTCATGTCCTCGGTAGGTCAGCAATTGGCGGTGGCCTGGTGGCTGGATGCTGATCGGGGCAGCAGAGCCCCGAACGAGCGTGTGAGGTGAGCTCTCTCTCTACCCGGTCGCTCGCGCCCGTTGTGATCGACCGAGATCTCGTACTGAGGCGGGTTGGCGTGCGAGCTTGGGATCAGGTTGTCGGGGTCGAGATCGAAGGTCGGTAGATCTCGGGTCTTCGTGCCACCGCGCGAATCGCAGTCGCTCTAATCCCCGACGTGCCTCTTGCCTGCTGTGAAGGCCAGTTTGCTGCTATCGGGTGACCAGGTCAGATCGAAAATGTCGGCATTAGGCATGTGCGCGACGAAGTGCTCTCCAGTCCCATTCGGATGGACAAGCTCGACGCCGTCGAGGCTGGCGAAGGCGATCCAACGACCATCGGGAGACCAGGCGGCTGCGCCTTGGACCTCTTGTTCCGTGATTGCCCGTTGCTTTCCGCCCCTCGCTGACATGGTGTAGAGGTGAAAGGGCTGATCGGTTTTGGGCTTGACCGCGGCCACTACGAGCTGCCGACCGTCCGGTGACCAGGATGGCGAGGCATCGACCAGGTCTGTGACAACGCGTCTGGGGTGAGAGCCATCGGGCAAGACGGTCCGCAGTCCTGTGACGCCCTTCCCGGGCTCTCGGCCTTGGTAAAGAATCTCGCTACCGTCGGGTGACCAGATTGGGTCGCTCTCGCCGGCAGTGCCACCGCTGGTCAGTCGACGCTCGTGCTGACCATCGGCATCGACTCGCCAAAGATCGGACGTCGGGCCGATCCGCCGCGACTTGCCGTGGGGGAGAGACGCGGACATATTCGTCCCGCTGACGAAGGCCAGCGTGCGGCCATCCGGAGTCCAGGCGGCAGCATCAGTCGGAAGATCGAGCGCGACGGAGCGCTGGCCGCTTTTGTGCAGGTCGACGACGTTCAGCCAGGTTGGCCCGGCGAGAGCTTCGGCGCCGGCGACGCTATGTCGCGTAACGAAGACGAGACTTCGGCCGCTATGCGACCAGGCCACGTTGACCGGTTGGCGCTGGACGGCAATCGACTGACCGGCTGATCCGTCCGGGCTCTCCAGCTCGATTGCACCGCCACCCTTTCCTCCCTGAATCGGAATGGCAATCGAGTGGCCATCGGGCGACCAGACCGGCGGGCCGACCAACCCCGGCGTGTCGGTAAGACGACGCAGACCCGATCCGCCACGGTCGACGGCGAAAAGCTGAGCGTTTTCGTCCTTAAGGATGAGGGACTGATCCCCAGACCGGCCGCCGCTGCCACAACCCGCCACTGGTCCGGCACCGGCTGATAGCACCAGCAGAGCCGATGCGAGAGCAACGAATCCGCGCCTTGGGCGCTGGCGGCTGAAGATCCCCTCGCTCACCGGCGGAGCCGCTTCTCCAGAGCGCGAAGGCAGGCGTTGCGCAGGCCCTGATGCCGCTGATAACGCCGCGCTTCGCAGCGCCGGGCCAGGCGCTCGTCTCGGGTTCCGTGGGGCCGATCGGCACAAAAGTCGAGGCGGGCCAAGCACTGTCCGTGGGTCACTTCGGGGACCTCGCGCCCTCCTTGTGCCACGTCGAAGCCGCGCCGTCCGGCAACACCACGTAGGCACCCGCGCCGGACCGAGCCGCGAATCTCTTCCGGAGCGGCCGCGGCGACGGCAGCGGCGATGGCCTTGTCAGTGGGCCGTACGCCCAGCTCGCGGGCCAGCTTGCTCGGTCGGGTTCGCGCACAGCGCCGAAAGGCCGCTCTGGTCTCCGGCGGCGTTGGCGGCGCCGAGTAGTCCTCCTCATCCGCCCCGGTCACGACGAGAATGTAGAAGTAGGCAACGAGGGCAACGCCGAGGGTGGCGATAACCGCTAGGGCAATGCCGAGCCATCTCAGCCAGCTTCGACCCGCTCGACGGGGCTTCATCGCGTCACTTCGGCCGTCGATCGGTTTGGCCTATCTGAATCCCCCACGTCGAAAGAACTACACCGCCAGCCAGTGGCCGTTGCTGATCGAGTGGCGCGAGAGGCGCGGGGCGCCCCGGTCACTCCAAACGGTCCGCATTCCTTGACCGGGCAGAGGTGCGGATTCAGTTCGCTCGAGCCATCAGTGGTCGCTACCGCCTGCCAGTCATTTCCTACGGCCTCAAGGGGCAATCGATCCCGCTCGGTGATCACGATCTCGTCTGGACCAAGGTCAGCGAAATCCAAGCCATAGTCCGCTTTGACGAGGGAAAACTCCTCGCCGTTCTTTACGTCGAACGGTCGGCGCGATACCTAATAGTCAAATCTGTCGCTGCCGCTATTGAGATTCGTCCGGGCATGGTCCAAGCTAAACGTGATGTCTCACTCCCGGCGCAGGGGAAGAGATCGATCCGCTCCCGGGCTCGGATCCCCTCTCGTTGTTTTTGCCCTGGCCGTAGCGCTGTTTTTGGCAGCCGCCCCGGCCGCTTCCGCCTACTCGCGACCGTGGGATCCGATTTGCAGCAACAGCGAGAAGGTCTGCGGCGGCGTCTCCGAGGACGGATCGCGATTTGTCTTCGAGACCTACGTGCCCCTGGTGCCCGAGGACACAAACGGGGCCCACGACGTCTACACCCGCTTTGACGGCAAGACGATCCTGGTCTCGGCCTTCCCCAATGGCCAGCCGATCGACACGAACAGCCAGCTACTGGGGATGTCGGCCGATGGGACGCGGATCTTCTTCAACAGCCTGGCACGGCTGACGGCTGACGATGCCCGTCCGACCGACCGCGACATCTATGAGTGGCACAACGGTCAGATCAGCCTGGTCTCCAAGCCCGCTCCGGGAGTGAGCGATCTCGAGGGCGCCAATGGCGCCTACCCGACCTTCGGTGGCAACTCGGCCGATGGCCGCCACGTCTTCTTCACCAGCTGGGGCCATTGGACGCCGGACGACACCGACGGGGCGATGGACGTCTTCGAGCGCTCCGGCGGCGAGACGATTCACGTCTCCGCCGGGCCGGATGGCGACCATCCGGCGTGGAAAGACCTTCACTCCCAATACGTCGATTCAACTCCCGATGGCAACCACGTCTTTTTCGATAGCCAGGCCGATCTGACCGGCAACACCCCGCCGGGTGACGACATCTTTGACCGCTTCAACGGAACGACGAGCTGGGCTTTGCCGATTCCCGACGCCCCAAATGACGATCTCCAAGGCGGCGGGGTCACCCCCGACGCCAGTCACTTCTTCTTCATGACCACGATTCCCCTGGTCGCCGAAGACCAGGATGCCGGTGTTGATGCCGGGATGGATGTTTATGATCGCTCGGGAGGCGCCTACGAGCTGATCTCGGCCCCGAGCGAAAGCGACGGCTGCTATTGCCCGGCCTACTTCGGCGGGGCCTCGGACGACGGCTCGATCGTCTACTTCGAGTCCCGGCAATCCTTCGTGCCCGCTGATACCGATGGCCGACAGGACGTCTACAAGCGCACTCCGGATGGGATCGCCCTGGTCTCGCGCGGCTCGCAAGATTTCAACGGGCCCTTCGATGCCTGGGTCGATGCCGTTTCCAGCGACGGCACCAGGGCCGTTATCCATACCAAGGAGCAGCTCCTACCCGAGGACGACGACGACCAGTACGACGTCTATCTGCGCGATGGGGATACGACGCGGCTGATCTCAACCGGACCGCTGGGCGGTGATGCTGAGTTCCCGGCCACCTATACCGGGAGCGAGGACGGCATGACCGTGATCACCTTCCGCACCGCGGAGAGCCTGGTGGGTAGCGACACCGACCACTTCATCGACGTCTATAGCCGCTCCGTCCTCGGCCAAGGCGCCGCTGGTTCAGCTCGGGCCAGCGCTGCGAGCGCCGCGCAGCCGCGAACGCGGCTGATCTCGAACGAGCGGATTGCACCGAAGGTGACGATTGGCCCAGCTCGGCCCAACGTCTCGCGCGGCGTGGCTCCGATCACGATCGCTTGTCCCCGCTCCGAGGAGCACGGACCCTGTCGCGGCCCGGTTCGCCTCTTCCACAGCGGGACTCGCCTTGGCACCGGTTGGTTTCGGGTCAAGTCCGGACAGTCGCGGACGGTTTCCGTATCGCTGACCAGCCAGGCTCGAGCCAAATTGCAAA
The DNA here is from genome assembly GCA_963708325.1 of uncultured Thermoleophilia bacterium. Classification (GTDB taxonomy): domain Bacteria; phylum Actinomycetota; class Thermoleophilia; order Solirubrobacterales; family 70-9. The sequence goes on along the minus strand of OY970203.1, from coordinate 2,308,927 downwards.
GCGGTCCGCTAACGGCCTTGGCCAGGGCTCGCGGCCGTGACGGCTTCGGCAACGCCAAGACGGTTCGACGCAGCATCGTCCTGCAGCCATAGCCTGCCGCGACTAGGAGGGATCTCTTCCCTGCCTGATGGTGTGATTTTCAGGCTGCGCTCGGCACGTCCGGCGGCCCGGCCTCGTGTCGGATTTGTAGCCTAAAAGGCGTCGGGTTTGTAGTCTAAGAAGCGTCGAATTTGTCTGATAAGTCTCGTCGTTCTGGTAGTCTTACTGCGTGGTGCCGCCCGCTTACCGACCCAGAGTCGTCGACCTCGAACTCGATGAACTCACGCTGGCACTTCCTGCGATTGCGCTGGAAGGGCCGAAAGGCGTGGGGAAGACCGAGACCGCTTCGCGGCGTGCAAAAACGGTCCACGCCCTCGATGATCCCGCTCAGTTCGCCTTGGCCGAGGCCGACCCGATGCGGCTCCTTGACGATCCGCCGCCGGTGCTCCTCGACGAATGGCAGCGCATGCCCGAGCTCTGGGATCTGGTGAGGCGCCGCGTGGATGCTCAGGCTCCACCGGGACAGTTCTTGCTGGCCGGCTCGGCCATGCCTGAGGATCTGGAAACACACTCCGGTGCAGGTCGCATCGTCTCGCTCCGGATGCGGCCGATGGCGCTTAGCGAACGGACTAACGAAAACCCGACGGTCAGTCTGCGAGAGCTGCTTGCCGGAGGACAACCCAGGCTCCGTGGTCGGACCGAGTCGAGGCTTGAGGACTATGTCCAGGAGATCGTACGGGGCGGTTTTCCGGGTCTCCGGAGCCTGTCCGGGCGAGCGCTGCGCCTCCAGCTCGATACCTATCTGTCACGGATTGGCGATCGTGAGCTGCCTAACGAGCTCGGGCAAAGGGTCCGCAATCCCCAAGCGCTTCGGCGCTGGATGAGGGCCTACGCCGCGGCGTCTTCGACAACGACAACTTTCGAAAAAATCCGCGACGCAGCCACGGCTGGCGAGGAAAAACCAGTCCGGTCGACCGTCGAGGCCTATAGCGCCGCTCTTGAGAGACTCTGGATTCTCGACCCAGTTCCCGCCTGGTCACCGACGCGAAGCCACATCCGCCGCCTCGCTCAACCGCCAAAGCATCAACTCGCTGATCCCGCCTTGGCGGCCCGTCTGCTTGGAGTTGATACCGGCGCACTGCTGAGTGGGAAAGACCCAGGACCGTCGATCCCGCGCGACGGCACCCTTCTCGGAGCACTATTCGAGTCGCTCGTGACGCTCTCTGTCAGGGTCTATGCGCAGTCGGCCGAGGCCGAACAGGTTTCTCATCTGCGGACCCACTCCGGCGAGCACGAAGTGGATCTCATCGTCGAGCGCGGGGATGGCCGGATTGTGGCCATCGAGGTCAAGCTTGCTCGAGTCGTCGAGGACGGCCATGTCCGTCAGCTGAAGTGGCTCGCCGAGCGCATCGGCGATGACCTCCTAGATTCAGTGATCATCACCGCCGGTGAAGAGGCATACCGTCGGACAGACGGAATCGCCGTTATCCCAGCGTCACTGCTTGGTCCCTGACCAGAGGGCGACCTTCCGGGGCGACTAGTCAGCTGTCCCTTCCGAATGTTTCTGCCGGTGATTTTCAACGGACTGGCGTAATCACACCGTCAAGCGAGGAAGGGGGCTAGGACCGCGTCTGCGCGGGCTCGGATGCGCCGGCCTCGGCCTCGGGCGCCCAATGCGCCTCCGGCAGAGGGGGCGTGTCGCGCAGGTACCACTCGGCGTCGAGCGCCCCCATGCAGCCTGTCCCGGCGGCCGTCACGGCCTGGCGGTAGGTGTGGTCGACGAGGTCGCCGACGGCGAAGACCCCGGCCAGGTTCGTCCGCGTGGAGCCGTCGCGGGTGAGCACGTAGCCCTCGTCGTCGAGGTCCACCTGGCCGTTGACCAGCTCCGACTGGGGGATGTGGCCGATCGCGACGAAGGCGCCGCCCACGTCGAGTTCCTCGATCTCGCCGGTCTCGGCGTTCTTCAGGCGCACCGACCCGATCTTGCCGTCACTCGCGACGAACTCCTCGACCACGAACGGCGTCTTGATCTCGATGTTCTTCACCCTGCGCGCCCGGTCCTCCATGATCTGCGAGGCGCGGAACTCGTCGCGGCGGTGGATGATCGTCAGCCTGTCCGCGTACTTGGCGACGAAGATCGCGTCCTCCATTGCCGAGTCGCCGCCGCCGATCACGACCACGTCGTCGCCCTTGAAGAAGGCGCCGTCGCAGACGCCGCAGGTGGAGACCCCGCGGCCGCCCAGCTCCAGCTCGCCGGGGACGCCGAGGCGCCTCGGCTCGGCGCCCATCGCCAGGATCACGGCCTTCGCGCGGTGCTCGTCGTCCCCCACCCAGATCCGCTGGATGTCGCCGTCGGAGAGCTCCACGCGGGTGACGTCGTCGGTCACGAACCGCGTCCCGAAGCGCTCCGCCTGCTCGCGGAACTGCTGCATCATCTCCGGGCCCATGATCCCCTCGGGATAGCCGGGGTAGTTCTCCACGTCGGTCGTGTTCTGAAGCTGCCCGCCCCAGGCGAAGCCTTCGATCACCAGCGGCTCGAGGTTGGCACGCGCCGCGTACAGGGCGGCCGTGTAGCCGGCGGGCCCGCCGCCGACGATCACCACGCTCTCGATCCGGTCCTCGGCCGTCTCGCTCATCTCCGCACTCTCTTTGCTCGTCTCGCTCGTCATTGCGACAACAACATATATATATTACTTTACTTTCTGAAGTATAGAGCCCCCGGCGGCGGCCTCGGCTGCGTCCGGGGTCGACAGCGTCCCCGCCCGCCGTCGCTCCTCCCATCCCTGCACGGTCTTGCGCAGCTGGAAGAAGGCGACGATGCCCGGCGGGATCGGCAGCCAGAAGGCGATCACGCGGTAGGTCAGCACCGAGGCGAACACCGCCGAATCGGGCAGGCCGAAGAGGACGAAGGCCCCGATCATGCCGGCGTCCACGGCCCCCACCCCTCCCGGCGCGAACGGGATCAGGTTGGCGGCCATGCCGATGAAGAACCCCTGGATCACGACGCCGAGCGGGACCTCGACGTCGAAGGCGTGGAAGCTCGCCCAGAGGATGCCGATGTTCGACGCCCAGAACCCGATCGCCCCGAGCATCGCCAGGCCGCCGCGCGAGGGATGGGCGACGAAGCCGATCGCGGTGCGCGTGCCGCTCGCCAGCGTGGCGGGAACGGTTGCGAGCCGGCGCAGCACCCGCGCCCGCCGGTAGCCCGACGCCCACGCCGAGAGGCGCCGCTCGACGTCCTGCGGGATCAGCGCCGCCAGGGCCAGCAGGAAGAGCACGCCGCCCGCGATCGCCGCCGGCACGATCGTCAGCCCGATCGGCGAGTCGCCGGACAGCACGCCGGTGCGCAGCAGCACGCCGAAGACCACCACCGAGAGCAGGTAAACCGCGTAGAGCAGGACCAGGAAGGCGACCATCCGGCAGACCGACTGGCGGCGCTCCATGCCCGCCTTGCGCAGCGCCCAGTAGGTGAGGACGATCCCGCCGGCTCCGCCGGCCGAGAACAGCCGCGTCGCCGCCAGCCCGGCCATCGTGATCTGGTAGGACTCGCGCCACTCGAGGTGGAGCACCTTCTCGCCGACGACGCCGCGGAACAGCGCCACGTAGGCGGCGAAGGCGGCGACGTCGAAGCCGAGGGCGACCGCGATCCAGGCCGGGTTGCCGTCGCCGATCTTCCCGATCGCGTCCTCGATCCCGACGATCTTCGGCAGCAGCACGTAGATCGCGACCACGAGCAGGACGACGACGAGGCCGGTCTCGACCAGCTTGCGTCGGTCCTCGAGGAAGCTGAACTCGCGTTCCTCGGCGGCGAGCATTTCCGGGGACTCGGCGTCGTCGCGAGCGTCGCGATCCGCTCCGGCGTCGCCTGCCGGCGCGCCGTCCTCGTCCAGCTCATGATCTTTCAGCTCGGGATCGCCTGAACGGGCCACTGCCGAAAGTCTCCTGTCTGGTCCGGCGGCGTCGGGAGCCACCGCAAGCATCCTACTTACCCGTTCGCGATCTGCTCCAAGCGCTGGACCAGCGCGTTGACGCGCGCCACCACGGGCTCGCCGAGCGGCTCTCCGCGTCGCACGGCCATCACCACGCCGAGCCCGGCCAGCAGGTCGATCACGTAATGCTCGCCCAGGTAGACGAGCGCGAAGCCGAGCGTGGACGCGTATGCCCAGCCGGCCGCACCCTCGGCCGGGCCGGCCTCGGCGAGCAGGATCGCGGCGAGGACCGATGTGCCGAAGTGCAGCGACGGCATCGCCGCCCACGGGTTGCCACCGAGCGAGTCGTACATCGCCGGCCAGGCGCCGCGCCAGGTCTGCTCCCCCACCTCGACCATCACCCGCCGCACGGGCGCGCCGGTGTGCCCCTCGGCGGAGGCCCACCAGGGAGGGGCGGTGGGAACGAGGAAGTAGATGGCGCAGCCGAGGTCGAAGGCGGCGGCGAGCTGGCGTGCGGCGCGCGGGAACCGCTCGTTGTGGCGGACCAGGATCCACAGGAGCGCCGCGTGCGGCTCCAGGAACCACAGCCAGTGCACCCAGGTGAGGAAGCGGTCCAGCCGCGTCGCCGTCCCCCGCCGGCCGAGCAGGCGCTGCAGGCGGACGTTCGGCAGCTCGCCGAGACCGAGGCGCCTGTCGATCCGGATCGGGTATCCGATTCGCAGCCGCCGCCGCAACCCCTCGGCGTCGTCGAAAGGGAGCTCGTGGACCATCGTGAAGGCCCACATCTGCAGCGTGAACAGGGCGGCGTCGCGGGCCCTGGTGCGGGGGCGCAGCACGGCCAGGGCCAGCGGACCCGCGGCCGCCGCCGCCACGGTCACCGGCGGCGGGATGCGCAGGCGGCGGCGGAGCAGAGGGACTGCGACGGCGCCCGCAAGCGCGGCCGCCGCCGTGCACCTGACGACCGGCTTCAGCGGATGGGGAGGTCGGCGACGGCGGTGCCAGCGCAAGGCGCGGCGAGTATAAGAGCCACCTGGAGATGACCGACGACGCGCCGAATCGATGCTGTAGCTCGCGGCCGTCGGGGGCGACTGGCGCCCGCGGCCGATTCGATCAGGAGGCGGCCAATTCGGCCAGCGGGCGGCGCTCCCGCAGGCCGCCGAGGTCGACCGGCCCCGGCATCAGCTCCTCCGCCGCCGGGATCTCCACGCCGATCACGCCCATCCGGCGCTTCAGCGTCGAGTAGGCGAAGCCGTAGATCTGTGAGGAGTGGTAGCCGTAGGAGAAGAAGTCGGCTGGATCGTCAGCCTCCGGCGGACAGAAGACCTCGGCCGCCTGCGGCAGCAGCCGCTCCAGCGTGCGCAGGACAAGCGACCGCATCTCCGGGCGCTCCTCGCAGACGTCGCGCAGGAAGCGGACGCCGAAGGCGATGTGGCGGTGCTCGTCGCGCTCGACCAGCGAGAACCCCTCGACGAAGCCGGGGTACATCCCGTGGTTCTGTGCGTACTGGATGATCGCCCGCTGTCCGGGCATCGCCAGCACCCCCTCGGTGACCATGTGGTAGGTGACGATGCCCTCGACGAACAGCTCGAGGTCGTCGGGCCGCGCCTTGATCCGGTTGGCGACCTCGCGCAGGCTCTCGTCGAAGAGGAAATGCCAGGAACCGCCCATCCTCTCCTCCATCTCCCCCAGGCGGCCGCGAAGATCGCCGGCGGACAGCGCCATCACCTCGGCCGCCCAGCGATCGAAGAACACCGCGTGGCGGGCCTCGTCCACGAGCTGGGTCGCCAAAAACGCCTCCACCTCGCCGCTCGGCGCGGCCAGCAGGAACGGCGCGAGGTCCGCCGTCACCCTCTCCTCGCCGACGTAGAAGCTGCCGATCGTCCAGCCCGTGTGTTGCTGCGACTCGGCGGGCGACGCCGCCCACTGCCTCGCGTCCAGCGAGAAGTCGAGGTCCTGCACGCGCCAGTTCTGGCGCTCCCAGAGCGCGTACAGCTCGTCGTAGCCGAGCAGCTCGCGGCGCGGGCGTCCCGCGGCGGCGGGGTCGCCGCCGTCGGAGTCGCCGGAGCGGCCGCCCCAGGTGCCGGCGCGGCTGGCCTGGACATCCCGCTGGCGCTGCTCGCGCTCCAGCTCGGGATCGTCGCGTCCGTCGACCCGGTCGATCCAGCGCCCCATCAGGGTGACGGCGTAGAGGTTGCCGTCGACCTCGGTCAGGCCGAGCTGCATCGCGCGCGAGGGGGTCACCTCTCCGCGCAGCAGCGAGAGCCAGCTCTCCATCGTGGTGCGAACGATCGCGTCCGGCTCGGAGGGCGGGCCACCGGCGCCGGCGCGAATCTCGCCGTCGGCGACGATCACGTGCCAGCGGCCGCCGCCCTCGCCGATCAGCTCGTAGACCACCGAGAAGCTGTGCCCGCTGGTCCATCGCGGGTCGATCGCATGGGCGAGCGAGCGGAAGACCAGGTCGGGGTCGATCGGGGCTCCGAGGCGGGCCGCCTCGCGCAGCCCCGCGTCCGCGGAGAGGTGGCGCAGGACCAGGGCCCGGCGCCGGTGACCGCTCACCCGCAGCCGGCCCGAGAGCGCCAGCAGCAGCGGGTTTGCCCCGCCGGCCAGGCGGGCGAGCCCGCGGGCGTCCGTCGCGATCGCGAACTCCTCCCCGTCCGCCGCCGCATTGGCCGCGGTCGCCATCACCTCCGCCCCGCCCGCCCCGTCGGCGTGCACCCGCCAGCGCCCGACGCCCTCGACCTCGAGCGCGTAGCTGGTCTCCGGCAGCGTCGCCGCGGCGGCCGGGAGGGCCTGGACGACCATCCGCGCCGCCAGGTCGGGGTCGGCGGCCGCGATCCGCCGCAGGGCGGCCCGCGAGTCGCCGTTTCGCGCTGACCCGTTGCCTGCCACGCCGCCCAGATTAGTGGGCCGATGCGACGTGCGGGTGCGAATAGAATGCTCGCGCCTTGCCGCGGCCCCTCACCCGACCACGTCTCGTCGCCCTGCTCGCGGGAGCCCTCGTCCTCGCCCTGGCGCTGGCGGTCCCGGACGCGCTCGCCAACACGGTGGCCCCGCGGGACCCGCGGTCGCCGAACGCATCCGACATCGACCACGTCTACAAGGTGGTGGTCGCAATCGCCGGCCTGATCGCGATCGCGGTGAACGTCGCCCTCGTCTGGGTCGTGCTCCGCAACCGCGCCGAGCGCGGCCGCACCCCCGCCCGCGTGCGCGGCACGCCGAGGGCGCAGACTCGCGCCGCCGCGGCGATGGCGGTGATCGCGGTCGGGGTATTCGTGGTCGGGATCGTCTTCGCGGAGAAGGCGCGGACCGTCTCCGGCTCGGGCGCCAAGCCGCTGAGGATCAGCGTGGCGGGCCAGCAGTGGCTGTGGCGCTACACCTATCCGAACGGCGCCTTCTCCTACGAGCAGCTGGTCGTCCCGGTGAACACGACGGTCGACCTCGCGCTCGACTCGACCGACGTCGTCCACCGCTGGTGGATCCCCTCGCTGGGGGGCAAGTTCGACGCCGTCCCTGGGCGGATCAACCACACCTGGTTCCGGGCCGACCGCGAGGGCGTCTACGACGGTCAGTCCGCCGCCTACTCGGGCCAGTCCTACGCGGTGATGCGCGGCGCCGTCAAGGTCGTCAGCCCGGCCGCCTACAAGTCATGGATTGCGCAGCAGAAGCGCGACATCCAGAAGGCGCAGGCGTTCGCGGCCAGGATCGTCGCGGCGTCCCCCAATCCGCGGGCCGAGGCGGAGCAGTAGATGAGCGCCCTCGAGACGCCAACCCTCGCCCCCGCCCGCCCGGAGCTGGTCGCCGACGGCGTGCCGCGCCGGCGTCCCGGCTGGGTGCGGCTGACGACCAGCGGCGACCACAAGGCGGTCGGCACGGTGTTCATCGGCGCCGCGCTCGGCTTCTGCGTGCTCGCGCTCGTCGAGCTGGTGCTGATGCGGCTGCAGCTGATCGTCCCCGAGAACACGCTGCTCACCCCGGTCACCTTCTACCGGCTGCTCTCCGTCCACGGCGCCACCGTCGTATTCCTGTTCGCGCTGCCGCTGGCCGCCGGGCTGATCAGCTACGTGGTGCCGCTCCAAATCGGCAGCCGGGGCAGCGCCCTGCCGCGGCTCGGCCTGCTGTCCGTGTGGCTCTACCTGGCTGGCGGCACGGCGATGTACGCGAGCTTCCTGTGGACGCCCACGGAGGGGGGCACGAACCCGCTGCCGCCCCTCTCGGAGACGGCCTTCCTCGCCAACAACGGGGTCGACGTGTGGCTCGTCGGCGTCGGGCTGGCGACGCTGGGGTTCGTCTGCTTCGCGATCAACCTGATCGCCACCCTGCGGACGATGCGCGCCCCGGGAATGGTCTGGCGGCGGGTGCCGATCTTCTCCTGGGCGGCGGCGATCTGGGCCTGGACGATGCTCGTCATCGGCCCGGTGATGCTGGCGGCGGTGACGATGCTGATGATCGACCGCAACTTCTCCGGGGTGTTCTTCGACGCCGGCGAGGGCGGCGCGCCGATCCTCTGGCAGCACCTCAGCTGGTTCTTCTACACCGGCGCCTACCTGGTCACGCTCGTGTTCGCCTTCGGCGCGATCTCGGAGATCCTGCCGGTGTTCTCGCGCAAGCCCTCGTTCGGGCACCGCACGCTGGCGACGGCGATGATCGCCCTCTGCGCGCTCGGCCTGCTCGCCTGGATGCAGAACATGTACTCGGCGCCGATCCGGATCGGCTTCCTCTACTTCGCGATGGCCTGCGCCTGCCTCTGCGCGATCCCGGTGGGAGTGCTCGTCGTCAACTGGGTGGCGACCCTGTCCGGCGGCGCGGTACGGACGCGGGCGCCGCTGCTCTACGCCGTCGCCGCGATCAGCACGATCTCGATCGGGCTGTGCGTCGAGCTGGCGCTATCCGTCGTCCCCGTCGGCTGGCAGCTGGGCGACACGACAACGGCGACCGGCGCCACCTTCTACGTGATGTTCGGGGCGGCGGGCTTCGGCGGCTTCGCCGCGCTCTACCACTGGCTGCCGAAGATGACCGGCCGCACCGGCGGCGAGGGCCTGGCCCGGCTGTCGATGTGGACGATGCTCGTCGGCGTCCACGCCACCGCGGCGCCGCTTCTGCTCGCCGGCCTGCGGGGCCAGCCCGTCGACCTCTACACCTACTTCTCCGGTCTCGGGATCTCCGGCTACAACCTGGTGTCGTCGATCGGCGCCTGCGTGCTCGCCGCGGGCGTGCTGATGTCGATCGGCAACCTGGTTCACTCGGCCCGCAAGGGGGCGGAGACCGGACACGACCCGTGGGGCGGGGCCACGCTGGAGTGGTTCGCGCTGTCGCCGCCGCCGGAGCACAACTTCGACGTCGTCCCCGACGTCCGCAGCGCGGAGCCGCTGCGCGACATCCGCGACGCGATCGAGCATCGCAGCCCGCGCCCGCCGCGGCGGCCGGCGCCCGCTCGGAGCTCGGACGCCCCGGAGGAGACACCGGTAGCCTGACCGCATGAACCGCCTCGCGGGCCGGGCGGCCGGAACGGAGCTCGATCGGTTTCGCCGGCTGGCATACGTCACCGTCGCCGCCACCTTCATGCTGGTGGTAGTCGGCGGCGTCGTCCGCGTCAGCGACTCCGGGCTCGGCTGCGGCCAGGCCGGCAGCGGCACCCACGGGTGGCCGCTTTGCGGCGGACGCGTCGTCCCCCTGGTGGACGCCAACGCGATCGTCGAGTACACGCACCGGATCCTCGCCAGCGTCGTCGTGGTGCTGATCGCCGCGATGGTCTGGCGTGCGCTTCGCGGCCTGCGGTCGCACCGCTTCCTCGTCAGGGGCAGCATCGCCGCGGCGGCGCTCGTCCTCGCCCAGGCGGCGCTCGGCGGCCTCACGGTGGAGAACAACCTCGACGAGGCCCTGGTCGCCGCCCACCTCGGGCTGGCGATGCTGCTGCTCGGCCTGCTGATCGCGCTCGCCTGGACGGCCCGCGAGGAGCGCCCCGAGCCGGCCGTCGCCGCCGGGCGCGGGATGCGGGCGCTGGCGGTGGCGGCCACGGCGCTGCTGTTCTGCACGATCGTGGCCGGCGGCTACATCGCCGGGACCGAGAAGCACGGTGCCGAGGTCGCGGCCGCGGCGCCGCGCGGCGGCGCCCACCTGGCCTGCGGGCGGGAGTTCCCGAAGTGCCAGGAATCGTTCTTTCCGTGGGGACGCTCGCGCTTCGTCGACATCCACCTCACCCACCGCGCGTTCATGTACGCCACGGCGGTCGCGATCCTGGCGCTGTTCGCGCTCGCCTGGAGGCGCGGAGTGCCGCTCGCCCCGTTCGCGGTGATGGCGGCGCTGCTCCTGCTTCAGATACTGCTCGGAGCGATGAACGTGTGGCTGGGCAAGCACCCCGGGCTCGTCGTCGCCCACCTGGCGACGGCGACCCTGCTGTGGTCGGCGACGCTGGTCGCCGCGCTTTCGCTCGTTCGCGCGCCCCAGCCAGACCTCTCGTTCGCCGCAGCGGCGGCCCAGCCCAAGGAGCCCGGGTGGAAGCCGGCGTAGCCCCACCCCGCACGATTCCCCAGCCCGGGGCCGCCGGCGCGGCGCAGGTCCCCGCCGGCGGGCGGCGGCCGGCGCTGAGCGTCGTCGCCGACTACGTCTCGCTGACCAAGCCGCGGATCATCTCCCTGCTGCTGCTGACGACCGTGGCGGCGATGTACGTGGCCGACCCGAGCGGCCCGGCGCTGGCAACGGTGCTGGCGACGATGGTCGGCGGCTACCTGGCCGCCGGCGGCGCCGGCGCGATCAACCACTACGTCGAACGCGAGCGCGACGCGCGCATGGCCCGTACCCGCATGCGGCCCCTGGCCAGCGGTCGCATCGAGCCGCGCCGCGGCCTCGCATTCGGGATCGCCCTCGGCGTCGCCGCGGCGGCGGAGCTGGCGCTGGCGGTCAACCCGCTGTCGGCGGCGCTCGCGGCCGCCGGGCTGCTCGGGTACGTGTTCGTCTACACGCTGTGGCTGAAGCCGCTGACGCCGCAGAACATCGTGATCGGCGGCGCCGCGGGGGCGCTGCCGCCGCTGGTCGGCTGGGCGGCGGCGACGGGAGGGCTGTCGGCCCAGGCGCTGTGGCTGTTCGCGATCGTCCTCGTGTGGACGCCGCCGCACTTCTGGGCGCTGGCGCTGCTGATCAAGGACGACTACGCACGCACCTGCGTGCCGATGCTGCCCGTCGTGCGCGGCGAGGCGGCGACGCGCCGGCAGGTGCTCGCCTACTCGGTGCTGCTTGTCGCCGTCACGGTGGGGCCGTGGGCGACCGGGCTGTTCGGCGGCCTCTATCTCGCTGTGGCGCTCGTCCTCGGCGCCGCCTTCATCGGCTTTGCCGAGCACCTGCGCGCCCATCCGTCGCGAGCCGCGGCCCTGCGCCTCCACCTCGCCTCGCTCGCCTACCTGGCGCTGCTGTTCTGCGCGATGGCCGCGGACCGGTTGATCTGATAGAAACGCCATAGTGGACCGGGCGCGCGCAGACCGGGCGATCAGGGCGAGCCTGTGGGCGGCCACGTTCGCCGTGGCGATGTTCGCGCTCGGCTTCCTCTTCGCGATCCTCTACATCGCCTGATGGCCCAGCCGCCCGAGCCGACCGAGCTGGTCTACCCGCCGCAGCCGTCGTGGCTGCCGGCGTTCATCGCACTCGGGCTGGCGCTGGCGCTCGTCGGGATCTTCGGCAGCCTGATCGTCCCCGGCCGTGCCTATGTCATCGTCGGCGCGGCGATCGCTCTGGTCGCCGCCGTGCGCTGGTACCGCGGCGCCCGCCAGGACTACCAGCGCCTCCCGCGCCACTCGCAGGAGACCTCCGCCGTGCTGCCGCCCCTCCCCCCGCGCGACCGCTGAAAGGCTAGGCGGCGAAAACCAAGCCTGGCGCGGACGCAGGGAGGCCGGTGAAGGGAGCGCACTGGATGCGTGCGTGACTGAGCCGGCCGACCGAGGACAAAGCCAGGCGACGGTTTGCAGCCGCCTACGGGGGCGTCATGCCAGACGTCGCACCCTCCGACGTCCAGCAGCGAACGATGTCGCGCATCGACAGCACGCCGACCAGCTCGCCGCCGTCCACCACCGCCAGGTGGCGGATGCCGCGCCTGACCATCTCCGCCGCGGCCCGCTCCAGGCTCCAGTCGGGAGCGACCGAGATCACGCTGTCGCTCATGTGGTCGCCGACGCGTTCGCCGTCGGGGTCCTTGCCGCTGCCGACCACCTTCAACACGTCGCGCTCGGTGATGATCCGCGGCGCCGGCGACATGTCGTCGAAGACGAGCGCCGCCCCGGTGCCCTTCTCGGTCATCTTCGTGGCCGCCTCGCGCACGCTGTGGCCCGGCCCGACGACCAGGATCACGCTCGACATGCCCTCCCGTACCTCCATCGGCCTCCTCCGGCTGGGATTCGGCTCCGCCGCGACGGCGCACCACAGGCGTGCCCGTCGTGCGGATCGGCTCAACCTTATCCGACCGCGGCGCGAGCGGGGACGGCCGGCCCCGCTGCCCGCTTTCGGCGCGGGCGGGCAGGTTAGGATGCCGCCACCCCGAACCGAGACGTCCTTGCTCCGCCGCCCCCCAGCCAAGCCCCTCGGCCGCCGCGCCCGCGCTGCGGCGATCGCCGCCTGCGCCGCCACGGCGCTGCTCGCCCTGAGCGGCTGCGACCTGCAGGAGAACGCCGACAAGCCAAAGGGGCGCGCCCTCTTCGTGCAGAAGTGCGGCACCTGCCACGCGCTGAAGGAGGCCGGGACGCAGGCCCAGGTCGGTCCCAACCTCGACGACGCCTTCGCCCAGGCGCGGGCGTCGGGAATGGACCAGGACACTTTCGAGGGGATCGTCAAGGCCCAGATCGAGAACCCGCGGCCGGCCACGGCAAAGCAGACGGACATCTACATGCCTCCGGAGCTGGTCCAGGGCCAGGACGCCGCGGACGTCGCCGCCTACGTCGCCAGCGTCGCCGGCGTGCCGGGGATCAAGCCGCCGACCGTGGCGGGCGGCCCCGGCGCCCAGGTCTTCGCCACCCAGGGCTGCGGCAGCTGCCACACCCTGAAGGCGGCCGGCAGCACCGGCACCACCGGGCCTGACCTCGACAAGGTGCTTCCCGGCCAGACCGCGGCGGAGGTGACGCAGTCGATCGTCGATCCCAACGCGAAGATCGCGAAGGGCTATCCCCCGAACGTGATGCCGCAGACGTTCAAGAGCCTGCCCCCCGACCAGCTCAAGCAGCTCGTCGACTACCTGCTCAAGTCGGTGGGCGGCGGCTCGAAGTAGGGGGCTCGCGCAGACCCTCGCGCAGCCAGCCCCACAGCCGCCAGGCCGCGACGCAGACCAGGACCAAGCCGAGCAGGGCTCCGAAGAGCGGCCGGGTGAGCAGCGTCAGCGCGATCACGGCGGCGGCGGCGCAGACGATCACGACCAGCAGTCGGAAGGCGTCCGCCTCGGAGCGCAGCGGGTTGCGCATGCGATCAGCCTAACTGCGGCAAGGATGAAGGATCCGGTAGCCCATGGGGTACCAAACCGCTCGACCGACGGCCGACGCAGGCGGCGCTAGAGGACGTAGACCGTCGTGTAGACGATGATCCACATGACGTCGACGAAGTGCCAGTAGATCCCCGCCACCTCGACGCCGAGATGCTTCTCCGCCTCCGGTCCGAAATGGCCGCGCCAGGCGCGGATGTTGGCGAACGCGAGCAGCATCAGGCCGACCGTGACGTGGGCGCCGTGCAGCCCGGTGAGCCCGTAGAAGATCGAGCCGAACGCCTGGTCGCGGGCGCTGAAGCCGATGTGGACGTACTCGTTGAGCTGGATGAACAGGAAGGTGGCGCCGAGCAGCCAGGTGGCCGCCAGGCCGAGCTTGAGCCCGCGCCGGTTGCCGCGCCGAACCGACTCCAGCGCCCAGTGCATCGTGAAGCTCGAGGAGACCAGGATCGCGGTGTTCATCCCAGCCACGGCGACCGGAAGCTCGTAGGGGTGCGGCGGCCAGGCGGGCGGGTTGACGACGACCCGGATGAAGAAGTAGGCGGCGAAGAACGAGCCGAACAGCATCACCTCGGAGACGATGAAGAGCAGAATGCCGAGCGTCTGGCGGTCGATCCGCGAGCTCTGGTGGGCCTCCGGGGGGCCGTGGTGGTGGTCGACGGCGACGGATGCGCTCTCCATCGTTCCCCCCTAGACGCCCGCCGCCGCCGGCTCCGGCTCGGACTCGCGCCCCGCCTCGAGGTGCTCGACCGGCAGCGTCGTCATCTCCCGCACCTTGCCGACGACGTCCTCCTGCAGCCAGCGCGACTCCTCGCCGGCGAAGGTGGAGATCAGGATCTCGTCGACCCGGTAGTGGGCGATCGCGTTCTCCACCGCGACCAGCGGCGCCGGGCTCATCGGCTGGCCGGTGGCGTCGACGTCGGCGCGGTAGAGCTCGGCCAGCGTGCGGGCCAGCCGCTGGCAGATTTCGCCGCGCGAGATCGCCCCGGAGCGCGGGCAGATGAAGGTGTAGCGGTGGGGTGCCTCCGAGGCCTTGCGCTTCAGGTGGCCGATCAGGTCGCCGCTCGCCACCGTCTGCGTGGCGACGACGAGCGTGTGGGTGACGTCCCAGCGGATCGCGTCGTCCTCGATGCGGACGGGGATGTGCACGACCGGAGCGTCATAGCGGTCCTTCGCCCACTCCACCAGATCGCGGCGCAACAGACCGAAGCGGGTGTCGGCCAGGCACGAGATCAGGATCTCGTCCGGCCTGTACATCCGCACGGCGTCATCCAGCGCCAGGGCCGGGTTCGGGTCGAGGACGTCGCCGCCGGCGTCGACGCCGAACTCCGACAGCACCGCGAGGGTGACGTCGACGCGGCTCTGGGCGGCCTCGCGCAGCTCGTCGGTGTCGATCAGCTGGCCGACGGCCGGCTGGTTCTGCGGGGCGACGACGGCGAGCGCGGCCCCCCGCTCGGCGCGCGAGCGCGCCGCCTCGAGCAGCTTGCGCCCGCCCGCGACCTCGTTGAGGAAGATCAGCACGCGCTCGGCGGCGGCGGCCTCATCGCCGGACGGGGCGGCGGGGGCCTCGGCCTGGGGGCGCTCGGCGGCCGGCGCCTCGGCCTTGCTCGGCTCGGCGGCGGGGGCGGCGGGCGGGGCCGACGGGGCCTCGACGGTCTCGGTCATCTGGCGCCGCCCACCACCGTGGGACCGGGCTCGGGCACCTTCGCCCCCTCGCCGGCGAGGATCGCGTGGCGCGCACCCGGCACCCCGAACTCGTAGGGGCCGCCGACCACGCGCGGCACCTCGTCGAAGTTGAACACCGGTGGCGGCGAGGAGACCATCCACTCGATCGTCTTGGCCCGCCACGGGTTGGCGGTGGCCCGCGGACCCCACTTCCAGCTGACGACCATGTTGTAGAGGAAGATCAGCTGGGCGGCGCCGAGCAGGAAGGAGAAGCAGGAGATCAGCAGGTTCCAGTCGCCGAACTGGGCCGAGTAGTCGGCGACGCGGCGCGGCATCCCCTCCATCCCGATCCAGTGCATCGGCACGAACGTGCCGAGCATCCCCACCAGGGTGAGCCAGAAGTGCAACCTCCCCAGCCTCTCGTCGTACATCCGCCCGGTCATCTTCGGGAACCAGTGGTAGATCCCGGCGAAGATCGTGAACACCGAGCCGCCGAACAGGACGAAGTGGATGTGGGCGACGATGAAGTAGGTGTCGGAGACGTGGATGTCGATCGGCACCATGCCCAGCATCACGCCGCTGATTCCGCCGACCACGAACGTGACGATGAAGCCGAGCGCGAACAGCATCGCGGTCGAGTACAGGTGCA
Source organism: uncultured Thermoleophilia bacterium (assembly GCA_963708325.1). Taxonomy (GTDB): domain Bacteria; phylum Actinomycetota; class Thermoleophilia; order Solirubrobacterales; family 70-9. The sequence goes on along the minus strand of OY970203.1, from coordinate 2,293,194 downwards.
GGACCGATTTGAACAGCGTCGCCAGCCAGGAGAAGATCTTGATCCCGGTGGGCACCGCGATCAGCAGCGTCGTGATCATCATCGGCACGCGCAGCCAGCTGAACATGCCCGACACGAACATGTGATGGGCCCACACCGAGTAGCTGAGGACAACGATCCCGATCAGCGCCAGCGCCATCAGCCGGTAGCCGAAGATCGGCTTGCGGGCGTGGGTCGAGATGACCTCGGAGATGATCCCGAAGCCCGGCAGCATCATGATGTAGACCGCCGGGTGGGAGTAGAACCAGAAGATGTGCTGGTAGCTGATCACGTCGCCGCCCTGCGCGTACTGGAAGAAGTTCGTGTGCAGGGCGCGGTCGAACAGGACCATGAACTGGACGCCGGCGATGAACGGCGTCGCGGCGACGACCAGCAGCGAGGTCGAGAGGTTGGCCCAGACCAGCAGCGGCAGGCGCCAGAAGTTCATCCCCGGCGCCCGCATCGTGATGATCGTGACCAGGAAGTTCAGCGCCGTCGCCACCGATGAGGCGCCGGCGAACTGGACGCCGAGGTTGAAGAACGACTGTCCCAGCGGGGCCCCGGTGGAGAGCGGCGCGTACCCCGTCCAGCCCGCGTCGAAAGCGCCGCCGGGAACGAAGTAGCTGGCCAGGAACATCAGGCCGGCCATCGGCAGCATCCAGAAGCTGAGCGCGTTGAGGCGCGGGAACGCCATGTCCGGGGCGCCGATCATCAGCGGCAGCACGTAGTTCGCGATCCCGGCGAACACCGGGATCACGAATACGAAGATCATCAGCGCCGCGTGCGTCGAGAACAGTCCGTTGAACGTGCTCGGATCGACGATCTGGACGCCCGGCTGGGCCAGTTCGGCGCGCATCAGCATCGCGATCCCACCGCCGATGAAGAAGAAGACGAAGGTCGTGCAGATGTACTGGATCCCGATCACCTTGTGATCGGTGTTGAAGCGGAAGTAGTCGCGCCAGCCCGTCGCCCCGTGCTGTGAGTGGTCCTCGGGCACGGTCGGGGCGCCGGCCGCCCACCGGAACCAGTAGTCGAAGCAGCCGAGGCCGATCCAGAAGCCGAACGGGATCAGCAACGCCGGGACGATCACCTGCGGGTAGGTGGTCTGTGTCGTCTCGAAGATCGTCAGGCCGGAGATCGCGCGGATCGCGACCACCAGGCCGAGGCCGAAGCCGCCCGCGAGCAGAGCCCCGAGGGCGGCGCGATACCAACCCGGTCGCTTCAGTGCCGCTGCCACAGTCGCGCTAGTCCTTTCCTCGTCGGCGGTTCGATTCGAATCTTATTCCCGGCCTGCGCCCGATCATGCCGACCCCGAGGCCGATGCCGCCGGCGCGCCCCCGGCCGGGCCCTGGGCGGCCTGCTGGGACAGCCATCTCTGGAAGTCCCGGTTGGACTCCACCACTACCTTCGCCCGCATCGTCGCGTGCCCCCAGCCGCAGAGCTCGGTGCAGACCAGCGTGTAGTCGCCCTTCTTGTCGGGCGTGACGATCGCCTGGGTGGTGATCCCCGGCACGGCGTCCTTCTTGATCCGCCATTGCGGCACCCAGAACGAGTGGATCACGTCGAGCGAGCGCATCTTGAAGTCGATCTGGCGGTCGACCGGCACGTGCAGCTCCTTCGTGGTGACGCCCGCGTCCGGGTACTTGAAGGTCCATTCGTACTGCTGGCCGGTGACGTCGACCGAGAGCAGGTTCTGGTCGCGCTTCTCGATGTCGTTCAGGACCGCCCAGCTGTAGCCGGCGCCGAACAGCACGATCACGGTCGGGATCGCCGTCCAGAGGATCTCCAGCGTCGTGTTGCCGTGGATCGGCTCGCCGTCGGACTCGTCCCCGGGCTTGGCCCGGTACTTCCAGACGCAGTAGGCGAGCATCACGACGACGATCGAGAAAACGAACGACGAGAGCACGATCATCACGTCGAGCAGGGTGTCGATCTTGCCCGCCGCCGTGGAGGCGGCCTCGCCGTTCCACTGGATCTGGAGCATCCCCACCGAGATCACGACGGTGAGGACGACGACCGCGGCGGCGATCCTGATCAGGGTGGCGCGGGGCATGCGGCGGCGGGCATTCTATTCGCTTGGCTGCCGGCGCCCGCGAGCCTCGACGGCGCCTGGTGGCACGCGTCACGAGGCGGGAGCCTCATGCCGGCACATTCGGCAGCTCGTCCAGCCGCCCCTGGGAGGCGGCGATCACGCCGCGGGCCACGCCCTCCCAGCTCCACAGCCGGGTGGCGGTCTCGGCGAGCGCGGCGCGCGCCTGCTCGCGGGCGCGGGCGTCGAGCGCCAGCCAGCGGTTGACGCGGTCGGCGATCGCCTCGACCGCTCCGGCACCGACGGGGAACGAGACCAGCTCGGCGACCTCGGCCGGCAGCGCCGCCGACAGCCGCGCCGCCACCTCGCCCAGCCCGGAGTGGTCGGCGCACACCGGCAGCGCGCCGGCGGCGGCGGCCTCGGCGGCGACCATCCCGAACGACTCCGGGAAGGTGCTGGGGACAACCATCGCCTCGGCGGCCGGCAGCAGCTCGGCCACCTCCTCGTGCTCGAGCCGGCCCGCGAGGGCGACGGAGCCCGCCGCCGCCCGCGCAGCCTCGGCGTAGCCGGGGGGCGGGGCATCGAGAAACGCGCCGAGAATCGGCAGCGCGCCCTCCTCCCCGCCCTCCAGGGCCCGGCCGGCGGCGGCTACGGTTCGGGCGGCTTCGAGCTCGCCCGCGTCCAGCGCCGCCAGCAGCCGGCGCACCCCGTCGGCGTAGGCGCCGAAGGCCACCACGCACAGCCGCGCCCCCGGGTTCGCGGCGACGACCAGCGGCCAGGCCGCCAGCAGCAGGTCGATCCCCTTGGAGACGATCAGCTTGCCGACGAAGACGATCCGCGGCCCGTCGCAGTCGGCGAACGCCGTGAGCGCCGCCGCCGCGGCCGCCGGGTCGCGGCCGAGCCCGGCACGCTTGGAGCGGCCGACCGCCTCGGCCAGCGCCCGCAGGCGCGGCACGGCGTCGGCGCGGTTTGCGACGGCGAAGCGCTCCGCGTCCACGCCCGGCGGCCCGAGGCGCGTGCGGCCCGGCAGCGAGGGGTCGGCCACGGTCGTCCACAGGCTCTCCGCCGTGTGCCGCGACGCGACCAGCACCCCGCCGACCGCCGCCATCCCCTCGCGCGCGTGCGGGAGGAAGCGCGGGTTGGGCCGCACCGTGTACTCCAGCGCGCTGCCGTGGATCTTCGCCGCGAAGGCGAGGCCGCAACGGGCGAGGATCGCGGGGCCCATCACCAGGTGGTTGGCGAGGGCCGCGTCGGGCTGCCCGGCCGCGGCGACGACGTCGCCGACCGCCGCCACGTTGGCGTCGAGGTAGTCGTCCAGCTCGGGGCCGCTCAGCTCGCCGAAGGTCTTGACACTGAACCCCTCGTAGTCGTCGGCGACGTAGACCGGGAGCAGGCCGCCGGTGTCGGGGAGATAGGCGGTGACTGCGCCGGGGGCGTCGCCGTCGCGGACCGCGCGCACCCGCAGCCGTCCCCCCTGCCAGTCGCCGACGGCGTCCACCCAGGGCAGCGACGCCGCGTCGCGGTCCTGGCAGAGCAGGTGCACCTCGTGGCCCATCCGGGCAAGCGCCCGGGCCAGCGAGGCGTTGTAGACGTTCGACCCGGTGCCGCGAAGCAGGTAGCCGTGGAAGACCAGCACGCGCATCAGCCAGGCAGGCTAGTCCCGCGGCGGGATGAGAAATTGCTGAGAAGGCTCTACGAAACCTGTGCATTTGCTGGATTTTGCGAAAGGCGCTGCTACTTTCGACCGGGGTAGCGGGAGTGGCAGACGAACCCGGCAACCGCGGGAACGGGGCCCACAGGGGCCGCGTCGGCCTGCTCGGCAGCCATCTGCGCCTGCTGGTCGTCGACGACAGCGAGGTGGCGCGCCTGGCGGTCAGCTCGATGGTCGAGGAGGCGTTCGGCCACTGCGACCTGATCCAGGCGGCGACGGCGGAGGCGGCCCTGGAGATTGCCGCGCGCGAGGGTGACCAGCTCTCGATGGTGCTGATGGACCTCGCGATGCCCGGGATGAACGGCGTCGAGGCGACCGCGGAGCTGGCGCGCACCCATCCGGGGCTGCCGGTGATCGTCTACTCGGTGTCGCTCGACGCGACCGACGTCCGCGACGCGCTTGCCGCCGGGGCATCCGGCTACCTGGTGAAGTCGGCCGACGCCGACGAGCTGAGGCTGGCGATCATGGCCGCGGCCGCCGGGCGCGGCGTGCTTTCGTCCGAGGTCGTCAGCCCGGTGCTCGAGCACTACGTGACGTTGATCGATGGCACCCGCGAGCGCCACCGCGCGGTGATCGAGAGCCTCGCCGCCGCGGTCGAGGCCAAGGACGCCGTCACCAGCGGCCACCTGCACCGCGTCTCCGAGCTCGCCGTCGGACTGGCCCGCCGGATCGACCCCGAGCTTGCGGCGAACGACGACTTCCTGTTCGGATGCCTCCTGCACGACGTGGGCAAGATCGGGGTCCCCGAGGCGATCCTGGGCAAGCCCGGCCCCCTGGACGCCGAGGAGTGGGGGCTGATGCGGCGCCATCCGATGATCGGCGCCCACGTGATCGAGCCCCTCGGGCTGGGCGAGACGGCTCGCGCGATCGTGGTCCACCACCACGAGCGCTGGCACGGCGGTGGCTATCCGGACGGCCTGATCGGCGAGCGGATCCCGCTGCCGGCGCGGATATTCGCCGTCTGCGACAGCTTCGACGCGATGACGTCGGACCGTCCCTACCGGCCGGCACTTGACTCCGATTCGGCGCTGGAGCGGATCCGCGACGGGTCGGGCAGCCAGTTCGACCCCGCCGTCGTGGACGCGCTCGTCGAGGCGGCGGACCGGGACGGCGTCGACTCCCTCCTCGCCCCGGCCTGAACGGGGCGGGCCCGGCGGCGGCAAGCGGCGGCGCTGTTATCGTTGGCGCGCCGATGAACCGGGAGCAGACCTACCGCCTGCGCGCCCCCGCATCGGGCCGCGAGGCCCTCGCCAGGGCGACGGCCGACGGCGTCTACGTGGATCGCGAGACCGGCGAGGAGATGCGCATCGTCTCGCGCGTGCTGCCCCTGGCGCCGTCGCCCTCGGCGCTTCTGCGGGCGCCCGAGAACCTGCGGATCTGCCGCCGCTGCGACCAGCTGATCGGCCTCGACGTCAGCGACTGCCCGTACTGCGGCCTCCGCCAGGAGGCGCTGGACGGAGAGTCGTGAGCCGGCTGCGGCGTCCGAGCGACATCGCGCGAGCCGCCCGGGCGCTTCCGCTCGTGGCGGCTGTCGGCGCCCTCGCGCTCGGCGGCGCGACGGCCGGCTGCGGCGGGGGCGACTCCACCACGCAGTCCAACACCGCCCCCCAGACTCAGGCCACCGCGACCACCGCGGCGACCACCGGGACCGCCACCACGACGACCGGCGGCGGGGGCGGCAACGGAAACGGCGGCACCCCCTCGGGTGGCGGTGGGGGCAGCGGTGGCGGCGCCGTCGACCGCCCCGGTCACGACATCCCGCCGGAGCCCGGCAGCCCCCAGGACAAGTTCGAGAAGGCCTGCAAGGCCAACCCGGGGATGTGCGACTAGGCGGCTACTGGGTGGTCGCCACGTAGGCGGTGTAGAGCAGCCGCGCCTGGTTGTAGTCACAGGCGTAGCGGCGGATCGAGCCGACCTTCTGCTGGGCCCGGCTCGCCTTGGCGTTGTCCAGGTGGCCGGGGCCGGTGTTGCACTTCCCCGGCTCGCGGCTGGCCCGCCACTTGTTGTTCGAGGACAGGCCGACGCCGAACGCCGGCACCCAGGTCGGCACGGTGAGCGCCACGACCTGGCCGCGCTTGATGAACAGGGACTCGCGCAGCGTGAACGTGGTGCGCTCGCCCATGTAGGCGGTCAGCTCCTGGCGCGGGGACTGTCGCAGCAGCTTGTACTTGGGCACGGGCTTGTCCGCGGTCTTTGTCAGGACCGCCAGGCGGGCGATCGGGGGAGACCCGAACAGGTCGTTGAAGAACTTGCGCTGCGCGGTCGTCGGCTTCGACGTCGTGACCGTCCAGGCGACGATCCGACCCGTGACCGGAGAGACGAAGGGGTTCTTGACACCGCCGGTGCCGCCGATCTGGCGCTGGAAGCCGGTCACCTTGCCGATCACCGTGCAGTTGGACTGGCTGGGACAGGCGGCCGCCGGCGTCGAGCGCGTCTTGCCGAGCTGGATCACGCGGCTGGTCACCGCACCCGCGCTTGCCGAGTGGATCGCAATCGCCGCGACGAGCGCCGCGCAGGCGGCGGCGCTCGCGATCGCGATCGCGCGGGCACGCGGGGATCTGTGGCTGGCGGGGGCGGACACGGTCAAGCTCAAACACGCCGCATACGGCGGGGTTGCGGCGGATCGTAGCGGGGAAGGGTGAGGGCGAGCGAGGCGACGGCGCGGCGGCGGCGATCGAATAGATTGGTGGTGATGGACGATTCCGCCGTCTTCGAGCAGTTCATCCGGGGCGGCTTGGGCACGTTCGGGATCGAGCCCGACGACGTTGACATGGCCGTGATCGGTGCCGCCGACGCGATCTGGGGGCCTCCGATGCGGGCGCTGCTGGCAGCCGACCTGGACGGCATCGCTCCCGAGCACAACCCCGACCTTTCGATCCCGCCGCAGGCGTGAACGCGGCCGACGCCACCCTGCGCGAGCAGGCGGCGGCGATCGCCTCGGGCGACGTCGACCCCTCGGAGATGCTGGACGAGACGCTTGCCCGGATCGAGGCCCTGAACCCGCGGCTGAACGCGATCGTCGACACCTTCGCCGAGGAAAGCCGCCGAATGCTCGCCGAGGCGCCGCGCGGACCCCTGCACGGGGTTCCCGTGGCGATCAAGGACGAGTGGCCGCTGCCGTGGCGCGCCGAGCGGCTGGGCGCGGCCGAGCTTCTGGCTCCGACCAGTCCCGGCGAGTCCGGCCCCTACGCCGCCCTGCGGGGGGCCGGAGCGGTGATCGTCGGCGTTGCCAACATGCACGAGTACGGCGCCGGCAGCACCGGCGCGGTGTCGGTCTACGGGCCGGCGCGCAACCCCTGGGACACCGACCGCTGCCCGGGCGGCTCCTCGAGCGGCTCGGGGTCGGCGGTGGCGGGGCGGCTGGTCGCCGGCGCCGTGGGCGCGGACGGGATCGGCTCGATTCGCTACCCGGCCGCCTACTGCGGCATCACCGGGCTGAAGCCCACCTTCGGGCGCTCGGCGATGTCGGGGCATCACGTGCACGCCACGTCGACGATCGTCTCGGGCCCGCTGTGCCGCGATGCAGCCGACTGCCGGATGCTCGCGAGCGCGCTGTTCGCCGAGCCGCTCGCCTCCGGCGGCGCCGCCGGGATGCGGATCGGCGTCACCAAGGGGCCCGAGTGGGAGGACTGCCAGCCGGCCGTGCGGGAGGCGTGCGAGGCGGCGCTGTCGGAGCTTCGCGACGAGATCCGCGCCGAGGTGGCCGAGGTCGAGATCGACGGCGCGGAGCTGATCCCGGTCGCCGCGGTGCTGATCGGCTCGACGGAGGAGCTGGTGGAGATGGCGCCAGCGAAGGTCGCCGCCCTCGGCGACGACGTCAGCCCGGTCGCCCGCGGACTGATGAAGTATCGCCTGCTGATGCCGGCCGCCGCGCTCGCCCGGGCGGAGCGGATCCGCACCCAGGCGCGACGCTCGCTCGCCCGGTTGTTCGAGAGCGTGGACCTGATCGCCTGGCCGACCGTGCCGGCCGTGGCGCCGCCGCTGGACAACCCCACCGTTGAGCTTCCCTCCGGCCCGCACCCCGCGGACGAGGTGAACCCGCGCGCCGGTGGCATCGCCAACCTCACCGGCGTGCCCGGGATCAGCGTCCCGGTCGGCTTCGACGGCGACGGCCTGCCGATCGGGCTGCAGCTGATCGCTGCCTGGGGACGCGACGAGCTCCTGCTCGACGTCGCCGAGGCGTTCGAGCGCGCGACCGGGCGCGAGCACGTGGACGCGATGCCCGCGGTCGCCGCCTCGGCCGGGTGACGGACGCCACACGGCGGCCGAACGCCCCTTCCTAGAATGTCCGCCGTGCCCGCGATCGAGGCGAAGGGCCTGGAGCGCACGTTCCCGGAGGTGACCGCCGTCGCCGGCGTCGACCTGGAGGTCGCCGACGGCGAGATCTACGCCTTCCTCGGGCCCAACGGCGCCGGGAAGACGACGATCGTGCGGATGCTGACGACGCTGTTGCGCCCCACCGGCGGCAGCGCCACGGTCGCCGGCTTCGACGTCGTGTCCCAGGCGGCTGACGTTCGCCGGGCGATCGGCGTCGCCCTCCAGGAGGCGGCGCTCGACCCGCTGATGACCGGGCGCGAGCTGATCCAGCTTCAGGCCACCCTGCACGGCATCCCCCGCAGCGAGGGCCGCCGGCTCGGGGACGCCCTGCTCGAGCGCGTCGGCCTGAAGCTCGCCGCCGACCGCCGGGTGGGCACCTACTCCGGCGGGATGCGGCGCCGCCTCGACCTCGCCACCGCCCTGGTCCACGCCCCCAGCGTGCTCTTTCTGGACGAGCCGACGACGGGGCTCGACCCGGTTAGCCGCAAGGCGATCTGGGAGGAGGTGTCGAAGCTGAACGACGACGGCACCACGGTCTTTCTGACCACCCAGTACCTGGAGGAGGCCGACCAGCTCGCCGACCGGGTCGGGATCATCGATGCCGGCAGGATCGTGGCCGAGGGGACTCCTGGGGCGCTGAAGGCCGAGGTCGGCCGCCCCCACCTCGAGGTCGTCCTCACCGACGGCGCCAGCGATCGTGCCGAGGAGGTCCTCGGTCGGTTCGGGCGTCGCCTCCCCGCCAAGGACGGCGCGCTGCTCGTCGAGGTCGAGCGCGGAGCCGGCGAGATCGCGCCGATCGTGCTCGCCCTCGACGAGGCCGGCCTTGCGGTGGAATCGCTTGACCTCGTCAACCCCACGCTCGACGACGTCTTCGTCGCCAAGACCGGCTACCACCTGGAGGGCGAGGAGACCGGCGAGGGTTCCGGCGAGGAGGCGCGCCCGGCGTGAGCGAGCGGCTGCGGGTCAACCTGAGGGTGATCGGGGCGCTGGGGATGCGCTCGATCCGCCAGACGTTCCGCCGGCCCCAGCTGATCGCGCCGATCGTGCTCTTCCCCACGCTGCTGCTGGCGATCCAGACCGGCGGCGCGGGCAGGGCCGTGCAGCTGCCGCAGTTCCCCCACGTCCACGGGTTCCTCGACTTCATGCTGGCCGGGGCGATGCTGCAGTCGACCCTGCTCGCCGGCGTGAGCGGGGCGATCGCCCTAGCGGTGGACATCGAGATCGGCTTCAGCGACCGCCTCTTCGCGGCGCCCGTGTCGCGCTTCGCCCTTGTCCTGGGCCGGCTCGCCGGAACGGCGGTGCTCGGCGCGATGGCGGCCGTCTGGTTCATCGCGATCGGGCTGATCTTCGGCGCCCGGATCAACGAGGGGGTGCCGGGGGCGCTACTGATCATCTTCCTGGTCTCGCTCTCGGCGGTGGCCTTCGGCGGGCTGGGCGCGGCGATCGCGCTGAAGGCGGGGCGCGCCTCGACGGTGCAGGGGATCTTCCCGCTGGTCTTCGTCATCCTGTTCCTGTCGTCGGCCTTCTTCCCGCGCCAGCTGATGGTCGAGCCGGCGGCGTCGATCGCCCGCTGGAACCCGCTCAGCTTCATCGTCGAGGGGATCCGCGACCCGGTCGTCTCGAGCGTCACGGCGGGGGTCGTCGCCAAGGGGCTGGGGGCGATCGCCCTGGTCGGCGTGATCGGCTGGACGCTGGCCACGCTCGCCCTGCGGGCGCGCCTGCGGGAGGGCGGATCATGACCCCCACCTGCCAGACGCCTGAATCACATCCACCTGCCAGACGCCTCACGCCTCGCGTTCGGCGCCAACATCAATTGCGTTCGGCGCCAACATGAGATTCCCCGTGCGCGCCGATCTGGCGACGATCTGGGCACTTGTGCGGCGAGCGGCGAACGAGCTGATGCGGGTGCCGGCGGCGGCGATCCCCGGCGTGCTGGCGCCGACGATCTTCTTCCTCGGGATCAACGCGGTGTTCGCCAAGCTCACCGACCTGCCCGGGTTCGCGACGCCCAACTACGTCAGCTTCCTGATTCCGGTGAGCCTGCTCCAGGGCGCCGCGTTCACCGGCGCCGCCACCGGCGTCAACCTGGCGCGGGACATCGAGCAGGGCTGGTTCGACCGCCTGCTGGTCTCCCCCGCGCCGCGCCCCGTGCTGCTTGCCGGGATCTTTCTCTCCGCCAGCCTGCGGGCGCTGGTGCCGGCGACGCTGCTGCTGACGATCGCCTTCGTGCTCGGCGCCCACTGGCCCGGCATCGGCGGCCTGGCGATCGCGCTGGTGGTGCTGATGGCGATGGCGACGGTGGCGGCGGCCTGGGGGACGGCGATCGCCCTGCGCTTCAAGACGCAGTCGGCGGCACCGCTGATGCAGGCCGGGATGCTGGCGATGATCTTCGCCACAACGGCCTACGCCCCTCAGGCGCTGCTCAGCGGCTGGCTCGCCGACGTCGCCCCCTACAACCCGATGACCCAGGTGCTGGAGACCGCCAGGCAGGGATTCGTCGGCGGCATCAGCTGGGCCGACACCTGGCCCGGTTTCCTCGCCCTCGCCGGCCTGCTCACCGTGCTCGCGCTGGCGGCGCTGCGCGAGATCCGACAGACGGCCGCTTGAGCGACGCCGAGGCGGCGGCCGGGCGCGCCGAGGCCGTCCTGCGGCGAAACTGGGCCGAGGGGGAGCGGGAGGACGTCCCCTACGCCTACACGCGGCCGAGCCCGCGTCGCTATCCGTGGCAGTGGTACTGGGACTCGTGCTTCTGCGCGATCGCCTGGCGCGGAATCGACCCGGCCCGCTCCCGCCTGGAGCTGGAGACGCTTCTGCGCTCGCGCCGCGACGACGGCTTCATCGGCCACACGATCTTCTGGGACCGGCCGGTGTCGTGGTACCGGCGCGGCTTCTACAACCTCACCGACCCGAAGGCCTTCACCACCGAGACGATCCAGCCGCCCCTGCTCGCCTGGGCGTGGCGACTGAGCGTCGGCGACCCGGCGTCTGTTCCGGGGATCGCCGCCCAGGCCGATTGGCTGGAGCGAAACCGCGACCTCGACGGCGACGGGCTGCTGTGGATCGTGCAGCCCGACGAGTCCGGTCTCGACGCCTCGCCGAAATTCGACGCCTTCTGGGGCCGCCGCGCACACGGCCGCTGGGGCTTCGGCTCGCTGGTGCGGCGAAATCGCGAGCTGGGCTGGGACGCGCGGCGCGTGCGCGCGGCGGGCGGGCCGGTCGTCTGCGAGGTCGTGACGAACGTGCTCTGGGGGCTGGCCCGGATCGCCCTCGGCCGCGGCTCGATCACGCCGGCGCTCGTCGATCGCCTCTGGGACGAGCGGCGCGGCCTGTTCCTCGACGAGGCGCAGCCCTCCGGCGAACGCGCGACGGTCGAGACCTGGTCGGCGCTTGCGCCCCTGGCGCTGCCCGATCTGCCGCGCGAGATCGGCGACAGGCTGGTCGTCGAGCACCTGCTCGACCCGGAGCGCTTCTGGCTGGCGCTGCCGCCGCCGTCCGTGGCGGCGACCGAGCCGTCGTTCGAGCCGGGCCGCGCCCGCGGCCTCTTCCGCCGCTACTGGCGCGGCCCCACCTGGGTCAACGCGGCGTGGCTGCTGTGGATCGGGCTGCGCAGGCTCGGCTATGAGCGCGAGGCGGCCGAGATCGCGTCGCGGCTCGCCGCCGCCGTCGCCCGCGAGGGCCTGCGCGAGTACTACGACCCACGCGACGGCTCCGGCCTCGGCGCACCCGACTTCGCCTGGTCGGCGCTGGTCCCCGAGATGGCGGACCCCGACGAGGCGGCTGCGCGAAGCTACTTGTAGCGGTAGGTGATGCGACCCCTGTCGAGGTCGTACGGGGACAGCTCGATCTTCACGCGGTCGCCGGGGAGGATGCGGATGTAGTGGCGCCGCATCTTGCCGGAGATGTGGCCCAAGACGACGTGGTCGTTGTCCAGCTTGACCCGGAACATCGTGTTCGGCAGGGCCTCCGTGATCTCGCCCTCCATCTCGATCTTCTCTTCCTTGCCCACGGCCGCGGAGGGTACAGGTCTCCTCAGCGGCCTTTGAACGTCGCCTTGCCCGGGCCCTCGGTGAGAAAAGACTTCACTCCCCGCTGCAGGTCCTCGGTCTCGAACAGGGCCGGGAACACGTCGGGGGTGATCCGGTCCGCCTCGTCGATCCCGCCCTCGAGGTAGGCGCGGACGATCCGCTTGGTGCCGGCGTGGGCGACGGTCGGCCCGGCGGCGAGGCGGTGGGCGAAGCGCATCCCCTTCTCCAGCAGCTCGCCCTCGCCGACGACGCGGTTTACGACGTTCCAGCGCTCCAGCGTGGCGGCGTCGTAGAGGCCACCGGTCATCACGAACTCCCGCGCCCGCGCCGGCCCGGCGCGCTCCGCCATCCGCTGCGTGCCGCCGGCGCCCGGGGTGAGGCCGACGACGGCCTCGACCAGGCCGAACCGCGCCGACTCGGTGGCCCAGATCATGTCGCAGCCCAGCGACACCTCGAGTCCGGCGGTGAGGCAGAGGCCGTGGACGAGCGCAAGGGTCGGGATCGGCAGCGCCTCCAGCCGGCGCACGCCCTGGACCAGGGCGCCGAAGCGCGAGGTGTCGCCCGACTCCACCACGCGCTGGAAGGAGTTCACGTCGGCGCCGCCGGTGAACAGCTCGCCCTCGGCCCTCCAGACCAGGGCGCGGGCATCGGAGCCCTCGACCTGCTCGACGCAGGAGATCAGCGCCACCCAGGCGTCGTCGCCGAACAGGTTCAGCGGCGGGTTGTCGAGCACCATCACGGCGACGTCCCCGTCGCGCTCGATGCGGATCGGCTCAGCCATCGCCCCGGATCCGCGCCGCGAGGGCGGCAATCTCGCCGGCGTCGCCGCCCCGCGGCACCCACGGCAGCTTCAGCGGGTCGTCGTCGTAGCGGGGCACGACGTGGACGTGGAAGTGGAAGACCGTCTGCCAGGCCACCGGCCGGCAGGAGTTGAGGATGTTGAAGCCGTCGGGCTCGAGCGTCTCGTCTATCCGCCGGGCGAGCCGGCGCACCGCCACCATCGTGCGCTCCAGGTCCTCGTCTGAGACCTCCATCAGGTCGGCGGAGTGGCGGCGCGGCACGACCAGCGAGTGGCCGCGGGTGGCTGGGTTGATGTCCATGAAGGCGACCGTGTGATCGTCGGAGTCGATCAGCTCGGCGGGCACGTCGCCGGCGACGATGCCGCAGAAGAGGCAGTCCTCGGCCATACGGCGGGGCAGCCTATATCAGTCGTCGCGCCATCTCGATCGCGTCGGCGCGCGTCTCCACCTCGCCGGCGAAGCGCGCCGCCGCCAGCTCCTCCAGCAGCCGGCCCAGCTGCGGCCCCGGCTCGATTCCGAGAGCCTCGGCGAGGTCGTCCCCGGCGAGCGGCGGACGAGGCGGCCCCTCGCGGTGCCATTCGAGCGCCTCGGCGAGCATCTCGCGGGCCAGCTCGAGGTGGGCGTCGATTGCCTCCCGGCGCGTGCGCGGGCCCTGGGTGGCAAGCCGGTCGGCGACCGTCAGCACGGTGACCTCGACCGAGTAGGGGTCCGTCGCGAGCAGGTAGTCGTAGACCTGGCGGCGGCCGAGCGGCCGCGAGTGGACGAGGAACCCGAGCCGCAGGTGGTCGAGGGTGAGCGCGCGGAGGAAGTCGCGCAGGCGCCGGCTCGCCCGCAGCCGCTCGCAGATCTGCGAGACGATCTCCGCCCCGGCGGCGTCGTGGCCGAAGAACAGAACCCGCCCCTCGGCGTTGACCGTGCGGGTCTGCGGCTTGCCCAGGTCGTGGAACAGCGCCGCGAGTCGCAGCGCCCCGCCGTGGCTGAGCTCGTCGGCGAGCGGCTCCGCGAGCAGGGCCGCGACCGCCCCGCCGTGCTCGCCGAGCGCGTCGGCGGGGGCGGCCTCGATTGTCAGCAGCGCATCGAGCACGGCGAGCGTGTGCCCGTGGACGTCGAGGTGGTGGTAGGGGTTCTGCTCGACGCCGTGGAGGTCGTCGAGCTCGGGGAGCACGGCCGCCGTGACGCCGAGGTCGTCCATCAGCCGAAGCCCCCGCAGCGGGTCCGGCCCGGCAACCAGCATCCGCAGCTCGGCGAGCTGGCGCTCCCCGGCCGCCTCGGAGGCCCGGGCCGCCTGCGAGCGCGCCAGCGACACCGTCCCGGCCTCGATCTCGAACCCCAGCTGGGCCGCGATCCGCGCCGCGCGCAGCAGGCGCAGCGGGTCGTCGGCGAAGCTGCGCTCGCCCACCGCGCGCAGCAGCCGCGCCTCCAGGTCACCCCGCCCGCCGTGCGGGTCGGCAGCCTCGCCGCCGCCGAGCGGCACGGCGATCGCGTTCACGGTGAAGTCGCGCGCCGCCAGGTCCGTCTCGATCGACCCGCCGCGGAGCGGGGCGATGTCGACGGTCCAGGCGCCGTCGCGGTCGGCGACCCGCCAGGTGGCGAACTCCTCCGAGAGCCGGAAGGCCGCCGCCGACGCCGCCCTGGCGACGGCCCGCGCGGCATCCTCCTCGCCGCCGGGGACGGCCAGGTCGACGTCCACCACGCCGCGGCCGAGCATCGCGTCGCGCACCGCGCCGCCGACGATCCAGGCGCCGGAGCCGGCCAGCGCCGCCCGCGCGGCGGCCACGGCGGCCGACGCCTCGAGGCGCTCTGCGACCGCGGCGGTCACGCCGGGACCCGCGGCACGCGCGCGGAGATCCCGCAGGTCACCTCGTAGTTGATCGTGTCCAGCTCTCGTGCCATCTCCTCGGCCAGTATCCGCTCCTCGCCCTGCCGCCCGATCAGCACCGCGGGCGCGCCGGGGCGGACGTCGGTCTCCGGGCCGAGGTCGATCGTGAGGTTGTCCATCGAGATCGTCCCCGCGATCGGCCGGCGCCGGCCGCCGACGAGGACCTCGCCGCGATTGGTCAGGCCGCGCCGCACCCCGTCGCCGTAGCCGATCGGCAGCACCCCGACCCAGGTGTCGCGGGGGGCGTGCCAGCGGCGGCCGTAGCCGGCGCTCGATCCTGTCTCGAAGCGCTTCACGTCGGCGACGTAGGAGCGCAGCTCCAGCGCCGGCTCCAGGCCGCGCTCGCCGGGGTCCTCGCCGAACGGGTCGAGGCCGTAGATCGCGATCCCGCAGCGGGCCATGTCGAAATGGGCCTCGGGGTCGCGGAACGTGGCGGCGCTGTTGGCGGCGTGCACGATGCAGCCAGGGTGCTCGGCGCGCACCGTCTCGGCGAGCGGGCGAAAGCGCCCGAGCTGCTCGTCGAAATAATCCGACTGGGGGTCGTCGGCGGTGGCGAAGTGCGTCCACACCCCGGCGAGGTCGAGGTGGGGGTCGTCGGCGCAGCGCCGCACCAGCGAAAGGACGGCGTCGGGGTCGGGCTCGCCGAGCCGGCCCATGCCGCTGTCGTGCTTGACGTGGACCCGGGCCCGTTCGCCGCGCTCGGCGGCGCGCCGGGAGACAAGCTCGGCGAAGCCCGGGCGCCAGAGGGCGACGTCGGAGCGCGCGTCCAACGCCACGTCGAGCTCCCGCCCGGTCAGCGCGCCCATCGTCAGCAGCGCCGCCTGCGGCTGCGAGGCGCGCAGCGCGGCGGCCTCCGTGGCGGCGGCGACGGCCAGCCACGACGCCCCCCCGGCCAGCGCGGCGGCGGCGCAGCGCTCGGCGCCGTGGCCGTAGCCGTCAGCCTTCACCACGGCGCATAGCGCCGCCTCGCCGAGTCGGGAGCGAAGCGTCTCGCAGTTGCGCTGCACGGCGCCGTAGTCGACCACCGCCCGCGCGCGCTCGTTGCTCTGGTCCACCGCAGCGGGCGAAGCCCTACTCCTGCAACGCCAGCGCCGCCAGCACGTCGACGCGCGTGACCACCCCGACGAGCCGGCCATCGCTGTCCACCACGGGAAGCCGGTTGTGGTGCCGCTCGACGATCAGCCGGGCGGCGTCCTTGACAGTGTCGGACTTCGCCACGCAAAGCGGGTCCGAGGTCATCAGGTCGGAGACCTTGGTCGCGAACGCCTTGCGCAGGCGCCGCTCGAAGCCGCGCACGGGCTCGAGGAAGATCGTCCCCCCCATCACGTTGACGAGGTGGGGAAGGTGAAGGTCCTCCTCCTCGTCGGTGATCACGAGGTCCGACTCGGTGACGATGCCGACCACGCGCCGGTCGCCGTCGACCACGGGCACACCGGGCAGCTCGTTCTCGCGCAGCACCTCGATCACGCTGCGCACGTCCTCGTCGGGCCCCACCGTCTCGGGGTCGGCGTCCATCACCTCGGCGACCGTCGTCTCGGCCATCGGCCGCGAGCCTAGACGGTCGATTCCGAATCCGCGTGCCCGCGGGGGCGCGCCAGGCCGAGCTGAGCGACGAACGAAGGCGGCGTCGGTCAAGCGTGAGCGCGCAGGGCGCCGGGGAGGGCCTCGATCACGTCGGTGGCGATCACCGACTCGGCGCCGACCCGCTCGGCGGCGATCCGGCCGGCCCGGGCGTGGGCGAGTACCCCCGCGGACGCGGCGGCGAGCGGCTCCATCCCCCGCGCCAGCATCGCCGCGATCGTGCCCGAGAGGACGTCCCCGGTGCCGGCGGTGGCCAGAGCGGGCGCCGACAGCGCGTTGACGGCGACGGTGCTGCCGTCGGTGACGATCGTGTCGTCGCCCTTGAGCACGACAACCGCGCCGCTGCGCTCCGCCGCCTCGCGCGCGCAGGCGAGCCGGTGCGCCGAGATTTCGGCGGAGTCGCGGTCGAGCAGCCGACCGAGCTCACCCGCGTGCGGGGTCAGCACCGCCGGCGCTGGCCGGTCGCGAAGGGACTCGAGGCGGCCAGCGAGCGCGTTGAGCCCGTCGGCGTCCACCAGCAGCGGCGCCTCGAAGCGCGCCGAGACATCGCGGGCGAGCGCGAAGGCGCCGTCGGTTCGTCCCAGCCCGGGCCCGAGCACGACCGCGGCCGCCCGCTCGGCTGCGCCGAGCACCGCTTCCGCCGCCTCCGGCGCGAGCGCCCCGTCGACCTCGGCGCAGCCCACCGACATCGCCTCGGTCAGCTTCGCCTCGACGATCGGCTCGAGCGAGGCCGGCACCGCCGCCGTCGCATAGCCGGCGCCGGCGCGGATCGCCGCGCCCGCCGCCATGCACACCGCTCCGGTCAGCCCGCGCGAGCCGCCGACGACGAGAACCTCGCCGGAGGTGAACTTGGTCGAGCGCGCGCCGCGCCGGGGAGCGAGGCCGATGACGGCGGCGTCGATCAGGCCCGCATCGAGGTCGACCGGCGCCCCCGCGGGGATGCCGATGTCGGCGACCTCGAGCCGGCCCGCGCACCACCTGCCCGGCGCGATCCAGTGGCCGAGCTTTGCGCCGTGAAAGGTGACCGTGACGTCGGCCTCCACGGCCGCCCCCTCGACCTCGCCGCTGGAGGCGTTGACGCCGGAGGCGATATCGACGGCGAGCACCGGCGCGCCCGCGGCGTTGACCGCCGCGATCGCCGCATCCGCGGGAGGGCGCGGCGCCCCCTCGAAGCCGGTGCCGAAGATCGCGTCGACAACGAGGCCCGATCCGGCCAACGCGTCCGCGAGGCCGCCGGCGTCCACCTCGCGGGCCGCCTCGCAGCGGGCGAGGTTGGCGGCCGCGTCGGGGGAGAGCTCGTCGCGCCCCCATAGCAACAGCGCCTCGACCTCGTAACCGGTCGCGGCCAGCAGCCGCGCCGCCACCAGCCCGTCGCCGCCGTTGTTGCCCTTGCCGCAGACGACGCGCACGGGGCCGGCGGCCGTCAGCTCCCCCGCCACCCTTGCCACCGCGTCCCCGGCGGCCTCCATCAGGTCCAGCGAGGGGACACCCCGGTCCTCGATCGCCCAGCGATCGGCGGCGCGCATGCGTTCGGCGTCGAAAAGGGGACGCAGCCAGTCCTGCATGGCCGCACACTAGATGACTGATCCCACTGCGACGGGCGATTCGCTGCCGCCGCTCGCTGGGCCAGTATCTGCGCCGTGTGGGACGCGATCCGCATCCTTCACCTGCTGGCGATGGCGTTCTTCGTCGGCGGTCAGCTAGTGCTCGCTGCGGCCGTCGTGCCGGTCGAGCGGTCGTCCCCGGACCGCGAGCGGCTGCGGCAGATCGCGCGGCGCTTCGGCTACGGCACCCTGGTCGCGATCGCGGTCCTGGTGGCCACCGGGGCGGCGATGGCTTCCCATTTCGACGCCTGGGGCGAGACCGCGCTTCAGGTCAAGCTGGCGCTTGTCGCCGTGGTGGCGGCGCTCGTCGCCGCCCACCTGCGCTGGCCGCGCTCAGCCGCGCTCGACGCCGCCATCCTCGCCGGGTCGATCGGGATCGTCTGCCTCGGCGTCACGATCGCCCACTGACGGCTCGAGCGGCGAGGCGACCGCCACCGCCGCCGCTGTGTCGCGGGAGTGGGTCAGCGACACGCGCAGCGTCAGCCGCGCGCTCTTCGCGGCCTCCGCGGCCCTGCCGCTGAGCCGAACCCGCGGCGGCTCGCCGGACACGACCTCCACGTCGCGCAGGCCGAACCTTCCCGAAAGGCCGAGTGCCTTCACCGATGCTTCCTTCGCCGCGAACCGGGCGGCCAGATGCCGACTCGGACGGGCGCGGCCGGCGGCGTAGGAGCGCTCCTGCGCGGTGAACAGCCGCTCGGCGAGCCGCGGATGGCGCGCCAGGGCCCGCTCGATGCGGTCGATCTCGATCAGGTCGATGCCGACGCCTCCGGTCACGCTCGCCTACTCGACCGTGACCGTCTTCGCGAGGTTTCGGGGCTGATCAACGTTGAGGTCCAGCAGGCGAGCGACGTGGTAGGCGAGCAGCTGCAGCGGCACGACCGCCAGGATCGGCTGCAGGATCCAGTCGGTGCGGGGGACGTAGAGGGTCTGGTCGGCGACCTCGGCCACCTGGGCCGTGCCCTCGGTGGCGACGGCGACCACGTCGGCGTGGCGCGCCTGCACCTCGGCGACGTTGGAGAGCACCTTCTCGAGCACGGGGCTGTCGGTGGCGACGCAGACGACGGGCGTGGACTCGTCGAGCAGCGCAATCGGGCCATGCTTCATCTCCCCCGCGGCGTACGCGTCCGATGGGATGTAGGTGATCTCCTTCATCTTCAGCGCCCCCTCGAGGCACACCGGCAGGCCGATGTTGCGGCCCAGGTAGAGGAAGAAGCGGCGCTCGGCGTGCGTGCGCGCGATCGCCCTGACGCGCTCGTCCACAGAGCCGAGCAGCTCCTCCATCTTCGAGGGGATCGCCTTCAGCTCGGCGATCAGCTCGGCGATCCGCGCCGGCTCGATCGTGCCGCGGATGTCGGCCAGCCACAGGCCCAGCAGGTACATCGCCGCCACCTGGCTGACGAACGTCTTCGTGGCGGCGACGCCGATCTCGAGGCCGGCGCGCGTGAAGAGGACGGCGTCGGCGTCGCGCGTCGCCTGGCTTCCCATGATGTTGGTGACCGCCAGCACCCGCGCTCCCCGCTCGCGGGCCAGGCGCATGGCCGCCAGCGTGTCGGCGGTCTCCCCCGACTGCGTGATCCCGATCACCAGGTCGGCGGAGTCCACGACCGGATTGCGGTAGCGGTACTCGGAGGCGATGTCCATCTCCACGGGCACGCGCGCCCATTCCTCGATCGCGTAGCGGCCGACGAGGCCGGCGTGGTACGAGGTGCCGCAGGCGACGATCACTATCCGGCGCAATCCGCGGATGAAGTCCGGATCGATGTCCAGCTCGCCGAGGTCGACGCGGTCGCCCTCGGCGAGGCGGTCGGTGATGGTCTCGGCGACCGCGTCCGGCTGCTCGTGGATCTCCTTCAGCATGAAGGTGGGAAAGCCGCCCTTCTCGGCCGCGTCCTCGTCCCAGGTCACCTCCTCCACGTCTCGCTCCACCGGCGTGCCGGCGGCGTCGGTGAGCGTGACGCCGCCGGGTCGCACGGTGACGATCTCGTCGTTCTCGATCAGGACCACGCGGCGCGTCTCCGCCAGGAACGCCGGGATCGCCGAGGCGACGAAGGCCTCGCCGTCGCCGAGGCCGACGATCAGCGGGCACTCGCGGCGAGCGGCCGCCAGCTCGCCCGGGTGGTCCGCGTGCATCGCGACGAAGGCGTAGTGGCCGCGCAGGTCGGCGAACGCCGCGCGCACGGCGGCGGTGAGGTCGCCGTCGTAGTGGCGCTCGATCAGGTGAGCGACGATCTCGGCGTCGGTCTCGGAGCTGAAGCTGTGGCCCTCGCCCTCGAGCAGGTCGCGCAGCTGAGCGTGGTTCTCGACGATCCCGTTGAGGACGATGTGGATGCGTCCGCTGCAGTCGTTGTGGGGATGGGCGTTCTCCTCGGTGACCCGGCCGTGAGTGGCCCAGCGGGTGTGGGCGAGGCCGGTCGTCGCCGGCGGCGCCGCGACGGCAACGCCGCCCCCGTCCTGCTCGACCGCCGCGCGCAGGTTGGCGAGGTTTCCGACCGCCCGCACCGAGCTGATCTCGCCGTCCGAGAGCACGGAGACGCCCGCGGAGTCGTAGCCGCGGTATTCGAGCTTCTCCAGGCCGGCGATCAGGAGGTCCCGGCAGGGACGCCCGCCGACGTATCCGACGATGCCGCACATGACAGGTAGGACAGGGTAGAGGCCGGTGGGCCCGCCCTCGTCAGCCCGTTCCCAGCTCCCGCCCGACGACGGCGACCAGGCGTCCGCAGACCGCCTCGCACTCCTCCTCGGTCGGCGCCTCCACCATCACCCGCAGCAGGGGCTCGGTGCCCGAAGGGCGAACGAGCACTCGCCCGCGCCCCTCCAGGGCGGCGTTCTCACGGTCGACCTCCTCCCAGATCGCCTCGGCTCCCGCGATCGCCTCGCGGTCGGCGACCTCGACGTTCTGCAGCCGCTGCGGAAGCTTCTGCATCGGAGCCGCCGTCGCGAGGTCGGCCCCGCCCAGGGCCCGCAGCGTCAGCAGCGCCGCCGCGATCCCGTCGCCGGTCGGCGCGAATCCCGTCCAGATGATGTGACCGGACTGCTCTCCGCCGAGGGTCCACTGACGCCGCTCGAGCGCCTCGAGCACGTAGCGGTCGCCGACGCTGGTTGCCTCGACCTCGATCCCGGCCTGCTCCATCGCCTGGTGAAAGCCGTAGTTGCTCATCACGGTCACGGCAACCCCGCCGGGCAGCGAGCCGGACTCCCGCAGGTGCCGGGCCGCGAGAGCGATCAGCTCGTCGCCGTCGTGCACCCGACCGTCGCGGTCTACGGCGAGCATGCGGTCTCCGTCTCCGTCGAACGCGAAGCCGACGTCGGCGCCGGAGCCGGCCATCTGCTCCGCAAGCACCTGGACGTGGGTCGATCCGCAGCCGTCGTTTATGTTGCGCCCGTCCGGCTCGGCGCCGATCGTCTCGACCGTCGCGCCGAGCCGCTCGAAGATCGTCGGTGCCGCCCGGTGCGTCGCTCCGTTGGCACAGTCGAGCATCACGCGAACCCCGCCGAGGTCGAGTCGAAAGGCGGTCGAGAGCTCGCGCAGGTAATCGTCCAGCGCGCCCTCCAGCGTTCGCACCCGGCCCTCGGCGCCGTTGCCGCCCTCGCCGTCGTCAAGGCGGCGCTCGATCTCGGCCTCGGTGGCGTCGCCGAGCTTGCGTCCGTCGGCGCCGAAGAACTTGATCCCGTTGTCCCGGTAGGGATTGTGGGAGGCGGAGACGACCGCGGCGAGGTCGAGCCCGTGACGGCGGACCAGGATCGACGCGGCGGGGGTCGGGAGCACGCCGCCGAGCAGCGCGTCGCCTCCGCCGGCCGCCACGCCGGCGGCCAGCGCCGACTCGAGCATCGGGCCCGATTCGCGCGTGTCGCGGATCACCAGCACCTGCGGCCGCTCCGCGTCCGCCGCGCGCACGGCGGCGCGTCCCAGCGAGAGGGCCAGGTCGGCGCTGAGGAAGTCCCCGGCCACCCCCCGCACGCCGTCGGTGCCGAAGAGCCTGCGCTCGCTCACGTCGCAGCTAGCGCTTCGAGAACTGGGGCCGCTTGCGCGCCTTCTTCAGTCCCGCCTTGCGGCGCTCCTTGGCGCGGGCGTCGCGCGTGAGCATCCCGCGCTGCTTCAGCTCGCCCCGCAGCTCGGAGTCGACCTCGGTGAGAGCGCGGGCGACGCCGTGGCGGACGGCTCCCGCCTGGCCGGAGATGCCGCCGCCGTGGACGCGGACGCGGACGTCGACGTTGCCCTCGAACCCCGTCGTGACGAGCGGCTGGCGCGCCATCGCCTGGTGGGCGGCGCGCGGGAAGTATTCGTCGAGCGCGCGCCGGTTGACCTCGAACGCGCCGCTGCCGGCGCTGATCCGCACGCGCGCGATCGAGCTCTTCCGCTTGCCCGTGGCCACGTACACGGTGTCGGCCTCGAGCTTGACCGGCGCCCGGCGGGCCGCCGGCTCCTCGGCGCCCTCCGCGGTCGCCTCCGCCTCCTGCTTGGCGCGCTCCTCGGCTTCGGCCTCGAGCCTGGCGCGCTCCTCGGCGGAGAGCTCGCGCTCGGCATCGATCGCGATCGGCTCCAGCTCGGCGCCCGGCGGAAGGTCGCCCTTCTTGCCCTCGGCCGGCTTCCCCTCGGCCGCGGCGGCCTCCGCCGGCTGCTCGGCGTCGGGCTGCTCGGCGTCGGGAGCCGGCTGCTCGTCGGGGGCCTGCTCCTCGGGCTGCTCGGCCTCGGGGGCCGGCTGCTCGTCGGGGGTCTGCTCGTCGGGGGTCTGCTCTTGGTCGTCGGCCATTCCTACTCCAGCTCGAGCGGCTTGGGTTGCTGGGCCTGGTGCGGATGCTCGGGCCCAGCGTAGATCTTCAGCTTGCGAAGCTGCTGCCTGGCGAGGCGGTTGCGCGGCAGCATCCCCCGCACCGCCTTTCGCAGCACCTCCTCCGGCCGCCGCGCCAGCATCTCTCCGAGGGTGCGCGAGCGGATCCCGCCCGGGTAGCCGCTGTGACGCCAGTAGCGCTTGTCAGCGCGCTTATTGCCCGTCACCGCCACCTTCTCCGCATTGACCACGACGACGAAATCGCCGGTGTCGCAGTGCGGCGTGTACTCGGGCTTGCGCTTGCCTCGCAGCACCTCCGCGATCTGGGTGGCGAGACGTCCGAGCGTGCGGTCCTCGGCGTCGACGACGTACCAGTCGCGCTGGCGGTCGGCGGGCGTGGCAACGTAGGTCTTCATCGTGAGAAAAACGCGGAAAACCGCGCCCGGTCGCGGAAATCATGCCCCCGGCGCGGTTCGGGGATGATAGGCGAATTCGTGGCCCACGCACCGACGATCTCGGTCCTGCTGGTCACCGACTCGCTGCAGTCGGTGGACAGGACGCTGCGCCATCTCGGCTAGCAGACGATCGCCGACCGGATCGAGCTCGTCCTCGTCACCAGCGCCGCCGGCGAGATCGACGCCGACGCTCCCACGCACGTCGGTGCGGTCAAACGGCAACCGGGCCGGCGCCTACTCCCACTCGATCGTCGAAGGCGGCTTGGAGGAGATGTCCAGCGTCACCCGGTTGACGCCGGGGATCTCGTTGATGATCCGTCCCGACACGCGCTCCAGCAGGTCGTAGGGAAGGCGCGCCCAGTCGGCCGTCATCGCATCGTCGGAGGTGACGGCGCGGATCACGATCGGGTAGGCGTAGGTGCGGCCGTCGCCTTGCACGCCGACCGACCGGATCACCGGCAGCACGCAGAACGACTGCCACAGCTCGCGGTAGAGGCCGGCGGCGCGGATCTCCTCCTGGAGGATCGCGTCGGCCTCGCGCAGGATCTCGAGCCGCTCGCGCGTCAGCTCGCCGCCGACGACGCGGATGGCCAGCCCCGGCCCGGGGAACGGCTGGCGCCAGACGAAGCGGTCGGGAAGGCCCAGCTCCGCCGCCACCGCGCGGACCTCGTCCTTGAACAGCATCCGCAGCGGCTCGACCAGCTCGAGCCCGAGGTCCTCGGGGAGGCCGCCGACGTTGTGGTGGGACTTGATCGTCGCCGCCCCGGTTCCGCCGCCGGACTCGATCACGTCCGAGTACAGCGTCCCCTGGACGAGGTAGCGGGCGTCGGCGACCTTCTGCGCCTCCTCCTCGAACACGCGGATGAACTCCTCGCCGACGATCTTGCGCTTCTGCTCGGGATCGACCACACCCGCGAGGCGGGCGAGGAAGCGGTCCTGGGCATGCACGTGGACGAGCGGCACGTGGAGCTGCTCGCGAAAGGCGGCGGCGACCTGGTCGCCCTCGTCCTTGCGCATCAGGCCGTGATCGACCAGCACGCAGACGAGGCGGTCGCCGATAGCGCGGTGGACGAGCAGCGCCGCGGTTGCGGAGTCCACGCCGCCCGAAAGCCCGCAGATCGCGCGCCCGTCGCCGACCTGGGCGCGGATCCGCTCCACCTGGTCGGCGATCACCGACTGCGGCGACCACTCCTGCTCGAGCGCGGCGATGTCCCGCAGGAAGCGGCGCAGGATCTCGGTCCCGTACGGGGTGTGCACGACCTCGGGGTGGAACTGGATCCCGTAGAGCCCGGCGGCCTCGTTCTCGCAGGCGGCGACGGGCGATCCCGGGCTCGAGGCCAGCGCCGCGAACCCCGGGGGCGGCGAGAACACGCTGTCCCGGTGGCTCATCCAGCAGGGCTGCTCGGCCGGCAGGTCGGCGAGCAGCCGTCCCGGCTCGACGACGGTCAGCTCGGTGCGGCCAAACTCGCCGGCCTCGGCCTGCTCGACACGGCCGCCGAGCGCCCGCACCATCGCCTGCATCCCGTAGCAGATTCCGAGCACCGGAACGCCGAGCTCCAGCAGGTCGGTGCGGAGCTCCGGCGCGTCGGGCTCGTAGACCGACGCCGGTCCGCCGGACAGGACCAGCGCGGACGGCTCGCGCTCGCGGATCCTGTCGAGGTCGGTGTCGTGGGGGAGCAGCTCGGCGAAGACTCCGCACTCCCGGATCCGCCGGGCGATCAGCTGGGAGTACTGGCCGCCGAAGTCGAGCACGAGCACCTCCTCCCGCGCGCTCGGCGGCCGCAGGTCGATCGTCTCCCGCGACGCAGGCTCGGTGCCGGGCACCGCCCGGGCGGCGGCCTCCTCGGCAGGCGCGGTGGGCTCAGCGGATTCCGCCGTGGCCCCCGCGCGATCAGTCATCGGATATGGCGACCCCGCTGGACACGGCCGCGCGGCCGTTGGAGCCCATGCCGACGGACTGCTCGCGCTGCAGCTGCTTGCCCTCGGACTGAAGCGCCGGCGCCACCATCACCTCGGCGCGGTGGAACGAGGGGATGTCCTCGTAGCCGCAGGTCGCCATCGACGTCCGCAGCGCCCCGATCAGGTTGAAGGTGCCGTCGTTCTCGTGAGCGGGGCCGAGCAGGATCTCCTCCATCGTCCCGTCCTGGGTGGTGGCGACGCGGGTGCCGCGCGGCAGCGAGGGGTGGAAGGTCGCCATCCCCCAGTGGAAGCCGCGTCCGGGCGCCTCGGTCGCCCGCGCCAGCGGCGAGCCGATCATCGCCGCGTCGGCGCCGCAGGCGATCGCCTTGGAGACGTCGCCTCCCGTCCGCATGCCGCCATCGGCGATCACGTTGCAGTACTGGCCGGTCTCGAGCATGTGCTGGGATCGCGCCGCGGCGACGTCGGCGATCGCCGTCGCCTGCGGCACGCCGATCCCGAGCACCCCGCGGGTCGTGCAGGCGGCGCCCGGGCCGACCCCGACCAGCACGCCCACCGCGCCGGTGCGCATCAGGTGCAGGCCGGTCGAGTAGGAGGCGCAGCCGCCGACGATGCAGGGCACCGGGAGGGCGGCGATGAACTCCTTCAGGTTCAGCGGCTCGACCGAGCTGGAGACGTGCTCGGCGGAGATCACGGTCCCCTGCACGACGAGGACGTCGAGCCCGGCCTCCAGCGCGACCTCGTAATGGTCGCGGACCCGCTGCGGCGTGAACGAGCCGCAGGCGACGACGCCCTCGCCCTTGATCTCCTCGATCCGCTGCGCGATCAGCTCCGGCTTGACCGGCTCGGAGTAGACCTCCTGCATCAGCTCGGTCGCCTCGTCCTTCGGCGTGCGCGCGATCCGCTCGAGCTGCTCGTCGGCGTCGGCATAGCGAGACCAGATCCCCTCCAGGTTGAGCACGGCGAGGCCACCGAGGCGGCCGAGCACGCCGGCGGTGCGAGGGCTGACGACACCGTCCATCGCCGACGCCAGCAGCGGCATCTCGAAGCGATAGGGCCCGAGCGTCCAGGTGATGTCGATGTCGTCGGGGTCGCGGGTCCGCCGCGAGGGCACGATTGCGATGTCGTCGAACCCGTAGGCTCGGCGTCCCTTCTTTCCTCGACCGATCTCGACTTCCATCAGCTACCTCCGGGCCCTGCGGCCGACTCGCGGGTAAGGATCCAGGCTACGTCGGTTCGCGGACGAAAAAGCCCCGCGTCGACGGGGCAGAAAACGGCCTATTTGCGGCGTTTCGGGGGCGATCACCAACGCCCCGGCGATGATAGCGAAGGCCCGGGGCGTCTCACCGCCGCGGCGGTCGGCTCCCCGGTTGGCGATGGTCCAGCGCCTCCGGGATTCCCTCGAAAGCTACCTCGGGACCGGCCGCCGGCGACGCCTCGAGATCCTCCGCGAGATCCGCGGCGATTGGCAGAACTAGAGCGGCGAGCCGCTCAGCCGACCTTCGCCGGGGTCTCCAGCTCGGCGACCTCGACCCGCTCGGCGAGCCGCTCGGCCTCGGCCCGGTCGATCGCGCCGGCGCCGAAGTGCCGCGTCGACTCCGCTCCGCAGGCGACCGCGTAGGCGAGCGACTCCTCCGCGGACGCATTCTCGTAGCGGGCGGCGGCGAAGCCCGCGAGGAAGGCGTCGCCCGAGCCGACCGTGGAGACCGGCTCCAGGGGCTCGATGCCGGCCTCGTAGCGGCGCCGCTCCGAGGGCTCGCCGAGGATCGCGACGCAACCGTCGGCCCGGGTGATGATCGCCTCGGCCGCCCCCATCTCGATCAGCTCGCCGAGCCCGTGCGCCGCATCGTCGGGATCGTTGAACTCGTGCCCGACCGCCTCCTCCGCCTCGCGCACGTTCGGAGTCGCGATCGAGGGGCCGGCGCGAAGCCCGGCGCGGATCGCGTCGCCGTCGCAGTCGAGGAGCGTGCTGACATCGATCCGCCGCAGCTCGGAGATCAGCCTCGCGTAGACGTCGCTGCCGATCCCGGGCGGGACGCTGCCGGCGAGGATGCAGAGCGCGGCCCCCTGCGCGAGGTAGAGGAGCTTCTCGACGAACTGGTCCAGCTCGTCCGGGCGGACCTCCGGGCCGCGCTCGTTGATCTCGGTCTGCTCGCCGGAGGTCGGGTCGATCACGGCCAGGTTGGTGCGCGACTCCGCTGCGATCCGGGTGAAGTCGTTGAGGATCGACTCCTCGGCCAGAAGCTCGACCACCCGGCTCCCGGTGGGTCCGCCGACCAGGCCGGTCGCGATCACGGGCCGGCCGAGGAGCTTCAGCGCCCGCGCCACGTTGACCCCCTTACCGCCGGCGACCGTGCGGCTCTCGACGGCGCGGTGGCGCCGCCCGAGGGTGAAGTTGGGGACGCCGACGGTGCGATCGAGCGCGGCGTTGAGCGTCACCGTCAGGATCAACGCGATCCGTCCTTGCGGCGGCGCCTCATCCTCTCCTCACGACTCCTCATCCTCTCCTCGGCGCTCCTCGCATCGACGCCGGATGGCGCCGGCCGCGGGGAGCGCGCCCGCCATCCGAGCGCGCTGCCAATCAATATCACGAAGCACCCCAGCAGAAGGAGCACAACCGGGTTCGAGAGGCGATCCCGCGCCTTGTCGATCACCGTCGGCGCCGACGCGGCGCGCGCGGCCACCAGGGGCGCCGCACCGGCGCGGCGGCCGTCCACCCGGACGGTGACCCGGCCGAGCCGCTGTCCGCGCCGAACCGGGCCGTTGACCTCGTCGGGGGCGTCCACCAGGGTCTGCACGCGCTGGCCGCGGCGCACCCCGACCCGGACGGCGCGGGCGGCGACGAGGGGCAGATCCGAAGCGCGGAAGCGCAGCCCCGGCCGCGCGATCACCTCGCCGCGGCGCACCGGGCGGCGCACGCGGTAGAGCGAGAATCCGTAGTCGAGCAGCCGCTCGGTCTGCGAGTCGCGCGCTGTCTCGGTCGGCGTGCCGAGCACCGCCGAGATCAGCCGCACGCCCTTGCGCTCGGCCGAGGCGACGAGCACCCAGGCGGCGCCAAGCGTGTGGCCGGTCTTGACGCCCGTCGCGGTGGGGTCCTGCAGCAGCAGGGTGTTGCGGGTGGTGATCGGCCGCGGATGCGACCCCGTGCGCAGCACCCGCTTGCGCGTGTCGGCGATGCGGCGGAAGGTGCGGTTGCGCAGCAGGTCGCGGCCCAGCGCGACGAGGTCGCGCGCGCTGGAGTAGTTGCCGACATCGTCGAGCCCGATCGGGTTGGAGTAATGCGTGTGGACGAGGCCGAGCGCGAGCGCGCTGCGATTCATCTGGCGCACGAAGCGCGGTGTGGTGCCCGCCACGCCCCTGGCGAGCGTCTGGGCGGCGTCGTTGGCGCTCGCCAGGACGAGGGCGTACAGCAGGTCGCGCACCGACATCCGCTCGCCCGCACGCAGCCCGACGATCGACTCGGCGGGCAGGGGGTCGTACGGCGCCGCCGGGACCCGCTTCGCCAGCGGCAGGCGCTGGAGCGCCAGGTGGGCGGTCATCAGCTTGGTCGTGCTGGCGATCGGAAGCTCCCGCGACGCCCGGCTGGCGGCGAGCGGCTCGCCCGTGCTCTCGTCCGCGAGAAACCACGCGCGCGCCGCGAGCCTGGGCGGCACTGGCGAGGCATCGCCCGCCGCCGCGTTCGCGACGGGGGCGCCCGGCCAGGCCGCAACCGCGGCGATCCCCAGGGCGAATACGGCCCGTCGCCCTACTTGCACTTGTCCTTGCCGCTCTCCCGCAGCACCACGCACTGTCCCGATATCAGCGCCTGGGGGTCGAGGCCCGAGTTGAGCAGCGTGAGCTGCTCCACCGATACGCCCGACTTGTCGGCGATCGTGCTGAGGGAGTCGCCGGGGCGAACGACGTAGGTGTCCTTCGGCGCCTTCGACGGCGTCTTCGGCTTCGTGACGGTCTTGATCGTCGTCGTAGCCACCGGCCCGGATTCGCCGCCCCCACCACCGGAGGAGCTCGAGATCACCGCGATCAGGGCGATCAGCGACGCGACCAGTCCGACCACGGCGAGGGTCCGCGCGACCGAGTTCTGCGGGCCGTTCATCGGATCGGCGAGGCTACATCAGGCCGAGCCGGAGGCGGCCCACACCGCGTCCCTGAGGCGGGCGGCGGCGGCGGCGGGGTCGTCCGCGGCGGCGATCGACCGCGAGGCGGCGACCAGGGCCGACGCCGGGCCGGCCCCGAATGCCGGGCCGAGATCCTCGGCGCGGCCTCCCTGGGCGCCGACGCCGGGCACGAGAAAGATCGCGCGCGGCATCAGCTCGCGCAAGCGCGCCAGGAAGGCGGGTGCGGTCGCGCCGACGACCGCCCCCATCCCGCTGCACCCGGACCGTCCGGCGAGATCGCCGGCGCGAGCGGCGACGAGCGCGGCGAGGCGCTCGTGCAGCGGCCCCTCGCCGGTGGGCAGGTCCTGGACGTCGGCGGCGCCCGGGTTCGAGGTGCGAACGAGGCAGAAAAGGCCCGCGCCGGCCGCGGAGGCGGCATCCACCAGCGGATCGAGCCCATCGCCGCCGAGAAGCGGGTTGACCGTGACCGCGTCGGCGCCAAGCCCGGCGACGCCGCCCCAGGGCGTCGGCGTCTCGCCGAGGAACGCCTGCGCATAGGCCGCGGCCGTGACCGGCACATCGCCGCGCTTGGCGTCGGCGATCACCAGCAGGCCGGCCCTGCGGGCGGCTGCGGCTACCTCCACCAGCGCCGCCCACCCGGGGGCGCCGAGACGCTCGAAGCAGGCGAGCTGGAGCTTGGCCGCGACGCAGGCGCCCCCCGTCGCATCGATCAGCAGGCGGCAGTGCCCGGCGACCGCCGATGCGGCCCGATCGGCGGCCGTCTCGCCCTGCGCCGCTTCGACCGCAGGTTCGAGAAGCCGCTCGGGGTCGGGGTCGAGCCCGAGGCAGACCTGGCTTCGACGCTCGGAGACCAGCGCCGCCAGCCGATCTGCGAACGGCTGCGGCAGAGCGACGACCTACCCCTTGACCGTCGACTTCAGCGCCGACCCCGCCGAGAACCGCGGCACCCTGCCGCTGGGGATCGTGATCCGCTCCCCGGTGCGCGGGTTGACCCCCTGGCGCGGTCCGCGCTCGGCGACGTGGAACTTGCCGAAGCCCGTGAGGTTGACCTCCCCGCCGCTGCTGAGCACGTCGGCGACCGAGTCGAGGACCGCGTCGAGAGCCTCCCCCGCATGCTTCTTCGAGCCGATCCTGCTGTCGCGGGCGAGCACGTCGAGAAACTCGGCCTTGGTCACGTTCGATCCTTTCGCTCTATATAGGCAGTGACCGGCGGGAATCTATCCCTACTCGCCGCTGACGGTCATCTCGCCGATCAGCAGCGGCGGGGTGCGGACCGAGCCGCCGAAAGGCACCCAGCGGCCGCGCGAACCGGCGGCGCGCACGGCGAGCAGCATCGAGGACAGGTCGCTGGCGATCGTGAAGCCGGAGACGGGCTCGGCGAGCTCGCCGCCCGAGATCAGCCGCCCGGAGGCGCCGACCGAGAAGGTCCCCGACACCGGGTTGACCCCCGAGTGCAGCCCGACGACGTCGCTGACGTAGACGCCCTCGCCGGCCTCGTGGGCGAGGCCCTCGAAGTCGAGCGTTCCCTCGCCGACGACCAGGTTCGACGTCGAGACCGACGGCGGCGACCGGTAGGCGGCGCGCGAGGCGTTGCCGGTGGAGGCGGAGCCGTCGCGGCGCGCGGTGTAGGAGTCGTGCAGGTAGGTGTCCAACCGCCCCGCCTCGATCAGGGGCGTGCGCCGCCGCGGCACTCCCTCGGCGTCGACCGGGGCCGCCGCCAGCCCCTCGGGGTCGGTGCCGTCGTCGGCGAGGGCGAGAGCGTCGGATGCGATCCCGGCGCCGAGCCTGCCGGCGAACGGCGAGCGCCCGCGCTGCACCGCGTCGGCGGCGAGCGTCGAGCCGATCAGGCCGATGAAGCTGGCCGCGACGGTCGCGTCGAGCAGCACGGGGCAGACCCGCGACCCGGGGCGCGCTGCGCCGACCAGCGAGGCCGCCCGCTCGCCCCCCTCGCGCCCGATCGCCTCGGGGTCGAGCCCCTCGGGGGTGCGCGCGAGGCCGAAGCCGAGTCCGGTCTGCAGAGCGTCGCCCGCCCCCGCCATCGCCTGCAGGTAGGCGTAGCACGAGGTCGCCTCGTAGGCCGCGGCGATCCCGGCCGATGAGGCGATCGCGACGCGGTCGGTGCTGTCGGCGTAGACCGTTTGCTCGACCGCCGACACGCTCCGGTCGGCGGCGCGGGCGGCGCGCTCGGCGGCGACGGCAAGCTCCACCTTGCGCTCGGTCGTCCACTCGCCGAGGCGGGGATCGCTGATCCCCTCGATCGGCGGCGCCGCCCCGGCGGCCGCCGGGGCCCCGGCATGCTCGTCGCGGTCGCTGACCGAAGCGGCGTCGGCGGCGGCCGCGGCAACCGCCTCGATCCCGGCAGCGGCGAGGTCGGTCCCGTAGGCGTAGCCCGCGCGGCCGTCGATCCAGGCCCGCACCCCGATCCCGCGCTCGGCCGAGTCCGAGAGGCTCTCGACCTCGCCCTCGTAGACGCGTACCTCGGTTCCGCCCGAGTCCTCGGCGTAGGCCTCGGCATCGGCGGCTCCCTCCGCCAGCGCCGCGTCGACCGCTGCCGCGACGACTTCCTCGAGCGCCCGTGCCACGCTCACAGGGCCGTCCCGCCGACGGTGAGGCTGCGGATCCGGACGTGCCCCTGGCCCGTGCCGACCGGGACGCGCTGCCCCGCCTTGCCGCAGAAGCCGGTCTTGACGTCGAAGTCGGAGCCGACGGCGTCGATCTGTCGCAGCGCCTCGAGTCCGTTGCCGATCAGGGTGGCGCCGCGGCAGGGGCGGGTCACCTTCCCGCCCTCGATCAGATAGCCCTCCGAGACGCCGAAGACGAAGTCGCCGGTCGCCGGCTCCACCTGGCCGCCGGCGAACGAGACGGCGTAGAAGCCGCGCTCGACCTCGGCGATGATCGCCTCGGGATCGGCGTCGCCGGGGGCGATGAAGGTGTTTGTCATCCGCGGGATCGGCAGGTGGCGGAAGCTCTCGCGGCGGCCGTTGCCGGTCGACTCGACCCCGTCGCGGCGCGCTCTCAGCCGGTCGTACAGGTACGAGCTGAGCCGGCCCTCCTCGATCACCGCCGTACGGCGGGTGGCGGCACCCTCGTCGTCGATCCCGTTGGTCCCCCACTCTCCCGCCAGGCTGCCGTCGTCGTAGGCCGTCAGCAACGGCGCGGCGACCGTCTCGCCGATCCGGCCCGCGTAGACGCTGGCACCCTTCTGGACGTGATCGGCCTCCAGCCCGTGACCGGTCATCTCGTGGAAGAGCACGCCGCCGAACCCGCCGCCGACCACCACCGGCATCGTGCCCGCCGGGGCGGGCGCCGCGTCGAGCAGGGTCAGCGCCTTCTGCGCGGCCTCGGCGGCGACGCGGGCGGGATCGTCGTCGAGAAGCTCGAAGCCGGCGTGGCGACCGAGCGTCTCGTGGCCCGTCTCCACCGTGCCGTCGCGGGCCACCACCACCTGCACGGACAGCCGCACGCGGGTGCGGTCGTCGGCGGCGTGCAGGCCCTCGGAGTTGGCGACCGCAACGCGCTGGCGTCCCTCACTGAGCGCCGCCGTGACCTGGCGGACCTCCGCTCCGGCCGACCGGGCGCGCTCGTCGGCCTCGTGCAGCAACTCCGCCTTGCGGGCCGACACGACGTCCTCGGGAGGGACGGACACCCGCTGACCTGCGGCGGCTGTCGCCGCCCCCAGGGGGCGCGGTGCCGTGCGGCCGCCGCGCAGCGCCGCCGCCGCGGCCTCGGCCGCCTTCATCAGCTCTTCCTCGCCGAGGCCGTCGGTGTGGGCGAAGTAGGTCGTCTCGCCCGAGACCACCCGGATCCCGGCGCCGGCCTGGCTGCCGCGCTGCACCCGCTCCACCCGCGACTCCTCGAGCGAGAGCCCGAACCCCGTGCGGCGCTCGGCGAAGATCTCGGCGAAGTCCCCGCCGCGCGCCAGCGCCCGCTCCAGGGCACGGGTCGCCAGATCGGGCTCGAGCAGGGGGACGGTCAACTGCCGCCTGCGTCGATCACTCGCGCCGCCGCGAGGAACAGCTCGCGCCCCGTCTCGGTGCTGGATGGGTGCGACGCCGCAGCGCCGCCCGAGTAGTAGACGCGGGCGAACGGCTTGCGGCTGACGCGGCGGCGGCGCATGAACGCGGCGGCCTCGTCCGCGTATCCGGAGACCCGGTCGAAGATCACCCGATGCGGCTTGGGAGGGGTCACGCCCCCTCCCGCTCCAGATCGCGCAGGATGGCGCGCATGTCGAACAGCGTCAGCGATGCCAGCGCGAATCGCTCCGTCGCCGCCACCGCGGCGAGGCCTCCCTCGCGCAGCGCGAATGCCTCTCCGTCCTCGGTGGCGACGTGGATGCGCTCGGCACGCTCGTGCCCGTCGCTCGCCGCGGCCCGGTCCGCGGCCGCGAGCAACCCTCGTCCCGCCTCCGCCCACCGCTCGGGATCGCCGGTGGCGGCGAGGGCTGCGCCCTCGGCATCCAGGATCGCGGCGCCGCGCAGGTCGGGTGAGATCTCGCGCAGGTAGTCGAGCGCCCGGGCGGCGGCCTCGGAGCCGGCCGAATGTGCATTGCGATCCATCACAGGCGAAAATACCTACGTGTCCGTAGGACGCGCCTCCTGGCTGACGATCGTGGCTGTCTGCGCCATCTCGGTGGTGCTGCTGGCGGTGAGCGGCTACACCGGCTACAGCATCGTCGTCGGCGCGGTCGGCCTGTCGGCCGCGGTCAACCTGACTTGACGAAGGGTCAGCCGGCCCGGAACGGCAGCCGCGCCTCGTCGGGGTCGACCCGGGAGGCCTCGGGCTCGACGTGGATCAGCACCTCCGCCCCCGGGATCTCCGCCTCGATCGCGTCGCGCAGCGAGTGAGCGAGGGCGTGGGCCCGCTCCAGAGTCGTGCCGGAGCGAAACTGGACGTGCATGTCGATGTAGCGGCGGCGGCCGGCCCGCCGGGCGCGAAGCTTGTGGTAGCCGACGACCTCCGGCGGTCGGGCCCGCGCGATCGCCGCCTCGATCCGGTCCATCTCCTCGACCGGCGGCGCCTCGTCCACCAGGGCACGGGACGATCCGCTGAGGATGCGGATGCCCGCGTAGACGATCACCGCCGCCACCGCGAGGGCGGCGATCGGGTCGAAGGCGGGATCGCCGGTCACCGCCACGAGGCCGAGGCCGAGGATCACACCGAGAGAGGTGAGCGCGTCGGCGCGCAGATGGGCCGCGTCGCCGGCGAGCGCCGGCGACTCGAAGGTGCGGGCGCGGCGCGACAGGTAGGTGGAGACGATCGCGTTCGCGACGCTGGAGACGGCGACGACCGCGATCCCCACGCCGACGTTGTCGACCTCGGCGCCGGTGACGAGCCGGCGGGTCGCCTCGTAGACGATCAGGCCGGCCCCGATCAGGATCAGCATGCCCTCGATCGCCGCCGCCAGGCTCTCCACCTTCTCGTGGCCGTAGGGATGCTCGGCGTCGGCGGGTTCGCCGGCCTTGCGCACCGACACCAGGGCGACGAACGAGGCGACGAGGTCGATCGAGGAGTGCAGCGCCTCGGTGATGATCGCGATCGAGCCGGTGATCGCGCCGGCCGCGATCTTCAGCGCGATCAGGAGGCTGTTGGAGGCGACCGACAGCGCCGCCGCGCGCGACTTCGCCGCCACCACCGCGTCGTTGCCCACGCTGCCCGCGGGCGCCGTGCCGGTCAAACCGCCCCCCGCTCGCCGAGGTCCGCACCGAGCGCCCGGGCCGCGGCGCCGCGGTGGCTGATCGCGTTCTTCTCATCCGCGCTGAGCTCGGCCATCGTGCGGCTGTCACCGGTCGCGGCTGGGACGAAAGCGGGGTCGTAGCCGAAGCCGCCCCTCCCGCGGGGGCGCTCGGCCAGGGTGCCGGCGCAGCGCCCCTCGTAAAGGCTCTCACCCGAGTCGTCGACGTAGGCCAGCGCGCAGACGTAGGCGACGCGGCGGTCGTCGTGGGCCCCCACCTCGCGCAGCAGCAGCCGCAGATTCTGTTCGTCGCTCGCCCCCTCGCCGGCGTAGCGGGCCGACCTCACCCCCGGCCGGCCGCCCAGACTCGCCGCCTCGATGCCGGAGTCGTCGGCGATCGCGGGCTCGCCGGTGGCGGCGTGCGCCGCGCGCGCCTTGGCGCGGGCGTTCTCGGCGAAGGTCGCGCCGGTCTCGGGCGGCAGCTCGACGCCGGCCGGCAGCGGCACCAGCTCGAACCCCGTCAACACCTCGCCCAGCTCGCGCAGCTTGTGCTCGTTTCGCGTCGCGACCACGAGCCGCCCCCCATTCAATTTGGCGCCGAACGCGCAGCGTGAGGCGTCTGGCAGGTTGGGGTCATGATCCCGGCAGGTCGCCGACCGCCTCGGCCTGCGCCCGGCGCAGCTGCTCGATGCCGCCCTCGGCGAGCGCGAGCAGCTCGTCCAGGGAGGCCCGGTCCAGCGGGGTGCGCTCCGCGGTCGCCTGCACCTCGACCAGGCCGCCGCCCCCGGTCATCACGACGTTGGCGTCCACCTCGGCGGTGGAGTCCTCGGAGTAGTCGAGGTCGCACAGCGCGCGGCCGTCGACGACCCCGACGCTGACCGCCGCCACCGACTCGTCCAGGGGCAGGCGCTCGATCTCCCCGGCGGCGACGAGCTGCGCGAGCGCGAGCTGGAGCGCCACGTAGCCGCCGCAGATCGCCGCGCAGCGGGTGCCGCCGTCCGCCTGGAGCACGTCGCAGTCCACCCAGACGCTGCGCTCGCCGAGGGCCTCGAGGTTGACGACCCCGCGCAGCGACCGGCCGATCAGGCGCTGGATCTCGACGCCGCGCCCGTCCGGCCGCCCCCGCGCCACGTCGCGCTGCTTGCGCTCCCCGGTCGAGGCGGGCAGCATCGCGTACTCGGCGGTCACCCAGCCCCGGCCCGCGCCCTCCAGCCAGCGCGGCACCGCATCGCTGATCGACGCCGTGCAGATCACCCGGGTCTCTCCCAGGGAGATCAGCGCCGACCCGTCCGCCGTTCGCACGAACCCGGGCTCGATCCGCACGGGGCGCAGATCGGCCGGAGCGCGATCGTGACTGCGGCTCGCCGCCATCGCGCTGAGTCTGCCAGAAGCAGCGCCGGGCGCTGCAGCGCCCGGCGCTCGCTCTCCGCACCCGCCCGCCATGCCCCCGCGCCCACCGGACGCGGGGCCGCCGCGGGCGGCTGCCGCCGCGACACGGGCCCGTCCAACCCGGCCGCGGCAAGCCGTCCCCGCCTCGCGCTAGCGGAACGTGACCTTGTTCACCGCCGACTTGATCTTGGCCACGATCACCTCCGCCAGCTCGGTCCCCTGGCGACCGTTGAAGCCCTTCATCGCGGCCACCATCCCCACCATCAGCAGGGAGACGAGCAGGATGAGGCCGACGTACTCCACGGTCCCCTGGCCGCGCTCGCAGCTCCGTAGCCGCGTCCAGGCAGCGACGCCGCGGGCGTGCAGGTAGCCGAACAGCTGGTGCATCTGGTCCTCCTCGGTCGATTGGCGCGATCGTGAACGCAACCGCGTGTCCGAAAAAGGCCGTGGCGTGCCGACTCGGGGGCGCCGCGGTGCCGAAAACGTCGGCGCGGCGAGCCCGCGCCGATTTCGCGTGGCCGGGGCTCTACGCTGCGCGCTCGTGCGGGTTCTCGTCGTCAGCAACATGGCGCCGGCGCCGCAGGCGCCGCATCGCGGCCGCTTCGTGCGCGACCAGGTGGACGCGATGCGGGCCGCCGGGGCCGAGGTCGAGGTCTACGAGTGGCGGCCGGGCCGGCGCGGCTACCCGCGGGCCGTCCGCGCGATCAGGCGGCTGCTGCGCGGGCGCACGTTCGATGTCGTGCACGCCCACTACGGGCTCGCCGGATGGTGCGCCGCCCTCGCCGGCGCCCGCCCGCTCGCGGTCACGTTCCACGGCACGGACGTCCGCCACCGCGCCGTCGCACCCCTGTCGCGGCGCCTTGCCCGGCGCGCGGACATCGCCGCCGCCGTCTCGCTGTCGCTGTTCGACGAGAGCGGGGGCCGCCCGGGCCTGCCACGGGTCCCGGGGGCCGCCGCCGTGCTCCCCTGCGGCGCCGACCTGGCCCGCTTCCGGCCGCTTTCCCGCGCCGAGGCGCGCAGCCGGCTCGGGCTCGATCCGGAAGGGCGCTACCTGCTCTTCCCCTCCGATCCGGAGCGGCCGGCCAAACGGCACGACCGGGCCGCCGAGGTCGCTCGCCTCGCCGACGCCGAGCTGCTCGTCGCCGGCGCGGTCGACCCGGACGAGATGCCGCACTGGGTGAACGCCGCCGGCGCCGTGCTGGTCACTTCCGACACGGAGGGGTTCGGGCTGCCGGTGGTCGAGGCGCTGTCCTGCGCGGTCCCGGTGCTCTCCACACCGGTCGGGATCGCCCCCGCGGCCGTGCGCGGCCTCGACGGCTGCCTTGTGGCGCCGTTCGATGCCGGGCGGTGGGCGGAGCTCGCGCGCCGCCACCTGGCGTCGAGCGACCCCCGCGTCGACGGGACGTCGCGGGCTCAGGCGTTCTCGGCGGCACGGATGGCGGAGCGGGTGCTGGCCGCCTACTCGTCCGTTCTGGTCGCCGACTGATCGCTCCGGACGAGCGTCTGAGATACCTTGGCGCCGATGCGAAGGCCCTTCAGACGCGAGCCGGCCGAGAATGAGGTCGAGGACCTCGACTCGACCGCCGCCGCGCCGGCCACGGAGGAGCGACGGACGCCCTCGCAAGCGCCGCGCCGCCGCGGCGGCCGCCGGCGGCTACGGGCGCTGCGGGAACGTGGAGACGAGGGCCTGCGCGATCTCGGCGTGCTGATCCTGGGGATGTACCGGGACGACGACCTGGACACGGAAGCGATCAGCGCGAAGGCCGCCGCGCTGACGGCGATCGACGACGAGATCCGCGTCCTCGAGGGGGGTCCGGTCGAGGAGGTCGAGGAAGGCGAGGAGGTCGAGGAGGCCGAGGCCCCGGAGGAGTACGAGGAGGTCCCGCTCGAGCCGCCGACCGCCGATGCGGTCGAGCCCGAGCCGGAGCCGGCCCCACCCGAGGAGGCTCCCACCGCCGGGCCTCCGCCGCCGCCTCCCCCCGCGCGCCCGCCCGCCGAGCGGGTGCTAGACGGGGCGGAGCTACAGGCGCGTACGCGGTTGGGATACTCCAGCACCGCCGCCGGCGCTGCGGATGCGCCCGCGGCGGGCGAGGCACCGGCTCCCGAGGGACAGATGCCAGATTCACCGGCAGAGACAGAGATGATTCCGGCAGCGCGACTGGCGGAGGCCGTCGACGCGGCCCGCCTCGACGCCGAGGAGCGGGCCACGGCGGAGATTCTCGCCCTGGAGGAGGACCTGGAGCGCGAGAAGGAGCGGGCGGCGCGCGAGCTGGAGGCCGCCGAGCAGCGGATCGCCGACGCCGAGGGGCGGGCCGCGGCCGCGGAGTCCGGCACCGCGGAGGACACGACGGAGGCGAGGGCGGCGGCCGCCGAGTGGCTGCGAGGACAGACGAAGGCGCTGCGCCGCGAGGCGGAGCGCCAGGTGCGCGACGAGATCGCCGAGTCGCAGCGCGAGGTCGAGGCCAGGATCCGCGCCGAGGCCGAGGAGCGGCTGCGCGAGCAGGAGGAGCGGATCCGCCGGGACGCCGAGGAGCGGGCCCGCGGCGACGCCGAGGCCGCCGGAGAGGCCGACCCGGCCGTGCTGGCCGACCTGCGACTGCGCGAGGAGACCCTCACCGCCGAGCGCGACGAGCTCCGGCGCGAGCTCGAGGAGGCTCGCCGAGCGATCGGCGAGGCGCAGAGCGGCGCCAGCGATGCGGCGCGCTCGCAGCTCGAGACCGAGCGCAAGCTTCGCGAGCAGGCGGAGGCGCGGCTGAGCGAGGAGACCGAGCGGCTGCGCGAGCAGCAACGGCTCGAGCAGGAGGAGATCGACCACCGGCTGGCGGAGTCCGCCGAGGCGGCGCGCCGCGAAGCCGAGGAGCGACTCGCCGGCGAAGCGGACGCCCGCGTGGCCGAGACCGAGGAGCGGCTGCGGCGGGAGTTCGAGGAGCGGGCGCTGGAGTCCACGGAGACCACTCGCCAGGAGATCGAGGACCGGGCCCGGTCAGACGCCGGGGCGCGATCGCGCGAGCAGGTCGAGCAGCTCCGGGCCGAGCTGGCGCAGAGGACGCAGGAGGAGGTCGACGCCGCTCGCAACGCCGCCCAGGAGAGGTTCGCCGCCGAGCTGCAAGCCGTCGAGGAGGAGCTGCAGCGCGAGCGCGACGCGAAGGCGCGCGCCGTCGAGTCCGCGGACAGGCGGCTGGCCGAGATCGAGGAACGGGCCCACGCCGCCGGCGAGCGCGTCAGCCAGGCCGAGCAGCAGCTGGTGGAGGAGACGGACCGGCTGCGCGAGCGGGCCGAGCAGCGGGTCCGCGAGGCGACCGAACGCGCCCACGAGGAGGCGGCACAGGCGACCACGGCGCGGCTGCGGGCCCAGGAGGAGGAGTTCGATCGCCAGCGCGAGGAGCTGACCGCGGCGCGCGACGCGGCCGACCGCCGCGCCCAGGAGGTGCTCGACCGCGCCGGCGCCGAGATCCAGGACGCCCAGGCCGAGGCGGACCGCAGGGCGAGCGAGGCCGCCGATGCCGCACGCACCGAGGCGCAGGAGCGCGCCCAGGCCCGCGAGGCGGAGCTGACGGCCGAGCTGGAGAAGGCCCGCCAGGGCAGCGCCGAGCTGGAGCGCCGCGCCGGCGAGGCGGACGAGCGCGCCGTGTCCGCCGAGACGGCTCGGACCGAGGCGCAGGCGGCGGCTCGCGCGGCGGCGGCCTCATGGCTGCGCGGGCAGACCAAGGCGATCAAGCGCGAGGTGGAGCGCGATCTGCGGGCGCAGATGACGAGCGCCCGCGACGAGGCCGTGGCGGCCGCGCGAACCGATGCGGATAAGCGGTCGGCGGCGGAGCTGGAGAAGCTCCAGCGCGAACACCGGCGCGAGCTGCAGAAGCAGCTCGACGCCGCCAGGCGCGATTCCGAGACGAGCGCCGAGGCGGCCCTGCGCGAACGCGAGGCGGAGCTTCGCGCCGAGCTTGACGAGACGTCCATGGAGCTCTCTGCGGCGCGGCGCCGGCTAGAGGAGACCGAGGCCCGCGCGGACGCCGCGGAGAGTCGCGCCGCCGAGGCAGAGGAGCATGCCCGGGCCCAGGCCGAGGAGGTGCGCGAGGCGCGCTTCCGCGAGGCGGAGGGCCGGATCGGCGAGGTCACCGGACGGGCGACCGGCGCCGAGGAGCGGGCGCGCAGCGCGGACGTCGAGGTGACCGAGCCGGAGTTCGAGCCCGAGCCCGAGCCGCCCACCGCCGAGGAGCCCGCGCCTCCGCCGCAGCCGGAGGAGGCCCCGGAGCCGCCGCCGCAGCCGGAGGAGGCGCCCGAGCCTCCCGCCGAGCCCGAGCCCGCCCCCGAGCCGGAGCCCGCACCCGAGCCGGAGCCGCCGCTGCCGGAGCCCGCACCCGAGCCCGCCCCGTCCGGGCTGGTGGACGTCAATACGGCGACGTTCGAGCAGCTGCGCGAGCTGCGGATGTCGGTAACGCAGTCGAACCGCGTGCTCGCCTACCGGGAGCGCCTCGGCGGCTTCGATTCGCTCGACGACCTCGACGCGGTTCCCGGGTTCCCCAAGGCCTTCCTCTCCGAGCTGAAGGGGAAGCTGACGACGTGAGCCCGCTGTTCGGAAAGCGCGACTCAGGCCCGAGCGCGCGCGAGCGCGGGCTGATGCGCCGCCACCTGCGCGGCCTCGAGGAGACGCGGGAGGACAGCCTGCGCGACCTGGGAGGCCTGGCGCTGGAGATGTACCGCCACGAGCGCTTCGACAGCAGGCTGCTCTGGTCGCGGGCGGCCGAGCTGGCAGCGGTGGACGACGAGATCCGCCTGATCCAGCGCGGCCTCGAGGAGGACCGGACGGTCGCCGAGCTGCAGGACATGGCGCGCGCCGCCGCCGAGGCGGAGCACGACGCCCGGCGGGAGCCGGCGCCCGACCGCGCCGACAGTTGACCGCCGCGCCGCGGGCGTCGTGCGAGCGCTGCGGCGCAGTGCTGACATCCGACCAGGAGTACTGCCTCGAATGCGGCGGCCGGCGCGCCGAGCCGCGGCGGTCGCCGTGGATCGCGCCGGTCGTCGTCGCCGTCGCGGTGATCGCGCTGGCCGCGGCGATCTTCGCGATCTCCTACGAGGGGCTCAAGTCGGACTCGCGCCACGCGATCGAGTCCCCCGGCGGCAAGCAACCCGGCGGTTCGGCGGGCAGCGGTCCGGCCGGCGGCCGGAGCCGCTAGTCGAGGTCCCAGTAGGGAGAGAGCCGCCGGCGGTGGGGCAGCGCCGGCGCGATCGGGGCCTCACCCGCCGTGCCCTCCCCGGCGAGCGCGCGCACCGTTGCGAGCACCGACTCGGCGAGGGCCTCGAGGGCGTAGCCACCCTCGAGGCAGACCAGCACCGGCGCCCCCGCGACGGCGGCGCAGTCGCGCAGGGCGGCCGACATCTCGCCGTAGTCCGCCGCGCTCAGCCGGCAGGACGCGAGCGGATCGACGGCGTGGGCGTCGTATCCGGCCGAGATCGCGACCAGGTCGGGATCGAAGCGCCGCGCGACCGGCACGACCACGTGCTCGACGAGCGCCATGTACTGGTCGCGCCCGGAGCCCGCCGCCACCGGCAGGTTGACGGTGAACCCCTCTCCCTTGCCGCTGCCGACGTCCGCGAGCCCGCCCGTGCCGGGATAGAGGGGGTCCTGGTGGATGCTCGCGTACAGCACCTGGTCCGACTCGAGGAAGATCGCCTCCGTGCCGTTGCCGTGGTGCACGTCCCAGTCGCAGACGAGCACGCGCTCGGCACCCAGCTCGGAGATCGCGTGGGCGGCGGCGACGGCGACGTTGTTGAAGAGGCAGAAGCCCATCGCGCGGTCACGCTCCGCGTGATGGCCGGGCGGCCGCAGCGCGCAGAAGGCGAAGCCGGCGCCGTTCGCGAGCAGCCTCTCCGCCGCCGCGGCCGCGCCGCCGGCGGCGTGGAGAGCCGCCTCGTAGGAGCCGGCGCTGGCGACCGTGTCGAGGTCGACCATCCCGCCGCCGCGGGCGGACAGCGCCGCGATCGCGTCCACGTGCCCGCCGCTGTGCACCCGCAGGAGCTGCTCCCGTGTCGCCGCCGGTGCCTCCATCCGCTCCAGGCCCGGCCAGCCCGCGCCCTCCAGCGCCGCTTCGATCGCGCGCAGGCGGTCGGCGGATTCCGGGTGGCCGCCGGTGTCGTGCCCCAATGACGAGGGATGGCTGACGTAGAGCCCCACGCAGCTACCGTACCGGCGGGTTGAACCCGGACCCCGCCTCCACCCGTGACCTGATCGTCGTCGGCGCCGGCGCAGCCGGCCTCCATGCCGCCCTGGTGGCGGCGGAGGCAGGCGCGGACGTGTGCCTGATCTCCCGAAAGCCTCTCTCGGAGAGCGCGAGCTTCTGGGCCCAGGGGGGACTGGCGGCCGCGCTCGCCGCCGACGACTCGCCCGAGCAGCATGCCGAGGACACGCTCGCGGCCGGGCGCCGCGCCTGCCGCCCCTCCGCCGTCGAGGTGCTCGTGAGCGAGGTCCCGGCCGCCGTGGAGGAGCTTCGCCGGCGCGGAGTCGCCTTCGACGTCGAGACGGACGGAGGGCCGGCGGTGGCGCTCGAGGGGGGGCACTCGCGACGCCGCATCGTTCATGCAGGCGGCAGCCGCACCGGGCAGTTCATCACCGCCCGGCTGACCGAGCTCGCCGCGGCGAACCCCGGCATCGACGTGCGCGAGAACGCCTCGGCTGTCGCCCTGTGGAGCGACGGCGGCCGCTGCCACGGCGTCGTCACCGACTCGGGGGCGATCGCGGCCCGGGCGACCGTGCTCGCCACCGGGGGCGGCGCCGCCCTGTGGAGCCGCACCACCAACCCGTGGGGCGCGATCGGCGCCGGCCCCGTCCTCGCCCACCTCGCCGGCGCGGACCTCGCCGACCTCGAGTTCTGCCAGTTCCACCCCACCGCGCTGGCGGCGCCGGGCAACCCCCGCGACGGCACGCTGATCACCGAGGCGGTCCGCGGCGAAGGCGCGGTCCTGCTCGATGCCGCGGGCCGGCGCTTCACCGACGAGCTCGCCCCCCGCGACGCCGTCACCGCGGCGATCCTCGACCACATGGGAGCGGAGGAATCCGACCACGTGTCCCTCGACATGCGGACGCTCTCGGCGGAGGCGTTCCCGAACGTCTTCGCCGCCCTTCGCAACGCCGGCTACGACCCGGCAGCCAGCCCGGTCCCGGTGGCCCCCGCGGCCCACTACCTGATCGGCGGGGTCGCAACCGACCTGCGCGGACGAAGCTCGCTTGCCGCGCTCTACGCGATCGGCGAATGCGCCTGCACCGGGGTGCACGGTGCCAATCGCCTTGCCTCCAACTCGCTCAGCGAGTGCTTCGTCTTCGGCCGCCGCGCCGCCGAGGCGGCCCTGAACGAGGGGCC
Organism: uncultured Thermoleophilia bacterium; assembly: GCA_963708325.1. Classification (GTDB taxonomy): domain Bacteria; phylum Actinomycetota; class Thermoleophilia; order Solirubrobacterales; family 70-9. The sequence goes on along the minus strand of OY970203.1, from coordinate 2,249,559 downwards.
TCCCGATCCCGGCGCGCCGCTGCCGGAGCATCGCTTCGAACCCCCCGGGGAGCCGACGCGCGCGGCGATGTGGGACGACGCCGGGCCGGTTCGCGACCCCGCCCGGCTCCAGCTTCTGCGTCGCGACCCTTATCCGCTGGCCCGGGCGATCGCCGAGTGCGCGCTGGCGCGGCGCGAGTCCCGCGGCGCCCACCGCCGCCTTGACGCGCCCCGCTCGGACCCCGGCCTCGACGGCGTCCACCTCGTCTACGGCGCCGGTGGCGTGCTCAGGCCCGAGCGCTGGGACTGACTACCAAGTAATCGCTACCCAGCGATACCAAGTTTTCTTAATTTGTGCTTAACGTGACGGGGATTGCGCTTCACACGCCGATGCGATACTCGTGCCGCAATGACCCTCTGGGAACGGGGTTACCCAGGGAAAGGGAAAGAGACAGGGGGTTTGAGGAGATGTACCACTTCAGCCGCTCGATCTATCGAGAATTGGCGCCGCGGATCACGGAGGACCCGTACGGGGGCTCCACGGTCAGCAACCGCCAGAAGGTGCTGGATGCCTGCGAGGCGACGATTCGCCGCCTCGCCTACGACCGCCGCTACTTCGCGAAGCCGGCGCGAACGCTGTTCAACGACGTTCGCGTCTACTTCCCGATATCCGATCAGCACCTCGTCTACAGGGTGATCGATCGGAACATCAGGCTCGCGGTCGAGTTCATCGTGCAGCTCGAGCTGGAGGGCGTCGGCATCGACGGCCAGCCGGCCAACTGCCGGGCGAGCACGCGCAAGGGCACGGCCTGCCAGCGGCAGCCGCTGCCGGGCAGGGACTACTGCCCGTCTCACAAGCACCTGGAGGAGGCCTTCGAGGATTTCGAAGAGTCCCTGCGGGAGCTCGAGCCGGCAGGCGCAGCAGCCTAGGCGGCAAGCCGCCGAGTGCGGCGCGGGATGGCCCCCACCCTCGCGGGTGCGGGGCCTCGACCGTGCCCGCATGCGTCCGGCGAAGGCGTCCCTGTTAGCGTCGGGCGGTGCTCCTGGGCGTCGACGTGGGCGGGACCTTCACCGACGCCGTCCTCACCGACGGTCGCAGCCTGCATACGGCGAAGGTGCCGTCCACGCCCGCGGACCAGTCGCGCGCCGTGATCGCCGCCGTGGAGCGCGTGCTCGACGACGCCGGCGCGGGCCACGGCGACGTGGACGTGTTCGCCCACGGGATGACGGTGGGCACCAACGCCCTGCTCGAGGAGCGCGGCGCCCGCACGGCTCTGGTAGCCACCGAGGGGTTCACCGACCTGCTCGACGTCGCCCGCCAGAACCGGCCCCATCTGTACAGGCTGTGCCGGCCCAAGCCGAAGCCCCTGATCGCGCCGCGGCTCCGCTTCCCCGTCGCCGAGCGCGTCGGGCCGGACGGCGTCGTGAAGCCGCTCGACCCCGATTCGGTGACCACCGCGATGGAGGGCATCCGCGCCGCCGGCGCCGGGTCCGTTGCGGTCTGCCTGCTGTTCGCCTACCGCGATCCGGCGCACGAGGCCGCGGTTGCGGCACGGCTCCGCGCCGAGCTCCCCGGCGTCCACGTCTCGGCATCGCACGAGGTGCTGGCCGAGTTCCGCGAGTACGAGCGCTGCTCGACGGCGGTGATCGACGCCTACCTGTCCCCCCTGCTCGGGCGCTACCTGGCGAACCTTGCCGAGGCCTGCTCGAAGCGCGGTCTCGTCGAGCCGCTGGTGATGCAGTCGTCGGGTGGAGTGGCCCCGGCGGCCGAGGCGGCCCGCGCCGGCGCCTGGAGCGTCCTGTCGGGCCCCGCCGGGGGCGCCGTGGGCGCGGGCGTGCTGGCCCGCGCCTCGGGCGACGGCAACGCGCTCGGCTTCGACATGGGCGGCACTTCGTGCGACGTCTGCGTCGTCGAAGAGGGACGCGTGCGCCGCACCGACTCGCGGGAGATCGGCGGGCGCGTGCTGCAGCTGCCGATGGTCGACGTGCACACGGTCGGAGCCGGCGGCGGCTCGATCGGCTGGCGGGACCCGGGCGGCGCGCTGTGCGTCGGGCCGCGCTCGGCCGGGGCGGACCCGGGCCCGGCCTGCTACGGGCGCGGCGGCGAGGAGCCGACGGTCACCGACGCCAACCTGCTGCTCGGCTACCTCGCCGCCGACTCCCGTCTCGCCGGCGACGTCGCGCTCGACGCCCAGGCGGCTCGCGCCGCGATCGACCGGCTCGGGGCGAGCCTCGGCCTCGACCCGGTGGAGACCGCCGAGGGGATGATCCGCGTGGTCAACCAGGAGATGGTGCGCGCCCTGCGCGTGGTCACGGTGGAGCGCGGGATCGACCCGCGCCGGTTCGCGCTGATGCCCTTCGGCGGCGCCGGCCCGATGCACGCCGCGGCGATCGCCGCGGAGCTGGGGGTCTCCCGCGTCCTCTGCCCGCGCGCCAGCGGGGTGCTGTCCGCGCTCGGGCTGATCGCATCGGAGCGCCGCCGCGACACCGCCCGCACCGTGCTGCTCAGCGGCGCCGAGCTGACCGCCGAGCGCGTCGCGGAAGAGGTGGCGGCGCTGCGGCGAAAAGCGGGAGCGGGCCTCCGGGGCGCGGAGCCCGAGGTCACCTACGAGATGCGCTACCGGGGCCAGGCGTTCGAGCTGGGGATCGCGGGGCCGGCGCGGCCCGACCCCGCCGAGCTCGGGGAGCGCTTCGCCGCGGCCCACGAGGAGCGCTACGGCTACCGCGACCCCGACGCCGAGGTCGAGCTGGTCGGCATCTGCCTGGGGATGGTCGTCCCCGGCTCCGAGCCGGCGCTCGCCCCCGCCCAGGCGGGAGCGCTGCGGAGCGAGGGCTCGCGCCGGGCCCGCTTCGGCGGCGAGTGGGTGAAGGCCGGCGTCCTCCGCGGCGAGCCGGAGGCGGGGACCCGGCGCCAGGGCCCGTGCATGTTCGAGCTGCCCGAGGCGACCGTGGTCGTCCCGGACGGGTGGGCCGTCTCGGTCGACGCCCACGGCACGATCGCGATGGAGATGATCTGATGATGGCGCCGAACGCGCAGCGTGAGGCGTGAGGCAGGCGGGGTCGTGACGTGAGCCTTGACCCGGTCACGCTGCAGGTGATGGCCGGCGGGCTGCGTGCCGCCTGCGACGAGATGGGGGCGGCGCTGATCCACTCCGCCCACTCCGCGAACATCAAGGAGCGGCGTGACTGCTCGACCGCGCTGTTCGACGCCGCCGGCGAGCTGGTGATGCAGGCCGAGCACATTCCGGTCCACCTCGGGTCGATGCCCGAGGCCGTGGCGGCGGTGCTCGGCGAGGACCACGCGGAAGGGCGCGACTGGATCCTCAACGATCCCTACCGCGGCGGCACCCACCTGCCCGACATAACCCTGATCACGCCCGTGCTCGCGGCGCACGGGCTGCTCGGGTTCGCCGCCAGCCGCGCCCATCACGCCGACGTCGGCGGCCCCACCCCGGGCGGGATGCCGGCCGACTCGACGACGCTCGACGAGGAGGGGGTGGTGATCCCCCCCACGGCGGTCGGCGACGAGGAGCTGCGCGAGCTTGCGGCGCGGATGCGCCAGCCGCGGCAGCGCCTCGCGGACCTGCGCGCCCAGCGCGCCGCCAACCTGGTCGGGGCCCGGCGGCTCGACGAGCTCGCCTCGCGCCACGGCCTCGCCGAGCTGCGCGAGGGAATGGCCGAGACGCTCGCCTACGCCGAGCGACGCACGCGGGCCCGGCTCGCGGAGCTGCCGGACGGCAGGTTCGAGGCGGAGGACGTGATGGAGGCCGACCGCCCGAGCGGCAGCGCCGACGTCGTCCTGCGGGTCGCCGCGGATGTCGCCGGCGATTCGCTGCGGCTCGACTTCTCCGGCACCGACGCGCAGATGCGGGGAAACCTCAACTGCCCGCTCTCGGTGACGAAGTCGGCCTCGTTTTTCGCCGTGCGCGCGCTCACCGACCCCGATGCCCCGCCCTCGGCGGGCGCATACCGCCCGATCGAGGTGGTCGCGCCCGAGGGCTGCCTGCTCAACGCGCGGCCGCCCGCGGCGGTGGCGGCCGGAAACGTCGAGACGTCGAGCCGCGTCGCCGACCTGGTGATCTCCGCACTCGCCGCCGCGGTGCCGGCGCCGGCACAGGGACAGGGGACCATGAACAACCTCACGCTCGCCGCCGAATCGTTCACCTACTACGAGACCGTCGGCGGCGGCCAGGGCGCCTGCCCGGACGCCGACGGGCCGAGCGCCGTGCACGTGGCGATGTCGAACACGCTGAACACGCCGGTCGAGGCGCTGGAGAGCGAGTTCCCGCTGCGCGTGCGCGAGCTGGCGGTGCGCCACGGCAGCGGCGGCGGCGGACGCCATTGCGGCGGCGACGGGATCGTGCGCGAGATCGAGGCGCTCGAGCCGATGCGCTTCACCCTGATCACCGAGCGCCGGCGGCACCCGCCCCGCGGCCGCGCCGGCGGCGGCGACGGCGCGACCGGCCGCAACCTTCTCAACGGCGCGGAGCTCCCCTCGAAGGCGTCGGGCGAGCTGCGGCGGGGCGACGTGCTGCGGATCGAGACGCCGGGCGGCGGCGGCTTCGGGGAGCCGGCCCGCTGATGCGGCGCACGACCGCAAACGGGGTCGAGCTGGCGTACGAGCAGGCCGGCGACGGGGCCGCCGTCGTGCTCGTCCACGGCCTCGGCGGCTCGGCCTACGGCTGGCACGCCCAGCTCGCCGCGCTCGGCCGCCGCTTTCGCACCCTCGCATACGACCAGCGCGGCGCCGGACGCTCGCAGAAGCCGCCGGGGCCCTACTCGATCGAGCAGTGGGCCGCCGACCTCACCGCCCTGCTCGACGCGCTCGGGATCGAGCGCGCCGCCCTGGTCGGCCACTCGGCCGGGTGCATGGTCGTCGAGCACGCAGCGGTGGCGCTCGGCGACCGGATCTGGGGGCTGGCGATGTGCGGCGGCCGGCTCGCCTGGCCGCCCGAGGCGGCGGCCGTGTTCGAGCAGCGCGCCGGACTCGCCCGCGCCGGGCGCATGGACGAGGTCGCCGAGGCGGTGGCGGCCGGCGCGCTCACCGAGCGCTGCCGACGCGACGACCCGCGCCTGCACGGCCTGATGCTCGAACTGATCGCGTCCTGCGATCCCAGCGCATACGCCGACTGGGCGCTGGCCGTGGGCGAGGGCGAGATGGTCGAGCCCGGCGCGGTGCGATGCCCGGCGCTCGCCCTGGCGGGCGACGAGGACGCCGTCACGCCGCCCGAGTCCGCGGCGGAGATCGCGGCGGCGATGCCGCGCGGGGAGGTCGCGACGGTCGCCGGCGGCGCCCACTGGTGCATGCTCGAACGCCCCGCCGAGGTCAGCTCGGAGCTGCTCGGCTTCCTCCTGCGCCACGCCGCCGCGACCTGACGCGAGCGGCCAGCCGGGGTTGCGGCCGCCTCACTGGCTGGCCGGCCAGGATCCCGCTGCCAAGCCGATTTTGGTGCTTATCGGTAAGCAGGTTCGGATTGGTGACAAGTGTCACGAATTTGGCAAGCGGGACGAGATTTCCTAGAATGCCGTTCCTCAGGGCGATCCCGGCGCCGATTTCGGCCCCCCGCCCTCCCTACCCCACCCCACCCCAGCCAAGCCCCTAGCCAGATGCCGATTGCTTTCAAGGAATGGGCGGTAACCGTGCGCGCCCTCGCCGAGGGCGAGCAGCTGGTCACCCTGCGCAAGGGCGGCATCCGCGAGGAGAACAAGCACTTCGAGCTCGAGCACGACCGCTTCTTCCTCTACCCGACGTTCGACCATCAGCGCAACGACCTGGTGCGCGAGTCCCACCATCCGGAGCTGCGGCGCGCCCTCGAGGAGGGCGTCTGGCCCGACGAGGAGCCACATCCGCGCGCGCTGCTGCGCGACGGCGGCATCCCCCAGCCCGACCGGGTGCGGATCCGCGCCTGGGCCGAGGTCGCCGACCACTTCGAGGTCGAGGACCGGCGGATCGTGGACGACCTCTCGCCGTTCTACGTGTGGACCAGCGACTACGCGGAGAAGCGGCTGCGCTGGAAGCGCCGCCATCCGCTGCACGTGCTGCTGCTGCGGGTCCATCGCATCCCCCGTCCGGTGACCGTGCGCGTCAAGGACGAGTACCAGGGCTGCCGGTCCTGGGTCGAGATCGACCGCGAGCTTCCCTTCGAGGGGACGCCGGTGATGGCCGACGAGGAGTTCGACCGGGCTGCCGCACAGGTCCGCGAGATCGTCGCCGGCGAGCCCGTGCTGGCCTGAACGGCTCGCCCCCCGCGCTCGACCGGATCCTCCGCGGCGCCCGCAAGGCGCTCGTCCTCGGAATCGGCGGCGGCGGCGACGTCGTCGGCGCCCTCGCCGCGGCGCGGCTGTGCGAGAGCTTCGGCGCGGAGGCGCTCCTCGGCGGCGTGGCCTGGGAGCGGATGCCGATCGATCCCCACCCCGGGCCGCGATCGATCGCAGAGATCCGCGGCGGCCAGCCGCTGAGCGACGCCTGCGTGCTCGCCGACGCGCGCACCGCCACGCCCGAGGGGGTCGCTTTCGCCGAGTCCGGGATGGCCGCGCACCTGGGCCAGCCAACCGTGCTCGTCGACATCGGCGGCGGGCCAGGCGCGGTCGGCGCCGGAGTCGCCGCCGCCTGTCGCAGCCTGGGCTGCGACCTCGCCGTGTTCCTCGACGTCGGCGGCGACGTGCTCGCGACCGGCATCGAGCCGGGACTGGCGAGCCCGCTGTGCGACGCGGTGATGCTCGCGGCGGCCGCCCGGCTTCGCGGGGACGTCGCGACGATCGCGGCGGTCTACGGCCCCGGCTGCGACGGCGAGCTGACGGCGGCAGAGGTGCTGGAGCGAATCGCCGAGCTCGAGCGCGCCGGCGGCGTGCTCGGCAGCTGGGGGCTGACGCCGGCCGCCGCGGCGGAGATCGAGGCCGCCGGCCGGCTCGTGCCGACGGAGGCCAGCCTGCAGGCCGTCCGCTGCTTCCGCGGCGAGCGCGGCGAGGTGCCGATCCGGGGCGGCCGCCGCCGCGTGCGGCTGACCGCCGCGGGCGCGCTCACCTACTTCTTCGACCCCGCGATCGCGGTCGCGCGCGCCGCCCCGCTGGCCGCCGCCGTCGCCGATTCGACCAGCCTCGAGCACGCCCGCGACCGGCTGGCGGCGCTCGGCGTGCGCACCGAGCTCGACTACGAGCGCGAAGTCGCCGCCTCCTGATTCGCAGCCGGCCCGAACCGGCGCACGGCACGGCGGCCCGCTCTAGACTCGCTCCGCTTCCGAGGGGTGGGGGGCGATCCGATGGCAAGACTGGGGCAGCTGACAGCGACTGCGGCGATCTGGGCCCTCGTGGCGCTGCCCGCCACCGCGGCGGCGGCGCCGACTCCCCAGCCCTACCGGCAAAACGACTTCCTCGGCTTCCGCAACGTGCTGCCGGCTGGGCAGAACGGGTTTGCCAGCGACACCGACCTGCTGGCCTGGGAAGCCGACCATGACGTCAGGCCCCCCCACTCGAACGACCAGTACGCGATGTACCGCGACCTGCTCTACGGGACCCCGGGACTGACCAACGGCCAGATCGGCGACTACTACAAGGACGCCAGCTTCGGCGTTCCGACCGGTCACGACGAGCGCACCTACAGCCCGCGCAGCGACGTCACGATCGTGCGCGACTCCGACTTCGGCGTCCCCCACGTCTACGGCTCCACCCGCGCCGGGGCGGAGTTCGGGCTCGGCTACGCGACGGCCGAGGACCGGCTGTTCTTCATCGACGCGCTGCGTCACGCCGGCCGCGCACAGCTATCGACCTTCGCCGGCGGCGCCAACCGGGAGATGGACGAGGGCGTCTGGGCGGACACCCCGTACACCGAGAGCGACCTGCGGCGCCAGCTCGAGTACAGCCCGCCCGGCTTCCACCAGGCGGCGGCCCAGCTGCGCGACGACTCGCAGAACTACGTCGCCGGAGTGAACCAGTACATCGCCGAGGCGCGCGCCAACCCCGTCCAGAAGATGCCCGCGGAGTACGCGGCGATCGGCAAGCCCAGCGGCCCGGCGGACTGGAAGCCGACCGACCTCGTCTCCGAGGCGGCGCTGATCGGCGGGATCTTCGGCAACGGCGGCGGCAACGAGCTGAACTCGGCGCTCACCCTGGAGGCGGCGATCAAGAAGTTCGGCCCGCGCCGGGGCGTGCGCGTGTGGCGTGACTTCCGCGACGCCGAGGACCGCGAGGCCCCGGTCACCGCCCGCAAGGGCCGCTTCCCCTACGAGGCGCCGCCGCGCAACCCGCACGGCGTCGCCCTGCCCGATCCGGGCAGCGTCAAGCGCGCCGACGTCGTCGCCTCGGCGAGCGGATCCGCGGCGGACGCGCGGCATTACGCGGTCGGGTCCTCGGCGACGCCGCCGCTGCCCCCCGGCATCAACACCGACGGCCTCACCGGCGGGCTGCGACGCGGCAACTCCAACGCCCTGCTGATCAGCTCTCGGGAGTCGAGGACCGGGCGGCCAGTCGCGGTGATGGGCCCCCAGGTCGCCTACTTCAACCCGGAGATCCTGATGGAGCAGGACGTCCACGCGCCCACGCTGGACGCTCGCGGCGCCGCCTTCCCCGGGGTGAACCTCTACGTGCAGCTCGGGCGCGGCCGCGACTACGCCTGGAGCGCGACCTCATCCGGCCAGGACGTGATCGACACCTTCGCCGTGCCGCTCTGCGAGCCGAACGGCTCGGCGCCGACGCGAAGCTCGAACCACTACCTGTTCCGCGGCCGCTGCCTGAAGTTCCAGACGCTGACCAGGACGATCAGCTGGCAGCCGAACCTCGGCGACATGACGCCGGCCGGAAGCGAGACGCTGAAGACGAAGCGCAGCAAGCTGGGCATCGTGATCGGCCGCGCCAAGTTGAACGGACGCCCGGTCGCCTACACCAAGCTGCGGACCAGCTACCGGCACGAGATCGACTCCGCGCTCGGCTTCTCCTACTTCAACAACCCGAACAAGATCCACAACGCCCGCGACTTCCAGCGCGCCGCCTACCTGATCAGCTTCACCTTCAACTGGTTCTACGCCGACAACCGCGACATCGCCTACCTCAACTCGGGCGGGAACCCGGTGCGGGCCTCGGGCACCGACCCCAACTTCCCGGTGCTGGGCGTGCCCCGCAACTACTGGCGCGGCTTCGACGCCTCCAACAACACGATGAGCATGACGCCGTTCCGGCAGCACCCCCAGGTGATCAACCAGAGCTTCATCACCAGCTGGAACAACAAGCAGGCGCGCGGCTACCGCGCCTCGGACAGCAACTACCAGTACGGATCGATCTTCCGCTCCTCGCTGCTCGACGAGCAGATCGGCAAGCGGATCGCGGGGTCCAAGAAGGTCGGGCTGAACGGGCTGATCGACGCGATGGAGCTTGCCGGGACCACCGACCTGCGCGGCGACTTCGTGCTGCCGCTGGCCCTGAAGCTGATCCGCAGCCGCCCGATCTCCGACCCGGCGCTGCGCACCGCCGTCAACGAGCTGGGCGACTGGGTGCACGCCGGCGCGCATCGGATCGACCGCAACAAGGACGGCCACTACGAGCACTCCGAGGCGATCCGCCTCATGGACGCCTGGTGGCCGCTCTGGATGCGGGCCGAGTTCCGGCCGACGACGGGCAAGAACCTGTTCGACCACGTCGCCGGGATGAACGCGTTCGACGACCCCAACCGTGCCGGGCACCTGGGCTCGGCGTTCGACGGCGGCTGGTATGGCTACGCGCACAAGGACCTGCGCACGCTGCTCGGACGGCCCGTGCGGGGACGCTACTCGCGGGTCTACTGCGGCGGCGGCGACGCGGCGAAGTGCCGCCGCGGCCTGCTGCGCTCGCTTCACAACGCGCTCGGGGTGAACCCGTACGGCCAGAACTCCGGCTGCGGCGTCGGCGACGACCAGGCCTGCTACGACGCGATCAGCTTCCGCACCGTCGGCGGCATCGCCCAGCCGGACATGCAGTGGGTGAACAGGCCGACGTTCCAGCAGGCCCTCAGCATTCAGGGTCACCGGCCCAGATAGCCGCAAAGTCGGCGTTCGCCGCGAGCGGTCCGCCCCCGCTCGCTAGTCTCAACCCGTGGCGTGGGTAGAGACCGAATCGCTGTCGTTCACGGCACGGCACGACAGCGCCGACGAGGCGTGCGCGCAGCGCGTCCTCGACGACCTCGAGGACCTGCACCTCGGGCTCGAGGACCGTTTCGACGTGATCCCCGAGGAGGTCACGGTGGTCGTTCACGCCAGCCCCGCGTGGCTGTCGCTCGCCCACCCGTTCCTGCCCGCCGCCCGCTGGTCGGCGGCGCCCGCGGGGAGGCGCTACCTCGCCGGCTGGGCGATGGCGCACGAGCTGCACGTGCTCAGCGACCCCTACATGGAGCGCCGCGCCGCCGGCGATGAATCGCTGCGGGCGCTCTACGGGACCGCGTCCAGGCTCTACGCGCAGATCGTCGTCGCCGCCAACAACCCGAGCCTGCCGCCGGCATGGGGCCCGCGCCGCTTCGCGCGCTACCTGCGCTGGGCCTGGCTGGTCGAGGGAGCGGCGCAGTACTTCGCCGGCCAGGTGCAGATGTTCCGGCCCGCGGTGATCCGGCGCCTGCGGGAGGGGAGCCGCCCGTCCTTCCCCCCGACCCCGCGCGACGCCGTGATCCTCGGCGGCACCGTGTTCGACCTGCTCGAGGGCGAGCGCGGGCCGGGAGCGTGTGAGCGGATGGTCGGCAGCCTTCACCACCACGGCCCCGCGGGCAACATCGAGTCCGCCTTCGACGTCCGCTTCAAGGGCGTCGAGCGTGCCTGGCGCGACTACCTGCGGGAGCTGTCGGCGCCCGACCTAGCCAGTCGCCTGGTAGAGGAGCCAGACGAGGAGCGCGGCCGCAAGCGCCGCCGCGAGCACCCACGCCGCCAGCCTCGCCGGCGAGCCGATGCCGGGTAGGGAGCCGTCGGGCGGGGGCGCCAGCATCTCGGCATCGGCGAGCATCTCCCGCGCCGCCTCGTAACCGGCCGCCGGGACCATCACGTCGCGCGGCCCGGCGGCGAGGAAGTCGGGGACGTCGAAGCCGCGGGTGCGGCGCAGGATGCTCGGTATCCCCTCCTCGAGCAGGATCCCCTGGATCAGCTCGGCTTCGGCCTGGTTGCGGCCGCCGGCTACCCGCACCAGCTCGCCCTCGGTGTACCGGGGCTTGATCTTCCGCGCCCGGCCGTGCGCGTCGGTGACCGGCTCCTCCGCACCGCTGCCGGCGTAGACGAGCGGCATCCCGCAGTTGCGGCAGAAGCGCTCCTCCAGCGAGTGGGAGAGGGCGCAGCGAGGGCAGGTCAGCGGCTCGCTAGCCAACTTCCAGCTCGGCTTCGTCCACCTTTCCGTCCCTGATCGCAAACGCGCGCACGTCCGGGCGATCCGGATCCGCCAGCGAGACGATCACGTAGAGCGGGTCCGGCCAGGCGGTCGCCAGGTTGATGTCGGTCTGCGACGGTCGCGCCGGGCTGCCGGTGTGCGAGTGATAGATCGCCACGAGCTCGTCGCCGTCCGACTCGATCGCGTTCATGATCCGCAGCTGGTCGTTGGGGTGGATCACGTAGCGGAGCGGGCTCGCCTCGGCATTGCGCGCGCGGAGGACCCGCGTCGCGTCCCCGTCCGACCCGGCCACCATCCCGCAGCACTCGTTGGGCGCCTCCTCGCGGGCGTGGGCGACCATCTCGTCGACCAGTTCACGGCTGATGCGCACGCTCCTCAGGCTACCGGCTGGTCACTGTGCCACTTGACTAGCACACACAGTGGCATTACTGTGTGGGCCTTGGCTTCCGAGGTGGCGACACTCGATCTCAATGTCGACCGCGACTCCGAGCTGCCGCTCACGGCCCAGCTCGCCTGGAAGCTGCGGGCGATGATCGCCGGCGGCGGCATCCGGGCGGGGGACCGGCTTCCCAGCGTGCGCGAGCTGGCGACCCTCGCGGGCGTCAACGTCAACACGGCGCGCGCCGTTTACGGCAGGCTCGAGGTGGGCGGCTTCATCGTCTCCCGTCACGGGCTCGGGACGTTCGTCGCCGACCTCCCCGCCTCCGACTCGGAGGTGAAGCGGATCGCCGCGGAGGCGGTGGCCGAGGCGCGGCAGTCGGGGCTCGACCCGCGCGACCTCGCCACCGCGATCTACGCCGCCGCCGACCGAGGCCCGGCCGCGCCGGAGCTTCCCTCGCGGATCTCGTCCACCCCACTACCGGACGTCGCCACGGAGAGCGACCGCCGAGACGTACGCCGCGAGCTTCGCCGCCAGATCGCCCGCCTCGAGGCCGAGCTCTCGACCTACGCCGGCAACGGCAGCGAGCAGGGGGGTGCCCACCCCCTGCTCCGCCCGAAGGCCCACGTGGCCGGCGTCGAGGAGCTGGAGAAGACGCGCAACCGCCTGGTCGAGCGGCTCGCCGAGCTGCGCGGCGCCGAGGAGCGGCGCGGCCGGGATGGCGAGGAGGCGCGCGCCCACCTCGAGCAGATGGTGCGCGACCCGGCGGCGCACAAGTGGCAGTGGGTGTCCAACGACGACGTGGACGAGCCCGGATGCAAGACCTGGCATTCGCGTCCCCGCTACGGGCTGATCGGCATGGTGATGGGCTGGTGGCGCGTCAAGGTCTCGTCCGGGTGTCCGTTAGCCGAGCCGCGTGAGGCGGCGACCGCGAAGCAGCAAGCAATCAGAGAGACAGTGAGCGAGAGAAAGAGAGGGAAGCGAGAGGGGTAATGGTCAGATCCGTCGCTGACAGGGCCTTCCTACCGGCCAAGAGCCTGTTCGAGCAGGTCGGGGACATGATGATCCTCACCGGCAAGACGATCGTCTCGGCCGTGCGCCCGCCCTACCCCTACGGCGGCGAGTTCATGAGCCAGTTCCTCTTCGCGCTGCGCCTGTGCTGGTTTCCGCTGCTGATCTCCACCGTCGCCTTCGGCTACGGCGCCCCCGGCCTGCAGGCCGCCAACTTCCTCGCTTTGTTCGGCGCCCTGGACAGACTGGGCGGCTTTTTCGTTTTGGCCTCGATCCGCGAGTTTGCCCCCTGGGTCGACTCGATGATCGTCGCCGGCGTCGCCGGCACCGCGATCACCGCCGATCTGGGCGCGAGAAAGATCAGAGAGGAGCTGGACGCCCTGCAGGTGCTCGGCGTCGATCCGATCAAAAACCTCGTCGTGCCGCGCTTTTTGGCGCTGATGCTGATCACCGGCCTGCTCGACGTCTACGCGCTGATCTTCGGCGTCTTCGGCGGGATCATCGCCGAGCTCGTAAACCACCAGCCGCTGGGCGGCTTTTGGGCGACCTTCTTTTCCAACGCCTCGGTCACGGACCTGTGGGGCTCGGTGTTAAAGACCAGCCTGTTCGGGGCGATCGTCGCCGTGGTCTGCTGCTATAAGGGGATGACCGCCACGGGCGGCGCCGCCGGGGTGGGGCGGGCCGTAAACGAGGCGGTGGTGATCGCCTTCGCGGGGATCTGGGCCTTCAACTACGTCTTTACCCAGACGCTTTTGGCCACCCATCCCGAGATGACGGTGATCAAGTGACCCGCGGAGCGGCGAGCTGATGCCCGGCTGGCTCTCGGTGCCGCGAGACTGGGCCGCCTCTTTGGGCGAGATCGTGCGCTTCTTCGGCGCCGAGTTCGGCGACGTCTTTAACGGCAAGGTGTTTCGCTTCTTCGGCGAGGCGCTGCGCCAGGCGGGCGTTTTGATCTTGGGCTCCACCCTGGTGATCTGGGGGATGATCTTCATCTTGGGGCTGCAATGCGGGATCGAGGGCGCCTACTTCAACCGCTCCACGGGCTCTCCCTCCTACGCCGGCGTGTTTGCCGCCTGGTGCGATCTGCGCGAGATGGTCCCCTACATGTTCGGCTACATCATGTCGGCCAAGGTGGGCACGGGGATCGTCGCCGAGCTGGGGGCGATGCGGATCTCCGACGAGATCGACGCGCTCGAGGTGATGGGCGTGCAACCGATCACGTTCCTTGCCTCCACCCGCATCCTCGCCGCCTGGATGGTGCTGCCATTCGTCTACATCGCCGGCGTCGGCGCCGGCTTCTTTGCCAGCTGGCTGGCGGTGGTAAAGCAGATCGGCGAGGTCTCCGGCGGCGGCTACTTTCTGATCTTCTGGATGTTTCAGAACCCACCCGACCTGCTCTACTCGGTGATCAAGGGGATGACGATGGCGACGGTGATCGTCGGGGTGGGCTGCTACTACGGCTACAACGCCTCCGGCGGCCCCGTCGGGGTCGGCCAGGCGACAGCCAAGTCGATGATCTTGAACATGGTCATGGTCCACATCATCGGGATGATCGGCACCCAGATCTTCTGGGGGGCCAACCCGAGGGCGCCGATCGGGGGGTAGGCGCCGACTAGTACCAGGCGGCGCCGTCGGGTCTCGGCGGCTCGACCAGGTCGCCGCCGGCGGTGCCGAGCAGGTCCGCATTCTCCCGGCCCAGCTCCCAGAGGAGGTCGTCCAGCAGGGGCACGGCCAGCCCGCACTCGGTCGCAACCGTTCCGAACGCGTCGCGGGTGGCGGCGCGGACCTCCTCCGGCGGCCCGGGGCGCACGAGGCCGCAGCGCAGCGCCAGCCGCATCAGCACGTTGTCGGCGCAGACCTCCCAGCTCTCCGGGTCCTCGACCGCAAGCCAGCCGCGGCGCTCGGCGATCTTCGCGAACAGGTAAGCCTTCTTTCGCAGCGGATCCGCGAAGGCCTCGAAAGCGGCGAGCCGCTCGACCAGCCCGCCGGCGCCGCCCAGCGTGCTCCCGGCTGCGGAGAGGAGAACCTCGGCCGAGCCCTCGTAGTCGCGCAGGAGGCCGTCGGCGAGATCTCGCCACAGGTCGGCGCGGACGCCGGTTCCGGCGACGGTCTCGCCGCCGACCTTGAAGATCGCGGCGAGGCGATCGGCGTCGATCCGGGCGAGGGTCGCTGCCGCAAGCGTGCCCGGGCTGCGCCGCTCGGCGCGGATGCCTAGCTGCCAGAGGAGGGCGCTGCCCTCGTACGGGCCGCAGCCGCCGACCAGGTAGCGGCCGCGGTAGCCGGTCCGGTGGTCGATCGCGCAGAGGAAGATCGCCGGGTCGGGTCCGGGGACCTCGGCGAAGGTCGGCGGCTCGTATGAGTCCGCCAGCTCGGCGACCCGGCCGGCCGCCGCCGCCAGTCGCTCGCTGTCCGGTCGCAACCGGGTGGGCGCGCTATCGCCCAACGTACGGCGCCGGCGGGCGGGGCCCGGGCGCTACCACCACACGGTCGAGTCGATGCCCTCCAGCTCCTCGACCGGCTTGGTGTATACGCCGGATGAGAGGTACTTCCAGCCGTCGTCGGGGATCAGGAAGACGACGTTGCCCTCCTCCAGCTCGCCCGCGATGCGCGCGGCGACGTATGCGATCGCGCCGCCCGAGACGCCGGAGAAGATGCCCTCCTCGCGCAGCAGGCGCTGCGTCCAGGTGATCGCGTCGCGGTTGGAGACCATGATCTTGCGGTCGAGCAGCGACAGGTCGATGATCGGGGGGATGAAGCCGTCGTCCAGCGAGCGCAGGCCCTGCACCAGCTCCCCCTGCATCGGCTCGGCGGCGACGACCTTCGTCTCGGAGTCGTGCTCCTTCAGCCTGCGGCCGCAGCCCATCAGCGTGCCGCCGGTGCCGAGTCCGGCGACGAAGGCGCTCACCTCGTCCAGCTCGTCGAGGATCTCCGCCGCCGTCCCCTCGTAATGGGCGCGCGGGTTGGCCTCGTTGCCGTACTGGTAGGGCATGTAGTACGAGGCGTCGGACTCCGCCATCTCGAGCGCCAGCTCGACGGCACCGTTGGAGCCCTTGGCGCCCTCGGAATAGACGATCTCCGCTCCGTACATCCGCAGCAGCTCGGTGCGCTCCCCGGTGACGTTGTCGGGCATCACCACCTTCAGCGGGTAGCCCTTGCGCCGGCAGATCATCGCCAGCGAGATGCCCGTGTTGCCGGAGGTGGGCTCGAGGATCGTCTGGCCCGGCGCGATCAGCCCGCGCGACTCGGCGTCGTCGATCATCGCCTTGGCGACGCGGTCCTTGACCGACCCCGTCGGGTTCCGTCCCTCGAGCTTGGCGTAGATGCGCACACCCGGCGTCGGCGTCAGGCGCGGCAGCTCCACCATCGGCGTGTAGCCGATCGCCTCGAGGATGTCGGCGAAGCGGCCTCCGCAGGGGCGGTTGAGGAGTGAGTCCTCGAACATCGCTTTAGAAAGTGTAGTAGCCGGCGCATCGCTGCACGAAACCGCCTCGGAGGATATGTTCGTGGCTGCATCTCAGGCGACGAGGAGAGGAACCAGATGAGGAGTTTGCGCGCTTGGATCGTGCTGGCGGCGATGGCGCTGGCGATCGGAGGCATCACGGCGGGATGCGGCGGTGGCGGCGGAGGGACCACCGGCGGCGCGGCGGGCGAGACGCTCGTGGTCGGCTCCGACATCCCCTACGCGCCGTTCGAGTTCGGCCGCGCTCCCGACTACAAGGGGATCGACATCGACCTCGTGCAGGAGATCGGCAAGCGGCTCGACCGCAAGGTCGAGATCAAGGACACCTCGTTCGACACGATCATCCAAGACCTGGCGAAGGGCAAGTTCGACATGGTCGCCTCGTCGCTGACGATCACCGCGGACCGGAAGAAGGAGGTCGACTTCTCCGATCCGTACGCCTTTGCTGACCAGTCGCTGATGGTCAAGAAGGGCAGCGACATCAAGACGATCGCCGACGTCGACGGCAAGACCGTCGGCGCCCAGAAGGCGACGACCGGGGCGGACTATGCCAAGGACAAGACGAAGGCCAGCTCGGTGCGCACCTATGGCGAGATCGACGACGCGTTCAACGCGCTTCAGAACGGACAGGTCGATGCGGTGATCAACGACTGCCCGATCTCGAAGTACGCGGAGAATGCGAAGCCGCAGCTGACCGTGATCGAGCGCCTGCCGACCGGCGAGCACTACGGCTTCGCCTTCCAGAAGGGCTCGGCCGACCTCGAGGCCGACGTCAACAAGGCGCTGAAGGAGATCGTGGACGACGGGACGTACAACCAGATCTACGACAAGTACCTGGGCAAGGAGCCCTGCAAGGGGATCGCCGCAGCGGACTAGCGAGGCAAGCCCGCGGCGGGCCATCCGCTCAGATCCGATTCGAGAAGGGGCGCCACCCGGCGCCCCTTCTTCGTGGATCCTTTGCGCCCGTGAACCCGGGACCCAACCGCCGAACGTCTGGAGGTTCGATCGATGAGCGTCTTCTTCCACCAGTACTTCGACTTCAACGTGATGGCCGACAACTTCACGTTCGTCCTGAAGGGGTTCGAACAGACCGTGGAGCTGTCGATCGTGAGCGCGATCCTCGCCCTGACCTGGGGCCTGGTGCTGGCTCTGCTGCGGCAGCTGCCGGGTCGGGCGCTGGCGCCCGTGCGGGGCCTCGCGATCGGCTACATCGACGTCTTCCGCGGGATTCCGCTGCTGCTCGTGATCCTGCTCATCTCCGGGGGCTTCCCCTCCGTGGCGGAGGGCCTCGGGCTGCCGCAGTCGGTGGGAATCCCGCAGTGGTTCGGCAAGCCGGACCCGTTCTGGTACGGGGTCTTCGCCCTGACGATCACCTATGGCGCCTACATGGCCGAGGTCTATCGCGCCGGGATCGAGGCTGTGCCGGCCGGACAGATGGAGGCGGCCCGCTCGCTGGGGATGAGCCACGGCCAGGCGATGCGCCACGTGATCGTCCCGCAGGCTGTTCGCAAGGTGATCCCGCCGCTGCTCAACGACTTCATCGCGCTGATGAAGGACACCTCGCTGGTCGGCGTGATCGCCCTGATCGAGACGGTCGAGGCGGGCCGCACGGTGCAAGGGGAGGTCTTCAACAGCTCGGCCCTGACCCTGGGCGCGGCGATGTTCGTGGTCGTGACCATCCCCCTGGCGCGGCTGGTCGACCGCCTGATCGCCGGCCAGCAGGCGCGCTACCAGCGCGGTCTGGCGACATAGGCCGAGCACTGCGATGAGAGGCTGATCGCATGGGCGAGGCGATGCTCAAGGTCGAGGGGGTGCACAAGAGCTTCGGCGACCTGCACGTTCTGCGCGGGATTGACCTCGAGGTGGAGCGCGGCCATGTGGTCTGTGTGCTCGGTGCCAGCGGCTCGGGCAAGAGCACCCTGCTGCGCTGCATAAACCTGCTCGCGCCGCCGGACGAGGGGCGGATCCTGCTGGAGGGCCATGAGGTGACGGCGCGCGGCACCCGCGGGCAGCTCGACTTCGTCCGCCGCCGGGTGGGGATCGTCTTCCAGCAGTTCAACCTGTTTCCGACGAAGAGCGCGATCGAGAACGTGGCGCTTGCCCAGACCACCGTCCTCGACCGCTCCGAGGAGGAGGCACGCGCCCGTTCCGCCGCGCTGCTCGAGCGGGTCGGTCTGGGCGACAAGCTCGACCAGTACCCCGAGCGGCTCTCCGGCGGCCAGCAGCAGCGCGTCGCGATCGCGCGCGCGCTGGCGATGGAGCCCGGCGTGATGCTGTTCGACGAGGTGACCAGCGCGCTCGACCCCGAGCTGATCAAGGAGGTGCTCGACGTGATGCGGGAGCTGGCCGAGGAGGGGATGACGATGGTGGTCGTCACCCACGAGCTCGGCTTCGCCCGCGAGGTCGGCGACCGCATCGTGTTCATTGACGAGGGACACGTCGTCGAGCAGGGGACGCCGGCGGAGATCCTCGACGGCGCCCGCGAGGAGCGCACGCGGCGCTTTCTCGGCCTCGTCCTCGAGCACTGAGCGGGGCCCCTTGCGTGGCGTCTTGCGGGCCGGCTAGCGTTCGGCATCACAGGCGCTGGTCGCGAATCGAGGAGGAGGGTCACCGAATGCAGCAGCTGGAGCAGAACCGGGATTGGGTGAGGCTGGTTGGCGGCGTTGTCTTCGCCGTCGGCATGTTGCTGATCTTCACGCGCAAGTCGGAGCCGTGGGCGAACTTCCCCCTGCTGCTGGTGCTTGCTGCGCCGTGCGTGCTGCTGCTCGGCCTGGCGCTCACCGGAGCCCAGGAGGGCGCCGGCCTCTCCGGCTGGCAGTCCACCTTCCTGGTCACCGGGATCATCCTGCTGCTGCTCACGCTGATCCAGCTCGCCCGGGTGCTCGGCGTCGACCAGCCGCTCCAGTCCAGCCACAGCGGCGCCCCCGTGTGGACGTTCGGAATCGCGGCAGCCACCGCGATGATGCTGTCGCTGCGGTTCGACTCCCGGGTCAACATGCTCCTGGGAGCGCTTCTCGCCGCCTTCGCCGGCCTGTCGCTGGTCGACTGGATCGGCAGCAACCCCGGCTACAAGACGTTTCGCTGGGTGCTGATCGTGGAGGCGATCGTGTTCCTCGCCGTCGCCACGCAGATGCGGGCCGAGCGGCCCGACCAGGCCAACTACCTGGTGGACGCCGCCGGGGTGACGGCGGTGCTGGCCGGCTCGATCGGCTACCTCGCCAGCGCCGTGAGCGGCGCCCTCGCCGCCGCATTCGCCGGCGGCACCACCTCGGCGGGCGGCCAGGGCAACGGCTGGGAGCTGTTCCTGCTGGTCGTGTCGCTGCTGCTGATCGCCTACACGGCCTGGCAGAACTATCGCGGCAGCGCCTACATCGGCTTCGTCGGATTGCTGCTGTTCACGCTGACCGTCAGCGGGTCCACGTCGCTGTGGGCGTGGCCGCTGATCCTCGCGATCGGGGGCGCCCTGGCCGTCGCGGCCAGCATGGTCGGCGCCGAGGCGCCGGGCGGCCCCTCCGGCGCTCCCGCTGACGGCGGCGGCGAGACCCGTGCGGCCGGCGCGCCGCCGGCCCCGCCACCGCCACCCGGCGCCCCGTAGCGGGCGCTCCCGGGCCGAGCGCCGCCGAGCGCGCCGACCGCCGAGCGCGGCCCGGCGATAGGATTCGCCGCTCTCCGAGGAGGGCGAGGACCAATGACCGACAACGGCGGCCCGCAGGCAGCGGAGACGACCCATGACATCGAGCAGCTCGGGCCGGAGGCCGTGCGCGGCCGCCTCGGCGCCGGCCTCGACACGGTGCTCGTCCCGATCGGCGCCGTCGAGCGGCACGGCAACCCCTACACGCCGCTCGGGCTCGACGGGATCATCACCCGCGCGATCGTCGAGCGCGCCGCCGCCGCCGCGGACGTCCTGCACACCCCGCTGATGCCGTTCGGCTTCGCGCCGATGCACGTCGGCGAGGCGGGCGACGGCTGCGGCGCGGTGTCGATCACAGCCGAGACCTTCCGCCGGCTGCTCGAGGACATCGGCCGCTCGCTCGTCTTTCAGGGCTTCGACAAGCTGGTCTTCGTCAGCCTGCACGCCCCCAACGTCTACGCGGCCGAGGAGGTGCTGTACTCGCTGCGCTTCCGCACCGGGGCCTTCGTCGCCTTCTACGGCGGCCGCGAGAGCGGCGCCGTGAACGAGATCTTCGAGTCCCCGCCGGCCCGCCTGACCAGCGACATCGAGGCGTCGCTGGCGATGGCGCTGATGGGCGGCCTGTTCGAAAGCGAGCAGTACCTGGCCCGCTCGTACGACATCCACGCTCCCGAGTGGCTGGGGCCGGCCTTCTCGAAGCGCTCCGGGACCGGCACGGCGGTCGAGTTCGAGGGGGCCGAGAACATCCACCTGGGGATGAACGACTTCGAGTACACGAGCAGGGTGTCCGAGGCGCCGCCTCCGTCCGAGGCGTCGGCGGAGCACGGAGAGCGCGTGCTCCACACGCTCGCCGGCCACCTCGCCGCGTTCCTCGAGCAGGTCAAGGCGCTGCCCGTCGAGGTGACGAACCGCGACTTCCCCGAGCGGGCGCGCTGACGGCAGCCGCGCCGGAGCGATGACCGCGGCGACCGCCCGATGAGAGTCGGCTTCTACGTCACCGGATCGGCCGACTGCGGCTACCGCGAGCTGCTCGACCAGATCGAGTACGCCGACGCCGCCGGGCTGGACTCGGTCTGGCTGCGCGAGCGCCACTTCCACCCCGACCACCAGGGCCGCAACTTCTTCTCCTCGCCGCTCGTGGTCGCCGCCTACGTCGCGTCGCGGACTCGGCGCGTGCGGATCGGGGTCGGGGCCCGCATCCTGCCGCTCGACCACCCGATCCGGATCGCCGAGGACGCCGCCACGGTGGACCTGCTCTCCGGCGGGCGGCTCGACCTCGGGATCGCGCGGATCGGCGAGAACGACCTCTACCAGGCCGGCTTCGGCGTCGACCCGGCCGACGCCCGGGAGCGGTTCGAGGAGGCGCTCGACGTGATCCTGGCCGCCTGGTCGGGCAGGCCGTTCGCCCATCCGGGGCGCCACTGGTCGTTCCCGGAGGTGACGGTGGCGCCGCTTCCCGCCCAGTCGCCGCACCCGCCGATCCACCTCGTCGGAATCAGCGACGACACGCTTCGCTTCGGCGCCCGCCGCGGCTTTCCGCTGCTGCTCGCGGGGGCGCAGCCGGCGGCGCTCGTCGGCCGCACCCAGGAGCGCTATCGCGAGCTGCTCGCCGCCTCGGGCTTCGATCCCGGCGCCATCCGGCTGCCGGTCAACCGGTTCGTCTACGTCGGCGAGACGACCGAGCGGGCGATCGAGGACACCCGCGAGACCGTGATGAGGTTCATGCGCCGGCGCGACTCGGTGATCCGCGACTTCCTCGGCATGAGCGACGAGGAGATCACCTGGGATCGGCTGCTCGACGAGGTCTTCGTCTTCGGCGACGCCGACCACTGCGCCGAGCGCCTGCTCGAGCTCGGTGACGAGGTCGACCTGCGCGACGCCATCCTCACGTTCAACTACTTCACGATCGACCACGCGCGCTGCCTCGCCTCGATGCGGCGGTTCGTCGAGCGCGTGCTGCCCGAGCTGCGGCGCGCCGAGCCGTCGCCGGCGCTGACCTCGGCGGGGCGCAACGGGGGCGGCTGATGCGGCTGGGGATCTTCGTGATGGGAACGCGCGACGGCTCCTACGCCGACGTGCTCGCCCAGGCCGAGCGCGCCGACCAGCTCGGCTTCGACGCCGTCGTGCTCGCGGAGCGCCACTTCCGCCACGCAGATCTGCTCTACCCGTCGGCGCTCGCCGCCGGCGCGGCGATCGCCGGCCGTACCGAGCGGATCAGGATCGGCACGGCGGCCCGAATCCTCTCGCTCGACCACCCGATCCATGTCGCCGAGGACGCGGCGACGCTCGACGTGCTGAGCGACGGCCGGCTGGACTTCGGCGTCACGCGCGCCAGCCTCGACAGCGAGGCGCACGCGGTTTTCGACTGCCCGATCGAGGACTCCGAGGGCCACTTCCGAGAGGCTCTCGAGGTGATCTCGCGCGCCTGGACGGGGGACGGCTTCCCCTTCGAGGGCGACCATTTCCGCGTCCCGGAGCTGTCGGTCTTCCCGGTGCCGGTGCAGGAGCCGCACCCGCCGATATACGTCGTCGCGGTCTCGCCCGAGCGACTCGACTTCGCCGCCGCCGAGGGCTACTCGGCCTACGTCGGGGCGATCCGCACGCCCGCCGAGCTGGCGGAGGCGGCCGATCGCTTCTGGTCCGCGCGGGCGCGGGCGGGGCACGAGCGCGACGGCGCACAGCTGTCGGTGAACCGGTTCATCTACGTGGCCGACACGGACGCCCGCGCCCGCGCCGAGCTGGAGGGCCCGTTCATGCGGTTCATGGCCGAGCGCGCGCCCGACCTGCGCCAGGCGCTGAGCGCCAAGTACGGCAGCGACTCGGCGCTCGACTTCGAGACGTTCGCCCGCGACTTCCTCGTCCTCGGCGCGCCCGAGACGGTGGCCGCCAGGCTGGGCGAGATGCTCGACGCCGTCGACACCGATTACCTGCTGGCGACGCTCAACTTCATCACCCTCGACCACGCCCTCTGCACCCGCTCGATGGAGCTGTTCGCAGCGGAGGTGATGCCGTCGCTGCGGGAGCGGTCGGCGGCTGCGGCGGTCGGCGGCCCGGGGTGAGGCTCTGGGCGACCAGGAAACAGCCGCGCGGCGCCGCTCGCAGACGCTGAGCGTCGCCATCGACGTTCCATTCGACCGGGCGTGGCGCTTCATCGCCGACCCCCGCAACCTGCATCTGTGGACGGTCGACTTCGCGCTGTCGCGGCCGCGGCCAAGGGGCGACGGGTGGGAGGTCGACACGCCACGCGGCACGCTCGACCTGCTGGTCCGCACCGATCGCGGAGGCGGCGCGATCGACTTCCACTTCGGCAGCGGGGGCGAGATGCGGGTCTCCCCCACCCGCCTGCTGGAGCGGCCCGGCGACGCGGTGCTCTACGAGTTCACCCTGGTCGAGCCCGGCGAGGGCGACCCGGGACCGTTCGAACGGCTGCTGGCGAACGTCGAGGAGGAGCTGGCGATCCTCAAGCGCCGGCTCGAGCGCGATGGCGCCGGGCAGACGACGTTCGCGGTCCTCAGCCCGGCGACGGGCGAGCCGGTGGGGCGGGCGCAGGACTGCGGCACGGACGAGACGAGAGGGGCGGTCGACGCGGCGGCGGCCGCGCTGCCCGCGTGGTCGGGGCGCCAGCCGGGCGAGCGCGCCGCTGTGCTTGTGCGCGCCGGCGAGCTGCTGTCGGAGCGGGCGGACGCGCTCGCGGGCCTGATGGCGGCGGAGTCCGGCAAGCCGGTGGCCGAGGCGCGCGGCGAGGTCGGCTACGCCGCCGACTTCCTCGCCTTCTACGCCGAGCAGGCGGGCATGGTCGGCGGCGAGGAGATCCCCGCCCGCGTCCCGGGCAAGCGGCTTCGCACCGTCAGGCAGCCGGTGGGCGTCTGCGGGCTGATCACCGTGTGGAACTTCCCCGCCGCCGGGATCACGCGGCCGCTCGGCGCCGCCCTCGCAGCCGGCTGCACGGCCGTGGTCAAGCCGGCGGAGCAGGCTCCGCTGACGGCGACCGCCGTGCTGGACGCGCTCGCCGACGCCGGCCTGCCGGAGGGCGTCGCCGGCCTTGTCACCGCCGCCGATCCGGAGCCGGTCGGCCGCGAGCTGCTCGACCACCCGCTCGTGCGCAAGATCAGCTTCACGGGGTCAGCCGAGGTGGGCGCGCGCCTGTCCCGCGGCGCCGCCGGTCAGGCGAAGCGGATCACCCTGGAGATGGGCGGCCACGCGCCGTTGATCGTGTTCGCCGACGCCGACCTGGACGCAGCCGCCGAGGGAGCGGTTCGCTCGAAGTTCCGCTTCGCGGGCCAGACCTGCGTCGCGGTCAACCGAATCTACGCCGATCGATCGGTTGTCGACCAGCTCTCCGACCGCATCGTCGCCCTCGCCGGGGAGCTGCGCCTCGGCGACCCGCTCGACGAGTCGGTCGAGATCGGGCCGCTGATCGACGCCGGGGCGCTGGCGCGGGTCGAGGCTCACGTCGCCGATGCCGTGGCACGGGGCGCGACCGTGCTCTGCGGCGGCCGCCGGAGCGCCTTCGACATGGGATCCGGGCTGTGGTTCGAGCCCACCGTGCTGGGCGCCGTCCCCGAGGACGCGCTGGTGATGCGCGACGAGACGTTCGGCCCGGTCGCCCCGATCGCCGCCTTCGCGGAGGAGGACGATGCGGTGGAGCGGTCGAATGCGCTGCCGTGGGGCCTGGCGGCGTTCGCCTACACCGCGGACGCCGAGCGGGCCCGGCGGCTGGCGGAGCGGCTGGAGTTCGGGATAGTCGGCATCAACGACTCGCTGCCCGGAGCCGCAAACGTCCCCTTCGGCGGGATCAAGCGGAGCGGGATCGGCAAGGAGGGCGGCCGCATGGGGATCGAGGAGTTCCTCGAGACCAAGCTGGTCTCGACCGCCGCGCCCTAGGAGAATTCGCGGTCGAGGGCCATCAGGCGCAGCCGTGGCGCGTCCCGCTCCAGCGGGTAGGAGGTCTGGTCGCGCAGCAGGTCGGTGAAGTCGTTGCGGACCGGGGAGACGAACGCGTACTGGAGCTGGTAGCGATCCTCCACCGGGTTGCGGCTGCCGAAGTGGAAGCAGGCGCTGGAATCGATGAACAGCACCGTCCCCGCCGCCCCGCAGAGGCGGCGGGCCTGGCCCGGGCCGATCGCGGAGTCCATCGCCTCGTCGCCGACCCGGTAGGGGGAGCGCCGCGACCCGTAATCGAGGGCGCTGGCGGCGCGATCCGAGAGCGAGCGGGGAAGGTAGTGCAGCGGCCCGTTGCCGGGCCCGACGTCTCGCAGCAGCACGATCACGTACAGGGTCGGCGAGCTGTGGTAGTCGAGGTGCCAGAGCTGGCTGGACCGCCACGGTCCCCGCGGGCTGGGATCGAAGCGCACGCTGGACTCCATCAGCCGGACGCCCCTGGGAAGCGCGCCCGAGAGGTGCGGCACGTAGCCGAAGTAGTCGCTCACCGCGGCCATCACCTCGGACGAGGTGGCGAAGTCGAGGATCGAAGGGCAGCGCTCGAGGGCGTTCGCCGGAAGGATGTTCTGCAGGAAGGGCTTGCCGTAGTCCTCCCAATGGCGCCCTCCACGCTCGTCGACGATTGCCCCGCACTCGTCCAGCAGGCGCTGCAGGTGGGGCAGCGAGCCCGACTCGTCCAGCGCCAGCCCGTCGTCGATCCGCGGCGGCGTCCGGCCCGGCGGGCCGTTCTCTGCCAACAACTCGTCGAACCCGTTCGCGAGCGCCGCCCGGCGCGTGTCGACGCGGCTGCGGCGGCGCCCGTTCCAGGCGCGGGCGATCCGCGACGTGCGGGTGATCCCGAGTGTCCGCATGTCGCCGCGCTCGAGGGCGGCTGCGAACGGCTTGGCGAGCATGCTCGGTTTGGGAGCTGGCACGGATAATCCCGCTGGCTTGGGACACGCGATTACAGCATGAGGGCGGCGATCCGCTATGCGACCGGGCTTCGGGCCTATCTGCGCGACCCGCTCTCGCCGGACGGCTGCCGGCGGATGATCCGCTCGCAGCTGGAGCGGCGCGAGTGGTCCTTCATGCAGATCGCCGAGCGGGCGATCTACGCCAACCCGCGCAATCCCTACCTGCGGCTGCTCGACGGCGCCGGCGTCGAGCTGGGCGACCTCGACGCGCTCGTCCGCGCCGACGGCGTCGAGGGAGCGCTGGCCAAGCTGCACGACGCCGGCGTGCGGGTGACGATCGACGAGTTCAAGGGACGGGTGCCGATCCGCCGCAACGGCGTGGAGATCCGCACGCGGCACCGCGACTTCACCAACCCGCTGCTGCTGCGCCACTACCAGGCGCGCACCGGCGGCTCGCGCAGCGCCGGCAACCGGATCAACATCGACCTCGACCTGCTCGCCCACGAGGCGGCGCAGCACCGCGTCTTCCTCGAGTCGTTCGGGCTCGTCGATGCGCCCTACGGCAACTGGCACCCGGTGCCGCCCGGACACGCCGGGATGAAGGCGCACCTGCGCCACGCGAAGCTCGGCCTGCGAGCGGAGCGCTGGTTCAGCCAGAACCGGCTGTCATGGCGCCCCG
The DNA here is from genome assembly GCA_963708325.1 of uncultured Thermoleophilia bacterium. Classification (GTDB taxonomy): domain Bacteria; phylum Actinomycetota; class Thermoleophilia; order Solirubrobacterales; family 70-9. The sequence goes on along the minus strand of OY970203.1, from coordinate 2,223,258 downwards.
CCGAGCTGAAGTACCGCTTCTTCACGCAGTACGCGGTCCGCGGCAGCCGCCTCTGGGGAAAGCCGCTTCCGGCGCCCGAGCACGTTCCGCTCGACCGCGCCGCCGTGGTCGCGCGGTGGCTGGCGGACCGCGCCGGCGCCGGAACGCCGGCTGTGATCGAGACGACCTGGAGCTCGGCCGTGCGCGCCTGCATCGCCGCCGCGGACGCCGGGCTCGACATCGGCGGCACCTTCTTTCGCGTCGGCGGGGAGCCGGCCACCGAGGCGAAGGCGGCGACGATCGCGGCCGCCGGCGCACGCCACGCCTGCCACTACTCGCTCGGCGAGGTGGGCCGGGCCGGGCTGGCCTGCGCCGACCCGGTGACCACGGACGAGGTGCACCTGCTGACGGACAAGCTCGCCGCGATCAGCCGGCCCCGCCAGGTCGGCGGCACCCGGGTCGACGTCCTGCACCTGACCACGCTGCTGCCGAGCTGCCCGCAGGTCCTGCTCAACGTCGACGTCGGCGACGCCGCCGAGATCGACATGCGCCGCTGCTCGTGCCCCGTCGGCGAGCTGGGGCTGACCACGCACCTGCGCAACATCGGCGGCTACGAGAAGCTCACCACCGAGGGGATGAACTTCCTCGGCACGGAGCTCGTCACGATCGTCGACCGGATCCTCCCCGAGCGATTCGGCGGCGCCCCGACCCAGTACCAGCTCGTCGAGGGCGAGGAGGGGGCCCTGCCGCGGATCGACATCGTGATCAGCCCAGCGGTTGGCGAGGTGGAGGAGTCGGAGGCCGTGGCGGCCGTGCTGGGGGCGCTGGCGAGGATCGGCGAGCCGCAGCGGATGATGGCCGAGCGCTGGCGCGACGGCGAGACCCTGCGAGTGGTGCGGCGCGAGCCGCACTCGACCTTCGGCGCGAAGGTGCTGCCCCTGCACGTCGCCGCGGCCGCACGCCCGCGCGGCGGGACGCCGACCTAGGCGGTCCCGCCGGCCATCGCCGGCAGGATCACGACGGTGTCCTGCTCGGAGACGGGGGTGTCGAGGCCGTCGAGCACGCGGACGTCCTCGTCGTTGAGGTAGACGTTGACGTAGCGGTTGAGCTCCCCCTCGGGGGAGAAGAGCTGGCCGCTCGTTCCCGGGTGGAGATCGGCGAGGGCGCGCAGGGCGTCCCCGACGGTGGCGCCGTCCACGCTCACCTCGGACTCGTTGCCGGTCTGGGCGCGCAGCACCGGCGGGATCCTCACCATCGGCATCGGCGAAAAGCCTATTGGAGCGGCGCCCGGGCCTACCCTACGGCGGTGCCGGCGCAGAACAGCTCGTAGTCGGGGAACTTGCCCATCTCCGACTCGGGCACCTCGGCGGCGTCGGGCCCGCAGATCGGGCATTCGGGGTCGCGCTTGACCTTCAGCTCGGTGAACCGGGTGGAAAGCGACTCGTACAGCAGCAGCCGGCCGACGAGCGGCTCGCCGATCCCGGTGACCAGCTTGATCACCTCGTTGGCCTGGAGCAGCCCCATGATCCCGGCCATCACGCCGAGCACGCCGGCGGCGCCGCAGCTCGGCGCCAGCTCGGCGGGCGGCGGAGTCGGGTACAGGCAGCGGTAGCAGGGGCCCTCGAAGGGGACGAACGTCGAGATCTGGCCGTCGAAGGCGAGGATCGACGCCGATACGACCGGCTTGCGCAGCCGCACCGATGCGTCGTTGAGCAGGTAGCGGGTGGGGAAGTTGTCGGCGCCGTCGACGATCACGTCGTAGCCCTTGATGATCTCGAGGATGTTCGAGGCGTCCAGGCGGGTGCGGTGCTCGACGACTTCGACGTCGGGGTTGAGCGCCTCGATCGACTGGCGCGCGGACTCGGTCTTGGCCATGCCGACACGGTCGGTCGCGTGGATCACCTGCCGCTGCAGGTTGGACTCGTCGACCACGTCGTCGTCGACGATTCCAATCGTGCCGACGCCGGCGGCCGCCAGGTAGAGCGCCGTCGGCGACCCGAGCCCTCCGGCTCCCAGCAGGAGCACCTTCGAGTCGAGCAGCTTGAGCTGGCCCTCCACGCCGACCTCTGGAAGAAGCGTGTGGCGCGAGTAGCGCATCCGCTGGTCGCGGGTCAGTCCGGCCGCCTCGACGACGGGAAGCCCCACGTCCTGCCATGCCTGGATGCCGCCCGCGACGGAGGCCGCGTTGGTGTAGCCCAGCTCGCGCTTGATCAGGTCGGCGGCGCGGGCCGAGCGGTTGCCGCTCGCGCAGTAGAGGAGCACGCGCGCGGAGTGGTCAGGGGCCACCTCGCCGATCCGCTCGGCGACCTGGTCCGGGGGGACCAGGGTGGCGCCCTCGATGTGGGCGTCGTCCCACTCGTTCGGCTCGCGGGTGTCAACCAGCACGACGTCGCCGGACTCGATCTCGTCGCGTGCGGTGGCGAGATCGACCTCCTCGATCCTGCTCTTGATCAGCTCGAGCGGCTCGGTGGTCGCCATCTGCTCAATTCTCCCAATCTCGATCCGGTTTCAATACTTCATAAAGTATAGCCGTTGGATGGGGATCTGCCGCCGCGCGCACGGTGATGATGCCCGCCCCGTGCCCGAGCCCGCGGACGACACGCCGGCGCGCCGCGACCACGTGGTCGCCGGCATCGACCTGGCCGCCGAGATGGAGCGCCTCGCGCGCCTGCCTGTGTTCGGCGGGCCCGACGGGCCACTGGCGCGACGGTGCCCGCTGCTGCGGGTGCGCCGCGCCTCCGCCCGTCCGCGGAGCAGCCTCGGATTCGCGATCCCCGCCGAATGGCGGATCTCGGTGACGGCCTATCCGGGGGTGCGCCGGGGCGACGTCGAGGAGACGCTGCTGCACGAGCTGGTCCACCTGTTCGTGGGCGAGCAGCCGGGGCGCCGGCGCTGGCACGGGCGGGAGTTCAGGCGCGTGATGCGCAGGGCGATGCGGGAGGGGTTCGGGGTCCGCGGCATCGAGCCCGGCCGCGCCACCCACGGGGCCTACGCCGACGCGCTGGAGCACCGCCGGCGACGCGCCCGCGGGCGGGGCCGCATCCACCTCGACCAGCTCGCGTTCGACGTCTAGACATCAACTCCACCCTGCGGCGGGACGGGGCGCGTCCCGGAACGATGACGGGGCGCCTCTCGGCGCCCCGTCGCTCTGCGAATGCTCCGCGTGATTCGCTAGAGAATCGGGTCCATCACCTACAGGCTCGGGCGCATCTGGCGCAGCCGGCGGACCCTCTCCTCGATCGGGGGATGCGTCGAGAAGAGCCGGGACACGCCGCCGCCCGAGAAGGGCTTGACGATGTAGAGGGGCTCGGCCGCCTGGTTGACCTGCATCGGCACCGCCTTCGCCCCCTCCTCCAGCCGCAGCAGCGCGCTGGCCAGGGACTCGGGGTTGCCGCAGATCTCGGCGCCGCTGGCGTCGGCCGAGTACTCGCGCTGGCGCGAGATCGCGAGCTGGATGATCGACGCCGCGATCGGAGCCAGCAGGAACAGCGCCAGGGAGGCGACCAGACCCAGCGGAGACTCGTCGTCGCCGCCGAACCAGAGCAGCATGTAGGCGATCCAGGTGATCGCGCCGCCGATCGCCGCCGCGACCGCCTGGATCAGCGTGTCGCGATGACGGATGTGAGACAGCTCGTGCGAGATCACCCCTCGCAGCTCGTCCTCTGAGAGCAGCTTCGTGATCCCGCGGGTGACCGCCACGGCGGCGTGCTTCGGGTTGCGACCGGTGGCGAACGCGTTCGGCTGGTCCTGGGGAATCATGTAGAGCCGCGGCATCGGCAGGTCGGCGCGCGTGCACAGCTCGCGGACCATCTGGTAGAGGCGCGGCGCCTCGGACTCCTCGATCGGCTTGGCGCCGCTCATCTTCAGCGCCAGCTTGTCGCTGAACCAGTAGGTGCCGAGGTTGATCGCCAGGCCGATGAACAGGAACAACAGCGCCGTGCTCGGTCCGCCGATGACGGCGCCGATCACGACCAGCAGGCCGGTGAGGCTCGCGAGCAGGATCGTCGTGCGGATTCCTGCCGCCCAGTTCGTTCTCTTAGTCGTCGTCATCGCAGAATTCGATCTCCTTGCGGGAAGGGACGCCGCCGCCATTATCCGCGCAACTCGCGTCTCCGCCTATGGGGTCCATCCCCTATACGCATCCGGGGAGCACCCCACCCCCCGCCGCCCGCCGCGGGCCGTCGGAGGCCGCTGAGCGGGGGGCTACGCTTGGCGGAGCATGCGTAGAGGCACCCTCCTCGCCCAGGTCCTGGCCGCGAACCTGCTCCTCATCCTCGGCGGGACAGTTGCGGTCGTCGTGGCGACCGACCCCGAGCGGCTGACGGCGGACACCCGCGTGGCGCTCGTCGTCGGCGGAGCGGTGGCGCTGACCCTGGCGGTGAACGTCTGGCTGCTGCAGCGCCGCTTCACGCCGCTGGAGCAGCTGATCGAGGACATGGAGCGCGTCGACCTCGCCAACCCGGCGACCACCCTGCCCAGGTCGATCGACGGGCGCGGCGAGACCGAGGAGGTGGAGCGCCTCGAGCTGGCGTTCCTGCGCATGCTCGACCGCCTCGACGCGGAGCGCCGGCGCGCCTCCAGCGCCGCGCTCCGGGCGCAGGAGCGCGAGCGGGCCCGCGTCGCCCGCGACCTCCACGACGAGGTCAACCAGGCGCTGACGGGGGTGCTGCTGCATCTGGAGGCGGCGCGCGAGAAGGCGCCGCCGGAGCTGGTCGGGGAGCTGAACGAGACGAAGGCGCTCGCAAACACGGCGATGGCCGAGCTTCTTTCCCTGGCGCGCCAGCTCCGCCCCACGGCGCTCGACGACCTCGGGCTCGCCGCGGCGCTGGCCAGCCACGTGGCCGACATCGATCGCCACGCGGAGATCTCCGCCGACTTCGAGGCCGAGGGCGACTTCTCCGCCCTTGACGACGACGTCCTGCTCGTCGTCTACCGGGTCGCCCAGGAGTCGCTGTCCAACGCCGTCCGCCACTCCGGCGCCGACAGCGTGTCCGTGCGGCTCGCCCGCCGGGGCGAGCAGGTCGAGCTGGAGGTCGCCGACAACGGCCGCGCCTTCACATTCGACGAGGCCCAGCGGGGCCTCGGCCTGACCGGGATGCGTGAGCGGGCCCTGCTGATCGGGGGCAAGCTGGAGATCGAGTCGCGCCCGGGGCTCGGCACCCGGGTGCGCCTGACAACATGAGACCGACATGAGCTTCGACCCGCCTGGCGGCCGATGCGGATCCTGATCGCCGACGACCACGGGATCGTCCGCTCGGGCCTGCGCCTGCTGCTCGAGCGCCAGCAGGGGATCGAGGTCGTGGGCGAGGCCTCCGACGGAGTCGAGGCGCTTGAGATGACCATCCGCGAGCGCCCCGACCTCGCCATCCTCGACGTGAAGATGCCGAAGCTCACCGGCCTTCAGGCGACCCGCCAGATCAAGGAGCAGGCGCCCGAGGTCTCGGTGCTGATCCTCTCCATGCACGACGACGAGCGCTACCTGTTCGAGGCGCTGAAGGCGGGGGCCTCGGGCTACGTGCTCAAGGCGCAGGCCGACGAGGACCTGCTCGACGCCGTGCACGCCGTCGAGCGCGGCGAGCCGTTCCTCACGCCCGACGCACAGCGGGCGCTGATCAAGGACGTGCTCGAGCGCGACTCCGAGGGGACCGACGAGCTCACCCCGCGCGAGCAGGAGGTCGTGAAGCTAGTCGCCGAGGCGCACACGAACCGCGAGATCGCCGAGCTTCTGCACCTCTCGGAGAAGACCGTCGAGAACCACCGGGCGAACGCGATGCACAAGCTGGGGATGCGGGACCGCGTCGAGCTCGTCCGCTACGCGATCCGGCGCGGCCTGATCGAGCCCTGATGGGCGGGTCCGATGCCGGCCGCCCGGCGCAGCTAGACCGGGTCGAGCTGCGCGACGGCTTCCGCCTCGCGATCCGGCCGGTCCGCCCGGACGACAAGCAGGCGATAGCCGACGGGTTCGAGCGGCTCAGCGCCCAGTCGCGCTACCGGCGGTTCTTCTCGCCGCTGAACCGGCTCGGCGACCGCGACCTCGCCTATCTGACCGAGGTGGACCACTCCGACCACGAGGCGCTGGTCGGATTCGACCCGGCGACCCGCCGGGCGGTTGGGGTGGCGCGATACGTGCGCGAGCCCGGTGCCGACACCGCCGAGGTGGCGGTCACCGTGGTCGACGAATGGCACGGTCGCGGGGTGGCGACGACGCTGCTGGAGAGGCTCTCGGCACGCGCCCGCGACGAGGGGATCCGCCACTTCGTCGCCCTCGTGCTGGAGGAGAACGCGGACGCGATCGAGCTGTTCAGGGAGCTCGCGCCGCGCCACTCCGAGCGGCGTGAGGCGGGCGCCGACTACGTCGAGTTCCGCTTCGACCTGCCCGGTCCCGACGAGGGCTTTCGGATCTCCGCCCTCGCCGAGGCGCTGCGGCTGGCGGCCCGCACGGCGTGGACGATCAACCCCTGGCCGGTGCTGCGCGAGCGGATCGGCGCTCGCTCCCAAAACCGACCGGATCGCTAGGATTTGTGTCGAGATGCTTTTCTCGACGAAGGCCGAGTACGGCGTGCGACTGATGGTCGAGCTGGGGCGCCAGGGCGACAAGGGCCCTGTCGCGCTCAGCGCCGTCGCCGAGGCGGAGCGGCTGCCGCTCTCCTACATGGAGCACCTGGTGGCGAAGCTGCGCAACGCCGACCTCGTGACCAGCCGGCGCGGGGCGCACGGCGGCTACCAGCTCGCCAGGCCCGCGGAGGAGATCACGATGCTCGATGTCGTCGAGGCGCTCGAGGGCGCGATCGCGCCGATGGAGTGCTTTCAGCCCGAGCGAGACGGCAAGGTGCTCTGCTCGCACGAGGCCGACGGCGATCACGCCTGCGCGACGAAGCTGCTCTGGACGCGCGTCCAGGGCGGCGTGACGAAGGCGCTCGCCGGCACGACCGTGGCCGAGCTGGCTGAGTTCGCCGAGCAGCACGACAGCAAAGAGCCGGTGGCGGGGCGCGCCGCGTAGGCGGCCGGCCGCCGCACGACAACGGAGACGAATGGCCGATCTGGAGATACGCAACCTGCACGTCCGCGCGGAGGGCAAGGAGATCCTGCGCGGGCTCGACCTGGAGGTGTCACGGGGCGAGATCCATGCCCTGATGGGACCGAATGGCTCGGGCAAGTCCACCCTCGCCAACGCGATCATGGGCCACCCCGGGCTCGAGGTGACCGAGGGCGAGATCGTGTTCAAGGGAGAGGACATCACCGCAGCCGACCCGGACGAGCGCTCGCGGATGGGCCTGTTCATGGCCTTCCAGTACCCGGTGGCGATTCCGGGCGTGACCGTCTCGAAGTACCTGCGGATGGCGATCAACGCGCATCGCGAGGCGCGGGGCGAGGAGCCGATCAAGCTGAAGGACTTCCGCAAGCACGTCGAGGGAGCGATGGAGCTGGCCAACATCCCCACCGAGTTCTCCAGCCGCTACCTGAACGAGGGCTTCTCCGGCGGCGAGAAGAAGCGCATGGAGATCCTCCAGCTGGCGGCGCTGCGGCCGCAGATGGCGATCCTCGACGAGACCGACTCGGGGCTGGACATCGATGCCCTGCGCACGGTCGCCAACGGGGTCAACAGCGTCGCCGGGCCCGACATGGGCGTGCTGATCATCACCCATTACCAGCGCATCCTGCACCTGATCGAGGCCACCTTCGTGCACGTGATGTACGCGGGGCGGATCGTCAAGCAGGGGGGCGCCGAGCTGGTCGCGCAGCTCGAGGAGAAGGGCTACGGCTGGATCCGCGAGGAGGTGGAGGCCGCCGCATAGCGGCCGGCGCGATGGAGCCGACTGCGACCACCGCCAGCTATCCGATCGACAAGGTCCGCGCCGCCTTCCCGGCCCTCGAGCGCGAGATCCACGGCCGGCCGCTCGCCTACCTCGACAGCGGTGCCAGCGCCCAGCGCGTGCTGGCCTCGATCCAGGCGGTCGACCGCTACGAGCGCCGCCACCACTCCAACGTCCATCGCGGCGCCCACACGATGTCGGCGGAGGCCACGGCCGCCTACGAGGGCGCGCGGGCGACCGTCGCCGACCACCTCGGCGCCGCCGACCGCCGCGAGGTCGTCTTCGTCCGCAACGCCACCGAGGCGATCAACCTCGTCGCGCGCGCCTGGGGGGCGGCGAACGTGCGAGCCGGCGACCGGATCGTGCTCACCGAGATGGAGCACCACTCCAACATCGTCCCGTGGCAGCAGCTCGCCGAGGCCGTCGGCGCCGAGATCGACTGGGTGGGCGTGACCGATGACGGCCTGCTCGACACCGACGACCTCGCCCGCCTGCTCGAGGACGAGCCGAAGCTCGTCGCCGTCACCCACGTCTCCAACGTGCTGGGCACGACCAACCCGCTGGCGGAGGTCTCGCGGATGGCGCACGACGCCGGGGCCCTGGTCCTCGCCGACGGCGCCCAGGCGGCGCCCAAGCTCCCGCTCGACGTCGCCGAGCTCGGGGTCGACTTCTACGCGCTCACCGGCCACAAGCTCTACGCGCCGACCGGGATCGGTGCCCTGTGGGCGCGGCTGGACCTGCTGCGGGCGATGCCGCCGTTCCTCGGCGGCGGGTCGATGATCCGCAAGGTGACCCGGGAGGGCACAACCTACGCCGACCCTCCCCAGCGCTTCGAGGCGGGCACGCCGGCGATCGCGCAGGCGATCGGGATGGCCGCGGCGCTGCGCTGGCTCGACGGCCTGGGGATGGACGCCGTGCTCGCCCACGAGCGCGAGCTGGCCGACTACGCGCTCGCCCGCCTTCCCGAGGTGCCCGGCCTGCGCCTGTTCGGCCCCGGACGCGGCGCGGACCGGGTCGGGCCGGTGTCGTTCGAGCTCGAGGGCGTGCACGCGCACGACGTCGCCGAGATCCTCGACCGCCATGGGGTCGCCGTGCGCGCCGGGCATCACTGCGCCCAGCCGCTGATGGATCGCCTCGGCGTCGCCGCCACCACCCGCGCCAGCTTCGGCGTCTACACGACGCCGGAGGAGATCGACCGTCTCGTGGAGGGCCTGCACGACGCCCGGCGGGTGTTCCGGCTGGGCTGATGGAAGAGCTCTACCGCGAGCAGATCCTCGATCACTACAAGCGCCCCCGCAACTTCGGGCGCCTCGAGGACTTCGACCTCGAGTTCGAGGATTTCAACCCCTTCTGCGGCGACGAGCAGCACGTGACGATCAAGCTCGACGACGCCGGGCGCGTCGCCGAGGTCGCCTTCGAGGGAAAGGGCTGTGCGATCTCCACCGCGGCCACCTCGCTTCTCACCGACGAGCTCGAGGGAAGGACCCGCGAGGAGCTGCTTCAGCTGCCGAAGGAGTTCGTCCTCGACCTGCTCGGCATCGACATCTCGGCGACGCGGATGAAGTGCGCGCTGCTCGGGCTGAAGATCGTCAAGAGCGCCAGCCTCGGCGAGCCGGCCGACTGGGAGGACGAGGGCGAGCGCGGCGACTCGGCGGAGGCGGAGACCTTCTAGGCGCCGGTACCGCTACCTCGCTCAACGAACTATTACCGGCGCTTAAGCCGATCTTTGGATTCGCCCGCGACCCTCGCGGTATGAGCCTCGAAAGGGACTCGCGCCGGGCTGCGCGGAGGCGGCTCGCGACTCGCCGCCGCCGCCTGGGGAGGCTTCGGAGGCGCACCGTCGCCTTCTGCCTCGGCGTCTTCGTGGCCGCCTGGATCGGCGTACTCGCCCAGATGGTCAGCGGCAACGACCCCGTGCTCGGCTCGGGCTCCGCGGCGCGGCGGTCAGCAAAGACACGAGCTCCTCGGCGCCCCCAGCGGGCCGCGCCAGCGCCCGAGGTGGTCGCGGTGGATCCGTCCACCGGAGAGATCGTGCAGGTGCCGGCGCCCGCTGCGCCGGCCCCGGCGGCAACCCCGGAGCCCCCGCTGCCTCCGCCCGTCTCCACCAGGACGTCCTGACCGCGAGGCCATGTCCGCGGGGCCCCACATCTTCTGGATCACCAGCCGCGCCGCCGGCGTCGCCGCCCTCGTCGCCTCGAGCCTGAGCGTCGGCCTCGGCCTCGCCCTCCGAGGCGGTTCGCCCGGGCGGTCCCGTGGCGACTATCGGGCCGTCCACGAGATCCTCTCCCTCTGCACCCTGGCGATGGTCGGCATTCACGGGGTCTCCCTGCTCGGCGATGGTTGGCTGAGGCCGGGTTTGGGCGGGATCGCGATCCCCTTCGCCTCGCCCTACCGCCCGGCCTGGACCGCTGCCGGCATCGTCGGCGGCTACGGCCTGGCGGCGCTGGGGCTCTCCTACTACGCGCGCGACAGGATCGGCCAGGCGCGCTGGCGCCAGCTGCACCGTCTCACCGCTGTCTTCTGGATGCTCGCCGTGGCGCACTCGTTCGGCTCGGGCACCGACGGCTGGCAGGCCTGGTTCGTGCTCGTCGCCCTCTCCACCGCCGCGCCGGGGCTCGCGCTGCTCGGCCTGCGCTGGGCGGACCGGCTCGGCGGAGCCCTCGAGCTTCCTCGAAGCGAGCCACCCGTCCGCCACCCTTCGGCGGGCCCGCATTGACGAACCGGGTTACCGGTTCAGCCTGATCACCGAGAAGTGGGCGCCGCTTGGATCGGACAGCAGCGCGAAGCGGCCGACCGGCACGTCCATCGGCGGCATCGCGACGCCGCCGCCGAGCTCCTGCGCCTTCGATACCGCGGCGTCCGTGTCGGCCACCGCGAAGTAGACGTTCCAGTGCGGCGGCACCTCGTCGGGCACGCGGCCGCGCATGTCGAGCATCCCCCCGACGGGGTCCTCGCGCCCGGGCAGGAACCACTGCGTGTACGGGACCTCGCCGTCGGACTCCCTGCCCTCCCAGCCGAACACGGCGGAGTAGAACGTCTTCGCCGCCTCGGGATCGCGGGTGTCGAGCTCGTTCCAGGACAGCGAGCCGGGCTCGTTGACCGCGGCCGCTCCGGCGAAGTCGCGCGCCTGCCAGATGCCGAGGAAGGCGCCGGTCGGGTCGGTGAACAGGGCCATGCGGCCCAGCTCGAGAAGCCCGCCGTAGAAGGCGACCGACGCATCGATGTCGGGGGAGCCGAGGTCCACCCAGCACGGCACTCCGGGCGCGTAGGTCGTCGTCTCAGCCATCGTTCCTCCTTCGCATCGGCTTGCGCGCGATCCTCTCACCTGCGACTCGCTCGACGCCTCGCGGGCACCGCGCCTTGAACGACCCGCCCGACCGCTAAAATCCGACCTCGGAGCTAGGAATAAGTGATTCGAGTCACATGAGCGAGACGGCAACAAAGATCGACGTCTGCCCGGCCGCCGAGCTGGGGGCGGGCGAGATGCGCCTGGTCGAGTCAAGTGAGCTGAAGATCGGCGTGTTCAACTGCGGCGGCGAGCTGTACGCGATTGAGGACCGCTGCTCGCACGACGACGGCCCGCTCGCCGAGGGCGAGTTCGACGCCGAGACCTGTACGGTGGAGTGCCCCAGGCACGGGTCGCTGTTCGACCTGACGTCCGGCAGGCCCAAGACTCTGCCCGCGTATGTCCCCGTCCGCACGTTTCCGGTGACCATCGAGGACGGAACCGTCAAACTGGAGGTCGACTAACCCACATGGCCACTCCCGAGACAATCGCCGAGCAGCGCAACCTCGCCGGGATCAACGCCGACTACGAGGAGAAGTTCGGCTTCCACGATCCCGAGACCGGATACGCCTACAAGTCGCCGAAGGGCCTGTCGCGCGAGGTCGTCGAGTACATCTCGGAGTACAAGAACGAGCCGGACTGGATGCGCCAGTTCCGGCTGAAGGCACTCGAGCACTTCCAGGACCGGCCCACCCCGACATGGGGCGGCAACCTCGCCCAGATCGACTGGGACAACATCCATTACTTCGTCCGCGCCTCGGAGAAGAGCCAGCGAAGCTGGGACGAGGTCCCCGATGACATCAAGAAGACCTTCGACCGCCTCGGCATCCCCGAGGCCGAGCGCAAGTTCCTCTCCGGCGTCGGAGCGCAGTACGAGAGCGAGTCCGTCTACCACCAGGTCAACGAACAGCTCGAGAAGCAGGGCGTGATCTTCATGGACATGGACACCGCGCTGCGCGAGCACGAGGACATCGTTCGCGAGCACTGGGCCACGGTGATCCCGCCGAACGACAACAAGCTGGCGGCGCTGAACTCGGCCGTGTGGTCCGGCGGCTCGTTCGTCTACGTCCCCGCCGGCGTCAAGGTGGAGATGCCGCTCCAGGCCTACTTCCGGATCAACACCGAGAACATGGGCCAGTTCGAGCGCACCCTGATCATCGCCGAGGAAGGGTCGGACGTGCACTACATCGAGGGGTGCACCGCGCCCGTCTACTCGACCGACTCGCTGCACTCGGCCGTGGTCGAGATCGTCGTCAAGCCGACGGCGCGGGTCCGCTACACGACGATCCAGAATTGGTCGCAGAACGTCTACAACCTCGTCACCAAGCGGGCGATCGCCCAGGAGGGGGCGACGATGGAGTGGGTGGACTGCAACCTGGGCTCGAAGCTGACGATGAAGTACCCGAGCATCTACCTGCTCGGCCCCGAGGCGCACGGCGAGATCCTCTCGATCGCCTTCGCCGGCAACGGCCAGCACCAGGACGCCGGCGGCAAGATCATCCACGCCGCGCCGAAGACGACCTCGTCGATCTTCGCCAAGTCGATCTCCAAGGACGGCGGCCGCGGCACCTACCGCGGCCTGCTCGAGATCGCCAAGGGGGCCACGCAGTCGCGCTCGAAGGTGGTCTGCGACGCGCTCCTGCTCGACGAGCGGTCGCGCTCGGACACCTACCCGACGATCCGGATCGGCGAGGACGACGTCGACGTCGGCCACGAGGCCAGCGTCTCGAAGATCGGCGAGGAGCAGCTCTTCTACCTCCAGGCCCACGGGCTCGACGAGGAAGAGGCCTCGAAGATGATCGTGAACGGCTTCATCGAGCCGATCACCAAGGAGCTGCCGATGGAGTACGCGGTCGAGATGAACCGCCTGATCGAGCTGCAGATGGAGGGGTCGATTGGCTGACGCCGTCGCGTCCGCTGAGCCGGATTGGCTTGTCGAGAGGCGCCGGAACGGCGCCTCTCTTGCGAGTGAGCTGGCGCTTCCCGACCCCAAGGCGAAGGGATGGGAGTTCACCGACCTCGCCGACCTCGAGCTGGACTCGTTCGCGCCCGCAACGCCACGCGTGGAGGGGCTCGAAGACGGCCGGGGCAGCGCCGAGGGACCGCTCGTGATGCCGCTCGACGAGGCGGTCGAGCGGGCCCCCGACCTGGTGCGAGCGCACCTCGGCACCGTCGTCGCCGCCGAGGACCCCTTCGTCGCCCGGAACGAGGCCTCCTGGCGCCACGGGGTGCTCGTCTACGTCCCCGCCGGGCAGCGGCTGGAGACGCCCGTGCGGCTCACCGTCGAGCCCGATGACGCCGCAGGCGGCCTCTCCTGGCGCACGCTCGTCGTGCTCGAGGAGGGGGCCGAGGCAGAGCTCTGGGAGCGCTACGCCTCGGACGGCGACGGCGGCCTGCTCAACGGCGTCGTCGAGCTGTCGGTGGGCCCCGCAGCGCGCCTCCGCTACATCTGCCAACAGGACCTCTCCGAGCGCTCCTGGGTCTTCGCCACCCAGCGGGCCGAGGTCGAGCGGGACGCCACGCTGGACTGGGTGGCGCTCGGCTTCGGCTCGGCGCGCGGCAAGGTGCGGATGGAGACCAAGCTGGCGGGCCGGGGGGCGAGCGCGCGGGTCACCGGGGCCTACGCCGGGCGCGACCGCCAGCACCTCGACTTCGACACCACCCAGGAGCACGCCGCCGAGAACACCACGTCCGACCTGGCCTTTCGCGGCGTGCTCACCGATCGCGCCACGGCGGTCTGGCGCGGCATGATCCGGGTCGATCCCGGCGCCCAGCGGACCGACGCCTTCCAGGAGAGCCGCAACCTGCTGCTCTCCACCGACGCCCACGCCGATGCGATCCCGGGGCTCGAGATCGAGGCCAACGACGTGCGCTGCACCCACGCCGCGGCGGTCGCGCAGGTCGACCGCGAGCAGCTCCACTACCTGCGCTCGCACGGGCTCGACGAGCCGACGGCGAAGCGCCTGATCGTCGAGGGGTTCCTCGAGGCCCTCGTGGGGCGCCTCGCCGAGGGCCCGGTGCGTGAGGAGCTGTCGGCCGCGCTCGAACGCCGCCTCGGCGGCGTCCTCGACCGCCCCGTCTGAGCTCATAGACTCTGCGCCCGTGGGGAAGCGAGGGCGCCTGTTGATCTCGCTCGCCGCCTACCTCGGCATCGTCGTGGCGCTGCCCGTCGCGATGGCGTCGAACGAGCGGCCCCAGCACGGCGCTCAGGGGCCGCCGCGCGAACGCGCCCGCCCCTCCCGGCCGGGACCGGTCGCCGCCGCGCCGCGGTACCGCCCGCCTGCGCGCCATCGGGGCTGCCACAGCAGCGCGATCCCGCGCCGTCATGCCGCCAGCGGGCGCGGGCGGGTCGGCGGGCGCAACCTGGTCGCGCTCAGCTTCGACGACGGCCCCAGCGCCTACACGCCGCGGATCCTGAGGCTGCTGCGACGCTATGACTCCACGGCCACCTTCTTCGAGGTCGGCCAGGTGATCCCCGGTCACGAGCGCGTGATGCGGCGAATCGTGCGCTCAGGCAGCGAAATCGGCAACCACTCGATGCACCACGACGCCGATCCCTCCCATCGCGACCTGGCCGCGACCAGCGCCGCGATCCGTGTCGCGAGCGGGTTCACGCCGTGCCTGTTCCGTCCCCCGTACGGGGTGATCGACGGCCGCCTGGTGCGACGGGCGCGGATGCTGGGGATGCAGACGGTGCGCTGGAGCGTCGACCCCGACGACTGGGAGCGACCGGGGACACGGCGCATCTACGCCCGCGTCGTCTCCCACGTGCGCCCCGGCTCGATCGTGATGCTCCACGACGGCGGCGGGGAGCGCGACCAGACGGTCGCCGCCCTGCCCGGCATCCTCGCCAACCTGCACCGCCGCGGCTACCGCACGGTGACGGTGACGAGGCTGCTCGGCCACCGCTGGGTGACACGACCGGGCCGGCGGTGACGGCGAGGTCCGCCAGGGCGCTCTGCGCGGCGCTGACGATCGCGTCTGCGCCGGGTTGGCCGCCAACGCATCCGGCGGGGCAACCGTTCGATCCGACCCGGTCGACGCGTCGGGGCCCCTGGACATCGCCGCGATCGACCTGCGCCAGGAGCCGCCGCGGCTCGTCCTGTACCTGCGTACGCGCGGTGCGTGGAGCCCGGACGAGCTGCAGCGGTTCCCGGCGGCCGACGAGCGCCAGCTGTGCCTCAGGTACCGCGGTCCGCAGACCGACCTGGCGCGGCTGTGCATCGGCGGGCCGGTTTCCCACCGCCGCGTCCTGCTCGGCTACGAGCGGCTGGCTGCGGACGGGAGCGTGCTGGCGAAGCGGAAGGTCGCAGCGGCCATCGCCCGCCCGTCGGAGAGCGCGGCGGAGCTGCGCTTCGACCCGGCCGATGCGGGGATGCGACCCGGAGCGATCCGCTGGCGCCTGCTCAGCCACTGGCGCGGTCCCGAGTGTCCGCCGGTCGCGCGCTCCGCCGGCCGAGCTGCCGCGGCCTCTCCCCCGCTGCCCTGCGACGATCGCTATCCGAACGGCGAGGCGATGGCGAGCTTCCAGCTCCGCCGGGTACGCCCGGCCGGATGCACGACCGGCGGCGCCCCCTTCCGTTACCACGGTCCCCGTACGCGCAAGCTGGTCGCACTCACGTTCGACGACGGTCCGAGCAGCTACACGTCCTCCATCCTGCATTCGCTGAATCGCTACGGCGCCCGATCCACCTTCTTCGAGGTCGGTGAGAACGTCCCCGGAGACAGCGCCGTGATGCGCAGGATCCTGCGCTCGGGGAGCGAGATCGGCAACCACTCGATGCACCACTCCGCATACCCGTCCTCCTCCGACCTGGCCGCCACCAGCGCCCGCATCCACGCCGTCACGGGCTTTCGGCCGTGCGAGTTCCGGCCGCCCTACGGCGCCGTCAACGGCGGTCTGATCATGCGCGCGTGGCGGTTGGGGATGCACACGATCTACTGGGACGTCGATCCGCAGGACTGGGCCCTGCCCGGCTCGAGCGCGATCTACAGCCGCGTGGTCGGCAACGTCAGGCCGGGATCGATCGTGATCATGCACGACGGCGGCGGCCCCCGCGACGAGACGGCGGCGGCGCTGCCCCGCATCCTCGCCAACCTGCGCCGGCGCGGCTACCGCTGCGTGACGGTCACCCGGCTGCTCGGCCACCACGTAATCTGGGAGGCATACGGGTAGCGGCGCCGCCGCGGAAGCGGCTCGGCGTCAGGCAGGCGGGGGCGATGCGGGTCGCCAGGGGCCCTCATCGAACGATCAGGCGCGCGACGCCGATGTGCGAGGCGGCAACAAGCACCGGGAACTCGCCTGGCTTGCGCGGCACGAACACGAACACGCGGCTGCCCCCGGCGGGCACGTCGCCGCCCCCGCGCAGGCCCGGGACGGCGATCGTCACCGCCGACTCCGAGGTCACCCGGAAGCGGACGCGCCTGCCCCGGCGGGCGTGGATCTCGGGGATCCTGCCCGCCGGCCCGCCGCCCTTCACGCGCACCGTCGTGATCGGCGCCCGGCGCGGGCCGGGCGGCGCGGAGCCTCGCGCCGCGGCGGACCGGCCGGAGACCGCCGGCTCGTCGATCGCGCTGCGGCTCTCCAGGAACAGGAAAAGGACCACGGCGCCGACCCCCAGCGCCACCCCCGCGACGATTCCGATCACGAGGTCCCGGCGCGGGCGCACCGGCATATGCTCGCGGATCAGACGCCGTCGAGCAGGCGCCAGTTGGCGCGGAAAGCCGACTCCGCCGCGGCCACCAGGCGATCCTCGTCCGCCGGCTCCGCCAGCTCGGAGATCAGCCGCCGTGACTGCGCGGCATGGGCCTCGTCGGCGCCCTCGTGCACCCGGAAGTATTCGGTGCCGGAGCCGTCGGAGACGCCGTAGTGGTCGCGCAGGCCGGCGCGCTTGGTCGCCGAGATGCCGGGCTGACCGCTCTCGATCGCGTAGAGGCGGGCGAGCGTCGGAAGCAGGCCGTCCTCGGCGGTCCAGGCGGCGACGCACTCCGCGGTCTCCTCCGTCGGCGCAGCGTCGACGCTGCCCCCGACCGCGGCCACGAAGCCGTCCCAGACGGGCACGTGGGCGGCCTCCTCGGCGGCGTGACGGCGGACCTCGTCGCTGGCCGGCGGAGGCGCGTCCTGGGCGGCGCGGGCGCTGATCGCGGCGATCGCCTCGACGGCATGGCGATACTGGCCCGCGTAGCGGGCGAGCTCCTCCGGCGAGAGCTCTCCGGCAGACCAGCGCACGTAGAACGGGTGCTCGAGCACGTTCCAGCGCGCCCGCGCTTCCTCGATCCGGTCGAACAGGTTCAAGGGCGTCTCCTCCCCGGTCGTTGGCACAGCGAACGGGCAGCATAACCTCTGCCCCTGCCGCCGATGCGCCCGCCGCGACCCGACATCGCCGCGCCCGAGCTGCCGCCGGGGATCGCCTGGATCGGCGGCCGCGGTCCGCGCATGGAGGGACTGACGGCCGCCGGCCCGGTGCTCGTGCACTTCTGGGACCTCGCCCAGGCGAACAGCGTGCGCACGCTTCCCTACCTGACGGCCTGGCACGGGCGATACGCCGACCTCGGCCTGGCCACGATCGGCGTGCACTCGCCGCGACATCCGTTCACCGCCGACCCCGCGATCGTCGAGCTCGCGGTCGCCGAGCTCGGTCTCCCCTACCCCGTCGCCTGCGACTCGGAGCACGCGATCTGGCACGACTACGGCTGCGAGGGCTGGCCCTCGCTGTTCCTGTGGGGGCGCGGCGGGGCGCTGCGCTGGTTCCACTTCGGCGAGGGCGAGTACGAGGGAACCGAGCTGGCGATCCAGGAGCTGCTGGGGGAGCCCGACGGTGAGCATGAGCTGCCACCGCCGCTGGAGCCGCTGCGCGCGACAGACGTGCCGGGCGCCCTGGTCGCCGCTCCAAGCCCGGAGATCTTTCCGGGCGGCTCCGAGGCGCAGCCATGGACAGCGGACGAGAATGCCGACGCGCTCGAGGTCGACTACGAGGCGGGCGGGGTCTACGCAGCCGTGGAGGGGGACGGCGAGCTCCTGGTCTCGATCGACGGCGGCCCGCGGCGGCCGGCGCGGCGGCTCACCCCCGGGCTGCACGAGCTTGCCGCGCATGACCGCCACGAGAGACATGCGCTCACGCTGCGCCCCGCAGTCGGCCAGCGCGTCTACTCGATTTCCTTCGCAGCGGGGATGCCCGGGCCAGGTTGATTCGACTCGAGCATCGCGCTAGCGTCGGCGGCGTGGCGGGCACCCAATCGGCAGGCAGGCCGGCAGCGATCGTCGCGGTCGCCGTGCTGCTCCTCGCCCTGCTTGCGACGCGCGCCCTCGCCGCCGCCGGCGGGCTCGACACGTCGTTCTCGGGCGACGGCAAGCGGCTGCAGCCGTGGGGCCCGTCCTTCGACGACAACGCCAACGCGGTGGCGATCCAATCCAACGGGCGGATCGTCGCCGCCGGCTTCTCCAACCAGTCCGGCCCCAACGGGCCGGACTTCGCG
This sequence comes from uncultured Thermoleophilia bacterium, assembly GCA_963708325.1. Lineage (GTDB taxonomy): Bacteria > Actinomycetota > Thermoleophilia > Solirubrobacterales > 70-9. The sequence continues at coordinate 2,204,703 of OY970203.1, read as the reverse complement.
ATCGCTCGGTACGCGTCGAGCGGCAGCCTCGACCAAGGCTTCTCCGGCGACGGCAAGCGCCTTCAGTCGTTCGGCAACGACGGCAACTTCGACGGCGGGAACGACATGGCGATCCAGCCCAACGGGCGGATCGTCGTTGTCGGGGTCTCCGACCAAAGCGGCTCGGGCCAGGACTTCGCGATCGCCCGTTTCATGCCCGACGGCAGCCTCGACCAGAGCTTCTCGGGCGACGGCAAGCGGCTGCAGTCGTTCGACAACAACGGGTCCAGGAGCGACGTGGCAAACGGGGTGGCGATACAGCCCGACGGAAGAATCGTGGTGGTCGGCTACTCGGACCAGGGAAACCCGAAGCACGAGTTCGCCGTGGCGCGATACATGCCGGACGGCAGCCTCGACCAGAGCTTCTCGGGCGACGGCAAGCGGCTGATCACGTTCAGCCCCGGCAACGACCAGGCCCACGACGTGGCCCTCCAGTCGAACGGGCGGATCGTGGTAGTGGGGTACACCAGACCGACCAGCCCCGAGGACTTCGCGATCGCCCGGCTGACGGCAAGCGGCCAGCCCGACGACTCGTTCTCGCAGGACGGCAAGCGCGTGCAGTCGTTCGACAACGGCGCCTTCGACGACGACGCCCGCGCGGTCGCGATCCAGGCCGACGGCCGGATCGTGGTGGCGGGCGAGTCCCAGCAGGGCGGGGCGACGGCGATCGACTTCGCGATCGCCCGCTACATGCAGAACGGCAGCCTCGACCAAAGCTTCTCGGGCGACGGCAAGCGGCTGCAGTCGTTCGACAACGCCACGGGCGGCGACGAGGCCGACGGCCTCGCGGTCCAGCCGAACGGGCGGCTCGTCGTGGTCGGGGAGTCGGGCCAGAGCGGCACCGGCCCCGACACCGCGATCGCCCGCTACATGCAGAACGGCAGGCTCGACCAGAGCTTCTCGGGCGACGGCAAGCGCCTGGTCACATTCGGCCCCGGCAACGAGGGGGCCCGTGACGTTGCCCTGCAGGCAGACGGGCGGATCGTCGTCGCCGGGTTCTCCGACCAGGGCGCGTCCGGGGAGGACTGGGCGATCGTCCGCCTGCTCGGAAGCTGAGCGAGTCGCTCAGGCCTGAGCAGCCAGCTCGGTGCGGATCTCCTTCGGCAGCATGAAGCGGACGTCCTCGTCGATCACGCGCAGCTCGGAGACGTCGTCCGCGCCGCGGTCGCGGAAGTAGTCGACCAGCCGCTCGACCAGCTCCTCGGGGGCGCTGGCGCCTGAGGTGATGCCGACCGTCTCGACGCCGTCGAGCCAGTCCTCGTCCACCTGTAGGGCGTTGTCGATCAGGTGGGAGTCGGCGCCGTGCTCACGCGCGACCTCGACGAGGCGGTTCGAGTTCGACGAGTTGGTCGATCCGATCACGAGCACGAGCTCGCACTCGCGCGCCAGCTCCTTGACGGCGGTCTGCCGGTTCGTGGTCGCGTAACAGATGTCGTCGGTGCGCGGTCCGACGATCGCGGGGAAGCGCTGCTTGAGCCGGGCGATGATCTGCGTCGTCTCGTCGACGGAAAGGGTCGTCTGGGTGATGTAGGCGACCCTGTCGGGATCGGCAACGTCCAGATCGTCGACGTCGTCGGCGGTCTGCACGAGGACGATGCTGCCGGGGGCCTCGCCGGTGGTGCCCTCGACCTCCTCGTGGCCGTCGTGTCCGATCAGCACGATCGTGTAGCCCTGGGCGGCGAACTTGCGCGCCTCCACGTGGACCTTCGTCACCAGCGGGCAGGTGGCGTCGATCGTACGCAGGCTGCGGGCCGCGGCATTGGCGTGGACGCTGGGCGCGACGCCGTGGGCTGAGAACACCACCATCTCGCCCTCGGGCACCTCGGTCTCCTGGTCCACGAAGATCGCGCCGCGGTCGGTGAGCTGCTCGACCACGTGCTTGTTGTGGACGATCTCCTTGCGCACGTAAATCGGCGGGCCGTGGAGGTCGAGAGCGTGCTCGACCGTCTGCACGGCCCGGTCCACGCCGGCGCAGTAGCCGCGCGGCGCGGCCAGCAGAACCTTCCGCGGGGGCATCGCCACAGGGTACCGAGCGGTCCCCTCCGGACCGCCGGGCACGCTGCCTGGGCACGCCCGGCGGGATCGCTCCCCGGTGCCGCGATAGGGTTGAGCGGGGATGGCGCAGCAGACATCGGACCGGCTCAGCTCGGTCGACGCCTCGTTCCTGACGCAGGAGACGTCGGCCAGTCACATGCACGTCGGCGCCGTGCTCGTCTTCGAGGGCCCGCCCCCCGACTACGCGGACCTCCTCGCCCACGTCGAGTCGCGGCTGGAGCGCGTACCCCGGTTTCGCCAGAAGCTCGCCTTCCCGCCGCTGGAGGCGGGACGGCCGCTCTGGGTTGACGACCCGAACTTCAACCTCGAGTACCACATCCGCCACTCGGCCCTGCCCGCGCCGGGCTCGGAGGAGCAGCTGAGGCGGATGGCGTCGCGCGTGTACTCGCAGCAGCTGGACCGCTCCAAGCCGCTTTGGGAGCTGTGGCTGCTCCAGGGGCTCGAGCGCCGGCGGTTCGCGCTGGTCTCGAAGACCCATCACGCGGTCGTCGACGGGGTCTCCGGCGTGGACATCTCCACCGTCCTGTTCGACGTCGAGCCGGTGCCCGAGCCCGCCGAGCCCGAGCACGACTGGATCCCGCAACCGGAGCCGTCGGCGGCGGAGCTGGTGGCGCGCGGGATCCGCGACGCGGCGACGACGCCCTGGCGGCTGGCACGCCAGCTCGGCGACGCCGTCGAGCACCCCCGTCCCGCGGCTCGGCGCGTCGCCGACGCCGTCGAGGCGGTCGGCGAGGTCGCCTGGGCCTTCGCGGACCCGGCGCCGGACGTCCCCCTCAACGTGGAGATCGGGCCGCACCGCCGCTTCGTCTGGGTGCGCTCCGAGCTGGCCGACTTCAAGCGGATCAAGGACGCGCTCGGCGGCACGGTCAACGACGTCGTGCTCGCGGTTGTCACCGCCGCGCTGCGTCGCTGGCTGCAGGGCCGGGGAGTGCGCACGGAGGGGCTGGAGCTGCGGGCGCTGGTCCCGGTCAGCATTCGCGCCGCCGACGAGCGGGGCGAGCTGGGCAACCGCATCGCCGCCATGCGCGGCCCGCTCCCCCTCTACGTCGAGGATCCGGTACGGCGGCTGGAGATCGTTCGCCGGGCGATGGATGGGCTCAAGCAATCCAAGCAGGCGCTGGGCGCCGAGGTGATCAGCCGCTTCAACGACTTCGCGCCGCCCACGCTGCTCGCCCAGGCCTCGCGGATCAACTTCTCGACGCGGCTGTTCAACCTGATCGTCACCAACGTTCCCGGCCCGCAGATCCCGCTGTACCTGCTCGGCCGCGAGCTCGAGGACGTGTTCCCGGTGGCGTTTCTGCCGCAGAAGCACGCTCTCGCGATCGCGATCATGAGCTACAACGGCGGCATGGACTTCGGCCTGCTCGCCGACTACGACGCGATGGAGGACGTCGACGTCATCGCGGCGGCCCTCTCCGACGCGATCGCGGAGCTGCTCGACGCAGCGCGCGAGCGCGCGGCCGAGCCCGAGCCCGCGAAGACGTGAGCGCGAGCGCCTACCATTGACGGCGCCGCCCGCGGCGGCCAGGCCAGGCAGATGAGCGACGAGAGCGGCGCAGGCGCCGAGATCAACTTCCACCTCGAGCTGACCCCCGCGCAGCTCAAGGTGACCCACACCGCGCTGCACTCCCTGCTCGACGACTACGGCCACGAGGAGGGCGACCTGCTCGCGGTGATCCACGAGGTGTTGGCCAAGCTGCCCGACGAGCACTCGATCCGCGCGATCACGCTGGAGCGCGAGCGGCGCCGCGGCGACGGCGGTTCCGGTGGCGGCGCGGGCTCGCCGCCGATGGTCGAATAGCACAGGCGTCCATCCTCACCGGCTTTTCTCTCGGCGCTCTACGGGGCGGCCGACGAGTCGCTGTGGAGGGCGCACCGCTCTCCCCATAAAGGCAAACCCGCCGCGAGGCGGGGACGCAAAGCCACGGGTCTCACGCAGACAGCCGGGCTGCGGAAGGAGAGTGAGAAATGCGACGCCTGCTCGCAGGCATCATCGTCGTGGCGTCCACCCTTTCCCTGACAGTCGCCCCAGCGACCGCCAATGCCTCCAGCGAGGGGACGGTGCGGTTTGCCAAGGCGGCCGCATCCGACTTCGACGTGTTCACGTCCAACCCGACGTCCGCCCAGAAGCAGTGGATGAACGACCACTACTGGCGGATGCGGACCTACTCCCCCTACTTCGACTCGCGACTGTCCTGGTTCGCGAACGCCTGGACCTACAAGGACCTCTACGCGATCTACACCAACAACGCGGACGGGCTCGCCGGATCGCACCCGGAGTGGATCCTGCGCGACGCGAGCGGCAACAAGATGTACATCCCCTGGGGCTGCTCCGGCGGCACCTGCCCGCAATACGCGGGCGACGTCGGCAACCCCGCCTTCCGCCAGTACTGGATCGACCAGGCCCGCAGCCAGCTCTCCGCCGGGTACAAGGGCCTGTTCGTCGACGACGTCAACCCCGGCGACCTGGCGGTGGGCAACGGCAGCGGTCAGCGGGTCGCGCCCCAGGACCCCCGCACCGGCCAGACGATGACGCTGTCCGACTGGCGCCGCTACATGGCCGAGTTCACCGAGCAGATCCGGGCGGCGTTCCCGAATATCGAGATCATCCACAACGCCCAGTGGTTCTTCGGGCACTCGGACCCCTACATCCAGCGCGAGCTGCGCGCCGCGAACTACATCGACCTCGAGCGCGGCGTCGGCGACACCGGGATCACCGGCGGCTCGGGAACCTACGGCTATGAGACCTTCCTCGCCCACGTGGACTGGCTCCACGCCCAGGGCGTCGGCGCCATCTACGACGCCAACAACAACTCGGCCGAGGACACCGCCGCGGAGCGCGAATACAACCTCGCCTCCTACCTGCTCACGTCCAACGGCAACGACGCCCTCGGCACCAACCCGGGCGGCACGCCGACCGACTGGTGGGGCGGCTACGACGTCAATCTCGGCTCTGCCAAGGGCGCGCGCTACACCTGGAGCGGCCTGATCCGGCGTGACTTCGACGGCGGCATCGTCCTCGTCAACGAGCCCGGCGCGACAAGCAAGACGGTCTCGCTCGGCGACACCTACACGAACGTGGCCGGCCAGCAGGTCAGCTCGGTCACGCTGGGAGCGATGCAGGGCGCCGTCCTGAAGGCCCCGCCGCCGCCCGACCCCGCCCCGGCCCCCGACCCCGCCCCAGCCCCCGACCCCGCGCCGGCCCCGGACCCCGCGCCAGCCCCCGACCCCGCTCCGGCACCGCCCCCCGCGGACACGACCGCTCCGGCGGCGCCCGGCGGGCTCAGCGCCACGGCGGGCGACGCCAAGGTCAGCCTGGCGTGGAGCGCCAACGGCGAGTCCGACCTGGCCGGCTACCGCGTCTACCGCCAGAACGCCGACGGCTCGTGGCCGACTGCGCCGAGCGCCTCGACCGCGTCCCCGTCCGACGTGGACAGCGGTGTCTCCAACGGTACTGCCTACCGCTACCGGGTGACGGCCTACGACAGCGCCGGCAACGAGAGCGGGCCGTCGGCCAGCGCCGAGGCGACTCCGTCGGCTCCGGTGGTGGCGCGGGTGGCCACGAAGAGCTTCCAGCCGACCTCCTACACGATCCTCTCGGGGAACGTGTACCGCCGCCGCGGCGACACCTCGCGGCTGTTCGCGAGCGACGACTTCAGGCTCGAGATCTCCACGGCGAGAACCGGCCACAGCTACGTGTCGGACTTCTACGCGTCCACGTCGATCGGCGCGGCCGAGCGCAGCTCGCTGCGCAAGCTGACGATCGACTACGAGGGCAGCGCGACGCGCAGCAGCGCCGCTGTGTCGCTCAGCGTCTACAACTGGGCGACCGGCTCCTGGGTCGGTGTGGACGGCCCGCGGACCGGCGTGACGAGCGACCGCGCCAGCAGCTGGTCGAACGCGACCTCCCCGACCGACTTCGTCTCCCCCGGCGGCGAGGTCCGCTACCGGGTCAGGGCCACGGCCGGGGGCGGCTTCCGCGCCCGCGCGGACCTGGTCCGCTTCTCGATCGAGTACTGAGCGCGCAGGGTCACGCACGTCGTCGCCTACGACGATCGCTCCCGGGCCCTCGAAGCCGCCGGGCTGTCGGAGTAGGCGATGGAACTAGGAGCTCGGAAGCGACGAGCCGGCGAGGAAGAAGAACCAGATCTCGAACGCGAGCACGCCCGCGACAACGCATGCCGCGACAACCTTCTCGGGCGCGCTGACCCCGTATCTGCTTCTCATGTCCTCCACGCGATCGCCACGCTTGGCGCGGTGCCAGGGAGATGTCTGAGCGGCTGTCAGGGGACGACCGGTCAACCGGTCGTACTTCACGTTCAACCAGGTCAGCGTCCAGCCAAGCAGGAACTCCAAGGCCGCAAGAACCGCCACGACCGTGACCGCGCCGCGCATGCTCACCAGTCTTCCCGACTGCACCTGAGAGCCGATCCATACCGCGAGCAGGGGGGCACCCGTCAAGGCGTTGATCGCTGCGAGCCCGGCCGCAATCACAAGGCCGACCCTTTTCAGATTGAGATGCCGAGGCCGCGGCTCCGCGAGGCGAGATTGCTCCTCGGACCAAACCGAATGCGGCACGGCCTTCGAAGCGGCGGGCTCGCGCTCCGGTTCGGTGCGCATCCCCGGCGGCAGCTCGAGCTCGAGCGCGTCGGGACCCCCGCCGAGTCCGTCGGCAAGCTCGAGCAGCTGCTCGCGAGTGACAGAAGTGCTGTGCACGGTGACCGCGTTCGCCTGTCCGTCCCGGTGCGCCCTGAGGACCTCGATGCAGTCGGGCCGCACCGAGGCGGTGCGCGAAGCCTCTATCTCACTCGCTGCCCGGTCGAGCGCGAAGACCGCCTGGGAGCGACGATAGGGGCCAACGTCGGGCGAGGTCACCCATAGCGGCCAGGAGGGGCCGAGGTGGGTGCCGAGGCCGGCGAAGCCGAGGATCCGGCCCTCACGGTCCTTGACCGGGAACATCACCCGAGAGCGAAAGTAGGCGTGCGGGCGGCCCCTCACCGAGCGCGTCGCGAGCCCGGCCGCCAGCAGCTCCTCAATCGAGTAACCGCGTCCGCGGAGGTGGTTCATCAGGTCGTCGGGACCGATTGGCGCATAGCCCACGCCGAAGGCGCGGATAACGCTTTGATCCAACTCCTTCTTGGCGAGCGCGCCGCGCGCATTCCTGGCGCTGTCCGCCTCCCAGAGCAAGGCCTCGAAGAATTCACCCGCGTCCGCCAGCAGCTCCTCGACGCGATCCTCCGCGACCGTGCGCGGCTCCTGCATGTCCTGTGTCACGGTGATGTCCGGATCCTCCCAAAGGGCCACAAGCGGCGCGCCGATCCATCACGACCGGCGACTTGATTACCCGGATGAGTACCCGTTAGTACCCGAGCGCGAACTTCGCGTCCTCGGACACATCATCCGAGTGGTCCCCGAATCGGCCCACCCAACCTCAGCCACCTCGCCAACCAGACCACTCACCCGACGACTGCAGCCGACCCCTTCCACTCGCATAGCGGGGGGTCGGAGCGATGCACACGACCGAGCACGAGCGCTGGCGAGACTTCATGCAGGCGACCCAGAAGCTCGATCCGCGTTAACACGTACCTAAACTGGAATCCAAATGATTTCCATGCGTTCGCAGCCTCCGTTCGGCCGCATCGCCGCCACGGCTTTGGAGACCCTCGCCTGGGTGGGGCTTGCGACGGCACTCGTCGCGGCCCTCGACTCGGTTGGGACCCCGGCCGGACTCGGCAGCCTCTACGTGATCGCGGTGCTCGCGGTTGCCATCCGCCGCGGTCAGGTCGCGGCGCTGGCGGCCGCCGTGCTAGGCGTCCTGATCCTGAACTTCTTCTTCGTCCAGCCTCTCCACCAGCTGACGATCGCCGATTCGGACAACGTGGTCGCGCTGGGCGTTCTGCTGCTGGCGGCGCTGGTCGTGGGAAGGCTGGCCGGGCAATCGCGGGAGCGCGCCACCGAGGCCGAGCTGCGGGCGGTCCAGGCCGCCGCGCGGGAGCACGAGGCGATCATGCTTGCCGATGCAGCCACGGCGCTGCTCGGTGGGACCGATGATCTTGTGACGGCGATCTCGGCGAGCCTCGAAGCCGCCGGCCACGGGGAGCTTCGCCTTGAGGGCAGCGCCGCGCCCAGGGCTCGGGAGGGTGAAAGGGTCCTGCGACTGCCCACCGAGGAACGCTCCGTCTGGCTGTATGCAGGCGAGTCGTCGGGGTGGTCCGATGCCGACCTCGACAGGGTCGCGCGGCCGCTAGCCACGCTGCTCGATGTTGCCGCTGAGCGCGAGCGTGCCGCCGCGCGCGGCGCCGAGGCGGAAGCGGCGCGGCAGGCGGATGCCGCCAAGACCGTGATCCTGCACGCGGTCTCACACGACCTGCGCTCGCCGCTCACGTCCATCCGGACCGCGGCGGCTGGGCTGCGCGAGAAGGGAACCGCTGCCGATGATCGGGCCGCGCTGCTCGACGCGATCGACGCCGAGTCGGATCGCCTTACCCGGCTCATTGGAAATCTGCTTGACCTCTCCCGGATCGAGGCCGGAGCCGTTCATCCGCGCACCGACTGGTGCGATCTGCTTGAAGTGATCTCGACCGCGATCTCCAACACTCGCGATGATCCCACGCAGCGACGAATTCAGATCGAGCTGGACGGCGAGCTGCCACTCGTGCGCGCCGATGCGACACAACTGGAGCGCGTCTTCTCCAACCTGATCGAGAATGCGCTGCACTTCTCTCCGCGCGACCAGCCCATCCGCATCAGCGGCGGTGTCGGGGCGGGCAAGGTGACGGCCCGGGTCATCGATCGAGGGCCGGGGGTGCCAATGTCTCAGCGGAAAGCGATCTTCAAGCCGTTCCACACTGGCGACCAACGCGAGGGCGCCGGCCTCGGGCTCGCCATCTGCAAGGGCTTCGTAGAGGCAAACGGCGGCGAGCTGCGTCTGCAGGCCGACTCCGCGGACGGAACCGCGTTCGCCGTCTCGTTCCCGCTGGTTGAGCAGCCGGCCACAGTCGGATGACGGCCGGAGACTCGCGGGTGCTGGTGGTGGATGACGAGCCCCAGATCGTCAGGGGGCTGAGGGTGATCCTCACCAACGCCGGCTACCGGGTGGAGGAGGCGACCACGAAGCAAGAGGCTCTCGACGCGGTCTCGGTGAGGCCACCCGACGCGATCGTGCTCGATCTGATCCTCCCCGACGGCGACGGGGTCGAGGTGGCGGAGGAGATCAGGCGCTGGAGCCAGGTGCCGATCGTCGTGCTCTCGGCCGTCGGCGACGAGCGCCAGAAGGTGCGTGCGCTCGACGCCGGGGCTGACGATTACGTCACCAAGCCGTTCGGCAGCGAGGAGCTGCTCGCCCGGATGCGAGCGGTGCTGCGGCGCAGAAGTGAGGACGGCGAGGGTCCGGTAGGTGTTGTCGGCGATCTCGAGATCAACCTCGCCGATCGGGCCGTGCGGCGAGCCGGAGAGGAGGTCCACCTCACCCCGATCGAGTTCGACCTGCTCAGCCGGCTCGCCGAGCATCCGGGGCGCCTGGTTACCCACCGCCAGCTGCTCCAGGAGGTCTGGGGTCCCGGCTACGAAGACGAGACCCACTATCTGCGTGTGCACTTCGCCCACATTCGCGCCAAGCTCGAACCGGATCCTGCGAACCCTCGTTACGTGATCACGGAGCCGGGTATCGGCTACCGATTTCGCGCGGAACAGTAGATCCGCGCCGCGGCGCGGATTTAGCGAAATCTCTACGCAGCCAGGCGGGTCCTTAGCGGGTGCTTAGCGGGTCCCGCTCGACCATGGAATTAGGAAGCCATGGGCGACGTCAAACAACGCGGAGTCTCCTATCACTCGGCGCTCGTCCCGTTCCTGGGCACCAGTGTCGATTACGAGGCGATGGCGCGGGCGGCGAAGCTGGTCGGGCCCGACGCCACCGTAGAGGCCGTTTACTTGCTCAAGGTCCCCGAACAGGTGCCGCTCAACGGAGGTCTTGAGCAAGAGGAGCAGGAGGCGCGGCGGGTGCTGGAGGTAGTGCGTCTGCAGGCGAAGTCCGCCGGCTGCAGAGTGCGCTGCCGGCTGATCCGGACGCGAAGCCCGGGGCGGGCGATCGTCGTGGAGGCGGAGACGCGGCGCTCGGACCTGATCTACATCGCGACCGAGCACGCCCCCAGCGAGGAGGGGCCGCTCGGCCCGACGACCAGATATGTGCTCGCCCACCGGCCGTGCAGGGTCGTCGTCGAGCACGATCCGACCACCGGGATTGGACGGAACGAAGACGGCCCAGTCCCGGCGGGCGCGCTTGAGGGGGGCGAATAGCGTGAGCGAAAACGAGCGGCGGCCCAAACGTTCTCTTCACGAGGCATCGCACACCGTTGCCGTCCAGATGCCTCCGAAGGCGGAGTACAGCAAGGTTCGCACGGGCAAGCGGCCCGGCGAGAAGCGGATCTTCAACGAGGCGGCGCACAAGCTCGGCTACTGGCGGCCTGAGGCTCCAACTGACGAGGAGGCCGAGTCCGAGGCGGTGCGCAAGCGCTTCGAGGCGCTCGAGGACAGTCAGCGGGACGTCATCACCGACGCCGGCAAGGCCGCCCTCGCCCTCGGCGCGCTCGGCGTCGTCTACGGCGACATCGGGACGAGCCCGCTGTACACCGAGCAGGTCATTTTCACGCAACACGACACCGTCGCTCGAGCGACCGCGGCGGACGTCTACGGCGTGGTCTCGCTGATCTTCTGGGCGCTGATCATCATCGTCAGCGTCAAGTACGCCGGCTTCATCATGCGCGCGCACAATCGTGGCGACGGGGGCATCATGGCGCTGGCGTCCCTGATCCGGCGAAACAGGGTGGCCCATGGCGCGGCCTTGGTGACGCTCGGCCTCTTCGGCGCGGCGCTGTTCTTCGGCGACGCGATCATCACACCCGCGATCTCGGTCCTCGGCTCGGTTCAAGGGCTGAAGGTGGTCGAACCCGAGCTCTCCCACCTGGTGGCGCCGATCTCGGTCGTCATCCTGATTGGGCTATTCATCCTCCAGCGACGTGGATCGGGTGCGATCGGATCGCTGTTCGGGCCGGTGATCCTGGTCTGGTTCACCGCGATCGCGCTCCTGGGTCTCCACCAGCTGGCGAAGGACCCGGCGGTGCTGCAGGGGCTTTCGCCAACGTGGGGGGCTCGTTTCCTCGCGGAGCACGGGGCGGAGAGCTTTTTTGTGCTCGGTGGGGTCGTCCTCGCAGTGACCGGCGCCGAGACTCTCTACGCGGACAGGGGCCATTTCGGCGCAGCGCCGATCCGGCTCGGATGGTTCGGGGTCGCTTTCCCAGCCCTGATGCTGAACTACCTCGGCCAGGCGGCGATGATCCGTCACGATCCGGGCACCGCGGTCAACCCCTTCTTCCTGATGGCTCCCGATTGGGCGCGCATCCCGATGCTCTTCCTGGCCACGGCCGCGACGATCATCGCCTCTCAAGCCGCGATCTCGGGCTCCTTCTCGGTCGCGCGACAGGCGGTCCAGCTCGGCTTCCTGCCACGGCTCAACATCCTCCACCCGTCGAAGCTGGAAGGCCAGATCTACGTCCCGGTCGTCAACTGGGCGCTCTGCATCGGCGTCGTCACCCTGGCGCTGGTCTTCCAGTCCGCCGACAGGCTGGGCGATATCTACGGCGTCGCCGTCACAGCGACCTTCGTCCTGAACACGCTGCTCTTCCTCGCTGTTGCCCGTTACCTGTGGGGCACGCCGAGGCGCAGGCTTGTCCCGATCGCAGCCTTGTTCCTGACCGTGGAGGTGGCCTTCTTCGCCTCCAACATCATCAAGATCGAGCACGGAGCGTGGCTTTCGCTGGCGCTCGCACTGGTGCTCTCGCTCGTGATGATCAACTGGTCGCGGGGGCAGACCATCGTCACCCGCGGCAGGACTGAGAAGGAAGGGCCGCTGACGCGGTTCCTAGACGACCTCGATGCTCAGCAGGAGTCGCCGACGAAGGTCCCGGGCGTCGCCGTCTACCTGCATCCCACGAAGGACACCACCCCGCTGGCGCTCCGGATCGAGGTCGAGAACACTCGCACGTTCCCGAAGCGGGTCGTGATCGTCTCCGTGGACCTGGTTAGCATCCCGAACGTCGATGAGTTCGAGCGCTTCACGGTCGAACGGATCGGCGGCGAATTCAACGTCTTCCACGTGACGTTCAGGGCGGGTTATCACGATTCGCTCGACGTCCCCGCGGCACTGCGCCTCTGTCGCAAGCAGGGGCTGTTGGAACGCAACCTCGACCTCGAGCACGCCTCCTACGTCGTCTCGCGAATTTCGATCAAGCCGACCGAAGACGTCCCCCCGGTCACCCGTGGGCGGAAGAAGCTGTTCGTAGTCATGGCCCGGAACGCCGCGAGCCCGATCGACGCCTTTCAGCTACCCAGTGATAAGACGGTGATCGTCGGCTCGCAAATCGCTCTGTGATCCCGGTGTGGCGGCTTCGTATTCAGTTTCCGGCCATCCCCCGCCCGCTGATGGGACGACTTTGATGGCTTCCGGGACCCGTTCGGGACCCTGTTCCAGAAGAAGTCGCCCGTTTGCAGGCTAATAACCGAGCGCGAACTTCGCGTCCTCGGACATCATCTCTGGGGGTCGCCGTGCCGGCGCGTGCTGGGCAGTCCGTGAACTGGCTGGTGAAGCCGGATCCCGCCCCGGCTTCAACGCATCGAGCCGATCAGTCCGTCCCGGTTCTGAGGAGTGCGTTTGCAACTGGTTTGCAGCCCCCGAAGAGCGCCGCTGATCTCGCTTGCCGTCGGGGGTGTTGCTATCACGCGAAAGCGGCACCCCGCTGCGCTGGCTAGTGATTCTCCTCTGCAGTCATCGCGGCGTCGAGTTTGGCCTCGGCGGCTTTTCTGGCTTGCTGCTTAGAGCGAGCCTTCTCACCCGACACCACGAGAGCCCCATCATCTAGTCGACGCGCTTCACCTTGGAAGTAGCCCCGGGGCATTCCGCGGACCGTGATCTCGTAGGTCACCCCCTCATAGGTTCTGCGACGCACGCCCCTCAGGACGCGTCTCGTTCCGTAGAGCAGGTTGAAGTCCATCCTGTCGTCTATACGGGGACTCTCGTCAGCTGTTCGTCCTGAAGGGGGGGCGCGCTTTTCCAAGCCTCCGCGATGGTGTCACCGTCCAGTTGGTATCCGAGCGCGAAGACACCGCTGACAAGCCCGCCGAGGGTGAGATCGTCGCGGCGTTCCCTCAGCCAGCCAACAGCGTTGCGGGCTGTTGTGGGAGCAAGGGGCAGGCCGACCAACTCGCTCCCGACCTCGAACGCTCCTTCGTGCCGGGACGCAGTTGCGAACTGTCTCCTAGCGATCGCTTCTAGAGTCAGTTCAGTTCTTGCCTCCAGCAAGACGTATGGGGTCACCTCAGATTTGGTGTGGTTGAGCCCGAGAGCACGGATGACCAGGTTCTCCCGTCGGAGACCTAGCCGATCCCCGAGCTCCTCGTCCGCCTCTCGAAGCGCAGTCGCGAGGACGTCGACAAAGCCATCATCGTCATAGTCCCCTCGCAGGAGTCCGGCACGTGGCGCGATCTCGACTACACCGTTCACCGCGCTGTTGAGGGTCCCGGGATAGAACTCGCTTTGCGTCCCCCGTCTTGTGAGAGCCAGTTGCCGGTCAGCAGTAACGATGCCGAGGTGTACTACGAGGTGGTTTGCGGCAAACGACTCTTCACCGGACGCATCCTGCCCGTTGAGATGCCGATCGAGACATAGCGCTTCAACTGTTCGCCGCCACGCCTCGTCTTCGACCAAATGAAGCCCACCGCTTGTGGCGAGCACACTCGCAAAGTTTGTGGAGTCGGCTAGGAGGTGCAATCGCGCCGCCAAGGACGACTCTGATGACTCGGCCCTCCACCGGCGTAACCGCAGGACCCGCCCATTGAAGTCGGGGCTCATCGCCTCCAGACGTTGACGGGCTATGTCCCGCACCCGATCGTCGAGACGGTCAGCAAGCTCCGATCGCACCCCGGACCACCGACCCTTAGCTGAGCCTGGGGCCAACAAGTGAAAAGGGAGATCCGGTGCTCCAAAGTGCTCGCCAGTCTGAGTGCAGCGAACGTCCGCGTAGTAAGAGTCAAGTCCATATGGAGGCCACAGCAGGATGTGGGCGCCGAAGCCCCGGAGGAGGTTGGCGAGCGGCTCCGAAGGCGATTGGCCGAGCGACGGACTAGGTTTGAAGTCCGAGTCAGCAAGAAGACGGGATCCGACGACATCCGCAAGCCGCGCTTCTCCAGCCGCAAAATCGGTTCCGGCGCCTAGCCGAAGTGTGAGAGACCGCCGCAGTCTGGCGCCGGCTCTCTCGTACGCTGTCGCGAGCTCGCTGAGTTGCTCACCACAGCTCCACGGCACCCACCATTCTCGACGACCCTCCGCGACGGTAAGCCCGTGATACTCCGAGGCGATCGGCCATGCGTCCCCATTAATTCGCGCCTCGACACCCCTGGTTAGGCCCTTCTTGACTGTCGCTCTATCCCTCGCTAATGGTTTACTCAGCTCACGCACGTAGTAGCGGCGGATGATCTGGGCCAACGCAACCCGCGACAGGATGAATGCGACGATCGCGGCTAACCCCAGCAGCAGGGTGAGCCCGTTTGCCCCATTCTGCAGCCAGTCGGTGATGCTCGCGACTGAAGGGTGTAGAGCATTCGGCACGTGGCCAACTCTAGTTTGATCCGATAGCTGGGTCGCGTTTGGGTTGAGACACTCCGCGAGGGCATGGCGGCCTGGACATGCGCATACGGCGTGCAGATCTCGCTCTCGCTTCGCGCGACAAGCACCACTCAGCGATCCAGCCGTACACCGGATCGCCGTGCGGAAAGCAGCTCTGAAGTAGACGCCGAGACCGTTGATTGTGCGGAACTCGCCGAAGGTGCTGACGTCGACTTGCTCAAGCGCCCGGAAGGCGCCAGGAGCGTCAAGACCGGCTACCTGGCGACGTGCTTCGCAGGGCGCAAAGTCTTCGAGCATCTCCGCCGGACCGCGCCGGGTTCAGTCGCGCGAGCGCTCACCCTTCCGCGAAGCGCGCTGCTCGGCCCAGCCCTCAATCTCGCTCCGCAGCCATAGCCGCGGCCGGCCGCGACCCAGGTCCACAACCGGACGCGGCATCTCGGGATACCGCTCCAGGTACTGGCTCACCGTATTGCGATGAGTCAGACCGAGGATCTCTGCAACGCCATGCGCGTCGATCAGATCCTCGGTGTCGATCCGCGGGTTCATCGCCTTGAGCTTACACGTGTACGCGGATCCGTCCGACCAGCGCGCTAGCCTACTCGTGTAAGCAACGAGAGCGGCCCCGGCGGCGCTGGAACGCCCCGGGGCCTGGCCAAGACCTACATAGGAGGTCCTGACATGAGAGAGCGTAAGCCCTCCCTGCTCATCCAGCTCGCCGATGAGGCGACGATCACGGTCGAGCAGGCCGCCCAGATTCTCGGCCTCGGGCGCACGGCCGCGTACGAGGCCGCCCGCCGCGGCGAGTTTCCGACACGGCGACTCGGTCGCCGAATCGTCGTCCCCGTCCCGGCTCTACTCGAGTGGCTGGGGGCTCCGCGGTGAGTCGGCTCGACCACTGGACGCCAGACGAGCTCGCCGCGTTTCTCGCGGAGATACGCGGCACGCGCCTCGAGGCAGCGTGGCACCTCGCCGCATTCGGCGGGTTGCGTACCGGCGAGCTGCTCGCGCTGCGCTGGACGGACGTCGATCTCGACGCTGCGCGGATCGACGTTCGCAACGCCGTCGTCGGTGTTCCCTACACAGCGATCAAGCCGCCGTCGACGTCGCGCCGGGTGCGCGCGGTCGACCTCCACCCGGGCACGGTCGCGATTCTCTGCGAGCACCGCGAGCGCCAAGAGGCCGAGCGATCCGAGTGGGGCTCCGACTACAGCGACCACGACCTCGTGGTCTGCCGCGAGAGCGGTGAGCCGCTCCATCCGCGGAGCCTCAGCCGGGCGCTCGCGCAGGTCGCCGAGCGAGCGGCACTGCGCCCGATCGGGCTTCCCGCAATCCGGCGTACCCGCGCTGCACTTGCAGTCCAGGACGGAGGAGCGGCATGAGGGGCCACATCAGGAAGCGGGGCAGCACCTGGGCGGTCGTCGTCGACATCGGCCGCGACGAGCAGGGCCGACGGCGCCAGAAGTGGCACTCCGGGTTCAGGACCAAGCGCGAGGCCAGCGAGGCGCTGACGGAGATCCTCGGCCAGCTCTCGACCGGCCAGTACGTCGCGCCATCGAAGCTGACGGTCCGCTCGTTCCTCGAAGGGGAGTGGCTCCCCGCCGTCCGGTCCAGCCTGCGGCCGCTCACGTTCGATTCCTACGCCGCGAACGTTCGCAATCACGTCCTCCCCCGTCTCGGATCGGTGCGGCTCCAGGCCCTGACCCCCGCGATGCTCAACTCGATGTACGCCGACCTGAGCGCGTGCCTCTCGCCGCGAACCGTCCGGTACATACACGCGATCCTCCGCCGCGCGCTCTCCGATGCCGTGAAGTGGAATCGGCTCGCGCGGAGCCCGGCCGATGCCGCCGATCCCCCGTCGCTCCGCGCCACTCGAAAGCGCGTGATGCGGACGTGGTCCGCAGCCGAGCTCCAAGCCTTCCTGGAGAGCGTCCGCAACGACCGACTCGCAGGGTGCTGGCGGTTCCTGGCGATGACGGGATGCCGGCGCGGAGAGGCCCTCGGGCTCCGCTGGCGGGACGTGGACCTCGACGCCGGGCGGGCGATGATTGTGCAGACGCTCGTCGGGAACCGGGTCGTCTCGGAGACGAAGAGCGAGCGCGGCCGGCGTACCGTCGCGCTCGACCCGGGCACGGTGGCCGCGCTTCGGGAGCACCGGCGCGCCCAGCAAACCGAGCGGCGTGCGCTTGGTCCCACCTACCAGGACGATGATTTCGTGTTCTGCCGCGAGGACGGAACACCGATCTGGCCTCGGAGCTTGTCGCGAGCGTTCGCGCGCCACCTCGCATCGGCGCGCCTGCCGAAAATCCGCCTCCACGACCTCCGTCACACCCACGCCACGCTGGCGCTCCAGGCCGGAGTGCACCCGAAGGTCGTGCAGGAGCGCCTCGGCCACGCAACGATCTCGATCACGCTCGACGTGTACTCGCATGCGATCCCGGCGATGCATGAGGAAGCGGCGTCGCAGGTGGCCGCACTCATCAAGCCGCGCGTCAGAGCCGCTGGTGTCTGATCTTGGTTTGAGCCGGTCGAGATCTCGTCGGCGCTGCTGCTCTCACGCGAAGGGAGCCAGCCTGATCCGCGACGAGATTAGTGTTCCTCGGCATGGAAAGCGGCGGTCTTCAGGAGATGTCGCGGCCCTCCTCCTCACCTAGAAACGCCGCTCGTCAATGAAGCGCTCTCGAATCGTGTCGAAGATGGGATCAGCTGTCGAAGACGTGTAGGCCGGTGAGCGCGTGAGGCAGACGACATCGAACGGCCGCGTCGCCTGGTAGTCGCGCCAGGGGATCGCCGCGAAGGGGATGGCGGGATCTGCTCGCTCGACCCGCGGCGGACCGATGCGCATCAGCGAGTCCCGAAGCTCTCCTCTCTCTATAGCGTGGACTTGGAGGTGATCCGATTCGACGTCGAAGTCCTTCATCAGGTAGCGCAGCAGGTCACCTGGCGCGGGACCGATGCCGTTGAACACGTAAGTCAACTCTGAGAGCCAGCCGCAGGCGACTGCGAACGCCAGCCAGTTGGCGTCGTTGAGCGCGTCGGCGCCCCGCTCGCAGAACGCCTCGGGCAAGGCGGGAACACCCTCCTTCAGCGCCTTGTAACGCTCGGCGAGGGGAGCGAAAGCGAGCTCGGCGAGGATGTAGTCGTATCCCGAATCGCCGAGACCGAGGTCGGCGTGAGCATCGACGTGGACGAGCTCGAATGATGACGTGAGCGTCCCGTTCTCGATCCATTCCCCGAAGTGATGGAACAGCTCAGCGTGGTGCTCGACCGCGAGGCCCGGCAGCTTGTCGGTCACCAAGCACTGGGTCTCCACAAACGCGAGGGCGTCCTCCAGCAGCCAGGGCGGGTATTCGTCTGGATCACGACGGACTTCATCGAATGAAATGTGAGTCGCTCTGCCCTCCTGAAAGAAGTCGAGGTCTAGGTCGAGAATCCGCACGCGCTTAGTCTGGAGGCAGCTGCGGCTGATCGGCTCGGGAGCAGGATCAGGACCAGCGGGTTCTAGCCGCAGGCCCCGCTAACCATCTGAGGTTCATGAGTCTCGAACCAAAAGTCCTTGAGCACCTTCGCCAAGCCGTGACCGAGGCCGACAGCTGGCACGCTGTGGACGCGAAACTGCGCGAGCTCGCCCCGCAGGACACCCAGGAGCAGTACCGGCCCCTCGTCTTCGCCTTCGGCTACATGCTGGTCCACGACGAGGAGCGGCGATCTGAGGAGGGCCCATTCGCTCCGATGATCGTCACCGACCAGGGACAGTTCCCCCCGCCGTTGGCTGACGTTGTGACTGCGGACGTCGACGCATGGATCGCCGCCGCGGGGGCGCTCGACGATCCGATCGCCAGCTCTCGTCTGGAGGACCTGCTCTGGGAGCGAAGGATTGGCGACCGCCCGGACCTACACGCTCGCGCGGCTGTCGATGCGTACGTCGAGCTGAGTGCAAACCCCGATTGGCCGGCGATCGAACGCGTCGTCGGCCTGGTCCGGGCTCTCGAGCTGGGGCCGATTTGCGCGACGAGGACCGGATGGGGCAAATCGTCCGCCGTAGCGTCGAGATGGTTCGCGAGGACCTAGCCGCTGAGGACGGAGGGCCGGGTGTTGCGCTAGGCCTTCTAGCACCGCTGGCGCGGCTCGAGGGTCCACCGGATGAACTCGACGAGCTGATCGACGCCACCGAGGCCCGCTACGGCGACGACCCGCACATCGCGGAGACGATCGTCGAGCTCAAGATCGGGAGAGCCCCGGAGCGTCGCAAGGACCTGCGCCGGGAGCAGGTCGACAGGTGGCGAACTGCGGCAGGCGAGACCGAGGGAATGATCCGAGCGGTCCACTTGCAGCGTGCTCTCGCGCTAGCGACCAGACACGAGCTCGAAGCCAGTCTTATCGAGGAGCTGCGGCGTGAGCTTCAGGCGATGAATCCCGAGGACTTCGACCTGAAGACCGTCTCCGCCCAGGTCGAGATCCCAACCGAGGCTATGCGGCAGATGATCGATCGCATCGTTGGTGACGACGACCTTGAGGGGGCGTTCACGCGGTTTGGGGTCGCCGGTCCGCCCGGTGGCGAACCCGAGGACCTCGACGAGCGGATTGAAGGCCTTCGCCAGGCGGCCCCGTTGCAGTTTCTCGTCACGCAGGTGGTCATGAGCTCGGACGAATCAAGCGTGCTCTTCCTCGCCAACACCGATGAACGCCGCCAACAGTGGGTCCGCGCACAACAGCGCGCGAATGCAGCACGCCTTTGGTCGCTGCTGGCCGCCAACGTCCTGGACGAAATCCGAGAGGCGCACTCTGGCAGTGGGAGCCGAGAGGCCATACGTGAACTGTTCACCACGACCCTGATCCGCCCCGAGATTGCCGATCGCATCGCACGTGGCTTCGAGCACTACTGGGGTGGCGAGCCCGACGACGCCGCACACGTGATCGCTCCCCGGATCGAAGCGATCCTGCGCGAGCTCGCGCGACACCTGGGGATCCCCACCTATCTCGAGCCATCTGGTGCAAACCCCGGTCGAGAACGTCCACTCGGCTGGATCCTCGAGCAGCTCCGTCCCGTCTTCGCTCGTGGCGCACGGGGTTGGCACGCATATCTGGTCAACCTTCTGGCCGACTCGCTCGGTCTGAACCTGCGCAATGTCATCGCCCACGGCCTGTGCGACGAGATCGGTCGCGGTGACGCGGCACTGCTCCTTCAGACGGGGTGCTACCTGCGGCTGCTCAAGGTTGAGCGCCGCGAATAGCGGCGGATGGCTTGACCTAAGTGGGGGCTCATCGAGTCCACGCGCTACGCGAGCGATCGAACCGAGTGCAGCGGGGGTCCTGCGCGGCGACGAGTTCGCTGATTCCTACCCCGGCGCGAAGTCAGGCCCGGGAGGCAGCTCGGTCGGATCACGGGCAGGCGGGAGTTCCCCCAAGCGGTCCCTTACGTGGTCACGGAAGCTGTCGCAGACGAGATCCGCGCCCTCAGCGAAACGCTCGATGACCGGGATGAGCGACCGAACGATCGGCTCGACAGCCCACGTCTTGAGGTCAACGTCGGCGGTCCGATCCGTTGTGAGATGCGCGATGTGCTTGTCGGCCATCCACCGCGCTTCGCGGAGATAGAGGTTTAGCTCAGGCTCATCCCAGTCGGTGTGGAAGTGCCGGGCGCACGCGTCGGTCGGGCGCGCGCTGCGTGGGGCGAAGAAGTCGAGCAGGTTACGGAGGTGGAGGGCAAAGACCTCGATCGCAAAGTTCATCGGAAAGAGCCCAGCCCGCGCCGCCTCAATGGCTTGGGCCGCGCGGATGAAATGCGTGATCTCATAAAGGACGTGCTCGCACGCGTAGTCGCGTAGCTCATCCTCGGAGAAGTCTCCTATCGACCGTTGGGTCTCCATGGCTCAGATTGTTAGAGGCGGTCAGGCGGATCCCGAGTCACGAGGCGAACGCGACGGTGTCTCGAACTCGATGTATTCCCAAGCCTCGCGCGGCAGACGCTGGACGTAGGCCGCGATTGCGGCGAACGCAAACTCCAGATACGCAGCGATGTGCTCGCTGACCTGGGTGACGTACTCGCGCTTATCGAGCGGGCGATCGCCGAAGGTCAGCTCGACCGCAATATCGTCAGCGAAGCGCGCGCGGAACCCGGTGATCGGGGCGCCCTCGTCGCGGATCTCGCCCCTCGAGTCGGCGTGCTCGGTCATCGCGGCCCTTAGGTCTTCCCGAATTTCGTTCTGCGGGATTAGCTCTGAGTAGTGAAAGACCTGTCCGCGAGCAACCCCGAGGTGCTTCGCAAAATCGCTCGACCCGTTCGGCCCGACGGCGGTGACCTTCTCGTAGGCCGCCTTCTGGTCAGCATCGAGTCCCTCGACGAACTTGCCGATCGCCGGGATACGCCGATGCGCATGGCCGAGGAACTTGGCGATCTCGAATAGGTGAGCGCCGGCGACGCGCGCGAGGTAGACGTTCTCGTAGTCCTCGGACTCGACTTCTTCCTGGAGGCGCGGCATGAGCAGGCGATTGACGTAGAGCAGGTCGTTGAGTGCCATCGCACAGATCGTCATCCAGCGCGCCAGTTGATCGTCGGCGGGGAACGCGTCGCCGATCTTGAAACGGATGCCGAGATGGTCACTCATGCCTCCGCCCTCGTGAGCAGCGGATGGTGATGGCGGCTCGTTTCGATGAGCGATGTAGTTGCGCATGAGTTGGTCGGACGGCGGTGCCCACCACGTGAAGGTCACAAGCTCGGTCCAAGCTGCGTCGTCATGAATCAGCGCCTCGAGGCGAATCTCGTGCGACGCGCCGGCCTTTGGCAGCCAGTCGTAGTCCCCGCCGAACTCGGCGATGACCGTCGCGGTGTCCCGGCCCTTGACCGAGAACGGCACCGCGAATTCGTGTCCGTCGTCCTCTTTCGGCATGACCGATGTGCGCGTGGTCTGCCACTCGTACGTCCCAGCGCCCGAGATCGCGACCCTCAGATCGATGATGAGCAGCGGGGCCGCGCCGTCGTTGAAGACCGCGACGGGAAACCGCAGTCGAAAGCCCTCCACGAACGCGTAGACCGGCGGCACAACGGCGGCGAGCGAACCGCGCCGCGCGTTCAGCCACCAGAACGACCCGACGGTGAACAGGAGCGCGAGAACGGCGATCGCGATCGTTGCGGAGAAATCCATAGCGCCGAGCTTAGGCAGCGACGCGGTGGACGCGCGACGCGGCATTATGCTCGCGGAACCGCTCTATCGCGGTCTGGGGCGCAGGCCATGCCCGCTTTCCATGCAAAGCGGCGCTTCCTGTCTCCGCGGATCCGTGGCTCCTTTGCGCGATTGGCGACAGGCGAGCCGACTCACCGGCCCTGGCGGCCGGTTTACGGGCGATGAGCAGCGGATGCGGCGAGCTCAGGAGGGGCCGCGGACCCAAGCGCTGGGAGGGACGGCCCCGGGTCGTTCTGACGCGGAAGGGTGGGTTAGCCTGAGTCCGTGGCAAGCGGTGATTCAGAAGGCCTGCGACCCGCCCTCACCGAGCACGAGATCGACGCGATCGCGGAGCGACTGCGTAGCGGCGAGCTCCTCGATGAGCACTGGCGCCAGCGCCTCTTCCAGGAGGCGAAAGAGGCTGAGCTTGCCTACTCCGGAAAGCAGAGCCGCAGCTCGATCCTCGCGGACACCATGGCGGTGCCGCTCCAGACCTTGAAGCGCTTCGGCTCCGACGGCGAGGACGGTTGGACGAACAAGCTCGTCTCCGGCGACAACCTCCAGGTCCTGAAGACGCTCCTTGAGATGAAGGAGCGCGGCGAGCTCCTGAACGCCGACGGTACATCCGGGGTGCGCCTCTGCTACATCGACCCGCCGTTCGCGACCAAGCGCGAGTTTCGCGGCAGCAAGAACCAGCCGGCGTACCGAGACAAGGTCGAGGGAGCCGAGTTCGTCGAGTTCCTCCGCAAGCGCCTCGTCTTCATCCACGAGCTGCTGGCCGACAACGGGGCGCTGTACCTACACCTCGACACGAACAAGGTCCACTACATGAAGGTTCTGCTCGACGAGATCTTCGGGCCGCAGAACTTCCGCACCGAGATCATCTGGAAGCGCTCAAGCGCCCACTCCGACACAAAGCAGGGCAGGCAGCAGCACGGCCGGATCCACGACGCGATCCTCTTCTACTCCAAGGGCGACCAGTGGGTGTGGAACCCGATCTTTACTCCGTACGAGGAGAGCCATATCGACTCGTACTACCAGCACGTCGAGGAGGCAACCGGGCGCCGGTACGCCCTTGGAGACCTGACGGCCCCGGGCGGGGCGAGCAAGGGCAACCCACGGTACGAGTTCCGGGGAGTTACTCGCTACTGGCGATTCACGAAGAAGAGGATGGAGGAGCTCTACGCCTCGGGGGAGGTCGTTCAGGCGAAACCGGGAGCGGTCCCCCGCCAGAAGCGATACCTCGATGAGCAGCCGGGCGTCTCGCTTCAGGACATTTGGACGGACATCGGGCCAATTGGAGCGCAGGCTGCAGAGCGCGAAGGCTTCCCGACGCAAAAGCCCGAGGCACTGCTCGAGCGGATCATCGAATCCGGATCGACCGAGGGCGACCTGATCCTGGATTGCTTCTCTGGATCGGGGACCACCGCAGTTGTGGCCGAGCGGCTGGGCCGGCGATGGATGGCCGTTGACTGCGGGAAGCTGGCCGTCTACACGACGCAGCGGCGCCTCCTTGGTATGACCGAGGGCAATGGCAAGCAACCGGTGCTGCCGACCCTCCGGCCGTTCGAGCTCTGCTCGGCGGGCCTTTACGACAACGCCCTATTGGAGGAACTCCCGTTTGAGAAGTACGAGGCCTTCGTCCTGGAGCTGTTCGGCTGTCGCCCAGATTCCCACAGGTTGGGGGCCGTGCCGATGGTCGGGATCAGAAAGGGCGGCCCGGTGCATCTGTTCCCCTTCAACGAGACCGACGCCCTGATGGGGCGCTCCTACATCGAGTCTCTGCACGAGCGCATCAAGGCGAAGGCCAGCGGCGAGGTGTACGTGATCGCGCCGGTTTCCGCGTGCGATCCCTCTCTGTTCGAGGACGTGATCACGCTGGACGAGAACACGTACTTCATCCTGCGGGTGCCGTACTCGGTGATCGAGGCCCTGCACGGTCGCGACTTCGATTTGCTCGCGCAACCCGGCTCTTTCGACGAGCTGAACGACGCGATCGACTCCTTCGGCTTCGATTTCGTGGAGCCGCCCGAGGTCAAGGTCGGCTACGCAACCAAGGACGGGAAGCTGCGGGCGGAGGTGGCGGAGTTCCGACGCGGCGGGCTCGATCCCGATGACTTCGCCGACCTGGGGGACGCCGGCCGGGGCGATCTGGCGATGGTCATGGCGGATTCGGATTACGACGACGACGTGTTCCGCTTGCGCGAGCACCGGTTCGGCGACGAGCTTCAGAAGGCGTCTTGGGCGTTTGAACTCGATCTCACGCACGCGGGCGAGCGGGTCCTGGTCATCTACATGGACACGCACGGGAACGAGCGCCGAGAGGTTGTGGAGCCCGCCAAGCTGGCTCCGAGGAAGGCGCGACGGCGCGCTCCCGCCAAAAGCGGCGCGAGCGGAGACGGCAAACCCGGTGCGGCGACCAAGCGAGGAACGGCTAAGAGGGCTAGCAAGGCGAAGCCCGCCGCCCCGAAGAGCAGGCGGACTAAGACGAAGACATGAAGCTCTCGGCGAAGCTCTCGGTCGACCAGTTCTCGGCCGACCAGCTCGTCCTCCAGGTCTCGGAGACAGTCGATCCGAAGCGTCTCGACCTGAGCGAGTACGACGAGTTCATCGAGGAGGTGACACGGGGTCGCACCTTCCAGCGAGAGGCGATCGAGACCGCCGTCCGCTTCCTCTGCGGCGGCGAGTACGAGTCGACCGAGGATCTCGCGCGGACGTCCTACGAGACATCAGCAGACCTCCAGCGCCGCTATCCAAGCGCAGCCCGGCTGATCGAGCGGCTCCCATTCCGCGACCGCCTTGCCTGCACGCTTGACATGGCCACCGCTACGGGCAAGAGTTTCGTCTACCACGCGATAGCCCGGATCCTCCTCAACGAGGGTCATGTCGATCGCGTCCTCGTCCTCTGCCCCTCGCTGACGATCGAGGACGGTCTCAAAGAGAAGTTCAACGCGCTGGTCGCCAACAGCGACCTCGGTGACTTGCTACCCAACCGGGAGGGCATTCGCATCCCCGACATCGTGGACGCGATGTCGACGGTGAAGGAGGGCGAGATCTGCATCGAGAACATCCACGCCACCTACGAGCGCACGAGCTCCTCGATCGCTGACTCGTTCGTCGGCCGGGGTGATCGAACGCTTGTGATCTCCGACGAGGTACACCACGCCTACTCCACGACGGGGAGGACCTGGCGAGAGTTCCTCGGTGATGAGGAGTACGGCTTTCGCTACCTCGTCGGCGGCTCGGGGACCTGCTACCAGGGCAACGACTACTTCTCCGACGTCGTTTACCGCTACCCGATCCGCCAGGCGATCGACGATGCTTTCGTCAAGGAGGTCTTCTACCTCGACAAGGACGACTCCTCGACTGACGAGGAGCGCTTTCAGAAGCTCCTTGCCCAGCACGAGAAGAACCGCAAGGCGCACAAACATGCCGGCATGAAGCCGCTGACGATTGCGGTGACGCAGAGCATCAAGGCCGCGAACGAGCTCGCGGCGGCGCTGGTCGAGTTTCTGACAGAGCGGCTCAAGGGCGGGAAGGAAGAGGCAGACGCCCGCGTTCTGGTGGTCACCTCCTCGGACGAGCACAAGTCGAACCTCGTAAAGCTCAAGTCGGTCGACGCGCTCGACAACCCGGCGGAGTGGATCGTCTCGGTCGCCATGCTCAGCGAGGGCTGGGACGTCGCCAACGTCTTCCAGATCTACCCGCACGAGAAACGGGCCTTCAACTCGAAGCTGCTGATCTCGCAGGTCCTCGGTCGGGGGCTGCGCCGGCCGCCCAGCGTTGCCGAACAGCCGATCGTCTACGTCTTCAACCACGAGCGCTGGGGCCCCGAGATCGAAGAGCTCGTTGCCGAGGTCCTCGATGTCGAGACCACGATCTCTCAGCGCCCGACGGATGGCCGCGACGCGCCCCACTTTGAGCTTCACAACCTGGAGTTCGACGCCGTTCCAACCGGGATGAAGGCCAGGAAGGTCGAGAAGCCGGTTGACATCGAGAGGATCAAGCTGCGGCCGCAGCGGGACCACGATGAGACGACGACGTTCGTCTCGGCAACTGGGTCCGGGCGCGTCGACCTGACGACCCGGGTCGTCCACAAGCGCTATCCGGTCTCAGACGTCGTCGCGGACGTGCGTGAGCGCCTGCGCGACGCCGACAAGCGGCTGGGCACCAAGCTCGCAGCCGCCTACCCGAAGAAGCGCGTCGAACGGCTCATCGTGGATGCGCTCAAGCGCCTCAAGCTCGACGGCACCGAAGTGACGCAGGAGAATCGGCAGCTGATCCTCTCGGCCTTCGGCTCTCTCCAGCAGAAGACAAAGCGTCCCGGCGCCGAGCTCAAGCGCAAGCCCATCGGCCTCGACATCGTGAACACAGCGGAGATGCGCCCGGTCAAGGGGCGGATCTCGGGACTCACATCGCATCTCGGGCTCTTCTACGACGAGGAGAGCGCGAAGCTCGGGACTGAGGACGACGCGGCGGCGCTCAGGAAGGCCGAGGAGATCACGGTCCCGACCTGGCTAATCAAGGTCTCGAACTCGTACCTCTTCAAGTCCCCGGTCAACCTCGTCCTCACCTCCCATCATCCCGAGCAGGCGTTCGTCTCGGCTCTGCTGGACAAGGAAAACGCCGAGACCATCCGGTCGTGGGTGAAGGCGCCCGATACCGGCTTCTACACGATCGAGTTCTCGTACAAGAAGACCCCCGAGTCAAAGCGCAAGGCCGGCGAGTTCAACCCCGACTTCTTCATCTGGCCGGCGGAGAAGGACGAGGTAGTCGTCGTTGAAACGAAGGCGGACAGCGACGACTCGCCGATCAACGTGGGCAAGCTCGAGGCGGCGCGTGACCACTTCGAGGTCGTGAACCGGTACCTGGAGGCGGAGGGAGCGGACCGCCGCTACCAGTTCCACTTCTTGAGCCCGAGCGACTACGACGGCTTCTTCGACGCCGTGCGGGCCGGGGAGTTGGCTGGGTTCGTGTCCGGGCTTCAGGGCGCGCTCGCCTAGCGACGACGCGTGTTAAGGGGGCGAACGGTCGCCCCTCCGGGCTTGATGTCCATGTGGGAGAAACGCGCGATCGCTCGTACGCGCAGGAGCGGGCCGGCAGTGCTGGAACTCTGGCCCGTATCCGAGCTCTGATCCAGTCCGGCCATGGCGTGGAAGTGAGAACCGCGCATGGCGCGTGGCGGTCGGTCGTTGCCATCTACTCGGATCAGACAGTCGGCACGACCCGCGCCGAGGGGTCCGGCTCGACCGGGCGCTTCACGGTGCTCGAAGCCGATCGCATCGCCCTGGTCCGTGCCACGCGGCAGGGCGGAGCGATGTAGCGCCGGGAGGCTGAGGTTTCACGGAAGCGCTTCCGTCGATCGTCCAGCAAACCCGCCCTCCGACGGCCTATAGCCCGCTGAGCAGCCCGAGGTTAAGCAGCCGGTAGCCCATTGCTTGTCGGCTTACGGCGAATCGTTCGGCCACCAGTGAGATCAAGGTTTCATCGGAGGGGCGTCGGCCCTCCGAGAGCTCGGTGGCGATGCGGTGCACCATGCCCTCGGGCATCAGCACCGCGGCGGCAAACCAGTTCGCCTGGCGCTCGTCGACGCCGCCATGGCTGTGCAGCTTCGGAGCGCGCAGGTTGACGCGCAGGTCATGGTCAACGAAGAGCTGCTCGTCGTGGTTGAGCCGGAGGTGGCCGAGCTCGTGCGCGATTGTGAAACGCTGACGCACCGAAGCGTCGTCGTCGTTCACGCCGATCACGATGCGCTCTCCGTCGGCGTCGGGGTCGCGGTACAGCAGACCGGAAATCTCGGGGCTGTGCGGCCGGCGCTCGATGTGCGCGCCAAGCCTCTTCGCGACTTCCTCGACGTCGATCGGCGGCTCTTCGAAGCCGAACTCCGCGAGCAGCTCGGTCGCGGCCTGCTCGGCCTGCTCCTGCTTGTAGCTGCTCACGCTGGCTCCTTTTCCGTGGTACCGACGACGCTCGCGATCCAGGCGGTCTGGCGCTCGTCGAAGTCCTCGACCTGCTCGCGGAGGCTCTCTGGCAGCTCGGCGGCGACCGCCTCGAGGTCAGGGCGCGGCAGCTCATTGACCAAGGCCGCCCCATCGACGCCGATAGCGGCGGCGAGGCGCAGGAGCAGGGCGATGGAGACGCTCTGCTCACCGCGCTCTATGTTGGCCACCGAGCCGCGCGAGATACGCGCTCGCCCAGCGACCTCCGCCTGGGTCAGATCGCGCTCGGTGCGCGCTTGGCGTAGAGCCTCCCCGAGGGCGCGCTGCGCGACCGCGGAGAACTGCGCCAACGCATGGGAGGAAGCGTCAGGCACGCTGTCAAGATTATGCATGGTAGCTCGGAGGCGTCGCCATCGTCCATTCGGCCAGCTCCTATGCCTCGCGCGGCGCCCGCGCCGGAGTCACCGCGGCGACGCCCGCCGGCTCGCCCTCCCGGACGACGAGCTCGAGGTCCGCGGGCTCGCGTAGGTCGGCGACGACAAGCTCCGAGGAAAAGCCCTCGTGGAGCGGCCGGAGCACCTCGGCCAGCGAGACCGCAGCGGTGACCAAGCCGACAAAGGCGGTGCCGACCGCCTCGCCTGCCACCTCCAGGGCCCCGCAGGGATCGCCGTCTTCCTCGGCGCGAGCTCGATAGGCGGGCACGTTCTCGACGAGGCGCTGGGCGCGGTCATCGGGCCGGATCTCGAAGATCTCGCGGGAGCTGCGCCGCCCGCCAAGCCGATGGACGATTAGCTGGGTGAAGCTGTGCGCCCCAGCGCCGATCCCCATGTCGATCAGGTGCGACCATCCACCGTCGTCCAGCGACTGGCGAGCCTGTGGCGTGTCGAAGCCGGCGATCGCACACGCCGGCTCCCCCGGCTGCCGAGCCTGCCCAGCCACGAAGCGGCGCTCGACGAGGCGGGTTCTCATACCCACATCCTCCAACGCGTCGGCCACGACCCTGGTCTTCTGCCGACGGAGCTGATCCGTCGAGGTGAGTATGGAGGTGGTGAGGTTCTCCTCCTTGGCGATGTCGTCGTCCTGGAGGTAGACACTCGCCTTCTCCGGCTCCGACCACGGGAGGAACCGCAGCAGCCAGGCCAGCGCCTGCCCGAGATGGCCCAGACCGAGGAGCCAGAGCTCGCTTGGCAGCAGCTGGAGCTGCGGCCCGATCGCCTCCGGAGCGCTCCAGTCCACCTTCGGATCCCAGAGCGAGAAGCCGCTCGTCCGGCGGCCGGCGAGAGGCAGCAGTTCGTGGATCGAATGGAAGAGCTCGCTGATGGCGAGGCCGCCGGCCAGCGCGGCGCCGATTTGACCGGACGCCACCCGGGGCGCCTCCGTCGCGAGCGGCACTACGCCGCCGGCCCAGCGCCGCGGGACGGCGCGCAGGACGAGTTCCGAGCGTTCGAGGTCGGACGCGACTTCCTCGCCGGGGTCGCCGACAACGACCGTGGGCAACGCGAGATCGAGCGACCCCAGCGTCGCGCCCTCGCGGATCAAGATCCTGGAAAGCGAGCCGGTAGCCCGGCCGAGCCGGATGGGCCCATCGCCGGCGAGCACAACGTTCAATCCGGCGGGGAACGCGCGGCTCCCGGTGGCGACCACTGCGACGGCCACGACCTGCAACGTCTCCGAGGCCGGGACGTCGCGGCCGATCACCAACTGCACCGGCGTCCGGCGCAGGCGCTCCGCGGCGGCGTCCTGGTCGGGCTCCTCCTGCAGGTCGACGAAGAGCTTCGCAAGCCGGTCGGCGCCGCCCACCGGGCTGTTGTGCGCGACGGTCATCTCAAGCGGAGGCGGCGGGCGGCCGCACGGCCGAAGAAGGAGGTCCAGCCCGACTCGCCGTCGTAGCGGTGAAAGCCGATCCGGCTCGGTGCGGCGCCGTCCAGTGCGAACCGCGGCACGATCAGCGCAACGTGCCCGCGCTGGGCGACGAGCGGGTAGCGACGGTCGGTCGGACTCTGGGCGACCCACGGGCCGGGATGTGTGTGAACGTCGGCGAGTGCCCGCAGTCCGTGGCTCGAGCAGTGCTCCCAGAGCCTAGAGAAGGCTGGGCCGCGGAGGTGGATGCTGCCCTTCAGCGAGCGCGGGTCGAGGTCGTCGAAGTAGAGGGCCTCCTCGATGCGGCGGGCGCCGGGGCGTCCGAGCAAGAAAGCGCCGGACTCGCGGCGCCCCTCCCCGCGCTCTGCGAGCTCGGCGATCAGCCGCGTCCAGAGGGCGGGAGTGATCAGCAGGCGCTCAGGCGGCTTCCATGGCAGCCGCATCGTCGGCCTCGTTGAGGATCTCGTAGACCAGGGTGAGAAGCACCACGATGCCGCGCTCGGGATCCCACGTATGCCGGGCGTACTGGCGCGGCCAGTCCGGGTGCCCGGTCAGCGCGACCCGGTCGACCGGGAGATAAAGGGCGCGGCCCTCCTCCCAGTCGGCGCGGAAAGCCATCGTGGCACGCCCCCCAGTCGGCCGGCGCTCGCCGGGCAGCAGGCAGTCCGCGTCGATGTCCCAGGGCGAGGCGGTCGGCACGGACGGGTAGTCACTCACGTCGACGCGCAGCCCGAGGGCCAGCTCCCGCGTTGCGCGCTCCGAGGCGGCCACGGTCACATGGAGGTAGGGCCACTCGAGCCGCTCGATCCGCCACTGCCCGCGCAGGACGCCGACCTGCACCGGCGCCGCTGCGAGATCGTCGCGGAGCCGACGCTCGGAGTGCCTGCGGGCGATGTCCTTCTCCGGCTGCTCGCTCAACCCTGGAACCCATCCTTGCGGCGGAGGATGAACGTCACTTTGCGCTCGGCATCGGCGTAGAAGCTCACCGGCGCCTTCGGGTCTGCCGCCTCCTCGTGGCCCGCTACCGCGAGCTCGTGCTCCGGGCGCTGGTCGCCGGGGATGTTGAACCCGTCCTTGCCGACTGCCCACTCGAAGACGCGGCGGACCTTCTGCTGGGGCTGGAAGTCGCGCTCCTTGTCGCCGTTGTAGGTCACGGTGACGCGGATCTCGCCCTTACGGGCGACCGTGATCTCCGCCCCATCGGTGACAGCGTCGAGCGCGGCGAGGGTCGTATCAGGATCGACGGGGGCGTCCTCCTCACCGACCCAGACGGCGTAGTCCTCGAGCTCCACATTGACCGAGCCGATCAGGTCGGCGGCAGTCTCCTCAGGACCGAGATCGTGCAGGGCTACTTCGGCCGACCCCTCGCTATGGACGAGAACCTTGGGCATCAGCGGCCTCCTATGTGTGTTTGTAGAGATGTCATACCGGAATGCGTCTAATGCTGACAGACGCGCTGGATACTGTCAAGGCGGGCTTTCGACAGCTAGCCCGACGGTCGAAAAGGCCGTTCTGGTATACCATCGACCATGATATCCACAAAATGTCCATTCTGTCCGACTTGACTTAGATGCTGGATATGCCGATACTGTTCCCCAGACTGGAGCACCTATGGCGATCACTGCCGCGCAACCTCAGCTGCTGACTGTCGCCCAGGCTGCAAGCCTGCTTAGCGTGAGCGATAGGACCATCCGCCGCTGGATTGAGGCGGAGCGAATTCCCTATGTCGAGTTGCCGAGCGGCGGATATCGGATCCCGCAGGGCGCGCTACTCGCTTCGCTCCGCGGGAACTATGACCTGGCGAAGGAGCTCAAGGAGCTCGACGAGCGCTACCAGGGAGTCACCGAAGAGCAGATCCGCTCGGCAGCGACATAGTCCGACTGAAACATCGGCACGCGCTCGTACGCTGCGTGGCCACATGCCTTTCGTCGTCGT
Source organism: uncultured Thermoleophilia bacterium (assembly GCA_963708325.1). GTDB lineage: Bacteria > Actinomycetota > Thermoleophilia > Solirubrobacterales > 70-9. Next base: position 2,173,039 of record OY970203.1, on the reverse strand, counting down.
CGATACGAGTGTGTCCCTCCCAGCCACGTTGAGCCCTGGGGGGCTCACGCGCAAGTTTTTCGTGCTCTTGGCGTATGGGGCGGTCTCATACGAGGTCGAGCATGGTCAGCTCGAGATTGATGACCTCGCCAAGCAGGCCGAGGACTCCGGGGGGCGCGTCATGGGCCTCGATCGGGCGAAGGACCGCAGAGCGCTCGCGGCCGATCGGAAGGCGGCTCTGGAAGAGCTGCTTCCCCACGGAACGCCCGACGACTGGGTCGCGATCGGCTCAGCCCCGCTCTTCGACGAGTACGAGCGAAAGCTGCGCGAGGTCGGCAAGAAGATCAACCCGGCGCTTCGCGATGAAGACATTCCCAAGCTACGCCGGCAGGTGGAAGCGATCTGCGCTGCTGGATCACCGCCCTTCGATCCGAGAGACGCGCCGGCGCTGACCCGGGATCCTGAGGACGATCCGATCCTCTACACCGCGCTCCTGGGCGATGCCGATCTGCTCGTCGCCGACGACCGGCACATCGTGCCGGATGGCGTCGAGCACCACTTCGAGCACGAGGGGCAGTTCGTTACCGCCCTGACGTTCGGCGAGCTGATGGAGAGCCGCCTGGGGCCGCTCGGGATCGATTTCGATGAGATCGATGGTTCATGGCTCGCCCGCGCCTACGCGTCCATGGGTCACGCCGTCGAGTAGGCGGGTGGGCACCGCTGAAAACCATGGAACAGGCGTCTCTTGGGCCCCGAGTTTGCAATCGGTTTGCAGCGGAGTCCTCCCCGCCTCCGGGTCCAGGCCGAGAATGGCTCTCTGATGCGCCTCAGTACCCCAGAGCGAACTTCGCGTCCTCGGACATCATCTCCGGGGACCAGGGCGGGTCGAAGACCATCTTCGGGTAGACCTTCGAGACGCCGTCGAGGTCGCCGACGAAGTCGCGCATCTGCTCGGTGACCTGGGGGCCGATCGGGCACGCCGGCGTGGTCAGGGTGAAGGTGACGTAGACGTCGGCGGCGCCGTCGCCGCCGTCGTTGGCGCCCTCGATCTCGACGTCGTAGACGAGCCCGAGCGAGACGAAGTCGAGCCCCAGCTCGGGGTCGATCACCTCCTCGAGCGCCTCCAGGACCTGTTCCTCGGTGACCATGCGCCCATGGTAGGGAATCGCCGGCTCCGCCCCCGGGGCGGGCGCGGAGACCCGGCGTGGATACGCTTCCCCCATGGTCGCCCTGGTGCTCGTCCTCTTCATAGTCGTGCCGCTCGCCGAGCTGTACGTGATCATCAAGGTCGGCGAGGCGATCGGCGTGCTTTACACGATCGGCCTGCTGATCGTGGACAGCATCGTCGGCTGGGCGCTGCTGCGCCACCAGGGAAGCCGCGCCTGGGGGCGCTTCAACGAGGCGCTGTCGGAGGGACGCGTGCCGGGCAAGGAGGTCGCCGACGGCACCCTGATCGTCTTCGGCGGTGCCCTGCTGCTGACGCCGGGGTTCATCAGCGACGTGCTCGGCCTGCTGCTGCTGCTTCCGCCAACCCGGGCCGTGATCCGCAAGGTCCTGGCCGCCACGCTGTTCCGCCGGCTCGCGATCGGCCACACGGCGGTCTCGTGGGGCTGGGAGCGTGCCCGCGGCGCGCGTGGCCGGCCCGGTCCAGACGGCCACGCGGGCGAGCGCGGATACGACGTCGAGGGCACCGGCCACGAGGTTGGCGACGAGCCCTCCGATCGCCCCGAGGGCCCGCCGGCACTGCCGCGATGAGCATCGAGGTGCGCAGCGGCCCGGGCGAGGCGTTTTCCGACGCGATCGCGATCGACTTCGCCGACAGCGAGTCGGGCCTTTTCGGGCTCGTCCAGGTCGAGCTGTTCCCGGCGACCGGGCGGGCCCGCGCGATCGGCCTCCTCTTCGACCACGCCGAGACGGTCGCGGCGGTCGCCGAGGAGGCAGTGCTCGAGTCGGCCTCGGACTGGGAGGCGGCCGCGCTCGCCGGCGCCCGCATCCGGCCCACCGGTGACGGCGCCGCGGCGCGCCTGCAGGCGGACGGGACCTCGTTCGAGATCGACTTCGCCGAGCTGCGCGGAGCGTCCTTCGGCTCTGATGCGGGGGCCGGCCTCGTCGCCGGCGCCTCGCAGGAGGTCGCCGCGGGACGGGTCACCGGCGAGGTCTCATGGGACCGGCGGTCGACGCCGATCGACTGCTTCGGCCGGGCCACCCGCACCTGGGGCGCGATCGACTGGGACAACCTCGCGTACGTGCGCTCGATCGGGTCGGTGTTCGCCGACGGCTCGCTGCTGGCGATCTGGACGGCGAGGCCCGCGCGCGCCCAGGGCCACGACGAGGAGGGCCTCAGCGCCGCCGTCGTGGACGAGCGCGGGGAGGCGGAGATCGAGCGCGCGCTGGTTTCGACCGAGTACGACGCCGAGGGACGCCACCGCCGCGCCAATGTCGAGATCCTTCAGCCCGGCCCCGAGGAGGAAGAGGACCCGCGCCGCCCGCTTCGCGCCGGCGGCCGGATCGTCTGCGGGACCAGCGTCGAGACCGCGGGCCTGCGCACCGACGTCGCCTTCTTTCGCTGGTCGATGGAGGGGACGGCCGGGCTCGGCCGCTACGACGTGGTCAGGGCGCTGCGACCGTGACGACGACCGAGGCGGTGATCTCGGACTTCGGCGGCGTGCTGACGACGCCGCTGCTGGGGTCGTTCCTGGCCTTCCAGAACGAGACTGGGATCGCGATGGAGACGATGGGGACCGCGATGCAGAGGATCGCCGAGCGCAACGGCGAGCACCCCCTCTTCGAGCTGGAGAGGGGGCGCCGGGCGGAGGCGGACTTCCTCGCCGAGCTGGCGTCGGAGCTGGAGGCCGACCTCGGCCACCGTCCCGAGCTGCACCGGTTCAGCGAGATCTACTTCGAGGCTCTGGAGCCGAACGAGCCGATGATCGCGCTGATGCGCGAGCTGAAGGGGCGCGGCCTGCGAATGGCGCTGCTCACAAACAACGTGCGCGAATGGGAGCCGCTGTGGCGGGCGATGATGCCGGTGGACGAGATCTTCGAGCTGGTCGTCGACTCGGCCTTCGTCGGGATGCGAAAGCCCGAGCCCGAGATCTTCGAGCTGACCCTGGAGCGGCTGGGGCTGCCCGCCGAGCGCTGCCTCTTCGTCGACGACGTCGCCGAGCACTGCGAGGCGGCGCGGGGCCTCGGCATCGCCGCCGTGCACTACCGCGACGCCGACCAGGCTCGGGGCGAGATCGAGGCCGCGTTGGGCGGCACTGAGTAGCCGCCCGTCAGGCCGTGGCCGCGCCGCCGTCGAGGCGGTCGATCAGCCTGAAGATCGCGCGGGTCTGGGCACGAACCTCCTCGCCCAGGTCGTTGAGCCGCTCGATCATGGTGTCCGTGGCGCGCCTGTTCGTATCGAGCATCTCCGCCATCGCCATCTTGTGCAGCTCGAACGCTTCCCGGTTGCGACGAATCTCCTCACGATTGAGGCGCATCTCCTCGCGCACATCGTCCATCAGCTCATTCCCTCGAGCCATCAGGTCGTTGCCCCGAGCCATGTGCTCGTTGCCGCGGGCCATGTGCTCGTCGATGCGCCTGAGGACCTCGTCCACCGGGGCGATTGTGACAGAGCCCTCCGCACGAATCACGCGCAGAGTGTGCCGAGCCGGGACGGCCGCTCCTGGCCGCCGGGCTCAGTTGTCGCCGCCGGCGCGGTCCCAGACGTAGAGGTCGACTGCCTCCACGGCCAGCTCCATCACCCGCGGCGGCGACAGCCATTCCAGCACCGTCTCCAGGGCTCGCTCCTCGGTGACGCCGCGATCCACGGCCTCCTCGCCGCGGAAGCCGGCGGCGAGCTTGAGCGCCTCGCGGCGGTACTCGCCGAGCGAGCCGAACGCGCCCATCAGGAAGTCGCGGTTGGGGATCGGCTGACCGACCTCCATCGAGGTATGCCAGGCGGCGAGCATCGAGAGGTCGTCGTCGTCGAGCTCGGAGATCGCCTTCGCGTAGTGGAACTCCAGCTCGTCGTCGGGGATCTCGTCCACCCACGCGCGCACGGCCTCGCCCAGCAGCTGCCGGCGCGCCTCGCGGCCGATCGAATCGGCGATCGCGCGAACGGCGTCGGCGGGGTCAAGAAAGCAAAGTCCCATGCGACTCCTTTGGTGTGCAGGCCGGACTCGAGCTGAAGATAGAGTCGCCCGCCGACGGCAAAACGAGCCCGCGAACCCGCTACGTGCGCGCACCCGGGTGCCGCCAGCGGCGGGCGTATTCTGGGCCGCCGATGCCCGACGGGGGAAAAAGGTGCCGCTGCGGCTGATCGTCGGCCCGCCGAACTCCGGCCGCGCCGGCCTGGTCCGGCGCGGGTTCGAGGACGCCCTCGGTCACGATCCGGTCCTGGTCGTCCCCACGGTGGACGACGCCGACCGCTTCGAGCGGGAGCTGTGCGCGGGGGGCCGCACAGTGCTCGGCGGCTCGGTCGGGACGTTCAGCTCGCTATTCGACGCCGTGGCGTCGGCCACCGGAGCGGGGGCCGAGGTCGCCCCGGCGCTGCAGGCGGCGCAGAGGCTGGCCGCCGTCCGGGATGCCGTGCGTCGGACCCGGCTGCGGATACTCGCCCGCTCGTCGCAGCGCCCCGGGTTCGGCCCCGCGCTCGAGCGGCTGATCGGGGAGCTGCAGGCCGCCGCACTGGACTCCCCCACCGTGACGCAAAACGCCGAGGGCGACCCCTACCTGGAGGAGATCGCCGCGCTGTTCGCGGCCTACGAGGCGGTGCGGGACGAGCTCTCGCGCAGCGACGGACACGTCCTCGCCGCCGCCGCCACCGCCGCCCTTCGAGCCGCGCCCGACTCCTGGGGGCGCCGGCCGGTCCTTCTCTACGGGTTCGACGACCTGACGGCCGAGCAGCTCCACCTGGTGGCCGCCCTGGCCGCGGCGAGCGAGGTGACGGTCGCGATCACCTTCGAGGACCGCGCGGCGATGGCCGCCCGCGCCCGCCTGCTCGCCGAGCTGCGAGACCTCGGTCCCGCATCCGAGGTGGCGACCGAGCCCGACCCGGCCTATACGAGCAGCCGCACCCTTCACCATCTCGAGCGCCAGCTGCTCGCCGACTCCGCCCCCCGGATCGCGCCGGACGACGGGCTGCGGCTGCTGAAGGCCTCCGGAGCGCGCAGCGAGGCCGAGCTGATCGGGGCCGAGATCGCCGCCCTACTGGCGGACGGCATCCCTCCCGACGCGATCGCTGTTGTCCTGCGAGACCCCGACGCGCAGGGCCCGCTCTACGACCAGGTCCTCTCCTCCTACGCGATCCCGGTCGCATGCGACGCCGGCATCCCCGTTGCCCGGACCGCCGTCGGCACGGCGCTGCTGGCGCTTCTGCGGCTGGCGGCGGGAGACGGCTCGCCCGGCGACGTGGTCGCCTACCTGCGCGCGCCCGGACGCGCGGCGCCGGCGTCGGTCGACTGGCTGGAGCGAAGCGTCCGCCGCGACCGGATCCGCGATGCCGACGGGGCGCTGGTCGCCTGGAAGGGCGACCTGTGGGAGCTCGACGCCCTGAGGGAGGCCGGCGACGGCGCCGGCTTCCTCGAGACGCTGGCGCGGATCGCCCGTAACCTCGCCGAGCGCCCGCACGAGCGCTCGGCCGCGCGGGTCTCCGGCGCCGACCGCCTGGAGGTGCGCGCGGCCGCCGCCGTCGCCGCGTCGCTCGCGCAGGTCGCCGAGCTGGCGGGGATCGAGGCGGGGCGCGGTCCCGCCGAGGCTGCGGCGGCGATCGAGGGCCTGCGCGTGAGGATCTGGCAGGGGCCCGCCGAGGGCCGCGTCCGCGTGGTCAGCCCCTATCGCGTCCGCGCCCGCCGATTCGAGCACGTCTTCGTCGGCTCGCTCCAGCAGGGCGACTTCCCGCGGCGGGGATCCGACGACCCGTTTCTCTCCGACGACCGGCGCGCCCAGCTCGGTCTGCCGGAGCGCAGCGCCCCCGAGGACGAGGAGCGCTACCTCTTCCACGCCTGCGTGTCGCGCCCGACCCGGCGCCTCCACCTGTCGTTCAGCGACGTGGACGAGGACGGCCGCGCCCGCGATCCGTCCATCTTCGTCGAGGAGGTGCTCGACCTTCTGGATGGATCCGCCAACGGGTCCGCGCCGCCGGTCCGCCGCCGCGGCCTCGGCGACGTCGTCTTCGCCCCCCAGGACGCCCCCAGCGAGGGTGAGCTGGCGCGGTCGCTGGCTGCGCTCGGGCCGGCGGCCGCCGAGGCGCTCGCCGCCCTCGAGCTGGATGGCGCGCAGGCCGCCGAGCTCGGCGCCACCGTGGAGGAGGCCCGCGCCCGCGCCGCCTTCCTTCCCGGCCCCCTGACCCTGGAGCCGGTCCTGGAGCGGTTGCGGGACCGCGACGGCTTCGGCGCCTCGACCCTGGAGGGCTATGCGGTGTGCCCGTACCGGTGGTTCGTGGACCACGAGCTTGCGCCCCAGAACCTCGAGCCCAAGTCCGAGAGCCTGATCCAGGGCGGGGTCGTCCACCGCGCCCTGCAGCGCCTCTACGCCGATCCGCCGGCGGACGGACCGCTCCCCCGTCCCGACACCCTGACGAGCTGGCTGCGGCGCGCCGGGGAGCTGCTCGACGCGGCGCTTGCGGAGAGCGAGCTGGGCGGGGCCGGCGCCGCCGCGAAGGCGGCCCGCGAGAGGCTGCTGGCGCTCGTCCGCGGGCACCTCGAGCGCGAGGCGCTTCGCGAGACCGCGCTGCGCCCGCTGCCGGAGCTGCTCGAGGCGGGCTTCGGCGGACGCGACGACGCCATCTCGGAGCTGGACCTGGGCGAGTTTCGGCTGCACGGCTCGATTGACCGCGTCGACGTCAGCGCGGACGGCCGCCGCGGGCTGATCACGGACTACAAGATCTCGCCTCGGGCGACGATCGGCGCCAACCTGCTGAAGGAGGGCAAGCTCCAGCTGCAGCTGTACACGCGGGCGCTGTCGCTGTGGGGAATCGAGCCGCTCGGCGCCGTCTACCACCCGCTCGGCGCCGGGGAGGGTTTCGAGGCGCGCGGCCTCGCCCGCGCCGAGGAGCGAGACGGCCTGCTCGCCGGGGAGCCGATCGCGGCGAGGGACCACGTGGACGACCGCGAGTTCGACGAGCGCGTTTCCGGCGCGGTCTCCCGCGCCACCGGGATCGTCGCCGCGATGCGCGCCGGGACGATCGCCCGTGACCCGATCGACGGCACCTGCCCCTCCTGGTGCGCCTACCAGCCGATCTGCCGTCGCGAGCGCGCCGCCCCGGAGGACGAGCTCGACGCCGAGGCCGAGGAGGAGGCACGGTGAGCGCGTCGCCAGTCGCCGCCGAGAGCGCCCTCGCCGGCGGCACGCCGGAGCAGGACGCCGCGATCGAGGCGCGCGACCGCGACGTCTTCCTCGAGGCGGGCGCCGGAACCGGCAAGACGCGGGTGCTGGTCGACCGCTACTGCGCCGCTGTCTGCGACGACCTGGTGCCGGTGGACGCCGTGCTCGCGTTCACCTTCACCGAGCGCGCCGCGGCGGAGCTGGCGGATCGAATCCGGCGGGAGATCCGCCGCCGCGCCGAGGCCGAACGCGATCCCGACCGCCGCATTGCGCTGCGCGACGCGGGGCGCGCCGTCGAGTCCGGCTGGATCTCGACGATCCACGGCTTCTGCCAGCGCCTGCTGCGGGCGCACCCGGTCGCCGCCGGGCTCGATCCCGGCTTTCGCGTTATCGACGCGTCGGAGGCGGAGCGCCTTGCGGCGACCGCCTTCGAGGCCGCTTTCGAGGACTTCCTCGCCGGCGACAGCGTCGAGCGCGCTCGGCTGGCGGCTGCGTTCCGCGTCCCGGGGCTTCGCGGCATGGTGACGGCGGCGCACGACGAGCTGCGCAGCATGGGCCGGGAGTCGCCGCAGCTGCCGCCCCCACCGCCCCCGGCCGACGCCGAGGCCCTGCTGGCGAGGCTGGGCGCCGCCGCCGAGGCCGCGCTGGCGGAGACCGACGGCGCGCCCGGCCCCCACGCCGCCCGCTACCGCGACAAGATCGAGGCGTCGCGCTCGCTGGCCGCGGCGGGCGGGGGGCGCCTGCCCGGCTCGGGCGAGCTGGAGCGGCTTCGCTTCAGCTCCACCGCCAAGCGGTTCGCCGTCCCCGTCGTGGTCGCCTGGCAGGAGGCGCTCGCGGCGGCGATCGTCGCGGTCGCCGAGCGTGAGAGCGAGGACGCCTACGAGTCGATCCGCGAGCTGCTCGGCCTGTTCGACCGCCGCTACGAGGCGCTGAAATCGGCCCGATCGGGGCTCGACTTCGAGGACCTTCAGCTCGGCGCCGTGCGCCTGCTGCGCGAGCACGACGCGATCGGGGAGCGCTACCGGGAGCGGTTCCGCCACATCCTCGTGGACGAGTTCCAGGACACCAACGCGCTTCAGCTGATGCTGATCGAGCAGCTTCGCGGCCCCGAGACGAGGTTGTTCGCGGTCGGCGACGAGTTCCAGTCGATCTACGGCTTCCGTCACGCCGACCTGGAGGTGTTCCGGGCCGAGCGCGAGCGCTTCGAGGCGCGTCCCGGCGGCGAGGCCGGGGTGCTGCGGCTGAGCGGCAACTTCCGCTCCGCCCCGGAGGTCGTCGCCGCGGTGAACGCGCTCGGCGGCTCCCTGCTGCCCGGCCACCGGCCGCTCACCGTCGGCGCCGCGCCGGACCGCGCACAGGAGGGCGAGCCGGCGGTCGAGCTGCTGCTCACCGACGAGCGGAGATGGGGCGACGAGGGGATCGACCTCGACCCCCCGACCGACGCGACCACGCCCGCACGGGTGCTCGCCGAGGCGCGGCTGCTGGCGCTGCGGCTTCGCGAGCTGGCAGACGCCGGCGAGTCGCCGGGCGAGATGGTCGTGCTGCTGCGGGCGACCACGCACGTCGCCGCCTACGAGGAGGCGCTTCACGGCGCCGGGCTCGACCCCTATGTCGTCGGCGGCCACGGCTACTGGTCCCAGCAGCAGGTGGAGGACCTGCGCCAGCTGCTGGGAGCGATCGCCAACCCGCTCGACGACGAGTGCCTGCTCGGCGCGCTCGCCTCGCCGGCCTGCGGGGTGCTCCCGGACACGCTCTGGCTGCTGCGCCTGGCCACCGGCGGCGGCCGCCATCTGTGGCCGCGAATCGAGCGCCTGACGGCCGCCGAGCCGGCGAGCCGCGGCGACGGCCAGCTCACCCTCGACGGCGATCCCGGGGAGGACGCCGGCGACGACCACGGGGACCCGGGGGCCGCGGCCGCGATCCCCGCCGAGGAGGTGGCGAAGCTCTCCCTGTTCCGCGAGCGGCTCGACTCGCTGCGCGAGCTGGGCGGCCGGCTGGGGCTCGAGCAGCTGGTCGAGCGTGCCGCATCCGACTTCGGCTACGACCTCGCCGCGCTGGCGAAGTCGCGGGGGCGGCGCCGGCTGGCGAACGTGCGCAAGCTGATGCGCCTGGCCCGCGAGTACGAGGCGCACGAGGGCAGGGACCTGCGCGGCTTCCTCGAGTTCGTCGCCGAGCGCACCGGCCGGGACGTGCGCGACGGCGAGGCCGCGACCGAGGCCGAGCATCAGGGCGGCGTGCGGGTGATGACCGTCCACAGCGCCAAGGGGCTCGAGTTCCCGATCGTCGCCGTCGCCGACCTCGGCCGCAACCTGCTCGCCGGGGGCAGGCCGCCCTCGATCCGGATCGCCGCCGCCCCCGACCGCGCGGAGCTGGAGGACGCGGCCGCCGCCCCCGTGCTCGCGGGCATCCGCCTGGCCCGTCTGGGACGCAAGGCGATCGGCATATTCGGCTACGACCGGCTCGAGCTGGAGGCCGCGAAGGCCGACCGCGAGGAGACCTGCCGTCTCGCCTACGTCGCCGCCACCCGCGCGAAGCGCCGGCTGATCCTCAGCGGCTCGCTCAACCTGGAGCGCCTCGACGGCGACTGCGACCCGGAGACGCTGGCGATGCGGCCGATCGCCGAGCGGCTCGCGCGCGACCTCGGCGTCTCTCCGGACCGCCGCGAGCTGTCGGTCGCCGCTCCGGCGCCGCGGCCGGGAGCGAGCGGCGAGTACGCGGCCGGCAGGATCGCGGTGCGGATCAGCCGGGCAAGCCCCGAGGCGGCCGCCGAGCTGCTGGCGGCCGGGCGCAGGCCCGAACGGCAGCGGCAGCCGGTGAGCGTGGGCGCCCCCCCGCTCGGGCGGCCGGCGGCCGCCGGCGAGGAGGCCGTGTCGCGCCTTTCGTACTCCGCCCTATCCGACTACGAGCGCTGCGGGTACCGCTTCTACGTCGAGCGGGTGCTCGGCCTCGGCGAGGGCGCCGTGGGCGCGGCCGGCGCCGCCGCGGCGGAGCGGGCGCGGCGCTTCGGGCTGGGAAACGCGGCCCACGGCCTGCTCGACTGGAGCGCGCGCAACCGCTGGGCCGCGCCCGGCCGGACCGGGATCGAGGCGGCGCTCGCCGCCGAGGGGCTGGCGGCGGATGCAGCGGAGGTCGCCCGCGTCGGCGACCTGGTCGGCCGCTGGCTGGACTCGCCCCTGTGCGCCGAGCTGGGCGGGCGCGACGTCCGCCTGCGACCCGAGGTCCCGTTCACGATCGCGCTCGGCGGAGCCCTGCTTCGCGGCAAGCTGGACCTGCTGGCCGAGCTGCCCGGCGGCGAGCGCCTGGTGGTGGACTACAAGACGAACGCGCTCGACGGAGGCGACCCCGCGGAGGCGATGGCGGGCTACGAGGGCCAGCGCTTCGTCTACGCCGTGGCGGCGGCGTTCGGCGCGAACGGCCCGGTGCGCACGGCCTACGTGTTCCTGGAGGCCGCCGACCGTCCCGTGCTGCTCGACTTCGACGCCGACGCGATCGCCGCCGCCCGCGGCGACCTGGAGCGTCTGGTCGCGCGAATTCGCGGCGGTCGCTTCGAAGTCGCCGATGCCCCCCACGCGGCGCTGTGCCACGACTGCCCGGCCCGCGAGCGGTTGTGCAGCTGGGGTGAGGAGATGACGCTGCGCCCGGCGCCCTAGCGGGCCCCTGGCTCAGCCGTCCGCGGAGTCGGCGTCCGGCGCGGGCGGCCGCGAGGCGGCGGCGCCGGGTTCCGCCTCGAGGCGCTGCACCAGCTCGTCGAGCCTCAGCTCCTCGAGACCGCGACCGACGGCGTCGAGCTGGGCGGCGCAGTACTCGACCAGCGCCTTTCCCTCGCGGCACAGCTCCAGGGTCTCGCCCAGGCCGGCGCTGCCGGAGTCGAGCCGGGCGATGATCTCGTCCAGCCGCTCGCTCGCGGCCTCGTAGCTCTCCGGCTCCGCGCTCACCGCCCGCCCCCTTCCTCGTCCTCGATCCGGGCCCCGACGCGGCCGTCGGCGAAGCGGATCGCGACGCGGCGGGCCGACCGGGCCGCCGCCACCTCGCTGACCGGCTCGTCCCCGGCGCCCGTGACCAGGGCGTAGCCGCGCTCCAGGGTGCGCTCGGGGTCGAGCGCGCGCAGGGTCTCGGCCCGCCGGCGCAGGTCGCCGCGGCGGCGCTCGTTGACGCCGCGATCGGCGGCGGCGCGGATCTCGCGCAGCTTCTGGTGGATCGCGCCGCGGTGCGCGTCGAGGTGGCGGCCCGGCACGCGGGCGACGGCGAGCAGGCGCTGGGAGCGCTCCCTCATCGCCCGGCCGGCGAAGCGGCGGAGCGAAGCGGCGGCGGCGGGCAGGCCCCGACGGGCAGCGTCGCAGTCGAGCCGGACGGCGGCCTCGGCGGCGTGGGTGGGCGTCGAGCAGGCCACGGCGGCGACGTCGTCGATCAGCGTGGCGTCGGTCTCGTGACCGACCGCGCTGATCACCGGCACCGCCAGCAACGCGACGGTGCGGCAGAGCGTCTCGTCGCAGAACGCCCAGAGGTCGGCCAGGCTGCCGCCGCCGCGGCAGACGACGATCGTCTCGGCGCCGCCGACGGCGGCGAGGTCCTGGACGGCGCGGGTGATCGCGGGCGCGGCGTGGCGGTCCTGCACCGGCGCGAACCCCCAGACGATCGTCCCCCGCCACCCCCGCCGCTCCAGTCCGGCGACGAGGTCGCGCCGCGCCGCCCCGCCCTCGGCGGTGACCACCCCGATCCTGCGCGGCAGAAGCGGCCGCGGCAGCCGCTTCTGGGGCTCGAACAGGCCCTCGCCCCGCAGCTGCCTGCGCAGCGCCGCAAGCCGCGCCAGCAGGTCTCCCTCCCCGGCCGGACGCACGTAGTCGACGCGAAACGAGAACCGCGGCGACGAGGCCGCCCCTCCGGGGAAGAAGTCGGGGCCGCCCGCCACGACGACCTCGACGCCGTCGCGCAGGGCATCGTCGGCGAGGCGCATCCGCTCGAGGTCGCTCGCCCACATCGCGCAGGGGACGGCGCCGTCGGAGTCGCGCAGCTCGAAATAGGCGTGTCCGCCGCGCGCCGTGCCGAAGTTCACCACCTCGCCGGTCAGCTTCAGCCGCGGCCGGTCGCGGAAGAACTCGCGCAGCCCGCCCGCGTAGCGGCCCACCGGGAACGGGCCCGGCAGGTCGGGCTCGGGGACGCCGGCGCGCGCATCGGTCGCCGATCTCCGCCGCGCTTCCATCTCGCTGGGAGAATGACATCCGCTGAGGTCGCACGATGGAGCGGATCGCGATATTCGGATACGGCTCTCTGGTCGACCCGGCGAGCGCTGCCCGCACGCTCGGCCGGCCGGTCGAGAAGCCGGTCCCCGCCCTCCTCCACGGCTTCCGGCGGCGCTGGTCGCAGAAGCGCGACAACCTGACCTGCGAGAAGACCTTCGCCGTGCGGCCGGGCGGCCGCATGCCGACCTGGGTGCTCGGCCTCAACGTCGAGCGCGCGGACGGCTCGGAGGGCCACGGCCCCCCGAATGGCGTCCTGATCGCCGTCAGCGGCGAGGAGATCGATCGTCTCGACGTCCGCGAGATCCGCTACGACCGCGTGGACGTGACCGAGGCAGTCGAGGTCGCGGCCGCAGGCCTCCGCTTCGACCGCGTCATCACCTACACGGCGAAGGCCCGTCACTTCGCCCCGGCGCCGCCGGACGACGCCGTCATCCTCGCCACCTACGCCACCACCGTCGAGACCGCCTTCGCGGCGCTCGGCGACGCCGAGCGCGCCACCTACCTGGGGACGACTGGCCCCCATCCCGTGGAGGTGGTCGACGCCGACCTCGTCCGCGACGAGATCCCGTCTGGAAACCCGCGGGACTGGTGAGCGGGCGCGGGCGGCGAGCCCGCGCGGGTCGCCCGCTCCACGTAGCACCCAACCTTCACCCGGCTGAGCCGTTTCATGGTGCGAGCAGCCGCGATGATGGTCCCCCGCCACAGCCCCGGCCCACGTGCACGCGCCGTTCGCGCCGCGATCGCGATCGCGGCGGCCGCGATCTCGCTGACAGCGGCTCCGGCGGCCTCGGCGGCGACCGTGAACAAGTGCAACGTCCCGATCCGGATGAGCGACGGGGTGCTGCTGCGGGCCAACGTGCTGCTGCCGGCCGATCGCGGCAGGTTCCCGCTGGTCCTAACCGCGACCGGCTACAACAAGGACGCCGCAAACCCGACCGGCGACCGCTGCGACGCCTCGGGAGGGCTCGCCGGCCCCAACCTCGCCCTGCTGGACGCCGGCTACGCGGTGATGGTGCTCGACGACCGCGGCACGGGCGCCAGCCAGGGGACGTGGGACTCCTGGGGCCGGCGCAGCCAGGAGGACTACAGGGAGGTGCTCGACTGGATCCAGGCACGGCGGTGGTCGAACGGCAGGGTGGCGACGACGGGCACCTCCTACATGGGGATCACCTCGCTGCTGATCGCCGAGGCGGACGCCAAGCGCGTCGCCGCCGGCAAGCCGCGGGCGGTGCGCGCCGTCTGGGCCAACGTGCCGATGGCCGACGCCTACCGTGACGTCACCTTCCACGGCGGCGCCGTGGACGCCGGCTTCATCCCGCTCTGGCTCGGCCTGGTCAACGCGCTCAGCGACCTGCCGCCTTCGACCACCACCTCCGATCCCGGCGACGCCGGCCCCACCTACGCCGGCCACGTCACCGGCAACGCCGCCTTCGCCGGCTCGAAGATCGCCTCCGCCACGCTCGGCGAGGACGCCGCCTACGACGGCCCCTTCTACCGACTGCGCTCCCCCGTCACGCTGATCCGCTCGATCAAGGTGCCGGTGGCGTGGACCGGTGGCTGGTGGGACCTCTTCCAGCGCGGCGAGCCGCTGCTCTACGAGCGGCTGGTCAACTCGCCGAACCGCAAGTTCTGGATGACGCCGCGCTACCACGTCACCGACGACAGCGCGATCTGGGCCCAGCAGGGATACGGCTCCCAGGACGCGGTCACCGAGAAGTGGTTCGACCACTGGCTGAAGGGGAAGCGAAACGGCGTCCAGAACCTGCCGCCGGTGAACCTGTACACGATGGGCGCCGACCGCTGGCAGCACCGGTCGCGGTGGCCGCTGGCCGGCACCTCCTACACCCCCTACTACCTGTCGGGCGCCAAGTCGGGATCGGCCCAGTCGATCAACGACGGCTCGCTCGGGACGGCGCCGCCCTCCGCCGGGGGCGCCGATGCGGCTCCGCTGCTGCCGGCCTCCAGCCCCTGCTCGCGGATGAGCGCGCAGTGGACCGCGGGCGCCGCCTCGGGGCCGTGCGAGACCGACAACCGCAGCTACGACGCCGGCTCGCTCACCTACACGACGCCGCCGCTTCGCCGCAACACCCAGGTGACGGGCCTGGTCAGCGCCAAGGTGTGGGCGGAGCTGACCAGCGCCGACGCCACCCTGGTGGCGACCCTGAACGACGTCGACCCGTCCGGCAAGTCCACCGAGGTCAGCGGCGGCTTCCTGCTGGCCAGCCAGCGGGCGGTCGACCGGGCCCGCTCCACCAAGGGGCCGAACGGGATCATCGTCCGCCCCTGGCATCCCTACACCAAGGCGTCCCAGCAGCCCGTCGTCCCGAACGAGGCCAACCTCTACCGGATCGAGATCTACCCGACCTCAAACGTGTTCCGCAAGGGGCACCGCATCCGGCTCGTGATCGGGACGGCCAACACTCCCGGCACCGCCACACCGCTGCCCGACACGGTCAACGAGGCCGGCGGCCAGATCCGGCTGCTGCACGGGCGGCGCTATCCCTCCAGCCTGCTGCTGCCGCTGATCGGCGCCCGCTGAGGCGCCCGTCCGCCCGGATGCCGCGAGCGCCCGCTAGGGCTGCATCCGCTGCGCCGGCGGCGGGATCTCGTAGCGCACGGCCGGCATCGAGGCGGTCGCCGGCGCGCGGGCGGCGGCCGGCGTGCGCGCACCGGACGCCCCGGCCGAGCTGACGCTGGCCCAGTGCTTTCGCGTCGGGCTCACCTTCAGCAGGTGGCGCCAGGTGGGGTTGTTGATCGTGCCGGTGACCTGGAGGTGCTCGGCGTTCTGGAAGCGCTTGACGGCGCGCTCGGTGGTGCTGCCGAAGACTCCGTCCACGGTCACCCACGAGTAGCGGTGGTCGAGGTGCATCTGGGCCCACACGACGACGTCGCCGCGGTTGCCGCGACGCAGGTGGGCGAAGGAGTGGGGGGCGCGGTAGTTGGGGTAGTCGCTGACCCGCGGGGCGATCGCCTGCCATTCGCTGCGGGAGGTCTCCTGCCACGACCACCAGCTGACGCCGTTGGCGCCGAAGTCGAGCGCGTAGCGGCGGAAGCTGCGGATCTGGCTGGAGCCGGGGTTTTGGTAGGTCTGGCCGAGCGGGAAGATCGCGCGCCCGAACACGCGGTTCCACAGGTAGGTGTGAGCGTAGACGGTGTGAACGCTCACCCCGATCGCCTTCCAGTACATCTGGGGGATGTTGGCGCGGGCACCGCCGGGCCCGAGGAACACCGAATAGGGGAACGAGGGGTGGTAGTCGACGTAGGGGAAGCCGGCGAGGGCGAGCGGGAAGCTGCCGCCGATCTGTGCGCGCAGCCTGCGGATGTAGGTGTCGGCCGCGGCGTACTTGTTGTGCTCATAGGAGGCCTCGGCATCGATCACCAGGCACTGGGCGCCACGCTTCTTCGCGGCGGCGCCGACGTTGGCCTCGGCGCGGGGGCTGGACCCATAGACGAACTGCCAGGCGCAGACGTGGATGCCGCGGGCCTTCAGGCCGCCGGTCAGGGTGCGGTTGAACTGGCTCCAGGTGTTGCCGGCGTCGCCGCTCTTGATGAAGACCGTGTGGAGGTTGTACTTCTTCGCCTTGGCGGCGATGTTGCGGGCGCTGCCGCCGGACTTGTCCACGTACCAGATCCACATCCCGCGGCCGTCGAACTGGGAGGCGCGGGCACCCGGCGCCTGCGCCCAGCCGAGGGCGAGCAGAACGGCGGCGAGCGCGAGCACGGTCGCGCCCGTCCGCCCGCGCCCGCGCAGAATTAGTGACCTATGTCGCAAGCTTCCCGCCACGGAGGATCAACGAAGTGTAGGAACACCACCTTCGCGGAAAAGACGCGGTGCCCTACCCGCAAGCTTCTACCCGAGGACGTCAGACCGGCTCGCGCCAATGGCGCGCCCAGTCGCGCAGCTCGCCGATCGCCGGCTCCAGGCCGCTGCCCTTCCGCGTCAGCGCGTAGGTGACGGCGGGCGGGGTGCCGTCGCGCACGGACCGCATGACGAGGCCCTCCGCCTGCAGCTCCTTCAGCCGCTGTGAGAGCAGCCGGTCGGACATCTCGGGCACCGCCGCGGAGAGCTGGCGGAAGCGCATCGGGCCCTCCGTGAGCGCGTACACGATCGCCCCGGTCCAGCGCCGGCCGATCAGCTCGACGGCGGCGTGGAAGTGCGGGCAGACCTTCGGCGCGGCGGGCGCGCCAGCCGCTTGCGGCGAGCGGTCCATCCGCATCCAGCTTACAAAACGTAAGCGTCGGGCCCGGATCAGTGCGTGCAGGGGCCGGTCCCGACCGGCGCCGACACGCTCCCGAGGGCCCGCGCCACGATCGAGTTCGGCACGCCGAGACCGCCCTTGCTGCCCGTGGTGGTTGCGCCGAAGACCGTGGTGAGCACCCTGCCGGCGCCGTCCACCATCGGCCCGCCGGAGTTGCCGCTGCGAACGTTGCCGCGCAGCGAGGTCATCTGGCGGCGAATCGGGCCGCGCCCGTAGGAGTCCTGGCTGATCACCTGCTGGGTCGCCCCGACGCGGGCGGCGGTGACGTGGAAGGGCCCGTTCTCGGGATAGCCGAGCACGGCGCCGGGCGTGCCCGTGCGGGGCCGCCGCGCGAGCTTCAGCGCCGGCGCCGTGAGCGCGTCGGCGCGGAGCAGGGCGAGGTCGTTGTGGGGGTCGTAGCGGACCGCCTTCGCCGGCAGCCGGGTGACGCCGTCGCGCAGCGTCACCGTGGTGTCGCTCTCGCCGGCGACGACGTGGGCGTTGGTGACCACGAGGCCCGGGCCGACCACCCAGCCCGATCCCTCCACGCCGAGCCCGCAGGCGGTGCCGAGCACCTTGACGACGCTCTCGCCGGCGCGGTTCACGTCGGCGTCGTGCGCGATCGCCGCGTTGGGCGGGCCCACCCGCGGCGACGGGCCGGGCACGTCGGGGCGCGGGTCGATGCGGTTGAGCGCGTGCAGGATGGGGCCCGAGGGCGGCAGGACGTCGTTGAGGCGGCGCAGGATCGTCGACCGCTGGATGTCGCGGCGCAGGCCGGACGTGCCCGGCGTGTGCAGCGCCACGGCGCCGGCTATCCACGCCAGGCAGAGTCCGAGGGCGCCGAGCAGGATGGCGCCGCCGACGCCGTCCGCGACGCCGTGGCTGGGGCGCCGCACCACCCGCGTGCGCACGCCCCAGGCGAGCGCCTCCATCGTCACCGCGACGATTCCCCCGACCAGCATCGCGCCGAGCAGGGCGATCAGGGGCGCGTAGGGGGAGCTGGAGCCCTGCGAGAGGATCGCCGGCGCCAGCCGGCCACCGAGGAAGGCTCCGGCCGCGAAGCCGAGCAGCGACATGCCGCTGACGATCAGCCCCTGGCCGTAGCCCCACAGCGCCATCGCGACGGCGAAGGCGACGATGATCCAGTCGAGCGCGGTCACGGTTCCATAATCGATGATCTAGCCTTTGCGGGGCCGTGGAGGGTTCGCGCCGGCAGGCGTTCTCCCAGGAGCGCCGCAGGCGCCTCGTTCGGCGTGCGGCCCCGCTCGCCGTGATCGCCGTGATCTCGTTCGTCGCCGGCGCCGCGATCGGCTCCGAATCGCCGCTGACGGACGCCGCCTCGCGCTTCGCGACGGCCTGGGCGAACGAGGAGTACGGGCAGATGTACGACGAGCTGTCCGACGACGCCAAGGCGCGCTACTCGGTTGAGGAGTTCACCAAGGCCTACCTGCGGGCGCGGCAGACCGCGACCGTGAGGAGGATCGACCCGGGCCACCCGCACGGTCCCGGCAAGGTGGACGGCGCCGACGTCGTGCGGATGCCGGTGGAGATCGACATGAACGCCTTCGGCGCGATCCGCGGCGAGGTCCCCCTCGCCTACCGGGGCGGCAAGCTCGACTGGCAGCCGTACATGGTTTTCCCCGGCCTGCAGCCCGGCGAGCGCCTCGGGCACCGCGTGACGGCCCCGCGCCGGGGCCCGATCCTGGCGCGCAACGGCACGGCGCTTGCCGAGGGCCCGCCCGAGGCGCGCACCTCCCCGCTCGGCTCGGCCGCCGTCGACGTCGCCGGGCAGATGGGCCCGCCCGGGCCGGCGGCCGCCGCCGACCAGCGCGCCCGCGGCTTCCCGGCGGGCGAGCTCGTCGGCATCAGCGGCCTCGAGCAGGCCTTCAACACGACGCTGGCCGGCCGTCCGGGCGGGGAGCTCGTCGCGATCGGCGCCGGGGCAGGCGCCGCCGCGGCGGCGGGCCGGGTGCTGGCGCGCGGCATCCCCCACGCCGGCGATGCGGTTCGAACCGCGATCAACCCCGCCCTGCAGCGCACCGCGGTGGCGGCGCTCGGTGGCCGCTCCGGCGGCGTCGTCGCCCTCGACGCCCGCACCGGCGCCGTGCTGGCGCTGGCCGGCTCGGCCTTCTCCGCTCCCCAGCCCCCGGGCTCCACCTTCAAGATCATCACCACCACGGCGGCCCTGGAGGCGGGCGTCGTCCGGCTCGACGACTCCTTCCCCTACCTGACGGGGATCAGCGTGGGAGGGCGCGAGATCGCCAACGCCCACGACGAGTCCTGCGGCGGCACCTTCGTGCAGGCTTTCGCCAAGTCGTGCAACTCGGTGTTCGCGCCGCTGGGGCCGAAGATCGGCGAGAAGAGGCTGGTCGGCACCGCCGAGCGCTACGGCTTCAACTCCAAGCCGGCCCTCTACGACGCGCGCGCCACCGAGGCCGTCGGCGCGCCCTCCCCGTCGATTCCCGAAGACATCCCCACCGACCTCGACCTCGGCGTGAGCGCGATCGGCCAGGGCAAGGTGCTGGCGACCCCGCTCGAGATGGCAACCGCGGCCCAGACGATCGCGTCGGGCGGGGTGCGCTACCCGACGCCGATCGTCACCGATCCCGCATTGGGCCCTGACAGCAAGCCGGTCAGGGTCACCTCCAAGCACGTCGCCCGCACGATGCGCTCGCTGATGGAGGAGGTCGTGTCGAGCGGGACCGGAGTCGCGGCCGCCCTGCCGGGTGTCACGGTCGCCGGAAAGACCGGGACCGCCGAGCTCGGCCCGAAGGCGGGCCAGGGCCCGCTCGCCCCGGGGCAGGACCCCGAGCAGGCCGTCGACGCCTGGTTCACCGGATTCGCCCCGTCGAAGAACCCGCGCATGGTCGTCGCGGCGATGATCATCGACGCCGGTGGCGACGGCGGCACGGTCGCCGCCCCGATCGTCCACGACGTGATGGCCGCCGCGCTCGGCTGAGCCGGGTCAGTCCCCGTCGCCCGGGGAGTCGGCCGCCAGGGGAAGCCGAGCGTGGCGCCGATCACGACGAGCACCCCTCCGACGACCGCCAGCAGGCCCCCGAGCGTGTCCGCGACGAGCGCGATCAGCGCCGCCACCACCGACAGCGCGGCCCCGATCGCGAGCAGCCTCCACCACCCCGCGCCCTGCGCCACGGCGGCGGAGAGGATCGCCCCGGCGACCACGACCGCGAGCCCGATCAGGCTGACGATCGTGCCGACGACGCCGCTGAGCAGGATCGCGAACGCACCGGCGGCGCAGGCGAGCAGGACGATCTGAAGCGGCCGCTCCGGGTGGCCGCCGCGCCGCGGCCGGCGCTTGGGCGCGCCGCGGCGGGCGCGCCGCGCCGGTCTGCGGGCAGCGGCGTCAGCCATCTAGATGTCGAGCTCGATCCGCGCCGTCTCGCCGTCCCCCGGGATCACCAGGTCGAGGGGGCGGTTCTCGGTCGACTCGCCCCTGATCAGGAACAGGATCATCGCCCCCTGGGTGGGACCGTCCGCGGCCGTCGTGCCGGGGCTCGGCAGGACGCTGTCGGGCGCGATCGTGCCGCCCAGGTCGAGGGCGTATGGGCTCTTGCTCGGCAGCGCCTCGTAGGAGGCGTGCTGGGTGTCCTCGATCTTGAAGCTGGACGCGACCTGCGCCGGGCTGGAGCCGACGTTGGCGATTCTCACGAAAACGCCGAAGTACTTCTCGTCCGGCTGCGCCGGCTTCTGCCCGACGAGGTAGCCGCGGTCCTCCGCGTCCTTGTCGTTGAGGAAGCGGGTGAGCTGGACGTTGTAGCTGAGGTCGCCGAGCTTGACCGGCTCGCCCTCCTTGACGTCGAGGTCGTTGCTCGCCCCGCATCCGGAGGCGACGAGCGCGACGACGGCCACGGCGAGGACGAGGAGCGCTGTTCGGGCGAGCGGCCGGCTCATCGGCGGCGAAAGTCTATTCGAGCGTCCCGGGAGCCCTCACGCCACCCCGGTGGGGTGGCGGTTGCCCCCGGCGGCCGCCAGGCGGGGGACGTCGCCGCCCGACTCGGCCAGGTCCCGCATGCGCTCCAGCGCGATCCGCCACTGGCGGCGATGGAAGCCGGCCGAGCCGAGATGCTCGCGAAGACGGTCGAGCGGATGCGAAGGCTCCGTCCAGAACACGACCGTCACGGTGGTGACGGCTCCGGGGCCGGGGACCAGCTCCCAGCTGGTGAACGTGGGGATGCGGTCGCTGCGCCCCGCCCTTCCCTTCTCCACGATCAGGTGGGGCCGCTCCGCCTCGACGATCACCGTCTCCATCCAGGAGGAGAAGAAGGGCGCTCCGACGCGGAACCGCGCCCCGGCGTCGGGGCCGGCGGAGTCGAGGCTCTCCAGCCTGAGCTGCCACTGGAAATGGTCGGTGAACGCCGGCCGCGCGGCGAGGTCGACCAGCAGGTCGAAGATCCGCTCCCGGGGGGCATCGACGGCAATGCTGGCTGAGATCGGGCGCATCGGGGCGGCGCGATCATATATTCGGGTGCCGGCGCGGACGACCGGGGACGCGAGCTTCGCCGCGTCGCAGGAATGCGGGCCCTGGCAGCGAAGCCATCGCCATGGAAGCGGGCGCTGTCGCGAGGCCAGCCGGACGGAGGGCGCCGTTCGTCGCCGTCGACGCGCGATCCGAGAACCTCAGCCTTCCGCCCGGCGCGCTGTTCGCCGGAAGCGCCCACTGCGCGGTCTGCCGGCGCGCCCCGGTCGTGGGCGAGACCGTGACGGTCTACCGCGGCGCGGTGGACTCGTTCGCCTGCGACCAGTGCGAATGCAAGCCCGCGGCCGAACGCCTCGGAGATCCCGTGCGGCGGGAGCGGGTCAGGACGACGGCCGGCGCCCTCACCGTGCGCCGGATCATCTGAGCTTCAGGCAGGCCTGGGCGGGAATGACGCTCCGAGCGGAGATATCGGTTGCGATGTCGTCCAGCGGGGTTCCGTTTTTTGGCCATCGTGTCTAGGATGGGTCGCAAGGAAGGAGAGACGGTGAACCCGATCGAGGCGTTCCGAACGGGATCGCGGGTCAGCCAGGGCTCATTCGCATGCCTTGACTGCGGCTTCCCGATCAGCCTGTTGTCGGCGGCGGAGCCCGTGCCGGAGTGCCCCAACTGCGGCAGCGCCACCTTTCGCAAGGCTTCCCTGTTCGAGTCGCAGGCGACCGACGCCCATCTCGAGCCGCTCGAGGAGGGCGAGCCCGAATGGCTGCCCGACGTCCGCGACGGGATCGCCGAGCCCGGCCAGTACGTCGCCTTCGGCGACGACGACGAGGCGCCCCGGCTGGTGCGGCTGGGCGAGGGCTGGACGCGCGTGGGTCGGAGCGCGATGGCCGACATCCGCCTCGACGACCCGACCGTGTCGCGGCGCCACGCCCTGATCGTCCGCCAGCCCGACGGCGGCCTGCGCGTGCTGGACGACCGCAGCCTGAACGGCATCTACGTCAACGGCGAGCGCGTCGACTGGGCGCGACTCGGGGACGGCGACGAGCTCACCCTCGGCCGCTTCCGCCTGCACGTGATCGACGCAGCGCCCGTCGCCCGCTAGGGCGCCAACCGGCCTCCCGCTGGCGACTTTGTCCCCGCATCGGGGACAAACGCGCCATCCACCTAGAAGCCGCGGCGCTCGCGGGTGTCGTGGGCGACCTCCATCTCGGCCTCCATGCCCTCGTCCTGGGTCGTGCGGGCCCGGCGCAGCAGATACACCGCGACCAGCGTGCCAGCGGCGAGGACCAGGACGATCAGGGAGAGCGGCGTGATGCCTCCCAGCACCGCGATCCAACCGAAGACCAGGAGCACGCCGATCGCAAGCATCCACAGCGCGCTTCCCACCTTGTGCAGCAGGAAGTCGGTAACGGCCACGAAACTTCCACCTCCTCGAGTTCGAGCGTTCCCCTCCCGTACCCGATTACGCGCCGTCTATTCGGCGAAACGCCTACTACTCGGTCGAGATGCTGGGGTCGGCCTGCACCTTGTGCGGGACGACCATCATGAAGTGGTCGCGCGCGGCTGCGGCGAGGGCGAGCATGCGCTCGGCCTCCTCGTCCTGGCCGGTGACGCTCAGCTCGGCGGCATAGTGGCCGAGCAGGTCGTCGATGTCGAGCAGGCCCTCGGCGTCCAGCTCCTCCAGCTCGACCAGGGCGCCCTCGCCGAGGCGGCGCTCGATCGCCTTGCGGTCGAGCCCAAATGAGTTGATCCGCACGTAGACGCGGCCGCCGGTCATCCCGGCGCATGCCCACGGGCCGATGTCGCCGAGCACGACGGCCCGCCCCGAGGTCATGTACTCGAAGGCGAAGCCCTTGGCGTTGGCGCGGTCGACGATGCAGCCGCGGGAGTCGTCGATGTCCCCGGCGGGCTCGCCGCCCAGGACCACGTCTGCGCCCGACAGGCGGATGCAGAAGCGCGAGTCCGCCGAGCCCTGGACGAACAGCCGCCCCCGCTGGGCGCCGTAGGCAAACGACTTGCCGACCGAGCCGTTGACGCGGCGGCCGTCGCGGGCCTTGCCCTTGAGGATCGAGACGGTGCCGCCGAGCATCGCCTTGCCGACGCCGTCCTGGGCGCCGCCCTCGACACGCACGACCAGGCCGTAGGCGTTGAACGCCCCGAAGCCCTGCCCGGCGACCGAGCCGCCGTTGAAGCTCAGCTCCGCCAGAACCTCCTCCGAAGGCTCCGGGCCGCCCGCGTAGATCCGGGCCCGCGAGATCGCGCCGGCGAGCTCGGTGCCGAGCACGCGGTCGTGGGCGTCGGTGGGCCGCGGGAACTCCTCGCGCACCACCCTGCCGGCGGAGATCCGGCCGGCGAGCGAGGCGATCTCGGCCGACGCCTCCTTCGCCTCCATCCGGATCGGCCGGGCCGCGACCAGGCCCGCCTCCTCGCGCTCGTCGGCGACGGCGGGCAGGTCCACCGGCTCGAGGTCGAGGTACTCCTCCAGCGGCGTGATCAGCTCGGCGAGGTCGATCCTGTCCTTCATCCTGGTCTGCTCGAGCAGGTCGTAGCGGCCGACGAGGTCCTGGGCACGCTCGTAGCCCAGCTCGGCGACCACGCGCTTGACCTCCTCGCCGAGGCCCTCGAAGAAGCGGGCGCAGCTCTCGGCGGCCTCGTCCACGACCTGGGGGGTGAACTTCTTCAGGCCGTGCTCGGTCGCCTGCTCGACGGTCTCGATCTGGGTGGCGATGCCGACGTGGCAGGTGTCGAGCTGGCAGCCGCGGCAGATCGTGCAGCCGAGCGAGACCATCGCCAGCGTCCCGAAGGCGACCCGGTTGGCCCCCATGCAGTGCAGCTTGACGACGTCGTAGCCGTGCCGGTAGCCGCCGTCGGCCCAGATCTCGACGCGGTTTCTGATCCCCGCCTCCATCAGCGCGCGGTGAACGGCGCGGGTGCCGATGTCCGAGGGCAGGCCGACGTGGCGCAGGGCGTGCTGGCGGGCGGCGCCGGTGCCGCCCTCGAAGCCCGACAGGGTGATGATGTCGGCGCCCGCCTTGGCGATCCCCAGCCCGATCGTGCCGATGTTGGGGACGACCGGCACCTTCACCGAGACGCGCAGGTCGGGGTTGACCGTCTTCAGCTCGTCGATCAGCTCGGCTAGGTCCTCGATCGAGTAGAGGTCGTGGTTGTTCGAGGGCGAGATCAGGTCGGTGCCGGGCGAGGCGTTTCGCGCCTCGGCGACCTTCTCGGAGACCTTCTTGCCGGGCAGGTGCCCGCCCTCGCCGGGCTTTGCGCCCTGGCCGATCTTGATCTCGGCGACGTAGGAGGAGTTGATCATCTCCGCCGAGACGCCGAAGCGACCGGAGGCGACCTGCTGGCCGCGCCACTTGCGGTAGTGGCCGTACATGTCCTGGATCTCGCCGCCCTCGCCGTTGATGCAGAGGATGTTGATCTGCTTGGCGGCCTCGGCATAGGCGCGGAAGGCGGGCTCGGACTGGGAGCCGAAGCTCATCGAGGAGATCACCACCGGGTAGTCGTGGTGGCCGACGCTGGCGTCCACCGAGGCGGGGTCGATCGGCTCGCGGTCTGAGCGCAGGGCCATGATGTGGCGCATCGAGATCGGGTGCTCGGCCTCCAGCTCGCGCACCTTCTGCGAGTACTGGTCGAAGTCGCCCGCCCCGGTCGAGGCGGCGATCGCGGCCTTGTAGACCTTCGGGTAGAAGCGGAAGGTCTTGGCCGGCTTGGCGTCGGCGTCGCCCTTCAGGATCAGGTGGCGCTCGGAGGAGTCCTCGTCGAGGTCGGAGTAACCGACACCGCCCCTCGGCGAGGCCGCCCAGTGCTCGGTCTGGAAGATCTCGGCCAGCTCGGGCTTCACCCCGATCGAGGAGAACTGGCGGGCGTAGCCGCGCGACTCGTGGATCCCGATCGTCGAGATCACCTTCTCGATCCCCTTTCGCAGGGCGGCGCAGAGGTTGGAGACGTCGGCCTCGTACTCCTCGACGCAGATCACCTCGACCATCACGTAGGGGCAGACGCCGTTGGCGCCGAGCCCGAGCGCGAGCACGACGTCGTGGACGTTGCGGATCGCCGCCGAGCGCAGCACGATCGAGCAGCGGCGCCGCAGGTTCTCCTCGCCCTCGCGCACGCGCATCTGCTTCAGCGCCTGGTCCACCGCCGAGGTGGCGAGATGGGGATCGAGGTAGCGGCGCTCGCCGTCGTAGACGATGCGGTCGGTGAGCACGAGCAGCTCGGCGCCGTCGCGCACCTTCTTCACCGCCTCCTGCTTGAGCCGCTCCACCGCACCCTGCGTCGTCTCGGACTCCAGCAGCGAGATGTCCAGCGCCGCTGCGCGGCTGCGGAACTCCTCCCAGAGGTCCTCGAGCAGGTAGGTGCGGTGCTCGCGGGCGATCCGCCGGTAGGTCGAGTCCGACAGCGGCGCCATGTCGTGATGGCCGCCGAGGATCACCGGGAAGTCGGTCTCGACGGTGCGCGCGTCCCTCGAGGGGTCGTCGAGCGAGGGGCGGCGGCCGAACACGGCGCGGGTGGAGAAGTGCTCGATCTCGCGCTCCCGGTCGATCGCCGGGTTGGTGACGACCGCGACGGTCTCCTTGAAGTAGTCGGCGAGGTTCTGGCGCTCCGGGGACAGCGCCGCCAGCGGCCCGTCGTATCCGAGCGAGCCGATCGGCTCGGCGCCGTTGGACGCCATCTGCTGGACCAGCTTCGTGTCCTCGCGCTGCCAGCCGAAGCCGGCGAGGATGCGGTCGTCCACCTTGACCGGCTCGGACGGCCCGGCCTCGGCGTAGCCGGGGATCTCGGTCCCCTCCAGCGGGCCGCCGGTCTCCAGCGCGCGGTCGTAGGGGGCGGGCTCGGCGGCGCCGGTGCGCTCCAGCCAGCGGTCGCGGACGATCCGCTGCATCTCGTCGTGGGGATGAAGCTTCGAGGCGCGGGCCTCGCGGTCGATCCCGACGAGCACCTTCTCGCCGGGGGCCAGCGGCTTGGGCTCGGAGGCCATCTCCGAGACGGGCACGACGCCGGGCTCGGAGCTGAAGACGAAGTCGTCGCCGCTCTCCACCTGCCAAAGCGGCCGCAGGCCGAGGGCATCGGCCGAGAACACGCACTCGTCGCCGTGGCGGGCGATCAGCGCCACCGGCCCCTGCGCGAACGGCCCCATCGCCTGGCGCAGGTACATGTAGAAGGGGTGCATGTCTTCGGGCAGGGCGGCGATCTCGTCGACGATCGGCGGCACCACCAGCTCCATCGCCTCGGCGAGGCTGAGGCCGGCCCGCTTGACCAGGGTCTCGACGACGCGGTTGAGGTCCTGGGAGTCGGAGCAGCCCGGCTGGATCGGGACGTCGAGCATCCTCGCCTCCTGGCGGAGCTGCTCGATCGTGTTGATCTCGCCGTTGTGGCCGAGCACCGAGAACGGCTGCACGCGCTTGAACGAGGGCCAGGTGTTTGTCGAGTAGCGGTTGTGGCCGAAGCAGCCGACCGTCTCGAAGCGCTCGTCGGCGAGGTCGGGGTAGTAGGCGCCCAGAACCGCCGGCGCGCCCATCACCTTGTAGACGCAGGTGGAGGCGGAGAAGGAGGGGATGTGCACGTCCAGCTCGCGCTCCAGCTCGATCGCCCGCTCGAAGGAGGCGCGCTCGATGTGCTCCCCGTCCGCCATCAGCCCGGCGACCTGCCAGAAGTGCGGCTCCTCCTCGCGCGCGGTCGGGCCGAGCGCGGGGCTCTCGACGGCGCCGATCCGCTCCGCCAGCACGCGGAAGCCGCCGCGGCTGAGCATCTCGCGGGCGTCGTGGCGGATCTTCTCGAGGTCCTGGGAGCGCTCGACGAAGACGTGGGCGACGGCGAACGCGTCCTCCAGCGCCAGCGCCGGGTTGTGGCCGCCGGCGCGCACCTCCTCCGCCCAGATCTTGCGGGGGATGTCCACCAACAGGCCACAGCCGTCGCCCTCGCCGTCGACGTTGCCGGCGCGGTGGAGCATCTTCTGCAGCGAGGCGAGCGCGATCGTGACCGGCTCGTGGCTGGGTGTCGCGTCCTTGCGCACCGATGCGTAGATCGCGCACGCGTCCTTGTCCTCCACGCTGGGCGGAGAGACGCGCGGGCGCCAGGCCCTCTCGGGCGAGTAGCGCTCGGGGCGGCGCTGGGACGAGTTTTCGCTCACTGGACCTCCCGGGTTCCGCGCCTTCTTCGAGCGGGCGCGCGACGGGGTGATGCGGGACGGAAAGTATAGATGCCGCGCTCCCGGAGAATCTCGCCGGAGCCTGCCCAACGGACGGCCGGACAAACGCTGCCCGGGCGCGAAAGCCGCAAGTTGGGCGTTTCCGCTAGATCGCGTCTACTCGAGGTCCGGGCGTCGTGGCGTCACGCTGGGCTCGGGCGGAATCGGTTCGTAGACGCTCCCAGGCTCGCAGTCACGTCTAGCGGCGGCGTCAGTCCACTCCATGATGCCTATCGCAATCATGGATGCGTGTCCATAGGGCGTTGGTTCCGTGCTCGGTCGCCAAACCCGGCTTCGGTAGATCTAGTGACCGCCCTCGCGGCGATCGACTCCAAGCACCGCCACGATGCGAGTGTCGGGATATTCGCCCTCGAGCCACACGTCCTCGGTGGTCATCCAGGGCGCGAAGCGCCCCGGCCGCAGGTACCCGAGGAACTCCCTTTCGAACTCGTCGGGATTCACGCCGCGCCAATCATGGAGCCGGACGGGTCACGGCTCCCGGAAGGGCCGCCCTGATTCCCACTCGGGGGCGCAATTCGACCTATTCGAGGTCCGGGCGTCGTGGCGTCACTCGGGCGTTCTTGCCGCTGATCCTGGCCCCGCCACGACGCGAGTGTCGGGCGCAGCGCTCAAGCCTCTGCGGACGGACGGGCAGCACCTCCCACCAATCGTAGTCGGCCCGCCTCAGCGAGCTGCGGAGCAAGCTGGTCGCAGACGTACGCCCGTACGTTGCAGTCAAGCGCATCCTGGCCCAACTCCTCGAGCGCTCGTTGCACAGTCTCGGCGCCGACGCTTAGCGCCGCTGTTGCGCAGACCGTATGCGCAGCCAATGCGCCATCGAAAACCACATCGGGGTCCCGCAAGAGTCGTTGTTCAGCGGCCTCGACGACTGCCGCTAGAACGTCAATAGATTCAGCCCGCTGCGGCGGGCGGATCTGGCTTAGCGAAGCGACCCGCTTTGCGAGCTCCTGGTGCCTGCCGGCTGAGCGCCACTCGACGCGGCGCCGTAATCGACCACTGGGTCTCCGGATACTCTCCTTCCAGCCAAGCGTCATCGGTGGTGAACCGAAACGCGAAGACGCCGGGCCGAAGATAACCGAGCACGCGGCGCTCGAATTCGTCGGGATCAGTGCGCGGATGCGAGCCGGGCACTAATTCGGCCGGGGTGGCGGACCGTTGGCGTCGATCCAGGTGATTCCGTCGTCGCAGGGCTCCAGCAGCCGGCGGTGTCCCTCGCCGTCGAGCCACTCTGAAAGATCGCGGACGATGTTCGCCGGGTCCTCGTCAAACGGACGCTGGCCCCGCTCGCCCCGCCAGATCCACACGCGCCAGCCGAATAGGCATTCCGGTCGCTGGCCCAGGCGAAAATGGATGATCAGCGACGTGCGGCCGGCGAAGTTATCGAGGCGGACGCCGTGGACCTGCACGCTGTCGATCAGGTAGAGATACCTCTCGACCTTCTCCGCGAACTCCCGTTCATAGCGAAGAGGATCGACCGCATCGATGTCCTCGGAATTCCAGGTCATTCCGTTGTCAGCGTGCTCGGTCATTTCCGCTAACGGCTTGGCGCCGCACTTCGCCGTGGCGGTCCCGGGGCGCCGATCCATGTGATGCCATTCGTCTCGCAGGGTCCGTCTAACAGGCGCGAGCGTCCGCCCTTGTCGAGCCACTCCATCATGTCGACCACAACATTGATCCAGGCCTCATCGATCTCTCCGAGGCCCCATGTCTCGTCAGCCCAGATCCATTCTCTCCAGCCATACAAGCACTCAGGCCGGCGTGCAAGCCGGAACAAGATGATCAACGCCGTATCCGGATAGGTGCGTTCGAGACGAACACCTTCGAATTGGACTTTGTCGATCATCGAAAGCCAGCGTCCGACTTCCTCTCGGAGCCTGCGTTCATATGCTGCTCGATCTGGACCGATCACCTGCTCTGGCGTGCGTGCCATCGCTATCCAACCGTTTCTCCATATGACGTGACGATCCCCTTCTCCGGGTTGGGCGGATCATCGGCGGCTTCGGCTGGTGACCGGAGATAGGCGACGATTACCACTCGTTCGCAGGTCACGCCGTTTTGCTGGTAGGGCAGACCTCGATACTCGCGTGAGGCGACGTCATGGGTCGCGGGGTCCTCGTATTCGGCGGCCGGCGGCCGGCTCATCGCCGCTTGAGTTTCTGCGGCGTCCACAGGCGCCCAGCCATGCTTCGCCGCGATCTTCCGATATCCCCATCCCATCCAACCCTTAGACGCCACCCACTTGGCCCGACCCCAGCGCAGTTCCGCGGTCTTGCTGTCGTGGGATGCGAACGGCAGCCCGAATCCGGGAGCGAGCGGCGCAAGGAGCTCGGCCGGTCGAAAGACGTCGTACTGACGTGGATCGCCCGGCTCGGTGCCGCGTGATGGATCCGGGTCTGACCCGAGCGGAGTCGACCGGTCACAAAGGTGGTCCTCTTCGCTTCCGCCATATGACGGATTGCTCTCAACCGAAATCTCGTCGCTCGTGTGCACCCGCGTTCCGGGCGCGGGATGAACGGCTACAGCAGTGGTGGGATCAAAGTCCCAATCCGGGTTGGCGGTTTCACTGATCTGCACATCGGTAAGCCCGAGATCGCCGAGCCGCGACGCATAGTCGGAGGCCGCCTCGCCGGGCCTGGCCTGGGGTGCCGGGACGACCCGCGGCATGTCCGGGTCATCTGGATTGGTCGTGACGACGACCTCGCCGTCGTCGTGCACCTGAGAACCGGCAGCCGGCTGCGTGCCAAGTACAGCGCCGGCGGGCTTCGTCAGGTCGGCGTCGTCGAAGCTCGCGTATTCGCGCGTGATCGTGCCGGTAAAGCCGGCGTCACGGAGCTGCTGGCTGCAGGCCGAGAAGGTGGCGCCCGCGCAGTCGGGGACGGTGATCCAGACGGGGTTGGGGGGTCCGATCCCGAGCGGATCGGTCTCGCCCGGAGAGCCCAGCTGGTAGTTCAGCCACTGTCGAAGCTCGGCGTATTGGGGCTTGTCCAGCGCCTGATCGATCTGCGCTTCGGCGTCGGCCTGCGTCGGTGCCACCGGGGAGGCGCTTTGGTAGTCGAAGGGCTGATTCGAGTAGTCCTCGATCGCCGCCGGCTGAGCGAGCGAGTTCTCCGGCATCCAGTACTGGACGACGTCGGATGTGATCGTCGGACCGCCGATCGAGCAGTTCGTCAACGGACCGACCGAGACCTCGTCCATGCCCGCCGGCGCTCCTTGAACCCCATAGGGATCGCAGTCGCTGTGGCGCTGCTGGAAGAACCCCGGATACCAGTTATTTCGCCCGTAGTTGTTCTCGAACAGCCACTTGCCCTCGCTCGTGATGAAGCGCAGCCGGTAGGTGATCGGGCCGGGAGGCGCCGGCGGTGGCTCGGGAACGCCGATCTTCAGGAACTTGGCGTCTATGCCGCTGCCGATCTTCCAGCCGACATCGAACGTGCCAGCCGCGAGTCCGATGGTCCCCAGGGCCCGCATAGGCGTTGACAGCGCCGACTCGATCGTCACCCCGCGGATCTGCTGCCACAGCGACGGAACCTCGGGATTCGACGCTGGCAGCGACTGGTTGTGCTCGAGCAGAACCTGCGTCGCCTCGGCCACAGGGTCGTAGTCGGCGGGCAGGGTCTGCGGGGCCTGGCGATAGAAGAAGGAATAGGTGGTTGTTGTGGTGCTCGACGGTCGCCTTGTAGAAGTTGGCATCGGGATCGAAAGATCGAGCGGCGGAGCCTACCGTCAGCTCATTGCGGGTGTGCCGTACCGGCAACCGCCCCCATCGGATAGCTTGCGGGGCGCTCGCAGATGGCCCTGACGATCACAGTCCTCTCCCAGAAGGGCGGCACCGGCAAGACGACGATGGTGCGGTCGCTGGCGGACGTGTTCGGGCGGATCGGGCTCGACGTGCTCGCCGTGGATGCCGACCCGCAGGGCAACCTCAGCGACTACTTCGACGCCGATCCCGGTGCCCACCCGACTCTGGGCGAGGTGCTCGCCGGGCAGGCGAAGGCGGTGGACGCCGTCCACGACGGCGTCATCCCCGCCAACCTCGGCCTCGCCGAGGCGGAGCTGATCCTGTCGGGGAAGATGGGGCGCGAGCTGACGCTGCGAAACGCGCTGCGCGAGCCCAAGCGGCGCTACGACGTCGTCCTGATCGACTGCCCCCCCACGCTCGGGCTGCTCACGGTAAACGCCCTGGTCGCCGCCGACCGGGCCGTGCTCTCCACAGAGGCGCAGTACTTCTCGCTGCAGGGGGTCGAGCAGGCGATGGAGGTGATCGGGCTGGCGCGCGAGAGCCTCAATCCGGAGCTGGAGGTGCTCGGCGTCGTGCTGAACATCGCCAACATGCGCACCAACCACGCCCGGGAGACGCTGCACACCCTGCGCGAGCACTACGGCGACAAGGTCTTCGACACGGTGATCCGCCAGTCGATCGCCTACGCCGAGTCGGCGGAGCGGGCGATCCCGATCCTCGACTACCGGCCCGACCGCGGCGTCGACTACCTGGCGCTGGCGGTCGAGGTGCTAGACCGGCTGGAGATGGACGAGCGCCGCGCCGACGTCGAGGGGATGCTGGCGGAGCTGGTCCCGGCCTGAGAGGAGATCGGATGAGCGAGAAGGACTCCCCCGAGGCGCTCGAGCAGGCGATAGCCCGCTACAACGACGCCTGGAACGCCCACGACCTCGACGCGATCATGGCGATGCACGCTCCCGACATGGTATTCGAGAACCACACCGCCGGCGAGTCCGCGCAGGGCCCCGACGCGCGCGGCCACATCGGTGCGATCTTCGACACCTGGCCCGACATCGAGTTCTCCACGCGGCGGCTCTACGTCCGGGACGGCCTGGTGGTCCAGGAGTGGACGGCGAAGGCGACGCACCAGAACACGATGCGCCGCGGCGACCTCGTCGCCGAGCCCACCGGCAAGCGGATCGAGTGGAACGGCCTCGACGTGATCCCGTTCGAGGACGGCCTCGTCAAGCGCAAGGACGTCTATTCCGACTCGGTCTCGATCCTGCGCCAGGTCGGCCTGCTGGACTGACGAGCTTCGCGCATCTGCTCGATTCCCCCAGGGCTGAGATCGGCGAAGTTGCGCGCGGCCAAGCGGCGGCGGCGATCCCGCGCGACAACCTCTTTCAGCGCCTCATGAACGGTCGAAGCCGCATCCCCAGTTCCAAGCACAGTGGCTGCATCGCACAGGAGATCGAGGTCGAGGGGCACGCTGGTCGGCTTCCTGTCCATGCCTCAAAGGTATACGCGCATGAGACGCTGAGAGGCGCCTCCCCACCTCGCGGCCAGATATGAGCCGGCTACAGCTCCGGGACGTCGGCGCCGAGCGGCGAGAAGGTGAGGCGGCGGACCTCGGCCCACCCCTCGACGCGGGCGTTGAGCGCGTCGACGACCTTGCCGGTGTCCTGCCAGAACGACCAGACGAGCACCGCCGGGCCGGCGCCGGAGATCGTCGCCCCCAGCGCGCCCAGGTCGCGCGCCTCGCGGACCACCTCGATCGAGCGCGGGTAGAGCGCGGCGCGGCGCGGCTGGTGCAGGCTGTCGGCGAGACCGCGCGAGATCAGCCCCGGGTCCTCGCGCTGGATCCCCAGAACGAGCAGGGCGGTCGAGGAGATGTTGGCGACGGCGTCGGCGAGCGGCACCTCGGCGGGAAGCGCGTCGCGCGCGGCTTCGGTGGAGACCTGCTCGGAGGGGATCACCAGCACCGCCTCGATCCCCGAGGGCGGATCGAGCCGCACCGCCCGCGGCTTGCCTTCGTCGCGGTGGCAGACGACGAGGCCGCCGTAGACCGCGGCGGCGACGTTGTCGGGGTGGCCCTCGATCTCGGCCGCCGCCTCCAGCAGCTCCTCCCGCGAGAGCGCCAGCTCGAACATGTGCTCGGCGGCGACCAGCCCGGCGACGATCGCCGCGGCGCTCGACCCCAGCCCCGCGGCGAGCGGGATCTCGCTGCGGATCCGAAAGGCGAGCCCGTCGGCGGGATGCAGGCGCTCGAAGGC
Source organism: uncultured Thermoleophilia bacterium (assembly GCA_963708325.1). GTDB lineage: Bacteria > Actinomycetota > Thermoleophilia > Solirubrobacterales > 70-9. The sequence goes on along the minus strand of OY970203.1, from coordinate 2,139,628 downwards.
CCGCACGCAGAGGTTGTCGCGGTCCGCCGGGACGTCGAGGCCGCCGGCGTCGACGCTGAACTCGCCCGCCTCGGCCACCTCCAGCTCGAGGTGGAGGGTGAGGGCGGCGGCGAGCACGTCGAAGCCGGGGCCGAGGTTGGCCGACGACGCCGGCACCCGCACGAGGCGGCGGCGGTCGGTCACCCGCTCACGGCCTCCACTTGATCGTGCAGCCAACCGGCTCGGTCTCCGCACGAGCGGGCGCCTCTCCCGCGAGCACGGCGTCGAGCGCGTCGCGCAGCCACTCGGCGCCCTGCTCCGGGTCGTCGTAGTCGGCGTCGGGGGCGCCGCGGTAGCGCAGGCGGTGCTCGCCGTCCAGCACGAAGACGTCCGGGGTGCGTTCCGCTCCGTACGCGCGCGCCGCCCCCTGGCTCTCGTCGTGGAGGTAGGGAAACGGCCACTCCTCCTCGCGCACGCGCTCGCGCATCGCCTGGTAGGAGTCGTGCGGGTAGCGCTCGGCGTCGTTCGAGTTGATCGCGAGGAAGCGCACGCCGCGCGCACCGTACTCGCGGCCCGCGTCGAGAAAGCGGTCGTGCCAGGCGATCGCGTAGGGACAGTGGTTGCAGGTCCAGAACACCACCGTGGCCGGCGCGGCGCCGGGCTCGCCGAGCGAATGCTCGGCGCCCTCGGTGTCGGGCAGGCTGAAGTCGGGCGCCCTCTCGCCGATCGCCAGGCTCACGGCGGCGATTCTGCCATCGCCCGCACGAGCGCGTCGCGGAGGTCGGCGGCGTCGGGCAGCGGCGAGGTGCGGCCGTCGCGCGTGCGGTAGACGCGGCAGGCGAGCCCGGCGGGCTCGGTCGGCCCGGGCGGCTGCACGTCGCGGCCGTTGACGCGGATCGTCGGCGAGCCGACGAACCGCTCGCGCTCCGCCGCCTCGGCGGTGTCGATCTCGGTCACCGCGACCGAGTCGGGATCGAGCCCGAGAGCGGCCATCTGCTCGCGCAGCCGCTCCAGGGCGCGCGGCCACGACGGGCAGCCCTCCCACCAGAGCAGCTTGACCTTCGGAGTGTCCACGACAGAAACGCTACCCGCCGCCGCGCGAACTCCCCATCCCGGGCTTCGGATCGACGGTCCGGCCCTGTCCACCTCGACCTCTAGCCGAACACGACCCGCTCGACCGCGGCGACATCGTTCTCGCAGGGGATCACCGCCGGCGCCTTGCCCAGGGCGGTGTCGGGGTCCTTGAGGCCGTGGCCGGTGAGCACGCAGACGACGGACTCGGGGGTCTCGGCGCCGTCGGCGACCGGCAGGCCGTGGGCCAGCAGGCCGGCGATCGAGGCCGCCGAGGCAGGCTCGCAGAAGACTCCCTCGTTCTCGGCGATCCAGTGGTAGGCGGCGAGGATCTGCTCGTCGGAGACGGCGGCCACGCGCCCGCGCGACGCCGTGAACGCGTTCATCGCCTCCTCCCAGCGCGCCGGGTTGCCGATCCGGATCGCCGAGGCGACGGTCTCGGGATTCTCGACCGGTGCGCCGCCGACCAGCGGGGCGGCGCCCTCGGCCTGGAAGCCGTAGAGGACCGGCGACTCGCCGTAGTCCTGAAATCCCGCCCACCAGGCGGTCACGTTGCCGGCGTTTCCGACCGGGATCGCGAGCGCGTCCGGCGCCCGCCCCAGCTCGTCGCAGGCCTCGTACGCGGCCGTCTTCTGGCCCTCGATCCGGTAGGGGTTGATCGAGTTGACCAGCTCGATCGGGTGGGTGGAGGCCAGCTCGCGGACGATTCGCAGGGCGTCGTCGAAGTTGCCGCGCAAGGCGATCACGCGGGCGCCGTGCATCAGCGCCTGGGCGAGCTTGCCGATAGCGATCTTTCCCTCCGGGACGATCACGGCGCCGCGCATTCCGGCGCGCGCGGCGTAGGCGGCGGCGCTGGCGGCGGTGTTGCCGGTGGAGGCGCAGATCACCGCCTCGGCTCCGGCCCCGGCGGCGCGCGACACCGCCACCGTCATCCCCCGGTCCTTGAAGCTTCCGGTCGGGTTCGCGCCCTCGAACTTGAGGAAGGCCTCGGCGCCGATCCGCTCCGACAGGCGCGGCGACGGGATCAGCGGCGTCGCCCCCTCGTTCAGCGAGACGATCGGGTCGTCCGGCTCGAGCGAGAGGTACTGCCGGTAGCGCTGAATGACCCCGCCGGAATGCTCCGCTTCGCGTCCGCTTCCGGCGGCTGTCGGGCTCATACGAACTCTTCCTCGATCACCCGGATCGCGCGCGGCGGCGCCCGCAGGAAGTCGAGCTTCGCGATCCCGTCCAGCGCCGCCGAGAAGCGCGACTCGGGCGCCTCGTGCATCACCATCACCAGGCGGGCGTCCTCGCCGAGGCCGCGCTGGACCACGCTGCGCACGGAGATCTCGTTGCGGCCGAGGATCTCGGCGATCTGGGCGAGCACGCCGGGACGGTCGGCGACCTCGAGGTGGAGGTAGAAGGCGGAGGAGACGTCGCGGACCGCGTCCAGCGGGACCAGGCGCGGCGCGGCCGGTCGCTCGCCGGAGATCACCGAGACGAGGTCGCCGAGCACGGCGGAGGCGGTCTCCCTGCCCCCGGCGCCGGGTCCTGACATCGTCACCTCGGTGATCGCCGCCGACTCCACCATCACCGCGTTGAACGGCCCCTCGACCGGCGCCAGCGGGTGGCCGCCGTACAGAAAGCAGGGAAAGACGCGCACGCTGATCCCCTCGCCATGGCGCTCCGCCACCCCGAGCAGCTTCAGCGAGAGCCCGAACTCCTTCGCGTAGGCGATGTCGTCGGGCTGGATCTCGGTGATCCCCTCGTAGTCCACCTCGTCCAGGCTGACCGGGGTGTGGAAGGCGAGCCGCGCGAGGATCGCCATCTTCGCCGCCGCGTCGGCGCCGTTGACGTCCTCGGTCGGGTCGGCCTCGGCGTAGCCGCGCGCCTGGGCCTCGGCGAGCGCGTCGGCGTAGGAGGCGCCGGTGCGCGCCATCTCGGTGAGCACGAAGTTGGTGGTGCCGTTGACGATCCCGAAGACCTTGTCGATCTCGGTCGCCGCCAGGCTCGACTGGATCACCCGGATCACCGGGATCACCGCCGCCACCGCCGCCTCGAAGCGCAGCTGGACGCCGTTCGCCGCCGCCGCCTCGAACAGCTCGTCGCCGTGCCGGGCGAGCAGCTGCTTGTTCGCGGTCACCACCGGCTTCCCCGCGCCGAGCGCGCGCAGGACGTAGTCGCGAGCCGGGTCGGTGCCGCCGATCAGCTCGACGATCACGTCGCTGGCGGCGAGCAGCTCGTCGAAGTCGCCCTCGGAGCGCCGCAGGACGCCGGCGACCTCGGGGCGGCGCCCGGTGGCGTCGGCGACCGCGTCGGCGCGCTCGGCGAGCAGGTCGAAGAAGGCACCGCCGACGGTGCCCCTGCCGAGCAGGCCTATGCGCACGACGTCGCTCAAGCGTCCCGGGCGGTGAGGTCGTCGTAGGTCTCGCGGCGCACGACGACGCGGGCGTCGCCGCCCTTGCAGAAGACCACCGGCGGCCGCGGCACGCCGTTGTAGTTGTTGGCCATCGCGTACCCGTAGGCGCCCGTCGCCGGGGTGACGAGGACGTCGCCGACCCGCGGGGCGGCGAGGTTGACGTCGCGCACGAGGATGTCGCCCGACTCGCAGTGCATCCCGGCGACGGTCGCAAGGGTGTCGGGCGCGGCCGCGGCGCGGTCGGCGATCAACGCCTCGTAGCGGGCGTCGTAGAGCATCGGCCGCAGGTTGTCGGACATGCCGCCGTCCACGGCGATGTAGGTGCGAAGGCCCGGGATCTCCTTGACGGTGCCGACCGTGTAGGCGGTGACGCCGGCGTTGCCGACCAGCGAGCGGCCCGGCTCGATCAGGATCCGCGGGGCGGGGTCGAACACGCGCTGGACTCCGCGAACCTTGACGTCGACGTAGGACTCGATCGAGGGCGGCTCGTCCTCGGCGGTGTAGGCGATCCCGAGGCCGCCGCCGACGTTGAGGATCCGGCAGTCGAAGTCGGCGAACGAGGCCAGCGCCTCGATCACCTTGGCGTAGGGCTCCAGCTCGAAGATCTGCGAGCCGATGTGGGCGTGCAGCCCGACCAGGTTGAGCTTCGAAGACCGCGAGACGCGCTCGACCGCGGCGCGGGCAAGGCCGTCCTCGAGCCCGAAGCCGAACTTGGAGTCGAGCTGGCCGGTCTGGACGTAGCCGTGGGTCGAGGCGGTGATCCCCGGGGTGACCCGGATCACCACGTCCTGGGGGCGATCCAGCACCTGCTCGCACAGCGCGATCTCGTCGAAGGAGTCGAGAATCAGGTGCCCGACGCCGGCCTCGGCCGCCTGGCGGACCTCGGCCTCGGTCTTGTTGTTGCCGTGCATGTGGATGCGCTCCGGCGCGAAGCCGGCGCCGAGGGCCATGTGCAGCTCGCCGCCGGAGGCGACGTCCACCGAGAGCCCCTCCCCGGCGAGGACCCGGTAGGCGGCGGTGCAGGGAAAGGCCTTGCTCGCGTAGAGCACCTCGAAGTCTTCCGTGCGCGCCTCGAAGGCGGCGACGTAGGCGCGGGCGCGGGCGCGGATGTCGTCCTCGGCGTAGACGTAGGCGGGCGAGCCGAACTCGGCGACCAGCTCGACCACGTCGCAGCCGCCCACCTCGAGACGGCCGCGCTCGTTGACGCGGCTGCCGATCGGGTAGACCGGCGACGCGGCGATCGGATCGGCGGCGTCGGCGACTGGCTCTCTGCTGCGCGTGGCCATCGTCCGGGCCATTCTGACGGACAGTCACGGCGCCCACCGGACCGGTATTGGGCGTGCATCGAGGCAGCCGCGCTCGTTTCGGCTCCGAACTGTTCCATTCTGCCCGCCGCTAAGTTCCCCACATGGAGCTGCCGACGCCGAGGACGGCCGATCGCCGCGACGTCCACGAGGGCCTCGCCTACGAGCTGTGGCTACCCGACCTGGATCCCCCGTGGCCGGGAGTGGTGATCCTGCACGGCGCCGGCTCGCGCAAGGAGAACCATTCCGACTTCGCCCGTGCCGCCGCCAACGCCGGTTGGGCGGCCGTCGCCTTCGACCAGCGCGGCCACGGCGGCTCCGACGGCGAGATGTCGCCGGCGGCGGCTGCCGACCCGGCGCGGATCGTGCGGATGCTGGCGGGCATCGACGGCGTCGACGCGACCCGGATCGTCGTCCGCGGCTCGAGCATGGGCGGGTTCATGGCGATTCACGCCGCCGCCGTCTCCGACGAGATCCGGGGCGTGATCGCGATCTGCCCCGCCGGTGAGGAGCACCTCTCGCGCGGGCTGCGCCGCGACGAGCTGGAGATGCGCGTGGCGGACAGCGGCGCCCTGGAGGCCTGGCTCGGCGAGCACGACCTGCGCGACGCCGTCGAGCTGATGGGCGCCAAGCCGCTGCTGCTGGCCCACGCGCAGGGTGACGAGTCGATCCCCTACACCTGGTCGGAGGAGCTCTACGAGCGCGCCGCGGAGCCGAAGAAGCTGATCGTCCTGCCCGGCGGCCACCACCGCTCGGCCCAGCACGACCTGGAGCTGCACGGGATCGCGCTGCGCTGGATGGAGCGGGCGCTGGCCGGGCGGGCCTGAGTCAGAGGGTCGCGGAGGGCCCGGGCCGGCTAGGGGCTCGGCGCGTAGTCGGCCTTCCAGGACGCGCGCGTGCCCGAGGCGGTCGTGCCGCTCGTGCGGTCGAAGAAGACGGTGAGGAGGTCGCCATCGGCGAAGCTGATCGGGCCGGCGATCGTGCAGGTCGTCTCCGTGGCAAGCATCGAGCAGCTCCCCTGGCTGACCCCGTTTTTGTTGATGTTCACGGTCCAGGGCTGGCTCGCCACGCTGAGCACGGCCCTGAAGTTCGTCATCGTGCCCGCGACCATCGTCGTCTGGTGCGGGCCCTCGTTCCCGCCGGAGGCGTTGTACTGCCAGGCGGAGACGTAGGAGTCGTTGGTGAAGGTGTCGGTGCTGGGCCCGCCCTGGGTGCCGCCGTACATCACCGACACGCTGGGGCCGGTCTCGCCGGTGGCTCCCGTCGCGCCGGTGTCGCCGGTTACGCCGGCGTCGCCGGTCGGCCCGGTCGGCCCGCTCGGGCCCGTATCGCCGGTCGAGCCGGTATCGCCGGTCGTCCCGGTATCGCCGGTCGTCCCGGTGGCGCCGGTGTCGCCGGTCGCGCCGGTCGGGCCACTGGGGCCGGTCGGGCCCGTGGCGCCGGTCGCCCCGGTGTCACCGGTCGGGCCGGTGTCGCCGGTCGCGCCCGTCGCGCCGGTGGTCCCCGAGCCCGTGCCCGTGGCGCCGGTCGCGCCCGTGCCGCCGGTCGCGCCCGTCGCGCCGGTGGTCCCCGAGCCCGTCCCGGTGGCGCCGGTCGCCCCGGTCGCTCCGGTCGGGCCGCTGGGGCCCGTCGGGCCCTGCGGACCCTGCTTGTTCCAGGTGATCAGGCGCTCGTCCGAGCGGCACTGCTGCGGGCCGCTGAGCACGCGCAGGTTGCCCTGGCCGGGATTGTTCCTCTTCACGCAGCCCCGGATCGCCAGCGCCGAGTCCGGCATCAGCGCGAGACCGAGGATGAGCATCGTGCCCGCGGCCAAAGCGGCGACCGCGAGCCGCGTGAGCTGCCTGTTGAGGAGTGTCGCTGTCAATTCCCCCGTTGCCCGTCGCTGGATCTGACCACCGGGTAGATCGGCGCGAACCTACCACGAACGAGCGCGAAAAGCGATCCCTCGTTTGGAGGCCCGGCTAGGGGGTCGCCGCGAAGTCGGCGCTGAACCCGGCGCGGGTGGTGTTGCCCGTCGCGCTGGTGCGGTCCACCAGGACGTCGAGCACGTCGCCGGCCGTGAAGGAGATCGGGCCCGCGATCGTGCAGCTGCTGGTCGTCTGGCCACCCGCCGCCGGGTTCGAGATCACGCAGCTCCCTGCGCTGACGGTGTTCTTGTTGATGTTGATCGTCCACGACTGCCCGGCGGTCGTCGCGGCGCTGAACTCGATCTTGAAGTTGCTCAGACTGCCGCTGCGCATCGTCACCTCGTGGCCCGATTCGCCCGTGCCGCTGCTGGCGATCCACCCGGGCGCCAGGAAGACGTCGTTGCTGAACGTGTCGCCGGCGTTCGTGGTGCCGCCGTAGATCACCGATGTGGTGCCGCCGGTCACTCCGGTGGCGCCGGTGGCTCCAGTCGCGCCCGTGCCCGTCGCCCCGGTGGCTCCGGTGGCGCCCGTGCCGCCGGTCGGGCCGGTGGGCCCGCTCGGGCCGGTGTCACCGGTGCCGGTGACACCGGTCGCGCCGGTGGCGCCGGTCTCACCCGTCGCCCCCGTGGGCCCCGAGGGACCGGTCGGACCCGTCGCCCCGGTGGCGCCGGTGTCGCCGGTCGGCCCGGTGTCACCGGTCGGCCCGGTGTCGCCGGTGGCGCCGGTGCCGCCCGTCGCACCCGTGTCGCCGGTCGCGCCCGTCGCACCCGTGTCGCCGGTGGTGCCGGTCGCGCCCGTGCCCCCGGTGGGGCCGCTCGGCCCGGTCGGACCGGTGGCCCCGGTGTCGCCGGTCGCGCCGGTAGCGCCCGTCGCGCCCGAGCCGGTGGCTCCGGTGTCGCCGGTGGTGCCCGTCGCGCCGGTCGCGCCGTTGGTTCCGTTGTTGCCGGTGGCGCCGGTGGCGCCGGTGGCGCCGGTCGCGCCGGTCGGGCCGCTGGGGCCGGTCGGGCCCGTGGCGCCGGTCGCCCCCGTGTCACCGGTCGGGCCGGTGGCGCCGGTGGCGCCCGCACCCGGGCCGGTGGCGCCGGTCGCGCCCGTGCTGCCGGTCGCGCCCGTCGCGCCGGTGGTCCCCGAGCCCGTGCCGGTGGCGCCGGTCGCGCCGGTCGCGCCGGTCGGGCCACTGGGGCCGGTCGGGCCCGTCGGGCCCTGCTTGTTCCACGTGATCAGACGCTCGTCGGAGCGGCACTGCTGCGGGCCGCTGAGCACGCGCAGGTTGCCCTGGCCAGGGTTGTGCTTCTTCACGCAGCCCCGGATCGCCAGCGCGGAGCCGGGAAGGAGGGCGAGCGCCAAGGCCGCCAGACCGACGGCCGCCGTCGCCGTCGCGATGACCCTGCTTGCCAAGCCGCTTTCGATCCTCGCCTGCATTTCCCTGGGACCCGATCACCGGAGGTGTCAGGCGTCGCCGACCCTACCAGGAACCGGCGCGCGCGGCCAATTCTTCTCTTCGGAGTAGAGCCGCCGTGCGGCGCCGCGCTACGGGCTGGGCGCGTAGTCGGCCTTGAAGGCCATGCGGGTCGCCGTGCCGGTCGCGCTGGTGCGATCGGCGAAGACGTCGAGCAGGTCGCCGCCTGCAAAGGAGATCGGGCCAGCGATGGTGCAGCTGCTGGTCGTCTGGCCGCCCGCTGCGGGATTCGAGATCACGCAGCTCCCGGCGCTGACGCCGTTCTTCTCGACGGTGATCGTCCACGACTGGCCGGCGGTCGTGGCGGCGCTGAAGTCCATCTTGAAGTTGCTCATGCTGCCTGCGGCCAGCGGGGCCTGGTGCGTCGACTGTCCCGAACCGGCGCCGGTGAACCACCCGAGCGCGAGATAGACGTCGTTCGAGGGCGTGTCACCGCCACCGCTCGTGCCGCCGAAGATCACGGCCGTGCTAGCGCCGGTCGATCCAGTCGAGCCGGTCGACCCCGTGGCACCGGTGGCGCCCGTCCCCGTCGCGCCAGTGGCGCCGGTCGCGCCCGTGGCGCCGGTCGGACCCGTCGGCCCGCTCGGCCCCGTGGCGCCCGTGCCGGTAACGCCGGTCGCGCCCGTGGCGCCGGTGGCGCCCGTCACTCCCGTGGGACCGCTCGGCCCGGTCGGGCCGGTGGCGCCGGTCTCGCCGGTGGCGCCAGTCGCCCCGGTTGCGCCTGTAGCGCCGGTGTCTCCGGTGGCGCCCGTCCCTCCGGTGGCGCCCGTGCCGGTGGCCCCGGTCGCGCCTGTGGCGCCTGTGTCGCCGGTCGGGCCCGTCGCCCCGGTGGCGCCGGTCGGCCCGCTCGGCCCCGTCGGACCGGTGGCGCCCGTCTCGCCGGTGGCGCCCGTCTCGCCGGTTGCACCGGTCGCGCCGGTCGCCCCGGTCGCGCCGGTCGCCCCGGTCGCTCCGCTGCCGCCCGTGTCGCCGGTCGCCCCGGTGTCGCCGGTGGCGCCCGTGCCACCCGTCGAGCCTGTCGCGCCGGTGGCTCCCGTGTCACCGGTGGGACCGCTCGGCCCAGTCGGCCCTGTGGCGCCGGTGGCGCCCGTCGCCCCGGTGTCTCCGGTGGCGCCCGTCGCCCCGGTGCTACCCGTTCCGCCCGTCGAGCCCGTCGAGCCCGTGGCGCCCGTGTCGCCGGTAGCGCCCGTGTCTCCGGTGGCGCCCGTGCCGCCGGTTGACCCGGTCGCCCCGGTGGCGCCGGTGGCGCCGGTGGGCCCGCTCGGCCCCGTCGGTCCGGTGGCGCCGGTCTCGCCGGTGGCTCCCGTCGCTCCGGTCGCGCCCGTTCCGCCGGTCGCGCCCGTTTCGCCGGTGGCTCCCGTGTCACCGGTGGCGCCGGTCGCCCCGGTGGCGCCCGTTCCGCCCGTTGAGCCGGTTGAGCCCGTCGCGCCGGTGGCGCCCGTGTCGCCGGTCGCGCCCGTGTCGCCGGTGGCGCCGGTTGAGCCGGTTGAGCCGGTCGCCCCCGTGGCGCCGGTCGCTCCGGTGGGCCCGCTCGGCCCCGTCGGACCGGTGGGGCCCGTCTCGCCGGTGGCGCCGGTCGCGCCGGTGGCGCCGGTATCTCCGGTGGCTCCGGTCGGGCCGCCCGTGCAGAGGACGCAGTCTCCGGTGGGTCCGGTGGCGCCCGTCGAGCCGGTCGCGCCGGTTGCCCCCGTGGCGCCGGTCGGACCGCTCGGTCCGGTCGGGCCGGTCGGGCCGGTGGATCCGGTTGCGCCGGTGGCTCCCGTCGCGCCGGTCGAGCCGGTCGCGCCCGTGGCCCCGGTCGCTCCGGTCGCGCCGCCGCCGGAACCGCTCGGCCCCGTCGGGCCGGTCGGGCCGGTCGGGCCGCTGGGCCCGGTCGGTCCCTTGGGGCCCTGCTTGTTCCAGGTGATCAGGCGCTCGTCCGAGCGGCACTGCTGCGGTCCGCTGAGCACGCGAAGGTTGCCCTGGCCGGGGTTGTGCTTCTTCACGCAGCCGCGGATCGCCAGCGCCGAGTCGGGCAGCGCCACGAGCGTCAGGATGAGCGCGGCCGTCGCCGCGACGGTTGCGACCGCGAAGCGGCTCAGGAAGCGCGTCTCTAGCGTTCCCTGCATGTCCCCCAGTTCTGTCTCCGCGGAGCGCGAATCAGGTGGCGAACCTACCAGAAATCCCCGGAAATGCCACCAAGCAGGCGTGCCTGCGCGCTACTGGATCGGAACGATCTTGCCCGACCGGACGAGGGTCAAGGCCCGGTTCGGCTTCGGGTCGTAGACCTCGATCTGGTAGTCGGAGTTCGGGAAGGCCAGGTAGACGTGCTGGGGCGATGACTTGATCGTCAGCACCTGGCCGCCGCCGTCGACCGGATGCGTCGCGTTGCCGGGCTGCTTGGCCTGCATCTGGAGTGCCTCGAGCGCGTTCTGCACCGGGTAGGTGCCAACGGTGACGAAATTGGGACGGGGATCGCCGATCACCCCGTCACCGGTGAGATAGCGGATGTAGATCCGGCCGTCGTTTGCCTTGAAGAGCTCGTAGCGCGCCCCCGACTTGGAACCCGCCCAATAGACGTCGTGGCCGGTGGACGCGGCGAACGACTTCAATCCGGCGACCGTCTGGGCCTCGAACGTACCGCCGGTCTTCGTCGAGGACCCCGTGTCGCGGATGAAGATCAGCCAGACGAGGAAGGCGATCGCAAGCGCGCCGACCACGATCGCGGCGGCGGTGAGCCGTCGACGGCGAACCTCGTACCTATATCCGGCGGCCTCCAACGCGCGCGAGAGTAGCAACTCCCCCGACCCCCACATTCGGCGCCGCGATCCCTCGGCTCATCCCGCCACCGCCTCGATCCAGTCCCACGGTCTGCCGCACAGGTCCCTGGCTCGGGATCGGTCGACGTAGGTGACGCCGGGGTCATCGACCGGCGGGCTGAGCGCCAGCGGCCCGATCGGATAGGCGAGCGCGGCGCTGTTGGCGCTACCTGGATGCCAGTCCGCACCGCTGTATCGAAGCACCACCTGATGGACCCCACGGTCGAGCTCGATCTGGCCGAGCGGGATGTAGCCGCCGCTGGTCAGCCGGTGGCGCACGGAGCCGACCGAGACGCCGTCGACGCTCACGGCGAGTCCGGCCCGCACCGAGCCGCCCAGCCAGAGCTCTTTCGGCCCGGGCGTCCGTACACGCACCTTCAGCACGACGGACCCCGCTCCCCTGGGGACGAGCATCTTCGGGAACGCGGGGTTGATCCAGTCGACTGGGAACACCGAGCGGGAGGTGAGGGGAGCGACCGTCGCGGGAACCGGACGGGCGGCGGCGAGGCGCGAGCCGCGCGGAGCGCGCCGAGCCAGGCTGAGCACGTCGGCGCACTTAGGGACCGCCACCGCGTCGAACTCTCCGCCCAGCGGCAGGTGGTCCAGCACCGACCCCTCCGTCCCGACGGGCCGCTGCCAGACCGTGAAGTAGCGACCGGCGAAGGTGAGCGAGTACGGCAGAGGCGGCCTGCTGGCGACCGGCGAGCGCGGGATGACGATGGTCCGGTAGACCATCAGCGAAGGCAGCTGGATAGCGTCCGTGCCGCCGATCAGCGGCTTGTCGGCCGGGGTGCCGTCTCGCAGGGTGATCGGGCGCACGCGCAGTTCGGACGGCGCCTCGGGATCGGCGTCGCGCAGGAAGTGCCGGGCGCCGTAGATCAGGTCGGCGGCGATCAGCGTCGGCCCCTGGCCGTCGATCCGGTGGCCGATCGTCTCCAGCTCGCCCAGCTCGCCGCGGGGCGCGAGATTGACCTGGCGATAGGCGAGCACGTTGGATGTGACCACGCCCGCGGCGATCGCGACGAGGGCGATCGCTCCCGCGATGCGCTGGCCGCCGCCGATCAGAGCGGCGGCTCCGGCCGTCGCCGCGAACAGGACCGCCGGCGAGGCGGACGCGAGCGCCTTGGCGTCGACCCACGGGGAGGCGACGACGACGATTGCGAAGCAGCCGGCCGTGACTCCGGCAACGTAGAGCAGCAGCGACCACGCGCCGGTCAGCCGCGCCCGCCGCAGGCAGAAGATCGCGGTGACAGCGGAGATTGCGATCAGAAGGTAGGTGAACCCGATCGAGCCGGGGTCGACCCGGAAGTCCCCGACCGGCCATATCCCGAACACCTGGAGCGCGTTGAGCGGGCCGAGCAGGTTGCCGAGCTCGGTGTTGTTGACGAGCGGCCCCTGGGTTGGGGAGAACACCGAGCCAGCGGCCAGGAGCATCGGCAGCGTGAGCAGCACCGCCAGCACCGCGAACGCCGCCGCGCGGACCGCGCCGGCCCGGGTCCCGAGGAACCGCATCGCCACGAACAGAGCAGGCAGGAGGAGGGGCACGAGCCAGACCGCCCCGCCGACCCCGAAGACGGCGAGGATCGCGCTGGCGGCGACGGCCAGAGGAACCGTCGCGCGAATTCCGCCGTCAGGGCGAACCGCGGTGGGGACGACAGCCGCGGCGGTCACCAGCAGCACCGCCCCGACAAGCTCCTTCACCCCGCCCCAGAGCGAGTAGCCGAAGAGCAATGCAGACTGGGCTGCAATGAACGCGGCGAGCGACCGCAGCCACGCGGACCTGACGAGCGGCCGCGCGATCGCGGTCAGCGCCAGCGCCAGCATCCCGGCCACCAGCGCCATGTAGGGCTGGATCGTCCAGGCGACGTCCTGGCCCGCGATCGCGCTCGCCGCGCCGAGCGGCAGGAAGGTGCCGTAGGGATAGCCCGCGGTGAGGTTGACCCCAAGCGTGGCCTCGTAGCTGGAGATCGCGAGGCCGTGCACGTGGGGGCCGTGCTGGATCACCCAATCGGTCAGGGCCATCCACGTGGCGGTGTCGTCGAGCTTTATGTATCCGGCGAAGGTCGCCTTGCCCGACAGGACGACCGGCGCCGCGAACACCGCGAACGCCCCGGCGCCGGCCGCCGCCTCCCACGGGTTTGGCCGGCCCCTACCCCAGGGGATCGAAAGAGCGACCCCGGCGATCGCGAGCCCGAGAACGAGCGGTGTGGTGAGCTCGGCGGTGGCGTCCATCGCCGTCGCCGCCTCGCCCGCCACGATGATCGTCGCGAGGCCCGCCGCCGGCAGCAGCGGGCCGGAGATTCGCTGCCCGCAGATCTGCTCGAGGAGCAGGCCGCAGCCCAGCGACAGGAGCGTCAGCACCGCCGGGAAGAGGATCCATGGGGCAAGCAGCGTCATGGTTGCGGCGGCGTCCCTGCGTGCGAGGGCGAAGGAGGAGCGGATCGCCCGGGCCGTACCGTATCGTTCGAAAACCGGGCGGAGGCATGTTATTCAGGGGGTGAGAGCGACGACGAAGAGCGCCGGACTGGCGATCGTGCCCGCCTATAACGAGGAGGACTCGATCGCCTTCGTGGTCGACGCGATCCACAGCCGGGCGGCCGAATTCGACGTGGTCGTGATCGATGACGGATCCAGCGACGAGACCGCGATCCGGGCTCGCCAAGCGGGTGCGACGGTCGTCCGACACCCGTTCAACCTTGGGATCGGCGGTGCCGTCCAGTCGGGCTACAGGTACGCGGTTCGAAAGGACTACGACGTGGCCGTGCAGGTGGACGGCGACGGCCAGCACGACCCGGCCCAGATCGCCGTGCTCGAGCAGGCGCTGCGGGACCCGAGCGCGCCGGACATGGTCTGGGGCAGTCGCTTTCGCGATCCAGGTGGCTACCGGATGCCCCCTCACCGCCGCGCCGGCAGCAGGGTCTTCTCGTCGGTGGTCAGCCTGATCGTCGGCCAGAAAGTGACTGATCCGACCTCCGGATTCCGGATAGTCAACCGGCGCGCGATCGATCTGTTCGCGCGCGACTACCCGCACGACTACCCGGAGGTGGAGGCGATCCTGATGCTGCATGCGCACAGGCTGAGGATGCGCGAGGTCGGGGTGACGATGAGCCAGCGGGCAAGCGGCAGCTCGTCGATCACGCTCAGTCGCAGCGCCTACTACATGGCGCGCGTGCTGCTGGCCATCCTCGTCGGCCTCTTCCGCCGCCGGCCCGTTCCCGACCCGGGCGACGCGAAGGGCGAGGTCGTCCCGGCCGCGGCCGCCGACACCCGATCGCTCGCCGACGAGGGGGGCTAGCGCTGTGAACCCGCGCATCCAGTACGTCGCCGGGGCCATCGCCCTGCTGCTGCTCCTGCTCATCCTCGAGCTGGTCAGGCGCCGGCGCCTGCAGGAGCGCTACGCCCTGATCTGGGTGGTCAGCGGCGTCGTGCTCCTCGTCTTCGCGATCTGGCGCAACCTGCTCGACTACCTCAGCTCGGCGCTGGGCATCGCCTTTCCGCCGAACGCGATCTTCGTCGTCGCTTTCGGCTTCGTCCTGGCCCTGCTGCTGCACTTCTCGCTCACCGTCACCCGGCTCTCCGACGAGTGCAAGGTGCTCGCCCAGGAACTAGGGCGGGTGGACCAGGAGCTGGAGGAGCTGCGCGCCTCCCGCGCCAACGGCGCCAGCGCATCAGCGGCGCGAGCCGAGGGCGAGGATCGCGCGGACCGCGCCCCAGTAGGCGCGCAGGGCGAGCCGCAGCGGCCCCAGGCGCGCGGCGCGACCGAGGAATGACGAGGACAGGTCCGGGGTCAGCCAGGCCGCGAACTCGCGCGCCGTGATCTCGCGTGGCGCCTGGATCGAGCGTCGCTCGCGCAGCAGCCGCGGCAATGCCGCCGCCGTCGCCCCGCAGGCCCGCAGCTTCTGCCCCGCCCAGCCCCCCGCCGTCGCCGCCGCAAGCACGGCGACCTCCGTCACGAGCAGCGCCGGGGCGAGCAGCGCCAGCAGCGCCGCCGGGTAGGTGCGGACGATCGTCGCCCAGCGGTTTCGCTCCAGGTAGAACCACTTCGCGGCGCCCTTCTCGAACTCGTAGTCGTGGTCCACGCGGGCGGCGGGCTCGATCCCGATCCGCTCGCCAGCCAGACGGAGCCGCAGCGACAGGTCGACGTCCTCGTGGTAGAGGAAGAGCGGGGCGGAGAAGCCGCCGTGGCGCTCCCACACGGCTCGCGGGATCGCCAGGCAGGCGCCGGAGGCGAAGCCGACCTCGCGGGGGGCGGCATCGTGCTCCTCCAGGGGGCGCCCCGCTCCGCCGGCCCAGGCGATCCCGGTGAAGTGGACGACGCCGCCCTCGCTGTTCACCAGGCGCCCGTCGCCGCTGGTCACCAGGCCCATCCATGCGCCCCAGCCACGGCCCTCCGTCAGCGGCCGCCGGATCTCGTCGCCGAACCCGGGCGCCGGCACCGCGTCCGGGTTGAGGAAGACCAGCAGCTCGCCGGACGCCGCCGCCGCGCCCTGGTTGGCCGCGGCCGCGAAGCCGCGGTTCTCGCCGTTGGCGATCAGCTTCGCGGACGGCGCCAGCTCGGCGACGCGCGCAGCCGTGCCGTCAGCGGAGCCGTTGTCGACGACGATCAGCTCGTCGTCAGGGCCCAGCTGCTCGCGCAGCGCCGCCAGCGGCCGCTCGATCCGGGCGCCGGGGTTGAAGCTGACGATGACGACCGAGAGCGGCGCGGCGGGCATGGGCCCGGCCAGTTTGAACAACCGGCCCGACCGCTCGCGGTCAGTGTCCGCCGCCGAGCGCCTGGTTCAGGCCCGCAACCGTGTTGTTGACCATCGCGCCGGTGTTCGACAGGGCGTGGCCGGCCGTCGCGTTGACGTTGCCGACCGTGGTGTCGACGCCGGACGGGCTCAGGTCGAGGGCGCCGCCGAGCGTCGTCTGGAGGTCGGAGACTCCCTGGTTGACGGTGCCGTTGACGCCGCCGACGGTGCCGTTCACCGTGTTGCCGAGGCCGCCGACCAGCCCCGGGGTCGATCCGCCGGGAGGCACCGGGACGCCGGGTGGTCCGCCGGTGCCGCCGGGGGCCCCCGGCCCGCCGGGTCCACCACCGGGTCCACCGGGGCCGCCGGGAACGCCCCCACCTGCGGGCGCGGGCGGAAGGGCGGCGGCCGGGGTCGTTCCGGGGGCGATCCCGGCGGGAGGCGCCGCGGCGACGGCACCCGGCGCGGCGGCGATGGCGGTGGCGGCGGCCGCGGCGGGGGTGGCGGCGCTGCCGGCGCCGACCTCGACGCTGTCATCGCCGCCGCCGAACACGCCGCCCGGCCAGGCGTTGAAGCCGACCACGGCGACGAGGAAGACGAAGGCGATGGTGGCGGCCGCGAGGAGCGCGCCGGTGGCGCCGACGCCGGCGAAGTAGGTGCGATTCGAGCTGACCCAGGTGGTCGCGGTCATCAGCTCCTCTCAGTGCAGGGACAGACCATGCCCGTTCACTGCCTATCGGCATTTGCCCCCGCCGGCTTTAGCCCTGACCCTGAGGGCCGCGAGCCGCTGTCGCGACCGTGCCGGAGCTCTAGAGGTAGCCCATCGGGTCCACGGCGGTGCCGTTGACGCGGACCTCGAAGTGGACGTGCGGGCCGAAGCAGTAGCCCGTGCAGTCGGAGAGGCCGATCACCTGGCCCTGGCTGACGCTCTGGCCGACCGAGACCGAGATCGACTCCTGGTGCGCGTAGCAGCTGGAGAGTCCGCCGCCGTGGTTGATGCAGGTGAAGTTTCCATAGCCGTCGTAGGGGCCGGCCTGGACGACGACCCCCGCCTTGGCGGCGCGGATCGGGGTGCCCGTGCCCACGGCGATGTCGAGGCCGCGATGGAACTCGCCGCCGCCGAAGCGCCAGCCGAAGCCCGAGACCACGGGCCCGTTGACAGGCCAGATGAATCCCCCCGAGCCGCTCTGGATCGGCCCCGCCGGAAGCGCCGGTCCGCTCGAGGCGGCGAGCTGCTGCTGCAGCTGGGTGTTGAGGTCGGAGAGCTGGCCCTCCAGCTCCTGACGGTGGTCGCGGACGCTCGACAGCGCGCTCTGCTTGTCGCCCCGGGCGGAGACGAGCTGGCCCTGCTGGGACTCCAGCGCGCCGCGGGTCTGCGCCAGCTCGCGCTCCTTGGCGGCGATCGCGTCGCGCGCCTCCTGCACCCGCTGCTTGAGCGCGCGCAGGTGCTGCACGGCGTTGCGCGCCTTGTCGCGCAGGTCGCGGACGCGGCGGACGATCGAGTTGTCGAACTGCTGGATGCGATCGAGGTACTCGGAGCGCTCGATCAGGTCCTGGTAGCCGCTCGACTGCAGGATCACGTCGACGACGTCGGGCTGGTCGGACTTGTAGATCGCGACGAGGCGCTGTTCGAGCACCGCGATCGCGCGCTTCAGGCGGGCGCGGACGACCTTCAGGTAGTGCTTGGCCTTGTTCAGCTGGGCGACCGCGCGATCGAGCTCGGCCTGCTTGGCTGCGAGGTCCGCCTTCACCTTCGCCTCGCGGTTGCGGAGGGTCGCCACCTGGCTCTCGAGCGTGCCGATCCGGTCGCTCAGCCGCGAGATGTCGGTGGTGAGCACGCCCTCCTTCTGCTTGGCGCTGTCGATCTTCTGCTGCTTGGAGTCGATCCGCGACTGCAGGTCGGCGGCCGGGGCGGCCTGCGAGCGGGCGAGCGCGATCGCCGCGGCGCATACGAGCGCCGCGCCCAGCAGGAGCCCCGCTCTGAGGCGAGCGCTGTTCCGACCACAGGCAGCCAAGTGGCGTCTGAGGCTAGCAGCGACGGCGGTTAGTGCGAGCAGGTGCTAACAGAACGCTTGCGTCTGCAAAATCCCTTGCACGCAGGGATTTTCGCTATTTGCGACGACGTCCGGGCGGCTCGACCTCGATCAGGCCGCCGGTCGCCGTCTCCTCCATCTGCAGCGTCGTGTGGTCGATCCCGAAGCGCTCGCCCAGCATCACCTCGAGGCGGCGCCGGACCAGGTCGCGATCCTCGCCGCGGTCGACGACCACGTGCGCGGCCAGCGCCCCGAACCCCGCCGTCACCGTCCACACGTGAAGCTCGTGCACCTCGCGCACGTGATGCGTGTCCAGCATCGCCCGGCCCAGCTCCTCGACGTCGACGTCGGCCGGCGCCGCCTCCATCAGCACGTCGAGCGGCTCGGCGATCAGCCGCCACGACGAGGCGAGGATCAGGGCGGCGATGACGATGCTGACGAGCGGGTCGATCGCGTACCAGCCGGTGGCGAGCACGACGGCGCCGGACACGACGACGCCAAGCGAGGCGAGTGCGTCGGCGACGGAGTGGCGCAGCACGCCCTCCAGGTTGAGGTCCTCGCGGCGGCCGCCCGCCAGCACGGCGGCCGCCCCCAGGTTGCCGGCGATCCCGACCACGCCCAGCGCCAGAACGCCGGCGCCGGAGACCGACGGCGCGTCCCCGAGACGACCGATCGCCGCGACGACCACCAGCACGGCGATCACGACGAGGCCGATCCCGTTGACGAGGGCCGCCAGCACCTCCCCGCGCTGGAACCCGAACGTGCGGCGCGGGCCCCCACCCCGCTGCGCGAGCCGGATCGCCACCAGGCCCAGCCCGATCGCGCCGACGTCGGAGAGCAGGTGCCCGGCATCGGCCAGCAGGGCGAGCGAGCCGGTGATCAGGCCGCCCGCCAGCTCGGCGCCGAAGAGGCCGGCATTGATCGCCAGCGCGACGCCCATCCGCCGCCGGCTGTCGGCGCGCCGGGCGCCGAGCGCCTCAGCACGGGTGCCGAACTCCGCATGGCCGTGGACGTGGGCCACGGCCCGAGCCTAGTCGCTCGGGCGGGCGCCGATCACCCGGCTCGGGCCGGGGCTCAGGCGGCCGCGGCGGCCTGCTCGGAGGCGGCCTTGGCGGCGCCGTCGACCGGCGCCGCGCCGTTCTGGGCGGCGGCGGCGATCGCGGCCCCCTCGCGCAGGCGCTCCAGGTACTCCTTGGCCTGCATGCGAGAGATGACGAGCCGCTGAACCTGGGCCGTGCCCTCGAAGATCTGGTAGATCTTCGCGTCCCGGAACCACTTCTCCAGGGGGCAGTCGGCGCTCTGGGCCTCGGGGCCGACCAGGTCCATCAGGGCCGTGGTCGCCCACATCGTCATGTCGCCGGCCTTGAGCTTCGACATCGAGCCCTGGCCGCCGGTCATCGGGATGCCGTTGCGGCCCATCCAGGCGGCGCGCTGAACCAGCAGGCGCGACCCCTCGATCTCGGTGGCGACGTCGGCGAGCACCTGCTGGATGCGCTGCTGCTCGAGCAGCGGGCCGTCGGAGTCGGAGCGCTCGGCGAGGTGCTCGAGCGTCCACTCGTAGGCAGCCTGCGCGATCCCCAGCGCGGAGGCGCCGACGAGCGGCCTGGTCACCTCGAAGGTGGCGAGGGCTCCCGAGGCGCGGGAGCGCTGGCCCGACCGGGCCCGCTCCAGCTTGCGCTCGAGCTTGTCCATCCCGCCGAGCAGGTACTCGGCCGGGATCCGGCAGTCCTCGAGGATCAGCTCGCCCGTGTGCGACGCGCGGATGCCGATCTTCGACTCCTTCTTGCCCATCGCGAACCCGGGGGTGTCCTTCGGCACGATGAACGAGGCCTGGCCGCGGTGGCCGAGCTCGGGGTCGACTGTGGCGACGACGACGTTGACGTCGGCGATGCCGCCGTTGGAGATGAAGACCTTGGTGCCGTTGAGCACCCACTCGTCGCCGTCGAGCTTCGCCGTCGAGCGCAGGCTCTTGACGTCGGAGCCCGCCTGCGGTTCGGTCACCGCGTAGGCCCCGAGCTTGACCTCGTCGCCCGTCCCGAAGCACTGCGGCACCCACTCGGCGATCTGCTCGGGCGTGCCGGCGGAGGCGATCCCGGCGGCTGCCAGGCTCGATGCCTGGATCGCCAGCGCGATCCCGGCGCAGCCCCAGTGCAGCTCCTCGGCGTAGATCACGGAGAACTGGCCGTCGGGGTCGTTCCCCATCCGCTGGATGTGCTCGAGGCCGTGCAGGTTCCAGCGGCGGGCCTCCTGGAGCACCCCCCACGGCGTGCTCTCGTCGCGGTCGTGCTCGGCAGCCACGGGGCGGATCACCTCGCTGGCGAACCGGCGGCAATAGTCCCTGAACTCCTGCTGCTCGTCGTTGAGTGCGAAATCCAAAGCCGAGACCTCCTCAGAGATAGAGCCGGACCGATTGACTGGTCAGTCAGCCAGTCTACCGCAAGGCTATCTACCCGCGCGGAGGTCAAGGAAACGCCCGCTCCACCCCAGGGCTGGCGCCGCCGCGGCGGCTACCGGCGGCCATCGCGGCGGGCGTGGGATAGCTTGTCGGCGTGCTCATCGCATGGAGGCGAACGGCCCTGGTGGCGAGCGCGCTGGCGCTGTCGCTGGCGGCGGCGGGGTGCGACGTGCCCGTGGTGGGCGGCGACAACAAGGAGAACCAGCCCGCCGCCGGGCCGCAGGCGAGCGCCGGCGGGGCCGAGCAGCAGCAGGCGGCGGAGCGCGTCGGCTTCCCCGACTTCGCGACCAAGAACACGACGCGGGTGGGCGGGTCGGACGCGACCGCCGACGCCGCCGGCGTCGCGCTTGCGACCTTCCCCTCCGTCGGCGGAGCCGCCGGCCCGGCGGCCGTCTCGCTGGTGGACGCTTCCGACTGGCAGGGAGGGATCGCCGCCGCGGTGCTCGCCGCGGCGCCGGTGCGCGCCCCGGTGCTGGGCGGCGAGCGCGGCTCCGTGCCCGGGCCGACGGCCGACGCGCTCACCGCGTTGCGGCCCACCGGCAACGCCGCCACCGACCACGCCCAGGTGTTCAGGATCGGCGACGTCCGCGTACCCGCGGGGCTTCGCCACACCGACGTCACCGGCGCCGACCCGGCCGATCGCGCGGCGGGCGTGGCGCGGCTCCGCGACCGCCTGTTCGGCGGGCCGCCGGATCACGTCGTGATCGTCTCCGAGGACGTTCCCGGCTTCGCGATGCCGGCCGCCGCCTGGGCGGCGCGCTCCGGCGACCCGGTCCTGTTCGTCCACCGCGACTCGCTGCCGCCGGCCACCCTGAAGGCCCTGCACGGCTACCGGCAGCTGCCGATCTACGTCCTCGGCCCGTCGGATGCGATCGGGCCCAAGGTCGAGCGCCAGATCGAGAAGGTGACGCGAGACGTGCACCGCGTCGGCGGGCCGACCCCGGTGGAGAGCGCGGTCTCCTTCGCGCGCTACTCGGCGGACAGCTTCGGCTGGAACCTGAACGATCCCGGCCACGGCTTCGTGATCGCCAGCACCGATCGCCCCCTCGACGCCGCCGCCGCGGCGGCGCTCTCCGCCAGCGGCACCTGGGGGGCGCTGCTGCTCACCGACGATCCCGACAACCTTCCGCCGGCGCTGCGCGGCTACCTGCTCGACCTCAAGCCCGGTTATCGCGGCAACCCGACGCGAGCCGTCTACAACCACGTCTGGCTGATCGGCGACGCGGACGTGATCTCGGTGGGCGAGCAGGCGCAGGTCGACGATCTCGCCGAGCTGACCAAGGTCGGGGCCGGGGCGGCCGGGGGGGGCAACGCGTCCGGGGAGGGCGAGAGCCGCGGCGGCGGACAGCCCGGCGGCGGCGGCGGACAGCCCGGCGGCGGCGGCGCGGGCGGCGGCGACAAGAAGAAGGGCGGGCAGCCGGGGAAGACCACGGCCGACTGAGATGATGCGCGCCGATCGAGGATGAGCGAGAGCGAGCGACCGGACCGCCTCGGAGGCGACCGCGAGATCACGGTCGAGGACATCCGTGCCCTCGCCGGGCCCGCCACGCCTCACTTCGCGCTGCAGATCCGCAACCGGATCCAGCGCCTGATCGAGCCGCTTGCGGCGGACCACCCGGCGAGGATCGAGGGCGAGCGCCAGATCGCGCGCCTCGACGAGATCGCCCTCTACACCGGTGACGCACGCGGGCCGGGGCCCGGCTCGACGATGGCCCGCGACGCCGGTCCCGGCGCGGGGGGCTCGCGTGCCGGCTGAGGTGGCGGGCGCGGCCACCGGCGACTCGGCACTCGACCGGGTGCGCGCCCTGCTGCGGCCGGAGCTGCGCGAGGCGGTGGACGCCGCCGCGCGGGAGGGCTACCTGGACCTGCTCGAAGCCGACCTCGAGTCCACCGGCCCCGCACAGGACCTGATGACCAGCGGCTGGGTCCCCAACGTCTACGAGCGCTGGTGGCGGCCGGCCCTGAGCCGCGCCGTGAAGGGCGTCACCGGCCCCGGCATGCCAGAGGAGGTACGGATCGCGCGACTGCTGATGGCGCTGTCGCCGGGCGACGGCGTCCTCGACGTCGCCTGCGGGCCCGGCAACTTCTCGCGCGAGTTCGCCCGCGCCGTCGGCGACTCCGGCCTCGTCGTCGGCATCGACGCCTCGCGAACGATGCTGGAGCGCGGCGCCGCCGAGCTGCGCAGCTCCGGGATCCGCAACCTGGCGCTGGTCCGCGGCAACGCGGCCGAGCTGCCCTTCCGCGACGACGCCTTCGACGCGGTCTGCTGCTTCGCCGCGCTGCACCTGTTCGACGACCCGATGGCGGCCCTGGACCAGTTCGCCCGCGTGCTCACGCCGGGAGGGAGGATCGCGATCATGACCTCGGTGCGGCGCGGCGTCGCCCCGTCGCCGCTGCGCCCGGCGATCGAGTGGGCCAGCGGGATGCGCCTGTTCGAGCAGGGCGAGATCGTCGAGGCGCTTCAGCAGCGCGGCTTCGAGGACGTCCACCAGCGGCTGGCCGGGATGGTCCAGTTCGTCGGCGGACGCCTGGCGTCCAGCGAATAGGGTTGAACCATGAAGGAGATGGCTCCCGGCGTCTTTCGCCTCAAGCAGTTCCCGGCGCCCGTGGTCAACGTCTACATGGCCGGCGACGTGCTCTTCGATGCCGGCGCCAAGACCGACCGGCGGCGGATCTTCTCCGAGATCGAGGGCCGCGACCTGTCGATGCTGGCGCTGACCCACGTCCACCCGGATCACCAGGGAGTGGCGAAGGACGTCTGTGAGCAGCGCGGGGTTCCGCTTGCCTGCCACGCCGAGGACGTCGACGCGATGGAGGGCAGGCGCCCGGTCCAGGAGGCCCATCCGAACCACCCGGTCAACCGCTTCTTCCGCTGGCTGATGCAGGGTCCGCCGCACAAGGTGGACCGGGTGCTCAACGAGGGCGACGAGGTGACGGGGTTCCGGGTCGTGCACGCTCCCGGACACCAGCGTGGCGAGGTGATCTTCTTCCGCGATTCCGATCGCGTGGCGATCTGCGGCGACGTGATCCGCAACATGAGCTTCGCCACCGCCCTACCCGGGCTGAGGGAGCCGCCCGAGATCTTCACGCTCGACCCGGTCGAGAACCGCCGCTCGATCCGCAAGCTGGCCGAGCTCAACCCGTCCGTGATCCTGCCCGGCCACGGGCCGGCGGTCACCGACATCGGCAGGTTCGAGCGGTTTGTGGCGGGGCTGCCGGCGGACTAAGCTGGGCACCGACAGTGGAATGGACTCCGGTACGACGCGCTTTGCCGGCGCTTGTCGCCGGTGCCGCGTTGCTTTGGATCGCGCCGAGCGCCGAGGCGACGACGCTCAACGTCCACTGCAACTCCGGGGGCAACCTCCAGAACAAGATCGCCGCGGCGCCCTCCGGCAGCACGATCCTGATCGAGGGAACCTGTCAGGGCCACTTCACGATCCCGGGGAACAAGACCCTGACACTGAAGGGCAACCCCTCCGCCACGCTCGACGGGATGGGCAGCGGCAGGACGCTCTCGGGCGGACCCGACGCCTTCCATCTCGCTCATCTCACGGTCACCGGCGGCCACAATGCCCTCGGAGCAGGGGTCTTCTCGAACGGCGGCCTCACCCTGAACAGGGTGACTGTGGCGAACAACACCGCGGCCGACGACGGTCTCGCTCACGGCGGCGGCGTAGCCGCGCTGGGAAACATCAGGATCAGCGCATCCACGATCCGCTCGAACCGGGCGAGGTCGGTGGGCGGCGCCAACGGACAGGAGGCGAGGGGCGGGGGCGTGGAGGCCCAGGGAAACCTGACGATCACCGACTCGGTGATCTCCCGCAATCTGGCGAAGGCGCGCTGGAACGACGTCGGGGGGGCGATTGCCGGAGGTGGCGGGGTCTACGCGCACGGGACTCTCACGGTCACAGGGACGAAGCTTGCGAACAATCGGATCGACGCCGTCGGCCCCGGGAGCTTCGACGGGGGAAGCGCCGTCTTCGCCGAGGGCGCGGTGTCGCTCGCCAACGACGCGATCACGGAGAACGCGACCCATGTCGATCCAGCCGGGGGACCCGTGGACGTGATGGGCGCGGTGGCCGAGTTTTCCCCCTCCACCCTGTCGCGATCGACCGTGACCCAGAACACGACCGCTGTCGACTCGCCCGGAAGCGGGTTCGCGCGCGTGTACGGAGCCGTCAGCCTCAGCGGAGGGAGCCCTTTGACCGTGTCCCGATCGAAGGTCGACGAGAACAAGGCCTCCGTTGCCGGGCCCGGCGGAAACGTCGAGATTGATTCGGCCGGGATCGGGGCTCCGGGCGCCAGCGTGACCGCGAGGAGGTCGTCGGTCTACCACAACTCCGCGTCTGCTGGGGGCGCGCCTTATACGGCGGCCAGCGCAAGCGTGTTCGGCTCGGCGATCGACGCAAACTCCGTGCGCCTGGTGCGCTCGACGGTGTCGCGTAACTCGGCGCTGGCGGCGGCGGACGCGGCGAACACCGGCAAAGGCGAGGCGGACGGAACGGTGAAGGCCGACACCGTCACGATGCTGCAGTCCAAGCTCAACCACAACCGGCTGATCTCCGGCAGCGGGTCGTTTGCGATCGGTCAGTCCGCCGGAGCGGGGGTATACGCGTCCACCGTGAGGTCCAGGGACTCGACGATCTCCCGGAACTACGCCGAGGCCACCAACGAGCAGCAGTCCGGGGCTTTCGCCTTCGGCGGGGGGGTGTATGCGGACGCCGCCGCGATCCGCAACTCGACAGTCACCCTCAACCACCTGCGAGCGTACTCCGGGTTCAACGGCAGCCGGACGGTCGTGGGCGGCGGCGTTTCGATCGGCAGCGGGCAGTCGTCGCTGGTGGACGACACGATCGCGGGCAACATCGCCGAGGACGGCAACAACGCCACCTACGGCGGAGATTTCGTCAGGGGCGGCGGCGTTTTCGCGGGGCCCGCCACGACGCTACGGTCCACGATCGTCGGGCTGAACTCGGTGAACGCCCTGGGGCCTGACGACGGCTTCGACTGCTACGGCGGGCCGACCTCCGGCGGCTACAACCTGATCGGCGACGACTCGGGCTGCTCGTTCACCAAAAAGGCCACGGACAAGGTCAACAAGGACCCCAAGCTCGACCCGCTCGCGTCCAACGGAGGTCCGACCGAGACGATCCTGCTGCAGCCGGCCAGCCCCGCTCTGAACGCGGTCCCGACCAGCGTCTGTCCAATCAAGCTCGACCAGCGCGGCGTGCATCGGCCGCAGGGGCCGAGGTGCGACATCGGCGCCGTCGAGGACAGGCCCGGCGAGGGCTAGCGCCCCGGAGCTTCCGGTCAGCGGCCTATGCTCGCGCACGCGCCGCGGCGGTGGCCGGGCGCGGCATCGCCGCGGGCTCCTCGGCGGGGCGGGGCATCCGCCGCTTGACCGCCGTAGGGAGCGGCGCCTCGCCGGTCTCCAGACGGCGCAGCTCGAATCGAGTCGAGCACGGCAAGCGCCACCGGGCTGGGCCGCGGCCTCCGGGATTGGCTCTCGGCTGCTCTGGACCGGCTCTC
This sequence comes from uncultured Thermoleophilia bacterium, assembly GCA_963708325.1. GTDB lineage: Bacteria > Actinomycetota > Thermoleophilia > Solirubrobacterales > 70-9. The sequence continues at coordinate 2,113,965 of OY970203.1, read as the reverse complement.
GGTTGCGCCGGGCCGCGAGCGGTCGGCGCGGGCGGGCGGGTACCCACTCGGTACCCGGTCAGCACGCCCAGGGCCCGAAGCCGTTCTCGACTGCCCGGGTACCGCTGGGTACCCCTGCCCGCGCGCGCCGACCGCTCGCGGCTCACTACGGCCGGTCGCCACTGCGTCGGCCGCCGGTGGCGCACTGCGGTTCACGGCGGCGAGGGCCTCGAAGACGAAGGTGTCCATGTAGCCGGGGGGCGCCTGGCGGCGGTCCAGCTCAGCCCAGGCGCTCCACTGCAACCGCTCGGCGCGGGCCATCCCGATCATCCACAGGAAGAAGCCGAGGATCGCGACCACGAACCCGATCAGCGGCACGTCGATGCCGCCGGCGATCGCGGTCACGTGGGACCCCTTGGTCAGCGCCCACCAGCAGACCGTCAGCATGGCCGTCGCGGAGAGCACCGCGCCGGCATAGCGGATCCTCATGGGCGCACTCTTCCGCCGGCGGGGCGAAAGTCCTTCCCGGCGCGCTCAGGCGGCGGCGCCCGCGGGCGCGAACGCCGCCATCAGGCGGTGCTGGTACTCGATGATCTGCTCGTGGGGAATGAAGTAGGTGGGCGGGGTGAGAAAGACGCCGTCGCCGCGCTCGCCGCGCTCGGCGACCAGGGCGCGGACGCGGTCCTCGGGTCCCGCGGCGCAGTAGGCGTCCACCATCTCGTCGCTCACGTGCCCCGGCATCGCCGCGAAGTCGCCGGCCCGGAAGGAGTCGCCGACGGCGGCGGCTCGATCGCCGAAGCCGTGCATCTCCCAGAGCGGCGCGTAGGTGCGAACGGTCGCGTAGAAGGCGATCGTGCGGCGGGCGGCGTCGCGGGCCCGCGCCTCGTCGTCGTCGATCGCGCAGCAGACGGTCGGCAGGTAGTCGAAGCTGCCACGCTCCCGTCGCGAGCGGGCCAGGCCGCGCTCGAAGCTCGGCACGACGACCTCGTCGATCCAGCGCACCGAGGCGATCGGGTGGCCGAGCAGTCCGTCGGCGCAGTCGCCGGCCATCCGGCACATTCCCTCGCGGATCGCCGCCGTGTAGATCGGCACGGACTCGCGGGCGGCGCGATGGGGACGCGCCCATCCCCTGATGTCGATGTCGTAGTACTCGCCCGAGAAGCGGATCGGCGACCCCTCGCCGGCCTGGGCCATGATCGTGCGGGTGGCCTCGATCGCCTCGCGCAGGTGCGGCGCCGGCCGTCCGTACTCGACGCCGTGCCAGGTCTCGTTCAGGCGCTTGACGCCGGCGCCCAGCCCGAGCCTGAAGCGCCCGCCCGAGATCTCGTCGATGTCGAGCGCCGTGACAGCCAGGATGAACGGGCTGCGGGTGAACGCCCAGGCGATCCCCGTGCCGACGCCGATCCGCTCGGTGCGGGCGGCTATCCAGGTGGCCTGCGTCACCGAGCTGCGAAACAGCTCCGGCGTCCAGACGCACTCGACCCCGGCGCGCTCGGCGGCCTGGGCCTCGGCGGCAAGCTCCTCGGCGGCGTCGCCGAGGGCGGCGACCGATATGCGATCGAGGGCGGCCAACTGCGGCTGTGCCCCTCCGCCGCGCCCTCAGGCGCTGGCGACGAGCTGCGGCTCCAGCACCTTCGCCGCGACGCGCTCGCGGTGCCACCTGGCGTCGCCGAACATGGCCGCGTCGGCGCGGGCCCGCTTCAGCCACAGGTGGAGGTCGTGCTCCCAGGTGAAGCCGATGCCTCCGTGCACCTGAAGCGACGACGCGGCCACCCGCCAGCCCGCGTCCGAGGCGTAGGCCTTCGCCATCGATGCGGCGAGCGCCAGCGACTCAGGCTCCGCGTCGGCGGTCCAGGCCGCGTACAGGGTGGCCGAGCGGGCGCCCTCGGTCTCGAGCAGCATCTGGGCGCAGCGATGCGAGACCGCCTGGTAGGCGCCGATCGGGCGCCCGAACTGCTGGCGCTCCTGGGCGTAGGAGACCGCCATCTCGAGCGTGCGCTGGGCGATCCCGGTGAGCTCGGCGGCGACGGCGACGCAGAGCCGGCGGAACACGGGCATGTAGTCTTCGCCCGACCCCGGCAGGGTGCGATCCGCCGGCAGGCGGACGCCGTCGAGGCGGACCGAGTAGAGCTTGCGGGTGGCGTCTATCGACGGTTCGGCCGTGACGGTGAGGCCGTCGTCGGATCGCTCGACCAGGTGCCGCGCCCCGTCGGCGGTGGCGACGAGGATGAAATCGGCGGCGTCGGCGTCGAGGACCAGCACCTTCTCGCCGTTGAGCACGACGCCGCCGTCCTCCGCCTCCGCTGTCAGCTCGAATACGCCCGGCTCGGCGGCGCTGCCGGCGTCGACGACGGCGACGGTGCCGCGCGCCTCGCCGGCCGCGAGCGGGCGCAGGTAGCGCTCGCGCTGCTCGTCCGAGCCGCAGGCGGCGAGGGCGAGGCCGGCGACCGTCGAAGAGAGCAGGGGCGACGGCGCCAGCGCGTACCCCATCTCCTCGAACAGCACCGCCAGCTCCACCGCTCCGAGCCCCATGCCGCCCCATTCCTCGGGGATCGCCAGGCCCGGCCAGCCCAGCTCGGCCATCTGCTTCCAGTCGGACTCCTCGAAGCCGCGATCGCTCTCGGCCAGCTCGCGGATCCGCTCCGACTTGTAGTTGGCGGCGAGGAAGTCGTGCGCGACGCGCTTGATCTGCTGCTGCTCGTCGGTGAGGTCGAAGTACATGCGGCGGCCTAGCGGAGCTTGGGAAGGCCGAGGACTCGCTCGGCGATGATGTTCTTGAGGATCTCGGTGGTGCCGCCCTCGATCGAGTTGGCGCGGGCGCGAAGGAAGGCGTGCTGCCAGCGACCGTCCGCAACCGCGTGGTCGCCGCCGCGGTCCAGCGGCGCGTAGGAGCCCTCGATCTCCATCGCCAGCTCGGTCAGGTCCTGGTTTATGTCCGCCCACTGCCACTTGCCCAGCGAGCCCTCCGGGCCCGGCGTCCCGGCCTGCATCGTCTTGGTCAGGCCGCGGTAGGCGTTCAGCCGCATCGTCTCGGCCTCGATGTAGAGCTGGGCGAGCCGCTGGCGATAGTGGCCGTCGTCCGCGGCGCTGCCGCCGTTCAGGCGCGTCTCCGCAGCCAGCTCGAGCAGGGCACGAACGCTGTTGTGGATCTGGGCGATCGCGCCGAAGGCGAGGCCGGCGCGCTCGTTCATCAGCGTCGTGATCGCCACCGTCCAGCCGTTGCCAACGCCGCCGATCACGTTCTCCTCCGGGATCCGCGCCTCCTCGATGAACAGCTCGTTGAACTCGGGGCTGCCGGTGATCTGGACGAGCGGGCGCACCTGGACGGCCTCCTGCTCCATGTCCAGCAGGAAGTATGTGAGGCCCTGGTGCTTGGGGGCTTCGGGATCGGTGCGGGCGACGAGCATGCACCACTTCGAGTACTGGGCGAGGCTCGTCCACACCTTCTGGCCGGTGACGACCCACCCGTCGCCGTCCTTGACCGCCCTCGTCTTCAGGGAGGCCAGGTCGGAACCGGACTCGGGCTCGGAGAAGCCCTGGCACCAGATCTCGCTGGCGTCGAGGATCGGCTCCAGGTAGCGCTTCTTCTGCTCCTCGGTGCCGTGCGCGATCACCACCGGCCCCCCCATCGCCAGCCCGAGGATGTTCGCCGGCGCCGGCATCTCCGCCCGCGCCGCCTCCTGGGCGAAGATCGCCTGCTCGATCAGGGTGGCGCCGCGCCCCCCGTACTGCTCGGGCCACGAGATCCCCGCCCAGCCGGCCTCGTGCAGCCTGCGCTGCCACTCGATCCGGAAGGGGATCACCTGCTCGAGATCGCCCGGCTCGGGCCCCGGGTTGTTGGCCTCGAGCCAGCTGCGGACCTCGTCGCGGAACTCCTCCTCGGACGGCGAGAGCGTCAGGTCCATGCCGGCGGCAGCATATAGCTGGCCGGCTGGCCAGGACGCCAGCCGGCGCGCTCTACTGCGGCTCGTTCGCCAGCGAGCGCCAGAGGTACAGGCAGGCGAGCGTGCGGTGCGGTCGCCATGGCTCGGCGATCTGCTCCAGCTCCGCAGGCGAGGGCAGCTCGTCGAGGCCGTGGGCGAGCTGGACGGCGCGGCGGATGCCGAGGTCGCCGGTGGAGACGACGTCGGGCCGGCCGAGGTGGAAGATCAGGAACATCTCCGCCGTCCAGCGGCCGACGCCCTTGATCCGCGTCAGCTCGTCGATCACCCCGGCGTCGTCCATCTCCACGACCCGGGCGAGGTCGAGCTCACCGTCGACGATCCGCTCGGCGAGATCGCGCAGGAACCCGACCTTCGACCAGGACAGCCCGGCCGCACGCAGGTCGTCGGGGTCGGCCGCGATCAGCTCCGCGGGCGACGGCGTGGCGCCGTCGAACACGCCAAGCAGCTTCTGCCAGATGGACGCCGCGGCCTTGGTCGAGAGCTGCTGGCCGACGATCGCGCGGGCCAGCGCCTCGTAGGGGTCCGGGCGGCTGGCGCGGCGGTCCTCGGCGGCGCCGATCGGGCCGCGCTCGTCGATCAGCCTCCCGATCGCCGGGTCGGCCTCGCGCAGTTGGTCTTCCGGGCTCAGGCGGCCGGGCTCAGACCCGCTGGATCAGGGTGCCGGTCCCGAGGCCACCGCCGCAACACATCGTCACCAGCCCGACCTCCTTGTCGGAGCGCTCGAGCTCGTGCAGCAGCGTGGTGATCAGCCGGGCGCCCGTCGATCCGAGCGGATGGCCGAGCGCGATCGCGCCGCCGTTGACGTTGACCCGGTCCATGTCGGGCTCGACCTCGCGCCGCCAGGCAGCGACCACGGAGGCGAACGCCTCGTTGATCTCGATCAGGTCGATGTCGCCGATCTTCATCCTGTTGCGGTCGAGCAGCTTGCGCGTCGCCGGGATCGGGCCGGTCAGCATCATCACCGGGTCCACGCCGACGGCGGTCTCGTCGACGATCCGCGCCCGCGGCTCGAGCCCGAGCGCCTCCGCCTTCTCGCGCGCCATCAGCAGCACCGCGGCGGCGCCGTCCGACACCTGGGACGAGTTGCCGGCGGTGATCTTGCCGTCCTCCTTGAACGCCGGCTTCAGCTGGGAGAGCTTCTCCAGGCTGGTGTCGGGACGAATCCCCTGGTCGGTGACGAAGGTGTCGCCGTTCACCGAGAACGGCACGATCTCGCGCTCGAAGCGGCCCTCCTCGGTCGCCTGGTGGGCGAGTTGGTGCGAGCGCAGGCCGATCTCGTCCAGCTCGGAGCGGGGGATCTCCCACTTGTCGGCGATCATCTCCGCCGAGATCCCCTGCGGGACGAGGTTGTAGCGCTCCATCAGCTGCGGCGAGAAGGCCATGCCGTGCTCCTGCATCACCGACATCGAGTCGGCGAAGGAGATGTGGCCCATGTGCTCCACGCCCGAGCCGATCACCACGTCGTGGACGCCAGATGCGACCAGGGCGGCGCCGAAGTTGACGGCCTGCTGGGCCGAACCGCATTGGCGGTCGACGGTGGTCGCCGGCGTCTCGATCGGCAGCCCCGCCTCCAGCCAGGCGTTGCGGCCGATGTTCAGCCCCTGCTCGCCGAACTGCTGCACGCATCCGGTGACGACGTCCTCCACCTCGGCGGCGTCGATTCCGGCGCGCTCGATCACCTCGCTGTAGCACTTCGCCAGAAGGTTGCTCGGGTGCGTGTCCTTGTAGTAGCCCTTCTCCTCGTGCCCGCGGCCGATCGGCGTGCGGACGGCCTCGACGATGACTACCTCGCGACCCGAGAAGCTTCCGTTGTCTGCCATCTGAAGGGGACCTCCCGTCGTGTCTGAGCGCTTGAACCGAACGATACCGGACCTCGTTGACTGGCCAGTCAACCAGAGTCGCGGGACGCCGGGATCGCGGCTCTGCGGCGATACTGCCTCCCTGCCGTGAACGACCGCATATACGAGAGCGTCGCGATGGCGGGCAGCGGGACGATCGCGACGGCCCTCGCCGCCTGCGCCACCGCCGGCGGAAACGTCCTCGTCCTCGCCCGCAGCGAGGCGTCGGCCGAGCGCGCTCTGCAGGCCGCCAAGGCGGCCTGCGCCAAGGTCGAGGGATCCGACCCGCAGCGGCTGCGTGTGACGACCGAGGCGTCGGACCTGGCCGGGTGCGACCTCGTCGTCGAGGCGATCGTGGAGCGGCTCGATGCCAAGGCCGATCTGCTGCGCACCGTCGGCGGCGCCACCGAGGCCGACCTCGCCACCACCACGTCCTCGCTCTCGATCGCCGAGCTGGGGGAGCGCAGCGGTCAGGCGGAGCGCCTGTTCGGCCTGCACGTGTTCAACCCGGTGGCGAAGATGGAGCTGGTCGAGGTCTGCTTCCCGGACCGCCTTCGCGACGGCGCCCGCAGGCGCGCGCTGGCCTGGTGCGAGGCGCTGGGAAAGACGGCGGTCGAGGTGCCCGACCAGACCGGCTTCGTCGTCAACCGGCTGCTGTTCCCGTACCTCTTCGACGCCGTTCGGCTGGTCGAGCGCACCGGCATGGACCCCGGCGAGGTGGACGCCTGCATGAAGCTCGGCGCGGGCTACCCGATGGGGCCGCTCGCCCTGCTGGACCTGATCGGGATCGACGTCGCCGTGGCGATCGGCGACGCCCTGTTCGCCGAGTCGGGCGAGGGCTTCCACCGCCCGCCCGGGCGCCTGGTGGAGATGGTCGGCGAGGGCCTGGTGGGGAAGAAGGGCGGCGCCGGGTTCTACGAGTACGGCTGAGCGCTCAGTGGCATTCGTCGCGGCCGCTGTCGGCGAACTTGCTGGGGCCGACCGCGACGAAGCGCCAGGAGTAGCTGCGGGGGTGCAGGGTGAGGTCGAGCACGCCGAAGGCATGGCTGTTGCGCCGCTCGCTGTAGGGCTCGATGTGGCGGAACCCCTCGTGGTTCTTGCCGCCGGTGCCGACCACGAACTCGCGAATCCCGTTCTTGGCGAACCTGCCGTTCGGGGTCTGCGGCGCGAAGCGCTCGTAGTCGTGCGAGTGGCCGTTGAGGATCACGTCCACCCCGGCGGCGTACAGCGTGTTCCAGATGCGGCGGACGCCGGCCGTCTTGGTCACCTCGACGCCGGAGGAGAAGCGCGGGTGGTGGAAGTAGGCGAGCACGCAGCGCCTCGGGTGGGTGGCCAGGTCGTCCTGGAGCCAGCGAAGCTGCGGCGACGCCGCGCCGCAGCTGACGTAGCCGCAGTTCGAGTTCAGGGCGATCAGGTGCCAGCGGCCGATCTCGTAGCTGTAGTACCCCTCGCCGTCGGTGCCGGCGCGGCCGGTCGGTGCCTCGCCGTTGTAGTAGCGGAAGTAGCCCGGGGCCCCCGGGTTCAGGTACTCGTGGTTGCCGGGGACGGGATGGCTGATCGACCGCACCTGTCCCCAGGAGGGCTGGTAGGAGGCCCGGTAGGCCTTCAACCGGCCGTCGCGGTACTGGTTGTCGCCGAGCGGCAGCACCGCGGCGAGCCGGCGGCCGGCGAGCAGGTCGGAGGTGGCCTTCTGGCGGCAGTAGCCCGCCCTCCCCTGGCCGTCGTTGAAGTGCTCGTCGTTGGGGTCGCAGGCGATGTCGCCGGCCGCGGCGATCACGGGGTCGGGGGGGCGTCCGGCAGCCGGCGCCGCCGAGCCTGCCATCAGCGCCGCCAGCGCGACGATCGCCGCGAAGGCGCCCAGCGCCAGCGTCACCGAAGCGCGCCGCGGGCTGTGGTCGAAGCGGACGAGGGACATCGATCTCTGCGCGAAGGACACTGCCATTGGAAGGGAACACGCCCCGAGGGCGGGCGATTCGGCGTGCCGCGGCCGGGACTCTAGGGATCCTGCCTGCCGTACATCACGGCAGGCTCCTAGGCCGCGCGCTTGCGGGCGCGCTCGCCCTCCGCGACCGCGCGGGCCGCTGCGCGGCGCCCGCACAGGTCCCAGAGCACGTCGGCCTCGGAGATCCCCTGGCGCCGGGCTGCGTCGGAGACCTCCTCCCACGGCAGATGTGCCTCGGGCAGGTCGTCCCAACGCGACAGGTCGAGCGCCTCGAGGGCCCCCTGGAGAGCGGGTCCGAGATGCTCCTCGGATCGGAGCACCGCCCTCATCACCTCGAGCTGCTTATCGGTGAGCCGCACGACCCACATTGCGACCTCCATGTGGCGGGTCGGTTTGGCGGAACCTAGTGACGCCCACGGACGGAATCGGCACTGGACAGGGAGGCCCTCCGCGTCATGCGGTAGCGCCCGGAGGTCTCCGGCGCCGGCAAGGTGCTGCCGCTGCACGTGGGGCCGCGGCGCTCAGCCGCTGGCCGCCGACTGCCCCGCCGCCTCGCCCAGGCGGTGGATCCGCACCGCCTCGATGCGGTTCTGGCGGACGGACTCGACGCGGATGTCGTATCCCTCGGCGGAGATCGTCTCGCCCCGCTTCGGCAGGCGGCCGAACTCGTTGAAGACGTAGCCCCCGATCGAGTTGAAGGCGTCGGAGTCCACCGGCAGGTCGATCCCGTGGTCCTTGAGGTCGCCCAGCGAGACGTGGCCGCGCACGAACCAGTCGCCGTTGGTGAGCCGACGCACCGAGGCGGCGTAGGGGTCGGTCTCGTCCTCGATCTCCCCCACCACCTCCTCGAGGATGTCCTCGACGGTGACGATCCCGATCGTGCGCCCGTATTCGTCCACCACCACGCCCATCGTCGACCGCAGTCGCTGCAGCTCGGCGAGCAGGTCGTCGAGGGGCTTGGTCTCGGGGACGATCGGCGCCTCGCGCACCGCGCTGTCGATCGGGGCGCCCGCGCCCTCGTTCATGTACAGCTGGGCGAGGCTGTTGTTGTGGACAATCCCCTTGACGCGGTCCGGGTTTCCGTCCTCGATCACGACCAGCCGCGTATGGCCCGACGAGACCGCCTTGCGCAGCGCCTCCTCGACCGTCTCGGATGTGTCGGCGGTGATCACGGCAGGAATCGGCGTCATCACCTCGCGCGCCTCCTGCTCGTGGAGGTGGAACACGCCGCCGAGCATCACGGCCTCGCCGGGGTCGATCTTGCCGCCCGTTCGGGAGGCGTCGATGATCAGCTTCAGGTCCTCGGCCGTGGGCTGCTCCTCCAGCTCGTCCGGGTTGACGCCGAGCAGGCGCACCAGGGCGTTCGCGACCCAGGTGAGGGCGAGCGTGAAGGGAGCGCTCGCCGCCCGGAACCAGTTGAGCGGGTTGGCGACGGCTCTGGCGGTCCTCTCGGCACGGCTGATCGCGAGCATCTTCGGCACCTGCTCGCCGACGCTTATGTGCAGGGCGGTGACGAAGGTGAAGGCGATCGCCACCGATATCGCCACCGCGATCCCGTGCGAGAGGCCGCCGAACAGCGGCTCGAGCAGGCGGGCCAGCGAGGGCTCGCCGAGGAAGCCGATCCCGATCGACGCCATCGTGATCCCCACCTGGCAGGCGGAGAGAGATTCGTCGATCTCGTCCAGCTGGGCGATCACCTGCTCCGCCCCGCGCTGTCCCTCGTCGGCCAGGTGCTCGAGCTTGCTGCGCCGCGAGCGCACGAGCGCGAACTCGGCGGCGACGAAGAAGCCGTTCACCGCGACGAGCAGGAACAGGAGGAAGAGCAGCAGGACGCTCATCGGCGCGACGCGCGCTCAGCGCTCGGATGGGGCTCGGTACTCGAAGGGTCGTCCTCGGTCACGGGGACGACGCAAGCATAGCTCCGGCCTCTACGGGTGCACCCGGGGGCCGACGATCTGCGGCGGGATCGTGTGCTTGAAGTCGCGCGGCTTGCGCGGCAGCCCGTAGTCCTGAGCGTGGCCGACGAGCCGCGACGCCGCCCGCTCGCACACCGCCGAGATCGTCAGCGACGGGTTGACCCCGAGGCTGGTCGGGATCGCCGACGAGTCCATGCAGAACAGGCCCTCGTAGTTGAACACCTCGCAGCGGTGGTCGACGACGCCGAACGCCTCCGAGTCGGCCATCCGGCAGCCGCCGAGCGGATGGGATGCGTAGGACCCGTCGGTCTCGGTCAGCTTGAGAAACCTCCCCAGCCCGTCCTTCTCGACGATCCGCCGCATCGCGTGGTTGGCCATCTCACGCACGCGCGTGGATTGCGGCGAAAGCTCGTAGCTGAACAGGCCGACGCCGACCGGCCCCGCGTTGGGGCGCTCGTGGCCGCCGCCGTTCGGGGGCACGGCGAAGAACTGGCCGTCGTTGGTGTCCTCGACCATCGCCAGCAGCTCGATGTGGTTGTTCCAGGTGGAGATGCTGCGCTTCTTCTGGCGCCCCCACCAGGACGGGTCCTCGCCGTTGCCGCGACCGTCGTCGTAGAGGAAGTTCGTCAGCTGGGAGAGGAGGATCTCCTGCAGCGTGAAGCGCGTGCCGTCGTGGCGGTGGCCGCGCTTGCCGACCCAGAAGTCGTAGCTCATCGTCGTGATCGGCTTGCCCTTGAAGAAGTCGCCGTAGCCGGGAAGGTCCAGCAGCTGACGGATTTTGCGCGGGTCGTACTCGACGGCCGCGATGTGGTCGCCGTTGACGCCGAGGTGCTTGCCAAGGTGGGAGGAGACCTGGGGAAGGCTGCCGGCCTGCTGGGAGCGCATCAGGATCGGAGCGGTGCCCATCGCGCCAGCGGCGAGGATCACCACCTTGCACTCGATGTCCTCGACCGCGCCGTTCGCCTGACCCGTCGCCGTGTCAACCGCCTTCGACTGGACGATCCAGCGATATGGGGTCGCCGTCGACGGCTGGATCTGATTCACCTGGACCAGCGGTCGGACCTGGACTCCGGCCTGCTCGGCCGCAGCGAGATAGTTGGTGATGACCGAATTCTTGGCACCGAAGACGCAGCCCGTGTAGCACCACTTCGCGTTGACGCAGCGCTCGCGGCTGATCGCGAGGGGGACGCGATCGCAGGTGTAGCCCGAGCGCTTCAGCGTCGCCGCCCACAGTCCGCCCGACTTTGAGACCTCGTCCCAGGTCGGTCGCTGCACCCGCAGCGCCTGCTCCGCGCGGCGGTAGAACGGATCGAGGCTGCGGCGGCTGATCTGGCGAGGCCACATCCGCCGCCCGGGCCCATCGTCGGGGGCATGGTCGGTGCGCTCGAATGTCTCCGACGGGGCTCGCAGCGAGGCGGCGAGGTACAGGTTCGAGCCGCCGCCGACCAGGTTGGCGACGACGATCTGGGCCCCCTGGCCCTGGATCAGCTGGTAGATGTTGGAGAGGTGGTCGACGTCCATCGACTGCCGGAACTGCGTGTGTCCCTTGCGCAGCCCGCGCTCGAGGACGACCACGCTGGGGTCCTGGTCCGCGGCCCGGTAGAGCTCGGCAAGGCGCCAGGCGGCGATCGCGCCGCCGAAGCCCGAGCCGATGATGCAGACGTCGACGCGCTGAGCCATCAGCCGCTCACCCGGCTCACGGCAGATACCCCCGGCGTGTCCTGCCCCGGTTGAGCTGCCGGAAGTAGGAGAAATCCTTATAGCCGTGCGGGGCGGTCCCCGGGTGACCCATGACCCGGTAGCCGCTGGCGGTCCGCGACGTGGCGTTTCGCTGCGTGACGGCGGCGCAGAAGGCTGTGAACGGGATCGCCGCCGTCGCCTCCCACACGATCCGCGTGGGATTGCCGAAGTCGAGCCCGCCGAGACACACCGCCACCCGCTTGGAGTAGCCGAGGTCGAGGAACTGGCCCCCCTGCGCCGCCGCGCGGGTCTCGAGGTCCGCCAGGAACGGCGCCTCGAGCGCGTCGAAGCCGATCTTCGGGTTGTGGGCGAGCAGCAGCGCGTCCGCCTCCACAGCCCCGGGCTCGGAGTCGATGCCGGCGATCGCCTGCGGGTGGATCTCGTTGCCGAGGTCGGTCGTCGTCGCCTTGCGGCCGGGGACGATCGTGTCGAAGAACGCCTGCAGCGTGGCGTCGGGTGGGCTGACCGCGGCGCCGGCGCGAGCGGGAACGACCATGCGCTCGGCCACCGGCAGCGCCGAGGCGATCAGCGCCCCCAATCCCAGGCCTCCTGCCCGTCTCAGAAGCTGGCGCCGCGAAAGCTCGGCCGCCAGCTCGTTACTCACGGCGTCCTCCATGCCCGAGCGCAAGCTACAGGCAGAGAGCCGCCACCGCAAACGAGAACCCTCGCCACCGTCGGGGCGACGGTTGCCGGTGGCAATCGGGTCGGTCGCTCGCTACCTTGGCTTCGTGCGACGGGCGGCATGGGCAGCGATTCTCGGGGCGGGCATGGTGCTGTGCGGCGCCACGCCCGCGGCGGCGCAGTCCCAGCCGGCGGCTCCCTGGGACGGGACCAACCCGTTCGCCTGCGAGCTTCAGAACGTCGGCTACGGCAAGGCATCGGACGCGCCCCACCCCGACGCCGACCCGTTCTGCATCGAGTTCAACAAGCGGCGCCAGAACGTCACCGACTTCGGCCTCGTCGACTTCCTGTCGAAGGAGCCGGACCGCGTCGGAATGGCCGGCAACAAGTGCTTCTACTTCCAGTCCGACCACTGGACCGGCTCGATCCAGCAGGGCCAGGAGCCGGAGCTGTGGCACTGGGACGGCCACTACTTCTTCGACCGGGCGAAGGGAATCGGCGGAGTCTTCGTCACCAACTTCCGCATCGGCGGCCAGGCCAGCGACCCGCGGCCCTACGCGCCGCCGCAGTTCCAGCCGTACATGACGGCGAGCGGCGGCGGCGTCCTGCTCGGCGAGCCGTCGGAGGTGGACCCGACCTGCGTCGCCAGGGTCGACACGCCACAGGAGCAGGCGCAGGTCTACCGCGACGCCGCCAACGCCGCCGACGGCTGCGCCCCGCCCGGCGGCGAGCTGGAGGGAAGGCGGATGGGCTGGGCGCGGTTGGGCAAGCCGCGCACCAAGGTGACGGCCCGCTTCGGCGCGCCGGACCACCGCCGCCGCGACGTCGACCGCTACTGCCTCGAGGGCAAGGCGGAGATGCGGCTCGGCTACGGGCCCGGAGAGCAGATCAGCTCGGGCGCGGCATCGGACAGTGCCGCCGCCCCGCCGGCGCGGATCGCCGGCGCCCTCAGCACCAGCCTCGGGCACCGCTTCCACGGCGTCGGGCGCGGCACGCGCCTCGGCGCCGCTCGCAAGAAGGTGAAGATCCACGAGCAGTTCGAGTTCGGCGGCACCCGCGTCTTCGAGGGCCCTGCCCGAAGCGACCGCCGGATCTTCTTCGGGGTGCGAAAGCGGGTGGTCCGCTGGGTGGCGATCACCGACCCGTCGCGGCTGGGCGAGAACGCCACCGAGACGTTCCTGCGCAACGCCAACCGCGCCCCCTGACGCGAACCGTGTCCCGACGTGCCCGCCACGCGGGCACAACGGGACGCAGTTCGGGTTGGCGCGGCAGCCGGCGCGGCTGCGCCGATCCCTAGGCGAGCGCGTCTATCCGCTTGGCCAGCTCGAAGTCGTTCTCGGTGAGGCCGCCCTGGGCGTGGTTGGTGATCGAGATCCGCACCTTGTTCCAGGACACGCTCAGGTCGGGGTGATGGTTCATCTCCTCCGCCGGCTCGACGATCGCGTCGATGAACTTCACGGACCCGACGAAGTCGCCGCGGTCGAACGTCTTCGCGATCGCCTCGCCCTCGCGCTCCCAGCCGTCGATGCCGGCCAGACGCGACTCTATTTCCGCCTCGTCGAGAAGTGCCATAGTCAAGCTCCCGTGTCGGTGACGACCATCTCCTGCCTCATTCCCCCGGCCACCGGGATGCTATTCGCAGTCGGGCGCAAGACGTGGAACTGGGGGGAGCACTCGATCGCGATCGCAGCGCCGCCGGAGGCCTGCTTTGACGCGATCACCGACTACGAGACCTTCTCCGACTGGCAGGACGCGGTGCTCGCCACGGAGGTGCTGGAGCGCTACGGCGACGGCCTCGGCAAGCTCGTCGAGGTGCGGGTCGACGCGCGGTTCCGCCACGTCCGCTACCGGCTCAACTACCACTACGAGCGGCCGGCGCGGATCTGGTGGGACTTCATCGAGGGAGACGGCGTCAGGGCGATCGAGGGCGAGTACAGGTTCGAGCCGGACGGCGCCCGCACCCTGGCGACGTACCGGCTCGGAATCGACCCGGGAGTCCCCGTGCCCGGGCTGATCGCGCGACGCCTGAACAACGGCGTGATGCGCCGTTCGGTGGAGGACCTCAAGCGCGAGGCCGAGCGGCGCGCCGGCTAGAGGGCTGATTCCGCGCCACGGCGCCTGTGGATGGCTCGCGGGCACACGCGACCTCAGATCAATCCTCTAGCGCATCGCCACCGGGATCACCTTGACCGACTTGACGGTGACGTCCTGGCCGGGGTTGGCGCAGGTGTCGGCGACCGTCGCCGTCAGCCTCCGCGGGTTCGCCGACCCAGGCTCGAACACCCACGGCCGGTGAGACAGCAGCGGGATCCGGTACGTGCCGTTGGGTGCAGCGCTGACATGCACGACGTCGCTCTCGCCGCCCGAGATCAGCTTGCCGTCGACCTTGATCCGTGTGAACAGGTAGCCGGAGTCCGAGTCGGAGCCGTTATCGGTGCACGGCTCGCTCTTCGTGAACACGAGGTGACCGAAGAAGACGTCGGTCTCGTTCGCCCGCTGGGTCCAGCGATTGTGGGCCAGCGGGAATGCGACGGGGTTGTGATTGCCTTGGGTCGACTTCGGCGTCGTCCCGAACGCGCGCGTGGGTACGGCGTTCGAGCCCAGGTCACGGATCTCGAGCGAGCGGTTCGCAGCCTCCTCCGAGGTGACGGCGCCGGTGCCGATGTCGGGCCGCTTCACCTGACCGTTGACGATGTCGCCGGAGTGAACGCTGAGCGCCGCCGCGGCCGACCCGGCCATCGCCGCCAGGGCCACCGCGATGGCCACATAGGAGAGGGCGTTGCGGCCCGCGTGCGCGCGCAGTGAACCCACCGTCCTAGCGGATCGTCACCGGCAGGATCTTGATGGCGTTGACGGTGACGTCCTCGCCGTTGTTGTCGCAGCTGTCGGAGATCCTCGCGGTCGCCTCACGCGGGGTGTCCACTCCGGGCTCGAACAGGAAGGGCCTGCTGGTCAGGAACGGCTCGGTGTACTGCGTGCTGTTGCTCAATGAGGTGAGGTAGTAGGAGCGGCTGAAGCCGGGGAGGTCCTGGCCGTCGATCTGGATCTGCACCGAGAGACTGCCGTCGGTGCAGCCGACCGATCCCGTGGTGAAGGTGACCTGGCCGAAGAAGACGTCGGTGTCGTGCGCCCGCTGCGTCCAGTGGTTCCTGATCAGCGGATAGTCGACGACGACGTTGTTGATGGTGGTGCTGACGTCGGTCGAGCCCTGTGGCCGGGCGACCACCGAGTTCGACTTCAGGTCGCGGATCTCCAGCGAGTTGTTCGCCGCCTCGTTCGACGCCACCGCGGCGGTCCCGATGTCGGGGCGCTTGACCTGGCCGTTGACGATGTCCTCGCTGCGTATCTGAAGCGCGGCCACGGCTGTTCCGGCGGCCGCCAGAACCGCAAGACAGAGCGCCACCAGCCCGACGGTGTTACCGCGCAGATGCGAAACGATTCTCCCCAGCACGCCGTCTCCCTCGTGAACGCCGACACTCCGTTGCCGAGCGGCCAGTCTAGGCCACGGTCAGAGCGCCGGCAATCGACAGCAGGCAGATCGCCAGTATCCCCCCCGCCTCGAGCGGCACGGCCGCGGCGCCGCCGACGCGGCGCTCGCCCATCGTCACGAAGAACGCGGCCAGGGTCCCTCCCACGAGGCCGCCGAGGTGGCCGCCGATGCTGATCCCCGGGATGCTGAGCGTGAACACGAGGTTGAGCACGAGCCAGAGCCCGATCTGCGAGGCGAGGCTCTCCAGCTGGCGCCGGCGGGCGATCAGGAACGCCGCCCCGAAGAGGCCGAAGATCGCGCCGGAGGCGCCGACCGTGTTCTGGTCGGCGCTCAGCAGCAGGGCGCCGAAGGAGCCCGCCAACAGCCCGGCCAGGTAGATCCCGCAGAAGCGCAGCGTGCCGATCGCCGGCTCGATCAGCGTGCCGAGCACGTAGAGGGCGAGCATGTTGAAGAGCAGGTGAAGGGGCCCGGCGTGCAGGAACCCGGCGGTGACGATGCGGTACCACTCGCCGTCGTTCGCGATTGCGGGCCCGTACAGACCGCCGTCGTGGATCAGGCTGCCGCCGCCGCCCACCGACGTGGCGCCGCCGCCGCGGGCGATCTCCGCCACGAACACGACGACGTTGATCGCGATCAGCGCGTAGGTCGCATAGGCCGTCTCCGACCGTCCGAGGGCGGTCGTCGCCCTGCGCACACCGCTGGGGCGGCCGGCGCACTCGGGGCAGCGCATGCCCACCGGCGACGGGGTCATGCAGTCGGTGCAGATCGGGCGTCCGCAGCCGGAGCACGACACCGCGGTCTCGCGATCGGGATGCCGGTAGCAGCGCAGGTCGTTCACGCCGCTGAATCTATACGCGGGCGCCGGCGCGCCCGCGTTCAGGGGTCTGTGCGGTCAGACGCTTCCGAACAATCCACTAGGGCAGCGGCGCGGCCCAGATCGGAGCGCTGCTCGGGCGTGAGCTTCCGCCCGCCGGCTCGCTGCTGACCAGCATCTGCTCGGCGTCCCCGATGCCATGGGGAATGCGCACCCAGGCGCCGCCGTCGTGCTGGGGCACGAACAGCGTCGAGGGCTGCATGCGGCTGCCGTGCTTGAGCCACACCTCGTAGACGTGGTTGCGGCGCAGCGGCGGCAGCTTGCTGGCGGTCAGCGTGGCGGCATCGCCGTCGCGGACGATGGTCGCTCCCCCCCTGCTGGCCACCGTCCTGCCGCTGCCCCCGCCGCCTGAGCCGTGGATCGCGTACCCGATCGCGCCGGCGCCGACGACGAGCAGCGCCGCCGCGGCCCCGGCCGGGCTGAGCACGAGGCGGCGCAGGCGGGCGCGCCGCGGCACGGTCACCGCGGGGGCGGCCGTCGTCACCGGGGTCTCGGCCCTGACCGTCTGCATCACCCGCTCCCGGAGCGCCGCGGGGGGCTCGAACTGCTCGACCGACTCGGGCAGCGTCTCCACCGCGGGCTGCAGCCAGCGCAGCCGGGCGCGGCACGACGAGCAGCCCTCCAGGTGGGTCTCCATCTCATCGGACTCGGCCGGATCCAGCGCTCCCAGCGCATAGGCGACGAGATCGTCCTGCCAGCGGTCGTGGGGGTCGTTCACCCGAGCTCCTCGGCCAGGTTCGCGCGGATCTTCTCGATGCCGAGCCTCATGCGGCCCTTCACGGTACCGACCGGCGTCCCCAGCACGTCGGCGATCTGGGTGTGGGTGAACCCGCCGAAGTAGGCGAGCTCGATCACGCGCTGCTGCTCGGCCGGCAGCAGCTCGAGCGCGCCGCGCACCTCGCGCGCCGTCTCCCGGCGCAGCGCCTCGACGTCGGTCAGCTCCGTCGCCGGGCGCCTCTCCAGCACCCCTTCGTCGTCGAACGTCAGCTTCGGCGCCCTGCCGGACTCGCGCCGCAGGGCGTCGATCGCCCTGTTGCGCACCACCCCGAGCGTCCAGCTGCGAACGCTGCCACGGGCGCGGTCGTACCTGGCGCCGCTCCGCCAGATCGACAGGAAGGCCTCCTGGGTGACGTCCTCGGCCGTCGAGCGGTCGCCGACGATGCGATAGGCCAGCGAATACGCGGCGCCGCCATGGCGGTCGTAGAAGACCGCGAACGCGTCCGGGTCCTTGCGCCCGACCAGCGGCATCAGGTCCTCGTCGGCCAGGCGCTGGATCGCGGCGCGCTTCACGGCCGCCGGCTCGGCGATTCGCTCACGCCCAGCAGTACGGCGGCCCCGCGCTCGCGGATCATCGGCGGCCGGCGGGGTTTGCGCCGACGCCCGCTTCTGCGGGAGGATCGAGGGGTGGACGGACCAAGCCCCGCCAGACTCTATGCCCTGATCGTCGGGGCGGCCCTCGTGGTCGCCGGGATCGTCGGCTTCTTCTACGAGTCGAGCTTTCACACCGGCAGCCTGGCACCGCGCGCCGACGCCTTCGGGCTGCTCAGCGTGAACGGCTGGCACAACCTCGTGCACCTGGCCACCGGCCTGCTCGGGCTCGCGGCAGCAGGCTACGCGGCGCGGGCCTACGCGCTCGGGCTGGGCGTCGTCTATGTCGTCCTGGCGGTGCTCGGCTTCGCGGTGGGAAGCGGAGACGAGATCTTCGGCCTGATCGTGGTCAACACCTACGACAACCTGCTGCACCTGGTCCTCGCTGCCGCCGGGATCGCCGCCGGGCTGGCGACGCCGGCGGGCGGAAAGGCCAAGCCCGTCGGCCCGGAGAAGCGAGCCAGGCCTGCGAAGCCGGCGGCGCGAAGAGTTTCCTGAGCAAGGGAGTCGGGTAGCGGCCCGGCAGATGCATCCCCGCGCCAGAATGCTTTCGGCGGCGGTCGCGACGGCGCTGCTTATCGGCGCGGGCTGCGGCAGCTCGAAGCCCGGTCCGGCCCCGGCCGCGACGGCGACGGGTGGCGCAGTGGCGGCCGGCCGCAGCGTTTTCATCGAGCAGAGGTGCGGCGCCTGCCACACGCTGGGCCCCGCCGGGACCCACGGGACGATCGGGCCGAACCTGGCCGAGGGGCTCGCCGGGAAGCCGCGCAGCTTCATCCGCGATTCGATCGTGGACCCGAACGCCGTAATCACCAGCGGCTATCCCGCGAACACCATGCCGCGGAACTTCGGGGACAAGCTCGACCGCCGTCAGCTCGACGCCCTGGTCGACTTCCTCGCCGCCAGCTCGGTCAACAAGCGCGACTAGTGGCCTAGCGGGCCGACCGGATCAGGGAAGCCGCGCGCGCACCTGCTTGGCCAGCGCGTCCAGGCCGGAGCCGCGGCGCCGGCGGCGCATCTCGAGCACGACGAGCGCCGTGCCCGCGACGCTGCCGGCGGCCACGGCGACCACCGGCCGCACCCAGTTGCGCGGGTCGCGCAGGGCGTCCAGCTCGCCCTCGGACAGCTCGTCGGCCCAGTCGGAGAGCTGGGAGGCGGCCGCCTCGGTGACGGCGGACAGCGTCGACTCGACCCTTCCCACGACGGTCTCGGGGGGGTCGATCGGCCGCAGGGCATCGGCAAGCAGCCGCTCGACGTCGAGCGCTTGGTCGGTCATTGTTCGCTCATCTCCTCCGTGAGCTGCTTGATCGCACGGTGGATCAGCACCTTGGTGGCGCCGTCGGTGCGGCCGAGCGCGCGGGCGATCTCGCGGTTGTCCATCCCCAGAGCGAAGCGCATGATCAGGGCCTCGCGCCGGTCGTCGGGCAGGTGCTGAAGGTGCTCCATCACTCGCTTGAGCTCCTCACGGCCCTCGACCACCTGCTCGGTGCCGTGGGGCGCCGAGATCGGGTCGACGCTGTCCAGCGCGGTCTGCGGTCGCCGCGAGCGGTCGCGGTGGTAGTTCGACGCCAGGTTGTGGGCGATGCGGATCAGCCAGGGGCGCAGCGGGCGGCCATTCGACTCGCGCCTGGCCCGCTCGAAGTGCCTGTACGCCTGCAGAAAGGCCTGCTCGGTGATGTCCTCGGCGTCGTGGTGGTTGCCCACCCGGTAGTAGGCGTAGGAGTAGACATCGCGAAGGTGGGCACGATAGAGGTCCTCGAAGGCGCGATCCAACTCCGCCTTCGACTCTCCGCCGTTCGCGGCCGGCCCGCCCTCCGTCGCCGCCCGCGCGGGGGCGGCGGCCTGCTCCTTGCGCTGCTTGGCCGCCACGTTCCAAGCCTACCCCGCGGGCCACGTCAGGCCGCCCTTCGCGCCCGCTCGACCCGCCGCAGCCCGGAGATCCAGGTGGCCGCGTCGATCCGGCCCTCGATCAGGGCCGCCAGCCCCCCCAGGCCCGGGGCCTCGATGCCCGCCGCCGCCACTGCGGCGGCGATCAGGGGCACCGAGTCGAGGCCCTCCGACGCCTGCCCGACGATCGCCGGGATGCGCTCCGCCGGCGTGCCCCTGCCGAGCAGCTCGCCGGCCTGCCGGTTACGGCTGCCGGGGGCCAGCACGGTGGCGGTGAGGTCGCCGACCCCGGCCAGCCCGGTGAACGTCTCCGGCCGGGCCCCGCGGGCGACGGCGTACTCGATGCACTCCCGCCAGATCTCGGCGGTGGCGATCCCGGCCGCGTTCATGCCGTGCGGCTCCGCCGCCGCGGCCGCGAGCGCCGCTGCGTTCTTGGCGGATCCCGCCATCTCCACACCGATGACGTCGCCGGTGCGCTCGCAGACGAGCCCGGCGCGATCGAATGCGTCGCCGAGCTGGTGGCGCAGGTCGGGGTCGTCGCTGCCGAGCACGAGGGCGGCGCTGCCGGACACCGCCTCGCGCGCGTGGGCGGGGCCGCCGAGCGAGGCGATCGCACGACAGCGCACGCGGGCCCCGACGTATTCGGAGGGGAGCATGCCCTTCGGGCCGACGAGGCCCTTGCTGAGGACGAGCACCGCCGACCGCGCTCCCACCCGGTCGCCGATCGACCCGGCGGCGGCCGGCAGCGCCTTCGACGGCACGGCGAGGCAGACCAGGTCGCAGCCGGCAAGCTCGATCGCCGCCGCCTTGCGGACCTCGATCGCCGGCGGGAGCGTGACCCCCGGCAGGTAGCGATCGTTCGCGCCGGACGCGCGAATCTCGGACGCCTGCTCCTCGGTGCGGCAGCCCAGCTCGACCTCGAGGCCGCCGCGGGCGAGCAGGACCGCCATGGCGGTGCCCCAGCTTCCGGCGCCGATAACCGCGGCCTTGCGCAGCGGCGGCAGCCCGCCGAGCCACTCCCACTGGAGCTGGATGTTCTGCCAGATTCGCGCGGACAGGGCCTCCGCCAGCTCCGGCGAGGGCGGGCGCCGAGCGGGGGCGGCCTCGGCGTCCGAGGACGGCTCTGCGAGGAGGTCTTGCTGCCGCGGAAACGTCATCGCGCGACCGGCGCGCACCTTCACCCGGCGCGGCCTGATCCGCCAACCGCGGCGCACGTTCTCGCTGCCGACGACGGCGACGGGCAGCACGGCCGCCCCGGTCTCGAGCGCGAGGCGACCGGCGCCACGCTTCGGCGCCGCCAGGGAGCCCGACCGGATCCGGGTGCCCTCGGGGAAGATGCACACGGCGCCGCCGCGCTCCAGGATCCGGCGGGATGTCTCGATCGCCTCGGCGTCCGACTGGCCACGGCGGACCGGGAACGCGCCGAGGCGGTTGAGGATCCAGGCCACCCAGCGGCGCTCGAACAGCTCCGACTTGGCGACGTAGTGGATCGGCCGGCGCCAGGGCAGCATGCAGCCGATCACGAACGGGTCGAGGAAGCTGCGGTGGTTGGAGGCGACGATCAGGCCGCCCTTCACCCGCGCATGCTCGCGCCCGTAGCGGCTCAGCCTCAGGTAGACGAGGAAGAACGGCTGCACCAGCAGGCGGACGAGCAGGTAGAGGACACGGTTGACCCCGTGCTCGCGCGTGTATCGGTGATACCGGTCCAGGCTCATCGGCAGACACGGGCCGCTGCGGCCCGCACCGGTTCCTACACGCCGGCCGGGGCGCGGTTACCAGGCGTTTTCGATGATGCGCGCAAGCTCGTCCCGCTCCGGCGGATCGGGCGTGAACTGCAGCTCCGGGCGCGCCAGCGCCGCATCGAGGACGGCGTCGAGGTTCTGCCGCTCCGCGCCAAGCTCGGAGAGCCGGCGCGTGCCTCCCGCCAGGGTCACCACCCGGTCCTCGATCGCGGCGGCGTCGGCGCCGAGCGCATCGGCGAGCCGGGCGATCGCCTCCGGCGCGCGCGGCCGCATCGCCGCCAGCGTGTGCGGCAGCATCGCGGCGTTCGTCTCCGCGTGCGGCAGCGCCAGCAACCTGACCAGCGTCTGGCAGAGCACGTGGTGGACGGCGAAGAGGGCCGAGTCGAGCGCGTACGCGCACAGCATCGAGCCCAGCGCCAGCGCCCGACGGTCGCGGCGCGCCGGCGGGCCGTCGAGCGCGGCGGCCATCAGGGCCGCGCCACGCAGCGCCGACATCGTCGCAACAGGGTTGGCGAACGGTGTGTAGAGCGCCTCGGCACCGTGCGCGAGCGAGTTCATCGCGCTCGCCCGCAGCGCGGCCTCGGACTGGCTCGTCATCACCTCGGGATCGGCGATCACCAGCGCCGGGCGGATCAGGGCGCGGCCCTCGTGTCCGGACGGCAGGCGGTGGATCCGGGTCATCTCGGCACCCGAGAGGGTGGTCGGGATCGCGCAGACGCGGCCGCCGTGGGCGGCGGCGATCGCCTTGGCCGTGTCGATCACGCGGCCGCCGCCAAGCGCCACGACGAGATCCGTGCGGACGACGTTGACGAGGCCGGCCGCAACCTCGGCGACGCCGCCGGCGGGGACCTCGTGCACGGCGCCGACCGACTCGAGGCGCTGCGGCGCCTCCGCCAGCGCCCGCCTCGTCGTCAGCAGGTCGAACTTCTGCCAGCCGTGCTGGTCGAGCAGGTCGGGGGCCGCGGCGAGGGCGCCGCCGCGGAAGACGACGATCCGCTCGCCGTCGCGCCAGGCGAAGTCGCCGGTGTCGACCGGCGGCGCCGAGGTCAAAGCGGGTCGCCCGCCGGCGACGCGCGCCGGCGCGAGAGGCTCAGAAGCGGTCCTCGCTCGACCACTCGAACGGGATGTGCTTGCTCGACCTTCCCGCCCAGTCGAACTTCATGCCGAAGGCGTCGGCCTCGTTCTCGGTGGCGACGCCGTAGGTGACGGCGCCGCCGCCGGGGCCGACCTCGGCGCCGGGAGCGTTGGTCACCGCGACGCGCTCGCCGGGCCGCGTCGTCGGGCCGGTGAGCAGCGCCGTGCTGCCCTTGACCCTGCCGGGGACGTCCACCCGCCAGGACTCGAGGTCATCGTCGATCTCGAGCTCGATCGGGGCGAACTCGAGGCCCAGCATCTCGCCGAGGAAGTTCTCGGCGAACATCTGCGGCCAGCCGCCCGCCTGGCCGCCGAAGATCGCCGCGATCGCCTCGCGCTGGGCCTCGTCGGCGCGCTCGTCGACGATCATCCCCATGCTGGCGCGCACCTCCGAGTCCCAGATGTTGCCGTCGAAGTGGGCGACGGCGACGATGTTGAGGCCGTCGAGCCCGGTGTCGCCGTAGCTTCCCTCGCGGACCCGGTAGCCGATCACCCCGTCACAATCGCCCTCCGTCGGCGCCTGCGCCCACGTGCACGGGCACGGCACCGAGCACTTGCAGAAGTCGACGAAGTCACCCACCACGCGCCACTGCTCGGCCATCTCGTCCCTCCGTCAGGTCGCCTGCCCAGATTCTCGACGTCGGACGCGCCGGAGTCAACGCCGCCGGAGCGATCGTCGGGCGACCTACAATCGAACCGCGCCGGAGTAGCTCAGCTGGTAGAGCACGCGCTTTGTAAGCGCGAGTGCGTGGGTTCGAGTCCCACCTCCGGCTCTGGCAGGGCAGCCGCTCAGCGCCGGGCGCCCGAGCCGGCGACCACGCCGCAGTTCGCGCCGAGCACGAGTTGGTGCGCCCCGGGGGCCGAGAGGTCTACGTCGACCCGGATCGCGCTCGGGCCGTCGTGGACGACGGTGACCGGGTCGCCGTCAAGCGTCGCGCCCGCCGGGCGCGCACAGGGCCAGCGTCCGCTGAATCGCAGGATCGTGGGGCCGTCGCCGTGCAGGGTGGCGCGCACGATGCGGGTCGGATCGAGGCCCATGCGGTCGGTGCGGAACAGGACCCTGCGGAGGTTGGTCAGGGTCGCCTCGAAGGCGTTGCGGCGGTTGATCGCCGCACCGGCGGCGATGTGCTGGCCGCTCACCGTCGCGGGCGAGACGCCGCCCTGGCCGCTGGAGACCGTGTCGGGCTCGACCTCGAGCCGGGGGCGATCGCCGCCGAGGGCGAAGGTGATCGCGTCCACCTCGCCCGAGGAGTCGCCGGCGCCCGCGTGCCGCAGCGCCATCGCGTCCACCCAGTAGGCGCCGTCGAAGCGCAGCCCGTACTGCGGCAGGTCCGTCGAGGGGTAGCGCTTGTAGCGGACCCGGACCGGCGAGAGGTCGCGGCGGTGGTTGCCGAGCCAGTCGCGGGTGTGGGTCCAGACGTCGTTGAAGATGAACGAGAAGTGGTCGTCGTTGGTGTGGTGGTAGAAGCGGTAGGGGTCGCCGGCCGCCTTGATCGTGTCCACCTGGTTGAGGACGCCGGCGACCGGGACCAGCTCGTCCTGGTTTCCGTGGTTGATCTCGAACGGCAGGTCGAGGCCGTTGTCAACGATCAGGTTCGTGTTGCCCGGCACGCGCCAGCGGTCGGTCGTCTGCAACGGCGCCGGGTAGGGCCAGATGTAGTACGCGAGCGGGCCGACGTAGACCGCCGCCCGCGAGAACAGGTCGGGCATCAGGTATCCGAGCCGGTAGGTCATGTAGCCGCCCATCGAGTAGCCGCTGATCGCGGTGCGGTCGGGGTCGGCGTCGTAGTGGCGGCGGACGTCCCCCATCACCTCGAGCACGTCCTCGAGGCCGCTGGTCAGGTACCAGGTGTCCATGCCGCGGGCGAGTGGCGTGACGACGAGGCTCTGGCGGTCGTCGCCGAGCTGCTGGTAGAAGTGGTTCGGGGCGATCGAGATGTACTCGTTGTGGTTCACGTCGAGCGAGTGCCCGGCGAGCAGCAGCTGCGTCTTCCGGCCGCGCCGGTAGCCCTGCGGCACCCACAGCCCGTAGGGCTGGTAGCGGCCGCGGAACTCCGGGTTCTCCCAGCCGGCGCTCTGCACGCCGGGGTCGGGGTTGGACTTCTTCAGGCTGATCCCCTCGCCGTAGCTGTGCTCGGAGCGGAAGATCCGGTTGTAGAAGCCCGGGCGCAGGCGGAAGTGGCGGTCGCCCCCGGCCTTCAGCAGGGGCAGCTCGAGGCGGTGCGAGAGCAGGGCGATGTCGCCCGAGGCGAGCGCCTTGGCCTGACGCAGGTCGCTCCAGTGCGAGCTGACCAAGCCGTATTCCTCCGCTCCCTGGAAGCCGCAGTCGAAGGCGGGCGTCCCGCTCGATCCCTGCTCGCGGAAGTGGCCGCCGGGGGTGGCGAGGCCGGTCACGACCCACACCCGGGCGTTGTCGGAAACGGACCCGAGTCGGCTCCAGGGCACGTCGACCTCGGTGGCGTTTCGGGCCAGGTTGACTGCCTGGCGGACGGCGTGGCTGTGCCCGGCGGCGTCCGTGACGCGGCCGCCGGCCCCCCAGACGGTGATGAAGCGGTCGGCCCCAGGCGTGTGGATGCGCAGCCCCTCGGGCCATTCGGCGGCGCCGGTCGAGCTCTTGCCGTCGGTGTCGATCGCGATCGTCGTCACCGCGGCGTCGGCGGCCTTCATCGTCTGCAGGGCGATCAGGGCGTGCAGCCCCGAGGAGTCCGCGGCGAGCCGCAGCTCGCGCAGGTCGGCGCCGTTGTAGCCGTAGCGGTCGGGGTTGTCGGGATAGCCGTAGTCGCCCGCCTTCGGGGCCAGCAGGTCGCGGAACTGGGGAACGTCGCCGGTGCCGTTGAGGTCGGGGCCGTAGTCGTCGTAGAGGTAGTCGCTGTAGATCAGCTCCCCGCGCGACACCTGGGTGCGGCCGCCGAGATTCGTCGGCGTCCCCTTCCAGTCCGACAGGCTTGCGTCGGCGACGTGGGAGGCCGCCCCTGCCGCCGGCGCCGCCCAGCATGCGACCGCCAGCGCCGCCAGCGCCAGCACCCCAAGCCTCATGACCCGTTTAACCCCTCCTGCCGCTGAACCCATCACGTTGAAGATAACCGCCCGCGGGCATCGACGTTGCGGATCCGGCCCCGGCGGTCGCCGATGCGCTAGAAAGCGGCCATGGCATCGACCCTGGGACGGATCGGCGGCGCGATTCGCAGCGGCGGCTCCTCGGCGGCCTCGCGCGGCAGATGGCTGACCCGCTGGGGCTACGTCATCGTCCTCGCCGAGGTCGCCGTGGCCCTGCGCGACCACCTCGCCAACCTGACACCGGCCGAGCGCCGCCGCCTTCAGGCGCTTGTCACCAAGTCCCGAGGGCGGCCCTCGAACCTCACCGCGCGTGAGCGCACCGAGCTTCGCCGACTGGTCGGCAAGGTCGACCCGGGGACGCTGGCCAGGCGCGTGGCGGGGACCGTGGCCCCGACCGGCCGACGCCGCCGCTGACGAGCGGCGCCTAGAGCGGCACCTCGCGGGATGCCAGATGCGCCGCCACCTTGCGCTTGACGCGCTGCAGGGCGTTGTCCACCGTCTTGGTGTCGCACTCCACCCGCACGGCGATGGCCTCGTAGCTGTGGCCATCGAGGTAGAGCGAGAGCACGCTCGACTCGAGGTCCGACAGCACGCTCGACAGGCAGGAGACGAGGCTGTTCAGCTCCTCGGTCGCGATCACCTGGTTGACCGGATCGCTGGAGGACGGTCCCGGCAGGACCTCGTCGAGCGTCGTGTCGGAGTCGCCCGGCGCAGCCGGCGTCTGACTGAACGAGACGTACTGGTTGAGCGGGGTGTGCTTGTTGCGCGTCGCCGTCTTCACCGCGGTGATGATCTGGCGGGTGATGCAGAGCTCCGCGAAGTTGCGGAAGCTCGACTGGCGATCGGTGCGAAAGTCGCGCACCGCCTTGTAGAGGCCGACCAGGCCCTCCTGGATCAGGTCGTCGGAGTCGCCACCGAGCAGGAAGTACGACGACGCCTTCAGCCTGACGAAGCCGCGATAGCGCTTGACGATCCGGTCGTAGGCGTCGGGACGACCCTCCTTGGCGAGCGCGACGAGGTACAGATCATCAAGCTCAACCTGAGGTTCAGGTACATGAGATGCGCGCTGCGGCCTCGACGCGGGCACAGCCGCGAACTCTTGGGTAGGTACGGCCACTTGCTTCCCTCCTTTGGGAGCCTGTGGCGCCGCAACCTCCCCTGGGGGCGCCTCTCTTCCTCCGGGCCCTTCAGGCTGATTCTCTACCTGAAGTTGACCCTTATTGGCGCCTACTGTAGCGCCAGATCTAGTTCTGTCAACCCGGGGCCGGGCGGTTCTGCAAGCCGGCTTGCAGGGCGGACCTCGGGGCGGTCAGCCCCGGCGCCGCTGGCGCACCGCCTCGAACAGCAGCACAGCGGCCGCCGCGGAGACGTTCAGCGAGCCGATCGACCCCGCGCGCGGGACCGCCACGATCGCGTCGCAGCTCGCGGCCACGCGCGGCCGCAGGCCCCTCCCCTCGGCCCCGAGGACCAGCACGACCCGGCCGCGCAGGTCGACGTCGTCATGCAGGGTCGGAGCATCGGCGGCGGCGCCGTAGACCCACGCCCCGCCTTCCCTGGCGGCGCCCAGCCAGTCGGCGAGGTTGCGCACGCGGGCGACGTCGAGATGCTCGACGGCGCCCGCCGAGGCGCGGCAGACGGCGGCCGTCACCCGGGCCGCGCGCCGCTCGCAGATCACGACCCCGGCCGCGCCAGCGACCTCCGCCGAGCGACAGACCGCGCCGAGGTTGTGCGGGTCCTGCACCTGGTCCAGGGCGACCACGAGGGCGTCGGGGCGCTGCAGCAGCGTCTCGGCGGCCGCGTACGGATAGGGATCGACGTCCGCGACTATCCCCTGGTGGTCGGGGGAGCCCGCCAGACGGGTGAGCTCCGCGGCGGCGGTCTGCGGCGCCTCCCAGACTCGGCGCACGCGGCGGCGTCCGCGCCTCGCCTCCGCCACCGCCCGCCGGCCGTAGACGCGCTCCGCCCCAGCCCGCTCCGCGGGGCGGCCGCGGTCGGCGCTCATCCGCCCGCCGGACGCCTGACGAGCCTCGCCCCCCCGGCCGTGTCGCGAACCTCCCAGCCGCGGGCGGCGAGCTCCTCGCGGATGCGGTCGGCGCGCTCGAAGTCGCGGCCCTCCCGCGCCCGCTCGCGCTCGCCGAGCAGGCGCTCGGCCTCGGCGTCGGCGGCTTCCTCGGCGCCCAGCAGGCCCTCCAGCCCGAGCAGGGGCAGCATCTCGGCCAGTGCGCCGCCGGCGCCGGAGAGCGGCCTGCGGTTTCCCTCGGCGACCAGCTCGAAGGCCGCGGCCAGCGCCCGGGGGGTGTTGAAGTCGCCGGCGAGGGCGGCGAGGAACGCCTCGCGCCGCGCGCCGACGTAGGCGTCCTCGTCGCCCTCGCCTTCGCCGTCCGCGGGGTGGTCGCGGAGGAAGTTGCGGATCCGCTGCACGCGCGCCGCCGCCTCCGAAAGCGCCTCGGGGCTGAACTCCAGCGGCTGGCGGTAGTGCCCCGAGACCAGGAATGCGACCACGGCGTCGCGTCCGTAGCGGTCGAGTGCCTCGGAGAGCTGGAAGATGTTGCCGACCGACTTCGACATCTTCTCCTCGGCGATCCGGATCATCCCGTTGTGCATCCAGATCCGGGCCAGGGGCACGCCGCGCGCCGCCTCGGTCTGGGCGACCTCGTTCTCGTGATGGGGGAAGACGAGGTCGATGCCGCCGCCGTGGATCGCGAAATCGGGCCCGAGCAGCTTCTCGGCCATCGCCGAGCACTCGATGTGCCAGCCGGGCCGGCCCTCCCCCCAGGGCGAGTCCCAGGCAGCGTCCTCTCCCTGCTTTCGGGCCTTCCACAGGGCGAAGTCGAGCCGGTCCTCCTTGAGCTCGTCCGTTCCCGCCTCCTCGCCCTGGTCCATGTCGTCGGGACTGCGGTTGGAGAGCCTGCCGTAGGCGGCGAAGCTGCGGACGCGGAAGTAGACGTCCCCGCCGGACTCGTAGGCGTGGCCCGAGTCCACCAGCGCCTCGATCAGGGTGACGATCTCGGCGATCGTCTCCGAGGCAAGCGGCTCGTGGTCGGGGCGGCCTAGGCCCAATCTGTCGGTGTCCTCGACGTAGGCCGCCGTCATCCGCCGCGCGTACTCGGTGGAGGACAGGCCGGCTTCGGCCGCGGCGACGTAGATCTTGTCGTTGATGTCGGTGACGTTGATCACCAGCGTGGCCTCGTAGCCCTCGTGCTCGAGGAACCGCCGCAGCAGCGTGAAGACCACGTAGGGACGGGCGTTGCCGACGTGGATCCGCCCGTAGACGGTGGGGCCGCAGGCGTAGATGCCGACGCGCCCGGGATCGCGCGGCTCGAGCGCCTGGACCGCGCCGCTCAGAGTGTCGGTGATCCGCACCTCGCGCACCACGCGATCCTACTTTCCGGTATTTGCGAGAGCGGCCGGGGCCCCTCCCGAGAACTTGGTACGACACCGGCCGCCCCGCGCGCTAGCCTGTGCGCCCCCTAATGGCCGGTAGCTCACTGCAAGGGCACAGGTTGCGGCGAGTCGAGGAGGCGTTCGCCTCCCTCTCCGGCAGGTACCTGGGGGCCGACGACGGGTTCGAGGCCACCTACCGGATCGTCCTCGGCGACATCGGCCGCACCTGGGAGGTGGAGGCGAGGCGCGACCGCTGCACCGTGCGGACCTCGCCCAGCCGCGACGCCGACGTCGTGATCGGCACCGACGCGAGCACCTGGCTGGCGCTTCGCGAGGGGCGCCTGTCCGGCCTCGACGCGTTCGCCCAGAGGCGCCTGTACGCGCGCGGCGACCTCGACCTCGCGGTCGGCTTCGAGGGCCTTTTCCGGCTGCCCGGCGACCGGCCGCCGCTGCTGCGGATCCATGACGTGCGGATCAAGGGGGCGCGGATCTCCACGATCACCTCCGGCGGCGGCGCCGAGCACGTGATCCTGCTCCACGGCCTCGGCGGCACCAAGACGTCGTTCTACGAGACGGTGGCCGCGCTGACGCCCCAGTACACCGTCCACGCGCTCGACTTCCCCGGCTTCGGCTCGTCGTCGAAGCCGGCGCGTGCCCCCTACGACGCTTCCTACTTCGCCCGCAGCGTGCTGCGCTTCATGGACACGCTGGCGATCGACAGCGCCCACGTGGTCGGCAACTCGATGGGCGGGCGAGTGGCGCTCGAGGTCGCGCTCGCCGTCCCCGCCCGGGTGCGCAGCCTGAGCCTGCTGGCGCCGGCGATGGCGTTCCTGCGCCGCCGCGAGTTCGTCCCCCTGGTCAAGCTGGTGCGGCCGGAGCTGGCGGCGATCCCACATCCACTGCGCCAGGCGCAGGTCCAGAGCCGGTTCTGGGCCCTGTTCGCCCAGCCGGAGCGGCTCGACCCGGCCGTCGCCGAGATCGCCTGCGAGGAGTTCTGCCGCACCTACCGGTCGCGCTCGGCGCGAATCGCCTTCTACGCCGCGGCGCGGAACATCTACCTCGACACGCCGCACGGCGATCGCGGCATGTGGACCCGGCTGGCCGCGCTGGAGCGCCCGGCGATGTTCGTGTGGGGCGACTCCGACACGCTGGTCCCCCCCGCCTTCGCGGCGCACGTGGACCGCGTTCTGCCGGGGGCGCGCCAGACGGTGCTGCCCGAGTGCGGGCACGTGCCCCAGGTGGAGCTGCCCGAGCGCACCAACGCGCTGCTGCACGACTTCCTCGCCACCGCCGAGTCGGCCGCAAACGCCTCGCAGCGACTCGCCCGCTCCGCCTGAGCCGGGGGCGCGCCTCGTCCGCTTGGCCATAGAATCGCCCCATGGCCGATCCCGCCGCGCTCGCGGACAGGGCAAAGCACGACGGCAAGGGGGACCGTGTCAACGGCGGCGATCCGGCGGCGCAGGACGGCGGCGGGCGGTTCGGCCCGCTGGGAAGGCTGGCCGGCGCGGTCGCGTCGGGGTTCCGCAGCCGGCTCACGGCCGACCTCGACGACCGCGACCCCGACTACATCCGCGAGAACCTGCCGCTCGCCTGGCTGTTCGCCAGCATCTGGTTCCGCGGCGAGGTCCGCAACCTCGGCCACATCCCCGAGCACCGGCCGGTGCTGCTGGTCGGCAACCACTCCGGCGGCAACATGACACCGGACACGATCATCTTCACGCTCGCGTTCTCCACCTACTTCGGCGTGGAGCGCCGCTTCTACCAGCTCGCCCACAACCTGGTGCTCGCCTCGCCGGTCGGCCAGATCCTGCGCAAGTACGGCACCGTGTCGGCCTCGCACGACCACGCTCGCGACGCGCTCGCCTCGGGGGCTGCGCTGCTCGTCTACCCCGGTGGCGACTGGGAGGTGCACCGGCCGACCTGGGACGCGAGCAAGGTCGACTTCGCCGGGCGCAAGGGGTTCGTCCGTCTGGCCCAGGAGGCCGGGGTCCCGATCGTCCCGGTCGTCTCGGTGGGAGGCCAGGAGACGGCGCTCTTCCTCAGCCGCGGCGACCGGCTGGCCAGGCTCCTCGGGCTCGACCGGGCCCTGCGGCTGAAGGTGCTGCCGATCTCGCTGGCGGCGCCGTGGGGGCTCAACGTCGGCGACTTTCTCGGCCACCTGCCGCTGCCGTCGAAGATCACGATCGAGGTGCTGCCGCCGATCGACATCGCCGAGGAGTTCGGCCCCGATCCCGACCACCAGGAGGTCTACGACCACGTCGTGCGGGTGATGCAGGACGCACTCGACGCGCTCGCCTCCGAGCGCCGATTCCCGGTGATCGGTTGAGATGATCGATCCCACGACCACCCGCGCCTGGATGACGCGCGTGACGCTTCGCATCTCTTCGTCCTCGGGTGCTCGCGTGCGTCTGGCACGCCACGCACCCTGCGTCCTCGACCTGCTCGGCCACGCGCGCCCCCAGGCACACGCGGCCGTGGAATCAATCATCTGATCGTGCGCCTGAACGAGTCGATCGTGATCTCCGCCCCGCCCGAGGTCGTGTGGGACTACCTGGCCGAGCCCGAGAACTACCTCCACTTCATGTCCGGGATCACCCGCTGGGAGGTCGCCGGCGACCAGCCGAGCGGGCTGGGGGCCCGCTACCGGATGCTGATCCGGGTGGGCGCCGCCGAGGTCGGCGGCCTGATCGAGGTGGTCGAGTGGCACGAGGGGCGCGACATGGCCTGGACGTCGGTGACCGGCGTCGACCAGCGAGGCCGCTGGCGGGTGCGTCGGCTGGCGGACGGGCGCAGCCGCGTCGAGTTCCGGTTCCAGTACGGGGTCGCCGGCAGCGGCATCCCCGGCCTCGTCGCCGAACTGGTGTCGGCGCCGACGCTCCGCGGGCATCTGCGGCGCACGCTGCAGCAGCTCAAGCGCCAGGTGGAGCACGAGCAGCTGCGCGCCGAGGCAGCGCGCAGGCGCGCGGCGCGGGCCGAGGCCTGACCGCGGCTTGAACGCGACCGCCACGGCGCCCGCCGCCGACCGCATCGACAGGGGAACGAAGCTCGCCCTGCTCGCGCTCGGGCTGAGCGTGATCGTGATCGCCAACGACTTCTCGGCGCTCAACGTCGCGCTGCCCAGCATGGAGGCCGACTTCCACACCAACGTGACGACGATCCAGTGGGTGATCAACGCCTACGCGCTTACCTTCGGTGTGCTGATCGTCACCGGAGGCCGACTCGCCGACCTGTTCGGCCGGCGCAGGGCGTTCTTCGCCGCCACCGCCGTGTTCGCGGGGTTCTCCGCCCTTGGCGGCGCCGCCCCCAGTGAGACGTGGCTGATCGTCTGCCGGGTGGGGATGGCGCTCGGCGGCGCGGTGATGTGGCCGGCGATCCTGGGGATGACCTACCAGGCGGTGCCCGACAGCAAAGCGGGCCTGGCCGGCGGCCTGATCCTCGGGGCGGCCGGCGTCGGCAACGCGCTCGGACCGCTGATCGGCGGCGTGCTCAGCGACCTCGCGAGCTGGCGCTGGATCTTCTTCCTCAACGTGCCGGTGTCTGCGCTGGCGGTGGCGATCGTCGCTCGCGAGGTGCACCAGCCGCGCCCGGAGGTCAGCGAGAGGCGCATCGACTACGCCGGAATCCTGACGCTCTCGATCGGGCTCGTGGCGCTGTTGGTCGCACTCGACCAGGTTGACGACTGGGGCTGGGGCGATCCGCGCGTTGTCGCCCTGCTGATCGCCGCCGCGGTCCTGATCGCGGCGTGGATCCCCGTGGAGCGGCGCGCCGGGGCGTATGCCCTCGTGCCGCGCGACGTCATGCGAAACGAGAGCTTCGCCGCCTCATGCGGCGCGATTCTGATGATGTCTGCGGTGTTCTTCGCCATGCTTCTCTACCTGCCGCAGTTCATGCAGAAGGTGCTCGGCTACTCGCCCCTCGACGCCGGCTTCGGGCTGCTCCCCTTCCTGGTGATGTTCGCGGCGGTCTCGTTCATCGCCGGACCGCTGTACGAGCGGCTCGGCCCGAAGCCGGTGGTGGTCACGGGCGCGGCCTGCATCGCCGTGGGGCCATTCCTGCTGTCGCTGGCCGAGCACGACTCCGCGTTCGGTGTGCTTGTCCCCGGGATGGTGCTCGCGGGAATCGGTGTCGGCCTCTTCTACTCGGCGGCCACGACCGCGGGCGTCACCGCCGTGGATCCCTCTCGGACCAGCCTCGCCGGAGGGATCATCTACATGTTCCAGATCGCCGGGGGCGCCGTCGGCCTCGGCGTCACGACCACCGTGGTGACCAGCGCCGGGAATTTCGCCGACGGCGTCCAGAACGGCTTTCGCCTGGTTTCGGCGCTCGCCCTGATCGGCTTTCTGATCACGCTTTTCCTGGTCGGTGGCCGGCTCGGGCGAGGCGCGCGCGAGCCCAGCTAGGGAATCGCGCAAACGGAAAGGCGGCGGATCCCCGGGGAGAGATCCAACCGCCTCCGTCCTGTCAAAGGGCCGGTGCGAGGCCGCCTCAGCGGCCTCGCCCCGTCCGGTATTTCGGCAGTACCTCCCTGACAAGCCTTTCCGTCAGGACTGGTTCTCCGTCTGATCCTCCTGCGTGTTCGGCGGCACGGTCACCACGTGCTCGCAGTGGTCGCGGCCGTTGTCCACGACGACGTCGAACTGGTCGACGCGCGCCCTGTCCATCCCCGGGCCGCAGTGGATCGTGTCCTGCTCGCCGTCGTTGGTGCGCAGCGAGTCGTCGCCTTGCCCTCCGTACAGCGTGTCCCCGGTGGTGTCCGGACCGCCCGACGTGTCGACGTCGCCCTGGGCGAGCGCCCAGAGGTTGTCGTCGCCGTCGCCGCCGCGCGACACGTCGACGCCGCGCCCGGCGAAGATGACGTCGTTGCCGTCTCCGCCGAACTGCTGGTCGTCGCCGTCCCGCCCGCGCAGCAGATCGCGGCCGTGGCCGCCGCGGCTGGTGTCGTTGCCGGCCCCCGCGAACACCTGGTCGGGCCCGTCACCGCCGCCGAGCGTGTCGACGCCGGCGTTTCCGTGGATCTCGTCGGCGCCGTCGGCGCCGAAGATCTGGTCGTTGCCGTTGCCGCCGGCGGCCCTGTCGTTCCCCTCGCCCAGGCCCACCTGGTCGGCGCCATCGCCGGCGCGAACGCCGTCGCGCCCGCCGAGCGCCCGGACCTGGTCATCGCCAGCCTTGGCGTTGATCAGGTCATGGCTGGGGGTCCCTGTTAGCTGGTCCGGTCCGTCGGTACCGATGATCGTCGCACCGAGCGCCACCCCGGCCGTAATCGCCATGACGGCGGCGACGGCTAGCGCGAGCGGTGCGTAGCGTGTGACTCTCATCGTGCTGCATCCCTCCCGTTGGGGTCGGTTTCATCGCGCTAAACCCGCGCGCCGCGCCAGAGTTGCGGCGGGCGCCGGAGGGAGGGCCCGAAGGGTCCAGAGGCCCTCCCTCGGGGACGGCCCGGGGGGGGGTCCCTCAGGCCAGCTCGCGCTTGAGAACCTTGCCGGTGGCGTTGCGCGGCAGGGCGTCCAGGAACTCGACGTCGCGAGGCACCTTGTAGCGGGCGAGGTTGGACTTCACGTAGGACTTCACCTCGTCCTCGTCGAGGTCCTCGCCGTCCTTGCGGACGACAAAGGCCTTCAGCCGCTGACCGAAGTCCTCGTCGTTGACGCCGATCACGGCCGCCTCCGCCACCGCCTCGTGCCGGGAGAGGAGGTCCTCGACCTCGGCCGGGAAGACGTTCTCGCCGCCCGAGACGATCATCTCGTCGTCACGGCCGTCGATGAACAGACGACCGGCCTCGTCGAAGTGGCCGACGTCGCCGCTGGACAGAAGCCCGTCGAGGATCTCCTTGCTGCCGCCGCCCGTGTAGCCCTCGAACGAGGTGGACATCTGGTTTCCGACGAAGACCCGGCCCGTCTTGCCGGTCGGGACGGGTTCTCCGTCCGAGTCGACGATCCGCACGATCGTGCCGCGCGGGGGGCGCCCCGCCGTGCCCGGGGCGGCGCGGAGGTCCTCCGGCGTCGCGATCGTCGCCCAGGCGACCTCCGTGGAGCCGTACAGGTTGTAGATGTTGTCGCCGCACTCGTCCATCCAGCGGGTGGCCAGGCTACCCGACAGGGCCGAGCCGCTGGCGGCGGTCACCTCGAGCGCGCTGAGGTCGTGCCTCCGGCGCTCCTCCTCCGGCAGGTCGAGGATTCGCTGCATCATCACCGGGACCACGACCAGGGCGCGGGCGCGGTGCTCGGCGGTGATGCGCAGCGTCGTCGCGGGATCGAACTTGCGGTGCAGGACGATCGTCGCCGTGGTGGGCAGCGACAGGATCCAGTGCGTAAACCCCCAGGAGTGGAACAGGGGCGCGGCGATCACCGTCGTCTGGCGGGAGCGCAGCGGGATCTTCGACAGCAGCGACGCCAGCGCTCCGAGGCCCTGCGGCTGGCTGCGCTGGGCGCCCTTTGGCGTCCCCGTGGTCCCGGAGGTGAGGATCACGAAGCGGCCGTGCTCGGGGGGCGGCGACAGGTCGGAGTCGTCGCCCGACTCGATCAGCTCGCGCAGCGTCGGGTCCCCGGACCCGCCGTCCTCCTCCCAGGCGACGAAGCGCCGGACGTCGTGGCCGCCCTCGGAGAGCAGGTCGGCGAACTCGTCGTCGTAGACGAGCGCGGCGGGGGACTCCCGCTCCAGCACGTCGGCGAGCTGGGGCGCGGCGAAGGCCGTGTTGAGGTACAGGGCCTTCGCGCCGAGCTTCGAGGCGGCGAGGCTCACCTCGACGAAGCCGCGGTGGTTGCGGCACATGATCGCCAGCCCCGACCCGGGCTTGACTCCCTGCTCGCGCAGCGAGTGCGCGAGCGCATTCGAGCGGGCGTGGACCTCGGCGAAGGTCAGCGCGCCGGCGTCGTCGACGATCGCCGGCTCGTCCGGATGGGTGATCGCGCAGGAAGCCGCCCCCGCCGCCGGGGAGGCGCCCCACCGCACCAGCTCGAGCGCGACCCGGCCGAGCTTGTCGGGGCGCATCGGGGCGATGATCCCGGCATCGGTCAGGACCTTGATCTCGAACAGGGCGTCCGCGGGAGCGCTAAGGACGCGCTGCACCGGGAGCCTGGACACCAGCGACGTCATCGGCACGGCGCGTAGCTTATTCCGCCGCCGGAGCGCCGCGCGGCGACGGCGTCGAGCGCCGCATCGGACGGCGGCGCGGTCAGCGCCGCTTCAGCTGCTGGGCCGCCGCAGCCATGTCGAACATCGACCAGGTCTCGGCGATCCGGCCCCGGGCGACGCGGTGGATGTCGACGCCGCACACCTGCATCCGGCGCCCGCCGGCCGGGATCCCGGCGAAGCGCTCGCGCTGCGTCCCCCAGTAGGTGATGCGCGCCACCACGCGGTCGCCCTCGGCGACGACGTCCTCGACCGTGATTCGCAGGTCCGGGAAGGCGCGCAGGATGTAGCCCAGCTCCTCCTTCAGGCCCTCGATCCCGCACTCGCCGAGGCCGTGGCCGCGAAAGTCGGCGGCGAAGACCTCGCCGAGGGCGTCGGGGTCGTGGTGGTTGACCAGCTCGTACAGGCGCCTCGCCAGCTGGCGGGCGTCGGTGCCGGCGTCCGTGGTCGCCTGCGCTCCCGTGCTCAACTCGCCGCCTTCGTGCGCCGCGCCACCAGACGCCCGACGCTAGGCGCAGAGCCGGGCGAGCACTGTGAGATCGATCACGTATCGACCAGCGCCACCGCCATGCAGGCGATCCCCTCGCCCCGCCCGATCGCGCCGAGGCGATCGTTTGTCGTGGCCTTGACGCTGACCGGAGCGGACAGCGCCTGCGAGAGGACACGCTCCATCTCCGCCCGGTGAGGGCCGAGCGCGGGCTCCTCGCAGATCACCGTGGCGTCGACGTTCAGCGGCCGCCCGGGCAGGTTGCCGAGCGCGATCCGCAGCAGGTCGAGCGAGTCGGCGTCGCGCCATTGCTCGTCGTCGGAGGGAAAGAGGGTGCCGAGGTCGCCGAGGCCGCATGCCCCCAGCAGGGCGTCGATCACGGCGTGGATGAGCACGTCGGCGTCGGAGTGCCCGGCAAGGCCGCGCTCGTGCTCGATCTCGACGCCGCCGAGCACGAGCCGTTCGCCCTCGGCGAGACGATGGCTGTCGTAGCCGACTCCGACCCTCATCCGAGCGGCTCCAGGCGGCGCTCCCGCCCCTCGAAGACCGCTATCTCTCCGACACCAAGGTCGCGCAGGAACTCGATCGCGCGACCGTACTCGAAGCCGACCTCCTCGGGCGCGTGGGCGTCGGAGGAGAGCGAGAAGGCGGCCCCCGCCTCGACGCACATCTCGGCGAAGCGCCGGGCCGGATAGATCTCGCCGACGGGCTTCCGCAGCCCCGCGGTCGAGACCTCGACCGCGACGCCTGCCTCCGAGATCGCCTCGACGGCGGGCTCGTAGTAGAAGCGGGGATCGCGGCGGGGCCGCGGCCGACGCTCACCCCAGACCTTGACCAGGTCGGGGTGGCCGAGGACGTCGAAGAGGCCGGAGCGCGCGGCGTCGGCAAGGAGGTCGAAGTAACGCCGCCAGATCGCGTCGGGGTCGCCGGGCCCCGCCCACACGTCCAGCTCCGGATCGTCGAGGTCCACCGCCCGCCCGCCCAGGAAGTGGACCGAGCCGACCACGTAGTCGAACCGGCGCGCGCCGAGCAGGGCGGCGGTGCTCTCCTCCCGCGCCGGCACGAAGTCCATCTCGATGCCGAGCCGCAGCGGCGTGCCGCGGACGAACTCGCAGTAGGCGTCGAGGTCGTCGCCGGCCTGTTGCCGCCAGAAGGGGTGGTCCCAGACCTCGAGGGCCTGACGGAAGCGGTAGACGTGCTCGGAGACCCCCAGCTCGGCGATCCCGGCCGCCTCGGCGGCGGCGAGGTAGCGCTCGACGTTCGCCTGCGAGAAGGCCTCCTCCGGGGCGCCCGAGTCGTCCGGGCGCAGGTGCAGGTGATAGTCGGTCAGCACGGCCTCGCGCCCTTCGCTCCTCTGCGCTCGGCGAGCAGCATCTCGGCCACCCGCAGGTCGAGGTCGGTGGTCACCTTGAGGTTCTCCGCGGCCGCCTCGTGCAGGACGACGCGGCCGCCGATCCGCTCCAGCAGCATCGCGTCGTCGGTCGCCTGGGAGAGCAGCGACGTCGAGGCGAGCGCCTCGCGCAGGGCGCCGGCGCGAAACGCCTGCGGCGTCTGCGCGGCCCACAGGCTGGAGCGGTCCAGCGTCCGCTCGACCTCGCGTCCGCTCGCGACCTGCTTGATCGTGTCCGAGACCGGCACCGCGGCGACGACGGCGTCGCGGTCGTCGCCCAAGAGCAGGTCGGAGACGACCGCGTCGACGAGGGCGGGCGTGACCAGCGGCCGGGCGGCGTCGTGGACGACGACGAGCTCGGAATCGACAACGGCCATCGCCGCGTTCACGGACTCCGAGCGAGTGGCGCCGCCCGTGACGACCTCGACATCGCGGCCGACCAGTCGCTGCTCGCACTCGGCGGGCACCGCGACCACGATCGCCCCCACCGATTGCGCCGACCGCATCGCCTCGATCGACCAGTCGACGAGCTCTCGACCGGCGAGCTCGACGAACGCCTTCGGGCCGCCGGCTCCGAGCCTCTCTCCGGAGCCGGCGGCCGCTACGACCGCTGTTGCCAGAGGCGTGTCGTCAGGCAGTGGCCTTGGCGCCGAAGCTGTCCTCGAGCAGCTCGTCGAGGTAGCCCTCGGCCTCGTCCTCGTCCTTGTCCAGCGCGTACATGAACTCCGAGGCGAGGATCTTCTTCGCGCGGGTGTACATCTGCTTCTCCCCGGTGGAGAGGCCCTTCTCCCATTCCCGGATGGCGAGGTTGCGCACGACCTCGGCGAGCTCGAACACGTCGCCCGTCTTGATCTTCTCGCGGTTGTGCTTGAAGCGACGGTTCCAGTTCTTCGGCATCTCGGAGACCTCGTCGGTGAGCACCCCGATCACCTTCTTGACCTGGACCTCGTCGATCACCCTGCGCAACCCCGCCCGGCCGGCGTTCTCGCACGGCACCATCACCGTCATGTCGTTGTGCAGGATCTTGATCGTCAGGTAGTCGCGCTTCTCGCCCAGCAGCTCCTTCGTCTCCTTCTTCAGCACCATGCCGGCCCCGTGGTGCGGGTACACGACCTTGTCCCCCTTCTGGAAATCGCAGACGGGGATCGCCTCGAACTCGAGGCCGGCGTCTATAGCCTCTTCAGCTGCTAGCTCCGGAATGGTCTTCCTCCTTTACGTGGAGACGGCCTCCCGCGGGAGGCCGTCATCTCTGCGAATAGCGGTC
The DNA here is from genome assembly GCA_963708325.1 of uncultured Thermoleophilia bacterium. Lineage (GTDB taxonomy): Bacteria > Actinomycetota > Thermoleophilia > Solirubrobacterales > 70-9. The sequence continues at coordinate 2,074,783 of OY970203.1, read as the reverse complement.
GACCAGGTCGACCTCCGAAAGCCTGCGAAGCCCTTCGCGGATGTCCTTGGCCCGGGCGGGGCCGACGTCCTCGGCGGCCTCCAGCTCGGCATCCGTGGCCGCCAGGACGGTGCCGAGGTCGCCGAAGCTGCGGACGATCTTCTGCACGACCAGCTTCGGCAGCCGCGGGATCCGCCCGAGCACGCGGTAGCCGCGCGCCTGCACCGGGAACTCGAGCGCCGACACCTTGCGGTCGTAGCCGAGCAGCTCGGCGAGGCGGCCGAAGTCGAGCACGTCCTGATGCGGCAGGCGGGCGATGGTGGACAGCACCGCCTCCACCATCCGCTCCGAGTCCTCGACGGCGTAGTCGCGGACCAGCGCCTCCTTGTCGGTGGCGACGCCCACCATCGTCTCCTCGAGCTGCATCTCGATCATCCGCCCCTCCGTGCCCAGCTCGACGATGTAGCGCTCGACCTCGACGGCCATGCGCGTCACCAGCTCGGCCCGCTGCAGCACGGCGAGGACGTCGTACAGCACGACACCGCCCTCGAACTCGAGGGCGGTGAGGCGGAAGGAGACCTGATCGAGGCGGGCCCGGTACTTGTCGAGGGTGGCGAGCCCCTGGTTGGCCTTTGTCAGCACGGCCGGGATGTCCTCGAGGATGTACTTCATCCCCCCGAGGTAGAGCGAGACCACGTCGCGGCGCTCGGAGACGGAGACGACCAGCGCCGAGGTCTGCTTGGAGACGCGCTCCGCCGTGCGGTGACGGGTGCCGGTCTCGGCCGAGAGGATCGTCGGGTCCGGCATCAGCTGGACGTTGGCCCAGGTGATCTTCGTGGCCGCGGCGTTGAGCACGATCGCCCCGTCCATCTTCGCCACCTGGTACAGCAGCGCCGGGGTGTAGTCGATGTCGAGCTTGATCCCGCCCGAGAACAGGAACGAGATGTCGTCGGGCTCGCCGATCACGATCAGCCCGCCCGACTTGGCGTGGACGATGTTGTCGATCCCCTCCCGCAGGGCGGTGCCCGGCGCGACCATGTCGAGTGCCCTCAGCAGCCGGGGATCCTGACGCGCCTCCAGCTCCTCCAACTCGTCCCCGGGCACCGGCGCCATGGCGACTGATGATGGCAAAAGGATCGGGCACCTGCCGCGACCCGAATTCCGTGTTGAGCAGTCGGAATCCGACTTGTCAAGTCGGGTGGTGGGTGGCGGCGGCGCTCAGGCGGCCTCGCGCACCGGCCGCTTGCCGAAGCCGGCGCGCAGCGCCTCCCGCAGGGTGGCCGCCCCGGCGAGCGCCTCGACGGGGTCGCCGGAGGCGGGGCCGACGACGGGGCCGAGGCCGAACTTGCGCGCTTCCGCCACACGGCGCTCGGCGTGGGCGACGTAGCGCAGCTCCCCGGTGAGCCCGACCTCGCCGAAGCAGGCGAGCGGCTTGCCCGAGGGGCTGGTCAGCGGCTCTCCCCTGTGGGCCGAGGTCACGGCCATCGCCACGGCGAGGTCGGCGCCGGGCTCCGAGACGCGCACGCCCCCGGCGACGCTGACGAAGACATCGGCGGCGGCGAGCGGCAGACGGGCGTGGCGGGCGAGCACGGCGAGGACGAGGCTGAGGCGGTTGCGGTCGATCCCGGCGGCCACGCGCCGCGGGTGCTCGATCTCGGTCGGGGCGACCAACGCCTGGACCTCGACCAGGACCGGTCGCGTCCCCTCCATCGCGCACAGCACGCACGAGCCGGCGGCCGCCGTCGTCTCGTCGAGGAAGCGTGCGGAGGGGTCCGTCACCTCGGTCAACCCGCCGGAGCGCATCTCGAAGACCCCGACCTCGTTGGTCGCGCCGAAGCGGTTCTTCAGCGCCCGCAGGGTGCGGTAGGAGCGCTCGCGCTCGCCCTCGAACTGAAGCACGCAGTCAACGAGGTGCTCCAGCACGCGGGGGCCGGCGAGGCTTCCCTCCTTGGTCACGTGGCCGACCAGGACGACGGCGACGTCGCGGCGCTTGGCGACCTCCATCAGCGCCGCCGCCGCCTCGCGCACCTGTCCGACCGATCCCGGCGCGCCGCTCATCTCGCCGGAGTGAAGGGTCTGGATCGAGTCGACCACGCAAACGTCGGGGCGATCAGACTCCAGCGTGGCGAGCACCGGCTCCAGCGCGGTCTCGGCGAGTGCCGGCACCGCCAGCGCGTGATCGCCGAGCCGCTCCGCCCGCAGCCGCACCTGGGCGGCGGACTCCTCGCCGGACACGTACAGGGTGCTGCGGCCGGCGCGGGCCAGGTTGCCGAGCATCATCGCCGTCAGCGTGCTCTTGCCGATTCCCGGCGATCCGCCGAGCAGGACCAGCGACCCCGGCACCAGGCCGCCGCCGAGCACGCGGTCGAGCTCGCCGATCTCGGTGGGGAGGCGGGCGGCCTCCGGCCCGGTCACGTCGCGCAGGGCGACGGGGCGGCGCGCGGGCGAGGGCCCGGCGGAACGCCTCCCGCGCTCGCTGGTGCGGCGCGCCTCCACCAGCGTGTTCCACTCGCGGCAGCCGGGACAGCGGCCCGACCAGGTGAGCGCCACCTGGCCGCACTGCTGGCAGATGTATCGATTCTCGGGGCGCGCCATTTGACCTGATGCTAGGAGCCGACGCCGATGGGAAAAGCGACGCGGGTAAGATCCCCGCTGCGGGTCCGGGGCCACCCGCGGCAAGGAAGACTTGAAGAAGCTCGTTCCACTCCTATCGATGGCGCTCGCGCTGTGGCTCGCCCCCGCAGCCCGCGGCGCCCCGGTCGCCAACGTGCTCGGGATCCCCTGCTCGAACCCGGGAGACGGGACACAGCTCTGCCAGGGCGACCTCGCCCATCGGGTGCGCAGCTTCGACGGCGTGCCGCTGGACATGGACCTGCGCCTGCCGCCGGCCGCCCAGGACGGCCCCTTCCCGCTGATCGTCTGGCTGCACGGCTACGGCGAGAACAAGTCCACCAGCGTGCCGCAATCGCTGATCAACCGGGTCAAGAAGGGCTACGCGCTGCTCGCCTATTCGGCGCGGGGCTTCGGCGGCTCCTGCGGCACACCGGCCTCCCAGGCCGACCCCGGATGCGCGAAGGGCTACATCCGCCTCGCCGACGCCCGCTACGAGGTGCGCGACACGCAGTACCTCGCCGGCCTGCTCGCCGACAAGGGCCTGGTCCAGCCGCGCGAGATCGGCGTCACGGGCCACTCCTACGGCGCCGGCCAGTCCTACATGCTGGCGACGCTGCGCGACCGGGTGATGCGCCCGAACGGGAGGCTCCGGCCCTGGACCAGCCCCGAAGGCAAGCCGATGCGGATCGCGGCGGCGATGCCCGAGTTCGGCTGGACCGACCTGGCGGCGTCGCTGATGCCCAACGGCCGCACACTCGACTCACGGCCGAACAACCCCTACGGGGTCAGGGTCGGCGTCGAGAAGCAGTCGTACGTGAGCTTCCTATACCTCGTCGGCGCCGGCGCCGGCTTCTATGCGCCCCCGGGCACCGATCCCGAGGCGGACATCACCAACTGGTACACGCAGATCAACCAGGGCGAGCCCTACGACACAAACCCCGACGCGAAGGCGATCCTCGACCAGGTCGAGCGCTTCCACTCGGCCTACTACCTGCAGCGGGCGCTGCCGCGGGACCAGCAGGAGCGGCCGGCGCCGATCCTCGCCTACAACGCCTGGACCGACGACCTCTTCCCGGCGGAAGAGGCGATCCGCTACTACGACTCCGTCAGGGCGCGCTGGCCGAACGCGGAGTTCTCGCTGCTGTTCGCCGACGGCCAGGGCCACCCGCGGGCGTCGCTTGTCGGGTCCACCCCCGGGCTCGACAGCCTGCGCAACCGCTTCTTCGACCGGCTGCTCAAGCACGCCCCCGGCAGGCCCCTCGGCGTCCGCACCCTCCTCCAGGGCTGCGATTCGGACCCGGCAGCCGGGCCGTTCGACAGCCGCACCTGGGCGGCCCAGCACGCGGGGAACGTGCGCTTCCTGGTGCCCGGCGCCCACGCCCTGGACCAGACCAGCGGCGATCCCGGCACCGGCTCCGCCCTCGACCCGTTCGCCGGGGGGTCGTGCCGCACGACGGCGGGCGCCGACGACCCAAGCGCCGTCACCTACCGCTTCTCGAAGATCGGCGACCGAGGCTTCACGCTGCTCGGCGCCCCCCGCGTCGCACTCGACATCGAGACCGCCGACCCGCTGGCGGCGCAGGTCGACTCGCGCCTCTGGGACGTCGCCCCGGACGGCAGCCAGCGGCTGGTCACCCGCGGCGTCTACCGGCCGAACGCGAGCGGTCGCCAGGTCTTCCAACTGCACCCGAACGGCTGGCGGTTCGCCCCCGACCACGTCGTCAAGCTCGAGCTGGTCGGCCGCGACGCGCCCTACGCGCGCCCCTCGAACGGATCGTTCTCGGTCTCGCTGCGCGACCTGCGGCTGCGACTCCCCACCCGCCAGCGCTGCCCGATCGTCACGGTCGGCGGCCCGAAGCGGAACCGCCTCGAGGGGACCGGCAGCGGCGACAGGATGTTCGGCCTCGCCGGCGAGGACAAGCTGTTCGGGCTCGGCGGCGGCGACTGCCTGTTCGGCGGCCCCGACGGCGACACCGAGATCGGCGGCGCCGGCAACGACCGGCTCGACGGCGGCGCCGGCGCGGACAGCCTCGTCGACGTCAAGGGGACCGACGTGCTCGTGGGTGGCACCGGCAACGACGTGCTGGTCGCCGCCGACGGCGGCCGGGACGTCCTGCGCTGCGGGCTGGGCTTCGACTACTACGTCGCCAACCGCTCCGACGTCGTCAGCGACTGCGAGCGCCGGCTGAGGCCGTAGCGCTGCGGGTCAGTCCGCGTCGGACTCGGGCTGCGCGCCGTCGCCACCCGCGTCGGCCGGCTCGTCCGGAGAGCCGTCGCCCTCGGACTCCTCGTCCTCGCCCTTCTTGGCGGCGACGCCGACCGGCTCGCGCTTCTTGCGCGTGACCTTCTTCTTGGGCTCGACGATGTCGAGCTTGAGCGGGCGCTCCTCGTCGCCGGAGCCGTCGCGGTCCACCAGGACGGTGGAGCCGGACTTCATCGGGCCGGCCTTCAGCACCTCGTCGGCGAGCGGGTCCTCGATGTAGCGCTGGATCGCCCGGCGCAGCGGCCGCGCCCCCATCGCCGGGTCCCAGCCCTTCTCGACCAGGAGCTCCTTGGCGTCGTCGGTGAGATCGAGCTGCAGCTCGTGCTCGGCCACCTGGGCGCGCACCCGATCCACCATCAGGTCGATGATCTCCTTGATCTCTTCCTTGGTCAGCTTGTGGAAGACGATCACCTCGTCGATCCGGTTGAGGAACTCGGGCCGGAAGACCTTCTTCAGGTCGCCCATGATCCGCGACTTCATGTCCTCGTAGGTGACGCCGGTCTCGTCGGTGACCGAGAAGCCCAGCGGGGTGTTGCGGGCGATGTCCTGGGCGCCGATGTTCGAGGTCATGATCACGATCGAGTTGCGGAAGTCCACCGTCCGCCCCTGGGCGTCCGTCAGCCGCCCGTCCTCGAGGATCTGGAGGAGGATGTTGAAGACGTCGGGGTGGGCCTTCTCGATCTCGTCGAGCAGCAGCACCGAGTACGGCTTGCGCCGGACCGCCTCGGTGAGCTGGCCACCCTCGTCGTAGCCGATGTAGCCCGGCGGCGAGCCGACCAGGCGCGAGACGGCGTGCTTCTCCATGTACTCGGACATGTCGATCCGCACCATCGCGTCCTCGTCGCCGAAGAGGAACTCGGCGAGCGTGCGGGCCAGCTCGGTCTTGCCGACGCCGGAGGGGCCGAGGAATATGAACGAGCCGGCCGGGCGCTTGGGGTCCTTGATCCCGGCGCGGGAGCGGCGGATCGCCTTGGAGACGGCCTGGATCGCGACGTCCTGGCCGATCACCCGCTTGTGCAGCTCGTCCTCCATCCGGATCAGCTTCTTGGTCTCGGCCTCCGTCAGCTTGAAGACCGGGATGCCGGTCCACATCGAGACGATGTCGGCGATCTCCTCCTCGCCGACCTCGGGCCGCTCGCCGCCCTCGCCCGAGGACCACTCGTCCTCCAGCTCGCGCTTGCGGTTGGTGAGCTGACGCTCCTTGTCGCGCAGGTTGGCGGCCTTCTCGAACTCCTGGGCCTCGATCGCGGCCTCCTTGTCGCGCCGCGTCTGCTCGATCTCGTCCTCCAGCTCGCGGTAGACCGGCGGCTGGGTCATCGACTTGATCCGCATCCGCGAGGCGGCCTCGTCGATCAGGTCGATCCCCTTGTCGGGGAGGAAGCGGTCCGAGATGTAGCGATCGGCGAGCTCGGCGGCGGCCTTCAGGGCGTCGTCGGTGATCTTGACGTGGTGGTGCTGCTCGTAGCGCTCGCGCAGGCCGTCGAGGATCGCGACCGTCTCCTCGATCGACGGCTGGTCCACCTTGATCTGCTGGAAGCGCCGCTCCAGCGCCGAGTCGCGCTCGAGGTACTTGCGGTACTCGTCGAGCGTGGTCGCGCCGATCGTCTGCAGCTCGCCGCGGGCGAGCGCGGGCTTGAGGATCGAGGCGGCGTCGATGGCGCCCTCGGCGGCGCCGGCGCCCACCAGGTTGTGCAGCTCGTCGATGAACAGGATGATGTCGCCGCGCTGGGTGATCTCCTTCATCACCTTCTTCAGGCGCTCCTCGAACTCGCCCCGGTACTTCGACCCGGCAACCAGCGCCGCGAGGTCGAGCGTGTAGATCTGCTTGTTGCGCAGCAGCTCGGGCACCTCGCCCTTGGTGATCCGCGCGGCCAGGCCCTCCACCACGGCGGTCTTGCCGACGCCGGGCTCGCCCAGCAGGACGGGGTTGTTCTTGGTCCGCCGCGAGAGGATCTGCATGATCCGCTCGATCTCGGTCTCGCGCCCGATCACAGGGTCGAGCTTGCCCTCGGCCGCCAGCTTGGTGAGGTTGCGGCCGAACTGGTCGAGCAGCTTCGAGGACTTCTTGCCCTCGCCGGAGGCGCCTCCGGCGGGGGCGCCCTGGCGGCGCCCGCCCGGGCCGGAGAGCATCCGGATCACCTCGTTGCGGATCTTCTCCGAGTCTGCGTCGAAGTCGAGCAGGATGCGGGCGGCGACGCCCTCGTTCTCGCGTACCAGCCCGAGCAGGATGTGCTCGGTGCCGATGTAGTTGTGTCCGAGCGAGAGCGCCTCGCGCAGGGCCAGCTCGAGCACCTTCTTCGCTCGCGGCGTGAACGGGATCTGGCCGGAGGTGACCTCCTCGCCGGACCCGACGATGCGGACCACCTGAGCGCGCACGCGCTCCACGGTGATGTCGAGCGACTCCAGCACGCGCGCGGCGAGGCCTTCCTCCTCGCGGAGCAGGCCGAGCAGGATGTGCTCGGTGCCGATGTAGTTGTGCTTGAGGGTGCGCGCCTCCTCCTGGGCGAGGACGACAACCTGGCGCGCTCTCTCTGTGAATCGCTCGAACATTCGGCTCTCAGTCAATCGGATCGCGGGGACGCAGACTCGCCGGCGGTCCTATCCACTCTTTCGGCTTTGAATCGCCGACGGATTAGGCCTCCGGATGTCGGGGACGGCGAAAGGCGATTATACCGAGGGGTGCTTCTCGCCCGGAGGGGTGGAGCCTGCCGCTAAATGCGGGATTGCAGCGCGCCCGAAGTAGTCTCGCCGCCCCGATGGCACCCGAACCGGGCACACCCGTCTGGCAGGAGCCCGTCCGCGGCGGCTACCCGGACCCCTCGCTGATCGGTCTCTCGGGGCTGGACCAGATGCGGACGTTCGTCCGCGGGCAGGTTCCGCCGCCGCCGCTGAGTCACCTGTTCGGGATGCTTCCGACCGCGGTGGCCGAGGGAACGGCGACGTTCGAGATGCCCGTCACGCCCTGGCTCGCCTCTCCGACCGGGGCGGTCGCCGCCGGGCCGGTGGCGGTGGTCGCGGACGCCGCGCTCGGCTGCGCCGTGCAGACCGCACTGCCCCCCGCGACGCCGTACGCCAGCTCGGAGCTGTCGCTGACGATGCTTCGTCCCGCCCGGATCGGCAGCACCCTGAGCGCCGGCGGCCAGGTGATCCACGCCGGGCGATCGGTGGCGCTGTCGGAGACGTTCGTGATCGACGCGGAGGAGGAGCGGCTGATCGCCCACGGGACGTCGCGCTGCGCCGTGTTCCCCACCCTCGAACCCGCGCCCGAGCCGTCGCCGTCATCGGGCCCGGTCGAGCCGGAGCAGGCGCCGACGCCCGATCCCTACAGGCGCCCTGCGCCCGTCGAGCCGATCCGCCAGGAGGTCTGGGACCGCACCGGCGGGCTCGAGGCGCTGCGGGAGATGATGGACGGCGCGCTGCCGATGCCGCCGATCCACCACCTGACCGGGATGACGCCGGTCGAGGTGGGCGAGGGCACCGCCGGCTTCCGGCTGCCCTGCACGGAGTGGCTGTGCAGCCCGCTGCGCACGATCCAGGGCGGCACCGTGGCGATGCTGGCCGACGCCGCCCTGCAGTCGGCGGTGCAGACGACCGTGCCCGCCGGCGTCGCCTTCGCCGCCCTGGACATCAAGGTGAACTTCCTGCGCCCGGCGCATCCCGACGGCCGCGACCTGGTCGCGCACGGCCACGTGACCCATTCCGGCCGCACGATCGCGGTCGCCGCCGCCGAGGTCACCGACGCCGACGGGAGGCGGGTGGCGATCGCCACGGGCTCGGCGATGTACCTGCCCGGCCGCCCGGCGAACCTGGGGGCAGAGGGCGAGCTGGGCTAGCTTCGCATCGCCGGGAAGAGCACGACCTCGCGCAGCGAGCGCGCCCCGGCGAGAAGCATCACCAGGCGGTCGATGCCGAGGCCGACGCCACCGGTGGGCGGCATCCCGTGCTCCAGGGCCACGAGGAAGTCCTCGTCGAAGGGCTGCGCCTCGACGTCGCCGCGGGCAAGCTCGGCGCGCTGCTGCTCGAAGCGGGCGCGCTGGTCGTCCGGGTCGTTGAGCTCGGTGAACGCGTTCGCGATCTCGATCCCGCCGACGAACGCCTCCCAGCGTTCGACCATGCCCTCCTCGCTGCGGTGGCGCTTCGCGAACGGCGACAGCTCTACGGGGTAGTCGACCACGAACGTGGGCTCGATCAGCTTCGGCTCGACCAGCTTCGAGAGCACCCCGTCGACCAGCTTGCCCCAGCCCTCCGCCTCGTCGGGCTCGGAGCCCATCGCCGCCGCCAGCTCCTCCCTGCTCGGGCGCTCGGCGACGTCGACCCCGGTCTCGGCGCGGATCGCCTCGCGCAGGCTCACCCGCCTCCACGGGGGCGTCAGGTCGATCTCGCAGCCCTCGCGCTCGATCCTCGTCGTGCCCAGGACGCGCTCGGCGACCGTCGCCACGAGCTCCTCCAGCCGCCGCGCGCAGTCCGAGTAGTCGGCGTAGGCCTCGTACCACTCCAGCATCGTGAACTCGGGGTTGTGCTTGTGGGAGATGCCCTCGTTGCGGAAGTCCTTGCCGAGCTCGTAGACGCGGTCCAGCCCGCCGACGACGCAGCGCTTCAGATAGAGCTCGGTGGCGATCCGCAGGTAGAGGTCGCGATCGAGCGCGTTGTGGTGGGTGACGAACGGGCGGGCCAGCGCCCCCCCGTAGAGCGGCTGCAGAACGGGGGTCTCGACCTCGGCGAACTCGCGCTCGTCGAGCCAGGCGCGGACCTCCTTGATCGTCCGCGCCCGCAGGTCGAACAGGCGCCGCGCGCTCTCGTTGGCGATCAGGTCGAGCTCGCGGTGGCGGTAGCGGGTCTCGGTGTCCTCGAGGCCGTGGAACTTCTCGGGCGGAGGGCGCAGGCTCTTGGCGAGCAGGGTCCAGTCGTCCACCCGCAGCGTCAGCTCGCCTCGCTTCGTCGCGAAGGCGGTCCCCTCGACGCCGACGATGTCGCCGAGGTCGAGCCCGACGAGGGTTTCGTGCGACTGCGGCCCGAGCACGTCCTCGCGGGCGTGGAGCTGGATCTGCCCCGAGCCGTCGCGCAGGTCGATGAAGGCCGCGCCGCCGTGGCCGCGGCGGGCGTGGATCCGCCCGGCGACCCGGTGGCGGTCCTCGGTTTCGGTGGCGGCAGGCAGGTCCTCATGGGCGGCGCGAACCTTGGCGATCTCCACCCGCCCGCCGAATTCGTGCGGGAAGGGCTCGATCCCCTCGCCCCGCAGGCGCTCGAGCTTGCGCCGGCGCTCCGCGAGATGGTCGAGCTCGGGCTGGTCTGGCGGGCTCGGCTCGGACATCGTCGCGGCAGTATCGCCGCTGCCGCTGTCGGCTAAGGCGCCAGTGGCGCCACTAGGGGTGGTAGCGGGAGAACTGGATGCGGTTGTCGGCGCCGTCGAATCGCTGCCAGACCGCGACCGCGGTGGTGCCCGGGCCGGCGGCCAGGCCCAGACTGTCGGCGTTGGAGCCACCGATCGAGAGGGTGTCCTGCATCAGGAACGAGGCGCCGCCCGGCCGGCGAATCCGCGCCTGAGCACGCGAGCAGCAGATGCCCGAGGTTCCGTCGAACCGCGTCCAGGCCGCGAAGGTGGCCCGGTTCGGGCCGGTCGCAAGCACGGGATCGCCGGCCGGCTCCCCGATCGGGGAGAGGAACTGGCTCGCGCCGAACGGGCCGCCGGCGGGGCGGCTGCGGACGAGGACGCGGGGATCGGGGGCGACGTTCTGCTTCAGGGCCACGGTCTGGCGGTGGTGGGCGTCGATCGCCAGCCCCGGGTCGCCGCCGGAGTCCTGCTTGCTCGAGACGAAGGAGATCGGGCCGAACTGCCCGCCCGGCGGGAGAAAGCGCGCCTGCTGCTTGTAGTTCGGTGACGCGGCCGGGATCACCCAGCCCACCAGGGCCGCGCCGTCGGGCGCCATCGAGATCCCGGGATAGTCGGCATCGTCTCCGGCCGCGGACACGTTGCGCAGGGCCCCGAAGCCGTGCCCCGGCGAGCGCACCTTGGTGGAGATGCGGTTCGTGGACCCATCGAATCGCTGGAAGACGACGATCGCGCGTCCGTTGGGCGCCACGACGAGGTGCATGCTGTATGCGTTCTCGCCGGGGGTCAGGGTCTGGACAGGGCCGAAGTTCGGCGAGCCACCGCTTCCGGCCGGCCGGAAGCGCGCCTGGAGAAGCCGCTGCAGGGTCGCCGTCTCGCGCGTCCAGGTCACCACCGCCCGCCCGTTGCGCGCCACCCCCACATCGACATCGGACGCGTTGAGGCCGGCGACGGAAAGCGTCTGCGCCGGTCCCCAGGGACCCCCGGGAGGACGCACCCTCGCCTGGACCCGGTAGCAGCACGTGAAGGGCGGCTGCGTGCCGTCGAGCCGCGTCCAGACCGCCACGACGGTGCCGTCGGTGCCCACCGCGACGTCCACCCCGAGGACGTTCTGTCCCGGGGCGGAGAGATTGCGCGTCTGGCCGAAGTGTCCTCCCGGCGGGCGGATCCGAGCCTGGGCGATCCGGCAGCAGCTCGCCGCGGTGTCGTCGTCTCGTCGCCAGGCGACCGCGGTCAGCCCGCCGCCGATCGACACGCTCGGACTGTCGGCGCCCCCGCCGGCGGCCGACAGGTTGCCCGGCGGATCGCTCCAGGCAGCCAGGGCCGTCCCGGGCGCCGTCGTCAGCAATACCCCGGCAAGCGTGAGCAGCAGCAGCAGCTCGCGCTGGCGGCGGCCTCCACCACGGTCCTCCCCAGGACGTGACACGCATGCCATCGTAGAGCGCGCCGGGGCCGCGCTCAACCATCCCCGGACGGAAGAGGGGCGTCGGCGGCGTCTAGGCCGCTTCGATCTTCGTGATCTTCAGCTTGCGGCGCGGGCCGCGCGGGACCTCGATCGTGACGACCTCGTTGCGCTTGCGGCCGATCAGGGCCTTGCCGATCGGCGACTCGTTGGAGAGCTTGTGCTCGGTCGGATCGGCCTCGGCGGAGCCGACGATCTGGAACTTCTGGGAGTCGCCCGACTTCTGGTCCTTCACGTGGACCATCGCCCCGACGTTGACGACCTCTGTGTCGATCTTCTTGTCGTCGACCACCGTCGCGCGCCGCAGCTTCTCGTCGAGCTGCGCGATCCGCTGCTCGACCATCGCCTGCTCGTTCTTGGCGTCGTCGTACTCGGAGTTCTCGGCGATGTCGCCGAACTCGCGCGCCTCCTTGATGCGCTCGGCGACCTCGCGCCGCTTCACGGTGGAGAGGTACTCGATCTCCTCCTTCAGCTTCTGAAGGCCTTCCTCGGTGATCAGCGATTCGCGACTCACGTCTCCTCGTCCTCGATCCTGTCGGGGCCGCGCGCGGGCGGCCCCTTTGCCTATCTACAAATAGCGCCCGAATGCGGCGCTTTTCCGTTCAGGCGCCGGCAGGCTCGGGCAGGGCCGGGCATTATAGCGAGGGGCTCGCCGGCGGCCCGCTCAATTCGCCGTCTCGAGTGCCGCCCGCAGGGCGGCTGCGATCTGCGGCGGGTCCTCGATCTGGGGATAGTGGCCGAGATCGGGGAGCTCGTCCACCGGCGCCGCCGGCCGCAGCTCTCGCAGCGCCGCCAGCACCGCCGGAGTCGCCACCGGATCGAGCATGCCCCAGGCGAAGCGGAGCGGCTTCGGCCAATCGCGGATCGCACCATGCCAGCGCTCGGCGTGGGTGACGCGCTCGTCCATGTAGCGGATCAGGCTGTGCCCCAGCGTGCGGCCGTGGTGGTGCACGACCAGGGACCACTGGTCGGCGGCCTCGTCGTCGCCGAGCGGGTGGCCGGACGAGAACACCGAGCCGAGCTGGCGCCGGAAGACGGCGCGGCTAGTCAGCCGCGACAGGGCCGGGCCGGCGCGGCTGCGCAGGGCTCGCTGGGCGGCGGTCGGGCTGGAGCGCTCGAGCACGATGCTGCCGTTGAAGAGCAGCGCACCGCAGAGGTCGATGCCGAGCCTCCCCTCGAGGTCGCGGGCGAACAGCTCGGTGGCCACCGAGGTGCCCATGTCGTGGGCGCAGACGAAGACGGGCCCGCCGCCTGCGTAGCGGCTGGCCAGCTCCTCCGCCAGGTCCGCCTGCCAGGCGAGCGTGTAGACGTGGTCCCTCGGCTTGTCCGAGAGGCCGAAGCCGAGGAAGTCGAAGGCGAGCACCGGGTCGTTCCAGCCGAGCTGCAGCAGCCGCCTCCAGTCGTATGAGCTGGAGGGGAACCCGTGCAGGAAGAGGATCAGCGGTCCGTCGCCGAGCCCCTCCCCGAGGCGGCTGTGGACATGGATCGAGCGGCCGCGAAACGCGACCTCCTCCCCGGCGCGGCGCCAGGCCTCGGTGCGCTCCGTGAGGCTCACGCCCGGACCAGGGCGCGCGCCTCGGCGAGCGAGTCCGTCCGCTGCAGGGCGCGGCAGACCCGGCGCGATTCCGGCAGGCGGTCGAGGTACCACGGGTAGAACTTGCGCAGATAGGGCGCCGCGCGTCGCCTGCCGAGGTGCTCCTCGGCGCGATCGATCACCCAGAGCAGCTCCTCGCGACACTCGGCGGGGGTCGGCGGGACCGAGCGGTGCCCGCTCAGCTCGGCGAAGATCCAGGGGTTGCCGAGCGCGCCCCGGGCGATCATCACGGCGGCGGCGCCGGACTCGCGGTAGGCGCGCCGCGCCGCCTCCGGCGAGCGCAGGCCGCCGGAGACGATCACCGGCACCGCGACCCGTTCGGCGAGCTCGCGCGCGAGCGCGTAGTCGGGCCGGCCACCGTGACGGGCCGCCGCCGGCCGCGGGTGGAAGGCGAGCCCGGCGACGCCGGCCTCCTCGGCGAGCCGCACGCCCAGCTCGAACCCCGAGCGGTCTCCGGGCTCGAGCCCCGAGCGCAGCTTGACCGTGACGGGGACGCCCCCGCCCTCGATCGCCGCGCGGGCGATCCGGAGCGCCAGCTCCTGGTCCTCGAGCAGCGCCGCTCCGGCGCCCGTGCGGCAGACCTTGCGCACGGGGCACCCCATGTTTATGTCGATCAGGTCGGCGCCCGCCGCGGCGACGATCGCGGCGGCCGACCGCATCACCTCGGGGTCCTGGCCGAAGAGCTGGACCGAGACCGGATGCTCGTCGGGGTGCAGGCGCAACATCTCCCGATGGGTGCGCTCGTTGCGGTGGTGAAGGCCGAAGCTGGAGACCATCTCCGAAAAGGCCAGACCGGCCCCGTGGCGACGCGCCTGCAGGCGGACGAACCAGTTGCCGATCCCCGCCAGGGGGGCGAGCAGGACGCGGTTGGCCACCCGGACGTCGCCGATCTCGAACGGCTCGGTCAGGGCCGGCCGCTCACGCGGAGGCCGGCGCGGCGGCGACTCGACTGTGGCCACGCTAGTCGGCATTGCGCTCGTAGATTAGGCGCAGCCCGGTCAGCGTCAGCAGGTCGTCGACCTGGTCGATCTCCTCGCAGAAGGGCACGATCGCGGCGGCGTGCCCGCCGGTCGCGATCGCCGTCGCGTCGGCGCCCAGCTCCTTGCGCAGGCGGCCGACGATCCCGTCGACCTGGCCCGCGAACCCGTAGACGATGCCCGACTGGATCGCCGCCTCCGTGTTCTTGCCGATCAGCGCCTCGGGGGGCTCGAGATCGACCCTGACGAGCTTGGCGGCGCGCTCCCAGAGAGCCTCGGCCGAGATCTCGACGCCGGGCGAGATCACGCCGCCGAGGTACTCCCCGTCGGCGGAGACCACGTCGTAGTTGAGCGAGGTGCCGAAGTCGACGACGACGCAGGCGCCGCCGACGCGATCGAAGGCGGCGACGGCGTTGACGAGACGGTCGGTGCCGAGCTGGTGCGGGTTGTCGATGCGGATCGGCATCCCGGTGCGAAGCTGCGGGCTGACGATCAGCAGCCTGCCCTCGAGGTAGCGGCGCATGCCCTCGTACTCGGTGGACAGCGCCGGCACCACCGCCGACACGATCGCGCCGTCCACCTCGGCCAGGCCGAGGCCGCGCAGCTCCAGCAGGCTTGCGATCGTCATCGCCAGCTCGTCCGTGGTGGCATCGCGGACGGTGGCGAGCCGCCAGTGCTCGACCAGCTCCGGCCCGTCGAACATCCCCAGATGGGTCTGTGTGTTGCCCACGTCGATCGCGAGGAGCACAGCCCGATTATCTCCCGGCCGGCGGCAGCCGTGCGGGCGGCGGCGACCGCGTGCCAGACTGGACGCGTGAGTGGCGAGCGCGAAAGCGTCCGCGTCGCCCGGGTGGCGTTGCGGGCGAACGACCCGCCACGCAGCGCCGCCTTCTACGGCGAGGTCGTCGGGCTCGAGGAGGTGCCGGCGTCCGGCGCCGATGCGGTGGCGCTGGGCCCGCCGGGGTCGAACTCGGCGCTGGTCGAGCTGCGGCGAAGCGCGGGTCCCGGGCCGGCTCCGCGCCGCGCCACCGGGCTCTTCCACACCGCCTTTCGCTACCCGGAGCGGGCCCAGCTCGCGGCCGCTCTGCGGCGACTGGCCGCCGGCCGTACGCCGCTCACCGGCGCCTCCCACCACCTCGTTTCGGAAGCGCTCTACCTCGACGATCCGGACGGGATCGGGATCGAGCTGTACCGCGACCTTCCACGCGCGGACTGGCCCTCGCCCGCGGCCGGCGAGCGAGTGCGCATGGACACGCTTCCGCTCGACCTCGACTCGGTGCTCGCGGAGCCCGAGCCGGAGGGCGACGCCGGCTCCGGCGCAGACGTCGGCCACGCCCACCTCAAGGTGGCCGACGTCGAGGACGCCGTCGGCTTCTGGAGCGGGGCCGTCGGCCTCGATCTGATGACCCGGTTCGGCCCCCAGGCGGCGTTCCTGGCCACCGGCGGCTACCACCACCACATCGGCGTCAACTCCTGGATGTCGGCGGGGGCGCCGCCGGAGCCCGCCGACGGGCCCGGCCTCGACTTCGTCGTGCTGGCGGTCGCCGGCGACCCGGGGCTTCAGGACGCCGAGCGCAGGCTCGCCGGTGCGGGCGCAGCGGTCGAGCGCCGCAACGGCGCCGTCGCCACCCGTACGCCGGACGGCGTCGCCGTGCTGCTGGAGGAGGCCGGCGGCGGATAGGATGGCGGCGATGGGCGCGCGCCTCTACGTGATCCCGGGCTCCCACCCCTCGCGCGCGGCCGAGCTGATGCTCGACCACAAGGGGATCGCCTACGACCGCACGGACCTGATGCCGGTGATCGCCAAGGGGGCGCTGAAGGCGCTTCGCTTCCCGGGGATCACGGTGCCGGCCCTGAAGATCGACGACACGAAGAACCAGGGCTCCCGCCAGATCGCCCGCGAGCTCGACCGCATCCAGCCCGAGCCGCCTCTGTTCCCGGACGACCCCGAGCGGCGGCTCGCCGTGGAGGAGGCCGAGCGCTGGGGCGACGAGGACCTGCAGGCCCCGATCCGGCGGATCATGTGGAACGCGCTGCGCCGCGACCGCGCGCCGCTGCGCAGCTACGCCGAGGGGGCGCGCCTCGGGATCCCGATCGGGGTCGCCGTGCGCACCGCGGCGCCGATCGTCGCCGCGGCGGCACGGCTGAACGAGGCGACGGACGAGAACGTCCGCCACGACCTGGCGGCGCTGCCGGGGATGCTGCAGCGGATCGACGCCTGGATCGCCGAGGGCGTGCTCAACGGCGAGGCGCTCAATGCCGCCGACTTCCAGATCGCCCCCAGCATCCGCCTGGCGATGACGCTCGAGGACCTGCGGCCGGCGATCGCCGACCGGCCGGCCGGCGAGTTCGCGATGCGCGTCGTGCCGGACTTCCCCGGCCACGCCCCGCCGATCCTTCCGGCGACGTGGCTGGAGCCGCTGCGGGCCGGCGCCGCGGCGGCGGCGCCCGCCTGAGCGGCGCCTATAGGGCGCCGGCGAGGTTGACCCGCTGGCCCTCGGGGAGGGCGGCGAGCGCCTCGGCGAGCGGCGTGCCGTCGGGGAGCCGCAGGCCGGGGTCGAGCTCGAGCAGCGGCACGAGCACGAAGCGGCGCCGCGTCACCCCGGGGTGGGGCAGGGTCAGCCTCGGCGTGCTCAGCTCGAGGTCGCCGAGCAGCAGCAGGTCGACGTCGAGCGGCCTCGGTCCGTGGCGGGGGCCGCCGAACATCCTTCCCTGCTCCACCTCGATCGCCTTGCAGGCGTCGAGCAGCGGCTCGGGCTCGAGAGCGGTGCGCACCCGCACCGCGGCGTTGAGGAAGTCAGCCTGCTCGGTCAGCTCGCCCACCGGCTCGGTCTCGTAGCTCGAGGAGACCGCCTCCACGTCCACGCCGTGACGGGGCAGGGCGTCGAGCGCCGCGCGCAGGTGCCCGGCGCGGTCGCCGAGATTCGAGCCGAGGCCGAGGTAGCCGACGCGCGGCACGCGGCCGAACCCGGTCAGACCTCGCCGGCGCCGGACTCGTCGTCCTCGCCGGGCTGCTCGCGCTCGTGGACGACCTCGACCGACACCTCGTCGATCGCCAGCGGCAGCGGCGGCTCCGGCTTCGAGGCCCGCACGCGGACGGTCTCGGACCCGAAGCGCTCCATCAGCCTCTCCCCCACGACCTTGCCGAGCCGCTCCAGCGTGCGGTAGCTGCGCTCCGTCGCGGCGAGCGCGACGATGTCGCAAGCCTCGGCGTAGTCGACCGTGTCATCGAGGCGGTCGGTGAGCACGGCGTCGCAGTCGGGCACGTCGAAGCTGACGTCGAACTCGAGCCGCTGGCCGACCTCCTGCTCGGCGTCGCTGACACCGTGGTGCGTGTAGATCGAGAGGCCCCGCAGCTCGATCTCGACCGAGCTGGTGTGCGAATCGCCGTGCGCTTCCACGCCGGGAACCTAGATGATTGGTTCCATGGCCGCGTGCGCCTGGGGGCGCGCGTGGCCGAGCAGGTCGAGGACGGCCGAGCTCAGCGCCCGGCGGTCGCCAGCCGCCACGACCGGTCGAGGATCGCCTCGGCGACGGCGAGCGCCTCGCGCACCGGAGCGACGTCGTGCACCCTCACCATCGCCGCTCCGCCGGCATAGGCCAGCACGCACGATGCGATCGTCCCCCCGAGGCGCTCATGCGCCTCGCGGCCGGTGATCGCGCCGATGAAGCTCTTGCGCGAGGTGCCGACGACGATCGGGCGCCCGAGCGAGGCGAGCTCGTCGAGCCGGCGCAGCAGCTCGAGGTTGTGCTCCACGGTCTTGCCGAAGCCGATCCCGGGGTCGACCCAGATCCGCTCCGGCTCGATGCCGGCGTCGAGCGCTGCCTCGATCCGCTCGGCGAGGAAGCGCCTGACGTCGTCGACGACGTCCTCGTACACCGGGTCGTCCTGCATCGTCCGCGGTGTCCCTCGCATGTGCATCAGCACGACGTCGCAGCCGCGCTCGGCGCAGAGGGCGCCCAGCTCGGCGTCGCCGCGCAGAGCGGTGACGTCGTTGACGACCTCGGCGCCGGCGTCGAGCGCCGCCGCCGCCACCGCCGCCTTGGCGGTGTCGATCGAGACCGCGGCCCCGCGGCCGGCGAGGCCGGCGACCACGGGCTCGACGCGGCGCAGCTCCTCCTCGGCCGGGACGGCCTCCGCTCCCGGACGGGTCGACTCGCCGCCGACGTCGACCACGTCGGCGCCCTCCGCGACCAGCTCGAGGCCGTGCTCGACCGCCCGCGCCGGATCGAGGAACTCGCCGCCGTCCGAGAAGGAGTCCGGGGTGACGTTGACCACCCCCATCACGCGGCAGGGGCTCACCTCAGCGCTCGATTCCGGCCGCGGCCAATGCGGCGTCGCGATCGCGATGGGCCTCGAGCCGGATCGCCTTGCCGTCGCGCAGCCACCACACCATCACCATCCGCTGCTCCACCTCGATCCCGGTCTCGACCCCCGTGGCGACCAGGCGCACCGGCATCACGACGCAGTCGCCGGCGTCGATGTACTCCTCGGGGATGAAGCGGACGTTCTCCATCGCCCCCTCGAAGCCGGCGAAGTAGCGCCGGAGCCCGTCGTGTCCGCGGTAGGTGTCCGGCTCGACGGTGAGCTCGGGCGAGGTGGTGGTCTCGAAGTCCGGGTGGATGAACTCCAGCAGGCCGTCGAGGCCCCGACTGGAGAACGCGTCGAACCCGGCGCGCAGAGTCTCTACGTCGGCCGCGGACACGCCCGGAGTATGCCCCGCGCGGCCCGCTAGGAGATCGACGGCGGCGAATCGGGCGGTCGGTCGGCGCGCATATCGGCGGCGCCGCCGCCGGCCAGGCCGGGACGCGGCCGCGGGATCGGCCGCGGGCCCTCCCGGCCGGTGCCCTTCTCGGGCTCCGGAGCGGGCTCGGGCTTGACAGGCCGCTCCTCCTCCTCGGGGCCGAACACCTCCTCGGCGGAATTGCCCGCCAGCAGGGCGACGAACTCCTCGCTCTCGATCGTCTCGCGCTCGAGCAGGATCTTCGAGATCTCGTCGAGCTGGCCGCGGTGGTCGTTGAGGATGTCCTTGGCGGTCTGGTGCGCCTCCTCGACGACTCGCCGGATCTCGTCGTCGATTTCGCGGGCGATCTCGTCGGAGTAGTCCGGCTCGGCGGAGAACTCGCGGCCGAGGAAGGGCATCCCGCGGTCGTGGCCGAACACGCGCGGGCCGAGGCGCTCCGACATCCCGTAGCGCATCACCATCTGCTTCGCGGTCTCGGTCACCTTCTCGAGGTCGTTCGAGGCGCCCGTGGTGATCTCGGAGAAGACGATCTCCTCGGCGGCGCGTCCGCCCAGGGTCATCGCCATCGTGTCGGTCAGCTCCGCCCTGGTGGTCAGGAACCTGTCCTCGGTGGGAAGCGAGATCGTGTAGCCGAGGGCCTGGCCGCGGCTGATCACGGAGATCTTGTGGACCGGGTCGCAGTTGGGCAGCACGTGGCCGACGATCGCGTGGCCGAGCTCGTGGTAGGCGGTGATCAGGCGCTCCTTCTCGGACATCACCCGGGTCTTCTTCTCCGGCCCGGCGATAACCCGCATGATCCCCTCCTCCAGCTCCTCCATGCCGATCTCGCGCTTGCTGGAGCGGGCGGTGAGAAGCGCCGCCTCGTTGATCAGGTTGGCGAGGTCGGCGCCGGTGAAGCCGGGGGTCTGACCGGCCAGGACGTCGAGGTCGATGTCCTTGGCCAGCGGCTTGCCGCGCGTGTGGACCTCGAGGATCCTCTGGCGGCCCTTGCGGTCGGGCCGGTCGACGACGATCTGGCGGTCGAAGCGCCCGGGGCGCAGCAGCGCCGGGTCGAGGATGTCGGGCCGGTTGGTGGCCGCGATCAGGATGATGTTGTCCTTCATCTCGAAGCCGTCCATCTCGACGAGCAGCTGGTTGAGGGTCTGCTCGCGCTCGTCGTGCCCGCCGCCCATGCCGGCGCCGCGGTGCCGCCCGACGGCGTCGATCTCGTCCATGAAGATGATGCAGGGAGAGTTCTGCTTCGCCTGCTCGAACAGGTCGCGGACGCGGCTGGCGCCGACGCCCACGAACATCTCGACGAAGTCGGAGCCCGAGATCGAGAAGAAGGGCACCCCCGCCTCGCCGGCGACGGCCCGCGCCAGCAGGGTCTTGCCGGTCCCGGGCGGGCCGTAGAGGAGCACGCCCTTCGGGATCCTGGCGCCCAGCGCCTGGAACTTCTTCGGGTTCTCGAGGAACTCCTTGATCTCGTGGAGCTCCTGCACCGCCTCGTCGGCCCCGGCGACGTCGCGGAAGGTGATCTTGGGGGCGTCCACCGACATCCGCTTGGCACGGCTCTTGCCGAAGCTCATCACCTTCGAGCCGCCGCCCTGCATCTGGTTCATCAGGAAGATCCAGAAGCCGAAGAAGAGCAGGAACGGAAGGATGTAGGTGAGCAGGCTGAGCAGGCTGGAGCCGCCCTTGCCCTTGACCGCCGTGTTGACCTGGCTGCGCTGCAGGCTGTTGACGATCTGCGGCTCGTAGTTGTCCGGATAGCCGGTCGAGTACTCCTTGCCGTCCGCCTGCTTGACGTCGAGGGTGTTGTCCTTCGTGTTCAGGGTGACCTTCTCGATCGACCCCGGATCGCGGTTCACCTGCGTGAGGAACTGCCCGAAGTCGGGCTTCTCGGTGCTCGGCCCGGGGCTGATCAGCCGCTGGGCGAAGAACGCGAGCAGGACGACGATCAGGATCGGAAAGGCCGCGCTCTTGAAGAAGCGCCTCAACTGAAGCTCGCAATCGGAGATGTGCAGCCGAAAATCGGCATCGGCATCGGGTTTTCAGCGTACCAGGGAGGTGCAATCGCGCCGGGCGCCTCAGAGGCGCCGGGCGGGACCGAGAAGGCCGGACCGGTGGCGCCGCACCGCGATCCTCAACTCCGGCGGTCGCAGGCAGCCGACGCGGCCGCTGGGGATCGTGCCGCGGGCCGCAACTAGCGGGATTGCTCGCCGGCGTCGTTCAGCGCCGCGACGTAGGCCAGCTGACGGAAGCGCTGGGCGTGGTCGAGCCCGTAGCCGATCGCGAACCGGTTCGGGATCTCGAAGCCCACGTAGCGGATCGGGAGGTCGACGCGACGGCGCTCCGGCTTGGTGAGCAGCGCGCAGACCTCGAGCGAGGCGGGGTTGCGGGCGCGCAGGTTGCGCAGCAGGTAGTGCAGCGTCAGGCCGGAGTCGATGATGTCCTCGACGATCAGCACCTCGCGCCCTTCGATCGGCGAGTCGAGGTCCTTGAGGATGCGCACGACGCCCGACGAGTCGGTGGCGGACCCGTAGCTCGAGACCGCCATGAAGTCGACCTCGCAGGGCACCGTCATCGCCCGCATCAGGTCGGCGAGGAAGAGCACGGCCCCCTTCAGCACGCAGACCATGATCAGGTCGCGGCCCGCGTAGTCGGCGCTGATCTCCGCGCCCAGCTCGGTCACGCGTCGGGCAAGGTCCTGAGCCTCGACCAGGGTCTCTCCTATAGCCGGGTCGCGCATCGCCTCAGCAGCCTGATCCACGCGCTGAGCCTACTCGGCGATCGTGGCGCTCAGCACCGCGACCTCGCGCGCCCCGGGCGCCAGCTTGAAGTCGTCCGAGACGGCGACGCCGGCGACCCAGGCGATCCGCCCGCCCGCCGTGACCAGGGGCAGCCGGCGCCGCAGCGAGCGCGGCACGCGGCTGTCGGCGAACAGGTCGGCGAGGCTCTTGCTTCCGCCCAGCCCCAGGGGCCGCATGCGGTCGCCCTCGCGCCATCCGCGCACGAGCAGCTCCGGGCCGAGGGAGGCGGCGTCGAGCGTGGCCAGCTCGGGGCCGGCGGGATCGACCGGCGGCGAGCGCAGGTCGGCTCGAAGCTCCCAGGGGCCGAAGCGGCAGCGCCCGGGGACGGTCATCGTGACGGGCTCGGGCACCGGCTCCTCGCCGGCGACGAAGCGCACCATGCCGTGCTCGCAGAGCGCCCGCAGACCGCCGCCCAATTCCACCTCGCCGCCCTCCGACGCGCGGGCGAGCCGCCAGATCTCGGCGGCTCGTTCCCTGCCGAGCGGCACCACGCGCCCGGCGACTCGCTCGGCAAGCCGGCGCAGGGCCAGCCGCCGCACGGCTGGCTCGAGCCCCGAGAGTGCTTCGGCCGACACCGCCGCGACCGCGCCCGACGCCCCGGCGGCGTCGAGCGCCTCGTCGGCGAAGTGGCCCAGCGCCTCGGCGTCCTCGGCGATCTCGGCCCGGGTGGCGGCGATGTTGCGCTCGGCCGCCGGGCTCAGCTCGCGCAGGACGGGCATGATCTCGGCGCGGACGCGGTTGCGCGCGAAGCCGGGATCCGCGTTCGAGGGATCGTCCCGGAACGGCAGGCCCGCCTCGGTCGCGAGGCGCCGCGCGTCGTCACGGCCGATCGCGAGCAGCGGCCGCACGAGCCGGCCGCGCCGTTCCGGCAGCCCCAGCAGCGCCCTCGATCCGGGCGACGTCGCGAGCCGGTAGACGACGGTCTCGGCAAGGTCGGTGCGCGTGTGGCCGGTCGCGATCCAGTCGGCGCAGAGGCGGTCGGCGAGCCGCTCGGCGGCGGCATAGCGGGCCTCCCGCGCGGCCGCCTGCATATTCCCCTCGCCGAGGCGCGGCCTTTCGGTGTCCAGCTCGATTCCGAGCGCCCCGCACAGCTCCTCGCAGGTGCGGCGATCGAGCCCGGAGTCGGCCCGCAGCCCGTAGTCGAGGTGGAGCGCGTGCACGCTCGCCGCGCCTGCGTGGGCGGCGGCGCCGGCAGCGGCGCAGGCCGAGTCGGGCCCGCCGGACACGAGCACGACGCCCCGGGAGCCGGCCGCGATCAGGCCACTGTCACGCACCACCCGGGCGAGCTCGCCCAGCGCTTCTTGCTGCATGTGAGGAGATTAGTCCCGAGCCGAGCGGGCGATGAACAGCTCCGTCGCCTGGGGGAAGCCCTTCAGCCGCACCTCGCCGATCGGGTCGAACTCGAGGAAGTCGGAGGACTCGATCGCGCCGACGCAGGGCTTGGTCACCAGCACCTCTCCCCCGAGCGCTCGGTTGACGACGCGATGCGCAAGGTTGACGTCACCGCCGAAGTAGTCCCCGTCGCGATAGACGGCGGCGCCGCAGTGGATGCCGACCCGCGGTTGCGGGCGCTCCTCGAAGAGCTTCATGAACCCGACCGCCCACTCGGTGAGCGAGCCCGCCTCGGGCGAGACGATCATCACCTCGTCGCCGATCGTCTTGACGACCGTCGCCTCCGCCGGCAGGGTCGCCTCGACGGTGTCGACGAAGCGCTCGATCATGTCGAGGGCCTCCTCGTCTCCCTCCTCCTCCGTGTAGCGGGTGAAGCCGGTGAGGTCGACGAAGCAGAACGTGGTCGACACCCGCGCAAGGCCGCGCTGCGTCTCGGTCTCGCTCTCCATGTGGCCGACGACGTCCTGCTCGATGAAGAAGCGCAGGTAGCGCTGGTGCATGTAGTCCATCAGCGGCCCGGACACCGGCAGCAGGTCGCCGGCGAGGTCCCCCATCTCCTCCGCCATCTCCAGTGCCGAGACGCCGTCGCGGATCAGCGGCTCGTGCACGTAGAGGTGGAAGGTGCGAACCTCGGCGTCGGCAATCCTGCGGATCGACTGCGCGTAGACGCGGACGAGCTGGAGGAACGCGACCAGGGGAAAGCCGGAGGCGAGCACGTCCGCGCAGTGCTGCATCGCCCGCAGGTCCTCGATCCCCAAGTCGCTGTCGAGGCCCATCGGCGTTCCCAGCAGGTGCATCAGCCGCTCGATCAGCTCCAGCTCCAACCCGGTGCGCTCGGCGACCTCCTGCGGGGTGAAGCGCTCCTCGGAGCGCTTCGGGAACAGCTCCTCCGCATAGCCGAACGCGAGTCGTCCCTCCTTGACCGCTCGCTTGAGGGACGCCAGCGAGTGACCGCGCTCGCGCATGCGCGCGACGACCCGCGCCTGCGCCGCGGCCGTCTCGGTCCAGCGGCCGCGCTTGACGGGGATCACCTTCTCCTCCGCCCAGCGCTTCAGCGTCGCCGGCGAGACCCCGGCTCTGCGCGCCGCCTCGTTGATCGAGATCTGCTCCGCCATCGAAGCGGAAGTATCCCCGCCGCGGCCGACCGGCAAGCGGCCGGCCGCACAGAAAGCGACGGGGTCGGAGCCCCGTCGCTTGCGGGCTTACGGCCCGCCACGTCGGCCTTCGGCAGCGTGTGCCTCGCGGGGGCTCGGGCCGCTCCGCCCAGTCGCCGTGAGGCGGAGGCTGGCCGTCTCCCACTGCGGCCTTTTGCCTGGTTGAGAGAACCAGCTTAGGACCGTGCCGGTGCCCAAGTCAACAGGGTACGGGCGTCGGCTCAGAGCCTGTCTCGGTAGGGACCGGGATAGGCTCTCAGTCGTCGAGCAGCAGGTCCGGACGCTCGCGGGCGAGGACGGTCCGGTAGCGCTCGAAGACGATCCGCGAAGCGGGGAAGTAGCGCAGGGCGACGCGGGCGTCGCAGGAGGTGCTGATCCTGCCGCGGACGGTGGCGATCGCGACGTTCTCCTTGCCCTGCAGGTAGCCGTTCGCGACGTCGGAGTCCATCGTCAGCCGCAGCTTCGGCTCCCACGCGACGCGGTCGGAGAAGCTCCACGCGACGCAGTGGTCGGGGTCGTCGCTGGCCGCGACGTTGAGGACGAGGCCGAGGTCGCTGACCTCGAGGCGCACCGCCGTGTCGGCGGCGCGCAGCCGCGGCCCGGCGTCGGGGTCGGCGTCGATCTCCGTCAGCACCCGGTCGAGCAGCGCCCGCATCTCGTCGCCCGACGAGAACGCCTTCGGCGAGCCGGCTGCAGCGTTCCTGGTCCGGGTCGCGCTCATCGGCTGGCGAGAGTCTATTTCGCCGGCACTGGGCAGGGCGGCGCCGTGACTGATTTGTCAGCGGGGCAGCGTCGGCTCGATGATCCGGTACGCCTTAATGCCGAGGCCGAGCCGCTCGCGGTCGGCGCTCGAGGTCGGGTCGAGGCCGGTCAGCTCGCGCACCCGATCGAGCCGGTAGGAGACCGTGTGGCGATGGGCGAAGATCGCCCGCGCGGCGGCGTTCATGTTGCAGTCCTCCGCCAGATAGGTCTCGAGAGTGGTCAGGAGCTGGGAGCGGTACTGGCGGTCGTACTCGACAAGCGGCGCAACCGTGTCCGCGTAGAAGCTGCGGACCTCCTCCGGATGCGAGACGAGCGCTCTGAACAGGAGCCGGTAGACGCCGTCGCCGGCACCGACCTCGATCTGCTCGGCCAGCGGACCGTCGCGGCGAACCACCTCGAGCACCAGCTCCGCCTCGCGGACGGCATGGGCGAGCTCGGACGGGTCGGGGTAGAAGGAGCTGACGGCCGCCGGCCCGTGAACCCGAATGCGCCGGACCAGCCTGCGCGCCTCCTCCAGCGCGGACTCGGGGGCGCCATCGCCGCCGCAAGCCGGCAGGATCGCGTAGATGCGGCCCTCGATCGGCTCGGCGAGGGCGCCGGGCCACTCGCTCTCGATCAGGGCTGCCGCCCCGCGAGGCTTCGCCGACTCGATCTCGTTCACCATCGCCAGGCCGCCGCGAACCAGCTCGCAGCCGAGGCGGTCGGCTCGCCGAGCGACGGCGGCGCCGCCGACGGCTCCCGTGCGGAGATCCTCGATCAGGCTGGCGCGGAGGTCGTGCTCGACCTCGTCGCGGGCGTCGCTCACCGCGACCTCGGTGATCGCGGCCATCGCCGCCGCACGGGCGACCTCGTCGCCGTCGATCGCCGGCGCGCGGTCGGGCGCCGATCCGTTGCCGGCGGACAGAACCACGACGGCGCCGATCTGGCGCTCGCCGACCAAGACCGGCACCTCGACCTCGACCGGCGCGGGGGGTTCGGCCCGCTCACCGCCGCCGACCCGGCGGGACACGTAGGCGGACAGCTCGGCGGAGACGCGTCCGGGAGGCGCCGACACGGCGATGCCGCGGGCCGGCAGCACGATCGCCACCGGCCCGCCGGCCTCGGCCGCGGCGAGATCCGCCACGCCCTGCAGGCCGTCGCCGCCGAGGACGGCGCCCAGCAGTCGAGCGTGAAGGTCTCGCATCGCCGCGTCCCGGACCTAGAGCACCGGGAGGTACCTCTCCAGCTCCCAGCGGCTCACCTGCACCCGGTACTCCTCCCACTCCTGCCGCTTGAGCTCCACGTAGCGCTCGAATATGTGATCGCCGAGCGCCCTCCGAACCAGGTCGGAGCCGGCAAGCTCCTCGATCGCCTCGCCGAGCGTCTCCGGGAGCTGCTCGATGCCGCGCGCCGCGCGCTCGTCGTGGCTGAGGTCGTAGAGATTGGTCTCCATCGGCTCGGGGATCTCGTAGCCGTGCTCGATCCCGTCCAGCCCGGCGTGCAGCATCGCCGCGAACGTCAGGTACGGGTTGCATGAGGGATCGGGGCAGCGCAGCTCGCACCGGGTCGCCTGCTCCTTGCCGGGGTGATAGACCGGAACCCGGACCAGTGCGGACCGGTTGCGCTGCGACCAGGCGCAGTACACAGGCGCCTCGTATCCGGGAACCAGCCGCTTGTAGCTGTTCACGTTGGGCGCGAACAAAGCCGCGATCTCGCGGGCGTGGCGCAGGAGGCCCGCGATGTACATCCTTGCCGTGTCGGACAGGTGGTAGCGATCGTCGGCGTCGAAGAACGCGTTCGACCCTCCGGAGAACAGGGACTGGTGGGTATGCATCCCCGAACCGTTCTCGCCGAACAGCGGCTTCGGCATGAACGTCGCGTAGACGCCGTGCTGGTGGGCGATCTCCTTGACGACGATTCGGTAGGTCATCGCGTTGTCCGACATCCGCAGGCCCTCGGCGTAGCGCATGTCGATCTCGTGCTGCGACGGCCCGACCTCGTGGTGCGTGTACTCGACAGGGATCCCGACCGCCTTCAGTGCGTTCACGGTGTCGCGCCGCAGATCGGATCCGGCGTCGAGGGTCGTGAGGTCGAAGTAGCCGCCCTTGTCGAGGATTTCCGGCATGCCGTCGGGACCGAGCTCGTCCGCCGCGAAGTAGAAGAACTCCAGCTCCGGGCCGAGGTTGAAGGTGTCGAAGCCCATGTCGTTGGCGCGGGCGATCGCCCGGCGCATCACGAACCGCGGGTCACCCTCGTAGGGCTCGCCACCTGGCTTCAGCACGTCGCAGAACATCCTTGCGACATTGCCCTTGCCGGCGCCACCGTCGTCCCGCCACGGCAGCACGACGTATGTATCGGGATCGGGCATCGCCACCATGTCCGACTCCTCGATCCGATTGAAGCCGGTGATCGACGAGCCGTCGAACCCCATTCCGTCCTCGAGCGCGCCGTCCAACTCCTCGCGACCGACGGCGAAGCTCTTCAGCTGGCCGTTGAGGTCGGTGAACCAGAAGCGGATGAACTCGATGCCCTCCTCCTCGACCCGGGCGAGAATGTCGCCTGCCGAAGCCTCGGGGGGTGTGATCGTTGCCATCGGTCGGTGTCTCCTTTTCTTCGTGAGCGGGCGGGCGGGGCAATCCGAAGCCCCGCCCGCGCCGATCGGTCTTGGTTCGGCGGACGCGTCAGGCCGGAATCTCGGCCTCCGTGTGCGCCTGCAGGACGTCCTCGCCCTCCTCGCCGGTGCGGATGCGGATCGCCTCCTCCACCGGCAGGACGAAGATCTTTCCGTCGCCCACCTCGCCCGTGCGGGCGTGCCGCAGGATCGTCTCGACGACCAGGCCCTTGTCCTTGTCGTCGACCACGACCTCCACCTTCAGCTTCGGCCGCACGTTGACGGTCAGCGTCGAGCCACGGTAACGCTCGACCACTCCCTTCTGGCGACCCGAGCCCTTGACCTCGCCGATCGACAGGGAGGGGAACCCCCTCTCGAGCAGCTCGGCCCTGATCGGCTCGAACGCCTCGTGGCGGATGTACGCCTCGATCTTCTTCATCTCGTTCCTCCCTGCGACTGCGTCGCGGTCATCGGGCTGACAGCGGGGATCGGCGCGCCGGCTGCGGGTGCGGTCGTCCCCGGTAGCCCGGTGGAGTACTCCGGCTGCGGGATGAACTGCTCCGGATACCCGTACATCCCGTGCTCGGAGATGTCGAGGCCGGACTCCTCCTGCTCCGGCGTCACCCGAAGGCCGATCGTTGCCTTGATCAGCGCGAACGTCGCGTAGGAGACCGCGAACACGCAGGCGAACGCGACTCCGACCCCGAGCGCCTGGGCGCCGAACTGGTGCAGGCTGCCCGTGTACCACAGGCCGCCGTCACCGACGCCGTTCAGCTCCGCCAGCCGCGGCGCCGTGAAGATGCCGCAGGACAACGTTCCCCAGATGCCGGCCAGACCGTGCGCCGACAGCGCGCCCACCGGGTCGTCCAGCAGCTTCTCGATTGCGAGCACGCCGAGAACGACGATCACCCCGGCCACCGCGCCGATGATCGGGGCAGCCCAGTACTCGACATAGCCGGACGGGGCCGTGATCGCGACCAGTCCCGCGATCGCGCCGTTGCCGGCCATGCCGATGTCGATGGTCTTCGACTTCAGGTACATGGTCGCGGTGGCTGCGATCACTCCCGCCGCCGCCGCGAGGTTCGTCACCAGGACGATCTCCGCGAAGCGGTTGCCGATCGCCGCCAGGGTGGACCCGGGGTTGAACCCGAACCAGCCCAGCCAGAGGATCAGGATGCCCAGCCCGACGAGCGGCATCGAATGCCCGGGGATCGCCCTCGGCTTGCCGTCGGAGGCGTACTTGCCGACCCGAGGGCCGAGCAGCAGCAGCGCCGCCAGCGCACCGGTGGCGCCGATCAGGTGGACCACCGTGGAACCGGCGAAGTCCTGCATGCCGACGCTCGCCTGAAGCCAGCCACCGCCGAAGATCCAGTGGCTGATCACCGGGTAGATGAGGGCGCAGAACACGATCGCGTAGATCACGTAGGCGCCGAACTTGATGCGCTCCAGCGTCGTGCCCCAGACGATCGCCAAGGACACGGCGCAGAACACGAACTGGAAGAACAGGAGCGCGGCCGGATTGACACCGGTGACCCCGACCAGCGGGATGAGGTTC
Organism: uncultured Thermoleophilia bacterium; assembly: GCA_963708325.1. Classification (GTDB taxonomy): domain Bacteria; phylum Actinomycetota; class Thermoleophilia; order Solirubrobacterales; family 70-9. Next base: position 2,045,576 of record OY970203.1, on the reverse strand, counting down.
CCGGTGGCAGCGGCGTCGCTGCTGACGTTGAGGAAGAACCCGTGCGTCCCCGCGATCGCCCCGGCGCCGCCGAACGCCAGGGCGAAGCCCACCGCCCAGTAGACGATCGAGGCGATCGAGAAGTTGACGAGGATCTTCGCTATGCCGGCCCCCGCGTTCTTTGCGCGTGAGAACCCGATCTCCAGTAGCGCGAAGCCGGCCTGCATGAACATGACGAGAACGCCGGCGACGATCACCCAGGTGGTGTTGACGCTCGACACCGTCTCGGTGAGCGAGGGTCCGTCGGCGGCGAGGGCGCTTGGCGCGGCGAGCAGCAGTGCCGCCACGGCCAGCGGGAGGGCCGCAAGCCACTTTCTTTTCATTACCGTTCCTCCTAGCCCGCCGGAGCCCCGCCCCGACGGTCGCGGTTTGCCGATTGCGGCCACGGTAAGGGGCAACCGGCGGGCTTTCTTTGGACAGCTGTCGGAAATCTCGCCCGCCGGTTTCTCCCGATGGTCGAATCCGTGCCTGCGCCGGTTGGACCGGCGGGCGATCCCGGCGCAGCCGGGGCGACCGGCGTGCCAATCGGCCCCGGGGCGGCGCTAGAGGAACGCCGAGCCGCGCTTGACCAGGTTCTCGTACAGCTTCGACTGGATCGTGTCGCGGATCCGCTCGGAGAGGTCGAACACGAGGGCGCGGTCCTCGGCCGCCTCGGGCGGGTGCTCGCTGAGGTCGATCGGCTCGCAGAACTCGATCCGCCAGCGCGACGGCAGCGGGATCAGCCCGAGCGGACCCAGCCACGGGAACGTCGGCGTGATCGGCACGAACGGCGCCCCGACGAGCCGGGCGAGCGCCCCGGCGTCGGCGATCTTCGGATAGATCTCCTCGGAGCCGACCACTGCGACGGGGACGATCGGCGCCCGGGTACGCAGCGCCACCTCGACGAACCCTCCGCGGCCGAAGCGCTGCAGGCGGTACCGCTCCGAGAAGGGCTTCCCGGTCCCCTTCGCCCCCTCCGGGAAGACCATCACCAGCTCGTCCTGCTCCAGCAGCCTGGCGGCGTTGAAGCGGCTTGCGGGGACCCCGCCGACCTTGCGCATGAAGAAGCTGATCCAGGGCAGCTCGAACGCCCAGTCGAGCACCATCGCCCGCGGCCAGCGCGGCAGCGGATGCTCCTTCATCATCGCCAGCGTCATCATCGTCGCGTCGAACGGGAACAGCGAGCCGGCGTGGTTGGCGACCAGCATCGCGCGCCCGTGAGCGGGGACGTTGGCCAGCCCCGTGGCCTGAACGCGCCACCAGCGGTCGTAGAGGAACTCGAAGAACGGAAAGGCCCCCTCGGCGAACTCCTCGTCGAAGCCCCATTCGTCCTCGTGGTAGCGGCCCGCCATCCGCCGCGCCATGCGCTCCACCCCGTCGCGCATGCGCTTCGGCAGCGCGGTCGCCGCGCGCTCGGCGGCGGCGCGGGGGTCGAGCCCCTCGTCCAGCCCGCTGCGCAGGCGGCGCAGGAAGTCCGCCATCGCGGTGGCGGTCTCGGCGTCGGCGGTGGCGCCCGCCGCGCTCATGTCCGGGCCATCCGCTCGGCGACCTTGGCCGGGTGCGGCGAGGAGACAAGGCGGCGCCCGCCGGATTTGGCGATGAAGTCCTCGACAGCCCCGAGCGCGTCGTAGGCGGGCTCGTAGCCGACCTCTTCGCGCAGCCTGCGGTTGTCGACGCCGCGGCCGTAGCGCAGCAGTAGCACCGCGTCGCTGTACAGGTCGGCGGCGCCGAGGCGCTTGCCGAGCTGCGAGAACATCGGCCCGAACAGCGGGTGCGGGATCGGCAGCGTGGGCCGGCCGGCGAGGCGAAGGATCTTGGTCAGCGAAACCGTCCCCGTGGGAGCGACGTTGACGGCGCCCCGCGCCCCACTGTGCACCGCGGCCGCCAGCGCCCCCGTCGCGTCGTCGGCGTGGACGAACTGCAGCCGCGGATCGAAGCCGAGCTGGGTGGGCACCACCGGCAGCGACAGGTAGCGGACGAGGGGCGCGTCCAGCCCCGGGCCGATCTCTGGCTGGTAGCGCAGGATGCAGCAGCTGATCGCTGCCCGGCGGCGAGAGAAGTTGTGGAAGTAGTTCTCCAGCTCGCCGATGTCGCGCTGGAATCGCGTGCGCAGCGGGTAGGCGCGCGCCATGTCCTCGGTGAAGAAGCCCGGTGCCGGGCCGGTCGATCCGTAGATCGCGGCGGAGCTTCGCACCACCAGGCGCTCCAGCGTCGGCGTCTTCTCGCAGGCGGCGAGAAGCTGCAGCGTGCCGATCACGTTGATGTCGTGCAGAGCGCGCGCCGGCTTGTCGGGCTCGGGGTACCAGAGGATCCCGCAGTGGACGATCGTGTCGACCTCGGTGGGGGGAAGGATTCGCGCCAGCACCGGGTTGCGGATATCCGCCTCGATGAACTCGGTGCGCTCGAGGTCGCCGACGGGGGGCTTGGTGTCCACCCCGGCGATGAAGTCGACCCGCGGGTCGCGCTCCAGGCTGCGGGCGATCTCCGTCCCCCAGTGCCCGGAGATCCCGGTGATCAGGATCCGGCGGCCACTCACCCTAACCCTCGACTTTAGGGTCAGTCCCGGCGCCGCCGGGGTCCCGGCGTTCCAACGCCGCCACCCGGTCGCTGAGCGCGGCGATCTCGTCGCGCAGGTCGCTGAGGTCCTCCCGGGTCGCCAGGCGCATCTCCTGGAGGGCCTCGATCAGGCGGGAGGTGGCGCTGGCGGAAGCGTCGCGAGCCTCCTGGCCGCGACGGGCGACGACATCGCGCGCCCCCTGGCCACGGCGCGTCACCTCGTCGAGCAGGTCCTGCGCGCGCTCGCGCGTCTCCGACGCCGAGCCGGTCGTCGCCGCGAACGTGCGCTCGATCGCGTTGCGCAGCCCCTCGGGAAGGCCGCGCTGCTGGCCCTCTTTCGACTCGTCGGCCACGGCGCGGAAAGCTTATTCCGGCGGCGGCGCATATGCTCGCCTGGTGGTCCTTCGACCTGGGGCCGCCATTTCCGGTGAGACGTTTCGGGAAGGACCACTAGATGCCCGTTCACCTGCGGCCGAGCGCGACGATCGCCGCCGACGCGCTCCTCCCCGGGGATCCGGGCCGCGCGATGATGCTCGCCCAGGAGCTGACCGAGCAGCCGCGGATGAGCAACCACTCCCGCGGCCTGTGGGGGTATCACGGCGCCACCCTGGACGGCCGCGAGCTGACGATCCAGTCCACCGGGATCGGGGCGCCGAGCGCGGCGATCGTGCTCGAGGAGCTTGCCGAGATGGGAGTGCGTCGAGCGATCCGGCTCGGCACCTGCGCCGCGCTTCGCCCCGGGCTCGGAACCGGCGACGTCCTGGTCGTCACCGCGGCGCTGGCGGCCGACGGCCTCGGCCGCGAGCTCGGCGGCGCCGACCCGATCGAGCCCGATGCGGAGCTGACCGCCGCGCTGCGCCGTGCCGCTGGCGACGCCGTCCCCGGCGCGATCATCGCCAGCAGCGACCGTTGGGCGGCGGGCGACCCCGACCGGGCGCGGCAGCTGGCCGGCGGCGGCGCGGTCGCCTGCGACATGCCGACGGCGGCGCTTTTCGCGGTCGGCGCCCGCCTCGGGGTGGCGACCGGCTGCCTGCTCGCCGTCGCTGCCGCCGCCGACGGCGCCCGCGCCGGGGACGACGAGCTGGAGCGGGCGGCGCGGCGGATCGGCCGGATCGCCGCCGAGGCGCTGGCCTGACAGGCACGGGGCGGCGGCGGAGCGGCCGCCCTCAGTCGACGCGCTCGCCGGCCTCCATGCGGTCGATCGTGTCCTCCATCTCCTCCAGCCGCTGGGAGAGCCTTCGCAGGCGGCGCTCGAGTCGCTGGATCTCGTCAGCCGTCGGCAGGTTGAGGGCCTCCATCGCCGCCCGTTGGGCGCTCAGCGCCTTGTCGCGGGCATCGGACGCCGCCCGCAGGCCCTGCTTGAAGTAAGGGTTGTCGAGCAGGGACTCCGCGATCCCGCCGATCGCTTCGGCGCCGCGCGCCGACAGGCGCTCGCGCAGGCCCTCGTCCGGGTTCGCGTCCTCGTTCATCGGCCGCCCGCGATCACCGGACGAGCATAGAGCCCCCCGAGCCTCGCCGACCGGCCGCAGGTGTTCGCGGGCGTGCGTCCGCCAGCCCTCAAGCGGGCATACCGGAGCGCCGATGATCCAGGCATGGCGAGCCGCGCGACGGTGAAGACGAACCTGCGCGCCCAGGCACGCGTTTCGGGTACGGTTCGAGGCGTCGTTTGTCCGTTGCAAAGGTCTGGACCAACAAGTAGCGTTGTCGCGCCTGCGGGCAGGGATTTTTCTCGTCCCGGACAAGTAGCGGAGAGACCCGCAGGCAAAGGGTGCTGGGTATGACGAGGAAGCTTCTCCTGACATTCGCGCTGGCGGCGTTTCTGCTCGCATCCGCGGCCGGCATCGTCCAGGCCAGCTCGGTCCAGCTGCTCGACAAGGGCAGCTCCGGCGTCGGCATCGACATCCCCAACGGGACGCCGCTGAAGGACCTGCCCAAGCCGCAGCTGCCACGCTGCGCCAACGGCGTGGACGACGACCACGACGGCCTCGTCGACGTCACCGATCCCGACTGCGACGCCGGCTCGCCCCCGCCCCCGACCCCGACCCCGCCGCCCACCACGCCGCCACCGACCGGCGGCAACCAGAACGGCGGCGGCAACCAGAACGGCGGCGGCAAGAACGGCAACGGCGGCACCGGTCCGCGCAACGGCCACCACAAGGGCGGCAAGGGCGGCCGCAACGGCCACAGCCACCGGCAGAAGCTCGTCACGCCCCCGCCCCGCAACACCAACGGCACCCCCACGAACGCCAACCCGACCCTGAGCGTGACCAACTTCGGCCCGGCACCGATCGGCGTCTCCAACTTCATGATCGACCAGTTCGAGATCCCGCCGTTCCTGCTGCCGATCTACCAGGCCTGCGGCACCCAGTACGGGATCCCCTGGGAGATCCTGGCGTCGATCAACAAGATCGAGACGAACTTCGGCCAGCTCGCCAACGTGACGTCGTCGGCGGGGGCGATCGGGTGGATGCAGTTCCTGCCCTCCACCTGGTCGGCCTACGGGGTCGACGCCAACGGCGACAACCTCAAGGACCCGGGCAACCCGGTTGACGCGATCTGCGCCGCCGCCCGCTACCTGCGCGCCGCCGGCGGCACGAACGACCTGCGGGGCGCGATCTTCGCCTACAACAACGCCAACTGGTACGTCGACGAGGTGGTGACGACGGCGCGCCTGTACGGCAAGCTGCCGGAGGACCTGGTCGGCTCGCTCACCGGGCTCACCGAGGGCGCGCACTTCCCCGTCGCCGCCGACGCCCGCTATGCCGACGACCTCTCCGAGCGCCAGGCCAAGGCGCTCGCCAAGGGCAACCAGGTGCCCTCGCTCTCGTCCTCGCCGGGCCGCCGCTCGATCGACATCTACAGCCGCAACGGCGCCCCGGTCGTGGCGGTCAACGACGGCGTGATCTCGAAGGTCGGCCACAGCCGCGAGCTGGGCAACTACGTGGTCCTCCAGGACGCCTACGGCAACCAGTACACCTACGCGAATCTGGCCAGCGTCGCGAAGGCGACCCCGGTGCCGAAGCAGTCGGCTCCCTCCGGCAAGGACCTCACCCTGGTCAGCCCTAAGGTCGACCGCAAGCCGAAGGGGCCGGCCACCGCCGGCGTGCACCCGCAAGGGGACGGCGGCGGCGGCGGCGGCCACACCCGCGTGTCGGCAGCGCCACCGGCGGCGGCGCTGAGCGGCCCGGTCAACACGGAGGACCTGCGACGCCGCCTGTTCGCGCTGCCGCAGCGGGCCAACAACCGCCATCGCGCCTCGCTGAGCGGCCAGCTCGACGACCTCCTCGGCCAGCACGTGCCGGGCTACTCCAACTTCAAGAGCTACTTCGCCGACGCTTTCCAGTTCGACCGCAAGTCGATGGAGATGAGGCCGCTGCGCGAGGGCTCGAGCGTCGTCGGCGGGACCGTGATCGGGCGGATCGGCAAGACCGACCCCCAGCTCGCCCCGCACGTCCAGTTCGAGATCCAGCCCGCCGGCAAGGGCGCGCCGCGGGTCGATCCGAAGCCCGTGCTCGACGTCTGGAAGCTGCTCGAGGACACGGCGATCTACCGTGCCGCCGGCAAGAACCCGTTCACCGAGAACGACGTCGGCCAGGTGCTGCTGGAGTCGAAGGAGGTCGCCACCAAGCGCGTGCTGAACGACCCGCGGTTGCAGATCTACTCGTGCGGTCGCCAGGACATCCAGTCCGGCCAGATCGACGTGCGGATCCTGCGGGTGCTCGAGTACCTGACGGCTCGCGGCTACCGGCTGACGATCACGTCGCTGAAGTGCGGCCACGGCTTCTACACGTCGTCGGGCAACGTCAGCGAGCATTCCTCCGGCGACGCCGTGGACATCGCCCAGGTCAACGGCATCCCGATCCTCGGCCATCAGGGCAAGGGGTCGATCACCGAGGCCGTGATCAAGGACGTGATGGAGCTTCAGGGCGTGATGGCGCCGCACCAGATCATCTCGCTGATGAACCTCGGCGGTGCCAGCTTCGCCCTGTCCGACCACGCCGACCACATCCACATCGGCTACAAGCCGCTGTACGGCAACAACGCCAAGCTGGACAGCCAGTTCGTGCGCCTGCTCAAGCCGGACCAGTGGCAGCGCCTGATCGGCCGCATCGCCGAGATCCACAACCCGACGGTGAACACGCACCCGTCCAAGTTCGCGATCCCCGCCGGCCACAAGCTTCACAAGCGGGCCAGCGACGCCCACCTGGGCGAGTAGTTCTGGGCGCCGACCTCTTCGCCTTCGTCCAGTTCGAGTTTCCCGGCTCGCTCGGGCTGACCGAAGGCCGCTACCTGGTGCGCGCCGGCCCGGAGGCCGACGCCGAGCACGTGCTGGTCGTGCGCACGCTGGGGGCGCCCCGCCGCCACCTCCTGCGCCGCCGTCGCACGATTCCCGCGACCGGCGACGCGCCGGCGCCGCTGCCGGTGACCCGCGCGACGATCGTGTGGCCGGAGGCGCTCGACGACGCCGCCGCGCAGTCCTGGCTGGAGCGCGCCTGCGACGACCGCGAGCGGGGCGATGCGGCCGTCGCCGAGGCGCTGGCCCTGCTGAACCGCGCCCTTCACGCCCACCGCGCGGCCGCGGCCGACCCCCTGGTCCACGAGGTCGGCCTCGAGGGGGCCTCCGCCGTGCGGGTCGGCTACGGCTCCGGGGACGGCGTCGCCGAGGGGCGCTGGAGCGACGCCCGCGAGCTTCCGCGGCGGCCGCAGCGGCGGCGCCGCACCGAGCAGCTCGCCCCCCAGGAACGGCTCGCCTCCGTGCTCGGTGGCCGCGGCCAGATCGACCCGGCCGAGACGCTGATCCTGCGCGCCCGGCTCGACCTCGACCAGGGGCGCGTGCGCGAGGCGGCGCTGCAGGTGCGGGTCGGGCTCGAGGCGCTGCTCGCGGGGCTCCGCGGCGCCGCCGGCCCCGCCCAGGCCGACGACCTGGCCCTGCTCGACGCCAACCGGCAGGCGATCGGCGAGGCGGCGAACGCCGCGCTGCGCGGCGAGCCGGACGCGCGCCTCGCCGCAACCGTTGCGGAGACGGTCGAGATCTGCGAGCGCGTGCTGCGACGGCGACGCCTGCTCGACTGAGCGCGCCGAGCGCGTGTCAGGCGTAGTTTGCCGCAGCCGGAGCGGGGCGGCGCCCGGATGCGCGCGGGTGGGCCGAACACGACGATGGGGCTGCCTTTTCCCCCGGCGGTCCGACCGGATCGGAGGTAGAAGATGACCAAGCGAATCGCAGCAATCGCCGCCCTCGCCATCGCCACCGGCCTGATCGTGGGGTGCGGCGGGGGAGGAAGCGACACGAAGTCGGAGACCGCTGCGAGCGGCGCCGCCGACGCAACCGGAGGCGCGGCCAAGGCGAAGCCGCTTCAGATCACGATGAACGAGTTCTCGTTCACGCCGAAGGACCCGACGGCGAAGGCCGGAAAGGTCACGATCGTCGCCCCCAACGCCGGCAAGCTCGAGCACGAGCTGGTCCTGTTCAAGACCGACAAGAGCCCGACCGAGCTGCCGAAGGCCGCAGGCGGAAGCGTCAACGAGGACGCCCTCAACAAGGACCTGATCGGCGAGCTCCCCGACGTCCCGCCCGGCGGGACGAAGACGGACAGCTTCGACCTCAAGCCCGGCAGCTACGTGATGATCTGCAACATCCCGGGCCACTTCTCCCAGGGGATGTACGGGACGCTGACGGTCAAGTAGCGCTCAGCCGAGCGCGGCCAGGACCGCCTCGAGGTCCGAGACGACGTCGCCCTCCATGCGGACGGCGGCGTCGCCGTCGTAAGGGGTCGACCCCATCGTCACGATCGCGACCCTGCCGCCGGCCGCGAGCGTCAGCTCCGGCAGCCCGGCGGCCGGGAACACCTCCAGGGAGGAGCCGACGCAGAGCATCAGCTCGGCCCCGGAGGCCAGCTCCCGAGCCTCGCCGATCGCCGCCTCCGGGAGCATCTCGCCGAACAGGACGACGTCCGGCTTGACCAGCCCGCCGCACTCGTTGCACGTCGCCACGCCGTCGCCGTCGAACAGGCCGCCGACCTCGGCCAGCGACCACGACGCCTCGCAGGAGGTGCAGCTCGAGCTGTCGATCGAGCCGTGCACCTCGATCAGGCGCCGGGTTCCCGCCCGGCGATGGAGGCGGTCGATGTTCTGGGTCACCACCGCCTCCAGCATCCCCCGACCCTCGAGCTCAGCCAGAGCCTCATGGGCGCGGTTCGGCCGCTTGTCGGCGAGCGTCTCGAAGCGGGGCCGGTAGAAGCTCCAGAACCGCGCCGGGTCGGCGTGGAAGGCGTCGATCGTCGCCACCTCGAACGGGTCCACGTTCTCCCAGATCCCCGTCCCCGGCGTGCGAAAGTCGGGGATCCCGGAGGGCACGGAGATCCCCGCCCCGGTCAGGGCGACTGTGCTGCTCGACTCGCGCAGCAGCTGCGCCAGCGCCTGGGCGGCGGCGACCGGTCCGCCGTCGCCTAGGGTACCCAGCGGTACCCGGTCCGATCGCTGACGGTCGGCTGGCGGCTCGCCACTACTTGCCCTTCCACTCCGGCTTGCGCTTGCCGAGGAAGGCGCCGATCCCCTCGCGCGCGTCCTCCGAGGAGAACGCCGTGGCGAAGCCGCCCTTCTCGGCCTCGATGCCCTCGTCGAGATCGCCCTTCGCCGAGACCTTCTTGATCTGCTCGACCGCCACCGGCGCCTGGCCGGCGAGCTTGCGGGCCCAGGACAGCGTCGTGTCGAACAGCTCGTGGTCGGGGACGACCTCGTTGGCGAGGCCGAGCCGCCTCGCCTCGGCGGCCGAGATCGGCTCGCCGACGAGGTTCATCTCCAGCGCCTTGGCCTCGCCGACCAGGCGGGCGAGCCGCTGCGTGCCGCCGAAGCCGGGGATGATCCCGAGGTTGATCTCGGGCTGGCCGAAGCTCGCCGAGGCGGCGGCGATTCGAAAGTCGCAGGCCATGGCCAGCTCGCAGCCTCCGCCGAGCGCGAGCGAGTTCACCGAGGCGATCGTGACGATGCCCGACAGCTCCATGCGCCGCAGCAGGCCGTGGCCGTTGTCGAGCAGCTCCTTGCCCGCCGCGGGGTCGGTCATCTTCGTGAACTCCTTGATGTCGGCGCCGGCGCAGAACACGGCGAAGTTCGACGAGGCGAACACGGCGACGCGGGTCTCGCCGTCACCCTCCAGGGCGTCCCACACCTCGGTGAGGTCGCGGATCACCTGAGGCGAGATCGGGTTGGTCGGCGGGCGGTTGAGCCAGATCAGGCAGAGGTCGCCACGGCGCTCGACCAGGACGGTCTCCTTCTGCTCGGCGTCCTCGGCCGGGTGAGGGAAGAATCCCTGCCCCGACTTGCGCCCCAGCCTGCCCTGGTTGACGAGCCGCCGCAGGATTGCCGGCGGGGCGAAGTGCTCGCCCCACTCCCGCTCCGCCGCCTCGAGGCGCTCGGCCATGACGTCGAGGCCGGCCTCGTCGGCGCGCCCCAGCGGGCCGGGCAGGATCCCGGCGCCCATCATCATCCCCAGGTCGACGTCCTTGGCGCCGGCGACGCCGTCCTCGATCACCAGGCACGACTCGACGAACGCCTTCAGCTGGAAGCGCTCGACGACCGTCATCTGCGCGGTTGCTGCCTCCATCAGGACCCTCCGTTTCCGTCACCGTGCGGGTAGTAGCCCTGCCCGGTCTTCTGCCCCAGGTCGCCGGCCGCCACCAGCTCCTCCATCTTCGGGTGTACGTAGAAGCGGTCGCCGTAGGCGTCGCGCAGATGCTTCGCGACGTGCAGCACCGTGTCGAGCCCGAGCAGGTCGGAGAGGAAGAAGGGGCCCATCGGCGTCACCTTGGCCTCGGCGATCTCCTTGTCGACCTCCTCGGGTGGCGCTCCGGTCTCGTCGGCGTGACGCCAGATCTCCGACGCCGCCGAGTTCAGCACGCGGTTGACCACGAAGCCGGGCTGCTCGCCGCAGCGGATCGGGTTCTTGCGGATCTGCATCGCGAAGTTGGCCGCCGCCTGTGCGGCCTCCTCGGAGGTGTTGGACCCCTCCACCACCTCGATCAGCCGCATCACGGAGGCCGGGTAGAAGAAGTGGAATCCGACGACCTGGTCGCGGCGCGATTCGGGCACCGCCGAGGCTATCTCGGAGATCGAGAGCGCCGAGGTGTTCGAGGCGAGGATCGCGTGGCCGGGCGTGGCCACGTCGAGCTCGCGGAAGACGGCCTGCTTGACCTCCATCTTCTCCGGCACCGCCTCGACCACGAAGTCTGCGTCGCCGAAGCCGTCGTAGTCGGTCGTCCCGGTGATCAGGCCGAGCGTCTGCTCGAGCTTCGCGTCGGCCTGCTCCTGGGTGATCTTCTCCTTCGCCACCAGGCCCGAGACCTGCCCCTGTGTGACCTCGCGGGCCTTCTCCAATCCCGCATCGACGAACCTGTGCTCGACGTCCTTCATCACCACCGGCACCTCCGCGGCGGCGATCACCTGGGCGATCTCCCCGCCCATCGTGCCCGCGCCGAGCACGGCGGCCTTCGATACGAACATTGCTGGCGACCTCCAGTCTTGGTGCTTGCGGGCGCGAAGGCTATCCGTTCCCGAGCCGGGCCAACTCCTCGACCTCGCGCCTGAAGCGCTCGAGCGAGCGGGCCAGCGAGCGCCGCACCTGGGGACGGACGAAGAGGCGGTCGGTGAGCGGGCCGAAGGCGCCGTGTTCGCGCATCCGGTACTCGGTGCGCTGGGTGACCTTCACCTTGTCCCCGGCGATCTCGAAGGTCGTCTCCAGCTCCCCGGAGCTGTGCTCGTCGGCGTACTCGACGCGATGCATGCTGCGGGGAGCGTGCGCGAGCACCCGCTCGACGACGGTGCCGCGACCGGCCGGCGTCGAGCGCCAGCGCAGCGTGCCTCCGGCGTCGGGATAGCCGTCCGCGGACTCGACGGCGGCGAACCCGTCCACCCAGCCGCGCCAGCCGCGCGAGTCGAAGTAGTGGTCCCAGGCCTCGGCGAGCGAGGCGGCGACCTCAACCTCCTGCGTGGCCTTCCCCATGCGCCTCCTCACCCGCCTCGCCCGGGACCGAGAGCAGGAGCTCCTCGTCGTCGCCGTAGATCTCGCGCTTGATCAGGGTCACCGAGCGGATAACCGAGTCGAGGAATGGCTCGACGTCGGCGACCAGGCGGCGGTACTCGCGGGCGCCGTCGCGGGTGATCGAGTAATAGCGGCGCGTGCGCCGGTCGGGATGCTCCCAGCGGCCCTCGATCAGCCCGCGCCCCTCGAGCTCGCGCAGCAGCGGGTACATCGTGTTCGGGTTCACCGAGATCACGCCCTGCGTTATCGACTCGATCTCCTCGATCAGGCGGTTGCCGTAGGCCGGCTCGCGGGCGATCAGGTGGAGGACGAGCAGGGGGAAGATGTCGCGGCGGCGGATCTCCCCTCCGAACACGTCCGAGGGCCGTCCGCGTCGCCGGGCACGCCGCTGTGGAGCCGCTCCCTCCGCCGCGCGCGCCGCCTCTGCGACGGCCTCGCCGACGGGCTTGCGCTCGTCAGCCATCGGGGACGAGTGTACGCCCAGACTTACCTGTAAGTGGGCGCTACCCGCCGGCGCGGCGCAGGCAGGGCGTCGGCGCCTAGACGGTGGCCGGCGCCTGCTCGGCCTGGCTCTTCTCCGAGTCCTGCGCCGCCTTGGCGTCGGCCTCGGTCTTCGGGTCCTCGACGTCGCGCGGGGCGAGGATCTCGCGGGCGATCACGAGGCGCTGGATCTGGGAGGTGCCCTCGTAGAGCTGCATGATCTTGGCGTCGCGCATCAGCTTCTCCACCGGGTACTCCTTGATGAATCCGTAGCCGCCGTAGACCTGGACCGCGTCGACGGTGACCTCCATCGCCGTGTCGGCGGCGAAGCGCTTGGCATGCGAGGCGACCAGCGTGTTGCGCTTGCCCTGGTCGATCAGGACGGCGGACTCCCAAACCAGCAGGCGGGCGGCCTCGATCTTGGTCGCCATGTCGGCGATCATGAAGGCGACCGCCTGGTGCATCGCGATCGGGACGCCGAACTGCACCCGCTCCTTGGAGTACTCGCTGGCGAACTCGAAGGCGGCGCGGGCGATCCCGACGCCCAGCGCGCTGACGCCGGGCCGGGTGCGGTCGAGCGTCATCATCGCCAGCTTGAAGCCGTGGTTCTCCTCGCCGAGCATGTTCTCGGCCGGGACCTCGACCTCGTCGAAGCTGATCAGGGCCGTGTCGGATGCGCGCTGGCCGAGCTTGTCCTCCTTCTTGTCCACCGTGACGCCGTCGGAGTCGCGGTCGACGACGAAGGCGGTGATCCCGCGGTGGCCGGCGTCGGGGTCGGTCTTGGCATAGACCGTGTACCACGAGGCGTGGCTGCCGTTGGTGATGAAGCACTTCGAGCCCGAGATCACGTACTTGTCGCCCTTGCGGACGGCGCGGGTCTTCATCGCGCCGACGTCGGAGCCGGCCTCCGGCTCGGTGAGGCAGAAGGAGGCCAGCTTGGGCTCCTCGGCCAGCATTCCCAGGTACTTCTTCTTGGTCTCGTCCGATCCGCCGATCATCACCGGCGCCGAGGCGAGGCCGTTGGCCATCAGGCTCGTGCCGATGCCGGAGCATCCCCAGCCCATCTCCTCCTCGATCAGGCAGCCCGACAGGTAGTCGAGGCCGGGCCCCCCGTACTCCTCGCCGACGTGGGTGTTCATCAACCCCACCTCCCAGGCCTTCTCCACGATCTCCTGCGGCCACGTCGCGTCGCGGTCGTAGTCCCAGGCGACCTTGCGGATCTCCTTCTCGGCGAAGTTGTGGGCGAGCTCTCGCAGGTCCTTCTGCTCGTCGGTGAGGGTGAAGTCAACCACTGGTCCGATGCTCCTTTGCCTGTGTGGGATCGGGGTCGAAACCCGAACGGTGCCGCGCGAAGAGTAGCGGCGCGGCCACCGATTGACTGGTCAGTCAACCAGTTTACCCGGTTCTCGAGAAATCGACGCACGACCGCGGCGCGCGGCCGCCGCCGCTCAGCGCGTGAGGACCAGCGCGACGAGCGCGATCCCGGCCCCGATCGCGACCACGCTGAGCACGACCAGCGCCCACTGGTCGGGGTAGACGATCGGCCGTCGCGGCTGCATCGTGCGACGCATCAGCCTGCGCCCCAGCCGGGATCGGCCGGGCGTCGTCTGGTCGACTCGCCTCGCCACGGGCGCATTATGTCGGGGCTAACCTAGGTCCGGTGCTCGTCGCCCTCAGCAACGGAGACGCCTTCGTCATCGTCCCCCTGGTCGTGCTGCCGATCGCGGTGATCCTGTTCGCGACGGCGGGCGCGGCGTTTCGCCAGCTGGGAAAGGGCCAGTTCGCAATCGAGCAGGAGCTTCCGCAGAAGACGAGGGGCGCGGCCCGCCCCGCCTCGCGCGAGGTCCGCGAGGCCGAGGTGCGTCAGATGATCGAGGCGAAGTCCTACCGGCGGGTGGCGCGGGGCGAGGAAGCGCTCGACGTCGACGCGGAGGTGGAGCGGATCATGGAGACCGGCGTCGCCGTCCCGGCGATGGATCGCGGCCTGCGCGACGAGGTGCGCCAGCACGTGGTCGCCCAGAACGAGCGGCGCTCCCGCCGCGGCCAGGAGCCGCTCGACGTCGACAGCGAGGTCGAGCTGCGGCTGCGCGCACACTCCGAGCCGCCCGAGCGCACGCGCGACGTCCAGCTGCGCGAGGAGGTGCGCCAGCTCGTCGTCGCCCGCAACGAGCGACGGATGCGCCGCGGCCAGGCCCCGCTCGACGTCGCCGCGGAGGTCGAGCGCCAGCTTCGCGAGCTGGAGAACCTCGGCCAGTAGCCCGCGGCGGTCCGGTCGGGTATATGTAGGGGGCGGCAGGCCCACCGATGACAGCGCGATGAGCCCCAATCCCGAGATCGACGAGCGGATCGTCGAGCTGGACGAGCTTCTCGTCCGGCCCGGCACCTACTTCAATCCTCAGACCGAGGTGCTGCTGATCGTCGACGACTCGACCTCGCTCGACCAGGAGGTCTTCAACATGGAGGCCTACGAGGGCGCCGACTGGGTGCGGGTCTCCGACGAGGTCCCGGTCGACGAGCAGCGCCGCGACGTGGCCCTCGAGGAGTTCCAGACGCACTACCACCCCGGCGCCGGCGGGGCGATGTCGGAGACGGCGCTGGAGCTGGACGACGGCGAGGAGAACGAGGACGAGGAGGGCCAGGAGCCCGGCCGCGAGGACTAGGTCCGGGCCCGGCGGTCAGGCGTAGCCGAAGGCCACCGCCAGGATCACGTAGACGGCGAGCAGCTGGACCCCCTCGAACCAGGTCGACTCGCCCTCCGCGGTGACGTAGTTCGCGATCAGCACCGCCAGCAGCACCGCTCCCACCTCGAAGCCGTTGAACACGAGCGGCATCGGCCCGGGGCCGAGCACGAACGAGACCAGCACCAGCACCGGCGCCACGAAGAGCGCGATCTGCGAGCTGGAGCCGATCGCGATGTTCACCGCGAGGTCCATCTTGTCCTTCATCGCCACGACCACGGCGACCCAGTGCTCGGCCGCATTGCCGACGATCGCCACAACGACGGCGCCGATGAAGAACTGCGACAACCCGAGCGACTCCGAGGCCGCCTCGATCGAGCCGACCAGGACCTCCGACATCACCGCGACCGCGACGCCGGCGATCGCCAGCATCACGACCGCCCGCCGCGGGCTCCAGCCCCACGTCGCATCGTCCACGTACTCGGGGTTGAACAGGTCCCGGTGGGTGCGCAGCGAGAAGACCAGTCCGGCGACATAGGAGAGGATCAGGACGCAGGCCACGATCAGCGAGAGGCTCTCGACGTCCGAGCCGAACGACACCCGCTCGACCCCGACCTGGGGCAGGCCGTGGCCCTCGGCGAGCTCGAAGATCGCCGGCATCACCAGCGCGGCGGCGGCGAGAAAAAGCGTCGCCGCCTGGGTGCTTGCGGCAGTGCGATCGAACCGCTGGCGGTCCCGCCTTATGCCGCCCGCCAGCATCGCCGCCCCGAGCACCAGCAGGGTGTTGCCGATGATCGAGCCGACCAGC
The DNA here is from genome assembly GCA_963708325.1 of uncultured Thermoleophilia bacterium. Taxonomy (GTDB): domain Bacteria; phylum Actinomycetota; class Thermoleophilia; order Solirubrobacterales; family 70-9. The sequence goes on along the minus strand of OY970203.1, from coordinate 2,030,002 downwards.
GACGCCTTGACCACCTCGTGGAGGCCCGCGCCGAGCGCGAACAGGGCGATGATCAGCTCCGGCGCGTTGCCGAAGGTGACGTTCAGCAGGCCTCCGATGCCCGGGCCCGAGCGGGCGGCCAGCTCCTCGGTGGCGCGGCCCATCAGCGCCGCCGTCGGGATGATCCCCAGCGCCGCCGCGGAGAAGATCAGCGCGGACGCGGCGTCGGCCAGGTCGAGCGCGATCGCGACCGGGATCAGCGGCGTGAGCAGGTACGGCCAGCCCTGCGGGCCGAGCAGGAACTGCCTGCTCATGAGCGGGGGGCGCGCCTGCATCGCGGCGCTAGCTTACGGCCCGCGGCCGCCGGTCAGCCGGTGCAGGCCGGCAGCCGGCACTAGACTCAGGCGCGATGAGGACGCGCCGGTTCGGCGACACCGACCTGGAGGCTTCGGAGATCGGCTTCGGCACCTGGGCGCTCGGCTCGAGCTGGTGGGGCGAGGTGAGCGATGCCGAGGGAGAGCGGCTGCTGCGCCGGGCTGTGGACCTCGGCATCACCTTCTTCGATACCGGAGACGCCTACGCCAAGGGCGCCAACGAGGAGCTCGTCGGCCGCGTGCTGGAGCCCGTGCGCGACTCGGTGCAGCTTTCGACGAAGTTCGGCTACGTGCTCGGCGCCGACCGCCGCGACCACTCCGAGGGCGAGCGGCCGCAGCGATGGGACGGCGACTTCGTCCGCGCCCAGCTCGAGGCCAGCCTGCGGCGCCTGCGCACCGACCGCATCGACCTCTACCAGCTCCACAACCCGCGGATGGACGCGATCGAGCGCGACGGCTGCTTCGAGGCGCTCGAGCAGCTCCAGCGCGAGGGCAAGGTCCGCCACTACGGCGTCGCCCTCGGCCCCGCGATCGGCTGGCGGGAGGAGGGCCTGAGGGCGATCGCGACGCGCGGGATCGCCTCCGTGCAGACCGTCTACAACCTGCTCGAGCAGGACCCGGGCGCGGACCTCTGCGCGGCCGCCGCCGAGCGCGGCGTCGGCGTGATGGCGCGCGTCCCCACGTCCAGCGGGCTGCTGGACGACAACCTCGACCCCGACACGACCTTCTCCGCCACCGACCACCGCCGCCACCGGCCGCGCGAGTGGCTGGTGGACGGGCTTCAGAAGATCGAGCGGATCCGCTTCCTCTGCGAGGACACGGGCAGGACGATGGCGCAGGCGGCGCTGCGCTTCATCCTCGCCGAGCCGCAGATGGCCTGCGTGATCCCCACGATCACCAGCGACGCCGAGCTGGCCGAGTACGCGGGCGCAGCCGACGTCCCCGACCTGACGGAGGCCGAGCTGAAGCGCGTAGGGGAGCTTTACCGGCGCAACTTCGACGTGGAGCCGGCCCCCGCCTGAGGGACCGCCCCCAACCGACGACCACGCAAAGGGAGATCAGGGTGAGCAACTACACGATGGTGACGCGAGATCAGGTCGACGACGTGCTCGGCGACTACCCCGGCGAGATGCTGATGTACACCTACCCCCTGGAGGCCGAGCAGGCGGCGCTGACCTGGCGGCGGATGCCGGCGCAGACCGGTAGCAGGGGGAGCTACGGCCACAGCCACAAGACCCAGGAAGAGGTCTACCTGGTCCTGTCCGGGACGCTCCAGTTCAAGCTCGACGACGAGATGATCGAGGCCGGCCCGGGAACCGCGATCCGCTGCAAGCCCGAGTGCGTGCGCGGGGTGTGGAACGAGGGTCCCGACGACGCCGAGGTCGTGATCGCCTCCCCCAAGGTCGACGACCCGCGCGCCGACGCCGAGATGCACGAGGGCTTCTGGCCGGAGTGACGGACGCCGAAGCGGAGGCGCTGGCGGACGACCTCTCGCTGACGGGCGACGATCGGGAGCTGGTCGCGGGGCTGCTCCGCCTCGGGGTCTCCGAGGAGCAGATCCGTCGAGCGTCGCAGCGCGGGCGGATCGGGGACGCGATCTTCGAAGGCGTCCTCGACCCCGAGCGCGCCCAGAGGACGATCAGCGCGCGCGAGGTCGAGGCCGGCGGTGGCCTGTCTGTCGCCGAGACCGCCGAGGTGCTGAGGGCGTTCGGGCTTCCCGCCCCCGAACCCGAGGATCCCTACTTCACCCCCGTGGAGGCGGAGGTGTTCATCCAGCTCGGGCGGATGAGCGAGCTGTGGCCGGCGGACGTCCGCCTCGAGATCTCACGGATCTACGGCGACGCGCTGTCGCGGATCGCCCGCACGGAGGTGCAGCTGTTCCGCTCGCGCGTCGAGCCCCGGCTGCGCGAGATCAGCCCCAGCCCGCTGGACGCGCTCGCCGCCGTGCGCCAGGCCCTCGGCTCGCTGCTGCCGCTCATCGATCCGATGCTGTTCGGTGTGCACAGGCGCAAGCTGGAGCAGGAGCTTACGCAGGCGACGTTGTGGGAGGTGGAGCTTCACGCGGAGGGGCTCGTTCCGGGGTCGACCGAGGTTTCGCTGCTGTTCTGCGACCTGAAGGACTTCACGGCCTATGTCAACTCGCACGGCGACGCCGCCGCGATCGCCGTTGTCGAGCGATTCGCTCAGGCCGTCGACGAGCACCACGGCGACATCGGGCGGGTCGTCAAGGCGCTGGGCGACGGCTACCTGCTCGCCTTCCCGGGGCCCTCGGCGGCGGTCGCCGCGGCGCTGCGAATCGCCGCGGCGATGCGCGAGCAGCCCGAGGTCGCCGTGCACGCCGGGGTCCACCACGGCGTCGCCGTCCACCGCGACGGCGACTACTTCGGCCGCGCCGTCAACCTGGCGGCCCGGCTGGTCGCCGCGGCGCCCGGCGGCGAGCTGCTCGCCACCGAGGACGTGGCCACCGGCACGCCCGAATACGCATGGCGCCATCGCGGCAGCCAGACGCTGCGCGGCTTCGAGGACCCGCTGGAGATCTACGCGCTCGACCTGGCCGCGATCTCAGTTGAGCAGGCTGGAGCAGGCCTGGATCTCGGCTGACGACTTCGCCTTCTGCAGGCAGTTCAGGTACTTCTGGGTGTTGTCCGAGGCACCGCCCGAGGAGCCGCCGCCCGTGCTCGGCGGCGGGCTGGGGACCGAACCGCCGGAGGATCCGCCGAGCCCCCCGCCGAGGCCGCTGATCCCGCCGAGCCCGCCGAGCCCGCCGCTGAGGGCGCCGGGCGGGATCCCCAGCTGGGTCAGCAGCTCCGAGAGCGGCTTCGCGTTGCCGGGAGCGGAGATCGTCTGGGGCTTGTTCAGGTCGCCGAACGTGATCGAGAAGTCGACCGTGAGGCTGTCGATGCCGGAGGCGGCGGCCCCCGACGGCTCGAACTTCAGATGCGCCTCGAACTTGCGCACGGTCTTGTCGGACTTGCCGACGAAGACGTCGAAGTTGGCCTCCTTGATCGCCGACTTGGCCTGATCGAGCTGGGCCGCGCTGGGAGGCTGCGTCCCGGCGGCGTTCAGCCCCGGCGCCTGCTGGATCAGCTGCTCGATGTCGGCGAACAGCTTGTCCAGGTCCGCCTCTCCGGAGATGTGGATGGTGTCGGTCCCGTCGACGCTCTCGTCGCCCTCGTTCTTGAGGTTGGTGAGCCAGTCCTTCGGGCTGATCCCGAGCTGCTTGAGCAGCGTCGCTCCGCTCTGGTTTCCGCCGGTGCCGCTCGGCTTGGCCTGCTTGGCCTGCTGGCGCGCCTGCTTGACGATGTCGACCAGCTGGCTGAAGGAGCTCTGCGGCACCTCGTAATCGGTGCCGTTGTAGCTGACGAAGGCCTTGTCGCCGGTGGAGATCAGGCCGGCCTCGAACGAGCGGTTGAGCCCGCCGCCCTCGCCGGAGAACTTCACGGTCCAGTCGAGCTTGGGGATGTCGCCGCTGAAGTCGAACGGGCCGCTGAGGCTCGCGGTCACCTTCCCGGACTGGCCGGACCCCTCGCCGCTGAGGTCGATGCTGACGTCTATCGAGCCGCTGTGGATCGCGCTGCCGCTGGAGAAGGCCTCGTCGAGGATCTTCTGGGGATCCTCGCCGCCCCCTCCCCCGCCGCCCCCGCAGGCGACGAAGGCAGTGGCGGCGAGCAGGCAGAACGCGCTGGCGACAAGGACTCTGAGGCGGCTCAAATCGACTCCTGACCGACGAGGGGGCGGGCGGATCAGCGTATCGAATACGCTGATCGCCTCGTGCTCGCCCCACGCACGATCCTCTACACCGGCAAGGGGGGCGTCGGCAAGACCAGCGTCGCCGCCGCGACCGCCCGCCGCTGCGCGTCGGCCGGGCTGCGGACCGTGGTCCTGTCCACCGACCCCGCCCACAGCCTCTCCGACTCGTTCGAGACCGCGCTCGGCCCCGCGCCCACCGCGGTGGCGACCGACCTGTGGGGCCAGGAGGTGCACGCCCAGCGCGAGATGGAGGCCAACTGGGCCGCCGTCCAGGATTGGCTCGGCACGCTTCTGGCGGACCGCGGCATCGACCGGATCGCCGCCGAGGAGCTGACGGTGCCGCCGGGGATGGACGAGCTGTTCTCGCTGCTGCAGATAAAGCGCCACCACGAGAGCCGCGAGTTCGACGTGATCGTCGTGGACTGCGCGCCGACGGGAGAGACGCTGAGACTGCTGTCGTTCCCCGACATCGCCCGCTGGTGGCTGGAGAAGGTGTTCCCCTGGGAGAAGCGAATCGTGGCGGCGGCGCGGCCGATCGCACGCACCTTCCTCGACGTCCCGCTGCCGTCGGAGGACGTCTTCGCCGACGTGCAGCGCCTGGTGCGCAACCTGATCGCGATGAACGAGATCCTCCGCGACCGCGAGCGCGCCTCGATCAGGCTCGTCATGAATCCCGACCGGATGGTGATCCGCGAGGCGCAGCGGACGTTCACCTACCTCAACCTCTACGGGTACCTGACCGACGCCGTGGTCGTAAACAGGATCTTCCCCGACGAGGTGTCGGGGGGCTACTTCGGCAGCTGGCGGGCGCGGCAGCAGGAGCACCTGCGCTCGGTGGAGCAGGGGTTTGCGCCGCTGCCGGTGTTGACGGCCCGCTACTTCGAGGAGGAGGTGATGGGCGCGGCGATGCTGGACCGTCTCGGCGGCGAGCTGTTCGGCGAGCGCGCGCCGGAGGAGGTGTTCCACACCGAGCTTGCGCACGAGCTGGGCACCGAGGACGGCGCTCCCGTGCTGCGGCTGGCGATTCCCTTCACCGAGAAGGGGGAGATCACGCTCAAGCAGGTCGGGGCCGAGCTGATCGTCGGCGTCGGCCGCGAGAAGCGGACTATCATCCTGCCCTCCGCGCTCGCCCACCAGCGACCGGCTGGCGCCAGCTTCGAGGGCGGAACCCTGAAGGTGAGCTTTACCAATGGCCGATCCGCCACGCGCGACACCGAACGGGCCGGAGCCCGCTGAGCCGCGCCGCGCGGCCGCTGCCGACGGCGAGCGCCGCTTCTGGCAGCAGTTCGACGACGCCGGCGGCGAGCCGTCGCGGGCCGGGCTCGACCACCACGAGCGCGAGTGCGTGGACTGGTGCCCGATCTGCCGCAGCGCGGACGTGCTGAGGGCGACGACGACGCCGGAGATGCGCGAGCAGCTCCAGGGAATACAGCGCGACGCCCTCGTCGGCATCCGCGCCCTGCTCGACAGCTACATCGAGCGGCTGGAGCGCGACCGCCGCGATCAGGGCGCCCGCGTCGAGGACATCCCGATCGAGTAGCCGGCTCGCGGCCGCATGCGACCTGCTGCCCGATACGGGGACAGAAGCGCCATTCGCCTTCCGGCGTTGTGACGATCCTCACCCAGCCAGCGCCTAACGCTCGCGTATCGTTGAGCGCGGATTGACCTGCTCCAGCTGCGGAACCGAGAACCCGCCGCAGGCGCGGTTCTGCATGTCGTGCGGCAGCGCGCTCGCCCAGCGCTGCCAGAGCTGCGGGACCGAGCAGCCGCCCGGGGCCAAGTTCTGCATCGAGTGCGGCGCCCGGCTGACCGCCCCGGGGCCGGCGGCGGCCGAGCCGCAGCAGGCCCGTCCGGTCGAGATCCCGCCGGAGGAGCGCCGCATGGCCACCGTGCTGTTCGCCGACCTCTCCGGCTATACGGCCGCCACCGAGCGGATGGACCCGGAGGCCGCCAAGGCGATGGTCGACCGGGCGCTTCGCCGCCTCGGCGCGGAGGTCGAGCGCGTCGGCGGCAGTGTCGACAAGTACATCGGCGACAACGTGATGGCCGTGTTCGGCGCCCCCCTTGCACACGAGGACGACCCGGAGCGCGCCGTGCGCGCCGGGCTCGCCATGCAGGCGGCGATGTCCGAGGTCAACGAGGCCGCCGCCGCCGACTTCTCCCTGCGCGTCGGCATCAACACCGGCGAGGTGATGGCGGGGTCCGTGGGCGACGGCTACACGGTGATCGGCGACGTGGTCAACGTCGCCTCGCGCCTGCAGGCGGCGGCGCGGCCGGGCAGCGTCACCGTCGGCGAGCAGACCCACCGCGCCACGCGCGACGCGGTCGCCTACGAGCAGCTCGAGCCGCTCACCCTGAAGGGCAAGTCCGAGCCGGTGGCCGCCTGGGAGGCGACGGGCATGGTCGCGGCGGGACCGTCGCGGCGCGCAGCGGCGCGCCCCGCCACGCCGTTGATCGGGCGCGACGACGAATCGCAGCTGCTGCGGTCGGTTTACGACCGCGTGCTGCGCGAGGGACGGCCGCACCTCGTCACCGTGCTCGGCCAGGCCGGGGTCGGCAAGTCCCGGCTGCTGCGCGAGCTGGCCGCCGGGTTGATCGACCGCGACGACCCGCCCCTGATCCACCAGGGCCAGTGCCCCCCGTACGGGTCCGGGATCGCCTACTGGGCGCTCGGCGAGGTGATCCGGGGGCAATTCGAGATCCTCGACACGGACTCCTCGGAGGAGGCGTGGGAGAAGCTGCGCGCGGGCGTCGAGAGCCTGATGGAGGAGCTGGGAGAGGACGAGCCCTCCGACCGCAACGCCGTCCTGATCGCCCGCCCGCTCGGGATCGAGCCGCCCGACGACGCCCCCTCGGTCGAGGGGGACGATCCGCAGCGGATGCGGGAGAGCCTGTTCTCCGCGGTGCGCGCCTGCGTCGAGGCGATCTCGCGCGGCCGCCCGCTGGTGCTCGCCTTCGAGGACATCCACTGGGCGGACGAGGGGATGCTCGACCTGATCGAGTACCTGGCGCGCTGGGTTCGTGGCCCGGCGCTGCTGATCTGCCTCGCCCGCGACGAGCTGCTCGAGCGGCGGCCGGGCTGGGGCGGCGGCCGGCGCAACGCCACCTCGATCTCGCTGGAGCCCCTGACGATCGCCGAGACCCAGCAGCTGGTCGACGCCCTGTTCCCGGGCGAGGAGTCCGGCGCCGTGCCGCTGATCGCCGAACGGGCGGGCGGCAATCCGCTGTTCGCCGAGGAGATGGTCAACCGGCTGGTCGAGGAGGGGACGGTCGACGCCCAGACCCTGCCCGAGACGGTCCATTCGCTGCTCGCGGCGCGCCTGGACTCGCTGGCCCCGCTCGAGCGGCGCCTGCTGCAGCACGCGGCCGTCGTCGGCCAGACCTTCTGGGAGGGGTCGCTGCGCGACGCCGCCTCCGAGGAGGGCCTGGACCTGGGCGAGGTGCTGGCCTCGCTTCAGGAGAAGGACCTGGTCGTGCCCAGCGCCGGCAGCCGGCTCGCCGGGGAGCACGAGTACGCCTTCAAGCACGTGCTGATCCGCGACGTCGCCTACCAGATGCTGCCGAAGACGGTGCGATGCCGGAAGCACGTGGACGTGGGCATCTTCATCGAGGAGCGCTCCGGCGAGCGGGCCGACGCCGTCGTGGCGCTCGTCGCCGACCACTACTCGCGCGCCGCCGCCCTCAGCGAGGGCGCCGACCTCTCGCCGCAGGAGCGCGAGGACCTGGTCGCGAGGGCGTCGCGGTTCGGCGAGGCGGCGGGCGATGCCGCCGCCGCCCTGTATTCGAACCTCGAGGCGCTCAACCACTACGGATCGACGATCGAGCTGCGAGGGGACCTCGACGAGGAGTCGCGAGCGCGGATCGGCGAGAAGAAGGGCGACGTCGCGCTCCGCCTCGGACGCGTGGACGAAGCGGTCGCGGTCTGGGAGGAGTGCCTCGACTACCACCGCCGCGAGGAGGACCTGGCGCGGGTCGGCGACCTGCATCGCAAGATCGGCGCCGCGCTGTGGCACAAGGGAGAGCGCGAGGCGTCGATCGACCACTACCAGAAGGGGATCGACCTGCTCAAGGACGGCCCGCCGTGCCTGGAGCTGGTGCGGCTCTACGAGGAGGCGGCGTCGCTGTACATGCACACCGGCGACAACATGCTCGCGATCTACGCCTCCGAGAAGGCCCTGCGCCTCGCCGAGCGCCTCGACGAGGCGCGGGCGGCGAGCCGGGCGCACGGGATCTTCGGCCGCGTCTTCGGGCGAATCGGCGACTCCGTCAAGGCGCGCGAGAACCTCGAGCGCTCGGTCGAGCTGGCGCGCGACTCGGACCACTCGGAGGCAGTGCGGGCGCTGCTCACGCTCGGCTACCACCTCGAGGTCTCCGAGGCCGACTACGACGGCGCCGGGGACGCCTACTCGGAGGCGCTCGAGCTCGCCTCCCAGGTCGGCGACCTCCCCTCGCAGGTCGAGCTGCACGCCGCCCTCGCCCAGCTCGCCGTCTACCGGGCCGAGTGGGACGAGGTGGAGCGATCCACGGAGGCGAGCGCCTCGCTGGCCGAGCGCGAGGGCCTGCTCGGAAAGCTGTGCTTCCCCTACGTGATGCGGGGCATCCTGCGCTGGCGCGAGGGCGACTGGGCCGCCGCGGAGGAGTTCTGCCGCCGCGCCCACCAGGTCGGCGACCAGGTCGGCAGATCCGAGGTCGCCTTCTCGGCGCTGTTCTGGCTGGCGGCGTCGCTGCGCGACCGCGGCGAATACGGCGAGGCCGAGACGACCCTCGCCCAGGCCCTCGACGTGTGCGAGCGGGCCGGGCTTATAGCGCAGTCGATCGAGGCGATCTCCGCGCGGGCGGTCACGCTGGCGCTCGGCGGCCGCCTCGACCAGGCGCGCGAGTCGGCCGAGGAAGCCGATCACCTGGCGCAGCGCCTCCCCTACCCGGTCGGCGAAGCGTCCACCCGGGAGGCCGGCGGCGCCGCCGCCGGAGAGGCCGCCGCCGGTGCCGAGGCGCTGGCCGCCGCCGCCGAGACGTGGGAGCGCCTCGGCCGGCCCCTCGACGCCGCCCGCTGCCGACTGCTGCGCGGCTGGGCCCTGCGCGAGGCCGACCCGATCGGGGCCGCGGAGGCGCTGGAGCAGGCGGCCATGACATACGAGGGGCTCGGCGTCGCCCACCTCGCCGGTCTCGCCCGCGAGCTGGTCGTCGGCTGAGCGTCGCGACCGGGAGACCGCAACCCGGAAGTAGAATCGAGCTGTGCCGGATGCCGGGGAAAGCGGGGCAAGGAGCTGGATCCTCACCGGCTCGGCGGAGAACTTCCGAATCAACGTCGGGCGCGGCTTCGACGTGATCGGCCTCAAGGAGCGGCGCCGCCGCCAGGCCGCCGAGATGGGGCCCGGCGACGAGGTCTTCTTCTACGTCACCGGCGTGCAGGCGTTCGGCGGCAGCGCACGGGTGACGTCGAAGATGTTCGAGGACCGCAGGCCGATCTGGCCACAGGGAGCCAAGAAGCCCCCGGAGGCCTATCCGTGGCGGGTGGACGCGGAGCCGCTGCTCGTCCTCGACGAGGCCGACTTCGTGCCCGCCGAGGAGGTCGTGGGGGAGCTCGAGCACGCCCGCAAGTGGCCGCTCGAGCACTGGCAGCTCGCCTTCCAGGGCCAGCTGCGCACGATCGGCGAGGCCGACGCCGCCACCCTGCGCTCCCGGCTGGCGGCCGCCGCGGGCACGCACGTTCGGTGATCCACGACCGCCACTATTCCCGCCGGGAGGCCGATGCGCTCCTTCCCCGCATGAAGCCCCTGCTGATGAAGCTGCGTGACGCGAAGGACATGCTGGTCGACTCCGACGCCCACGACGTGCTCACGGACGCCGCCGCGACCAACGGCGGCGGCGCCGAGGGCCGCCAGGTCGGCGAGGCCTTTCTGGAGGTGCAGCGGATGCTGGCGGCGCTCCAGGAGGCCGGCATCGTGATCCGCGACATCGACCGCGGCCTGATCGATTTTCCCGCGATCCGTGACGGCGAGGAGATCTACCTCTGCTGGGAGCTGGGCGAGGACAGCGTCGAGTTCTGGCACGACCTGGAGTCCGGCTACCGTGGCCGGCAGCCGCTCGACTGAGGCCGGGCGGCGCCGCTCTCCGGCCGCGGCGCTTGGGGAGCTCGACCGAAACGAGCGCTTCGCCGCCGCCGGAGCGCTGGTGGTCGTCGCCAGCATGTTCCTGCCGTGGTACGGCTATCCCTTCAGCCGCGACCTCGTCACCACCGGCTTCGGCGCGTTCAGCTTCGTCCAGGCGTCGCTGCTGCTGACCGCCTGCGCCGCCTGCCTGCTGATGCTCGAGCGCGCCCGCGGCCTGCCGCTGCCACGCCCCGTCCACGAGGGCACCCTGCTGGTGGCGGCGGGCATCTGGTCGGCGCTGCTGGTCGGGTACGCCATGCTCGACCGGCCCAGCGTCTCCCGCGGCGGCTTCGACCACTCCTACAGCCTCCGCTACGGCGTCGCCGTGGCGCTCGCCGGAGCCGCCGCCCTGGTCGTCGCCGGCTTGCGGCGCCGCCACGAGGAGCTTGCGGCCGAGCGGGCGCGGCGCTCGCGCCGGGGCTCCGCCCCGAAGGACGCCTGACCGGCTAGGGCGTGTAGCCGGGGTACTGGTCCGGCCCGGGGGCCTCGGGGCTGTTGTTGGTGACGACGACCGCGAGGGGGAAGACGAGCGTCGCCAGCAGTATCAGCAGGATCCCGATCACCACCAGCCACCTCATCCGCGCCAGGTGGCCGTACGCGCCCAGCACGAAGCCGAGGCACATCATCACGAGATAGGGGCCGACGCTGTGCGGAAGGATCGAGGCGGTGGCGGCCACCGCGGCGATCCCGGGACCGTGAGCGGCCATGCGCTCATTATCATCACCCCGGATGGCCGAGACCCCCACACCCGCCTCGGCCGAGGAGGTCGCCCGGGCGCTCGCCCGCGTCGGCTACCTGGCCGACGAGCCCGCCGCCCTGGTCTCCTTCCTCGCCCAGCGCCTCGGCAAGCCGGTGCTGGTGGAGGGCCCGGCCGGCGTCGGCAAGACCGAGCTGGCGAAGGCGCTGTCGCGGGCCACCGGGCGCGACCTTATCCGCCTGCAGTGCTACGAGGGCCTCGACGAGGCGAAGGCGCTGTACGAGTGGAACTACCGCAAGCAGCTGCTTCGCATCCAGGCGGGATACTCCGCCGGGGCGGACGCGGGAGCGAGCGAGCCGGGTGCCCGGTCGTTCGAGGGCGAGCGAGCGGGAGCAGAGCAGGCGGCGGATTGGAAATCGGTCCAGGACGACATCTTCAGCGACGAGTTCCTGCTGACGCGACCGCTGATGGCGGCGATCGCCAGCGAGAGCCCGGTGGTGCTGCTGATCGACGAGATCGACAAGACCGACCAGGAGTTCGAGGCGATGCTGCTCGAGGTCCTCTCCGACTTCCAGATCTCGGTCCCGGAGCTGGGAGTGATCGAGGCGCGCACGCGGCCGCTCGTGCTGCTCACCTCGAACAACTCGCGTGAGCTGACCGAGGCGCTGAAGCGCCGCTGCCTGTACCTCTGGCTCGACTATCCCGAGGTGGAGCGGGAGATGGAGATCGTCCGCCTGCACGCCCCGGACATCGACGAGCGCCTCGCCCGCCGCCTGGTCGAGGTCATCCACCAGATCCGCTCCCTCGACCTGAAGAAGCCACCCTCGATCGCCGAGTCGATCGACTGGGCGCGAACGCTGATGCTGATGGGCGTCGACGACATCGATCGGTCGGTGTTCGAGCGGACGATGAGCATCATCGTCAAGCACCGCACCGACGTCGACCTGGTCGCGGAGCGCGTCGGCGTCCGCCTCGCCGGCGATACGGTCTCGCACGAGGCCGCCGGCGGATAGATCCGATGGCGACCGGCTCCGCGGGCTCGGCCTTCGGCGCGCCCCCGCCCCAGCTTCCGCCCGGCCTCGCGTCGCGGGTCGTCGGGTTCTGCGAGGAGCTTCGCGCCGAGGGCGTCAGCGTCGGAACGTCGGAGATCCTCGACGCGTTCGAGGCCCTCGGCGAGGTCGCCTGGGGCGACCAGCGCGACTTCCGCGAGGCGCTGGCGGCGACGATCGCCAAGACGCAGGAGGACCGCCGCGCCTTCGAGCTGATCTTCGACCGCTACTTCTTCCGCGGCGCCGAGGCGGAGGCGATCCGCCAGGGCCGCACCGAGGAGCGCTACGAGGGGGGCGAGCGGCTCGACCTCGACGACCTGCGGGAGGCGGTGCGCCAGGCGATCGCCGAGGGGCGCGACGGCGAGATGCGCGACCTCGCCCGCCTCGCGATCGCCGCCTTCGGGCGGCGCGGCGAGGGCTCCGGCGTGATCGGGGTCGACGTGCAGCGGATCCGCCGCACGCTGGGCCTGCAGGTCCAGGCGCGGGCGGACGACGACCCCGAGGTCGCGCTCGACCGCGAGCAGCTCAACCGCTTCGAGCGGCATCTGCGCCGCGAGCTGGAGCGGGCGCTGATCGAGCGCACCGAGACGCTGCCGCCATCGCGCCCCCTGGCGGAGCTGGATCGCGCCCTGCCCACCAGCCCGGCCCAGGACCTGGCCGGCGTGCACCGGGCGGTGACGCAGCTGAAGCGGCGCCTGGCGACGCTCGGGCACGAGCACCGCGGCCACCGGCGCCGCTCCACGGTGGACGTGCGCCGCACGATGCGCGCCTCGTTGGAGACCGGGGGCGTGCCGCTGCGCCTGCGCTTCCGCCCGAAGCGCCCGCGCCGGCCCGAGATCTACGTGCTCTGCGACGTCTCCACCTCGGTGACGTCGGCGAGCGTCTTCTTCCTCTCCGTGCTGCACGCGCTTCACGACTCGTTTCGCAAGCTGCGCAGCTTCGTCTTCATCGAGCGGATCTCCGAGGTGACCGACGTGTTCGAGCACGAGCGCGACTTCCGCGCGATCTCGGAGCGAATCAGCCGCGAGGGCGGCGTCGCCGACGTCTCGGGCTACACGGACTACGGCCGCGTGTGGCTGGAGTTCCTGGGCGAGATCTCCGACGAGCTCGACCCGCGCTCGACCGTGATCGTGCTCGGCGACGCCCGCACCAACGGGCGCGAGCCCCACGCCGAGGTCTTCGCCCAGGTGGCGGAGCGCGCCGGGCGCATGTTCTGGCTCAACCCCGAGCCGCGCCTGTACTGGAACTACGGCGACTCGGTGATGGCCGCCTACGAGCGCCACTGCGACGGGGCCCTCGAGTGCTGGACCACCCGTCACCTCGAGCAGTTCGTCAACGTCGTCGCCGGCGGGATCCCGGCGGCGGAGTAGCCCTGCCGAAGGGTCTAGACTGAACGGTCGACAACCCAGGGGTGCTCGCGGGCAGAGCGGGCTGAGATAGCGCCCTTTGGGAACTCCCACCCGGCGCTGACCCTTCGAACCTGTGCGGTAATGCGCGCGGAGGGAGCATGCAGACGACCACTGGGGCTCCCGCGGCGGAGCCCCGATCCATCTCAGCCCAGCCGGTCGCGCCGGCGGTCGGCATCTCGGCTCTGGGCCACGCCTATGGGGAGCTGGAGGCGATCGCCGGGCTCGACCTGCGCGTCGCCCGCCACGAGGTCCTCGGCGTGGTCGGCCCGTCGGGGTGCGGCAAGTCCACCCTGCTGGAGCTGATCGCCGGCCTGCGCCAGCCCACCCGCGGCTCGGTCGAGGTCGCGGGGGCCGGGGATGCCCGCGGCCGCCTCGCCGGCTGCGCCTACATGCCCCAGCGCGACCTGCTGCTGCCCTGGCTGGCGGCGATCGACAACGCCTCGCTGGCGCTTCGAAACCGCGGCGCCAGCCGCGCCGACGCCCGCGGCGCCGCCGCCCCCCTGTTCGAGCGCTTCGGCCTGGCCGGCTTCGAGCGCGCCCGGCCGGCCGAGCTTTCGGGGGGGATGCGACAGCGCGTCGCCTTCCTCCGCACCCTGCTCGCGGGCAAGCCGGTGCTGTTGCTCGACGAGCCGTTCGGCGCGCTCGACGCGCTCACGCGCGCCGAGATGCAGGAGTGGCTTGCGGAAGCGCTTGCCGCCGAGCCCCGCACGACGATCCTGGTCACTCACGACGTCGAGGAGGCGCTCTACCTGTGCGACCGGGTCGTGGTCCTCTCGGCGCGGCCGGCCCGGCTGGTGGCCGGGCTCGACGTCCCCGACCCGCGGCATCCGGACCGCACCGAGCAGGTGACGGCGCCCCGCTTCACCGCCCTGCGCGAGCGGGCGATGCAGGCGCTGCAGAGGGGGGCGCGGTGAGGGCCCGGCTCTCGAGATGGCTGCCGCCGGCGCTGATCGTGATCGCGCTGATCGCCGCCTGGCAGGTGGCGGCCAAGGTCGGGGCGCTGTCCTCGGCGCTGCGGATCGAGGACTTCCTCGTGCCCGCGCCCAGCGACATCGCCTCGGCGCTGTGGAGCGACCGCTCACTGCTCGCCGGCCAGGGCTGGGTCACCCTGCGCGAGGTCGTGCTCGGCTTCGGCGTCGCCCTCGTCCTCGGGCTCGCCTTCGCCGTCGCCCTGCACCTCTCCGGCGTCCTGCGCCGCGCGATCTACCCGCTGCTGGTCGCCTCGCAGACGGTCCCGATCATCGTCATCGCCCCGATCCTCGTCGTCTGGTTCGGCTACGGGATCGGCCCGAAGCTGGCGATCATCGCCCTGATCTGCTTCTTCCCGATCACCGTCAACACGCTCGACGGGCTGGGCGCGGTCGACCCCGACCTGGTGAAGATGATGCGCACGCTCGACGCCGGCCGCTGGCAGATCCTGCGGCGCGTGGAGGCGCCCGCGGCGCTGCCCTACGCCTTCAGCGGCGCCAAGATCGCCGTCGCGGTGGCGGTGATCGGCGCCGTGTTCGGCGAGTGGGCGGGGTCGGACAGCGGCCTCGGCCACCTGATGCTGACCGCGTCGGCGCAGCTGCTGACGGCGCGGCTGTTCGCCGCGGTCGTCGTGCTCTCGGCCGTGGCGATCGCCCTGTTCGCGCTGCTCTCGGCGCTCGAGCGGCGGGTCGTCACCTGGAACCCGGGCGAGACCGCCCGCTGACGGATGCGATACAAGGTGGGCCGCCCTTGACCAGCATGCGCCGACAGATCACGGCGATCGCCGCGCTCGCGGCCGTCCTCGCCCTGCTCGCCGCGGGCTGCGGCGAGAAGTCCGAGGACACGGGGGCCAAGCCGGAGAAGCTCGACCTCGAACTCGACTTCTACCCCAACCCGGACCACTCGGGGATCTACGAGGCCCTGCGCAAGGGCTACTTCGCCGGCGCCGGGCTCGACGTCGCCCCGCACAACCCGTCCGATCCCTCGGCACCGATCAAATTGGTCGCCGCGGGCCACGCCGACCTCGGGATCTCGTATGAGCCGGAGGTGCTGCTGGCACGGGACCAGGGCCTCGACGTCGTCGCCGTCGGAGCGCTGGTGAACCGGCCGCTCACCTCGCTGATCTCGCTGCGCAAGGCAAACGTCAAGAGCGTCCGCGACCTGAAGGGCAAGCGCGTGGCGACCGCGGGCATCCCCTACCAGGCGAAGTTCCTGCAGGCAATCCTCGCCCGGGCCGGCCTGAAGCCGTCCGACATCAAGCAGGTGGACGTCGCCGAGGGGCTGCTGCCGGCGATCCTCAACGGCAGGGTGCAGGCGATGTTCGGCGGCTATCCGAACGTCGAGGGGGTCGAGCTGGCCCAGCGCGGCAAGCAGCCGCGCGTCGTGCCGGCCAACAAGCTCGGCGTGCCCCCCTACGACGAGCTGGTCCTCGTCGCCCAGGGCAAGCGCCTCCAGGACGACCCGGAGCCGATCAGGCTCTTCCTCGCCGCCCTGGAGCGCGGCACCCGCACCGCCCAGCACGACCCCCAGGGGGTGGTCAAGGCCCTGCAGAACGCCAACAAGGGGCTCGACCCCAAGCTCACGCTCGCCGAGGTGAAGCGGACCCTGCCGCTGCTCGAGCCGCAGCAGGGTAGGCCCTTCGCCCACATGGACCCCGGCGAGTGGCGCACGTTCGGCGGCTGGATGTTCGACCACGACCTGCTGTCGGCGCGACCCGACACAGCCACGGCGCTCAGCAACGACTATCTGCCGCGGCGCTCGATCCCCTGATTTCGGGTTTTCGCTAGGCGGCGCGCCGCAGCGGCGGTCCCTGCGCGATGGCGCGGTGGTAGCCGACGAGCGCGTAGTGGCCCGCCAGCCCGCGGTAGGGCTCGTAGGGCGCGAAGAACTCCTCCACCTCCTCGACGGTGGCGCGTCTGTCGAGCCCGGCGAGCCGACCGACGAGCTTGAGGTAGGCGAGGTCGCCGGCCGGGAGGGCGTCGGGGTCGCCGCGCCCGTGCAGGGCGAGGCGCTGGAGCGTCCACGGCCCGATCCCGGCGATCGTCGCCAGCCGCCGGTCGCAGTCGGAGTCGAAGAGGTCGGCGCGGCCCGTCGCCACCTCGGTGGCCGCGCGGCGCAGGGCGATCGCCCGCCCGGGCGAGAGGTCGACCGCCGCCAGCTCCGCGGGGGCCAGCGCCGCCACGGTGGCCGGGCCGGGGACGTCGTGCAGGGCGCGATCGCCGCCGCTGCCGGCACGCGGGCCCCAGCGGTGCACGATGCGGCGCTGGATGGCGGCGGCGCGGGGCGCCTCGATCAGCTGCTCGGTGACGGCCCAGGCCAGGGCCTCCCACGGCCACGGGCGGCGGCGCGGCCGTGCCCAGGGACGGGCGCGGATCACCGGGGCGAGCAGCCGGTCGCGCTTGAAGCGCTGATGGAAGGGGCCGAGATCGTCGTCCATCGCCAGCGCGAAGCGGATCGCGTCGACCGCCTCGTCGAGATGCTCGCGCTCGGCGGGGGCGATGTCGGGATCGGGCAGGCGCGCCACCTCGCCGGGTTCGACGGCGTCGGCGCGCAGCAGCACGCGGCCGGGGCCCGGGCTCCACGCGCGGGTCAGCACCGGCCGGCCCTCCACGCACAAGAGCCGCAGCAGCGCCCCGCCTCCGGCTCGCAGCGCCCCGTCCGCGTCGCCGCCGCCCGGCAGCAGGTAGGGGGAGGGCGGCCAGACCTCCGTCTCTACGGAGGCCACGCGCTCAGCGCCCGAGCAGGTGGACGTCGACGAGGAACGAGCGGCTGGCAATCACGTTCGCGGGACGCTCCTGTCGCTTCGGCTGGCGCCGCGCCGGCTTTCGCCGCCGCCCGCCCGACGCCGCCCGCACGACAGCGACAGTGGCCGCCCCGGCAACGACGCCGCCGGCGGCCGCCAGGGCCGCGGTTCGCATCTCGCCGCGCCACGAGTCAACCGCCGCCCCGTTCGCCTTCGCCGGCAGCGGCCGCACCGGGCGGGCCTCGACCACCTGCTCGTCGGCGGCGGCCCCGGTCTCCTCGACGGCATCTGCCTGGACGACGTCCTCGCTCACGCGCCGCAGTGTAGCCCCGCCCCCAGACTCCCAGCCGCCGGGACGGCGGACCGATGCCGCAAATAGCGAGGTTCCGGCGACCCCCGCCCTAGAGCGCCTTCTCGTACAGCCGGTACCGCTTGACGACCGTGCCGCCCATCCCCTCCATGGCGCGGTTCATCGGCTCGTTGGTCTCCAGGATCCAGCCCGTCTCGCCCCACGAGATCCCGTCGGGCGACGCCTCCTCGAGGTGGCGGATGTAGAAGGCCGCGGCGATCCCGAGATGCTGGTGCTCGGGCTTGACGCCGAGCGCGAACACACGCACGCGGTCGATCCGCCGCCGCCCGAGCAGGAACTTCAGCCAGCCGAGCGGCAGCAGCCGCCCGTTCAGCCCCGCCAGCGCCTGGTTTATGTCCGGCAGGGTGAGGGCAGCGCCGAGCACCTCGCCGTCGCGCTCGGCGATGAACGTCCAGCGCTCGTCGAGGATCTGCTTGAGGTTCTTCGCCTGGAAGGCGACCTCGGCCTCGGTGATCGGGACGAAGCCCCAGTTCCGTCCCCAGGCCGCGTTGTAGACCTCCATGAAGCGGGCGACCTCGGCCTCGAGGTCGTTCTTGCGCATGTTGCGGATCGTCACGCCGTGCTCGGACTCCACCTTCTCCGCGGCGGCATGGATCATCGGGTGGAACTCGTTTCCCTCCTTCAGCGCGCCCAGGTGAAGCTCCCACATCAGCAGGTCCATCGCCTTGCCGAACCCCTGCGCCTCGACCCGCTCGCGGTAGTAGGGGGGGTGCCACGGCTCGAGGATCATCGGGGCGAGGTCGAACCCCTCGACCAGCACTCCGCACTCGTCGTTGGTGGTGAAGTCCATCGGTCCGAGGATGCGGTCGCGGCCGCGCGAGCGCACCCATTCCGCGGCGGTGTCCAGCAGGGCCGCCGCCACCTCCCCGTCGTCGGCAGTCTCGAAGAAGCCGAACATCCCGTCGCTGCCCCTCTGGAACTCGTCCCAGCGCCGGTCGACCTGCGCGGTGATCCGCCCCACCGGCTCGCCGTCGCGCTCGGCGATGAAGTACTCCGCCTCGGCATGGTCGAAGTACGGGTTCTTCGACCTGTCCAGGAAGTGGCGGCGCTCGTAGATCAGGGGCGCGACCCACAGCGGGTCGTCGCGGCGCAGGCCAAAGGGGACGCGTATGAAGCGGGTCAGGTCGCGGCGCCCGCGCACGGGTCGCACCGTGACGGTGCCGCCGTCGCTGGGTGACACGCGCGGCAAGCTATCAGCGCCGGGCAGGTGCGACACTTCGGAGCGATGGCCGACGGCACAAAGGCCCCGCCCGACCCCTTCGAGAAGGCCCGCTCCCACGACCGCGCCGAGCAGCTGGCGATGGCCAAGGAGAACGACCTCCTCCCCTACTTCCGCCTGATCGAGTCCGAGGCCGGCCCGCTGGTGGAGATGGAGGGCCGCGAGACCGTGATGCTGGGCTCCAACAACTACCTCGGGCTCACCGCCGACCCGCGCGTGAAGGCGGCGGCGCGCGAGGCGCTGGAGCGCTACGGGACGGCGCTGACCGGATCGCGCTTCATGAACGGGACGATCCCCCTCCACGTCGAGCTGGAGGCGGAGATCGCGGCGTGGATGGGCGCGGAGGACGCGCTCGTGTTCACGACGGGATACCAGGCGAACCTGGGCACGATCGGCACGATCCTGGGCCCGGGCGACACGGTGATCTGCGATTCCGGCGACCACGCCTCGATCCTCGACGGCTGCCGCCTGTCGGGGGCGAAGCTGCGCCCCTACCGCCACAACCGCATCGACAAGCTGGAGAGGATGCTGGAACGCGCCGGCGACGACGGCGGCGGCGTGCTCGTGGTCGTGGACGGCGTCTTCTCGATGGAGGGCGACATCTGTGACCTGCCGCCCGTGGTGGAGCTGTGCCGCGCCCACGGCGCCCGGCTGATGGTGGACGAGGCCCACGGCGTGGGCGTGCTCGGCGAGCGGGGAACGGGCGCCTGCGAGCTGTTCGGGGTAGCGGACGATGTGGACCTGCGGATGGGCACCTTCTCGAAGAGCCTCGCCTCGTGCGGCGGCTTCATCGTCGGCCCCGCCGACGTGATCGAGTACCTGAAGATCGCCTCGCGCCCGTTCATGTTCACGGCCGCGGCCGTGCCCGCGGCGGTCGGCGCCGCCCTGGAGGCCGTGAGGATCTGCCGGCGCGAGGGCGGGCCGCTGTTCGAGCGGCTTCTCGACAACGCCGCATACCTGCGGCGCGGCTTCCGCGAGCTGGGCCTCAGGGTGGTCGAGCCCGGCACCCTGCCCGACGGCTCGGAGGCGGTCACCCCGATCGTCCCGGTGGTCGTGGGCGAGGACTGGGAGGCGGTGCTGGTGTGGAAGGCGCTGTTCGACGGGGGCGTCTACACGAACGTCGCCCTGCATCCGGCGGTGCCGCCGGGAGGCGCTCTGCTTCGCACCAGCCTGATGGCGACCCACGAGCGCGAGCACCTCGATCGCGCCCTGGAGATCTTCGCGGAGGTCAGCGAGCGGTTCCCCGGGCTAACCCAAGTTGGGTAATTCCAACTTGTCCAAAATTGGACAAGTCCTTGCGCCGAACGAAAAACGTGCTCTTAGCGTGCGACGTCGCGTCGCTTCTGTTGACCGCGGTCGCCATCGACGTCTAGTTTTCGCCCCGCCGCAGCACCCGGGGCACGGAGGCCACGGGAACCTGTCTAGGGTTACCCGGGGGCACGATGCAGGGTTGCCGCCGCATTTCGACCGCTGACCCAGAGGGGAGGACTCGCCGATGGAAGCTGTAACCAGTGCCGCCAGGCTGCCTCAGCACATGCAGGCCCTTGCGCACGCCAACCGTGTTCGACTGGCGCGGGCCGCGCTGAAGCGGGAGGTGGGCAGCGGCAAGCGCGGCGCAGCCGACGTGATCGTCGACTCCCCTTGGGAGGTCGAGAGCATGTCGCTGGCCGAGCTGCTGACGAGCCAGCGCCGCTGGGGCCGCACCCGGGCGAGGAAGTTCGTCGCCATCCTGGGACTGAGCGAGAACAAGCGGATCGGGACGCTGACCCGGCGTCAGCGCCTCCTGCTGGCGGCGGCGCTGGAAGCGAAGGGACGGCGCGACAGGCTCGGCCGTTGATGCTCAGTAGCTGACGTTGAGGGGCGCGGGGCTCGCCCCCGAGAAGCCGAAGAACCAGATGCAGAAGGCGATGAGCGCCGTGAAGGCGCTCACCACCAGCAACACCTCCAGGACGGAGTGGCGCGGCGCCGGCAGCCGCCGGGCGCCGCGAAGCTCGATGTGCCAGCGGTTGAGCCACGACAGCGCCGGGATCACGACCAGCACGGTCGCGACGAAGCCGGTCATCGCCACCATCAGGGCGGTGCCGAGCGAGACCTGCTGCTGGAGCTGAGAGCCGATCCACAGCCAGCCCAGCGGCGCCGCCACCCAGAGGAAGAGGCAGCCGGCCAGCATCAGCACGACCAGGGTCGCGCTGGCCGGCGCCATCGTCACTCGCCTGACGAACCTCCCCATGCCCTCAGGTTAGGGCGCGGCCGCCCCCCGGTCCAGGCGCGCGGACGCGCCGGCCGACCTAGCCGCGAAAGCCGCGGACGCGGAACGTGGCGCCGCCGGAGCGATGGCGGAAGATGCGGGTGAACAGCAGCGCGCCGGCACCGAACACGGCGAGGGCGATCGCCAGCCGGACCACGGGCGAGAGCGAGTCGGCCAGGACGAAGAGCCCGGCGAGCGTGAGGATCGCCGGCGCGCCGGCGAGGATCATCGTGTGCGACCGGTAGCCCGCGAGGTGCTCCCTGATCGACAGCTCGAGGCCGGCGACCGAGCCGAGCATGAGCCCCGCGCCGATCATCGCCACGCTGCGCGTCCCCGACGAGAAGAAGCCGGCGACGAGCAGCACCAGGGCGGCGAGCACGGCCAGCTCGACCAGCGGGAACGATCCCCAAGGCGCCGGCGGCGCCTCGTCGCGTCCGGCGCGCCGCCTGGCCGGCTTTCGCGCCGGCGCGGGCGCGGCACCGACCTCGGCGGAGGATGAGCCGGCGGCGGCGTCGCCGCCCGAGGCGGCAGACGGCCGGCGCGGACGGCGTCGCTTACGCGACTTGCGCGCCACGGCGGCGGAACCTCTTGTTGGGGCGGGACGCGCGGGCGCGCGCCCCGGCGGTCATGGGCAACCGGATGAGACTCTGACCCGCCACCAGCCCATCAGCATCCCGAGCAGCCCCCAGCGCGGGCGCGAGTGCCAGTGACGGCAGCCGGGCTCGCCGATGTCCTCGTTCGAGACCCGTACCCAGTGGTGGCGCTCCGGCTCGGCGATCACGTGCTCGAGCAGCTCGCGCTTGCGCTCCTCGACGTAGGCGCGGCTGTGGAGCTCGCCCCGGGCCTCCTGCAGGCGCGCGGCCAGGGCGTCGCGGACCGCCTCCAGCTCGCGGATCCCGAGGACGCGGGGTCCGCCCGCGGCGGCCACTCCCCACTCGATCCCGCGGCGGGGAAAGGCGGAGCCGAAAAGGGCCGCGAGGTGGGTCTCCATGCGTGAGATCTGGCGGCGAAGCTCCTGCCGGGCAGGGCGCTCGTCGAGCTGCTCGCGGAGGCCGGTGCCGCCGCCGCCCGAAGGCGGGATCCGCGGCCGGTCGGCCATCGGATCGGCCGTTGTCGCTATCGGATCGAGAAGCTCGGGCATCTGCTCCCTTTCGCCTCAGCTGCCAGGAGCATTCTAGACGGGCGCGGCGACGAGCGCCATCGATCGCTCAGTCGGCGGTCAGCACCGCTGCGGCCAGCCACAGGGCCTCCTCGACGGCGATGTCGGGCACGCCGCGCACCTGCACGGCGGCGAGCAGCGTGCGCCGGCTGCGCGGATGCACGCCGCGCCCCGCCGCCGTCGTGCCGAAGAGGAGTCCAAGCGGCCGGCTCTCGTCGGCAATCACCAGTGTCCCCTGCGGCAGCGCGCCCGGGCGGCCCTCGAACACCTCCCCCGGGCTCGACCCGCGGATCCCGATCCGCCCCTCGACGCGGTCGGCATCGAACGCCCGCAGCGCCACGCCGATCTCGATCGTCGCGATCGTGAGCGCATCGTCCAGGCGGTTCTGGCTGCGAAAGCGGCCATGCCTCATGCGGCTGAGGGCGAGCTCCTCGACGGGTGTCGGCTGCTGGTCGGGATCGAGGCCGATGTGGCGGTAGAAGACGCGGTAGGCCCACGGGATCGGCTTCTGGCGCATGTTGACCGCGTGCGAGCCGTAGAAGCGGTCGCTGAGCTGGCGCAGCTTCTCCTTGACCGAGCGAGGGCTGCGCCCGGAGCCCGCCTCGATCGTCGTGTAGCGCAGGGCGAGGCCGGGGAACTCGTCGGCCAGCTCAGGCGCGATCCAGCCCGCCTCCGGCGCGGCCTCGCCCGGCGGCGGCAGGCCCAGGCCCTCCCCGCGGTCGGTGGCCGCCATCGCTCAGTCGGCCGCCGCTCGCCTGCGCGAGGCGGCGATCAGGCGGTCCACCAGCCGCGCGAGCTGCGCCTCGTCGAGCTCGCCGCGGCTCGCGTGCTCGAGGATGCCGCCCGGATAGGCAAAGGTGATCGTGGGGCAGCCGCCCACCCGGTAGAGGTTGCTCACCGCGCCGTCGCTGTCGAGCCCGACCGGCATCGTCCATCCTCTGTCGCGGATCAGATCGCGGACCTTGTCGCGCGAGTCGCGGACGTCGAGGCTGAGGAAGCTCACCCGGCCACGGTAGCGCCTGGCGACGCGGTCGACGACGTCCTGCTGGGAGATGCACCCCGAGGCGCCCCGGGTGAACCAGAAAGAGATCACCGAGGGGCGGTCGAACAGGTCGCAGACCCGGATCACGCCGCGGCCGCGGACCTCGCAGGCGGGCGTGCGGCGCCGGTCCGACGGGCATGGGAGCTGCGAGGTCTCGCAGTCGTCCTGGGCGATGTTCGCGTCGCCGGTGACCGAGCCGCGGGCATCGGCGACCGCGAACTCCGGCAGCGGCAGGTCGGTCGCGGGACAGCTGATCGCGAGGATGCAGGCATTGCCGCGATGGGAGAGCGTGTTCACGCCCGCTCCGATCAGGATCAGCAGGAAGAGCACTCCGAGCACCGCCGTGTAGCGGCTGCCGATCCGCGGCACCGGTATGTCCTGCGGTCGGCGCGGCTCGTCCTCCGGCTCGAGGTCGGGGTCGCGGCGGTGCTCCCAGCCCTCGCCGTCCTCGTCCCAGCCGAGCGGCCCGCCCCGCCGGTCGCGACCGCGCTCCTCGTCGTCGTTCACTGGCGTTCAGCGTCGCACGCGGGCCGGCAGCAGCGCCACGAGCCGTGGCCGCACCCGGGCGAGCTGGAGCGATCTGCCCTCGGCGAGGATGAGGACGGCCGGCAGGACGAGCATCACCCCGATCAGGGCCACGGCCAGATCGACCACCGTGACGAAGCCGAAGTCGCGCAGCATGCGGATGTCGCTGGCGATCAGCGCGGCGAACCCCGCCGTCGCCGTCACTCCGGACGCCAGCACCGCGGCACCGGTGCGCGCGTAGGTGCGCCGCAGCGCCTCCCCCACCGAGCGGCCGGCGCCGCGCTCCTCGCCGTAGCGGGCGGAGAGGATCACGCTGAACTCGGTGGCGATCGCGATCACGAGGGCGCCGAGGGTCGCCGACATCGGGTTGAGCGGTATGTCCATCGCGGCGAGGACGAGCGAGGACCACCCTGTGGCGAGCGCGATCGGTACGAGGGGGACGAGCGCGCGCCGCCGGGAGCGATAGATCGCGAGCAGCGCCAGCGCCACGGCGACGAGGCCGGCGAGGGTGAGCCAGTAGCGGCTGCCCGACAGCGATCCGTTGGCGTCGGCCGCCAGCACCGGCAGGCCGGCGACGGCAGCCGTCACCCCCTCGGGCGGCCCGTTGCCGGGGCCCGGCGGATCGATCTGGGAGCGGATGTCGTCGATCAGCCGCTTCTGGTCGTCCAGCGGCATCACGCGGATGCCGAAGGCGATGTTCGCCGTGTCCCCGACGCCGCCGGTGAGGGGATCGCGGGTGACGACCGCCTGCGAGAAGTAGGGCGGCACCGACGCGAGCAGGGACTGCACCCGCTGCTGGCTCAGCTGGCCGGCCGGGTTCGCGAACAGATCGGTCAGCGACAGCGACGGGCAGAGCTGCGCCTTGCGGCAGCTCGGGAACTGGCCCTCGAAGCCATGCCTGGCCAGGACGCGGTCCTGGAAGCTGCGCATCCAGGTGATCACCTTGGGGTCGGTCAGGTCCGGGGCACGGACGGCGACGTCGACCTGGCCGGAGACGCCGGTGTCGTCCTGCAGCGTCTGCACGTCCTTCAGCTCGCGCAGGTCGGAGGGGACCAGCTGGCGGATGTCCGAGACCACCTCGGTCCTGGTGCCGGCGACCCAGCCGCAGACGGCGAGCGCGACGGCGACCGCGAGGACGCGGCCGGGGCTCGCGATCGACACGGCCAGCGCCGACTTTCCGGCGCTGCGGATCGCCTTCCCGGCGGCGGCGCGGCGGACGGCTGCCGCGGCCGCCAGCGAGCGCAGCCGGTCGGGAACGCGAATCCGCCGCCGCGGCTCCCCGCTGCGCCTGCCGGCGAGCGCCAGCGCCGCGAAGCCGCCGCTGAGCGCGCCGGCGAAGGCGAGCACGATCCCGACGACCAGCAGCAGGCCGAACGCCCGCACCATCGGCACCGGCGAGAGCAGCAGGACGCAGAACCCGGCGGCGGTGGCGACCATCGCCGTCGCGATCACGGGAGCGCCCCTGCGAGCGGCCTCCGTCGCCGCCTCCTCGGGCCCCATTCCCGCCTCGGTCGCCTCGTTGAAGCGCGCCTGGAACTGGATCGCATAGTCCACCGCGAGGCCGATCAGGACGGGGAGCACCGCGATCGACGCCATCGTCAGCCTCCCCCCGACCAGCGACAGGGCGCCGAAGGACAGGCCGGCCGCGCACAGGGCGACCCCCAGGGGCAGCAGGCGAAGCGGCGGCCTGAAGACGATCGCCAGGGTGAGAGCCATCACGACCAGCGATGCCACAAGCAGCGTGAGAACGCCGCTGCGCAGCTTGCCCGCCAGGCCCTCGACCACGACCGGGACGCCGCTGACCACGTAGCTGCCCCGGTCGAGGGCGAAGCAGCTCGGATTGCTCTTCGGGTCCGGCCTGCAGTCGTTGCTGGCCGCCTGCCGGAAGAGCGAGATCGCGCGGCGTCGCTCGGAGTCGCTCAGGTCGGGGCGCAGCCGGATCGAGATCAGCGCCGCGTCCCGGCTCGGGAACAGGTACGCGAAGCGGGCCTTCGGGCTGCCCGCCGGCAGGCGCGTGTCGAACACCATCGAGCTGACGAACTGGGGGTCGTTGAGGCGCGGAGGAGCGGTGATCCCGTAGCGGAAGGCGAGCTGGAACAGGTTCGTCTGGGAGAGCTGCAGGCTGCCCTTCGCGGCGAGGCGCTCGGCGCGCTTGATCCCCTTCGCCGTTGCCCCCTTCAGGCGGGCCTTGCGGCCGGCCTGGTCCGCGGCCAGCCTGGCGGTGGTGATCGCGCCCCCGACCGAGCGGGAGATCAGGGAGTCGATCTGCGCGATCGACTCGTTGATGAACGTGGCGGGGCCGTAGACGACGCGGGCGGGATGAAGGGCCGCCAGCTCCCGGCAGGGGCCGGGCAGGGGGCGCTCTCCCTTCGGCACGTTTCCGGCGAGGCATCCCTCGAGCCGCAGCAACTGACCGATGTTCTTGGTCAGCAGCAGGCGGTCGAGAGGGCCCTTGACGAGGATCACGACCGGGTCGTCCCCGAACTGGCGGTGAAACCGCTCGGTGGCTGCGAACGCCGGCGAGCCCGAGTCGACGAGGGTGTCGGTCCCGGCGTCGGTCTCGAGGCGAAGGGCGCTGACCGCTCCGGCGAGCGCCAGCAGCACCGTCACGACCACAACCGCGCGCGCGTGCCTCACCGACCAGGCGGTGAGGCCGCCGAGAAGCCTTGCGACCCTCATCCCGGAAAGGTTAGGCAGGCGCGACCGGGGGGGCGCCGGATGCCGGCGCCGTCGCCGGCGTGATGCCGGCGCGGTGGGCGGCCGCTCAGTCGGCGCCCATGAAGTCGCCGAGCTGGCAGTTGAGCGTGTCGCCCGGGTTCAGCTGGGTCGAAACCGAGCACGGTCCGCCCGGATTCAACCAGTGGCCCCGGCGTCGCCTCACCCTGACGTTGATCTGAGTCTGGTAGCCGAACGCACGCTCGCCGTGGAACTCGCGCTTTCGGTGGTACGGGGCGGGGGCGCGCACGAACAGCATCGTGTCGCTCGGTTGCAGGGGGACGTTTGCGGTCAGCGTCCCCTGGGCGCCCACCACCGCGTTGCAGGTGCTGACGCGGATGCCCCAGATCATCTTCGCGTACGGGGGCGGCACCGGCTCGTAGTCGCGGTTGGCGATCGAGTGCAGACGGCAGGTCTGGCCGTCGCTGCTGTGCGCGTTGACGGTCTGGGCGGACGCGCCGGGGCAGAGGAAGAGAGCGAGCGCGAACGCCAGTGCCAGCGCACCCGCAAAGCCCTCCCTCGCTGCCCGGGTCCCCACGCGCGATCAGTCCATCGCCAGCGGACCCTCAACGTCTGCGTTGAGGAACTGCGCGACGAACTCGTTCTCGGAGTTGAACAGCTCGTCCGCGGGACCGCTCTCGACGATCCGGCCCTTCCACAGCACGGCGATGAAGTCGGCGATCCGGCGCGCCGTGCCGAGGTCGTGGCTGATCACCAGATAGCAACCGGAATTCTCCTCGTGGACCTCGCGGACCAGCTCGCACAGCAGCGCCGTCCGCACCGGGTCCAGGCCGGAGTCCGGCTCGTCGAACATCACGATCGCCGGGTCCAGCACGAGCGCCCGGGCGAAGCCGGCGCGCTTGCGCATGCCGCCGGACAGCTCGTTCGGCATCTTGAAGGTCGCCTCCGCGAGGCCGACCTCGCGCAGCCGGCGGTTGACGATCTCGCCGATCTCGTCCTCGCCCTTGTCGGTGTGCTGGCGCAGCGGGAACGCCGTGTTGTCGAAGACGTTCATCGAGCCGAACAGGGCGCCGTCCTGGAACAGCAGCCCGAACTTCTTGCGCACCTCGAACAGCTCGTCGTCGGTCATGCTGGGGACCGACTCGCCGTGCACGAGGACGTCGCCCGAGTCGGGGTAGAGCAGCCCGACGATGTGCTTGATCAGCACGCTCTTGCCGGTGCCCGAGGGCCCCAGCACCATCGAGATCTGGTCGTCGGGCAGGCCCAGGTTGAGGCCGTTGAGGATGCGCGTGCGGCCGAACTGCTTGACCAGGTCGATGATCTCGATCGCGTCCTCGCCGCCGTGGTCGCGCTTCTTGCCCGTGTGCCACTTGTACGGGTCGGGGTCCTCCATGTCGACGCCGGGGATGATGTAGTCGCGCCTCTGGAAGTCCTCCTCGCCGGGGGGAGGCTGGGTCGCAACCGGGTCGTGCTCGACCTCGTCCGTGCCCGCCTCCTCGGCGTACTCGGCCTCGGCCTGCTGCTCGTCGTACTTCTCGTCGAACCGCTCGTCGTCTGCCAACTCTCTCCTCCTTGGTGGCGCCTACCCCCCGATCGGCGCCCTCGGGTTGGCCCCCCAGAAGATCTGGGTGCCGATCATCCCGATGATGTGGACCATGACCATGTTCAAGATCATCGACTTGGCTGTCGCCTGGCCGACCCCGACGGGGCCGCCGGAGGCGTTGTAGCCGTAGTAGCAGCCCACCCCGACGATCACCGTCGCCATCGTCATCCCCTTGATCACCGAGTAGAGCAGGTCGGGTGGGTTCTGAAACATCCAGAAGATCAGAAAGTAGCCGCCGCCGGAGACCTCGCCGATCTGCTTTACCACCGCCAGCCAGCTGGCAAAGAAGCCGGCGCCGACGCCGGCGATGTAGACGAATGGCAGCACCATCCAGGCGGCGAGGATGCGGGTGGAGGCAAGGAACGTGATCGGTTGCACGCCCATCACCTCGAGCGCGTCGATCTCGTCGGAGATCCGCATCGCCCCCAGCTCGGCGACGATCCCCGTGCCCACCTTGGCCGACATGATGTAGCCGAACATGTAGGGGACCATCTCGCGCAGATCGCACCAGGCGGCAAACACGCCGGCGTAGGAGGGAGAGCCCGTGGAGCGGTTGAAGTAGGCGCCCTCGATCCCGCATTGCAGCCCCAAGATGAAGATCATCCCCCAGATCACCAGGGTGGAGCCCAAGATCAAAACGCCCGCCTGGCGCAGCGCCTCGCCGAAGAAGCGAAACACCTTGCCGTTAAAGACGTCGCCGAACTCGGCGCCGAAGAAGCGCACGATCTCGCCCAAAGAGGCGGCCCAGTCTCGCGGCACCGAGAGCCAG
This sequence comes from uncultured Thermoleophilia bacterium, assembly GCA_963708325.1. Taxonomy (GTDB): domain Bacteria; phylum Actinomycetota; class Thermoleophilia; order Solirubrobacterales; family 70-9. The sequence continues at coordinate 2,001,269 of OY970203.1, read as the reverse complement.
CCGGGCATCAGCTCGCCGCTCCGCGGGTCACTTGATCACCGTCATCTCGGGATGGGTGGCCAAAAGCGTCTGGGTAAAGACGTAGTTGAAGGCCCAGATCCCCGCGAAGGCGATCACCACCGCCTCGTTTACGGCCCGCCCCACCCCGGCGGCGCCGCCCGTGGCGGTCATCCCCTTATAGCAGCAGACCACGGCGACGATCGCCCCGAACAGGCTGGTCTTTAACACCGAGCCCCACAGGTCCGTGACCGAGGCGTTGGAAAAGAAGGTCGCCCAAAAGCCGCCCAGCGGCTGGTGGTTTACGAGCTCGGCGATGATCCCGCCGAAGACGCCGAAGATCAGCGCGTAGACGTCGAGCAGGCCGGTGATCAGCATCAGCGCCAAAAAGCGCGGCACGACGAGGTTTTTGATCGGATCGACGCCGAGCACCTGCAGGGCGTCCAGCTCCTCTCTGATCTTTCTCGCGCCCAGATCGGCGGTGATCGCGGTGCCGGCGACGCCGGCGACGATCATCGAGTCGACCCAGGGGGCAAACTCGCGGATCGAGGCCAAAACGAAAAAGCCGCCCAGTCTGTCCAGGGCGCCGAACAAAGCGAGGAAGTTGGCGGCCTGCAGGCCGGGGGCGCCGTAGCCGAAGGCGACGGTGGAGATCAGCAGCGGAAACCAGCACAGGCGCAGCGCGAAGAGGAACTGGCTCATGAACTCGCCGCCGTAGGGGTAGGGCGGGCGCACGGCCGAGACGATCGTCTTGCCGGTGAGGATCATCATGTCCCCGACCTGCTCGAACAGGCTCTTGGCCGGTAGGAAGGCCCTGTCAGCGACGGATCTGACCAATGTTCTCCTCCGCAGCGAGGTCGGAGGCTCCGCACACGCCGCCCCCGCTGTGTACGCACAAGGGTATTTGATCCGCCCGTCGCTCGCCACATACAACCGTCACCACCGGTGCCCGAAAACCCCTCCATCCGTGCCTGAATGCCGGCGGAGCCGCGGGCGGCGCGTGGTATGTTCCCGCGCCTTGGGGGAGAAGGCTCCACATCTCCGCCGCTCCCACCCACGTCGCATGCACTGGCGTCGCCTGCAAGCGGGGGCTTCGGTTTGCGTCTGCGCGGTCACCCTCGGAGCCTGCGGCGGCGGCTCGCGTCAGGACGCCAAGGAGCCTGCCGGCGATTTCCCGGTCGAGATCGTCAAGTCCAGGTTCCCCAACCGCCAGCGGCTGGCCGAGACCTCCGACCTCCGCCTCGGGGTCCGCAACGTCGGCGACAAGACGATCCCCGACCTGGCGGTGACGATCTACGTGGACAAGGGGACCGAGGGCCCGTTCTCGATCAGGCTCAAGCAGCGCGACCTCGCCAACCCCAACCGGCCGGTCTGGATCCTCGAGAACAACTACCCGAAGCTGGCCGGCGAGAGCGCGCCCGCAGGGGCCGTCGCCGTGCAGACGAACACCTTCCAGTTCGGTCCGATCGCCCCGAAGGACCAGATCGAGGCCGTCTGGCGCCTCACCCCGGTCCGCGGCGGCACCTACACGCTCCACTACGTGATCGCCGCCGGCCTGGAGGGCAAGGCGAAGGCCGTCACCGCGGACGGAAACCGGCCGGCGGGCGAGTTCGTGGTGACGATCTCGACGAAGCCCCCGCAGGCCACGGTCAACGACGCGGGCAAGGTCGTCCGCAAGGGCGGCTGAGGCCCGGGGGCCGACGAAGGCGATCCTCTAGCCTCGGCGGATCCCCCCGGGACGCACCGCCATCCTGCTGACGTCGCTGCTGATCCCGCTCGCTGGGTGCGGCGGCGACCGCCACCAGACGGCGGCGCAGGCGCCGGCCCCGCCGCCGCAGCGCGAGCCGGAAAAGCCACTGAAGCTGCCGCTCGGCGACGGGCGGGGCGGCGTCCGACTCACCCGCATCGGCGACTTCGACGAGCCCCTCTACGTCACCCAGCCGCCCGGCGACCGCCGCGACCTGTTCGTCGTCGAGCGCGGCGGGCGGGTTCGCGTCGTGCGTGACGGCCGCGTCCTGGCGACGCCCTTCCTCGACCTCTCGGAAGAGGTGTCGAGCAGCGGCGAGCAGGGTCTGCTGTCGCTTGCATTCGCCCCCGACTACGCGCGCAGCGGCCAGCTCTACGTCGACTTCACCGACCGCGCCGGCGACACCCGCATCCAGGAGTTTCGCCGGGCGCCCGGTTCGCCGCCTCGCGCCGATCCCTCCACCCGCCGCCAGGTGTTGTTCGTCGACCAGCCCTTCCCCAACCACAATGGCGGACCGCTCGTCTTTGGCCCCGACGGCAGGCTCTACGTCGGGCTGGGCGACGGGGGGTCCGAGGGCGACCCGGACCGAAAGGGCCAGGACCTGGGGACGCTGCTCGGCAAGATTCTGCGGATCGACCCGCGAGCGTCGGACGGCCGCCAGTACTCGATCCCTCCCGGGAACCCGTTCGTCGGCAGGAGTGGGGCGCGGCCCGAGATCTACTCGTACGGATTGCGCAACCCGTGGCGGTTCTCGTTCGATCGCCTCACGGGGGCGCTCAGCATCGGCGACGTCGGCCAGGACCGCTTCGAGGAGGTCGACTACGTGCGCCGCGGCCGCGGCGCCGGCGCGAACTTCGGATGGTCCGCCTTCGAGGGCGACGCCCGCTTCAACGCCGACCAGTCGGCGCCGGGCGCGGTCCGGCCGGTGCTCACCTACGGGCGCGACCGGGGCTGCGCCGTGACCGGCGGCTACGTCGTCCGCGACCGCGCGCTGGCGACGCTGTACGGCCGCTACCTCTATTCCGACTACTGCGACGGCAGCCTGCGCAGCTTCGTACCGGACACCGGCGGGGCCCGCGGCGACCGCGCGCTCGGCGTCTCGGTCGCGGCCGCAAGCTCGTTCGGCGAGGACGGCGCCGGGCACGTCTACGTGACCTCCCTGGACGGCTCGGTCGACAGGCTCGACCCCGCGAGCACGGCGGCGGGCGGGCGCCCGTGAACCGAACCCGCGTCCAGCGCCGCTACCTGCGGCCGCGGCCGGTGTTCAGGCATCCGAGGATCCCGTCGATATGCATCTACCGATGAGCGCCGCCAGGACCCGGGTCTGCCTGGCCACGGCGGCCCTGTCCGCGGTGGCGTCGCTCGCTCTGCTCGCAGGCGGCCCGGTGGCGAGAGCCGGCGGGCCCCGGATCGCGCTCGATCCCCTCGGGCCCGACGCCAACCCGTACACGTTCACCAGCCCGGTCTACGTCACGCAGCCGCCCGGGCGGGGCGGGATCCTGGTGGTCGAGCAGAACGGCGTGATCCGCGCGATCGCCGACGGGCAGCTGTTGGCGCGTCCGTTCCTGAACATACGCAGCCTGGTCACCCAGGGCGGCGGCGAGCAGGGGCTGCTGTCCGTCGCCTTCCCCCCCGACTACGCGCAGAGCCGACGCTTCTACGTCTACTTCAACAACCGCAACTGCGCCAACGGCAGCGACAACTGCAACATCGAGATCGACGAGTTCAAGCGCGCGCCCGGTAAGGTCAACCACGCCAACGCCAGCAGCCGCCGCCGGGTGCTGACGATCGGCCACCACGCGAACTCCAACCACAACGGTGGCCAGGCCCAGTTCGGCCCCGGCGGCCTCCTGTTCCTCGGCACCGGCGACGGCGGTTCGGGCTTCGATCCGCCGAACAACGCCCTGAACAAGCACCGCCTGCTCGGCAAGCTGCTGCGGATCGACCCGCGGCCGCTGGTCAAAAACGGCGTCTACCACCCCTACCGGATCCCCGGCGGCAACCCCTACGTCGGCGTCGCCGGGCGCGACGAGATCTTCTCGATCGGGATGCGCAACCCGTGGCGCTTCTCGATCGACCGCCCGCCGGGCCAGGCGCCGCGCCTGGCGGCCGGAGACGTCGGCCAGAACATGTTCGAGGAGGTCGACTACGAGCGCGTCTCCGACGCCAACGGCGCCGACTTCGGCTGGTCGCGATACGAGGGCAACGACGATCTCGACAACGGGCGAAGTGCCCCTCCGCCATTGAAGTTCCCGATCCTCACCTACAGCCACTCGGGCAACTGCGGCACGATCATCGGCGGCTACGTGATCCGCCAATCCAACCTCCCCGGGATGAACGGTCGCTACCTCTACGAGGACCTCTGTACGAGCACCGCCTCCCCGGGCGAGATTCGCAGCCTCGTCCCGTCGCTGGGCAGCGCGAGCGATGACCGCAGCGAGGGGGTCGGCGTGTCGACGCCGAGCAGCTTCGGCGTCGACCGCTCCCACCGCTACTACGTCGCCTCGCTCGCCGACGGCAGCGTCTACCGCCTCGTCCCCAACTAGGCGCGGTGGCGGGGAGTAGAGTCCTCCCCGAAGCGCCCGGCGGGGCGCCAGAGAGGAGACGCCGATGGAGACCTCGACGACGCCGACGAAAGCGGACGCTGGCGGCAACGGCGCCGGCGCCGACGGCCGCCCCCACGGGCGGTTCGAGGTCCGCAATCCGGCCGATGGCAGCGTGCTTCGCACCCTGTCCGCGGACCCGCCGGAGCGCGTGGCGGAGGTCGTGGCGCGGGTGCGTTCGGTACAGCCCACATGGGAGGCCCTGGGGATCCGCGGCCGCCAGCGCTGGATGGCGCAGCTGCGCGACTGGATGCTCTCCAACCACGCCGAGATCGCGGACACGCTCCAGGATGAGACCGGCAAGGTCCGCTCCGAGGCCGGCGGCGAGGTGCCGTACCTCGCCGACCTGATCAGCTGGTACGGCTCGAAGGCGCCGAAGTTCCTCGCCGACGAGGAGGTCAGGCCGCACCTTCCGCCGCTGCTGACCAAGCGGCTGACCGTCGTCTACCGGCCGCAGCCCGTGGTCGGCATCGTCAGCCCGTGGAACTTCCCGCTGATGCTCTCGCTCGGGGATGCGATCCCGGCCCTGATCGCCGGCTGCGCGGTGGTGATCAAGCCGTCGGAGTTCACCCCCCTGTCCCTCCTGCAGATCGTCGAGCGCGGCTGGAAGGAGGCGGTCGGCGCACCCGACGTCCTCGACGTCGTGCTGGGTATGGGCGATACCGGGGCTGCGCTGGTGGACGAGGTCGACTACGTCCAGTTCACGGGCTCCGAGGCGACCGGCCGCAAGGTGATGGCACGCGCTGCCCAGACGCTCACCCCCGTCAGCCTCGAGCTGGGCGGGAAGGACCCGATGATCGTGCTCGCCGACGCCGACCTCGATCGCGCCGTCAACGCCGCCGCCTGGGGCGGGCTGCTCAACTCCGGCCAGATCTGCATGTCGGTCGAGCGCGTCTATGTCGAGGAGCCCGTCCACGACGAGTTCGTCGCTCGGCTCACCGATCGGGTGTCGAAGCTCAAGCAGGGCGTCGATCGCGCCTACGGCAGCGAGGTGGGCGCGATGACCTCACCCAACCAGACCGCGATCGTCGAGCGCCACGTCGCCGACGCGCGCGAGCGGGGGGCCCAGGTGCTCACCGGCGGCAGGCGGCGCGAGGGGCCGGGCGACTTCTACGAGCCGACGGTGATCTCGGGCGTCGACCATTCGATGCAGGTGATGCGCGAGGAGACGTTCGGGCCGGTCATCCCGGTGATGAAGGTGAGCGACCCCGAGGAGGCCGTCAGCCTGGCCAACGACAGCACCTACGGCCTGTCGGCGTCGGTGTTCAGCGGCGATCGCGAGCGCGGCGAGGCGCTCGCCCGGCGTATCGAGGTGGGCGCCTGCAACGTCAACGACGTGCTCGTCAACTACCTCGCCACCGACGTGCCGATGGGCGGCTGGAAGAGCTCCGGGATCGGCTACCGCCACGGCGGCTACGGGATCCGCAAGTTCTGCCGCACCGAGTCGCTCGTGGTCGCGCGCGTCGGCGGCAAGACCGAGCCGATGTGGTTTCCCTACTCGCCGCGCAAGGGGCGGGTCATGCACTACCTGATGCGCTTCTTCGCCGCCCGCGGAATCCGCCGCAGGCTCGGGCTCTAGCTCGCAGTCGCCACGGGCCTCCGCCCGCCGCGCGCCGGGGATCAGACGGCGGCGGTCGAGCGCTGCGGCGCGGCGGCGGGATGCCACTCGTCGCAGACCATGCACTTGCGCCCGACGCGGTCGCTGTCGGGAAGCCGGCGCGGGGCGTCGAGCACCGATCCGCACGCCGGGCAGAGGACCAGCGCATGCCGGGCGGGTGCCGGGCGGGCCACCGACCCGGCGCCCGCCGGGTCGAAGCCGGGCGGAGCGCCGCCGGCAGCCAGCATGTCGAGCATCGCCGAGGGCCGCACGGGTGCGGTGAGGATGCGCGCGACCATGCCTAGCGCTCCCCGCAGATCTGGCGCAGCCGGCGGTACAGGCTGGCGTCGTTGGACCGGATCCCGAGCGGGCGCCCGCGGTTCGCCGCCTCGTGCTCGCGCACGGCGGCCGCCAGGTCGGCGAGCTGGCGCGCCACGGGCTCCCGACGGCGGCGCTCGCCGGCGGGCACAGGTGATGTCGAGCCGTTCGTCAGTGCAGTCATCGCAAGCTCCTTTCTCCCGTCAGTGCCTCGAGGCGGTCTCGAGGTCGCCGGTCAGCAGCTCGGCGCGCTCGCCGCACCACTCCGCCACGCTCCGCAGCCACTCGACCTCCGCGCGGGTCCGCACGCGGACGTATCTCGCGAACTCGTCGCCCGCGAGCGCGAACGCCTCGGCGACGCTGACCTGATCCCTACCGAGCCCGTCCGGGCCCGCAAGGATCCAGTCGCCGCCATGACCGTCCTCGGGGTCGGCGTCGAGGAACAGCGCCGACCCGTCGCTGAGCAACAGCACCTTCGGGTCCTCGCCGCTCACCTGCACCCCGCGGACACCGTTCGTCTTCTTCATCCGGCCCCTCCTTTCCGCTCTCTCGCATCGGGGCTCCGATCTCGTTTCGTGGCTTCGCGGCGAAGTTAACGCCGACTCATAAACCACCCGTAAAACGTTCGTAAACGGGGGCTACGAATTGCGACGGCGCGGGCGGCTTCCCGGCCGCGGCAAGTCAAAGGGGTCGTGGCCGCGGGGCGCCGGGCGCGGCCCCGGCCGCGGCAAGTTCAAGGGGTCGCCGCAGCCGCGGGCGGGGAGCCGTGTCCGCGCCGCGGCCCGGGTCAGCGGGTTCGCCGCAGCCGCGGGCGGGGACCGTGTCCGCCGTCCTAGTCAGCGGTCCGGCGCGGGCGCGGCCGCCCGGCCGCGGCAAGTCAAAGGGGTCGTCGCAGCCGCGGGCGGGCGGCCGTGACCGCGCCCGTCCCTTAACCCGCCGGGACCAGCTCCTCGCGGAGCTGGCGGGCGGCGTCCACCATGTTGCGCAGGCTGGCCTCGGTCTCGTCCCAGCCGCGCGTCTTCAGGCCGCAGTCCGGATTGACCCAGAGCTGCTCGCGATCGAGCACGTCCGCCGCGGCGCGCAGGAGCTCGGCCATCTCCTCCGTAGGCGGAACCCGCGGGGAGTGGATGTCGTAGACGCCGGGGCCGATCTCCTGCTCGTATCCGGTTCGCTCCCAGTCGCCCAGCAGCTCCATCCGCGACCGCGCCGCCTCGATCAGCAGCACGTCGGCGTCCATCTGCTGGATCTGCACCATGATGTCGCCGAAGTCCGAGTAGCACATGTGCGTCTGGATCTGGGTCGAGTCGCGGACGCCGGAGGTGGCGACCCGGAAGCAGTAGACGGCCCAGCGCAGGTACTCGTCCCAGCGATCCCGGCGCAGGGGCAGGCCCTCTCGGATCGCGGGCTCGTCCACCTGGATCACGCCGACCCCAGCCGCCTCGAGGTCCGCGACCTCGTCGCGGATTGCGAGCGCGAGCTGCTCGCAGGTCTCGGCGCGCGGCTGGTCGTCGCGCACGAACGACCACTGCAGCATGGTCACGGGCCCGGTCAGCATCCCCTTGACGGGCCGCTCGCTGAGCGACTGGGCGTAGGTGATCCACTCCACCGTCATCGGCGCCGGACGGTGGACGTCGCCGTAGATGATCGGCGGCCGCACGTAGCGCGAGCCGTAGGACTGCACCCAGGCGTTCTGGGTGAACACGTAGCCGTCCATCTGCTCGCCGAAGTACTGGACCATGTCGTTCCGCTCGGGCTCGCCGTGGACGAGCACGTCGAGGCCGATCTCCTCCTGGAAGCGGATCACGCGCTCGATCTCGGAGCGCATCCTGCGCTCGTACTCGGCGCCGTCGATCTCGCCGCCGCGAAGGGCGGCGCGCGCCTCGCGGATCTCGGCCGTCTGCGGATAGGAGCCGATCGTGGTCGTCGGAAAGGCGGGAAGGGCGAGCTCGGCCCGCTGCGCCTCGCGGCGCTGCTCGAATCCGCTGGCGCGCCGCGCGTCGTCCTCGCCGAGCGCGGCGACGCGCTCGCGCACGGCGGCGTTGCGGGTGCGCTCCGAGGTGCGCCGGCTCTCCAGCGCGGCGGCGTTGGCGCTCAGCTCGGCTGCGATCGCGTCGCGGCCGTCGGCGAGGCCGCGAGCCAGCGTCGCCACCTCGCCGACCTTCTGGCGCGCGAACGCCATCCAGGAGCGCAGCTCGTCGTCGATCTCCGACTCGGCGTCGAGGTCGATCGGCGTGTGCAGCAGCGAGCACGAGGTGGACACGACCAGCTCGCCTGCCTTGCCGCGCAGGCGCTCGAGCAGGTCGAGGCTCGCGCCGAGGTCGTTTATCCACACGTTGCGGCCGTCGACCACCCCGGCGAAGAGGGTCTTGCCGTCGAGCGGTCCGTGGGCGTCGACCAGGTCGACGTTGCCGGGGCCGCGGTGGAAGTCGAGCCCGATCCCCTCGACCGGAAGGTCGCGCAGCACCGGGTAGGCGTCCCCGACGTGATCGAAGTAGGTCTTGACGGCGAGCTTCGGGCGCCCGTCGACGGCGGCGAGGCGCTCGTAGGCGGTGCCGAGCGCGTCGAGCGCCGTAGCAACGGCGTCCTCGACGAAGATCGGCTCGTCGAGCTGCACCCAGGCAGCTCCCTGCGAGCCCAGCCTGGCGACGACCTCCTCGTAGACCGGAAGCAGGCGATCGAGCAGGGTGAGGCGATCGAAGTCCTCGTCCACACCGTCGGCCGACTTGCCGAGCAGCAGCAGGGTCACGGGTCCGACCAGGACGGGGACGGTGTCGATCCCGAGCTCCTTCGCCTCCGCGTACTCGGCGAAGGGCTTCTCGCTCGACAGCGCGAACCGCGTCTCCGGCCCCAGCTCCGGGACGATGTAGTGGTAGTTGGTGTCGAACCACTTGGTCATCTCCATCGCGGTCACGTCGACGCCGCCGGACTGGCGGCCGCGGGCCATCGCGAAGAAGGTGTCTGGGCCGACCGTCCCCCCCTCGTGCTCGTAGCGGTCGGGAACCGCGCCGACCAGCGCGATCGCGTCGAGGACGTGGTCGTAGAGCGAGAAGTCGTTGGAGGGGATCAGGTCGATGCCGGCGTCGGCGGCGTAGCGCCAGTTGGCGGCGCGGATGGACGCGGCGGCCGCGGCGAGCTCCTCGGCGGAGACCTCGCCCTTCCAGTGGCCCTCGGTGGCGAACTTGAGCTCGCGTCGGGGGCCGATGCGCGGCAGGCCTGAGACGTTGGACAGGGACATCGGAGGTTCCTGAGGGTACAGGTACGGTCGATCGCGGCGGCCGCCCGCGTCCGCTCATCCGGCTAGGTTTCGAGGAAGGCGATGCATCCGCTGTTCGAGCACCGGATCGCCCTGGCCGGCGCCGAAACCAGGGCACTGGAACTGGACGGCGCCGGGCCCCCGCTGCTGCTGCTGCACGGGTTCGCCGACAGCGCCGACACCTGGCGGCTGCTGCTGGACCGCCTGCGGCGGGCCGAGCGTCGCGCCCTGGCGGTCGACCTGCCGGGGTTCGGACGAGCCTCGCGCCTGCGACGCGATCAGCCGATCCTGCCCCAGCTGGACCGCTTCGTGTCGGCGGCCGTGCGGCGCCTGGCAGCCGACGGCGACGTCGTGGTGGCGGGCAACTCGCTCGGCGGCTGCCTGGCGCTGCGGGCAGCGCAGCGCCAGCTTCCGATCGCCGGCGCCGTGCCGATCGCTCCGGCCGGGCTCGACATGCCCGGCTGGTTTGCGGTGCTCGAGGGGGAGCGCCTGGTGAGGCTGATCCTGCGGTCGCCCCTGCCGATCCCCGACATCGTTGTGCGCCAATGGGTCGGGCGGGTCTATCGCACGCTCGCGTTCGCCCATCCCGGCAACGTCGATCCCCGCGTCGTCATCGCGTTCTGCGACCACGTTTCCAGCCGCCGCGACGCCGTTCGCATCTGGGGGACGGGCCGGCGCCTGCTTCCCGAGCTGGACAGCCCCTTCGAGCTGGACCGCATCGACCGGCCAGTCCTGCTCGTCTGGGGCGATCGCGACCGGATGGTCTACCCCGCGGGCGCCGAGCGCGTGCTCGCCGTCGTGCCGTCGGCGCGGATCGAGGTGATCGAGGACTGCGGCCACTGCCCGCAGATCGAGGCGACGGGGCGGCTCGCCGGCCTGCTCGCCGGCTTCCCGCAGGCGCTCGCCCGCGCCGCCTGAGCGCGGAAGGACCTAGTGGCCGTTCCCGAAACGTTTCACCGGAAATGGCGAACGTTCCGAGAAGGACGACTAGGAGTTGACCGACTCGCGCGCGTCGCGGCGGCTCACCGGCGCCAGCTCGACCGGGGACGCCGACATCGCCTGCACGCGCAGGTCTGACCAGGTGAACCCCTCGCGGACCAGCGCCGGCACGCCGAGCGCCACGGCGGTGGCGATCTCGACGGCCTGCAGGATGACCCCGTAGGCGAGGGCGTCGGCGCCGGACACACCGAAGCCGCCCGAGAGGACGCTGATCACGGCCAGCTGGAAGATGCCGATGTTCGAGGGCGTCGCCGGGACGACGGCGGTGACGTTGACGGCGAACAGCACGGCGGCGGCGGCGCCGATCCCCGTGCGGCCGTCGAGGCCCATCGCGATCAGCAGCGCGTAGCACGCGAACAGCTGCAGCGCCCACGCCAGCAGCTGCGAGAACGCGGCGAAGCTGCCCCGCCGAGGGTCACGGAACACGGTGAGGCCCCGCCGCACCTGGACCAGCGCCTTCCGGATCGAGTCGGCGACTCGGGCGAAGCGGCCGCGGCGGGCGCCGCGAAGCGCGACAGGCGCAACGAGCACCGCCACCAGCAGCGCCAGCGGCGCCAGGCTGACGACGAACAGGGCCTTCTGCCCCTGATGGAAGAGGTCCGTAGTGCTGACGATGATCACCCCGAGCAGCGCCAGGGCGACGATATTGAGCACGGTCTGGGAGACCAGCGTGCCGAGCAGCACCGGGAACGTCTCGCGCATGCGGCCGGCGCGCCGGGCGACCACCATCGCCCTCGCCGGCTCGCCGAGCCGCGCTGGGAGCGTCGCCGACATCAATACGCCGATCATCGTCGCCGAGGTGACGTCACGGCGGCGGATCAGGCGGCCGCGCAGCGCCGAGCGGGCGATCGCGTACCACGACGCCGCACGGCAGAACATCGAGGCCATCATCAGGCCGACGGCGATCATCACCCAGCTCGGGCTGGACGCGACGAAGCTGGAGACCACCTTCTCGAAGCCGATCTTGCGGGCGGCGAGCACCGTCAGGCCCACCCCGAGGGCCCCCGCGATCCCGAGGCCGATGCGGCGGGCGGCGCGGCCACGGCTGCGGCCCCCCTGCGGGTCGGGGTCGAGCGACGGTAGCCGCTGCGGCGGGCGCTTCGGGGCGCCGTCGGCGTAGACGAGCCCGGCGCGGCGGGCGAGTGCCTCCGCGGCCCCCGCCGGCTGCGGCGCCTCGATAGCGCGCTCGTAGACGTCGAGCACCTGGTCTGCGACGCGCGGCCACGCGTACCGCCCGGCGCTGGCGCGCGCCGCGCGGCCCATCGCCTCCCGGCGCTCGGGCTCGACGTACATCCGCTGCAGCTCCTCTGCGAGACGCTGGGGGTCGGCGGGCGGCACCAGGACGCCGTCGACGCCGTCGCTGACGACGTCGCGGTAGCCGGCGATCTCCGACGCGATCACCGGCGTGCCCGCCGCGAAGGCCTCGGTGAGGACCATGCCGAAGCTCTCCCCGGCGAGCGACGGCGCGCAGAGCACGTCCGCCTCGTGCAGCGCCTGCCACAGCTCGGCTGCGGAGACCCGCCCGCGCGAGTCGATGAAGCGGATCACGTCGCTGTCGGCAACGTAGCGGGTGACGTCGTCGGAGTCGGCGCCGATCACCGTCAGGCGGGACGGCACGTTGTTGGCGAGGGCGCCGAACGCGCTCAGAAGGACCGGCAGCCCCTTGCGCTCCTCGGGCCGCCCCACGAACAGCACGCGAAGCTCGGGCGAGGACGGCTTCGGCCCCGCCGGCGGAGCGTCGGTGTCGACCCCGTTGGGGACGATCGCGTAGTGGCCGCCGAAGTAGCGCCGCGCGGTCCACGCCGCCGCCTCGGAGACCGCGATCCGCGCCGAGAGCTTGGCGAAGGCGCGCCGAGCGCCCAGCAGGCTGGCGGCGTGGTTGGGGAACGCCTTGGTCGAATAGGCGTGGAAGGTGCCGACCGTCGGCGCCCGCGTCGAGTGGGCGGCGTCCCAGCCGATCAGGGGGGCAATCGGCTCGTGCACGTGGACGACGTCGTAGCGGCCCTCGCGCAGCTCGCGCCGCATCCGCGTCACCGCGTCGGGGAAAACGCAGAGGTTCGACACGGCGCCGTTGGCGCCGATCCCGACCGTGCGGCCGAGCGGGACCAGGTGGGAGGGCCGCTCCAGCGGCTCCGCCTCGGCACGGTGAAGCGCCTGACTTATGCGGTCGGGGGGATCCCAGGGGGCGAGCACCCGCACGTCGTGGCCGCGGCCCGCGAACTGCTTTGCGAGCGCGTCAACGTGCCGGTTCACGCCTCCCCGGTAGGTCCAGGAGTAGGGCGAGACCAGCGCGATGCGCATCGGGGAATTCTAACCCGCCGCGGGGCTGCGGTTTCGGCCCGGCCCGCCAGGCGCGGGGGTGGTCGCCTGACGCGGCCGGCCCAGTGCCCAGGCGAAGCCGAGGTAGGCGGCGAGATAGCCGGTCCCGATCGTCAGGAACAGGGCCCCGGAGTCGTTCGCGAGCGCGCCCACCAGGGTGGCGACAGCGGCGCCGATCAGCCCGGCCAGGGCGGCGGGCCGGCCCTCGAACAGCTCGCGGATCCGGCGTCGAAGCGCGATCGCCGCGGCGATCGCGCCCACGGCGAGCGCGAGCAGGAAGGGGTTGCGCGGGTTGAGGAAGCTGTTCGCCGACGAGCGCAGGCGGCGGTCGGCGACGTCGGCGACGTCGTGAAGCCCCCCGGCCTGGAGGACCGACCGGGTCAGGTGGCTGTTGCCGCCGGACAGAACGTCGAGGAGTGCAAGAGCGGCGACGCCGAGGAAGGGCGCTGCCAGCGCCAGGACCCAGGCCCGGCGGGGGCGCTCGCGCAGCACGGCCAGCGCCGCCGCGGCCCCACCGGCGGGAAGCACGATCGCGGCGCCGACGTCGGCCCCGAACCGCCCGAGGGCGAAGAACGCCGCGGCGCCGACGCTGATCGCGACGAAGGCGATCGCGGCGGCGCGGTCGCCGAGCCGCTCGCCGCGGTCGCTCCAAGCGGCCAGGGCCGCGCCGGCGCCGATGGGGACGAGCACGGCGAGGGTCGCCTCCAGCTCGTTCCCGATCCCGTAGAAGCGCACACCGAACGCCGGGTTCGGCCCCATCAACGACAGCGGCGTCAGCTTCGAGCCCGCGACCATGTCGGCCGCGTAGGCGAGCACCGTGGTCCCGCAGGCGACCGCGAGCGCCGCGTAGCCCCTGACCGCCCACCAGGTGACGAGCGCCAGGGCCGGGGCGCCGGCGAGCACGATCAGCCGCTCCACCGAGCGGCTCGGCTCGATCGCCGCCCCGATCAGCAGGAGCGCCGGCATGTACGCGGCACAGACCGCCAGCAGCTCCAGCGCCGTGCGGGCGCCGCGAGCGCGCAGCAGCGCCGCCGCAAGCGCGCCCAGCGCCACCCAGACGAGCAGGCTGACGCCGATCACCGGCCCGCGGCGGGGGGCGACGCGCACCAGCCGCTGCTGCAGGGAGGCGAGGTCGGCTGCGCTTGCCCCGCCCTCGCCGCGGATGCGGCGACCGAGCATCTGTCCCGGGACCGGGGCCCCGAGACGGGTGAGGATCGTGGCGGCGAGGTCGGTTGCCAGCACGACGCCGCCGAGGCGGGTGCTGTCGGAGGTGAGGTTCCCCGCGAAGCCGCGGCCGGCGATCCCGACGGCGAGCAGCGGGCCCGCCTGGCGGCGCGGCCTCTGCAGGGCGATCAGCATGTCGCGGCCGCGAAGCGCTCCGATCATCCGCGGCAGGTCGGAGAGACGGGCTGGGACCACGGTGGTGCCGGCGGGGCACGTCCGCGCCACGCAGGCCCCCCGGGACGCAGGCCGCACCCGGCCGCGCTCATCGGCCGCGATCACGGCGGCAGCGGCGAGGCCGGGCGAGGCGCGAATCGCGATCCCGCGCTCGGCGAGCGCGGTCGCGAGCAGCCCGGGGACGATCTCCGCCGGGGCGGACCGCGCGCGCCTCACCACCTCGGGCCAGCGTGCCACGGTCCCGTGGTCGATCCGCAGCCGTGGCAGCGACTCGTCATAGAGGCCGCTGAACACGCGGTTCCCCTGGGTGACGTCGAGGTACACCTGCTCCGCCGCCGGGTGGGCCAGGCTGGGGCTGAGCAGCCCCGGCGCGATGCCCTTCGTCCGCCACAGCCGCTTTTGGGGAATGCGGTTGCGGAGCACGGCGATCGTGACGCGCGGCGCGCCACGGTCGGCGCGGTCGGCCGGCCGCGGCGCGGCGGCGGCCGCCGGGGCCGGCGCGAGCAGCGCCGCCAGCGCAAGCGCGACGCGCGCGACCCGGCCGCCACCGAGACGCGACCCATATCCTTGTCTGGTGGCCGTTCGCACGTTCGCCAAGTTCACCTTTTTCGCCATCGATCCCGCCTGGCGGCGCCGGGACGACGAGCAGAGGGCGCAGGACAAGCGCGAGTTCCTCGCCGCCTGCGAGGACTTCGCCACCGACCGCTCGCTGCGGGCATATTCAACCGTAGGCACGCGCGGGGACACCGACCTGTTGCTGCTGGCGCAGAGCCCGGCCCTCGACGACATCCACACCTTCCACGTAGTGCTGGGGCAGAGCGGCCTGGCGAGGTGGGCCACGACGCCCCACTCCTATCTGGCGATGACGAAGCCATCCCCCTACTCGGATTCCGAGCCGCGACCGGAGATCTGCACGTCGCGGCGGCGCTACCTGTTCGTCTATCCATTCTGGAAGCGGCGCGACTGGTACGCGAAACCCGCCGACGAGCGCCAGCGGATCATGCGAGAGCACATCGACATCGGGCGCCGCTATCCGGAGATCACGATCAACACGGCGTACTCGTTCGGGCTCGACGACCAGGAGTTCGTCGTCTCGTTCGAGGGCGACGACCCGGGCGAGTTCCTCGACCTTGTCCAGGAGCTGCGGGGCTCGGAGTCGAGCTCCTACACCCTGCGCGACACCCCGATCTTCACGTGCATCGCGATGTCGGTGGCCCGCGCCCTCGACGCGCTCGACGGCGTTGCCGCCGCCGCCGCGAGCCCGGCGCCCGTCGCCTAACCTCTTCGGTCCTCTCCCCCGGTCCGTCCCGCAATGAGCGACCAGCCAGGCAGCCACGACAACCCCCTTCGCGTCGCGATCGTCGGCTCCGGTCCGGCCGGCTTCTACGCGAGCGAGCAGCTCCTTCGCAGCGACGACGCGGCGGTCCAGGTGGACATGTTCGACCGCCTTCCGACGCCGTTCGGGCTCGTCCGCGGCGGGGTCGCGCCCGACCACCCGAAGATCAAGTCGGTGATCCGCGTCTACGCCAAGACGGCTGCGCGCGATGGGTTCCGGTTCTTCGGCGGTGTCGAGATCGGCGCCGACGTATCCGCCGCCGAGCTGGCCGAGCGCTACCACGCCGTCGTCTACGCCTACGGGGCCGAGACGGACCGCCATCTCGGCATCCTCGGCGAGGACCTCCCCGGCAGCCATCCGGCGACCGCGTTCGTCGGCTGGTACAACGCCCACCCCGACTACGCCGACGCCGAGTTCGACCTCTCCTGCGAGCGCGCGGTCGTGATCGGCAACGGCAACGTGGCGATGGACGTGGCGCGAATGCTCGCGCTCGGACTCGACGAGCTGCGCCTGACCGACACGGCCGACCACGCGATCGAGGCGCTGGCCGAATCGCGGATCCGCGAGATCTGCGTCCTCGGGCGCCGCGGGCCCGCCCAGGCGGCCTTCACCAACCCGGAGATCAAGGAGCTCGGGGAGATGCGCGACGCCGACGTGATCGTCGATCCGGCCGAGGTCGAGCTGGACGCGGCGAGCGCCGCCTACCTCGACTCCGACGAGGCCGACATCACCGCGCGCAAGAACGTCGAGATCCTGACTGAGTTCTCGACCCGCAAGCCGGCCGGCAAGAGCAAGTCGATCGAGCTGCGCTTCCTCCTCTCCCCGGTGGAGATCAGGGGCGACGCCCGGGTCGAGGCCGTCGAGGTGGGGCACAACGAGCTGGTCGCCGACGACGCCGGCGTCCTGCGCGCACGCGACAGCGGCAGGCGCGAGACGATCGCCGCCGGCCTGGTGCTGCGCTCGGTGGGCTACAGGGGCACGCCGATCGAGGGCGTCCCCTTCGACGACGACCGCGGCACGATTCCCAACGAGGGCGGCCGCGTGCTCGGTCCCGACGGCACCCACCTCGAGGGCCAGTACGCCGTCGGCTGGATCAAACGCGGCCCCTCGGGGGTGATCGGCACGAACAAGAAGGACGCCCAGGAGACGGTTGACGGGCTGCTCGAGGACGTCGCAGCCAGGCGGGTGCCGCGGCCCGCGGCGCCGCAGCCGGAGGCGATCGAGGAGCTGCTGGCCGAGCGCCGGCCGGACTTCGTCAGCTTCGCGGGCTGGGAGGCGATCGACCGGGCCGAGGTGGAGCGCGGCGAGCCCGAGGGACGGCCGCGCGTCAAGTTCACGCGGATCGACGAAATGTTCGAGGCCGCCAGGATCGGGGTCGGCTGAAAGGGGCCCGCCGCCCGGCCTGCTCGCGGGCCAGCCTGTCGAGCGCCGCCACCCCGACCGAGCAAAGCGCCGCCAGCATCGGCACCAGCACGAGCACGCGCCGCGGCGAGGGGATGAACAGGGCGGTCAGCAGCGCTCCCCAGGCGAGCAGTGCGCCGAGCATCAGCGCCTCCCAGCGGCGGCGGACGGCCAGGACCGCCAGGCCGAACAGCCCGAGCGCGCAGATCGCGACGTGCAACGCGGCCCAGCCGCGCCTCCTCATCGTCGGGTGGTAGTAGCCGTACTCGCCGTTGGACCACGAGTACCAGACCTTGCGGGCGGCCACCGAGATCGCGTGCAGCGGCCGCGGCGCGGCGTAGTCGCCGAAGTTGTCCAGCGCCATCGTCGTGAAGGCACGGTCGACGGGCTCGCCCGGGTGGAGCCGCTGCGCGACGACGGTCATCACCTGGGCGGTCGAGCCGCGCACCGGGAGGTCGGGGTAGCGGCGGCGGAACTGCCGCCGGGTGCCCGGATAGCGCGCGAACAGCTCGGCTCGCAGGCGCTCGTTCAGGCGCGGCGGATCGAGCGGGCCGTCGTAGGCCGGCAGGAACGTGCCGATGAACAGGGCCTTGCCGCCGCCCGTCGACACCGGGACGAAGCGGTGGTGCACGCCGAGGTTGCGGATCGTCCACGGCGCCAGAGGCAGGACGAAGGCGAGGGTCGCCAGCCCGGCGGCCGCGGCGGCGGCGCGGGGCCCGGCGCGCGGGATCGTGCGAGCGGCGGCAAGCGCCGCCAGGGCGATGCCGAGCGGCAGGTAGTCGGGGCGCGCCAGGACGGTCGCGCCGAGCAGGGCGCCGGGAAGCAGCCAGGCCCGCGGCTTGCCCCGCCGGTCGGCCCACAGCGCCGCCAGCACCGTCGCGGACAGGGTGAAGACGGCGAGCGGCTCGCTCATCGTCATCCCGGCATACGAGCGGAACACCGGGTAGATCGCGACCAGCAGGGCGCCGACCAGCGGTGGCCATCGCGGCTCGGGTCCGACCAGCCGGCGCCCGATCAGGAAAACGATCAGCACCGTCGCCGTGCTGAACAGCGCGAGCACGACCCGGCCGGCCGCCGGGTGGACGCCGCCCGTCGCGTGGTAGACGCCGGCCACGACCAGCGAGGTGCCCGGCGAGTAGTCGTTGGCGTCGCCGATCCCGGGGTCGCCGAACGTGCCCCGCTCGTAGAGGTCGGCAGCGAGGCGCTCGTACCGCTTCGAGTCCGGCAGGGGGACCTTGCTCGGATCGAGCGCGGCCGAGACCCGCAGGACCGCGGCGAGGGCGACGATCAGCACGAGCGCGATCGTCACCGGCCGCTGCGCGCGCGGGGCGCCGCTCTCGGGGCTCCGCGCGGCGATCATCGCGGTCAGTCTGCCATCCTGGCGCGCGATGAGCGCGCCACAGCGGGCGAGGGTCGCCGTCGCGGTGCTCGCCGTGATGGTCGCCGCCTCGCTGCTGCTCGCGTCGGCCGTCGCCGCGGACCCCGTGTTCGACTGGGTGCGGGCGAACCACGGCGTCTATCCCTCCGAGCTGCGCGGTCCCCTGCAGCACGTCGGGCCGGCGATCTCGCAACCGGGCCTGGTGGTCCTGCTGCTGGTCGTCTGCGCCTGCTACCTCGCCGTCGTCGCACTCGCGTCCTCGGTGCCAGTGCGCGCCGGCCTGGCGGCGATCGTGGCCCTCAACCTGATCTTCTTCGCGGCGCCGCCGCTGCTCTCGTCGGACGTCTTCAACTACCTCGGATACGCCCGGCTCGAGGTGCTGCACGGGCTCAACCCCTACCAGCACCCGCTCGCGGCCGCCCCCGCCGATGGGTCCTTTCCCTACATCGGCTGGCAGCATTCGACCAGCGCCTATGGACCGCTGTTCACCCTCACCACCTACGCTCTGGCGCCGCTCTCGCTGAGCGCCTCGCTGTGGCTCTACAAGGCGCTGATGGCGGCGGCGAGCCTCGGCTGCACGCGGCTCGTCTGGCTGTGCGCGGAGCGGCTCGGGCGCGAGCCGCTGCCCGCGGCGCTGTTCTTCGGCCTCAACCCGGTCGTGCTCGTGTTCGCGGTCGGCGGCGCCCACAACGACCTGGCGATGATGCTGCTGGCGATGGCCGGGATCTACCTGGTGCTGGGCGGCCGCGACGGAGGCGGCGCCGCCGCGATCGTCGGCGCCGCCGCGGTGAAGACGTCGGGGGCCCTGCTGCTGCCGTTCGCCGTGATCGGCTGCGGCGACCGGCGCCGGGGCCTGGTCGGGGCGGTCGCCGCCGCGCTCGCCGGCGCGGCCGTCTCGCTCGCCGTCTTCGGCACGCACCTTTTCAGCGTCGTGCGCGTGATCGGCGACGAGGCCCACCAGGGCTCGCTGCACAGCGTGCCGAGGGCGCTCAGCGACACGCTCGGAGGCGCGATCGCGGTCTCCACGCTGAGACCGTTCGCAACGGCGATCTTCGTCGCGGTCGTGGCCGTGCTGCTGTGGCGCACGATCCGCGGCGCGGACTGGCTGGCGAACGCGGGCTGGGCGGTCTTCGCGGCCCTGGTCACGACGACCTATCTGCTGCCGTGGTACCTCGTCTGGCTTCTGCCGATCGCCGCCCTCGTCCCGGGGCGCGCCCAGCGAGGCTGGGCGCTGGCCCTGTGCGCGCTCGTGATCGGCCTGCGGCTGCCGCTGCTCGCCTGAACCCGTCGCCTACATCTAGAATCGGTCGATGGCCGACCTGGGCGAGTTGCGCGCGCTGATCGAGACCGCCCTGCCGGGCGCCGACGTCGACGTGCTCGACGAGGGCGGCGGCGATCACCTGCGGGCTGTCGTGCGCGCCCCCCAGTTCGCCGGCCGCTCCGTGATCGAACAGCACCGGATGGTCAAGGCGGCCGTCCAGGAGCGGATGGACGACGGCACGATCCACGCGCTGTCGGTGAAGACGATGTCCCCCGACGAGGAGGAGGCGCAGCGATGAGCGACCCGACGCTGAAGGAGAAGGTCACCGAGCTGATCGCCGAGAACAGGGTCCTGCTGTTCATGAAGGGGACCCCCGACGCGCCGCGCTGCGGGTTCTCGATGCGGGTTGTCGGCGTTCTGGAGGCGCTCGACTGCGAGTACGGAGCGATCGACGTGCTGCCGGCGCTGGAGCCGCTCCGCCAGGTGACCGGCGAGATCTCGGACTGGCGCACCTTCCCGCAGCTCTATGTCAACGGCGAGCTGGTCGGCGGCTGCGACATCGTCGAGGAGATGTTCGAGTCGGGCGAGCTGGCGGGGCTGATCGGCGTCGAGCAGCCCGAGATCGCGGCGGCGCCGCCGGCGGCGCCGCCTGACCCGCAGCAGAGCCCGCCGATGCAGATCGAGTAGCGATGCTGTTCCGGCAGGTCCTGCACGAGGACCTAGGCTGCGCCTCCTACTTCCTCGCCGACTCCCACGCCGGCGCCGCCGCGGTGGTGGACCCACAGTGGAACGTCGAGCCCTACCTGCAGCTGGGGCGGCTGCACGACGTGCGCATCGCGCACGTGCTGGAGACGCACAACCACGCCGACCATGTCTCCGGCCACGGCCGCCTCGCCCAGGCCACCGGGGCAACGATCCACGTTCACGAGCTCGCCGCTGCCGAGTACGAGCACGAGCCGTTCTCCGACGGCTGGAAGCTCGAGATCGGCGACCTCGCGATCGAGGCGATCCACACCCCCGGCCACCGGCCCGAGCACACGGCCTTTCTGCTGCGCGACGCGGGACGCGGCGGCGCGCCCTGGGCGGTCCTCACCGGCGACTCGCTCTTCGTCGGCGACGTCGCCCGCCCCGACCTCGCGATCGACCGCCGCGAGGGCGCCGCCGGGATATTCCACTCGCTCCACGACAGGCTGCTGGCCCTGCCCGACGAGGTCGAGGTTTGGCCCGGGCACCTCGGCGGATCGCTGTGCGGCAGCGCCGGGATCGACGAGAAGACTTCGTCGACAATCGGGTTCGAGCGCGCCCACAACCGCGCCCTTCGCTTCGAGAGCGAGGACGAGTTCGTCGCCGACGCCGTCGCGACGATCGGCCGCAGGCCCCCCAACGTGGAGCGGATCGTGGGGCTCAACCGGGGTCCGCTGCTGGCGGACCTGGGCACGCCGGCGCCGCTGTCGCCGCACGCGGTCGAGGAGGCGATCGCCGGCGGCGCGGTGCTCGTCGACGCCCGCACCAACGACCAGTTCGACGAGGCCCACGTCCCCGGAGCGATCAGTGCCTCGGCCTACGACACCGGGTTCGCGACCAAGGTGGCTAGCGTGGTGCCGGCGGATGCCGAGGTGGTCGTGATCGCCGCCTCCGACGGCTACGAGCTCGAGGCGGCCGAACTGCTCGCCTCGGTGGGAATCCGCGTGCGTGGATATCTCTCCGGCGGGATGACCGCGTGGCGCTCGGAGGGCCGCAACGTGAGCCGCGTGCCGATGATCGAGCCCGGCGCGCTCGCCGACCGGCTCGCGGCGGACGGCACCGTGGTGCTCGACGTCCGCGACGAGGGGGAGTGGCACGACGGCCACATACCGGGGTCCCTCAACATCCCCTATCAGGAGCTGGCCTCGCGGCTGAGCGAGCTGCCGCGAGATCGTGAGATCGCCGCAGTGTGCAGCGGCGGCAAGCGCAGCGGCCTCGCCGCCTCGATCCTGCAGCGGGAGGGCTTCGAGCGCGTGGTCCACGTCGGGCGGGGCGGAATACCCACCTGGCGCCGCGAGGGCCACCCGGTCGAGACCGGCTGAGCGCCCCAACGCGCGCCGCCGGCTTCGGTCCGCGCCGCTCGAATACGATCGTTGCCGCCCTTGAGCCAGGAACCGGTGATCGCCTGGGATGACCCGACCGCCTCCACCGGTGGGCTGATTCCGGCGAGCGCGTCGATCGCGCGCTGGACCTGGGTCCCGGCCGTCGCCGTGAGCACGTTGCTGACGGGCCTGCTGCTGGCGTGGAACCCGCACGTCGCCGACCTCGCCGCCCAGGTCTTCCGGACGAAGCTGTTCGAGGCGAACGGGCTCGCCGTGTGGAACGGGAGCTGGTACGGGGGCCACTACACGCTCACCTACAGCGTTCTCTTTCCCCCGCTGGCGGCGCTGGTCGGCCCGCAACTGCTCGGCGCCGTCTCCGTCGTGCTCTCCGCCTACCTGTTCGACCGCATCGTCCGCGCTCGCTGGGGCGCGCCCGCCGCCTGGGCCACCGTGTGGTTCGGCTTCGGCGCGGCGAGCCTGCTCGCGGGCGGCCAGCTCACCTTCGCCTTCGGCGTCGCCTGGGGGCTGTTCTGCCTGCTCTGCCTGCAGCGCAGGCGCCGGGGCTGGGCGCTGGCCGCCGCCGCCGGCTGCGCCCTCGCCAGCCCGGTCGCGGGCGCGTTCCTCGCCGGCGTCGTCGCCGCGGGCGCAATCGCGGGCAGGCGCGGGCGGGCCGGCGCCTTTGCCTGCGGCGCGGTCGCCCTGGCGCTCGTCGGGACGCTCAACCTTGCCTTTCCCGAGAGCGGCCGGTTCCCGTTCGTGTTCTCGTCGTTCGTCGCGATCCCGTTGTGGTGCGCCGGGGCCCTGTACGTGACGCGCGATGCACCCGGGGAGCGCGAGTTTCGCGCCGTGGTCTGGGTCTACCTCGCAGCCGGGGTGGCCGCCTGGCTGATCCCGAACCCACTGGGGGGAAACGCGATCCGCCTCGGGGCCCTCTTCGGAGGCCCCGTGCTGGCAGCGATCCTGCTCGCGCGCAGGCCGCATGTCTCGCGGCTGGCCGTCGCCGCCGTGCTGCTCGGCAGCCTCTATTGGCAGGTGCTCGGCGGCGTCCGCGCGGTGGTGCGAAGCAGCGACGATCCCTCCACGGCGGCGGCCTACTACCGGCCCGTCGCCGACTGGCTGCGCGCGCACGACGGCCATCGCACCCGGATCGAGGTGCCGCCCACCTCGAACCACTGGGAGTCCGCCTACCTGGCGCCACGCTTCGACCTCGCCCGCGGCTGGCTGCGCCAGATCGACAGCACCCGCGACGACATCTTCTACCAGCGCAGCCTGTCGGCGGAGCCGTACCGCCGCTGGCTGCAACGAAACGGCATCCGCTACGTCGCCCTGCCCGACGCCCGGCCCGACTATTCGGCCCGCGGCGAGCAGAGGCTGCTGCTGCGTCCGCCCGACTTCCTGCGGCTGCGCTGGGAGTCGGCCCATTGGCGCGTCTACGAGGTCAGGGACGCGCGCCCGCTGGTCCTGCGCGACGGCAGCGGCGCGGCGCGGCTCGAAGCGCTGGGCGCGCAGTCGTTCGCCCTGCGGGTGATCCGGCCGGGCAGCTTCAAGGTGCGCCTGCGGTTCACGCCCTACTGGTCGGTGACGGCCGGCTCGGCCTGCGTCAGCGAGGCCGGGCACTGGACGCGGGTGAGCGCCGAGCAGCCCGGGATCGTTCGCATCGCGATCTCCGTGTCGCCGGAGCGTGCCTGGGAGGCGATCTCCCACTCGCGCGCCCGCTGCGAGTGAGCGCTCCGGAGGTGCTAGACGCTGGCCTGCTCGGCCGCGTCCTCGCGCACCTGGAACGAGGAGCCGCAGCCGCAGGCGGCGACGACGTTCGGGTTGTTGACCGAGAAGCCGGCGCCCTGGAGGCCCTCGACGTAGTCCACCTCGGACCCGAACACGAACTGCATGCTGGTCTTGTCGACCGCCACCCGGACGCCCTTGTCGTCGAGCACGAAGTCGTCGTCGCGCACCCTGTCGAAGGCGAGCGCGTACTGGAAGCCGGAGCAGCCGCCGCCGCGCACGGCGACGCGCAGCGCCTGCTCGGAGGCGTCCTCCTGGCCGGCGAGCAGGTCCTTGATCTTGCCCGCGGCGGTGTCAGTCAGTGTGATCACTGCGTCCGGTGTCTCCATTGCCTCCAATTGTAGACGCCCCGCCCGCGCCCTTTCCGTAGGCGTGCTCGAGGTACTGGAGGATCCGCTTGGAGTCGCTCACGACCTCGTCGCCGTCGACCAGGACGGGCACGCGGGTCTGGCGCGTCAGCTCGACGATCTCGGCGCGCTGGGAGCGGCGCCTGGCGACGCGCTCGGTACGGTGTTCGATCCCGAGCTTGCGCAGGCGCCTGGCGACCGCTCCGCAGGGACAGAGCACGTTCGTCGGCGTCCCGCAGCGGTAGAGGACGACGCGCCCGGACATCAGCCGAGCAGGCGCCCGCCGAGGCGGGCCGCCCTGCCGAGCAGGCGCATCGCAAGATCGGACGGACGCTCGCCGTCGTCGGTGGCCCCGAGGTGGTCGAGCTGCCATCGCACCGCGTCCTCCAGCGTCTCCTCGTGGGGACGCGGCGCGAAGCCCAGCTCCTTGCGCGCCTTCGCGTTGCGGTAGGTCCACCACTGCATCCCGGACCGCAGCTCGTCCACAGAGGTCGGCGTCGGCAGGCCGGCGCGCTCGGCCGCCTCGACCCAGACCAGCACCAGCCTGCCCGGCAGGCGCAAGGTGGGCGGCTCGACTCCCGAGATTCGGCTGAGGTCGGCGAACAGGCGCGCAAGCGTGAAGTTGCGCGCGCCGAGGATGTAGCGCTCCCCCACCTTGCCCTTGCGATCGGCGAGCAGATGTCCCTCGGCGACGTCGCGGACGTCGACGACGTTGAGTCCTCCGTCCACGTAGGCGGGGATGTGGCGAAGCAGGAAGCGGCGCACCAGGGTGTTCGACGTGCCGTGGGGATCGTCCGGGCCGAGCACGAAGGCGGGGTTGACAATCACGACCGGAAGGCCGTGGGCGCCCAGGCGCAGCGCCTCCATCTCGGCCTCGTGCTTCGAGTTGATGTAGGTGATCCCCAACCCCCCGGCTGTGAACGCCTGCCGCTCGTCGGCGGCCCCGCCGGGCTTCGCCGGCCCGATCGCGCCGACGGTGGAGGTGTGGACCACGCGCTCGACCCCCGCCCGCAGGGCCTCCTCGAGCACGGTCTTGGTGCCGCCGACGTTGACGTCGAAGACGCGGTCGCGGTCGCGGCTGCGCATCGAGGTCGTGCCGGCGACGTGGAAGACGCGGTCGGCGCCCTTGACGGCACGGCGAACGGCGCGGCGGTCGGTGATGTCGCCGACCGAGCGCTCGTACTCGACGTCGTCGAGGTGGTCGAGCTGCGACGAGCGCCGCACCAGCAGGCGCAACTCGTCGCCCCTGGCGGCCAGCGCCCGCACCAGGTGCGAGCCGAGGAAGCCGCTGCCGCCCGTGACCAGCGTCTTTGCCACGTCCGGATGGTCGCACCTTTGCGCCCGTTCGCGACCTGATAGAACGACCGGCGTGGTCGAGGCGGCGAAGACCGCGGTCGTCTGCGACACGACCGCCTACCTCCCCGCCGAACAGGCGGAGCGCCAAGGTATCCACCTGGTCAGCCTCTATGTCACCCTGAGCGACGGGGAGCAGCAGCGCGAGTCCGAGATCGGCGACTACGGGGACTTCTACGAGCGCCTGCGGCTGTCCCAGGAGGGGGCGACCACCTCGCAGCCCTCGGTGGGCGACTTCATCACCGTCTACGAGCCGCTGCTCGCGGCCGGACACGAGATCGTCTCGATCCACCTCTCAGCCGGGATATCAGGGACGTGCGAGTCCGCCACCCAGGCCAAGCAACGGCTCACCGACGAGGGCTCGGGAGGGGAGCGGATTCGCGTCTACGACAGCCGCTCGGCCTGCGGCGGGATGGCGATCGTCGTGCTGGCGGCGGCCGGGGCGGCGGCCGGCGGCGCCGGCGCGGACGAGACCCTGGCCCGCGCCGAGGCGGCCCGCCAGGCGCTGAAGATGTGGTTCGCGGTGGACACGCTCGAGTACCTGCGCCGGGGCGGCCGCATCGGCGCAGCTCGGGCCTGGATCGGCTCGACGCTGAAGATCAAGCCGATCCTCACCCTGGAGGAGGAGATCACGCCGGTGGAACGGGTGCGGACGCGGGGCCGGGCGGTCCAGCGGCTGATCGAATACGCGCGCCAGCGCCACAGCAACGGCTGCGACGCCTGGGTCGTCCAGCACATCCAGGACCGCGAGAGCGCCGACGAGCTGGCCGGCGAGTGCCGCGAGATCTTCGGCACCGAGCCCTTGCTGATCTCCGAGATCGGCCCCGTGATCGGCGCCCACGTCGGCCCCGGCCTGCTCGGGGTGGGCTCGGTGCCGCCTTCGGCGCTCGGCTGACGCGGGTCCGGATCGCTAGGCGGGCTCGGGCTCCGTGGCGGGCTCGGGCTCCGGCGGTGTCTCCCCCCCGCGGGTGAACCGCCAGTAGTCGCGGACAAGGCTCTGGATCGCTGCCGCGGCCGGGATCGCGATCAGCACCCCGAGGATGCCGAGGAGCGAGGCTCCGATCAGGATGGCGACGATCACGATCAGCGGATGGACCTCGACCGTGCGGCCGTAGACGACCGGCACGAACACGTTGTTCTCGATCTGCTGGTAGACGATCATGACCACCGCCCAGACGATCACCCCGGTCGGGAAGTCGACGAACGCGACGACGACCGCGACCAGCAGTCCGCCGAGGCTGGCGCCAACGAGCGGCACCAGGTCGAAGAAGCCGAACAGGACCGCCAGCGGAACGGCGAAGGGCACGCCGAGGATCGTCAGGGTGACGTAGGTCACGATCCCGGCCAGGGTGGCGATCAACAGCGCCCCGAACGCCCAGCCGCTGATCGCGTCGGCGATGTCGTTGGCGACCGCACGGGCGCGCGCCTCCCGCTGGGGCGGAAGCTGGCGGTAGAAGAAGGCGAGCATCCGCTCCCCTTCCATCAGCAAGAAGAAGGCGATCACCAGGATCGACAGCAGCTCCACGAGCCTCGAGAACACGCCGACGGTCACGTCCCGCAACGTCCCCGCCGCGTCGCCGAGCTTGCTGGGCAGGTTGCGGGCCTGCTCCTGGAGCTTTCTCGAGACGTGGTACTTGTTGTCGTAGTTGCGAAAGGTGTCGTTCTTGCGCAGGTCGTCGACGTAGCCGGGGAGGTCGTTGGACAGGTCGTTGACGCCGTTCACCATCGGCGGCACGACCAGCAGCCCTATCCCGACGATGCCGGAGGCGATTGCTAGGTAGACCAGCAGGATCGCCAGCGGGCGGGGAACGCGGTGGCGATCGAGCCAGTTGACGGGCGGGGCAATGACCAGCGCGAACAGGGCCGCGATCAGGATCAGGAAGATCACGTCGCGGACCAGGTAAACGACGTACAGACCCGCCAGCACCGCGGCGCTGACGAGCACCACCTTCGCGATCAGGCGTGTGGACACAGCCGACTGCTGCATCCGAGCGAGGGTAGGAGCAGCCCCGGACGCCGCCCGGCGGGGCGATCACGCTGCGCCGGGCGAAACCCGGCGCGCCTAGCTGAACCGCCCACACACGTTGTGAACGGCTGAAAAGCCATCCGGGCCCACCCAGAGGCTTGTGGTGCCTAAGCCACGACCTCAGGAGGACCCGGATGAAGGTTCACGCTAACGCTGCTCTCGGACCGGCAGGAAGGCTCGCGCTGGTCAAAGCGATCGAGTCGGGGATGACGCAGAAGGCGGCGGCCGCCGCCTTCTGCGTGGCGCCGGCCACCGCGCACCGCTGGTGGCACCGCTGGCTGGGGGCCAGCGAGGCCGAGCGTCGCAATGACAGCTGGATCGCGGATCGCTCCTCGCGCCCCCATCGCCAGCCCCGCCGCCTCTCGGCCGCCCAGGAGGAGCCGATCCTGCGCGCTCGCCGCGAGACCGGCCTGGGCCCTGGACGGCTCGCCGGGATCTGCAGACGGGCGCGCTCGACGATCTGGAAGGTGCTCGCCCGACACGGCCTGTCGCGCCGGCGTCGGGGACAAAGGCAAAGCTCTAAGCGCTATGAGTGGTCTCGGCCGGGGGCGCTGCTTCACGTCGACATGGCCCAGCTGGCGCGGTTTGGCCGCCCCGGCCACGCCGTGACACAGGATCGCCACAGCAGCGGCGCCGAGAAGCGCGTCGGCTGGGGCTATGTCTATCTGCACGTCGTGATCGACGACCGCAGCCGCTACGTCTACCTAGAGCAGCACCAGGCAAAGGACGGCGTCACCGCGGCGGCGGTTCTCGAGCGGGCGATCGCCCACTTCGGCGAGCTAGGCATGGACTCACCGGAGGCGGTGATGTCAGACAACGCCTTTGCCTACTGCAACTCTCGGGCGTTTCGGGCCGTGCTCGAGCGCCACCGCGCCCGCCACATCCGCACCCCGGCCTACACGCCGCGCTGGAACGGCAAGGTGGAGCGCTTCATCAGAACGCTCAAGGAGGAGTGGGCCTACGCGCATGCCTGGCCCAGCTCTCAGCAGCGCTCACGCGCTCTGGGATCCTTCCTTCGCTACTACAACCGGCGAAGGCCTCACAGCTCTTTGGGGGACCGGCCGCCGATCGGCCGCGTTCTCAACGTCCGTGGGCAGCACACCTAGCGGCGGCGGCGCATCAGGGCGATCGCGCCGCCGACGACGAAGCCGGTGACGGCGGCGCCCACGAGCAGCTCGGTGCGGTGCTCGCGAAGCTGGCGGCGCCAGTCGGTCAGCTCGCCGACGCGGGTGCGCAGCGCATCGACCGAGTTCCCCAGCTCCCGGCGGCGGCGCTCGACGTCGCGCCGGATCTCCTCGGCGGTGCGCTGGCGCGACGGCGTCGCCGGGACGGCGCCCGCCGCCCCCGATGGCCTCGCCGGCTGGGTCAAGCCCGATCCCCCTCGAACGTGGCGCGGATCTCCTTCGCCTCCTCGATCGCCATGTCGGGCGTCGGCGGCGCCCCACGCTGGAACGACCGGTATGCGAACAGGCCGGCGAGCGCACCCAGCACGAACAGCAGGCCCGCCACGATCAGGAAGCCGGCCCAGACGTCGTGGGGGAAGAAGAGGTCGTCGAGCAGCCAGGCGATGCCCTCGAGCAGCAGCACCAGTCCGAACAGCGCGAAGATCCCGGCAACGAGGCCGACGACGGAGCCCTGGAGGATCGTCTGGACCTTCTCGGAGACCTCCGTCTTGGCAAGCTCGATCTCCTCGCGGACGAGGATCGTCGTCTTCTCGGAGATGTCGAAGACGAGCTCCCCCACCGACCTGTCGGCGGGTTCGCTCCCTGGGGTGTGGCTCTCGTCGGCCAAGCGTCTGACCGGGCTCAGTCGGGCGGGTCCTCGTCGAACACGCGGCGGTAGATCACCGCGGAGAGGCGGGTCGCGAGGATGCTGGCCAGCGCCCCCGTCGCCGCGAGCATCCCGCTCCAGACCAGCCGTCTGACGATGTCGTTATCCACCGATTCTGACCTTCCCTTCTTCGCCCGGGGAGTAAACCACCTCGGCTGCGGGCGCGCCGGGATAGACGGCCCAGCGCTCGAAGAAGGTGCGGTAGAAGGCATAGGTCCAGTCGGCGTCGATCGCGTCGAAGGCGGCGTGCGAGCCGCCGGGCACGATCCAGACCCGCACGTTGGGGTTCGGCGCGGCCGCCTCGGCGAGCCTGCGAGCATGCTCGACTGGGATGATGTAGTCGTCCTCCGCGTGCAGGGCGAGCACCGGAACGCGGGCCCCGGCGATGTGGTTCGCCGCCGATGACCGCCGCCACACCTCCTCGGGCGAGACGCCGTAGTACGGCGCCGAGACCAGGTCGATCGGCTCGACCAGGGTGTCGATCTCGTCCGGCCAGCCGGCGTCGCGCACCCGCGAGATCAGCATGCGGCGAAAGATGACCGACATCGCCCACCCCGGGTGGCGCAGCGGCAGGCGGCGCGAGAGCCGCGCCGCCGCGCGGTGGGTGTCCGAGGGCCCGCAGACCGAGAGGATGCCGCCGTCGAGGGCCTCCTCGGCACCCTCGGGATGCGAGGCGTTGAGCACCGCCGAGCCGCCGAGCGAGATCCCGAGCGCGCCCACGCTGGTCGATCCCAGCTCCTTCAGGTGGCGGCCGGCGCAGATCACGTCCTCGCCCTCCTTCCAGCCGCCGGTGCTGGGCGCGTTGGTGGTGAGGTCGGTGACGCCGAAGCTGCGCAGGTCGATGGCGCAGACGTTGAACCCCCAGTCGTAAAACGCACGCACGGCGATCGCCCTCACGTAGTCGAAGCGATGGGTGGAGAACAGGCCGTGCACGACCACGAGGCCGGGCCGGGCGCTCTCGTGCACGGCGATCGTCCCGGCGATCCGCTCTCCGTCGGCGCCGGCGAAGGTGTCGTGGCGGAACTGCGCCGGGTAGGCGTAGGCGAGGTTCGCGCTCGACCGCCGCTGGGCGAGCACGAACGAGGCCATGTCGGGTATCCCCTTGCGAAGCTCGGCGGTCGGCGAGCGGTGGATCCGGCTCGGGATCGCCTCCAGGTCGGCGACCAGAGCGTCCATCGTGCGCTCGCCGGGCTCTGGTACGGGCAGCGCCGGCGCTCCCTGCGGGTCGATCCGGCCCAGGAGGCGCCGCAGCGGCCGCACGAGCGCCTGGCCGGCCAGCCAGAGCGGCAGCAGCACGACCGCGGCGACGACGTTGACGGCCTTGGCCACCCCGTGCAGGGCACGGTCCTGGCGCTGCGTCGTGGCGAGCGACTCCCACATGCCGATCAGCGCGGCTCGAGGCCGCCGCAGAGGGTCTCGGTGACCATCAGCTTGGCGCGGTCGAAGTCCGCCTCGCTAGCCGGGATCAGCTCGAACACCCAGCCGGACAGCAGCTGCTCGATCGCGCCGTAGAACCACATCGAGACGATCGTCGGGTCGACGTCGTCGCGGAACTCGCCCGACGCCTGGGCGTCGGCGACGATCTTGGCGATCATCTCGTAGGCGCGGCGGATCTCGGGCAGGTGGGTGCGCCCGAAGGAGTTCGCCGCCCGGGTCACCTCGACGACGATCACCTTCATCAGGTCGGGGTCGTGGCGGTAGGAGTCGACGATGAAGGAGGCGACGCCGCCGAGCTTCTCGCGCCCGGAGTTCGCCTGGCCGTCGATCTCCTCGATCGCGGCGAGCAGCAGCGACCAGCGCTCGGTGAACAGCTCGTTGAGCACCTGGTCCTTGGAGTCGAAGTAGTGGTAGACGAGCCCGTAGGCCACGCCGGCCTCGTCGGCGATGTCCGACACGCGGCAGCTGTGGAAGCCCTGGCTTGCGAACACGCGGATCGCGGCGTCGAGGATCATCCTGCGCTTGTCGATCGGCGGCGCCTTGGCCATCAGGCCACCCCGACGCCGCCGGGCCACAGATAGGCCTCCGGACGGCGGTTGGCGAGCGACGGCAGCCGCTCGCGGATCCGGTCCTGCGCC
Source organism: uncultured Thermoleophilia bacterium (assembly GCA_963708325.1). Lineage (GTDB taxonomy): Bacteria > Actinomycetota > Thermoleophilia > Solirubrobacterales > 70-9. Next base: position 1,970,183 of record OY970203.1, on the reverse strand, counting down.
TCGAAGTCCAGCTCGGCGGCGATGAAGCACTCCGAGTCGGGGGCGGTCGCCAGCACCACGCCCCACGGATCGACGATCGAGGAACGCCCGAAGGAGCGGTAGTGCGGCGGCGCCTCGCCGAGCTGGCCCGGGGCGATCACGAATACCTGGTTCTCGATCGCCCGCGCCCGCAGCAGCACCTCCCAGTGGTCCCTGCCGGTTTCGGCGGTGAAGGCGGCGGGCACGGTGATCACCCGCGCCCCGCGCACGGCGAGTATCCGGTACAGCTCCGGGAAGCGAAGGTCGTAGCAGACCGTGAGGCCGACCGGGACGTCACCCGCGTCGGCGACGACGATCTCGTCGCCCGGCTCCTCGACCTCCGACTCCCGATAGGCGACGCCGCCCACCTCGACGTCGAACATGTGGATCTTGCGGTAGGCGGCGACGATCTCGCCGTCGGGATCGATCAGAAGCGACGTATTCGACAGCTTCTCCTGCCCCGGAACCCGCTCGGCGAAGCTGCCGGCGACCAGATGGATGCCGAGCTGGCGGGCCCATCCGCGCGCCGCCGTCACCGTGGGGCCGTCGATCGGCTCGGCCCCGTCAACCAGGATGTCGGCGCCTCCCAGCAGGTCGAACTTCTCCGGAAGCGCGACCAGTGCGGCGCCATCGGCCGCGGCCGCGCGCACGAGCCGCTCCGCGGACTGCAGGTTCCGCCCTCGGTCTGCTGTGGAGTTGAGCTGTACGACGGCCGCGCGCATCTGTCCTCCTCGGTGGCCAACCGGTCGGTTGACTGGCCAGTCAACCCGGCGCCCAGTATAGGCGCGGGCCGCAACCGCCCCGCGCGAGCGGGAACGGCCAGGCCTGCCTGGATAACATCGCCCAGCGGACCGGGCGCCTCGACGAAGGGCGGCGCCTGGCCCTCGACACCGATCACGGGGCCGTCTCTCGATGAGGATCCTGCAAGCGCTTGCCTATCCCGCCTCCACAAGGGGGGCGACCAGGCAGGCCCTGATCCTCGCCCGCGAGCTGCAGCGGCGCGGACACGCCGTCACCTGCGCGCTTCCCGATGCGGGCGCGGCCGTCGACCGGGGAGAGCTGTGCTCGCAGGCGCTGCGTGAGGAGGGGATCGCCGTCGCCCGCATCGAGATGACCGGCCGCCGCGGCCTTCGCGAGCTCCGGCGCCTTCTCGCCGAGCAGGCGTTCGACATCGTCCACACACACAATCGCGACGTCGCCCTCCGCCGCGTCCTGCTCGCCTCCATTGGACGGCGACCGCCGGCGCTGATCACGAGCTGGGGAAACGTCTATCCGATCGACCGGCGTCGGTGGCTCTCCACTGGATATCGCGAGCGCGGCCTGCGGCGCAGCCATTCGGCCTGGACCGGCGCGGCGCTGCGCTCGCGGCGGGTGGCCGGGATCGTGGCGGTGTCGGAGGCCGTCAAGCGCGTCGTCGTCGAGGGCGCCGGTGTCGTGCCGGCAAAGGTGGAGGTGGTCTACGAGGGAATCGATCCGGAGCAGTTCCACCCCCGGGTCCGCGGAGACGGGGTGAGGCGCGAGCTCGGCCTCGATCCGCATGCCCCGGTCGTCGGGATCATCTCCGCTCACTACTGGGTGAAGGACTTCCCCACGTTCCTTCGCGCCGCCGGCCTGATCGCGAAAGAGCGTCCCGACGTCCGCTTCGTCGTCGCCGGCGAGGGCACCGAGCGGGTGCGGGAGGAGCTCGGCGACCACCCCGCGATCGCGGACCGGGTTGCGATCGCGGGAGCTCGGCAGGATGTCCCTGCGCTGATCGCCTGCCTCGACGTGGTGGTGAGCACGTCGATATACGAGGCGCTCGGGGGCGTGCTTCGGGAGGCCCTGGCCATGGCCACGCCGGTGGTCTGCACCGATGTCGGCGGGAACTCGGAGCTGGTCGTCCCGGAGCGGACCGGCCTGCTCGCTCCGCCGCGGGATCCGGGGGCGGTGGCGGCCGCGGTCCTGCGCACGGTCGCCGATCCGCAGGGCGCAAGGCGGATGGCGGAGCGCGGCCGCGAGCTCGTGCTTCGGCGGCATACGACGCGCGCCAGGACGGAGGCGGTCGAGGCGATCTACCGCGAGGCGGTCGCCCGCCACTCCGCCCAGGCGCCGAGCGATCTCGCCACCAGGCCGGCCCAGATCAGCGGCGAGAGCGCCACGCAGGAGAGCAGCGAGGCGGGGCGGTCGCGGGCGACCCGCGTGGCCACCTTCCACCAGCGCCGCGCCGGGTAGCGGCCGAATATCGCGAGCATGGCCGCGGTGGCCGATCTGCGAGGCGGCCCGACGCTCGACTCGAGCGCGTAGCGGTCGACGCACTGCACCAGGCCCCGGCCATGCCCGTACTGATGGCGCAGATACGGGACGATGCGGGTCGGGTTGCGGTGTGCGAGCCGGATTCCGGGATCGAACCCGATCGAGACGCCGGCGGCCACGCATCGCTCGTTGAACACCGTGTCCTCGCCCGTCTCGGCCCCCTCGGGGAAGCGTCCGAGGCGGTCGAACAGCCGCCGCTCGTAGGAGAGGCCGTGCGGGACCGGCTGGGCTGCCAGCAGCCGTGCCGAGGGCATCACCGCCGAGTACTCGAGGTAGTACGAGGCCGTCCCGAGCGGATGGCCCGGCGTCCCGTTTGCGATCGCTCCCCCCACTGCCGCGAACCCGGACCGATGCATGCCGACGCGCCGCCGCAGCCAGTCGTGAGGGGCGATGCAGTCGTCGGGCACGAAGGCCACGAAGCGGCCGCGGGCCACGTCCACACCGCGGTTGCGGGCCTGGCCCGGATTCAGGCGGCGCCGGGAGCGCACGACGCGCACCTCCGGAAAGGCGGCCGCGACCAGCTCCGCGCACCCGGCCGCCCCCGAGTCGACGACGATCACCTCGTAGGGCTCGCCCAGGTCCTGTTCCAGCAGCGCCGCCAGGGTCGGGGTGACGCGATCGCGGCCATCGAACGTGGCGACCACCACCGACGCGGCCGGATCCGCGGTCACGCCGACGTCGCCTTCGCGCTTCGGACGGCGGTCGCCCCGTCGGGCCCGTACACCGGCAGGCGTGCGACGACCGCCCGCAGCCCGGCCGGCACGGCCGGATCGACGTCGGCGCCATCGCCCGCCGCCAGCAGGCCGAGGGCCTCGTCGGCGATGCCGGCGACGTCGGGGAAGCGCTCGACCAGGCCGCCGAGCGTGGCGGCACTGCCGAGCGAAAGGCGCGGCTCGCCGCTCTCGACGGCCTCCAGAAAGAGCCCGGCGCGAGCGGCTGTGATCAGACGCTCCACACCCTGCCGTGGATCCTCCCACCGGCGCAGGGCGAGCCAGTTCCTGTGCTCGGCGACTGCGCGCTGCGCGCAGTCCCGAGCGGACCAGCCCGCGACGTGCGGGAATCGCGCCACCCGGCTGCCGTCGAGCAGGGCGAACGAAACGGGATCCGAGGCGGCAGACTGCACGGCGCGGAGCAGCACCGACCTGCCGTTTGCGTCGGCAGGAAGGACCAGCAGTCCGTCGCGGCGCAGCGCGGGCTGGGTCGCGTCCTCGCAACGGCGAAGGGCGGCGGCGACCGCGGCGGGATCGGCGGGATCGCCCGGCATCGGGGAGAGGACCTCATCCGCGCGCCGCGGCATCGCCCGCGCCCGCCAGTCGACCAGGGGGACGGTCGCCGGCACCGCTGCGCCGGGTCCGGTGCGGCCGCCGCGCGGAGACCTCGCACCCCCGTCGCCGACCAGCTCGACCTCCGTCGTCCCCTCGGCCGCCACGTCCGCAGCGATCGTCGCGGCGATTCGCGAGCCGCTGCGGACCAGCCAGCCCATCGCCTCCGCAACCGGCGGCCCCGGTCGGCCCAGCCGGCCCCTCAGCCGCCGGGCGCCGTCGAGCGCCGGCGCCTCCTCGGGCAGCATCGTCGCGCACAGCTCGATCGCCTCCTCCCGCCCGGCCCGCCTGCCCGCCGCGAGCCGGAGCCAGATTCGAGCCGGCTCGGCGAACAGCTTGAAGCACAGATACGGAGCGGAATGAAGCTCGGGATCGGCCGCGAGCAGGAACGAATAGCGCCACCACCACTGCAGCTCCAGCCAGCAGGCCAGGCGGCGATAGGCGGCCGACGACGGCGTCGCGAGCGGCGACAGCCCCGGCCCGGAGATGCGGCGCCAGGGCGCAGCGGGGCCCCACAGCCCGGGGTGGATGAGTCGATAGAGCTCGTCGCGCGGGGAGCCGGGACGCAGGTAGCCGCCGTCCGCCTCGCCGCGCACCCGCCCGTCGCCCAGCCCGTGGGTTAGGCAGGTGTGACGGGAGGTTCGGACCAGCGACCGCTCCCGGTACACGGAGACGCTGACCAGCCGGTCGAAGCCCGGCAGGCGGCGGAGCAGGCGCCGGCGCGCGGCCACGGCGTCGGCGGCCCCCCGGGCCTGGGCCTCGCCGCCGCGCACCACGACCACCAGGTCCAGGTCGGACAGGCCGTAGACCGCCTCGCCCCTGGCGATGCTGCCGGCGAGGTGGACCGACGTCCGCGGCAGGCCGCGGGTCAGATGTGCGGCGAGCAGCCGTGCCGCGACCAGGTAGATCGCCCCCCACAGCGGACGCAGGGCGGACCGCTCGGTTTGCACGACGGCCCGGCTCAGGGCCCTGACCGGGCCTCCGAGCACGGCCGCAGACGGATCCCGCCGCATGCGGGCAGACTAGCCCGCGCGCGCGGCGCGCTGGCGCTGAAGCTCGGCTATCAGCAGCTTCGAGTGCAGCGCGGCGATCAGGTCCTGGAGCGGCTCGGCGCCGGCCTCGATCAGCTCCACGGCGCGGTCGGGGTCCATCTCGCCGGCGAGCCGGCCCATCAGCACCTGTACCTCCTCGGCGACCAGCCCCTCCAGCGCCCGCTTGTAGCGCAGGGTGTCGTAGACGGTGAAGCCGATCCGCTCGTCGTAGCCGCCGGCCCGGAACCGGCTGATCGCCTCGACCACTTGCACGTCGGAGGGGGAGTAACCGCGGCCGGTCGGAGTGAGGATGCCCAGCTCGGCAAGCCGGTCGAGCACTTCCCGCGGGACCGCGTAGCGGCGCTCCACCTCCGCCACCGAGACCCGTGCCTTCTCGCCGGCCAGCGCCCGCTCGAGGATCCTGTCCTCCAGCTCGACCAGCGCCCTGGCCCGATCGGGGTCCTCGTCGAGCATCTCCCTGATCACGCGAAGCGGCAGGAAGCGCTCCTCCTGGAGCTGCTTGATCAGCCTGATCCGCTCGACGAACTCGGGCGGGTAGTAGGCCATGTTGCGACTCGTCTTGACGGGCTCGGGGAGAAGGCCCTCGCGCAGGTAGTGCTTGACCGTCCCGGCCGAGACCCCCGCCGCCTCCGCCAGCTCGCTGATCTTGAGCAGGCCGTCCTCCGCCGCCTGCTCGCCCTGCGTCGGGCTCTCGGCCTTCTGCGTCACGACAGAAAGGCCCGCTCGGAGCCGGCCGTGGGCCCGGCGACGGCGCCCGCCTCGAGCAGCTCGCGCACCTCGCCGTCGGCGTAGCCCGCCTCCCTGAGGACCTCGGCGGTGTGCTCGCCGAGCGCGGGCGCGGGGGCGGCGGGCCGGGCCGGAGTGCGGCTCAGCTTGATCGGGGCGCCGAGCTGGCGCACCGTCCCCAGCTCGGGCTGCTCGAACTCGACGACCATCTCGCGCGCCCGCACCAGATCGGAGCCCAGGGCCTCGTCGAGGTCGAGCACCGGCTCGATCATCGCGTCGTGCTCGTCGTTGAACGCCTTCCACTCGGCGCGGCTGCGGGAGCGGAAGATCTCCGCGACCGCGCGCCACGTCTCGGACCCGGGCCGCTCGAACTGGCGATCGATCAAATCCTCCCGGTCGACGCCTCGGCAGAATGCCTGCCAGAACTTCGGCTCCAGCGCTCCGCAGGTGACCCAGCCGTCGGCTGCCTCGTAGGGCAGGTAGCAGACGATCGCCCCCGCCAGCTCGAGGTCGCCGCGATCCGGGACCGCACCGTCGCAGAAGTGCTTGGCCGCGACCATCGCCAGCCACGACAGGGCGCCGTCGGTCATCGAGATGTCCACGAGCTGCCCCTCGCCAGAGCGGCGCCGCTCGTTGAGCGCGGCCAGCACGCCGATCGCCGCCATCATCCCGCCGCCGCCGATGTCGGCGATCTGGCCGGCCGATTGGATCGGCGGCCCGCCGGCCTGCCCCGTCAGGCCGAGCAGGCCGTTGAGACCGAGGTAGTTCATGTCGTGCCCCGCGCGCTGGGCGTTGGGGCCGTCCTGGCCGTATCCGGTGATCGCGCAATAGACGATCGCCGGGTTGATCTCGCGCATCTGCTCGTAGCCGACGCCGAGGCGGTCGAGCACGCCCGGCCGGAAGCTCTCCAGGACGACGTCGTAGTCCGCGACCAGCCGCAGCAGCACCTCGACGCCGCGGTCCGACTTGAGGTCCACCCGGATCGAGCGCTTGCCGCGGTTCAGAGCCAGGTAGTAGGCGGATCGGGTGCCGAGCTGCGTCTGCTCGTCGCCGCCGTAGTACGGGGGCGCCCAGCGCACGTAGTCGCCGCCGCCGGTGTCCTCGACCTTCAGCACCTCGGCGCCGAGGTCGGCGAGCATCAGCGAGCAGAAGCCGCCGGGAAGGAGCCGCGTCAGGTCGAGCACGCGGACGTCGCTGAGCGGGAGCTCGGCCATCGCCCCCTACGCCTTCACGCGCTTCGGCACGCCGAGCATCTCGCGCGCCTCGGCGACCGTCGCGGCGCGCCGGCCCATGTCCTCCGCCATCTGGCGCGCCTTCGCGATCAGCTCGCCGTTCGACCTCGCCATCTCGCCGTTCGGCAGGTAGAGGTTGTCCTCCAGCCCGGCCCGGACGTTGCCCCCCAGCGCCAGGGCGGCACCGATCAGCCTCCACTGGTCGCGCGAGATCCCGATCACCTGCCAGTTGTTCCGTCCCTCGGCGCCGCCGGGGATCTGCTCCGCCATGAAGGCCACGTTCCGGGCATTCGGGCGAATGCCGCCGTTCACCCCGATCACCAGCGAGACGTTGAGCGGCGCCTCAAGCAGGCCCATGTCGACGAGCGGGTCGAGGTTGGCGATGTGGCCGGCGTCGAAGCACTCGTGCTCGGGCCTGATCTGAAGCTCCCGCATCGCGGTGAGGAACTCGATGATCGTGTCGAAGCTGTTCTCGAACACCGCCTTGAACACGAAGTCCTTGCGGCGCTTCGAGTACTTGGCGTAGTTCATCGAGCTCATGTTCAGCGCGGCCACGTCGGGGCGCAGCTCGCGCAGGTACTCGATCCGCTTCTCGACCGGGATGCCGATCGCGCCCGTGGAGTAGTTGACGATCACGTCGTCCACCTCGGCCAGGATCGCCTCGGTGATCGCGCGGAAGTCGTCCACCTCGTAGGAGGGGACGCCGTCGGGCGTGCGGGCGTGGATGTGGATCTGGGAGCCGCCCTCGTCGACGATCCTGCGGGCCTCCGCGGCGTACTCCTCGGGGGTGTACGGGATCGCCGGGCACTGGTCGCGGTTGGCGATCGCGCCCGAGATCGAGCAGCTGATGATCACCGGGTCGTCGAAGCGGCTCATCGCGGGGTCACCTCCACGTACGTGTCATCGACCCGCCCCGAGAAGCTCGCCTTGTAGATCCGCCGGGACAGCCCGTAGTTGGACTGCACGACCGCTTCGGCTCGTGGCTCCTCCTCGGCCGGAAGGACGCGGGCCCTGGCTCTGGTCATCGGCCCCTTCGGCTTGCCCCGCGCGTCACAGGGCCCAATCAGCACCTCGGGGTTGTTGCGGATGCGCTTGACCTTGACCGCGTCGGCGTAGGTGCGGAAATAGAGCTTGCCGTCAGCGAGGCCGAACCAGAGGGGGGTCGCCACCCGGTCTCCGGAGCGCTTGTAAGTGGTGAGCAGGCAGTACTTGTGGCCTTCGAGGGCATCGAGGTCGCCGCCCTCGGGCTCCTCTCCCGCATCGTCGGCCCGCGAGCTTCGGATCGAATCGAGGAACCGATTGGAGACGTGGGCAATGCGCTCGGCGACGGTCATACGGGCATCACCCCGTGCTTGCGCCACGGGCGCTCGATCTTCTTGTTCGCGGACATCCGAAGGCCGCGGATGATCGTCGGGCGGGTCTCGCGCGGGTCGATCACGTCGTCGATCAGGTCGTTCTTGGCGGCGATGTAGGGATCGATCGTCTCCTTCACCTTGGCGACCATCTCCGCCCGCGTCTTCTCGGGGTCCTCGGATGCCTCGATCGTCGAGCGGCCGATGATGTTGACCGCGCCCTCCGGACCCATCACCGAGATCTCTGCGGTCGGCCAGGCAACGATCAGGTCGGGCTCGTAGGCCTTGCCGTTCATCACGTAGTAGCCGGCGCCGTAGGCCTTTCGGACGACCACCGTGATCTTCGGCACCGTCGCGCGCGAGACCGCGTAGAGCATCTTCGCGCCATGGCGAATGATCCCGGCGTGCTCGACCTTCGAGCCGACCATGAAGCCGGGCACGTCCTGGAGGAAGAGCAGCGGGATGCCGAAGGCGTCGCAGAGGTTGACGAAGCGAGCGGCCTTGTCGGCGGAGTCGTTCTCCAGGATGCCGCCGAGCTGCTTGGGCTGGCTGGCGACGATGCCGCAGGGCTGCCCGCCGAAGCGCGCCAGACAGGTGATGATCGTCTTCGCGAACTTCGGCTTGATGTCGAGGATCTCGCCGTCGTCGACGATCTCTGCGATCACCTCGTACATGTCGTAGGGATGCCGCGCCGACTCGGGGACGATGTCGAGCAGCTTCTCTGACATCCGGTCGTCCGGGTCCTTCGTTTCGCGGATCGGGGGGCGCTCCTCGCAGTTGGGAGGGAAGAAAGAGAGGTATTGCTTGACGACCTCGATGCACTCGGGGTCGTCCTTGACCTCGAGGTCGCCGACGCCCGACTTCCGACAATGGACCTTGGCGCCGCCGAGGTCCTCCATCGAGATGTCCTCGCCGGTGACCGCCTTTGTGAGGTGCGGGCCGGCCAGCGCCATCGCGCCCTGCCCGACAACCATCGGCACGAAGTCGGCCAGCCCCGGGATGTAGGCGGTCCCTGCGGCGCAGGGCCCGAGCATCGCGGCGACCATCGGGATCACCCCGGACATCGTCACCTCTTCGCGGAACAGATGGCCCGAGCCGGCGAACAGCGACCCCGCTGCCTCCTGGATCCGTGCTCCGGCCGAGTCGAGCAGCCAGACCATCGGCATCCGCTTCTGCAGGGCCATCTCGCGCATGCGCCCAACCTTCAGCTCTCCGGTCATCCCCATCGACCCGGCCATCACGGTGAAGTCGTAGGCGGCGATCGCGCAGGTGCGGCCCTCGATGTCGCCCCAGCCGGTGATCACCCCGTCCGCGGGGGCATCCTTGCCGTCCATGGCGCGCTGGGCGAAGTGGGGGCCGGCGTGGATGCCGATCTCGACGAACGTCCCAGGATCGCAGAGCAGGTCGAGCCGCTCGCGCGCCGTCAGCTTGCCGCGCTCGTGCTGGACGGCGATCTTCTCCTCGCCGCCGCCGAGCTTGGCCTTCTCGCGGCGGTCGTGAAGGTCGTCCACCAGCCCCTTCATCCCGGTCTCGCCGCCGTGCTCGGTGCCGGCCGATGCTTCCGCGGCCTCGGCCTGGTGCTCGCTCGAATCATGTTCCGGCCGCGTGCTCCGCTTCGCGTCCGCCGCGGCCGAATCACTGCCCGCCGCCTCCTCTGCTCCCGCTCGCTCGCCCTCGAATGACTGGCCACCCGGCTCGCTCGCTTCCGCGTCCGGGGCGGCGGGGTGCTGCCCACCTTGCTCACTCGTCGCCATGCCTAACGCCCCTTCCATTCCGGCTCGCGCTTTTCGAAGAAGGCGGTGACGCCCTCGACGATGTCCTCGGTCGTGAACGTCAGCGAGAGCTGGCTGCGCAGGAACTCCAGCGCGTCGTCGAGCGCCATGTCCTGCTGGCGGTACATCGCGTTGTGGCCGAGCTTCATCAGCACCGGGCTCTTCGAGGCCAGCTTCCCGGCCCAGTCGCGAACCGCGTCGTCGAACTCGTCCGCCGCGACGACGCGGTTGGCCAGCCCGTACGTGACGGCCTCCTCGGCGCTGATGCGCTCCCCCAGCAGCATCATCTCGTTCACCTTCTTGCGAGGTACGTTGCGGTAGATGATCGCCATGATCATGTAGGGGAACGCGCCAACGTTTATCTCGGGGGTGCCGAACATCGCGCCCTCCCTGGCGATCAGCAGGTCGCACGACAGCGCCAGTCCCATCCCGCCGGCGAGCACGTGGCCGTTGGCGGCGCACAGCGAGGGCTTGCCCAGCCGCGGCATCAGGCGGAAGAACTCGAGGAAAAGGTCCGAGGCGAAGTGCTTCTGGACGAGCGGCGCGTCGGCGCCGAACCCGCCGAGGTCGGCGCCGGCGCAGAACGCCTTCTCGCCGGCGCCGGTGAGGACGACGGCGCGGGCGTCCTCGTCGTCGCGTGCGGCACGCATCGCCTCGACCAGCTCGGTCAGCATCTCTCCCGACAGGCGGTTGGCCTTCTCGGGCTCGTTCAGCGTCACGGTCGCGACGCCCCCGGAGACCTCGTAGAGGACCTTGTCGGCCATCGGCGCCACAATAGCATCTGGTAAGTGAGAAGTGCTACTGTCCACTTTTCGGCAACCCCCCGCGCACAAGGAGAGGCCCCGTGGCGACAGCGACCGAGTCCGTGATCAAGCCCGATCACGCGGCGTCCCGCAAGCATCTGTTCTTCACCGACGAGCACGAGGACCTGCGCGAGTCGATGAAGTCATGGGTCCAGAAGGAGCTCTACCCCCACCGCAACGAGTGGGAGGAGACCCTGTGGCCGTCCGAGGTGATGCGCAGGGCCGGCGAGCTCGGCTACCTCGGCCTCTGCTTCCCTGAGGAGTACGGCGGCCAGGGCGGCGACTACTTCTACTCGCTGGTCCGGGCCGAGTGCATGAGCTACTCCGGATCGGGGGGGACCAACATGGGCTTCGCGGTCCAGACCGACATGGTGCTGCCCCCGATCCACCTGCTCGGCAACGAGCAGACCAAGCGGCGCTACCTGACCCCAGGAATCAAGGGAGAGAAGATCGGCTGCCTCGGGATCACCGAGCCCGGGGCGGGCTCCGACGTGGCCGGGATTCGCACCACCGCGATCCGCGACGGCGACGACTACGTGATCAACGGCTCCAAGACGTTCATCACCAACGGCCCCCGCGCCGACTTCATCGTGCTCGTCACCAAGACGGACCCGAGCGCCCGCCACGAGGGCATGACGCTCTTCGTCGTCGACCTCCGCGACGAGGACGGCAACCACGTGCCCGGCTTCACGGTCTCGCGCGAGCTGGAGAAGATGGGGATGCACGCCTCCGACACGGGCGAGCTCTCCTTCGAGGACGTCCGCGTGCCGGCCGAGAACATGCTCGGACAGGAGGGCAAGGGCTTCTACCACATCTCCTGGGAGCTCCAGGGAGAGCGCCTGGTCGCCTCGGTCGGCTGCCACGCCGCCTGCGAGCGGATGTTCGAGCGCACGCTCGAGTACGCGAAGGAGCGCGAGGCCTTCGACCGCCCGATCGGCAAGTTCCAGGCGATCCGCCACAAGTTCGCCGAGATGGCGACGAAGATCGAGGCCGCGAAGCAGTTCAACTACATGACCGCCTGGCGCTTCGCCAACGGCGAGTACCCGGTCCGCGAGATCACCCAGGCGAAGCTGTTCGCCTCGCGGGTCGCCTGCGAGGTCGCGGACGAGTGCGTGCAGATCTTCGGCGGCTACGGCTACATGAAGGAGTACGAGATCGAGCGCGCCTATCGCGACGTCCGCCTCAACCGGATCGGGGCGGGGACCGACGAGATCATGCTCGACGTGATCGGGCGCTCGTACGGCCTCTGAGGGCGCGGCGGGCGACGTCGATCGCATCGGAGCGGCAGAAGGGGGTTCGATGAACAACCTCGACCACATCCGCTCCTACTACGCCGCCCTGAACACGGGCGACCCGGTGGCGGTTGCCTCACACTTCACCGACGACGCCGTCCACTACTACACACGCCTAGGCCCCCACCAGGGCGCCCGGGCGATCGGCGACAACACGAAGTGGGCGGTGGAGAATCTCGACGGGCAGTGGTGGCTCGAGCACGGCATCGAGTCGGGCGACGAGGCGGTGATCGAGTGGACGATGACCTGGCGCGACCCGAAGTCGGGCGAGAAGCGGATCAACCGCGGCACCGAGTGGTTCCGCCTCCGCGACGGACGGATCTGCGAGGTGCGCGCCTATCACCACGGCGACCGCCGAAATCCCACCGGCGACCTGCTCGGCTTCGACTTCGCCGGCCGCGGCTACACCACGATCGAGGACTGGAAGGGACCGGGCAGCGACCCCGCCGCCCCCGGACGCCGGAGCGAGCGAGCCGGGTGACCGGTCATTCGAGTGCGAGCGAGCGGGAGCGGAGGAGGCGGCGGGTTTGATTCTCAAGGACTCGGGCGAGCGGGCGTTGGTGCCGCCCTTCAGCGACGAGCACGAGGAGCTGCGCCAGTCGGTGCGGCGCTTCGTGCAGAACGAGATCGCGCCGCACGTGGACGAGTGGGAGGAGGCGCGGGAGTTCCCCCGGGAGCTGTTCGAGCGCTGCGGCGAGCTGGGCTTTCTCGGGCTCAAGTTCCCCACCGAGTACGGGGGCCAGGGGGGCGACAGCGTCCACGACGCCGTCTGGACCGAGGAGCTGTCGCGATCGGGCGGGAGCGGCGGCGTCGCCGCCGGGCTCAACGGGCACTCGTCGATCGCGATGCCGCCGGTGTTCAACTTCGGCACCGAGGAGCAGCGGCAGCGCTGGATCGTCCCCGGCATCCGCGGCGAGAAGATCGGCGCCCTCGGGATCACCGAGCCCGGGGCAGGGTCCAACGTCGCCGGCATCCGCACCACCGCGCGCAGGGTCCCGGGGGGCTACGTGGTCAACGGAGCGAAGACGTTCATCACCAACGGCGTTCGAGCCGACTTTCTGGTGTGCGCGGTGCGAACCAGCGAGGAGGGCGGCCACCACGGGATCTCCTTTTTCGTCCTGGAGCGCGACATGCCGGGGTACGAGGTCTCGCGCAAGCTCGAGAAGATGGGCTGGCACGCCTCCGACACCGGCGAGCTGTCGTTCACCGATGTCGACGTTCCCGAGGAGAACCTGCTCGGCGGCGAGAACCAGGGGTTTCGACTGATCATGGCCAACTTCCAGTGGGAGCGGCTGGCGATGTCGCTGGGGGCGCTGGGCGGGATGCAGAAGGCCTTCGACACCACGCTCGCCTACGCCAAGGAGCGCGAGGCCTTCGGCCGGCCGGTCGGGCGCTTCCAGGCGATCCGCCACAAGTTCGCCGAGATGGCGACGAGCATCGAGGCGTCTCGCGCGCTCACCTACAACGCGCTGCGGCTGTTCAGCGAGGGGGTTGACACGGGGCCGCCGGGAGCGGGTGCGCTGCGGGAGGTGACGATCGCGAAGCTGTTCACGCAGCGGGCGATGGTCGACATCGCCGACGAGTGCGTCCAGATCCACGGCGGCTATGGCTACATGCGCGAGTACGGGGTCGAGCGCGCCCTCCGCGACGCCCGCCTGGGACCGATCGGCGGCGGCACCGACGAGATCATGAAGGAGATCCTCGGGCGGCAGCTCGGCCTGTAGGCTCGCGTACCGGAAAATGGGGACCCGGGAACGAGATCTCATCTCCCTCTCATGCGGATCTCATCCGCGCGCCCCAATCTCCCGCCCAGGCCGATGCCGCGTCTAGCGCTCATTGCAGCCCACGTGGCGGCAGTCGCGATCCTCGCCGTGGTCGCGTACAAGCTGCTGCTCGAGGACGACGGCCAGCGCATGGTCGGGGGCGTCAATGCCCACGGCAACGAGGTGCTCGCGGTCAAGGGCCAGCTCCCCGGCGGCGGGCCCGGTGGGTCCAGCGGGTCTGGCGGAGGATCGGGCGGTGGCGCCGGCGCTGTGGCCGGCGCCGCGGCGGGCGGAGCTGGCGGAGGGGCCGCGGGCGGCGCGTCCGGGGCCGCCGGCTCCCAGCCGTTCGGCTCGCCCGGAGGCGCGGGCGGAGGCGGCGGGGCCGGTCGCTCGTTTGTGCTGAACAGCCCCACCGCCGTCCAGTACGGCGACCAGCTCAGCCTGATCCAGACCAAGCTGGGCAACTAGCGGACAGCATTCCACGGGCGGCGCAGCCCATCCGCGCCGAGCGCGGATCCGAAACCGGCCTTCCCCGGTATCGTCGAAACGCGGGATGTGCCGGGTACTGACGGCAACATTCGAGAGATGAGCGCCACGGACCATCCGCTGCGAAGGTTCATCGCCAGCACGCGCACGCGCATCCTCGTCGCGTTCTTCGTGCTCCTCGCCCTCTCCTCGGCCGCGACGGTCGTCGTCCTGCGCCAGATCCTGCTCGCTCGGGTGGGCGACCGCGTGGAGCGAACGCTCAACTCCGAGGTGCGCCGCTTCCGCGCTCTGACGCAGCGCCCCGAAGATCCCGTGACGGGCAGCCCTTTCGGCGGTGACGTGCGCCGGATCTTCGATGCCTTCCTGGTCCGACACGCTCCCAGCCAGGGCGAGGCGTTCCTCACCTACGTCGGCGGCGACGCCTACCGCTCCAGCAGCAACGCCGGCCCGCGCCTGCAGCGCGGGCTGGCCGGAGTCGCCGACAGCAGGCGGCCCGTCAGGGGCGAGATCGAGACCGACCGCGGGCCCGCCCGCTTCATCGCCACGCCGGTGAGCTTCGGCGGGAGACAGCGCGGCGTGCTGGCGGCGGTGGGGTTCCTCGATCCGGAGCGAAGCGACGTGACCGAATCCGTGAGGATCGCGGCGGGCGTCTCCATAATCGTGGCGCTGACCGCGTCGCTGCTCGTCTGGATCGCCGCCGGGCGGGCGCTGGCGCCGCTGCGAATGCTCAGCGACACCGCCCGCTCGATCGGCGAATCGGACCTGACGCGGCGGATCCCGGTGAAGGGCCATGACGAGATCGCCGAGCTGTCCCGCACGTTCAACGCGATGCTCGACCGGCTGGAGAGCGCCTTCGGCAGCCAGAAGGACTTCCTCGGCGACGCCGGCCACGAGCTGCGGACGCCGATCACCATCATCCGCGGCCACCTCGAGCTGCTCGGCGACGACCCGGTCGAGCGCCGCGAGACGCTGGCCCTGGTGGCGGACGAGCTCGACCGGATGAGCCGCCTGGTGGACGACCTGCTCGTGCTTGCGCGGGCGCAGCGCCCGGACTTCCTGCGGCGCGAGCCGCTCGACCTCGACGTCCTCACGCACGAGATCTACAGGAGGCTCGATGCGCTCGGCCCGCGCTCATGGCGGCTCGAGTCCGCCGGCGTGGGACCGCTCACCGCCGACCGGCAGCGGATCATCCAGGCGATGGTGAACCTGGCCCAGAACGCCGTCCAGCAGACCTCCGCCGGCGCCCCGATCGAGTTCGGCTCGGCGATGCAGAACGGAAGCGCCTTCCTGTGGGTGCGGGACCACGGCCCGGGGATCGGCGCCGGCGAGCAGGACCAGATCTTCGACCGCTTCAGCCACGGGGCGGACCGTCACGGGGTCGGGCTCGGCCTCGCCATCGTCAAGGCGATCGCGGAGGCGCACGGCGGCCGGGTCCAGCTGGTCTCCACCCCCGGAGTCGGCGCCCTGTTCACGCTCGTGCTCCCGGCCACGCCGACGGGCGAGGAGGTCACGTGAGCAGGATCCTCGTGGTCGAGGACGAGCCCCGGCTCGGGGCCTTCATCGAGAAGGGCCTGCGCGCCAGCGGCTACACGACCACCAGCGTCACCGAGGGCGGCGTCGCGGGCGCCCTGGCGCGCGACGCCGACTTCGACCTGATGATCCTCGACCTCGGCCTGCCCGACAAGGACGGGCTCGACGTGCTGCGCGAGCTGCGCGCCACCGGCCAGCAGCTGCCCGTGATCATCCTCACCGCCCGCGACGACGTCACCGACAAGGTCTCCGGCCTCGAAAGCGGCGCCGACGACTACATCACCAAGCCGTTCCGGTTCGAGGAGCTCCTGGCGCGGATCCGCGTGAGGCTGCGGGGCAGCGCCCAGCTCGCCGACCAGGACCTTGTCGTCGGCGACGTCGTCCTCGACCTCCGTGACCGCCGCGTGACCGTGGCCGGCAGGGTCGTCGAGCTGAGCGCGCGGGAGTTCGCCCTGCTGGAGGCGTTCATGCGCCACCCCAACCAGGTGCTGACCCGCGAGCAGCTGCTGTCGCACGTATGGGGTTACAACCACGACCCCGGGTCCAACGTCGTCGACGTCTACGTCGGCTACCTGCGCCGCAAGGTGGGGTCCCACGTCCTGCGCACGGTGCGCGGCGCCGGCTATCGCTTCGAGGCGTGAGGGAGGGTTCGGACACCCGTTTCGGGCCCGCGACCGCCCGAGGCGGAATGGACCTAGTGCCGCGGGTAGCCGCCGGGCGGCCCCAGGCCGTTGCGGGCCTGGCGAGCGGCGTTCAGCCGCCTGACCACGAGGCCGGTGCTGATCAGGGCGACGGCCACAACGGCCAGGCTGACCAGGTCGAGCCCGGTGAACGGAAGCGGGGCGACCACCCGCTTCTGGAGCACGCCCGTCGCGCCGCCGCCTCCTCCGCCTGCGTCGCTGCGCGAGGTGATGTTGTTGAGCGCATCGCCGTACTGGGCCGTGGCGGGGTCGTCGCTGGGGCTCGTGACGGCGCCGGCGGCCGCCACGGGCGACAACGCGAGCGGCACGGCGACGACCGTTAGGGAAAGGATCAGTGCGAAGCGGCGCATTTGGGGCAAGGCTAGGTGTGCTTCGTCAAACCACTGTGAATCGCCGGTGAAACGAGTTCCACCGCGCGAAACTCTCCTTTTGCATCGGCACCGCCGCGCAATCGCTTGACTGCCGCTACCTTACGGCGCCGCTGCAACCGCATCTGCAACCAGGCAACCGGCTCTAGAGAGGGGTTTGGATGGGACTGCTCGACGGAAAGGCGGCGATCGTCACCGGATCGGCGCGGGGGATCGGCCGGGCGACGGCCGAGCTGTTCGCCCGCGAGGGCGCCAAGGTCCTGATAAACGACCTCGACGGAGACGTGGCCGAGCAGGCCGCGGCCGAGATCGAGGGCGAGACGGCGGTCCACGCGGGCGACCTGACCGCGGAGGGCGCGGCGGACGCGCTGGTGGCGGCCGCGGTGGACGCGTTCGGATCGGTCGACATCGCGGTCAACAACGCCGGCTACACCTGGGACGGCGTCGTCCACCGGATGGCCGACGAGCAGTTCCAGGCCATGCTCGACATCCACACGATCGTCCCGTTCCGGGTCGCCCGCGCGCTCGCCCCGCACTGGCGCGAGGCGGCCAAGCAGGAGATGGGCGAGGGCAAGGAGGTCTTTCGCAAGCTGATCAACGTGACGTCGATCTCGGGGACGATGGGCAACGCCGGCCAGGCCAACTACTCGGCGGCGAAGGCCGGTGTGGTCGGCCTGACCAAGACGATCGCCAAGGAGTGGGGCCAGTTCAAGGTCAACGTCAACGCCGTCGCCTTCGGCTTCGTCGAGACGCGCCTGACCCAGGCCAAGGAGGCCGGGGAGAAGATCGAGATGCACGGGCAGGAGGTCGAGCTGGGCATCCCCGAGCAGACCCGGGCGATGGCGGCGATGATCATCCCGCTGGGACGCCCGGCGCAGCCCGCGGAGGCCGCCGGCCCGGTCCTGTTCCTGGCCTCGGACCTGGCGAACTACGTGCACGGCCAGGTGCTGAACGTGACCGGCGGCCAGTTCGGGGGGATGACGACCTAGTTGCCTAGGAGACCCCGCCGCGGCGCTCTTCGGCCAGCGGCTGGCCGGAGGGGTCGACGGCCCCCGGAGGCGGCCAGGGGCCGAACCAGTTGTCGCGCGCGCCGTCGATCGTGATCACGCAGCCGGAGAAGAAGTCGCCGGCCGGCGAGGCCAGGTAGGCGACCAGCCAGGCCATCTCCTCCGCCTCGCCGAGCCGCTGCAGGGGCACCGTGCGAACGACGTTCTCGGCGACCCCCTTGGGGTACTTGGTGCGCAGCACATCGGTGCCGAACTGACCGGCGGCGACGGCGCAGAGCCGGACGTTGAAGCGCGCCCACTCGATCGAGAGCGTCCGCATCATGTTCTCGACCGCGGCCCGGGCGGCGCCGGAGTGGACCATCCCGGGCATCCCGTTGTGGGGGGAGAGAGTGACGCTCACCACCTTGCCCTCCCCCTGCGGGATGAACGCCTTGGTCGCGGCGGCGTGGGTCATCTGCCAGGTCCCCTGGACGTTCAGCTCGATCACGGTGCGAAAGCCCTTCGGGGTGATCGCTTCGGCGGGGCTGAGGAACTGGCCGCCGGCGTTGTTGACCAGCACGTCGAGGCGGCCGTGGCGCTCGACGACGCCCTCGACGAGGGCGTCCACGGCGTCGGCGTCGCGGATGTCCATCGCCACGGACTCGGCGGTCCCTCCGCCCGCCTCGATCGCCGCCACGGTCTCGGCCAGGGGCTCCGGGCGGCGCCCGCAGCCGACCACGGTGGCGCCGAGCGCCGCCAGCTCCAGGGCGGTCGCCCTGCCCAGCCCGCTGCCCATCCCGGAAACGATGCAGACGCTCCCCCTGAGGAGCCCGGGGGCGAAGATCCGTGAGCGCGGCGGCTCGGCCATCCGTGCGCCAGCTTATAACCGCGCCTAGCTGCCCTCGGGCGCCGCAACCGCCTCGGCAACGAAGCGGGCGGCGCGGGGAACGAGCTCCGGCGGCACCCAGTGGCCGGCGTCGCTCTCCAGGTAGGTGACGTCGAGGCCGCCGGCCTCCAGCGCCTCCGCCGCCGGCCTTCCCAGCGACACCGGGATGATCGGGTCGTTTCGGCCGTGGTGGACGAGCGCCGGCACGCCGGCGCGGCCCTCGAAGGACGGCTCCCACCCCTCCACCGTTGGCAGAAAGCCGCTCATCGCCAGGATCCCGGCAGGGACCGGCCGGCCCTGGCCCAGCGACACCGCGTAGGACATCACCGCGCCCATCGAGAAGCCGCCGATCACGGTCCGCTCCCAGCCGACGCCGCGGCCGGCCAGCTCCGAGTCGAGGAAGCGGCACAGCTCGCCGTAGGCAGCGTGGAAGCTCTCCCGGTCGGGAAAGCCGACCCGCTCCACCACGTACCAGTGGCGACCGCCCGGCGGGATGCCGGTGAGCGGCGCCCCCGGGGCGATCCCGACCAGGTCCCGGTCGGGATCGAGCGCGTCGAGCAACGGCGCCAGGTCGTGCTCGTCGGTGCCGCGGCCGTGCAGGAGGACGAGCGCGCCGCGAGGCTCGGTGGCGGCGGCGCGGACGACGCTGGGCAGGCTCATCCGCGGGATCCTAGGACCACCGGCGCAAGAATCGGACCATGGCCGGCGCCGCTCGCGAAGCGCTCACGGCGACCGCTACGCTGACCCGCGATGAGGGTCCACGCGGAGACGAAGGGATTGCACGAGCCGCTTGCCGGAGGCAGCGAGGGCGCGACGGTGGTGGTCGAGCCGATCCTGACCGGTGAGCTGCAGTCGCCGCAGGCGTTCGTGGAGCGCGCCCCGGGGCGCCTGTACAAGCTGCGCATGCTCGGCCTCGGCACGCGCCGGGCGAACTGGTGGTGGCTGCCGATCCCCGCCTTTCTGATCCGCCACCCGACCGCCGGGCTGATCCTCGTCGACACCGGCCTGCACCCGTCGGTCGCCACCGACCCGCGGCAGAACCTGGGCCGCACCTGGGCTCGTTTCGGGCGGCCGCGGATGGAGCTGGGCCAGGACGTGCCCGCCCAGTTGCGCGAGCGCGGCCTCGACGCGCGCGAGGTGAGCGTCGTCGTGATGACCCACCTGCACCAGGACCACGCCTCGGCGATCTCCGAGTTCCCGGCCTCCACCTTCATCGTCAGCGAGGCCGAGTGGGAGGACGCGACCTCGGGCAGCCGCCCGATCCTGCGCGGCTACCGGCCGGCGCACTACGACTACGTGTTCGACTACCGCACGATCGACTACTCGCGCGGCGGCGTCCAGTCGTACGCGAGCTTCGGGCGCACCTTCGACCTGTTCGGCGACGGCAGCATCACCCTCGCCTACACGCCGGGTCACAGCGCCGGACATCAGTCGGTGATCTGCAAGCTGCGCAAGCGCGACTTCGTGATCGCCGGTGACGCGATCTACACCTTCAACCAGCTCGAGGACGGGCCGCCGCCGCCGCGCCCGTTCGACGAGCACAACTGGCGGCGGTCGCTGCAGGAGCTGCGCATCTTCCACCGCGAGTATCCCCACGCGGTGATCGTCCCGGGCCACGATCCGGCCTTCTGGCCGCAGCTGGACGCGCGCTACGAGGACTGACGCCGAAGCTGCCGGCTAGGAGCGCTGCGAGGAGGGCGGCGGGGCCGGCACGCCGGCCGACTGGGCGGCGTCGCGCAACGAGCGGATCACGCTCTCGCGGCCCTCGGCGTCGAGCGCCTCGAACATCGTCCGCACCTCGCCGAAGATCTGGTCGGCGGCCGCCTGCTGCTGCTCCCGCGTCGGCTCGGCGACGGGGTCGAAGCGGATCTGCTCGCCGAACTGGATCGTCACCTTCGGGAACCGGAGCCGCTTCCAGCCGCGCACGTGCTGGGAGCCGTGGATCGCGACGGGGACCACCGGCGCCCCGGTCTCGAGCGCGATCCGACCCACCCCCGGCTTCGGCTCGCCGAGCCGCTTGGTGCGCGAACGGCCGCCCTCGGCGTACATCAGCATGCAGCCGCCCTGGGCGAGGATCGTGCGGGCGGTGACGAATGCCTCCTCGTCGCCGTGCCCGCGGCGCACGGGAAACACGCCGCCGTGGCGGAAGACCCACTCGAGGAACCGATTGGAGAACAGCTGCGACTTGGCCATGAAACGCACCTGCCGGCGCAGGTAGAGCCCCGAGAAGAAGTGGTCCATCTGGCTGAAGTGGTTGGGCGCCAGGATCACGGGGCCGGTGGCGGGGACGTTGCGGGCGCCGATCGCGCGGGCGCGGTAGAAGAACAGGCTCGGCGGGGTGAGGATCACGCGGGCGACGTCGTAGAGCCAATCCGGCCGGTGGCTGCGGGCGCGCTCGTGAAACGGTGTGAAGTACTCCGCCGGGCGCGGGTCCTTGTAGACCTGTGGCTTGATCTCGGGCATGCGCGCCGGCCGCTCGTGGCGGCCGTCTCCCCCTCTACCCCCTGCTGATGCGGCGGTTACGCGGCCCTCGCACCCCCGCTCAGGCCGACACGCGGGCCCTGTAAGGGGCGAAGTCGGGCTCTCGCTTCTCGGCGAACGCCCGCACCCCTTCCCGCGCCTCGTCGGAATCCAGAAAGGACCCCAGTCCCGAGAACGCGAGCTGCCCCAGTCCGGCCATGTGCTCGCTCTCCGCGTTGAACGATTGCTTGAGGAAGCGCAACGCCGTGGGTGAGAGCGCGAGGATCTCGTCCGCCCATCTCCTCACCTCCGCACGCAGATCGGCGGCGGGGACGACCGTGTTGACCAGGCCCCACCGCTCAGCCGTCTCGGCGTCGTACTGACGGCACAGAAACCACACCTCGCGGGCCCGCTTCTCGCCGATCGCACGCGCCAGCAGGCCGGTGCCGAAGCCGGCATCGAATGACCCCACCCGTGGCCCGCTCTGCCCGAAGCGGGCGGTGTCGGCGGCGATCGTCAGGTCGCAGAGAACGTGCAGCACGTGGCCGCCGCCGATCGCGAAGCCGTTGACCGCTGCGATCACCGGCTTCGGAATCTCCCGGATCACGCGGTGCAGCTGCTCCACCTCGAACAGGCCCGACTCCGACGGCCCGTAATCGCCCGACTCCGCTCGCTGCTTCTGGTCCCCTCCTGTGCAGAAGGCGCGCTCGCCCGCGCCCGTGAGACAGACCACGCCCACCTCCGGGGCTGCCCACGCACGCTTGAAGCAGCGGATCAGCTCCTCCACGGTCCGGGCCGTGAATGAGTTCATTCGCGCCTCACGGTCGATCGTTATCCACGCCAGGCCCGCGTCCTCCTCGTAGCGGACGTCGCTTAGGTCCTGCATCTGTCCTCCTCGCTCGGGTGCGGGGCTAGGCTAACCCGCGATTGTGGAGCGCACTGCCCTTGTCACAGGCGGCGGCGGCGGCATCGGCCGCGCGATCTGCCTGACGCTGGCCGCGCGCGGCTGCGCGATCGCCGCCGCCGACCTCGACGCGGATGCCGCGGAGCAGACCGTGGCTGCCGTGCGCAGCGCCGGCGGCCGCGGGGTCGCCGCGACCATCGACGTCACCGACCCGGCCGCCGTCGCCGCCTGCGTGACTTGGATCGAGGCCGAGCTGGGGCCGATCGAGATCGCGGTGAACAACGCCGGCTGGGACGAGCTGCGGCCGTTCCTGGAGACGGACGAGGACTTCTGGCGGCGCGTGATCGAGATCAACTTCAGCGGCTGTCTGCGCGTCACCCGCGCCGTGCTGCCGGGCATGGTCGAGCGCGAGTGGGGACGCCTGGTCAACATCGGCTCCGACGCGGGCCGGGTGGGGTCGTCGCTGGAGTCCGTCTACTCGGGCGCGAAGGGCGCGGTGATCGCCTTCACCAAGACGATCGCCCGCGAGGTCGCGCGCTCCGGGGTGACCGCCAACACGGTCTGCCCCGGACCGACCCGGACGCCCTTGCTGGAGACGATGGCGGCGGAGGGTGGCGGGGGCCTGATCGAGTCGCTGGAGCGCGCGGTGCCGATGCGGCGACTCGGCGAACCCGAGGACGTCGCCGCGGCGGTCGCGTTCTTCGCCTCCGGGGAGGCCGGCTTCGTCACGGGCCAGACGCTCTCGGTCAGCGGCGGCCTGACGATGGCATAGCCGCGCCGGGCTCAGCGGGCCGATTCGGCCCAGCCGCGGGAGCGATCGAGCGCCCGGTGCCAGTCGGCCAGCAGGGTCTCGCGCTCTTCGGCAGGCATCCCCGGCTCGTAGCGCTCGGCCTCGCGCCACATCGTGCCGACCTGCTCGATGTCCCAGACGCCCGTCCCGATCCCGGCCAGGTAGGCGGCGCCGAGCGCGGTCGTCTCGGTGATCTCGGGAACGACGACCGGGACCCCGAGCACATCGGCCTGAAACTGCATCAGCCAGCGGTTGGCCACGGCGCCACCGTCTGCCCGGAGCTCGGTGAGATCGTCACCCGAGGCGGCCTCTTGGGCCCGCACCGCGTCCACCGTCTGGTAGGCGATCGCCTCCAGCGCGGCCCGAGCGAGGTGGGCGCGGCCGCTGCCCCGCGTGAGGCCGACGATCGTGCCCCGCGCATAGGGATCCCAATGGGGCGAGCCCAGTCCGGTCAGCGCCGGCACGAAGTAGACGCCGTCGTTGGATTCGAGCGAGCGGGCCATGGGCTCCGTCTCCTGCGCCGCGGCGATCACGCCGAGACCGTCACGCAGCCACTGCACGGCGGCGCCGGTGACGAAAACCGACGCCTCCAGAGCGTAGTCGATCTCACCTTGCAACCCCCAAGCGACGGTCGTCAGCAGTCCTCCCCCGGGGTCGGGAGCGTCCCGGCCGGTGTTGAGCAGGACGAAGCTCCCGGTGCCGTAGGTGTTCTTCCCCATCCCGGCGCGGTGGCACGCCTGTCCGAACAGCGCCGCCTGCTGATCGCCGGCGATGCCCGCCACCGGGATGTCGCCGCCGAACTCCGACGTGCTTCCGTAGACCTGGGCCGACGGCACCGGCTCGGGCAGGCTGGCGGGTTCGACCCCGAGCAGCGCGCACAGGTCGGGGTCCCAGCGCAGGCGGCGGATGTCAAACAGGAGCGTGCGCGAGGCGTTGGAGTAATCGGTGACGTGGCGCCCGGTGAGCTTGAACACGAGCCACGAGTCGATCGTGCCGAACACGGCCCCCTCGATCCCGTCGACGTTGCGAAGCAGCCACTCGATCTTGGTGCCGGAGAAGTAGGGGTCGATGACCAGGCCGGTGCGCTCGCGGACCAGTGCCTCGTGCCCCGCCTCGCGAAGCTCGTCGCAGCGAGCCGCCGTGCGCCTGTCCTGCCAGACGAGCGCGCGGTGGACCGGCTCGCCGGTGCGGGGGTCCCAGGCAACGACCGTCTCGCGCTGGTTGGTGATGCCGATGCCGAGCAGCTCGCTGGAGCGGATTGCGGCGTTGCCGATCGCCTCCGCGGCGACCCGCCGCGTGACGTCCCAGATCTCCGCGGCATCGTGCTCCACCCATCCCGGCCGCGGGAAGTGCTGCTCGAACTCGCTGTACGCGCGCCCCGCGATCGCGCCCTCGCGATCGAAGACGATGCAGGTCGTGCCGGTGGTGCCCTGATCGATCGCCAGGATCACGGCGGTCAGGCTATCCCGCTCGCCGCCGCGAGAGGTAGACGCGCGCGAAGTCGCGCAGCTGGCGGCCGCGGTGGAGAAAGCCGCCGGGCGTGCGCGCGGTCGCGCGGTGCTC
Organism: uncultured Thermoleophilia bacterium; assembly: GCA_963708325.1. Lineage (GTDB taxonomy): Bacteria > Actinomycetota > Thermoleophilia > Solirubrobacterales > 70-9. The sequence continues at coordinate 1,945,885 of OY970203.1, read as the reverse complement.
GAGGTCCAGCTCGATCTCGGCCACGGTGCGGCCCGAGCGCAGGGCGTCGACCGTGAGCCCGATCTCCATCCCGAACCCGTCCGCCAGCGGCAGCGCCGCCCGCAGGACGTCGGCACGCATCGCCCGCTGGCCCGAGATCGGCGCCCGCATGCGGCGGCCGGCGAGCCGCTCGATCGCCCAGCGGGCGAACCCCACCGCCAGGCCGAAGCCGCCCCCCACCCGTCGGGAGAAGGCCGCCACGGCCAGATCGCAGTCGCCGCGTTCGACGGCCTCGACCAGCGCCGCCAGCGCCGCCGCCGACGAGCCCAGGTCAGCGTCGCAGAGCAGCACGACCGCCGGGCCTGGCCCGTCGCCGAGCGCGGCCTCGGCGGCCGCCGTCACGTTGGCGCCCTTGCCGTGGGGGCGGCGCCGCGTCACCACGGTCGCCCCGGCGCCCATTGCAATCTCGCCCGTGCCGTCGGTGGAGGCGTCGTCGGCGACGTAGATCGTCGCCCCCGGCAGCGCCGTGCGCAGCGCGTCGAGCGTCGCGCCGATCCGGTCCGCCTCGTTGCGGGCAGCGACGATCGCGGTGACCCCGTGGGCGGAGCGATTAGCGCCACCGGCGGCCTTGGCGGCTTGCCCGTCTGGTCGCACGGGCGGGTATTCTGCCGCGCGACGTGGCCGAGATCGAGGCGCACATCACCGGAACGGTCTGGAAGGTCGAGGTCGGCGTCGGCGACGAGGTCGACGACGGCGACACGGTGGTGATCCTGGAGTCCATGAAGATGGAGATGCCGGTCGAGGCCGAGGACGCCGGCGTCGTCAAGGAGATCCGCTGCGCCGAAGGCGACTCGGTCTCCGAGGGCGACGTGCTCGTCGTGCTGGAGTAGAGCCGCCGGATGGAGGGCGGAAGCGTCGAGAAGCTGGCCGAAGGCAAGCTCCTCCTCGATCGGCCCGCGGAGGCGGTGGCGCGGCTGACGCTCAACCGGCCGGAGCGCCGCAACGCGCTCGACCACGACACCCTCGGCGCGATCGCGGAGACGATGCCAAGGCTCGACGACGGGATCGAGGTCCGCTGCGTCGTGATCACCGGGGCCGAGGGCGTCTTCTCAGCCGGCTACGACATCGCCGGCATACCGGACGCAAGCTTCGAGCGCGACGCGGAGGCGCTGGTGGCGCATCCGTTCGCCGCCGCGATCGAGGCCGTCGCCGCCTATCCCTACCCGACGCTGGCGTCGATAGCCGGGCCCTGCCTCGGTGGCGGCCTCGAGCTGGCGCTGACCTGCGACCTGCGCATCGCCGAGGCGGGATCGAAGCTCGGGATGCCGCCGGCCAAGCTCGGATTGATCTACAGCCACACCGGTCTGCGGCGATTCGTCGACGCGATCGGCGTGGCCCGCACGAAGGAGCTGTTCCTCACCGGGCGCAACGTCTCCGCCGAGCGGGCCGAGGAGATCGGGCTGGTCAACGAGGTCGTCGCGGAGGGCGAGATCGCCGGCGCCACGGTCGCGCTGGCGAGCGAGATCGCCGCCAACGCGCCGCTCTCGCTGAAGGGCAACAAGCGCGCGATCGACACACTCGCCGCCCTGCCCCGGCTCAGCCCCGAGCAGGAGGGCGAGCTGGTCGAGCTGCGCCAGTCGTGCTTCGAATCGGAGGACTTCCGCGAGGGGATTCGCGCCTTTGCCGAGAAGCGCAGTCCGCGCTGGCGCGGAAGGTAGGCTGGGCGAGCGAGCGACCGAGGAGGGTCAGATGGCCGAGACCGATGCGAGCGCCGGCGACGGCGACGCCCGCAGCCAGGCGCTAAAGCGGATCGAGAAGCGGCGCGGATTTCGCACCCACGTCGTCGCCTACCTGGCGGTCAACGCGTTCCTGGTGGTGATCTGGGCGGTGACGGGCGCCGGCTTCTTCTGGCCGATCTTCCCGATCGCGGGCTGGGGCATCGGCGTCGGGCTGAACGCCTGGGACGTCTACGGCACCAAGCCGATCAGCGAGGACGAGATCCAGCGTGAGATCGACCGCGCCCGATAGCGCTCACATCGAGATGCGGGCGCGCAGGTCGAGCACGCGCTGCGCCGACAGCTTGAAGTTCTGGCGCGAGATCCTGCCCTGGCGCAGGGCGTTGCGCAGCGAGCCGGCGGCCGCCACCGCGTCGCGGTAGCCGGTGAACAGCAGCAGGTCGGTCCCGGCCTTGGCGACGCGCCGCGCGAGGGTGCCGGCGCCTCCGTAGCGGCTGAGCGCCGCCGCCTCGAGCGCGTCGGAGATCGAGACGCCGTCGAAGCCGAGCCGGCGGCGAAGCTCGCGCACCGCGATCTCGCGAGTGAACGAGGCGGGACGGTTGGAGAACGCCGTGTAGATCGCGTGGGAGATCATCACCACGCGGCCGTTGAGGCGCGTGAAGCGGCGATAGGGATGCTCGTCCACCTCGCGCAGGGTGCGGCGGGAGAGCCGGATGCGGGCCGCCTGCGCGTCGGTGTTGGCGCGAGCGGCCCCCAGCCCGGGGAAGTGCTTCGCCGCCGCCGCCACCCCGCGCTGCTGGAGGCCGTAGGCGAACGGGTTCGCGGTCCGCGCGACTCGCCCGGCGCTGCGCCCGAACGCGCGATGCTCGGCGCCGATCGCGCTGCCCCGGCGGGCGACGTCGAGCACCGGCGCCAGGTCCACGTTCACGCCCACGCCGCCGAGGCTGCGGCCGGTGCGAAAGCCCTGCTCGCGCGAGAAGGCCGGCCCGCGGCTGCCCATCGTCTGGGCGGAGCAGCACGGCGGCCCGGACAGCCGCTTCACGAGCCCGCCCTCCTGGTCGACCATCACCAGCAGGGGATCGCGCAGGCGCCGCGGCCGCGGGATCGCCTGGAGGTCGGCGATCAGCCGGCGGGCGCCCGCCCTGCCGCTGAAGTTGGAGGAGAAAAGGATCACCCCGGCGACGCCGCCGCGCTCGATCCGCCTGCGCAGCGCCCCCGGCACGCTGGTTCCGGAGAAGCCGGTGACGATGCGCTCGCCGACGAGCTGGGCGTTGCTGAGACGGCCGGCGGCGACGCTCGGCGTCGCCGCGCCCGGCTGCGCCGGTGCGGAGCCGGCGGTGGCCGCGCCGCAGGCGAGCGCTGCGCAGGCGAGGGTCACGATCGCCCCCCTTCTTCTCTCCCCGGCGGGCAAGCGGCGAAAGGTAGCGGCTGGCGGGGCGGTGGCGGCGCGCGCTCAGCGGCAGGCGGTGATCGAGCGGTCCATCGTCATCCGCCTGCCGTCCGTGAGCAGCGCCACCGCGCGAACGTGCGCCTCGACGCGGCTGGCGAGCAGCGCGTACGGAAGCGTGCGCTCAAACGGGCGGCTGCCGTCCTTTCCGACGAGCTGGCCGTTGACGAGGAAGCGCGCTTGGCTCACGGCCCCCACGTCCTCGCCGGCGACGACGCCGTGAACGGGCCGGCGCAGGCAGCCGTCGGGACGGCGACGCATGCTCAGGTCGAGGTGCAGGGCAGGTGTCGTCAGGCAGCTCTGCCCCCCGCAGGAGCGGAGCCGGGCCAGCTCCGCGGCGAGCCGGCTCATCACCCCGGCGTAAGCCGGGTCGGCATGCAGGCTCTGTAACTCGTAGGGGTCGTTGACCAGGTCGTACAGCTCCCTCTCGCCGCTGGCGTGCTCGGCGTAGATGTAGCGGCGGGTGCGCACCGCCGCGAAGCTTGCGGTCTCGATCTCCAGCTCCCGTCCGCGCTCGACGGTTGGGGTGCGCGCGAAGGGCAGCAGCGAGCGACCGTCCTCCGTGAGCCCGGGAGCGACGCCGGTGGCGTCGAGGATCGTCGGCGCGAGGTCGGCGTTGATCGCCATGTCGCTCACCCTCACACCCCGTGGGATCCCCGGGCCACGGATCGCCAGCGGCACCCGGATCGACTCCTCGTAGAGCGTTCGCTTGCCCCTGAGGATGCGGTGCTCGCCGGCGAAGAACCCGTTGTCGGAGGTGAGGACAATCAGCGTGTTTGCCAGCGCGCCCGTCTCCCGCAGCGTCCGCACCAGCTGCTGCACGCCCTCGTCCACGGCCTGCAGCGACTCGATCCGGCAGCGGTACCAACGGCGAATCCTTGAGACGTCGAAGCTGGACAGGCTGGGCATGCTCTGCATCTCCGCCGGCTTGTCGGACACGTCCTCCTCGTTGAAGTTGGGCGGGATCGGCAGCGGTTCGGAATCGAAGGCGGTGGCATGGCGGGGTGCCGGCTTGGCGCTGCCGTTGCAGTCGTCCGGCGGGTTGGGGCTGGGCTCGGGCCCGCCCCAGTGCGGAGCGAGGTAGGTGAGCCAGAGGAAGAACGGCCGGGGCTGCTGGACCCCCCGCTGGATGAAGTCGACCGCCCTGGCCGTTTCGAGGTCGGTCGAGTAGTCCTCGGGGGCGCTGTCGTATGTGAACAGGCTGCCGTGAGGCTGGAGCTGGCCGTCGAGGAAGTTCTCGTTCAGCTCGTACTCGTAGTACTGGTCCGTGGTCGTCGAGCCGTGCCACTCGGTCCAGCCCGGCGGGATCAGGGGCGGGTCGTCTGTGCGGTGATCCGGGTAGCCGTTGAGATACTTGCCGATCAGGCCCGTGTTGTAGCCGGCGTTCTGGAGCCAGACCGCAAGCGTGTTCGTCGAGTCGAGCTTGTCGAAGCCCCCCCTCGGCGGACTGTTGTCGAGCACGCCGTGGTTGTGGGCGTACTGCCCGGTGAGGAAGGTCGAGCGGGATGGGCAGCACAGCGAGAAGTTGACGAAGCTGTCGGGAAAGACCGCTCCCCGCTTGACGAGCAGCGACCGAACGTTGGGCATGAAGCGCAGCGAGTCCTCGGTCTGATCGTCCGTGGTGACCACGACCACGTTGGGCGGCGGCTGCGCGGTCGCGCCGGCGGCACCCTCGCCGCCGGCGGCCGGGCCGAGGGCAGCGGATGCCGCCGCGGCCAGCAGCGCGAGAGCGCGGGACCCGCGCGCGAGGGCGCTTCGTTCGATCAGCCTCCCCATTGCCCAGCTTCAAACACGGCCGCCGGGCAGAGTAGCGGCCTCAGCGGCATGCGCTGACCCGCCGCTCCAGCGTCATCCGGCGGCCGTCGTCGAACCACGCCACGGCGTCCACCCGTGCGCTGGCGTGACGGCTCAGCCGACTCCACGGGAGCCCGATCCGGAACGGCGCGGTGCGGTCCGTGCCGGCCAGCCGGCCGTCGACGTGGAAGCGTGCCTCGACGAGGTGGCCGGCGCCGTCCCCGGCGAGCGCCGCCGCCACCGGGCGACGCCGGCAGCCGCCGGGGCCGCGGCGCGCGCCGATCGCAAGCGAGACGGCCGGCGTGCGCAGGCAGGCCCGCCCGGAGCAGTGGCGCAGGCTCGCCAGCTCCGTCGCCAGCCTCTCCTTCGTCGCCGCGTAGGCGGGGTCGTGGTGGCGGCTGCGCAGCTCGTATGGATCGCGCACGAGGTCGTAGAGCTCGCGCTCGCCGCTGTGGTGCTCGACGTAGAGGTCGCGGCGGGTGTGGATCGCCTCCGCGGTCCGCGTCTCCATCTCCAGCGCACGCCCGCGCTCGCGCGACGGATGGCGGGTGAGGGGCAAGAGCGAGCGCCCGTCCTGTGGCAGGCCCGGTGTCGCGTTGGCCGCGTCGAGGATGGTGGCGGCGAGGTCGGCGTTCGTGGCCATCTCGCGCACGGTCGTGTCCGGCACGACGCCGGGGCCGCGAATCGCCAGCGGCACCCGCAGCGCCTCCTCGTAGAGGCGCGCCTTTCCGTCCACGCGGTGCTCTCCCTCGATGAAGCCGTTGTCGGAGGTGAACAGCACCATCGTGTTGTGAAGCTCGCCGCTGTCGCGCAGGGCCCGCATGATCTCCCCCACACCCCTGTCCTCGGACAGCAGCGATTCCGCCCGGCAGCGATAGCGGCGCCGGATGTTGGCGATGTCGCCGCCGGTGAGCGGAGGCTGCGCCTGGATGTCGCCCGGCTTGTCGGACACGTCGGCCTCGTTGAAGCTGGGCGGGATCGGCAGGTGCGCGCCATCGAGCGCGTCGGCGTCCCGGGGGGCGGGCTTGGCGGTGCCCTCGCAGTCCGAAGGCGGGTTGGGGCTCGGCTCCGGCCCGCCGACGTGCGGGCCAAGGTAGTTCAGCCAGAGGAAGAACGGCTGGTCGTAGATCGCGCGGCGGGTGACGAAGTCGACCGCCTTGGCGGTGTAGACGTCTGTGGAGTAGTCCTGCGGCGCCGCGCCGTAGTCGCGCAGCGAGACCTCGTCGTGGAAGAGGCCGTCGTAGTGGTTCTCGGCGAGCTCGTAGGAGTAGTAGTCGTCGCTGACCGTGGCGGCATGCCACTCGGTCCAGCCGGGGGGGATCGGGTTGGCGTCGTTTCGGTGCGACTGGTAGCCGTTCAGGTACTTGCCGATCTCCCCCGTGTAGTAGCCGGCGCGGCGCAGCCAGACCGGGAGCGTGCTGGAGGAGTCGAGCTTGTCGAAGCCTCCGTCGGGGGGCGTGTTGTCGAGGACGCCGTGGTTGTGCGCGTACTGCCCCGTCAGCAGCGTCGAGCGCGAGGGGCAGCAGAGCGGCTCGTTGACGAAGCTGTCGGGAAAGCGCGCGCCTCGGCGCGCGATCAGGCTGCGCACGTTCGGCATGAATTGCAGCGTCGCCTGCGTCTGGTCGTCGCTCATCACCACGACGATGTTCGGAGCGAAGCGCGCGGCGCGCGCGACCGCGCCCGGCCTCCAGCCGCCGCCGGTGTGCCCGAGCACCAGGGCGCCGGAGGCCGCCGCCGCCACCGCCATGGCCGTCGCCAGCCTTCGCCGCGTCAATGCCCGCCTCGCGAGCCCGTCGTGCCCGTCTTCGATGGCGACACGCGAGGTTCGAGCCTAGACGATTGATTCCAGGGCCGCGTGGTGTATCCAGGGCCGCGTGGTGTATCCGCGTCATCCAGGTGCGCGTGGTCGTGGGGTCGGTCATCTGGCGAAGCCGTCCGGCGTCGCGCCTAGCCTTGCGGCGATCCGCGACCCCTGGGAGTCCCGTTGCCCCCCCTGATCGGCTTCGACGAAGCGCTGGCCCTCGGCGAGCTGAGCGACCACGAGGAGATCGCCGACCTGGTCGAGCGCGCCTGGGCGGTGCGGCGGGAGCGGTTCGGCGACTCCACCGACATGTGCTCGCTGGTCAATGCCAAGTCGGGTGGCTGCGCGGAGGACTGCGGCTTCTGCGCGCAGTCGCGCTACGCCGAGGCCGACACGCCGATGCACGCGATGATGGACCCCGAGCAGATCCTCGAGCACGCCCATGCGGCCGAGGCGGCAGGCGCGCACCGATTCTGCATGGTCACCCAGGGGCAGGGGCTCTCGCGGCGCGACTTCGAGAAGGTGCTCGAGGGAGCGCGGCTGGTCGCCGCGAACACGAACCTGAAGCGCTGCGCCTCGATCGGCCACATCTCGCCGGACCGCGCCCGGCGGCTCTCCGAGGCGGGGATCCAGCGCGTCCACCACAACGTCGAGACGGCCCGCTCCTACTACCCCGAGGTGTCCACGACGGTCCGCTACGAGGGCCGCATGCGCACGATAGACGCGGTCCGCGACGCCGGCCTGGAGACCTGCGTCGGCGGCATCCTCAACCTGGGCGAGACGCCGCGCCAGCGCGTGGAGATGGCGTTCGAGCTGTCCGATGTGGATCCGACGTCCGTGCCCATCAACCTGCTCAACCCGCGCTCGGGGACCAAGTTCGGCGACCGCCCGCTGATGGACCCGTGGGAGGTGGTCAAGTGGGTGGCGATCTTCAGGCTGATCCTGCCCGACGCCCTCTTCCGCCTCTGCGGAGGCCGCGTGGAGAACCTCGGCGAGCTGCAGCCGCTGGCCGTGCGGGCCGGGCTGAACGGCGTGATGATGGGCAACTTCCTGACGACGCTCGGGGCGGAGCCGGAGGACGACCGCGGCATGTTCGAGCGGCACGGCCTCAACGTCGCCCGCCAGCGGGACAACGGGTCCAACCCGCGCCCCGACAACCGCTCCGGGTGGATGGAGGGAGAGAGCCCGCGAACCCCGGTCGACGAGCTGATCGACAGGCAGGCGGAGGCAGGCATGTGGGATCCCTCGACCCAGCTGCGCGTCGTGCGCAAGCGTCGCAAGCCCCCTCCCTACCCCGAGGCGGCCGCCGAGCCGGCGGTGCCGGGGGGCGATCCCCCGGGCTGGGGGGACTGAGGTGGCGCGCGGCATGGAGGGACGCGCGTGACCGACATCGCAGACCACCTCGACGAGCTGCGCGAGCGCGGGCTCCATCGCCGCCTGCGCGTTGTCAGCGGCCCCCAGGGACCGCACGTGCTGCTCGACGGTCGCCCGGTTCTGCTGCTGTGCTCGAACAACTACCTCGGGCTGGCCGACCACCCGGCCGTGCGGCGGGCCGCCGCCGACGCGGCGATGCGCTGGGGTGCCGGCGCCGGGGCGTCGCGGCTGATCTCGGGGACGATGGCGCTTCACCGGCGCCTGGAGGAGCGCCTGGCCGCTTTCAAGGGCAAGGACGCGGCGCTCCTGTTCGGCTCCGGCTACCTGGCGAACACCGGGGTCATCGCCGCGCTCGCCCGCCGCGGCGAGGTCGTGCTCTCCGACGAGCTCAACCACGCCAGCATCGTCGACGGCTGCAGGCTGGCCCGCGCGGAGACGTTCGTCTACCGCCATGCCGACCTCGAGCATCTCGCCTACGGGCTCGAGCGGGCCGAGGGCAGGGGCTCGCTCATCGTCACCGACGGCCTCTTCTCGATGGACGGGGACGTGGCGCCGCTGGAGGAGATAGTCGACCTGGCGCGCCGCCACGACTGCCGGGTGATGGTCGACGAGGCCCACGCCACCGGCGCGGCCGGGCCCGGCGGCCGGGGGACGGTCGCCGCGGCCGGTCTGACCGGCGAAGTCGACGTGATCATGGGGACCCTCGGCAAGTCGCTCGGCGGCTATGGCGCCTATGTCTGCGCCGACGCCGAGATCGTCGATTGGCTGATCAACCGTGCGCGCACCTTCATCTTCTCCACCGCGCTTCCGCCACCCGTAGTCGCCGCTGCTGCCGCGGCGCTGAAGCTGGTCGAGTCGCGGCCGGAGCAGGTCGACCGCCTGCAGTCCAACGCGCGTGTGCTGCGGCGCGCGCTGGAGACGGAGGGACTGGACCTGGGCCCCTCGCAGACCCAGATCGTGCCCGTGGTGGTCGGCGACGCCGCCGCGACCGTCGACCTGTGCGAGGCGGCGCTGGAGCGCGGCGTCTACGCCCAGGCGATCCGGCCGCCGACGGTGCCGGAGGGCGGATCGAGGCTGCGGCTGACGGCGATGGCGACGCATCGGCCGGCGGAGCTGCGCAAGGCCGCTCGGGCAATAGCGGCCGCGGCCCGCTCGGTCGGCATCCGCGCGCGCCCGGCGGAGCCGTTCGACCTCGACCGCGCCGACGCCGACCTCGCCGAGGTCGCCGGCGCCCAGGGCAACGGCGGCGAGCCCGGTCGCGGCGAGGTCGAGCGCACCGGTCTCGAGCGGGCCGCCTGAACCAGGTGGCGGTCGGGCCCGGGGTCTTCGTCACCGGCACCGGCACCGAGGTCGGCAAGACGGTCGTGGCGGCGGCGATCGCTCGCACGGCTGCCGGCGGCGGGCGCGCCGTCCGCGTCTTCAAGCCCGCCGTCACGGGACTCGACGATGCCTCCGGCGCCGGCCCGGACCACGCGGTGCTGCGCCGGGCATCCGGGTCGGACCAGTCAGACGAGCAGGTGGCGCCCTATCGCTTCGGCCCGCCCGTCTCCCCGCATCTTGCGGCGGAGCTTGCGGGCGAGACGATCGACCCGGCGCGGATCGTGGCGGCGGCGCGAACCGCGGGCGCGGCCGGCGACCTGCTCGTCTGCGAGGGCGTGGGCGGCCTGCTGGTGCCTCTGACCCCCGCCTACCTGGTGCTAGACCTCGCGCTCGACCTCGGTCTGCCGCTGGTCGTCGCGGCGCCTCCCGGGCTGGGGACGATCAACCACTCGCTGCTGACGATCGCGGCGGGGCGGGCCGCAGGCCTCGAGGTGAGCGCCGTCGTCCTGACGCCGTGGCCGGACTCGCCCTCCGCGGTGGAACGGTCGAACCGCAAGACGATCGCGCGGCTGGGCGACGTCGCGGTGGCGACGCTCTCCCGGCTCGACCTCGGCCGGCCGCAGTCGTGGCCGCGCCTCGAGCTCGCTGAGCTCGGCGTCGGCTGCTGACCGCCCACGGGGCCGCCCGACAGGACGGTGGGGAAGGCCGAAGCGGCGCCGTCAGCGGCCGCTGGCAGCCGGAGCGGCGACCGCCGCTTCGGCCGCGGCTTCGTGGCGTCGGCCCCGCGAGCGGATCAGCAGCGCGGCAGAGAGGGCCCCTGTCAGCGCCACCGCCATCGACAGCCGCATCGACTGCGCGAGGGCGCCGACGAACGCCTCGCGACCGGCGGCTGCGATCTCATGCGCCTGGGCGGGGCTGACCCCGGCGGGGGGCCCGTGCCCTGCTCCGCCGAGCCCGTGGACGGTCTGCGAGACGGCCGATGGCGGCACGCCCGAGCCCGACAGCAGGTCCTCGAGGCGGGAGCGCGCGCTGGTCTGGAAGAGGGCGCCGATCGCGGCCACGCCGAAGGTGCCGCCGATCATCCGCGACATCGAGAGCAGGCCGGAGGCGATCCCCGCCTTGGCCTCGGTGACGGCGTTCATCGCAGCGGTCGACATCGGCGACATGGTCATCGCGATTCCGGCGCCCATCACCACGAAGCCCGGGAGCAGGTCACCGTAGGTGGTCCCCTGGTCGATGCGGGTGAAGCCGTAGAGGGCGATCGACACCAGGGTCAGCCCGCCGGTGATCAGCCAGCGCGGGCCGATGCGATCGGTCAGGCGCCCCGCGATCGGCGCGATCAGCACGATCATCAGCGTGGAGGGCAGAAAGCGCACCCCCGCCTGCAACGGCGTGAAGCCGATGATGTTCTGCATGTAGAGGGCGAGGAAGAAGAACATGCCCAGCATCGCGAAGGAGACGACGAAGGCGACCAGGGTGGCACCGACGAAGTCGCGGCTGGCGAAGAGCCCGAACTCCACCATCGGCACGCGCACCCGCAGCTCGATCGCGACGAACGCGACGAGCAGCACCGCGGAGACCGCGAACAGCGACAGGATCGCGGTGGAGCCCCACCCCCAGCTGTTGCCCTCGACGAGGGCCAGCACGAGCGCCGTGAGCGCGCCGGTGAGCGCGGCGACGCCGGCGTAGTCGACCACCCGCTCCACGGTCTCGTCGCGCGACTCGCGCACCGCGAACAGGGCAGCGATCACGGCGCCGGTGGCGACCGGGAGGTTCAGGTAGAAGATCGCGCGCCAGGAGATGTGCTCGGTGAGAAAGCCGCCGACCACCGGACCGACGGCGAGCGCCAGCGCCGAGACGCCGGCCCACGTGCCGATCGCCCGGCCGCGCTCGCGGGCCGGGAAGGCGTCGGTGATGATCGACAGCGTCGCCGGCATCATGAATGCGGCGCCAACACCCTGGGCGACGCGGCTGGCAACCAGCCAGGTGGTCCCGGGGGCGAAGCCGGCGGTAGCCGACGACAGCGCGAAGACGACGACGCCGAACAGGAACATGCGGCGCCGGCCGAAGATGTCGCCCAGCCTGCCCGCCGTGGCGAGCAGGACCGCGAACGAGAGCGTGTAGCCGTTGATCGTCCACTCCAGGCTGGAGATGCTGGCCCCGAGGTCGCGCTGGATCGACGGCAGCGCCACGTTCACGACCGTGTTGTCGAGCATGATCATGAACAGCGCGAAGCACATCGCCGCCAGCGTCCACCACTTGCGGTTGCCGTCCGTGATCAGGTGGCCGTAGCGGGTCATCGCGACCGGCTCCCGAAGCTGTCGAAGGCGACGATCTCCTCGCGCTCGAGCAGCGCGTCGAGGGCGGTGTCGAGCTTGGAGCGCTGCTCGTCGGTGAGACCGCGCACGAACTCGACGAGCCCGGCAGCGCGCAGCGCCGCCAGCTTGTCGGCTAGCCTGCGACCCGCGGCGGTGATCTCGACGCGACGGATGCGGCGATCGGCCTCGTCCTCGGCGCTGCTGACCAGCTTTCGCTCGACGAGGGCATCGAGGGCCCGGCTGGCGGTCGCCAGGGAGACGTCGAGCGAGGCGGCGACCGACTTGACGCTCTCGCCGCCCTCGGCGGCCAGCACGAACAGGGCCTTGCATTGGGTGGGCGACAGCCCGCTCTCCTCGATCGCCCGCAGGTGCCCGGACGGAGGGTTGACGAACAGGTAGCGCAGCACCACGCCGAGGCTGGCGGCGAGCTCGCTGTCGGTCTTCTCCCGCGTCCCGGCAGTTGCTTGCATCGGTGCAATGATTGCAGATGTGCAAGCAATTTCGTCCGACGGTGCCGCTGTGTGACCGACGTCACCTACCCGCGAGCGGTCGTCGCGCCGCAGTTTGCGGGCTTCCCGAGGGCTCGTTCCGGCCGGGGCTGGATCTACGGTGCGGGCAGGCGATGCCGTCGACGATCGGTCAGCTCGATCAACGCCACCTCTGGCACCCCTTCACGCAGATGCGCGACTGGTGCCGGTCGGATCCCCTGGTGATCGAGCAGGCCGAGGGCACCGATCTCATAGACCACGTGGGGCGTCGCTACATCGACGGCGTCTCGTCGCTCTGGTGCAACGTCCACGGCCATCGCCACCCCACCATCGACCGGGCGCTGCGCGACCAGCTCGGGCGCGTCGCCCATTCGACGATGCTCGGGCTCTCCCACCGGGGGGCCGCCGAGCTGGCCGCGCGCCTGGTCGAGATCTCCCCGCCCGGCCTGTCGCGGGTCTTCTACTCGGACTCGGGCTCGGCGGCGGTCGAGGTGGCGCTGAAGATGGCCTTCCAGTACTGCCGCCAGCGTGGCGGCCAGCACGTGCGCCGCACCTCGTTCGTCCACCTGGACGGCTCCTACCACGGCGACACGCTCGGATCCGTCTCGGTCGGCGGGATCGGCCTCTTCCACTCCGCCTACCGCCCGCTGCTCTTCGAGGCGCATCGCGCCGCCGCCGGCGACGCCGAGGACCTGGCGCGCGTCCTCGCCCGCCGCGAGGAGGAGGTCGCCGCCGTGATCGTCGAGCCGCTCGTGCAGGGGGCCGCGGGGATGCGGGTGCACCCGCCCGGCTACCTGCGCGCCGTGCGCGAGCTGTGCGACCGCCACGGGGCGCTGCTCATCTGCGACGAGGTGGCAACCGGCTTCGGCCGCACCGGCACGATGTTCGCCTGCGAGCAGGAGCGGGTCTCTCCGGACCTTCTCTGCCTGGCGAAGGGGCTCACCGGCGGCTACCTGCCGCTGGCCGCGACGCTCGCGACCGAGCGGATCTACGAGGGATTCCTCGGGGCCCCGGAGGAGATGCGCACCTTCTTCCACGGCCACACCTACACGGGCAACCCGCTGGCCTGCGCGACCGCGCTCGCCAGCCTCGACGTCTTCGACGAGGAGCGCACGCTGCTTCGGCTGCAGCCGAAGATCCGCCTCCTGCACGAGCGTCTTGCCGCCGTCGGCGAGCTGCCGGAGGTCGCCGAGGTGCGCGGGCGCGGGTTCATGGTCGGGATCGACCTCGGCGAGCACGATCCGGCGCTGCGGATGGGCCACCGCGTCACCCTCGAGGCGCGCGAGCGCGGCGCGATCGTGCGCCCGCTCGGCGACGTCGTCGTGCTGATGCCGCCGCTGGCGATCTCCCAGGCCGATCTCGGCCGGCTCGTCGCGATCACCGCCGACTCGATCCGCGCCGCCCAGGCCGGCGCCTATGGCGAGGCGGCGCAGAGGCCGGCCGCGGTCGGCCTGCGCAAGGCGGCCTAGCCTCTAGCCCTCCTGGTCCAGGCCGGCAGCGCGCAGCGCCGCGGCGCTGGTCTCGAGCGTTATCGCGTCCAGCGAAGCGGCGGCGGCTCGCTCGGCGGGCGCCAGCGGCCGATACTGGCTGTGATGAGACCGCCGCTCGGGCGTAGTACCGGTGTGAGCGAAGCGATCGCCGTCCCCGCCAGCCAGGTCCCCGATGACGCCGCCGTCGCCTTCGACGAGCTCTACCGCTCCAGCCGCGACGACCTCTACGCCTATGTTGCGGGCCTCGTCGGCTCTGGTGCGGCGGCCGAGGACGTCACCGCGGCGACGTTCGAGCGCGCATATCGCAAGCGTCGCCGCTACGACCCCGCCCGGGGCAGCCGCCGCGCCTGGCTGTTCGGGATCGCCCGCAACGCCGCCCTCGACGAGCTGCGGCGCCGCGGGCGCCACACGGCGCTCGAGGCCGACCCCCCGGACGCCGAGGCGACCGCGCCCGAGGTCGGCGCCGAGGCGGCTGTCCGTCGCGCGGCACTGCGATCGGCGCTTGGCGAGCTCTCCCCGCGCGAGCGGGAGCTGGTGGCGCTGAAGTTCTTCGCCGGGCTCACGAACGCGGAGATCGCCGCCGTGGTCGGCGTCAGCGAGACCAACGCCGGCACCCGGCTCCACCGTGTCGTCGAGAAGCTGAGGAGGTCCTGCGATGAGGCTGCGTGAGCGGGACGTGGAGATGACTCCAGAGGTCGAGCGCGAGCTGGCGGCGCTCGATGATGCGCTTGGCGGCCGTCCCGTCGCCCCCGATCTCGCCGCGGTCGCCGAGCTGGCGCGCGATCTGCGCAACGAGCGGCCCGGTCTGCCCGCGGGCGCCGCCGAGCGGCTCGACCGCGCCGCCGCCGAGGGCTTCGGCCGCGATCGTGGACCGCTCGCCCGCCTGCGAAGCCGGATCGGCGCCTTGGCGCCGCGCCGCTGGGTGCCGGCGCTCGGGGCGGCGGCGACGTTCGCCGTCGTCGCCGTCGTCGCGATCTCCCAGAGCGGGGTCCTGGGGGGATCGGGAGGCGGCTCCCCGGCGCCCACGGCGGTCTCGACCGGCCGGCCGGAGCCCTCGGTGGCCGGCAAGGCGGGTGGGCCGGGCGCAGCTCAGGTGACGCCGCCCGAACGGGGTGCCTTCGATCGGGCGCGCTCGCGCGGTGGCGCAATCGCTCCCGCGCCACCCATCCCGGCACCGGGCGGCGGCATCGCGCCCGGCCACCGTCGCCGCGTGGTCGAGCGCGCCGCCGCCCTCACCCTCTCCACCTCGCCCAACGATGTCCGCGACGTCGCCGACGGCGTCGTCGAGGTGACCCGGCGCCACCGCGGCTTCGTCCTGTCGTCCAGCGTCAGCTCCGCCGACACGGGCGTCGCGTCGGGCGCCCAGTTCGATCTGCGGATCCCGTCGAGCCGCCTGCGGCCGGCGCTGCGCGACCTCACGTCGCTTGCCCACGTCGAGGCCCTGTCGGAGAACGGCCGGGACATCACCGGGCCGGCGGTGACGGCGCGCGAGCGCTTTCGCGACTCGCGCCGTGGCGTTCGGGCGCTCCTGCGCGCACTCGGCCAGGCCACCGATCCCGGCCGGATCGGCGCGATCCGCGCCCGGTTGGCGGTCGCCCGCCGCGAGCTGGCCGCGGCGCGGCACGACCTCGCGGGGATCGCCTCACGCGCCCGCCTCGCGTCCGTCCACGTCGCGATCGACGGCAACGGGACCAGCGCCTCGGGGAGCTGGACGCCGGGGGACGCCCTGCACGACGCGCTGCGGGTGCTGGCGGTGGCCGCTGGCGTCGGCCTGATCGCCCTCGCGGCGCTGGTCCCGGCGGCGATCGTCGCGGCGCTCCTGTGGCTGGCCGCGGGTGCGATCGCGCGGCGCCGCCGCGAGCGCGCCCTCGACGCCTGAGGGTCAGCCCTCGTAGGGCTCGAAGTCGGACTTGCGCGCTCCGCAGACCGGGCAGAACCAGTCGTCGGGGATCTCCTCGAAGGGAGTTCCCGGGGGCACCCCGCCGTCCGGGTCTCCCTCCTCGGGGTCGTAGACGAAGCCGCAGGAGGTGCAGACCCAAAGCTGCTTCGTGGCGGCCTCCATCGCGCCGGCACCCTATCGATCGCCGCGCGCAGTCGCGCGGCGAGCGACACCGTGCTCGGATAGCGTCACCCGAGATGTCCGACCGTGCACCCGACCGTCCGCCGCCCGCCGGGCCGATGCGCGAGTCGGGCCCGCCCACGGACCCGCGACCCGCCGCGGCCGTCATCCTGCTGCGCCGCGGCGGCCGCCACTCCGACCGCGGCCTCGAGGTCTGCATGGTGCGGCGCAACCCGCGGGCGAGCTTTATGCCCGGCGTCTGGGTGTTCCCCGGTGGCGCCGTGGAACGCCACGAGGGCGGCGGCGATCCCGCCCACCGTGCCGCGGCCCTGCGCGAGCTTGCGGAGGAGGCGGACATCTCGCTCGAGGGCCCGGACGAGCTAGTGCCCTACTCCCGCTGGATCACGCCCGAGGTCGTCAAGGTCCGCTTCGACACCCGCTTCTACGTCGCCGTGGCGCCCGCCCACGCGCCGCCCCACCCGGACGGCGTCGAGGTCACCGAGGCGCGCTGGTTCGCGCCCGCCGAGGCCCTCGAGCTGCACGGCCGCGACGAGATCGCGCTCGTGTTCCCGACGATCAAGCACCTCGAGTCGCTGCTCGAGTTCGCCTCCGCCGAGGAGGCCCTTTCGGCAGCCCGCGGCCGCACGGTCGAGCCGGTGCTGCCGAAGGTAATCGGGTCGGAGGGCGCGCCGCGGGTCGTGCTTCCGGGCGAGCCCGGCTACGAGTAGGTTTGCGGCCGTGACCGCGACGCTCCCAGCCGACGTCCAGGACGTGTTCGAGCGCTTCATCACCTGCGAGTACACGACCGTCGCCGCGCGTCAGCAGCCGATCGCGTGGCCGGTCACGCCCTACTACTCCCGCGGCGGCGCCACGATCGACGTCACGACCGGGCTCGGCTATCCGAAGAAGGCGGACGACGCGGGCCGCAACCCCCACGTCGGCCTGCTCTTCTCCGATCCCACCGGCTCGGGGGTGGCCGGCGGGATCCGCGTCCTGGTCCAGGGCACGGCGCGAGTGGACGACGCCGACCTGAGGGCCAACCGCGAGCGCTACTGGCGCGAGTCGAGCGAGAAGCTGCCCCGCACCCGGGAGATGCATCCGCCGAAGGCGGTCCGCGGCCTGTTCAACTGGTACTACACGCGGATCTACGTGCGCGTGCGGCCGGAGCGGGTCTTCGTCTGGCCCGACGGCGATCCCTCCAAGCCACCGGTCGTGCACGACTCGCACATGGAGGAGGTGCGCTCGGGGCACATCGAGGAGCCGTCCGAGTCCCACGCCCCCGCCGGCGGAGGCGCGAAGGCGTGGGACCCGCGGATCGAGCAGCTCGGCCGCCGCTACGAGACCGCGGTCCTCGCATGGGTGGCTCCCGACGGCTTTCCCCTCGCCGCGCGCCTGCCGATCTCCCTCGACGCGGGCTCGCACCGGGTGCGAATCGAGGCCGAGCCGGCCGGCCTGCCGCTGCTCGCCGGCCGCGCCTGCCTCACCGCGCACAGCCACGGCGCCGAGTTCACCTGGCAGGAGAACTTCCAGGTGCGTGGCGACCTCGTGCGCGAGGGCGACGGCTGGTCGCTGGTCCCCCACCGCCTGGTCGGCGGCTTCGAGCTGCCCGACGAGAGCATGCTCGCGCGCTACCGCCGCAACCTCCGCAAGTTCGTGCGCTTCTACCGCACGGCGCGGCGGCGGATGAAGCAGCCGGGCTAGGAGTCTAGGACGGGAAGGCTTCCAGCCCGGCGTGCCAGGGCCCCGCCGGGTAGGTGGCGACCCCGTGCTCCTCCATCTCGCGGCGCACCCTCGCAAACAGCTCGCCCGCGTTGTCGATCGCCGCCTCGAGCTCCTTGCGGGAGCGCTCGCGCAGCTGCCAGTGGAAGAAGAGCTGACGCTCGGAGACCCCGAAGTCGATCTCGCTGTCGATCGTCGTCACCCAGGAGAGAAAGCCCGGGCTGAACAGCTCGCGCAGGGCGACCGGGTCGTACTGCTCCGGGACCGTGGCAAGGAAGCGCTTGTTGAAGTCGATGCTCTCGAACTCGACTTTGCGGGCGGTGTGCCGGCGAACCAGATCGTCGGGCCGCGCCTCCAGGGACTCCACGTCGAACTGCGGCATCACCTCGGCGAGATCCGGCATGTGGGACTTGGCCAGCACCGCCCCCGGCAGGATCGCCTTTGACAGCAGGCCCCCCTCCTGGTGCTCGTCCGCGTCGCAGCTGGCGCCCCAGAAGCCGGGCGCCAGCTCGCCGGTGAGGCGGTTCGTGCCGCCCGGACACAGGGCCGCCGGCCCCCCCACCGGGTTTAGGCCCCCGATCGCCTCGTAGCGCAGCTTGCGGTCGGCGCCCAGCGCCGCCACCGTCTCCGCCCACTGCTCGGCGTCGTGCAGGCCGCTCAAATCAAGGGCTCAGACGTCGATCAGGTCGCTGCGGCCGTCGGACTCGAGCTGTGCCTTGTAGCGGGGGAAGACCGGCTTCGTCAGCGGCACCAGCTTGAGGATCTTCGCCACCGGCCCCTTCGCCTTTATCTGGCCCCTCGCGAGGGCCACCGTCACGTTCACCTGGCCGAGCCAGAAGCGGTGGGCGGTGTCCGCCTCCATGCTCATCACGACCTCCGGATCCATCTCGCTGTCGCCGAAGTCGACGTCGCCTGGCTGTCCCTCCTGGAGGCGCACCGTGACGGTCGAGTCGGGGTCCCGGTACTGGTACTGGACGATCGTGTCGGCCTTGCGGAACTTCGGGCCCAGCTCGTCGTCGCTGGCGAGGTCCACGAACAGCCTGCCGATCGTGTCGTAGACCTCCTGGGCGTCCTTGAAATAGGCCAACTCCCCTCCTCGATCGTGTGGCGGCCCGCCGATCCTACGGCAACGCCCCCCCGGGTCAGGGGGCGGGCAGCTGGGTGATCAGCTTGCAGGTCAGCGTGTCGCTGGCGTGGAAGTTCGTGGTCACCCGGCAATGCGCGCCAGGGTCCTTCCACTTCTCGATCACGTGGTGCTCGAACAGCACCACCTCCACGTCGATCCGGGTGCGGTAGTCGACGGGCATGAGCGTGTGGCTCGGATTGGGGTCGTTGAAGGTCTTGGTGAACTGGTACGGCGTCGGCCCGCGACGCACCCGGTAGGTGTCGAGCTGCTGCGCCGCGGTGTAGACGTACCCGACCGAGATCGCCCGGCGGATCCCGACCTGCGTCGCGCACTGGTCCACGCGCACGCCGTAGTTCACCGTCACCGTGCCCGGCCGGGAGGCGATTGACTGCAGCCGGCAGTGGCCGCCCTTGTTCGTGCTCGCCTGGACCGTCACCGCCTGCGCCGACGCGGGAAGCGCAAGCGCGCCGCAGGCGACGGCGGCGGCGAGCAGCACGCGCGCTGTCGGCGAGCGGCGGATCACGGGTCCGCGTAGACCTGCGGCGCGCGGCCGCCGCCGAAGGTGGTCGAGAAGTCCTGCGGGATCGTGCACGGCGCGAACTCGCCGTTGCCGCCGATCTCGCCGCCGTGCGGGAACTTCGGGCTGGAGACGGGGTTGTAGGTGACCCGGCCGGCGTTGGCGCTGTTGCCGGTGTTGTCGCAGTCGAAGCTCGGGAAGATCTCGTTCTGGGCGATCGAGTTCGGGTTGCCGATCCCGGCGGGCTGGATGTAGCCGTTGCCGCGGTTGGTGTCGGGCCGCGTCGGCTGGATGGACAGGCTCTCCGAGCTCAGGTAGGAGAGCTGGCGCAGGAAGTGGCGGGGCGCAGGCTGGTTCGCCACCGGCGGCAGCGTCCCCGAGAGGCCGGCGGGCGGGTTGGCGAGGAAGTCGCCCGGTGTCGCGCCCTTGTAGAAGTCGAGGTAGCCCAGGATCGGGTTCAGGTTGGCGAGGAAGGGGTCGAGCGCCTTGAGCACAGGTGCGAGCTCGTCGAGGATGCTGCGCAGCGAGGCCAGGCCGGCGGACTGCGAGCAGGAGTTCGTCGACCCGGCGCCGCAGGCCGCGTCGATCAACGGGCCGAGGCTGCGGAACAGGTGCTCCAGGTTGGGCGAGAGCTGCCGCACCGAGCGCAGGGTCGAGGTGATGTCGGGGGCGACCTTGACCAGGTCGCGCACGAGCGGGTCGGTGTTGTGCGCGAACGCGTCGAGGCGTATCAGGGTGGCCCGAGACTCGCGCTCGAAGGTGGGGAAGATCTGGATCGTGTCGGCGAGCGCCTGGTTCTCCGCCGCCAGGGCGCCGAAGGTCGCGTTCGATCCCGTGATCGCGCCGGCCAGCTCGCCGTCGCGCTCGGACAGCGCCCCGAAGACGTCGCCGGTGGAGCGCACGAGGCGCGACAGCGCCCGCTGCTGGCGGTCGAGGATCGCGAGGATCCTCGACGCGTCGGAGGCAAACGGGCCGAGGTTGCCGAAGGCGTCGTTGAGGTCCAGCCCGCGCCCCTTGATCGCGATCGCGGCGTTCGCCTGCCACTGCTGGAAGGCGGTCCGCGTCTCCTTGTCGAGGGCGTTGAAGATCTCGTCGATCTGGGTGGCGTCCCGCACCTGCGTGTTGGCGAGGTGGCCTCCCTCGGAGATCGGCTGGACCGCGTGGTCGCCGACCAGGTCGCGCACGTCGACGCCGCCGGCGTCGGCCGACGCGCCGCCGGAGTCGGTCTTGTGCAGGGGAGTGCCCTGGGTCAGCTCCACGTAGGTCTCGCCGAGCAGCGTCTTCTGGCGCAGGATCGCGCGGGCGTCGGAGGAGAGCGGCGCGTACTTCGGGTCCAGCTCGATCGTCGCCCGGGTGGCGTTGCCGGTGGGCGGCAGCGACAGCTTCTTCACCTTGCCGACCGAGACGCCGCCGATCCGCACGTCGGCCTCGACGGCGAGCTGCACGGCCTCGGGGAAGTCGGCGGTGAACTCGTAGCTCTTGGACGCGAACGGGATCGGCCCCCCGAACGCCGACCAGAGGAAGAGCAGCAGGCCGAAGCAGGAGAGCGTGAAGCCGACCGCTATCAGGAGCCTTCCTACCGATGGTGCCTGTTTTTGCATCGGTCTCGGTCTCTCCTATGGGCCGCAGGGGGCTCCGGACGCGAACAGCAGGTTCAGGCTCGTGACCAGCGGCGCCAGCGGACTCTGGGCCAGCAGGCCGGCCGCCGAGGCGCAGCTCTCCGTCAGGTAGATGCGGCGGTAGATGCCGGTGCCGTCCTGGTTGGCGAAGACGCTGTTTCCGTTGTGCGCGAGGTAGGCGAGCCAGTACAGATAGCCCTCGTCGCGCGGCGGCGAGCCGGGCAGCGTCGCCGGCGGCGGCTCGGCGCCGCGCGGGTTGTAGGCCGCCATGTTGCCGAGGCGGTTCAGCTTCTCACCGATCTTGGTCAGCTGCGGCGTCGCCTGGGCGAGCGGCCCGGCGGCGTCGGCAAGGTCGGAGATCGGCTGCCGCGCCGCCCGCACGAAGGGCCGGATCTGGTCGCGGATCACCGGCGTCGTGGCGATTGCCAGGCGCCGCGTGGCCGCGTTCATGCTCTTGAGGTTGCGGGCGAACGGGCGCAGGTCGTTGAACGTCGGGCCGGCGACCAGCGCAAAGCGGTTGACCTTGCCCAGGGTGGTGCGGGCCACCGACAGCGTCCCCGGCAGCTCGGCCACGGCCTGCTGCACCTGCGGGTCCTGCGAGCCGATCGCCTGGAACACCGCGTTCGACGCGTCCACGAGCTGCGCGATCTCCCTGTTCTTGGTGCCGACCGCCTCGGTGAGGATGCGCAGGTTGTGGATCAGGTGGGCGAGGTTGTCGCGGCGACTCGCCACCTGCTTGTTCAGCCGGGCCAGCGAGCGGTTGATCGGACCCAGGCTGCCCAGCAGGTGGCCGAGGTTGCGGCCCTGGCCCTCGAGCCCCTTGCCGGCGCCGACCAGCAGCAGGCGCAGGTATGCCTGCGTGTCTGAGTCGAGGGCCTGCAGGATCTCGTCGAGGTTGACGTCCGGCAGCGTGTTGGCGACCGGGACCGTATCGCCCTCCTGGAACTCGCCCGCGGCGCGGTGGCCCGGGTCCAGCTCCAGGAACATGTCCTTGAGGCCCGTCTTCGGGCGCAGCAGCATGGTGGCGTCGCGGTAGATCGGCAGGTACTTGCGGTCGATCGCCAGGGTCACCACGGCGACGCCGTTCTGGACGTCGACCTTCTGGATGTCCCCGATCCGCACGCCGGCGACGCGCACGGTCTGGCCCTGGCCGGGCGTCACCGACTGGGCCGTGGACAGCTCCGCCTTCAGCTCGAATGGCTTCTCCTCCAGCACCGGCACCCGCAGGCGCTCCTGCTGGACGATGATCCAGGCGACGATCAGCGCCAGCACGACCAGCAGCGCGATCGCGATGAAGTCCCTGAGGTGTTTGCGGATCGCGACGGTCATGGCGTCGTCGTGGTCGGCGTGGTCGTCGTCGTCGTCGGCGTGGTCGTCGTCGTCGTCGTGGTGGTCGTCGCGGCGTCAGCCCCGGGCGTGATCACGGGGAAGCCGGTCAGCCGCTGGATCAGGGCCTCGTACTTGGGCAGCGTGTCGAAGAACTTCGTCAGGTCCTGCAGGTACTTGGCAAGGGTCACGGTCGGCGGCTGCTGTCCGGCCGCCGCGGTGCCGCCGTTGCCGTTGGTGCTCGTCGTGTCGGTGCTCGTCGTGTCGGTCGTGGTCGTGTCGGTGGTCGCGGCATCTGCGGCGCCCGTGGTGGCGGTCGTGTCCGTCGTCGTGTCCGTGGTCGTCGTGTCCGTCGTCGTGTCCGTGGTCGTCGTGTCCGTCGTCGTCGTGTCGGTGGTCGTCGTGCCGCTCTGGCGGGCCGGGACCTTGCCAAGCGCGCCGACCTTCTGGCCCTCGAGGTAGAGCTTGCGGGCCTGGTCCATGAACTTCTGCAGCTCCGGCGAGGTGCTCGCGCTCGCCTTGCGCGGCTGCGGCGGCGCCGGGCCGGGCGCCGCGGACGGGGAGAAGCTCAGGTCGGGCTTCTGCTGGTTCTCGCAGGGCACGCCCGGGCGGAACTTCGTCTTCGCCGAGGAGGCGAACGGCGGCTCCGTGCCGAGGATCGGGAACAGCAGGATCCCGAACATGTTCGCCGGGCTCTGGACGAAGTTGACGTGCGGGGTGACGGTGGCGAGCGTGTTCGCGCCGCCGCCCGCGCCCACCTTGATGTACTGGCCGTTGCCGTCGCCGGAGCGGCTCTCGCCGGCGATCCCGGCGAGCCCGTAGCCGGTCTCCTCCGACACGGTGCTCTGGGAGAGGAAGTTGGGAGCGCCGCTGTTCGGGTCGGGCGAGTTGGCGGCCAGCTGGACGCGGTCGTTGCTCCACGGGATCACGACGTTGTTGAAGCAGCTGGACACCGCCCGGATCTGGTTCATGAAGGGGATCTGGCGCTGGGTGAGCAGGGCAAGGGGGGGCGCCGCGCGCGCCAGGTCGTTCGCGAGGCCGCCCAGCTCGCTCGGCGCGACCAGCAGCCGCACCTGCTTGATCCATGGGGTGGCGGCGTTGAGCGTGGCCGGAGTGGTGCGCACACCGGGCAGGATCTCGCGCGCGAAAGCGCGCAGCGGCGGGAACGCCTGGTTGAGGTGAACCAGGGTGGGCTGGGCGATCTCGAGCACGCCGGGCAGCTCCGCGATCGCCTGCTCGAGCGCCGAGCTCTGGGCGGCGAACGAGCCGGTGACGATGCGGAAGTTGGTGACCAGGTCCTTGAGCTGGGTCTCGTTTGCGTCGAGGCCGCGGATCACCTTGTCGAACGACTTGATCAGGCCGGAGAGGTCGTGCGGCTGCGTGCCGAGCACCGCCTCGTTGACCTGGGCGGTGGTCTTGTAGGCGACCGGGGAGGTCCGGTAGAGCTCGTTGAAGCCCTCGGCGCCGCCGTACTTCTCGAACGCGTTCCCCAGCTCCTTCAGCAGGATGTCGAGGGACTCGCGCGTGTTCGACTGCAGCGCCGTCAGCACCTGGTCGAACTGCACCGAGACGGACGTCTGGTTGATCGGGATCGTGTAGCCGTCGGGGGCCTCGCGCGCCTCCGGCGTGCCCGTGTGCACGTCGACGAAGAGGTTGCCCTCGAGGAAGAGGCGCGGCCGCAGCTTCAGCGTCGCGTCCTCCTTGATCGGCCGGCCCTTGTCGGAGATCTCCATCGACACGATCGCGGCCTGCGTGCCCCGGCCGTTCTGGTCCTTGACGTCCGAGACGCCGGTCACCTTGCCGACGGTGACGCCGGCCTCGCGCACGGGGCTGTTGACGCGCAGGTTCTGGGCGTTGCTGAAGACCGCCTTGACCGTGTAGCCGTGGTGCCAGGGCAGCTGCCGGGTGAAGGCGAAGTAGAAGAGCATCGCGACCAGCAGCACGGCGATCACCCCGATCGCGGGCGTGGGGAGCCGATGGTTGTGTCGCGGGTTCACGGTGTGGTCCCGGGCAGGAAGCTCTGGAAGTAGCGCTTGCCCGCCTGGTCGAACTTGAGGTCGGTCTTGCCGAGCACCCCCACGTGGGCGGCGGCGGCGATGTTGGGGATCCCGAACGTCGGGTTGGCGGGGGGCTGGCCGGGGGCGAGCGCCTGGCCGAGCGCGTAGCCGGTCTGGCCGGGCTGGCAGTTGGGCGACGTGGAGCTGCCCGCGGGCGCGTAGGGGTTGCCGTGCAGGATCGGCAGCGTGTGCGGCTCGAAGCGGCCGGGGAAGGGCGCGACCCCCGGGATCGCCGGCCCCTCGCTGCCAGCCGGCGGGTTCGCCGTGGCCGGGCTGGTGCCGCCGCTCGGCGGGCCGCTGTAGGGGGCGGTGAAGACCTCCTTGCCGTTCGCCTGGATGCCCGAGTAGCCGGCGAGCGGGCCCTGCACGAGCGGCGGCGACCCGGCGAGGTTCGAGGGCGGGTTGACCAGCGAGACGCGCTGCGTGGTGCCGATCTGGGCGCCGGGCGGCACGATGTCGGCCTCGCTGATGTGCTCGGGCAGGAACGTGAACCAGTAGTTCCAGTAGCTGCAGACGGTCTCGTACGGGGCGATAGTGCCCACCGCCGAGTTGGCAGTGTTGAACGTGTCGGTGAGCCGCGTCAGCGTGATCTTGGTCTCCGGCTGCTCGACGAGCTGCTGAAGCTCGGTGAACACGCGCTTGAGCTCCGCGTTCACCGCCGGGGTGCGCAGCAGCACCGGCGTTCCCACCTTGATCGCCGCATTGAGCGACGGCAGCGCGATCCGCAGCTCGCGCACCCCCGGCTTCAGGATCCGCGACAGGTGGGCGAACCGCTCCAGGAACTGCGTCTGGAACGGCAGGACGCGGATCGCCGTCAACTGGGTGGGCACGCCCTCCGCGATCCCCGCCTTCAGGGCCTCGGGGTTCTGCGAGATCGCGGCGAAGGTGGTCGCCATGTTGGTGAACAGCTGCGACTGGGCGTCGGCGACGGGCGCCACGATCTCGGCGGTGCGGCCGAGGCTGCGGAAGAAGTTCTCCAGCCGGGTGCCCGGCTGGATCAGGATGCGCGCGACCGGCTCGAGGTGCAGGAACACCGGGTTGAGCGCCTGGATCGCCTCGTTCAGCGAGGCGCCGCGCGCCGCGAAGGCGTTGCCGTAGCCCTCCAGGTTGATCCGCACGTTCTCCCGCGTCTTGGTGTCGAACGTGTTGGCGATGTCGTCGAACTCGGTCTGCGGGACCGCGTTGCGGATCGGGATCGTGGCGCCCTCGGGCAGCTCCTTCCCGGTGCCGCGCGTCAGCTCCAGGTACTTGAGCCCGAACGAGGACCGGTAGCGGACCCGCACCTTGGTGTCGGCGGGCAGCGGCTGCACCGACTTGTCGAGCTTCAGGTTGAGCTTCGCCGCCGCCTGGCCGGTCTCCGGGTCACGGACGGTGTCGATCGACTCGACCACGCCGACGCGGTGGCCGCCGATCCGAACCTCGTTGTTGCGGACCAGGCGGGCGGCGTTGGGGACGATCGCCGAGACGCGGTAGACGGGCACGAAGGGAAGGCCGTTGTTCGCGTTGTAGGCGAGGAAGACGGCGACGATGATGATCAGCGTGGTGATCGCCCCGACCATCGTCGGCGAGGCGGCGATCGACTGCACGCGGCCGCGGCCGGTCATCCTCGTGCCTCGCTATTTGTGTGAGTCGCGGTCATCAGTTGGCGAACAGGAAGCTGAGGAGGTCGTTGGCGGCGGCGTCGCCCCCCTTGCGCGGCAGCAGCCCGCGCTGCTGCAGGCGCTTGAGCTGCTTGAGCTCGGCCGGGCTGCCGTTCTGGAGGCCGAGGACGTCGTTCAGCCCCTTCGGCAAGCCGGGCACGTTGGGCAGGTTGGGCAGGTTGGGAAGCTGGGGCAGGTTGGGCAGGCCTGGCGTGGTCGGCGTGGCTCCGCCGGGCGGAGCGGCGGCGGCCGGCGACACCGCCCGCGCCTGGCGCGGGTTGGTCGGGTTGCAGAGCGTGGTGTCGGTGCTGCCGTAGCGGCAGACGCCGCCGCTGTAGGGCGGCAGGTTCAGCTTGTAGTTGATGTCGGGCTGCTTGTCGCCGACGATCGAGACGCAGCGCGCGGCGGAGCGCGGGTTGGTGGTGAGCGTGCCGCTCTGCGTCGGCCACGCCTGGTTGGCGTTGTATTCCGAGCACTGGCTTCCGCCGATGCCGGGGAAGCTGCCCTCGATGATGAAGTGCAGGAGGTGGCCGACCTGGTCGTACTGGTTGATCGCCGTCGTCTGGTAGTAGGCGTAGTTGAGCAGTCCCTCGAGCCCGGTGTAGCCGGTGGGCGCCGGGCGACCTGTGTCGCGGGCGGCGCGGGCGTCCACCTCGACCGCCCGCTTCGGGTCGTCGAGAGCGACCAGGAAGTCGGCGATCTGCTTGGCGGCGGGGAAGGCATTGACGCTTGCCTTCTTCAGCTGATCGATCACGCCGGTCTGCTCGGCCTTGGTGAGCGCGCGCTGGCCGACCACAGCGGCATCGCCGAGCGAGATCAGCGAGGTCCGGGACGCGTCCGCGAACCCCGGCAGGTTGCGCGACAGCGTGAACAGCTGCCCGGCGGAGCGGTCGAGGTCGCTGAGCAGCGGGGTCTGCTGGTCGGCGACGTGGCCGAGCGCGACCAGCGAGGCCCGCAGGCGCGACAGCGTGGTCGGCAGCAGGTGGAAGTCGGCGGCGAGGGCAGTGCGCTCCTGGGCGGTGGCCGTCGCCGAGGCCGTCGCCGTGTCGATGAAGCGCAGGACGTTCTGGCGGTTCGCCGCGAGCTTGCTGATGATCGTGTCGGAGTTGACGTTGAGGTCGCGGATCACCTTGTTCTGGCGTCCGAGCACCGCCAGCACCTTCTCGGTGGCGTTCAGGGCCGGCGCGCCGCGCCGGATCGCGGCGTTGAGGTTGTCGGAGTTGCCGGCGAGCGCCGTGCCGAACTCGTTGATGATCAGCTGCAGGCGCCGCTTGAACGGCTCGCGCAGCGTGTTGTTGACGAGGTCGTTCTGGACAGTCGTCGTCGTGTGGCGAACCGGCACGAAGTTGTCCGGCAGCGGCTCGGGGGAGGTGCCCGGCTGGCAGTCGAGGAAGAACTCCGCGATCAGCGACTGGGGCTCGGCCGAGCAGGAGGCGTCCTTCTTCCAGTTCGCGAACGGCCCGGAGACCTTCACCGTGACCACCGCGCGCTTGGCGGCGTTCACGTCGAGGCCGGTGATCGAGCCGGCCTTGACGCCCGCGATCTTCACGTCCGACCCGGTGACCAGGCCGAAGGCGTTGTCCAACTCGACCCTGTAGGTGTGATCGCCGTCGGCGCCGGCCGACTGCACAATCCACCCCACCGTGGCGGCGATCAGGGCGACTATGAGCGCGATCCGCCTCATGGTCCCGGCGGCACCTGGCTGGGGTCGCAGTTGAGGTTGCCGCCGTCGGTGAACGGAGTCGAGCCGTCGCCGGGGTCGCGCTCGTTCGATCCGGGGCAGCGCTTGTAGTTGCCGGTGTCGAGGCCGGCGGCCTCCAGGTCGGCGGCATTGCCGATCGGAATCGGCACCAGGCTGGGGCTGAAGATGTTGAAGGTGGTCGAGATCCGGCCGATGCCGCCGTTGGCGTCATAGACGCCGGAGTGGCCGAAGTCGTCGAACCAGCCGCTGACCCCCTCGATCGTCACGTAGGGCCGGAAGAAGGAGAGCGAGGGGAGCGAGTCGTTGAGCGCGAAGCGGCTTTCCGGCAGGGCGCCGCAGCGCTTGCCCGAGGGGGCGGGGCAGGGAGTGAGGGAGAACGAGGGCGGCGACCCGTTTCTGACCACCGGCCCGACCGCGATCTTGGCCAGCGGGATCTGCAGCTGCGTGAGGTCGGTGAGGTCGTTGGCGGGGCCGGGCGCAGAGATGGCGGCGTCGAGCGAGCGGATCGTCGGCACGGCGTCGGCGGCGGCCTGGCGGAACAGGGCGAAGAAGGGCTTCAGCTTCTTCGCCACCGGCTTCGAGGCGTTGACCAGTGGGTCGAGGTCGTTGAGCGTCGCCCGCAGGTTGACGAAGGTGGTGTTGAACTCGCGCAGGGTCGGCGGCAGCAGGGCGACCGAGCGCTGCAGCGACGCCGCCTGGCGTCCGATCGCGCCCATCATCAGGTTGAGGTTGTGGACGAGCAGCGAGATGTCGGACTTGCGCGAGGCGAGCGCCCCGGTGAGGCTGGCGGCGTCGACGATGAACGACTCGAAGCGGCGCTGGTCGCGGGTCAGCTCCGCGAACACCCGCCGCGAGGTGGAGAGGAACGGGTTCAGGTAGTAGAAGCCGCGGTTCGCCTGGGGCCCGACGCCGTCGTAGGAGCGGGCGAACCCCTTGATCACGTTCTTGAGGTTGGCGATGTCCTTCTTCGAGAGGCTGTTGAAGAGCTGGTCGAGGTCGACCTCGGAGACCGTCTCCGACTGGCCCATCGTGCCGCCATCGGGGATCGGCGCGCCGGCGCGGTTCTCAGGAGGCAGGTCGAGCTGGACGTAGCGGTTGGCGATCCCCGAGAGCGAGGAGGAGCGCACGGTCGCGGTCGTGCCGCGGCGCAGCGGCGCGTAGGAGTCGCTGACCTCCATCTTCACCAGGGCCTGGCCCTGGTCGCCGAGCGAGATGCTGGTGACCTTGCCGGCCGGGACGCCCGCGACCTCGACCTGGTTTCCCTTCACCAGCTGCGAGGCGTTCTGGAACTCGGCGGTGACGGTGTAAGCCCCGCCGCCGCCCATCAGCAGGAGGATCACCACGATCACGGCGCCCACGACTGCGGCGATCGCAGCGATCCTTCCTACAACGGACGATCTTGGCACGTGCTCTCTTTCCTACCCTTACCTTCCGCCTGCGTGGAGGCCCCTTTGGCAGGCCGGGCGAACGTACCAATCGGGTTCGACGGGTGTCAAAGCTGAACCTGCGCACGAAAATCGCGATCTCAGGCACGAAATCGGCGCTCATGCCTGAGGCACGTTGAGTTCGTGTTAAGCGTGCCTGGGACGCAGCGAAAAAGGGGCCCTGGGGGCGCCTGGGGCCGCCCGCCGGGTCGCCGGGCGCGTCCGCTCGCGACGGCCCGCGCGCGTCCGCCGAACAGCTAGGAGAAGGAGACCTGGACCGGCTCGCGCTCGGCGGCGGAGTCGATCTCGAAGAACTCGCGGGCGGTGAAGCCGCCCTGGTTGGCGATGATCGAGTTCGGGAAGATCTGGATCTTCGTGTTGTAGGCCTGCACGTTGGAGTTGTAGATCCGCCGCGCGGCCTGGATCTCGTCCTCCAGCTCCGAGAGGTTGTTCGTGAGCTGCTGGAAGTTCTCGGTGGCGCGAAGCTGCGGGTAGTTCTCCGCGATCGCACGCAGGTCGCCCAGCATCGATGTCAGCTTCGCCTCGGCCGGGCCGGCCTGGGCGGGGCCCTGCGCCTTCATCGCCTCGGCGCGCGCCTCGGTCACGTTCTCGAAGGTCTGACGCTCGTGCGCGGCGTAGCCCTTCACCGTCTCGACCAGGTTGGGGACGAGGTCGTGCCGGCGCTTGAGCTGCACGTCGATCCCGCTCCAGGACTCGTCCACGCGGTTGCGCGAGCCGATCATGCTGTTGCGGATCGCTATGTAGGCGAGGGCCGCGATGACGACGATCGCGACGATCACGATGATCGCGATGAGCACGGGCGAATCCTATACCGGCGGGTCAAGCGGCCCGCGGATCGGTCCTCAGCCCCCCGGCCTGCCCGCCTCGAAGGCCGAGAACGGCGCCGCGCGCGAGTACAGCTTGTAGAGCTTGAAGCGCCTGGCAAAGCGCTGTTTGCACCAGCCCTGGAAGAGGTCGTAGGCCTGGTGGTCGGAGAGGGTGGCTCCATGGGCGCCGGGCTCGCCGGGGACCCTTCCCCCTCGAAGCCGCGAATCGCGCCGATCGTCGCGAGCCGATCCTCGACGCTCGCCTGGTTCCAGTCGCGGCAGTCGGCCTGCCGCGCCGTCAGGTGAAGCCCGGATGGGCCGGCCCCGCTCGGGTCGCCGGCGGAGCTGCCGCAGGCGGCGAGCGATGCGAGGCCGATCATCAGGGCGAGGACCGCCGCCGGACGGCGGCGAGACCGCACCGTCAGCGCCTTGTCGTCGTGATGCTGCAGCCCGGGTCTCGGCCGGCCAGGGCGCAGGCCTTGTCGCGGTCGACGGCTCCGGCGAGCCGGTGTTGCGCGGCGTCCTCCCAGGCCCGGTAGGCGCGACGGCCCTGGCTGGGCTTGGGCGGCGGCGCGAACCACGGGCAGGCGGTCGGGTCGAAGTTTCCCTGCTCGACCGCGGCGAAGCAGCCCAGCAGCTCTGCCTCGGCGGGCGCGTTGCCCGTCCCGGTGCTGGTGGCGCAGTCCTCGGGAAGGAAGCCCGGGACGGAGGCGCCGGGTGTCGGCGAGGGTGACGGATCGCTGGTGTAGGGCCCGTTGTCGTGCCAGCAGTCGCCGGTGTTGTCCGGATAGGAATCCCACCAGAAGTCGAGCCCGTTCGGCCTCTTCGCCCCGTTCGGGGCACGGCCGAGGATGTTGTCGAAGTAGTGGTTGTTGAAGGAGGTCTGATCCTTGGCCGGATCGCAGCCGTGCAGGTTCTTCTCGTCCTTGGTCGGGCAGACGAACGCGTCGGGGACGGCGAACAGCATCGTGCCCCGGCGCCAGTTGTCGTAGATCCGGTTGTGGTCGATCCGGTTGTGGTTGCCGCCGGCGATCCACATCCCGACGCCGATCGGCACCGGCACCGAGGGCTCGACGTCCGAACCCTTGCGATAGGCGTTGAAGTTGTTGGAGAAGATCCGGTTGTGGTCCCAGCGGCCGGAGTCCTGCGGGAACCCCGGGTGTCCAGACGCGGTGAAGATGTCGGTCGAGATACCCATGATGTTGCCGTAGAAGTTCGAGTGGTCGGTGTGGACGGCGTTGCCGTCGGTGCCGGAGTAGCCGAGCGCGTTGTGGTGTGAGTCGCAGCGGGTGATCCGCTGGTTGTAGCGGCGGTGGGCCTCGACCGTCTGGTCCCCGGTCTCCGGCGCGCCGCCGGGATACAGGCCGGCGTCGCCGTTGCCCTTGGCGTCGCAGTTCTTCATCAGGCCGTGGTCGGAGACGAACGTGAGCACCCCGTACTCCCCCGCGTAGTAGGTCTTGATCCGGTTCAGCACGTAACCGTCGGTCTCCTCGACGTACACGGTGTGCTCGTTCACGTGCCGCACGGTGACGTTTCGCAGGTAGAAGCCGTCGGCGCGGTCGGCGCGGATGCCGACGTCCTTTTGACCCCTCGCCGGTCCGCCATTGCCGTGCTTGACGTTGCCGGCGTCGATGACCGCGTCGTTGGGCCTGATCCCCGAGCCCTCCACCTGGAGGTTGCAGCGGATGCATCGGCCGATGTTGGGAATGCCGTGGCGGTCGGCGCGCGGCTCCGCCGGGAAGGGGTCCTCGTGCGGGCCCTGGGCCCTTCCCAGCACGGCGATCAGGTTCTGGTCGTTGGGGCACTTGAGCTGGGATTCGTAGGACACCGCGCCGCTGTCGCCGCGGTCGTTGAGGATGTGGTACTTGTCGCAGGCCGGATCGTTCGTCTTCGCCGCCCGCGACCGCGGCTCGGTGTAGATCCCCGGCATGATCACGACGCGGCCGTTGTTGCCGGAGTCGTTCACCGCCGCCTGGATGCTGCCGTAGGCGCACATCCGCCGCAGCCGCTGGTTCAGCGAGAGCAGCTCGTCCGCTCGCTGCCGGCTGACGTGGATGGTCGCGGCCTTCGGTCGCAGCTTGTAGCCGTGGGCGACGGCGTCGGCGAGCGAGTTGCGCAGTCGGTGAAGCGAGTAGTCCTTGCAGACGACGTTGGTCCGGTTGCGGTCGGGGCCGAGCACGTCGCGCAGCGGCCTGTACTGGGGCCGGTGGCCGCCGGCCGCCGGATTCAACGACTTGTCGGGCGCCGGATCCGGCCAGTAGGAGGCCCGCTCGACATGCGCCCACGCCGTCGCCGCCAAGGCGGCCACGATCGCAAGGCCCAGAAAGGCGGCGACCAGCGCCCTTGGCCTCGCTCTCTGTGTCCAACCGGTCATCGCGCCGTGCTTCCCTGCCTGGCCACAGAATCCTAACGGGAGGCGGTCCCTGTGGGAGGCGGTCCGACGAACCCGAAGTCAGCCGGCCGGCTGCACCGACTGGAACCCGGCCGCGCGCACGTAGAGGACGTAGAGCGTGAACGCGCGAGCGTTCGGGCTGTCGCAGATCCGCTGAAAGAGGTCGTATGCCTTCCTGTCCGAGAGCACCACGCCGCGGCCCTCCGGTCCTGCGACGGCAGCGCGGATCGCGCGAACGGTGCGCAGCCGGTCCTCGACCGCCTGGCCGTTCCAGTCGGTGCAGTCGGCGACCCGGATGTTCACGGGCACGACACCGGCGGGGCCCGCCTCGGACGGCGCCTTCGAGGAGGCGCCGCAGCCCGGGAGGATGCAGCCGGCGAGCGCGATCGCGGCCGCGCAGAGGGCCGGGCGTGCGAGGCACGGTGCCGCTCGAGTGACGGCGGTTACGGCTTCGAGGGAGGCGTCGACCAGTCGCAGGGTGGGCCGTCCGGGCCGTTCACAGCGCAGTCCGCGAGGTAGGCCTCCTTCGCGGGGTTCCCGGTGCCCACGCTCGTCCCGCAGTCGGAGGGCAGCAGCGGCGACGCCGGGTCGCTCGTCGGCGGGCCGCCGCCGAAGGTCGTGTTGTCGAACCAGCAGTCGCCGGTGTTCCCCGCGAATTGGTCCCACCAGAAGTCGGTGCCGTTGGGAGCGGCCTTGCCGCCGGGAGCGATCCCGAGGATGTTGTCGTGCTGCCTGTTGCCGTTCGAGGTGGAGGAGACGTTCTGCGGCGTGCAGCCGTTGCTGGGGTCGCAAGCGATCGCGTCGGGAACCGCCAGCAGCATCGTGCCGTTGCGGTAATTGCCGTAGATGCGGTTCTGGGTGATCTCGGCGTCGTTGCCGCCGGCCACGAGGATCCCGGTGCCGATCGGCACCGCGACCCGGGACTCGACGTCGGAGCCCTGACGGTAGTCGTTGAAGTTGTTGTTGAAGAACCTGTTGTGGTCGTACCTCGGGGTGTCCGTCGGGAACCCCGGGTGGCCGCCGGCGAAGAAGGAGTCCGTGGTCAGGCCGGTGGCATTGCCGTAGAAGTTGTTGTGGTCGACGTGGGTGGCGTTCCCCATCGTGCCCGAGTAGCCGATGTTGTTGTGATGGAGATCGCAGTACCTGATCTCCTGGTTGAGGCGTCGCTTCGGGTAGTACTGCTTGTCGCGCTCGACGCCGGTGTCGGGGGCGCCACCCGGGTAGACGCCGGCATCGCCGTGGCCCTTCGCCTCGCACTGGGTGGTGAGGCCGTGATCGGAGGCGAAGGTCAGGGTCCCGTACTCGCCGGAGTAGAAGAGCTTGATCCGCTTCAGCACGTAGCCGTCCACCTCGTGGGTGTAGACGCCGTGCTCCCCGGCGTGGCGCACGGTCAGGTTGCGAAGGTAGAAGCCGTCGGCGCGGTCCGCCTTGATGCCGACGTCCTTCTTGGCGCCGATCGGGGCCCCGTTCCCGGAGGCGACGCGGCCGGCGTCGATCACCACGTCGTCGGGCGTCACGCCCGAGCCCTCGACCTGGAGGTTGCAGCGGATGCACCTGCCGACGTTGGGGATGCCGTGGCGGTCCTGCCGAGGAGGCTGGGGCGCGGCGCCCCCCTCCTTGCGGCCGATCACCGCGATCAGGTTCTGGTCGTTGGGGCAGTGCACCTGGTACGAGTAGGAGACGGCGCCCGCCTGGCTCTGGTCATTCTGGATTTCGTACTTGTCGCACTTGGGGTCGTTCGTTGGTGCCGCTCGGGACTTCGGCTCGGTGTAGATCCCGGGCATGATCACGACGCGGTCGTTGTTGCCCGAATCGGTGACGGCGTCCTGGATCGAGTGGTAGCTGCACATCCGGAAGAGCGCCTCGTTGAGGCCGAGGATCCGCTGCGCGCGGGCCGCGCTGACGTGCATCTTCCGCCCAAGCGGCCGCAGCTTGTAGCCGTTCGCCCGCCCGTCGGCGAGCGCGTTGCGGAGGCGGTGCAGCGAGTAGTCCTTGCAGACGACGCGGGTGCTGCCGCGGTCCTTTCCGAGTGCGGCGGCGAGAGGCCGGTAGGCCGGCACGTGGCCACCGGTCGCCGGCGTGATCGTCCTGTCCGGCGCCGGGTTCGGCCAGTACGACGCGCGCTCGATATGGGCGGCCGCGGGCGCGGCGAGGGCGAGGCTCGCAGCGATCGCCGCGGCGCCGATCGCCGTCCCCCTGCTGCCTCTTCCGATCCGTTCCCTCATCGCAGTCGCTGCCCCCACTTCGGCCGGGCAAACTACCAGGCACCCGGCGACGGTGCGGCAGTACCCTCACAACGCCGAACCGGTGCGGATGTTGGGCGCCGGCGAACGGGACCGACGGGCGCGATGAGGCGGTGAGGAGGCAAACGTGGATTCGAAATCGAGAGCGATCCTGGTCACAGGGCTCATCGTCGTCGTCGCCGTCGCACTCTTCGTCGTCCTCAAGGGCGGCGGCGAGTCGGGGCCGGCCGGGAGCGGGGCCCCATCCGCGGTGAGGACGATCGAGGTCCGCGACGCAAAACCGGTGGGCGGTGTCCAGGACCTCGTCTACCACCACGGCGACCGGGTGCGCATCAGGGTTCGCTCCGACGTAGCCGACGAGGTCCACGTCCACGGCTACGACCTGGCGAAGGAAGTGCCGGCGGGCGGATCGGTCGCGTTCGACTTCCCGGCGAAGATCGAAGGGGCGTTCGAGATCGAGCTGGAGAGCCGCAAGCAGCAGCTCGCCGAGCTCAAGGTCGAGCCCTAGTGTCCCGCTAGCGATGCCGTCCCTGCCGCTGACGCTGCCGGTCGCCCACGCGCTGATCGGAAAGCAGGACCTGCCAATCCCCGCCT
This sequence comes from uncultured Thermoleophilia bacterium, assembly GCA_963708325.1. GTDB lineage: Bacteria > Actinomycetota > Thermoleophilia > Solirubrobacterales > 70-9. The sequence goes on along the minus strand of OY970203.1, from coordinate 1,910,893 downwards.
GGCTGTTCGCCTGGGGCGCCTCGATGGTCCTGATCATCTCCTTCGTCGGCCTCGCCCTGGGGTGGCGCTCGCCGCGCCTGGAGAGCGACGGCTGGCATCCGGTCCTGCCGCGGCTATCCCGGGTCGTCCTGTCCCGCCCGGCGGACCTGGCCGCCGGCGCGATCGGCGTCTTCCTGCTCGCGGTGGCGATCTGGTCGGGGCTCGCCGGCACGGCGCAGCCGGACCAGAACTTCACGCTCACCTTCGTCTACGTCACCGCGTGGCTCTGCCTGGCCGCGGTGAGCGTGCTGCTCGGGGACGTCTTCCGCGCGTTCAACCCGTGGCGGGCGATCGCCCGCGCCGCCGGCGCGACCTTCAACGCGGTGGCGCGGGTGGACGCGTCCGAGCCGCCGCTGCGCTACCCCGAGCGGCTCGGCCGCTGGCCCGCGGTCGCCGGGCTGGTGGCGTTCGTCTGGCTGGAGCTGGTCTACGCCGGCTCGGGCCTGTCGGGCGGCGGTCTGGCCCCCCGCGTCGTCGCCGAGGCCGCCCTCGTCTACACCGGGATCACCCTGCTGGCGATGAGCCTGTTCGGCGCCGAGCGATGGCTGGAGCGCGGCGAGACCTTCTCCGTCTACTTCGGGATGCTCTCCCGCCTGTCGGTGGTCGAGGCGCGAGACGGGCGGTTGGGACTGCGAAAGCCGCTCGCCGGCACGGTCGGCTGGGCCGCCGTGCCGGGATCGGTCGGCCTCGTCGTCGCAGCGATCGGCAGCACCTCCTTCGACGGCGCCCAGGAGGGCGCTCTGAAGACCCCGATCGCCGACACCTTCAACTGGTTCGTGGACCGCGGCCTCGGCCTGGAGGCCGCCTACAGGGTGACGGGCACGATCTTCCTCGCCGCGGTGATCCTCGGCGTCGCCGCCGTCTACCTGATCGGCGTCTGGGGGATGGGCGTCGTGGGCGGCGGCGAGCCCGCGGCGCGCCTGCGGCGCTCCTTCGCCCACTCGCTGATCCCGATCGCCTTCGCCTACCTCGTCGCCCACTACTTCAGCCTGGTGATCTTCCAGGAGCAGGCGCAGTTCACCTACCTGCTCTCCGACCCCCTCGGCCACGGCTGGGACCTGTTCGGGACGACGTCGGGCGGGATCGACTACGTGGCGATCGGTGTGACCACGGTCTGGTACGTGCAGGTGGCGGCGCTGGTGATCGGGCACGTCGGCGGGCTCACGCTCGCCCACGACCGCGCCCTGGCCACCTGGAAGGACCTGCGCGTCGCCACCCGGTCGCAGTACTGGATGCTGACCGTGATGATCTTCTTCACCTGCTTCGGCCTGTACCTTCTCTCGCAGGCGAACCGGTGAACGGAGCGTTGCCCCGGTCCGCGGCTCGGGACGATGAATCAAGACCCCCACCTGCCTGACGCCTCGTCTTCGGCTCGACGCCCGCAGCAATACGACCACGACTGGCTTGTCATCGGCTCCGGCTTCGGCGGCAGCGTGTCCGCCCTGCGCCTCGCCGAGAAGGGCTACTCCGTCGCCGTGCTGGAATGCGGCCGTCGCTACGAGGACGCCGACTTCGCCGCCTCCAGCTGGAACTTCCGCCGCTACTACTGGATGCCGAAGCTAGGCCTGCGCGGGATCCTGCGCCTGACCCTGTTCCGGGACGTGTTCGTCGCCTCGGGATGCGGCGTCGGCGGCGGCAGCCTCGGCTACGCGAACACCCTCTACCGCGCGCGGCCGCAGTTCTTCCGCGACCCCCAGTGGGCCGACCTCGGCTCCTGGGAGACGGCGCTGGCCCCGCACTACGACAGCGCCGAGCGGATGCTCGGAGTGACCGGTTACGAGGGGGAGGGTCCCGCCGACCTGCTGCTGCGCGAGCTGGGGGAGGAGCTGGGCGTCGCCGACACCTACGGCAACACCCGGGTCGGCATCTACTTCGGCGAGCCCGGCGTCGAGGCGGCCGATCCCTACTTCGGCGGCGAGGGACCGCCGCGGCGCGGCTGCATCCGCTGCGGCAGCTGCATGATCGGCTGCCGCCACAACGCCAAGAACACCCTGCGCAAGAACTACCTGTGGTTCGCGGAGAAGCTCGGCGTGCGGATCCTGCCCGAGCGCACGGTCACGGACGTCCGCCCGCTCGGCGCCGCCGACGGCTCCAACGGCTACGCGGTGACCAGCGAGCGCTCGGGGGCGTGGCTGCGGCGCGACCGCCGCACCCACAGCGCCCGCGGCGTGGTTGTCGCCGCCGGCGCCCTGGGCACCAACAGCCTGCTGCGAAACTGCCGCCAGTCGGGCTCGCTGCCGCGCCTGTCGGACCGCCTCGGCGAGCTGGTGCGGACCAACAGCGAGTCGATCATGGCGGTGACCGCGCCCGACGACAGCCGCGACTTCGCCAGATCGGTGGCGATCACCTCGAGCATCTTCCCGGATCCCGACACCCACATCGAGGTGGTCACGTACGGCCGCCGCGCCGACTCGATGAGCCTGCTGTTCACGCTGATGACCGGGCCGGGCGGCCGCGTCACTCGGCCGCTCCAGTGGATCGCGGCGGCGATTCGCCACCCGGTGCGCCTGGCCCGCGCGAGCTGGCCGTTTCGCTGGTCGCGGCGCACGGTGATCCTGCTGGTGATGCAGTCGCTCGACAACGCGATCAGGCTGCGCCCGAAGCGCCGCCTGCTGGGCCGCGGCGTGCGCCTGCAGACCGAGCAGGACCCGGCCAAGCCGAACCCCACCTACATCCCGGTCGCCGCCCGCGCCGCCGAGTGGTTCGCCGAGCGGATCTCCGGGACGCCGCAGGGCGGCGTCACCGAGTCGCTGCTCGACATCCCCACCACCGCCCACATCCTCGGCGGCGCCGTGATCGGCGCCGACGCCGAGCACGGCGTCGTGGACGCCGAAAACCGCGCCTTCGGCTACCGCAACCTGCTCGTCTGCGACGGCGCCGCCGTTCCGGCGAACCCCGGCGTGAACCCCAGCCTGACGATCACGGCGCTCGCCGAGCACGCGATGTCACGCGTGCCCGACGCTGGGACCGAAGCCGATCTGGCGGCGCCGACCGAGGGTCAGCCGCTGGCCTCCTCGTAGCGCCTCGCCACCTCGTCCCAGTCGACGACGTTCCACCAGGCGTCGATGTAGTCGGGGCGCTTGTTCTGGTACTTGAGGTAATAGGCGTGCTCCCAGACGTCCACGCCGAGGATCGGCGTCTTGCCCTCCGAAACGGGGGTGTCCTGGTTCGGGGTGCTCGTCACCTCCAGCCCCGAGTCGCCCACCACGAGCCAGGCCCATCCCGAGCCGAAACGGTTCACGCCGGCGTTCTTCATCTCCTCCTTGAAGGAGTCGAAGCTGCCGAACGCCTCGTCGATCGCGGCGGCCAGGTCGCCATCCGGCTGCCCGCCGCCGTCGGGGCTCATGACCTGCCAGAAGAACGTGTGGTTGCAGTGGCCGCCGGCGTTGTTGCGCACGGCCGTCTGCTTGTCCTCGGGGAGGCTGGAGAGGTCCTGCAGCACCTCCTCGACCGGCTTGTCCGCCCACTCGGTGCCCTCGAGGGCCGCGTTCGCCTTGTCCACGTAGGCCTGATGGTGCTTGTCGTGATGGACGCGCATCGTCGCCTCGTCGACGTGCGGCTCGAGCGCGTCGTAGTCGTAGGGAAGGTCGGGTACCTCGTAGGCCATCTGATCTCCTTCACTCGCGAGAGCTTGCGTCCATAACCTATCTCGCGGGCGCCTTCGGCTCCGATCGGGCGGGGCGACCTGCGATCCTGGGGGCATGCGGAGCGGCATCGGGGCACCCCTGCGGAGCATCGTCCTGGCCGCCGCGGCGCTCGTGCTCGAGATCATCCTGATCCTCCCTTTCGTCGACGACCTTGCCGATAAGAACTCCACGGTGCACTTCACCCAGCATGGCCTGATCTTCGTAGGAGGGGTTGTGATGGGCTACGCGCTGTACGGCGCACTGCGGCTGAGGCGATGACGATCCCGGCCACCGTCTGGTATCTGGCGCACCTGCCGCACCTGGCTCCGGTCCTCGTCGCCTTCGTGGCCGTCGCCTGGGGCTTCTACCGCAACTTCACCCAGCCGCCCCCGGGCCACCAGGACCCCGACGGCTGGCTCGCCGAGCGCGACACGCGCATGCGCGAGCGTCGCGCCCGCAAGCTGCGCGAGGCGGTCGCGCGTCGCGGGCTGTTCGCGCTCGGGCCGCTCGCGGCCGCGCTGGCCACCGGCGCCGTGATCTACGGCATCGACATCGCCGGAGACCGTCCCGGCGCCGCGCTGGCCTGGACCCATGCCGGCGTGGCGACGCTGGCGACGCTGCTGGTCGCCTACAAGCTCGCCGAGGTCGGGCTCGGCCGCATCCGCGACGGGCTGCGCCCGGGAGTCGTGCTGGAGACCAGCCTGTCGGTCCTGCTGCTGGCCCTGTTCCCGCCGCTGCTGATCACCGGCGTGGTCCTGCTGTTCTCGCCGAGCAGCGCCTCGTTCTCCGCCTACGCCCACCTCGTCGCCAGCGCCTGGTGGACCGTCCTGCTCGTCGCGCACCTCGCCCGCTACCTGCGGGGCTCGCTGAGCGCCGCCGCCCTCCCCCGCCCTGCTAGCGCACGCTCCGGATCGCGTCCTCGATCTGGCTCAGCTCGGGCGGCAGGCTGAAGGCCCTTCGCCCGCCCGGTCCCTGCACCACGACCGACGGCGTGCCGATGAAGCCGCTGGCGCGCGCGGCGGCGGCGTTGCGGCGCAGCTCGCCGTCCCATCGCGCGCTGCGCCGGTCGCGCTCCCACCTCGCCAGGTCCCTGACGCCGGCGCCGCGCGCGATCGCCCGCAGGAAGGCGGCGTCGACGTAACCGCTGTTCTCGACGCCCTGGTTTCGGTAGAAGAGCTCGACGAACTGCCAGAAGCGGCCCTGCTCGCCGGCGGCCAGCGACGCCTTCGCCGCGTCCGTGGACTGCGGCCCGATGATCGTCCAGTTGCGGAACTCATAGGCGGCCTGCCCGCGGCTGACGGGCCCCGCGATCAGCTTCGGCGCGACCTCCGTGGAAAAGCCCTTGCAGACGGGGCACTGCAGGTCGCCGAACTCGACCACCGACACCGGCGCCCCCGGGTCGCCGAGCACGTCGCCGTGCTGCGAAATGCCGTTCAGCTGCCTGTTGACGAGGCCGACGTCCTCCAGCTTGGTGTCGCCGCCCGAGCCGCCGCCGGTCTGGCTGACGACGATCAGGACGGCGATCGCACAGACGGCGATGAAGACCGCCGCGCTGCCGAGCTGGACGAGCCGCGTGCGGCGCCGATCCGCGGCGTGCTGCGCCTCCTCCTGCGCGCGCCGCTCCGCGCGAAGCCTCTGCTTCTGCTGCTCTCGGCTCGCCACGGCTCAACGTTACGGCAAGCGCTGTCCGGGCCCGACCGGGCGCGCGGCAGCCGGCTCGCGGCCGGCGTAGGCGTACGCCCGCATCGCGGCGAGCGCCAGCAGCAGCGTCATCAGCGCGAAGCTGAGCAGGCACCACTGGCAGATCGCGTCGATCACGAACAGCTCCAGGTAGGTCAGATAGGCGCTGAAACCGAAGCCGATCAGCGCCAGCGCGAAGCCGGCGAACCTGGCGGCGTCCCCCCGGAGGGCGGCCGCCGCGAGCAGCAGCGCGTAGCCGGCGATCCCGAGCACGGCCACGTTCACCCCCGCGAGGTGCGAGTAGCGGCTGGCGGCGACCGTGGCGCAGCCGTGCCCGCCGGCCAGGCAGACCGGGGCGCCACCGCCGGCGTCGGCGATCGCGATGTAGGCCGAGACGCCGATGGCCGCGGTCGCCGCCGCCGCGGAGGCGATCCTCAGCGCGCGCTCGCTCGGCATCGCCCTGCCATCTAGGGCACGAGCACGAGCTTGCCGGTGGTGCCGCGGGCACGGATGTCCTCGTGGGCGCGGCGGGCCTCGGCGAGCGGATAGGTGCCGCCGACGATCGGCTCCAGCTCGCCGGCCAGGACGGCCTCGAACATGTCCGCCATCGCCTCTCCGAGCATGCGCGGCTCGCGCAGCAGGTGGACGAGCCAGAACCCGATCACGCCGCGGCTGGTCGCCATCAGCTTGCCGGGGTTGACGCTCGGCGCGCCCTGGCGGCCCGACTGTCCGTAGTGGACCAGGCGCCCGAAGTGGGCGAGCGCGCTGAGGCTCTGCTCGAACGTGCGTCCCCCGACCATCTCCAGGATCACGTCCACGTGACGGCCGTCGTTCGCCTCGCGGATCGCTGCGGTTAGGTCGTCGGCGTCGGAGGCGATCACCGCGTCGGCGCCCAGCCGCGTCGCCAGCTCGCGCTTCTCCGCGCTGGAGGCCGTGCCGATCACGCGCCCGGCGCCGAAGCGCTTGGCCAGCTGCACCGCAATCGTGCCGACGCCGCCGGCGGCCGCGTGGACCACCACGCTCTCGCCCTCGCGCAGCTGGGCGCAGGTCCGCAGCAGGTGCCACGCGGTCGTCCCCTGCAGGACGAGCGCCAGGGCCTGGCCGTCGCTCACCCCGTCCGGGACCTCCCACATCGCGTACGGGCTGACGACCGCCTTCTCGGCGTAGCCGCCGCCGCCCACCAGGGCGACTACGCGGCGGCCGTCGGCGGCGGTCCCCACCACCTCGCCGCCGGGTATCAGCGGCAGGGTGGCCTCGGCCAGGTATGAGTTCTCGGCCTGGTGGGTGTCCGCCCAGTTGATCCCGGCGGCGCTGACGTCGACGAGGAGGCCCTCATCCGGCGCCTCGGGGTCGTCGACCTCCCGCAGCACGAGGACGTCGGGCCCGCCGAACTCTGTGATCTGGATCGCGCGCATTGCGTGTATATCGGGGCGCCCGGATTTGAACCGGGGACCTCACCGACCCGAACGGTGCGCGCTACCAGGCTGCGCCACGCCCCGATCGCCGGATTATGGCGACCCCCGGCCGACCTCGTCCACCGCTCGCTCGATCTCGGCCACGGTGGGCGAGTCGGTGAGCTTGCGGGTCCCCCCCGGCCCGTCGACGATCGCCGCCGGCGCCGCGGGCAGGCGCAGGTCGGTGGCGAGCTTCCCGTCCGCGGCGACGATCCGCTCCACGGCCGGGTCGGAGCGGTCGGCGTCCCAGCGCTTCAGGTCGATGTCGGGGACGTTCTCGGCCACCGCCTTCATGAAGCGCTCGGTTACGCCGGTGCGCCTCGCCTTCGCCTGGTTTGTGAAGAACAGGTGGACGTACTGCCACTGGCGGCCCTGCTGGCCGGCCGCGGTGGCGGCGTAAGCCGAGACCTCGCTCTCGCGCTCGCTGAGCGAGAAGTGGCGGAGGGCGAGCTGGGCGCGGCCGCCGCGGACGAGGTCCTCGACCAGCCGCGGCGTCGTCGAGAGGAAGTACGGGGCGCAGGGCGCACACTGCAGGTCGTCGAAGAGCGAGACCGTGACCGGGGCGCCGGAGTCGCCGAGGCGAGCCCCCTGCTGGGGCACGCCGCCGTAGATCCGCTGCACCGAGCCGGCGCCGTGGATCGCGATCGTCGCCCTTCCCTTCGACGTCGAGAGGATGTAGATGCCGGCGAGCAGGGCCGCGGCGACGAGCGCGAGCGCGAGCGCGACCGCCACCCGGCCGCGACGGGGCGCGGCCGCGGGGGTCGTGGCCGTGGCCATTTAGCCGGCTACGGCCTTGTAGTAGCGAACGGCCAGGCCGGTGAGCAGCGTCCGGAAGCCCTCCTCCACGGTGACCCCGCTGCCCAAGGCGTAGGCGCGCAGGCCCTGGTCCTCGATCGCCTCGCTGCGTGCCACGACCTCGTCGACGAGGTCCGGGTGCTGGTCGCAGAAGTAGGCCCCCATCGAGTAGAGGTCGGTGTCCATCAGCGACTCGATGAACTCGGCCCCGGCCGTCACCTCCTGCGTCGCCTCGCTGTCCGCGGCGGTCACGCCCCGAATCGTAGTCGCCGCCGGCGCGCGGCCGGGGGCTTGCCGGGCTGGTCCAGTGGGCCACTAGGCTTGCGACCGTGGCCGCCCGCGACGAGATCGTGCGCTTCTGCGACGGGTTGCTCGAGGTCGAGCGCTTCGAGGACTATGGGCCGAACGGCCTGCAGGTGCCGGGCGTGGAGTCGGTCAGCCGGGTCGCCACCGGGGTGACGGCCAACCGCGAGCTGCTGGAGCGGGCGAGCGAGCGCGCCGAGTTCGTGCTGGTCCATCACGGCGTGTTCTGGAACGACGCGCCGCGCGCGCTCACCCCGGCGCTTGCGGGCCGCCTGCGGACGCTGCTGGAGCGGGACGTCTCGCTCGCCGCCTACCACCTGCCGCTCGACGCCCATTTCGAGATCGGCAACAACGCGCTGCTCCGCGACGGGCTCGGCTTCGCCCCCGATCCGCGGCCCTTCGGCGAGCATCGCGGCGCCCCGATCGGCGTGATCGGGCGCAGCGAGGAGGGCGTCGGGATCGGCGAGCTGGTGGAGCGCGTCACCGCTGTGCTCGATCGTCAGCCGCTGGTGTTCGACGCCGGCCCGGCGCGCGTGCACGCGATCGGGGTCGTCTCGGGAGGGGGATCGCGCTCGATCCACGAGGCCGCCGCGCTGGGGCTCGACGCCTTCCTCACCGGCGAGCCGGCCGAGCACGTGATGGGCGATGCGCGCGAGGCCGGGCTGCACTTCATCGCCGCCGGCCATTACGCGACGGAGACGCTCGGGATCCGTGCCCTCGGCGATGCCGTGGCGGAGCGCTTCGGCGTCGAGCACGAGTTCGTCGACGTCCCCAACCCGATCTGACCAGGGGCGCAAATTGCGGCAAAATCGGTTGATCGCGTCCACCCCAGCCGGTATACAGGGGACGGCAGTACCAAAAACCGAGGAGGACAGGCAGTGGCCAACCACCTGACGCCCAGCGAGCTCGCCGAAGAGGTAAACATGAAGCGGCGGGAGGTGATCTCCAAGTGCATGGAGATGGGCGTTCCGATCTTCAACGGCCGCATCGACAAGAGTCTCTTCATCTCCAACCTGCGCCGCCTCCAGGAGGCTCAGAAGGGCCAGCACGCCGCCGCCTAGCGGCTCCCCGCGGCGCCCTCCAAGCCGGCACGGCGCCGCCCCAATAGACTTTCTCTCCGGTCCTGGCCGCTCGGCCAGGACGATCTCGACACCAGGGACCAGGAGAAGAGAACCGGGATGGAGACCGCAACCGCGGCCGTCGACAGAGCGACCGGCTCGACCACGATCGCCGATCTCCTGCCGCGTGCGGTCGAGCGCTTCGGCGACGCCCCGGCGATCAGGGTCAAGGACGAACGCGGGGAATGGGTGGACCGGTCCTTCGCCGAGGTCGGCGACCTCGTGCGCCGGCTGTCGCTCGGCCTGATCGCTCTCGGGGTGGCACCCGGCGACAAGGTCTCGATCCTCGCCAACACGCGCCCGGAGTGGACCTACTTCGACTTCGCCGCGCTCACCGCCGGCGCCACCGTGGTACCGATCTACCAGACCAACTCGCCGGAGGAGTGCGAGTACGTGCTCGCCAACTCCGACGCGAAGGTCGTGGTCGTCGAGGACGACGAGCAGCTGGCGAAGATCGACGAGGTGCGGGCGAGGCTGCCCAAGCTCGAGCAGGTGGTCCGCATGGAGGGCAGCGGCGGGGGGGCGATCTCGATCGACGAGCTGGTCGAGCGGGGATCGGAGCGCGCCGTTTCCGAGTGGGAGGAGCGCTGGCGCGCCGTCTCCCCGGACGACATCTGCACGTTCATCTACACGTCGGGCACGACGGGGCCGCCGAAGGGCTGCGTGATCTCCCACGGCAACTACCGGGCGATGCTCGACATGGCCCAGCAGGCGGAGGTGCTCGAGACCGGCCAGGTGACCTACCTCTACCTCCCGCTGGCGCACTCGTTCGCGCTTCTGATCGAGCTGCTCAGCTTCGACCTCGGCGGGGTGCTCGCCTACTGGGAGCGCGACCCGCTGCGGATCGTCCCCAACCTGGCCGAGGTGCGGCCGCACTACTTCCCGTCGGTGCCGCGGATCTTCGAGAAGATCTACACCGCCGCCACGGCCAACATGGAGAAGGAGGGCGGGCTGAAGAAGGCGATCTTCCGCTGGGCGGTCGGCGTCGGCGGCAGGGTGCGGGAGATGGAGCGGCAGGGCAGGCGGCCCGGCTTTCTGCTGCGAAAGCAGTACGACCTCGCGGACAGGCAGGTGCTCTCCAAGATCCGCTCGCTGTTCGGCGGCCGGATGAAGCAGGCCGTCACCGGAGCGGCGCCGATCAACCCGGAGATCCTGCGCTTCTTCGACGCCGCCGGGGTGCTCGTGCTGGAGGGCTGGGGGATGACGGAGACGTCCACCGCCGCGACGATCTCAAAGCCGGACGCGTTCAAGTTCGGCACCGTGGGGCGGGCGTTCGAGGGGGTCGAGATCAGGATCGCCGACGACGGGGAGATCCTCGTCAGGGGCCCCAACATCTTCAAGGGCTACTACAAGAACGAGGAGGCGTCGCGCGAGACCCTCGCCGGCGGCTGGCTGCACACCGGCGACATCGGCGAGTTCGATGCGGACGGCTACCTGAAGATCACCGGCCGCAAGAAGGACATCATCATCACGGCGGGCGGCAAGAACATCACCCCCGCCAACCTCGAGAACGAGATCAAGCAGAGCCGCTGGGTGTCGCAGTGCGTGGTGATCGGCGACCGCCGCCCCTACCTGGTGGCCCTGGTCACGCTCGACCCCGAGGAGATCGCCCAGTTCCCCGCCGACCTGCCGCAGGATCCCGAGCAGCTCGCCCGCAGCGAGGAGGTCCGCGCCGCGATCCAGGAGCGGCTGGACGAGGTCAACGACAAGGTCGCCCGGGTCGAGCAGGTCAAGCGCTTCGCGATCCTGCCGCAGGACCTCTCCCAGGAGGGCGGCGAGCTGACGCCGACGATGAAGGTGAAGCGAAATGTCGTCGCCGAGAAGTACGCCGACGTGATCGAGGCGCTCTACCTGGCTGAGCCGGCGCCCGCTCAGAAGGCGTAAGGCACGGTCTGAAGCGCGCCCAGCGCGTACCAGGCCCCGAACAGCACGCCGATCAGCCCGAACGTCGGCGCCAGCGCCGCCAGCCGGCGCGCCGCCGGGCCGCGGGCGAGGGCGTGACCGAAGGCGGTCGAGCACAGCGCCATCGACAGCGCCGTGCCGGCGGCGAACACGACCAGCGCCAGCACCGCCTCGATCCGGCCGGGGATCGCCGCGATCAGCAGCAGCGCCGCTCCCGCCGAGCCCCCGAGGCCGTGGACGAGGCCGATCGCGAACGCCGCTCCCGGCGAGCGCCCGAGCGCATCGGGGTGCCGGTGGTCGTGCTGGAGCGGGTGCGGCTCGGCCCTTCCCTCGTGAACGTGGGGGTGGGAGTGGCGCAGGTCGCCGTGGCGATGCGGGTGGGCGTGAAAGTAGCCGCGCCGCCAGCGCACCAGCAGGCGCACGGCCAGGGCGACGATCAGGATGCCGATCGCCAGCTCCGCGATCCGCTGCACCGTCTCGGGGAGGTGCTGTCCGAACAGCACGACGGGCAGGCCGAACGCGACCACGGTGCCTGCGTGCCCGGCTCCCCATGCGAGCCCCAGCGACGCCGCCCGCCGCCCGCCCCGGCGGCCCTCGGACATCACCAGCGTGGAGACGGCGGTGAGGTGGTCGGGGTCGGTGGCGTGCCGCAGGCCGAGCAGCAGCGCGACCAGCAGCGCCACGCCGATCCCGCCGCCGCCCGCCAATCCGGCGATGCCGTCGTCGAGCCCGAACATCAGGCCGCCGCGGTCAGCGCCGCCGCCACCGCCGCCTGGCCGTAGGAGACGCCGCCGTCGTTGGGGGGAAGCCGCTCGGGGACCAGCACGCGCAGGCCGGACGCCGCGACCAGCTCGCGGGTGCGCTCGACGAGCAGGCGGTTCTGGAAGACGCCGCCGGAGAGGACGACCGTGTCCAGGCCCGCGTTCGCGGCCTCGGCGGCGCAGGTGCGCGCCGCCGCCGCCGCCACGGCGTTGTGGAAGCGGGCCGAGACGGCGCCGGCGAGCGCCCCCGACGCCAGGTCGGCGACGACGGCGCGAACGGTCTCGCGCGCGTCGAGGGCCGCGGCCGCCGTCGCGCCGTGCCCGTGATCGCCGGCCCCCGCCTCGGGCAGCTCGTAGGCGCCCCGCTCGGCCGGGTCGGCGGCCGCCTCCAGCTCTGCGGCCGCCTGGCCCTCGTAGTTGACGCGGGCGCGGATCCCGCACAGCGCCGCCACCGCGTCGAAGAGCCGTCCCATGCTCGACGTCAAGGGGGAGGCCACGCCGCTGCGCGCCAGCTCGGCCACCGCCCGCCACGTGGTCTCGTCCACGGCGGCCGCCAGCGTCCGCGGGCGGGCCGGGTCGCCCTCCCCGATCTCGCCCAGCCAGGCGCACGCCATCCGCCAGGGCTCGCGGATCGCCGCCTCGCCCCCGGGCATTCGCACCGGCCACAGGCCGGCGGCGCGTCGGAAGTCGCGCAGGTCCCCGACCAGGACCTCGCCCCCCCAGACGCTTCCGTCGGGTCCGTAGCCGGTGCCGTCGAAGATCGCCCCCACCGCCGTCCCCGCCTCGCCGTGCTCGGCCAGGCAGGCGGCCAGGTGCGCGTGGTGGTGCTGGACGCCGACCGGCTCGACGCCGGCGCACTCGAGCGCGTAGCCCGTCGAGAGGTAGTCGGGGTGGAGGTCGTGGGCGACGACCTCGGGCGCGACCGAGAACAGGCGCCGGAAGTGCGCGACGCCGTGCTCGAACGAGCGCAGCGTCTCGAAGTTGCGCAGGTCGCCGACGTGGTGGCTCACCCAGGCTCGCCTTCCGTCGGCGAGGCAGAAGGTGCTCTTCAGCTCGGCGCCGCAGCCCAGCACGGGCCGGCTTGCAGCCAAAGGCAGGTCGAGGCTGCGCGGCACGTGACCGCGCGAGCGCCTCAGGACCAGCGGCGGCGCCGCCGCGACGGGGCGCACGATCGAGTCGTCGGTGCGGGTCTCGATCGGGCGGTCGTGCAGCAGGAAGAGGTCGGCGATCCCGGCCAACCGCTCCAGCGCGTCGGCGTCGACGTAGGCGATCGGCTCGTCGGAGACGTTGCCGCTCGTCATCACCAGCGTCGTGGCCGAATCGGCGAGCAGCAGGTGGTGAAGCGGCGAATACGGCAGCAGCACGCCGAGGTCGCGGCTGGCGGGGGCCACGGAGGGGGCGACCGCCGCATTCGGCCGCCGCGGTGCGATCACGATCGGCCGCTCGCGCGCCGCCAGCAGGCGCTCATCGCCGGGCCCGATCGCGATCAGCTCGCGCGCAGCCTCCAGGGCGGCGGCCATCAGCGCGAACGGCTTGTCCTCGCGATGCTTTCGCGCCCGCAGCGCGGCGACGGCATTCTCGTGGTCGGCCCGGCAGGCGAGGTGGAAGCCGCCGATCCCCTTGACGGCGACGATCGCGCCGTCGCCGATCGCCCGCGCCGCCGCCTCCACGGGGTCGCGGGCGCCGCCGAGCGGCAGCTCGTTGCCGGCAGCGTCGGCGAGGCGGACCCGGGGCCCGCACGCCGGACAGGCGTTGGGCTCGGCATGGAAGCGCCGGTCGGCGGGGTCCTCGTACTCGGCGCGGCAGCGCGGGCACATCTCGAACGACGCCATCGTCGTCAGCGGCCGGTCGTACGGGACGCCGCGGACGATCGTCAGCCGCGGGCCGCAGCTCGTGCAGTTGACAAACGGGTAGCGGTGGCGGCGATCCGCGGGGTCGAACAGCTCCGCCAGACACTCGTCGCAGGTCGCCGTGTCCGGGGAGACCAGCGCCTGCGCAGAACCCCCCGCGCGGCTGTCCGCGATGCGGAAGCGATCGCCTCCCGCCGGCTCGACCTCGTCGGTGACCACGCGCTCGACCGCGGCCAGCGGCGGCGCCTCCGCGGGGAGGCGGCGCAAAAAGGCGCCGACGGCGTCCGGGGCGCCCTCGACCTCGATCAGGACGCCGCGCTCGTCGTTGAGGACGAAGCCGGCAAGCCGGAAGCCTGTGGCGAGGCGATGCACGTAGGGCCGGAAGCCGACGCCCTGGACGACCCCCTCCACCCGCACCCTCAGCCGGGTGCGGGCCGCGCGCCCGCCGCCGCGCTCGATCGCCGTTCTGCTCAAGATCCTGGCGCCGAGCCGCCAGGCGAGGCGCCTGGCGGGTCTGGGTCGCGGCTCAGCTCCGCCGCCGGCGCGGCCTCGACCAGCTCGCGCAAGACGTGATACGCGCTCGCCTGCGCCTCCTGTATCCGCGGGATGTGCTCCGACCGCGTCACGATGACGTGGTCGGCGAGGCCCTCGGCGGCGACGCGGCCGCCGTCATAGCCGACCATCGCGATCGTCGCGATCTCCCGCTTGCGCGCCTCCGCCAACGCCTCGATCACGTTTTGCGATCCGCCGCTGGTAGAGAGCGCGACCAGCGCGTCCCCCGCCCGGCCGTAGGCGATGACCTGACGCGAGAAGATCGCTTCGACGCCGATGTCGTTGGCGATCGCCGTGAGGATCGCCGCGTCCTCCGTGAGGTCGATCGCTCTCCGCGGCGGCCACCGGCGCGAGCGGTCGCGGAAGTCCGCCACCAGGTCCATCGCGTCGGTTGCCGAGCCGCCGTTGCCGAGCGCGAGCAGCTTGCCGCCGGCGTCGAATGCGTGCCGCAGCGCCGACCCGGCCGCCGGCAGCACGTCGCGGCCGTCCGTCAGCGTCTGGGCGCGCAGCTCGGCGACCTCGGCGGCCTTCATCAACACGGACCGCCGCACGTCGTCGAGCACCTCGTCGAGGTTGCGCTCGCCCTCGGAGAGGAACGGGTACAGGAAAGCCGAGGGACCGGCGTCGTGGGTGCTGCGGGCGTCGCGCCCGGAGAGCAGGCCGCGGTGCTCGAAGAACACGTGCACGAGCTCCCACAGCACGTGGTAGAGCGTCTCGACAAGCTCCTGGCGCACGTACGGGTCCCGCGACGGCGGCTCGAACTCCCACTCGGCCCCGGCGGCGGCGAACGCCAGCGTCAGGCAGCCGCGCCGGCTCGCCATCGCCAGGGCCTCGCCCGCCTCGCCGGAGTCCTCGCCGGCGCCGAAGGCGATCGCGATGTCCGCCGGCTCGGCGACGAGGTCCACCTGGTCCGCGAGCGGGCCGCCCTCGCTCGACAGGCCGATCGCCGGAAGGGCCCGCTTGCCGACGATCACGGGATGGACGAACTCGACGGCGACGTGGCGCACGTCCGAGCGCGTCGCCGGCGTCACGCCGAAGGCGACGAGGCGGCCGCCGCGCGCGAACCGCTCGGCCATCGCGTGGCAGCAGCGCGCGATGCGGTCGGCCTCGGCTTCGAAGAAGCGCTCGTTCGCGCGCGTGCGCTCGTCGAGCAGCTCGCCGAGCCGCCGGCCCAGGTCCGCGACGGCCGGGGGCGCTCCGCTCACACCGCCGCCCCGCGGCGCTCGGCGACGGCGCACAGCCAGCTGCGCCACGCCTCCACTCCCTCCCCGGTGCGGGCGCTGACCAGCATCCGCTCCACGTCAGGGTTGACGGCGTCGAGGTTTCGCAGGTAGCGGTCGAGGTCGAAGTCGAGGTGCGGAAGCAGGTCGACCTTGTTGACCAGCACCAGCTCGCAGGTGCGGAACATCAGCGGGTACTTGAGCGGCTTGTCCTCCCCCTCGGCGACCGACGAGACCATCACCCGGGCGTCCTCGCCGACGCGGAACTCGGCCGGGCAGACCAGGTTGCCGACGTTCTCGATCACGAGCAGGTCGATCTCGTCGAGGGGAACCTCGGGCAGGGCGGAGCGGACCATGTTGGCGTCGAGGTGGCACTCGCCCCCGAAGCCGGGGTCGGTGTTGATCTGGGTGACGGGGAGGTGCAACGCCGAGAGCCGGTCGGAGTCCACGCTCCCCTGCACGTCGCCCTCCAGCACTCCGACCCTGACGTCGCCGAGGTCGCCCAGCACCCGCTCGAGCAGGCTGGTCTTGCCCGCTCCCGGGGCGCTCATCAGGTTGACGACGGCGACGCCGGCCCGGTCGAAGTCCGACCGGTTCGCCTGGGCGATCGTCGTATTGGCGTCGAGGGCGTCCGCGGCGACCCTCACCCGAGTGCGATGCATCAGCCCTCCTGGTACCCGCCGGCGGCCGCCGGGCCCGCCAGCTCGATCGACTCGACCTCGAACTCGTCGCCGCTCAGCGCCTCGACCGCGCCGCCGTCGCAGCCAGGGCAGCGAAACGCCGGCAGCTCCGGCTTCCAGCGGCGTCCGCAGCGCTCGCAGCGCAGCTCTACCGCGACCACCTCGTGCTCCAGGCGGGCGTCCTCGCAGAGCGTCCCCCGCGAGACGACGCCGAAATAGAAGGCGAGCGACTCGGGGACCACCTGGCGCAGGTGCCCGATGCGCATGCTGACCGCCGTGACGCGACGGCCGGCGGCGTGCCTCTCGACGGTGTCGACGATCGCGGTGGAGAGCGACAGCTCGTGCATGGCCTCAGCAGATTCTCGGCAGCGGATCGCCGACGAGCTGGTCCATCACCCGTCTGCCGCCGAAGGCGGTCTCCACAAGGACCATGCCCGGGGGCTCTGTCTTGACCTCGCCGATCTCGGCCGCCCGCTCGCAGCCCGGCACCGCTCGCAGCGCCGCGAGCGCGCCGGCGGCGGCCTGCGGCGCGACGAAGGCGACCAGCCTGCCCTCGTTGGCGACGTACATCGGATCGATCCCGAGGATCTCGGCCGCGCCGGCCACCGCCGGCTCCACCGGCACGTCGGCCTCGCGAACCGTCATAGCCACCTGCGAGGCGCGCGCGATCTCGTTGATCACGGACGCCACCCCGCCGCGGGTGGCGTCGCGCATGCAGCGCAGCGACTCGCCGGCGGCGCCGAGCAGGGCGTCGGCGGCGGGCCACAGCGAGCGCGTGTCCGACTCGACCTCCGCCGCCAGCTCGAACTCGCCGCGGGCGAGCATGATCGCCGTGCCGTGCTCGCCGATCCCGCCCGAGACCAGGATGCGGTCGCCGGGGCGGACGGCGTCGGGAGCCAGCCGGGCCCGCCCGTCCACGGCGCCGACGCCGGTCGTGCACACGTACATCTTGTCGGCGTGGCCGCGCTCGACCACCTTCGTGTCGCCCGCGACCACGTCGACGTCCGCCTCCGCCGCCGCCGCCGCGATCGCATCCACCTCGGCGCGCAGCTCGTCCGCGGCAAGGCCCTCCTCCAGCACCAGCGAGACCGTGATCGCAAGCGGCCGCGCACCGGCCACGGCGAGGTCGTTGACGGTGCCGTTGACGGCCAGCTCCCCGATCGAGCCGCCGGGAAAGCGGATCGGCTTGACGACGAAGCTGTCGGTGGTGACGGCCACCTCGGCGACGCCATCGACGTTGAGCGCCGCGGCGTCGCCCAGCTGCGCCAGGGCGGCGGAGCCGAAAGCCGGCACGAACAGCCCCTCGATCAGGCTCTGGGTGGCCTTGCCCCCGGCGCCGTGCGACATCGTGATCCGCTCGTCGCGGAACCTCGGCCGCTTCGCCCGCGCGGTCTCGATGATCCCGAGGATGCGCTCCTCGCGACCGGGGGCGGCGCGCTCCACTAGTGGCCCTTCCCGAGAAGAGCCACTACACGACCTCGCGCTCGCGGGCTAGGCGCCCGTAGCTGTAGTAGGCGGCGCAGGCGCCCTCCGGGGAGACCATGCAGGTGCCGATCGGCCGCTCCGGCGTGCATGCGGTGCCGAACACCTTGCACTCCCACGGCTTGATCACGCCCTTCAGCACCTCGCCACACTGGCAGGCCTTGGGATCGGCGACCCGCACCCCGGGGACGGGGTAGCGAAGCTCGGCGTCGAGGTCGGCGTAGGCGGCGGAGAGCTTCAGCGCGCTCTGCGAGATGAAGCCGAGCCCGCGCCACTCGAAATGGGGGCGCAGCTCGAACACCTCCGCCATCGCCGCCAGCGCCGCCGGGTTGCCGTCGTAGGGGACTACGCGGCTGTACTGGACCTCGACCTCGCAGCGGCCCTCGGCGAGCTGGGCGAGGATCATGTGGATCGACTGGAGCACGTCGAGGGGCTCGAAGCCCGAGATCACCACGGGCTTGCCGTGGTCGGCCGGGATGAACTCGAACGGCCGCGCCCCCACCACCGTGGACACGTGCCCCGGGCCGATGAACCCGTCCAGGCGCAGGTCGGGCGAGTCCAGCAGCGCCCGCAGCGGCGGCACGATCGTGACGTGGTTGCACATGCAGAGGAAGTTCGAGACCCGCTCTTCCCTCGCGCGCTTCAGCGTCAGCGCCGTCGAGGGGGCGGTCGTCTCGAAGCCGATCGCGAAGAAGACCACGTCGCGGTCGGGGTTCTCGCGGGCGATCCGCAGCGCGTCCAGGGGCGAGTAGACCATGCGGATGTCCGCGCCCTCCGCCTTGGCGTCGAGCAGGCTTCCCTCCGAGCCCGGCACCCGCATCATGTCGCCGAAGCAGGTGAAGATCACGCCCTCCCGCCTGGCGATCGCGATGCCGTCGTCGACGCGGCCCATCGGGATCACGCAGACGGGGCAGCCCGGGCCGTGCACCAGCTCGACGCCCTCCGGAAGGAGGTCGTCGATCCCGTACTTGTAGATCGCGTGCGTGTGGCCGCCGCACACCTCCATCAGCTTGTAATGGCGGCCCGGCTCGACCCGGGCGAGGATCTCGCCGGCGAGCGCCCGGCCCAGGTCGCCGTCGCGGAACTCGTCCACGAAGCGCATTCCGCTCACTCTCCCGGCCCACCCTCCAGCTTCGCGATCGCGGTCCCCGCGTGGACGAGCAGCGCATCGCCGGGGGCGACGGGGGCGACGAGCGCGACCTCGACCGTCTCCCGCGCGCCGGCCGAGCCGACGCACAAGGCGAGGCCGCGCTCGCCGTCCACCTTGGCCACGGTCAGCTCGACGGCGACGTCGCCGCAGGTGACGCAGCCCTCGGCCGGCTCGCAGTGGTGACCGTCGTGCGGGTGCGAGCGCGACGCCCTCACTCGATCACGCTGGCCCGGAGCTCCTCGAGCTCCCGTTCGTAGTCGGCGCCCATCCCCTCGAGCAGGCGGCGGGTGGCGATCGCCTCCCTCTCGTCGATCCTCGAGATCGCGAAGCCGACGTGGATCAGCACCCAGTCCCCGGGCTGCGCGCCCGCTCCCTCCAGGTCGAGCAGGCCGACGTTGACCGCGCGCCGGACCCCGGCGATGTCGACCGTGGCGAGCCGGTTCGACTCGTCGACGATCTCGATCACGCGGCCCGGAATCGCCAGGCACATGCGCTGGATCGTAGCTCCGACGCGAAAGTCAGGCCGAGTCGGACTGGCGCAGCAGGGCGGCGGTGGTCTGCTCGAGCACCCGCCGCCAGGCCGAGACCTCCTCCTTCTCGGACTCGACCTGCTTCAGCACCTTGTTGACGCGCCGCGCCGAGATCTCGATCCCGTGGCGCTCGGCGATCGTGCGGTAGCGGCGGTAGTCCCGCGCCAGCCGGATCGTCACGGACTCGAAGCCGTGCTTGGCGATCGCCAGCCGCGCCGAGTAGTCGAGGATCGAGGTGCCGAACATCAGCTCGTCGTCGGGCTCGGGCTCGATCAGGATGATGTCGACGCCGGGGTACTTCTCGCGCCAGAACGCGACCGCCTGGTGCAGGCGGGCGTGGGCGAGCAGCTTGAACGACTGGTTGGCGATCGCCGGGATGCCCATGTCCGAGACCCGCTGAACGCGGCTTCCGAACACCGTCGGGATCCTCTTCTCGAAGTCGTTGACGAATGGGACCAGCGGGTTGACCACGACGATGAACTTCGCCCCGCGCTCGACGGCGACGTCCACGTTGGTGGTGGAGCGGATGCCGCCGTCGATCAGCTGGCGTCCCTTGATCTCGACGGGCTCGTAGACGACCGGCAGGGCCCCCGAGGCGGCGACCCCCTCGGAGATCGGCACGTCCGCCCACTCGCCCTCGCCGAGGATGACGCGCTCGCAGGTGTCGAGGTCGGTGGCGGTGAGGAACAGCTCGCGATCGAGCATGCGGAAGTCGTTCGTGCGGTCGGGATCGGCCAGCACCTCGCTCACGTAGGACTCGATCCCGGCGCCCGAGTAGAAGCCGGGGGGCAGGGCCTCGGCGACGCCGAGGACCAGGTCCACCGCCGAGACCGAGCCGATGTGGCCGGCCAGCTCGCGCGCCAGGCCGACCAGCCGCAGCGGCAGCAGCGCCGCCTTCTGTGCCAAGCCGAGGTAGTTGGGCCTGAGCAGCGTCCCGAGGTCGGGGTCCTCGATCGGCGAGGGCAGGCGCTTGTTCAGCACCCGCATCATCTCCTCCGGCGTGATCCCGTTGGCGAGCATGCTCGCAACGAAGGCGCCGGCGCTCGTGCCGACATAGATGTCGAATTCGTTGACCGTGCGATTCACGGCCAGCAGGTCGAAGGCGCGCAGGGCGCCGATCTCGTAGACGCCGCCGGTGAATCCGCCGCCCCCGAGGACGAGCGCGCTCCTGGAGCGCGGGCGCCGCCGCTTTGTGCCCGAGCCCTTTGCCCTTTCGGCAGGCGTCTCGAGCTTGACGACCTTACCCATAAGGTCCTCCGTTTATATCAGGCTGACTGGCCAGTCAGTCGCGGGTCGGGCGACACGCGTGCGTGACGGGGCGCGCCCGCGCGGCGGGCGCTACCCTGCTGCGCTCGATGCGATTCGCGCCACGTCCAGCCCGGCCAGGGGGGCGCGCGGCGCTCGCGGCGCTCGCCGCGGCGCTCTGCGGCGTCCTGCCTGCAACGGCGTCCGCCTCCCCCCCGGACACCCCCGGCCACACTCCCGTCGCCGCCTCCGCGTCGGCGACGGCGACGGCGTCGCTGTCGCGGTCGCAGCTGCGGCGCGACCTGGCGCGGCTGATGAACCAGGCGGGCAGCTCCAGCGGCGCCTGGGTCTACGACGCGTCCGGGCGCCGCGGACTGTTCTCCCGCCGCGGCGACATCAAGCGCACCCCGGCCTCGAACATGAAGCTGTTCACCAGCGCCGTAGCCGTCCACCGCTTCGGGCCCAGCCACCGCTTCGCGACCTCGATCTGGGCGGTCGGCAAGCGCACGGGCTCGACGCTCAACGGCAGCCTGTTCGTGGTCGGGGGCGGCGACCCGCTGCTGGCCAGCGCCTCGTTCGGGCGACGCTACGTGCACGGGGTCTTCACCCCGCTGCGGGCGCTGGCCAGGCAGGTGCGCGACGCCGGGATCGCCAAGGTCACAGGGCACCTCTACTTCGACGACTCGGTCTTCGACCGTCGCCGGGGCGTACCGGCGTCCGGCTACCGCACCAGCCAGTACGTCGGCCCGCTCTCCGGCCTCGACTACAACCAGGGCTTCGCCGGCGACTCGGCCTCCTCGGGCTTCGCCTCCGACCCGGCCAAGTTCGCGGCCAAGCGGCTGGTCTCGTCGCTGCGCTCGCGGGGCGTCCAGATCGCCACGGGCGTGGGGCGAAGGCTGTTGCCCCCGCCCCGCCCGCGCGTGGTGAAGATCGGCGCCGTCCGCTCCGCCGTCCTGCGCACGCTGTTGCGCGAGATGAACCGGCCCTCGGTGAACTTCTTCGCCGAGATGCTGCTGAAGGGGATCGGCGCGCGCTTCGGGACCGCCGGCACCACCCGCGCCGGCGCCACGGTCGTGCGCCGCGTCAGCGACCGCTTCTTCGGCGTCTCGCTGCACAACCTCGACGGCTCCGGGCTCGACCACCGCGACAAGGTCTCGCCGCACGGCGTCGGGCGGCTGCTGAAGCGGATGCTCGTTCACCCGGCCCACGCCGCCTTCGTCACCTCGCTGCCGAAGGCCGGCCGCCAGGGGACGCTCAAGTACCGGATGCGCGGCACCGCCGCCGAGGGTCGCTGCCGCGCCAAGACCGGCACCCTGACCGGGGTCAGCGCCCTGTCGGGCTACTGCTTCAACCGCAGCGGCAAGACCGTCGTGTTCAGCATCCTGATGAACGGCGTCTCCGACCTCAACGCCGCGCACTCGATCCAGGACCGCATGGCCGCCGACATCGCCCGGTTCGGGTAGCGGCGTCATCAGTGCCGAGGAGCGTCACCCCGGCGGCTCGGAAACCGCAACGGCCCGCTTGGGCGGGCCGTGAGCTGCGGCCGGGGAGGCACCCCGGACCGAACCGCCAACTCACTTGAAAATTGTACGCCGGCGGGCGGGCCTGCCACGGTCCGCGTGCACGCGCTCAGCCGCCGAGCAGCTTCCGCAGCCCCGACTCGTCGAGCACCTCGGACCCGAGCTCCTCGGCCTTCGCCGCCTTCGATCCCGGGTCGTCCCCGACGACGACGTAGTCGGTCTTGCGGGAGACCGAGTTAGTCACCTTGCCGCCGGCGCGCTTGATCATCCGCGTCGCCTCCTCGCGGGTGAGGTCCGGCAGCGTGCCCGTGAGGACCAGCGTCTTTCCCTCCAGAGGGCCGCCGCCGGCGCGGCGCTCGGCGGCGCTCTGCTCGAAGCGCAGGCCCTTCTCGCGCAGGCGGGCGATCAGCTCGCGGGTGCGGTCCTCGGCCAGGGCCTCGAACAGGCCGGCCGCCGTGATCGGGCCGATCCCCTCCACCCGCTCGATCTCCTCGGGTGTCGCCGCCAGCAGGGCGTCGATGTCGCCAAAGTGGTCGGCGAGCGCCTCGGCCGTGACGAAGCCGATGTCGGGGAGCCCGAGGGCGAAGAGGACGCGCGCGAAGGGACGCTGCTTCGAGACCTCGATCGCCGCGACCAGGTTGCGGGCCGAGACCTCGCCGAACCCCTCAAGCTGCTCGAGCCGCTCCCCGGTGAGATCGTAGATGTCGGCGACGTCGGCGATCAGGCCGTCGCTGAGAAAGCGCCACGCCTGCTTCTCCCCCAGCCCTTCGATGTCCATCGCCCCGCGGGAGACGAAGTGCTTGACGTGCTGGAAGGCCTGGCCGGGGCAGCCGGTGCGATTCGGGCAGATCGTCCACACGCCGCCCTCGGGCTTGATGGTCGCGGTCCCGCACATCGGACACTTCGCCGGCGGTTTCGGCCGCCGTGCGCCGCGCTTGCGGCGCTGGATCAGTGGCGAGACGACCTGCGGGATCACGTCGCCGGCCCGCATCACGACCACCTCGTCACCCTCGCGCACGTCCTTGCGGGCGAGGTCCTCCTCGTTGTGCAGGGTCGCCTGGCTGACCGTGACGCCGCTCACCTGCACGGGCTCGAGCACGGCGAAGGGCAGCAGGTGGCCGGTGCGGCCGACGTTCCAGACGACCTTCTTCAACCTCGTCGTCGCGGTCATCGGCGCGAACTTCCAGGCCACCGCCCAGCGTGGCTCGCGCCCGACCACGCCAAGCTCGCGCTGCAGCCCGCGGTCGTCCAGCTTGATCACCACTCCGTCGATCTCGAAGTCGAGCTGCTCGCGGCGCTGCTCCCACCAGCGGCAGCGCGCCACGACCTCGTCGATCTCGTCGTGGACGGCGACGTCGCGGTTGACCTTGAAGCCGCGTTCGCGCAGCCACTCGATCGATGCCGAGTGGCTCTGGGGCTCGAATCCGCGGCTGGCCCCTACCCCGTAGCACCAGATCGACAGCGGTCGCGCCGCCGCGATCCGGGGGTCGAGCTGGCGGATCGACCCGGCGGCGGCGTTGCGGGGGTTGGCGAAGGTGTGCTCGCCCGCCTGCGCCTGGCGCTCGTTGAGGCGCTCGAAGTCCTTCAGCGGCAGGTAGATCTCGCCCCGCACCTCGACCATCTCCGGGGCGTCGTCGATGCGCAGCGGGATCGAGCGGATCGTGCGCAGGTTGTGGGTGACGTCCTCCCCGATCCGCCCGTCGCCGCGGGTGGCGCCGTGGGCCAGCTCGCCGTCTTCGTAGGTCAGCGAGATCGCCAGGCCGTCCACCTTGGGCTCGGTCACGTAGCGCACCTCCGCGGAGCCGATGTCGAGGCGCGCCAGCATGTTGCGCACGCGCTTCTCCCAGGCGCGCAGCTCCTGCTCGTCGCGGGCGTTCGCGAGCGAGAACATCGGTTCGGCGTGCTCGATCTGGCGGAACTTGTCGAGCGGGGCGCCGCCGACGCGCTGCGTCGGCGAGTCCGGCGTCAGAAGCTCCGGGTGCTCCCCCTCCAGCGCCCGCAGCTCGTCGAGCAGGGCGTCGTAAGAGTCGTCGCCGATCTCCGGGTCGTCGAGGACGTAGTAGCGGTGGTCGTGGCGGGAGATCGTGCGCCGCAGCTCGGCCGCGCGGGCGGCGGCGTCCTTCGCCTTCGCCGCGCTCACCGGGCACGGGCGGGCGCGTCCCCGCCCTCGGCCGGCTCGACCCCGGCGACGGCGTCGGCGAGCATCCGCTCGAGGTCCCAGGAGCGCAGCCGCTCGAGCCCGCCGTGGTCG
Source organism: uncultured Thermoleophilia bacterium (assembly GCA_963708325.1). Taxonomy (GTDB): domain Bacteria; phylum Actinomycetota; class Thermoleophilia; order Solirubrobacterales; family 70-9. The sequence goes on along the minus strand of OY970203.1, from coordinate 1,886,735 downwards.
GTGAGGTCGAAGTGCACCGGCGTCACCGATATCCGGCCGCCGGCGACGGCGGAGAGGTCCGAGCCGGGCTCGTCCTTGAACGAGGGCTCGAAGCCGTAGATCTCGTAGCGGCGGCGGCCGCTGTCCGGGTCCTCGGAGACCAGCTTCAGCTCGTCGTCGTAGAGGCGCTTGCCGAGGTGCGTGACCTCGATCCCGGTCGGCCGCCCGGCCGGGCAGTTGACGTTGACCAGGGTCTCGCTCGGCAGGGGGTCGGCGGAGACGAGCCCGACCAGGGCGGCAGCGAACCGCGCCGAGACGGAGAAGTCGAAGGTGCGGCCGAAGCGAAACCCCATCTCCTTCGCCGCCGACTGCTGCGACACCGAGATCGCCGGGATCCCCAGCACGATCCCCTCCAGCGCGGCGGCCACCGTGCCGGAGTAGGTGATGTCGTCGCCCAGGTTCGCGCCGTGGTTTATTCCGGCGACGATCAGGTCGGGGCGGTCGCCGACCAGCCCGAGGTCGGCGAAGCGGACGCAGTCCACGGGGGTGCCGTCCGTGGCGAAGCCGCTGGTGCCGTCACCGAACTCGACCTCCTCCACGGTGAGCGGGGAACGGGTCGTGATGCTGCGGGCGGTCGCGCTGCGGTTGGAGTCCGGGGCGACGACCTCGAGCTGGATCCCGGGCAGCGCGAGCAGCTCCCGGCGCAATGCGTGGAGGCCTTCGGCGGCGATCCCGTCGTCGTTGGTGAGGAGGACCTTCAGACTGCGTTCGATTCTACGAACGGGGCCGCCGCTCCGGCGGCGAGCGGGTCAGGAGGCCTCGACCGGCGCCTCGGCCGTTTCGCCGGCCGGTCGGGCCGCCGGCCGCGTCCGCGAGCGCTGCGCATCGCGGAGGTAGAGCACGCCGAAGCCGCCGCCGTAGGCAAGCGCGGCGAGCGGGGCGAGCACCTCGAGCGCGGCGCTGCCGCTCAGCTCGCCCAGCTCGTGGAAGGCGCTGAACAGCAGGAAGGCGGCGAAGCCGATCACCAGGACGCTGGTGACGGTGAAGAACTTGGCGAGGTCGAGGCGCAGCGCGCCACGGTAGAAGAGCACCCCAAGGGCCAGCGCCGCGAGCAGCCCGGCGGCGGCACCGGCGAAGGTCACCACCGGTCCGGACTCGCCGGTTGCCGCGAACAGGAACAGCGCCGTCTCGATTCCCTCGCGGGCCACGCCGACGAAGGCGACGCCCGCCAGGGCAAATCCGCCTCCGCTGCGCAGCGAGTCGCTCACCTGGTCGCGCAGGTGGCCGCCGATCGTGGCCGCCTGGCGGCGCATCCAGAACACCATCCAGGTGACGACGCCGGCGGCGATGATCATCGCCAGCGACTCGTAGTACGCCTCGGAGTCCCCGTGCAGCTCGCCCACCGAGGCGAACAGGACCCCGCCGAGCACGGCGCTGAACACGGCCGCCGCCGCGACCCCGAGCCATACCGTGCGGGCGTGCTCGGCGCGCTGCCCGGTCTTGGTCAGGTAGGCGAGGATGAGGCCGGTCAGAAGCGCGGCCTCGAACCCCTCCCGCAGAGTGATCACGAAGGCGCCCATGCGTGGGCAGGCACACTACCACACTTGTTAGGGCGCCCTAATAGGTACCGGGGCGCCGCTCAGCCGGTGAGGCGGGTGGCGGCGTAGCGCGTCTGCTTGTTGCCCTCGCCAAGGCCGTTGTCGACCAGGCCGGCGACGGTGAGGAGCTCGCCGCGCAGCTCGACCTCGGCGGCGCTGGCGTTCGGCCAGTTCGGGAACGAGATCGCGCGCTTGCCGTCTCCCGAGAACGACGGGTCCAGCGATCCACCGATCCGCAGCCGCGCGATCGCGAAGCTCTGCTGCACGCCGCTGTACACCACCCCCACCAGGACGATCCGGCCGTTCGGATGCAGGACCACGTCGTTGGCGCCGGATGAGCCCCCCATCGCCACGGTGCGTTTGCCGTCGTCGGAGAAGGAGCCGTCCGGGCTGCCGTCGGAGTGGTAGCGGGCCACCGCCATCCCAGACGGGTACGCATACCCCGCCGCGACGACCCGGCCACCGGGCTGGAGGGCGATGCCATTGGCGCTGCAGCTGAGCCCGAAGTCGGTCTCCACCTTGCCGTCGCCCGAGAACGAGGTGTCGTTCGCCCCGCCGGGCAGGAGGCGGATGACGCCGAAGCCGTTGCCGTGTGCGAGCGCGGACGCGACGATCCGCCCGGCGCCGTCGATCGCGACGTCGGTGGCGACGTTGGCGTTGCTGCCGAAGCTGAGGGTGCGCCTGCCGTCGCCGGAGAATGACTTGTCGAGGGCGCCGCCCGGGCCGAGGCGGGCGAAGGCGGCCGCCTGAAGGGCGGTGCCTGCGAGGACGATCCTGTTCCGCCCGTCGATGACCAGCGCGGAGACGGAGGCCGAGCCGATGCTGAACGACACCGTCTGCTTGCCATCGCCCGAGAAGGACTTGTCGAGGCTGCCATCCGGGAACAGCCGGGCGACCGCGAAGTCGGTGTCGGTCCCGCTTCGCGCGTATCCCGCGACCACGATGCGCCCGCGAGAATCGACGCCGACGTCGGTGGCGCTCGCGTAGTCCTTCCCGGGGAACCCGATCAGGCGCTTGCCGTCGCCGGAGAAAGACTTGTCCAGATCGCCCGCCGCCGTCAGGCGAACGACCCCGAACGAGGACGAGAACTGCGTCCCGTTGTCCGCGCCGCCGGCCAGCAGCGTGCGGCCGTCCCCGTCCACGGCCAGGCCCCGGGCGTTCTGGTTGAAGCCGAAATTGACGACCTTCTTGCCGTCGTTCGAGAACGAGTTGTCGAGGTCGCCGCCGGCCGCCGCCGCGAAGGCGGCGAGGGCAAGGCTCAGCGCTGCTGCCAGCGCCAGGGCGGCTGCGGTGGTACGCATGCCGATCATCCTGACAGCAGGCGCGCCACCGCCCAGACCTGGTGGAGAGACTGCTCGGAGCCGTTCTCGGCCTCGCCGACGACGGTCACCCGTCCGCCGCCGAGCGCCAGGCCGAAGGCCCTGGCGCCGGCAAACCCGGGGAACGAGACCGCCCGTCGGCCGTCGCCGGAGAAGCCGTCGTCGAGGCCGCCGGCCGGATGCAGCCGCACGATCCCGAAGCTGAGCCCGGCGCCGCCGTTCACCGTGCCGGCGACGACGATTCGGCCGTCGGCCTGAAGGGCGACGTCGTCCGCCCCGGCGCTGATGCCCATCGAGACGAAGCGCCTGCCGTCGCCGGAGAATGAGGGATCGAGCCTGCCGTTCTGGAGAAATCGAACGAGAACCATCTGCGAAGGGCTGCTTCTCCCTCCGACGACGATCGCGCGGCCGTCGTCCTGGACGGCGACGCCGGCGGCGAAGGCGAAGCCCCCTCCGAAATCGAACACGCGCTTGCCATCGCCGGAGAAGGAGGGGTCGGGGTTTCCGTTCGACAGCAGGCGAATCGCCGCGAACTGGTTGGAGGTCTTCGAGGCCGCCGCGTAGATCTTGCCGCCGAACACGGCGACGTCGTTGGCGGAATCGGGCCCGGGCCCGAGGGTCACCGCCCGCTTGCCGTCGCCCGAGAACGACTGGTCGAGGTTGCCGCCCGGGAGCAGGCGGACGAATTCGGCACCGGGTGCGGCGCGGCCGGCGAGCACGATCCGGCCCTGGCCGTCAATCGCCATCGACGTCGCGCTCGGGTTGGTCGCCGCGAACCTGATCACGCGCTTGCCGTCGCCCGAGAACGAATCGTCGAGGCTGCCGCCGGGCATCAGCCGGGCGGCCGCCCAGGCCTGGTTGGAGCCGTCGTACGTGGCGCCGGCGACCACGATCCGCCCGTGGCCGTCGATCTCCAGGTCCGCCCCGAAGGACGACAGCGTCCCGGGGAACGAGAGGGCCCGCGTGCCGTCGCCGGAGAACGAGGGATCGAGCTGCCCCCCGGGAGTGAAGCGAGCGAGGCTGAGATTCACCGAGCTGCCGGAGAGCCTGGCGGTGCCGATCACGAGGACCCGGCCGTGGCCGTCGATAGTGACACCGCTTGCGGTGAAATTGGCGTGAGGCTCGAGCGTGCGCTTGCCGTCGCCCGAGAACGACTGGTCCAAGTCGCCGGCGCCGGCGAGAGCGACCGCCGCCGCCGCCGCAAGCGCGGCCGCCGCCGCGAAGAGCGCCGTCAGGAGCCGCCTGACACGATGTCGATCCCGCCGATCCATCCCACTCCCTGTGCGGTCGGACTCTACTCCTGTTCCCGCGCCTGGTAGCGAACGCCGGCCAGATATAGCCCGTGGGCGGGGGCCGTCTCGCCGGCGGACTCGCGTGGGGCGCCGTCGAGCAGCCGCGCGAAGTCATCCGGGTCGCGGCGGCCGCCCGCCACCTCGAGCATCGTTCCCACCAGGACGCGGACCATGTGGCGCATGAACGCGTCCGCCTCGATCCAGAGCTCGAGGATTTGCCCCCCGGTCTCCCGCCACTCGGCCCTGAGCACGTCGCGCCCGAAGCGAACGTGCTCGGTCTCGGTCGGCGTGAAGGCGGTGAAGTCGCGGCTGCCGACCAGCGCCCGGGCGCACGCATCCAGCGCGGCGCGGTTGGTCCGGTGGGGCCACCACAGCGCGCGGCCGCGCTCCAGGGGGCTCGGGGCGGATCGCGCCAGCAACCGGTAGCAGTAGGTGCGCGAGCGCGCGTCGCGGCGGGCGTCGAAGCCGTCCGGGGCGGGGTCGGCCTCGAGGATCGCGAGATCGTCGGGCAGCACGCCGTTCAGTCGCCGCGACTCGACGGCCTCCGGCCGCGGAGTCTCGAAGCTCGCCACCTGCCCCCAGGCATGCACGCCGGCGTCGGTGCGGCCCGCGACCGACAGCGTCACCGGGTGACGCAGCACCGCCTCCAGTCCCTCGGCCAGCGTGGCCTCGATCGTGCGCATGCCCGGCTGGGCGGCCCAGCCGCGGAAGCCGCCGCCGTCGTACTCGAGTGTGAGGCGCACGACGCCCACCGCGGCGAGCCTACCTGCGTGCACGGTATGGCCGATCGCACCCCGGAAGGCCCCCGCAGTCGGCTACGCTGGGCCGGACAAACCGCAAGGGGGACGCAATGGCCAACATGGAAGCGACCGATCGCGCCCAATACGAGCGCGCCGACCTTCGCGCCGGCGGCGAGGGGATCCGCCGCGGCAGCGAGCGAGGGGCCGGTATCTACTCGGCGATCGCGCTCGTGATCGCCGCGGCGCTCTGCTACGCCACCGTCAGGGCGATAGACGGGATCGCGCAGTGGCTCGTGCTCGTGGTGATCGTGCTGACGACGATCGGGATCGTGATCGCGATCAGCCCGACGCGCCGCCAGGCCGGCTGATTCCGGCGCCGAACGCGCCAGCGTGAGGCGGCAGGCAGGTCGAAGTCTGTCTCATACGAACTCGAGGAACACCATCTCGGTCGAGTCCGAGCGGCGCGGGCCGAGCTTGACGATCCGCGTGTAGCCGCCCGGACGTTCCGAGTACCGCGGTGCCATCTCCTCGAACAGCTTGTGGACCAGGAACTTGTCCTGGCCGAGGCGGCTGAGCGCCTGGCGGCGGGCGTGGAGGTCGCCACGCTTGGCAAGCGTCACCAGCTTCTCCACCTCCGGCTTGACGGCCTTCGCCTTCGCCTGGCTGGTCTTGATCCGCTCGTGCTCGATCAGCTGCCGGCTGAGGTTTCGCAGCAGCGCCTTGCGGTGAGCCGAGTCACGGCTCAGCTTGTGCCTGATCCGGCGGTGCCGCACGCGCCCCGCCTCAGTCCGGTCGCAGCGCCAGGCCGCGGGCGTCGAGCGTCTCGATCACTTCCTCGATCGACTTGCGACCGAAGTTCGGGATCGCGCTCAGCTCCGACTCCGACTTCTGCACGAGGTCGCCGACGGTCTGCACGCCGGCGCGCTTGAGGCAGTTGTAGGAGCGCACGCCCAGCTCCAGCTCCTCGATCAGGATCTCCTCGAGCCCGTCGCCCGCCGATGCCGCCGGCGCGCCCGCCTCGACCGGGCCGGGGCCGGCGCCGTCGCCACGGGCGGTCAGCTCCTCGACGCGGTCGGCGTCGGTGAATATCGCCAGGCTCTTGATCAGGATCTCGGCGGCCTCGCGAACGGCGGCGGCCGGCTCCACCGAGCCGTCCGTCTCGACCTCGAGCGTGAGCTTGTCGAAGTCGGTGCGCTGGCCGACGCGAGCCGCCTCGACCGCGTACGCGGCGCGTCTGATCGGCGAGAAGATCGAGTCGATCGGGATCACGCCGATCGCCTGGTCCTCGGTCTTGTTCTCGTCGGCCTGCGAGTAGCCGCGCCCGCGGGCGATCGTCAGGTACATCTCGAGCTTCGTCTTCTTCTCGAGCGTCGCGATCGCAGCGCTCGGGTTGAGGATCTCGACGCCCGACGGCAGGTCGATGTCCTTGGCGGTCACCTTGCCGGGACCGGTCGCGACGAGTGGCGCCTCGACCTCGTCGGCGTCGGTGTGCATCCGCACCACGATCTCCTTGAGGTTGAGGACGAGGTCCGTCACGTCCTCCTTGACGCCGGGGATCGTCGAGAACTCGTGCGCGACCCCCTCGATCCGCACGCTCGTGATCGCGGCGCCGCCGAGGGAGGAGAGCAGCACTCGCCGCAGGCTGTTGCCGAACGTGTAGCCGAAGCCCTTGTCGAGTGGCTCCACGGTGAACGAGCCGCGGGTTTCGTCCGCCTTGTCGGCGCTGATCTTGGGGACCTGAAAATCGGTGGTCATCTCGTCCTTCGCTTGTCCGTGGGTTTGGCCGCGCCTACTTGGAGTACAGCTCGACGATCAGCTGTTCCTGCACCGGAGCGGAGATCTCGCTCCGCGCCGGGTGGCGCAGCACCTTCGCTGTAAGTGAGTCGTGGTCGGCCTGCAGCCAGGGCGGCACCGTCGCGGTCAGCTCGGTGGCGGCGCGGACGACGTCGGTGGCGGCCGAGCTCTGCCTGATCGAGATCACGTCGTCGGGGCGCACCTGGTAGGAGGGCACGTTGACGCGGCGGCCGTTGACCTGCCAGTGGCCGTGGTCGACGAGCTGACGCGCCTGGCGCCGCGAGGCGGCGAAGCCGAGCCGCACGAGCACGTTGTCGAGCCGCGTCTCCAGCAGCCGCAGCAGGTTCTCGCCGGTGACCCCGGGCTGGCTGCTCGCCTTCGCGTAGTAGTTGCGGAACTGGCGCTCGAGGATCTGGTAGTAGCGGCGCGCCTTCTGCTTCTCGCGAAGCTGCTGGCGGTACTCGGACTGGCGCATGCGGCCGCGACCGTGCTCGCCGGGCGGATAGGAGCGGCGCTCGACGCCGCACTTGTCCGTGAGACAGCGCGCGCCCTTGAGAAAGAGCTTCTGGCCCTCGCGGCGGCACTGCTTGCACTGGGGGGAGGTGTCGCGGGCCATCGCTAGACCCTCCTGCGCTTTCTCGGGCGGCAGCCGTTGTGGGCCTGCGGGGAGACGTCCTTGACCGTGGTGACGTCGAGGCCGGCCGCCTGCAGCGACCGGATCGCGGTCTCGCGTCCCGAGCCTGCGCCCTTGGCGAACACCTCGACCCGTTTCAGCCCGTGCTCTCTCCCCTTCTCGGCGGCGTTGTTGGCGGTCACCTGGGCGGCGAAGGGGGTGCTCTTGCGCGACCCCTTGAAGCCGGCACTGCCGGCCGACTCCCAGGCGATCACGTTGCCGTCGGTGTCGGTGAGCGTGACGATCGTGTTGTTGAAGGAGGTCTTGATGTGCGCCTGCCCGTACTCGACGTTCTTGCGAACGCGGCGCCGGGAGCGTCCCTTGGGTGGCTTGCTCTGGGCCATTACTTCGGCGACGGCGCCTTGCGCCTGCCCGCGACGCTCATCCGGCGCGGGCCCTTGCGGCCGCGCGCGTTGGTCTTGGTGCGCTGGCCCCGCACGGGCAGCCCGCGGCGGTGGCGCAGGCCGCGGTAGGAGCCGATCTCCTGCAGCCGCTTGACGTTCTGGGAGCGCTCGCGGCGCAGGTCCCCCTCGACGTTGCCGTTCTCGACCGCCTCGCGCAGCTTCACCGTCTCGTCGTCGGTGAGGTCCTTGACGTAGGTGTCGGGGCTGACCCCGGTCTGGGCCAGGATCCTCTTCGCGGTCGAGCGGCCGACGCCGTAGACGTACGTGAGGCCGACCTCGATGCGCTTGTTCAGCGGAAGGTTGACGCCTGCGATTCGGGCCACTCGATTACCCCTGCCTCTGCTTGTGGCGCGGGTTCGAGCAGATCACCAGGACCGCCCCGCGGCGGCGGATGATCTTGCACTTCTCGCACATCGGCTTGACGGAGGCTCGAACCTTCATCGCCCTCGCATTCGTATCGAAAAAGGACTCCCGCACGCCCCAGGAGACGGGCGTGCGGGCACAAGCAAACGGCCTTGCGGCCGACGAGGAATGGTAGCAAGACGGCGCCTGCGCACGCATGCGCCAGGCACGGATGAGGCCGATTGGGCCCGCCAGCCGCGGTCGAGCGGTTTGGGCGCCTATTGGCCCCCAAACGGCGCAATCGATGCCGCGCCGGACCGGCTAGCCCGCGGCCGCCGTCTTCTCGCGCTGCCCGTCGTGGACGCCCTCGGCGAACTCCTCGACGATCTTGGCGCAGAAGGCCTCGAGGTCGTCGGGCTTGCGGCTGGTGACGAGGCCCGAGTCCACGTGGACCTCCTCGTCCACCCAGTCGCCGCCGGCGTTGCGGATGTCGGTCTGCAGGCTTGGCCACGAGGTCAGTGTGCGGCCCTCGACGACGCCGGCCTCGACCAGCGTCCAGGGCCCGTGGCAGATCGCGCCGACCGGCTTTCCGCCCGTAAAGAACGCCCGCGTGAACCCGACGGCGTCCTCGTCGGTACGCAGCTGATCCGGGTTGGCGACGCCGCCGGGCAGCACCAGCCCGTCGTACTCGGACGCGTCGACCTCCGAGGTGGTGCGGTCGACGTCGAACCTGTCGGCCCTGTCGAGGTGGTTGAACGCCTGCGCCGTGCCGGCCTCGGGCGCGATCAGCTCCACCTCCGCGCCCGCCTCCCTGACCGCCTCCCAGGGCTCGGTCAGCTCGATCTGCTCGATGCCCTCGTTGGCCACAAGGAACGCGATCCTCTTCCCCTCCAGCTCGCCTGCCATCGGATCTCCTTTCTCGGGTTCTCGACCCCGGCTACCACGAACCCGGTCGGCATACACGTGCGCGGGGCGAAAAACACCCAAAAATGCCGATGCCGGCAGCCTTCGGAATGAAGACAATCCGAGAATCGGCATCGCAGGCAAGAGCGCGTCGAACGTGAGGGAGGCTCGGCGGAAGCGACCTTCGCTCCACAGGGCTCGATCGGTCTTGGCGATCGCCGTCGTGTTCCTGCTCGCCACCGCCTCGGCGCAGGCGTTCAAGACCAACCAGCCGCCCTACCATTACCGCGGAAACCCGGCCCGGATCACCTACTGGAACGCGACTGCCTACGGCTGGGGCGTGGACAAGGCAGTGAAGGCCTGGAACCGAAGCGGCGCGCACCTGCATTTCGCGAAGGCGGCGAGTCGGAGCGCCGCCAAGGTCGTGATCCAGTACCTGCCGGGCCCGGCGAACGACTTCGGCATCTGCCTGCTCCCCGGCTACGGGGGCAGCACCGGGTCGAACGGCGCATTGACCAAGGGCAGCGCCTGGGTCCAGCGCACCAAGGACCCGACCCCCTGGCGATGCCGGTTCGAGTCGGCGATCGTGATCGCGCACGAGTTGGGGCACGTGATCGGCCTTCAGCACGAGACCTCGAAGTGCGCGCTGATGAACCCCGAGTACGTAAACCGCTCGCCGCAGCACTGCCCGCCGAACCAGCCCGACCAGTGGCGCTGCCGGCTGATCGAGCGCGACGACGCCCGCGGCGCGGTGTCTCTGTACGGGGGCACGCCGAACCCGCCGAAGACGCCCGCCTTCTGCCCCGCGCCGCTGGCGCCTAACGGGTTCAACTCCCGCGCTTCGACCGCCGCCGGCCAGGCCACCGTGGTCGACCTGAGCGGCGACGACCGCTCGCTCGGGCCCGCGCCCTAGGCCCGGTGCCCGTCAGGGCACGCCGTGCCCGACCGAGACCGTCTGCTGGAACACCGGGCGGTTCTGGAACGGGAACGGCGCAAGCGAGATCGCCGAGGTCGTGCGGAAGCGGTTCTGGTCGAAGCAGCTCGGCTCGGGGTCGGCGACGCAGCCGCCGAAGCCGTAGAGCTGCTGCGGAGTCACCTGAAGCGCGTCGCGCAGCGAGCGCCGCAGCGCGTGGCGACAGCGCTGCGCCGACCCCTGGCCGCAGTAGACGCGGCTGTAGGGGGCGGTTGGGGGCGACCCGAAGAGGTCGCGCAGGTCCTTGACCACGTAGCCCCACCATCCGTCGAAGAAGTCGGGTGGGTTGGGCGAGCGGCCGGTGTGGTCGCCCAGCGCGATCATCCTCTGCAGCCTGTCGAACGCCGCCTTGCCGAGCGAGGGCGCAAACTCGGCCTTCACCAGCAGCGGCCACCAGGCGTCCATCAGCTCAACCGCCTGGTTGTGCTCGTAGCTGCCGTCCTGGTTGAGGTCGCGGCGGTGGGCGCCGGCGCGGTGCCAGGCGCGCAGCCTGCCGAGCGCCTGCTGAAGCGCGGGATCGTCGGGCTGGCCGATCGCGCGCAGGATCTGCGGCAGCGCCGCATACCCGCGCAGGTCCTGGGTGGCCGGCTCCTCCATCGCCTGGACGAGCTGGGCGAGGTTCATCCTGCGTCCCGACGTCCCCCGCCGCACCTTGTCGGCGATCATCTGCGAGCGGTGAAGGGGGCCGTAGGCGTACTGGTCGTCGGCCGCCGACCACAGCGGCGCCTGCTTGTTGTTCCACGAGACGAGGAAGTCGGGGTTGATGGCATGGGGGTGACGGGAGAACCCGATCACCTTCTCGCTGTGGAGCGACGGGTTGAACCCGCGCCAGTCGTACTGGCCGGTGCCGAGGACCGGGAAGTCGGGTGATGTCCCGCGGGCCCGCGCCGGCAGCGCGCCGGACATGTAGTAGGCGATGTTGTTGCGGTCGATGTAGGACCAGTTGAAGAGGAAGTTGATCTTCGAGGCGGCGCGCTCGAACCGCCGCGGCCCCGTGACGAAGCCCGGGTCGTTGAGCATGCTGAAGCCGATCACCGAGTCCGCCTCGCGGAAGTAGGTCGTGCGGGCGCGCACGAAGGCGACGTCCTGGCCGTGCACCGTCCCGCGCGCGTAGACGATCCCGTGGATGGTCCGGTAGGCGGTCATCGTCTCGCTGCCGGCAGGTGTCGAGTCGATCAGGTTCGGGCTCCAGCTGTTCGTGCGCACGAGCTTGCGCATCGCCCGGCACCTGCCCTTGTAGAGGTAGTGGAACTTGTCCTGGCAGAGCACCTCGGCGAAGGTGTCGACGTTGTCCGACGTGGAGGTGGTGGCGCTCCAGGCGTAGTCGCGGCCGCGGCCGAGCTGCACTACAAGGTTGATCCCGGGGAAGGTGGCGCCGCGGGCGTCCACGCCGGGGGCGTGCAGGTCCTCCTCCATCAGAATCGCCGGGTCGTAGTAGCCGACCTGGGGGCCGAGCACGCCGATCGGATGCCCGGTGCGGGAATGCGCGCCCAAGACCAGCTCCCAGTTGGAGGCGTGGGCGCCGTCGAGCGCGTCCCGCAGCCCAGCGCCGATCCCGCCGAAGCTGCCCGTCCTGCCGCCGCTCGCCGCGGCCCCCACTCGCGCCACCGGCGCCGGCTTCACCGAGCCGTGGTCGGGAAGGGCGAGGCCGCGCGGCGCAAACGGGCTGGTGGTCTCGTAGGGGAAGGGCCTGGAGACCGTGGTCGGCGCCTGGGGATCGTTCTTGGAGCGAAAGTCCAGCCAGGCCCGGCGCCCAGCGTCGCGGCCGAAGCGGGTGACGAATGCCTGCATCGTGCGCGCCGAGTCCACCTCGCGGCCGCCGCCCTTGCCGAAGATGCCGCCGATCAGCGAGGCGACCGCGATCACGTCCGTGGGCTTCCAGAGCTGCGGGGACTTGCCGAGCAGCGCGTACTCGGCCGGCATCAGGTCGGCATCGCCGATCGCCGCGCCGATGTAGGCGTTGATCCCGTCCACGTAGTGCTGGAGGTTGCGCTTGGCCTCGCTGCCGACGTCGCCGTAGATCACCGGCGCGAGGTCGATCTGGCGCCGGAGATCGGCCTCGGTGTAGGGGGCGAACTGCCACTGCGACTCGTCCGAGCCGATGTTGGAGCCGCCGAGGAAGCTGGAGAGGTCGGCGCGCCCGGTATGTCGCAGGACGTCCATCAGGAACAGGCGGTCCTGGGCCCCGGCGAAGCCGGCGCCGAAGGCCAGCTTGCCCCGGGTGTCGCCGTAGATGTGGGGGATGCCCCAGCGCTTGTCGCGGACGATCGTCACGCCGGGCTCCGGCGAGGTGGTGGATGCGACGTCGGCCGGCTTGACGCCGAACGTCGCGTCCTTGAAGTACGTGCGGATCGAGGCGTTCGTCAGCGTCGGGGTGGCGTAGAGCAGGTTGCGGTAGAGCGGCAGCTGGTCGATCCAGTGCGGCGGGAAGATGCTGTTGGAGATGAAGTCGCCGAACTGCGTCAGGTTGTCGGTCCCGGCCTCACCCGACGGAAGCACGTTTCTGAAGCCGCCCCCGTCGTGGGTGCCGTAGGGCTGGACGGCGGCCGCCGCGGACGTCGCGCCCACCAAGCCGCAGCACAGCGCAACGACAACGGCTGCGACGCAAGCGTGCGGCACGGCGAGGAGGGGCTTTCGATCGCGGTCTTCCATGACCGACCTTTCATGACCGACTCCCGCGCCCTCCTACGGGCGAACAGCTGCGTTTCAGGTTACTCCTCGGCGTCAGCCGGTCAAGGAACTTCGGCTAGAAGCTGATCGCCTACGGCACGCCGTGCGTCAGCGAGACCGTCTGCTGGAACGTCGGCCGGTTCTGGAAGGGGAACGGCGGCACCGAGATCGCGGAGGCGACCGTGGAGCGGTTCTGGTCGTAGCAGCTCGGCTGCGGGTCGCCGGAGCAGTCGCCGTTTCCATAGAGCTGCTGCGGCGTCACGTTCAGCGCCGCCCTCAGCGAGCGGCGCAGGGCGTGACGGCAGCGCTGGGCTGAGCCCTGGCCGCAGTAGACGCGGCTGAGCGGGTCGGGCGGCGCCGGGCCGAACAGGTCGCGCAGGTCCTTGGAGACGTAGTTCCACCAGCCGTCGAAGAAGTCGGGGGCGTTCGGAGAGCCCCGTGTGTGGTCGCCGGTTCCGGTCATGCTGCGGATCGCGTCGTAGGCCCTGCCGCCCAGGGACGGCTTGAACTCGGCGCTGACCAGCAGCGGCCACCAGGCGTCCATCAGCTCGACCGCCTGGTTGTGCTCGTAGCTGCCGTCCTTGTTCAGGTCGCGGCGATGCGAGCCCGCACGGCTCCACGCCCGCAGCTTGCCGAGCGCGCTGCGCAGGGCGGGGTCGTCCGGGTTGCCGATCGCCCGCAGCAGGATCGGCAGCACCTTGATCGCGCGCAGGTCCTGGGTCGCCGGCTCCTCCATCGCCTGGACGAGCTGAGCCAGGGTCATCTTGCGGCCGCCACGGATGCCGCGCCGCACCCTGTCGGCGATCATCTGCTGGCGGTGGACCGGCCCGTAGCTCCACAGGTCGTCCGCCGCCGCCCAGCCCGGCGCCTGCTTGTTGTTCCAGGACACCAGGTAATCGGGGTCGGTCGTGTGCGGCAGGCGCCGGTCCGGCAGCCAGTCGGCGATGTGCTTCTGCGGGTTGAAGCCCTTCCAGTCGTACTGGCCGGTGCCGAGGATCGGGAAGTCGGGCGACGTCCGGGGCGAGCGCTGCGGGTACCAGCCGGTGAGGTGGTAGGCGATGTGCTTGTCGTCGAGGTAGGCCCAGTTGAAGGCGAAGTTCATGTCGTGGGCGGCGCGGAAGAACGAACGCGGCCCGTTGCGCATCTGGTGCGGGTTGTTCAGGCGCGAGAAGAACAGCGCCGAGTCGGCCTCGTGGAAGTAGGTCGAGCGGGCGCTCGCGAACGCGACCTTGTGCCCGTGCACGGTGCCGCGCGCGTAGACGATCCCGTGCACCGTTCGGTACGCGGTCAGCGTCTCGGACCCCGGCGGTGTCTGGTCGACGCCGTTGGGCGTCCAGGCGTTGGCGCGCTCGAGCTTGCGCATCGCCCGGCACTTGCCGTGGTAGCGGTAGTGGTACTTGTCCTGGCAGAGCACCTCGGCGAAGGTGTCCACGTTGTCCGAGGTCGCCGTCGTGGCGCTCCACGCGTAGTCGCGGCCACGCCCGAGGAGGATGAACAGGCCGACCCCGGGGAAGGTCGCGCCGCGGGCGTCGAGGCCGCCGCCGTGGATGTCCTCCTCCATCAGGATCTGCGGCACGTAGTAGCCGACCTGGGGCCCGAGGACGCCGATCGGATGGCCGGTCCGCGAGTGGCGGGCGCCGACCAGCTCCCAGTTGGAGGCGTGGGCGTCGCGCAGGGCGCGGCTGAGCTGGGCGCCGATGTCGCCAAAGCCCGAGGTCGAGGAGGAGCGCGGCGCCTGCTCCTGCCTCGCCGTCGTCACCGGGGCGTTCCGCACGCTTCCCGGGTCGGGCAGCGCGAGGCCGCGGGGGGCGAAGGCATTCGTGGTCTCGTAGGGGAAGCGCCTGCCGAGGATCGTGGTCGGCGCCTCGGGGTCGTTCTTGTCGCGGAAGCCGAGCCAGGCGCGGCGGCCGGCGCTGCGCCCGAACCGCTTGACCAGCGCCCGCAGTGTCTTCGCCGAGTCCACCTCGCGGCCGCCGCCCTTGCCGAAGATGCCGCCGATCAGCGACGCGGTGGCGATCACGTCGGTCACCTTCCAGGGCTGGGGAACCTTCCCCAGCGCGGCGTACTCGGACGGCATCAGCTGCACCGGGTTGGTCGTGGCGTCGGCGATGTAGGCGTTGATCCCGTCGACGTAGCTCTGCACGTCGGCGACGAGGCGGTTGCCGGCGGCGCCGTAGAACTCGCCCGCCCGGTTGACCTGCTGCTGCAGCTCGCCCTCGGTGTAGGGGGCCAGCTGCCACTGCCCGTGGTCCATCGCCCGGTTGCCCGGCGAGCCGCCGACGAAGGACGACAGCGAGGCCCGGCCGGTGTTGCGCAGGACGTCCATCAGGAAGAGGCGATCCTGGGCATTGGCGTAGCCGGTCCCGAACATCACGTCGTCGCGGGTGTCGCCGTAGATGTGGGGAATGCCATATCCCGCGTCGCGCATGATCGTCACCCCGGCCTTCGGCGAGATCGTCGACTCGACGTCGTTGGCGCGCACGCCGAATGTCGCGTCCTTGTAGTACTTGTGGATGTCGGAGTTGGTCAGCGTCGGGTCGCCCTGGACGAGGTTCTCGTACAGCGGCTGCTGGTCGATCCAGTGGTCGGGGTAGGCGTTGCTCCCCTCGTAGGCGAGCAGGTCGGCGGCGTTGTCGACCCCGTGCTCGCCGGGCGGCAGCACGTTGCGAAAGCCGCGCGCGTCGTGGGTGCCGTAGGCCTGCACCGCGGCATGCGCGGGCGCCGCGCAGGCGCACAGGACGGCCGCCGCCAAAACGGCCGCAAGCGTGCCTCGCCTGTTGCGCCTCCGCATGAGCATCCTCCGCCCCACCGCGGGCGCCAGGATATACAGGGGCGGCCGCCGCGCGCGCCGGTTCGGGGACCGGAAGATCACGACATCGCCCGGCTGACGATGAATCACGACCCCCACCTGCCTGACGCCTCACGCTGCGCGTTCGGCGCCGATATCAATCGTGCCAGGGGGTGAGGATGCGGGGGCCGTCGGCGGTGATCGCGATGGTGAACTCGAAGTGGGCGGCGAGCGAGCCGTCCTGCGAGTACACCGCCCAGCCGTCGTCGCCCATCCGCACCATGTGGGTGCCGGCGTTGACCATCGGCTCGATCGCCAGCGCCATCCCCTCCTCCAGCAGAGGGCCGCGGCCGGGCTCGCCGAAGTTCGGGATCTGCGGGTCCTCGTGCATGTCGCGTCCGATCCCGTGGCCGACGAGGCTGCGGATCACGGACATTCCGTCGATCTCCACGCGCCGCTGGACGGCCGCCGAGATGTCGCCGAGGTGGTTGCCGGCGCGCGCCTTCTCGGTGGCCTCGAACAGGGCGTTCTTCGTCGTCTCCAGCAGGCTCTGGGCAACGGGCGAGACCTGGCCGACCGCGACGGTGATCGCCGCGTCAGCCACCCAGCCCTCGTAGATCACGCCGACGTCGAGGGAGACGATGTCGCCCCGCGTCAGCTCATAGGAGCCCGGGATCCCGTGCACGACCATCGAGTTCGGGGAGGCGCAGATCGACCCGGGAAAGCCGCGATACCCCTTGAACGCGGGGATGCCGCCCTGGGAGTCGATGAACCTTTCCGCCGCGGCGTCCAGCTCGCCCGTGGTCACGCCCGGCCCGCACTTGCCCGCCAGCATCCGCAGACAGCGCGCCTGGATCGCACCGGCGGCCGCCATCTTCTCGACCTGCTCGGGGGTCTTCTTGAGGATCAACGGCGCGGGGCCACGGGCGGCCTCAGAGCTCCTCCTCCATGCGGAGCGTCGCCAGCAGGGCCCTGATCCGGTCGCCGACCTCGTCGGGCGGCAGCGAGCCCTCGATGTGGCGCAGCAGTCCCTGGTCGTCGTAGTAGCCGACCAGCAGCCTGGTCTTCTCGTGGTACTGGGCGAGGCGGTTGCGGATCACCTCCGGCTTGTCGTCGTCGCGCACGACCAGCCGGCTGCCGTCCACGTCGCACACGTCGGGGTTCTTGGGCGGGTCGAACTCGACGTGGAAGACGTGCCCGCCCTTCACGCAGGTGCGCCGTCCGGAGAGGCGCCGCACCACCTCCTCGTCGGGGACCTCGATCAGCAGCGCCGCCGTCAGCTTGCGCTGCAGGCGCCCCAGCTCGGCATCGAGCGCCTCCGCCTGCGGGATGGTGCGGGGGAAGCCGTCGAGGATGAAGCCGTCGGCGGCCTCGTCGGAGCTGATCCGCTCGACGATGATCCCGATCACCAGCTCGTCGGGGGCGAGGTCGCCGCGGTCGGAGTACTGCTTGGCCTGCTTGCCGAGGTCGGTCCCCTCACGGATCGCCGCGCGGATGATGTCCCCCGTCGCGTAGTAGGGCAGGCGGAAGTCCTCCTGAAGGCGCTCGCCCTGGGTCCCCTTCCCGCTGCCGGGAGGGCCGAGAAGAACAAGGTTGAGCTCAGACATGGTCGATGTCGGGGGAAGGACGAACGGACGCGAAAACCAAGCAGGTCGGTGGACGCAGCCTGAACGGCGAAGCGAGCGTACTGAGAACGTACGTGAGCGAGACGTTCAGGCGAGGACGCCGAGATGCGCAGGTTTGCAGCGTCCGCCCCCTATTTCAGGAAGCCTTCGTAGTTCCGCATCATCAGCTGCGCCTCCAGCTGTTTGACCGTGTCCAGCGCGACGCCGATCACGATCAGGATCGAGGTGCCGCCGAAGAAGAAGTTGGCCGAGGTCTGGTTGATCAGGATCGTCGGCAGGGCCGCGACCGCGCCCAGGTAGAGCGCCCCGGGGAAGGTCAGCCGGGAGAGGATGCGGTCGAGATACTCGGCGGTAGGCCGGCCCGGTCTCACCCCGGGGATGAACCCCCCGTATTTCTTCAGGTTGTCCGCCTGGTCGACCGGGTTGAAGGTGACGGCGGTGTAGAAGTAGGTGAAGATGACGATGAAGAAGACCTCGCCGGCCACGTAGGGCCAGCTGTTCGGGGAGAAGAAGGCGGCGAAGTCCAGCGCGGCGGGAGTGTTGAGCAGCTGGCCGATCGTCGGCGGGAAGGCCATGATCGAGGCGGCGAAGATCACCGGGATAACGCCGGCCATGTTTACCCGCAGCGGCAGGTAGGTGGACCCGCCCGTCGTCATCCGGCGGCCGACGACGCGCTTGGCGTACTGCACCGGGATCCGGCGCTGGCCCTCCTGCACGAAGACGATCGCGACGATCACCGCGAGCGCGACGAAGGGCATCATCACCACGAACACCTGATCGGGGTTGGTCCACCAGGCCTGGATCCCGCTCGGGATCCGCGACGCGATCGAGGCGAAGATCATCAGCGAGATCCCGTTGCCGATCCCGCGCTGGGTGATCAGCTCCCCCAGCCACATCAGCAGCGTCGTCCCCGCCGTCAGGCAGACCACGATCAGGAAGACCTTTGCCGCAGTGAGCTGGCCGACGACGCTGGTGCCCGCCTGGTTCTGGAAGGAGCGGAAGAGGAAGACGTAGCCCAGCGACTGGGCGAAGGCGAGCACCACGGTGAGGTAGCGCGTGTACTGGGTGATCTTCTGCTGGCCGACCTCGCCCTCTTTCTGCAGGCGCTCCAGCGATGGCACCACGACCGTGAGCAGCTGCAGGATGATCGAGGCCGTGATGTAGGGCATGATCCCCAGCGCGAACAGCGACAGGCGCGAGAGGCTCCCGCCGGAGAACAGGTTGAGGAAGCCGAGGATGCTGGAGCCGTTGAAGTTCGACTCGATGTCCTTGACGGTGCTGACGTCGATCCCGGGCGAGGGGATGTAGGCGCCGAGCCGGTAGAGCGCCAGCATCGCCGCCGTGAACATCAGCTTCTTGCGGATCTCGGGGACCGAGAAGCTGTTGGCAATCGTTCTGATCATTCGGCCGGCGTACTCCGCTTCGCGTCCGCCGCCGGCCGGTCCGCGAGGATCTCGCAGGTCCCGCCGGCCTTCTCGATCTTCTCCCGGGCGGCGGCGCTGAAGGCGTGGGCGCGCACCGTCAGCTTTTTGGAGACGTCACCGCGGGCCAGCACCTTGACGGGATGACGGCGCTTCGCCAGGCCGGCGGCACGCAGCGTCTCCGGGTTCACGTCATCGCCTGACTTGAAGCGGGCATCGAGGTCGGAGAGGTTGACGGGCTGCGTGTGGGTGCGGAACTTCTCGAACGGCATCGACATCTTGCGGTGCGGGCCGCGCAGCTTGCGCATCCGCATGTGGATCGGGTTCTGGCCGCCCTCGTAGCCGGGCTTGCGCTTGCTGCCCGCGCGCGCCCCGGCCCCCTTGTGGCCGCGCCCGGAGGTCTTGCCCACGCCGGAGCCCTCGCCGCGGCCGATCCGCCTGCGCGGCTTTTTCGCCCCGGGCTTGGGCCGCAGGCTGTGCAGCCCGATCGCCTCGGACTCGTCCTTGGCCATCAGCCCTTCTCCTCCACCTCGACCAGGTGCGCGACCGAGCGCACCATCCCGCGCAGCTCGGGGCCGTCGGGGCGCACCACCGTGCGCCCGATCTGCCCCAGCCCGAGCGAGCGAAGCGTGTCGCGCTGGCGCGGCTTTGTCCCGCTCAGCGAGCGCCGCTGGGTGATCCGAAGCTCAGCCATCGGCGCCCTCCTGCGGCGCCGGCTGCTCCGGCGCGGCCTCCTCGGGCGCCGGCTGCTCCGCCGCGGGCTGGGCGCCCGCGGGCTCCTCGGCCTGCGGCACGACGGCCGGCTCGGCGTCCTGCGCCGGCGCCGCCTCGCCGCCGTTGCCGCCGGGCGCGAGGCCGAGCACCTCGCGCACGCTCAGCCCGCGCAGCTTCGCCACCTCCTCGGGTCGGCGAAGGTTGTAGAGCCCGTCCATGGTCGCCTTCACCAGGTTGATCGGGTTCTGGGTGCCGATGCTCTTGGTCAGCACGTCGCGGATCCCGCCCAGCTCGAGCACCGCGCGGACGCCGCCGCCGGCGATCACGCCGGTACCGGGGCTCGCCGGTCGCAGGACTACGTGGCCGGCGCCGTAGCGGCCGATCACCCGGTGGGTGATCGTCTGGCCGTACTTGGGCACGCGGAACAGGCTCTTGCGCGCGTTCTCGACGGCCTTCTGGATCGCCAGCGGCACCTCGCGCGCCTTGCCGTAGCCGATCCCCACGACCGAGTCCTCGTCCCCGACCGCCACCAGGGCGGTGAACGAGAAGCGCCGGCCGCCCTTGACCACCTTGGCGACGCGGTTGATCTCGATCACCCGCTCCTGCAGGTCCATTCCCCGCGGGCTGACTATCTCCACAGAAACGTTGTTCATGCGACGGTTGAAGGTAGCGAACGGGCGTCGCGCATCAGAAGCTCAGGCCCTTCTCGCGGGCGCCGTCGGCGAGGGCACGCACGCGTCCGTGGAAGCGGTAGCCGCCCCGATCGAAGACGCAGGACTCGATCCCGGCCGCGCCGGCTCGCTCGGCGAGCAGCTCGCCCGCGCGCTTCGCCTGCGCCGTCGGGTCCAGGTCGCGCAGGCCGGCCTCCGTCCAGCTCACCGACGCCAGCGTGCGCGCGGAGTCGTCGTCGATCAGCTGCCCGAACAGGCCGCGGTTGGAGCGGTACACGGACAGACGCGGGCGCTCGGCGGTGCCGCGCACCTTCGCTCGCACGCGGCGGCGGCGGCGCAGCCTGCGCTGGGGCTTCGTCAGCACGGTCAGCGGTCGGTCCCCCTCACGCGCGCTTGCCCACCTTGCGGGCGACGTGCTCGCCCTCGTAGCGGATCCCCTTGCCCTTGTAGGGCTCAGGCGGGCGCTTCTTGCGGATCGTCGCGGCGACCTCGCCGACGAGCTGCTTGTCGATCCCCGTGACGACCACCTCGGTCGGCTGCGGCACGTCGAACTCGATCCCCTCGGGAGCGCTCACCGAGACCGGGTGCGAGAAGCCGAGCGCCAGCTCCAGCGCCTTGCCCTTGAGCTGGGCTCGGTAGCCGACGCCCTGGATCTGCAGCCGCTTGGTGAACCCGTCGGTCACCCCCTCGACCATGTTCGCGATCAGGCTGCGCGTCAGCCCGTGCAGGGCGCGGTGCTCGCCGCGATCGGTCGGCCGCTCGACGGTCAGCACTCCGTCGTTCTCGGTCACCTTCATGTCGGCGCTGACGGCCTGGCTGAGCTCGCCCTTCGGGCCCTTCACGCTCACCCGGCCGGGCTTGACATCGACGGAGACACCGTCGGGGATCTCAATCGGCTTTCTTCCGATCCGGCTCATGCGCTCACCACACGTAGGCGACGACCTCGCCGCCGACGCCGCTGTTGCGCGCCTCGTGACCGCTCATCACGCCGCGCGAGGTCGAGACGATCGCGGTGCCCATGCCCCCGAGCACCCGCGGCACCTCCTTGGAGTTGACGTAGCGGCGGCGCCCCGGCCGCGAGACGCGCCGCAGCCCGCTGATCACCGGGCGGCGGTCGTCGGTGTACTTGAGGCGGATCCGGATCACTTCGCCGACCGCGGTCGGCTCGATCTCGAAGTCGGCGATGTAGCCCTGCTCCTTGAGGATCCGGGTCATCTCGCGCCGCAGCCGCGACGACGGCACCTCGAGCTCGTCGTGGTCGCTCTGCAGTGCGTTGCGGATCCGCGTCAGGTAGTCGGCTATCGGGTCGGTGAGCATCAGATCATCGGTTCCTTGGCCGCGTCTACCAGCTCGACTTGGTCATTCCGGGGACGTACCCCTCGTGCGCCGACTCGCGCAGGCAGATCCGGCAGAGCCCGAACTTGCGGTAGTAGGCGCGCGGTCGGCCGCACCGCCGGCAGCGGTTGTAGCCGCGGGTCTTGTACTTGGGCTTGCGCCGCTGGCGCACGGTCTGCGAGGTCTTCGCCATCTACTCCTCCTCCTGCTCCTGTTCGGTGGGCTGCTGCTCGGCGGCGGGGGCGGCCTCGCCCTCCTCGCCCTCTTCGACCTCTTCCTCTCGCACCCGCTTGGCGTAGGCCTCGGGGTTCTCCTCCTTGAGCTGCTCGAGCGCGGCCTGCTCTGCCTCGGCGCGCATCCGCGCCTCCTCGCGGCGGCGCTCCTCCTCCTCCGCGGCGGCGCTGTCCTCCTCGCCGGGCCTGCCCTCGGGGGAGAACGGAAGGCCCAACCCGAGCAGCAGCTCGAACGCCTCCTCGTCGCTGCGGGCCGTCGTCGTGATCGTCACGTCGAGCCCGCGCACCTGATCGATCGAGTCGTAGTCGATCTCGGGGAAGATCAGCTGCTCGCGGATCCCGAGCGAGTAGTTGCCGCGCCCGTCGAAGGCGCGCGGGCTGAGACCGCGAAAGTCGCGGATCCGCGGCACCGCCACGGACGTGAGGCGGTCCAGGAACTCCCACATGCGGGCGCGCCGCAGGGTGACGCTGACGCCGACCGGCATCCCCTCGCGCACCTTGAAGGAGGCGATCGACTTGCGCGCTCGCCGCACGTTCGGGCGCTGGCCCGCGATCACGGCGAGCTGCTCGGAGGCCGCCTCGAGCATCTTGTCGTCCTGCTTGGCGTCGCCAATCCCCATGTTCAAGGTGATCTTCTCGACGCGGGGCGCCTGCATCGGGCTCGAGTAGGAGAACCTCTCGACCAGCGCCGGCCGCACCTCGGCCTCGTACTTCTCGCGGAGGCGGGGCGGCGGCGCTGCCTTGGCCTGTGCGGTGTCGGTGGCTGCCATCGGCTCAGTCGATCGCGTTGTCGGTGCGCTTCGCGTAGCGCTCGCGGGTGCCGTCGTCCTTGCGGCGCACCCCGACGCGCGTCGGCTTGTTGTCGCGGGGGTCGAGCAGCATCACGTTGGAGACGTGGATCGGCCCTTCCTTCTCGATGATCCCGCCCACCTCTCCGCCGCGCTGGGTGTCCTTCACGGAGCGCGGCCGCTGGTGCCGCTTGATCATGTTCAGGCCCTCGATGTAGACGCGCCGACGCCTCGGGTCGGTCCGGATCACGCGACCGCTCTTGCCGCTGTCCTTGCCCCCGGTGACCACCACGGTGTCGTCTTTGCGGATCCGCATGGACTTGGCCATCGCTACAGCACCTCCGGGGCGAGCGAGACGATCTTCATGAAGTTGCGGTCGCGCAGCTCGCGCGCCACCGGCCCGAAGATGCGGGTCCCGCGCGGGTTGCGCTGGGGGTCGATCAGCACGGCGGCGTTCTCGTCGAAGGCGATGTAGGTGCCATCGTTGCGGCCGAACTGCTTCTTCGTGCGGACGACGACGGCCTGCACGACCTCCCCCTTTCGCACGCCCCCGTGCGGGGTGGCCTGCTTGACCGTGGCGGTGATGATGTCGCCGACGCCCGCGTAGCGGCGATGCGACCCGCCCTTGACGCGGATGCAGAGGATCTCGCGGGCACCGGAGTTGTCCGCCACCTTGACGCGGCTCTCCTGCTGGATCATCGGCCGCCCCTCACTTGGCGCGCTCCAGGATCTCGACCAGGCGCCAGCGCTTCGTGCGCGACAGCGGCCGCGACTCGATCACCCGCACGAGGTCGCCCTCGCTTGCCTGGTTCGCCTCGTCGTGGGCGGTCAGGGTGCGGGAGCGGCGCACGACCTTCTCGTAGACCGGGTGTCGCCGGGCGGAGTCGATCCGCACCGTGATCGTCTTGTCGGCCTTGCTCGAAACCACCATCCCCTGGCGGACCTTGCGCGGGGCGGCGCGGCGCTCGGCCGGCGGCGTTCCCGCGCGCGGCCCGGCGGCGCGGCGCTTCTCGCGGCTGCGCCGGCGGTGCCGGCTGCGCTGGCCGGCCGCCGCGCGGCGCCGCTCGCCGCGCTCCGCCGCCCGCTCCTCGGCGCCGCGCGGGGGCTTCGGCGGCCCCGACGACGCGCGCGAGCGGTCCAGCTGGCGGCGCTGCTTGCGGGTCAGCTCCTCCTCGTCGGCTGCGGGCGCCGCCTCGGCCTCGGCAGCGGGCTCCCCGGCCCCCTCGGCCTCGGCCTCGTCCGCGGCCTCCTCGACGGGCTCCCCGGCGGGCTCCTCGGCCGCCTCCGCAGCGGGCTCCTCGACAGCCGGCTCGTCCCCGCCCTCCTCGGGCACGGGCTCCTCGACCGGGGCGTCGCCACCCTGCTCGGTGGCGGGCTCCTCGACCGGCGTCTCGCCGCCCTCCTCGGGCGTCTGGTCCTGTGTCTTTTCCTCTTCGGCCATCAGACCCGCAGCTCCCGCTCGACGTCGATCCCGCGCTCGCGGGCAACGGTCAGAAGGCGGGCGACGTCACGCCGGATCGCGCTCAGCCGTGCCGTGTTCTCCAGCTCGCCGGTGGCGTGCTGGAAGCGCAGCGCGAACTGCTCCTCGGTCGCCTGGCGCAGGCGCTCCACGAGCTCGTCGTCCTTGAGGTTGTGCACCTCGGAGGCCTTCATCGGGGAACTCCATGCATCGGATGCATCACTGGAATCACGACCCCCACCTCCCAGTCGCCTCACGCTGCGCGTTCGGCGCCAGCATCACTCGGCCCCCTCGCGGCGCACGAACCTGGTCTTCACCGGAAGCTTGTGGCCGGCGAGGCGCATCGCCTCGCGCGCGAGCGTCTCGTCCACACCGGCCAGCTCGAACATCACCCGACCGGGCTTGACCACGGCGACCCAGCCCTCCGGGTTGCCCTTGCCCGACCCCATCCGGGTCTCGGCCGGCTTCTTGGTGAAGGGCTTGTCGGGGAAGACGTTTATCCACACCTTGCCGCCGCGCTTGATCTTGCGCGTCATCGCCACCCGCGCCGCCTCGATCTGGCGGTTCGTGATCCAGCCGCGCTCGAGCGCCTTCAGCCCGTACTCGCCGAAGTCCACGCCGCTGCCTCCCTTGGCATTGCCCCGCATCCGGCCGCGCTGCTGCTTGCGGTACTTGACCCGCTTCGGCATCAGCATCAGGAACGACCTCCTCCGCCGCGCCGGCCGGGGGTCAGCTCCTCGTCCTCGGGCGTGCTGCTGCGGTAGCCCTCGGGCATCACCTCGCCCTTGTTGATCCAGCACTTCACGCCGATCCGGCCGGTCGTGGTGCGGGCCTCGTAGAAGCCGTAGTCGATGTCGGCGCGCAGGGTGTGCAGCGGCACGCGGCCGTCGGAATAGCCCTCGGTGCGGGCCATCTCCGAACCGCCGAGGCGGCCCGAGACCTGCACCTTCACGCCCTTGGCGCCCGATCTCATCGCGGAGGTCAGCGCGCGCTTCATCGCCCGCCGGAAGGCGACGCGGTTCTGCAGCTGCTCGGCGATCGACTGGGCCACGAGCTTCGCGTCCAGCTCCGGCCGCTTGATCTCGCGGATGTTCACCTTGACGGCCTTGCCGGTGAGCTTGTGCAGCTCGCGCCGCAGCGCATCCACCTCGGACCCCGACTTGCCGATCACGATCCCGGGGCGCGCCGTGTGGATGTCGACGACGACCTCGTTGGAGCCCTTGCGGATCGTTATGTCCGAAAGGCCCGCATGGGCGAGCTTGCGCTCGATGTGGCCGCGGATGTCGATGTCCTCGAGCAGGTAGTCCGCGAAGTCGCGCTCGGTGAACCAGGTCGACTTCCAGTCGTGGATGTAGCCGACGCGAAATCCCTCCGGATGGATCTTCTGGCCCATCAGCCCTCCTCGCCGGGAGTTAGAGACACAGAGACGTGGCTGGTGCGCTTGTCGATCCGCGTGGCGCGGCCGAGCGCGCGGGCCCGGTAGCGGCGCAGGGTGGGGCCCTCGTCGACGCGCACGTCGGCGATCCTCAGGTCGTCGGCGACCAGGTCGTGGTTGTTCTCGGCGTTGGCCGCCGCCGAGTCGAGCAGCTTGCGCAGGTCGCGGGCCGCCGACCGCGGCGAGAAGTCGAGCAGGGCTCGGGCCTCGTCGATCCCGAGGCCGCGGATCTGGTCGGCCACCAGGCGCGCCTTGCGCGGCGCAACGCGCAGGTAGCGGGCGCGGGCGCGAACCACCGGGGCCGAGGCGGGCTTCTCGGGCTTCTCGCGCCGCCGGGTCGCGGGCTTGGCCGCCGCCTTGGGCTCCTCCTTCTTGGCGGCGGGCCGGCGCCTGCTGCGGGTGCGGGGCTTCTCGGCGTCCTTCGGCGCGGCCTTCGTCGCCGCGCGGGCGCCGGCGCTCGGCTCGGCCTTGCGCGCGCGCGGCTTGCGCTCGGCCTTCGCCTTGTCGTCGCCCTTCTTCGCGTCCGCTCGCTTGCTCTCCGCCATCGTCTATCTCTCCCTCTCGCTGCCCGAGTGGGCGCGGAAGGTCCGGGTCGGGGCGAACTCCCCGAGCTTGTGGCCGACCATCGACTCGGAGATGAAGACGGGCACGTGCTTGCGGCCGTCGTGGACGGCGATCGTGTGGCCAACCATCTCGGGGAAGACTGTCGAGGTCCGCGACCAGGTCTTGACCATCTGCTTGTTTCCGGACTCGTTCATTGCGGAGATCCGCTTCATCAGGCGCTCCTCGACGAACGGGCCCTTCTTGGTTGATCTGCCCATCGCGCCCGTCTACCTCTTCTTCTTCCCGCGCCGGCGGCCGCGCACGATCATCGCGTCGGACGCCTTGCGCTTCTTGCGGGTGCGGTAGCCGAGCGTCGGCTTGCCCCAGGGCGTCACCGGGTGGCCGCCCGGCGTGTGATGGGCCTCGCCGCCGCCATGGGGATGGTCGACCGGGTTCATCGCCACGCCGCGGGTCTGCGGCCGCTTGCCGCGATGCCGGTTGCGCCCGGCCTTGCCGATCGAGATGTTCTGGTGCTCGGGGTTCGAGAGGGCGCCGACCGTCGCCCGGCACTCGGCGCGGACCATGCGGGTCTCGGTCGAGGGAAGCCGAAGCGTCACCAGCGGCCCCTCCTTGGCGATCACCTGAATCGCCGTCCCGGCGGCGCGGCCCATCGCCCCGCCCTGGCCGGGCCGCAGCTCGACGTTGTGGACGACTGTCCCCGTCGGCACGCGGGCAAGCGGCAGGGCGTTGCCGGGACGGATGTCCGCGCCGTCGCCGGACTCGACCACGTCGCCGACCGCGAGCTGCTGCGGCGCGAGGATGTAGCGCTTCTCGCCGTCCGCGTAGTGCAGCAGGGCGATGTAGCAGCTGCGGTTCGGGTCGTACTCGATCGTCGCCACCTTCGCCTGGACGCCGTCCTTTCGCCGCTTGAAGTCGATCCGCCGATAGCGCCGCTTCGCCCCGCCGCCACGATGGCGGCTGGTGATGCGGCCGTCGGAGTTGCGGCCACCGCTTGCCGCCAGCCCCTCGGTGAGAGCCTTCTCGGGGCGATCGGCGGTCAGCGGCTCGCGCTTCGGGAAGGTCGCGAAGCGGCGTCCGGGGCTGGTCGGCTTTGTCTTTCGGTTCGCCATCTGCCGCTCGTTAGCCCTCGACCGCCGCGCCCTCGAACATCTCGATCCGCTCGCCGGGGGCGAGCTGGACGACCGCCTTCTTCCACGACCGCGTGCGACCGCGGTGCAGGCCGCGCCGCTTCGGCTTCGCACGCACCTTCGCGGTGCGAACGGCGGCCACGCGTACGCCGAAGATCTCGCTCACCGCCCGGGCGACCTGGGTCTTGTGGGCGCGATCGTTGACGCGAAACGTGTACTTGCCCTCCGCCATCAGCGCGTAGCTCTTCTCGGAGATCACGGGCTCCACTATCACCTGACGCGCGTCCATCAGATGACGGCCTCCTTGGCCACGTGCGTCATCCAGGCGTGCGTGGTCGAGGGGGCAGTCATCTAGCTCGCCTCGCTCGCCCGCCGCTCGAGCTGCTCGAGTGCGTTCTGGGAGACGACCAAAGAGGCGGCGCCGATCACGTCGGCGACGCCGGCGGCCTCGGCCGCAAGCACGTTGACCCGCGGCAGGTTGCGAAAGCTCTTCGCCGCCGCGACCTCATCGGCGTCCACCACCACCAGGGTGGGACGGGCGCCGCCCCAGCGGTCGAGCGCGGCGGCGGCCTGCTTGGTCGACGGGTTGTCGAACGTCGCGGCGTCGAGCACCGCGACGCTGTCGCGCTGGGCGTGCACCGACAGGGCCGCGCGCAGCGCCCGCCGGCGCGCCTTGCGGTTCACCTTCACCGCGTAGCGGCGCGGCTTCGGCCCGAAGGCGACGCCGCCGCCGGTCCGGTGGGGAACGCTGAGGGCGCCGGCGCGGGCGCGCCCGGTGCCCTTCTGGCGCCATGCCTTGGCCGTCGTCATCGCCACCTCTCCCCTGCTCAGGGTCGAAGCCGTACCGCGGCGCCGCGCGGCGAGGTCGGCGCGTGCCGTCTCGTGCACCAGCGACTGATGGAAGGGCTCGGCGAAGATCGCCGCCGGCAGGTCGGCCTTGGCCTGCTTGCCGAGGATCGGCGCCTTCGCGCCGGCCTTGGCGCCGCCCTTGGCCGGCGTGGCACTAGCCATCGCTGCGCACCTCGACGGTGGCGTTGCGGGCTCCGGGGACCGACCCCTTGACGAGCAGGAGGTTGCGCTCGGCGTCGACGTCGACGATCTCGAGCCCGCGCTGGGTGACCCGCCCGCCCCCCATCCGGCCCGGCATCCGCATCCCCGCAAACACGCGCGCCGGATCGGCGCTGGCGCCGACCGACCCGGGGGCGCGGACATTGTGCGAGCCGTGGGAGGTGGGGCCGCGGCTGAACCCGTGGCGGCGCACCGTTCCCTGGAATCCCTTGCCGATGGACGCGCCCGAGACCTTCACGCGCTGTCCCGGCTCGAACGACTCGACGGTGACCTCCTCGCCGATCTGGAAGTCGCCGTCGGGGTCGCGGAACTCGACCAGCGTCCGCATCGGCCCGGCGCCGGCCTTCTTCAGGTGGCCCAGCCGGGCCTTGGTCAGCTTGCGCTCCTCGGTGGCGCCGAAGGCGAGCTGGACGGCGTGATAGCCGTCGCGCTCCGGATCCCGCACCGCGGTCACCGGACAGGGCCCGGCCTCGATCACGGTGACGGGCAGCACGGTCCCGTCGTCGCCGAAGACCTGGGTCATGCCGAGCTTGCGTCCGACGATGACGGGCATCACAACCGGATCTCGATGTCGACGCCGGCCGGCAGCGCCTCCAGGCGCTGAAGCGAGTCGACCGTCTTCGGCGTCGGCTGGTTGATGTCGATCAGGCGCTTGTGGATGCGGATCTCGAAGTGCTCGCGCGAGTCCTTGTCCTTGAACGGCGAGCGGATCACGCAGTAGACGTGCTTCTCCGTGGGCAGCGGCACCGGCCCCGAGACCGTGGCGCCGGTCCGCTCGGCGGTCTCGACGATCTCGCGCGCAGCCCGATCTATGGCGTCGTGGTCGTACGCCTTCAGCCGGATCCTGATCTTGCTTGCGGTTGCTGTTGCCACTTTCGTGCCTGGTTGCGGGTCCTTGCGCAGTTGGGGCGCCACCCCTGTGGGGCGCCGCCCCGGTCGTATGTCTTGCGGTTGTCGCTCGCGACCGTCGCCGGTCGCGAAAGAGGCGGGCCGCCAGGCCCGCCCCTTGGGCTACTCGATGATCTCGGTCACCACACCGGAGCCGACGGTGCGACCGCCCTCGCGGATCGCGAACCGCAGGCCCTTGTCCATGGCGATCGGCTGGATCAGCTCAATCGTCATCTCCACGTTGTCCCCGGGCATCACCATCTCGGTCCCCTCGGGGAGGTTGGCGACGCCGGTCACGTCCGTGGTGCGGAAGTAGAACTGCGGCCTGTAGCCGGAGAAGAACGGGGTGTGGCGGCCGCCCTCCTCCTTCTTCAGGCAGTAGACCTCTGACTTGAACTTCGTGTGCGGGGTGATCGAGCCGGGCTTGCAGAGCACCTGACCGCGCTCGATGTCCTCCCGCTTGGTGCCGCGGAGTAGGCAGCCGACGTTGTCGCCCGCCTGGCCCTGGTCGAGGATCTTGCGGAACATCTCGACCCCCGTGACGACGGTCTTCTCGGTCGGCTTGATGCCGACGATCTCGACCTCGTCGCCGGTGTTGACGATGCCCTGCTCGATCCGGCCGGTGGCGACGGTGCCGCGGCCGGTGATCGAGAAGATGTCCTCGATCGGCATCAGGAACGGCTTGTCGAGGTCGCGCTCGGGCTCGGGGATGTAGCTGTCGAGCGCGTCGGCCAGCTCCAGAATCGCCTGCTTGGCGTCCTCGTCGCCCTCCAGCGCCTTCAGCGCCGACCCCTTGATCACGGGCGTGTCGTCGCCCGGGAACTCGTACTCCTTGAGCAGGTCGCGGACCTCCTCCTCGACCAGCTCGATCAGCTCGTCGTCGTCCACCTGGTCGATCTTGTTGAGGAAGACGACCACGTGGGGGACGTTCACCTGGCGGGCGAGCAGGATGTGCTCGCGCGTCTGCGGCATCACGCCGTCGGCGGCGGAGACGACCAGGATCGCGCCGTCCATCTGGGCGGCGCCGGTGATCATGTTCTTGACGTAGTCGGCGTGCCCGGGGCAGTCGACGTGCGCGTAGTGCCGCTTGTCGGTCTCGTACTCGACGTGCGACGTGGCGATCGTGATCCCGCGCTCCTTCTCCTCGGGAGCGTTGTCGATCTCGTCGAAGGTCTTCTCCTCGGTCCCACCCTTCTCGGAGAGCGTCTTCGTGATCGCGGCCGTCAGGGTCGTCTTGCCGTGGTCGATGTGACCGATCGTGCCGACGTTCACGTGCGGCTTGTCGCGCTCGAACTTCTCCTTGGACATCTCGCTCCTTTGAAGGGTCTTAGGGGCTCTCTGGCGTCTCTTGGTGCCTGGTCCGCCCGTGGGCGAACCGGTGAAGAATAGCCATCTGATTGTGCGTGGCGCGGTCTGGCGCCGCGCCCGGCAGGTGGTGGTGGCGAGCGATCAGGACGCGGCTCCCACGGGCTCACCGGAACGGTGTTCGACGATCTCCTCGGCGATGTTGCCGGGGACCTCCTCGTAGCGCTCGAACTGCATCGTGTACGTGGCGCGCCCCTGCGTCGACGACCGCAGATCGGTGGCGTAGCCGAACATCTCCCCCAGCGGGACGAACGCCTCCACGACGAGCGCGTTTCCGCGGCGCTCCTGGCCCTGCACCTTGCCGCGGCGCCGCGAAAGGTCTCCGATCACGTCGCCGAGGAACTCCTCGGGGGTGACCACCTCGACCGCCATCACCGGCTCGAGCAGGACGGGCTTCGCCCGTCGCGCCGCCTCCTGGAGGGCCATCGATCCGGCCACCTTGAACGCCATCTCCGAGGAGTCGACGTCGTGATAGGAGCCGTCGACCAGCTCGACCCGCACGTCGACCATCGGGTAGCCGGCCCGGACGCCGCTCTGCAACGCCTCCTCGATGCCCTGCTCGACCGCGGGGATGAACTCCGAGGGGATGCTCCCGCCCTTGATCTTGTTCTCGAAGTCAAACCCCTCGGCGGGCGCAGGCTCGAGATTGATGACCACGTGGCCGTACTGTCCCTTGCCGCCCGTCTGGCGGACGAAGCGCCCCTCCATCTTCGACACCGACTGGCGAATCGTCTCGCGGTAGGCGACCTGGGGACGGCCGACGTTGGCGTCGACGTTGAACTCGCGCAGCATGCGCTCCACGATCACCTCGAGGTGCAGCTCGCCCATCCCGTGGATCAGCGTCTGGCCGGTGTCCTCGTCGGTCTCCACCTGGAAGGTCGGATCCTCCTCGGCGAGCCGGGCGAGCGCCGTGCCGAGCTTCTCCTGGTCGGCCTTGGTCTTCGGCTCGATCGCGACGGCGATCACCGGCTCGGGGAAGTCGATCGTCTCCAGCTCGATCGGCGCGTCGGGGGCGGCCAGCGTGTCGCCGGTTCCCGTCTGCTTGAGGCCGACGCCGGCGCAGATGTCGCCCGCGTAGCACTCGTCGATCTCCTCGCGATGGTTGGCGTGCATCATCAGCAGCCTCCCGATCCGCTCGGTGCGCCCGTTGGAGACGTTGAGCACCCGGCTGCCCGACTTCAGGGTCCCCGAGTAGACGCGGAAGTAGGTGAGCTTGCCGACGTAGGGGTCGACCATCACCTTGAAGGCGAGCGCCGAGAAGGGAGCGGAGTCGTCGCACGGACGCTCGGCCTCGCGCGTCTTGCCGTCCTTGCCCGCGGGCTCGATCCCGGTGACGGGCGGGACCTCCAGCGGCGAGGGCAGGAGCTCGACGATCGCGTCCAGCAGCGGCTGCACC
This sequence comes from uncultured Thermoleophilia bacterium, assembly GCA_963708325.1. Classification (GTDB taxonomy): domain Bacteria; phylum Actinomycetota; class Thermoleophilia; order Solirubrobacterales; family 70-9. The sequence continues at coordinate 1,855,171 of OY970203.1, read as the reverse complement.
CCCTTGTTCTTGAAGCTCGAGCCGCACAGCACCGGCGTCACCTTGATGTCGAGGGTGGCGCGGTGCAGCGACTTGGCGATGCGCTCGTGCGAGATCTCCTCCTCGTTGAGGTAGGCCTCCATCAGCTCGTCGTCGTAGTCGGCGCACGCCTCGATCAGGTGGGTGCGGTGCTCCTCGGCGAGCGATCGCAGGTCCTCGGGTATGTCGCGGTACTCGAACTCCGTGCCCAGCTCGTCGGTCCAGACCAGCGCCTTGTTCTCGATCAGGTCGATCACGCCCTCGAACCCGGACTCCTGGCCGATCGGCAGCTGGATCGGCAGCGGATGGGCGCCGAGACGCTTGCTCATCGTCTCCACGGCGGCGAAGAAGTCGGCCCCGGTGCGGTCCATCTTGTTCACGTAGGCGACGCGGGGCACGCGGTACTTGTCGGCCTGGCGCCACACGGTCTCCGACTGAGGCTCGACGCCGGCGACGGAGTCGAAGATCGCGATCGCGCCGTCGAGGACGCGCAGGGAGCGCTCGACCTCCACCGTGAAGTCGACGTGGCCGGGCGTGTCGATGATGTTGACCCGGTGGTCCTTCCACTCGCAGGCCGTCGCGGCCGAGGTGATCGTGATCCCGCGCTCCTGCTCCTGCTCCATCCAGTCCATCACCGCGGCGCCCTCGTGGACCTCGCCCATCTTGTGGGTGCGGCCGGTGTAGTAGAGGATGCGCTCGGTCGTCGTCGTCTTGCCGGCGTCGATGTGCGCCATGATCCCGATGTTGCGGGTCATCTCTAGTGGAAACGAACGCGGCATTGGTGCGTAAAGTGTTGTCTGTCTGTTGCTTGATGCGTTTGCCGATGGAGGAGGAACGGATGCTGCGGCGCTGCGTTCGGCGCACAAAAAAGGCCCGTCAGGGCCCAGAGCGCAGCGCTTCGGTGACCCAGTCGAACGCCTATATGGTGCGCCTCTCCATCGAACGGATTGCCGCCGGGCTCCCTCTGGAAGCCAGGCGTGAGCGACGCGTGATCATAGCAGAGGCATGAGCCCATCCCAAAGGGGCAGGAGGCCCACACAGAGGCGACGGAAACGGCCGACACGGCGGCGGATCCTGCCCCGGATCCGGGCGCTGATGGACCGCCGCCGGCGGGCCGGCGAGAAGGTCGAGAGGCCGCGCCGCGAGCGACCGGACGAGCCGATTCGCGCCGCGAGCGCGGATGCGGGTGCCTCCGCCGCCGAGGACGGGCCGCGATCCGCCAAGGCCGAGGGCTCGCGCCGCTCCGCCAGGTCCGACGAGCCCCGGCGGGTCTCCCGGGCGGACAAGCGCCGCGCGCAGAAAGCCGAGAGGCAGCGCCGCGCCGAGAAGAGGCCGGGACGCGCCGCCAGGCCCGAGCGGCCGCGGCGGGTCTCCCGGGCAGAGAAGCGTCGCGCGCAGAAGGCCGAAAAGCAGCGGCGGGGCGAGGAAGCCGCAGGCCGCCCTGGCCGTGACCGCGAGGGCAGGGACGCCGGTCGCGCCGCCAGGGCCGACCGGGCGCGCAGCGAGCGCGCCGAGGCACGGCGCCGCGCGCTGGTCTCGGCTCGTCGGGCATCGCGGTCCGCCCGGCGGGCATCGGGCGAGGGCCTGCGCGCTACCGGGGCGGCGGCCCGGGGACCGCTGCGCCGAGCGTCCCGCACGACGGGGCGCGGCACGAGGCGCGCGCGGGGCCTGGCGACGCGCGCCGGCCGGACGACGGCGCGCGGGCTGAAGGGCGCCGGACGCCGCGTCGCGATCCTCGCGGTCGCGGTGGCCGCGGCATCGCGCCGGGCGATCGACGCCAGCGCGAAGGCGGCGCGCCCCGATCGCGTCGTCGGCCTGACCGCGCTGGCCGCGATCGTGCTGCTGATCGCGTCGCAGTTCTCCGACTACCGCGGCGTCGCGGTCGGAAGCCCCTTCTACGGCGCCGTCGAGAACGTCGCCCCCGCTCCCCAGACGGCGAAGGCCAATCCGCTCTCGCCGCACTCGATCGTGCTGCTGATCGTCGCGGCCGCGGCGCTCTACGTGCTGTTCCGCTGCGTGGTCGGTCGCCGCTGGCAGCTGGGCCGGGTGCTGTCCGGCCTTGGGGCGGTCGGGGTCATCGTCAGCCTCGCGATCGATCTTCCCCAGGGACTCGACGAGGGGACGGCCGCCCGCGACTTCGCCGGTGCCCACGCAGAGCTGCTCGGGGGCTTCTGGGTGCAGCTCACCGCTTCGGCCACGCTGGTGGCGCTCGGCCTGCTGATCGCGGAGTACGTGCGGCGCGAGGGGGTTGCGAAGCGGTCCAGCGACGCCGCGGCGCGGCGACCCCGGCCGGCGCGGACGCGCCGCTCGCGCCTGGCGGAGGGGAGCACGTGAGGCCGCGGTCCGTCCTGCGGGTCGAGTACCTGCTGCCGCTCGCCTGCCTGGCGTCGGCGATCGTGCTCGGGGCTTCGGAGCTGATGAACACGTTCGCGCTGCGGCCGCCCGGCGGCGAGACGGTCGAGGGGGGCCTTCTGCACGCCGGCGATCGCCACCAGTACGCCCTGCTAGTGCTCGCCGTCTTCGCGATCGTCGCCGTGATGGTCGTCGTGCTGACGGGGTCGAAGCCCGCCGCGGTCGCGGTGGGGGTCACGGGCGCGATCGCGCTCTTCATCTTCCTCGTCAACGACCTCCCCCACGTCAACCAGGAGGGGACGCCCGGGTCGCTGTTCAGCAACACGCCCGGGCCGGTCTACGGCGACCTGAAGGCCTATCCGGTTTCCGGCTTCTGGATGGAGATGCTCGGCGCCCTCGCGCTGGCGGTCTCCGGCGGCGCCCTCGCCACCCTGCGGCCGGAGCAGCTCGCCGCGATCGTCCCCGGCCGGGACGACTCGACGCGCGCCGCGACCCGCGCGGCGGCGTCGAGCGAATCCCGCGACTCCGAGCCCGCCCCGCGCAGCCGCGCCACCGCCGCCGCCCACCGCCGCGAGCGGGAGCTCGCCGCCAGGCGAGCCGCGAGGCGCCGGCGGGCGAGCGACTAGCCCGGCGGCTCGTTTCGTTCGTCGTCGGGTTTCGCTTGGCGGGAGGGTGAAAAGCGGCTGGGTAGGCGGGTTTCGATTCGCGGGAGAGAAAAAGCGGCCGGGTAGGCGGGGTTCGATTGGCGGGGGGAAAGCGGCTGGGTAAAAGGGGAATGGACGGTTGGGGGTGGGGGCTGTGTCCGGGGGGCGCCACACTCGAGGCCTACTCAACGCCGAGTGCGGAATTAACGCCGATATACGACGTCAATACCGCATTCGTCGGTTCCGGGGGGTCGAGTGCGGTGCTGCCGGCATATTGCGAAAGGCACGAAAATCGAGCAGTCGGTCGACGCAGCCTGATCGGCATGGCCGGAAGGCGCCGAAAACGAGCCTGGCTGGGACGCAGGGGAGGCCGGCGAGGGAGCGCACTGGATGCGTGCGTGACCGAAGCCGACCGAGGACAACGCCAGGCGACGGTTTGCAGCGTGCTCCTGTGGGCGGAGTCCGAGCGCTTTACCAGCGGTAGTGCGCGAAGGCCTTGTTGGCCTGGGCCATGCGGTAGATGTCGTCCTTGCGCTTGTAGGCGCCGCCCTGCTGGTTGATCGCGTCGAGGATCTCGTTGGCGAGCCGGTCGGCCATCGACTTCTCGCGGCGGCTGCGGGCGAACTGGACGAGCCAGCGCACGGCGAGCGTGCGGGCCCTGCGGGCGGGGACCTCGACCGGCACCTGATAGGTGGCGCCGCCGACGCGGCGGGAGCGCACCTCGAGCACCGGCGTGAGCTGCTTGATCGCGGCGTCGAGCTGGTCGACGGGCGACTGCCCCGAGCGCTCCCCCACGATCGCGAGGGCGTCGTAGACGATCCCCTCGGCCAGCGACTTCTTGCCGTCCACCATCACCTTGTTGACGACCTGCTGGACGAGGCGGCTGCGATAGCGCGAGTCGGGCTCGCCGGGGCGGATCTGGGCCTGGGAGCGGCGCGGCATCAGCGCTGCGTCCGACGCGCGGGATGGGCCCGGCAGGTGGGGGCGACCGTTTCGCTCACCGCTTCACGCCGTACTGCGAGCGGGCCTGCTTGCGGTCGGAGACGCCGGAGGCGTCGAGGGTGCCGCGCACGACCTTGTAGCGAACGCCCGGAAGGTCCTTGACGCGGCCGCCGCGCACGAGGACGACCGAGTGCTCCTGCAGGTTGTGGCCCTCGCCGGGGATGTAGCTCGTCACCTCCATGCCGTTCGTCAGTCGCACCCGCGCCACCTTGCGAAGGGCCGAGTTCGGCTTCTTCGGCGTCGCCGTGTAGACGCGCGTGCAGACGCCGCGGCGCTGGGGCGCTGCGATCCGCCGCTTGCGCCCCTGGCCGGACTTCAGGCCGGGGGTGGAGACCTTCTTCTTGGGCCGGTTGCGGCCCTTTCGCACGAGTTGGTTCGTGTTAGGCAAGGCCGGCAATGGTACAGACGCCGCCTCATCTACCCTGCCGCCGTGGAGCGCGAGACCCAGCCCCCGATTCTCGCCGTCGACGTGGACGGCGTGATCAGCCTGTTCGGGTTCCCCGAGTCCCTCACGGATGCCCCCGGCGAGCTCCATCTGATCGACGGCGTCGTGCACTGCATCTCCGCGGGGGTCGGCCAGCGCCTGCGGCGGCTGACCGAGCATTACGAGCTCGTTTGGGCAACAGGGTGGGAGGACCGGGCCAACGAGGTGCTTCCGCTCCTCCTCGGCATTCCCGAGCTGCCCCACATCAGCTTCGATGGCGCCGCCCGCTTCGGCTCGGCCCACTGGAAGCTGGGGCCGCTCGGCAAGTTCTCCGGGGAGCGGCCGCTCGCCTGGATCGACGACTCGATCGACCAGGAGTGCAGCGAGTGGGCCGACGAGCGGGCCGCGCCGACCCTGCTCGTCCCCACCGAGTCGCACGTCGGCCTCACGGACGCCCAGACCGAGGCGCTGATCGCCTGGGCCGAGAGCGGCTTCTCCCCCGCCTGAGCCCGATCGAGAGTGGGCTAGACTGCGAGCCGATGGATGGGGAGCGTTGATGGACGGCTTCTGGCCGATCTTCTTCCTCGCCGTCGTGCTCAAGATCCCGGTGCTGGCGGCGCTCTGGCTGGTGTGGTGGGCGGCGCGGGCCGAGCCGATCGCCGAGGAAGGCCTGGACGAGGACGACGGCGGCTTCCGCCGCTGGCGGCGCGAGCCGCGATCGCCGCGAGGGCCGCGGCGCGGGCCCCACGCGCCCGATCTGTTGCCGCTTCCGGGGTGTCCGCCCGGCGGGCGTCTGCGGGTGGTGCGCCGGCCGGCGCCGGCGCGGCTGCGCCGGCGTGAGGCGGCCCCCGAGCCGATCAGCCGCGACTGAGGCCCGGCTCGCCGGGCGGGCGCCCCGCCGCGACGCGGCGGAAAACGTCGTCGACCAGCGACTCGACGCGGTCGAGGAACAGGACCCCGTCCAGGTGGTCGATCTCGTGCTGCACGCAGCGCGCCTCGAAGCCCCTGCATTCGACCGAGCCGCCCGCGTGGGCGACCACCACGCGGGTGGCGCGGCGGACGTTCGCGGTCAGGTCGGGGACGCTGTAGCAGCCCTCGCGGCCGACCTCGGAGCCCTCGCGATCGGCGACACGCGGGTTCGCCAGCACCAGCAGGCCGCTGTCTATCTCGGCGCGCGGGTGGCCGCGCACGTCCACCACCGCGATCCGCACCGGCTCGCCGATCTGCGGCGCGGCGAGGCCGACGCAGCCGGGGAGGGACCGCATCGTCTCGATCAGGTCGGCGCTCACCCGCTCGACTTCCCCCGCCTGGGCCGGCGCCGAGACCTGCTTCAGCCGCCGGTCCGGGTAGAGGAGGACCGGTCGGATCGTCAGAGGGTCTCCACCTCCAGCGGCCGCAGGCTGACGTCCACGTGGGCGCTCTCAGCGACCGCCGCGAGCGCCCGCGACAGCTCGTCGGTGTCCGCCCCGCCGGCCACGATCTCCATCACCACCACGTAGAGCGGGTTGGCGTCGTCGCCCGCCAGGCGGGTGTCGAGGTCGGTGATGTTGACGTCGCGCTCGGCGAGCGCCGCGGCGACGGCGTGGACGATCCCGGGATGGTCGGCGCCGTACACGGTCAGTGTGTGGGTGGCCCCGGCGGCGGCGGGATCGACCTCCTCGACGCGGTTGAGCGCGAGCGCCTCGAGCCCCAGCTCGTCGCGGACGGCGCCGAGGGCGGATTCCAGACCTCCGCTCTCGACCGAGTCCGGCACGGCAACGATCAGCATCACCGCGAAGTGGCCGCGCAGGATCGACATGTGCGAGTCCTCGATGTTGCCGCCGACCTCCAGCAGCACACCGGTCAGGCCGGCGACGATGCCGGGCCGATCCCGCCCGATCGCGCTCACCGCGTAGTGGACCACCCGCCCACCCTACGGGTGGGCAGGGCGAAACGGCGGCCGGGTGTGGCCGGCGGGCCCGCTCAGGGCTTGAGCAGGACGGCGCCCTGCGAGACCGCCTCCTCGGCGGGGGTGAGCGCCGGGGCCTGCCAGAACGGCGGCGTGCGCCGCAGGGTCACCGAGTTGACGCTGCTGCCGTCGAGGCGCCGGTAGGTGCGGCCGAGCGCCAGCGTGCGCTGCGGCTGCTGGGGAAGGTTGACGAGGACGAAGCCGCGCTGGAAGTCGCGGCGCAGCACGCCATTCCACGTGTAGCGCCCGCCCAGCGGCGCGCCGAGGTTGGTCTCCCAGATCGGGGACCAGGCGTTGGCCGAGCCCGACCGCGGCGGATCGCTCTGGAAGTCGGAGGCGATCGCGTCGCGTCGCGCCCGGATCAGGTAGTAGGCGGCGATCGAGTTCTCGCGTCGCGCGCTCTCCACGGCAACCGTGGGCGGCTGGCCGTTGCCCATCGGACGGCTCATCTCGGGCTCCTCGATCGCCGACTTGCCGAGCTTGTGGAGGGCGACGATGTGGCGCAGAAGCCGACGGTAGCTGAACTGCTTGGCGGCCGGCTGGCCGTTCAGCCCCGGATCGTCGAAGCCGCGCTCAAGCTCGAGGAAGGTGGCCGCCTTGTTCTGGCGCCGGACGTACTTGTCGTCGTCGGGCGGCCAGAAGAACTCGTTGTGGATGATCTCCGCGTTCGGCAGCGCCTGCTTGATCTCCTCGGTGAACGTGGCCATGTAGCTGCGCCAGTTCTCGAGCCTCATCGGCGCGCCGGTGCGCGGGTCCCACGGCACGACGGCGCGCTCGCTGCCGTCGGAGACGCGGAAGTCCATGTTCACGTCGTCGATGAAGATGCCCCGGTAGCCGTGACCGACGAGCTCGACGGCGCGATCGATCCACCAGCGCCGAAAGCCGGGGCTCTCGAAGTTGCCGGCGAACTCGGGACAGCCCGGGGCCGAGTCGGCGCAGTTCCAGGGGATGTAGAGGGGGTTGCCCTCGCGCGCCGTCGTGGATGGGTCATCGGGGCCGTCGCGAAATACCCAGCCGGGATGGCTGTCGATCAGCGACGTGTCCGGCACGCCATCGGAGCGATCGTCGCGGTAGATCGCGTAGAGGTCGATGTAGGCGAGCGCCGGGGGCGACCAGGTGATCGCGCTCTGCGAGCCGAAGGAGCGGTCGAACCACGGGCTGAACGCCCGCACGCGCCAGTAGTGACTGCGCATCCACGCCTTCTCCGCGTCGGAGGCGCAGCTCCCGCACGTGTAGGAATCGAAGTTGTGCGTGGTGTCGCGGAGGAAGAGGACCTTCTCGGCGGACGCCGGGGCGGCGAGGGCGCCGAGACACAGTAGGGCGACAAATGCCGCCAGGGCGTGCAGGGATCTCCGCATAGCCAATCGTCCCGCGAGGATCGTTCAGGCTACCGAGAGGCGCAGTCGGACTACTCGGAGCCGCCGTCGGAGGTCGATTCGATCTCCTGGGCGAGCTCCTCCAGCTCGTCGGCGAACGAGGGGCCGAAGCCCTCCAGGTCGGACGCCTCGCCCTCCCCCGCCAGGCCAAGCTCGGCGGCCAGCTCGTCCTCGTCCAGGAGGTCCTCCTCGGCGGGGGGCTGCACGGGCTCGGCGGGCTCGATCTCGAGCGTCCGGTAGTGCTTGAGTCCGGTCGCCGCCGGGATCAGCTTGCCGATGATCACGTTCTCCTTCAGCCCCTGGAGACGGTCGCGCTTGCCCTCCAGGGCCGCGTCGGTGAGGACCTTCGTCGTCTCCTGGAACGATGCCGCCGACAGGAAGGACTCGGTCGCCAGGGACGCCTTGGTGATCCCGAGGATCGTCTCCTCGGACTTCGCCGGCGTGCCGCCTGCCTCCTTGACGTCCTTGTTGGCCTGCTTGAGCTTGTGGCGATCCTCGAGCTGGCCGGGCAGCAGCCCGGTCGAGCCCTTCGACTCGACCCGCATCTTCTTCAGCATCTGGCGCACGATCAGCTCGATGTGCTTGTCGTTGATGTCGACGCCCTGGGCGCGGTAGACCCTCTGCACCTCGGCCACCAGGTAGAGCTCGGTCTCGGTGCGGCCGCGCAACTCGAGCAGCTCGGCCGGGTAGAGCGAGCCCTCGTTGAGCTGGACGCCGGCCTCGATCCTGTCGCCCGCCTCGACCAGCGGCCGGGTCCGCGCCGGGAAGGAGTGGGAGTGCTCCTCGCCCTTGTCGTCGGTGACGGTCACCTTCACCGCCTTCTCGCTGGTGTCGATCGAGACGCGCCCGGCGACCTCCGACATCTTGGCCAGCCCCTTCGGCTTGCGCGCCTCGAACAGCTCCACGACGCGGGGCAGGCCCTGGGTGATGTCCTGGCCGGCGACGCCACCGGTGTGGAAGGTGCGCATGGTCAGCTGGGTGCCCGGCTCGCCGATCGACTGCGCGGCGATGATGCCGACGGCGTCGCCGATCTCGACCGGGGAACCGGTCGCCATCGCGCGCCCGTAGCAGGCGCGGCATACGCCGGAGCCGGCCTCGCACTTCAGGACCGAGCGGACCGGGACGTTGACCTCCTCGTCGCCGAAGGTCTCGGCGATGCTCTCGATGTCTTCCCAGTTGATCTCCTGGTTGCGCTTGAGCAGCTCGCGGCCCCGCTTGGTGGCGAACTTCTTCCCGGCGATGCGGCCGTCGAGATTGTCGTTGAGGCTGCCATCGTCCTTGCGCAGCGGCATCTCGATGAACTCCTTCGACTTGCAGTCCTCCGTGCGGACGATCACGTCCTGGGCGACGTCGACGAGGCGACGCGTCAGGTAGCCGGAGTCGGCGGTGCGCAGCGCCGTGTCGGCGAGGCCCTTGCGGGCGCCGTGGGTGGAGATGAAGTACTCCAGCACCGACAGCCCCTCCATGAAGTTCGCCTTGATCGGCCGCTCGATGATCTCGCCCTTCGGGTTGGCCATAAGGCCGCGCATCCCGGCGAGCTGGCGGATCTGCTTGAACGATCCGCGCGCACCCGAGTTGGCCATCATGAAGATCGGGTTGAGCTGGTGGAGGTTGCGCTCCATCGCCTGGGCCACCTCCTCGGTGGCGTCGTCCCAGATCTTGCGCACCGCCTCGTGGCGCTCCTCCTGGGTGATGTAGCCCTCGTCGTACTGCCCGTAGATCTCGCCGGCCTGGCGCTCGTAGCCCTCGAGGATCTCCTCCTTGTCGGGCGGCGAGACGATGTCGTTCTTGGAGATCGTGATTCCCGCCTGGGTGGCGAAGTGGAAGCCGAGGTCCTTGAAGGCGTCGAGGACCAGCGAGACGGTGGCGGCGCCGTAGCCCTCGACCAGGTCGGAGACCATCTCGTTGACGTCGCGCTTCTTCAGCGAATGGTTGACGAACTCGTACCCGCGCGGGTCGAACTCGTCGCCCAGAGCGTCCGCGAGCGCGCGCTCGATCCGGTCGTTGAAAATGATCCGCCCGACGGTCGTCAGGAAGTGCTCGCGCTGGGGCCGGCGGTACTCGGCCTTGTCGTGCAGGGCAACCATCTGGTTCTCGTAGGCCAGCTCGGCCTCCTGCGCTGAGCGGAAGACGTGCGGCCGCGGGCCGTCGCCGTTGCGGGTGTCCAACTTGCCGGACTTCAGCCTCTGATCGAGTTCGTCGAGCTCCTCCTCGGACGGCCCGTAGGTGAGGAAGTAGGTCCCGAGCACCATGTCCTGGGTCGGCGTCGCCAGCGGCGCGCCGTGGGCCGGGGAGAGGATGTTGTTCGAGGACAGCATCAGGATCCGCGCCTCCGCCTGGGCCTCGGCCGAGAGCGGCAGATGGACGGCCATCTGGTCGCCGTCGAAGTCCGCGTTGAAGGCGTGACAGACGAGCGGGTGGATCTGGATCGCCTTGCCCTCCACAAGGACCGGCTCGAAGGCCTGGATCCCGAGGCGGTGCAGCGTCGGCGCCCGGTTGAGCAGGACGGGATGCTCGTGGATGACCTCCTCCAGCACGTCCCAGACCTCCGGGATCATCGAGTCCACCATCTTCTTGGCGGCCTTGATGTTCTGGACGGCCTTGCGCTCGACCAGCCGCGCCATGATGAACGGCTTGAACAGCTCCAGGGCCATCAGCTTCGGCAGCCCGCACTGGTGCAGCCTCAGGTTCGGCCCGGAGACGATCACCGAGCGGCCCGAGTAGTCGACCCGCTTGCCGAGCAGGTTCTGGCGGAAGCGCCCCTGCTTGCCCTTCAGCATGTCGGAGAGCGACTTCAGGGCGCGGTTGCCGGGGCCCGTGACCGGCCGGCCGCGGCGGCCGTTGTCGAAGAGGGCGTCGACGGCCTCCTGGAGCATCCGCTTCTCGTTGTTGACGATGATCTCCGGAGCGCCGAGGTCGAGCAGGCGCTTGAGCCGGTTGTTGCGGTTGATCACGCGCCGGTAGAGGTCGTTGAGGTCCGAGGTGGCGAAGCGACCGCCGTCGAGCTGGACCATCGGCCGCAGCTCCGGCGGGATCACCGGCACGCAGTCGAGGACCATCCACTCGGGGCGGTTCTGGGAGTTGAGGAAGGCGGAGGCGACCTTCAGCCGCTTCACGGCCCGAGCCTGCTTCTGGCCCTTGGAGGTGTTGATCGTGTCCTCGAGCTCCTCGCACTCGCGCTCGAGGTCGACCTGCTCGAGCAGGTCGCGCACGGCCTCGGCGCCCATGCCGCCGCGGAAGTACTCGCCCCAGCCGAACTGGGAGCCGAAGCGGTCCTTCAGCTCACGGAAGACCGTCTCGTCGTTGATCACGGTCTTCGGCGACATCTCCTGGAAGGTCTGCCACACGGTCCGCATCCGCTCGGCGGCGTCCTCGATGTAGGCCTCGGTGTCCCCGATCTCGGTCTCGAAGGTCTTTCGCAGCTCCTTCTCGAGCTTCTCGCGGTCGGCGTCCTTGAGCTTCTTGATGTTGACCGACAGCGAGTCGGCCCAGAGGTGGTCGTCGTCGTCGAAGCCGTCCTGCGTGCCGGAGCTGAGGTACTCGATCCGGCGCTCGAGCTGCTGGTTGAGCTCCTTGACGCGCTGCTCGCGCTCGGCGTCGTAGGCCTCGATGACCTTGTTGACCTCCTTCTCGAGCTTCTTGGAGTCCTTGCTGCGGGCGTCCTCGTCGATCCAGGTGACGACGGAGGCGGCGAAGTAGAGGACCTTCTCCAGCTCCTTCGGCGCCATGTCGATCAGATAGCCGATCCGGCTGGGGACGCCCTTGAAGAACCAGATGTGAGAGACCGGGGCGGCGAGGTCGACGTGGCCCATGCGCTCGCGACGCACCTTCGACCGGGTCACCTCGACGCCGCAGCGCTCGCAGACGATGCCCTTGTAGCGGACCCGCTTGTACTTGCCGCAGTAGCACTCCCAGTCCTTGGTGGGACCGAAGATGCGCTCGCAGAACAGACCGTCCTTCTCCGGCTTCAGCGTGCGGTAGTTGATCGTCTCCGGCTTCGTCACCTCGCCGGAGCTCCAGCCCCGGATCTTCTTCGAGGAGGCGAGGCCGATCTCGATCGCGTCGAAGTTGTTGATGTCGATCAATTCAGTTCCTGTCGCTAGTCGCTGGTCGCTGTCTACTTCTTCTTCGTGGCCTTGGGCTTGGCCTTGGGCTTGGCCTTGCTCCCCTCGCCGTCCTCGCCGGCGCCGTCGGTGCCGCCCTCGCCCTCGGAGACGATCTGCTCCTCGCGCTCGTCGGCGGCGCCGTTCCCCTCGGCGCGCACGCCGGAGAGGTCGATCCCCAGCTCCTCGGCCGCCCGCAGCAGGTCGTCCTCCTCCTCGGTGACCTCGATCGGGCCCTCCTCGGAGACGACGTTGGCGTCCAGCGCCAAGCTCTGGATCTCCTTCAGCAGCACCTTGAACGACTCCGGGATCGAGGGCTCGGGGATGTTCTCGCCCTTCACGATCGACTCGTACGCCTTCACCCGGCCGACCGTGTCGTCGGACTTCACGGTGAGCATCTCCTGCAGCGTGTAGGCGGCGCCGTAGGCCTCCAGCGCCCACACCTCCATCTCGCCGAAGCGCTGGCCGCCGAACTGCGCCTTGCCGCCGAGCGGCTGCTGGGTGACCAGCGAGTAGGGGCCGGTGGCGCGAGCGTGGATCTTGTCGTCGACGAGGTGGAGCAGCTTGAGGATGTACATGTGGCCCACGGTGACGGGGTTGTCGAACTTCTCGCCGGTGCGGCCGTTGTAGAGCGTGACGGTGCCGGCGCAGCGGCTTCCGGGACGCTGGCCCTTGTCGATCCCGAGGTCGATCCGGCGGTCGGCGTTCTCGTCCGACCAGGCGACGAGTGCGTGGTCGACGTCCTCCACCGTGGCGCCGTCGAACACGGAGGTGGCCACGTGCACGCGGCCGCCGTCTTGCTTCGCCTGCTTGTAGGCGGGCGAGCCGTCGTCGTACCAACCGTTGGCGGCGACCCAGCCAAGATGCGTCTCGAGGATCTGGCCGATGTTCATCCGGCTCGGCACGCCGAGCGGGTTGAGGATGACGTCGATCGGGGTGCCGTCCTCGAGGAAGGGCATGTCTGCCTCGGGGACGATCTTCGCGATCACGCCCTTGTTCCCGTGGCGCCCGGCGAGCTTGTCGCCCTCGGCGATCTTGCGTTTGGTGGCGACGTAGACGCGCACCAGCTCGTTGACGCCGGGGGCGAGGTCGTCGCCCTCGTCGCGACTGAACGTGAGCACGTCGATCACCACGCCGCCCTCGCCGTGGGGCACCTTCAGCGAGGTGTCGCGGACCTCGCGCGCCTTCTCCTTGAAGATCGCCCGGATCAGCTTCTCCTCGGCGGTCAGCTCGGTCTCGCCCTTCGGCGTCACCTTGCCGACCAGCAGGTCGCCGGAGACGACCTCGGCGCCGATCCGCACGATCCCGCGCTCGTCGAGGTTGCGCAGGCTCTCCTCGGAGCGGTTGGGGATGTCGCGGGTGATCTCCTCGTCGCCGAGCTTGGTCGTGCGGGCGTCGATCTCGTACTCCTCGATGTGGATCGAGGTCAGCTCGTCGTCCTTGACCAGGCGCTCGGAGATGATGATCGCGTCCTCGAAGTTGTAGCCCTCCCACGACATGAACGCGACGAGGCAGTTCTTGCCGAGCGCGATCTCGCCGCCTGCCGTCGAGGAGCCGTCGGCGAGCACGTCGCCCTCCTTCACCTTGTCGCCGACCTCGACGATCGGCCGCTGGTGGATGATCGTGCCCTGGTTGGAGCGCATGTACTTGTGCAGCGGGTACTCGTCCTTGCGCGAGCCCCGGTTGACCACGATCCGCTCCGCGTCGACGTAGGAGACGTCGCCGGTGCCCTCCGCGAGGGTGACATCGCCGGTGTCGATGGCGGCGCGCCGCTCCATCCCGGTGCCGATCAGCGGCGGCTCCGGCTGCAGCAGGGGCACGGCCTGGCGCTGCATGTTCGACCCCATCAGCGCCCGGTTGGCATCGTCGTGCTCGAGGAACGGGATCAGCGCGGTCGCCACCGACCAGATCTGGGTCGGCGAGACGTCCATCAGGTCCACCTGCTTCGGCGAGACGGCGATCACGTCGCCGTCCCGCGTGCGTGAGAGCACGCGCGGACCCTTCAGCCGGTTCGTCTTCGGGTCGATCTCGGCGTTGGCCTGGGCGATCACCTTCTCCTCCTCCTGGGTGGCGTCCAGGTGGACGATCTTGTCGGTGACCACGCCGTCCTTGACCACGCGGTATGGGGTGGTGACGAAGCCGTGCTCGGAGACCTCGGCGTAGGAGGACAGCGAGCCGATCAGGCCGATGTTCGGTCCCTCCGGCGTCTCGATCGGGCACATCCGCCCGTAGTGGGTGGGGTGCACGTCGCGGACCTCGATCGGGGCGCGCTCGCGGGTGAGGCCGCCGGCGCCCAGGGCCGACAGGCGGCGCCTGTGGGTGAGCCCGGCGAGCGAGTTGGTCTGGTCCATGAACTGCGACAGCTGCGAGGAGCCGAAGAACTCCTTCAGCGCCGCGACCACGGGGCGGATGTTGATGATCGTCTGCGGGGTGATCGCATCGGCGTCCTCGGTGGTGAGGCGCTCGCGAACGACCCGCTCCATCCGGTACAGCCCGATCCGGAATGCCTCCTGGATCAGCTCGCCGACCGTGCGCAGGCGGCGGTTGCCGAAATGCTCGTACTCGTCGAGGTGGTCCGAGATCGGCTCGCGCGGATAGGTGGCCGCCTCAGCCGCGTAGTCCTTGATCGGGTTCTCCTCGTCGATCTCCTCGGGCAGGCCGAGCAGCTTCGGGATCGCGACCAGCTCGCGGACGAGGGCGATGATGTCGTCGTGGGTGAGGACGCGGGTGTCCAGGTCCACGTCGAGGTCGAGGCGGGCGTTCAGCTTGTAGCGCCCGACGCGGGTGAGGTCGTAGCGCTTGGGGTCGAAGAACAGCTGCTCGAGCAGCGTCTTGGCGGCGTCCACCGACGGCGGCTCGCCGGGCCGCTGCTTCTTGAACAGCTCGACCAGGGCGCCCTCCTCGGTCCTGGTGGGCTCGGTGTCGGCGGCGATCGTGTGGCGGATGTAGACAGAGTTGCCGAACAGCTCGAGGAGCTTCTCGTCCTCGACGTAGCCCATCGCCCGCAGCAGCACCGTGACCGGAAGCTTGCGCTTGCGGTCGATGCGGACGTAGACGCGGCCCTTCTTGTCGATCTCCAGCTCCAGCCACGAGCCCCGGGCGGGCATCAGGTTGGCGATGAACACCTGCTTCTCGCGGTCCTTGGGCTCCATCACGTAGGCACCCGGCGACCGCACGAGCTGGGTGACGACGACCCGCTCGGTGCCGTTGATGATGAAAGTGCCGCGGTCCGTCATCCACGGGAAGTCGCCCATGAAGACGGTCTGCTCGCGGATCTCGCCGGTCTCCTTGTTCTGGAAGGCGACCTTGACGTTGAGCGGCCGCGAGTAGGTCATGTCCTTCTCGCGGCACTCGTCGACCGAGTTCACGGGCTCGTCGAACTTGAAATCGCCGAAGACGATCGCAAGATGCCCCGTGTAGTCCTCGATCGGCGAGATGTCGTCGATCGTCTCGCGCAGCAGACCCTTCTTCTGGTCCGTCAGCTCCTCGAAGGAGCGGCGCTGAATATCTATGAGATGGGGGACTTCTAGGGGGTTCTTAAGGCGTGAAAAGCTCCGGCGCGTGACAGGGGCAGCGTTGACTCGAGCCAAAAGGGCGACTCCTCAAGTCGTTCGAGGTTCTGGATCCGCGCGGAAATTGCAGGCAGCAGGGCTCAACGGCGCGCGACGCCAAAAAATATCACACGCACGCGTGTCGCCCAAGCCGCGGGGGCGCTTTTTCCGCTGTTTGCAAGCTTATTTGATCTCGACGGTCGCGCCGGCCTCCTCGAGGTCGGCCTTGAGCTTGTCGGCCTCGTCGCGCTCCAGCCCCTCCTTGACCGCCTTCGGGGCATCGTCGACGAGGGCCTTGGCCTCCTTCAGGCCGAGCCCGGTGGCGGCGCGCACCACCTTGATCACGGGGACCTTCTGACCACCCGCCTCGGTGATCACGACGTCCACCGTGCCGGCCTCCTCGGCGGCCCCGTCTCCGTCCGCTCCCGGGGCCGCGGCCGGGGCGGCGGCGGCGACTGCCGTCGCCGAGACGCCGAACTCCTCCTCGAGCGCCTTTATCCGCTCGGCGAGCTCGAGCACGGAGATGCCCTTGAGCTCGTCGATCCACTCCTCGGTGCTGACGGCTTTCTTCGTTGCCACTAGCCCTCCTCGTTGTCGTCTGAATCATTGCCCGCCGCCTGCTCGGCTTCCGCTCGCTCGCCCTCACCTGACTGGTCATCCGGCTCGCTCGCTCCCGCGTCCGCGGCGGCGGGGTCAGCTTCTGCTTCGGCCTCTTCCTGCGACGCTGGCTCCTCCGCAGCCTCCTCCTGCGGCGGGGCCTCGCCGCTCACCAGTCCCTGCTCCTCGATCTGCTTTAGCTGGATCGCCAGCCCCGAGATCAGTGAGCCGAGCCCTCTGACCAGCCCGGTGAGCGGGCTGGCGACCACCCCGGCGAACTGCCCGTGCAGCACGTCGAGGGCGGGCAGCCGGGCGATCGCGGAGAACTGATCCGGCTCGAGGGGCTCGCCGTCCATCAGGCCGCCCCTGTAGGAGAGGACGTCGTGCTCGCGGCCGAAGCGAGAGATCGTCTTGGCGGCGGACGCGACGTCTCCGTGGACGAAGGCGAGCGCGATCGGGCCGTCGAGCAGCTCGACGAGCGGCTCCGTGCCTGCCTTCTCGGCCGCCCGCTTGGTGAGCCGGTTCTTGACGACGCGAAAGACGGCATCCGATTCGCGCAGCCCGGCGCGCAGCTCGGCTGCCTGGGGAACGCTGATGCCGCGGTAGTCCACCGCGAAGACGGCGTCCGCCTTCGACAGCTGGGCCGCAATCTCGTCTACCAGCGCCGCTTTCTCGTCCCGGTTCAAGCTCTTTACGTCTCCTTGTCGGCCATCAGAAAACCCGCCGGACGGCGGGCTGGGACGACCGAGGTCGGCTTCGCTCCGCCTGCACAGGCCTTACGGGCTCCCGCCCCGCCGGTGGTCTCTGGCAGCTATGCGCCGGGGATCGTAGCTCAGGCTGGCGCCTCCGCGGCGTCGCCCTCGGCGGGCGCCTCGGTGCCGGCGTCGCCCTCGGCGGGCGCCTCGGCTGCGTTCTCCTCCGCCGGCGCCTCGCCGCCCGCCCCGTCCGTGGCCGCGGCGCCGGCGACGATCTCGCCCGGCCGGGTGCGGGAGGAGTCCACGCGGACGCCGGGCCCCATCGTCGTGCTCAGCGTCACCGAGAGGATGTAGCGGCCCTTCGCGGCGGCCGGCTTGGCGCGGATGATCTCCTCGATCACAGCGGCGTAGTTCTCGAGCAGGCGGCGGGCGTCGAAGCTCGCCTTGCCGATCGTCAGGTGGATGATCGCGGAGCGGTCGGTGCGGTACTCGACCTTGCCCGCCTTGGACTCGCCCACGGCCTTCTCGATGTCCTCGGTGACCGTCCCCACCTTCGGGTTGGGCATCTTGCCCTGCGGCCCGAGGATGCGGCCGAGCTTGCCGACCACGGGCATCAGGTCGGGCGTGGCGATCGCCACGTCGAAGTCGGTCCAGCCGCCCTCGATGCGCTCGGCGAGGTCGTCGGCGCCGACGAAGTCGGCCCCGGCCGCCTCGGCGTCGCGGGCCTTCTGGCCCTGCGCGAAGACGGCGATC
The DNA here is from genome assembly GCA_963708325.1 of uncultured Thermoleophilia bacterium. Classification (GTDB taxonomy): domain Bacteria; phylum Actinomycetota; class Thermoleophilia; order Solirubrobacterales; family 70-9. Next base: position 1,837,708 of record OY970203.1, on the reverse strand, counting down.
GCGACGTTCTTGCCGAGCCCGTGGGGCAGGGCGAGGGTGCCGCGCAGCTGCTCCTCCGCGTGGCGGACGTTGACCCCGAGGCGGATGTGCAGCTCGACCGACTCGTCGAACTTCGCCGACGCCGTCTCCTTCACAAGCGCGATCGCCTCCGCCGGCGGATAGTGGCGGGCGCGGTCCACCTTGTCGTACTGCTCGCGGAAGCGCTTGCCCCTGGCGCTCACGAGCCCTCCACCTCGACCCCCATCGAGCGCGCCGTGCCCATCACGATCTTCGATGCGGCGTCGATGTCGTTGGCGTTGAGGTCGGGCATCTTGCGCTCGGCGATCTGCCGCACCTGGTTCATCGTGATCCGGCCGACCTTCTCGCGGTTCGGCTCGCCCGACCCCTTCTCGATCCCGGCGGCCTCCTTGATCAGGACGGCGGCCGGCGGGGTCTTGGTGATGAACTCGAACGAGCGGTCCTCGTAGACCGTGATCTCGACCGGGATGATCGTTCCCGCGTCGTCCTGGGTCTGGGCGTTGAACGCCTTGCAGAACTCCATGATGTTGACCCCGTGCTGGCCGAGGGCCGGGCCGACCGGCGGCGCCGGGTTGGCCGCCGCGGCGGGGATCTGCAGCTTGATCATGGTGAGCACCTTGCGGGCCATCAGATCTTCTTCACCTGGTCGTAGCCGACCTCGACGGGGGTCTCGCGCCCGAAGATCGAGACCAGCACCTTGAGCTTGGCGGCGTCCTCGTTGATCTCGGCGATCTCGCCGGAGAAGTCGGACAGCGGCCCCGAGATCACCTTCACCTGCTCGCCGATCGAGAACTGGGCGCGGGTCCGCGGCCGCTCCGCCGTCTCGCGGTGCAGCATCCGGTCCACCTCCGGCTTGGAGAGCGGCACGGGCTCGTTGCGGGAGCCGACGAAGCCGGTCACGCCGGGGGTGTTCTTGACCAGCCCCCAGGAGTCGTCGTTCATCTCCATGTTGACGAGGACGTAGCCGGGCATCGTGCGCTTCTCGCTCTGCACCTTCTGGCCGTCCTTCATCTCGGAGACCTGCTCGGTGGGAACGACGACCTGGCGCACGAAGCGCTGCTGGCTCATCGTCTGCACCCGGTGCTCGAGGTTGTGCTTGACCTTGTTCTCGTGCCCGGAATAGGTGTTGATCACGTACCAGCGAAACATCTGATCCTGTCGTCGTAGGGCTAGGGCTTGGCTAGGGGATTAGAGGATGCGCTTGATCATCCAGTTGAAGGCGGCGTCGAGGACGCCGAGGTAGGCGGCGGCCACGCTGATGAAGATGATCGTCACGGCCGAGGCCTGAACCAGGGTCTCGCGGTCCGGCCACTGCACGCGCTTGAGCTCCGCCCAGCAGGAGGCAAAGAAGGCGAACACCACGTTGCGGCGGCGCTCCTCGGCGGGCTCGGCGGGCTTGCGGGCGGCGGCGCGCGCCTTCTTTCGCTCGGCGGCGGCCTTCTGCTCCTCCTTCTCGCGCCTGCGGCGCTCCTTCTCGTCCGCCTTCTCGCGGCGCCGCTGCTCCTTGACCGTGTCGGCCCGGCTGGGGGCCGGGGCGGGGAGCTCCTGGCCGAGGACGTCGGTCTGCCTCACCAGCTCCTCGGGGGCCTCCGTCAGCTCCTCCGGGCTGGCGCCCGTGCGCTCGACAAGCTCGGCCTCGATCACGTCGGCGGACTCGGGCACCTGGGTGTCGTGCTGCGCGCGCGACTCGGCGTCGCGTGACTCGGTCACTCCCCGCTGCTGCTGCTGCTCGCGCTTTCGCCGCTCCGCCTTGCGCTGCGCCCTGGTCTTCGCCACCTATCCCGAGCTCCTCTACCTGGTCTCCTTGTGCGGAGTGTGGCGGCCGCACCAGCGACAGTACTTGCGCAACTCGACCCGGTCGGGCGTGTTCCGCCGCGACTTGTTGGTCTGATAGTTGCGTCGCTTGCACTCTTCGCAGGCGAGCGTCACAGCGATTCGAACGTCTCCGCGGGCCAATGTCTCCTCGTTGAAAAGGGCCGCCTACAGAAAAAAGACCCCGTGCGCGAGGCGCGAGGGTGGCGCAAGAATAGCGCGGGCGATGGGGGCGGGGGCGGTCAGCGGCGGCGCGCGGACACTGCGTCAGTGGCGATTGACGGACTCGCAGTTCACCGTGACATCGCCGAAGTTCGCGTCGACCCGATCGAATCCGAGGCCGCAATCGATTTGCTCGTGGTGGCGGTTGTCAAACGCGTTTATGTGATCGTCACCCGAGCCGGCCTTGAAGGTGTCCACCCCCGCTCCGCCGATCAGCTGGTCGCCCTGCTGGCCGCCGGACAGCTTGTCGTCCTGCGCACCGCCCTCCAGGCGGTCGTTATCGGGGCCTCCCTGCAGGCAATCGTCGCCGCGGCGGCCTCGAAGGAGGTCATCGCCCGCCAAGCCCTTGAGCAGGTCGCCCGCAAGCGTCCCGTTCAGCGTCTCTCCGTTGCCGCTCCCTGTCTGGGGATTGCTGCACCGGCCGGACTGAAGTACGCGGATCGTCGGCGCGGCCGCGCTCTGGTTATCGAGCGAGGCCGAAGTCTGCGTCAGGGGCGGACTGACGGTGCTGGGGCGCACCGTGCTCGACGCGACCGCGTTCTGGGTCGGACGCGGACTCTCGATGGTGCCGTTGTTCGTGCTGAAGGAGACGCTCGTCCCATCCGGGAACTGGTTGTTCGCCGGAGTCGCTCCGTCCGAGTTTTCCGTCAGACGTCCTGTCACGGCGGCGGTGTCGCCTCGCACAATCGTTCTGGGCGCCGCGTCAGCCGTGAGGATCAGCCACGGATTGAAGTCGACGGATCCCGTGCCCCCGTTCAACACGTCGTCGCAACCGGGCGAATTCCCCGGCCCGGCGTTGCAGCCCCACCAGTTGTTTTCGGCATCGACCTGAGCTGCCGTCGGATTGGTCAGGGTGCTGCTCAACCCTGCCGTGATGTTGTCGACGATCCGATTGAAGTGGGCAGCGACGCTCGGCGAGGAAGTGCTGACGTTCGCGTCGTCGAAGACCCGGATCCCGTGCTTCGCGTTGGTGACGGTGTTGCCGATGAGCATGTTCGCCGTCGGGACGTGGCCGCCGGCCTCCGATGCGATTGCGATCCCCGAGTCGGCGTTTCCCACCGTGAGGGTTCCGTTGACGGAGTTTGCTCTCGCATCGATGGTGCCGTCGTTTGTGAAGATCCCTGCGTAGCGATTGCCGCTGATGTTGTTGGCGATCATGTCGCGCGTTGCATCGCTGTCGCGGTCGAGGATCCCGACGTCGTTGTCACCGATGAGGTTGCCGTCGAGTGGCGGCCCGGCAACCCCGACGTGCGTCGCGGCCTCGGTATCCAACCGGATGCCAGCCGCCTGCTGCTGCGCGAGCAGGTCGTTGCCGCACGCCGGGATGCTGGATACGTAGCACTTGTGATTGCCCACGGCGTTACCGGTCAGGGTCCCTCCGGTGCCGGGGCCGATCAGGATGCCCGTCTGCGGCAGAAGGGCGTTGAGACCGTTGCCGACAACGATGTTGGCGTCGAGATTCACCGCCAGGCTCGTCCCCGTGGCGGTTATTCCGGTGTCCTGGTAGTCGAATGCCACTGACTCGAGGACCTCGAAGACGCGCCCGGAGTTGTCCACGTTGGTGTTGTAGATCGCGTACCCGGTGGTATTCGCATCGGCGGGGTTGTTGCGCACGTGGCTGACGCGAACGTTGGAAATTCGGCCGCCCGCGTTGACGTAGGCGATCCCGTAGAAGTCGAATGCCGGGGTGCCGCGACCATTTCCCGCCACCTCGAGGTCTTGGATCGTCACCCGGTCGGGCTCATCGACCCCATGGACGAAGATCACCGGGCGGTTGTCTCCCGCCCCGAACTTGTCACACAGGATCGAGGGATCGGGGCACGAGGGAGGTGGCGTCCCCGGCGGAAGCGGGGGAGCGGCCACGATCGTCTGGTCAGGGCCTCCCGACGGGCTCGCCCCGTCCAGGACCAGTTCCTTGTCGATGTCCACCTGCTCGGTGTAGGTGCCTGCCGCCACCTGGACGGTGTCCGTTGGGTTTGCCGCGTTGACGCCTTCCTGGATCGTGCGGCAGGGGTTGGCCTGCGTTCCACGGCCAGGCCCGCCCGGTTCCGTTCCGTCCACGTAGACCGTTGCCGCCAGCGCACTGCCCGGGCCGACCAGCAGTACGGCGCCGAGCGCGAACCCCAGAATGGCTCCCAGCCGGCGGGTGGTCCCAGATCCCTGCGTCAAGGCAGCCAAACTAACGCTGCGAGCGAAGAAAAGTCAAACGCCTACAGGCCGAGCGTCTTCGCGATGATGTTGCGCTGGATCTCGGAGGTGCCGCCGTAGATCGTGGAGACGAGCGCGGAGCGGACGAGGCGCTCCATGTCGTACTCGGAGGAGTAGCCGTAGCCGCCCATCATCTGCATGCCCTCCAGGGCGATGCGCTTGGCGGTCTCGGTGACGTAGAGCTTCACCATCGAGGCCTCCCGGGGAAGCATCCGGCCGGGGTCCTCGTCGGTCAGGCTGGCGACCCAGCGGGTCATCAGCCGCCCCGCCTCCAGCTCGGTGGCCATGTCGGCGAGGCGGTGCTGGAGCGCCTGGAAGGAGCCGATCGGGCGGCCGAACTGGCGGCGCTCCTTGACGTAGGCGAGGGCGTCGTCGAAGGCGCGCTGGGCGATCCCGAGCATCGTCGCCGCGAGGATCAGGCGCTCCACGTTCAGCCCCGCCATCAGCTGCATCCAGCCGGCGTCGACCTCGCCGAGCACAGCGTCGGCGGGCGCCTCGCAGTCGGTGAAGTAGAGGTAGTTGGTCTCGCGGCCGCCCATCGTGTCGATCGGCTGCACCTCCATCCCGGCGGCGTCGCGGGGGACGAAGATCATCGAGAGGCCCTCGTGCTTGGAGTCGGTCTTGGCGGTGCGACAGACGACGAGCACGTGGTCGGAGATGTGGGCGTTGGAGCAGAAGACCTTCTGGCCGTTGATCACGAAGCCGCCGTTGACACGCTTGGCCTCGGTGGTGAGCGAGCCGACGTCCGAGCCGGCCTCGGGCTCGGTCATCGCGATCGCCTCGACGGAGCCCGACGCGATCCCGCCGAGGATCTCGCTCTTCTGCTCCTCGGTGCCGAAGCGGCCGGTGGCGCCGGCGACGATCAGGGTCGTGGCATAGCCGCCGATCGGGGCGAGGCCGCGCGACGTCTCCTCCATGAAAAGGCAGGCGTCGAGCATCGTCCCGCCGGAGCCGCCGTATGGCTCGGGGATCGTCACGCCGAGCCAGCCGAGCTCGGCCATCTTTCGGTAGATCGAGTCGCTGTGCAGCTCGGTGTGGCCGTTGGTGAGCCGCTCTCGCTTCTCCGGCGTGCCGCACTCGCGCTCGCAGAAGTCGCGGATCGCGGCGACGAAGTCGCGCTGCTCGTCGGTGAGGGAGAAGTCCATGCGGCGGCGCGCAGTCTAGAGCGGGCCGGCGGGGCGAGTTTGTCTCCGCCGGGGAGACAAACCCGCCCCTGCGACGTGCCTCACGGGGCCGCGCGGGCCCGTCAGCGGCGCGCCAGCCGCCTGATCCGGGCGAGGACGATGGCGCCAAGCGAGCGGCTGGTCTCGAGCCGGTAGCGGCGCGGCTCGCCCGGCGCCTTGCGCGCCCAGGCCCAGCGCCCGTCCTCCTCGCGGAACTCCGTGAAGGAGGGGTGCTGGCGGACGATCAGGTCGAAGACGTCGCGGATACCGGGCTCGGTGCGCTCCGCCGCGGAGAGCGGGTAGGCGCCGCGCGGGTCGGGGATGCCCTCCGGAAGCCATTCGGTGAGCCAGCGCTCGTATGTCCAGTCGAGGTCGTCGAGCAGCAGCCAGCCGCCCGGACGGAGCAGCTTCTCGACGAGGACGACTGCGAGGCCGTCGATCGTGAAGTCGTGGGCGCCATCGAGATAGCAGAGGTCGTAGATCGGCTCGCAGTTGCCGTCGCCGTCGGAGCGAGCGGCGACGAGGCCGCGCAGGTACCAGTCGTAGGAGCTGTCGTCGACCTCGACGAGCTCGACGAGCCCCCGGAGCCCGGCGCGCTTAAGGACGTCCGCCGGGCGCGGGTCGAGCCGCTCGGCGCGCCAGGCCACCGAGGTGACGGTGCCGCCGCCGTTCTCCTCGATCGCCGCTGCCACGTAGGCGGCGGAGACGCCGTGCGCGGTTCCGAGGTCGAGGGCGTCGCGGGCGCCGCTGTCGCGCACGTGGTCGTAGAGGCGGCGGCCCTGGTCGGTGCTCATCCAGGGGATCCCGGCGACGGCGTCGCGGACGGCTTCGAAGCGCACGGCCGCAACATACGCCGCCCCCGGGGCGGGCGGCGGGGCCGATCTGCGGGAAAGCACCCTCGCGGATCGGCGGTTTCCACGCTGGTCCCGCCGGGTGAGGCCGTCTAGCGTCGGTGCATGGTTGTCCCGGTCTGCACGCTGCCAGCCGACATCGGCCAGATGGGCAGTTGGTGGCCAACGATGGTGGCGGCGATGGTCGCGTTCTGGGCGCTGGTGGTGCTCGCCGTCGTGTGGGTGTTTCGCGCCCTCGAGTCGGAGAGAAGCCGGGAGGGGCGCGGCGCCGAGGAGACCCTCGAGCGGCGGCTGGCCGCCGGAGAGATCACGGTGGAGGAGTACCGCGAGCGGCTGGCCCTGCTGCGGAACGCGTAGAGAGAGCCCGGAGCCGGATTCGAACCGGCGACCCCCTCCTTACCATGGAGGTGCTCTGGCCTGCTGAGCTATCCGGGCGAGGGCGCCCTCACTGTAGCGCCGCGTGCCGTGCCGCCCGCACGCCGCCCGCGTTAGGCTCGCGCCGCCCCCGACGAAGGAGGAGAGATGGCGCAGGTGCCCACCCTGGGCGGACCGATCGACGCGGACGACCTGGGGACCGTGCTGATGCACGAGCACGTCTTCGTGCTCTGCCCGGAGATCCAGGGGACGTACCCGGGGTTCGAGGGGTGGGACCCCGAGGAATGGGTGCCGAAGGCGCGGGAGAAGCTGGCAGCGCTGAAGGGGCGGGGCGTGGACACGATCGTCGACCTTACGGTGGTGGGGACGGGACGTGACGTGCCGCTGGTGGCGCGGGCGGCGGAGGGGACGGGGCTGCAGATCGTCGTCGCGACGGGGATCTACACCTACAACGACATCCCCAAGGTTTTCTACTTCCGCGGGCCGGGGACGGAGCTGGGAGGCGACGACGAGATGATGATCGCGATGTTCGTGCGCGACATCGAGGAGGGGATCCAGGGGACGGAGGTGAAGGCGGGGATGCTGAAGTGCGCGGTCGACGAGCCCGGCCTGACGCCGGGGGTGGAGCGGGTGATGAGGGCCGTGGCGAAGACGCACCGGCGGACCGGGGTGCCGGTGACGGTGCACACGCATGCCGCCAGCGAGCGTGGGTGCGACGCCCAGCGGGTGCTCGAGGAGGAGGGCGTGGACCTGTCGCGGGTGGTGCTCGCCCACTGCGGCGACACGTCCGACTGCGACTACCTCGAGAGCCTGGCGGAGAAGGGGTCGTACCTGGGGATGGACCGGTTCGGGATCGACATCCAGCAGCCGTTCGAGAAGCGGGTGGAGTCGGTGGTCGAGATGTGCCGGCGAGGGCACGCGGACAGGCTGGTGCTGTCGCAGGACGCGGCGGTGTTCATCGACTGGCTGCCGATGGCGCTGCTGCCGCAGGCGCTGCCGAACTGGCACTACGAGCACGTCCACGCCGACGTCCTGCCGGCGCTGCGCGAGCGGGGCGTGACCGACGAGCAGATCGAGCGGATGCTGGTGGCGAACCCGCGCGAGGTCTTCTCGCGCCAGGGCGCCTACTGAGCAGCGGGGGCGGCCCGCGGCTCAAGCGGCCGCTACTGGGTCTTCGCGCCGGACGGGGTGGGGCCGCCGGGGGAGGTGAGGGCCGCAAGGCGGTCCTTCATCGCCACCAGGCAGCCGATCTGCTTGCGGGGGCCGACGATGACGCCGGCGCTGCCGGCCGGGTTGGGGGCGACCGCGTCGCCGGCGTTGGCGGCGTCCTGGACCGCGGCGGTCGTGGTGAGGATGCGGGTGACGCGGCACTTCGAGCGCGGCTCGAGGTAGCCGCCGGCGGCGGGACGCAGGTGGGCTGCCCTGATCACGTCCTGCTTGGTGAAGGCGGGCGCTTCCGACCCCGTGCCGTTTCCGCCACAGGAGGCGAACAAGAGCGTGACGACGAGGACCGCCGACGCCTGAGCGCGGTTCATACCGTCCTCCCCCGCCACCACGCTCGATTGCGATGGCCGCAGCGCGAAAGATCAATCGCCGCCAACAGGGCGACCTGGGCGAGGCCTCGGCGCTGGAATGGCTGACCCGTCAGGGAGCCTCCGTATACGTCCCGTTCGGCCACAGCCCGGACTATGACCTGATTGCCGAGGTGGAGGGGCGGCTGTTTCGGGTTCAGGTGAAGACCTCAACCTTCGTCGAGCGGACACCAAACGGGCATTGCCGCTGGCAGGTCAGCCTTGTCACCAATGGTGGGAACCAGAGCTGGTCCGGAGTCGCGAAGAGGTTCGACCCGTCACGTTTCGACTTTCTCTTTGCTCTTGTTGGAGATGGCCGGCGATGGTTTGTGCCGGCCAAATGCATAGACGCCCAGACCAACATCAGTGTTGGGGGTCCGAAGTACTCCGAGTACGAGATCGAGCCGGCGCCGAGCATCCGCAGCCTCGTGTACGGCGAGGACCCGGCTCTAGAATCGGAGTCCCGCAAGGGGGAGTATCCAAGAGGTCAAAGGACGCCGCCTGTAAAGCGGTTGGCTATCGCCTTCGCAGGTTCGACTCCTGCCTCCCCCATTGGTTCACGCTCACCCGACCCGCCCGCGCGCCGATTCCGCATGTCGAAGTACGAGCGCAAGCTCGGCAAGAGCGGACAGGCCGTGATCAACCAGAAGCGTCGCGTGACCCTGCCACAGCGGGCGCTCGCTTTTGCCGGGCTCCGGGACGGGGATCGGGTCCACGTCCGCTCCGACGGTCCTGGCCGGATCGTGCTCGAGAAGGCCGGCCTGCCCGTCTGGGCAGAGCCCGATTAGGAGCTCAGCTCGCCTCGCGAAGGCGCTGGGCCTCGGGGAGGTGCTGGAGCTTCTTCAGGGTGTTGTTCTCGATCTGGCGGATGCGCTCGCGGGTCACCCCGAACGTCCGCCCGACCTCCTCCAGCGTCAGCGGCTCGCTGCCGGTCAGCCCGAAGCGAAGCTCGATCACCTCGCGCTCCCGCTCCGGTAGAGCGTCGAGCGCCTTGCGGATGTCCTCGCGCTGGAGGTTCTCCGACGCCGACTCGAACGGCGACTCCACCGTGTCGTCGGCGACGAAGTCGCCCAACTCGGACTCCTCCTCGTCGCCGATCGGCTTCTCGAGCGATATCGGCAGCTGCGCCACCCGCAGGATGTCGCGCACCTCGCGAACGCTGCACTTCAGCTCCGCCGCGATCTCGGCCGGCTCGGGCTCCCGCCCCAGCCGCTGCACGAGCTGGCGCTCCACGTGGGCCACCCGGTTCAGCTTCTCCACCATGTGCACCGGGATCCGGATCGTCCGCGCCTTGTCGGCGATCGCCCGCGTCACCGCCTGGCGGATCCACCAGGTGGCGTAGGTCGAGAACTTGTAGCCGCGCCGGTAGTCGAACTTCTCCACCGCCCGGATCAGCCCGAGCGACCCCTCCTGGATCAGGTCGAGAAAGCTCAGGCCCCTGCCCAGGTACCCCTTGGCGATCGACACGACCAGCCGCAGGTTAGCCTCCACCATGTGGCGCTTGGCCGCCATGTCGCCGCGCTCGATCGCCTTCGCCAGGCTGACCTCCTCGTCGGCCGTGAGCAGCTGCACCCGCCCGATCGACCGCAGGTACAGCCTCAGCGAGTCGAGGCTCGGCTCGACCGTCAGGTCGAGCTCCGGCTTCTTCGGCGCCGCCGCGTCTGCCGTCTTCGCCTCCTTGTAGGCGGACACCCCGTCCGCCGCGATCACGTCGACCCCGTGCTCGATCAGGTAGGCGTGCAGGTCGTGGACCTGCTCCTTGTCCACCTCGACCTCCTCGAGCGTGGCGGCGATCTCCTCGAAGGTCAGATAGCCGCGCTCCCGCCCGGCGACTATCAGTTGGCGCAGCTCTTCGACGTCGGCGAAGGGGAGCTCCCCGTCGAAGCGGGCCTGGGCCGCTCCGTCTCGGGACTCGTCAGCGGCGAGTAGGACTTCCCCCTTCTCTGCCAAAGTCACCCCTCCGTATCTCGCCTGCTAATTGACCTCCGGCCGAGCCGATCCATCAGCGGGCCCTCAGCCGGCGCGCAGTATAGCCACGCACTTCCCGTGAAAGGGCGAACGGTCGTGCCCGCTAACCTTGGCCAACCGTCCGGCGCACTCCCATTCCTGCGGCTCGCCCCGGCCGTTTTCCCCACCACATGACCGACCAGATTACCGAAGTCGGATCCGATATCTACCCTGCTGGGCCGGATGTCCAGGCGTCGCGGCCCGCCACCGAGGTCAGCCTCTCCCGCGTCGGCGTCACCGGGATCGAGAAGATCCTGCGGGTCGACGCCAACCCCGCCGATCGCGGGGCCCACTCGGCTGACGGCGCCGCTTCGGGCCAGCTCTACTACGCGCAGCTCGAGTGCTTCGTCGACCTCAACCCGCAGCAGGCCGGGGTCCACATGTCGCGCTTCGAGGAGGTCGTCGGCGAGGCGATCGACTCCGTCGTCCTCGGCGAGTCCTTCCGAGCCGAGACGCTCGCCGCCCACATCGCCGAGCGCGTTCGCGAGAGCCAGGACGGGCTCCGCGCGGAGGTGACGATCGCCGCCCGCTATCCCGAGACCGTTCCCGCCCCCGCATCGGGCCTGCCGACCCAGGAGATCTACACCCTCTTCGGCACCGCCGTCGCCTCGATCCGCGGAACGCGCACCCTCACCGGCGTCCAGGCCCAGGGAATGACGGCCTGCCCCTGCGCCCAGGGCCTGGTCGAGTCGCGCGCCCGCGAGCGCCTCCGCGACCGGGGCTTCGACGACGAGACGGCCGACCGCGCGCTCGAGGCGATCCCCGTCGCCACCCACAACCAGCGCGGCATCGGCACCCTCTACGTCGGCTGCCCCGAGGGAGGTGCCTGGGCGATCGACGCCCGCGACCTCCTCCGCATCGTCGAGCAGTCGATGAGCTCGGAGATCTACGAGCTGATGAAGCGCTCCGACGAGGTCGAGGTCGTCGAGAAGGCCCATCGCAACCCCCGCTTCGTCGAGGACTGCGTCCGCGAGATGATCCGACGCGTCACCGACGCCTACCCGCGGATGGGCGACGACGCCTTCGTCCTGGCCCGCCAGGAGAACCTGGAGACGATCCACCGCCACAACGTCGTCGCCGAGCGCTACGGCACGCTCGGCGACCTGCGCGCCGAGCTGGCCTCCGGCGAGCACTCGCGTCACCACCTGACGAAGCGCGAGTGGCTCGAGGCCCCGCTTCGGTAGCCGCGGCTATCCCGTCTCCGTCTTCGCCTTCCCCCGCAGCTCCGCGGCCGCCAGCCTCTTTCGCAGCCCGAAGAAGTAGTCGACCCCGCTGATCACGGTCATCGCCACGGCGGCGTAGACCAGCGCGTCCACCGCCGCAGGCGCCGGATGTGTGGCGATCAGGGCGAACACAGCCGCCACCTGAAGGATCGTCTTCACCTTCCCCATCCAGCTCGCCGAGATCACCACGCCGCGCTCCGCCGCGACAGCGCGCAGTCCCGTCACCGCCAGCTCGCGGGCGATGATCACCATCGCCACCCAGGCCGCCAGCCGCCCGAGCGAGACGAGCGAGATCAGCGCCGCCACGATCAGCAGCTTGTCGGCCAGCGGGTCCATCAGCTTGCCGAACGTGGTCACGCTGCCGCGCGACCGCGCGATGTACCCGTCCAAACCGTCGGTGAGCGCCGCCAGGGCGAACACCGCCGCCGCCAGCGCGTCCCCGTTCGGCGTCTCGCCGAGCAGGGCGACGACGATCACGGGCACCGCCAGGATGCGTAGCAGTGTCAGCGCGTTCGGCAGGTTCAGCGGGAACATGACGGTGAGGTTAATTTAGGGCCAATGGCCGTCGACCACGTCTACCGGGTCGAGCAGCCGCACGTCACCGGGCAGCTGAGTAATCAGCCCGCCAGCTCGGCGGCGCGGGCCAGCACCGCATCGGTCATCGCCTCGGTGAGCCGGCCGGTGAACGTGTTCTGCTGGCTCGGGTGGTAGCAGCCGATCAGGGCGTAGGGCCCGATCTCCGCCTCCGCGCCGTGCCCGAAGCGCGGCCGCGGCCGCGCCACCTCCTCGCCGAGCGCGCGCAGCGCCCGCAGCGCGCCGTCCCAGGCAAAGCCGCCGAGGCAGACGACCACCCGCGCCCGCGACAGCTGCCGCAGCTCGCGCTCCAGGTACGGCAGGCAGCTGTCGCGCTCGCGCGGAGTCGGCCGGTTGCCCGGCGGCGGGCAGCGGTTGACGGCCGTCACCCACGCATTCGTCAGCCGCAGGCCGTCGTCCCTGTGCCGCGAGGTCGGCTGGCTGGCGAACCCGGCCCGGTGCAGGGCCGCGAAGAGCCAGTCACCCGAGCGATCGCCGGTGAACACGCGCCCGGTGCGGTTGCCTCCGTGCGCCGCCGGGGCGAGGCCGACCACCACCACCCGGGCGCGGGGATCGCCGAAGCCGGCTACGGGCCGCGCCCAGTAGCGCTCGCCCGCGAAGCGTCGCGGCGGGTCGGCCGCCGCCGCCTCGCGCCAGGCGACCAGGCGCGGACACAGCCGGCAGGACTCGACCTCCGCCGCCAGCCGATCCAGGGAGTCCGCCAACCTAGCCGACCGTCACGAGCGCCTCAGGCGGGCCACTGGCGAGCGGGGCGCGACACGCGAGCCGCCGGCGCCGGCGCGTAGCCCCACGCCCTGGCACCGAACCGGACTCCGAGCACGACCAGCCCGCGGGCAGCGATGATCGTCGCCGTGATGCCGAGCATCGCGAAGGTGTCGGCGCTGGCCAGCCGGATCAGCCCGGCCGCGAGGAAGAACTCGAGCCCGAGTCCGAGGTAGCTCGCGAAGACGACGCCCGTCCGCGACCCCGCCCGAAGCGACGAGATCGCGCCGAAGACGATGATCCCGGCGGCGATCGCGAACGGGATCGTCGCCACCGCCGTGGTTAGGTCCGCGGACAGCTGCGCGGTCGCCACCGTCACGCGCCCTCCATCGTCGCCGCGGGCCTGGCCTCCATCATCCCCTCGGGGCCGGCGAGCATGCCCTCCTTCTCCATCCGCTCGGCGCGCTCTATCTCCTGGGCGAGGAAGTAGTTGAGGACCGTCCGGATCGCCGCGATCGCGCCCAGCTTGCCGATGTCCTCGAAGGTCGGCGTCACGGCCGTGGTGAGGATGTCGGCGGCCAGCTGGAACTCGATCCCGAGGGCGATGAAGCGGCCCAGCTGGAGGCGGACGTGCTCGTAGGCGACCATCCGGATGCGCAGCTCCGACAGCAGGAAGGTGCCGAAGGCGAGCACCACCCCGGCGACGATGATCGCGGCGCCGATTCCCTCGACGAAGGGGATCGCGAAGTTGACGGCGTCGCGAACCGCGTTCTCGACGCTGTCCGCCGCCGTCGCGAGCGGAATCACGGCGGGATCCTAGGCGGGCGCGGGGACGGCTCCGCCGGCGTCGAGGTGCTCGATCCGGCGCTCGGCTCCCATCATGTAGCGCAGGGTCACCCAGGCGAGCAGGTAGACGGCCAGCCCGAAGACAGCCGAGAACTCCGACTTGGCGAACGCGAACACCTGGGTGACGTAGATCTCGATCAGCAGGGCGCGGTCGAACATCCGGTAGGCGGCCAGGCGCGTCGACGTGCGCAGCCGGTAGACGCCGATCAACACGAAGACCGCCGACGCCAGCGAGGAGAGGATCGCGGCGTAGGAGATGAACGACAGGTTGCCGGCCTTGGCGAAGGCGTCGCCCAGCTGGGCGAAGAACCCGTTCCCCTCGAGCGACTCGCCGACCACGAACACCAGGGTCAGGATCTGGATCAGGGAGCCGATCGCCAGCAGCACGAAGACCGCGTTCATCACGCGGGTGAAGGAGGGGCTCTGCACTGTGCGCAGGTAGAGGTCGCGCGCGCCCAGCACGAACCGCGTCGCCCGGCCGGGCCGGCGCGTCGGGATCGCCTCGGCGCTGCGCAGCAGCTCACGCACGTGCCCGACCAGCGGATCGGCGGGGTCGGCGCGGTCGAGCAGCTGCATCGCCCGTCGCCGCTCGGCCTCGTCGAGGTCGTGGATCGCGGCCTCCTTGATCAGCTCGATCGCGTTGACGAGGTACTCGCGCGAGCTGAAGCCGCGACGGCGCTGCAGGGCGCGGAAGCTCAGGTACATGAGGATGAAGATGATGTAGATCAGCGCCGCCGTCGGCTTGAAGAAGTAATTGGTGTCCTCGGTGATGAACTTGCCGAGCTCGTCGATGAAGAAGCCGAAGCCGATGCCGCCGAGCACCGCCGCCACCTTGCGCGCGGTGCGGGTCAGGTACGAGACCGCGATGACGATCGCGATCATCATCAGCAGCCCCCCGTCGAGCACGTGGGCGATGTGGAGACCGCCGCCGCCGAGCTGCGGGTAGTTGGTCAGGTACAGCTGGAGGCGGATCACCAGGATCGTGCCGACCGCGCAGACCAGGAACGCGTCGAGCAGGTCGCCTAGCTCGACGCTGCGCGCCGACAGCCGCGGCAGCCTGATCGCCGCCATCAGGCGGAGTCGGAAAGCTCGATCCGTTCGATCACGGGGGGGTCGAGGGGGCGGTCGCCGGGCCCCGTCTCGAGCCCCTCGAGGCTGTCGATCACGTCCATCCCGTCGGCGACGCGGCCGAAGACCGTGTGCTTGCCGTCCAGCCACGGGCACTCCTGCGCCGTGACGATGAAGAACTGCGACCCGTTCGTGTCGGGTCCGGCATTCGCCATCGCCAGCGCCCCCCGCACGATCTTGTGGGGGTTGATCTCGTCCTCGAACGTGTAGCCGGGGCCGCCGGTCCCGGTCCCCTGCGGGCAGCCACCCTGGATCATGAACTCGGGGATGATCCGGTGGAAGATCAGCCCGTCGTAGAACCCGTCCCCCGAGAGGCTGCGGAAGTTGTCCACCGTCTTCGGAGCGTCGGCGTCGAACAGCTCGACGACGATCGCGCCCTCGCTGGTGTGGATCGTGGCCGCGGACATCGCGCCTCGCCGGGCACGGGCCGCGCGCCGACCGAGGGGCCGGCGCGCGTCCTCGACGCCTAGTAGCTGCTCCCGCCCCCGCTGTTGGTCGCGGTCGTCGGCGGGGTCGTCGTCGTATGCGTCTGGGTGGTGAGGGTCTGGGGCTTCACGGTGGTGGGCGGCGTCGTCGGAGCGACGGGCACGTTCGCCGGAGCGTTCACCGTCTCCGTCGTCGTCTTGTCCTTGCCGCCGCAGGCGGCGACCCCGAACGCCGATCCGGCGCCCAGCACGGCGGCGGCGGTCAGCCCGATCAGTCTTGTCCTCAAAGTCACTCCTTTCCCTGTTGGCGCCAAGAGCCTATACACCCGCACCGTCACCGTCAGGCCCGGCGGCTGGCGGGTCGTGCGGGGTCAATAGCATCGCGCCATGGACCCGAAGCCCGCATCGGAGACGAAGTCGACCCTGGTCCGCTGGATGGGCATCCCCGACGCGAACACCGCCGGATTCGTCCACGGCGGGACCGTGATGAGGATGTGCGACGAGGCGGCCGGGATCGCCGCCGTCCGCCACTCCGGCTGTCGCGTGGTCACCGCGGCGATGGATCGGATGACGTTCCTCCATCCGGTCAACGTCGGCGAGCTGTTGAAGTGCAGCGCCAGCGTCAACGCCACCTGGCGGACCTCGATGGAGGTCGGGGTGCGAGTCGAGGCGGAGAACCCCCGCACCGGCGCGGTCCACCACACCAGCACCGCCTACCTGACGATCGTCGCGATCGGCGAGGACGGCGAGCCGACGCCGGTACCACCCGTTGTGGCCAAGACCGAGAACGAGCGGCGGCGCCAGCGGGAGGCGGAGGTGCGCCGCCGCAATCGCCTCGCCGAGCGCAACGAGATCCTCTCCGAGCGCGATTAGCCGTCCGCCTGCGTCGCGCGTGGACCGCGGTAGCGGGGTCGCCGAGGGCCTCGCTCGTGAACGGGATCACGACGATGAACGCGAGGTACGCCAGGTTGAGCACCATCAGCGTGCTGTCGAACTTCGCCAGCCCGCCGAAGAAGCGGTGGTGGACGAGCCACAGGCGGCCGACGACCGCGAAGCCGGGTGAACTCCAGCGACTGCTCCTCGCGATCGTGGCTGGCCCGGGCATCGAACGCGTCGCTCACGGCGACCCTTATATGAAGCGCGCGGGACGGACCGGCTTGACTTCGCCGCCTATACCCCCCTAGGGTATTGGCGATGAGCGACGTCACGGCCAAGGTCGGCGAGGGCCTCGGCAACGCCCTGCTGATGGCCTACGAGGTGTGGTGGGCGCTGGTCCTGGGGTTCGCGATCTCGGCGATCGTCCAGGCCTGGGTGCCGCGGGAGAGGATCGAGAGCGGCATGGCCGGCAGCGGATTCGGCCCCATCCTGCGCGCCACCGGGTTGGGCGCGGCGTCGTCGTCGTGCTCCTACGCGGCGATCGCGATCGCCAAGTCGCTCTTCCAGAAGGGCGCGTCGGCGGCGTCGGCGCTCGCCTTCCAGTTCGCCTCGACCAACCTCGTCTGGGAGCTGGGGCTCGTGCTCTGGGTGCTGATCGGCTGGCAGTTCACGCTCGCCGAGTACGTCGGCGGGATCGTGCTGATCGGCCTGATGACGGTCCTGCTTCGGGCCTTCGTCTCCGACGAGGATGAGGAGCACGCCCGCGAGCACGCCCTCGGCGCCGACGCCGGCCACCAGCATCGCGCCGCCAGCGCCGAGGGGGGCCTGCGGCAGCGCCTGCGCTCGACCGATGCCTGGTCGGACGTCGCCCACAACTTCCGCGGCGACTGGCAGATGCTCTGGAAGGAGATCACGATCGGGTTCCTGCTCGCCGGGTTCATCGCCCTGCTCGGCGACGACTTCTTCAACTCGCTCTTCATCGAGGACGCGCCGCCGCTGGTGCGGACGCTGGAGAACGTCGTCGCCGGCCCCCTGATCGCCGTGCTCAGCTTCGTCTGCTCGATCGGCAACGTGCCCCTCGCCGCCGTGCTGTGGTCGGGAGGAATCTCGTTCGCCGGCGTGGTCGCGTTCATCTTCGCCGACCTGATCGTGCTGCCGATCGTTCTCGCCTACCGGAAGTACTACGGGCTGGGCTTCGCGCTGCGGATCACGGCGCTGATGTTCCTCACGATCATGGTCGCCGCGCTCGCCGTCGACCTGCTGTTCGGGGCGACAGGGCTGATCCCCGATGCGAGGCCGACGCGCGACGACGTCTTCGGGTCGGTCGAGCTGGACTACAAGCTCGTGCTCAACGTCCTGGCGACCGCCGGCTTCGCCGCCCTGATGCTGCTGACGATCCGGCGCGGCGCCCGCGACCCGGTGTGCGGGATGAGCGTGGACCGCTCCAGGGCGCTGCGCCACGTCCACGCCGGCCGCACCTACCACTTCTGCTCCGAGGGCTGCCGCGACGCCTTCAGGGCCGAGCCCGAGCGTTACGCTTCAGCCGGCGCCGGAGTAGCTCAGTTGGCCAGAGCACCGCTCTCGTAAAGCGGGGGTCACGGGTTCGAATCCCGTCTCCGGCTTACTCGGCGAATTTGTACCCCACCCCGCGCACGGTCAGCACCAGCTCGGGGTCCTGGGCGTCGCGCTCGATCTTCTGGCGCAGGTTGGAGATGTGGACGTCGCAGGCGCGCACGTCGCCGAAGAACTCCGTCTGCCACAGCTCCTCCATGATCTCGCGGCGTGTGAAGACCTGACCGGGGCTCTCGGCGAGCAGGCGCAGCACCTGAAACTCCGAGCGCGTCAGGCTGATCTGTTCGCCACGCACGAGCACGACGTGACGGGCGAGGTCGATCGAGACCGGGCCCGCGTCCACCTTGGTCCCCTCGGTGTGCACGCCGCGGTCGAGCGCCCGCCGGCGCAGCTGGGCGCGCACCCGCCCGAGCAGCTCGCGGACCGAGAACGGCTTCGTCACGTAGTCGTCGGCGCCCACCTCGAGGCCGACGACCTTGTCCACCTCGGCGTCCTTGGCGGTAAGCAGGATGATCGGGACGGGGCTGCGCCCGCGCACGTCGCGGCAGAGATCGAGGCCGCTGCGCCCCGGCATCATGATGTCGAGGATCAGCAGGTCGAAGTCGTCGGACGACAGCTTGCTGTCGGCGTCGTCGCCGTCCACCGCCATCGTCACCTCGAATCCCTCCTGCTCGAGCGCGTAGCCGACCGAGTCCCGCACCGAGGGCTCGTCGTCGGCGACAAGGATGCGGCCGCTGCTCATGCCACCGGGGTGAAGGTCGGCTGGGCCTCCGGCAACCGCACCCAGAACGTGCTGCCACGGCCGCGCGCCGAGCGGGCGCCGATCTCGCCGCCCATCACGTTCACCATCCGCTTGGCGATCGCCAGTCCGAGGCCGAAGCCCGTGTGCTCGAGCGAGCCGCTCGCCCGGTAGAAGCGCTCGAAGACCCGGTCCACCTCGTCGGCGGGGATCCCCGTTCCGGTGTCGGTCACCTCGATCAGCACGCCGTGTACGCCCTCGTGACGGGCGCGAAGCGTAACCGTGCCCGGCGGCGGCGTGTTCTTGTACGCGTTCGAGAGCAGCCCGATCAGCACCTGGCGCAGCATGACCGGGTCGCCAGTCGCCGCCAGGTCGGGCGCGATCTCGAGCTGCAGGTCGATCCCGACCGGGGCGTCGACCGCCTGGGCGGCCTCTCCCGCCGCAACCGCCACGTCGACGACCTCCGCCTCCCCCTCGCCCTCCTCGAGCGCCTCCACCCGCGCCAGCGTCAGCAGCGACTGCGTCAGCCTGCTCATCCGCTCGGCGTCTGCGGAGAGGCGCGCGAGGAAGTGGTCGCGAGCCTCGGGCTCGTCCTTGGCGCCCGACTGCAGCACCTCGATCGCCCCCGAGATCCCGGCTATTGGGTTGCGCAGCTCATGCGCCGCGTTGGAGATGAACTCGCGCTCGGCCAGCTGGCGCCTCAGCTCCTCGGTGCGGTCACGCACCACCATCAGCACAGCGTGCTCGGCCGGGATGTCGCGGGCCTGGAGCGCGTAGACGCGCTCGCCGACGCGCAGCGAACCGTGCTCCGCGCTGCCCCGCTCGGCCGCGCGCCGCAACCACGGCACGAGCGCGTCGATCGGCGTGCCGTCGGAGTCGAGCAGCGGCGCCGCCGCCGGGTTGTGAAAGCGCACCTCGCCGTCGTTGCCGACCACCATCACGGCGTCGATCAACCCGGCGAAGATCGCCGACAGCTTGTCGCGCTCGGAGCCGAGCACGTTGAAGCTCTCCTTCAGGGCCGTGCGCATCGAGTCGATTGACCTGGTCAGGTCGCCGATCTCGTCGCGGCCAGCGGTGCGGAGCGGCGTGTCGAAGCGACCGGATGCCATCCGCTCGGTGCTGCGCGCCAGGCGCCTGATCCGCCGGGTGATCACACTTGCCACCCCGAAGCCGAT
Organism: uncultured Thermoleophilia bacterium; assembly: GCA_963708325.1. Lineage (GTDB taxonomy): Bacteria > Actinomycetota > Thermoleophilia > Solirubrobacterales > 70-9. The sequence continues at coordinate 1,818,201 of OY970203.1, read as the reverse complement.
CAGGGCGCCGACGACGATCGCCAGCGCCAGCGCCTTGAGCGAGTCGCTGCGCAGCGTGTCGATCGACCGCTGCAGGGCTACCGAGCGAGTGGCCCGCGCGAGCACCGCGCCGTCGACCCTGCCGTGCCGGAATATCGGCACGGCGACGACCGTGACGTCGTCGGGCAGGTTGGCCGTGGCGCGGCCCCCTGCGAGAGCGCTCGTGACCGCCTGGTCGCGGTACCGAACCCGGTCGAGCGGATAGCCGCGGTGCGTGGGCCCGACCTCACGCCCGTTGCGGTCGAACTCCCAGACGGAGAAGGAATCGCTGCGATTCGCCCTCAGCACCTCGTCGCCGCCCGACACGGGCAGGTTGCCGAGACGATCGGCGACCCTGACCGCGCGGCCGATGGCAACGTCGGCGGAGCGGTCCGAGACCACCGTGGACGCAGAGCCGTTGACGAACAGGTACACGGCGGCGGCGGTGATCAAGCCGACGGCGGCGAACGCGATCCCGAGCCAGACGCGCATCGGGATGTGCGGCCGGGGCCCCGCGCGGGCCGTTTCCCTGATCGTCCGAGCCATTCTGAGTATCTCTTAACACAAACCTCGCGCGACGGCGGGATTTGTCTGGCCGGGCGAGGACTCAGGGATGCCGAAGCCGCGATTCGACGGCGTAGAAGAGCGCCTCGAGCGCGAGCTCCTCGGAGACGTTGCGCTCCAGGCGGCGGCGCGTCTCGAGCACGGCCTCCACGGCCTCCCTCGCCCGCGACGGATCGATCCCGTCGGCGTCCTCGCCGAGCGCGTCGCCGCGATCGGCGTTGAAGGCGAGCTCCGCCGCGCCGCCGGCGACCACGGCCACGTCGCGGTACCAGGCGGCGCACAGCTCCAGGCCGAGGTCCAGGGTGGCCGTGCGCCGGCGCCGCCCCGCCCGCCTCGCCTCCTCGGCGCCGAGGCGGCGGATGCGGCCGGCCTCGCGGCCCCTCGCGGCGCCGCCCCCGAGCGTGGCCTCGACCTCGTCGGCGACCGCGTCGGATGCCTGCTCGGCGGCCTCCTCCGCCCGCGCCAGCAGCCCCATCCAGGGCGTCCCGTGCAGGTCGCCGGCGATCGCACCGCGGGCGCACGCCTCCGCCTCGGCCCTCAGCCCGCGCCCCTCGGCGGACAGAAGGAAGCGGGCGCGACCGGCATCGCCGCCGCACAGCCGGGCGGCGGCGCGACGCTCCGCTTCGGGAGCGTCGGCGTCGACGAGCCTGGCCTCGACCGCGTCCGGCGCCAGGGGCTCGAACGGGACCGGCTGGCAGCGCGAGACGATCGTCTCAAGGAGCAGCTCGGGCTCGGAGCTGACAAGCAGAAGGTGGGCGAAGGACGGCGGCTCCTCGAGCGTCTTCAGCAGCGCGTTCTGGCTCTCGTCGCCGAGCGCTTCGGCGGCCTCGAGGATGAAGACGCGCCGCTCGGCCTCGACCGGGCGGTAGGCGACACCGCGGATCACGAGCTCGCGGACGTCGTCGACGAGGTGCTGCGCACCGGGGGGGCGCAGCAGCACGAGGTCGGGATGCAGCGGCGACTCGGCGAGGATGCGACGGCGGGTTCCCTCGGGGTCGCCGGACCCCGCCGCGAGCAGCTCGGCCGCAAAAGCGCGGGCCGCCGCCCGCTTGCCCGTTCCCGCCGGACCGCGCAGCAAGTAGGCGTGGACGGGGTCGGCCAGCGCCGCCGCGAGCGCCATCCGCGCTCGCGGCTGGTCGCCGGTCGCCGCCTCGATCGCACCGGGAGGCGTGCGCTGCGCGCCCGCGGCGCTCATCCGGGGCTCCGCCCGGCGCTCGCCGCACGCTGCTCGACGGCCTCGGTCACCGCCGCATGGACCTGCTCGATCGCCCCGGAGCCGTCGATCACGACGATGCGCCCGGGATCCGCCGCGGCGATTCCCTCGTAGGCCGCGGCGACGGCGCGCTGGAGCTCGATCCCCTCACCCTCGAAGCGGTCGTCGCCGCGGCGCAGCCGCCCCGCCGCGAGCTCGGGGTCGATCCGGATCAGCAGCGTCAGGTCGGGGACCAGGCCGGAGGTGGCCGAGGCGCTCAGCTCCGCGGCGAGGCCGGCGCCGAGGCCTCGCGCGATCCCCTGATAGGCGACGGTGGAATCGACGAAGCGGTCGCTGACCACGTCGCGGCCGCTGTCCAGCGCCGGCCGGATCACCTGCTCGGTCAGCTCCGCGCGGGCGGCGCAGAACAGCAGCAGCTCGGTCAGCGGCGAGAGCGCGACCGAGGGGCTCTTCAACAGGTCGCGGATCGTCTCGCCGGCCGGCGTGCCGCCGGGCTCGCGCACCAGCACCGCGTCGCTTCCCATCGCCTCGGCGAGCAGCGCGGCCTGGGTGCTCTTGCCTGAGCCGTCGATCCCCTCGAGCGAGACGAACACGGCCCCGACGTCTAGCTGCCGGAGCGGCTGCGGCCGCGGGCGCCGGACCGAGCGCCGTTGCCGGAGCGCTTGGCGCCGGCGCGGCGACCGGTGCCGCGGCGGCGGGTGCGCTTCGGCGCCGTGTCGGGCGGGACCTCGCCGTCGGCGTCGCCGGCGGCCTCGGCCGCCTCGCGGGCCGCGCGGGCGGCCTCGCGCTCGGCTCGGCGGCGCTTCATCTCCTGCATCGAGGGGCACTCCTCGTTCAGGCACAGGTCCCACGGCCTGCCGCGCGGCGGCACCACCTTCAGGCGCGGGGTCTCGCCGCAGATCGAGCATCGCTCCTCGAGCTTGAAGACGTCGCCGCGCTGGGGCAGCGGGAAGGTCTGGTCGCACGCCTCCTCGCCGGGGCCCAGCTCCTCCTCCGGCTTCCAGCCGCTGCAGCCGACGAAGCGCTTGCCGGACTTGCGCGCGCGGATGATCCGCAGCATGTTCGGGGAGCCGTCGTCCTGCTTGCGACCGGCCTCCTCGCAGACCTTGCACGGGCCCAGCAGGCGGTCGAGGTCCATCCCCTCCCAGATCACCTTGGCGAGGTCCTCCCGCTGGCCGTCGAGCTCGTCGTAGGTCGAGTGCAGCATCTCGCGGCTGATCCGCAGCACCTCGTCCTTCGACGTGTCGCCGGCGGCGATCTCGTCCATGTCCGCCTCCAGCTCGGCGGTCATCTCGGGGGTCGCCATCCGCGGCACGTAGCGCTTGAACGCCTCGTACATCGCCAGGCCGGTCTCGCTCGGCTCGGGCGGGTTGTTGCGCACGTAGCCGCGGTCGTAGAGCTTCTGGATGATGTCGGCGCGCGTCGCCTTGGTCCCGAGGCCGCGCTCCTCCATCATCTCCACGAGCTTGCCCTGGCTGATCCGCGACGGCGGCTGCGTCTCCTTGTCGATCAACCACGGCTCTCCGTCGATCGCCAGGCTCTGGCCCTCCTCCAGCTTCGGGATCTCGTCGTCGGCGGAGCGCGCGTAGGTGTACACGGCGGCGTAACCCGGGTCGAGCACGACGCTGCCGCGCACGAAGTAGGTCTCCGAGCCGGCCCCGATGTCGGCCCGGGTGGACTCCGTCACCATCGCCGGGCCGAAGGTGGCGAGGAAGCGCCGCGCCACCAGCTCGTAGACGCGGCGGTGAGGGCCCTCGAGCGCGTCCGGGTGGACCGCCTGGGTGGGGTAGATCGGCGGGTGGTCGGTCGTCTCCTTCTTGCCGCGGCTGGGCGAGAGCTCCCCCTCCAGCAGGTGCGACGCCGCCTCGAACTCGGGAATGCGCACGAGCGAGGTGACCAGCTCGCGCAGCGGCAGCGAGCTCGGATAGACCGTGTTGTCGGTGCGCGGGTAGCTGATGAACCCGTCCATGTAGAGGTCCTCGGCGATCCGCATCGCCCGCGCCGGCGTGATCCCGAGCCGGCTCGACGCCTCCGTCGTGAAGCTGGTCGTGTTGAACGGCGCCGGCGGCTTGCGGCTCGCCTTGCGGGCGCTCACAGAGGTCACGGCCCCGGGGCTCTCGGTGCCGGCGACGGCGGCGTCCGCCTCGCCCCTGTCCCAGAACTTGTCCGTCGCGTGGTGCGCCTCGAACGAGCCGTCGGGGTGCTCGAAGCGGGCGAAGACCTCCCAGTACGGCTTCGGCACGTGGGCGCGGCGCTCCAGCTCGCGCTCGACGATCAGCCCCAGCGTCGGGCTCTGAACACGTCCCACCGAGAGGAAGTTGGCGCCGCGGCGCCCGGTGGCGAGGGACACCGCTCGCGTCAGGGTCGCCCCCCAGATCAGGTCGATGTCCTGGCGGGCGGCGCCGGCGTAGGCGAGGTCGAAGGAGAGCTCGTGGAGCTCGGCGAAGGCCCGCTCGATCTCCTCCTTGGTCAGGGCCGAGTAGCGGGCCCGCTTGACCTGGCCCTCCAGGGCGGGGTTCTCCTCGAGGATCTCCTCGAGGATCTCGAGCCCGATCAGCTCGCCCTCGCGGTCATAGTCGGTGGCGATCACGAGGCTGTCCGCGTCCTGGGACACCTTGCGCACGGCTCGCAGGACGTTCTTGTCCGTCGCCTCCTTGATCAGCTCGGCGTCGATCAGCGCGTGCATGTCCGTCTTCTCCCAGCTCTTGTACTGCTCCGGGAAGGCGGGGTTGAGCACATGGCCCTTGAGCCCGATCGACAGGTGCTCGCCGTCGCCGTCCGTCCACGTGTAGTAGGGCACCTTGTAGGTGGCGCCCTCGGTCGCGCCGTCGCCGAGGATCTCGGCGATCTTGCGCGCGCTGTTGTTCTTCTCGGTGACGATCAGTCGCATCGCTTGCCCTCTCCGTGGGCGGCGGAGCGTTGGCGAGGGTAGCAACCGGCCCCGGCGTGCCTGCTTGCGTGATGTCGCCGCCAGGCGTGCCTGAGCGTCGCCTGCGGCCGCCGCACGGCGGCGCTCAGTCGTAGCCGAGACGGGCCAGCGTGTCGCCCAGCATCTCCTGCATCAGGCGCTGCTCGGCGGCGGTCATGTTCTCGCGCCACGCGCCCGGCGAGGCGGCGCGGGCGAACTTCCCGGGGCCGCGCTGCTCTTCGGACAGCTCGGCGAAGCTGTGCCTGCGTGCGACCGCCGCGATCCGCTCGGGCGGCGCGGCAGCGCCAAGCCACTCGGCGATCCGGGCCAGCCAGCGCTCGGTGTCGGCGAGCAGGTCCTCGTAGCGGACCCGGAAGCAGGCGTCGTCGTCGAGGTCGCGGCAGGCGCCGTCGACCGCCTCCGTGTAGAAGCGCCAGAGCGCCGACTGCACCTCGATGAACTCCATCCGCTTGGACTGTTCCAGCGCCCGTTGGCCCGGCGCATACGCGAGGATCCAATCGGGGTGCGAGAGCGCGTCGACGAAGGAGTCGACCACGTCGCGGCCGTCGCGGATCAGAAAGAGCAGGCGCGACCGCGGCATCAGCTCGAAGATCGGCCCGGCGGCGGCGGAGCCGTTCGGCTCCTTCACGACAACGGGCCCGGCGGGGCGACCGTGCGCCGCCAGCTGGGCCGCGAACCGGCCCAGGATCGCCTCGCGGAAGAGCGGCCGCCAGGCGCTCTCGTAGGCATGCGAGAACAGGTAGTTCTCCTGGTCGGCGAGCAGCTCGTTGTGCAGGAAGTATCCGGTCCGCCCGGCGACGGGCGCGGTCGCCGTCAGCGCCAGGTGCCTGCCGACGAGCGGCTCGAGGATCGTGCTCACGCCGGGCAGCTCGGCGAGCTGCGCGACCAGCCACGAGCTGCCCGAGCGCGGCGAGCCGAGCAGCCAGACGAGCCTGCGCTCGAGCTCGTCGGGGTCGAACGACCGCGCCGACCGGGCGACGCGGCGCTCCCACCCCGAGCGCCACGGCGCCATCTAACGACGGTTCCCCAGCGGAGACACTAGCGCCACTAGGGAGCGGTGGGGACGATCCCCGCCGGCAGGGCCGGCGCGGCGGGCTGGGGCAATGGCGTCCCGTAGGCGGTCGGGGAACGCGACGGCGGGAGCTCGAGCGGGTAGGCGAGGCCGGCCTGCGGCGGCGGGCCCTTCTCGAAGGTGAGCGGGTCGGTGAGGCTCCAGCGGCGCAGGGCGCGCTCGATCGGGCCGGGAGCGTCGAACGTGCCGAGGAAGGCAGTCAGCGCCTGCCAGCCCCGGTAGCTTTCGGGCTGCCGCCGCACCGCCTCGTAGAGGGAGCGCTCGGCGAGGTCGAAGCGCAGGCCCCCGGAGAAGATCGTCGCCTCGGCAAGCAGCGGATCGATGCTGAGCGGGTTCAGGCGGCGGGCGAGGTCCGCCTGGGTTGCCCCGTCGCGGGTCGCTGCGGGCGTGTGGCGGGAAGCGGTGACGAACGCGTCGAGCCGGCGCGAGTCCGACAGCGCCGGCAGGACGACGGAGATCGCGAGCGCCGCCCCCGCAAGCGCGGCGGCGCCCGCCGCGAACCAGCCGGGAAGCAGGTCACGGCGGCTGCGAGCCGGCACCAGCTCACCGCGCTGGCGCCCGCCGCCGTAGGGCATCGCCGCAATCGCGGCGGCGATCAGGGCGGGGAGCGTGACGGCGGGGATCTCCCAGTCCCAGTCGTACACGGAATGCACCGCCCAGGCTGCGGCGACGGCGACCAGCGCCAGGCGCGCCGAGCGCTCGGCGCCCCTCGCCCGTCTCGCTCCCTGCGCGGCGGCGGCGAAGAGCAGCGCCAGCCCGCCCAGCCCGAGCGCAGCGCCGACGAGGCCGGTCTCGGAGAGGAACTGAAGCTCGACGCTGTGGGTCGAGCGCACGGGCGCCTCGTGGTTGCGATAGAGGTAGTGCAGGACCGGGAACGAGCCGGCGCCCCATCCCTTCACCGGCTTGTCGCTGAACGCCCCCATCGCCTCCGACCACCAGACCCAGCGGTTGGACCCGTTCACCGAGACCAGCCTGCCGGGGTCCCGCGAGCTGGCCTTCACCCGCTTGAACTCGTGCCACTGGTGCGACACCGTGCCGCCGATGCCGCGATCGGAGCTCGCCAGGGCCGCGGTCCCGGCGAGCAGCACGAGGATCGCGGCGGCGGCGATCGCGGTGCGCGCCAGGCGGGTGTGGCGAGGCCGCCACTCGACCCGGCGCTCGGCCGCGAGCGCAAGCCTGGCGACGACCACGAGCGCGGCCAGGCCCAGGGTCAGGATCACGGTGAGGATGGCGCCGTCGTCGGCGCGCTGGGAGGCCGGCAGCCCCGCGGTCGTCAGGTCGTGCCGGCCGAAGGCGAAGGCGACGCTCGGCACCGCCGCGAGCACGGCGACGCCGACGACCGCGACGCGCCGCAGCCGGTTGGGCCCCGCGGCCACCATCACCGCCGCCACGCCGAGGAAGGCGAGCACGGCGCCGCGCGAGTAGGTGAGCGCGATCGTGACCAGCAGGACGTCGAGGACGAGCAGCGCGGCGGTGCGGGCGCCGTCGCGCCAATCGCGGTCGGCGGCGGCCCAGATGCACGTCGGCGTGGCCATCACGCAGAGCAGGCCGAGCGCGTTCCAGTAGCCGATCGGCTCGCGCAGCCGCTGGAAGCGCTCGGTGTGGTCGAAGGAGATCCCGGCCAGGTGGAGCTCGGGCGCGAGCTTGCCCGCCAGCGCGAACAGCGCCACCGGCAGGACCAGCAGGGGGATCGCGATCGCGACTATGCGGGGCGCGAAGCGGATCGCCGCCCCGGCGACAAGGGCGAGGCCGATCACGGCGGCGTAGGTGACGGCGCGGTTGACCGCCAGCCAGGTGTCGTCGGGGGCAACCGACCAGTCGAGGCTGAGCGCGCTCCACAGCGCGAACAGCGCCACCAGCGCCGCGCCGCACCAGGCGAGCGGTGCGCGGCCCCAGGCGAGCGCCCCGGCCCCAAGGCCGATGCCGCCGAAGACGACCGTCGCCGCGACGCCGACCTGGAGGCGGGCCTCGTCGTCGCCCGCGATCGCGCCGTTCGCAAAAGCCGCGTAGGCGCAGGCGGCGAGCAGGAACGCCATCAGCCAGCCGGCGTAGCCGGGGGCCGCCGCCACGGCGGCCGCGCGCTGCGCGAAGCTCGCCCGCTCCAGCGGCAGCGGCCGCCCCGGGCGAGGTTCGCGCTGACCGATCGCCTCCATCGGCGCCAGCGTAGCGAGCATTCCCCGCCGGCCCGAGGCATTAAGCTAGGGCCATGAGTGCGAGGCGCCTCATGCTCGTCGCGGCGGGTGCGGCCGGGCTGCTCCTGGCCCCGGCCGGTGCCCAGGCCAGCAGCTTCTCCCAGCTCTACCAGGACTACGGGTCGAGCGGCAGCATCCAGGCCTGCAGGTACTCGGCGGGCGATCTTCGCAGCACCCTCGGCAGCATCCCACCCGACGTGCAGGCCTACGACCCCGGGTTCGGCGACGCGGTCAACAACGCCCTCGGCAGCGGCTGCGGCAGCAGCGGTGGCGCGGCGCCCTCGCCGACCGCGGCGGCCGCACCGGTGCCGAGCGGGCCGACTCCGCAGCAGCTCGTGCGCGCCGATCGCAAGCGCGCCAGGCACACGACAAAGGATGGATCGCCGAAGCCCGTGGTTCCCCGCAAGGCGGTGCTGCCGACCGCGGCGCCGGCGTTCGACAGCGCCCCGCAGACCCCGCCGGCGGTTATCGCGCTGGCCGCGGCGCTGGGCCTGCTGGTGCTGACGGGCGGCGGCCTCGCCCTCGGCCGCTATTTCGGCTGGAGCCCCGCCGGCGCCCACCCCGGCGGGCGCCGCGGCCCCGGCCGCCGCGCCGCCGACGCCCTCGCCGGCCTGCGCGACCGCATCCGCCGCTGACGAGGGCGGCGCTTCCCTACATTTAGGGGACGATGCCCGCCCAGGCCTACCGGGGCAAGGAATGCGTCTGCCAGCTCCGCAGGGGGATCTGCGACCAGTCCTGCGTGCGCGACATGCTCGACACGCCCCTGTACGTAGCCTGCCTGCGGCTCGGCGGCCGGCGCTGCATGGTGGTGGGCGGCGGCGACGTCGGGCTGGAGAAGGTCGAGGGACTGCTCGCCTGCGGCGCCGACGTGACGCTCGTGGCTCCGCGCGCCGTGCCGGCGCTCGCCACCCTCGCCGACGAGGGGTCGATCCGCTGGGAGTGCCGCGAATACCGCAGCTCAGACCTCGAGGGGGCATTCGTGGCGATCGCCGCCACATCCGACACCGAGGTGAACATCGCCGTCTACGAGGACGCCGAGGCGCGCTCGATGCTCGTCAACGTCGTCGATGTGCCGCCGCTGTGCAACTTCATCCTGCCCGCGATCGTGCGCACGGGCCCGCTGGCGATCGCGATCTCAACCGCCGGCGCTTCGCCGGCGCTGGCGAAGCGGATGAAGCGGGAGATCGCCGAGGCCTTCGGCGAACCCTACGCCCGCCTCGCGGTGATCCTCAACTACGCGCGCGGCTGGGCGAAGGAGACGCTCCCCACCTACCAGGACCGCAAGAGCTTCTTCGAGGGGATCGTCAACGGCGACCCGGATCCGGTGGAGCTGGTCCGGGCCGGGCGCGAGGATGAGGTGAGGGCGCTGATCGAGGCCGCGCAGGAGCGCCACGCCGCCCCGGCGCCCCGCTGAGCCGCCGCTGAGCCGGGTCAGCCCGCCGGCAGCGCGAACAGGGCGACGGCGGCGAAGTGGGCCGCGGCCGCGCCGATCACGAGCAGGTGGAAGACCTCGTGGTAGCCGAACACGGCCGGACTGGGGTCGGGCCGCTGGGTCGCGTAGACGACGGCGCCCCCGGTGTAGAGCAGCCCGCCGGCGACGATCAGGGAGACCGCGGCGACGCCGGCGTGATCGAGCAGGCCGGGGAAGGCGGCGATGCCGACCCAGCCGAGCGCGAGGTAGACGATCGCCGTCACCCACTTCGGCGCCTCCACCCAGATCATCTCCACCACCGTCCCGGCGAGCGCTCCGGCCCAGACGACGACGAGGATCGCCTCCGCCAGCGGTCCCTCGAGGACCAGCAGCGCGAAGGGCGTGTAGGTGCCGGCGATCAAGAAGAAGATCATCGAGTGGTCGAGCCGGCGCACCCAGCGGCGCACCTCCGGACGGCGCCAGTCGACGCGGTGGTAGAGCGCGCTGGTGCCGAACAGCGCCGACAGCGAGACGGCGTAGATCGCGACGGCGAGCGTGGCGCGGGCGTCGCCGGCGGCGATCACCAGGCCGGCGCCGGCGGCGAGCGAGACGAAGAAGGCCCACTGGTGCGAGACCCCGCGCAGCCGCGGCTTCACCCGCTCGGCGGCGGCGTTGACGCGCTCGGCGGCGGCGCTGACGCCGTCGCTGATCCGCTCGCCGGCGGCGCTCGCCCGCTCTCCGACCGCGTCGACCCCGCCGTCGATCGCCATGCGCACCCGCTCCGTCACCGACCCCAGTATATGGGCGCCCCCGCCAGCAGCGGTGTGACAAAACTCCGCAAACTAGGCGCTATATGTAGGGTAGAGGAAGGAATCAGGCGCTACCGCTAGTAAAATGTGCCTGTGGACTGTCCGCATTGCCAGGCGTCGACGAGGGTGATCGAGAGCCGTGCCGCCGACGAGGGCGCCGCCGTCCGGCGCCGCCGCGCCTGCATCCGGTGCGGTCACCGCTTCACGACCTACGAGCGTCACGCCGACGCGCCGATGGTCGTGGTCAAGCGCGACGGACGCCGCCAGCCGTTCGACCGCGCCAAGCTGCGCGACGGTCTCGTCCGCGCCGCCCACAAGCGGCCCGTGCCCGCCTCGGAGCTCGACGCGATAGTCGACCGCATCGTCGCCGCGGGCGAGCGCGCCGGCGGCGCGCTGGGAGCCGAGCGGATCGGCGAGATGTGCCTCGAGGGCCTGCGCCGGCTCGACCACGTGTCGTACGTCCAGTACGCAGCCGTCTACAAACAGCTCGCCGACGTTGACGACATCGAGGCCGAACTCGCCCAACTTGCGCCCGATCTGGAGCCCGGTTCTGTCCGGTCCACGGACGAGGATCCGGTGTTACCCCCACAAGCCGCCTGAGAGGAGGAGAGATGGCGAAGAACGCAGCCAACGCACCGGTCGACGCCAGGGAAGGACTGAAGATCGGGCGCCGTTTCACCTCGCCCGGCGTGCATCCGTTCGACGCGGTCGAGTGGGAGACGCGCGACGCGATCATCGGCTCCCCCGACGACCCCGCCTTCGAGCAGCGCGACGTCGAGTTCCCGAAGTCGTGGTCCCAGAACGCGACGAACATCGTCGCCCAGAAGTACTTCCGCGGCCAGCTCGGCTCCGAGCGGCGCGAGCGCTCGGTCAAGCAGATGGTCGGGCGCGTCGCCGGCACGATCGCGGCCTGGGGGCGCGAGGGCGGCTACTTCGCCAGCGAGGAGGACGCCGGCGTGTTCGAGGCCGAGCTGACCCACATCCTGCTTCACCAGCAGGCGGCCTTCAACAGCCCGGTGTGGTTCAACGTCGGCTTCGAGGAGCGGCCGCAGTGCTCCGCCTGCTTCATCCTCAGCGTCGACGACACGATGGAGTCGATCCTCGACTGGAACACGAAGGAGGGGATGATCTTCCGCGGCGGGTCCGGCTCGGGGATAAACCTGTCGAACATCCGCGCCTCGTCGGAGCTGCTGTCGAAGGGCGGCTACGCGTCGGGGCCGGTCAGCTTCATGCGTGGTGCGGACGCCTGGGCGGGGACGATCAAGTCAGGCGGCAAGACGCGGCGGGCGGCGAAGATGGTCGTGCTCGACGTCGACCACCCCGACATCGAGGACTTCATCTGGTGCAAGGCGCGCGAGGAGGAGAAGGCGGGCGCCCTGCGCGACGCCGGCTTCGACATGCGGATCGACGGCGACGGGTTCACCTCTATCCAGTACCAGAACGCGAACAACTCGGTGCGGGTCACCGACGACTTCATGGACGCCGTCGCGGCGGGCGCCGATTGGGACCTGACGGCCCGCGTCGACGACCGCACCATCAAGACGCTGCCGGCGCGCGAGCTGATGCACCAGATCGCCGATGCCGCCTGGCGCTGCGCCGACCCGGGCGTCCAGTACGACACCACGATCAACCGCTGGCACACCTGCCCGGAGTCGGGTCGGATCAACGCGTCCAATCCGTGCAGCGAGTACATGCACGTCGATGACTCCGCCTGCAACCTGGCATCGCTGAACCTGATGAAGTTCCGTGACGCCGACGGCACGTTCGACGTCGACGGCTTCGCGCACGCGGTCGACGTCGTCTTCCTCGCCCAGGAGATCCTCGTCGGCTTCTCCAGCTACCCCACCGAGGAGATCGACCGCAACGCGAAGGCGTTCCGCCAGCTCGGCCTCGGCTACGCCAACCTCGGCGCCCTGCTGATGTCGGACGGCGTCCCCTACGACTCCGAGGAGGGTCGGGCGACGGCGGCGGCGATCACCGCGCTGATGACGGGCCGCGGCTATCGCAAGTCAGCCGAGGTGGCGGCGGCGATCGGTCCGTACGACGAGTACGCGAAGAACCGCGACGCCCACAACGGCGTGATGAGGATGCACCGTGACTCCGCCTACGAGATCGACGACTCGCTGGTCGAGGACGGTCTGCTGGGCGCCGCGCGTCGCACCTGGGACGAGACGGTCGAGCTGGGCGAGCGCGGCGGCTACCGCAACGCCCAGGCGACGGTGCTCGCCCCCACCGGCACGATCAGCTTCCTGATGGACTGCGACACCACCGGGATCGAGCCCGACTTCTCGCTGGTCAAGTTCAAGGAGCTGGTCGGCGGCGGCCAGATGAAGATCGTCAACCGCTCGGTTCCGCTCGCCCTGCAGACGCTCGGCTACTCGGATTCCGAGATCGAGCAGATCGAGGCCTACGTGAACGACAAGGCGACGATCGTCGGGGCGCCGGGGCTGCGCGACGAGCACCTTCCCGTCTTCGACGTCGCGGTGGGCGAGCGGGCGATCTCCCACACCGGCCACATCGACATGATGGCCGCCACCCAGCCATTCATCTCCGGCGCGATCTCGAAGACGGTGAACCTGCCCGAGTCGGCAACCGTGGAGGACATCGCCGACGCCTACACGCGCGGCTGGAAGGGCGGCCTGAAGGCGCTCGCGATCTACCGAGACGGCTCGAAGACGGCGCAGGCGCTGCGCACCGACGCCGGCGAGCGCAAGCGCGCCGCGGCGACCGACCCGGCCGACGCCCGGTCGGCGGCGCCGGAGCGGCGCCGGATGCCGCGGGAGCGCGAGTCGATCACCCACAAGTTCTCGATCGCCGGCCACGAGGGCTACATCACGGCCGGCAAGTACGAGGACGGCTCTGTCGGCGAGATCTTCCTCACCGACATCGGCAAGGAGGGCTCGACCCTGCGGGGGATGATGAACGCGTTCGCGACCGCGATCTCGATCGGGCTCCAGTACGGGGTCCCGCTCGAGGTCTTCGTGCGCAAGTTCAGCTACATGCGCTTCGACCCCGAGGGGATCACCAAGAACACCGAGATCCCGTTCGCGAAGTCGATGCCCGACTACATCATGCGCTGGCTGGCCAGCCGCTTCATCGACGACCCCGCCCTGCACGAGGACCTCGGCATCCTCACCTCCGAGGTCCGCGCCCGCAAGGAGGCGCAGCAGGCCCTGTTCGAGGAGGCCAACGGCGCCGGCAACGGGCACGGCAGCGGCAACGGCGGCACGGCCTCGACCGAGCCGGGGGCTGCGCGTCCGGCCGCCGATGCCCTGACCGACGATCCGCCGGTGGTGCCGGCGCGGATGTCCGGGATCGAGCTCGGCCCCGCCTGCGAGCAGTGCGGCGGGATGATGCAGCGAACGGGTTCGTGCTACACCTGCCCGAGCTGCGGCAACAACACCGGCTGCGGCTGATCCAGGACGACCAGGCGTCGGGGATTGTCTCGGCGGCGGGCAGGCCGCGTGGGCCGCGAGTGCGAAGGCTGGCACCGCTGCACGGGTGCCACGTTTTGCCCCGCCTTGTCTGCGGTATCCGTCCCGCTGGAACCGGTTGCCGACCCCAGGAGGCAAAGACGATGGCCAAGGATCATGGACCCAGCGTGAAGGACGACAAGCAGTACGAGGGCCTGCGCAAGAAGGGAATGAGCAAGCAGCGCGCGGCCTCGATCGCCAACTCGCCGAACGCGTCCAGCAAGGGCGGCCGCAAGAGCGGCAAGGGAAGCGGCGGCAGCAAGTCGCAGAAGCGGGCCGCGGGTCGCGAGGGCGGAAGGAAATCGAGTTGAACGTCGGTCGCTCCTCGCGTCGCCGCGCCGGCGCGAGGCGCTAGGCCGCGGCCTGTGACCGGCGCCGCAGCGCCAACCCGACGAATGGGAAGATCAGGGTGGACAGCATCGCCGCCCCGACCAGGCCGGCGGCCGTGTCTGTCCGCATATGTCCGGCCTCGGTCGCGATCGTCGTGATCGCGACGACCAGCGGCAGCTCGGTCGCCATGAACAGGGCCAGGGAGAGACGATCGCGCGCCTCGAACACGCGCCGGTAGAGCAGCAGCGCCGGCACCCCGCGGACGACGAGGAAGAGGGCAAGGAAGAGCGGCAGCTTGAGCATCGCGCCCACGCTCGCCCCCAGGGCATCGAGGTCGAAGTTCATGCCGCTGGTGACGAAGAAGAACGGCACGAGGAAGCCGAAGCCGATGGCGGTCAGCTTGGACTCGAAGGCGCTCACCTCGCGGCGGCGCAGGGCGGCGCGGGTGATCATCCCGGCGGCGAAGCCACCCAGCAGGACGTCGAGCCCGAGCTCGCCGGCGAGTAGGACCAGTCCGAAGACGAGCAGGACGGTGATCCGCACCGCCACTTGGCTGCTCGCCTCCAGGGTGCGCTCCAGCAGCGGCCAGCCGCGCCAGGCGAGCCGCACCGACGACAGCGCCAGCGCCAGCGCCAGCGCGACGAACGCGATCAGGATCAGGGCCTCATGCAGGGGGTGATCGGTGGAGAGAAAGACCGTGACCAGCAGAATCGGTCCGAACTCCCCCATCGCGCCCCCGGCCAGCAGGTACTTGCCGAACCGCGTTCGCATCTCCCCCGCGTCCCGCAGAACGGGGATCAGGGTCCCGATCGCCGTGGTGGCCATCGCCGATCCGGTGTAGAGCAGCGACAGCACGACCCCCGCAGCGGCGAGGATGCCGCCGGTGCCGTAGGCGAGCGCCAGGGACAGGGCCCAGGCGGCGACGCCCAGCTCGAGCGGGCGGCCGCTGATCCGGTCGAAGTCGATCTCGTAACCGGCGAAGAAGAACAGCATCCCCAGCCCGAGGTTGGAGAAGAACTGGATGAACTCGTCCGAGTCGGCGATGCCGAGAGCCTGCGGACCGATCAGAATCCCCAGCAGCAGCTCGAGGACCACGACCGGGGGCGCGAAGCGGCGCGGCAGCACGGCGACGGCGAGCCCGGCCATCGTCGCAGCGACGACGACAAGCAGGAACGAGACCGTGTCAACGCTGATCACCGCGCCGACATTCGACCAGGCTCAGCCGACGGACCGCCCGGCCCGCGTCAGGTGCGGCCCTGGCCGCCCGGTCAGTCCTCGCAGATGTCGGCCTCGCCGGCGTCGGCGAGGCGCACCAGCTCGCGCGGGTCGATCAGCAGCGAGTGCTCGTGGTCGCCGCCGTTGCAGAGCACGCGCTCGTGCCCGAGCAGGCGCCGATCGACTATCTCGGGCGCCGGCGGGATCGCGCCCAGCTAGAAGTCCGGGAAGTCCTCCCTCATCTCGCCTTCGGTCGCAAGCCGCAGGTCCTTCGCGTCCTCGAGCAGCTCCCGCACCTTGTGCAGGTCGAGTCGCTGGGAGGCCGGGATTACGGCCAGGCGATAGCCTCCGTGCCGGTCGGAGGCTAGCTCGACGCGCCGATCGGCGAATCCGTGCCGATTACGGATCCGCGCCTGCGGTGACGAACGCTAGGCCGACGGGCGCGGCGGGCCCTCGCGAAGCAGCTCGCGCATCCTGTCGAGGTCGTACTCGTAGGGCTCTGTCGAGTCGATGAAGTCGGTCAGCTCGCGGGCGAGGCCGAGCGGATCGTCGAGCTGGGGCCAGTGGCCGGCGCCCTCGATCTCGACCAGGCGGCTTCCGGGGATCCGGTCGTGCGCCTCGCGTCCGTGGGCGAGGGGCAGGATCGGGTCGGCGGTGCCCCAGACGATCAGCGTCGGCATTTCCTCGGCCAGGTAGATGCGGTCGAGCGCGCTGACGCGCTGGCCACCGGGGTCGATCACGCCGCGCAGGGTGTGGATGAACGCCGCCCGGGCCTCCGGATCGCGCAGGGAGGCATAGCCGCGAGCGAACTCGGCGATGTCGGGTCCGAGCTGCAGCCCGAGCCGGTCCACGAGCGCTCCGACTGCCTCGCCGGCGCGCAGCGGCCAGTCGTGGACCAGGAGCGGCAGGACGATCTCGGAGCCTGGCAGGGCAGCGGCGCGCAGCAGCGGGTGGACCTCGCGGCCGAGCCCGCCGCTCGAGACCAGGGCGAGCCGTTCGGTGAACTCGGGGAACTGATACGCGAACTGGAGCGTGACGCCGCCGCCCAGCGAGTGGCCGACCGCGGTCCCGCGCTCGAACCCGAGTACTCCGAGCAGGTCCCGGATCCCGCTGGCGTGGGCGCCCAGCGAGTAGTCGCCGCGCGGCTTGGCCGAGCGGCCGTGTCCGAACAGGTCCGGCGCCACGACCGTGTGGCGCTCGGCGAGCAGCGGGATCACATCGCGCCAGGCGTCGGCGGTCGACGTGATGCCGTGTACGAGCACGACAAGCGGGCCCTCGCCCGCGATCAGGTAGCCGACCTCGTGTCCGTGCAGCTTCGTCGTGCGCAGCTCGGCCGCCTCGCCGGTCCGCCGGCGGGTCTTGGTCTGCGTCGCCGCCATCAGCGCACGTGCACGCCGGAGATCGCCCGCGATATCACGAGGCGCTGGATCTCCGAGGTGCCCTCGAAGATCGTGTAGATCTTGGCGTCGCGGTGCATCCGCTCGACAGGGTACTCGCGCGTGTATCCGTTTCCGCCCAGGATCTGGATCGCGCGCTCGGTGGCCCACACCGCGACCTCGCCCGCCTTCAGCTTGGACATCGAGCCCTCCGCCGCGTCGAAGCTCTTGCCGGTACGCCCCATCCACGACGCCCGCCAGACCAGCAGCCGCGCGGCGTCGAGCTCGAGCTTCATGTCGGCCAGGGTGAACGCGATCGCCTGGTTCTCGATGATCGGGCGGCCGAACTGGCTGCGCTCCTTGGCGTAGTCGAGCGCGTACTCGTAGGCGGCCCGCCCGATTCCGAGCGCCTGGGCGCCGACCGTGGGCCGGCTGACCTCGAAGGTCTTCATCGCCGCCTGGCCCTTCGACCTGGTCCCCTCGCGCGCCCGCGCCAGGCGCTCGTCGAGCTTCTCCTTGCCGCCGAGCAGGCAGCTGCCGGGGATGCGGCAGTCGTCGAGGTGGACGTCGGCGGTGTGCGAGGCACGCAGGCCGTGCTTCTTCACCTTGGCGCCCTGCTCGCAGCCCTTGGTGCCAGGCGGGATCACGAAGGCGGCGTGGCCCCGCGAGCCCAGCTCGCGGTCGACCGAGGCGATCACGACGTGGACGCTGGCGATGCCGCCGTTGGTCGCCCACGCCTTCTGGCCGTTGATCACCCACTCGTCATTCGCCTCGTCGTACTTGGCGGTGGTGCGGATTGCCGACACGTCGGAGCCGGCGTCGGGCTCCGAGGAGCAGAACGCCCCCACCTTCGGGTCGTCCGGGGTCCCGTAGCACTGCGGCACCCACTCGAGCAGCTGCTCGGGCGTGCCCGACGAGTAGATGCCGGCGACCGCCAGGGTGGTTCCCATGATCGACATCCCGATCCCGGCGTCGCCCCAGAACAGCTCCTCGTTGACGATCGGGAAGGTGAGCCCGGTCGGGTCGGCCCAGAACTGGGCGATCGACTCGAAGCCGTAGAGGCCGATCTTCGCCGCCTCGGCGATCACGGGCCAGGGCGTCTCCTCGCGCTCGTCCCATTCCGCCGCCGCCGGCCGCACCACCTTCTCGGCGAAGCCGTGGACCCAGTCGCGGATCTCGCGCTGGTCGTCGGAAAGGTCCATCGAGAACGGGGCGTCGCCGACCTCGATGCCGAGCGCGGCGACCTGGTCGTCGACCGCGGCGTTGGCGCCGCCGGCCGTGGAGGTCTCGGCGGCCTTGTCGGCGCTCATCTTCTGCTTGGCGGCGGACTCGGTGGCGCTCATCTGCTTTCTCCCTTCCAGTTCATGACGGTGACGGCGGTCATCCCGCCTTGGGGATGCGGAACACGCTGGTCAGCTGCGCCGCGAACATCAGGTCGCCCTCGATCCGCAGGCGCCCGGAGATGAACATGATCGGCCCGGCCTCGCGGCCGCTGACCAGCTTGATGAAGTCCACGGGGCCGAGCTGGAGGGTGACCCGCGGGTCGGCGGCGGGCTCGTCGCTGACCTTCACGACTCCCTCGGTGACGATCACCTCGTAGTGGTCGTACCCCCCCTCGGGATGGTCGAGGATCTTCCAGTGGATGACGGCGTCCGTGCCCTTGGCCTTTGCACCGTCGACGTGGTCGGCCATCCGCCGGAAGATCTCGTCGAGCACCTGCTTGCGCTGGGGCCCGTTGATCCCGGCAGCGATCTGGTCGTCGGTGGCGCCGGCGATCATCTGGGCGAACTCGTCGGCGGCAACGGCGGCGAGGTCGGGATTCGGCGTGGCGTCTGTCATCTGCTCTTCCTACCCGAAGTAGGAAAATGCTACCATAGGTAGGAACTTGGAAGACGTGACGTCGAGCACACAGACCCGCGCCCGCGCCCGGCACCTCGGGCCGGAGCGCCGCCGCCCCCTCGTCCTCGACGCCGCCTTCTCGGTCTTCCTCGAGCGCGGCTACGAGGGCACCTCGATGGAGGCGATCGCCGAGACCGCCGGGGTGACGAAGCCGGTCGTCTACGCCTGCTACGCGAGCAAGGACGATCTCTTCCGGGCGCTGTTCCGCCGTGAGGAGGAGCGAATCCTCGCCGAGATCGGGTCGGCGATCCGCGAGCCCGACGACCCCGACGACGTCGAGGGCACCCTGGTGGAGGGGTTCACCGCCTTGCTGCGAGCCGTCGCCCGCTCCCCGCGCGCCTACCGCTTCATCTTCCTCGGCGAGGGTGGCGCCAGCGCCGCCGCGGCACGGCGCATTCGTCGCGGCCGCGAGATCCAGGTAGAGACGCTCGCCGATCTCGCCCGGCGCTGGCTCGAGGCCCGCGGCGAGGCGGCCGACGATGCCGAGGCGCGGTTGATCGCGCACGCGATCGTCGCCCTGGCCGAGGCCGGCGCCCGCACGCTTCTGAGCGATTCCGGCACCTGGACCCCGCAGTCGTTGGGCCGAGCGCTGGCGCGGTTCGCCGCCGCCGGCCAGACAGGCGTCTGAGCGCCGCCGACGGGGGCCCGGTGGACACACGAGCGGCGTTCAGCTCGGTACCGCATAGATGCTGCCCCCCTGCTCGATCACCCTGCGCGGGGCGAGGCCCTGGGGCGCCGGCCCGCCCTCGACCGCACCGGTCTGGGCGTTGTACGTGGCGCCGTGGCAGGGGCAGACGATCTGGCCGCCCTCGTAGCCCACGCTGCAGCCGGCGTGCGTGCAGACCGCGCTGAACGCGGTCAGCTCGCCGCCCGACTGGCGGATCACGATGTCGGGTGAGCCGTCGCCGGGATCGGGGTAGGTCGCCGCCTGGCCGCTGCCGAGCCGGCTCGAGGCACCGAGCTTCACGGAGTTGGCCGGCGGCTTGGGCGCCGCGGCGGTGCGGGTGGACGCCGGCACCGGCGCAGAGGGGTGCGCCGTGCCCCCCGGGGACGGGGACGCCGTGACCGCCGCGGGCCCGTGGTAGCGGCCCTTCAGCAGCGCCGAGATGCCGCCGAGCGCCAGCGCCGCGACCCCGGCCTGCGCCAGCAGGGTGCGCCGGGACAGCGCCGCCTGGCCGGAGCGTGCGCGCGGAGCGTCGGGGCGCAGCCGCGTGCGTCGCGCGAGCGCCGGCGGGAGCGGTTTCCGGACCGCGTGGTCCAGCGCGGGCTGCCCGCTGGCCCCGGTCAGCACGAAGGGGAGCCAGGCGAACACGAAGACGATGTCGGAGCCGAGGAAGTACGGCGACGTCTTCCAGCTCGCGGTGAGAAAGAGCAGCAGGTTGAGGCCCAGCCCGGCGGCCGCGGCCCAACGCGTGGCCAGCCCGAAGAAGACCAGCAGGCCGATGAATATCTCGGCCAGCGCGACGCCGACGCCGGCCAGTCCCGGGTGGCCGATCGCGAACGCCCGCAGCACGAACCCCCCCGGCGTACCGGAGGCGAAGTCGTGGAGCTGCGTGCCGATGTAGGTGCGCGCGCCGCTGTGCAGGAACCCCGGGTCGCTGAGCTTCTGGATGCCCGCGTAGACGAAGGTGGCGCCCAGGAACAGGCGCAGCGGCAGCAGGGCGGCACCGGGTCGCAGGCCGTCGTGCATGCGGCGACTATCGCCGCGGCCGCTGAAGCCGGCCTAAGCCGCGCCTAAGGATCGCTCTAATGCGGGCGGTCGTTCGCGTCGCAGGCGGCGCCGCGGCCGTCGCGGTCGGCGTCGCGCTGGCTCGGGTTCGGCACGAGCGGGCAATTGTCGATGCGGTCGTCCACCCCGTCGCCGTCGTCGTCGCGGTCGGCGTTGTTGCCGGTCCCGTCGCGGTCCGTGTCGCGCCACTCGGCCGGATCGAGCGGGAAGTCGTCACGTGCGTCGGCCCTGCCGTCTCCGTCGTCGTCTCGGTCGGCGTTGTTGCCAACGCGGTCTCCGTCGGTGTCCACGCTCTCGCCCGCGTCCAGGGGGAAGGCGTCGGCGCCGTCGTCCGCGCCGTCGGAGTCGGTGTCCGCCCTCCGGGGGTCGGTCCCGCTGCGGTTGACCTCGTCGCCGTCGCCGAGCCCGTCCCCGTCCGTGTCGGAGGCGAGCGGGCCGGTGCCGTAGCGGTTGACCTCGTCGCCGTCGCGCAACCCGTCGCCGTCGGTGTCCGGACGGCGCGGGTCCGAGTGGACGCGCCGCACCTCGGCGAAGTCGTCCAAGCCGTCGCCGTCGGTGTCCGCGGCAAGCGGGTCGGTCCCCCAGGCCCGTTCCTCGGCCTGGCGCAGGCCGTCGCCGTCGAGGTCGCTGCGCGGCCCCGCCAGCACCGGCACGTCGCCGCCGCGGAATGCGGCGGCGAGGCTGCGCGCCCGGCCCGCGCGGCGCAGGCGCCGCAGGCCGAGGGCGTCCTCGATCGTCGCCAGCACCGAGTAGAGGTTGCGGGAGGGGGCAACGTGCGCGCCGCGCCGCACGTCGGGGCCAGCGACCACGGTCGGGATGCGGCCGCCGCCGTGGGCGTTCGTGCTGCCCTCGTCATAGGTGACGATCACGAACCCGTGAGGGCCGACGGCGCCGAGCAGGCGCGGCACGAGCCGGCGCAGGTAGCGGTCTCCCGCGGCCACGCCGCAGTCGTGGGTGGACTCGCACATGTCGGGGGTCACCCATATGAAGCGGGGCGGGCGGCTCCGGCTGAGGTCCTCGTCCAGACGGGCGCCCGGCACGACCCGGGCGCAGCGCTCGCGCACGCTCGTGATCCGGCGATAGTAGGCGAACGGATTGTGGCGCTTTGCATAGCGGCCGTGGGCGGCGCCGCGGAAGCACGCTCCCGGGGCGCCGTCCATGTAGGCGCGCCACGAGATCGCCGCGCCCTCGAGCTGATCGACCAGGCTGGTGGCGCCGACGCTGCAGCCGGTGCAGTCGGATCGGATCCCGAACGTCGAGCCGCCGGTCAGCGCCAGGTAGTTGGGAAGCGACGGATGGGTGACCCCGTACATCGCGGTCGCCTCGGCGTAGCGCCGGGCCAGCCGGTTGAGATAGGGCGCCGCTGCGTTGCCGATCACCTCGCCGCGCTCCTTGTTCTCCATCACCACCACGGCGACGCGGGACTGCGCCGGGCGTGTTTGCCCCGGCGCCGTCCTCGGCGGAAGCGCGGCGAAAGCGGTGGCCAGCAGTGCGGCGGCGACTGCGATCCGCCTGCCCCGGCTTCGATGCGGCCCTCTGCTCGGCGTCATCACTTGCTTGAGACCCAAGCCAGGCCGACTCGCCCCCCTGGGGGAATCGGGAAATCGCTAAAGCTCGGAGGGCCTCGTGCCGATCGGGGCCGTAAGGGCGTCCTGTGCCTGTGCGATTCCGTGTCGTCACAGGAAGCCTGGTGCCGTCACAGAAGCCTTCCCTTAGTGCAAACCGATCCTCGCCTGATTGCCCGCATGCGCACGGCGTCGGCCGTGCTGACGCTCGCCGTCGGACTGCTCGCCCTGCTCGCCCTGCTCAGCTGGCTGCTCGACCTCGGCGTGTTCAGGCACGGGTTCAGCACTCACACGACGATGAAGGCGAACACGGCGGTCTGCCTCCTGCTCGCCGCCGCCGCGGCGCGGCTGCTCGCCCGCAGCTCTCCCTCAACCGGCGAGCGGTCCGTCGCACTGGTGCTCGCGGCAACCGTCGCGGCGATCGCGACCGCCACGCTCGCCGAGTACCTGCTTGGCTGGAGCCTCGGCATCGACGGGCTTCTGTTCAACGGGGCCCGCGAAGCCGGCGTCAACTCGCCGCCGGGGAGGATGGCCCCCAACACGGCCGCGAGCCTGCTGATGCTCGGGACCGCGCTGCTCGCCTGGGACGCGGGGCTCGGCCGCTTCACGGTCGCGAACCCGCTGACCGTGGCGGCCGGCGCGGTCGGCCTGCTCGGCTTGATCGGATACGTCACCGAGGTTCACTCCCTGTACGGGGTCGGGACCTACACGGCGATGGCGCCCCAAACGGCGATCGCGATCCTCACCCTGGCGGCCGCGATCCTGCTGGCGCGGCCCACCCTGGGAGGCATGACGCTGCTCGTCAGCGACAGTTACGGCGGCGCCCTCGCCCGCCGTCTGCTGCCAATCGCGCTCGCCCTTCCGATCCTGGTGCGGGCGCTGCGACTCGCCGGGCAGCACGCCGGGCTCTTCGGGTACCCCCTCGGCGACTGGCTCGTGGCGACGGTGATGATCGCCGCGCTCACGACCCTGGTGCTGACGATGGCTCGCTGGCTCGACCGCATCGACGGCGAGCGCAGCCACGCGGTCGAGACCGTTCACGAGCTGACCAGGCACGCCAACGACGCAATCGTCTCGACCGACAACGCCGCGAGGATCACGATCTTCAACCCCGCCGCCGAGCGGATGTTCGGCTACACGGCGGAGGAGGCGATCGGGATGCCCGTTGCGCGCCTGATGCCGCAGCGGCTTCGCGCCCAGCACCACGCAAGCTTCAACCGGGTCGCCGGCGGCGGGCGGCCCCGGCTGGTCGGTTCGTCCAGCGAGCGGACCGGCCTGCGCAAGGACGGCGTCGAGTTCGCGATCGAGCTGTCGCTTTCCAGCCAAGGATCGGGCGACGATCTCACCTTCACGGCGATCATCCGGGACATCACCGAGCGCAAGCGGCAGGAGACCGTGCTCAGGGAGGCGGAGGAGCGCTTCCGCACCACCTTCGACAACGCACCGGTGGGAATGGCGATCGTGAGTCCCGAGAAGGAGAACGTCGGCCGTCTCCTGCACGTGAACGACGCCCTCTGCCGGATTGTCGGCCGCTCCCGGCACGAGCTGCTGGCGATGACCTTCGCCGAGATAACCCATCCCGCGGATCTCCCCGCCGACGAGGTCGAGCTGCAGCGGACGCTCAGCGGGGAAAGCGACGGGTTCGAGCGTCAGAAGCGCTTCATCCATGGCGACGGCCACGTCGTCTACGCCCAGGTCAGCGTGGCGGTGCTCCGCGAAGAGGGCGGTGCACCGATCCGGCTCGTCGCCCACATCGCCGACGTCAGCGAGCGCCGTCACTTCGAGCAGGCGATCCAGTCGAGCGAGCGGCGCTACCGCGCCCTGGCCGCGGCCGCCCCCGTCGGCATCTTCGAGACCGACGCACAGGGCCGCTGCACATACACCAACGAGCGCTGGTGCGAGCTGGCCGGAGTGGATCCGGAAGCCCCTCTCGGCGACGGCTGGCGCCGGTCGATTCATCCGGACGATCTCGAGCGGCTGACCGAGTCCTGGGTCGAGGCGAGCCGCAAGGGCCGGGAGTTCGAGTTGGAGCACCGCTACCTCAGGCCGGACGGCAAGACCGTCTGGGTGGCGGGACGCGCGATCGCCGTGCGCGCCGACGACGGCGGGATCTCCGGCTTTGTCGGCACCGTCTCGGACATCACCGAGCTGAAAGCCGCGCAGGCGAAGCTCGCGCACCTCGCGACCCACGACGAGCTCACCGGTCTTCCCAACCGCCGGCACTTCAACGAGGAGCTGCGGCGCCACCTCGAGCGCGGTGCCCGCTACGGCTGGCGAGGCGCGATGCTGTCGATCGACCTCGACGGGTTGAAGCAGGTAAACGACGCGCTTGGCCACAGCGCCGGCGACGACCTGATCCACGAGGCCGGGATCCAGCTGCGCCGGCGGCTGCGCAAGACGGACTTCCTTGCCCGCTTCGGCGGCGACGAGTTCGCCGCGATCCTCGCGGAGGCCGATGCTGCAGAGGCGGGCTCGGTGGCCGCCGACCTCGTCGCGACGATGGCCCGGCGCAAGATCCTGATCCACGGCGAGCCGACTGGGACGGTGAGCGTCGGGGTCGTGATCGTCGACGACGCCGTCCGCGGCGACGAGCTGATGATCCGGGCCGACCTGGCCCTGTATGCGGCAAAGGCGGAGGGCCGCAGCAGGTTCGCCGTCTACGAGCCGTCGATGGACCGGGATCGCGGCGGCTCGCAGCGAGAGCCGTTCCGGTCGCTGCTCGAGACGCCCGTGGGGCCCGCGACCCCCGACTAGGGACCGTCCCGCTAACAATCCGGCCTCGATGAGGGGAGTGGCAGCTGACAGCCGGCGCCCCGGCGGCGAGGCGCTGACGGCGTTCGCCGGGATCTTCGCCGCCACCATGCTCACGATCCTCGCCGTCGGCGCCGTGCTGCCGGTGCTGCCGCGCTACGTCCGCGGCCCGCTGGACTCCGGCGACGTCGCCGTCGGCCTCGTGATCGGCGCCTTCGCCTTCACCGCCCTCGTGGGAAGGCCGGTGGCGGGCCACATCGCCGACCTCCGCGGCCGCCGCCCCGCGCTGCTCGCCGGCTCGCTGCTGGCGGCCGCCGCAGGCTGCCTTTACTTCGTCCCCGCCGGGATCTCGGGGCTGATCGGCGCCCGGCTCGTCCTCGGCGCCGGCGAGGGGATGGTGTTCACCGCCGGCGCCGCGTGGGCCGTCGACCTCGCCCCTGCCGAGCGCCGGGGGCGCGTGATCGGCCTATACGGGCTCGCCGTGTGGAGCGGGCTCAGCCTCGGGCCGCTGATCGGCGAGCTGCTGCTCCACGCCTCCGGCTACGGCCTGGTCTGGGCGTTCGCGGCGGTCTCGCCCCTTTGCGGCGCAGCCGTCGCCTCGCGGATCCCGCGCGACTCGGCACCCCGGACGCGCAGCGAGGTCGGTCCGCTGCTCGCGCGCGAGTCGATCGGCCCGGGGATCGCGCTCTCTTTGGCCACCGTCGGCTACGCGGCGATGGCGGGGTTCATCGTCCTTCACCTCGGCGCGCGGGGCGTCGGCCACGGTGCCGCCGCCTTCACCGCGTTCGCGGCCACCGTGGTTGTCACCCGCCTCGTAGCCGGCGGGCTGCCGGACCGGGTCGGCGCCGCCCGCGCCAGCGTCGGCGCCGCCTGCGTGGAGGCCGTCGGGCTGGCGGTGATCGCGCTTTCGAACAGCCTTCCCGCGGCGCTCGCCGGCTCGCTGGCGATGGGAGCGGCGTTCTCGACGATCTATCCGTCGCTGTCGCTCGTCGTGATCGAGCGCGTGCCGGACAGCCGCCGCGGCGTCGCCCTCGGGACGTTCACCGCCTTCTTCGACATCGGGCTGGGCGTCGGCGCGCCGCTGGCCGGGGCGGCGGCGGCGCTGGGCGGATACGCGGCCTCGTTCTGGCTCGCCTTTGCATTTGCCGGGGTCTCGGCCGTGGTGGCCTCGCTCAGCGTCGGCGCCCAGCCGGAAGGAGAGCCGGTCCCTCAGGCCCGGTGAGAGACGGGCTCCGCGCCCCTCTGCCCGCTGCGAAAGCCGCGCTGGCGGAAGCCGCCCTCGCGCTGGAGGACGAGGATCGCCACGTCGTCGCGGGGTCCGTCCTTCTCGAAGGTCTCGGCCTCGCGCACCAGCCGCTCCGCGATCTCCTCCGGTCGCAGACCCCAGCTGCGCCCGAGCAGCGACTCGACCCGGTCGAGGCCGAGCGCGTCGACGCGGCCGGCCTCGATCAGCCCGTCGGTGTAGAAGACCAGCGAGTCGCCGCGCCCCAGCTCCACCTCCTCGTCGCTGAGCCGCGGGTCCGGCAGCACGCCGAGCAGGCTGCCGGCGGGGCCGACCGGCTCGACGGCGCCGTCGGAACGCAGCACCATCACCGGCGGATGACCGCCGCGACTGACCGTGGCCCGGATGGTGTCCCCGTGCTGCTCGAGCACCGCGTAGGCGACCGTGCAGAAGCGCCCGTCCACGCCCTGGCGGACCATCGCCGAGTTCAGCATGGAGAGGGCCTCGCTGGGCCCCGGGTCGCGCAGCGCGTTCGCGCGCAGCGTGTGGCGGACCAGCGAGGCGAGGCTGGCGGCGTGCGGTCCCTTGCCGCAGACGTCGGCGATCGCCGCCGCCCAGCGGCCCTCCCCCGAGGCGAACACGTCGTAGACGTCGCCTCCGATCTCCGCGCTTCCGGGCATGATCGTCCCGGCCGAGCGGATCCCCGGGATCGTCTCCAGCTGGTCGGGGAGGATGCCCTGCTGAAGCGTCCTGGAGGTGACCACCTGGGAGCGGTGCAGGTGGGCGGCGTCCAGGGCAAGCGCGGCGCGGCGGGCCAGCTCCTCGGCCGCCCGCAGGTCCTCGGCGTCGGGCTGCGCGGTGGTGACGGAGCCCAGCGTGAGCACGCCGAGCGACTTGCCGCGCGCGCGCAGCGGCACGCACGCTCCCCAGCGCAGCCCGAGCTCGTCGAGAAAGTCGAAGTGAGCACCGCCCTGGGCGATCTCCCGCATCACCGAGTCGGGGACCGACGAGAGCAGCTGGGTGGAGCCGCTGCGCAACGCCCGCGCGGCCGGATGGGGCCCGTCCGGGTCGATGGACAGCGTCCGCTGGCTGTCCATCAGCCGCTCCAGCCGCATGTTGAGCCCGGCCGTGGCGACGCGCCGGATCTGGCCCTGGTCGTTGACCAGCTCCACGGCGGCGACGTCGGCGAGCAGCGGCACGGCAAGCCGCGCGATCCGCTCGACTACAGCGCGCGGGTCCAGCGAGCTCTCGAACAGCAGCCCCGCCTGCGCCAGGGCGGCGGCGCGGCGGCGGGCGGCGATCAGGCTGAAGCGAAGGTGGGAAAGCCAGATCGCGGCCGTCCCCGCCAGGACGACCGTGAACACTCGGACCAGGTAGGCGTCGAAGGCGCCGAAGACGCTGTCCCAGATCCCGCTCACGGCTGCGAGCGCGACGCACGCGACCGAGACCACCGCGGTGCGGCGGGGGGACAGCACCGTCGCGGCGATCAGCGGCGGCACGGCCTGCAGCCCGATCAGGTTCGCCATCGAGCCTTCGACCGCGTCGACCACAGCGATGCCCGCGGCGAGCGCCAGGCACATCGGCAGCCACAGCGTCACCTTCTTCGATCCCGCTCCCACACCTCTCACCATCCAGAAGATAGCTCGGGACGGCCGCTACCCTCCAGGTAGTCCACCGATGAACGAGGAGGCGATGGAGAAGCTGACGAAGTCCGACGAGGATTGGCGGGCGCAGCTCACGCCCGAGCAGTACGAGGTGACGCGAAAGGCGGGGACCGAGCCCGCCTTCAGCGGGATCTACTGGGACACCAAGGACCGTGGCACGTATCGCTGCGCCTGCTGCGACAGCGAGCTCTTCGACTCCGACACCAAGTACGACTCGGGCACCGGCTGGCCGAGCTTCTACGAGGCGATCGACGAGGGCCGCGTCAAGACCCGCGCCGACAACAGCCTGATGATGCGCCGCACCGAGGTGCTCTGCGCCCGCTGCGACGCCCACCTCGGGCACGTGTTCGAGGACGGTCCGGAGCCGACCGGGATGCGCTACTGCATCAACTCGGCCGCACTGGACCTCGATCGCGCGGAGGGCGGCGACTCCGGCGAGGGCCGGACCTAGGCGAGCTCGGCGCCGGCCTCGCCGGCGTCTCCGACCGCTTCCTCCTCTTCGTCGATCTCCTCGACGCCGCCCTCGGCGCTCAGGTAGCTGAACCGCACGGCGAGCGCGACGGCTTCCGTGCGGGTGTCGACCTCGAGCTTTGCGATCGCGTTGCGGACGTGCGTGTGCACGGTCGCGGGGCTGAGCGAGAGCTGGTCGGCGATGTCCTTCACGCGCAGCCCCTCGGCGAGCAGCTCGAGGATCTGGCGCTCCCGCGGGGACAGCTCGAGCAGCTTCTCCACCTCGCCGGTCGAGCCGGCGAAGTCCCCGCCGAGGAAGGTCCCGCCCGAGGAGACGACCTTGACGGCGCGGGCGATGTCCTCGGCGGGCGCCGACTTCAGCACGTAGCCCGACGCGCCGGCGCGAAGCGCGAGTGCCAGCAGGTCCGGCTGGGCGTGCCCGGTGAAGATGATCACGCGGGTCTCCGGCCGGGCCCGGATCACGGCGCGGGTCGCCTCGATCCCGTCGCGCTTCGGCAGCTCGACGTCCATGATCACGACGTCGGGCTTGAGGTCGCGAACGCGGTCCACCACGTCGCGGCCGTCCTCCGCCTCGCCGACGATCTCCAGCGAGTCGTTGCCGGCCATCCGGCTCTTGATCGCATCCCGGACGATCTGGTGATCGTCACACAGGATCACGCGTTTGGGCTTCCTGTTGATCACTCCCGCCGACCCATCTTAGGCGGCGCGCCGTTCGCTGTCAGCACTTCCGGCACGTCGACCGTGCCGTCGGCGCCCTGGCGATTCTCCATGATCGCGATCAGCGTGCGCCCCACCGCGACCGCCGTGCCGTTCAGGGTGTGCACGGGAACGGGCTGCTTCCCTTCCCCGGGCCGGTAGCGGCAGTCCAGCCGGCGGGCCTGGAAGTCGGTCGTATTCGAGCACGATGTGACCTCGCGATAGCGCTCCTGGCTGGGAATCCACGCCTCGCAGTCGTACTTCTTCGCCGCCGCGGCGCCCAACTCCCCCACCGGGATGTTCACGACCCGATAGGGGATCTCCAGGACTCCGAGGATGCGCTCTTGCAGGGCGAGCAGGCGCTCGTGCTCGGCTGACGACTCGCCGGGCTCGCAGAACGTGAACATCTCCACCTTGTCGAACTGGTGGACGCGGAAGATGCCGCGAGTGTCGCGCCCCGCCGCTCCCGCCTCGCGGCGGAAGCAGGTGGAGAAACCCGCGTAGCGAAGCGGAAGCTCGCCGGCGGCGAGGATCTCGCCGGCGTGCATCGCCGCCAGCGAGACCTCGGAGGTGCCGACCAGGAACAGCTCGTCGCGGGGCACCTCGTAGATCATCTCGCGCTCGCCGGGGAAGAAGCCGGTCCCGAAGAGCGCCTCCTCTCGCACCAGCACCGGAGGCGACACCGGCTCGAAGCCCTCCTCGCGCAGCAGCTCCAGCGCGAATCGCACCAGGGCCAGCTCGAGCAGCACGAGGTCTCCGAGCAGGTAGGCGAAGCGCGAGCCCGAGGTTCGCCCCGCTCGCTCGATGTCGATCACGCCGAGTGCCGCGCCCAGCTCGACGTGGTCCTTCGGCTCGAAGTCGAACTGGGGCGGCCGGCCCACCTCGCGCAAGACGACGGCGTCCTCGTCGGTCTCGCCGTCGGGGGCGTCCGGGTCGGGCAGGTTCGGCAGCGATGCCGCCAGTGCGTCCCGCGCCGCCTCGACCTCGGCGAGCTGGCCTTCGAGCCGCTTTATCTCCGCGGCCAGCTCCCGCATCCGCGCGACCTCCCCGGCGGCGTCGGCGCCGGACCGCTTCGCCGCGGCGATCGCCTCCGATGCGCGGTTCTGCTCCGCCCTCCCCCCCTCGATCCGGGGCAGGAGCGCGCGGCGGCTCTCGTCCAGCCTGAGCAGCTCGTCGACGGCGTCGGCCTCGCCGCGGCGGGCAAGCGCAGCCCTCGCCGCGTCCGGGTCCGAGCGGATCAGCTTGAGGTCGAGCGAGGCAGGCCCCCTCGCCGGTCCGTCGCTACTGGCCCGGGCGCGGAGGCCGCTTCGCGTCCTTGCCCGACCACTGGGCGACGAATCCGGCCACCTTCTGCGCCTGGTCGCCGACGACGATGTTCTGGGGCATGATCGCGCCGGAGAACCCGCCGTTGCGGATCGCGAACATCGCGCTCGTGTAGGTCTCCTTGCGCTGGTCGAGGTTGGGACCCTGGTTGCGCAGGCTGCGGTTGCCCGATCCCTGGGAGCCGGCGGCGCTGAGGGTGTGACAGCCCGAGCAGCGCTCGGCGAACAGCACCGCGCCCTCGAACGTGGGGTCCTCCTCGGGAACCTGGATGCGCTGCGTCCCGCAGGCGCTCGCCCACAGGGCGGCGGCGGCAACCAGGATCGCCAAGATGATGGGGCGCACGGCGCGCGCATCATAATCGCCCGCACCAGCGCCTTGACCGACCCGAACCCACAGACCGATCCGGACGAGTTCCGGGGGGCGATGGGGAGCCTTCCGACCGGGGTCACGGTCGTCACCGCGATCGGGCCCAACGGGCTCTCGGGGGCGACGGCGAACGCCGTCTGCTCGCTCTCGCTCGACCCGCCGCTGATGCTCGCCTGCCTCGACCTCGGCTCGCGCACGCTTCGCTCCGTGCAGGCCGCCGGGCGCTTCGCGATCAACGTCCTGGCCGCGGGGCAGGAGGACCTGGCGCGAGGGTTCGCGCGCAAGGTCCCCGAGCCGGACAAGTGGGAGGGCGTCGCCTGGTCGGAGCGCCTGGGAGCGCCGGCGCTGGAGGGGGCCCTGCTGTGGATCGCCTGCGAGCTGCGCGACTCGATCGCCGGCGGCGACCACGTGATCGTCACCGGCGACGTGGTCGGCCTCGAGGCGCGCGAGGGCGAGCCGCTGGTCTTCCACGCCGGCTCCTACCGGCCGCTGGCGCCCTAGAAGGCCGAGCTGGTCGTCGCGGCGCGCACGGCGAGGCCGAAGATGACCAGCGCGGAGACCGCCATGATCCCGGTCTCGCGGCGCACGATGGAAAGGGCGACCGCGCGCTGGCGGTCGCGCGGCAGCGACTCGAAGTCCGTGTCGCCCAGCTCCTCCTGGGCGGCGCCCGCGCGCACCGCCTCGGCGAGCAGCGAGACGGCGAGCGGCAGGATCCCGTAGAGGTAGTGGAGGCCGCGGTGGGCATGGTGGCCGGTGACCACGAGCAGCCCGCCGAGCAGCACCTGCACGACGACGGCGACCTGCGCCGCCCGCAGCACGTACCAGAAGCCGACCGAGGGCTGCCGCTGCAGCCAGGCGATCCCGCCCCACACGCCGGCGGCCAGGTTGAGCGCCACGACAGCGACGCCGACGGCGAGGTGGACCTCGCTCAACCGGCCCCCCGCCGGCGTCGCACCCCGCCCGAAATCCGCTTCCTTGAGCCGAAAGGCACTATGTAACACATTGACACAAAGTTGGTGTATAACACCCGCGACTCAGCCTCCCTGACCGCCGCCCAGCTTGCTCCGAAGCTACCTCCCAGTCCTCGTCTTCGCCGGACTCGGGTTGGCGGTCGGGTCGGCTTTCGCCCTGCTCAACGGCGTGCTCGGGCCGCGGCGGCCGAGCCGCGTGAAGAGCGAGCCCTACGAGTGCGGCCTGCCCAGCGAGGTCTCGCGCACGTTTCGCTTCGGGATCAGCTTCTACCTGATCGCGATGCTGTTCATCCTCTTCGACATCGAGGTCGTCTTCCTCTATCCGGTGGGGGCGATCCTGAAGCTGGCGAACAGCGTCTTCGTGCTGGTCGAGATCCTCGTGTTCGTGGTGCTGCTCCTGGTCGCCCTGGCCTACGTCTGGGCGAAGGGGGCACTCGATTGGAGATAGAGCGCCGGGAGCTGCGGGTCAGCCAGCTTCGCGCCCGCCAGCTTCTCCGCGGGGAGCTGGAGGGCGCCGACCTCGAGGCGCACGTCGAGGAGCGCCTGCTGACGACGACCCTGGAGAAGGCGATCTCGTGGGCGCGCTCGAACGCGATGTGGCCGGCGACCTTCGGGCTGGCCTGCTGCGCGATCGAGATGATGTCGATGGTGTCGGCGCGCTACGACTCTGCGCGCTACGGCGCCGAGGTGTTCCGCGCCTCGCCGCGCCAGGCCGACATGCTGATCCTGTCGGGGCGGGTGTCGATAAAGATGGCGCCCGTCGTCCGCCGCATCTACGACCAGATGCTGGAGCCGAAGTGGGTGCTGGCGATGGGGGCGTGCTCGTCGAGCGGAGGCATGTTCGCCAACTACGCCGTCGTCCAGGGGGCGGACAAGTTCATGCCTGTGGACATCCACATCCCCGGCTGCCCGCCGCGCCCCGAGGCGCTGCTGCACGGCGTGCTGAAGCTGCAGCGCAAGATCCAGGATCGCCCCGACCTCGGCTGGCGCCAGCGCTACAACGCGGTCGGCACCGAGGAGTGGGCGCGTGCCTGACGCTCCCGGCCTCGAGCTGATCGCCCAGGAGCTCAACTCCGAGGTCGAGGGCGCCGTCGCGGGGACCTACTTCGAGCGCGGCCAGGCGGCGCTCGTGGTCAATCCCGAGCACGTGCTCGCGATCCTGCGCTGGCTGCGTGACGCCCCGGCGCAGCGGTACCGCTTCCTGGCCAGCCTGCACGCAGCCGACTACCTCCCCGCCGAGCCGCGCTTCGCCGTCCACTACGAGCTGCTGTGCATGGACCGCGTCGAGCGCCTGCGCGTGAAGGCGATCCTCCCCGGCGGCGGCGACCCCGACGACCTGCCCGAGATCGACTCCTGCGTGGAGCTCTTTCCCACGGCGGAGTTTCAGGAGCGCGAGGTCTACGACTTCTTCGGGATCGTCTTCCGCGGCCATCCCGACCTGCGCCGGATCCTGCTGCCCGAGGACTACGTCGGCTGGCCGCTGCGTCGCGACTTCCCCGTCGGCGGCGAGCCGGTCCTGTTCACGCACAACGAGAACGAGATCCCCCGCTGGTACGAATGAGCGAGCCCGCCCTGGAGCCCGAGCAGGAGCTGCTGACCATAAACGTGGGGCCGCACCATCCGGCGACGCACGGGGTGCTGCGGCTGCTGGTCAACCTCGAGGGCGAGGTCGTCCGGGACCTGAAGCCGATCATGGGCTACGTCCACACCGGCATCGAGAAGTCCTGCGAGGACAAGTCCTACTGGAAGGTGATCCCGTTCGTGGAGCGGATGGACTACCTCGCCTACTACTTCAACATGGAGGCGTTCTGCGCCGCGGTCGAGCGCCTGATGGAGATCGAGGTGCCGCCGCGGGCGCGCTACCTGCGCGTGATCCACATGGAGCTGAACCGGCTCCACTCCCACCTGGTCTGGCTCGGCACCTCGGCGCTGGACCTGGGCGCGATCTCGATGTTCTGGTACTGCTTCCGCGAGCGGGACAAGATCCTCGACCTTTTCGAGATGTCGTCGGGCCAGCGCATGCACACGCGCTACTTCCAGGTCGGCGGCGTGATCGAGGACATCCCGCTCGGGTTCGAGCGCAACCTGCGCGCCTTCTGCGAGGAGATGCCGTCGCGGATCGACCAGTACGAGGCGATCCTCGACCGCAACGAGATCTTCCTGCGCCGCACCAAGGACGTCGGCATCGTCTCCCGCGAGCGCCTGCTGGAGCTGGGCGTCACGGGCCCGCTGCTGCGCGCCGCGGGCGAGCCCTGGGACCTGCGCAAGGTGGAGCCCTACGAAGCCTACGGCGACCTCGAGTTCGCGATCCCGGTGGGGACGGTCGGCGACGGCTACGACCGCTATCGCGTCAGGCTGGCCGAGATGCGGGAGTCGGTGCGGATCGTCGTCCAGGCGCTCGACGGCCTTCCCGAGGGTCCGCACATCACCGATGACCGCAAGGTGGCGCTGCCGCCGCGCGACGAGCTGTCGACCTCGATGGAGGCGCTGATCCACCACTTCAAGCTCGTCACCGAGGGCTACCGGGTGCCGCCGGGCGAGGCCTACTGCGCGGTCGAGGGGCCACGCGGGGAGCTGGGCTGCTTCGTCGTCGCCGACGGGTCGTCGAAGCCGGCCCGCGTCCACGTCCGCGACCCCTCGTTCGTGAACCTGCAGATGCTGCGCGACATGTGCCTCGACGGCTACGTCGCCGACCTGATCCAGAACCTGGCGATGCTCGACCCGATCCTCGGAGGGATCGACCGGTGAGCCCTCCCGAGGGAACGCCCAAGGTTCCCACGCCGGTGGCGCCCGAACCCGGGGGAAGCGGACGCGAAGCGGAGCATTTCCCCGGGATGATCCCCGAGCTGCACGAGGTGGACTGCCCGGACGAGCTGCGGGAGGGGATCGAGACGGCGATGGGCCGCTACCCCGACCGCCGCTCGGCCTCGATCCCTGCGCTCTGGGCAGTCCAGCGCCACTACGGCTGGTGCACCCCGGAGGGGATCCGCCAGGCGGCCGCGGTGATGCGGCTCACCCCCGCCTACCTGGAGTCGGTGGCGAGCTTCTACGACCTCCTGCACCTGAAGCCGGCCGGCAGTCACCGCGTGCTCGTCTGCACCAACCTCTCCTGCTGGATGCGCGGCGGCGATGAGCTGCTGGAGGCGTTCTGCGACGCGGCCGGGGCGGAGGCCGGTGGCGTCTCGGCCGACGGCGAGGTCTACGTGTCCAGGTTCGAGTGTCTGGGCGCCTGCGACCTGGCGCCGATGGCTTCGATCGACGAGCGCTACTTCGGCCCGCTCGGCCCCGATGACGCGGCCACCGCGATCGCCCAGCTGCGCGCCGGCGACGAGCCCCTCCCCGACAAGGCGCTGGCCGGCCGCCCCGCCGCCGTCAAGTCCGAAGCCCCGCCGCCCCCGGACGCGGGAGCGAGCGAGCCGGGTGACCGGTCATTCGAGGGCGAGCGAGCGGGAGCAGAGGAGGCGACGGCTGATTCCGAGACAAGGCTTCTCTTCCGCCACATCGACGAGCCCGGGCTGACCGGGATCGACACCTACCGCCGATTGGGCGGCTACCGCGCGATCGAGAAGGCCTACCGGGAGATGGAGCAGGAGGACGTGCTCGCCCAGCTCGAGGCATCCGGCCTGCGCGGCCGCGGCGGCGCCGGCTTCGAGATGGGGAAGAAGGCCTCGTTCCTGCCGCGCGGCGACATGGACAAGTACCTGTGCTGCAACGCCGACGAATCCGAGCCGGGGGCGTTCAAGGACCGCGAGCTGATGCAGAAGAACCCGCACCAGCTGATCGAGGGGATCGTGATCGCGGCGCTGGCCGCCGGCGCGAACCGGGCCTTTATCTTCATCCGCGGCGAGTACGACCTTCAGGGGGACATCCTCGACGCCGCCGTCGCCGAGGCCTACGACGCCGGCTACCTCGGCGCCGACGTGCTCGGGACGGGGCGCCAGGTCGAGCTCGTCGTCCACCGCGGAGCCGGCGCCTACATCTGCGGCGAGGAGACCGCCCTGCTCGACGCGCTCGAGGGAAAGCGCGGCAACCCGCGGCTGAAGCCTCCCTTCCCGGCCGTCCAGGGGCTCTACGGCGGGCCGACCCTGATCAACAACGTCGAGACGCTGTCGAACGTCCCCCACATCGTGCTCAACGGCTCCGACTGGTTCCGCTCCTTCGGCACAGAGAAGTCGCCGGGAACGAAGGTCGTGTCGGTTTCGGGCTGCGTCAGGCGCCCCGGCAACTACGAGGTCGAGCTGGGGATCCCGGCGCGGGAGATCGTCTACGGTCTCGCCGGCGGCCCGCTGGACGGCGGCGACGTGAAGGCGTGGTACCCGGGCGGCTCGTCCGCGCCCGTGCTCACGGCCGCCGAGATCGACCTCCCGTACAGCTTCGAGGCGATGGCCGACGCGGGCTCGATGCTCGGGTCGGGGTCGATCATCATCGCCGACCACGGCGTCTCGATCCCGGAGATGGCGCTGCGCACGGCGCGCTTCTACCACCACGAGTCGTGCGGAAAGTGCACGCCCTGCCGCGAGGGCACCAACTGGACGGTGAAGATGCTCGAGCGCGTGCTGGCCAGCGATGCGACGCCAATGGACCTCGACATCGTCGCCTCGGTTCAGCAGAACATCATCGGTCACTGCCTCTGCGTCCTGGGCGACTCGATGGCGATGCCGGTGGGGGCGATGGTGAACAAGTTCCGGCCCGAGTTCGAGGCCGCGATCGAGGCCGCCCAGGGCGTCGCCGCGGCCTCCTTCGACCCCGGCGCGGAGCCGGCTGCGGCGGAGATGGGGGCACGGTGAGGAAGATCCGCAACGCGGTCACGCTCGTCGTCGACGGGCGCGAGGTCACCGCCCCGGAGGGGACGATGCTGGTCGACGCGGCGCAGGGCGGCGACGTCGAGATCCCGGTGTTCTGCTACGAGCCCAAGCTCGGCGAACCGGTCGGCGCCTGCCGGATGTGCCTCGTCGAGATCGAGGGGATCCCGAAGCTGCAGACGGCCTGCTCGACCCCGATCCGCGATGGGATGGTCGTCTACACCCAGACCGACCAGGTGCGCGAGGCCCAGAACGCGGTGGTCGAGTTCCTGCTCGTCAACCATCCGCTGGACTGCCCCGTCTGCGACAAGGGCGGCGAGTGCCCGCTGCAGGACATCGCGATGGGCTGGGGCCCGGGCCGCAGCCGCTTCATCGACGCCAAGCGACACTTCCAGAAGCCGGTCGAGCTGTCGCCGCTGATCGCGATCGACCGCGAGCGCTGCATCCTCTGCTACCGCTGCGTCCGCTTCAGCCAGGAGGTCGCCGAGGACGAGCAGCTGCAGCTGCTGGAGCGCGGCGACAGAAGCTACGTCGGGACCTATGACGACCGGCCCTACGTCGCTCCCTTCCACGGCAACATCATCGAGCTGTGCCCGGTGGGGGCGCTCACCTCCTACACCTACCGCTTCCGGGCGCGGCCCTGGGACATCGAGGACGCAGGCTCGATCTGCACCCTCTGCCCGAGCCAGTGCAACGTCAAGTTCACCGTGCGCGACGAGAGGCTGATGCGGGTGCTGGCGCGCGACAACGCCGACGTCGACAACGGCTGGCTGTGCGACAAGGGCCGGTTCGGCTACCAGGCGATCGCCTCCCCCGACCGCATCACCGCGCCGATCGTCCGCGAGGGCGGAAACGCCCGCGCCGCGAGCTGGGACGAGGCGCTCGCCAAGGCGGCCGAGGGCCTGTCCGCGCAGCGCGGCCGGGTGGCGGCGCTGGTCGGCGGTCAGACCTCCAACGAGGAGGGTTGGCTCGCGCAGCGGATCGTCCGCGGCGCGCTCGCCTCCCCGCACGTGGACTCGCGCTCGCAGGGCAAGCTGGATCGCTCGCAGCTGCGCGAGCTGGCGGCGCCGGAGCTGGCGGCGCGGGTCGCCGACCTCGACACCGCCGACGCGATCCTGGTGATCGGCGACGAGCCCCTGCACGCGGCGCCGATCCTCGACCTGCGGATCCGCCGGGCGGTGCGCCTTTCCGGCGCCACGCTGGTCTGCGCGACGAGCCGGCCGACGACGCTCGACGGCGGCGCCGCCGAGACAGTCCGCTTCGCTCCCGGCGACGCCGGCTCGCTGCTCTCCGCGCTCGCGCAAGCGCTCGGCGGGCGCAAGGCCGAGGGCGCCTACGCCGCCGAGGCGGACCGGATCGCCGCGGCGATGCGCGGTGCCGACGACTCGATCGTCGTTTGGGGCGAGTCGATCTCGCACGGGCCCGCGGGGGCGGCGGCGGTCACGGCCCTGCTCGACGTCGCCCGGGCGCTGGACCACCACGAGCGCTACGGCTCCGGGCTGCTCGAGATGCCGGCGGCGGCGAACGCCCGCGGGCTGCGCGAGGTGGGATGCGTCCCCACCGCCGGCCCGGGGCTGTCGGAGGTGGAGACCGGGCTCGGATCCGAGGAGATCCGCGCGGCGCTGGAGGCCGAGCAGCTGACCGCTGCGCTGCTGGTCAACGCCGATCCGGTGCGCGACAGCCCCGACTCGGAGGGCTGGCGCCGGGCGCTCGGCGAGGCCGACTTCGTCGTCTGCGTCGCCATGTTCGAGAACGAGTCGACGGCGTTCGCCGACGTCGTCCTGCCCGCGGAGTCCCACGCGGAGAAGGACGGGACGGTCACCCATCCCGAGGGCCGCCTGCAGCGGCTGCGCCCCGGGATCCCCCATCCGGGCGAGGTGCGGATGGGCTGGAGCTGGCTGTGCGAGCTGGCGGCGCTGCTCGGCGACGACACCGGCCTGCGCAGCGCGCCCGACGTGCTCGCCGCGCTCGCCGAGGACGTGCCCTTCTATGCCGGGATCACCCTCGAGGAGATCGGCGGCACGGGCGTGCGCTGGCAGGAGCGCCCGGCGGCGGCCCGGGCTGGGGCGGGGTCGGGTGCCCCCTCATCCGGGCGCTCAAAGACATCCCGGGGGGAGACGTTGGGCGCCGAAGGCGCGCAGGATTCGGCGCCGAAGGCGCCTGTTGCGCCCGGCGAGGGGGCATCCGACCCCGCCACCAACGGCCTAGTCCTCGGCACCTACCGCGACCTCTGGGCCGCCGAGGCCGTGGACCACAGCCCGGCGCTGCGCTTCCTCGCCCCCCGGCAGCGGCTCGAGCTGGCGCCGGCCGACGCCGAGCGGCTGGGGGTGAGCCAGGGCGATCGGGTCACCGTCTCCGCCAACGGGTCCAGCGTTGAGGCCGGCGTCGTCGTGCGCGAGCGGATGCGCGAGGGCGCCGCCTTCCTCATCGAGGGAACGGTGGACGACAACGCCAACGTGGTGGCCGGCGGCGCCCCCCGCCCCGTGGAGGTCAAGCCGGCGTCGTGACGCTGCCGATCGCCGACACCTCGGTCGCCGAGGCCGCCTGGGTGATGGTCGTCAAGTCGATCGTCATCTTCGCGGTGATCCTCGGGCTCGTGCCGCTGATCCTGCTGCTCGAGCGCAAGCTGCTCGGTCGCTTCCAGGCCCGCTACGGGCCCAACCGCGTCGGGCCCTTCGGTCTGCTCCAACCGCTCGCCGACGTGCTCAAGCTGCTCTCCAAGGAGTCGTACAAGCCCGACAACGCGGTGCCGATCCTGTGGGCGGCGGCGCCGGCGATCACGATCTTCTCCGCCACCGTGACGCTCGCGATCATCCCCTTCGGCGACGTCAAGGACGGCGTCGGCTTCTACGGCATAGACGTCTCGATCGGGATCCTCTACGTCTTCGCCTTCAGCTCGATCGCGTTCTACGGGCTGCTGCTCGGCGGCTGGGCGTCGGGCTCGAAGTACAGCTTCCTCGGGGCGATGCGGTCGGCGGCCCAGCTGATCTCCTACGAGGTCTCGATGGGCCTGGCGCTGCTCGGCGTGATCATGATGGCGGGCTCGCTCTCGCTGGTCTCGATCGTCCAGGCGCAGGACCAGATCTGGTACGTGGTGCCGCAGTTCGTCGGCTTCCTGATCTTCATGGTCGCCGGCTTCGCCGAGACCAACAGGCCCCCGTTCGACCTGCCGGAGGCCGACGCCGAGCTGGTCGCCGGCTACAACACCGAGTACGGGGGCATGCGCTTCGGTTCGTTCTTCATGGCCGAGTACATGGAGATGATCGTCGTCTCCGGCGTCGCCGCTGCGATGTTCCTCGGCGGCTGGCACGGGCCCGGCCCCGGGTGGCTCGACCCGATCTGGATGCTGGCCAAGATCGTCGCCCTGATCTGCTTCTTCATCTGGATCCGGGCGACGCTGCCGCGCCTGCGCTACGACCAGCTGATGAGCCTCGGCTGGAAGGTGCTGCTGCCGCTGGCGACGCTGAACGTGCTGGTCACCGCCGTCCTGGTGGTGGTCGCCTGATGGAGGCGCGCCTGAACGTCGAGAAGGCCGACTGGGCGCCACCCGCCTACCTCGAGGACGCCGCCGAGGTGATCTCGGTCCAGCGCGGGCCCGAGCCCGGCGGGGTCGCCGGCGCCTACCGGGCATTCGGCGAGACGATGCGCGGGCTTCGCACCACCTTCGGCCGCCTCGTCGAGGGGCCGGTGACGATCCAGTACCCGGAGGAGAAGACGCCGGTCTATCCGCGCTTCCGCGGCCGCCACAAGCTGCATCGCTTCGAGGACAGCGGCCTCGAGAAGTGCGTCGGCTGCTCGCTATGCGCCGCCGCCTGCCCAGCGGACTGCATCCGCGTCGTCGCCGCCGAGAACGATCCCGCCGACCGCGTGTCGGCGGGCGAGCGCTACGCCGAGGTCTACGAGATCAACCTCTCGCGCTGCATCTTCTGCGGCTACTGCGAGATCGCCTGTCCGTTCGACGCGATCACGATGGGTCACGAGTACGAGCTGTCGGACTACAACCGCTCCGACCTGATCTTCACCAAGGAGATGCTGCTCGCCGCCCCGCTCGAGAAGGCCCCGCTGCGAAGGGAGGGCGAGTGACGTCCCTAGCTCGGATCCTCCCTGACGATCACCGTGTCGGCGATCGGGATCACCTCGTCGACCGGGAGATCGGCGAGTCCGCCATGCTCGCGGATCGCCTCCGGGCTCGACGCCTGGTAGATGCAGACGGTGCCCACCGTTCCCTCGCCCTCGTCGAGGACGTAGCTTCGGATCCAGCGGATGTCGTCCGGCATGTCCTCGTCGCCGACCTTCCGCGAGCGCCCGGCGGCCTCCTCGAGGTCACCCGGGGACTTCCATCCGGACCGCCGCAAAATCGCGTACATCTGCATTTCCTCCCCCTTTCGATCGTGAGCGGCGGGATCCAACCATCGTCGGCCGGGAGAGTCAACCGTTCCGGCGCACCGCGATCCCTCGAGGTCGCCCGATGACCGCCGTCTGCTTCTTCGCCGGGGCGATCGGGGCGCTGGGGGGCGCGATCGCGGTGATCGCCCTTCGCAACCCCTTCTACAGCGTGCTGGCGCTGGTCGTCCACCTGGTCTCGCTCGCCGGGCTGTTCCTGATCCTGCACGCCGAGTTCGTCGCCGCCGCCCAGGTGGTGGTGTACGCCGGCGCGGTGATGGTGCTCTACGTGTTCGTCGCCGCCTACGTCGGCGGTGTCGACGAGCCGCTGTGGGAGCCGATCGTCGGCCAGCGCCTGCTGGCGCCGCTGATGGCGGCGGCCCTGGTCGTTGAGATCTCGATCGCCGTGATCGGCTCCTCGCTGAAGGCGATCGCGACGCAGGGGCCAACCATCGCGGCGGGCTTCGGCTCGCCGGAGGCGATCGGCAAGATCCTGCTGGAGCGCTTCCTGATCGCCTTCGAGGCCGCCTCGCTGCTGCTGCTCGTCGCCGCCGTCGGCGCCGTCGTTTTGGCTGCCCGCCGGAAATCCGAAACCAAGCCGCCCCCGGACGCGGGAGCGAGCGAGCCGGGTGACCGGTTATTCGAGGGCGAGCGAGCGGGAGCCGAGGAGGCGGCGTTTTGAACCTTTCCTGGTACCTGGTGCTATCCGGGCTGCTGTTCGCGGTCGGCGCCGGCGGGGTGCTGGTGCGGCGCAGCCCGCTGGTGATCCTGCTCTGCCTGGAGCTGATGCTGAACGCCGGCAACCTCGCCCTGGTCACGTTCAGCCGCATGCTCGGTAACCAGGACGGTCAGGTCTTCGCGCTGGTGGTGATGGTCGTGGCCGCCTGCGAGGTCGTGGTCGGCCTCGGCCTGATCGTGGCCATGTACCGCCGCCGGCTGCCGCTCAACGTGGACGAGATGCGGGGGCTGCGGGGATGAGTCGCCGGTCGCCGGTCGCCGGTCGCCAGCGATGAGCGCGACGACGTTCGCCTGGCTGGTGCTGCTCTTTCCGCTCGCGGGATCGGTCGTTATCGGCCTCGGCTGGCGCTGGCTGCCGGCGCGCAGCGCGGGCTGGATCGGCACCGGCGCGATCGCCCTCTCCTTCGCCGGCGCGATCGGGATGCTGGTGGAGCTGCTGGACAAGCCCGCCGACGCCCGCGCGCTCACCTCGTCGCTGTACGACTACGCCAGCGCCGCCGGGCTCGACATAAAGCTCGGCGTCCTCGTCGATCCGCTGTCGGTGTTCATGTGCCTGGTGGTCTCCGGCGTGTCGATGCTGATCCACCTCTACTCGGTCAGCTACCTGGAGTCCGACCGCGGCTACGCGCGCTTCTTCTCCTACCTCAACTTCTTCGTCTTCTCGATGCTGCTGCTGGTCCTGGCCGGCAACTTCGTCCTGCTGATCGTCGGCTGGGCGTTCGTCGGTTTCGCCTCCTACGCGCTGATCAGCTTCTGGTACCGCCGCGGCACCGCGACGGCGGCGGGGATGAAGGCGTTCGTGATCAACGTGGTCGGCGACGTCGGCCTGGTCCTGGCGGCCTTTCTGATCTTCCGCGAGCTGGGCACCTTCGACTACCAGCAGGTGTTCTCGGCCGCTCCCGGGGCCTTCAGCACCAACGATGGCACGCTGATCGCGATCTGCCTGCTGCTGCTGGTCGGGGCCTTCGCGAAGTCGGCGCAGCTTCCCCTGCACACCTGGCTGCCCGACGCGATGGAGGGCCCCACCCCCGTCTCGGCGCTGATCCACGCGGCGACGATGGTGACGGCCGGCGTCTACCTGATCGCGCGCATGTTCCCGCTGTTCCAGCTCGCGCCGACGGCGGCCGACGTCGGCGCGTTCGTCGGCCTGGCCACGCTGCTGTTCGCCGCCAGCGTCGCTCTCGTCGTCACCGACCTGAAGCGGATCATCGCCTACTCGACGATCAGCCAGATCGGCTACATGGTGGTCGGGGTCTCGATCGGCGCCTACTCGGCCGGCCTGTTCCACCTGATGACCCACGCCTTCTTCAAGGCGCTCCTGTTCATGGCGGCGGGATCGGTGATCGCGGCGATGGCCGGCCTTCAGAACATCGACCGGATGAGCGGCTTTCGCCGTGCGCTCCCATTCACCTCGCTGCTGCTGATCGTCGGCGCGCTGGCGCTCGCCGGGTTCCCCGGCACCGACGGCTTCTTCTCCAAGGACGAGATCCTCGTCTTCGCCGCCAACCGCGGCGGCTTCTACTGGATCTTCGCCGTCGGCGGCTATCTCGGCGCGGTCCTCACCGCGCTCTACGCCTTCCGCATCGTGTTCCGGGTCTGCTACGGCGAGCCCTGCCCGGAGGCGCGCGAGCTTGCCGACGAGGGGCACCTGGCCCACGCCGACCCCGAGAACCCGATGACGGGCGAACGCGAGGACACCGACGTGGGATTCCCCGGGCCCGACCATCACATCGCCGAGCGCGAGCGGCCGATGTGGCTGGCAATGTCGTTGCTCGGCGTGCTCTCCCTGGTCGCCTGGGTGCTGCAGATTCCCGGCGTCGACGACGTGATCACCCGCTTCCTCGACGGGACGTTCGGACAGTCGCCCTTCGGCGTCCCATCCACCGCAGCCGAGTGGGATGGCCTCGGCGTCGGCGGCGTCTGCTCGCTGACCGGGATCGGCATCGCCTACTACCTCTACATCGCCGCCCCGGGCACCACTGCGCGGCTGATCGCGCGCCTGCCGCGCCTGCACGGCTTCCTCGCGCACAAGTGGTACTTCGACGAGCTGATCGACGCCGCGATCGTCCGCCCCGTGCTCGGCGCGGGCCGCTTCGCCAACTCGGTGATCGAGCGCGACGTCGTGCAGGGGCTGGTCACCGGCACGGTGTCGGTGGTGCGCGGCGCCGGCGGGGTCGTGCGCGGCGCACAGTCGGGCTTCGTGCGCGCCTACGCCCTGCTCGTCGTCGCCGGCTTCGCCGGGCTCGCCCTCTACTTCCTGATCGTGGCGCACTGATGAGCGGCGCCGCGACCCCACTCACGCTGACCGAGCAGGCGCGATGCTGAGCGTGCTGATCTGGCTCCCCCTCGGCGTGGCGCTGCTGGCGGCCGCGGCGCCACCGCGAGCGGTGGGCTGG
Organism: uncultured Thermoleophilia bacterium; assembly: GCA_963708325.1. Taxonomy (GTDB): domain Bacteria; phylum Actinomycetota; class Thermoleophilia; order Solirubrobacterales; family 70-9. Next base: position 1,774,623 of record OY970203.1, on the reverse strand, counting down.
CTCTGCTCGGCCGGCGCGGCCGGCGCGCTCGGCATCGCAATCGCGCTGGTCGCCGGCTTCGACGCCGGCGCCGCCGGCCTCCAGCACGCCACCAGCACCACCTGGATCGGCGACCTCGGCGTCAGCTACAGCCTCGGCATCGACGGGATCAGCGTGTTCCTGATCCTGCTGGCGACCGTGCTGTGGCTGGGCGCGACGGTGTTCAGCGCGATCCGCCGCCCCGACCGGGCGCGGCTCTACTTCCTGATGCTGGCCCTCGGCGAGACCGCCACGCTGGGGGCGTTCTGCGCCCAGGACCTGCTGCTTTTCGTGCTCTTCTTCGACCTGATGCTGGTGCCGTTCTACTTTTTGATCGGCGCCTGGGGCGGCGAGAACCGGATCGCCGCGACGACGAAGATGATCATCTACACGCTGGTCGGCTCGCTGCTGATGCTTGTGGCGGCGATCGCGACGGCGATCCTCGCCACCCCGGACGGCGGCCACGTCACCTTCTCGATGGCGGCGCTGCGCGAGCACACGCTCGCCACCGGCAGCCAGTATTGGATCTTCTGGTTCTTCGCCGCCGCCTTCCTGGTGAAGATGCCCGCGTTCCTGGCCCACGGCTGGCTCCCCGACGCTTACCGGGCCGGGCCGCTGCCCGTGATCGCGCTGCTCTCGGGGGTGCTGTCGAAGGTCGGCGCCTACGGCTTCCTGCGGATCGTCCTGCCGACCTTCCCCGCCGCCACGGTCCACTTCCAGGAGGTGGTGCTGGTGATCGCGCTCGCCAGCGTGCTGTACGGCTCGGTGATGGCGTTCACGCAGACCAACGTGCGGCTGGTCGCCGGCTACTCCTCGATCGCCCAGCTCGGCTTCATCACCCTGGGGATCTTCGCCCTGCGCCACGACAGCGCCGACGGGGCGGTGCTGCAGATGGTCAACCACGGGCTGGTCGTGGCGCCGATCTTCCTGATCATCGCCGTGCTCGCCGAGCGCAGCGGCACCGAGGACCTGCGCGAGATGGGCGGGCTGGCGATGCGAGCGCCGGTGCTCGCGGCGCTGTTCCTGATCGTCACCCTCGCCACCCTGGCGATGCCGGGGTCGGCGAACTTCATCGGCGAGTTCTACATCCTCAACGGCCTCTTCCAGGCGAAGATCGTCTACGCGGTGGTGGCGATCGCCGGCGTCGCGCTGGCGGCGTTCTACGCGATCCGGCTCTACCAGCGCACCATGCACAACCGCCTGCGCGAGGGCATGGAGTCGCGCGAGGTGTCGCTCGGCGAGGGCCTCGTGCTGGTGCCGCTGGTCGCCTGCATCGTCGCGCTCGCCTTCTATCCCCAGCTGATCCTGCACCGCGCCGACGCCTCCGCCGGCCGATCGGTGGCGGCGACCAGGTCCAGCGCGGCCACGGCCACGGCGCAGCGGGAGCCGGGCGGATGAACTTCAACGCCCCCCACATCGACTACGCGGGGCTGTCGCCCGTGATCGCCCTGACCGCCGGGATGTGCGTGGTGCTGATCGCCGGGATCGCCAGCCGCGCCCGGATCGTCACCGCCGCCTTGGCCCTGATCACGCTGGCGACGGCGATCGGGCTGTGCGTCTGGCAGTGGGGCGAGAGCAAGGACCTCGTCTCCGGCGCGCTGCGGCTCGACGACCTCGCCCTCGCGGCGGCGCTGATCGCGCTATCGGCGGCGGCGGTGACCGTGCTGTTCTCGCTGCGCGAGCCGGCCGCCGAGCAGGCCGGCCACGGCGAGTACTTCGCGCTGCTGCTCGCATCGGCGCTGGGGATGACGCTGCTGGCCCAGGCGCAGAACCTGGTCAGCCTCTTCATCTCGATCGAGCTGCTCTCGATCCCGCTCTACGTGCTCTGCGCCACCGACCTGCGCCGCTCGGAGTCGCTGGAGTCGGGGCTGAAGTACCTGATCATCGGCTCGCTGGGCTCAGCGACGCTGCTCTACGGGCTGTCGTTCATCTACGGCGGATCGGGATCGACCGACTTCACCGGGATCGCGCGGGGACTCTCCGGCGACGTGGGCAGCGACCCGCTGGTCCTGATCGGCGTCGCGCTTGCCGCCACCGGGCTCGCCTTCAAGATCTCGATCGCCCCCTTTCACCAGTGGACGCCCGACGTCTACCAGGGCGCGCCGACGCCCGTCACCGGGTTCATGGCGGTGGCGACCAAGGCCGCGGCCTTCGCCGTGTTCGTGCGCTTCTTCGACGTAGCCCTCGCCCCCGTGTCGGGTGACTGGGACGTGGCGCTGGCGGTGCTGGCGACGGTCTCGATCGCGGTCGGCAACATCGGCGCGCTCGGTCAGGACTCGCTGAAGCGGCTGCTCGGCTACTCCGGGGTCGCCCAGGCCGGCTACATGCTCGCCGGGCTCGTCGTCGCCTCAGAGGTGGGCATCAACGCGCTCGTCTTCTACCTCGCCGCCTACACGCTGATGAACCTGGCGGCGTTCGGCGTCGTGATCGTGCGCGAGCGCGAGACCGATCGCGGCGACGACATCTCGGCGCTGGAGGGGATCGGCCGCACGAAGCCACTGCTCGCCTGGCCGATGACGATCTCGATGCTGGCGCTGGCCGGCCTGCCCGGGACGGCGGGGTTCATCGGCAAGCTCTATCTGATCGAGGCCGTGGTGGACGGCGGCTACACGTGGCTGGGCGTCGTGATCGTGGTCGGGACGATGGTCTCGCTCGCCTACTACCTGCGGGTCGTGGCGGCGATGTGGATGCGGCCGGCGGAGGCGCCGGCCGAGGCCGCCCCGGGGGTCCCGGCGATGGCCGGCGGCGCGCCGGGATCCGAGGCGGTCCATGAGCGGCGGGCGCTCGGCGCCAGCCGCTGCGGCCTTGTCATGAGCCCGATCGTGATCGCGGCGGCGGCGACGATCTTCTTCGGCGTGATCCCCTCGCCGCTGGTGGACTGGGCGTCGAACGCCGGGCACGCCCTGGCGCCGTTCCTGTAGTCGCGGCGCCCGGCCGGCGACCGAGTCAGGCCCGCGTCGCGAGCACGCTGACCAGCGTGGCGAGGATGGCGAGGGTCATCCCGCCGCCGAACTGGACCATCGTGCGCTGGAGCGCGTCGAAGCGCCGCGACATCTCGACTCCCTGAGCGTCGATGCGGGTGGCCAGGTCGCGTCTCTGGGCGTCGATCTGGGCACCCTGGGTGTCGATGCGAGCGCTCAGCTCGACGCGCAGCTCTCGAATGTCCTGATCGATCCGCCTGAAGCCGTCGTCGACGCGGCGCGAGAGGTCATCGAGGCGCTCGTCGGTCCAGGTGGCGCGGGCCCGCTCCATCGCGGATCAAGCTTAGCCCGCCGCCGTGCCGCCGACTGCGCGCGATGTGGCGATTGGGTCGCGGGGTCGTATCGCCGGGGTGGCGAGATGCGATGCTTCGATCGTGTCCGACGCCGCTCCGCCCGAGCCCGACTGGCAGCGCGTGTGACCCCGGCACTCCACCACGTCTCCCTCGAGGTCCCGCCTGCCGAGGTCGAGCGCACCGTCGAGTTCTGGCAGCTGCTCGGCTTCTCACGGCTTGAAGCTCCCGACGAGATCGCCCAGTACGTCACCTGGCTGGAGCGGGACGCCAACCAGGTCCACCTGATCCACACCGACGCCGCCACCGTTCCCACGCTCGGTCACCCGGCGGTGGTGGCCGAGGACTTCGACGCCACCGTCGCCGCCCTCCGCGACGCCGGCTTCACCGTCGAGGACGCCCAGCAGCTGTGGGGCGAGCCGCGCGCCTTCGCCGTCGGCCCCGCCGGCCACCGCGTCGAGCTGATGGCGGCGCCGCCCGCCCCGGGGCAGGCCGGATAGACACCGTTGGCAGGAGCGGCCGCGGCGCTGAGGATCAGGCCCGCGTCGCGAACACGCTGAGAAGCGTGGCGAGGGTGGCCAGGATCATGCCGCCGCCGAACTGGACCATCGTCCGGGCTAGGATGGCCGCCCCGATGCGATACCCGGTCGAGAGCTTCAGCGAGAAGGAGAGGGCGCTTCTCGCCCCCCACTTCACCAACCTCGACCGGCCCGTCTTCGCCCTCGTGGACCTTCCCGAGACCGTCAAGGGCGCGCTGTTCGCGCGCTACTCGCGCTACCCGGGGACGCTGCGCCGGCTGTTCCTGGACGAGTTCGCCGCCGACGTGCCCGAGGGCGGTCGCCCCTTCGAGGGGGGCGAGGGCGAGCGCGCGGCGCGCCTGTACGAAAACGTCTTCCTCGGCTTCGGCGACGACTCCGTGGCCCAGCTCGGCGGCGTCCACGTCGCCTGCGAGTGGGTCTCCAACGTCGTCACCAAGCTCCTGCAGCGGGGACGGCTCGCCGCCTACCTGGAGCAGTCCACGCGCTACATCCCCTACGACAAGCCGATGCCGGAGGGCGGCTACCGCTACTACCGCGACGGCGATCTCGGCCCCGCCTTCGGCGAGGCGATGGACGAGATATTCGCGATCTACTCGCGCGGCCTGGAGACCGTGCACGGCTGGGCCGCCGAGCGCTGGCCGCCGGGGGACGGCCCCGAGGACGCCTGGCGGCGCTCGATCCGGGCGAAGGCGCTCGACCTCGTGCGCGGGCTGCTGCCGGCGTCGACGCTGAGCCACGTCGGCATCTTCGCCACCGGCCAGGCCTACGAGCAGCTGCTGCTGAGGATGTTCGCCTCGCCGCTTCCGGAGGCGCGCCACTACGCCCAGATGATGCTCGACGAGCTGCGCAAGGTGGTGCCGAGCTTCGTCGCCCGCGTGGAGCGCCCCGACCGCGGCGGCGACTGGATCGACTACCTGCGCGAGCGCCGCGAGACGACGGAGCGCGCCGTCGCCCGGATGGGGCTCGACCGCCGCGACACCGCCGACGCGCCCTCGGTCGAGCTGGTCCACGTCGACGGCTCCGAGGAGGACCTGATCGCCGCCAGCCTTTACGAGTCGGCGGGCGTTGGCGAGGCCGAGATCGGCGAGCGCGTGCGAGCGCTGGCCCCGGGGGAGCGGGCGCGGCTGATCGAGGAGCTGATGGGCGAGCGTAGAAACCGCCGCCATCGCCCCGGCCGCGGCTGGGAGGCGGTGCGCTACCGGTTCGAGATCGTCTCCGACTACGGCGGCTTCCGCGACCTCCAGCGCCATCGCCTGCTCACCTGCCAGTGGCAGCGGCTGTCGCCGGACCTCGGCGCCGGCGTCCCCGAGGAGGTCCGCAAGGCCGGGATCGGGGACGACTACGAGCGCGCCCTGGAGATCTCCCGGGCCGAGTTCGGGCGCCTGGAGGAGGAGGGGATGGTGGAGGCGGCGCCATATGCGCTCTGCCTCGGCTACCGGATCCGCTACGTGCTCGACCTCAACGCGCGCGAGGCGCTGCACCTGATCGAGCTGCGCTCCGGGCGCGAGGGCCATCCCACCTACCGCGCCGTGGCACAGGCGATGCACGAGCGGATCGCCGACGTTCATCCGGCGATCGCGGCGGCGATGACCTACATGGACCCCTCCAGCGAGCCCCGGCTCGAGCGCATCCTCAGCGAGATCCGCACCCACCGCAAGCGGCTCGCGGCGGCCAGCTGAGCACGCAGCTCCCGCACGCCTGCTTGCGGATCGGTGCGGGACTGGCGCGGACCGCGGCGACCTGGTTACGATTGCCACGTGCGAGGGAGGCAAGCGCTGATCACGTCGCTGGTGACGGCAGGAGTGGCTTGCGTGCCGGCGATCGCGGTGGCCGCAGGCGGCGTGGACGTGCAGTCCGGCGCCGGCGGAGCGGGAAGCCCGCCGGCGCTGCCGAAGGTGGTCTCGCCGCCGATCGGCGGGCCGTCCACGGCGCCGGCGGCAGGCAGCCAGGGGGGCTCGGGCGACGCGTCAGCCGCCGACCAGGACGGCGGCGGCACCCAGGCCGGCAAGAGGCACCACGTCTCGATCACGAAGAAGCGCAAGTTCGACCCGAAGGGCCTCACGATCGTCGTCGGTGACCAGGTCGTCTGGAAGAACGACGCGAAGGCGTGGCATTCCGTCGACTTCGACGACACCGCCAGCGGCAAGATCCGGCCCGGCGAGACCTACTCGAGGACGTTCGGCAAGGCCGGGACGTACAACTACTTCGACCAGCACTACAGCGAGATGGAGGGCACGATCAAGGTGGTGGCCGCCGCCGACACGTCAGCGACCGGCGCCACCGGCGCGACCGGAAGCAGCGGGGGCACGGCTGGCGGATCCAGCTTCGTGCCGGCCGGGGGAGGAACGCCGGTCTCGTCCACGTCGCCGACGTCCTCGTCCGGCAGCTCGGGAGGCTCCGGCGGATCCCTGCCCGCAACCGGGGCCGACCTGATCCTGCTCGCTCTGATCGGCGGGAACCTTCTGGCCGGCGGGCTTGTGCTGCGCGAAGCACTCGCGGTGCGGCGCGCGCGCTGAGCCGGGCCCACGCTGCCGCTACGATCGGTCGGTGCTAGGGACGCGGGCGGTTGTGATCGCGCTTGTGCTCGGCGCCGCGCTGGGCGCGCCCGCGCTGGTCGTTGCGGCGGATCCGGCGATCACGACCACCACGCAGACGCAGAGCACGTCCACGTCCACGGTCCCGACGGAGCCCGGCGGGCCGGCGACGACCGGCCCAGCCACCGAGCCGGCTCAGACGGCCCCGTCGGCGCCGGCCAAGCCGAAGACGCCGCGGGCGAAGGCGGCCACGGAGCCGCAGGCGGGTGCGGCCGCGCAGGGGAACGTGAAGATGAAGGATTCAGCGGATTACGTGTTCAAACCAAAGACGCTGACGATCCAGGCAGGCGACACTGTCACGTGGACAAACGATGGCACGGCTCCTGAGGGTCACAACGTGACGGCTGACGACGGCAGTTTTCAGAGCATCAACCGCCACCTGAAGCATGGCGACACTTACAGCCGTTCATTCAATTCCGCGGGAACATTCGCCTACTACTGCTCCCTTCACGGAGGCAAAAACGGGCAGGGAATGTCAGGCACTATCACCGTCTCCGCCTCCGGCTCCAGCGGCAACGGCGGCACCTCGTCCGGCGGGGGCTCCTCGTCCGGCTCGTCCGGCCTCACCGCCCCCTCGGCGACGATCTCGGGCGGCAGCGGCTCCTCGTCGGGCGGCTCCGGCGGCTCGCTGCCCTCCACCGGCGTCGACCTGCTCCTGCTCGCCCTGATCGGCGGCAACCTGCTGGTCGGCGGTCTCGTCCTGCGACAGGCCGTCGAGTCCCGCCGCGCGGATTGAGCGCCCGGCTCAGCCGGTCGCGGCGCCGGCCTTCGCCAGCACGCCGATCAGCGAGCGCATGAAGGCGGGGAGGTCGTCGGGGCGGCGGGAGGAGACCAGGTTTCCGTCGACGACCACCTCCGCGTCCTCCCACTCGGCGCCGGCGTTTCGCAGGTCGTCGGCGATCGTCGGATACGAGGTGACACGACGGCCCTCGAGGATCCCCGCCGAGGCGGGCACCCAGCCGGCGTGGCAGATGAACGCAAGCGGCTTGCCGGCGGCGTCCATGCCGCGGACGAGTTCCTGGACGCCCTCGTCGGCGCGGAGCTTGTCGGGACCGAAGCCGCCCGCGATCACCAGCAGGTCGAGGTCGTCGGCGTTGAGGTCGGAGGCTGCCTGTCCGGTGATCAGCTCCTGGCCCTGCTTGCCCGTCAGCATCTCGTCGCCCCTGGCGCCGATCAGCTCCACCGTCGCCCCCGCCTCCTGCAGGCGGTAGTACGGGTAGGTCGCCTCGACGTCCTCGAACAGCGGCCCGATCATCACCGCCGCCCGTAGGCCCTGTAGCGGCCGCTCGCCGTCGCTCATCTCCTCTCCTTCCACGTCGCTTTCCCGCGCGCCCCGCAGCCTAGCGGGCGGAGTGCGGCGGCTCGGCGCGCCGCGATGCCGGCTCATGTGCGTTCAGGCGCTCCCGGCGCGGGCGGCGATCCGCGCCCTTGCCCGCTGCGCCGCGCGCTCTCCGATCGGGCGAGCGAGCGCGCCGCGGTGGCCGGCCACCCAGCGGTAGGCCCGCTCGGTGAGGCGGGGGAAGGCGTCCGCGAGCAAGGCGATCGGCGTCCCGCCAGGGAGCAGGCGCATCAGCGGCCCCACGGCCGCGCCCGCCGAGCGCACCTCGCCGTCGGCGCCCACCAGGTGCCACGAGGCCATCCGCCGCTCCTCGCTCATGCCCGCCAGCAGCGAGTCGGCCTCGGCGCCGCCGAGCGGCACCGGGCGCAGCAGCCGCCGCCGGTCCCAGGCGAGCAGCTTGGCGAGCGACCAGCGGCAGAAGCCGCAGTCGGGGTCGTAGAGGATCGCCGCGGAGGACATCCGCGCGAGGCTAGACGACCCGCCGCCGAGCGGAACGTCCGCCGGCTTGCCGGTTCCGCAGCCGGGTATGTAGGTTCTGCGCCCCCCGAGCAAGGAGGAGAGATGCCCGACGGGCCAACGAGCGACGGCGACCAGCGCGAGCTGGACGTCCTGCTCAAGACCGAGGAGACCTTCCCCCCGCCGCCGGAGTTCGCGGCGCAGGCCAACGCGTCCGACCCCGGGGTCTACGAGCGCGCCGACACCGACCCCGAGACCTGGTGGGCGTCGTGGGCGGAGAAGCTCGACTGGACCGAGCCGTGGTCGCAGGTGCTCGACTGGTCGGACCCCCCCTTCGCCAAGTGGTTCGTCGGCGGCAGGCTGAACGCGTCGGAGAACTGCCTCGACCGCCACGTCGCCGCCGGCAACGGCGATCGCGTCGCCTTCTTCTGGGAGGGCGAGGACGCCACCCGGGCCGAGGTCACCTACGCCGACCTGCTCGACTCCACCCAGCGCTTCGCCAACGTGCTGAAGGGCCTCGGCGTCGGCAAGGGCGACGTCGTCGGGATCTACCTGCCGATGATCCCGGAGGCGGCCGCGGCGATGCTCGCCTGCGCCCGCATCGGAGCGATCCACAACGTCGTCTTCGGCGGCTTCTCGGCGGAGTCGGTAAAGGAGCGGATGGAGGTCTCGCAGGCGAAGGTCCTGGTCACCGCCGACGCCACCCTGCGCCGCGGCGAGCCGGTGCCGATGAAGCCCGCCGTGGACGAGTTCCTCGGCGACCTGGCGAAGCTGGAGCACGTCGTCGTCGTCGACCGCTGCAGGACCGGCCCGCCGATGACCGAGGGCCGCGACGTCTTCTGGCACGACGCCGTCGCGGCGGCGGACTCGCAGTGCCCGGCGGAGCCGATGGACGCCGAGGACCCGCTCTTCATCCTCTACACCTCCGGCTCGACGGCGAAGCCGAAGGGGATCGTCCACACCACGGGCGGCTACCTCACCCAGGTCAGCGCCACCCACAAGCTCGTCTTCGACCTGAAGGACTCCGACGTCTTCTGGTGCGGGGCCGACATCGGCTGGGTCACCGGCCACTCCTACATCGTCTACGGGCCGCTCGCCAACGGCGCCTCCAGCGTGATGTACGAGGGGGCGCCCAACTACCCGGCCGAGGACCGCTGGTGGGAGATCATCGAGCGCTACGGCGTGACGATCTTCTACACGGCGCCGACCGCGATCCGCGCCTGCATGAAGTGGGGCGTCGAGCACCCCCAGGCGCACGACCTCTCCTCGCTGCGCCTGCTGGGCACGGTCGGCGAGCCGATCAACCCGCGCGCCTGGCTGTGGTACCACGAGCACATCGGCGGCGGCCGCTGCCCGATCGTCGACACCTGGTGGCAGACCGAGACCGGCGCGATCATGATCACCCCCCTCCCCGGGCTGACCACGACCAAGCCGGGCTCGGCGACGATCCCCTTTCCCGGGATCGAGGCGAAGATCTTCGACGCCGACGGCGAGGAGGTAATCGAGGGCGGCGGCAACCTCGTGCTCACCCGCCCGTGGCCGGCGATGGCGCGCACCCTCTACGGCGAGCGCGAGCGCTTCGTCGAGACCTACTGGGAGCGCTACGGCGTCCACACCTACCTGGTCGGCGACGCCGCCCGCCGCGACGAGGACGGCTACTTCTGGATCGTCGGCCGCATAGACGACGTGATCAACGTCTCCGGCCACCGCCTCTCGACGATGGAGGTCGAGTCGGCGCTGGTCTCGCACCCCAAGGTCGCCGAGGCGGCCGTGATCGGCCAGTCCGACGAGGACACCGGCCAGGCGATCTGCGCCTTCGTCACGCTGGAGGGGTCCAACGAGCCCAACGACGAGATGGTGGCCGAGCTGCGCGAGCACGTCGCCCGCAAGATCGGCAAGCTGGCGCGCCCGAAGCGGATCATCTGGGCCGACGACCTGCCGAAGACCCGCTCGGGCAAGATCATGCGCCGCCTGCTGCGCGACATCGCCTCCGGCCAGGCGCTCGGCGACGTCACCACCCTGCGCGACCCCACCGTGATGGAGGCCCTGCAGGACAAGGTCGGAGAGCACCAGGCAGCGGAGGACTGAGCGCGGATGATCCTGCGCGTAGGCGTCGCTCCTTCACGATGCAGGCGGGAGCGCAGCCGCCTCTTCGAGGCTCTCGAATCGGCCTTCGCCGTCCAGCTTCCCGGCATCGATTCGGTCGAACAGGGTCTCGATGGCGCGATCGTCTTTCCTGAGGCGAGCGCGCCTGTTCGCCGTGACCTCGCCCGGTCCCTCCCCTGCTTGATTGCGTCTGACGAAGAGCCGCTGGCCCGACCGGGAGGCCAGGTGAATTTTCACGATAGCGCCGGCCTGGACCCTCGCTTGCGCGACCGGTCTCTTCACGACGACGAGATCGACCGGCTTGCGCCGATCGAGCCCGGACGCAGGGAAGAAGCCCTCGCCAGCTTCGAGGGCAGGCCTGCATGGGTGGGCAACGGCAAGTCGCCGGTTCCGACCTACCGCATCGCCGCTATGCCCACGGAACTCGCACCGACGGAATCTCTTCGGAGTCGGCTGCGAGGCAATCGATTCCTGAGACTGCTTCCGCTCGTCGACTTCCTCAGGCGGATCACCGGAGCCGACGAATGGCGACCTCCCCGCCTCCGCGCGGCGTTTGTGATCGACGATCCGAATCTTCACTGGCGCTCCTACGGCTATGTCGACTATCGCGCTCTCAGGGCGATCGCCGAATCCCACGGGTTCCATGTGGCGATCGCCCTGGTTCCGCTGGATGGCTGGTTTGCCCATCGCGAGGCCGTCCGCCTGTTTGCCGAAAGCCCCAGCCTCTCCCTCCTGGTTCACGGAAACAACCACCTGCGCAGGGAGCTTGACCGGCCGATGCCCATGGCAGAGCGCGTCGCCTTGCTCCAGCAGGCGCTGCGGAGAATCGAGAAGTTCGAGCGCAAGACGGGTCTTTCGGTCTCCCGCGTGCTGGCCCCACCTCACGGGGCGTGCGCGGAGGATTCACTCCGCGCGGCCCTCCAGACGGGCTTCGAGTCTGCCTGCATAAGCCGACCCGAGCCGTGGCGGGTATCAAGGCAACCCGGATCGGCCACCGTCGGAATGAGCCCGGCCGACCACGTCGCAGGCGGCTTTCCCGTCATCCCCCGCCACAAGCTCGGGGACGACTGGGACGACCTCGTTCTGCGCGCTTACCTCAACCAGCCATTGATCCTCTATGGGCATCACGCCGATTTCAGGGACGGGCTGGACGTCCTTGCCTCGGCCGCTGCAAACATCAATCGCCTGGGCGACGTGCGTTGGTGCTCGGTTGGCGAGATCTCCCGCTCGAACTTCGCATCTCGGACGTCCGGAGATCGAATCGACCTGCGCTTGTACTCGAGGGCGGTGACGATTGCTACAGGGGACCGAAGCAGATCGCTGAGTGTCGATCCGGCGATGTCTCAGGCGGACGAGAAGGACCGCGTGCTGATCAGCTCCCACGGGAACGGCGCGCTCGTGAGCGGTCGCGTCGGGGAAACCAGCGAGCTTCCCGAGGGGTCGGACTTCGAGGTGAGGCTGGCCCCCCGGGCATCGAACGAGGGACCCGCCGGGCGGCCGCCCGTCCGGGCACCGTGGCCCATCCTGCGCCGACTCCTGGTCGAATCCCGCGATCGCTTGATACCGATCCTCGATCGCGCCGACCGGCGCTGATCGCGGTTCAGGCTCCGGGAGCCTCGCGCATCTTCGAAAGGGCCCGATAGACGCGGCCCTCCACCGTGGTGAGGCTATGTCCCGTCAGCTTTGCGATCTCCGGCATCGTCAGATCGGCGCCGTAGCGCAGCGATACCGCCTCCCGCTCGTCGTCCGACAGGAGCGCGAGCGCCTGGCCAAGCTCATCGCGAGCCTCGACGAGATCGAGGCCTCCAGTTGAGCCGGCCGCGACCGTGACCGCGGCCCGCTCGAGGGCCCGCGACTCCGCGGCTCGGCGGCGTGCGCTGTCTCGCAGGCAGTTGAGAGCGATCGCATAGAGCCAGGTCTTCTCGCTCGCCTTTCGCCGATCGAAGCGGCGGCGCGCCCGCAGGGCACGCTCGAACGTGTCGGCGACGAGATCCTCTGCCTCCGCCCTGTTGCCGGTCCTGTAGGCCAGAAAGCCGAACAGGGACCGAGCGTGCGCCTCCCAAAGGCGCTCGAAGTCCTTGCTCCGCACGCGCACATACTCCCCGAAATCGACTGTCGGGAATCCGGCCGCTGGCGCGTATAAGGGTTCGAGATGACGAATCGGAACGAGAAGCGACTTCCCGCCGAGCTGGAGGAGATCGGCGAGCGCCTGCGCAGCGAGCGTCCCGAGGCGAGCCCGTTGGAGCTCGATCGGATGAAGACCACGGCGCTGGCCCGGGTAACGCGAAGCGCTTCCAGACAGGGGAAAGGAGCGTTCATGAGATCACGCCTAGCAAGCGTGCTGGTCGTGTTCGCGTTGCTCGCGGGCGGCACCGGCGCGGTGATGGCAGCCAGCGGAGGCGTACCGGGCAGCGGCGGTAGCAGCGGCAGTGCGCCCAACAACGAGTACTGCCCGCCGTCGTCCAATCATCCCGGCAGCCCCAAGCACGAGGGTGGCGGCAACAAGTGTGGCCATCATCACCACCACCATCATCACCACTAGGGCTGACCCCACACGGGGGACCCCACATGGGGATCCCAAGCTGATGAAGAGGGCGAGGCGACTCGCCCTCTTCTCATGTGGGATCAGAGCAGCGGCGCGCGCAGCAACGGCCTCGACGCACGACGCCAGCCCTGCGGGTCAGAGGTTCCCAGACTGGCGACAAGCTCGCGGGTAATTGGGCTGAGCGGGTCGAGTCTCAGCGCCTCGCGGGCGGCGGGCCGCGGGTCCAGGCCGGCCGCCGCCTTCGCCACAGCAAGCGAGTACCGAAACTCCCAATTGTCGGGATCCTGGTCCACCGCCTTGCGCATCGATGCGACTCCTTGCGCCATCTCACCGAGGCGCAACTGGCAATAGCCCTCGATCCGGTACGGATCCGGGCGGACCGCGAGCACAGATTCGGCGCTTTGCGCCTCCGCGATCGCCTTCCGGCAATCCCCCGACCGGAGAAAGGCCTGCGTGGCATTGGTGAGCTTGCCCTGGGAGACCGTGATCAGCGCGGGCACGATCGCGACTAATCCCAGAGCGATCGCGACACCCGCTCGCAGCGGCCACGAGGAGTCAGGTTCCCTCCGGGCTCGCCCGGGAGCCGCCAGAGCCGAGCCACCAAGGGCGAAGAACCACAACGTGACCGCGGGCATCTCCCACTGCCAGTCGACGCCGGCTTCGAGGGCCCACGCGAGACCAGCACCCAAGAGCGCTCCATAGAGGGCACGCTCGGCGCCGCCGAGCCCCGAGGCGAACCCGAACAGGATGGTCACGACGAACGTGAGCACCAGGCCGAGCCCCACCAGGCCCAGGTCGCTCAGCGACTCGACGTACAGCGAGTGCGCATCATGCACCGTGATGGTGGCCACATCCTCCGGGCGATCGGCGGCCCAGACCAGCTCGTAGGTCCCCGCGCCCTCCCCCCTCAGCTTGGAGGGGTCGAATCCGTCGTCGATTGCCACCCGCCAGTGGTCGATTCGTCCGTTGTTCCCGGGATCTGTCAGTCGGGCCCGCTGGTCGGCAGGGCTCTCCACGGTGGTGCCGTGAACGAACCGGCTGTACTGGTGCGAAACGTAGCCCGGAGCTCCGAGAACGGGCACCAGAAGCAAGGCGGCCGCGATGCCGGCGCCGGCCGCCGCGATCAACCCGCGGCGCCTGGTCTCCGGCCGAATGCCTTCGATCACGAAATCCAGGGCCAGCAGGCCGGCCCGCAACGCGAGCGCACCGAGGATGCATGCAAGCAGCACCGTCGCCACGTCATGACCCTGCGCGGTCGCCGCCGTGCTCGCCGGGTGCTGTCCCGCCAGCCTGTCGGCGCCATAGGCGACGGCAACCGCGGCCACGCTTGGCGGGATGGTCGCCAACGCGCCGCTGACCAGGTATCGCGGCCGCACGAGGCCGATGTACGCGAGCAGGCCGATGGCGCCGGCCAGGATCGCTCCCCGGGAGAAGGTGAAGTAGAGGGTCGTGCAGAGGAGGGGCACGCCCGCCGCACCGGCGAGGCGGAGGTAGCGTGGCTCGCGCGCGCTCGACGCGAAATGGAAACAGAGGATCGTTCCGATCGCCGCCGACAGGCCGAGCGTGTTCCAGTATGTGATCGGGTAGCTGAGGCGGTTCTCGGATAGGTTCTCGGCGATCGGCCAGACGTCGGGGAACAACCTAGTGAGCAGACCGACGCCGCATACCACCGCGATCGCCAAGGCGAGGCCCCTGGTCATCCACCGAATTCGCCACGAATCGCGCGGCAGCGAGCCGTACAGGACCAGCGCGACGAGATAGAGGAGCGCGCGGTCGAATTCGATCAGCGCTCGCGATGTCGAGTCCGACCAGGTTGCCGAGAGCAGCGTCCACGCTGCGTAGAGCGCGAGCGTGCCCGCCGCCACACCAAGGGCCGGGCTGAACCCTGCGAACGGATCCTTCGCCACCACGATCCGGGAGATCAGCACCAGGAGGAGCACGAAGGCGGCGAGTGCCGGTGTCCCGGGAAAGAACCCGCCTGCGTTGAACGCGAGGAATACGAATGCCGCGCCTGGCAGGAGAGCCAGGCTCCAATCCCCCACGCGATCCCCGACCGCCACCGGCGCCATGTTATGGCGCACTACCCACCGCCGTGCAGGTTCTACCGCCGCGCTGCGTCCGACCGCCTCAGCGGCGCCGCTTGCGCTTGCGGCGCTGGGCGGTCTGGACCGCCTGCTTCTTCGCCTCGGCGCCATCCTCCGCGGCATCCCCGCTCGCCGACGAGGTGACCTCGGCGCCGCGGCCCTCGATCGCACCCTCCTCCTGCGGCGCCGGCACGCCGGGCCGCATCCACGGCACCGCGGTCCCGGTCTCCCAGGCCGGCGGGCGGCCGCCCGGCGCCCGGCCGACGATCATCAGCCCGAACCACAGGAACCACAGCATCACTCCGAACAGCGCCAGTGGCGGGAACAGCGCCAGCCCGGCCCCGAACGCCATCACCAGCGTCCCCCAGAAGCGGGTGAGCAGGCCGGCCCGCATCGCCTGCCGCGGTATGTAGATCAGGCCGATGATCAGCCCGAGCACGGCGGGGAAGCCGAGGTTGAACGACGCCGTGAACAGGCCCGACCTGTCGATCAGGATCCCGGCGAGGACGTCGGAGTCGACGTGGCGCGAGACGTACTGGTCGCCGACCTGGGCGAGCGCTCCCCACTCGAGCATCGTGCGGGCGGCGAACAGCACCGGGCCGAAGAAGGCGAAGCCGATCAGGGCGGGGCGCACGCTCGGGTTGCGGGCGCGCACGGCGAGGAACAGGTAGGCGAGCGGGACGCTGAGCAGCAGGCTGGCGATCGCGCGCGCGGTCCCGGTGGCGAGCAGGGCGCCGGGGTGGTCGTGGTAGGAGGTCAGGACGGTGGAGTTGTCGTGGGGATCGATCAGCCCACCGACCTGCTCGATCAGCAGCGCCGCCGTGTAGAGCAGCGCCGCCGTGGCGGCGGCGATCGCGACCGGACGCGCCCAGCGGCGCTCGCGCTCGACTGTCGCTTCGGGGGTCAAGCGAGGGACCGCGCCTACTCGGTGGTGCCGTCGCGCCCCGGCTCGCGCTCCTCGCGGGGGCGCACCGGGTAGTACTCATAGTCCGCCGGCTCGGCGAAACGAGAGATCCGCTCGCCCACGGCGAGCACCATGTCGAGCGCGGGCGCGGCGAGCCCGATCAGCGACTCGAAGCGCTCCCGCATCCGCTGCTGGCCCGGGGTCAGCGGCATCACTCGCGCTCGTGGAAGAAGAACTCGGGCAGGGCGCCCTCGATCACGTCGGCGGTCATCCGCTGGGCGACCTCCAGGTTGCCGGTGCGGACGGCGATGTCGTCGAGGGTGACGATCCCGACCAGCTCGTCGCCGTCGACCACCGGCAACCGGCGGATCCTGTGCTGGACCATCAGCGCCGCGGCCTCCTCCAGGTCCATCTCCGGCTCGCCCGTCACAAGCGGCCGCGAGACGTGGTCGCGCACGGCTTCCGACAGCGGCCGCGCGTCGGCGAGCACGCGGATCGAGAGGTCGCGGTCGGTGACCATCGCCGCCGGCACGCCCTCGGGGTCCACGATCACCACCGAGCCGACCCCGTGGTCGCGCATCTTGCGCGCGACAGCGAGCACGTCGGCGTCCATCTCCGAGGTGACGACGCCCGGGGTCATGATCTCCCGAAGCTGCACGGCCGCAGCCTAGCCGACGGGCGCCGAAGACCCGGGCGGCGAGGCGATTGGCCGGCGGTCAGTCAACCTGGCGCCAGATCCGCCTTGCCACGGGCAGCGCCAGGGCGCGCGGCGAGTGGCGACCGAGCAGCGAGCCGGCGTAGTTGAGCTTGCCGGGCACGATCGCGCGCTTGCCGGCCTCGGCGGCCTTCACGGCGGCTTCGGCGACCTCGGCGGCGGACATCCAGATCACGCCCGGGGTCTTCTGCTCCGCGCCGGCGATGCCGGCGTGGTCCGCGAACTCGGTGCGCACCGGCCCGGGACAGACGGCGGTGAGCGTGACGCCGCCACCGCGCAGCTCGGCATTGACGGCCTCGCTGAAGCTGAGCACGAACGCCTTCGTCGCCCCGTAGGTTGCGGTGCCGGGGAGCGGCTGGAAGGCGGCGGTCGAGGCGACGTTGATGATCGCGCCGCGGTCGCGGCCCTCCATCGCCGGCAGGTAGCGCCCGGTGAGGTCGACGACTGCCTCGACGTTCAAGCGCACCATCGCAACCTGGCGCTCGCGCTCGGCGTCGGCGAAGTCACCGGTGTGGCCGAAGCCGGCGTTGTTGACGAGGATCTCCACAATCAGTCCCAGCTCGTCAATCTCGCGGACCATCCGGTCGCGGGCGGAGGCGTCGCCGAGGTCGCAGTCCAGCGCCTCGGCGCGGATGCCGTGCTCCGAGGCGAGCTGGGAGGCGAGGGCGTCGAGACGCTCGCGGCGGCGGGCGACCAGGGTGACGCCGTGGCCGCGGCGGGCGAGGGCGCGGGCGATCTCCTGGCCGATCCCCGACGAGGCACCCGTGATCAGCGCCGTCGAGACGGGATCGGGGTCGGGCAGGGCCACGCGGCCACCTTATCTATGATCGGTGGCATGGAAGGCGGCGGATTCGGCCTCTTCGGCGACCCCGAGGAGCTGCAGAAGCGGATGGAGGAGCTGGCCGAGCAGATGCAGAGCGGCCAGAAGGTGGCCTGGGCCGACAACGCGATCAAGCTCGCGGTGGACATGACCGTGGCGGCAATCAACCGGCTCGACCTGAGCGGCTCCAGCGACGAGCAGGCCGTGCAGGTGCGCGACGCGATCCGGATCGTGTTCCCCGAGGCCGTCACGCTGGTCCGCGAGGCGCGGGAAGGCCTCAGCTAGGTCCTTCGGCCGGCTGGCCCCGGGCGCGGCCCGCTTCTCTCAATCCGCACACCCGGCGCGACACTCGCGCGCCAGCCCGGCCTAGCGTCGGGGGATGCGGACCGAGCGCGGCGCGGCCTCGATCGAGCAGATCGGCCTGGTGATGCTGGTGGCGCTGCTGTTCTGCGCCGCGATCGCCGCCGTCGCCGGGGGGCCGCCGTTTCACCAGGGGCGCCTGCTCGGGGGGACGATCGCGCGGCGGATCGCCTGCGCGCCGCGGCTTCCCGGGCCGTGCCGGCGCAATCCCCTGCTCGAGGCCTACGGCGAGGGGGCCGGCAAGCTCGTTCGCGCGCTGGCCCCGGCCGGGCCGCCCCGGGCCGGCCCTGCCGGGCTCGCCCTGGTCCCGGTGGACTTTCGCTACTGCCGGCGGCCGAGCTGCGCCGTGCCCGCGGGCCGGGGCGGCGCCCTGACGGCGTCGAACCGGCGCCGCACGATCTTCACCTCGGTCGCCGACCGCCGCCGCAGCGCCGGAGTCGTCGAGGTCACCTACTGGCTGTATCGCCCGGGCCTCGGCTGGGAGTCGATCGTGCGCGTCGGGGACCGCGCCGCGCTCGCGTCGGCGGCAGGGCTGCGGCTACACCGCCGCGACGACCCCCTGCTCGTCCCGCTGGAGACACTGCCCGGTCGCAACCACTACGAGTTCCCGGCTGCGGAGGAACCGCCGTGGCGCTGGCGCGTGCCGGGCATCTATCCCGGCTGAGCTGCCGGCGACGGGCGGTCCGGGCCGGCTTGACCGCTACCCTCGGCGTCGCACCGTGTTTCCCCCTCAGGGAAGCCCTCCCTCCGAGCGCGAATTGAAGAACCGACCTTGAAACGCAGGACGCTGGGCCTCGCGCTTGTCGTGGCCGCGGCGGCGGCTGCCGCCGTGACCCAGAGCGGCGGGCCCGTGAGCGCCGCCGGACCTCAGACCAAGAACTTCAAGACCGGCGACCTGTTCCGCAAGATCCCCGACACGGGGGCGGTCGTGCAGAAGATCGAGGTCCCGGCCAGGGGCAAAATCCGCGACGTCAACGTCGCCGTCCGCATCGAGCACCCGATGGACAGCGACGTCACGCTCCTGCTCCAGCATCCGTACGGGCGCACCGTGCTGCTGGCGGGCGGCGTCGGCGGCGAAACGGGCGCGAATTTCGGCAGCGGCCCGGCCGACTGCACCGGCACCCGCACGACGTTCAGCGACGAGGCACCGACCGCGATCAGCGACGGTACGGCGCCGTTCGACGGTCCCTTCAAGCCGCAGCAGCCGCTGTCCCGATTCGACGACAAGGGCATGCATGGCACCTGGCGGCTGATCGCGCTGGACGACCACAAGACCATGGGGCCCGGCGTCATCCGCTGCGTCGCGCTGCGCTTCCGCTACTCGCCGGGTTAGGGCGCCGGCGGATCTAGCGCGCGTGCTGCGGCCGCGCCGCGCCGGCCGCCTCGCCCTCGCGGTGCTCGTCCGCCTCCTCCTCGGCCTGGCGCACGATTCCGCGCCAGTTCGTGGTGCGGAAGATCAGGAACAGGGCGAGGAAGCCGAGGACGACGGCCCAGGCGGCGATCGCCACCTGCTGGCCGACCGAGTAGGAGAGCACCGCCGTGCGCGACGGGCCCTCCAGGGTGGCGACCAACAGCGCCTGCTGAGCGCCGGCTCCCCCGGGGGTGAAGGGCAGCATCGTCGAGATCGCCTGCACGCTCATCACCAGCAGGACGTTCTGGATCGTGCCCCCGATCCCGAAGGCCTCGAGGAAGAACCAGAACGACCCGAACCTGCACAGCCACGAGATCGCCTGCCAGCCCGCGACCTCGCGCAGGTAGCGGCGCGGCTCGGAGAGGATCACGACGCCCTGCTTTATCCGCAGCCAGAACTGCTCGGCGCGGTAGGCGAGGGTGATGAAAAGCGCCAACGAGCCGATCCCCAGCGCCGTGATCGTGAACATCAGAAAGCGCGGGTGCTGGGCCCAGAAGGAGATGTCGAAGGCGGACAGGTTGGGAAGCTCGGGCGGGCGCGGCAGCAGACCCTGGGTGAGCGCGTAGGCGAGCACGAGCAGCCCGGCGAGCGTGTCGAAGATCGACTGGGCGACGAAGGACGACGTGATCGCCGCATAGGACGAGTGCCGGATCCCCCTCTTCGCGAGGAAGATCTTGGTCGCGTCGCCGACCCGGGCCGGGATGATGCTGTTCAGCCCGGCGCCGACCAGGTAGGCGCCGGTGACCTGCGAGTAGCGCACGCGCTCCGAGGGATAGGCGGCGCGCAGCGTGTTGAACCAGGCGCGCGTCCGGGTGAGCAGCATCGCCAGGTAGAAGGCGAGCGCGACGACGATCGAGCCCCACCCGACGTCGGCGAGGTGGCCGAAGAACGCCTCCGCCGCGTCCACGAACGAGTTGAAGCTGGAGCTGACGTCCGCGGTCAGCGCCGCAACGCCGATCACCAAACCGCCTCGTGCTCTTCCATCACGCCCAGGCCCACCCCCAGCTCGCGGCCATCCAGCGCCCCCGAGAAGCGGCCGAAGACGTGTCGGTAGCGGGACCGGACGATGAGCAGGTTGTCGTTGCGGGCGCGCTCGGACTCGGCGTCGAACCGCATCAGCGAGCCGTCGGCGAAGCGGATCGCGTCGAGCCCGTCGAAGCTCACCGGGTCGGGCTCGCCCGGCTCGCCCTCAATCCAGATCGCGCGCTCGCTCTGCCGGGGCGGGTCGTTGATCCCCTCGACGAGGTTCCACGCCACGGCGGCGCCGTCGGCGCCGCGGCCCACGCCCGCCGACCAGCGCCAGGCGGTGTGGCGCCGGTGGTAGCCGGCGGACTCGTCGTCGACCGCCAGCGCGTCCACCTCCCAGCGGCGCCCGCCCGCCTCGATCGTGCCCTCGATCGGCACTCCGGCGCGCTTGCGCGTCCAGCCGTAGCCGCGGTCGCCGCTGCGACAGGCGCATTCGATCGGCTCACCGTCGCCGAGGCGAAGGCGGGCCCGCACCTCGCGCGTTTCGAGGCGCACCTCGGCCCCCTCGATCGCCACCTCCGATCCGCCGGGAAGCAGCCGCGTGTGGGCGTGCCGCTGGCGGCCGTCGCGGTCCCAGACCGCCCAGAAGGTCTGGCGCAAGGGGCCGACCTGGACGCGGGCGGCGCAGAGCATCACCGCTGCGTCGTAGACGCCGACGTAGCGCCATCGCTTGAGCAGCGTCCCCTTCCGCACGAGCGGCATCGGCGCGGGCGGCAGCGGCAGGCCCGGGCGACCGGGGCCCGGCCCCCGCCACGGCAGGGCGTCGTCGGCGGTCATCGGTGCGGCGAGGTTACTCGGGGGACAGCGCCGCTCAGGCCGGCTCGCCGATGAAGCCCAGGATCTCGGCGGCGATCCGCTCGCCGCTGTCCTCCTGCAGAAAGTGGGCGGCCCCCGGGATCTGCACCTGCCCACCGGCACCGGGGATCAGGTCGCAGAAGACCTGGCCCGCCCGGGGGTAGGGAAAGACCGGGTCGGAGTCCGAGAAGGCGACGAGCGTCGGCTTGTCCCACTCCGACAGCTCGTCCGACACGGCGCGCATCTCCGCCGCCCCGGTGGCCTCGTCGGACGTCGGCACGATCAGCGGAAACTGGGCGGCGCCGGCCTTCGACTCCGGCGTCGGAAACGGCGCCTCGTAGGCGGCGACGACGTCATCGGGCAGCTCTGTGGCGGTGCCGCCCTGGATCACGAAGCCGACGGGCAGGTCGGGATTACGCTCGGCGAAGTCGCGCCAGGCGAGGAATCCCTTGCTGACGCGGCCGGTGAACAGGCCGGTGTTGAGGATCGCCAGGGAGTCCACGCGGTCGGGGTTCTCGACCGCCCAGCGCAGCCCGATCGGCCCGCCCCAGTCCTGCACGACCGCCGTTGCCTCGCGGACGTCGAGATCGTCGAGCAGGCGTGAGACCAGCTCGACGTGGCGGTCGTAGCTGTACCAGCCGCGGTCGGTCGGCTTGTCGGAGCGGCCGAAGCCGGCGTAGTCGGGGCAGATCACGCGGTGACCGGCCTCGACGAGCGGCGGCCAGATCTTGCGGTAGAGGTAGGCCCAGGTCGGCTCGCCGTGGAAGCAGACGATCGGGGCGCCGTCGCGGGGGCCCTCGTCCACGTAGTGCAAGCGCAGCCCGTCGACCTCCGCGTAGTGGGGCTCGGCGGTGTAGCCGGGGAGGGCCTCGAAGCGCTCGTCGGGGGTGCGGAAGAGGTCCAAGCCGTTAATCCTCGCAGCACAGCGCAAATTCACCCGACTGGCGTGACGCATCCTTCCTGCCTCCGGCTTGCGGGAAGTAGCGGGCCAAGCCGCCAACTATCGCCGGGCCGTCGCGTTTGCGTAGGCACAGAGCCGTTCCTGGCGTTTGTCCGCAGAAAGGACGGGTAGAGCACGTGACGGTAGGCGCGGGAGGTGCGCGATGATCCGTGAGCAGGGCGATGGGGGCGACAGCCTCGACTTGGCAGTCGTCGGCCTCGGGTACTGGGGCCCCAACATATTGCGTGTACTTGCTGATCTCAGCGGGGCGCACGTGAAGTGGGTGTGCGACCGAGACTCAGAGCGGTTGCAGCGAGCCTGCCGGCGCTACCCGGCCGTGCAGCCGACGACGGACTTTGAGGCAGTCCTGAGCGACCCGGAGGTTGACGGCGTACTCCTCGTCACTCCGGTCGGGACCCATTACGACCTCGCCCGAATGAGCCTCGAGGCCGACAAGCATACGTTCGTCGAAAAGCCCCTTGCGCCAAGCTCCGAGTCGGCGGACGAGCTGATCGACCTCGCGGCGCGACGCGAGCGGATCCTGATGCCCGGCCACACGTTCATCTACAGCCCCCCCGTCAGAACGATCAAGAAGCTACTGGACGAGGGTGAACTGGGAGAGACGTACTTCGTCAGCTCGAGCCGGGTGAACCTCGGGCTACACCAGCAGGACGTCAGTGTCATCTGGGATCTCGGGCCACACGACTTCTCGATCCTCCTCTACTGGCTACAAGAGCTGCCCGACAAAGTACGCGCCGTCGGGAGGGACTCGATAGTGCCCGGGATCGCCGATGTCGCGTTCGTCACACTCGGCTTCCCCTCGGGGATCGTGGCCAACATCGAGTTGAGCTGGCTGGCACCGAGCAAGCTGCGCCGCACCGTCGTCGTGGGCAGCGAGAAGATGGTCGTCTACGACGACGGCAGTCCTGAACCGATCAGGATCTTCGACCACGGAGTCGTCTACCGAGACCCGGAGACCTACGGCGAGTATCACCTCTCCTACCGGACGGGGGACATCCTCTCTCCGCGCCTGGATACCTATGAGCCCCTGGCCGCGGAGCTAGGCGATTTCATCGATGCGATACGCGAGGCAAGTCCCCTGGATGCCGAGGCAGAGCTGGCGCGGGATGTCGTCCATGTCACCGAAGCCGCGGAAGCCTCGATGCGATCCGGAGGACGGGAGATCTCATTGAGTGGATCGCACCCGTTTCCACGACAGCGAGAGGCGCAGGAGCGCGGTCAACACCCCCTTGGGCAGAGCGCCCGCGAGCAGGGGGTGCATCGGACATCGGCTTCACACCCCTCGCCGGCGGTCTTGTTGGTGGATTCCCACGAACTGTCGCGCAAGGCAATGCGGTCGGCTCTCGAAGAACTCCTTCCGGGGAATCGCATCATCGAAGCCGCGGGCCTCGACGCGGCGCTCGTCGTCGCCGATCGCGAAAGCGCTGACCTCGACCTGGCGGTGATAGATCGCGGCTTCGGTCGGGATGACGGTTTTCACATCGCCGCGAAGCTCGGCGGGATCTGTCCAGGTATGCCGCGCATCGTGTATGCGCCCTCTGTCAACTCAGAGGAGTTCCGCCGTGCCCGTGAAGCCGGGGCTCAAGCCTTCCCGGTCAACACGCAGAGCCACGACGAACTGCTCTCGACAATGGCTGGTGCGATAGGGAGCGACTGGGTGACGCTCGGGAGCGCGACTCCGGAACGCGTTGGCTAATTGGCAGGCCGGGAGCGAGCTCGCTCCCGGACACAGTCTCCGCGAGTTGGGCACTGAATCTGCCGTCGTCGATCCCGGAAGTGCTCGGCATGTGGTGGCAAGGGAGTACGGCGTCCGCGATAGCTACCTGCGCCGGTCTCTCGCGGTCGGCGACGCATTCGCGCTTGGAGTGGCTTTGATTGGCGTTGGCATCCTCACGCCCGACGGTGATACGCCGAGCCGTCTCGCATGGGGCTTCGCCTTACTGCCAGTGTGGATCGTGTTACTGAAGGTTTACGGGCTATACGACCGCGACGCCAAAAGATTGAGTCACACGACACTGGACGATTCCCCCGCCGTGTTTCACGTCGTCCTGCTCGGATCGCTCATGCTGTGGATCTACTTCAAGGTGATTCCGGTTCATCCGCTGAACGGGACGGAGACACTGGCATTTGGGGCATTGGCATTTCTCTTGATTCTCTTCGGCCGCGCCATGGTGAGACGACTGATAGCGAAGATGATCGGACCTGAGCCCGTCCTGCTCGTGGGCGATACGGGCAACGTCAACCTGATGAGCAAGCTGCAGGCTCACCCGGAGTACAACGCCAATCCTGTGGGCGCCATCCGTAAAGGCGAGGTCGGCGATGCGGCCGCAGTGCTTGAGCAAGCGGAACGTCTGGGAGCAGACAGACTGATCGTTGCGCATGAGGCGCTCGAGGCCGATGAGCTGGTCAAGCTCCTGCATGCCTGCAAGGCAGAGACCATCAAGGTGAGCCTGCTGCCGCGCGTCTTCGACGTGATGGGGCCCTCGGTTGAGATCGACGACGTCGAGGGCGTCACGGTGCTCGGCGTCAACCCCCCGGTGCTGACGCGCTCCTCCCGGCTGATGAAGCGAGCGACGGACATCGCCGGATCCGCACTCGGGCTCATCGTGACCGCGCCTTTCATGGCGCTCATCGCGGCAGCGATCAAGCTGGATTCGCAGGGGCCGGTGTTCTTCCGCCAGAGCCGCGTCGGCAAGAACGGCGAGCCGTTCGAGCTGATCAAGTTCCGAACCATGGTCTTGGGTGCCGATCAGCAAACGGCCTTGTTGCGTGCCCACAGCACGGATCCTCGGTGGTTGAAGCTCGACCACGACCCCCGAATTACGCGGGTCGGCCGGGTTCTCCGTCGATCGAGCCTCGACGAGTTGCCACAGCTGGGGAACGTGCTTAGGGGGCACATGAGTCTCGTGGGACCTCGCCCTCTCTCCGACACAGACGACAGTCAGGTTGGCGGCCAGGCTCGTAGCCGACTCGATCTGACCCCGGGGCTCACGGGCCTGTGGCAGGTGCTCGGCCGCACCGGCATCCCGTTCGACGAAATGATCAAGCTCGATTACCTATACGTCACCAACTGGTCGCTCTGGACGGACCTTCGTCTTCTGCTGCAAACGATTCCGGCCGTGTTCGCCAGGCGGGGGGCCAACTAGCTGGCCATGCGCGAGGACCGGACAGTGAACGGCTCGCAGCGACCGCGGCGCCAAAGAGCGCCCAGGATTCTGATGCTTGTAGAGAACCTGTCGGTTCCGTTTGATCAGCGGGTTTGGCGAGAGGCCCTTGCATTACGTGATGCGGGATATGACGTCACGGTGATCTGTCCGCAGGGACGTACTCAAGACCGTGCCCCGCGAGAGGTTCTCGAACGGATCACGGTTTGCCGCTTTCGGTTGCGCTCGTCCGATGGGAACAGGATCGGATTCGTCATGGAGTACGCATCCGCGCTGTGGCAATCCGTGAGGCTCGCCTGGCGCGAGCGGTCATTCGACATCGTCCATGCCGCGAACGGACCTGATCTTCTCTTCGTCGTGTACCTCGTGCTGAGAGTCACCGGCCGGGTCCGGTTCGTATTCGACCAGCACGATCTGGCGCCCGAGCTGTACCTGTCTCGATACGGGCGTCGCGGTGCATGGCACCGGCTCCTCCGTCTCTTCGAACGCATCAGCTATCGGCTGGCCACCCTTGTCGTCTCCCCGAACGAGACCTATCGAGAGGTTGCGATCGAGCGAGGCCAACTGAGCCCCCACGACGTGATCGTTGTACGCAACGGACCGGAGTTGAGCCGCGTCGAGGACGTTGCTCAGGACAGCTCACTCAAGCACGGCAAGCGCCATCTGCTCTGCTACGTGGGGGTGATGGGTCCCCAGGACGGCGTCGAGTTCGCCGTGCGCGCCCTCGCGGAGCTGCGGCACGTCCGAGCGGCCGACGATTGGCACGCCGTCTTCATCGGCGACGGCGAGGCGTTTGAGTCGGTTATCCAGCTCTCGCGGGTGCTTGCGATTGACCCAAACCTCACTTTCATCGGCCGGATTGCTCAAGGCGAGGCGTGGAGGTACCTCGCAACCGCTGATGTCGGTCTTTCGCCCGACCCGTACAGCTCCTTCAACGACTCCGCGACGATGATCAAGGTCGTCGAATACATGGCGTTCGGTTGTCCGATCGTGTCCTTCGATCTGACCGAGAGCCGCAGGTCGGCTGGCGAGGCGGCGTTTTTCGTGCCCGACCGCGATGTGTCTACGTTCGCAACAGCAATCTCGGACCTGCTCGACGATCCGGAACGACGCGCGCGAATGGCGGCGATCGGCCGGCGCCGCGTCCGCGAGGGGCTCGCCTGGGACCACGCCAGGTCGGCGCTGCTCGACGCCTACCAGGCCAAGTTCGGTCCACCGCCCATCTACCTGCAGGCCACGGAGCTGTCCCCCGTTGTCAGCTGAAATCCGCCCACGCGAAGCGCCTCCACCCCGCCATCGCGATACGCGGCGGCCCTCGGTTTCTCCCGAGCGGGATGGCACGGCTCAGAACGGGATGCCCGACGCCGACGTCGACTCGCACCATTTCCGCTTCCGAGCCCTCCTCAGGAGCGCGTCGGGAACGGCCGTGCTCCAGGCCACGTCCGCGGCCGCCGGCTATCTGACGGCTCTGCTGCTCGCCCGCTTTCTCGGTCACGAGGGATATGGCCTCTATGCGTTCTCGTTCGCATGGGCAGGCGCCTTGGCGCTGGTGGCAACCATCGGCGCCGATCGCTATCTGGTACGCGGTATTGCCGTCTACGAGGTCGATCGACAGCAACAGCTGATGAAGGGCCTGTTGCGGCGCGCCAACCAGTTGGTCCTGGTGACCTCAATGGCGATCGCGGTCGGCGGTTGTGTCGTCGCGGTCGCATGGCTGTCCCCGTCCCTCCGAGCGCCGTTCTGTGTCGCCATGTTCTTGGTTCCCCTCACGGCACTCACCTTGTTGCGCCAGGGAGCAATGCAGGCATTCGGACGGGTGGTCAAGGGGCAGGTCCCGGAGTTCCTCATCAGGCCGTTGCTCATCGTCGCCGGCATCTGTGCTCTGGAGCTGCTGGGGAACGACATGCTCTCTCCAACTACGGCGCTCGGTGTCAACGTCGTGGCGGTAGCGACAGCATTTGCCGTCGGGACCATCTTGCTGCTCCGAACGCTTCCTGCCGAGTTGCGCTTAGTACCGCCCGCATACGCAACACGCGAGTGGGTTCGCGCTTCCCTGCCGATGATGTTGATCACGGGAGTGTGGTTACTCAACAATTACATCGGCACCCTGGTCACCGGAACGCTGAGGGGACCCGGTGATGCCGGCGTATACAGCGTGGTCCAGAACGGAGCGGCCGTTATCGTGCTCTTCCTTGTGGCTGCCAACATGCCGCTGGCTCCTGCTGTCGCGCGGCTACACGCGCGTGGGGACAGGCGGGAACTCGAGCGCACAACCGAGCGGATCGCTTGGGCCAGCCTGCTCGTGTCGGCGCCCGTCTGCGCCGCATTGGCAATTTTCCCCGGCGCTTTCCTCGACCTTTTTGGTGCGGGCTTTCGCACCGGATCCACGGCGCTGACCATCGTTGCGCTGGGTCAACTCGTGAACGCGGCCGCCGGCCCATCCGGAAACGTGCTGATCATGACCGGGCACGAGCGTGTGGCGGCACGCGCCGTGGGCGCCGGAGCGCTCGTCAATCTCGTGCTCGGGATCCTACTCGTGCCCGTCCTCGGTGTGACCGGTAGCGCGATCGCCTTCGCGACGAGCCTTGTCCTATACAACATCGCTCTTGTCCTGATCGCCCGCAGACGCCTTGGCGTCAACGTCACTGCCTTCCGTCGCCTGTCGCTCTCCCCCGCTCCCGCTCGTGCCTAGGACTTCGCCTCGTTCCAATTCGGTGCGCTCCCTAGCGCGGAGGTTCCGCCGGTTGCAGCTCATTGCTTCTAATGCGCAAACCCGGCGGCATTCGCTGGTTGGACCAGCGAATCTCTGGAAGCTGAAGCGTGATTTCCAGCTCGCGTTTCTGAGGGAACATGGCCTCCTTCCTGAGCATTATCTCCTCGACATCGGCTGCGGGACCCTGAGAGGCGGAATTCCCCTGATCGCTTACCTCGCCCCTAAGCACTACTTTGGCGTCGATTCCCGAGCCGACATCATTAACGAAGCCTTTAATGAGCTCGAATCAGCACAGCTCGCAACGAAGCAGCCAACCCTCTTGGCGACGAAGTCGCTCACCAATATCACACTGCCGCACTCGGTGGACGTAGTTTGGGCCTTTTCGGTACTCATCCACATGACTGACGTTACTTTGACTGACTGTTTCCACTTGGTCGCCTCCGTCTTGACGGCCGGCGGCATGTTCTACGCGAACGTCAACATCGGACCGCATGGGGAATCTGGACACTGGGAGGAATTCCCCGTCGTCGTCAGGCCCCTTGAGCACTACAGGGCGTACGCCTCGCGGGCTGGTTTTCAGACGGATGACCTAGGATCTCTGCTCGAGAACGGTCATCGCAGTGGCGTTGGAGATAGTCAGCGAATGCTGATGTTCACAAGAGCTCAGTCGCACCAGCAAGTCTAGGCGAGGAGGCAGACACGTGCGGTTTCTGATCACTGGAGGCGCGGGGTTTATCGGCTCACATTTGTGCGAGCGCTTGCTTGCTCGAGGCGACTCGGTTCACGTACTCGATGACCTAACCACCGGAAGTATCGACAATATCCGAGACCTGAAGTCACACCCGGGGTTCGGCTACACCGTCGACACCGCGTCGAACGTACCCCTTCTCGCCGAGCTTGTGGATGACAGTGATGTTGTGTACCACCTCGCGGCGGCAGTCGGGGTCGAACTCATTGTCGAAAGCCCTGTGCGCACGATCGAAACCAATGTGCACTGCACCGAGTTGGTGTTGGCCCAGGCCGAAAAGAAGAAGAAGCCTGTGCTGATCGCTTCCACGAGCGAAGTGTACGGCAAGAGCCGCGATCTGCCGTTTCGCGAGGACGGCGACCTTACTCTCGGACCGACCGATCGAGCACGGTGGGCCTACGCGTGCTCGAAGGCGATCGATGAGTTTCTCGCGCTCGCCCACTGGCGCGAGCGCAGTGTTCCGACGGTGATCGCGCGCCTGTTCAACACCGTGGGGCCCCGTCAGACGGGCCGCTACGGAATGGTCGTGCCACGCCTTGCTGCCCAGGCCTTGGCGGGGGAGCCACTCACGGTCTACGGAACAGGCCAGCAGCAACGATGCTTCTGTCACATCGCGGACGTGGTCGAGGCCCTCGTCCACCTGATGGAGGAGGAGCACGCGTACGGACGGGTGTTCAACGTTGGCGGCCAGGAAGAGACGACGATCCTGGCCCTGGCAGAGCGCATTCGAGCCGCTGCGGACTCGGATTCCGAGATCGTCTTCGTCCCATATGACGAGGCCTACGAGGAGGGCTTCGAGGATATGGAGCGCCGGATTCCCGACATCTCCCGCATCAGGGAGCTAATCGGGTGGCAGCCGCGCGCCAGCCTCGACACGATCGTCGGCGACGTCATCTCCTCGATGCGCGAGCCAGTCGCCGCGGTCTAGACGGGTTGGGTCGGAATCGCATGTGCACCATGTACGGCGGAGCTCGGAGCGAGATCGGCGAACAGGTCCAGGTAGGCCCTGGCGCACTCCTCGATGTGGAAGCGCTCGATTGCCCTCTTCCTTGCCGCCACGCCGTGGGCGTGCCGCAGGTCGGGGTTCTCCGCGTAACAGCTGAGAGCCTCCGCCAGACCATGGATGTCGCCGGGCGCCACGAGCGTTCCCGTCTCGCGATCGACGATCAGCTCCGGAATCGCTCCATTCCGCGTCGCGACGATCGCCTTGCCGCACGCCATCGCCTCCAACGTGACCATCGAAAAGGCCTCGGCCAGCTCCGCCGCGGGAACGGCGGCGACGTCGCACCTCCCCCAGAACTCCGGGAGGTCCTCGACCACCCCGACGAATTCGATGCCTACCCCGAGACTCCCGGCGAGCGACGCGAGGCCGGCTCGCTCCGGCCCATCGCCTGCGACGACGAGCGTTGCCGAAAACCGCCCTCTCGCCTCGCCGAGCGCACGCACCAAGTGATCCGCTCCCTTGCCTCGGATCAGACGACCCATGAACCCAATTGTCAGCGTGTCCCTGACGCGGCGCTGTCCCCGCGGCAGCGCCACCC
Source organism: uncultured Thermoleophilia bacterium (assembly GCA_963708325.1). Lineage (GTDB taxonomy): Bacteria > Actinomycetota > Thermoleophilia > Solirubrobacterales > 70-9. The sequence continues at coordinate 1,744,513 of OY970203.1, read as the reverse complement.
GGTCCGGATCGATCCCGTTGTGGATGCGCACCAACCGTCGGGCGTGGGCGCGCCGGCGCATCCGCGCGAGCATGAAATCGGACACCGCGACCTCTGTGTCGTCCGCCCACGCTCCACTCACGCGGGCGATTCGCCGCAGCAGCCGCCGGGGCGGCGACAGACCCGAGCGCATGGTCACATTCAGAGTGCCGTGCTCGACAGCGACGATTGGCCCGCCGTAGCCCCCTATCCGCAGCGCAGCTCCCATGAAGCCACACTCCACGAGTAGAGCACCATCCGGCCCCAGCTCGGCCACCGCCGCTGCGAACCGGCGAGGATGCCTGAGGACGTTGCGTCCCGGGCCCAGGCCGAGGCTCCTCATCGGAACGCCCGCTGCCGCGAGCCGGCCGCCGAGCGTCTCGGCCTCGTCGATGAACACCACCGTTGCCTCGGCTCCGATCATCCGTAGCCGCTCGGCCAGAGCTGCGTTCAGAACCTCGGAACCGCCGATTCCGCCATCCCACAGGACACACGCGAGCCTTCGCACTCGCCCGTCGCGTCTCGCCCTCTCTTTCAGTTTCGGGTCTCTCAATCGGATGTGGTCTTCCCGCCCATTGAGCGCTGCCGGGCGCAACATCGGTTGCCTACCATCCACCGCCGGTCGGTGCGGCATACCGGGTCACGAAGCCGGCACGGTCCTCTCGCGATGACATCACCCATTCGTTTTCTCATCATCGGCGTGCAGAAGGGCGGCACCAGCTCCCTGTTTGAGTACATGCGTCGTCACCCGCAGATACACATGCCACCCGAGAAGGACATCGCGTTTTTCAACCGAGATCGCGAATTTCAGCGTGGATGGGAGTGGTATCTGAACACCGTTACCCGCGGTGCGCCTCCCGGCGCTGCGTGTGGTGAAGCGTCGACCTATTATATGAGCGGGACCCCGTTTGGCGATCTCATCGCCAACGAGCAGAATGGTCGGCCCGGTAGCCACCATGACCGGGCACTGGAGAGCGTGGTACCCGGACGGATCAAGCACCTTCTGCCCGAGGTCAAGCTCGTCTGTGTGCTTCGGGATCCCGTCGCGCGGGCCTACTCTCACTACCGCATGATGGTGCTGGAGCGAGCGGAATCCCGCGCTTTTGATGACGCCATTGACCAGTTGATCGAGCCGGAGAGATTGGCCGAGGCCAGAGTTACGCCTACCAGAACCAACAACTACATCGTGAACGGCGAATACTTCCGCGCGCTCAGTGGGTATTTGCAGGTTTTTCCGCGCGAGCAGCTGATGGTGCTCATGTCGGACGACCTGGCCGATCGGCCGGCGGAGACGATGAAGACGTTATTTGAATTCGTGGGCGTCGATCACGACTTCGTTCCCGACAATCTGGATATGCGCTACCGGAAGGCTGCTCAGAAGGAGCGTGTTGCTGGGCTAAACCTCTACAGGTGGCAGGACAAGCTGGCGCGTGTGCGGCCTGCGCGGTCCGCCTGGCACGCACTGCCGGACGGGATACGGGGGAGGATCGATCGTGGCTTCAGCGTCTTGAGCTATCGCGTTTCGATGTGGAATGCGCACCGTGGCGTCGAGGGTGAGGACATTTCACCCGAAACCCGCAAAGCACTGATCAGCCACTTCAGACCCGACAGCGAAGCTCTCGCCGGAGCCCTCGACGTGAACCCGCCCTGGTTGGCCCGATGGACCGACGCCTAGCGGTGGGAAACGGTTCGGCGGGGTTCGATGCCAGCGAGGGTGTCGGGCCGATGGCCGAGCTTCTGAGCTGGGAGCGTAGGCAGCCCGGCGCGCGGGTTCTCCAGGTCACCAATATGTGGCCGGTGGAGACCGTCCCACCTGGGCCGTCCGGTTCGCCCGGACCGCGATTTGGCATCTTCGTCAAACGGCAGGTGGATTCGCTTATCGAAGCAGGCGTGGCGTGCGACGTGCTGTTCGTTCGCGGATTCCGCTCCCGGGCCGCATACGCGATCGCGGCCGCCTCTTTTCTCGCGCTCGGGTTTGCCCGTCGGCGGTACCAGCTGTTGCATGTGCATGCCGGCGAGACCGCGCTGGCCGCTCGGTTCTATCTGACCGCACCGGTGATCGTCACCTACTACGGCTCTGACCTTCTCGGAGCGCCGGAAGCCAACGGCTCGATATCCGTGCCCGAACGCATACGGTGCGCGGCGCAACACGCGCATGCGCGGCTCTTGACGCGGACGATCACCCAGTCGCAGCAAATGGAGCGGAGGCTCCCGTCCAGCGCCCGTGCTCGCAACCTCGTGATCCCCAGCGGTATCGACTCCGCTCTGTTCAGGCCGATCGAGCCCGACGTCGCCCGCAAGCGGTTGGGGTGGAGCTCGACCGAGCGGGTGGCGTTGTTCGCGGCAAACCCCGAGGTACCCGTCAAACGCCATTGGCTCGCCAAAGCGGCCAGTGAACTTGCGGGCCAGAGCTTGGACTCCCTACGGCTGCACATAGCCGCCAACGTGGAGCCCGACGACATGCCGACACTGATGAGCGCGGCCGACTGCCTCCTCGTCACATCCTCGTCAGAGGGGTCTCCAAACGTCGTCAAGGAAGCCGTGCTGTGCGGCCTCCCCGTGGTCACCACTCGCGTTGGTGACGTCGAGGATGTTCTCGCTGGAGTCGAGCCGTCGTGGATCTGCGAATCAAATGCCGAGGCCTTGGGTGCGGCGGTGGTCGAGTGTCTCTCCCAGCGACATCGCAGCAACGGCCACGAGGCAGGCGCATGGCTTCGCTCTGAGGCGATTGCGCGGCGCCACCTCGACCTCTACGAGCAACTCGCGCCCGGGAGTACATCGCCGCGATGGTAGGCCGACGGCTCTCGGACACGCAGGTTCTTGCGCTGGGCAGTCTCGGATGCCTGCTCGCGGTCGCTGCCGGCGCGGTCGCCGGTACTGGTCGGGGCGTGCCGATTGCGGGGGCCCTTCTGGGATTGGTGCTCACCGCGGGCGCGATCGCGCTTTACCTCCGCGATCCCGTTCGCGCGCTGATCTGGCTATGGGTGATCGTCGTCATCAATGCCCCATTGACCACACTCGTCGGCCAGGACACCTCCCTGGGCGTCCAGCTCAGACACAGTGACGAGTACCTCGTTCTCCTCCTCGTCCTACTTACGGTGTCGCATACGCTTCGCACCAACACCCGTATTCCGCTGTGGTACGTGGTTCCGGTTTTGGGTCTGCTGCTGTCCGGCCTGCTGAGCGCTGTGATCCACCAGGTTCCTCTTGGAATCACGATGACCGGCGCATGGTTGGGCCTGAAGCTCTGGACGATGGTCGGCGTTGCTCTCCTTCTTCCCTGGAAATCGAGCGATCTTGCGCGGGTCTACAGGGTGCTCACCACAGTCGGCCTGATCGTGGCCGCGTTTGGCTTCGCGGACTTCGCGACGGGAGGGGGCGTATCGAAAGCGCTCCATTTGCAGGCATATCAGGTGCCAGCCGGGAAGACCCGGGCCGAAGCCGTTCACTCGATATTCGGCGGTCCGTATGGCGAGAGCCTATTTATGAGCATTCTCTTTGCAATCACGTTCGCGCGCTTCGCGACCAAACGCAACCGCGACGATCTCGTGTTGGCAGTCATTTTCGCTGTTTCCGTACTGCTCACATTGCGTCTCAAAGGTGTTCTTTGTCTTACCGCGGTACTGATCATCGTTGCACTCGCACAGCAAACAGTCAGGGAACGCAACGCCGTGACTGCCCTGTTGGTGGGCGCATTGATGGTAGGGGGCGTCTACACCATCGAGGCAAACGTGATCGCCCGGCAAGTCTCGCTGTACACGTCGTCTCAGTCGACGACCCGCGCGCAGCTCTACCTGTCCGGGAATCGCATCGCCGAGGACAACCTGCCGATCGGTGCCGGCTTCGGAAGGTTTGCCAGCTACCCGTCTCGATTGCACTACAGCCCGATATATGACGAGTACGGCCTGGGCGCCGTCCAGGGCCTATCCCGCGTGGATTCGAAGTTCATAGACGATACGTCCTGGCCCAGTGTGATGGGGGAAACCGGGTATGTCGGCTTTGGCGCTTATCTGCTGGGACTTATGTTCTTGGTGTTGACAATGGTCCGCAGGCTGCGCACCACACCGATGACATCGAGATGGGTGCCATTGGCGGCGCTCTGCACCTTGGCCGTCATCCTCACCGATTCCATCGGCAGCCCGGCGTTGTTCGACTGGGTTCCGGCCGTCAGCTTCGCGCTGATTCTCGGTCCGGCGATGGCCGCAGCTCGACCGGAGTCGCCGCGCTCGCCGCCGGAGAAGCGCGACGAGGAGCTGACCGCGATCCGCCATCGCCTTGACGAGCCCGAGACCCGGGCGGAGAACATCGAGCGCCCGGCGGCCCAGGCCGAGGGTCAGGCGAGGCAGCGTGCCGCGAAGGCGCGCCGGGCGTGGTTCCGCGAGACGGAGGACCGGATCGGGGGCGCCAGCGGCCGTGCCACCGCAGCCGAGGAGCAGGCGCGGAGCACAGCGCTCGAGATCGACGAGCCGGAGCCCGAGCCGGTCGCCGAGGAGTCGGAGCCTGTCCCCGAGCCGGATCCGCCCGTGCCGGCGCCGGCGGGTCTGCTCGATCTCAACGCCGCCACCTTCGAGCAGTTGCGCGAGCTGCGAATGTCGGTGACCCAGTCGAACCGGGTGCTCGCCTACCGGGAGCGGCTCGGCGGCTTCAACTCCGTCGACGACCTCGACCAGGTGCCCGGCTTCCGGAGGGCGTTCCGGGTCGAGCTGAAACAGAGGCTGAGAACATGAGCCTGCGGTTCGGCAAAGGAAACTCCGGCCCAGCGCACGGGAGCGGGGGCGGCGGCGGGACGACCGCCGCGCTGCCGGGAGCGGTCCATTAATGTGCAAGAACCACCTCCGATCAGATCGCGGGAGATGCTGATGGTCGGAATGTGCCCACGACGCAGCTGCCACCTCGCGGCTCAGCGCGCGTGACAGATCGGATTCCGATGCAGGACGGCCACGAAGAGATCAACGTTGACCGGGTGATGGGGACGCTGCGTCGTCGCGCCCCCTGGGTGCTGCTGTGCGTCCTGCTGGCCGCAGGCGCCGCGTTCGCGCTGTCGAAGCTGGAGACGAAGCACTACACCGCCACTGCGTCGCTGGTCTTCGGCGACAACCAGATCAACCAACAGATTGCCGGACTCCAGTCGTCGGATGCGAACAACCTGCAGAGCCAGCAGGCGACGAACCTCCAACTCGTCCGACTTGGAGACATGGCCGCCCAGACCGCGAGCCAGCTCGATCACGGCCTGACGAAAAAGAAGGTCCAGGACAGCCTCAATATCAGCGGTGTGGGGAACACGAACATCGTCAAGGTCGCTGCCACCTCCACTTCCCCGGAACTCGCGGCGGCGGTCGCGAACACCTACGCGAAGCAGTTCATCAATCGTCAGCAGAGCAGCAGCCATCAGTACGCCAGCTCCGCTCTCGCCCTTGTTCAGAAGCAGCTCGCGGCCCTGAGCCCTGAGCAGAGGTCCGGACCGAGCGGACAGGCGCTGCAGGACCGCGCCGTGTCGCTCTCGATCCTTGTGAAAGCGCAGGCGGGGGACGTCAAGATCGCACAGAAGGCCCTGGTGCCCACGGGTCCGTCGTCGCCGAAGATCCTCCGAAACACGATTCTCGGCGGCGTCCTGGGTCTGCTGGTGGGCCTCGGCATCGCATTCCTGCTCGAGCGCCTCGACCGCCGAATCAGGGATCCAAAGGACCTTGAGTCCATCTATCGCCTCCCGCTGCTCGGGGTCGTTCCCGAAAGCAACGCATTGCTCGGCTTACGAGATGCAAGCGGTCAGCGCGAAGCCGAGGCCTTCCGCATGATCCGCGCCCACCTTCGCTACTTCAACGTCGATCGCGATCTCGAGACATTGCTGGTCGTGTCTCCCAGCGACGGCGACGGAAAGACGACCGTAGCGCGCCACCTCGCCGGAGCAACCGCAGTGATGGGCGCACGGGCGCTTCTCATCGAGACCGATCTCCGCCGCCCCGCGGTTGCGCGCCAGCTCGAGATCGAGACCGGACCGGGCCTCTCGGATGTGCTCATCGGCGCCTCGTCTCTCGAGGAGGCGGTCCAGTCGATCGAGGTCGGCGCTCCCCCAGCCGATGGGCAGCCGAGACGCCACCTCGACGTGCTGGTTGCCGGCCGCATGAGGCCGCCAAACCCCGGTGAGCTGATCGAGAGCCGCGCGATGGAGAGTTTGCTCGAGCAGGCACGGGCTGCCTACGATCTCATCCTCATCGACACGCCGCCGCTCAGCTCCGTTTCAGATCCATTCCCGCTCTTGAGCCGCGTAGACGGCGTCATCGTGGTCGGGCGGATCGGAGGCGATGGGCGTGAATTCGCGGAGCGGCTCAGCGAGACGCTCAGAGAAGCCGAGGCTCCCCTGCTCGGGGTCGTAGCCAATGGCTTCAAGACCCGCAGGTTGGATCCGTACGCGTACGGTTGAGGACGGGGGCCCCCCGCACCTCCGTGATTCGGCCGCGGGCCCGGTCCAGGTGGAGCCGTCGCGCTTCCGGCGCCTGTGATCCGTCTGCCAGACTTCCCGGTTTCGATGACCGCCGCACATGCCCCCACCGTCAAGCCCGACGCCGCCGACGAGGCGATGGTCGCGCGCGCCGCCGAGCGCTTTCGCGGCTCCGGGCGGCGGCGGCCGCTGTCGCGCAGAAAGCGCGAGCGGACGGCGCTTCCCAACTTGCTGATCATCGGCGGGCTGAAGTGCGGGACGACGAGCGCCCACCACTACATGAACCTGCATCCCGAGATCGGGATGTCGCGGCCGAAGGAGCTGAACTTCTTCGTCGAGGAGCTGAACTGGCCGCTGGGCGCCGACTGGTACCGGGCCCACTTCTCCGCCGAGGCGCCGGTGCGGGGCGAGTCCTCGCCGCACTACACCAACTACCCGCGCTTTCGCGGCGTGCCGGAGCGGATCAGGGAGCTGTGCCCGGACGCCAGGCTGATCTACATGGTGCGCGACCCGGTCAAGCGGATGCTTTCGCACTACGTCCACAACATCGGCGGCCGCTACGAGCACCGGCCGATCGAGGAGGCGCTGGGCGAGCCCGACAGCGCCTACGTGGACCGCAGCCGCTACTGGATGCAGCTGGAGCAGTACCTCGAGCGCTTCGACGCAGAGCGGATCATGGTGGTCGCCCAAGAGGACCTGCACAACCGCCGCGCCGAGACGATGCGGGAGATCTTCGTTTTCGTCGGCGTCGATCCCGACTTCACCTCCGAGCAGTTCTCGCGCGAGTGGGAGACCTCGAAGGCGAAGAAGGGCAAGTTCACGCTGATGGACTCGGCCGTGCGGCTGCCCGGGCTGCGGGCGCTCGACCGAAACTTCGATCGCCTGCCCGAGCAGATGCGCTGGATCGTCGAGAAGGTCGTCCATGGCGGCAAGTCCGATCCCGATGCCAAGCCGACGCTCGATCCGCAGCTGCGAGAGCGGCTGGTCGAGAGCTTCCGCGACGACGTCGGCCGGCTCGAGGAGTTCAGCGGGCGCCGCTTCGGCTGGGCGTCCTCGCCCGCGGCGGCGTAGCGCGCTACTCGCCGAAGCGCCGCCGCGCCTCTGCCCGGGTGAGGGACTCGCGGCCCCAGCGAGCGGCGACCGCGAAGTCGAGCAGGCGGTCGAAGTAGGCGTCCACGGCGGGGGCGCTGATCCCGGCCGGCTCCAGGCGCCGGCGGGTGCGGCGGTCGTCGAAGCGCACGCGCATGCCGAAGTAGGGGAACAGGCTCTCGGTGCGGCGCAGGGCGCGCCGGCGGCGGCCGCGGTTCACGGCGAGCAGCAGCGGATGCAGGACCGCGCGGTACAGCCACGGCGGCACGAGCCGCGGCCGCGGCTTGGCGAAGTAGCCGGCGGCGCCGTCGGTGAGGCGGCCCACGGTGGTCGCCCGCCGGCCGGCCACGAGGTGGTGGACCTCGCCGCTGCGGACGGGCTGGCGGACGAGCTCGAACACCGCGTCGGCGACGTAGTCGACCGGGACGACGTCCACGGGCGTGTCCTCGCGCGCGGGAAGCACGGGGAGGGCGCCGGCCTCGAACGCCTTCAGGGGCGGATAGAGCACGTTGAAGCTCGAGGTCCAGCCGCTGTCGTGCTCGCCGACGACGATGCTCGGCCGGAAGACCTGCACCGGCAGCCGCTCGGCGGCCTCGTGGACGAGCCGCTCGGCCTCGAACTTCGAGCGCTCGTAAGAGTTGCGAAAGCCCTGGCCGGCGTCGAGCTGGTCCTCGTCCCAGCTGCCGCCGTGGTCGCCGGCGACGTAGGCGGTGGATACGTGGGCGAAGCGCTGCAGGCCGCCCTCCTCATCGGCGCAGGCGCGGGCGAAGTCGAGCACCCGCCGCGTGCCTTCCAGGTTGATCGCCCGCGACTGCTCCAGCGGCAGCGAGAACGAGACCGAGGCGGCGCTGTGGACCACCTGGCCGACGTCGCGGGCCAGCGCTGTGCGCGCCGCCGCGCTCAGTCCCAGATCGGGAGTCTCGATGTCGCCCGGCACGGCGGTCCAGCGGTCCCGGTGGGCGTCGGCGTCGCCGCACATCTCCTCGACCACGCCCCGCAGGCGGGCGGTCGCCGAGACGTCGTCGCCCGGCCGCACGAGCGCGTAGACGTGGCGGTCGCTTCGCTCCAGAAAGCGGGTGAGCAGCTCCATCCCCACGAACCCGGTCGCCCCCGTGAGGAAGACGGCGCCGCCCGAGCTTGGGGCCGTCGGTCCCATTCGCATTCGCGTAACCGGCCCGCCGCCCGCCGAAACGCCCCCGAGCCGATCTTTAGGCGCTGTTTGCGCGCTCCGGCGCCGAGCGGGGGCTCAGCCGGTGAGCCAGGAGAGCACCCCGTGCGCGGGGCGCTTCTGCAGATAGCACTGGTGGTACTCCTCGGCGCGCCAGAAGTCGCCCGCGGGGGCGATCTCGGTGACGATCTCCTTCGAGGTTCGCTCCTGCAGGCCCTGCTTGGACGCCTTCGCCGCCGCCTCCTGGTCGGGCGTGTGGAAGAAGATCGCGGAGCGGTACTGCTCGCCGACGTCGGGGCCCTGGCGGTTGAGCTGGGTGGGGTCGTGGATCGACCAGAAGACGTCGAGCAGCTCCTCGTAGGAGGTCCGCTCGGGGTCGTAGGTGACCTCGCAGACCTCGGCGTGCCCGGTGCGCCCGGAGCAGACGTCCTCGTAGCTCGGGTTCGCGGTGTGCCCGCCGGCGTAGCCGACCTGGGCGTCGGTGACCCCCGGCAGCTTGCGAAACGCCATCTCCACCTGCCAGAAGCAGCCCGCCCCGAAGGTCGCCTTCTCGGTCACCTCTTGAAGGTAGCAACCGGCCGACCCCGCGCCGCGAAATCCGCGACGGCGGCCGCGTATTCGGTGGGCCGGGTGAGCTGGGGCGCGTGGCCGGTGCCGGCGAGCAGCCGGCGACGAGCGCCGGGATGCGCGGCCGCGAGGCGATCGAGGATGCGGCCGAACAGCGGCTCGCGCACGTCGCCGCCGCTGAGAAGGAGGGGGCGATCCAGCGCGGCGACCGCGTCGAGGTCGATCGTCATCCGCTCGGGATCGCGCGACTGAGCGAGGTAGGCGGGCGCGCAGGCGAGATAGCGGCGGCGCTCGGCGGGCCCCAGGCGCCGCCACGACCCGGGGCCGAGCGCAAGGGTGTCCACGAACCGGGCGGCGCCCGCCTCCCACTTGCCGGCGGCGAGGTCGGCCACGACGGCGTCTATCGCGGCGCGCACGCCCGCAACTGCGGCGCCACAGTCGCGATCCGCGGCGACGAGGTCGAACAGCGGCGGCTCGTGGGCGGCCACGCTGCGCACGAGGTCGGGGCGCTCGATCGCCAGCCGCAGCGCGATCGTCGCCCCCCAAGACGTGCCGGCGACGTGGGCGGGGCCGGCGTCGAGCGTCTCGATCAGGGCGGCGAGGTCGGCGGCGTGCTCGCGCAGGCCGCACGGCCCGGGCGGAAGCGGGCTTGCGCCGTGGCCGCGGCGGTCGTAGGCGACGATGTGAAACGCCTCGGCCAGCGGCGGAACCACGGCATGCCAGCAGCCGCCGTCCAGCCAGGAGCCGTGGACCAGCACGAGCGGCTCGCCGGCGCCGCATTCGGTGCGGTGAAGCGCTTCCGCACGGGCCGTCGCGACGGTCGCCATCACAACCGCAGCGCCACCAGTCCCGCGGCAAGCAGCACCATCGCCGCCGACAGGGCCTTCAGGGCGCCGTCGAGCGGCGCGGCGACCCGCGCCGCGGTGAGCTCCACGGTGCGGCCGTCAGCGAGCCGCTGCTCGCCCGACAGCTCCACGGTGTTGCGCCGCAGCTCGCGTACAGGGGTGGAGAGCCGCCGCTGGGCGACGCTGACCGCGAAGCAGGCGGCGACGACCAGGGCCCCGCCGAGATGGACCTCCAACGCCTGCGCCCAGTAGGCGGTCGCCGCCGGGAACGCGCCCCAGGCGGCGGCGAACCAGAGGTCGGTGTGAAAGCGGCCGCCGAACAGCTCGAGGTTGTAGGCGACGACGATGAAGGCGCCGGCGGCGACGAACGGCAGCAGGCTCGCCGACACGATCCACAGCCCGGCGACGCCGATCCCGACGGCGCCGGCCAGGGAAACCGCGGCGAGCGCGACCAGGGTGCGATCGGACAGCCGCGTGCCGAGCGGGCGGCCGTTGAGCTCGTCGAGCGCGTGGGCGCAGACGCCGACGCCGAGAAAGAACGCCGCCAGCGCCGCCCACAGCCGCACCGCGTGGAACTCGGGGGCGACGGCGGCGCCGATCGCGACGAAGCTGAGGTGCCAGGCGGTGTAGGGCAGGTGAAGCAGCGTGACCAGGTCGCGCCAGCCGCCCGCCCGCAGGGCGTAGAAGGCCGGGCGAGCCGGCTCGGCCGCCGCGGGACTGGAGAGGGCGGGCTCAGCGGGCGTCTCCCCTCACCCCCCAGGTGACGACGCCGGCGCCGAGGCTCATCCGGCGGGTGCGCACCGATCCGATCCCGGCCTCTCGCCAGACCGCCGCCTGGCGCTCCAGCGGCCATTCGCGATAGAGCCCCTCGATGCTGGGGCCGAGGAAGCGGCCGACCTCGTACCAGTCGCGGCCGGCGAGGCGGCCGGCCAGCGGCAGGCCGGCGCGCGTCCACAGGCGCCAGCCGGCGCGCAGCGGGCCGCGGTCGGGCAGGCCGAACTCCAGCGATGCGATCCGCCCGCCGGGCCTGACGACCCGGGCCAGCTCGCGCATCGCCGCGGGCGGATCGTCGACGTAGCGCCACAGATAGGTGAAGCTGAGGTGGTCGAAGGATGCGTCGTCGAAGGGGAGGCTCTCGGCCTCGCCCCGGACGAGCTCGACCCGGTCGGCGAGCGCGGGGTCGGCCGCGAGCCTCGCCCTCGCCGCGTCGAGCATCCGCTCGCTCTGGTCGAGGGCGACCACCGAGCAGCCGTAGCGCCGCACCAGGGCGCGGGCGACGAGGCCCGTCCCGGTGGCGACGTCGAGCAGGCGGTCTTCCGGCGAGGCGGCGACCGCCGCCACCATCGCCCGCCGCCAGCGCGGGTCCTGGCCGAAGCTGAGCAGCGCCCCCATGCGGTCGTAGCGCCGGCCGAGGCCGGCGAACAGCCCGAGCGCGTGGGCCTTTCGCGGCGTGGCCTCGGCGGCGGGGGCGCCCGCGCGCGGATCGATCGTGGTCTGTGGGATCTCGGCCAGCGCCAGCGAGTCTACGGCTCGGCCGGGAGCTGCACGACCGCGATCCCGTCTGCGCGCGCCGCCGCCAGCATCGCGGGATCGGCGGTCGCAATGGAGTCTCCCTCGGCCGCGCTCGCAAGGGCGACACAGTCGGCGAGAGAGAGCGGGCGATCGGTGCGGTGGTAGTGGCGCGCACGCAGCGAGCCGGCCCGCACGGCCACGGATACATCGAGCGGGACAGGGCTGATGGTGCCCTCGAGCAGTCGCTCGATGACTGGTGTGCTGGCCTCCGGCGCCACGCGGTAACGCCGAGCAAGGACATCGATTGTCTCGGCGAGGCTGGTCGTCGCGACCGCTGTGGTCCCCGTCCGCAGAATCTCCTCCACCTTGCGCTGTGCGACGCCGCCGCCGAGAAGCGAGATCAGCGCGTAGGCGTCGAGGACGGTCAATCGCGCCGCTCTCGACGCGCCAACTCGGCCTCCTCCTCACGCTCGAGGCGGCGCATCTCGTCCAGCCGCGGACCGGCCCGGACCTCGGCGGTGAAGGCCCCCGACGCGGCTGCAACCGGGTCGTCGGGCGCCGGCCGGAGGATCAGGTGGTCGCCGCGGTCCTCGGCGAGGACCGTCGAGGTGCGCCACCGACGGCGCACCGCGGCGGGAACGGTGACCTGCCCACCACGCGTGATCCGGAATGTCATGCGAGCCATGATGTGCTTCATGTTTCATTGTAAAGAATCATGGTTCTCCTGGTCTCCCCCTTCGAGCCCAATCCGGCGCACTAACCTGATGGCATGCGCATCGCCGTGGCAGCGGACGAGCGGGTCGGCGTGGCCGAGGCCGTCGTCACCGAGCTGCGGCGCCGCGGTCACGAGCCGATCGTCCACGGCGCGCTCGCCGACTCCGAGCGCGACGACTGGGCGTGGGCGAGCGAGGCGGCGGCGCGGGACGTCGCAGAGGGCCGCGCCGAGCAGGCGGTGGTCTGCTGCTGGACCGGCACGGGCGCCTCGATCGCGGCCAACAAGGTGGCGGGGATCCGCGCCGCGCTCTGCGGCGACGCCCCCACCGCGGGGGGAGCGCGCCGCTGGAACGACGCCAACGTGCTCGCGCTCAGCCTGCGGGCGACCAGCGAGGCCGAGCTGACCGAGATCCTCGACGCCTGGTTCGGCGGCGAGCCGAGCACGGACGCCGGCGATCGCGCCAACGTGAACCACCTCGACGAGATCGGAAGCGCCTGATGCGCGACGCCCGCGCCGGCTGATGCGGCGCCTGCTTCCCGACCCGGCGCCGACCACGCCGCTCGACCAGCTTCGCGCCCTGCGGCTCGAGGACCGCGCCCTCCCCGACCGTCCCTTCGTGATCCTCAACTTCGTCACGACGCTCGACGGACGGGCGACGATCGGAGGGCGCTCGGGACCGATCGGCAGCAGCACGGACACGAAGCTCTTCCAGCGCCTTCGCACACGCGTCGACGCGGTGATGATCGGCGCCGGCACGATGCGCGTGGAGCGCTACGGGCGGATCGTGTCCGATCCGCAACTCCGCGCCTGGCGCGAGCGCATGGGGCTCGCCCACGATCCGCTGGCGGTGATCGTCAGCGGCCGCCTCGACCTGCCCTGGGACGCCTCCCTGTTCACCGACGGCGGCGGCCGCGTCGTGGTCTTCACCTCCGCCGATACCGACCCGCCCGAAACCGAGACGCCCGTGCGCGTGGTGCGCCACGAGGGAGCGGTCGACCTGGAGGCGGCGCTCGCCTACCTGCGCCACGAGCGCGGCATCCGCTCGCTGCTGTGCGAGGGCGGTCCGCTCCTGCACGGCCAGCTCCAGGCCGCGGGCCTGGCCGACGAGCTGTTCCTGACGATCGCGCCGAAGCTCTCCGGCGGGATCGCCCCCCACATCCTCGAGGGCGACCTGCCCGGGCTGACGGCGATGGAGCTGGTCTGGCTGCTGGAGGAGGACGGCGAGCTGTTCGCCCGCTACGCGGTCAGGCGCTGACCGCGGCGCCCTCCGCTGGGATGCAACGATCTTCGGGGAACGCAACCGCATCTTCCCAACGCATCTGCCGAACTTTGTGTGTATTGGGACGTCTTGTTGGGTAGATTGCAAAACGGATCGCGGGAGGCGCGAATCTCGGCCGACAGGAGTGAACAGCCGTTGACGATCGTCGTCGTGGACGACGACGACCTCGTTCGACGTGCCGTGCGCGGCTCGCTCGAGTCGACGGGGATGAACGTGCTCGGCGAGGCCGCCACCGGCGAGGAGGGCGTGCGGCTGACGGTCGAGCTGGCGCCCGACATCGTGCTGATGGACCTGACGATGCCGGGGATGTCCGGGGTCGAGGCGACGCGGCGGCTGGCCACCGTGGCGCCGCACACGAAGGTCGTCGTGCTCACCGGGTCCTCCGAGCAGCACGACGTGGTGGAGGCGATCGTCGCCGGGGCGACCGGCTACCTGCTGAAGAGCGCCGGCTCTGAGGAGATCGTCGCCGCGATCCGCACGATCGCCGACGGCGAATCGGTGATCTCATCGAAGATCGCCGGGCGCCTGCTGGAGCAGCTCCGCGCCCGTGACGGCGGCGAGAGCGCTCGCATGGGCGAGGGAAGCGAGGCGCTGCGCGCGAGGCTCACCGATCGCGAGCTGGAGATCCTCAAGCTGGTGGCGTCCGGCAGGGACAACACCGACATCGCCGCCGAGCTGTACCTGAGCCCGAAGACGGTCAAGAACCACGTCGCCAACATCCTCGCCAAGCTCCACCTGCAGAACCGCATTCAGGCCGCCGTGCACGCCGTCCGCAGCGGGATCGTCTGAGGACGCCGGGACGGGGGGGCGCCGCCGCGCCCCTGTCGCGGCGGCGACTCCCCTCTCGATCCTCCTTGTGCCCCTAGTCGCGCGGCTCGGCCGCCAACGGGGCCGAGTCGGCGGCCCGCACCTGCGAAGCCGCCTCGTTCGCGCCGACATACCCCCGAATCCGATCTCCGCCCGCGTCGGCCGGCGCCGGCCGCAGCGCGACGAGCAGCATCGTCAGCGCGGCGATCACGACGAGCCCGGCGAGGATCACGCGGCGGCGAACGCGCGGCTCGACCAGCCACCAGTCGCCGCCCGTGATCCTGTCTGGCCTGTGACGGAGATCCGAAGTCTGCATCGCCACAAGCATCGTCGTTGGCGGCCGTCGAGTAAATGGGCCGACCGGCACCAATCGCATGGGCCGATCGGCCTATTTCGGCGCCCACGGCGTCCGCGCAAAACGGGCTAGAGTCCCGGCCGATGGACTTCTCCCCCAGCCCGCAGGTGTCCGAGCTGCTCGAGCGCATCGGCGCCTTCATGGACGAGCACGTCTACCCGGTCGAGCGCGAGGCGATGGAGGCGCTGGACGATGAGGTCGCCCCCGGCGTCCCCTATCCGCGGGTGATCGTCGAGATCCGCGAGCGCGCCCGGGAGGAGGGGCTGTGGAACCTGTTCCTGCCCGACGAGCGCTTCGGCCCCGGCCTGACCAACTGGGAGTACGGGATGCTGTGCGAGCAGATGGGCCGCAGCCCGGTGGTGGCGCCGATGGCGTTCAACTGCGCCGCCCCGGACACCGGCAACATGGAGATCCTCGCCGAGCACGGCACGGAGGATCAGACCGAGCGCTGGCTTCGTCCGCTGCTGGACGGCGAGATCCGCAGCTGCTTCTCGATGACCGAGCCGGACGTGTCCGGATCGGACCCGACGACGCTTCGCACCGCCGCCGAGCTTGACGGCGACGAGTGGGTGATCAACGGGCACAAGTGGTTCACCTCGGGCGCCGTCGGCGCCGCGATCGCGATCGTGATGTGCGTGACCGATCCGGACGCCCACCCGTACGCCCGCGCCTCGATGATCCTCGTCCCCACCGACGCGCCCGGCTTCGACCTGGTCCGCCCCGTGCCCGTGATGGGCCACGACCGCGGGCCGGGGCATTGCGAGATCCGCTACGAGGACTGCCGGGTGCCAGCCTCGGCGCTGCTCGGCGAGCGCGGCGCCGGCTTCGTGATCGCCCAGGACCGGCTCGGGCCGGGCCGGATCCATCACTGCATGCGCGCAATCGGCACCGCCGAGAGGGCGATCGAGATGATGTGCCGCCGCGCCAACAGCCGCGAGGCGTTCGGCGGGCCGCTGGCCGACAAGCAGTTCGTACAGGAGTTCGTCGCCGCCTCGCGGATGGAGATCGAGCAGGCGCGCCTGCTCACGCTCTTTGCCGCCTGGAAGATGGACACCGCCGGCAAGCGCGCCGCCCGGCAGGAGATCTCGATGATCAAGGTGGTCGCCGCCAACGTCGTGATGGACGTGCTGGACCGCGCGATCCAGACCCACGGCGCCCTGGGAATGACCGAGGACACGCCGCTGGCGGCGATGTGGCGCTACTCGCGGATGCTGCGGATCGCCGACGGCCCCGACGAGGTCCACAAGATGGTGATCGCCCGCCGCGAGCTGAACCGCTGGGCGAAGCGCGCCGAGGAGGAGGCCGGCCGGGCCGAGACCTTCCCGGCGCCGACTTCGGCCTAGCCGCCATCCGGCGCGGCGTCGAGCGTCTCGAGCACGGCCCGCGCCCCGCGCGTGACCAGCATCCGCGCCATCGTCGACGGCGCCACCCCGTAGGCGCCCGCCGCCTCCACCAGGACGTCGTAGTCGGACGCGGCGAGCTTGACTCCTACCTGGCGCTGCGCCGGCCGCGGGGGCGGCTCCACCCGCGCGAGCCGGGCGTCGTCCGGAAGCGCTGCCGACGGGACCGGGCCTGCGGCGCGGCGAGTTCCCGTCCACATCTTCTCCCAGCCCAGCTCGTCGAGGTAGTCCTGAAGGCAGGAGTACCCGTACCTCGTCCACCATCCGTCGCGCTCGGTGTCGCGAAAGCCAAACGAATCGTCGTCCGGGTCGCAAGGGTCCCAGTCGGCGCGCCCCGGCTCGCCGGCCGCGGGGTCCTGGGAATCCTCGTCGGGTTCGCGGGCGCCGGCATCAGCCTCGCTCAGGCCGTTGGCGCCCGCGTCGCCACCATCGCTGTCGTCGCCACCATCGCTGTCCTCCGGATACCGATGGGTACCCGTCCGGTACCCATGGGTACCCAGCTTCTTCGGAGACATCGCGTCGCGATCGCCGTCACCGGTCACGACTGTCCAGAGTTCCCCGGTGGAACCGCCGGGTCGCGCGCGGATTGCGCAATCCGCGCGTCGACTTCGAAACGAAAGGGTGCTCGCGCGTCCCAGGCCGGGGGCGTCTGCCGAGGGGGCGGTCAGCCGAGGCGGCGCTCGGCCTCGTCGGCGCCCTCGGCGAGGCGCTCGACCACCTTCGCGAACTGCTCGAACTCGTCGTCGGCCTTGCCGTAGGCGCCTGCCGCGTAGCGGGAGAAGACGCCCTCGAGGATGACCGCGAGCTTCCAGTAGCCGAGCGCGACGAAGAAGTCGATCTCGGACAGGTCGCGACCGGAGCGCTCGGCGTAGAGGGCCCTCAGCTCGTCGCGTGAGACGAAGCCGGGCGCCGTCGTCGGTGGCTCGAAGAGGGGCATCAGCTCGTCGCCCGGCTCCGACCAGTAGACGAGCAGCAGCCCGACGTCGGCGAGCGGGTCGCCCAGCGTGCACAGCTCCCAGTCGACGACCGCCGCCACCTCGCCGGAATCGGTGAGGATCATGTTGTCCAGCCGGTAGTCGCCGTGAACGATCGTCGCCGGCCCCTGGTCGGGGACGCGCGCGGCGAGCCGCCTGTGGACGTCGTCGACGAGCGGCAGCTCGCGCGTCTTCGACTTCTCCCACTGGCCCTGCCAGCGGTGGAGCTGGCGGTTGACGTAGTCCTGCTTGCGGCCGAGGTCGCCAAGCCCGACCGCATCGGGCTCGACGTGGTGAAGCGCCACCAGAGTGTCGACGACCCGCTCGCCGATCGCCCGCCGCTCGGCCTCGTCGAAGCGCTCGGCGTCGTCGCGGGTGCGCAGGATCGGGCCGTCGAGGAACTCCATCACGTAGAACGGGGCACCGTTCACCGACTCGTCCTCGCAGAAGCCGACAACCGGAGGGACCGGCACCGGCGTGCCGGCGAGCGCCGAGATCACCCGGTGCTCGCGGCTCATGTCGTGGGCGGACCCCAGGCGCCTGCCCAGCGGCGGGCGCCGCAGCGCCCAGCGGCGCCCGGCGGCGTCGCTGACCGAGTAGGTCAGGTTCGAGCGCCCGCCGGAGATGCGTTCGAACGCCAGCGGCGGCTTCACCCCGTCCACGTGGGCGTCGAACCAGCTCTCGACCCGCGAGCGCTCTATGCCCTCCGGCGCCTCGCTAGCCTGCGTCGCCTCGCTCACCCGCCAAGCATATGTCTCCGGGAACCGCGCACAACGCCCTGCTCACCGACTTCGGTGGCGTCCTCACGACCGACATCTGGGCCAGCTTCGACGCCTACGGCCGTCGCCGCGGGCTCACCACGGGGGCGGTCAAGCAGGTGTTCCGCGAGCAGCCCGACGCGCTCGCGGAGCTGCGGCGGCTTGAGACCGGAGAGGCCGACCCGGCCGAGTTCGAGCGCCGCCTCGGCGAGCTGCTGGGACTGGATCCCGCCGACGGCCTGATCGAGGGTCTGTTCGCCGGGCTCGAGCCGCTGCCCGAGATGCTCGACGCGGTTCGCGACGCGCGCGCGGCCGGCGTGCTCACCGGCCTGATCTCCAACTCGTGGGTGATGGAGCACTACGACGCCACCCTGCGGGCCCTGTTCGACGCGGTAGTGATCTCGGGCGAGGTCGGCCTCCACAAGCCCCAGCCCGAGATCTACACCCTGGCCGCCGACCGTCTCGGCGTCACCCCGCAGCGCTGCGTCTTCGTCGACGACCTGCGCGAGAACTGCGCCGGCGCCGAGG
This sequence comes from uncultured Thermoleophilia bacterium, assembly GCA_963708325.1. Lineage (GTDB taxonomy): Bacteria > Actinomycetota > Thermoleophilia > Solirubrobacterales > 70-9. Next base: position 1,726,059 of record OY970203.1, on the reverse strand, counting down.
CGGTGGGGATGACCGCGGTGCTGCACCGCGCCCCGGCCGAGACGATCTCGCGCCTCGAGGAGCTGCTCGGCGTCGAGCTGGGCGCGACCTAGCCGCCCGCGATCAGGACGACGCCGGCCAGCGCCAGCGCCACGCCGGCCTTCTGCACGGGCGCCAGCCGCTCGCCGAGAACGACGCGCGCGAGCACCACCGTCGAGACCGGGTAGAGCGAGCCGGCGACGGCGACGAGCGACAGCAGGCCCTCGCGCGTCGCGAAGGCGAACAGGTTGTTGGCGAGGATGTCGAGCGCGCCGATCGAGAGCAGCGCCGGGAGCTCGGGCGCCGGAATGCCGATGCGACCGCGCAGGGCCACGGCGGCGACCGCGATCAGGGCGACGCCGCCGGCGCGGGCGGCGACGGTCGCCCAGGCCGCGTCGTGCCCGGCTGCCGAGTCGATGCCGACGAAGAACGTGCCGAAGCCGAGCCCGGCCAGGGCCGCCAGGACCAGGCTGCGTCTGGGGACCGAGACGGCGTGCGGGTGCTCCGCCTCCCGGGCCGCCAGGGCGATCCCCGCCATCGCCACGACGAGCCCGGCGATCTGGAGGGTCGAGGGGCTCTCGCCACGCGCAAGGCCGACAACGACCGGGACGACGGCGCCCATCGACGCCACCGGCGCGACGATGCTGACCGCGCCCGCCGACATCGCCAGATAGAAGGCGCCGAGCGCGACCGCCCCGGCGGCGCCGGCCGCGGCGCCGACCGCGACCTGGTCGGCGGGAAGGCCGTCGCCACCGGCGACCAGCGCCACGCACACGGCCAGGACCAGCCCGACCGGCTGGCTGACCGCGAGGACGGAGATCACGGTCATGCGACGGCTCTCGTAGCCCCCGATGAAGTCCGAAACACCCCAGGAAATGGCGGACGCGAGCCCGAGCGCAATACCCAGCATTGGGGTGGAAGCCTCGCAGCGCCTTCGCTAGCCTGCCTTCCAGACCCCTGGCCCACGGATGGGCAAATGACCGCTGCGGCACGGACCGCCGAAATGCCCCCTGTTCTCGCCGGCATCGAGCAACTCGATGACGACCGGCTTGCGCTGGCCGTGCGCACGCAGGGCGAGCGCGCGTTCGAGCTCCTCTACGACCGCCTTTCCGGCCCCGTGTACGGCTACTGCTGCGGCATCCTCGGCGACAACGGCGAGGCCGAGGAGGCGCTCCAGGAGACGATGATCCGCGCCTATTCGCACCTGCAGGCCGGCGACGCCGAGCTGCGGATCAAGCCGTGGCTCTACACGGTCGCCCGAAACGTCTGCATCGACCGGATTCGCCGCACCAGCCGGATCACGCCGATGGAGATCGACGCCGAGCGGATGGACCTGCTCGCGCCGTCCGCGGCCGAGGCGGCCGAGGAGCGCGACCGCCTGCGCATGCTGGTCAGCGACATGAGCGAGCTGTCCGAGCGCCAGCGCTCGGCGCTGATCCTGCGCGAGCTGTCGGGGGTCTCGCTCGTCGAGATCGGCGAGATCCTCGCCACCACTCCGGATCGCGCCAAGGCGCTGATATCCGAGGGGCGGCGCAAGCTGCGCAAGGACAGCAGCCTGCTCCAGGTCGGGCTGCCGGCGCTCTCGGTCGCGCGCGGCAAGGCGATCCTCGCGAACGTGCTCGCGAGCGGGACCGGCCCCGCGGCCGCGGGTGGAGCGGGCGTGCTTGCCGCGATCGGCGGCGCCAAGCTGGCGACGGTGGCAGCGGTCGTCGCGATCGGCGCCGGCGCCGGCGCCCTCGCGATCAGCTCGAACTCCGGCGACACCCGCGGCGGCGCACATGCGGAAAGGGCCGCGGCATTCGCCGCCGCAGCGGCGGTGCCCGGCACGGCCTCGGCGGTGCGCTCCGGCACGGCGTCGGCGATCGCCGCGGCGAACGCCGCCGGCCCCTCGGGCTCCGCCGGCGGCGGAGGCGGGGCGGCCGGGTCGCAGGGCGCCGGCTCCGGAGGCGGCGCCGGCAGCGGCGCGGCGGGCGCCCTCGCCGGGGCCAACGGCACGGTGGGGACGGTGACGGGCACCGCGCAGGGGACGGTAGGCGGCGTTCTCGGCAGCGTCGACCAGACCGCGGGACAGGTGCAGGGAACTGTGAACGGCACGGTGCAGGGCACGACCCAGGGCGCCGGTGGGACGGTCAACGGCGTCGGCGGCAAGCTGGGCGTGAACGTGCCCGACCTCAATCACGCCACGCACGGCGTGTTGGGGAAGTAGGACCGGCCAGGGAGAACGGGTGGACGTAAAGAAGCGGCGCTCGCCGGCCGATTCATTCGGCGATGTCTTCACGCAGGGGCGCAGCCGTCCTGCTCGGCGCGGCGATCCTCGCTGCCGGCGTCACCCTGGCCGCGCCCGGAGCCGCCGGAGCCGCGATCTGGCAGCCGCAGCCCGCCCGCGGCGTCGGTCCGCTCGGCAGCTGCCCGGCGGCGCCGCCGCGCCTGGCGCCGAACCGCAACTTCACGCTGATCTACCGGGTTCAGAGGTCGTGGGACGTCGAGCTGCTGGCCAACGAGCGGGCGGACCAGCCGCAGAGCGTGCCGATCGCGGACCGCGACCTCTTCATGGTGCGCGCCCGCGGCGACTCGGCCGCCTCGGGGGCGGAGATGCTCGACCACCTCACCGACCCGGCGCTGCTGTCGGGCGAGCTCTTCCGCTGCAACCGGATCGTCTCGCTGACCGGGGCCCGCACCGATCCCGGGATCGCCAACGAGCAGTTCGCGCGGCTCGCCGACGATTCGCGCGTCTGGGGCGTGGCGCCGGACTGGGAGCGTCCGATGTTCCGGCTCGCCTACCCGGACAGCGCGGGCTCCGACTCGGCGGACCCGGAGCCGGAGTGGACTCACGACTTCGCCACCAACGTGGCCCGGCTGGGAGAGCGGTCCGCCGGGATCAGACAGGCGGGCCGGCGCAGCGGCGCCGTCGTCACCGGGGCGCACGCCCGCAATGCCTGGGACTTCGGGCGGCTGGCCCGCGGCGCCGGGCTCGGCTTCGAGACGGTTCAGATCCAGGGCGACTGCCTGTCGGGAGCGGCCGCGTTCGGCTCGAGGACGCGGCATCTGGTGCACGAGTTCCGCGCCGCGGGACTGGCCGCGTCAAACCTCGCCGTCGAGGTCTCGTTCAGCTCCGACCCCGGCGCCACCGCGTGGCCGGCCGACGTCACGCCGCAACGGGCCGCGCGCTGCACGCGGGCCGCGTACGACGCCGGCGCCCGAGCCGTTCTTCTGTGGTCACAGCCGGACCTGCTGCCAAGCTACTTCGCTACGCTGCCCGACCGGATTCGCTGACCAGCGCGTGGGGCCGGCGCTGAGGGCGCACGGATGCCAGAGCGACCGCGCGACATAGACGAGGTCTGGCGGCTGTTCGAGCTGTCCACCGACCTGCTCGCCACGTTCGACGCCGTGGGAAGGTTCACCGGGCTGAACCCGGCCTGGGAGAAGATCCTCGGCTGGGATCGCGAGCGGCTGCTCGGGACCAGCGCCACCGACCTGATCCACCCGGACGACGTCGAGCGTACTTTCGACCTCCAGGCCCGCGTCAACGGCGAGGCCGAGATCGTCCAGTTCGAGAACCGCATGCGCTGCAGCGACGGAAGCTTCCGCTGGCTGCAGTGGAACGCCCGCAACGTGGATGACGGCTGGTACGCGGTCGGGCGCGACGTCAGCGAGCGCAAGCAGCTGGAGTCGCAGGCGCTGGTGGACCCGCTCACCGGGCTTCCCAACCGCGTCGCCTTCGTCGACCGGCTAGCGCAGGCGCTCGGTCGCCTGCAGCGCCGCGAGGGCACCGTGGCGGTCCTGTTCGTCGACCTCGACCACTTCAAGGTGATCAACGACGGCCGCGGCCACGAGGTCGGCGACCGCTTCCTCAAGCTCGCCGCCGGACGCCTGCGGGACTCGATCCGGGGTGTCGACACGGTCGCCAGGTTGGGCGGCGACGAGTTCGTCGTCCTCGTCGAGGGAGGTCCCGACACGCGCGACGTCGCCGACGTCGGCAAGCGCGTGGTGCGGTCGCTGGAGCGCCCGATCGCGATCGACGAGGAGGAGCTTTGGATCGGGGCCAGCGTCGGGATCGCGATGACGTCCCAGGCGGACACCGCGCCCGACGCGATGCTGCGCGAGGCCGACGTGGCGATGTACCGGGCGAAGGCGCGCGGCGGCGGCCGCTGGGAGATCTTCGACAACTCGATGCGCGCCGAGGTGGAGGAGCGCGTGCGCGTGGAGCGAGACCTGCGCAGGGCGCTCGAGAGCGACGAGCTGTGCCTCTACTACCAGCCGATCGTCGCCCTCCCCGAGCTGAGCGTGACCCGCTGCGAGGCCCTGGTGCGCTGGCGGCATCCGGCGCGCGGACTCGTCCTTCCCGGGGACTTCATCCCGCTGGCCGAGGAGACGGGGCTGATCGTCGAGCTGGGCGCCCAGGTGCTGAGGGCGGCCTGCGAGCAGGCGCGGGAATGGCGGCGCGTCGGCCACGACATCGGCATCACCGTGAACGTGTCCACGCGCCAGCTGGTGCAGCCGACCTTCGTCGACCTGGTCAGGGGCGTGCTCGAGGACACCGACGTGCCGCCGACGGTGCTGTGCCTCGAGATCACCGAGACGGCGATCATGCAGCGGCCCGAGCGCGTGATCCCGGGGCTGATCTCGCTGCGCCGGCTCGGGGTGCGGATCGCGATGGACGACTTCGGCAGCGGCTACTCGTCGCTCACCTATCTGAAGCTGCTGCCCCTGGACATCATCAAGATCGACAAGTCGTTCGTGTCGGGGATCATCGAAAGCCCCGAGGACCGGGCGATCGTCGCCGCGATCCTGCGGCTCGCCGCCGAGACCGAGCTGTCGGTGATCGCCGAGGGCGTGGAGACAGAGGCGCTGCACGGCGAGCTGGTGTCGCTCGGATGCGACCTCGCACAGGGGTTCCTCTATGACGTCCCGAAGCCGCCCGACGAGCTGGAGCTGGACGGCTACTCCTCGCGGGTACGACCGGGGGTCGGCGACCCGCTGGTGATCCGCGAGTTCATGCGCCAGATCGGGATTCCGGCAAGGATCGGCTCGTGATCGTCGCCGTCGGGGTCACCAACCTGATCCTCGGGCTCGTCTACATGCAGTACGGGACGATGACCCTGTACGAGATGTGGCGGAACCGCAGCACGATGGGGTTCTCCCACTTCGGCGCCGCCTGGATCGCAATGGCGTTCACGTGCGGCCCGCACCACTGGATCCACGGCCTTCACGTGCTCACCGAGGGCCGCCTCGGCGGATGGCTCGACCTGATCGCTGTGCTGGTCGGGTTTCCCGCCGGCGTGACGTGGTTCCTGCTGCGCGTCGAGGCCTTCCGGGGCGGGCGCGGCGACCGCTTCTGGAAGGGCGACCCGCTGTGGGTGCTGGCGCTGCCGACCTTCGCCGGCATCTACGTGACGGCGATGATCGCCGCCGTGATCGCCCTCGGCGGCTTCCACCTCAGCCGCCTGGGCGGAGCGACGGCGAACCTGCTGCTGGTCGTGATCTACCTGGCGATCGGCTACTACCTGGCGCGCACCCAGCTCGCCAACCGGCGCCCGCTCGGCGGCTGGTCGGTGTCGGGGCTGGCGCTGGCGATCATCTTCCCCACCTGCGCGGCGATGCACGCGGTCTACGCGCTCTACTCGCTCACCGGCCGCTACGGCTTCGACACGCACGGCATGGCGATCGACTGGCTCGCCGTCCCGGCCGGCCTCTACTTCCTCTGGGTCGTGCACGCGCTCTACCGCGGCACCTACCGGGACTGGAACGGCAGCCCGCTGCGCACCGGCGCCGGCGCACCCGAGGCGACGGCGCCCGTCCAGGCCTAGCAGCGCTTCCCCCTCTTCCCCACCCAACTTTCGCGACGCCCCTGCGTCTCAGGGGGTGAGAGCGCGAAAGTTTCCGTGGGGGTACGACCGAGGGGAGCCGATGGGGCCGGCTCCCCTCGGCTCTTGCAGGGGGGCGCCGGAGGCCCGCGGTCGGTTGACGGCCGGGCGCCTACTTGCCGCCGGTGAGGCCGCCAACCGTCTTGTCGAGGTTGTTGGCCTGCTGCTGGAGATTGTTGCCGAGCGGCTGGGGCAGCTGCTGGGTGATCGGCGCCACCGTGTTGCCGACCGAGGGCACGGCTCCGGTCGAGCCGCCGCCGCCACCCGTGCCGCCGCCGGTGCCGCCGCCGGTCCCGCCACCGCCGCCGCCGCCGGTGCCGCTCGTGCCGCCGCCGGACGGCCCGCCACCACCGGTGCCGCCGCCGGGACCGCCGGCCGCGCCAGCCCCGCCGGGACCGCCGGCCGTGCCGGCGCCGCCGAGTGCGAACGCCGCCGTCGGCGTGGCCGCGACCGTGCCGGTGAGGCCGCCGAGCGCGCCGGCGGCCGACGTCCCGGCCTGGCCGGGAGCCGCTCCGGTCGCCTCCACGTTCGGCCCGGCGGCCAGCGCCGAGATCCCGAACGGCACGCTCGCGCCGCCGCCGAACCCGATGAAGGCTGCGACGGCAAGCGGGATCGTGAGCAGGGCGGCGACGACCGCGCCACGCACGGCCACGCCCCTTCGCCACTCGCCGATCAAGGTTTCGTGCATACCCGTTGCACCTGAGTCCAAGCTCGCTGCCTGCCGCTAGTGTAGGGGTCGAGCGGGGATGAGTCCATGAAACCCTCCCTAGCCAACCGGCTGCGGATAGGCTTCGGCCTGCTCCTCGCGCTGCTCGGCCTGGTCACCTTGATCGGCGTCGGGCGCCTCTTCCAGCTCAGGCAGGACTACGAGGACGACAACAGCCGCGCCTTCCAGCTCGAGCTGGCGGCCGAGCGCATGCGCTCGGCATTCATCCTCGAGCAGGCCTCGCTGCGCGAGGCCGTTCCCGGCCGCGCCGCCCGCAAGACCTATGGCAGCGCCGTGGACACCGGCCGGCGGGCCCGGGCCGCCGCCCGCGACGTCGCGCGCGGCGACGCGGTCCGGCTGCTCGCCCGCCGCACGGCGGCCGAGCGCCGCTGGCAGGCCGGGGTAGCACGCGACCTCCTTCACGGACGCACGCCGCCGCGTGCGCGGGAGACTGCGCTCGCCTCGGCCGTCGCGGCCGCCGACAACAGGCTCGTGGACAGCGCCCGCCGGACGCGGTCCAAGCTGCACCAGGACATCAGCGACAAGACCCGCACGACGCTGATCCTCGTGATCGCCGGGCTCGTCGCCGCGCTGCTGGCAGCGCTGCTGGTCTTCAGCGGGATCGTGAACTCGATGCGCGAGCCGATCAGCCGCCTGGTCGGCGCGGCGCGGCGCCTGGCCAGCGGCAAGCTCGACACGCGGGTGGAGACCGGCGGGCCGGCGGAGACCGTGACGCTTGGCGAGGCGTTCAACGAGATGGCGTCCGAGCTGGAGGAGGCCTACGGCCGCATCGAGGAGGCGCGCCACCGGCTCGCCGTGACGGTGGAGAGCCTCGGCGACGGCCTGATCGCGGTCGACGACGACGGCCTGATCACTCATGCGAACCCGGCGGCGCGGCGGATGTTCCCGGCGGCGAACCCCGGCGCCCACGTCGAAGAGGCCGTGCGTGAAGCGCGTGGCGTCTCCGACCTGCTGCGCCTGCTCGATGCCGGCGGGGACGGCGAGCTGCGCCTGGCGACCGACGAGGGCGTGATCGCCGTGGCGGTTTCGCCTCTGGGCACCGCCGGCGGCGGAGCGGTGCTGTCGCTTCGCGACATCTCCGAGCGCACCAAGGTCGAGCGGCTCAAGGACGAGTTCGTCGCCACCGCGTCGCACGAGCTGCGCAGCCCGCTCACGTCGGTCAAGGGCTTCGCCGAGCTGCTGATCCTCGATCGCGAGAACCTCTCCGCGGAGCAGGCCCAGAACGTCGAGATCATCATCGACAGCACCAAGCGCCTGGTGGCGCTGCTCAACGACTTCCTCGACCTCGCCCGCAGCGACGCAGGCCGGCTGCGGATCAGCCCGCGGCCGTGCGAGGTGGCGCCCCTCGTGGATGAGGTGACCACCCTGATCGAGCCGCGGATCGCCGAGAAGGGCCAGCGGCTCGAGATCCAGATCGAGGAGGGGATGCCGCGGATGCTCGCCGAGCCCGAACGCTTCCAGCAGGTGCTCGAGAACCTGCTCGACAACGCGCAGAAGTACACGCCCGAGGGAGGAATCATCGGCGTGGAGGTGTCGCGCGTCGGCGGCGAGATCGAGGTCGCGGTGAGCGACACCGGCCACGGGATCCCCGACGACCAGCTCGAGTCCGTATTCGAGCGGTTCACCCGGGTCGACGCCGGCGAGACGCAGGAGGTGGGCGGCACCGGACTCGGCCTGGCGATCGCCAAGTCCCTGGTCGAGCTGCACGGGGGAGCGATCGGGGTGACGTCCGAGCGGGGAGGCGGCTCGGTCTTCAGCTTCACGATGCCTGCGGCCGAGGTCGCCCCGATCGTCGGTGGCGACGCGCTGGAGGGCAAGCGCGTCCTGATCGTCACCGACGACGAGGCACTGGCGACCCTGCTGGCGCCGGCGCTGACGGAGGCCGGCCTGACCACCGAGGCCGTCGTCGCGGCGGAGGCGTCCGCCACCCTCGACCAGCGCGACTTCGACGCGGTCGTCTTCGACCTGCCCAGCGGCACCCGGGGGATCGAGCTGCTCGAGCCCGTGCGCGCCCACGAGCAGGAGGACGGCGTCGCCGTGATCGTGATCTCCGCCTTCGTCGGCGCCGAGCCGGGCCGGGGCGAGCGCGAGGTGCCCTCGCCGCTGCCCGCGGCGGCTCTGCTGAAGGCGCTCGAGCCCGCGCTGGAGGCGAACCGCCGCGTGATCGTCGCCTCGCGCGACCCGCGATTGCGGGCGCAGGCGGCGGCGACGTTCGCCGCCCAGGGGATGCGGCCGCGGCTCGCCGGCTCAACCGCGGAGGCGGTGTTCATCGCCAGGAGCGAGGCCTTCGACCTGCTGCTGCTCGACTCCGACCTGGTCGGCACCGAGGCCGTGCGCACGGCTATTCAGCAGGGCGCCGTGCAGGCCTCCGACTCCCGCATCCTGCTCTTCGACGCGCGCCTCACCGACGGTCGCCCCCGCCGGATCGAGCCGCACGAGCTGATCGACCGCGTGCTGCGCGAGATCGAGGTCGGGGACGGAGGCCGCGAGGTCGCCTCGGCCCCGAGCGGCGAATCCGCCCGGTGAGCGGCAGCCGAACGTGAAGCGCGTCCTAGTCGCCGACGACTCGGAGACGATCCTGTTGCTGCTGGAGCGGCGGCTGACGCTGGAGGGCTACGAGGTGACCACCGCCACCGACGGCGACCAGGCCCTGGCGGCGTGGCGCTCCGAGCCCTCCCCGGACCTGGTCCTGCTCGACGCGATGATGCCGCGCAAGTCCGGCCTCGACGTGCTGCGGGAGATGCGGGCGGCCGGCGACGCCACACCGGTGCTAATGGTCAGCGCCCACCGCGCCGCGGCCGAGCTACGCGACGCAGAGGTGCTGGGCGCCGACGGCACGGTGATGAAGCCGATCGACTGGGACGACCTCCTGGAGAAGGTCGCCGCGCTGGCCGGCACGACCGGCGCGGACGGCCAGGCCGGCTAGGCCCGCGCCAGCTCGAAGCGGACCTCGCGGCCCTTCAGCTTCGTCCCGTCGAGCCGCTCGACCGCCTGCTCGGCGTGCTCGGCGTCAAGCTCGACGAACGAGAACCGCTCCAGCACCTTGATCGATGCGATCGCACCCTCGGGAACCACCGCCCCCTCGGTGATCGCCCAGCGCAGGTCCTCCTCGCCGACTCCGCTGCGCCTGCCGCGATTGACAAACAGCTTGACGACGCCGTTGCCCGAGGGCTCAACGGGCAGCTTGCGATGGCGCGGCGGTGGCGCGTGCTCGAGCCGCTCCTCGGGTCGCTCCCACTCGCCGATCCGGGCCCCGGCCTCGCGCTCGATCCGGGGCAGCTCGCCGCGCTGCTTCGCGGTGACCAGCGTGATCGCCCGGCCGGTGCGCCCGACCCGGCCGGTGCGCCCGATCCGGTGCACGTACCCCTCCGTCGTGTCGGGCAGGTCATAGTTGATCACGTGGGTGACGTGCTCGATGTCGAGCCCGCGGGAGGCGATGTCGGTGGCGACCAGCAGGCGGACGCGGTGCTCCTTGAACGCGATCATCACTCCGTCGCGCTGGCCCTGGGTGAGGTCGCCGTGCAGCGCCTTGACGTCGAGCCCACGGTCGCGCAGCGTGCGGTCCAGCCGCGCGGCGCCGATCTTGGTGCGGCAGAAGATGATCGCCTGCTCGGGCTCCTCGGTCTTGAGCAGCTCGACCAGCCGCTCGGCCTTTTGCCGGGGCTCGACCTCGATGTACGCCTGCTCGATCGCCTCCACGGTGAGCTGCTGCGGCGTCACCTCGATCGTCACCGGGTCATACATGTAGCGCTCGGCGAGCTTCTGAACCGGGGGCGGCATGGTCGCCGAGAACAGCGACGTCTGGCGGCCGTTGGGGCACATTCGCAGGATCTTCTCGACGTCCTCGATGAACCCCAGGTCGAGCATCTCGTCGGCCTCGTCGAGGACCACGTAGCGGGCGGAGGTGAGGACCAGGGAGTGGCGCGACATCAGGTCCATCATCCGTCCCACGGTGGCGACCACCACCTGGGCGCCGGCGCGAAGCTGGGCCTGCTGCGACTTGATCGGGGCGCCGCCGAACACGGCCACGATCTCCACCGGGACGTGCTCGGCGTAGGCGCGCAGCGCCTGGGTGACCTGGATGCAAAGCTCGCGGGTGGGGGTGAGCACGATCGCCTGCACCTCCTCGCTGGCCGGATCGAGGTACTCGAGCATGGGCAGGCCGAAGGCCGCCGTCTTGCCGGTGCCGGTCTGCGCCTGGCCGATCACGTCATGGCCGGCGAGCAGCTCGGGGATCGCCTGCTCCTGGATCGGGGTGGGCTCCTCGTAGCCCAGCTCGTCCAGGGCGAGCTTGACGGGCTCGGACAGGCCGAGGTCGTGGAAGGTAGCCTTCACGCTCCCTAGTCTCCCGGAGCCCGCCGCCGGGCGTCGTCTCGAGTTCCTCCCATGTCCCTGGTCGTCGTCGGATCGATCGCGTTTGACTCGGTGCGCACCCCCTTCGGGGAGCGCGAGCGGATGCTGGGCGGATCGGCCACGCATTTCTCCCTCGCCGCCAGCTACTTCACGGACGTCCGCGTCGTCGGCCCCGTCGGGGACGACTTCGGCGAGGCGGAGCTGGACGTGCTGCGGGCGCGCGGCGTCGCCACTGACGACATCGAGCGAGTCGCGGGCGGCGAGACGTTCACCTGGCGGGGTCACTACGAGTACGACATGAACGTCGCCCACACCGACGACACCCAGCTGAACGTGTTCGGCGAGTTCGAGCCGAAGCTCTCGGATGCCTCCAGGGCGGCGGACATGCTCTTCCTCGGCAACATCCAGCCGGCGCTGCAGCGCGAGGTCCGCGCCCGGTGCTCGGCGGCGCGCTTCGCGGCGCTGGACTCGATGAACCTGTGGATCGAGACCGCGCGCGACGAGCTCATGACCGCGGTCGGCGAGGTCGACTGCCTGGTGATAAACGACGCCGAGATCCGCGAGCTGACCGGCCAGGCGAACCTCGCCCGCGCGGCCCGCGAGGTGATGGACCGGGGACCGCGGATCGTCGTCGCCAAGCAGGGCGAGTACGGGGCGGCGCTGTTCTCCGAGCACGGGTTCTTCGCGATCCCCGGCTATCCGCTCGAGGACGTCCGCGACCCGACGGGAGCGGGCGACAGCTTCGCCGGCGGCTTCCTCGGCTACCTCCACGGCCACGGCGAGGACCCCTTCGACGACGCCGCGCTGCGCCAGGCGATGGCCTACGGGTCGGTGATGGCGTCGTTCAACGTCGAGGACTTCGGCACCGAGCGCGTGCAGCGGCTGCGACCGGAGGAGATCGCGGCGCGGCTGCGCGAGTTCCGGCGGATGACCCATTTCGAGGACGCCCCGATCGAGGCCCGCTGAGCGTCGCCGGCGGACGCCGGCGCGGAGGTCAGGGAGTGCGACGGCGCAGCGTCGTCGCGCCGAGCACGAGGGCGAGCAGGATCGCCGCCACCGTGACGATCACGTCGAGCGCGCCGCGCGCCCCGAGGGCGCCGTCGGCGGACACCCGGTGGAGTGCGTCGTAGGCGTAGGTCATCGGCAGCGCGTAGGAGATCGCCTCCAGCACGGGCGCCATCTGCGAGCGGGGGACGAACAGGCCACAGAGGAGCAGCTGGGGCGTGATGAATGCCGGCATGAACTGCACGGCCTGGAACTCGGTGGTGGCGAAGGCGCTCGCGAACAGGCCCAGCGCCATCCCCAGCAGGGCGTTGAGGACCGCCAGCGCGATCACCACCGCCACCGATCCCGCGACGTCGAGGCCGAGCAGCAGGAAGGCGACCGCGGAGACGACGGTCGCCTGGATCGCGGCGACGACGGCGAAGGCGAGCGCGTAGCCCGTCAGCAGGTCGAGCTTGGCCAGCGGCATCGTCATCAGGCGTTCGAGCGTGCCGGTGGTGCGCTCGCGCAGCATCGTGATCGACGTCACCACGAACATCGAGATCAGCGGGAAGAGCCCGAGCAGCGGCGCGCCGACGCGGTCGAAGGCGGCAGGCTCGCTGTCGTAGGCGTAGCGCAGGATCGTCAGCATCAGGCAGGGCACGCCGACGAGCAGGGCGATCGTACGCGGGTCGCGCCGCAGCTGGATGAGGACGCGACCGGCGGTGGCGCCGCTGATCCGCGGAGACATCACGACCCCCCCCGCTCCTCGATCAGGCGCAGGAACGCCTCGTCGAGCGTGTCGGCCCCGGTGCGCCGCAGCAGCTCGGCCGGCGCTCCCTCGGTGAGGATGGCGCCGTCGCGCATCAGATATAGCTGCTCGCAGTGGGTCGCCTCGTCCATCACGTGGCTGGTGATCAGCAGCGTGGCGCCGGCGTCGCGAAGCTCGCCGAAGGTGCGCCACATCTCCGCCCGCAGGACCGGGTCGAGCCCGACGGTCGGCTCGTCGAGCACGAGCAGCTCGGGATCGCCCAGCAGGGCGGTGCCGAGCGAGACGCGCGCCCGCTGGCCGCCGGACAGTCCGGACACCACCCGGTCGGCGTGGTCGGCCAGCCTGACCGTCTCGATCACCTCGTCGGCCCGCCGCGGCGGCACGCCGAGCACCCGTCCGAAGTAGCGCAGGTTCTCGCGCACGCTGAGGTCGGCGTAGACCGAGGGCGCCTGGGTGAGGTAGGCGACACGGCGGCGCAGCGCCGCCGACCCGGCGGGCTCGCCCAGCACCCGCACGCTGCCGGAGGCGACTATCTGGACGCCGACGATCGCCCGGATCAGGGTCGACTTGCCCGTCCCGCTCGGCCCCAGCAGGCCGGTTACCGAGCCGTGCTCGACCGCGACCGAGACGCCCGGAAGGACGACCCGGCCGCCGCGCTCCACGCGCAGGTCGCTGACCTCGATAGCGGCGCCCATCAGCGGCGCGGATTCCATCAGGTGCCCCGGCCGATCATTCGAGGCGGAGCATCGAAGCTGAGATACTGGGTAGCGCACATACGAGGCGAGGAGCGGCGATGGCGACGGAGCAGCAGACGCAGGCGGAGCAAGATGCCTCGAGCGACGGCGCGGGCGCGGGCGGAGACTCGCTGACCGTCACCGACAACCGGACGGGGGCGAGCTACGAGCTCGAGATCACCGACGGCACCGTGCGGGCGATGGACCTGCGCCAGATCAAGGTGTCCGAGGACGACTTCGGCCTGATGACCTACGACCCCGCGTTCACGAACACCGCCTCCTGCCGCTCGGCGATCACCTACATAGACGGCGAGGCGGGGATCCTGCAGCACCGCGGCATCCCGATCGAGCAGCTGTGCGAGCACTCGACCTACCTGGAGACCGCCTACCTGCTCGTCTTCGGCGAGCTGCCGACCGAGGCGCAGCTCGAGCGCTGGGTGTTCGACGTCACCCATCACACGTTCGTGCACGAGGACATCAAGCAGTTCCTCGGGGGCTTCCGCTACGACGCCCATCCGATGGGGATGCTGCTCGCCTCGGTGGGAGCGCTCTCCACCTTCTACCCGGACGCCAAGCAGATCGACGACCCCGAGGAGCGCTACATGGCGGCGATCAGGCTGATCGCCAAGATGCCGACCCTGGCGGTGTTCGCCTACCGCCACAACATGGGGCTGCCCTACGTCTATCCCGACAACGACCTCAGCTACCCGGGCAACTTCCTCTCGATGATGTTCAAGAAGACCGAGGACAAGTACGAGCCCGACCCGCGGCTCGAGCGCGCCCTCGACGTGCTCTTCATCCTCCACGCCGACCACGAGCAGAACTGCTCCACCAACGCGGTGCGCGGCGTCGGCTCCTCCCAGGTGGACCCGTACTCCGCCGTCGCCGCCGGCGTGGCGGCGCTCTACGGCCCCCTGCACGGCGGCGCAAACGAGGCCGTGCTGCGGATGCTGCGACGGATCGAGACCCCCGAGAACGTCCCCGACTTCCTCGACGGCGTCAAGAACCGCGAGGAGCGGCTGATGGGCTTCGGCCATCGCGTCTACAAGAACTACGACCCGCGGGCGCGGATCATCGAGCAGCACATGGAGGAGGTCTTCGAGGCGACCGAGCACAGCCCGCTGGTGGAGATCGCCCGGGAGCTGGAGAAGCGGGCGCTCGACGACGAGTACTTCACCTCGCGCAAGCTGTATCCGAACGTCGACTTCTACTCGGGGATCATCTACGAGGCGCTGCAGATCCCGACCGAGATGTTCACCGTGATCTTCGCCATCCCCCGCACCGCCGGATGGGTCGCGCAGTGGATGGAGATGAACGACGACTCCGAGCAGAAGATCGCGCGGCCGCGCCAGATCTACACCGGCGAGCGCGATCGCGACTACGTCCCCGCCGCCGACCGCGAGGGCCCCGAGAAGATCGTCGGGCCGCCGGCCCGCCGGCCGAAGCGCCCGCGCCGCGGCGCCTAGCGGCGCGGCGGCGTTGCGGTACGGAGCGCTCAGATCCCCGGCTACCGGCTGACGGTTCGCCACGGCTCCGACGTCGAGCGGGACCGGTTCGACTCGCTCGACGAGGTGCTGGCGGCGCTGCGCGAGCGGGCGGAGGCGATCCGCGCGGAGGGCCCGCTGGAGCCGGTGGAGGTGCTGCGCGAGTTCGACCCCGAGGAGCAGGTGGCCGCCCGGCTCGAGGTCTCCACCCGAGGCCTGTTTCGCAGCCGCGACGCCGGCGTCGACGTCAAGGGCGACGGCAGCCTCGTCGCCTACCGCGGATCGATCCTGAAGCGCCCGATCGAGCCGGACGCCGGGGACAGCGCCTACGACGCGGTGCGCAAGGTCCTGGAGCAGGAGTGAGGACCGAGCCCGAGCGCAGCGGACGCGGCCACGGCGCCGGCGCCAAGGGCGGCGTCGAGGTCGGCCGCCGGGTGCGCCTGCCGCGCGCCGCCGAGCGGCCGTTCGCCGTGTTCATCAACGGCGTCCCCCAGCGCGAGGGGGTCGACTACGAGGTGCGCGGCCGCGAGATCGTCTTCGCCGAGCCGATCGTCAAGGAGGGGAAGCTGGGGACGGGGCGCTGGCTGGCGATGGCCGCGGGCCTGTTCGGCAGCTACGGCCGCAACGAGACGGTCGACGTCGAGTACCGCCTCCGCGGCGAGACCAGGCTCGCCTCCGACGTCGAGATCGTGCCGGACTGACTACGTGTAGAGCAGGATCAGGGCGGTGGCGGCCCAGACGACGAAGGCGCCGATCATGCCCGGGTCCTTCGTCACGATCTCCGCGGTCGAGCGGGTGTCGTTGCGGTCGTAGATCAGGTACAGGTAGCGGAAGATCCCGTAGACGACCGGCGGCGCCGTCCACAGCATCCTGCTGCCGATCTGGGGGCTGTTGACGGCGTAGATCGCGTAGCTCAGCACTGTGCCGGCCGTGACCAGCGACACCATCTGGTCGAGGAAGGGAAGCGAGTAGTGCTCGAGCACCGGTCTGCTCTCCAGGCCGGAGTGGAGCTCGGACACCGCCTCCTGGCGCCGCTTGGTGAAGCCGAGGAAGGCGGCGAGCATGCCGGTGCAGAGGATCAGCCACTCCGAGGCATGGGCGTCCACGGCGACGGCGCCGGCGACGACGCGGAGGATGAACAGACCGGCGATCGTCATCACGTCGATGATCACCTGCTGCTTGAGCACGAACGTGTAGGCGACGGTGGCGGCTCCGTAACCGGCGACGATCGCCCCCACCTCGAGGCTGACGGCAATCGTGGAGACGGCGATCCCGGCGACGGCGAGCGCGACGGCCAGCGTCCAGGCGGTGCGGATGCCGAGCTCGCCGGAGGCGATCGGGCGGTTGCGCTTGTGCGGATGGCGGCGGTCGAACTCGACGTCGCTGAGGTCGTTGACGAGGTAGCCGGCGCTGGAGATCGCGCAGAAGCAGGCGAACGTGGTCACCGCGGCGGCGGCCGATCCCCCCTGGTCGAACTTCCCCGAGAACAGCACGCCCGCGAACACGAGCAGGTTCTTCGTCCACTCCCCCGGGCGCATCGCCTTGATCGCGGCGGCCAGCGGCGTGCGCCGCGGGCGAGCGCCGGCCTCCGCCGCGCGCTCCGATCCGGTCGCGCCCGCGTCGGCGCGCGGCCGCGTGGCGTCGAGCATGCTCATGGGCGCAGCTCCTTCATTCCCTCCGGGATCGTACGCACGGGCTCGTACCCGAGGTCGCTTCGTGCTTTCGAGATGTCGATGGTCTGCTCCTGCGTCAGCAGCCACAGCTCCATCCGCGTCATCGGCGGCCGGCCCGGCAGCGGAAGCGCCCGCCAGGCCAGCTCGCCGCCTCGGGTGACGCCGGCGGCCAGCCAGGCGGGGATGCTGCGCGACGGCGCCTCGGTCCCCTGCGTGGCGACAAGGTCGGAGACGAACTCCCGAAACACGACCGGCTCCCCGTCGGTGACGAAGTAGACGCCGCCCGGCTCGCCCCGCTCCGCCGCCAGCACGAGCCCCTCGACGACATTGTCCACGTGGGTGGTGGACGTGTGCTGGCGGCCGCCGCCGACCCATGCGAAGCGGCCCGAGCCGATCGCCTCCAGCAGCCCCGGCAGGATCGTTCCGTCGCCGCGGCCCCAGACGAAGCGCGGGCGGACCACCACCGTCTCGATCCCGGTGCCGTTCGCGTCGCGCACGATCCGCTCCGCGCGCGCCTTCGTCGCGCAGTACAGCGATGCCGAGTCGGGGCGCAGCGGCGCCGACTCGTCCACCGAGAGCAGCGGCTCGCCGCCGGTCACCGCCGCCTCGCTCGACGTGTGCACAAGGCGCCGCACGCCGGCGGCGGTGCAGGCCTCGACCACATTGCGCGTGCCCTCGACGTTGACGCGCTCGAAGTCCTCGCGCGAACCCCAGGCGCCCAGGTGGGCGCAGTGAAAGGCCAGCTCGGCGCCCTCGGCGCCGGCCTCGATCGCGGCACGGTCCTCCAGCTCGCCGCGCACGGGCTCGGCGCCGGCGTCCGTCACGGCGGCGGCGGACTCGTCGGAGCGGGCGAGCGCGCGAACGCGCCAGCCGTCCGACACGAGGCGCCGGATCAGCCGGTCGCCGATGAAGCCGGAGCCGCCCGTGACGAAGGCGGTCTTCCCCTTCGCGGGCATCGCGGAAGGGTAGCCAAGCGGGCGCCGCTGGCCGCCGGCCCTGCCTAGGGATCGATCAGGACGCCGGGATTGAGGATCGCGCCGGGGTCCAGGGCCGCCTTCGCCGCCCGCAGCGCCTCGGCGAACGGCTGCGGGCGCTGCCGGTCGTACCAGGGGCGATGGTCGCGGCCGACGGCGTGGTGGTGGGTGATCGTGCCACCGGCGGCGAGCACGGCCTCGGACGCCGCCGCCTTGATCTCGTCCCACTCGGCCACCTCGCCGCCGCGCCTGGCCGGAGCGAGCACGGTGAAGTAGGGCGCGGGCCCGTCGGGGTAGACGTGGGTGAAGCGGCAGCTGACGCGGGCGTCGCCGGCGACCTCCGACGCGGCGGCGCGCGCCGCGTTCATCACCGAGGCGTGGAATTCGGGGAAGCGGTCCCAGGTGATCGCGGTCTCGAACGTGTCGCTGAGCACGCCCATCGCGACGAACGTGTCGCGCAGGTAGGGGGCGGCGAGGAAGGCGTCGCGCCACGCCCCCACCGAGTCCTTGGCCTCGCCGCCCCTCCCGCCGTCGCCGCCGCCCCGCACATCTCCGGGCTCGCCGCCATGGGCGCGGGCGCACTCGATCGCCGCCTGCATCGGCGCGTCCACCGGATGGTGCGCCGACTCGAAGCCGAGCACGAGCAGGGCGGCGTCTCCGGGGCCGGCGCCGGTGAGCGCCGCCTCAGCGGCGTCCAGCAGTCGGCAGTTGGCCGGGTACAGCCCCGCCTGTGAGATCTCCCGCACGGCCTCCGCCCCGGCGCCGAAGTCCGTGAACCCGACCCCGCACGAGAGCTTCCAGGCGGGGCGCTCCTGCACCCGCATCCAGGCCTCGGTGATCACGCCGAGCGTCCCCTCGGACCCGATCAGCATGCGGTCCGGGCTCGGCCCGGCGCCCGATCCGGGCAGGCGCCGGCTCTCCCACGCGCCGGCCGGCGTCAGCGCCCGCACCGACTCGACGAGGTCGTCGATGTGGGTGTAGAGGGTCGCGAAGTGCCCTCCCGAGCGGGTCGCGATCCAGCCGCCCAGCGTGGAGAAGGCGAACGACTGCGGGAAGTGGCGCAGGGTGAGGCCGTGCTCGCGCAGCTGTCCCTCGATCTCGGGCCCGAGTGCCCCCGCCTGGATCCGCGCGGCGCGGGAGGAGCGGTCGACCTCGACCACGCGGTCCATGCGGCGCAGGTCGAGCGTGACCGCGCCGGCGTAGGAGTCGCCGATCCTCGGCTCGACCCCGCCGACCACGCTGGTGCCGCCGCCGAACGGGATCGCCGCGGCGCCGGCGTCGGCGCACCACTCCAGCACGGCGCGCAGCTCACTCTCGTCGCCGGGCCGGGCGACCAGGTCGGGGGGATTGGCGATCTCGCCGCGGAAGGCGCGGACGACGTCGCGATAGGCCTTGCCGTAGGCGTGGGCGACGCGCTCGTGGCGATCGTCGGAGACGATCGGCGCCAGCGAGCCGGGCGGGCGCAGGCGCGGGGGCGGCAGCTCGATCCGCTCCAGCGGCATGGGCCGCTCCACGTCGCGCTCCCCGAACCCGAGCTGGTCCCGAATCGCCTTGGCGGCCGCCTCGACCTGCTCGTGCGGCGGCTGCTCGTCCTCGTACCCCCAGCCCCAGTGCTTGAGGCGACGGGTGCTGGCGGTCGCGCCTACCAGTGAATTCCCCGCATCAGGTAGGCGAACGCGACCTGCTGGCGCGACGCCTCCTCGTCGGCGACGGGGGCTGTGTCCGGCGAGCGGTCCACCTTCTCCCCGCGCGCCGCCCGCGAGTCGGGAAACAGGTGGTAGGCGCTGTTGAGTATGTAGTCGACGGACCTCGGGTTGATCGCGTAGAGCAGCTGGCCGAGGGTTCCGAGCGGGGTCGCTATCCGCTTCGGCTTGTACATGATCGCCTCGCAGATCATGTCGGCCGCCTTCTCCGGCGTGATCGTCGGGAAGCGGTCGTACATCTTGGTCGGCTTGATCATCGGGGTGCGCACCAGCGGCATGTGGATCGTCGTGATCGTGACGCCGTCGTCAACGATCTCGGAGGCGATGCAGCGCGAGAACGCGTCCAGCGCCGCCTTCGAGGCCACGTAGGCCGAGAACCGCGGCGTGTTGGTCTGCACCCCGATCGAGGAGACGTTGACGATGTGGCCGCCGTCGCCGGCCCGCATCGACGGCAGGAGCTTCAGGATCAGCTTCACCGCCCCGAAGTAGTTGAGCTGGATGGTTCGCTGAAAATCGTGGAAGCGGTCGTAGGAGAGCGCAATCGAGCGGCGGATCGACTTGCCGGCGTTGTTGACCAGGACGTCCACCTTGCCGTGCTCGGCCAGCACCTCGTCGGCCATGCGGTCGATGTCGTCGGCATCCGACAGGTCGCATGGATGGACGTATGCCGTGCCACCACGGCCTTCGATCACGTCCCGCAGCTCCTCGAGCTTCTCGGCCGTCCGCGCCACCAGCAGCACGACGCCGCCGGCGTCCGCCACCTTGATCGCGGCCGCCCGCCCGATCCCGGAGGAGGCGCCGGTGATCAGCACGACCCGCCCCCGGACCGCATTCTCCAGCGAGGCGGTGCCCCGTACCCGGTCCACGAGGCGCCGGATCTCGTCAGGGACCTGATGGCCGACGACCTCGGTCAGCCCGCGGACCACTCCCTCGCGGCCGCGGACCGCGGCGACCAGGGTGCGCTCCCGGTAGAGGTCCGGGTCGAGGTGGCGCTGCCAGTAGTCCCACAGCTTGTCGGCGTAGGCCTCCAGCGGCGGGACCACGATGCCGGTCCCTTCCAGCGCCTTCTGGGCGCGGCGCGAGTCGAACGAGGTGGGGTAGTTGACGTAGACCAGCACGGAGCTGGGGATGCCCAGCTCGTCGAGGGCCCGTTCGGCGAGGAAGCCGAGCGGCGGCAACGCCGAGAGCGTCAGCTTGACCAGCGGCTCGACGGCCTCGACCGCCGACGCCGGCACCCGCACCGAGGCCTCCGGGGCGTGGGCGGCGCGCGCGATCACGTCGATCACCTCGCCGGCAGTGCGCGCGTTCGGGTCGGTGAGGGAGAAGGCGCGCCGATCCCACTTGGAGTCCTCCAGGTGGGCGATGTGGTCCATCGCCCGAACGACGAAGTCCACCGGCACGATGTTGATCTGCCTGCCCTCGACGCCGAGCATCGGCATCCACTGGGGGACGGCGCTGCGAATCAGGCGGATCAGCCTGAAGAAGTAGTAGGGACCGTCGATCTTGTCGATCTCCCCGGTCTCCGAATGGCCGACGACGATCCCCGGCCGGTAGACGCGCCAGGGGACGTCGCACTCCTCGCGGACCACGGCCTCGGAGTCGTGCTTGGTGCGGAAGTAGGGGTGGTTGTCGAGGTCGGTCGCCTCCTCGAACATGTCCTCGCGCCAGACGCCCGGGTAGAGGCCGGCGGCGGCGATCGAGCTGGTGTGGTGGAAGCGCCCGGCCTCGATCGCCTCGGCGAACTCGACGACGTGGCGGGTGCCCTCGACGTTGGAGAGGCGCTGGGTCTCGGCGTCGGCGGTCATGTCGTAGACCGCGGCCAGGTGGAAGAGGTGATCGATCCTGCCCCGGAGCTGCTCGACGTCGGCGTCGGAGACGCCGAGGCGCGGCTGCGAGAGGTCGCCGACGACGCCGATCACGCGGTCGTCGTCCACGCCCCAGCGGTTGCGCAGCTCCTCGAGGCGCCCCCGCGACCCCTCGCGAACCAGCACGTACACGGTCCCCTCCCGCTCCAGCAGCAGCTCGACGAGGTTGCGGCCGATGAAGCCGGTGGCGCCGGTGACGAAGTAGTTCATCTGCTCCTCTGCTCTCGCTCCGGCCGCGCTCGAAACGGCGGCTTCGCGGTTGGCCTTTGACCCTACACTCTGGGCGGTGCCCCTTCACCTGGACCCGTTCGAGCATCGCCCGCTGCGGCGCACGGAGAAGGTCCGTGCGGCCGACGTCGACTCCGAGCGCCGCATCGTGCGCGACGGGATCGAGCGGATCGGCCACGGAGCGCTGGTGTGCCCGAGCTGCGACCTGCCGCTGGCGGTCGCCGATCCGGTTCCCGCCGGCGCCGAGGTCCGCTGCGGATTCTGCGACCACGCCGCCCCGGCACGCCGGTTCCTCGTGCGCGACGTCTACGACACGGTCGCCAACGAGGTCTACCTGATCGCCCGCCTGGTCTGAGCCTGCAGGCGTTTTTCCACCCCGGCGGACGGGTCGTGCGACCGCAGGCAATTGCTAGCGGCCTGCCCAGAAACGTCTGACCGGAAATGGCGGCCCCAGATCGCCGCCATGCGGCGTCCTCGGTCGCCCGAATATGCCTGCATATTCAGGCTCCCTGCGTCCTTGCCTGGCGGGCACCTGGACCTCGCCATTTCGCGGCCGGCGTTCCCGGGCAGACCACTAGACTCAGGCGGGGATGGCGCAAACCGCGACCCTCGAGATCCAGATGCCGGCGATGGGCGAGTCGGTGAGCGAGGGAGTGGTGCTCGAGTGGCACGCCTCCGAGGGCGACTTCGTTGAGGAGGGCGACACGGTCGTCGAGGTCTCCACCGACAAGGTGGACGCCGAGGTGCCCGCTCCGGCTTCGGGCACGATCACGAAGATCCTGGTCCAGCCCGACGAGACGGTGGACGTGGGCGCAGCGCTTGCCGAGATGGCGCCCGGCGAGGACGGAGCCGGCGGGTCGGGCGACGGCGCCGGCGTAGCCGCGAAGGCGGAGGAGGACGAGGCCGAGGCTGCGGAGGCAGGACCCTCAACAGACCCGACAGGCTCCGACCGCGGGAGCGCTGCGAGCCGGGCTGCCGGTGGTGATGAGGGCGAGCGAGCGAGAGCAGAGGAGCCGGTCGGAACTGATGATTCGAGCGTCAGCGCGGGAGCGACCACGGCCGACGGCCACCTTCAGCTCGTGATGCCGGAGATGGGCGAGTCGGTGACCGAGGGGGTGGTGCTCGAATGGCATGTCTCGGAGGGGGACGCGGTCTCCGAGGGCGACACGGTGGTGGAGGTCTCCACCGACAAGGTGGACGCGGAGGTCCCTGCGCCCGCCTCGGGGACGATCGCAAAGATCCTCGCCCAGCCCGACGAGACCGTGCAGGTGGGGCAGCCGCTTGCCGAGATCGCCCCGTCAGCCGAGGGACGGCCCGCCACAAGCCCGACCGGCTCCGACCGCGGGAGCGCAGCGAGCCGGGCTGCCGGTGATGACAAGGGCGAGCAAGCGGAAGCAGAGGAGCCGGTCGGACCCGGTGATTCCGACGGGGCCAACGCCTCCCCGGTCGCCCGCCGCGCCGCCGCCGCCCACGGCATAGACCTCGGCAGCGTTCAGGGAAGCGGCGTCGGCGGCAAGATCACCAAGGCGGACGTCCTCACCGCGGCCGAGGGAGACGGAGCGGCTTCGAAGGAGCCGGGGGTCGCTGCGCCCAAGGCGACCGGGGCCGCGAAAGAGGCCGAGGCGAAGCCGCTGCGGGGACCGGCGGGGATGCTCGCCGAAGCGATGGAGCAGAGCCGCTCCGTCCCCACGGCGACGTCTTTCCGGACGATCGCGGTGGACACGCTCGACGCCAAGCGCAAGGCGCTCAACGGCGTGCTCAAGGAGCGCGGCATGAAGGTCTCCTTCACCCACCTGGTGGCGTGGGCGATCGTCAAGGCGGCGCAGGAGTGGCCCTCGATGGCGCGCTCCTACGAGGAGCGCGACGGCAAGCGGTTCGCCGTCGACCAGGGCGCCGTCAACCTCGGGATAGCCGTCGACGTCGAGCGCAAGGGCGGCTCGCGCAGCCTGATGGTCCCCTGCATAAAGGGGGCCGACCGGCTCGACTTCGCCGGCTTTCACACCTACTACGAGGACCTGATCACCAAGACCCGCGAGAACAAGCTCACCGCCGACGACTTCAAGGGCACCAACATCTCGCTGACCAACCCCGGCGGCCTCGGGACCGTCGCCTCGGTGCCGCGGCTGATGAAGGGACAGGGCACGATCGTCGCCACGGGGTCGATCGCATACCCGCCGGAGTGGCTCCACGCCCCGCCGGAGAAGGTGAAGAGCCTTGGCGTCTCCAAGGTGATGACGATGACGTCCACCTACGACCATCGGATCATCCAGGGCGCGGAGTCGGGCTCGTTCCTGCGCCGGATCGAGCAGCTGCTGCAGGGCGAGGACGGCTTCTACGAGTCCGTCGCCGAGGACCTCTCGGTGTCCACCACGGTGGTGGCCACCGCGCATCCGGCCTCGGCCTCGGCGCCGGCGCCGCCGGCCGCGGAGGCCGCCGTCGTGCGCGAGAAGCCGAGCGAGGAGCTGCTGCAGGCGGTGCAGGCGGCGACCTCGCTGCTGAAGGCCTACCGGACCCACGGCCACCTGGCGGCGCGGCTTGACCCGCTCGGCTCAGAGCCGCGCAGCGACCCCGCGATCCAGCCCGAGAACCTCAACCTCACTCCGGAGCTGATGGCGCAGATACCGGCCTCGATCCTGCGGATCGGCGTCGAGGGCGAGACCCTGCTGGAGGCGCTGCCGCGGATGCGCGAGGCCTACTGCGGCACGGTGGGCTACCAGATCGAGCACCTCTCCTCGCATCAACAGCGCATGTGGCTGCGCGAGATGATCGAGTCGGGCGCCGTCCGGGGCCTGCTGCCGGTCGAGGAGCGCCGGGCGCTGCTGGGGCGGCTGCTGGAGGTGTTCGGGTTCGAGCGCTTCATCCAGAAGGCCTACCTGGGGCAGAAGATGTTCTCGATCGAGGGCCTCGACGCGGTCGTGCCAATGATCGACGAGCTGGTCACGCTTGCCCGCCACGACGGCGCCGAGGAGGTGGTGATCGGGATGGCCCACCGCGGCCGGCTCAGCGTGCTGGTGCACAACCTCGGCCGCTCGGTGGAGTCCATATTCGCCGAGTTCGAAGGCGCCAAGGCGATCGACCGCGTCAAGACGATGGCGGCGATCCCCCACGGCGGCACCGGCGACGTCAAGTACCACCACGGCGCGGAGGGAATCGTGGAAACGCCCGACGGCGGGCAGATCAAGGTCCGGCTGTACCCGAACCCGAGCCACCTCGAGTTCGTCGATCCCGTCGTCACCGGCGCCGCGCGGGCGGCGCAGACACGTCAGGAGGGGCCGCAGCTCCACATCAACCCGGAGGCCGCCGTGCCGCTGCTGCTGCACGGCGACGCCGCCTTCCCGGCCCAGGGGGTGGTGGCCGAGACGCTCAACCTGCAGGCGCTGTCGGGCTACGCCACGGGTGGCACCGTCCACATCATCACCAACAACCAGGTGGGCTTCACCACCGACCCCGAGGACGCGCGCTCCACGCCGTACGCCGCCGACATGGCGAAGGGCTTCAACGTCCCGATCATCCACGTCAACGCCGATGACGTCGAGGGATGCGTGTCGGCGATCCGGCTGGCGATGGCCTACCGGCACGAGTGGGGACGCGACGTCGTGATCGACCTGATCGGCTATCGCCGCTACGGCCACAACGAGACAGACGAGCCCGCCTACACCCAGCCGAAGATGGCGCAGACGATCAAGGAGCACCCGCCCGTGTCGCGGATCTACGCCCAGCAGCTGATCGGCGACGGGATCGTCACCGAGGAGGAGATCGAGGCCGACGAGAAACAGCGCCGCGACACGCTCACCGCGGCGCATCACGACCTGCGCAGCCGCATGGAGGCCGGCGAATACGAGGACCCGACCGCCACCAGCACGGGCGAGCTGGACCGGACCGCGAGCCCGCAGGTGGAGACGGCCGTGTCGGACGAGCGGATCCACACGCTCAACGAGGAGCTGCTGACCGTCCCCGACAGCTTCACGATCCACCGCAAGCTGAGAAAGCCCCTGTTCAAGCGCCGCGAGGCGCTGGAGCAGGGCGGGATCGAGTTCGGGCACGCCGAGGCCCTCGCCTATGCCTCGCTGCTCACCGAGGGCACCCACATCAGGCTGACCGGCCAGGACACCGAGCGCGGCACGTTCTCCAACCGCCACCTCGTCCTCCACGACGAGAAGACCGGCCTCCAGTACGCCCCGATCCAGCACCTGCCGGGCGCGCTGGCGCCGTTCGAGCTGCACAACAGCCCGCTGTCCGAGACCGCCTGCCTCGGCTTCGAGTACGGATACTCGGCGGCCTCACCGGAGAGCCTGATCCTGTGGGAGGCGCAGTTCGGCGACTTCGCCAACTCCGCCCAGGTGATCATCGACAGCTTCATCGTCTCCGCCGAGTCCAAGTGGGGCCAGACCAGCCGCCTGACGCTGCTTCTGCCCCACGGCTACGAGGGCTCCGGGCCGGAGCATTCCAGCGCCCGGATCGAGCGCTTCCTCCAGCTTGCCGCCGAGGGCAACATCCGCCTCGCCAACCCCACCACCGCGGCCCAGTACTTCCATCTGCTGCGACGCCAGGCGCGGATCGCCAAGGCCCGGCCGCTGGTCGTGTTCACGCCGAAGGGCCTGCTGCGGCTGGCGGCCGCGGGCTCCAGGCTCCAGGACCTGACCGAGGACGGGTTCCGGCTCGTGCTCGACGACCCGACCGCGGACGAGCGCCGCGGCGAGGTCACGCGGCTGGTCCTGTGCAGCGGCAAGATCTACTACGACATCAACGCCAACCCGAAGCGCGAGAAGGCGACCGCGGTGGCTGTGGCGCGGGTCGAGCTGCTCTACCCCTTCGCCCGCAACGAGCTGGAGGCGCTGATCGGCTCCTACCCCAACCTGGAGCAGGTCGTCTGGGTCCAGGAGGAGCCGCAGAACATGGGCGGGTGGCCGGTGATGCGGCGGCGCCTGCCCGAGCTGCTTCCCGACGGCGTCGCCGAGCTCGGCTACGTCGGCCGGCCGCCGCGGGCCTCACCGAGCGAGGGATACGGCGCCGCCCACACCAGCGAGCAGGAGCGGATCGTCCTCACCGCCCTTGGCGGCTGACGCTATGCGGCGACGGTGATCGCTGCGCGGCGGATCACGGCCACGACGAGGGCGCGGCCGCAGTGCGAGCAGCGGCGCATCCGCGCCCACGAGCGATGCTCCGTGGCGCAGCCATCGCAGCGATAGCGCCGCTCGAGGCCGACGAAGCGGCGGACCTGGCCGGGCGGGCGCGTCTGGGCAGGCTTGCGGGTCATGCGCTCATCTTCGCGCCGGATGCCAGGCCCAGCCAATGGCCCCCTGTCCCAAATCGGGGGTCCGAATCTCTCCCCGGTGTCGGATCGGCGTGGCTAACCTGAACGCGATGGCGCGCAGGCATCGATCCCCGGACGCGCCGCGCAGGCCCGTGCCCGGAAGGCTGTTCGCCTGGGTGAAGCGCGCGTCGTTCGCCGAAGCGGCCCTGTTCGCTGCCTTGCTCGCCGTCTGGATCGCGCCTGGCGGCGACGAAGCCACGTTCGCGCTCGGTCTCGCCCACGGCATCGGCTACATCGGCCTCTGCATCTTCATCTGGATCGCGATCATGCGGCGCGAGGCGCCCTACGGCCTGCTCGCCGCCAGCCTCACCCCGGTCGGCCCGTTCGGGACAGTTGTCGGGATCGAGCTGATCGAGCGGCGCGGCTGGGGGGTGGCACCGCCGCCCGCGCCCGGATAGGTTTCGCCCCGATGGACGGGATGCGATTCGGCAAGGGCGCGGTCGCCACCGTGGTCCTCGCCGCCGCGGCGTTAGTTGGGGCCGGATGCGGATCGAGCGGCGACGGCGACGGCTGCTCGCTCTCCTCGACGGACTGCGTTCTGGTGCACAAGGTGAAGGGCTGTCTCGAGCAGGCGGGATGGAAGCCGACGACCGTCGAGTACTCGGACCCCGAGAAGGTCAAGGACGCCCCCGGGCTGGAGGCGCAGATCCAGGCGATCTCTCCCGGATCGGAGCAGTCCGTCTCGCCCTCCTCGGACCACGTCTACTACTTCGACACGGCGGCGAACGCGAAACAGGACTTCTACGTCAAGGGCGGCAAGGGCCAGCCGGACTACGCGCTCGGCAGGATCGTCCTGCCCAAGGCCGCGAAGAAGCAGCCGGACCTGGTCAGCTGCCTGCAGGCCGCCTCGGCCTGACGGCTCGGATCAGCGTCGCCTCGGCCCGACCGCCGGGCTGGCCACTGCCGGTTCGCTCGGCCCGACCGTCGGGCGTGCCGCTGCCGGTTGGGCATAGCGCGGCGGGACCGCGGGAGGCAGGGGGTCCACACGGTCCGCGCCGCGCTTGCGCGTCGGTAGCCAGGGAGGGATGCCGACGCGACCGTCCCCGGAGGCGGGACCGCCCGGAGACGAGTCTGGGGGAGCCTGAATCGGCCCCCCGTCGGTTTGATTCTGCTACATCGCCGCGGCGGCTGTCAACAGGGACCGCCACACGGGGGCTGCGGAGATCCCGCAGCGCAAATCCGGCCGTCCGGGCTAGCCTCGCCCGCCCAGGTCGCGCAGGACGCGGTGAAGGATGCCGCCGTTGCCGAAGTAGCTGACCTCGTTCGGAGTGTCTATCCGCACCCGGGCCTCGAATTCCACCGGGTCCGCGCCGTCCTGCGAGGCGCACACCGGGACGGTCTTCGCCTCGCCGCCGCGCAGGTCGCCGATGTCGTAGACCTCCTCGCCGGTGAGGCCGAGCGACTCGACCCCCTCGCCGTCCGGGAACTGCAGCGGCAGCACCCCCATGCCGATCAGGTTGGACCGGTGGATGCGCTCGAAGCTCTCGGCGATCACCGCGCGCACGCCGAGCAGGTGTGTCCCCTTCGCCGCCCAGTCGCGCGAGGAGCCCGAGCCGTACTCCTTGCCGGCGAGCACGACGAGCGGCGTCCCCTCGTCCGCATAGGCCATCGCGGCGTCGAAGATCGCCATCTCCTCGCCGTCGGGCAGGTGGCGCGTGAAGCCGCCCTCTCGCTCGACCAGGCGATTGCGGATGCGGATGTTGGCGAAGGTGCCGCGCATCATCACCTCGTGGTTGCCGCGGCGGGAGCCGTAGGAGTTGAAGTCGCGGGGCTCGACGCCGTTCTCGATCAGCCACTCGCCGGCCGGGCTCTGCTTCTTGATCGCCCCCGCGGGCGAGATGTGGTCGGTGGTGACGCTGTCGCCCAGGATCGCGAGCACGCGGGCGCCCTCGATCGGCTCCACCGGCTCGGGCTCGCGACCCATCCGGTCGAAGAACGGCGGGCGGCGCACGTAGGTGGAGTCGGGCCACTCGTAGCGATCACCGGGTGGAACGGCAATCGCATTCCAGCGCTCGTCGCCGGTGTAGACGTCCTCGTAGCTGCGGGTGAACATGTCGGAGCGGATCGCGTCGGCGACGACGCTCTTGACATCGTCGGAGCCGGGCCAGACGTCGCGCAGGTAGACGGGCTCGCCGTCCGAGCCCTCGCCGAGCGGCTCGTTGAGGATGTCTACGTCCATGCGGCCCGTGAGCGCGTAGGCGACGACCAGCGGCGGCGAGGCCAGGTAGTTGGCGCGCACGTCCTGGTTGATCCGGCCCTCGAAGTTGCGGTTGCCCGACAGGACGGCGCAGACGACGAGATCCTTCTCGCTCACCGCCTCGGATATCTCCTCGGGCAGCGGCCCGGAGTTCCCGATGCAGGTCGTGCACCCGTAGCCGACGAGGTTGAATCCGAGCCGATCCAGGTGCTCGCTCAGCCCCGCCTTACGCAGATAGTCGGTCACGACCATCGAGCCCGGCGCCAGCGAGGTCTTGACCCACGGCTGGACATCGAGGCCGCGCTCCACCGCGTTCTTTGCCAGCAGCCCGGCGCCCACCATCACCGACGGGTTCGACGTGTTCGTGCAGCTCGTGATCGCGGCGATCACGACGCGCCCGTGATCCAGCTCGAACTCGGTCCCGTCGGCCAGCGTGACGTCGATCGCGTCGCTCGTCCGCTCGGCCACCGCCGCGGCGGCGCCCCGCCGCGGCGGGGGAACCTCGCGCGCGCCGCCGTTGCCCGGCCGGGCGGAGGGCGGGTCGCTGGCCGGGAACGACTCGGCGGACGCCTCGTCCTGACCGTCCAGCTCCTCGGCGGCCCCCGGGTCGAACTCCTGCATCGCCTCGAGGAACGCCGCCTTCGCCTGCGACAGCGCGATCCGGTCCTGGGGGCGCTTCGGCCCCGCGATGCTGGGCTCCACCTCGGAAAGGTCCAGCTCGAGCGTGTCGCTGAACGTCGGGTCATCCGAGCTTTCGTCGTGAAACATCCCCTGCTCGCGGGCGTAGGCGTCCACCAGGTCGATCAAGTCGGTGGGCCGGCCGGTGAACTCGAGATAGCGCAGCGTTTCGGCGTCGACGGGGAAGATCGCGCAGGTCGAGCCGAACTCCGGCGACATGTTTCCGATCGTCGCCCGGTCGGCCAGCCCGAGCCCGGCGAGCCCGGAGCCGAAGAACTCGACGAACTTCGCCACCACGCCCTTCTCGCGCAGCATCTCGGTGACGGTGAGCACGAGGTCGGTCGCGGTCGCGCCCTCGGACAGCTCGCCGGTCAGCTTGAAGCCGATCACCTGCGGCAGCAGCATCGAGATCGGCTGCCCCAGCATGGCCGCCTCGGCCTCGATCCCGCCGACGCCCCAGCCAAGCACGCCGAGGCCATTGATCATCGTCGTATGGGAGTCGGTGCCGACCAGCGTGTCCGGATAAGCCTCCAGCACTCCGTCGCGCTCCCGCGCGAACACCACCTCCCCAAGATGCTCGAGGTTCACCTGGTGGCAGATCCCGGTGGCCGGCGGGACGACGCTGAAGTTGTCGAACGCGGTCTGGCCCCAGCGCAGAAACTCGTAGCGCTCGCGGTTTCGCTCGAACTCGCGCTCGGCGTTGGTCGCGAATGCCTGTGGGGTGCCGAAGGCGTCGACCTGGACCGAGTGGTCGATCACCAGGTCCACCTTGACGAGCGGGTTGATCCGCGCGGGATCGCCGCCCAGCTCCTCCATCGCGTCGCGCATCGCCGCAAGGTCGACCACCGCCGGGACGCCGGTGAAGTCCTGCATCAGCACGCGGCTGGGCTGGAATGGGATCTCGACGCTCGGCTCCGCCTTCGCGTCCCAGGCGGCGATCGACTCGATGTCCTCGCCGGTCACCGACTCGCCGTCCTCGAGCCTCAGCGCTCCCTCCAGCAGGACCTTCAGCGAGTACGGCAGGCGGGCGACATCGAACCTCTGCTGGAGCGCGTCGAGCCGGTGGATCTCGTACTCGCGTCCCGAGACCTCGAGGGTGTCGCGTGCGCCGAAGCTGTCCTTGGCCGCCATCAGATGAGTGATTCCACGGCCGCGTGTGCCCGGGGGCGCGCGTGGCCGAGCAGGTCGAGGACGCAGGGAGCGAAGCGTGCCAAAGGCACGCGAGCGATCGAGGACGAAGAGATGCGACGCGCCACGCGCGTCACCCGGGTGCGCGGAGTCGTGGGATCACCCATCTACTCAGTATCCCGCTTCCCGCCGAGCGCCCGGCGCTAACGCGGCGGCGTCAGCGCTTGTCGGACTGGCGGCTGGCCAGGTCGGCGGCAGCCTTCTTCGCCGCGCCCCCGGTGAGCACGCGCAGGGCCGTGCGCGGGCTGGCGAGACCGAAGTGCGCGAGCGCCCGTTGGCGACGCGGCGCCACCGCGACCTCGAGGCGGTCGCGCTCGATCGCGCTCACCACGGCCGCGCCGACCTGCTGCGGCGTCGCCGTCCCCAATCCGGGCGGCGGCTTCGCACCCGATTCGGCGAACATGCCCGCCTCGCGGATGAACCCCGGCGAGACAACCGATGCCCCCACGCCGGAGCCCGTCAGGTCCGCGCGCAGCGAGAACGCGAACCCGCGCAGGCCGAACTTCGTCGCCGAGTACACCGAGGACCTCCCGCTGGCCGACTTGCCGGCCAGCGACGAGACGAAGACCAGGTGCCCCTCGCCGCGCTCGACCAGCGTCGGGACCATCGCGCGCGCGATCAGCATCGGCGATTCGAGGTTGACGCGCAGCGCCCGGACGATCTCCTCGGGCGAGAAGTCGTCGAGCCGGCCCGTGCCGGGCAGGCCGGCGTTCGCGACGACGCCGTCGAGCTTGCCCGCCTCCGCGACCAGGCGCAGCGCCGCGCCCTCGGTGGCGAGGTCCGCGACGGCAACCGAATGGGTGCCGGGAAGCTCGGCGGCGATCCGCTCCAGCTCGTCCGCCTTGCGCGAGCTCAGCACCAGCGTGGCGCCGCGCTCGGCGAGGGCGGACGCGATCGCGCGGCCCAGCCCTCCCGTCGCGCCGGTGAGAAGCAACCTCTTTCCCTCCAGCCGCACTGCTGGAACCTAACACCCCGTCGGCGGAATCGGGGTATCTTTCCCCGGCCGAAAGGGGTACGACCGCCTCGCGGGGGGACCACGGGGCGCGCGGGAGAGGAGAGAGATGGGGAAAAGGCTGCTTGCCGGCGCGATCGCGACATTGCTGGGCGCCGGTGCGACGGCGGCACAGGCGGCGGGTGGCCTCTCGGTGCACGTGCTCTCCAACCGCGCCGACCTGATCTCCCGCGGCGACGCCCTCGTGGCGATCGACCTCCCCTCCGGCGGCTGGACGAGCGCGACGTTCTCGTCGTGGCGCACCCCCGGCGGCTGAGGCCGGCATGAGGCTCTACGTCTGCTGGGGGACCTTCTGGACGCCGCGCCCGGGCGGGCATCCCTGCCACAACGCCTACGCGGCGCTGCGCGACGCCGGACATGACCCCGAGGTGATCAGGACGTATGGGCTCGGCGCCGGGCCCGGCTTCCTGCAGGCGACGCCGGGACGGCGCGAGACCCAGCGGCTGACGGGGCAGAAGATGGTGCCGGTGCTGGTCACCGACGAGGGCGAGGCGATCCACGACTCGAAGCGGATCGTCGAGTGGGCGCGCGCCAATCCTGCCCGCGCAAGGGCCTGACCAGCTCTCAAGCCAAGACGGCGTCTGTCGAGAAAGATCGCAAATAGCGTCTTTTGGGCTCAGATCCGGTGCGTTTTGTTGCCAAACGATGTGGGTAGGGTCAGCGGGCGTCTGGTGAATGATTTACACTGCCGGCCGCGAATTACCCAGTAATGCCGAGTCCGCCAAAGCCCGAGGGCCGCGGCGGAACGGGGGAACCAATACCGGGGCGAACCCACCGATGTGGGGGCGCAGGCTCCTTTAGCGCTAGCCCGTCAGCTAACCCCGTAGGCCAACGAAGGAGACTGGCTTGCGTTCCAAATTCACAAAACTGATGAAGGCGGCGGTTCTGGCAGGAGTGACCGGAGCCGTCTTCGTCGCGCCTCCCGCGTTCGCCGGCGACGGTGGCACTCCCGCCCCCGGCACGTCGAGCGCACCGGTGCACAAGGCGCACATGCGGGGGGACCGCGCCGTGCCGGCGGCGGACACCCCTCGCCGGATCAAGGAAGTGATCTGGGCCGGCAACCGGATTCGCCGCAAGCCCTATGTCTGGGGCGGCGGGCACGGAAGCTGGGAGGACAACGGCTACGATTGCTCCGGCTCCGTCAGCTACGCGCTGCACGGGGGCAACTTCGTCAGCAGTCCTCGCACCTCCGGCGGGTTCATGCACTGGGGCCGCCACGGCCGCGGTCGCTGGATCACCGTGTACGCCAACGGCGGCCACGTCTGGGCTGTGATTGCCGGACTGCGCTGGGACACCTCCCAGGTGCCCGGTAGCGGCCCCGGCTGGAGCACCCACATGGTGTCCACCCGCAGCTACTCGGTGCGGCACTACAACACCCGCTACTAGCCCCGCCCGGATTCGCAGGATCGCCGCGCCGGCAGGCGCGGGTCGCTGGGTCGTCGCGCCGATGGGCGCGCGGTCCCGCGCGCCCGCGCCTGCCGTGCCCGCGCCCTCCCGAGCGGTTACGTTTCCCCCATGGCCGAGCTGCAAGCCGGCGACGTCTTCGCCGGCTACAGGATCGAGGGGATGGCCGGACACGGCGGCATGGGCGTCGTCTACCGGGCGACCCAGCTCGGCCTGGAGCGGACGGTCGCGCTGAAGCTGGTCGCACCCGATCTGGCCGAGGACCCGGGGTTCCGCGAGCGCTTCGCCCACGAGTCCCAGACCGCCGCCTCGATCGAGCACCCGAACGTGATCCCGATCTACGAGGCGGGCACCGAGAAGGGCGTGCTCTACCTGGCGATGCGCTACGTGCCCGGGCCCGACCTGGAGGTCCTGATCGAGCGCGAGGGGGCGATGGAGGCGGAGCGGGCGGCGCGGATCACCGACCAGGTGGCGGCCGCGCTCGACGCCGCCCACGAGCGCGGCCTCGTCCACCGCGACGTGAAGCCGCGAAACGTGCTGCTCACCGAGCAGGGAGGCCGCGAGCACGTCTACCTGACCGACTTCGGTCTCACCAAGCGGATGGCGAGCAGCACGGGGATGACCAAGACGGGCCAATGGGTGGGGACCGTGGACTACGTGCCGCCCGAGCAGATCCAGGGCGGGCGCCTGGACGCGCGAACCGACGTCTACGCGCTCGGATGCGTGCTCTACGAGTGCCTGACCGGGCGGGTGCCGTACGAGCGCGACTCGGACGTCTCGCGGATGTACGCCCACCTCGAGGACCCGCCGCCGCGCCCGACCGACGTCAGGGCGGGCCTGCCGGCGGGCTTCGACGCGGTGATCGAGCGCGCCCTCGCCAAGTCGCCCGAGGACCGCTTCCCCTCCGCCGGCGACCTCGGCCGCGCCGCCGTCGCCGCCGCGACCGGGCAGCCGGCGCCGGCCCGCGAGCGCACGGTGGCGGCGGGAGCGGCGGCGCCGACGCGCCTTTCCCGGCCGCAGACGGAGGAGCGCGAGACGCGAATCCCGGGACGGAGGGAGCCGGGGGCGCCGGCCCGCGGGCGCAGGCGCGCCCTGATCGGGATCGGCGCCGCCGCCGCATCGCTGGGCGTCGTGCTCGCCGTCCTGCTCGCCACGGGGGCCCTGTCGGGCGGCACCGCCTCGACCGCGACGAACGTGATCACGACCGTGGTCGGCCCCGGCACCTCAGCGGACAGCGGCCGGGTGACGACCGCGACGCCGGCGCCGCCGGCCGCCGCCGTGCCCGGCCCGGTGCAGTCGCTCCGCCAGCACTTCAGCCTGCTCGTGCAGGGCCGCTACGACGAGGCCGCGGACGACCTCGGCCCGTCGGTCCTCGCCGCCTCCGGCGGGCGCGCGAAGTGGATCCGCGGCCAGCGCCAGGACCAGCTGGTCAGCGCCCAGATGGACGCCTTCGTCGGCGCCCGCTCCGGCGACAGCGCCACGGTCACCGTGCGCTCCCTGCGCACCGACGCGGTCGGCAGCGGCTGCAACGTGTTCCGCGGCAGCTACCGGCTGGCGCGGGCCGAGCCGCGCTGGACGATCGACTCGGTCGACCTCACCCCCTCGCCCTGCTGAGGCGCCCGGCTCAGCTCGCCCAGGGGGTGACGGGCTTGTAGGTGACGCTGTAGGAGCCGCCGGAGTCGTGCCCGGTGTTGGACAGCGTCAGCTTGTCCCCGGAGCGGATCGCGGTTTGGCCGGTGTCGTTCAGCGGCA
Organism: uncultured Thermoleophilia bacterium; assembly: GCA_963708325.1. GTDB lineage: Bacteria > Actinomycetota > Thermoleophilia > Solirubrobacterales > 70-9. The sequence continues at coordinate 1,691,138 of OY970203.1, read as the reverse complement.
GCCGGATCGGGATCTTCTTCCCGTCCTCGCCGATCGTCTTCACGACCTTGGAGACGACCGGGCCCCCGGACCCTCCGACGCGCAGCGTGTAGGTGCCGAAGTCGGGCGCGCCGCCGATGTCGATGCACTCGTAGACGTCCGGCACGGCATTCACCTCGTTGATCTTCAGCGGTCCGTCGCCGCCCTGCTGGGCCTGCATCTTCATCTCGACGGTGCCTGTCTGGTGGCCGCAGGTGCGGTTGCTCGTATCGTCGTAGCTGTACTTGAAGCTCACGTCGGCGCCGTCGGGCTTGGCCGCCACCGAGCTGACGTCGAGCTTGTAGCCGCCGACCTCGATCGCGTCGAAGATGTCCTTGTACTCCTTGGTCGCCGCGACGCTGTCGTTTCCGAGGTAGAAGTACTGGGCGCCGGGGGCGAGCACGCCCTGGATGCCGGAGAGGTCCTCGGAGCCGAACGCGGCCCCGAAGCGCCGCATCACGCCGCGGGCCTCGACGGGCAGGTCGCGCTTCTTGCCGCCGCCGCCCAGGGCGACGACGGCCACGACCGCAATTGCGGCGACGGCGAGCACCGCGCCGATCGCAATCAGCACCCGGCCGCGCGGAACCCACTTCGGCCAGCCCCGCACCCCGGCGGCGGGCGCATGCGTGTCGCCGCCGCGCGGAGCCGCCTGGCCCGCCGCCGTCGCCTGCCCGGCCGGCACGGGCGCCGAGGTGACGGTGACCTCCGGGGACCCCGAGAGAACGGTCTCCCCCGCGACGGGCGTCTGCTCGCCGGCGGCCGCCTTGCCGGTGGCGACCATCTGCTCCGGCTGCTCGACCGTGCGGCCCTCGACGGCGGCCACCGCGGCGCGGCCAAAGTCCCCGGCGGAGGGAAAGCGGTCCTTGGGCTTCTTCGCCATCGCCCGGTGGACGACCGCGTCGAGCTCGGGGCTGATCGAGGTGTCCGTCTCGCGCGGCTTCGGCGGCGGCTCGTTGAGGTGCGCGTACATCGTCGCCACGTCGCTGTCGCGCGGGTAGGGGACCGATCCGGTGAGCGCCTCGTAGAAGACGCAGCCGAGCGCGTAGATGTCGGCGCGGGCGTCGATCTGCTTTCCCTCGATCTGCTCCGGGGCGACGTAGTCGAGCGTCCCCACCCACTGGCCCGTCTTAGTCAGCCCGGCGCCGCGCGTGAGCGCCTGGCGGGTGAGGCCGAAGTCGCCGAGGAAGGCGTTGATGGTGCCGCCGCGCTCCTCCAGCAGCACGTTTCCGGGCTTCACGTCGCGGTGGACGAGCCCGCGCGCGTGGGCGGCGTCCAGCGCCGACGCGACCTGGGAGATGATCCCGGCGGCGACCCGGGGCTCCAGCCTCCCCCGCTGCTCGAGCATCGTGCGCAGGTCGGTGCCGTCGACGTAGCGCATCGTGATGTAGAGCAGGCCCCCCTCCTCACCGGCGTCGCGCACCTGCACCACGTGGGAGTGCTCGATCGAGGCGGCCAGCCGGGCCTCGCGCTTGAAGCGCTCGCGAAAGCCCGCGTCCTCGGCGTACTCGGGCGCCATCACCTTCAGGGCCACCACCACGTCGAGGGCGAGGTGGGTGGCCTTGTAGACCATTCCCATCCCCCCACGCCCCGCGATCGCGTCGATGCGGTGGCCGGCGAAGGTGTCGCCGACTCTCAGCTCTGCCATTCCCGGAAAGCTAGCGTCGCGCCGACACCGAGCGCAACCGCAGAAGTTGGTAGGGGAAGTTGCAGGGAGGGATCAGCGTCAGAAATTGGTATTGACGCCGGTCGGTGTCGTCGAATAGCGTCGGCGCGGGGTATTTCGGCCTTCTCGTCCATGAGCGACGTCAAACTCGAAATCCGCAGCGGCAAAGACTCCGGCAAGACCGTCGAGCCGAGCGGCGATCGCTTCGTGATCGGTCGCGAGGAGGGGGCCGACCTGGTGTTGCCGGACGACGAGGTCTCGCGCGAGCACGCCTTCATCAAGATGCTTCCCGACGGGCGCGCCGAGATCCGCGACATGGGCTCGCGCAACGGCACCTACGTCAACGGCGAGCGGATCAGCGGCGCCAAGGTGCTGGAGGGCGGCGAGGAGCTGAAGCTCGGCACGACGGTGATCTCGGCCTCGCGGCCGGGCGCCGGCGCCGAGACCCGCCTGGCGGGCGCGGGGGCCGGCGAGACCCGTTTGGGCGGCGGCCGCGGCGAGACGCGGATGGCGGCGCAGCCCGCCGGCCTCGCGCTCGAGATCAGCAAGGGCGCCGGCGCCGGCAGGAAGGTCGAGCCGAGCGGCGACCGCTTCGTGATCGGTCGCGAGGAGGGGGCCGACCTGGTGCTCGACGACGAGGAGGTCTCGCGCGAGCACGCCTTCATCAAGATGCTTCCCGACGGGCGCGCCGAGATCCGCGACATGGGCTCGCGCAACGGCACGTACGTCAACGGCGAGCGGATCAGCGGCGCCAAGGTGCTGGAGGGGGGCGAGGAGCTGAAGCTCGGCAACACGGTGATCTCCACGTCACGTCCGGCTGGGCGCGGCGAGACCCGCTTCGCGGGCCGCCGCCCGAGCGGCGCCGCGGCCACACCCTCCGGGGTGCGCCGCATGATGGAGCGCTCCAACCGCGTGATGATCGTCGGCGTCGGCGTCGCCGTGGTCGCGCTGATCGTCGCGGTCCTGGCCATCGCCGGGGTGTTCTCCAGCTCCTCAGGCCCGCCGTCGGAGGCCGAGATAATCGACGCCGTCAAGCCCTCGACCCTGCAGGTGGTCGCCAGGAACAAGCAGGGCAAGCTCGTGGGCGGCGGCACGGCCTGGGTGTACAACGCCGACAAGGGCCTGATCGTGACCAACGCCCACGTCGTCAACGACGGCAGCAAGTTCGAGGCCGGCTACGACGCCACCAGCCTGCACGGCGCGACCGTGGTCGGCGTCGCCCCCTGCGACGACCTGGCGGTGCTGCGAATCTCGCCCTTCAAGCTGAAGACCCTGCCGATCGCCTCCCCCTCGGACGTGCACCAGGGCGACACGATCCACGTTGCCGGCTACCCCGCCAACAGCACGTCCAACACGAACTTCCTCAAGTCCGACTTCCAGGTGTCCAAGGGGACGATCTCGGCCCTGCACACCCGCGACCAGGAGGGCTTTGGCGCGACCATCCCGGCGCTCGGCGTCACCGATAACGACAACGGCGGCATTCTCCTCCCCGACACCGTTCAGCACACCGCCTCGCAGAACCCCGGCGACTCGGGCGGGCCGCTCGTCAACGACGACGAGAAGCTGGCGGGAGTGAACACGACCGGGGGAATCAGCGGGTCGCAGGGGGAGTCACACTCGATCAGCGTCGAGAAGGTCAGGGACATCGTCCCCCAGCTTGCACGCGGCGAGTCGATCGGCTGGGCCGGCTTCGGGGTGGCGGGCCTGCCGTCGAGCTTCGGCGTCCCGGCGATGTACATCACCTCGGTGGTCAAGGACACCCCGGCCGACCAGGCGGGTGTGCCGGAGGGGCTGCTGATCACTGCGGTCAACAACCGGCCGGTCAGCACCCAGCAGCAGTACTGCGACACCGTTCGGGGGATCCAGAGCGGCGAGGAGGTGCTGCTCGACATCGCCGACCCGCAGAGCGGCAACACGCTGCCGGGCTACAAGCTCGTCTTCCCGTAGGCCCCGCCGGGACCTGATGCCGAGGCTTTCGCGCAGCGCCGTGTGCGGGGCCCGCACCCTGCCGTTCGGTCCACAACATCCAAACGCCGTAGGCAATATTGTCCATCCGGACCCTGGCAACCGAGCCAAATGCGCGGTTAGCTTTGCTCCGGAGCGCACAGCGTCCCACGCGTGATGACGCGTGCGTGACCGGATCATGAAGGAAGGAACAGTCTCAGCCCCGGCACCACCCGAAGGAGCCCCGGCGGGCGCGGGCGACGGCCACGCCGGCGCGGCCGGCTCGGCCCCGCCCGAGGTTCGCCTGGCGGGGCTGCGCAAGACCTACGGCGAGGTGGTCGCGGTAGAGGGGGTCGACCTCGACGTCGCGCCGGGCGAGTTCTTCACCCTGCTCGGTCCCTCCGGGTCGGGCAAGACGACGACGCTGCGGATGATCGCCGGCTTCGAGCTCCCCGACCGCGGCTCGGTGGAGCTGCGCGGCGCCGACGTGACGCGGCTGCCGCCCTACGTCCGCGACGTCAACACCGTCTTCCAGGACTACGCTCTGTTTCCGCACATGACGGTGGGCGAGAACGTCGAGTACGCGATGCGCGTCAAGCGCGTTCCAAAGGCCGAGCGCCGCCAGAGGGCGGCGGAGGCGCTGGGGATCGTCGCGCTCGCCGGCTACGAGTCGCGCAAGCCAGACCAGCTCTCCGGCGGCCAGCGCCAGCGCGTGGCCCTGGCGCGGGCGATCGTCAACCGGCCGCTGGTGCTGCTGCTCGACGAGCCGCTCGGGGCGCTCGACCTGAAGCTGCGCCAGCAGATGCAGATCGAGCTGAAGACGATCCAGCAGGAGGTCGGGATCACGTTCATCTACGTCACCCACGACCAGGACGAGGCGCTGACGATGAGCGACCGCGTCGCCGTCTTCAACGAGGGCCGGATCGAGCAGGTCGGGCTGCCCGCCGAGATCTACGAGCAGCCGGCCAACGAGTTCGTCGCCGGCTTCGTCGGCGTCTCGAACGTTCTCGAGCGCAACGGCAGGCGGTTCACGATCCGTCCCGAGAAGGTGCGCCTGATCGGGCCGGGCGACGACACCGCCGGCATGCACGTCGAGGGCGGGCGCGTGGCCGGGGTGTCGTACCTGGGAGTGGTGACCCGCTACCTGGTCGAGCTGGAGGCAGGGGGAGAGCTTTACGTCGTCCGCCAGAACCTGGAGACCTCCTCGGAGGAGGCCCAGGCCGAGCGCGGGCGTGAGGTGAAGGTCGGGTGGCGAGACGAGCATACGTACGCCATCGAATCGAGAGAGGAGGATCGAGCGTGAGCGCATTCAGGCACGTGCCCAAGCTGGCCGCCGTGGCGGTCTTCGCGTTTTACGCCCTTGCGATCGCGGGATGCGGGGGCGGAGGCAACGACAAGGGGGGCGAGGCCAAAAAGAGCGTCGGCAAGGGCGAGGGCAAGCTCAGCCTCGTCGCCTGGGCCGGCTACGTCGAGCCCCAGTGGACCAAGCCGTTCGAGAAGCAGACCGGCTGCAAGGTGAGCGTCAAGGTCGGCGGCACCTCCGACGAGATGGTGCAGCTGATGCGAACCGGTCAGTACGACGGCGTCTCGGCGTCGGGGAACGCCTCCCTTCGCCTGGTGGACGGCAACGACGTCTCGCCGGTGAACGTCGACCTGGTTCCGAACTACAAGACGGTGTTCGAGGACCTCAAGGACCAGCCCTACAACACGTTCGACGGCACCCACTACGGGATCCCGCATGGCCGCGGGGCGAACCTGCTGATGTGGAACGTCAACGACGTGAAGCCGGCGCCGACGTCCTGGGACGTCATCCTCGACCCCAAGAAGGCGGCCAATTACAAGGGCAAGATCAGCGCGTACGACGACCAGATCTACATCGCCGACGCGGCCGTCTACCTGAAGACCCACCAGCCCGACCTGGGGATCGACAACCCGTACGAGCTGGACGACAAGCAGTTCAACGCGGCGGTGGACCTGCTGAAGCAGCAGCGTCCGAACGTCGGCGAGTACTGGTCGGACGCGGCCAAGCAGATCTCGGCGTTCACCAACGGTGACGACCAGGTCGGCACGACGTGGCAGTACCAGTACTTCGCGCTGAAGGCCGACAAGCAGCCCGTGGCGACGATCCCGGCGAAGCCGCTCGGGTTCCTGCCGAAGGAGGGTGCGACCGGCTGGTCGGACACCTGGATGATCAGCTCGAAGGCCAAGCATCCCAACTGCATGTACAAGTGGATGAACTACATCGTCTCGCCGATGGCGAACGCCGAGGTGGCGCAGTTCTTCGGCGAGGCGCCGGCCCAGACCAAGGCGTGCGAGCCGTCGACGTTGACGGCGGCCGCCAAGGTGATCGACTACGCGGAGGACCCCAAGTTCTGCGACGAGTACCACGCCGCGGACCCGGGGTTCTGGAAGCGCGTGTACTACTGGCAGGTCCCGTCCTCGGACTGCGGCGACAGCCGGGGCAACAAGTGCAAGAACTACAACGACTGGGTCCAGGCCTGGACCACGATCAAGGGGTGATCGACTGAGCCACGGACCCGCTCACAAACAGCATGGAAGCGGCTGACGCGACCGCGTCAGCCGGGAGGAGGTCGGCGGGCCGCAGGCTCGCCGACCTCTTTCACGGCCGTCGCCGTCTGCAGGTCTCGGGCCTGCTGGCGGGGCCGGTCGGCTGGCTCGTTGTCGGATACCTGGGCTCGCTCGCCGTCCTGCTGGTGGCGGCCTTCTGGACGCTGGACCCGATCAGCGGCGAGCTGATCAAGGGCTTCAGCCTCGACAACTTCAAGACGCTGGTCCAGGAGCCGGTCTACCGCCAGATCGCCTTCCGCACGATCATGATCGCGGCGCTGGTCACCGTCACCGACGCCCTGCTCGCGTTCCCGATCGCCTTCTACATGGCGAAGGTGGCCTCCCGGCGCGCCAAGGCGGCGCTGGTGGTCGCCGTGCTGATGCCGCTGTGGTCGAGCTACCTGGTCAAGGTGTACGCCTGGCGCACGATCCTCTCCCACGACGGCGCCCTCAACTGGGCGCTGGACCCCTTCGGAGCCAGCGGTCCGGGATACGGCAACGTCGCCGTCTGGCTGGTGATGAGCTACCTGTGGCTGCCGTACATGATCATCCCGATCTACGCTGGGCTGGAGCGCGTCCCCGACACCCTGCTGAGCGCCTCGGAGGACCTCGGCGCCTCGCCCAGGACGACGTTCCGCCGGGTGATCCTGCCGCTCGCCTTCCCGGCGGTCGTCGCCGGCTCGATCTTCACCTTCTCGCTGACCCTCGGCGACTACATCACGCCCCGGCTCGTCTCCAACAACCAGTTCATCGGCAACGTCGTGTTCTCCAACGTCACCACCAACTCGCCGCTGGCCTCGGCGTTCGCGATGGTCCCGATCGCGGTGATGGTCGTCTACCTGCTGATCGCCCGTCGGCTCGGCGCCTTCGAGCACATCTGATGAGGCTCTCGCCCCGCACCAACCTGCTGCTCCGGATCGCCGTCGCCGTCGCCCTGGCGTTCATCTACGTGCCGCTGATCATCATCGCGATCTACGCCTTCAACGCCGACAACACGTTGGGGTGGCCGCCGACCAGCTTCACCCTGCACTGGTTCGACACGGCGATCTCGGACCACGGCGCCCGCGAGGCGGTCGCTAACTCGATCCGCGTGGGCGTGGTGGCGACCGCGATCGCACTCCTGCTCGGCAGCCTGGCGGCGCTGGCGGTGTCGCGCTTCCGCTTCTTCGGCCGCGAGACCGTCTCCTTCCTGGTGATCCTGCCGATCGCCCTGCCCGGGATCGTCACCGGAATCGCGCTGAGCGACACGTTCACCCAGGTGCTGGGGATCAACCTCGGCCTGTTCACCGTGATTGTCGGCCACGCCACCTTCTGCATCGTCGTCGTCTACAACAACGTCGTCGCCAGGCTGCGCCGGGTCTCCGGCTCGCTCGAGGAGGCGTCGGCCGACCTCGGCGCCCACACCTGGCAGACGTTTCGCTTCGTCACCCTGCCCAGCATGCGCACGGCCCTGGTGGCCGGCGCGCTGCTCGCCTTCGCGCTCTCGTTCGACGAGATCATCGTCACCACGTTCACGATCGGCGCCGGCCAGCAGACCCTGCCCATCTGGATCTTCGCCAACCTGTTCCGGCCCAACCAGCTGCCGATCGTCAACGTCGTGGCGGTCCTGCTCGTGCTCGCCTCGACCGTCCCGGTCTACCTGGCTCACCGCCTCACCCGCGACGAGGGCGCCACCACGCGCGGCGCCCCGGTCGAGACCGAGGCCACCGCGGTGCCCTAGGTCGAGCCGACGCTCTACTTCACGACGCGGATCAGCTTCTTGTTGACGAACTCGTCCATCCCGTACGGGCCGAGCTCGCGTCCGAAGCCGGAACGCTTGACGCCCCCGAACGGCAGCTCGGCGCCGTCAAGGAGGACGCCGTTCACGAAGACCATGCCGGCCTCGATGTCGTTGGCGACACGGTCGCCCTGCTCGGGGTCGGTCGTGAAGACGTAGGAGCCGAGGCCGAACGGCGTGTCGTTGGCGACCCGGATCGCCTCCTCCTCGGACGAGACCCGGTAAACGCTCGCTACGGGCCCGAAGAACTCCTCCCGGTAGGCGTCGCTCTCGGGGCTGATGCCGGTGAGGACCGTCGTGCCGAAGAAGTTGTCCTTCCGTTCGCCTTCGAGAACGGCCTCGGCGCCCTGGGCCTTCGCGCGGTCGATCTGGTCCTGAAGGCGCTCCGCCGCGGTCGACGACGAGAGTGGTCCCATCGCCGAGTCCTCGGCCGGATCCCCGGGCTCCACCTCCTTCATCTTCTCCGTGAACTTCGCGAGGAAGTCGTCGTAGAGCTCGTCGACGACGATGAACCGCTTCGCGGCGTTACACGACTGGCCCGTGTTGTCGAGGCGCGCCTCCACCGCGGCGTCGACGACCTCGTCGAGGTTCTCGGTCGCGAGCACGATGAACGGGTCGGAGCCACCCATCTCGAGGACCACCTTCTTAAGGTTGCGTCCGGCGACCTCGGCGACGGCGGCGCCCGCTCGCTCGGAGCCGGTGACCGAGACACCGCGCACGCGCGGGTCGGGGATCACCTTCTCGGCGATCTGTTCGTGGGTCGCGAGGATCGTCTGGTACGCGCCCTCCGGGAGGCCGACGTCGTCGCACATCTTCTGTATCGCCTCGGCCGACTCCGGGCACTGGGGTGCCGGCTTCAGCAGGATCGGGTTGCCGACGATCAGATTCGGTCCCGCGAAGCGGGCCACCTGGTAGTAGGGGAAGTTCCAGGGCATGATCCCAAGCAGCGGCCCCATCGCCGAGCGGCGGATCACCGCCGTGCCCTCGCCCGCAAGCAGCTCGATCGGCTCGTCCTTGAGGAAGTCCGCCGCGCGGTCGGCGTAGTACGCGTAGATGTCGCCGCAGAAGTCGACCTCGCCGAGCGCCTGCTCCATCGGCTTGCCCATCTCCTTCACCACGATTGCGGCAAGCGCCTCACGTCGCTCGAGGTGGAGCTCGCCGAGGCGCTTGATCTTCTCGGCGCGCTCGGCCGCAGAGAGCGAGGTGAGCGCCTTGCGCGCCTCCCAAGCCCTGGCGATGGCGGCGTCGAGCTCATCGTCTGAGATCTCTGGGTACTCCTCGAGCTTCTCGCCGGTTGCCGGGTTAACGACTGCGTACATGCTCAACTTGATCCACTCCTTGTCTTGATTCAGTTGCCATCCCAGGTCCTTTCGCCGCTCAGCCTGCTGTCCGCTGCCTTGGTTCCGCCCTCTCTCCGATCGCATCCTCCACCGAGGTGAAGGTCGCCCCCACTCCCTCGGCCACCGCCGGGTGCGTGACCTTCCCGCCCATCACGTTGATCCCGAGACGAAGGCCGGGATCACGTCGCGCCGCCTCGGCCACGCCGTGCTCCGCCAGCGCCAGCACGTAGGGAAGGGTGGCGTTCGTGAGGGCGTAGGTGGCCGTGATCGGCACCGCCCCGGGCATGTTCGTGACGCAGTAATGCGTGACCCCGTCCACCTCGAAGGTGGGATCCCGATGGGTGGTGGGCCGCGATGTCTCGAAGCAGCCGCCCTGGTCGATCGAGACGTCGACGAGCACTGCGCCCGGCTTGATCATCGCCAGCTGGGCGCGCGTGATCACGTGGGGGGCGCGAGCGCCGTGGCGCAGGACCGCGCCGATCACCAGGTCGGCGCGCGGCAGCATCTCCTCGATCGCAAGGGTCGAGGAGTACACGGTCGAGCAGCGCCCGTTGAGGACCAGGTCGAGGTCGCGGAGCCGGTCGATCGAGACGTCGAAGACGAACACGTCGGCCTCCATCCCGATCGCGATGAAGGCGGCGTTGAGCCCGACCGCGCCTCCGCCGATGATCATCACGTTGGCCGCCGCCACGCCGGGCACGCCGCCCAGCAGGATGCCGCGGCCGCCCAGCGGCTTCTCGAGCATGAACGCCCCGGCCTGCGTCGCGATCTTGCCGGCGATCTCGCTCATCGGCGCCAGCAGGGGCAGGCCGCCGGCGGTGTCCTCGACCGTCTCGTAGGCGATGCAGGTGGCGCCGGACTCGCACAGCCCGCGCGTCAGCTCGGGGGCGGGCGCGAGGTGCAGGTAGGTGAAGAGCGTCGTCTCGGCCCGCAGCAGCTCGACCTCCGGCGGCTGCGGCTCCTTCACCTTCAGCACGAGGTCGGCGTCGCGCCAGACGTCGGCCGCGTCGGCGACGATTCGCGCGCCCTGGGCGGCGTAGGCTCCGTCGGGAATCGCGCTGCCGTCGCCGGCGCCCGCCTGGACGAGGACCTCGTGATCCTGCTCGGCCAGCTCCCGCGCCCCCACCGGCGTCAGCGCGACGCGGTACTCGTCCGGCTTGACCTCCGTCGGGACGCCGACCCTCACAGCAACGCTCCCTCGGGCGCGCCCACCGTGATCTCGGTGCCGCGCCGCTCGAGCTCGCCGAGCAGCTCGTCGGGATCGATGCAGCGCTCCGGCGGCAGCGCCCCGCGCGCCGAGATCCGGTCGCGGGCGAGCAGCCGCACGGTTGCCGCCGCCGGCGCCGCCGTGGAGACGATCCCGCCGCCCAGCCCCCAGGCCTCCAGCGGACGGGTGACGGCGCGAGCGCGAACGGCCCGCTCGCCGGCAACCGCATCGACGATGTGGACCGAGACCGTCTCGGGCGAGGGAGGCGCGGCGCTCCGCGCCGCCGCCTCGACCTCCGCGGCGGAAGCGTCCGCCAGCTCGCGCAGGCGGGCCAGCAGAGGGGCAGGCAGGGCGAGCCGGAAGCTCACATCGCGGCAGCCGAAGCTTTTCGGGAAGGTGCGAAGCTCGGAGTGCAGCGTCTGGATCGTCTCGAGCTCGCCGATCGGTTCGCCGAAGTCGACCGTGCCTCCGGCCGTGAGCGGTTCCAGCTCGACCGGGGTGCCCGCACGCACCGCCACCGGCGACATCGTCACCTCGTCGAGCAGGGTGCGCAGCGCGTAGGGAAAGCTCTCCCCCTGCGGCGGGTCGAGGTCGCGGCCGGCGGCGCTGACGTGGATGGCGTCGATTCGGGCGCGCTGTTCGGGGGCGCGCTCGACCGACGCGAGCTCGCCGGTCAGCTCGCGGGCTGCGACGGCCGCCATCAGGTTGGTCTTGCCAGGGCTCGACCCGATCCCCAGCACCGCCAGGAGTCCCGCCTCGGCGAAGCGGTCGCTCATCGCGAGCTGGCGGCCGGTCATCCAGAACAGGCCGCCGAGGTCGAGGTAGTGGCAATCGGCCTCCAGGCACGCCTCCATCGCCTCGAGGTTCACCCGGTAGCTGGCCGAGTTGACGAGCACGTCGCAGCCGGAGATCGCCTCCGCCAGCTTGCCCTGCGCCGGCGAGACCACGACGCTGCGACCGCCGCCGTGCAGTCTCGCCGTCTCGGCGGCGCGCTCGACGGCCAGGTCGCAGAGGATCATCCGGCCGACCTCCTCGGACTCGGCGAGATCGCGGACGATCGCCGGCCCGATCGTGCCGCCGGCGCCGAGCACGGCCACGTCGAGCGGCCTCTGCGCCGTCACCGCACCAGCTCCCGCGCGCGCAGCGCCAGCCAGAACTCGATCCGGTCGTGCGCGCGGCCGAGGTCGCGCCCGGTCAGCTCCTCGATGCGCTTTATCCGGTAGCGCAGGGTATGCCGGTGGCAGTAGACCTCGCGCGCCGCCCGCTCCCACTGGCCGTTCTGCTCGATGAAGGCCTCCAGCGACCGCAGCAGCTCGCCGCCGTAGCTGCCCTCGCTCTCCTCGATCGGCGACAGAAGGCTGTCGCAATACACGCGCAGGGCGTCGTCGTCCTGCAGCGACAGCAGCAGGGTGAAGGCGCCGAGGTCGCGCCACGAGGCAACGGCGTTGCCGTCGCCGTTGGCGATCGTCGTCGCCTCCAGGGCACAGCGCGCCTCGTGGAAGCTGCGCCGCACCGAGTCGCTCGTGGCCACGCGGCTTGCCGCGGCGCGGACGGGCCCGCGCTGGGCGGTCAGGGCCTCGCGCGCGGCGGCGGCGACGTCCACCGGGTCGCGCTCGCCGGGATCGATCACCGCGCACAGCAGCGGCCTGCGCACCGAGCCCGGGGAGGCGACGAGGGCGGGGCAGCCGGCCTCGGCCAGCGCCCCCTCCAGATCCCGTTCGGCGGCGGCGGGATCGTCCAGCTCGAACAGGATCACGGCCGCCGACTCGCCGATCCCGAACGGCTCCAGCCGCCGGCGCAGCTCGGCGGCATCGAGCCGGCCGCCGAGCGCCTCCGCGAGCACGTCCCCGGCCAGGCGCCGCTCGGTCTCGTGCACGATCCGCTCCCGCATCAGCTCCAGCGCCACCACGATCACCGCCTGCTGGGCGATCAGGCGCTCGAAATCGGCGAGGCCGCCGGCCTCGCTGACGGCGGCCAGCCACGCCTGCGGCGCGCCCTTGCCCGGCGCCGGCACGGGCAGGACCAGCGAGCGGTCGGCGAGCTCGGCATGGCGCGGCACGAACGCGCTGTTGTCGCCGGCGGCGGCGCGCTCGGCGACCTCCTCCGAAAGAGCCGCCGCGGTGCCGCCGGCGTCGGCGCTCCGGCGGAAGCCGGCCGAGGCCTTCGGCTCGCCGCGAAAGTCGAGGACGATGACGGCGCCGCCGATCGCGCCGGCGAGGGTGGCGGTGATCTCGTCGAGTCCACGTCCCTCCAGCACGAGGCGCTCGAGCCGCTTGTGGATCGCGATTCCGCTCCGCAGCACGTCGTACTGCTCGTTGACCAGGCGCGTGAACGCCTTCTCGGTGATCGCGATGAACGGCATGCTGTAGGGGACCTCGAACAGCGGGAAGTCGAGCTTCTCGGCCTCGTCGACGAGCGCCCGGGGCAGCTTCTTGTGATCGAAGCCGGTGCCGAAGCCGAGCCCCGCGAGCCCGTGCCGGGAGAGCCGGCGCACGAACTTGCGCTGCTCGGCCGCGTTGGCAAGACCGGGATCGGGCTCGCCACCGCGTCCGATTCCGGTGGTCAGAAGCAGCTCGCCGCCGGACAGCCACGGCGTCGGATCGGCCAGCTCGGAGATGTGCACCCAGCGGACCCGGTTGTCGCCGGCGGCGCCGTCGCCGGCGGCCAGCTCCAGCCCCATCTCCTCGAGGAGGCTATTGACCGTCAGCATCCCAGACCCTCCACGGGCTCAGTCGCGGACGACCCGGTCGCAGGCCTCGGTGAGGACCGGGCGCAGCACCGCCTCGATCTCGGCGAACTGCTCGCTGTCGGCGATCAGAGGTGGCGCCAGCTGGACGACGGGGTCGCCGCGGTCGTCGGCGCGGCAGATCAGCCCGCGGCTGAACAGCTCTCCGGAGAGAAAGCCCCTCAGCAGATCCTCGGACTCCTCGTCGTTGAACGTCTCCCGGGTCTCCTGGTCCTTGACCAGCTCGACCGCCAGGAAGTAGCCGGCGCCCCGCACGTCGCCGACGATCGGGATGTCGCGAAGGCTCTCGAGCATCGCCCGGAACTCGCCCTCCTTGGCACGCACATGGCCGCAGAGGTCCTCGCGCTCGAGCAGGTCGATGTTCGCGAGGGCGACGGCTGCGGCCACCGGATGGCCCGCGAAGGTGAAGCCGTGCACGAACATCTCCTTGCCGTGCATGAACGGCTCCGCGACCCGATCGGAGACCGCCATCGCCCCCATCGGCACGTTGGCCGAGGTCAGCGCCTTCGCCGTGGTGATGATGTCCGGCACGTAGCCGTAGCGCTCGGATCCGAACCAGTGGCCGATCCGCCCCCACGAGCAGATCACCTCGTCGGAGATCAGCAGGACGTTGTAGCGGTCGCAGATCTCGCGGACGCGCTGGAAATAGCCGTCCTGGGGCGGGATGCAGCCGCCGGCGTTCTGGACCGGCTCGAGGATCACGGCAGCGACGGTGTCGGGGTGCTCGAACTCGATCCGGTCGGCAATCGCGTCTGCCGCCCACAGCGGATCGCGGTCGGCGGGCCAGTGGTAGCTGTCCGTGTTCGGGACGTGGGCGCTCGACCCGGCGAGCGGCTCGAAGTGGGCTCGAAGCTCGGGGATCCCGGTGACCATCAACGCGCCCAGCGAGGTGCCGTGGTACGCGACCTCGCGGGCGACCACCTTGGTCTTGCCGGCGTTGCCCGTGTGCTTGTGGTAGCTGCGGGCGAGCTTGATCGCCGACTCGACCGCCTCCGAGCCGCCCGACGTGAAGAAGACCCGGTTGAGGTCACCCGGGGTGAGCGAGGCGATCCGGGTCGCGAGCTCGATCGCGCGCGGGTGGGCGTAGCTCCAGACGGTGTAGAAGTCCAGCTCGCGAACCTGGGCCGCGGCGGCGTCGCCGAGCTCGGTGCGGCCATGGCCGGCGTTGACGCAGAACAGTCCGGACAGGCCGTCGAGGTAGCGCTTGCCGTGATCGTCGTAGACGTAGCAGCCCTCGCCGCGAGCGATGATCGGCACGTCGGCGTCGTCGTAGGCGCCCATTCGGGTGAAGTGCATCCAGAGGTGGCGCTTTGCTTGCTGCTGAAGGTCGGCGGCGACGGTTTCGCTGACCGCGGCTGGGGTTGTGGCCATCTCTCTTCCTCTCTCGGGGACGGGCGCTCGCTCGACGCTCTGGACAACGGTACTGCCGCGGTGTCGTGCCTGCAAGCGGGAGTTGGTTCAACCTCGCCGCCATGATTTGTACGACTTGGACAACTCGCACGGGGATCATTGTGCCCACCGCGCTTGTCAAGGCGCCTTTGCGGGCATAACGTGAGTGCGGGTACGCCGCACGCCGTGCGTATCGGCGGCGGGCGGCCGAGGCCGATGGAGGACACGACGGACACAGCCCGCATCGAGGACCCGGCAAGCCCGGCCAGCAACGACGCGGGGACGCCCAGCGTTCAGCTCGAGGGGATGAGCAAGCGCTTCGGCGACCTGGTCGCGGTGCGGAGCCTCGACCTGTCCCTCGCAAGCGGCGAGTTCTTCACCCTGCTCGGTCCCAGCGGCTGCGGAAAGACGACGACGCTTCGGGTGATCGCGGGCTTCGAGGAGCCCACCGCGGGCCGCGTCCTGATCGACGGCCGCGACGTGGTGGCGCTTCCGCCCCACCGCCGGCCGACCAACACCGTCTTTCAGAGCTACGCGCTGTTCCCGCACCTCAGCGTGCGCGACAACATCGCGTTCGGGCTGCGGCGCAAGAACGTGGCCAAGGAGGAGATCAAGCGCCGGGTCGAGGAGGAGCTGGAGCGCGTCGGACTTGGCACCGAGGCGAACCGCAAGCCGAACCAGCTCTCCGGCGGCCAGCAGCAGCGCGTGGCGCTGGCGCGGGCCCTGGTCAACCTGCCCGAGGTCCTGCTGCTCGACGAGCCCCTCGGCGCTCTCGACCTGAAGCTGCGCAAGGGACTGCAGGTCGAGTTGAAGCGGATCCAGCGCGACGTCGGGATCACCTTCGTCTACGTCACCCACGACCAGGAGGAGGCGCTGACGATGTCCGACCGGATCGCGGTGATGAACCGCGGCGTGGTCGAGCAGGTGGGCGCCCCGGAGGAGGTCTACGAGCGGCCCCGCACCACCTTCGTGGCCGGTTTCATCGGAGTGTCGAACCTGATGCCGGCGATGGTGACGTCGAGCGACGCCGGCCGCGGCTCGGTGCGGCTCGACGTGGGCATCGAGATCGAGGCGGCGGTGAACGGGCTCGGCCCCGGCGAGCGCTGCCATGCCGTCGTTCGGCCGGAGAAGCTCGACATCCGGCGTGTCGAGGAGCGGGGGATGCCGCACATGGCCTCCGTCGAGGGCGTAGTGGAGGCGTCGGTCTTCCTCGGCACGTCCACCCAGATCGTCGTTCGCCTCAGCGACGGCGTCGAGATGACCGTGCTGGTCCCGAACGCCGACGAAAGCGAGCGCCAGCGGCTCCCCGGCGGGGGGGCCCGCGTGCAGCTCGCCTGGGCACCGGAGCACATGCACTTGGTCCGCGAGTCGGCCGCATCGGTCGGGGTCGCGGAGGAGGAAGCGACAAAGACTTGACCGACACAGACAGGAGAGAACGGTGAGCCAAGCACGAACGATTCGGACTCTGGTCGTGGCCGCCTTGACGCTGGCGACGGCGATGCTGATAGCCGCCTGCGGCGACAACGGCGGCGGCGGCGCCCAGGCACCGGTCGCGAAGGGAGGCAAGCCGACCGGCGAGATGACCTTCTCCAACTGGCCGGGCTACATCGATCCCGGTGCCAAGGGCACCGTCGCGGAATTCGAGAAAACCTACCCAGTCGATGTGAAGTACATCGAGGACGTCAACTCGAACACCCAGTTCTTCGGCAAGTTGCAGCCGCTGCTCGACAACGGGAAGTCGGGCGGGCGCAGCCTCTTCGTGGTCACCAACTGGTTGGCGAAGCAGATGTGGGACCTCGGCTACCTGGAGCAACTCAACCATGCCGACCTGAAGACGGTCTTCGACAACATCCGTCCGGAGTTCGCCAAAGACGACACCGACCCGGGCCGCAAGTTCTCGATCCCGTGGCAGGGCGGCCTGACGGGGATCTGGGTCGACACCTCGAAGGCGCCCGAGATCAAGTCGATCAGCGACCTCTTCGACCCCAAGTACAAGGGCAAGGTGGAAATGCTCGACGAGATGCGGGACACGGTGCCGCTGGTGATGCAGAGCATGGGCGCCGATCCCAGCAACTTCACCAAGCAGGACTGGACGGCGGCGATCGACAAGATCAAGCAGGCGGCGGACTCGGGCCAGATCCGCCGCTTCACCGGCAACGAGTACACCGAGGACCTGACCAGCGGCAACGTCGTGGCGGCGATCGGCTGGTCGGGGGATGCGTCGCTGATCGGCAACAAGAACGCCGAGTGGCGCCGGCCCACCGACGGCTGCGACACATTCTTCGACCAGATGGTGATCCCGGTCGGCGCGCCCAACACCGCGGCGGCGTACGCGTTCATGAACTTCGTCTATCGGCCCGAGGTCCAGGCCGACATCGCGGCGTACGTGAACTACGTCACCCCGGTGGACGGGGTCCAGCCGATCCTCGCCAAGAAGGATCCCGAGCTGGCACAGGACCCTCTGATCTTCCCGTCGGCGGCCTCGATCAAGGGATGCTCGGGCGATCCGAACCCACCCGGCAGCGCGAAGGAGCAGCAGGACATAACCCAGGCATTCCAGAACGTGGTCACCGGCTAACCGCGAGGCGGCGGCGGAGAGTCGAGCCGATCCGATGACTCGAGGCGTGACGATCCGCCGCCGCCTCGTTCCCTACTGGCTGCTCGCTCCGGGGGCGCTATGGCTGCTCGTGTTCTTCGTCATCCCGATGGGGTTCATGGCCGAGCAGGCGCTCGAATCGGGCTCGCTCTTCACCGGCGGTTTCCACTTCACCTGGCAGTGGTCGAACTTCCCCGACTCGCTATCGGGCAACAGGGAGCAGGTCGTGCGCTCCTTCTACTACGCGGGCGCCGCCACGATCCTGGCGCTGCTGATCTCCTACCCGCTCGCCTACGCGATCGCCCAGCAGTCGGGGCGCTGGCGGCTGCTGCTGCTGTTCGCGGTGATCGCCCCCTTCTTCACCACATACCTGATCCGCACGATCGCCTGGAAGACGATCCTCTATGACTCCGGGCCGATCGTCGGCGTCTTCCAGACCCTGCACCTGATTCCGCAGAACGGGCGGCTCCTGGCGACATCGACTGCGGTGATCGCGGGGCTCACCTACAACTTCCTGCCGTTCATGATCCTGCCGATCTACGCCAGCATCGAGCGGCTCGACCTGCGCCTGATCGAGGCCGCCAAGGACCTCTACGCGTCCTCGACCCAGGCGTTCCTGCGGGTGACGCTGCCGATGACCGCTCCGGGAATCGTCGCCGGCGTGCTGCTCACCTTCATCCCCGCCTTCGGCGACTACATCAACGCCACCATTCTCGGGGGCACCCACCAGGCGATGATCGGCAACAAGATCCAATCGCTGTTCCTGGTCGAGCGCGACTATCCCGAGGCCGCCGCCCTCTCCTTCCTGATGATGGCCGCGATCCTGGTGATGGTGATCGTCTACATCCGGATCGCTGGGACGGAGGCGTTCATGGGCGAGGAGGAGGAGGCGAGGGCTTAGCGATGGCCGCTTCCGCGTGGACGTGGTTGAAACGCAACGGCCTGCGCATCTATGCCGGGCTCGCCGTCTTCTACCTGCTCGTCCCGATCGCGGTCATTGCCGTCTTCTCGTTCGCGGAGACGCCGCGGGACCGCCTCGACTTCTCCCTTTCCGGTGGCTTCACGCTCGAGTACTGGCAGCACGCCTTCTCCAACCAGGAGCTCAACGACGCCCTCCAGACGTCGCTCAAGCTGGCACTCCTGGCGACGATTGTCTCGACCGCGATCGGGACGTTGATGGCGCTGGCGCTCGTCCGCTACGACTTCTTCGGCCGGCGGGCGTCGAATCTGCTGATCATCCTGCCGATGGCCACGCCCGAGATCGTCATGGGCGCGTCGCTGCTGTCGCTGTTCATCTTCTACTCGGCCCCGCTCGGCTTCAGCACGCTGTTGATCGCACACATCATGTTCTCGATCAGCTTCGTGGTGGTCGTGGTGCGCTCGCGATTGATCGGGTTCGACCGCAGCCTCGAGGAGGCGGCGCGCGACCTCGGGGCGACCCCGGTGCAGACCTTCCGTTACGTCACGTTCCCGCTGCTGGCGCCCGCGATCATGGCCGCGGCCCTGCTCGCTTTCGCCCTCTCGATCGACGACTTCGTGATCTCGAACTTCAACTCCGGCACGACTGTGACCTTCCCGCTCTACGTCTACGGGGTGGCTCTCCGGGGCATCCCGGTACAGGTGAACGTGCTCGCGACCATCCTGTTCATGGTCACCACACTGGCGATCGTGCTCGTCGTCTGGCAGCAGCGCAGGGCCGAGCGGATGGCAGCGGTCCTGCCCGAGCCCGAGCTCCGAGCGATTCCAGAGCCCGCGTGAGCCCCTACGTGATGGCCACGATGCTGTTCGCGGTCACCGTGGCGGCTATGGTCTTCACCGTCTGGGAGCAGCGTCGGGCCGAGCGGTTCGCTTCAGTGCGACCCGAGCAGGAAGCCTGAGGAAACGGAAGGAGAGGGGCATGGAGAGCGCATCGGCAGCGGTTCCGGGTGGAGTTGGCGGAACGGGCGACGGCGCCGGCGTTGCCCCCGGCGAGAAGGGGCTGAAGTCCGGCGCCCTCGGCTACCTGTCCAACCTGGTCATCGGCGTCGCTTCGACCGCCCCCGCCTACAGCCTGGCGGCGACGCTCGGGTTCGTCACCGCGATCGCCGGGATGGGATTTCACGCCCCGGCCGTGATGATCGTCTCATTCATCCCGATGCTGCTGATAGCGGCGGCCTACAACTACATGAACAAGGCCGACCCGGATTGCGGCACGAGCTTCACCTGGGTGACGCGGGCGATGGGGCCGCGGCTCGGCTGGCTCACGGGGTGGGCCATCGTCGCTTCCGACGTGGTCGTGATGGCCACCCTCGCCTATATCGCCGGCGTCTACACGTTCCTGCTGTTCGGCTGGGACAGCGCCGCGACCTCCCTGCTCGCGGTCAGCATCGCCGCCGCCGTGTGGATCGCGGTGATGACCTGGATCTGCTGGGTCGGCATCGAGCTGTCCGCCCGCACCCAGTACTTCCTGCTGTCGATGGAGATCGTCACCCTGGCCCTGTTCTCGATCGTGGCGCTGGTCAAGGTCTACAGCGGCGATCCGGCCGGAGCGGTGGATCCCTCGCTCGACTGGCTCAACCCCTTCAACCTCCCGGGCGGCACGACCGCGCTCGTGGACGGCGTGCTGCTCGGCATCTTCATCTACTGGGGCTGGGACACCGGCGTCTGCGTCAACGAGGAGTCCGAGAACGCGTCCTCGGGACCGGGCAAGGCCGCCGTGATGAGCACGATCCTGCTGGTCCTTATCTACGTTGTCGTGGCCGTTGCCGCGCAGGCATACCACGGGCGGTCGTTCCTGTCCGCCAACGCCGACGACGTGCTCAGCGCCCTCGGCGGAGACGTCTTCGGCTCACCGCTCGACAAGCTGCTGATCATCGCCGTGCTGACGTCGGCATCCGCCTCGACCCAGACCACGATCCTGCCCACGGCCCGCACGACCCTCTCGATGGCGCGCTTCCGCTCGATTCCGAAGGCCTTCGGCCGCATTCACCCGCGCTACCTGACGCCCGACGTCTCCACGCTCGTGATGGGCGCGGTGTCGCTGGTCTGGACGCTTTTCATCATCAACATCAGCCAGAACGTCCTCGCCGACTCGATCACCGGCCTCGGCTTCCTGATCGCCTTCTACTACGGGCTGACCGGGTACGCGTGCGCGGTCTACTATCGCAAGGAGCTATTCAAGAGCGTCCGCAACTTCGTGATGGTCGGTGTCGCTCCCCTGCTTGGCGGCCTGATGCTGACGGGGATCTTCATCAAGGCGTTTTCCGACTACAACACCACCAGCACGGTCGTCAACTACACGGGCGGCGTCGCCGGAATCGGCACGCCGGTGGCGATCGGCGTCGGGTTGCTTCTGTTCGGGGTCGTGCTGATGGTGATCGCCAACGTCGTCTATCCGAAGTTCTTCAAGCGCAAGCCTGAGGTTGCCGAGCCCGGGATCCTCGAGGGAACCGTCCGCGGAGAGGCCTCGGTGATGACCGAATGAGGAGGACGCGATGAGCCACATAGTGGTCGGCTATGACGGTTCCGATTGCGCCAAGCGCGCGCTGGGCAAGGCCGCCGACCTGGCAAAGGACTTGGGCGACGGCCTCGTGGTCGTGTTCGGGTACGAGCCGCGCGGATACGGCGGCGGCGAGGTCCCCAGCCATCGCGAGGCGGTGAAGGAGTTCGGCGAGGCGGCGGTCGGCGAGGCCGCCGAGCTGGCCGCGGCGAGCGGCGTCGAGGTCGAGACCGAGATGCGCGCCAACACCGCGGTCAACTCCCTCGTCGAGGTCGCCGAGGAGCGCAACGCGAGGATGATCGTGGTCGGGACCCATGGCGACTCGCCGCTGAAGGGCGCGATCCTGGGTTCGGTGACGCACGAGCTGGTCCACGTGTCCCCGATTCCGGTCCTGCTCGTCCGCGCCACCTAGAGGGCGGCGGATGGAGACGAGGCTTCTGATCGACGGCGAGCGCGTCGGCGGCAACGGCGCGGCGCTCGAGGTCGAGAACCCGGCCACCGAGGAGACGGTCGCCACGGTGGCGCTACCGTCGGACGAACAGCTGGACGCGGCGGTCGCGGCGGCCGCCGCGGCGCGCCGCGGATGGGAGCGGACGCCGGCCGTCGAGCGCGGGGAGATGCTGCACGAGGCGGCGCGACGGCTGCGCGACCGCAGCGACGACCTCGCCCGGACGATGACCCTGGAGGGCGGCAAGCCGCTGGTCGAGAACTCCGACGAGGTCGGCTGGACGGCAGCGGCGCTCGACTACTACGCCGAGATCGGCCGCGACTCGGCCGGCCGCGTGATCCCGTCGATCGAGTCGACTCAGCTCTCGCTCGTCGTCAAGGACCCGGTCGGCGTGGTCGCCTGCATCGTCCCCTGGAACTATCCGCTGCTGCTGCTCGCCTGGAAGGTGGCGCCGGCGCTGGCCGCCGGCAACCCCGTCGTCTGCAAGCCGTCGGAGCTGACGCCGCTGTCGACGCTGGCCATGGCCGGCTGCTTCGACCACCTGCCGGCCGGCGTAGTCAACGTCGTCGCCGGGGCGGGCGACGTCGGATCGCGCCTGGTGGCCGACGAGCGCGTGGACTGCGTCGCCTTCACCGGCTCCGTCGAAACGGGGAAGAGCATCGCCCGCGTCTGCGCCGATCGGATCGCCCGCGTCAACCTGGAGATGGGCGGCAAGGATCCGTTCATCGTCTGCGCCGACGTCGGCGCCGAGGGCGTCGGCGTGGCGGCGAAGGGGGGCGCCTGGGCCGCCTACCTGAACGCCGGCCAGGTCTGCACATCGGCGGAGCGGTTCTACGTGATGCGCGAGGTCTACGACGACTACGTGGCGGCGTTCGTCGACTACACGGACGGCCTGCGGATCGGCGACCCGCTCGACCCGGGCACCGACATCGGCCCGATGGTCTCGGCGGCGCAGCGGCAGAAGGTCGTCGACCAGGTCGAGGCGGCGGTCGAGGCGGGGGCGGAGGTGCTGGTCGGCGGCGACCGCGGCGGCCGCGACCGCGGCCACTACTACGCACCGGCGGTGGTCACCGGCGCCCCCACCGAGACGGACCTGCTGCGCGAGGAGACCTTCGGGCCGGTGGCCCCGATCGTGCCCGTATCCGGGCTCGACGAGGCGATCGAGCTGGCGAACTCGACCCGCTTCGGGCTCGGCGCGAACGTCTACACCGGCGACCTGGCGACGATGGTGCGCTGTATGCGCGAGATCAAGGCGGGCACGGTCTGGTTCAACGACCCCCTCACCGACAACGACGCGGGCCCGTTCGGGGGCTTCAAGCAGTCGGGCCTCGGCCGCGAGCTGGGCCGCGAGGGACTCGAGGCCTTCCAGGAGACCAAGCACGTCCACGTCGAGACCGAGATAGCGCCGAAGGAGTGGTGGTATCCCTACGGCGTGCAGGGAGACGCGTAGCGGCTCAGCCGGGCGTGCCTTGGCCGGCCCGACCGCCGCTGGGGGCGTGCGACGCCTCCAGCCAGCGGCGGAAGCGGCCCATCGGCAGCGGGCGGCTGAGCCGGAACCCCTGGATCAGGTCGCACCCCGATCGGCGCACGAGCTGCTGGCGCTCGTCGTTCTCGACGTGCTCGGCGACGACCGTGAGGTCCAGGCCGTGGGCGAGCTCGACGATCCCCCCGATCACCCTCTCGCCGTCGGGGGCCGCTCGGCCCGGGAAGCGGCTGAGGTCCAGCTTCACCCAGTCCAGGGGAAGCCGGGCGAGGCGGGTGAGCGACGAGTACCCGGTGCCGAAGTCGTCGAGCACGACCGGCACCCCCAGCTCCCTCAACACGCCGAGGCGTCCCGCCGCCTCGTCGAGGTCTCCGGCGAGGGCATCCTCCGTGATCTCGACCCCGAGGCGTCCGCGGGGACAGCGGTGCCTGCTCATCGCCTCTGTCAGCCCGACGGCGAGGTCCTCGCGATGCAGACACGAGGCGGATATGTTGATCAGCACGGCGGCTTCCTCGCCGCCCTTCCACATCTCGGCCGCCTCGGATAGTGCGCAGTCGAGGGCCCGCATCGTCAGCTCCCACATAGTGCGGGGATCGCCTTCGGCGAAGGGGATGAACTCCGCGGGGGGGAGCAGGCCGCGCTCCGGATGCTGCCAGCGCGCGAGCGCCTCGAATGCGATCACCGCGCCCGTGCGCGCATCGGCGAGGGGTTGGTAGTGGAAGACAACGTCGCCTCGGCGGATCGCGCCTCGCAGCGCCGTACGCCTCGCCACGGCACGAAGGTCGAAGTCGCCGAGCGCGCCATGAGCGAAGAAACCGCTGACCAGCCCGAGGAGGAAGAAACAGACCGGCGTGCCGGCGTCCGCGGTGGCACCGAAGCCGCCGCCGGTCAGCGCCCAAGCGAGATATGCCCCGGACGAGAACAGCGCCGCGGCGAGCCCGCCCCGGACGCCGAACAGCATCGCCAGCAGGGCGATCGGAACGACGGAGAACAGCATGATGCCCTGGGTGTCGGTGAGAAAGCGCACGACCGGCAGCCCGACCAGCAGGAGGATCGCCACCGACACGAGCGCCAGCGGACGCGTCAGGGCGGACTCCGCGACAGCGCGGCGAATCGCCTGCGTACGCACGCTTCCAGCGTATAGCGGCGGCGGCGATTTGCACGGACGGAGGGCGGCGACGGTCGGCGGGCGGGCATAGACTCGGATGCGTGAGCGCGCAGGACGAGACGCCCTATCTCGACGCGCTCGTCAGCTACGCGGCCCGCGAGCCGGGGCGCTTCCACATACCGGGGCACAAGGGCGGGGTCGGAGCCGACGCCGCCCTGATCGAGACCCTCGGCGCCTCGGCACTCGTCCACGACATCCCCGCCGACATCGAGGGGATCGACGTGCCGCCCCCCGACCCCACCCCGTTCGAGCGAGCGCAGGCGCTGGCGGCGGACGCTTGGGGCGCGGAGCGGAGCTGGTTCCTGCTCAACGGAGCCTCGCAGGGAAACCACGCCGCCTGCCTCGCGCTGGCTCACCTCGGCGACCGCCTCGTGGTGCAGCGAAACGTCCACTCGAGCGTGATCGACGGCCTCGTCCTGGCCGGGATCCGCCCCCGCTTCGCCGCGCCCGAGATCGATCCCGAGCTGGGAATCGCACACTGCCTGGCGCCCGAGCGGCTCGACGCCGCGCTCGAGGCCGAGCCCGACGCCGCCGGCGTCGTGATCGTCTCGCCGACCTACTTCGGCGCCGTCGCGGACGTCCGCGCCCTCGCCTCGGCCACGCACGAGCGCGGCATCCCGCTGGTCGTCGACGAGGCCTGGGGGGCCCACCTGCACTTCTCCGACGCGCTCCCCGAGGCGGCGCTGGAGTGCGGGGCCGACCTGGTCATCTGCTCCACCCACAAGATCGTCGGCAGCCTCACCCAGACGGCGATCCTGCACCTCGGCCGCGCCGAGGGCCGGATCGGGGAGGACGTCGTCGACCGAAGCGTCACCCTGACGGAGTCGACCAGCCCGAACGGGCTGCTCACCGCCTCGCTGGACGCCGCCCGCCGTCACGCCGCCCTGCACGGGCCCGAGCTACTCGCCGAGACGATCGCCGCCCTCGAGCGGGCCCGAGCCGAGATTCGCGAGATCCCCGGGCTCGACGTGCTCGACGAGCGCATCGGCGAGCGGCCCGGCGTGCACGGCTGGGACCCACTGCGCCTGTCGATAGACGTGCGCGGCACCGGCATCAGCGGTCACCGCATGGCGCGGCTGCTCCACGACCTCGACGACATCAACGTCGAGCTGTCGTCCGAGAGCGTGGTCGTGGCCGTCTTCGGGATGGGCGAGCCCGCGGCGCCCCGGGCCGAGAGGCTGCTGAAGGCGCTGCGCCACGCGGTCTCCAGCCTCGACGAGGCCGACGTCGCCGCGGCGCGTCCGTTCGCCGAGCCGCCTCCCTGGGGGCCGCTGGAGCTGTCGCCGCGGGAGGCGTTCCTGGGACAGCAGGAGGTCGTGGCCTTCGAGCGGGCCGAGGGCAGGATCGCGGCCGAGTCGCTCGCCGCCTACCCTCCCGGCGTGCCCAACGTGCTGCCCGGAGAGCGCCTCACGGCGCCCACGCTCGCCTACATCGCCGACACGGTGGCGCATGGCGGGCGCGTGCGCGGAGCCAGCGATCGAAAGCTGCGAACGGTGAGGGTGGTGCGGGAAGCGGGAGGCACCCGGTGAGCGACCGGCCAGAGCGTTCCCCCACCGATGCCCCGCCGCGGTTCTCGGGGATCCGCACGTTCGCCCGGCGCCCGCACAGGCGCGAGCTCGACGGCGTCGACGTCGCCGTCGTCGGCGTTCCCTTCGACGGGGGCACCAGCTTCCGCCCCGGCGCCCGCTTCGGGCCCGAGGCCGTGCGCTCGGCATCGGTCCTGCTGCGCGATTACCACCCGGCGCTGGACGTCGACGTCTTCGGCTCGCTGGAGATCGTCGACCGCGGCGACGTCGAGCTGTCGACGGGGAACGCCCAGCGCGCCGTGGACGAGATCGCCGCCGGCCTCGCGGAGGTCGTCGAGTCCGGCGCCGTCACGCTGGCGATCGGCGGCGACCACACGATCGCCCTGGGCGAGCTTCGCGCCCTCGCCGCCCACCACGGGCCCCTCGGGCTGCTGCTGATCGACGCCCATGCCGACACGTGGGACACCTACCGCGGCGAGCGCTACTTCCACGGCACGTCATTCCGCCGCGCCGTGGAGGAGGGCGTCCTCGACCCCTCCCGCTCGCTGATGGCGGGGATGCGGGGTCCGCTCTACTCCGCCGAGGACCTGGCCGAGACGCGCCGGCTCGGCTTCGAGCTCGTCAGCGGAGACGAGCTGCACACGATGCAGCCCGCCGACTTCGCCGACCTCGCCCGCTCGCGCCTCTCCGGCGGCCCGGCCTTCCTCAGCTTCGACATCGATGCGATCGACCCCGCGTTCGCCCCCGCCACCGGGACACCGGAGGTGGGCGGGCTGACGTCGCACGAGGCGCTCGCCCTGCTGCGCTCGCTGGCCGGGATGCGGTTCGCCGGGTTCGACGTGGTGGAGGTCTCGCCCCCGTACGACGACCCGGGCGCGACCACCGCCGTGCTCGCCGCCAACCTCGCCTACGAGCTGCTCGCCCTAGCGGCGCTCGCGAAGAGGGCGGCTAGCGGCTGATCACGAGCTTGGCGGCGTGGCCCGCCACCGCCTCCGCCGCGTCGTCCCAGGACGCGGTCTCGGCGGTGACCCGCTCGGGACGAAAGCGGCCTTCTCGCACCAGCTCGAGGATCGCCGGCATCGCCGGGCGCGCGTGGGGACGACCGGTGAGGAAGGTGAGGTTTCGCGTGTACATCGAGAGCAGCGGCAGCGCCTCGGGCTCGTAGTAGATGCCGATGCTGGTGCAGACGCCGTCGTAGTCGGTCGACTCCAGGGCGCAGCGCAGCCCGGCCGAGTCGCCGCTGGCGTCGACGGTGATCGGATAGCGCCGGGACCCGGCGCGAGCCGGGAATTCTTCGTCGAGGAGGTTGGCGCCGAGCCGCTCCGCCAGCTCGCGGTCGCGCGTGCGCCCGCCCACCCAGTCGACCCGCTCGGCTCCCAGCGCGACCGCCAGCGCGACCGCGTAGAGTGGAATCGAGCCGGCGCCGCCGGCGATCAGCACCTCTGCACCGGGCATTCGCTCGAGCTGCGGGGCGACCGTCCGCCAGCCGTCGGGGATGTTGTCCGAGAGGCTCGCCACCGCTGCCGGGTCCACGCCGTCGGGCACCGGGACGAGCATCGCGTCGGCATACGGCACCCGCACGGCGTCCGCCAGAAAGCCGCCGTAGTCGCCCCCGAACGGCAGGCTGTACATCGACATCCGCGGCACCGCGTCGCAGCTGCCGGTGTGGCCGGCGCGGCAGCGCGCGCACTCGCCGCAGGAGATCTCGAACGGCACGCTGACCAGGTCCCCGGGCTTGACCGCGGCGACCGCATCGCCGACCGCGGCGACCTCGCCCACGCCCTCGTGACCGAACGGGAACGGACCCTGAAGGGGGACCCGCCCGCGCACGATCGCCAGGTCGAGGTCGCAGGTGGCGACCGCCAGCGGCCGCACGAGCGCCTCGCCATCGCCCTCCAGGCGCGGCTCGGGCGCGTCGCGCCACTCCAGCCTGCCGGGCTCGACGAAGTCGAGCTGGCGCACCGTGCGCCGGCCTCGGTGGCTAGGCGACCGGCGGGCCCGCCGGTGGCGCTGCCGTGTCTCCTGCCCTCATCGTCATCAGCACGCTGACGACGATGATCCAGAGGGCGAAGACCAGGATCGAGATGAAGAAGAGCGGAGTCGCGCTGACCACCGCGATCGCGATCGCCACCCAGCCCAGCCACTTCGGCAGCACGCCGGTCTTCACCACGGCGATCCCGCAGCCGGCGGAGAAGGCGATCACCCCGATCGCCACGGGGAAGAACATGTCGTTGTTGAGGACGTGCAGGGCCTGAAGCGTCGACGGCTCGAGCTTCTCCGGTACCTCGCCGATCGAGAAGGCAAGCCCGGCGAACACCGTCATCCCGACCGCGAACAGGATCCCGCCGGCAAAGGCGAGCGTGGACGCGGTGCCGTCGGGTCCCTCGGCGTCCCGCAGCAGCCGCCGGAGCACCGTGGCGACCACCCCGGCAAGCGGAACGAACCACTTCACTTCGGCCTCCTCTCGGTCTACTCGGCGCGGCGATCCTATAGCGGCCTCGGCTTCTGCATACATGGCGGCCGCCCCCCTGGCATCGTTGCCGCGTGAGCTATTCCGTCGCAATCCTGGTGGCCGGGGCGCTGATGGCCGCGGCGCTGCTGGTCTCGCTCGTTGCCAGCCGCCTGCGGATCCCCGGGCTCGTCCTGTTCCTCGGCATCGGCATGGCGGTCGGGTCCGACGGCCTCGGCTGGATCAACTTCTCCGACTACGAGGTCGCGCGCGCCGTCGGCGTCGTGGCGCTTGCCCTGATCCTGTTCGAGGGCGGGCTCGCCGCCGGCCTGCCCGAGATCCGTCCCGTGCTCGGGGTCTCGATCAGCCTCGCCGTCCTCGGCACGATCGCGACCGCCGTGATCGCCGGGCTGGCGGCATCGGCCCTGTTCGACTACTCCACCCTGGAGGGGCTTCTGCTCGGATCGGTGCTCGCCGCAACCGACGCCGCCGCGATCTTCGCCGTCCTGCGCGGCTCCACGCTGCGGCGAAGGCTGGCGCGCACCCTGGAGGGGGAAGCCGGCCTCAACGACCCCGTCGCGGTGCTGCTCGTGGTCGGCTTCATCGACTGGATCCAGAGGCCTGGCTACGGGCTCGGGGACATGGCCCTGCTGTTCGGGCGCGAGGTATCGATCGGCCTGGCGGCGGGGCTGCTCGTCGGCTGGCTGGGCCTGCAGGCGTTTCGACGCCTGCGCCTCGAGACGCCCGGGCTCTACCCGGTGCTGTCCCTGACGATCGCGGCGCTCGCCTTCGGCACGGCGGCGGTCCTGCACGGCTCGGGCTTCCTCGCCGTCTACCTCGCCGGGCTCGTGCTGGGCTCGGTGCCGATCCCGGCCAAGCGCACCGTGACCGCCTTCCACGACGGGCTCGCCTGGGTGGCGCAGCTCGCCCTGTTCCTCACGCTCGGGCTGCTCGTCTTCCCCAGCCAGCTCGGCGACGTCGCGATCGAGGGGACGCTCCTCGCGCTCGTGCTGGCGGTGGTCGCCCGGCCGGCGTCGGCGGCCCTGGCGACCGCCTTCGCCCCCTTCAGCGCCACCGAGCGGCTCACCCTCGGTTGGGCCGGGCTGCGGGGCGCCGTCCCGGTCGTGCTGGCGACGTTTCCGGTGATCTCGGGCGTCCCGCACAGCCTGGACTTCTTCAACATCGTCTTCTTCGCCGTGATCGTCTCCACGGTGGTCCAGGGCACCAGCTTCGAGCCGGTCGCGCGGCGGCTCGGAGTGACCACCGCCGAACCGGCCCTGCCGAGGCCGCTGGCGGAGACCGGGACGATCCGCGGCCTTGGAGCCGAGGTGGTCGAGTACCCGATCCGGCCCGGCGACGCGATCGTCGGCAGCCTCGTACGCGATCTCGGCCTTCCCCGCGAGGCCGTGATCAACGTGATCGTGCGCGGCGAAAAGGCGATCCCGCCGCGCGGATCGACCCGCGTGGAGGCGGGCGACAGCCTCCACATCCTCGTCCGCGAGGAGGCGGCGGGCGCCTTCCCGGAGCTGATCGAGCGCTGGCGGGGCCGGTCGCCCTAGCCCGGCGCCGATGCGGGCGGCGGCGCCGCGGCGCCTGCGGCTCCCGGCGCATCCCGGGTCGCCATCACGATCGACACGACCAGCACCCACAGCATGCTGGCGAGGAAGCCGAAGAACCCCAGCGGGGTGATCGCCACGATCCCGATGACGATCCCCACCCAGCCCAACCAGGTGGGAAGGAAGCCGCCGCGCACCGTGGCGATGCCGGTGGCGATCAGGAAGACCGCGCTGCCGGCGGCGAGGACGGGAAACATGTCGGCGTTGAGCCCATTGATGGCCTGCATCGCCGTGGGGTCGAGCTTGTCGGCGAGGTCGGCGAGCGTGAACGTGAGCCCCGCGAACAGCAATCCGCCGACGGCGAACAGGACGCCGCCGGCGAACGCGGCTCCCGACAGCACCCCCGTGGCGTCGGTGCGGCGCAGGTCGGCGCGCAGGACGGCGAGGAAGAAGAGGAAGAAGACCGTGCCGTACACGAGCAGGATCGCCGAGAACAATTCCTTGGAGTCGTGGTCGTTGTAGAACGACGAGATCTTCTGCGCGCTGTCGCTGCCGTCGGGAGTGCTGCCACCGACGGCGAAGGCGGCGACCAGCAGGGCGACGAACGCGACGCCGGTGAGCGGTGCCCAACGCTTCATGGCAGGTCCTTTCCTCGGGGAGCGAGCGGCGCGAGCCTATGCCATCGCCCGGCGGATCCGTGGCCATTCGTCCCGAAGCGCCTCAGCCCCCGTGGCACGGGTCCTCGTCGCCCTCCAGCGTGTTGCCCTCGGCGGGGATCGGATTCGCCTTCAGGATCCGCGCCATGTGCAGCAGGTTGTGGGCGCACCACGAGCTGGTCCGCTGCGTGTAGGCGTGGTCGGGCCCGCCCGCGTCCAGGTACGAGGGCCCGGGACCGGCGTCGCCGACCCAGTAGGTGTCGGCGTTGGGCGGCACGGTGCAGCCGAGGTGGGTCATGTTGAACAGGGTCGACTCGGCGCAGGCGTGGGCGCCGTCCTCGTTGCCGGTGACGACGACCCCGGCCACCTTGTTGTAGAGCGGGTACTGGCCGGCCTCGTTGCGCTCCTCGTAGGTGCCGTCGAGCCGCTCGATGACCATCTGGGCGATGCTCGAGCGGTGCCCGAACCAGATCGACATCCCCATCAGCAGGATGTCGGCGGCCTTGACCTTCTCCAGCACCTGCGGCCACTCGTCGCCGTCGCCCTCGTCCGAGGTCACTCCGAAGGCGATCGCGTAGTCGACCGGGCGGATGATCTCGGTCTCGACGCCGTGGTCTCCGAGCAGGTCCATCACGCGGCCCATCAGGGCCTCGGTGTGGGAGCGCTCGGGCGACTTCTTCAGCGTGCAGTTCAGTCCCAAGGCCTTCAGTTCGCCATCAGCCATTCTCTCCTCCATCCTCCGGATCGCGGGCGATGTCACGATATCCGCAACGGATCGCCGCGATCCACCGCCGAGCCACGATGAGTACCTACGAGAAAGTCGCCGACCTCCCACTTCGAGTCGAGTCGTACGAGCTCGACGGCCTCGAGTACCAGGTGCCGGGATTCGAGCGGCTGACGACGCTGATCAAGCTGCGCGGCGCCGGCGAGGAGGGAGTCGGCGAGGACGTCAGCTACGACGCCCTCGACCACGTCGCGCTGCAGGACGCCGGGGCGACGCAGGACCTCACGGGTGCCGCCACCCTCGGCGAGCTCTGCGATCTGGTCGGCTCGCTCGACCTGTTCCCGTCGGAGCCGATCCGCGACGTCTCCCGCCTGTACAGGCGCTGGGCGTTCGAGAGCGCCGCCCTCGACCTCGCCCTGCGCCAGGCCGGCGAGACTTTGGCCGCGACCGTCGGGCGCGAGCCGCGCCCCGTGAACTTTGTCGTCTCGATGCGGCTGACCTCCCACGGGACCGAGGGGCGCTCCTCGATCGAGCCGCTGCGCCGAAAGCTCGACGCCTACCCGACGCTCCGCTTCAAGCTGGACCCGACCAACGACTGGACCCAGGAGCTGGTGGACGAGCTGGTGGCGACGAGCGCCGTGGACTCGCTCGACCTGAAGGGCTTCTACAGGGGCACCCCCGTGGACGTCGAGACGGACCCCGAGCTGTACCGAATGGTGCTCTCGGCCTTCCCCGACGCCTGGATCGAGGACCCCGACGTCAACGACGAGACGCGGCCGATCCTCGAGCCCGAGCGCGACCGGATCACCTGGGACGCGCCAATCCACTCGGTCGCCGACATCGAGGACCAACCCTGGAAGCCGCGCATGGTCAACCTCAAGCCGTCGCGGCTGGGCGGCGTGCGCAGCCTCTTCGACGCCTACGACCACTGCGAGGCCAACGGGATCGGCGCCTACGGCGGCGGCCAGTGGGAGCTGGGGGCTGGCCGCGGCCAGATCCAGTACCTGGCCTCGCTGTTCCATCCCGACACCCCGAACGACACCGCACCCTCGGGCTACAACCACGCCGAGCCGCCCCCCGGGCTGCCATCGAGCCCGCTCGAGCCGCGGATCGCGCCCACGGGATTTCACTGGACCGAGTGAAGTAGCCTGCGGTCCCCTTACCGGTCCGTCTGACCCGAGGAGAAGCCATGGCCGACACGAGCTTCGCCGACGCCGTCAACAAGCAGATCGCCAACGAGTTCGCCGCCTCGCAGCAGTACATCGCCGCGGCCGTGTGGTACGACGACGAGACCCTGCCGCAGCTCGCCTCGTTCTTCTACCGCCAGGGGGTCGAGGAGCGAAACCACGCGATGATGATGGTCCAGTACCTGCTCGACACGGGCCAGGAGGTGCGGATCCCCGGGATCGACGCTCCGGAGACCGGCTTTGCCGACATCGTCGCCCCCGTCTCGATGGCGCTCGCGCAGGAGCGCACCGTCACCGACGAGATCAACGACCTCTTCCGGCTCGCCCGCGAGTCCGGCGACTTCCAGGGCGAGCAGTTCATGCAGTGGTTCGTCAAGGAGCAGGTCGAAGAGGTGAAGACGATGACCGACCTGCTGGCGATCGTCGAGCGCGCCAAGGACGATCCGCTGCACGGCGAGGAGTACCTGGCCCGTCAGGGGCTCGGCGCCCAGGGCGACGACCCCACCGCCCCGCCGGCCGCCGGCGGGGCGCTGTAGGGCCGGCGTCAGGGCGTCTTCGGCTTCGGTGACGGCAAACGGGGTGGGCGTAGGGCTCAGCGCGATGGGACGCGGGGGGCCGCGGCCGCGGGCGGTTTTGTCATGGACTTCAGCTGGTCCCTCAGCACGGTGTCGGGGATGTGGATCATTCCCCGCGTCGGGCGATCGAGGTCGACGGTGACCAGGAGGAGGAACGCGACGAGCACCGATGCGAGCAGGACCGCGACCACGCCCCTGCCGACGATCGCCAGATAGGCCGCAAGCAGCCCCAGGGCGAGTGCGGAGCCGATCACCTCGAGCACCAGGACGGCGATCGGAACCCGATTATTGAGGGCGGCTCCGCGCGCCGCCTGCGCATCGATCATCTCGTTCAGCGTCTCGACGTAGAGGCGTGGCGCGCTGGCCGTAGGCGCCATCTCGAGAGCCTCTCCCGCCAGAGCCCAGAGCCGGCGCTGGATCCGCTCCTCGAGCGCGGCGGCTTCATCCTCCTCGGCGCTTCCCGGCACGCGGTCCGACAGGTGGATCGCGCTTCGCGTGTAGCGGACGAGCAGCTCGAGCGAGCGGCTGCGAATCGGCTCGGCGAGAGTCTGAGCCCGCAGGTACGTAGTGCCGATTGCGTTGGCCTCGGTGACGATCGTCGAGCGGCGATCCTCGTAGCGCGAGACCGCCAGCGAAAGGCCGAAGGCGAGGAGCAGCCCGACGACGCCGAGCAGCGCTGCCTGCAGGATCCCGAACGGCTCGCTGAGACTCTCGGCCAGGTGCCGAACCCGGTGGCCCAGGAAAACCCCGAGGCCGGTCGCGCCGAGAATCAGCCCGAACAGGAGGAGGGCAAGCTCGAGGCTGGTGAGCCGAAAGAAGATGGGCCCGCGACCCTACTACGCCGGCGACGGGACCAACCCCGGGGAGCAGGGACATGTGAACGGGAGCGACGGGACTCGAACCCGCGGCCTCCGGCGTGACAGGCCGGCGCTCTAACCAACTGAGCTACGCCCCCGGGGACGCAAGAGGCGGACCCGTTGGGCCCGCCTCGCGATTATCCCAGCTAGCAGCCGGGATACGGGAGATCGCCGTGCCGAACTAGCCGGCGACCTCCTGGACCTTCGTCGCCACGGGTCCCTTCGGGCCCTCGTCGGGCTCGTAGGTGACGCGGGCGCCGTCGTTCAGCGAGCGGTAGCCCTCGCCGCTGATCTCCGAGAAATGGACGAACAGGTCCTTGCCGCCCTCGTCGGGCGTGATGAACCCGTAGCCCTTCTCGGCGCTGAACCACTTGACGGTGCCTTCTGCCATCGATGCCTCCTCGGCTCGATCGTGCTGCGCGAGGAGGTGCGGGGCACCGAATCCTTCACACAACTGTCCTTTGGACGGTCGAATCCGAGCATCGAAACCCGACGCGCCGAGGCCGACCGGCCTCTTGTCGCCCGGCAAGGTAGCGAACCGGGCGGCCCCATGTAGGCTGCGGGCCGCGATGCGACTGGTCACGTACCGCGGCGAGGACGGCCCGCGCGCCGGCCTGCTGCGCGGCGACCGCGTTGTCGACGCGGCCGAGATGCTCGGCAGAAGCGAAGGCGAGAGCGTGCGCCGGATCCTCGCCGGAGACCTGCTCGAGGCCCTCGCCGGCGCCGATGGCGAGGAGCGCCCGCTCGCCGAGGTGGAGCTGCTGCCGCCCGTGCCCGACCCCGACAAGATCGTCTGCGTCGGGCTGAACTACCGCTCGCATGCGGCCGAGGCGGGGATCGAGCCGCCGCAGGCGCCGACGTTCTTCGCCAAGTTCCGAAACGCCCTCGCGGCCCCCGGCACCTCCGTGCCGCTGCCGGCGGCCAGCGGCAGGGTGGACTACGAGGCCGAGGTCGCCTTCGTGATCGGCAGGCGCTGCGCCGCCGTGCCGGAGGCGGAGGCGCTGAAATGCGTGGCCGGCTACACACTGCTCAACGACCTCTCGGCGCGCGACCTGCAATTCGCCACCCCGCAGTGGATGCCGGGCAAGGTGTTCGACGGCTCGGCCCCCTGCGGGCCGGCGCTCGTCACGGCCGACGAGGCGGGCCCGCCCGACGCGATCGAGCTCGCCCTCGACCTGAACGGCGAGACGATGCAGTCGGCGTCGACGTCCGACCTGATCTTCGGCGTGGCGCAGCTCGTCTCCCACCTCTCCACGCTGATGACCCTGGAGCCCGGCGACATCGTCGCCACCGGGACGCCCTCGGGGGTCGGCAGCGTGCGCGACCCGCAGATCTGGCTCAAGCCCGGCGACGAGGTCGTCGTGCGCTCGCCCACGCTCGGCGAGCTGCGCACCCGGATCGCCGCCTGAAGCGGCCTATCCGCTCTCGGTCAGCGGCCCCAGCGAGGGATTCGCCGCCTCGCCCTCGCGCCCTGTGGCGAACAGGCCGCGCTCGAGCATCAGCGAATCCATGTCCTCGGCCCGCAGCGGGCGCGCGAAGAGGAAGCCCTGTCCGATCTCGCAGCCCAGCTCCATCAGGCGGGGCGGCTGCTCGTCCAGCTCGATTCCCTCGGCGACCACCGCCAGGTCGAGGCTCTCGCCGAGGTCGATGATCGCGCGTGCCACGGCGGGCTCCTCGGCCGAGCTGCCGAGCCCGTCGACGAACGACTTCGCGATCTTGAGGATGTCGATCGGGAAGCGCTGCAGGTACTGAAGCGACGAGTAGCCGGTGCCGAAGTCGTCCACGGCGATCCGCACGCCCAGCCCCTTCAGCTCGCGCAGGCGATCGACGTTGACCTCGGTGTCGTCCATCAGCACGGTCTCGGTGATCTCGAGCACGAGGCTCGCCGGATCGAGGCCGGAGGAGCGCAGCGCGGTGCGCACCTCCTCGACCAGCTCCTGCTGCTGGAGCTGGATCCCGGAGATGTTCACGGCGATCGCGAAGTCGGTGTAGCCGGGATAGCGGGCGCGCCACAGCGCTCCCTGGCGGCACGCCTCGGCCATCACCATGCGCCCGATCGAGAGGATCTGGCCGGTCTCCTCGGCGATCCCGAGGAAGTCGGCGGGCATCACCAGGCCGCGCCGCGGATGCTCCCAGCGCACGAGCGCCTCTGCGCCGACGACCTCGCCGGTTCGCAGGTTGAGGATCGGCTGGTAGTGCAGGACCAGCTCGCTGCGCTCGACGGCACGCTTGAGGTCGCCCTCCAGCTCCATCCGCTCGACCATCTCGGCGTGCATGCCGGGCTCGAAGAGCTCGTGGCGGCCCTTGCCGCGGCTCTTTGCCTTGTACATCGCAAGGTCGGCGTTGCGGAGGAGGTGGTCGGGCTCGCCGCGCCCCGTGGCGATGCCGATGCTGGCGTCCACGAACACCTCCCGCCCGCGGATCTCGAAGGGCGCGTCGAGGGCGTCGAGGATGCGGCGGGCCGCCTGGATCGCGTCCGCGGGCCCGTGGATCCGCTCCAGCAGGATCGCGAACTCGTCGCCGCCGAAGCGCGCCGCCGTGTCGGAGGGCCGCACGCAGCGCGTCAGCCGCCGCGCCACCGCGACGAGCAGCTCGTCGCCGGCGGCGTGCCCGAGGCTGTCGTTGACCGTCTTGAAGCCGTCCAGGTCGGCGAACAGCACGGCGACCGTCGCGCGGCGGTGGTCGCGCACGGCCGCCTCGAGGCAATCGAGGAAGCGGGCGCGGTTGGGCAGGCCCGTGAGCGAGTCGTGGAACGCCTGCTGCATAGCCGCCTCGACGGCCCTGGCGTCGTTCAGGGCGAGGCTGGCGTGCTCGGCGAAGCTGGTCAGCATCTCGCGCTCGACCTGGCTGAAGGTCCGCCGCGGCCGCCGGGAGGAGACCACCAGCGCTCCCGCGGCGGCGCCGCTCTCGTACACCGGCGCCGCCATCGAGGCGGTGATGTCCTCCTCGGCGTAGTCGGCGATCGCGCCCGGCGCGTTCGGATAGTCCTCCATCACGACCATGCGCTCCTCCGCGATCGCTCGACCGCTGCAGCCCGTGCCGATCGGCATCCGGCGCACCGCGTCGAGGACCTTCGGGCTGAGACCCCGCGACGACACCATCACCGTCCGCTCGGGATCGTCGGCGTCGACCAGGCGGAGCGCGACGATCTCCTCCCCCATCAGCTCCCTGGCGCCGTCCACGATCGAGTCGAGCACCTCGCGCAGGTCGGTCCGCCGCACGATCGAACGCTGCAGATTGGCCAGCCGCTCGAGCAGCGCCTGGCGCTCCCGCAGCGATGCGAGCAGCTTGGCGTTCTCCGCCGCCTGGCTCTCGCTGCGCTCGCGCAGCCGGCGCTCGTCGTCGAACAGCTCGATGTTGCGTAGCGTCAGCGCGAGCACCCGGCCCATCCCGCGCAGCAGATCGGACTCCTCCTGGCTGAACCGCGCCTCGCCGAAGCGGGCGACGACAAGCCTTCCGCTGCCCGCCGCCACCGCCGCGGCGGCGCAGCTGCCGAGGCCCTCGATCTCGATCCGCTTCGAACGCTCCCCAGCGACGTCGATCAGCTCCTGCTCGGGCGCGGCCCCGAGCGGGAAGCCGAGGCAGGCCTCCACGCCGTCCTCGCCGACCAGCGCCGCCACCTCGGCCTCGAGCGCCTCGGCGGCGCGCTCGATCGCGCCCCGCGCGGCGGACTGGCGATCCGAGAAGGAGGCGACCAGCGCGGAGAACTCCGCCAGCTGCTGCGTCGACCAGCTCTCCGCCGCTCTGAGCATCCTCGGCGCGGCTAGCCGACCGCCAGCACGACCAGGGTCTGGTTGTGGAATCCGGAGACGCCGTTCGTCCGGGCGATCTCCCCGTACGTGTAGAAGCCCGCCACCGGCGCTCCGCCGCGTTCGGCGACCCGGCGCACCTCGGCCTCGAGGCCACCGTCGTCGCCCAGCACCCCCCGGCGGCCGACGCAGTCGAAGGCGACCATCCCCAGCGGCCCGGCGCCGTTGAGCGAGCTGAGCGCATCCGCGCAGGCCGCCTCGCCGGAGTCGATCACGGAGTTGCGGTCGCCCTCCATGAACCAGGCGAGCCCGCCCTGGGGGACGCCGGCGGTGCACCCGAGCGAGCGGCTCTCGAAGTCGGCCTCGCCGACGCAACGGATCTGTCCGGCGCCGCGCCGACCCGGAAGCCCGAGCGGATGGGTGCGGGCAAAGCTGTTGAAGACGACCGGGTCGGTGCGCGCCTCCTCCGGCGCGTCGTGGCTCTCGAAGTAGAGGTCGAGGGCGGGTCGGTTGTCGATCTCGAAGACCCGCTTGCCCTCGCTGCGCGTGACCAGCATCGGCTCGCCGACCCGCCGCCAGCCGTGCCGGACGCCGATGCCCATCGGGGCGGTGGAGGAGATCGCGGCGGCGACCACACCATCGCTGAGCACGCCCTTGCCGTGGAACTGGAAGGTGCGCCCCATCTTCATCCCGTCCGACGCGCAGCCGCCGACGAGGGGTACGCCGGCGCCGACGACGCCGTAGGCGCCGCGAACCAGCTCCTGCTGATCGCCGGCGACGCCGTCGCTGAGAAGCATCAGCACCGTGTGGCCCTTCTGCTCGATCTGATCGATGCACTCGCCGACCACGGCGCCGGCGGCGCGCATGTCCGCGGAGGCGTTCGTCGCCTCGGCGGTCGCGGCGGAGAAGCCGGAGCCGGAGAATGCGGCAACCACCACGCCGCCGTCACCCGGTCCGTCGCTGGCGATCTCGCCGGCGGTCGAGCAGCCGATCAGGGGGGCGTCGCCGGCGTGCTCGGCGACTGCGCCGACCACGGCCTCGAGGTCGTGGGAGTTGGAGGCGAAGACCAGCACGAGCTTCGCCTCGTCGCGACCGATCGCATCCGCGGCCGCCTGCTCGCCAGCAGCGGCGGAGTCCTCGGCCGCGGAGTGGCCGACCGTAAACGATCGCTCCTGTGCCCGGAACGGCATTGCCCCGCAACCAGTATCGGCCCATGGGGCGCTTTTCCCAATACCCGAAACTAGGTATTTCGGCCAGACCCGAGCCTGGGCCCATCGGGCGATAGGTTTCGGCACCGGATGCGAAGGACGTGATGAACGCTCGCGCCGAAGCCTTCGATCGACTCGGCGGCGCCTACGAGGTGCGGGTTCTGGTGCCCTCCCCCCCGGCGATCGACGAGGGACGAGCCGACGACCCGACCGCGCGCGGCGAGGTTCCGGAGGGCCGCCGGCTGGTCTCGCCGATTAGCACCGGCGACCTCACGTGGGACGAGCTGGCGACCGGCGACGACGAGCTCGCCGACTGGTGCGCGTCGCGCTGGCTGGGGGCGTGGCGGCCGCTTCCCGCAGTACCCGGCGGGCTCGTGGAGACGCGGGTTTCCCTGCACCGGATCGCAGAGAGCGTCGTTTCGCCGGCGCGACGGCGGGCCACCGGGAACGAGATCAGCCTCCGCTACACGCGGGGCGGGTTCGGGACGCCGTTCTTCGGGCCGGATCGCCAGGTTCGCGTCGAGGGCACCGAGATCGTGAACGAGGAGCGCGGCGAGGAGACCCGGGTGCCGATCGAGAGCTGCCGGCAGGCCGCCGAGGCGGTGGGCGGGCTCGATCCGGCGGAGGTGGACGACGAACCGCTGCGGATCGACCCCGACGCGGCGCGCTTCCTTGGGGATTGGTTCGGCTTCGCGACGATGGTGATCGCCGAGCTGCGCGCCGAGGCGAGCCCCGATCAGGAGCCCTCCCTGCTCAACCTATGGCCCGAGCACTTCGACGTCGCCGCTGAGCTGGGCTCGGAGGCGGGGGGCCTGCGAGCTGCCTACGGCGGCTCGCCCGGAGACGACACGCACCCCGAGCCATACCTCTACGTCGCCCCCTGGACCGCGCGGCCGACCGGAGAGCTGTGGCAGGCAAGCGACTTCTCCGGAGCGGAGCTGAGCTGCGCGGAGCTGGCCGTCGCCGGCGAACAGCGAGCGGCCGCGCTCGAGTTCTTCCGCACCCGGCTCAGCGCCCTCCACGCCGACGCCTGAGCCGGTCCTTCGCGGACCTCACCCGGCCCGCTTCGAACGGGGCGGGCGTCGAAGTCAGGCAGGAGGCCGTGGGGGGTCGCCGAATGCCCGCTGCAGATGGCCGCGACGGCTCTTCCCCTTGCTTCCCTGGGGCACAACCTCTTCCACCCCGGCGTGTCGGTGGGCGAGAAGCTGTTGCGCTCGCTGCTCGTATTCCTGTTTCTGGTCGTGGCGCTGCGGCTCGGTGGAAAGCGCGAGCTCGGCCAGCTCAACGTGCTCGATTTCGCCGTGCTGCTGCTCGCATCCAACGCTCTTCAGAACGCGATGATCGGAGCCGACAACTCCCTTCTGGGCGGGATCATCGGGGCGTCGGCCCTGTTCGCGGCGAACTTCGTCTTCGTCCAGCTCACGTTCCGCAACTCGGCCGCACGAAAGGTGCTGGAGGGAACGCCGCGGATCCTGCTCGAGAACGGAAAGCCGATCACCAAGGCACTTCACCGCGAGGCGATCAGCGAGACGGAGCTGCTGTCGACCACGCTCGAGCACGGCTTCAACGACTTCTCGCAGGTCGGCCTGATCGTGCTCGAGACGAACGGCCACATGGCCGTGCTCGGGCCGCAGGCGGCGAAGCGCTGGCGCACAGACGCCGGCCAAGAGATGAGGCCGTAGTCAACGAGGCGGTATCCGGCTAGGGTGAGCTCTCCTGCGACCGAGAGGGAAGGAACCGCGATGGGTCTGATGGACCGGATGAAGTCCGCGGGAGAGAAGGCGTCCGGCGACGAGCAGGTTCGGCGTGGGTGCGTCGGCCGAGCAGATATAGCAGGCCAACCTGGCGCAGAAGCTCTCCACGAGCCCGTGAAGGTGGACCCCGACGACCCCGGGGCGCTGCTGCTGTTGGGGCCGGGCAATGTCTAGCGGAGCCCCGCCGAACAGCGCGCGAGGGGCCCGGTTGCCCGGGCCCCTCGGTCCGCGTCGTCTGTCCGCTGTCCGCCGTTGCCGACGGGCGACGTCCCTGTCCTATGTCGACGCGGATGTTGTCCAAATGCGCGTCACCCTGCTCCCAACACCGCTGTAAACGCCGCACGGGCGGCGAGGTTGGCCATTTACCTAGGCGTCGCGCGGTTCACTCGCGGACGACCTCGCGGGGCCGCTTGTCGTCGCGAAGGCCCTTGAAGGAGGGATGGCGCATCGTGCCGGCGCTGGTCCATTCGGCGAACTCCACCTCGGCGACCAGGAGCGGCTCCACGAAGATCGAGCCGCGCTGGGGCTGGCGGCCCTCGAACGGGCTGGAGTCGCGGCGCAGCGGCTGCAGCTTCTCGCCCAGCAGCCGCAGGGTGGCGTCGGTGAACCCCGTGCCGACCTTGCCCGCGTAGCGAAGCCTTGCCTCTCCCTCGGAGTCGTCGTAGTA
This sequence comes from uncultured Thermoleophilia bacterium, assembly GCA_963708325.1. Lineage (GTDB taxonomy): Bacteria > Actinomycetota > Thermoleophilia > Solirubrobacterales > 70-9. The sequence goes on along the minus strand of OY970203.1, from coordinate 1,650,405 downwards.
GCCGGCGAGCAGGGCGCCAATCGTCTCGGCACGACGCCCCTTTCCCGGCAGCCAGCCGCCGATCACGACCTCCTGGCCGCGAAAGTTCTTCACCTTCAGCCAGGCGCCGCTGCGCTTGCCCGCGAGGTAGCGGCTGTCGAGGCGCTTGGCGACGATCCCCTCCAGCCCGCGCTCCTTCGAGGCGTCCAGCAGGCGCCTTCCGTCGCCGCGGTGATAGGCGGGGGTCTGCCACGACGGGCCCGCGAGCCGCAGCTTTTCGAGCCTTGCCCGGCGCTCCTCGTAGGGAAGGTCGACGAGCAGACGGCCCTCGAGGTAGAGCAGGTCGAAGATCATGTAGCTGACCGGCACCTCGGCCATCTTGCGGCGCACGGCGGCCTCCGAGGACAGGTGCATGCGCCCCTGGAGCAACTGGAAGCTGGGGCGCTGCTCGGCGTCGAAGGCGACCAGCTCGCCGTCGAGGACGGCGTCGCGGGAGCCCAGCTCCCGGGCGAGCGCCTGCACCTCCGGGTACTGGCCGGTGATGTCCCGCAGGGTGCGACTCTCCAGGCGGATGCGCCCGTCCTCGCAGTAGGCGATCGCGCGGACGCCGTCCCACTTGATCTCGTAGGCCCAGTCCTCGTCGTCGGAGGGCAGCGACCCGAGTCGCGCCTTCATCGGCTCGATTCGCTCCGGCACCGGCTCGCGGTCGGGGTCGGCTGGCGGGTCCATGCGATGGATCAGCCAGTTGTCGTCCTTGGTGCGAAAGAGGGCGTAGCGGCCCTCGACCCGGCTTCCGTGAAAGGTGGCGATGACCTCGTCGGGCTCGAACTTCTCCGCGTCGTAGGTGCCGCGGTCCCAGATCGCCACCTTGCCGGCACCGTACTCGCCCTTCGGGATCTCGCCCTCGAAGTCGTAGTAGTCGAGGGGGTGGTCCTCGGTCTGGACGGCGAGATGGTTGCGCTCGGGGTCCGCCGGCATGCCCTTGGGGAGCGCCCAGGACGCGAGCGCGCCATCGCGCTCCAGCCTCAGGTCCCAGTGCAGGCGCCGTGCGTGGTGCTCCTGGATCACGAATCGGTTGCCGCCCTTGCCGCCTGGCGCCCCGGCGCCCTTTCGCCTGCGGCCCTCGGGCTCGGGGCTGGCGGAGAACGAGCGGCGCGCCCGGTAGCGGTCGAGCTTGCGATCGGCCATCAACCTCTATCTTTCCCTCTTTCGTCACACGTGTCGCCCCCGAGAATGGGACGCCGTCGGGCATCCGGAGCCAGGGAGATCAAGGCCTCAACCAGACCGATCCGCCTTCGCGGTACGGCCTTCGCGGTCGCCGCGCTCGTCGTCCTGGCCGCTCCCTCGGCAGCGCAGGCCGCGCGCTACGTCAGCCCATCGGGAAGCGACGCCGCCGGCGTGCCCAACGACTGCGCCGATCCGGCGAATCCCTGCGCCCACGTCCAGTACGCGGTGAACCGGGCCGCCGCCGGCGAGACCATCGTCGTCGCCGCCGGCGCTTACAGCGAGGGCGTCGTGCTCGGCGCCGGCAAGTCGCTGCGCGGCGAGGACGGAGCCGCGATCGACGGTGGCGCCGACCCCGCGGTGCGGGTGCCCCCGGGGGAGACCGCCGCGATCAGCGGGCTGACGCTGGGCTCGTCGCGCGTGGCCGCCGAGCTTCGCGGAGCAGCGACGGTGTCGGGCAACCGCTTCGTCGGCGGCGCCGGGAACCGGGTCGGCCTCGAGCTCGCCGACGGCGGCGCCTCGACGAAGGTCGCCGGGAACGCGTTCTCCGACCTCTCCGCGGCGATCGTCGTGGAGGGCTCACGGCCCGAGATCCGCGCCTCGACGATCACCGGCACCCACTCGGCGAACGGCGCGCCCGGGATCGGGATCATGGTCGGCGACGACGCCTCGCCGTCCGTCCGCTCGACCGTGATCCGCGACCCTGGAGCCGGCCCGGCGGTGGGGATCTACGTCAGCGAGAACCTCTCGACGGTGCAGGGGACGGGCGCCGACGTCGAGCAGAGCAGCGTGATCGGCCTCGATCCCGGGATCCTGGTGGAGGACGCGACGGGCGGCGTCATGCTCGCCAGCGACCTGATCGCCGCCGGCCCTCGAGAGGGCCTGGTGGTGCGAGACACGGCTCCCACCGCGACCGGCGAGGGCGATACGACCGCCCGCAACCTGACGGTCTGGGGCGCGTCCGGAGCGGCCGCCATCTCGCTCCAGGACGCCAACCTGCAGCTCGACTCAAGCATCGTCGGTCCCGGGGGGATCGCATCCGCCGGCGGCAGCTGCCAGATCTCCTACTCGCGCGGGCCGGTGGCGGGCAGTGCAGGCTGTGCGCGCTTCGCGACGACGGCGGCGCCGGGTTTCGTCGATCCCGCCGCCGGCGACTTCCACCTGCGCCCGGGCTCGCCGATGATCGACACCGGCAACCCGGCGTCGCCGGCAATCGGTGCGCAGGACTTCGACGGGGATGGCCGTGCCCTGGACGGCAACGGTGACTGCGCGGCTCGGCGCGACATCGGCGCCGACGAGGTCGCTCGCGAGGGCGCGTGCGCATCGGCCCCGGGCGCTACGACGGCGGCCGCGTACCGAACGCGGGTGCTGAGACGCGAGGGCCGCGACTTCACCTTCAAGCTGCTCGGCAGCCGCGGCGGCAACTACAGCCTCTGCGTGCGAAGCCCGCACCGGATAAACCACAAGCGCGTGCTGTGCCGCGGCTTCAGGCTGCGTCGCACCGAGCCCGGGCATTACGCCGGGACCGTCCGCTGGGGGACGAACTTCCGCTTCATGGGCCCCGGCCACTACAGGGTCTCCTGGTACCGCCCGGCGACGCACAAGCTTCTGGGGCCGCGAAAGACGTTCGACACCGACGTCTGCCCGCCCAAGCCGCAGCTGATGGACGGGGTGTGGAAGCCACACCCCCGGCTGCGGATCATCAACCCGTGCCGCACGATCACCGGCACCGTGCGCACCAAGCCCCACCTGTCCAAGCACGACGGAGACCTGCCCTTCCGCTTCACGAAGGCGGGCATCGTCGAGTTCCTGTCCCGCGATCGCGGCCACCTTAGAAAGGGTCGCGGCGGGATCGGGCCGCGCAACCCGCGGGTCGGCGAGCACATCCGGATGACCGGGGTCTTCGTCTGCGACGGCTTCTACGGCCCGATGGGGCACACCGAGATGCACCCGGTCTTCAAGATCACCTACGTCGGCAAGGGCAGGACCTACATAAGCGGCCCGCAGTACGGCGGCACCCCGAGGGTGGGCCTGCGCCCGCACGGGTTCCATCCCTGTCCCTAGGGGATCGGCCGGCGGCCGGGTTAGGCGTACCCAGGACGGGTATAGCGGACGCCATGAGGCGCCCGCGGCGGCTCTTGGGGGTAACCGCCCTTTCCCTGCTCGTGGCGGCGGTCGCGGGCGAAGCGGCGACGTCGAAGCAGGCGCCGCGCCGCTACCTCGATCCCGTCTTCGGCGCCTTCACGGTCGAGAAGAACGTCGTATACGGTCGCGCCCCGAACGGGAGGGTGCTCCGGATGGACGTCTACCAGCCCAAGGGCGACCGATCGCACAACCGTCCGGTGCTGGTCTTCGCCCACGGCGGCGGCTTTGAGGAGGGACACGACAAGGGGCAGTACCGTAACCGCGTGATCACGCAGCGCTTCGCCCGGCGCGGCTGGGTCGCGGCCTCGATCAACTTCCGGATCAGCGGCGGCAGCGAGGCGCGGGAACACGACATGCAGGCATCGGTCCGCTGGTTCAGGGCGCACGCGCGCGAGCTGGACGTCGCTCCCGGCAAGATCTCGGTGATGGGACCGTCAACCGGAGCGGTCCAGGCGCTCGACACCAACTTCGACCACGAGCATCCGGGACACAGCGGCAATCCGGGCTTCTCGTCGCGGGTCGCCGGTGCCGTCTCTGTCTCGGGCAACGAGCCGGACTCGTCGCGGATCGAGCCGGGCGATCCCCCGATCGTGATGTTCCACGCCCTCGACGATCCGACGATCCCCTACGCGTCCGCCAAGCAGACCTGCGACGACACCCAGTCCAAGGGCAACGTCTGCGTGCTCCACACGTACGTGAAGGGGGAGCACCCGCCGAGCTTCTTCACGCAGCATCGCGCCGACGTGATCGAGAAGAGCGCCAGCTTCCTCTGTCGCCGGCCGCTCCATCTCTGTCCCGCGCAATAAGCGTCATCTCCGCCCCCCCGGGGCGCGGCCGTGTTGAGGTGACGCCGGTCGACGAGATACGGTCCCGGTTGGAATGGATTCCCCACTTCGCCCAATCGAGGACCTGCGCGCGCTCACCGAGTTCTTCGTCAAGCATCACCTGTGCGCCGCGGGGTTCGACGCGACCGAACCGGACGAGGACAGCTCCGGGCGAGCGACGATCATCTGCCGGGGGTGCGGCGGCAGGTTCGAGCATGCGGACCCGGCCGAGGTCGCCGGGCGGCCGCGGCCGGCAGCGGTAGCTTCGACCCCGGCGCTGGTCGGCGCCGCGGCGGCGAGTGCCCCGGCCGCCGCTGCGGCCGGGAGTCATGAGCCGTCTCCCCTGGGCGATCGGCGCGCTCGCCGGCGCGATCTGCGGGTGGCGACGCCGATCGCCGCGCTGGCGGCGACCGCCGCGGCGCTCGCCGCGCTCCGGATCGCCGGGCTGGGCACTCCGTTCGTCGAGTCCGACAAGACCGCGTCGACCCTCGACGGCACGCGCGGCGGTACGACCGGAGCCGACGTGGTGTCGAGAGTGGCACCCAGCCATGTACTGGACCAGCAGGGAAGCTCGAACCCGGTGGACCGCGTGGTCGCGTCGCGGACGGCGTCCGGCAGATTCGTTTCGTTCGTTGGCGGCACCTCCGCCGGATCGGGCGCGGCTCTCGCGTCGCCGGGCGGCGGCGCAGGCGGACCGTTTCACGGTCCCCAGAGCGGGAGCGGGCAGCCGGGCGGCGGTGGAGGGCCCGGCGGCCTCCCGGTCCCGAGCCCGCCGCGCCCCCCCGCCCACATCCCCAGCCCGCCGCCTCCGCCGCCTCCCCCCGTCACGCCGAGCCCGCCGCCGCGCACCCCCACGTCCGAGCCTCCGGTGACCCCGCCGCCCACCACCAACCCGCAGCCGCCGCAGAACTGCGGCGGGGGTTCCGACCAGGGCGACCAGGGGAACGAGGGGCACGGCAACGGGCACGCCTACGGGCACTACGGCCACCACGCCGACTAGATCGCCAGGGCCTCAGGGCAGGGACACGATGGGCGGTGCCGGGCTCGAACCGGCGACCTCGTGCTTGTAAGGAGCAGGCCGGCTGCCGCAATTTGGTGCGATCTAGCTTCTTCGAAGGCAGCGAGCGCGCATCTGAGCAGGTATCGGGGCCTGAGCTACTGCCGCTTGCTGCGTTTCACTGCTTCCACGAAGCTTCCATAGCCGCGCGCTTTTCTTCCCCTGTCCGAGGATGTCTCTATAATGTCTCAGCCACGAGCGGAAAGGGGACATAGTGCAAGCAGTGCTGACTCCCGAGCAGCGGCTCGAGCATGCCGACAGAGAGGTCGATGAGCTCAAGCAGGGTTTCGTCGATGCCATTGAACGACTCCAGGAGTCGCCCGAGGTGGACGGCTCATTGGAGGAGCGTCTCCATACGGTCGCCGACCGCCTCGCCCATTTACGCCGTGATCTGGAACCTGAGGACTACGACAAAGAGCAGATCAACGACCTGCACAACGCTCTTTGGGCGATCAACGAACTACTCGCGGAGCCAGAACACGACCTGGATACCTACGACAAGCTCCTCATCCACATTGAGCAGATTAGGCACATCATCAGGGACGCCCTCGACGAGCATGTCAGCGGTGTCCGGGATGACGAGGGTCTCGTCCTTCAGGACCTACGGAGTTGGTTGCCGAACACATCGCAGGAGACGCTCGCCGACCTCATCGGAGTGAATCGACGGACTCTCGTTCGTTGGGCTCAGCAGTCCCGCCCACCGAGCCGCCGCCTCGCACTTGTTGCCCAACTAGTCGCGATTCTCCGACACAACTGGACTGAAGAGGGAATCGTCGCCTGGTTCGACCGACCCCGTCGCGAGCTGGAAGGTCGGAAACCCAGAGCTTTTCTCGAAGAGCCGGGGGAAGAGCCTGCGCTCCTGCAGGCGGCCCGATCGGGTCGTTCCCAATATGGCACGTAGGCCGTCACCGAATGTCACTACATGGACCGGGATTGCCTTCCGGGCAACGAGCTACGACGTCCCGCTATGGGCCAGGCCGAACCGTCGAAAAGGCCGCTGGAACGTCGCATATACCGGAAGCACGCAGTACTTCTCCCTTGAAGCTGACGGAGCTTTCGCCGAGAAGCTTCGACACGAGGATTTGAGGACTGAGCACGCTGCCCAGACCTACCGAACCTCGATATGGCAGGCGCGGATCGACGAAGGCTCAATCGTGGACTATTCGACGTTCGACAAGGCGGATGCCGCTGGATTCCCCCCGGATGCACTCGTCGAAGACGACCATGCACGCTGTCAGCAGGAAGCGCAATGGCTTCAGGGCCGTGGCGTACGGGGAGTGCTCGCGCCTTCGGCGGCACTCCCGGGGGTTCTCAACCTGACGCTTTTCGGCCCGCGGGTCGCCGTGCGCTGGAGCTCTCAGGTCACTCTTGCATCCACGATTCCGGTCCAGAAGATCGCAACCGGTTCCGCGCCGGCTGGTCTCACGGCAAACGTGAGGTTTTTCGGCCAACGTCACAGCGCGCTGGACAGCTACCGTCAGCGCAAGTCGGCGCGAACTCGCAAGCGCAGACGCTCTTAGACCTGGCGCAGATCAACCGGACGGTCTCGCTGCGAAGCTGCCTCTAGGAGATCGCCATAACGCTCCTCCATCCGGGCGCGTCGCTTCGTCGTTCGCTCAGCGCTCTTGATCTCCTGAACGATGGGAAGCAAAGCGCGAGCAGCGAAGCGAGACGTTCCGCTTCGGGTCAAATCGCCGGGTCCTTCATGCTGAGCCAAGCCCAGGTTCCATCGGCCCACTGAACTAGGACCATGGCTGGTTGCACTTGGCGCGCGGCGCGAGGCAAGGTGAGCGGGGCCTCCGCCCCTTTGCACATCAAGCATCGTCGCGTCGATCAGCGTCGCCGTCTCTAATGGTCGAAGGCAAGTCGCTTCCCGATGATGATCCCGAACTTGTGCCAAGCGACCTGATAACGGCCATGGCGCTGGTGCGGGAAGTTTCGGCGCCAGTCGACTCGATCACTCCAGATGTCGCCGTGGCGCTCTAGGCGGAAGCTGTGACAACGTGTGCTGCCCACGGGATTGCGCACACAGAGCCTGTACTGGCCGCGAAAGCTGAACGTCTTGACCTCAAGCTTGATCCGGCCGTTCACCCGAGTTACCGCAACGCAGTAGTCCCCGGTGTATGGGCTGCAATACGAATCGATGGTGGCCCGTGCGCTTGCGATGCTGGTAGGGAGCATCAGGCTTGCCACAAGGGCCGATCCGGCAATCAGACAGCAGAACCTTCGGCGAGGACTGGCCATCGCGGTCATGCTCCGTATTGGAAGCGGACGACCTTGGTCCCAGCATCTTTCGCACAACGCGCAGCCCACAGCTCGTATCCGAGCCGGTTCGAAGTGCAGCGGAAATCGAGAACGTGGCGGTCGCCAGAGTGGTAGTAGCGGCGGGCGACGCGGCGCGCTCTGCGACAGGACACATTCTTGGCGCGGACGTTGTAAACGCCCGCGCCGACTTGAACGAGGTTCCCGCAGGGCCTGAAGCTTGTCGAGCCTTCGGCGGACGGGGCGATGGCGACCGCCAACACAAGCGCAACCAACGCGGCGAGCCAGATCAGGCGTCTTCCCGGCATCGGTCAGTAGCAGGCGAGCGCCAGGTCATGCCGGACAGCCTGCGGCATGTTGCAGCCACCGCCGTTACCGATCTGGTGAACGTGCCACTCGCCGTACCGATGGCGAAAAGAAGCGACGTCGCGTTGGACCTGACCCTTGTGGCCGCGCCTGGGCCGGATGTCGACAGCCGCCCAGCTGTCATTTGCTGTCGATACCAGAACCTTTCTCCAGCAGGATCCCGCCGGATAGAAAGCGCAACTCACACCGTGCCGATAGGCGACTCGGAGTATCGCGGTGCGTTCGGCCTTCGTCGGCAAGCGATTAGCCTCTGCAGGTGGCGGTCCGCCCGAGAAGATGATGGCGATAGAGGCCAGCGCAGCCACCAAGCCCGTCGGGCCGCGTAAGGCCACCTAGCCCACCCCGCCGTGGTAGGAGCACGCGCCTTGGATCCCGCCAGAGTCGCTCAGCGTCCCATCAGCGCAGGTGACGACGTAGCCGTTCCCACTTCCGAAGTCCTCCGTAGTACCTGATATCGAGGGATAGTCGGGCGGCCCGAGATAGCTGTCGGGCTCGTGGGCCCCAGAAACGCCCGACGTAAGATCGCCCGAAGGCAGGCCGGCGTAGCTCTCGAAATTCGCGAATGAGTCGCCGCAGATGCTCGTGGGGTCGTCAGGGCAAACGGCGTAGAGCTGCTGGGCATCCAGCGGCAGGTAGTCCGTAATGCCGAGATGACCGCTGCCCCGACCCAGCCTGACCGCATACCAATCACCAGGCGTGAAATCCGTGTACCCAAGTGCGCCACCGCGCCCGTCCGACAACCCAAGCTTGTAAGCGGCAACGGCAATGTTCTGGATGCGCCCGCGCTCTTGTCCGCGGCCTTCCACCCGCCCTTGCCGAAGGCCGTTGTCATACCCGTGGGTGTAGCCCTTGCGGTGCGCGGCCTTCACATCGGCGGCGGTGGGACCGCCATGAGACGCACAACCGCTCGCCACGACCCCGAGAACGATCAGCCCGATTGCGGCCCCCCGCCAAAGGTGCTTGCTCGCGGATGCTGGCATTGCGACTCCCGATGCGTACTGTCGCGCCAGAGGTCCGCGAAGTGAATGGGCCGAACGGCAGTAATTCCCTGGGCCGAATGGCCTAGTCCCACATAGCGTGTCGGACGCCGCCAACAGTCTGCGGTCAGTGCCACGCATGTTGGATCCGCACCCAGCGGGTGCTCTGATTGGAGGGTCGGTACAGCCGGATATGCCAAGTGGCCCCGCGATTTGGGGAACCGAGAAGCCAGCGCCCGTGGCCGCACATGAAGTTGGCCCTGCGTCCGCGGACCACGAGGCCGGCGCCAGAGACGAAGACGCACCGACGGCGCCAGATGGCGAGCGCCCAGACGTGGCGGGTGTAGATGTAGTGGCTTGAGTAGTCGAGGTAGGTCTCGACTCGAACCGCGGATTGATCCCAGGGAGCGTCCAGGCAAACGACGTCGTCGTAGTAGAGCGGGCTTTCGAAGCAGGGATCTCGAATCCAGTTGCCGGTAAAGCAGCGCCAAGTGTCGCCGCGCGGAGCAACGAAGGACGCAGTGGGGCAGTAGCCGCTGCGATAGCTGACGTAGAGCGTCGACTTGACGCCGCCGCCGTGGGTGAAGGGGGTGTAGCGGCTGACCTTCGTGCGAGCGGGTGCTTGCGGGACGGCGACGAGCAGCAGAGCCGCCGCGGCAACCGCAATGAGAACACTCCAACGTCTTAGGCCATGGCCATTGTCCGGCTTGCCTCCCATGACCCAAAGCTAGGTTCGCCTCGTGTCTGAGTCATCCGCACTCCAGCGCAGGTCTCACGTGGGGTATTACGTAGGTGGAATCGGGTAGCGGGAGAGGCTGATTTCCGGCAAGCATCAGGGGGTGTCCGGGGGGACCGGAGGGTGCCGGCTCTGACGCTTCCAATTTGCTTCCAAGAGCGCCAGTTGCGCTGCGTTCCGCGTGACTCGCACAACCGCAAACGTGCTCATTAGCAGCGACTTTGACGATGGGCGGTGCCGGGCTCGAACCGGCGACCTCGTGCTTGTAAGGCACGCGCTCTCCCAACTGAGCTAACCGCCCCGGACGATCTTAGGGCGCCGCGACCCGTCGCGACCCGGGTCGGCTAGCCGCGGTCGTGAATGGCGAAGCCGTCGTGGGGCAGGCGGTCGAACTGCGCGCGTCCGGAACGTCGATCAGACGCCGGCGAAGCGCAGCTGCACGATCCACTAGGCCGGCTGCGCCGGCGTGACGACGCCGGCGACCGGTCAATAAGCTGGCGGCCATGAGCGAGGCATTCCGGCGTGCGGTCGAGTCCGCGGACGCGGAGGCGATGGAGGCGGCGCTCTCGCCCGACGTCGTCTTTCGCAGCCCCGTCGTGTACAAGCCCTACGAGGGGCGCGAGGCGACGATGGGCCTGCTGCGGCTGGTCGCCGAGGTGTTCGAGGACTTCGCCTACACCGACGAGCTGCGCGGCGAGGGCACCCACGCGCTGATCTTCCGCGCCAGGGTCGGGGATCGCGAGGTGCAAGGCATCGACCATCTCGTGGTCGACGGCGACGGGCTGATCACCGAGCTGACCGTGATGGTGCGACCGCTGTCTGGGCTGATGGCGCTCGCCGAGGCGATGCAGCGAAAGCTCGAGGAGGCCGGGATGGTCCAGCCTCCGGCATCGGCCTAGATCCAGCCCGTGGACCTGGGGATCGCCGGCCGCACCGCCCTGGTGATGGGGGCGAGCAAGGGGATCGGGCACGGGATCGCGACGGCGCTCGCGGCGGAGGGAGCCCGCGTGGCGCTGTGCAGCCGATCGCAGGAGGGCCTGCGTGAAGCCGCCGCGCAGATCGATGGTGAGACCGCAATCTTCGCCGCCGACACGGCGGACCTGGACGCGATGCGATCCCTCCCCGGCGAGGTGGCCGGGGCGCTCGGCGAGGTGGAGATCCTCGTCGCGAACACGGGCGGCCCGCCGCTCGGCGGCGCCCTGGACAACGCGCTCGACGAATGGGAGCTCGCCTATCGCTCGCTGGTGCTGGCGCCGCGGGTGCTCGTCGAGGCGGTGCTGCCGGGGATGCGCGAGCGCGGCTGGGGGCGGATCGTCAACGTCTCCTCAAGCTCGGTGATCGAGCCGATCCCGGGGCTGGCGCTGTCGAACGTGCACCGGATGGCGGCGGTCGGGTTCTTCAAGACGCTCGCCTCCGAGGTGGCCGGGGACGGCGTCACGCTGAACACGGTGGCCACCGGCCGCTTCGCGACCGAGCGGCTCGCGGGGATCGACGGCTCGCTGGACGCCGCCGAGGAGGCGGCGAAGCGGGACGTCCCGGCCGCCCGGCTCGGCCGGCCGGAGGAGTACGGCGACCTGGTGGCCTTTCTGTGCTCCGAGCGCGCGGCTTATCTGACCGGCGCCGTGATACCGCTGGACGGCGGGATGCTGCGGTCAGCGTAGACCCCGCCCCCCATGTGCGCTCAGCGCATGGATGGTGGGATGACCGGCCGGCCAGCACGATGAGCGGCTCGGACAAGCCGGCGACCGCCGGCGGCGGACTCTCAGCGGCGCGGCGTTAGGCCGCTTGCCGGCAGGTCGCGCACAGCCCGCTCACCTCGAGCTGGTGCCCGGTGACGACGAATCCGTTCTTACCGGCCTCCCGCTCGGCCCACCTCTCGGCCGGACAGCCGCGCAGCTCGACGACGCGATGACACCCCTTGCAGACGAGGTGATGGTGGTGGTCCAAGCCGCATAGCCGGTAGCACGTCTCGGTCGACCCGTGCGGCAGAGCATCGACCACACCTGCGTCGCTCAGAGTGCGGAGCGCCCGATAGACGGTCGCCAGGCCGACCGGACGATCGCCGCCGGCGAGCCGGCGGTGGATGACCTGGGCGGTCGCGTCGTCGGGCTCCGCGGCGAGCTCGGCCAGAACGGCGAGCCTGTTCGCGCTCGGCTTCACCCCCGCTGACGTCAGTCGGCGCGTCAGCGATTCGGTGTCGGGTGATGAAGCGGCCATCGGCGCTATGATAGCGGCCAGTGAGAACGAGAATCATTCTCATTTCTTCCCTGTTTCTCGGTGCAGCCGCGATCGGCTGGGTGCTGGCGCGGGACTCCGGGCCGGCGGCACGCAGCGAGACGCATCCCCACGACGTCGTCGCGGGGTTCTACCCGCTGGCCTTCGCCGCCCAGCAGATCGGCGGGCCCAACCTCACGGTCGACAACCTGACGCCGCCCGGGGTGGAGCCCCACGACCTCGAGGTCAGCTCGGGTGACGTGGAGCGGTTGCAGTCGGCTGACCTGGTGCTGCTGATGGGCAGGGGCTTCCAACCTCAGCTCGAGCGTGCCGCCGACACCGGAGCGGCGCGGGTTGTCGAGCTGCTCGACACGCCGGGGCTGGACGTGCACGGCGACGACCCGCACGTCTGGCTCGACCCGTGGCGCTACGCGAAGCTGGTGCGGCGAATCGCCGTCGCAATGGACCGCGAGGATGCGGCCGGCCCGCTGGTCGGGCGGATACGCTCGCTGGACCGCGCCTACCGTGCCGGTTTGGCGCACTGCCGTCGCCACGAGATCGTCACCAGCCACGAGGCGTTCGGCTATCTGGCGAGGCGCTACGGCCTTCGCCAGATCGCCGTGCTCGGCCTTTCTCCGGAGGCCGAGCCCAGCCCGCGCGCCCTGCGCGACGTGATCGACAGGGTGCGGCGGTCGGGCGCCAGTACGGTGTTCGGCGAGACCCTGCTGTCGCCGCGCCTGACCGACACCGTCGCCCGCGAGACCGGCGCGCGGACGGCTGTCCTGGATCCGATCGAGGGCCTGACATCAAAGGAGGCGAGCCAGGGCAAGGACTACTTCTCGTTGATGCGGGAGAACCTGAACGCGCTGCGCGCCGGACTCGGATGTCGGTAGTCCACCTGCGAGACGTCTCGTTTGCCTACGACCACGGGCCGCCGGTGCTCGACAGCGTCGACCTGGAGATCGACGCCGGACAGCTCGTCGCGATCGCCGGCCCGAATGGCGGCGGGAAGACGACGTTGATCCGTCTCATCGTCGGATTGGAGCGGCCGACGCGAGGGCGCGTCGACCTCTTCGGCGCTCCGGTGCGCCAGGCGCGGGGCGACAAGCGGATCGGATACCTGCCGCAGCGGGCGGACGCCGCGCTGAGCTCGCCGATCACGGTGCGCGAGCTGGTTTCGGTCGGTCGCGTCGCGGTCGGCGGGGTGCTGCGAGCGCCGAATCGCGACGACGAGGACGCCGTCGTCACGGCGATCGAGCGTGTCGGCCTCGCGGATCTAGCCGGCCGGCCGCTGACCAAGCTGTCCGGCGGGCAGCGCCAGCGCGCGTTCATTGCGAAGGCCCTTGCCGCGGAGCCGCAGCTACTGATTCTCGACGAGCCGTCGGCAGGGGTCGACGCGAGCGCACAGGAGGCGCTCGCCGCCCTCGTCGACCGACTGCGGCGCGACCTCAGCGTCACGATCCTGTACGTCTCGCACGAGTTTGGAGCGATCGAGCCCTACGTCGAGCGGCTCCTGATCATTCGCGGCGGCATCGCCTTCGACGGCGCCCCCGGTGCCCTGGCGGCGGGCTTGCACGACCCCTCGCATGTCCATTCTTGACTTCGAGTTCATGCGCCTGGCGCTGCTCGCCGCCGCGATCGTGGGCATCCTGGCGCCGGCCGTCGGCTTCTTCTTGGTGCAGCGGCAGCTCAGTCTGATCGGCGACGGCATCGGCCACATCGCCTTCGCCGGGGTCGCCGCTGGCTACCTGCTCGGCCTTCCCCCGGTGGCGACCGCATTGGTCGCTTCGGTGGCTGGCGCGATCGGGATCGAGCAGCTCCGCGGCCTAAGAAAGACCGCCGGCGACCAGGCGCTGGCGCTGTTCTTCTACGGCGGGATCGCCGCCGGAGTGGTGATGATCTCGGCAGCGAACCGTCTCAACGCGAACCTCTTCTCGTTCCTGTTCGGGTCGATCCTCACCGTCACCCGCGGGGACCTGGCGCTGATCGCCGTCCTCGGGCTGGCGGGGATCGGTGTGATCGTCTTGCTCTACCGAGCCCTCGTCGCGGTCGCGGTCGATGAGGAGGCGGCGCGGGTGAGCGGCGTGCCCGTGACCGCGGTCAACGTCTGCCTGGCGGGGTTGGCCGGCGTCACGATCGCGATCTCGATGCGCGTCGTCGGGATCCTGTTGATCGCGGCGCTGATGGCGCTTCCGGCCATGACAGCGTCCCGGATCGCCGGCAGCCTCCGCTCCGCGCTGCTGCTCTCCGTCGGGCTCGGCTGCGCAATCGCTGTGTCCGGCGTTGTTATCGCCTATTACCTCGACCTCGCCGCGGGCGGCGCGATCGTGCTGGAGGCGGCGGCGGTCTTCGCGCTGACCCTGCTCGTCGAAGGGGTCGCCGCGCGGGTACGTGGACGTTCGCCGGCGGGCCGGCAAGCCGGGATAGGCGAAGCGGACGCGTAGGGATACGCCCTACGCTGCCGCCGGCCGCACCACGCCCTCGCGGCGGTGCTTGACCGCGATCCAGACGGCGCCGACGGCGATCATCGCCAGGCTCTCCAGCTGGGGCTGGGTGAGGCCGGCGACGACGCTGTCGTTGCGGCGGATGAACTCGACCAGAAAGCGCTCCGTTCCCGCCAGGACGAGGTAGATCGCGAAGAGGATTCCGGGACGGAAGCGGTCGCGCCAGCGCCACAGCAGCAGGGCGACCAGGCCCATCGCCAGCGTCTCGTAGACGGGCGTCGGATGGACCTCCTGGTGGGTGGGGACGGTGCCGTTCGGATACGACATCGCCCAGGGGCCGTTCCAGGCGATCCCGTAGTCGCCGTCGCCGGAGAGCTGGCAGCCGATCCGCCCGATCGCGTAGCCGAGCGCAAGCGGGACGGAGACGAGGTCGAGCAACCGCAGGGAGAGGAGGTCGCGGTAGCGCGCCCAAAGCAGGACGCCGATCGCGCCGCCGATCGCGCCGCCGTACCAGACGAGGCCGGAGCCGGAGAAGACGTTGCCGGCGAGGTCGTTGTGGACCGTGTCCCAGTTCTGGACGATGTAGTAGAGGCGGGCGCCGACGACGCCGCCGACCAGCGCCGCGAAGACGATCTCGTAGGCCCAGTCGGTAGGCAGGTCCCATTCGCGCAGGCGGCGGGCGATCACCGCTCCGGCCGCCAGGAAGGCGAGCGCGAACATGATCCCGAAGGTCTTGAGGGTGAGCGGGCCTAGGTGGAGCTCGGGTTGCATGCGTTATAGCCCCGACCGGAATCGAACCGGTGCTCCGAGGACGAAAACCTCGTGTCCTACCACTAGACGACGGGGCCAGCCGATTTCTCAGTCTAGATGCGAAGCACGCGCAACCAGTTTGCCGTCGGGAGCCACGCTGGCTCGACTGATGGCGAGTCGTTTCAGCAGGTGAGGTGCAGCGCCGCCGCCGTGCGGGCGGGGTCGGACTCGCGGTAGCGCTCGACGGCGTCGGCGGTCGGCAGCGCCTCCATCTCCACGCCGCGCGCCGCCAGGGCCTCGACGACCGAGGGGTCCGGGTGAAGCCGGCCGTGGGCGCCGCAGCCGACGATCAGCCGCTCGGGCAGCTCGTCGATCACCTCTTCGAGGTCCTCGATCGCCAGCGAATGGCCGTCGCGCCGCCACCACTCCCCGACCACCCGGGTCGGCAGCACGATCACGTCGCGGGTGTGCTCGGCGCCGTCCACGCGCAGGCTGCCGAAGCTGTAGTCCTCGAGCGTCGCCATCCCTCACAGCTTCCCACGGCAGCCGCGGCCCACACTCTTCAGCCGGCCAGGAGCATCTCCAGCAGCGCCTTCTGGGCATGGAGTCGGTTCTCGGCCTGGTCCCAGACCGCCGAGCGCTCGCCGTAGAGCACGTCCTCGGCGATCTCCTCCCCCGGATGGGCGGGCAGGCAGTGGAGCACGACCGCGCGCTCCGACGCCGCCGCCACCAGCTCGGCGTCCACCCTGTAGGGGGCGAGCTCGGCCCGCCGGCGCTCGGTCTCGCCCTCGTCGCCCATGCTCACCCAGACGTCGGTGTAGATCGCGTCGGCGCCGGCGACCGCGGCGCGCGGGTCGCCGCTCGCATCCACCCCGAGGCCGTCCTCGAGCGAGTAGCCGTCCGGCGACGCCACCGCCACGGTCATACCGGCGGTGCCGCCCGCGATCGCCAGCGAGCGGGCGACGTTGTTGCCGTCGCCGACGTAGGCGAGCCGCAGGCCGGAGAGCTCGCCGAAGCGCTCGCGCAGGGTGAGCAGATCGGCCAGCGCCTGGCAGGGATGGTGCTCGGGGGTGAGCGCGTTGATCACCGGCACCGTGGAGTACTCCGCCAGCTCCCGGACGATTGCGTGCGACCCCGCCCGCACGACGATCCCGTGCACGTAGCGCGACAGGACCAGCGCCGTGTCGCGCGGCGACTCTCCCCTCGTCAGCTGGAGCTCGTCGCCGCGCAGCGCCACCGGCGTCCCGCCCAGCTCCGCCACCCCGACCTCGAAGGAGATGCGGGTCCGCGTGGAGGGCTTCTCGAACAGCAGCGCCACCGACATCCCCGACAGCGAGTCGCGCCCCTCGCCCGGCGCGCGACCGCGCTTCAGCTCGAGCGCGCGACGAAGCAGAGCGTCGATCTCGTCGGCGCTCAGCTCCTCACCGGTGAGGAAATGCCTCGGCATGCTCGCCTCCGTTGCGGGCAGTGCCGACTCCCTTCCGGGAGCCGCCACGGGAAGCCGCGGATACTACGCGCGTGCGTATCCGCGCGATCACATGGAACCTCTTCCACGGTCGTGACGCTCCGCCCGATCCGTCGCTGGCCACCTGGCGCTCGCGCCTGCTGCGCGTCACCGAGCGGGGCGCCACCCACGTCCAGGTCAACCGTCCCCTGCGGGCGGAGTTCGCCTCCCTGCTGGCCGCCGCCGACTGGGACGTCGCGCTGCTGCAGGAGTGCCCTTCCTCCTGGGTGGAAGCGCTTGCGGACGCCTGCTCGGCAGAGGCCCACGTCTCGCTCACGTCGCGCAACTCGCATGGCCGGCTGCGAGCCCTCGCCGCGCGGATCAACCCCGACCTGATCGCCTCCGGCGAGGGCGGCTCGAACACCACCCTCGTGCGCGCAGGGGCCGGGCAGATCGCCGAGCGCCGTGAGATCGCGATCCACAAGCCGCCACCGGAGCGGCGCACGATGGCGTTCACCCGCCTCGACTGCGGGCTCTGCGTCGCAAACCTCCACGCCACCGCCCACGATCCGCAGGCGGCGGCGGACGACGTCCTCGGTGCCGCCGGCGCCGCGGTCGCCTGGGCCGGCGCCGCTCCCCTGATCTTCGGCGGCGACCTGAACCTGCGCCCGCGGGACGGCGACGTCTTCGAGGCGCTCTCCGACCGCTTCGGTCTCGCCGCGCCCACCGGCGCCGCCGCGATCGACCACCTGCTCGCGCGCGGCCCGGACGTCATCGACCCGCCGCGGCCGTGGCCGGCGGAGGCGCGTGACGTGCCCGCCGGGATCGACGGCCTCCGCATCCGGCTGTCCGACCATGCGCCCGTCGCGGCCACGTTCGAGCTTCGCTGACGCAAGCTCGCCACCGCACTTTACGGCGCCCGTCCGGGGGTGAGATAGTGCGCCGGGAAAGCGACGCTCCAGGAGGACCGATGGCCAACGGCTCGAGATCGAGAAAGACCGGCGGCGCGCGCCCGCGCTCGACCGCCGCAAAGCGCAGCGCATCCGCAAAGCGCAGCGCATCCGCAAAGCGCAGCGCATCCGCAAAGCGCGGCACGGCTCGCTCCACGAAGCGCTCCGGCGGGCGTACGACCGCCCGCAGGCCCTCGGCGCAGAGCGGCTCGGCGGCCGCGCAGAGACGCGTCGACAAGAGCGTCCAGGCCTTCCGGGACAGCCTCGAACGCAGCGTCACGCTCTCCCGCGACCGCCTCCAGGAGGCGGTCGACGACGCGGTCGGCCGCGGCCGCATGACCCGCAGGGACGCCAACGACCTGGTCAGCCAGCTGGTCTCGCGCGGGCGCAAGCAGCGCGACTCGATGCTCAAGGACCTCGAGCGGCTGGCCGGCCAGCTGCAGAAGGAGGTGCGGGGACGCACCCGCCCCGCCCGCCGGCGCGCCACGTCGGCTGCCCGCGGCGCCCAGCGCCAGGTGCGCACCGCCACCGGGCGCGCGGCCCGCGCGGCCCGCGACGCCGCCGACCAGCCGCTCGCACGGGCCGACGAGCTCCGCCGTCAGGCGGGTGTGGGCTCGAGCTTCCCGATAACCGCCTACGACCAGCTCACCGTTCCCCAGATCAAGTCGCGCCTCACGGGGCTGACGCCGGCCGACCTGCGCAAGGTGCGCGACTACGAGCGACGCAACCAGGGCCGCAAGGGAATCCTCACCGCGGTCGAGAAGAAGCTGGGCTGAACTCCGCCGCCAGGTCCCGCAGGTCCAGCTCCTCGCCCAGCGTCTCGGCGAGCAGCTCGTCGGCCGACAGCCGCTGGCCCTCGCGCCACAGCCCGACCAGCCATTCGCCGGCCTCGCGCTCCCCGAACCAGCCCTCGCCGAAGCGCCCGCGCAGGTGGGCGCGCCAGCGCGACTCGAGCGCCCAGGCGCGCAGGTAGCAGGCGACGTAGTACCCGGCGTCGACGTCGGCGAGCCAGCTGACGCGCGGCCATTCGATACGCGTGGCGCCGCCGAGCAGCTCGGCGTAGCGCTGCGGCATCGCCTCGAGGTCAGCCGTCGCCCCGAGCTCGAGCTCGTAGGCGATCTTGGCCGCGTAGCGCCGCAGCATCACCAGCTTGACCGCCCGGGCATGCGAGGCCACCGGTGCGGGGTCCTCAACGCCAAGACGCGCCGAGAGCCACTCCCGGTCCTCGGTCAGGTGCTCGAGCAGGAAGGCGAACGACTCGGTGACGGAGTTGTCGCCAAGCTGGCGGAACTCGAACGCCAGAGCCGGGTCGACGTTCGCGTAGTGCTCGGTGTGGCCGCCCTCGTGAAAGAGCGCCGCGTAGTCATCCCGGCCCCCCACCCTGGGCACGACGAGGTGCACCTCGCCCGGGACGCGGACCGGAGCGCAGAACGCGCGCGGGCTCTTGCTCGGCCGGCTCTCGGTGTCGAGATGGACGTTTCGCTGCGATCCAAGCTCGATCCCGAGCCCGGACATGGTCTGCGCGAACGAGTCGACCAGGCGCTCGGCTGGGAAGCGGCCGTCCAGCGCCGGCGCACGAAAGAACCGCGGCACGTCCGCCCGGTGGATCTCGCCGAGACGGGCGCCCACGACCGGCTCCAGCTCCGGGTCCACGATCGGCGCATAGGCGGATTCGGTCGCATCCAGCAGGCCCGCCGCCTGTTCGGCCAGCGCCGCGAGGTCGACGCCCCGCAGCTCGGCGTACGCGTCGCGGTAGCTCGGCCAGCCCAGCTCGCGAACCAGCTCCCGGCTGCGCTCGAACGCCTCCAGGTGCAGCGGGTTGAGCTGCTCGGCCAGGACCGCGTTCCGGGCCGCCTCCAGAGAGGCGCGGCGCTCGCGATCCTCCTCGTTGGCCTGTGCGATCGGCGCGCTGCGGTAGGGCAGGCCCTCCCCGCCGACTTCGACCTCCAGCCGCGCCTCTCGCTGCGCGATCTCGGCCGTCTCCGCCTTGGTGGCCTGACCGAGATAGCCGTCGACCGCGAAATGCAGCAGATAGGCGAGCCTGCGGGCGCCGTCCCCGCTGCCGCCCGGGGCCTCGGCCCCGCGCAGCGCCTCGACCGACTGACGCGAGAACAGCTCCGGGTAGGCGTCGTAGACCCGCTCCACCTCGAAGCGGTCCTTCTGCCCCGAGAAGTGCAGGTAGTACTCGCGGTCGAGGTCGGCGAGAAAGTCCTCCGCCCGCCGCGCGTAGCTGTCGATCTCGAAGCCCAAGACGCTGCAACGATAGGGCGATGAACCCCGGCGCATCTTCCGCGGCCGGCCGGCCACGGCGGGGCGACCTGCTGGAGCTGGAAGTGGACTCGCTCGCCTACGGCGGCGCCGGCGTCGCCCGCGCCAACGGCTACGTCGTCTTCGTCCACGGCGGCCTTCCCGGAGACCGGGTGCGGGCGCGGCTGGCGAAGGCGAAGCGTGACTACGCCGAGGCGCGCGTCACGGAGCTTCTGCGGCCCTCCGCCGAGCGAGTGCCGGACCGCTGCATTCACGGCGACGATCCCTGCCCGGGGGCCCCCTGGCAGGGACTTCCGTACGAGCGCCAGCTCGCCGTCAAGGTCGAGCAGATCGAGGACGCGCTCAGGCGCCTCGGTGGCCTCGACGGCTTCGAGCTCGAGCCGGCGGTGCCGGCGATCGAGCCGTGGCGCTACCGCAACAAGCTCGAGTACTCGTTCGGCGCGGACGGCGAGCGGATCACGCTCGGCTTTCATGCGCGCGGGCGCTGGTGGCAGGTGGTCGACGTCGACGACTGCATGCTGGCGTCGGAGCGCAACAACGCCGCCCGCAACGCCGTGCGCGCCTGGGCGCGCGCGGAGGGGCTGACCGCCTACGACCGCCGCGCCCAGGCCGGCGCGCTGCGAAACCTCGTCGTGCGCGAGTCGCGGCGCGGCGGGCAGGTGCAGACGCGCCTGATCACCTCGGCCGTCGCGATCCCGCGACCGCCGGTGGACCTGCACACGATCGTCGACGGCCCGTCCGGCGGCACCGACGGCGAGACCGGCGTGCTCGGCAGTGAGCGCATCAGCGAGGAGCTTTGCGGACTGCGCTTCGCGATCTCGCCGGCGGCGTTCTTCCAGACGAACACGGAGATGGCCGAGCGCCTCTACGCGGCGGCAGCCGACTACGCCGGTCTCAGCGGTCGCGAGCGGGTGTTCGACCTCTACTGCGGGATCGGCACCATCGCCCTGGTCCTCGCCTCCCGGGCCGGCGAGGTCTGGGGCCTGGAATCCGTGGCCGAGGCGGTCGACGATGCGACCCGGAACGCCGCCGCCAACGAGATCGCCAACGCCCGCTTCGTGCGTGCCGACGCGCGCCTCGGGATCCGGCCCCTGCTCGACGAGGCCGGGAGCCCCGACGTCGTCGTGGTCGACCCGCCCCGCGCCGGCCTCTCGAAGAAGGTCGTGCGGCGCGTCGTCGAGTGCGGGGCGCGGCGGCTCGTCTACGTCTCCTGCAACCCGACCACGCTCGCCCCCAACGCCGCACAGCTCGCGGCCGCCGGCTATACGCTGCGCCGCGTGAGGCCCGTGGACATGTTCCCCCAGACCCCCCATATCGAGTGCGTGGCGCTGCTGGAGCGCGGATGAGCCCACGCGCGGGCGCAGCGCCGATGACCTCGTCGCGCGGCTTCGGCGTCGCCGCCGGGCTCGACCCCGCCGTCGCCGGCCCCCTGGCGGCCCGCTGCGCCGAGCTCGGCTTCGGCTCGATGTGGTCGAACGACCACCCCGGGGCGAACGGACTCGACACGCTCGCCGTCTTCGCCGAGGCAGCCCCCGGCCTCGAGCTCGGGGTCGCGGTACAGGCGCTCGATCGCCACGCGCCCGCCGACATAGCCGCCGGCATCGACCGGCTCGGCCTCGACCGCGAGCGGCTGTGGATCGGCGTCGGCGCCGGGTTCTCGGAGAAGCCGCTGTCGGCGATGCGCGAGGCGCTGCCGCGACTCCGCGAGGCGCTGGCGGGCACGCGCCTGGTGTTGGCGGCGATGGGGCCGAAGATGTGCGGACTCGCGGGAGCGGGCTTCGACGGCGCCTTCCTCAACTGGATGACGCCGCAGGCCGCCCGCGATGCGCGCGCCGACGTCGAAGCCGGCGCGCGCACGGCCGGGCGCGAACCACCGCCCGTGCTCGGCTACGTCCGCGCCGCCGTCGGCGAAGATGCCACCGCTCGGCTGGCCAAGGAGGAGTCCTTCTACCGCGATCTCCACGACGGCTACCGCAACCACTTCGCCCGCCTCGGCGTCCCCGAGGGCACGGTGGGGATCGTGGCTCCCGACCGCGCCGCGGCGGCGGAGGAGCTTGCCGCGTACGACGCCCTCGACCTGATCGTCGTGCGCGGACTGGCGAGCGCGACCGTGGAGGCGATGGGCGCGCTCGCCGAGGCCACCGCCCCCTGACGGCGGGGCCGACCGGAGCGCTTGCCGGCGGCAGGGGCTATGGTCGCGACGTGCGCCGCCGCACCCTGCTGGCCAGCCTCGCCGCGCTCGCCCTGTTGGCGCCGGCGGCCAATGCCTCACCGACCTCCCCCCTCGCGCACTCGGGGCGCTGGATCACGGACGCCGACGGTCGCGTGGTGATCCTGCACGGCCTGAACATGGTCTACAAGGTGCCGCCGTACGCGCCCGACGCTTCGGGCTTCGGTGCCGACGACGCAGCCTTCCTGCAGCGCGAGGGCTTCAACACGGTCCGGCTGGGTCTGATCGACAAGGCGATCGAGCCGACTCCCGGCCACTACGACGACGCCTACATCCGCCGCGTCCGCAGAACCGAGCGGCTGCTCGCGCGTCACCACATCTTCGTCCTCGTCGACTTCCACCAGGACATGTACAACGAGCGCTTTCAGGGCGAGGGCTGGCCCGACTGGGCGGTCCAGGACGACGGCCTCCCCAACCAGCCACAGTCCGGCTTTCCCGGCAACTACATCGCGATGCCGGCGCTCAGCCATGCCTATGACCACTTCTGGGCAAACGACCCCGGCCCGGGCGGCGTCGGGCTGCAGGACCGCTACGCGGCCGCATGGCGCCACGTCGCCTCGAAGTTCGCCGCCGATCCGGGGGTGCTCGGCTACGACCTCTTCAACGAGCCGTGGCCGGGCTCGGTGTGGCCGAGCTGCGCCAACACCGCGGGCTGTCCGGCGTTCGACGCCAACACGCTGACGCCGTTCACGAAGCGCATGCTGAGGCGAATCCGCAAAGTGGACGGCACACATCTCGTCTGGTACGAGCCGAACGTCCTTTTCAACTTCGGCGCCAACACCTCGCACGGCGACACCGGCGACCCTCGCACCGCGATGAGCTTCCACGTCTACTGCCTCGCCGGCCTGATCGGCGGACCTGACCAGACCTGCGACGAGCTCGAGCAGACCGTGTTCGACAACGCCGACGCCGCGTCGAAGCGCACCAACGACGCCCTGCTTCTGTCCGAGTACGGAGCGACGAACGACCTGACGGTGATCCGGCGGATCACCGACGACGCCGACCGCCACATGGTCTCCTGGCAGGAGTGGCACTACTGCGAATGCGGCGATCCGACGACCCAGGGCCCGGGGATCCAGTCGATCGTGCCGGACGCCCACAAGGCGCCCAGCGGGACCAACGTCAAGTACCGCAAGCTTCGCGCCCTCTCCCGCCCCTATCCCCAGGCGATCGCCGGACGGCCGCTGAGCTTCTTCTACGACCGCGCCGACCGCACATTCGAGCTGACCTACCGCCTGGGAGGGGTCGGCGGGCGGCGCCTGCCTCGCTGGCTACGCACCGAGATCATCGTGCCCCGCCGTCACTACCCCAACGGCTACACGGTGCAGGCGACCGGCGCCGAGGTCGTCTCCCGTGCCGACGCCAGGGTGCTACGGCTGGTGCGCGAGCCCGGCGCCCGCAAGGTCCACGTCGAGCTGACCTCCGGCCACCACCACGGCCCGGCGCCGGCGCCGTGAGGCGGCGGCGAGGGCGGCCCTAGCCGGCTTCCTCCTCCAGCTCGTCCTCGTCAAGGGTGACCTGCTCCATCGCGCAGGTCGTGCACAGCGCCAGCGCAGCCCCCTGCTCCAGCACGGTCTCCTTCTCCTCCTGTGTGAGCACGGTGCCGCAGCTCTGGCACCGCTCCGGCAGCTGCTCGATCGTTCGCTCCTCGAGGTCCATCGGCAGCGGAGTCTAGGCGAGCGGGCGCCGGGTGCGGTGACCGCTAGTACGGCGGGAAGTTGGAATACCACTCGCCCAGCACGCGGAACGCCTGCCAGAACTCCTGCTTGGCCCCCTGCTCGTCCAGCGAGCCGTCGATGTCCGGCGTGTAGAGCCCGGCGACCGTGGGAGTGAGCTGCTGGATCTCGCCCGCAAGAGGCTCGAGCGGGGCAGAAAGCGGGATCTCGAGGTCGTTCAGGGTCTCCAGCGCGCGCGGCCCCATCGCCACCACGATCCGCGGCGAGACGATCGCGAACTCCTCGACCACCCGGGCGACGCACTCCTCGGCGGCGAGGCCGGGATCGGCGGTGGGGCACTTGACGCAGAGGGTCCCGTAGACGACGAGCGGGTCGATCGTCAGGCGCTTGAAGCTCTTTATCAGGGCGTTGCCGGCGCGGCCGTAGAACGCCACTCCCTCCTCCACCTCGGAGGCGGTTGGCGCGTACTTGAGCAGGAAGATGTCTGCCTGGGGATGACCGGACCCCAGGACGGGCATCAGGTTGCCGCGGGGGCAGTGGGGGCAGTCGCGGAGGTCCCGGGTGAGCTGGTTCAGCTCCCTGATAGCCCGCTCCAGATACTTCTCCTGGATTTCGTCGTCGGTGGTCGGCACTGCGCGGACATTCTTTGACGGCTCCGGTTGCGTTCCTCTGCCGCGCATCAACTCTTGCCCCTCCTGGTCGTTCGCGACCCGCGGCGGCGGGGCCGCCCGCCCTTCACGGGCCGCGCCGCCCCGGCATCGCGTGAGCGCCGGGCCGCGCTCGGCCTCGCCGCCGTCTGGAGGAACTTGAGCGCCTGCACGTAGACGAGGTTCTTGTGCTTGCGGACGATGTCCGCCCCGCGCATCGCCTCCAGGAACTGCTCCGGCCCCTCGAAGTCGCGCAACCTGATCCGCACGCTGCCGAGCCCCTGGGCCACGTGGCTGTCCGAGCCGGCGCCGGGCACGATCCGGTACTTGGCGGCGAACCGTTCCGCCTCCTCGTTGAAGGTCGAGAAGGCCACCCTCGGGTTGAACACCTCGAGGATGTCGATCTCCTCGACGATCTTCAGCAGGTGCTCGTAGTCGGGCACGGAGTGCAGTCTGTCGAACGGGTGGGGGACGTAGACCAGGCCGCCCTGGCGCCGGATCTCGGCGATCGTCTCCGACATCGACATGCCGCGCTCGATCTTCTCCTCGATGAACAGGCCGATCACCTCTCCCTCGTCGGCGGTCTTCACCTCCTCGGCGACGATCACCCGGATCCCGTCCATCCGCTTGGCGACCTCGCGGGCGGCCAGGGCGCCGGAGATCTCGTTGTGGTCGGTGATCGCGATCGCCCCGAGGCCGCGGTCGCGCGCGGTCTCGAGCAGGACCTCGACCGGGGTGGCGCAGTCGGGCGAGTGGTCGGTGTGCATGTGCAGGTCGACGTGGATCTCCGGCCGCCGCGACAGCGCCCGGCGCACCTCGGGCCTCCCCTGAGCGTCATGGCGCCGCGCGCAGACCCTGCGGTAGACGTCCTCCACCTCGGCGGCGGTGCGGTCCCAGCCGCCGATCCCGCCGCGCGCAGCGTCGGCGAGCTGCCGTCGCAGAGCGGGATCGGAGACAAGGCGCGCAAGCTGCCCGGCGAGCGTCTGCGCGTCGCCGACCGGGAACAGCAGGCCGCGCTCGCCGTCGGCGGTGAGCTCGGCGTAGATCGGCAGGCGCGACGCCACCGGGACCGCCCCGTTCGCGATCGCGCGGCGGATCGCGCCCGGCGCCGGGCGCGGGCCGCCCGACGCGGCGCAGACGACGTCGGCGGCGGCGCTCAGCTGCTGCAGGGATGCGTCCCTGGGCCCGACCAGGCGGACGCGCTCGCGCAGGCTGCGGTTGAGCCGCAGCAGCGGGTCCGCCGGGCCGTCCGCCCAGACGATCGCCTCCCAGGCAGGCTCGAGCGGCAGCCGTCGCAGGGCGCGCAGGAACAGCCGCAGGGCGCCCCGCTCCTCCTCGACGCAGAAGAGGATGCGCACGGGATCGCCGCCCCCGCCGGATCCCCCGGGCCAGACGCCCTTGCGCTCGCGCTCGGCACCCGGGAGGACGAGGTCGTAGTCGCCCGGGAAGTAGCGGTCGAGCAGCTCACCGGTGACGCGACTGCTGGCGGTGCGCGCATCGAGGCGGCCGAAGAGCAGCTCGACCAGCGGGCGCGCCACCTGGGTCGAGAGGACGCGCTCGGCGGGCTCGTGGAACGTGCCCACGTTGAGCGACCACGAATGGCGCAGCGCCGCCGCCGAGGCGCTGGGCGCGTACGGGTCGTGCACGTGGACGACGTCGAGCGAGGCCGCCGTGAGCAGCTCCTCGAGGCTGCGGCTGATGTCGAGCGGAACCGGGGCCGCCCGCGGCCCCGGACCGCCGGGCATCGGGATCCCCTGGCCGACGGCAAGCACGCGTGGCGAGCCGTCGCGAGCGAACACGGAGGCGGGCCGGCCGCGGGCGGCCCGGATCGCGCGGCGCGACTCGTGGATCTTCGCCCGCGAGTCCGAGGGCGCCGCGACCAGCACGCGATGGCCGCGCTCGGCGAGCTGCGCCGAGACGTGCTCGACGAACTCGTTCACCTCGTGCCGCGACCCCCACGGGTGGGGGGTCACATGGCAGATCGAGAGCCCGTCGCCGGGCAGCTCAGCCCTTCGCGTCCGCGCGGGCCTCGGCCTCCGCCTCCATCGCCGCCTCGGGCTTCGGGGGCTTTTCGGAGCCGCGGGCGTAGGTGGCGATGAACTCCTCGGTCATCTCCCGGGCGACCGGGTCGGGACGCTGGTTGTGAGGCGACTTCATCAGGTAGCTGGAGGGGCCGTCGAGCTGCCCGGAGAGACCGTTGTTGAGCGCGAGCTTGATGATCCGCACGGCGTCGATCACGATCCCGGCGGAGTTGGGTGAGTCCCAGACCTCGAGCTTGAGCTCGACGTTGAGCGGCACGTCGCCGAACGAGCGGCCCTCGAGACGCATGTGTGCCCACTTGCGGTCGGTGAGCCAGGCGACGTAGTCGGAGGGGCCGATGTAGATGTCGTCGGGTGGCAGCTCGTGGCCCATGATCGAGGTCACCGCGTTGGTCTTCGACTCCTTCTTGGACTCCAGTCGCTCGCGCTCGAGCATGTTGTAGAAGTCCATGTTGCCGCCCACGTTGAGCTGCGATGTGTGCTCGAGGCGCACACCACGCTCGTGGAACAGCCGCGCCAGCTCGCGGTGCACGATCGTCGCCCCGACCTGCGACTTGATGTCGTCGCCGACGATCGGCAGCCCCGCGTCCTCGAAGCGCCGGTCCCAGTATTCCTCGCGGGCGATGAACACCGGCAGGCAGTTGACGAAGCCGACGCCCGCGGCGAGCGCCTGCTCCACGTACCACTTGGTGGCGTTTTCGGAGCCGACCGGCAGGTAGCAGACGAGGACGTCGGTCTTGGTCTCCTTCAGGATCTTGACGATGTCGGCGGTCGGGCCGGGGGCCTTGGTGATCTTCTCCTTCAGGTACTTGCCGAGGCCGTCGTGAGTCATCCCGCGCTCGACCGCAACCCCGAGCGGCGGCACGTCGGAGAACCGCATCGTGTTGTTCTGGCCCGCCCAGATCGCCTCGGCGAGGTCCTTGCCCACCTTCTCGGCGTCGATGTCGAAGGCCGCCGTGAACTCGATGTCGCTCACGTGGTAGCCGCCCAGATCGACGTGCATGAGCCCGGGGACCTGCTCGGCCGGATCGGCTTCCCGGTAGTAGTGGACGCCCTGGACGAACGAGCTGGCGCAGTTGCCGACGCCGACGATCGCGACCCGCACCTTGCCGTCGTCGCGGCGACCGTCAACCTCGGCTCCGTTGGTCTTGCTCATGGCGAGAGAGTCCTCCTCGGGAAGGTTGAAGGCTAGCCGACTGCCGCGCGCACGATTCATTGCCTCCGCGGCTGCGGGCTCGGGCAAGTATCACCCAAACCGGTGTGCGGTTACGTGCGACTGTCGCCGTCGGCAGGCGTCGCCGCAGGTTCGCGCGACAGCTCGCCCCTGACGTGCCAGACCCGCTGGGCGACCGTGATCGCGGTCAGCACGGCGAGCGTGTAGATCGCCGGCGCCAGCAGCTCGAAGTCGCCGAGGCCCGCGCCGCGGGCGAAGACCAGGCCGGCCGAGAGGACGACGACGCGAACCGGGCGGGTGGCCAGGCCCACCTTGCACTCCACCCCGAGCGCCTCGGCGCGAGCGCGCGTGTAGGACACCATCAGCGAGCCGAGCACGACGACCACGCACATCGCCGCCGCGAAGTCGTCGCCGCGGGAGGCGAAGTAGCCGGCCGCCGCGGCCAGCACGACGCCCTCCTCGAGGCGGTCCAGCACGGAGTCCAGAAAGGCCCCGAACAGCGTTCCCTTGCCCGACATGCGCGAGTAGCGGCCGTCCAGCGTGTCCATCACCGAGCCGACGATGAAGGCGATCCCGGCGCAGAAGAAGAGGCGCTGTGTGATCAGTACCGCGGCGGCGACGTTGAGCGCGAGCCCGGTCATCGAGATCGCGTTCGGGGTGAGGCGCGACTCGATCAGGCGCTCGCGGGCGTAGGCGCGCAGCTCCTGCGCGTTTCGGACCTGCCGCCCGTTACCAACGCCGGGCGTCCGCGGCGGGGCGGGAGCCCCCATCAGGCCGAGGCGCCAAAGGGCGCCGCGCGGCTCACGCGTGGGCCTCGCCCGTGGCGGGCTGGCGCCACGCCCAGGCGGCGGGCCTGATCGGGGCCAGCAGCCGGTGCGCCGCGAGCGCAGAGAGAGCGGCGACGGCGGCGCCGACGGCCCCGTCGATCCAGAAGTGGTTGGCGGTGATCACCACGACGAAGAAGACGATCAGCGGGTAGACGAGCCAGAACGCGCGCGTGATCGCGTGACGGGATATCCGCACCCCGGTGATGCCGATCATCAGCGCGAAGGCGCAGTGCATGCTGGGCACGGCGGCGTACGGGTTGACGAAGACCTTGACCAGGGCGGAGTCGTGGTTCACCTGGCTGAAGTCGGTGATCGTGTCGATGAAGCCGTACTGCGGATAGAGCCGCGGCGGGGCGGCCGGGAAGAGCGTGTAGCCGACCAGCGCCAGCCCCATCGCCACCATGAACATGTTGCGGACGAAGTAGAACGCCTCGTTGCGTCGCAGGTAGAGCCAGACGAGGAAAGTGGTCGTGATCAGGAAGTGGCTGTTCATGTACCACTGGTTGGCGAGGTCGATCAGCCAGCGCTCGCCGATCAGCAGGTGCTGAAGATGGGGCTCGAAGAAGGTCCCCGTCGCGCGCTCGACGTCGATCAGCGTCTGGCCGTTGGCGAAGGCGACGGCGGTCTTGCCCTCGGCGATTCCGCGCACGGTCTCGTAGCAGAGGTCGGCGAACACGAAAAGGCCGATCTGCCGCAGGGCATCCCCCCAGCCCTTGGGCAGGCGCCGGCCGGTGGCGTCTAGGAAACGAAACACGAACACGCCCGGCAGATTGTAAATGCGGCGTGAACCGGTCACGGAAGCGGCGCCCCTAGGCAGCGAGGAAATCGAGGATCCGCCCGATCAGCTCGGGCCGCTCGACCCATGGCCAGTGGCCGGCATCGGGCACGGCGACGAGCTCCGCGTCGGGCAGGCGCCGTGCGTACTCGGCCCCGAACCGGGGCGGCAGGTAGGGATCGCGCTCGCCCCAGACAACGAGGGCCGGGCAGCGGACCTCGTCCAGGCCCGCGCCGGCGGCCGCGAGCGCATCGGGATCGGCCGACCGGTAGAGGTCGAGCACCGGGCGGCCGAAGCCCCGCCGGTAGCCGCGCCACACCATGTCCACGAACTCGTCCGGCATCGGCCCGCGGTCCGCGGTGGCCTGCCGCAGGCCGAGCGCAAGCCCCGCCCGGGTCGCGCAGAGGTTGAGCAGCTCGCCGACCACGGGACGGCGCCAGAAGCGCCTCGCCACCCAGTGCCAGCGATATCCGGGCAGCAGGGGCACGGCGTTGACGACGACGAGGCGGCGCACGCACTTCGGGCGCCGCTGCGCCTCGATCAGGGCCACCGCGCCCCAGTCGTGGAGCACGAGCCGGTGGTCGCCGACGCCGGTCAGCTCGAGAAAGCGCCCGAAGAAGCGAGCGAGGCCGTGCATCGAGTAGTCGAAGTCGCGCGGACGGGCGGAGCGGCCCCATCCGGGCAGGTCGGGTGCCAGGGCGGGGCCGTCGATCCGCTCCAGGAACGGCAGCCAGTCCTCGGAATGGGTCGGGTTGCCGTGGACGAAAACCGTCGGCGGGCCCTCCCCCTCGACGCGGCGGGTGAAGGTGCGCACGCCGTCGACGTCGACGTCGAGCTCCTCTATGCGGCGCGGCGGTCCCACCGCCGGCGACCATATCCTGACCGCCATGATCCTCTGTGTCGGCGAGGCGATCGTCGACCTCGTCTGCGAGAAGCCCGTGTCCTCGATCGAGGATGTCGACGAGCTCAGGCCCCACTTCGGGGGAGCGCTCGCCAACGTGGCCGTGTGGGCCCGCCGGGCCGGCGCGGAGTCCGCGCTCTTCGGCGGCGTCGGGGACGACGACTGGGGGACCTGGCTGCGCGACCACCTCGAGCACGAGGGGGTGGACCTGCGCTGGTTCCAGCTGGTCCCGGACGCCCAGACGCCGGTCGCCTTCGCCTTCCTCTACCCGGACGGCGAGCCCCAGTTCGAGGTCTACGGCGCCGGCATCGAGGCGGGGTTGCGAGCGGTTGCCGGACGCACCGGCGACGCCGTCGCGGCCGCCTCGGCGGTCGCGATCGGCTCGAACACGATGATCGGAGAGCCGGAGCGCGCGATCACGCTCGGGGCCCGCAGGGAGGCGCTGTCGCGCGGGGTGCCCGTGCTGTTCGACCCGAACCTGCGGCCGAACCGCTGGCGCGACCTCGACCTCGCCCGGGAGGCATGCCAGTCGGTCTGCGAGGGAGCCCTGCTCGTGCGCACCAACCGCGAGGAGGCCCGGTTCATCACCGGCGTCGACGACCCCGGCGACGCGGCGCAGAGGCTGTGCGACCTCGGGGCGCGTGTCGCCGTCGTCAGCGTCGGACGCGAGGGCGCCGTGGTCCGTGGCGAGGCAACCGCCGAGGTGCCGGGGGTCCAGGTGGACGCGATCTCCACGCTGGGCGCCGGCGACGCCTTCATGGGTTCGCTGGTTGCCGGTCTGGCGGCGAGCGGATGGGACCCTGCCCGGACGGCCGAGGCGGTCCCCGCGGCGATAGACGCGGCGGCGCAGGCCTGCCGCCACTGGGGCGCTCATCCTTGACGACACGCCGTCGCCGGCGAGCGCCTGCCGGACCGGCGTGGAGGCGGCCGCCGAAGCGGCGCGTGCGGGCGATCCGCGACCGGCTTCGCGAGCTGTACGGGCGTCCCCGCAACCACCCCCACGGTCATCCGATCGCCGAGCTGGTGCGCACGGTGCTCTCGCAGAACACCAACGATCGCAATCGCGACGTCGCCTACGAGCGGATGCGGGCGCGCTTTCCGGCGTGGGAGGCGGTGCGCGACGCCCCCGAGGCCGAGCTGGTCGAGGCGCTGCGCCCCGGCGGACTGGCGGCCACGAAGGCACCGCGGATCCGGGAGATCCTGGCGCGGCTGGGAGACCCCCCGGACCTCGACTGGCTGGCCGGCGCCCCGCGGGCGGAGGCGATCGCCTTTCTCACCTCGCTCCCGGGCGTGGGCCGCAAGACGGCGGCGTGCGTGCTGATCTTCAGCTTCGATCGCCCCGAGATCCCGGTGGACACCCATGTCCACCGGGTCGGCGGCCGGCTCGGCCTGTTCCCCGAGGGCGCGTCCTTCGAGACGGCCCACGACGAGATGCTCGCCGTCACCGATCCCGGCGATGCGTACGAGCTGCACATGAACCTGATCGCGCACGGCCGGGCGGTCTGCCGGCCGCGGCCGCGCTGCGGGGAGTGCGCGTTGCGGCGGATGTGCCCCTACTGGCGGCGGGTTAGTATCTCCGCGCGCGACGGTCGCGACGCCGGCGCGCGATCGCAATGAAGAAGCGGACCTTCGTGATCTTCGGCCTCGTCCTCGCCGGAATGGCCATTCTGGTGCCGCTCTGGGCGATCCTGCGGGAGGGGGCGTCGAGCGCGTCGCCGGAGCAGGTGCCCGCCGGCCTCACCCAGGGCAAGGAGCTGTTCGCGACCAACTGCGGCACCTGCCACACGCTCGCCCGCGCCGGCGCCGACGGCACCTTCGGCCCCAACCTGGACGTGCTGCTCGCCGGCGCCCCGGCGTCGGCCAACAAGCAGCGCGTCCTGAACGCGATCAACAAGGGCATCGACAGCCCCACCCCCGGGCGCATGCCGGCGGGGATCCTGGGGGGCGACCAGGCCGAGCAGGTGGCGGACTTCGTCTCGCAGGAAGCGGGCAAGTAATCGGGTGCATCGGCGGATCGCCCGACCCCCGCTTCCGTGGCGCCGCGAACCCTTCGGGTTCGCGATAGACAGACTCGCCTGCGGCGAGGGGAACCGGATAAGCGCCTGAAAGCGGCAGTCGGCCGCCCCGCCTTGTCAGTGCCGCATAGATCTGCTACAGTCGCACGCAGATTTTGTAATTAGCCCCATAGCTGGAGGAAGACGCACGTGGCGAAGACGATAGGGATCGACCTCGGTACCACCAACTCATGCGTGGCCGTTCTGGAGGGCGGCGAGCCGAGCGTTCTGGAGAACGCCGAGGGCGGGCGCACGACGCCGTCGGTGGTGGCCTTCACCGAGAGCGGCGAGCGCCTCGTCGGCACGGTGGCCAAGCGCCAGGCCGTGATGAACCCCGAGAACACCGTGTTCTCGATCAAGCGCTTCATGGGGCGCAAGGAGGCGGAGGTCACCGAGGAGGAGACCATCGTCCCCTACAAGGTCGTCGCCGGTCCGAACGGCGACGCCCGCGTCGAGGTCCGCGGCGAGCAGTACTCGCCGCCGGAGATCTCGGCGATGATCCTGCAGAAGCTGAAGGCGGACGCCGAGTCGAAGCTGGGCGAGAGCGTGGACTCCGTCGTGATCACCGTCCCCGCCTACTTCAACGACGACCAGCGGCAGGCGACCAAGGACGCCGGCAAGATCGCCGGGCTCGACGTCAAGCGGATCATCAACGAGCCCACCGCGGCGGCGCTGGCCTACGGCCTCGACAAGGAGGAGGCCGACCAGACGATCCTCGTCTTCGACCTCGGCGGCGGCACGTTCGACGTCTCCGTCCTGGAGATCGGCGACGGCGTCTTCGAGGTGAAGGCGACGGCCGGCGACAACCACCTCGGCGGCGACAACTGGGACAAGGCGATCGTGGAATGGCTGGTGGCAGAGTTCAAGCGCGATCAGGGCGTCGACCTGTCGGCCGACAAGAACTCCCTGCAGCGCCTCTACGAGGCGGCGGAGAAGGCGAAGATCGAGCTCTCGACGACGCAGGAGACACAGATCAACCTGCCGTTCATCACCGCCACCGACGCCGGCCCCAAGCACCTCGACATCAAGCTCGGCCGGGCGAAGCTCAACGAGCTCACCTCCGACCTGCTGGACCGCGTCGTGGGACCGGTCAAGCAGGCGCTGTCCGATTCCGGCGCCGACATCGACCACGTCGTCCTCGTCGGCGGCATGACCCGGATGCCCGCCGTTCAGGAGAAGGTGAAGGAGCTTGTCGGCAAGGACCCGCACAAGGGCGTCAACCCCGACGAGGTGGTTGCGATCGGGGCCGCGATCCAGGCGGGCGTCCTCGCGGGCGACGTCAAGGACGTGCTGCTGCTCGATGTCACCCCGCTGACGCTGGGGATCGAGACCAAGGGCGGCGTGATGACGAAGCTGATCGAGCGCAACACGACGATCCCGACGAAGAAGTCGGAGATCTTCTCGACGGCAGAGGACAACCAGCCTTCCGTGGAGATCCACGTGCTCCAGGGCGAGCGCGAGATGGCCGCCTACAACAAGAGCCTGGGCAAGTTCCAGCTGACCGGGATCCCGCCTGCGCCGCGGGGACTGCCCCAGATCGAGGTGACCTTCGACATCGACGCAAACGGGATCCTCAACGTCTCTGCGAAGGACCTGGGCACGAGCAAAGAGCAGAAGATCGAGATCAAGGGCGGCTCTGGCCTCTCCGAGGACGAGGTCGAGCGGATGATCAAGGACGCCGATGCGCACGCCGACGAGGATCGCCGCCAGCGCGAGCTGGCGGAGGCGCGCAACGTCGCCGAGAACGCCGCCTACCAGGCCGAGAAGCAGCTCGAGGAGCTCGGCGACAAGATCGACGAGGGGGCGAAGAAGGAGATCACCGACGCGATCGCGGACGTGCGCTCCAGCCTCACCTCCGAGGACACGGAGGAGATCAAGGCGAAGACCGACACCCTGCAGCAGGCCTTCCACAAGGTCTCCGACCAGATCTACGCCGCAGCGCAGCAGGAGGCCGCGGCCTCCACTGACGGCGCGGGTGAAGACGGCGCGGCGGCGGACGACGAGGAGGTCGTGGACGCCGAGGTCGTCGACGAGGACCGGGCCTAGGCCCGAAGGAGAGCGCGCGATGAGCGCCAGACCGCCGGCGGGGGCGCCCGACCCGACCCCGGGAGGGGCCGGATCGCGACCGCCGGCGGGCTCCCCCGAGGCCGAGGCCGAGCTTGTGCGCCAGGCAGCCGGCGACGGCGAGATCCGGGCCGAACGCGAGCCGGCGGAGGCGGAGGAGGCCCAGGTCGAGCGTGACCTCGACGAGCTGCTCCGGCAGACGCGCAGCGAGCGCGACGAGTACCTCGAGCTGGCGCAGCGCACCCAGGCCGACTTCGAGAACTACCGTCGCCGGGTGGGCCGCGAGAGCGAGGAGGCGGAGCGGCGGGCGCGGGCAAAGCTGGCAAGCGAGCTGATCGGCGTGCTCGACAACCTCGAGCGCGCCCTGGTGGCCGCGGGCATCGACCCGGCGGCGGCGACCGTCGATGACGATGGCGGCGACGGCGCCCTCGCCCGCGGGGTGCTGCTCACCTTCCGCGAGCTGCAGAGCGTGCTCGGCCGCGCCGGAGTGGAGGCCTACGATCCGGCGGGAGAGCGTTTTGACCCCAAGCTGCACGAGGCGCTGCAGACGCGCTCGGAGGACGGGGCCGAGAGCGGCCTCGTGCTCGAGGTGGTCGAGAAGGGATACCGGCTGGACGGCCAGGTGCTGCGCCCGGCGCGGGTGATCGTCAGCGACTAGGCGCGATGGCAAAGGACTACTACCAGGTACTGGGGGTCGACAAGAAGGCGTCGGCCGACGAGATCAAGCGCGCCTATCGCAAGCTCGCGCGTCAGTACCACCCCGACCGCAACCCCGACGACCCGGCGGCCGAGGAGCGCTTCAAGGAGGTGCAGGAGGCCTACGACACGCTCTCCGACGCCGAGAAGCGCAAGCAGTACGACGCCGGCGGCATGTTCGCCGGCTTCGGCCGGGGCGGCGCCGGCGCCGGCGGCTTCACCTCCGACCTCGGCGACATCTTCGCCACCTTCTTCGGCCGCGGCCGGGGCGGCGAGCCCCAGCCGTCGCGCGGCCGCGACCTCGAGACCGAGGTGCAGCTCAGCTTCGACCAGGCCGTTCACGGGACCCAGATCACCGTCGCCGTGCCGAAGGCCTCTCCGTGCGGGACCTGCGGCGGATCCGGCGCCAAGCCCGGCACCTCGCCGCGCACCTGTCCGCGCTGCGGCGGTCGCGGCATCGACTCGCAGAGCCAGGGGCTGTTCTCGATCAGCCAGCCGTGCCCCCAGTGCGGCGGCCAGGGCACCGTGATCGACGACCCTTGCCAGACCTGCGGCGGGTCCGGGCTCACCCACCAGATCAAGCGCTACAAGGTCAACATCCCGGCCGGCGTCCACGACGGCAGCAGGATCAGGCTGGCGGGGAAGGGCGAGGCCGGGCCCCGCGGGGGGCCCGCCGGCGACCTCTACGTCACGACCCGGGTGGCGCCTTCGCCGGTGTTCGCCCAGCGTCCCGACGGCAACCTCGAGGTGACGGTGCCGATCACGGTCGCCGAGGCGATCCAGGGCGGGACCGTGGAGGTGCCGACCCTGAACGGCACGAAGCGGATCCGCGTGCCCGCGGGCACCGAGCACGGCACCGTCCAGCGTCTCCGGGGCGAGGGGCCGCCGCGACCGGGCGGCCGCGGCCGCGGCGACATCCACTACCGGCTGTCGATCGACATCCCCAAGGGGCTCACGCGGGAGCAGCGCAAGGCGGTCGACGAACTCGCCGAGTCGCTGAACAGCCACAACCCGCGGGAGCGGCTGCTGCGCGAGGCCACCCGGTCGGGCGCGACGGGCGAGGCGGGTGGATCGTGAGCGCCGGACGCGGACGAGCCGCGCGCGGGCGCAGGCGCGTTGCCGCCGACGCTCCCGAGATCGCAGAGACGCGCGGCGTGTTCATGATCTCGGTGGCCGCCGAGCTCGCCGACATGCACCCGCAGACCCTGCGGATGTACGAGACGCGCGGCCTGATCACGCCGAAGCGCTCGCCCAAGAACACCCGTCTGTACTCGCAGAAGGACGTCGAGCGCCTGCGCAAGATCCAGCGCCTGACGACCGAGGAGGGACTCAACCTGGCCGGGGTCGAGACGGTGCTGGGGCTGGAGGAGAGCGTCGAGCAGATGCGGCTCGAGCTCGCGCGGATGCGCCGGCGCGTCGCGGAAATGGAGCGGGAGATGCTCGAGGAGGTCGACCGGGTGAGGCGGCAGTTCCGCGCCGAGATCGTGCCGTACGGCGCCTATGACGATCCCTTCGGTCCGGCCGAAGGAAGGAGCGGCGATGCAGCCCGATAGGTTCACGATCAAGTCGCAGGAGGCGGTTGCCGGAGCACAGCGCCTGGCGGCGGAGCGGCGCAACCCGGAGGTCGGCACCCAGCACCTGCTGCTCGCCCTGCTCGAGCAGCAGGACGGCCTCGTCGTCCCGGTGCTGCAGAAGCTCGGTGCCGACGTCGCGGCTATCACCGCCCGGGCCAGCGGCGGCGCCGACGAGCTGCCGTCGGTGAGCGGCGACGAGCCGGACGTGCGCCCGTCCCAGGCCTTCGTCCGCACGCTTCAGCGGGCCGAGAAGGAATCGACGGCGATGGGGGACTCCTACATCTCCACCGAGCACATCCTGCTCGCGCTGGCCGCCAAGGAGTCCGGAGTCGCCGACCTGATCCCGGACCGCGACTCGCTCGTCAAGGCGATCACGGAGGTACGCGGCCCCCACCGCGTCGACTCCCCCAACCCCGAGAACACGATCCAGGCGCTGGAGAAATTCGGCCGCGACCTCACCGCCGAGGCCGAGCGCGGCAAGCTGGACCCGGTGATCGGGCGCGACGAGGAGATCCGCCGGGTGATCCAGATCCTCTCGCGCCGAACGAAGAACAACCCGGTGCTGATCGGCGACCCCGGCGTCGGCAAGACCGCGATAGTCGAAGGGCTCGCGCAGCGGATCGTCTCCGGCGACGTCCCCGAGAGCCTTCGCGACCGTCGCGTGATCGCGCTCGACATCGGCGCCCTGCTCGCCGGCTCCAAGTACCGCGGCGAGTTCGAGGAACGGCTGAAGGCCGTGCTGAAGGAGGTGCAGGCGTCCGAAGGCCAGATCGTCCTGTGCATGGACGAGCTGCACACGATCGTTGGCGCCGGAGCCGCCGAGGGCGCGGTGGACGCCGCGAACCTGCTCAAGCCGATGCTGGCGCGCGGCGAGCTGCGCGCGGTCGGCGCCACGACGCTCGACGAGTACCGCAAGCACATCGAGAAGGACGCCGCCCTGGAGCGCCGCTTTCAGCCACTGCTGGTCGGAGAGCCCGACGTCGGCGACACGATCGCGATCCTGCGGGGCCTGAAGGAGCGCTACGAGGTCCACCACGGCGTGCGCATCGCCGACTCGGCGATAGTCGCGGCGGCGACCCTGTCGGAGCGCTACATCGCCGATCGCTTCCTGCCCGACAAGGCGATCGACCTGATCGACGAGGCCGCCTCGCGGCTGAAGATCGAGATCGACTCGATGCCGACCGAGATCGACGAGGTTGAGCGGCGGATCCAGCAGCTCGAGATCGAGCGCGAGGCATTGAAGAAGGAGAAGGACGAGGCGTCGAAGGCGCGCCGCGACGCGATCGAGGCCGAGCTCGCCGAGCTGGGCGAGCGCTCGAACGAGATGAAGGCGCGCTGGCAGAACGAGAAGGGCGCGATCGAGGCGATCAAGGCGGCCAAGTCCCAGCTCGAGGAGGCCCACCGCGAGGCCGAGCGGGCCGAGCGCGACGCCGACCTCGAGCGGGCGGCGGAGCTGCGCTACGGGGAGATCCCCGAGCTGGAGCGAACGGTCTCCGAGCAGGAGGCCAAGCTCGCCGAGCTGCACGCCGACGGCGGCTCGATGCTCACCGAGGAGGTCACCGAGGAGGACGTCGCCCAGGTGGTCTCCAAGTGGACCGGGATACCCGTATCCCGCCTGATCGAGGGCGAGGTCGAGAAGCTGATCCACATGGAGGAGCGCCTGCACGAGCGCGTCGTCGGCCAGGACGAGGCGGTGGCGGCGGTCTCGAACGCGCTGCGCCGCACTCGCGCCGGGCTCTCGGACCCCGACCGACCGATCGGAAGCTTCCTCTTCCTCGGCCCGACGGGAGTCGGCAAGACGGAGCTTGCGAGGGCGCTGGCCGAGTTCATGTTCGACTCCGAGCAGGCGATGACGCGGATCGACATGTCCGAGTACATGGAGAAGCACACGGTGGCCCGGCTGATCGGCGCACCGCCGGGGTACGTCGGCTACGAGGAGGGCGGCCAGCTCACCAAGGCGGTGCGGCGGCGCCCGTACGCGGTCGTCCTGCTCGACGAGATCGAGAAGGCGCATCCCGACGTGTTCAACGTGCTGCTCCAGATCATGGACGACGGCCGCCTCACCGACGGCCAGGGCCGGACCGTGAACTTCACCAACACGGTCCTGATCATGACCTCGAACGTGGGCTCGGAGTTCATCGTCGGCGAGAGCGACGAGGAGAAGATGCGGACCCAGATCGAGAACGTGCTGTCGCAGACGTTCAAGCCCGAGTTCCTCAACCGGGTCGACGACACGGTGATCTTCCACCGGCTCACCAAGCAGGACATCGGCCGCATCGTCGACCTCCAGGTCGACCGCCTCGTCGCCCGGGTGCGCGAGCGCGGGATCGAGGTGGAGCTGACCGAGGACGCCCGCACCCTGCTCGGCAACCTCGGCTACGACCCGACCTACGGAGCACGGCCGCTGCGCCGGGTGATCCAGAAGCAGCTCGTGGACAAGCTCGCGCTGCGGATCCTCGAGGGCGAGTTCGCCGAGGGCGACGCCGTGCGGGTGGACGCCGAGGGCGGCGAGCTCAGCTTCGAGAAGGCGGGGGCGAAGGTCGCGAAAGCAGCGTAGCCAACGGGCACCGCGGAATCCGCGGTCGCTGCCCGGTCAGTAGCCGTCGCCGGGGGTGGTCGGCGTGGTGTCGCCGCCGCAGCATCCGGGCTCCGTGGAGGTGTGCGTCGGCTGCGTGTACGTCTGCGTGTACGTCTGGGTGTAGTTCTGCGTGTACGTCTGCGTGGTCGTGGTCGTCTCCGTCTGCGGAGCCTCCTCGTACAGCGACACAGTCGGCGGATTTGGATAGAAGACGTAGCAGGTGCTGTAGGGGTTCTTCTTCTTGTACTCCACGTCGGTCGGGGCAGGCTCAAGGTAGTCGCCCGTATTCGGATCCTGGCCGTACTGCTGGTCGTAGGGGTCGTACGGCCGGTACTTGCACGGCGGCGGCGGCGTGTAGTGCGGCGGGCAGTGGTAGCAGGTCGCGTCCTTGTAATAGACCGGCTCGGTGAGCGGGTTTCCGCAGCGGCAGCGGGCCACAGGCCGCCCGTACTTGTCGACCAGCACCGCCGTCCCCTTCGAGAGGATCGCCTGGTAGGCGATCACCCTGCCGTTGAGGAAGGCGTGGTTGGTGACCTGGGTGTCCTGGGTCAGCGTCACCGGGCGCAGGCCGCGGATGTACTTCGCGACCGCCTTCGGCGTCGGGTCGACCCCGAGCGTCTCCGCCCAGCCGCGCATCCGGTCGGGGCGCTTCAGCAGCTCGCGGATCAGCTTCTCGCGATCGCAGACGTAGTCCGAGCTGGTGCCACCGAACGTTCCGTGTCCGGACGACGGCTCGCTGCTCGGCGAGCCGCCGCCCGACGATCCACCCGCGGCCGTGGGCGGATAGTTGACGGTCGTGTCGCCGGAGACGTCGGAGGGCTCGGTGAACGGATGGTCGCCGGTCTCGGTCGCCGGTTGGAAGCTGATCGTCTGGCCCTTGGCCTCGTCGGTGCCGCCGCCGCTGACGAGGATCACGACCAGCGCCACGATCGCGACCGCGAGCGCGGCACCTCCGACCCACAGCAGCCACCGCAGGCGCTTCCGGTTCTGGCCCTCCTCCGTTTTCCCCCTCTCGGCCCGCGGGACGAAAGGTCGCGGGCGTATCCGGGCTCTCAGCGGCGATTAGACCGTCCAGACCCCGTCGGGTCAACCCCAATATTGGGGATCCGGCCGCGAGTCAGCCAGCCGCCGCTCCGGGCAGGCCTTGCTCGCCCTCCACCCCGATCTCGGGCAGGTGGCGCTCGAGGAAACCGGGGAACCACCAGTTCGCCCGCCCCGACAGCACCATCAGCGCCGGGACCAGCAGGCAGCGCACGATCGTCGCGTCGACTGCGATCGCCACCGCCATGCCGAGGCCGAACTGCTTGACGGTCGGGTCGCCGTCGAGCACGAAGCTGGA
Source organism: uncultured Thermoleophilia bacterium (assembly GCA_963708325.1). Classification (GTDB taxonomy): domain Bacteria; phylum Actinomycetota; class Thermoleophilia; order Solirubrobacterales; family 70-9. Next base: position 1,610,191 of record OY970203.1, on the reverse strand, counting down.
GAACACGCAGACCATGATCAGCGCCGCCGAGGTGATCACCCGGCCCGACGAGGCCAGCCCCGACACCACCGAGTCGGTGTTGTCGCGGGACTCCCCGTAGTGCTCCCGCATCTGGCTGATCAGGAACACCTGGTAGTCCATCGAGAGTCCGAACAGGATCGCGAACATCATCAGCGGGATGTAGCTGACGATCGGGACCGCCCCGGCGAGGCCGATCAGCGTCGCCCCGTGCCCCTCCTGGAAGACGAAGGTGAGAACGCCGTAGGCGGCGCCGACCGAGAGCAGGTTCATCGCCGCCGCCTGGAGCGGCACGGCGAGCGAGCGGAAGGCCAGCATCAGCACGATGAAGCTGAGGGCGATCACGACCCCGATCACCAGGGGCAGCTTCGAGCTGATCTCGTCGGCGAGGTCGATGTAGCCAGCCGTCTGGCCGCCCACGTAGGCCGTCGTCTTGCCGGCGCCGAGCGCATCGGGGATCGTGGTCGAGCGGATGTGGCGGACCAGGTCCTCGGTGGCGTTCGCCGAGGGAGAGGTGGTCGCCTGGACCGAGATCACCGCCGCCGTCCCCTTCGAGTTGACCAGCGGCGGCGAGACCGAGTGGACGCCGTTGACCTTGGACAGCGAATTGTCGAGCTTGGTGAGGCGGGGGTCGCTGGCCGGGTTGGAGGCCTCGGACTTGTCCTTGCTCAGCTTCTGCTGCGAGGCGTTGATCTGGTCCTGCTGGCTGGCCACCGACGCCTTCGCCTGCTGGGCCGCCGATTGCTGCGGCACGCCCTGCGCGACCAGCTGCTGCTCGGTCGACTGCTCGGTGGCGTTGAGCTGCTGCTGCTGCTGGTCGAGCTGCTTCTGCTGCGAGTTGACCTGGTTCAGCTTCGACTGGTCGGGCTTGGCCGGCGGGTCGAGGCTGACGCCGACCAGTAGCGGGCCGTTCGCCCCGACGCCGAATCCCGCGGTGAGCCCGTCGTAGGACTGGCGCTCCTGGGTGCTCTTCGGCTCGGCCCCGTTGTTGACCTGTCCGAGCTGGAGCTTCAGCAGGGGAATCGCAAGCAGAAGGAGGAGCGCCGTGGCGGCGATCGCCGCCGGAATCGGGTGGCGGGCGACGCCGCGAGCCCAGCGGGCCCAGCCGTGGGGGCGCGTGTCGTGCACCTTCTCCTTGCTGACGAACGGCAGGTGAAGCGAGTTGATCCGCTCCCCGGCCAGGGCGAGCAGCGCCGGTAGCAGGGTGACCGCGGCGCACACCGCGACCAGCACCGCGACGGCGGCGGTGTAGCCGAGGGCGCTCACGGTCGGGATCCGCGCCACTGCCAGCGAGCACAGCGCGATCACCACCGTGGTCCCCGCGAACACCACCGCCGACCCGGCGGTCGCCACAGCCCGTGCCGCCGCGTCCTCGGGTGCGAACCCCTTCCCCAGATACATGCGGTGGCGGGTGACGACGAACAGGGCGTAGTCGATGCCGACGCCGAGGCCGATCATGATCGCCAGCGTCGGTCCCACCGTGGGCACCTCGACGATCCTCGCCAGCAGCGAGATCACGCTGAGGCTCGTGGCGAGGCCGATGATCGCGGTCGCGATCGGCATCCCCATCGCCACGGCGCTCCCGAAGGCGAACAGGAGGATGATGATCGCGGCGGTGATGCCGATCACCTCGCTGTACTCGGTGCTCGGCTTGGAGAGCTGCTGGCCGACGTAGCCGCCAACCGAGGCGTCGAGCCCCGCGTTGCGAGCCGGATCGGCGGCGTCGCTGACCGCCTCGGCCTGCGAGTTCGTCAGGTCGGCGGCGCCGACGTTGAGGGTCACCGGGATGCTGGCGATCTGCCCGTTCTTGGTCAGCGAGCCCTCGGCCGAGAACGGGCTCACCGCCTTGGTGACGTGGGGCACCTGGCGGAGGTTGGTGACCGTGGTGTTGACCGCCTTGCGATTCGCGCCGCCGTCGAGCCTGGCGCCATGGGAGACGATCACCACCGGGTTGGTGCCGTTCTCCTGGCTCGGGAACCGATCGTTGAGCAGGTTCTGGGCGTCCTGGCTGTTGGTCCCCGGCAGCGAGACGTTGTTGTTGGTCCGCTCGCTGGCCGGTCCCGCGACCACCGCGAGCGCGACCGCCAGCACGATCCACACCGGTATCACCATCAGGCGCCGGCGGGCGCAGAAAAGGCCCAGCGCATGCAGCGGGCCGGCTACTTCGCTACTCCTTGCGTTCGCGCGCTCATCGTCCCCGATCCGCGCACAGGTCTATCAGGCGTGGGGGAGGATCGCCAGTGGTCATGCCAACCGGGCGGTGGCGCGTCGGTTCAGCGAGCGTGGTCTACGCGATCGCCGGCGGCCGTTGGGCGGCGAGCCTCGGAGCCGACCAGCTGGCGCACCGGCCGAGCGAGGCGGCGGCGAGCGGCGGCGAGCGCGTGGGCGCCGTCGCGATCGGCGCCGGGCGGGCCGGTGACGACGTAGACCTCGTCCGCCGGGAAGTCGCGGAGGGAGTCCTCGAGCGCCTGCAACGGGTCGGCGTCGCCGACCCGTCCGCGCGCGGCGATGTCCGCGGCTGCGAGCCCGGCCAGGGAGACCGCCAGGCGCTTCTGTGCCTCCATCCTGGCCGGGCCGACGTCGGAGAGCCAGTGGGCCAGCAGCCGGTTGAACGCGGGGGCGACGACCAGCACCTCGGTGGCCTCGTCGCGACTCTCCCAGGCCGCCGTCGCGGCGTCGACCGACGCCTCCACGGCCTCTATCGCCGCCGGGTTCTCGATCGCCACGGTGGCGAGCACCAAGAGGCGGTAGACGTCGTCCCGATGCCGCGCCACCTCGATCGGCTCGTCGGGGCGCAAGCGTCCCGCCACGACGAGGACGGCCGCCACCATCAGCGCTCCGGCCGCGAGGCCGGCGGGCGGGCCGCCGAGGGCGAACGCGGCGATGATCGGCACAGTCAGCGCCAGTGCCAGAACCGGCAGCATCCACGGCTTCAAGACGAGCCTCCCCTTCACCTCTCGGACGGTACCCGAGCGGCGCCCGTCGAAACAGCGTGCGGCCGCCCTCGGGTAGTGTGGGACGACTTGCTCGAGCGGCTCTACCACGCCACCTGGGGGCGGATGTTCGCGGCGGGCTACGACCGCTTCCTCGCCGGGACGGAGCGTGCCGGCCTTGGCCGCCGCCGTCGCGAGCTGCTCGCCGCAGCCGGTGGCCGCGTGCTCGAGCTGGGGGCGGGAACGGGGCACAACCTGGAGCACTATCCGGATGCGGTCACCGAGCTGGTCCTGACCGAGCCGGACGAGTTCATGGCCAGGCGGCTTCGCCGGCGGGCCGGGGCGGCCACGCGCCCGGTCGAGGTGATCGAGGTGGCGGCGGAGCGCCTCCCCTTCGAGGACGCGAGCTTCGACACGGTCGCGCTCACGCTCGTCCTCTGCACCATCCCCGACCCGGCCGCCGCGCTGGCGGAGGCGGCACGCGTGCTGCGGCCGGGAGGGCGGCTTCTGTTCCTCGAGCACGTGCGCTCGCCGGACCCGCGCGTGGCGCGCTGGCAGGATCGGCTGGAGCGCCCGTGGCGCTTTGTCGGCGACGGCTGCCACTGCAACCGCGACACGCTGGCGGCGATCGAGGCGACCCCGCTCACGGTCGAGCGCGTCGAGCACGGCGAGCTGCCGAAGTCGCCGCCGCTCGTGCGGCCGCTGATCGTCGGCAGCGCCCGGCGCTGAGGGCGCGCCCCTTGCGCCCGCGGCCCCAACCTGAGAGAAAGAGAGCAGGCAATGGAGAACCGAAAGGAGGCCGGATGGCGACGTTCGTGATGCTCACCAGGCTGACCGCCGACGGCGTGAAGACGCTGAAGAGCAACCCGAACCGGGTGAAGGAGGTGAACCAGGAGGTCGAGCAGCTCGGCGCCAAGGTGCTGGCGCAGTACGCGGTGCTCGGTCAGTACGACTTCGTCACGGTGATCGAGGCGCCCGACGAGAAGGCGATGGCGAAGGTCTCCGTCGAGCTGGGCTCGCGCGGCACGATGAGCAGCGAGACGCTGGCGGCGATCCCGGCCGACGAGCTGGCGGACTCGCTCTAGGCTCCGCGAACAGTTGCGAACCCTGGTAGTCGGCGGCGGCGGCCGCGAGCACGCGATCGTGCGCGCGCTCGCGCGATCGCCGCAGTCGCCGGAGATCCTCTGCGCCCCCGGCAATGCCGGGATCGCCGCCGACGCCCGCTGCCTGGCGGTCGGCGCCGAGGACGTCGGCGCGATCGTCTCGGTCGCCGCCGAGGAGGCCGTGGACCTGGTGGTGGTCGGGCCGGAGGCCCCTCTGGTGGACGGCCTCGTCGACGCGCTCGACGAGGCCGGGGTCGCCGCCTTCGGACCCGGCGGCGCGGCGGCGAAGATCGAGGGCTCGAAGACGTTCGCCAAGGAGCTGATGGCGGAGGCGGGCGTGCCGACCGCGTCGCACACGGTGCTGCGCAGCCGAGAGGAGGCCCTGGAGCACGTTTCGTGCGCCCCCTACCCGGCCGTGCTCAAGGCGGACGGCCTCGCCGCGGGCAAGGGCGTGATCATCTGCTCCAGCGAGGGCGAGGCGCGTGAGGCCGTCGAGGCCTTCTTCACCGAGCGCAGGTTCGGCGACACCGACGTGGTCCTCGAGGAGTTCCTCGAGGGCGATGAGCTCTCGCTGCTTGCCCTGTGTGACGGCCAGAACGTCGTGCCGCTGGCGCCGGCGCAGGACTACAAGCGGATCGGCGACGGGGACACGGGGCCCAACACCGGGGGGATGGGCAGCTACTCCCCAGTCCCGGGATTTGACGCCGACCGCGTCGCCGAGATCGCCGACGCGGTCCACCGGCCGGTCGTCGACGCGATGCGGCGCCGTGGGACCCCCTACCACGGCGTCCTCTACGCCGGCCTGATGATCTCGGCCAGCGGGGAGCCGCGCGTGCTCGAGTTCAACTGCCGCTTCGGCGACCCCGAGACCCAGGCGGTGCTGCCGCGGATGCGGTCCGACCTGCTGGCACTCTGCCAGGCGGCCCGCCAGTCGGGCGGCCTCGCCGGCGCGGACGCCGACTTCTCCGACGATTGGGCCGTGACCGTGGTGCTGGCCTCCGCCGGCTACCCAGCGTCCTCTTCCAAGGGCGACGTGATCTCCGGGCTCGACGAAGCCGCCGCCATCGCCGAGGTCGTCCACGCCGGGACGGCGGCCCACGACGGCGAGGTCGTCACCGCCGGCGGCCGCGTGCTCAACGTCACGGGACTCGGGGCCACGCCCGGCGACGCCCGGCGACGGGCGTACGATGCGGCGGCACGCATCGAGTTCGAGGGAATGCAGATGCGCACCGACATCGCGGCGCGCGCAGTCGAGCGCGCCGCTGCCGAGAGTTAGAGGAACGAGCGAGATGGAGATACAGGAGCCCGCGGGCCTCGAGCCCGAGGGAGAAGTGGGAACCGCGACGATGCCCGAGGTGGAGGAGGCATTCGAGGAGATCGAGGTGGACGCCCCTCTCGTCGGCATCATCATGGGCTCGAAGAACGACAAGCCGAAGATGCAGCCCGCCGGCAAGGCGCTGCACGAGCAGGGGATCCGTTACGAGGTGCGGGTGATGAGCGCCCATCGCGACCCCGAGCTGGTGGCGGACTACTGCAGCAACGCCCGCATGAGGGGGCTGAAGGTGATCATCGCCGGCGCCGGCATGTCGGCGGCCCTCCCCGGGGTCGCCGCAGCGCACACGGAGCTGCCGGTGATCGGCGTCCCGATCGCGGCCGGCTCCCTTGGCGGCCTCGACGCGCTGCTGGCCGCCTCGCAGATGCCCCCGGGCGTCCCGGTCGCCTGCGTCGCGATAGACGGCGCCAAGAACGCTGGAATCCTGGCGGCCCGGATAATCAACGCGTGATAGAGCGCTACACGCGCGAGGAGATCGGGGGCGTGTGGACGGCCCAGCGGCGGATGGACGCCTGGCTGCGCGTCGAGCTGGCGGCGGTGGATGCCTGGGCCGAGGAGGGCGTCATTCCCGTCGCCGACGCGGAGGCCTGCCGGGCGGGAGCCGGGTTCACGGTCGGGGCGGTCGAGGAGCGCGAGCGCACGACCGGGCATGACGTCGCGGCCTTCGTCGACGTGGTCGCCGGGTCGATCGGGGCGCCGGGGCGCTGGATCCATTACGGGCTCACGTCGTCGGACGTGCTCGACACGGCCCTGGCCCTCCAGCTCGCCGAGGTCTCGCTGATCGTGATCCGGGGCGCGGTCGCCTACCGCGACGCGCTCGTCGCCCGGGCGCTCGAGCAGCGCGACACGATCTGCGTCGGCCGCACGCATGGCGTCCACGCGGAGCCGACCACGTTCGGCCTGCGCCTGGCGGGCTTCGCGTTCGAGGCCGAGCGCAACGTCACCCGCCTTCGCGAGGCGTTCGGGGGGGTCGCCGTCGGCAAGCTGTCCGGCGCGGTCGGAACCTACGCCTCGGTGCCGCCGCAGATCGAGCGGCGGGTGATGGCGGCCCTCGGGCTGCGCACCGAGGACGTGTCCACCCAGGTGGTGCCGCGCGACCGCCACGCGGCCCTGGTGCAGGCGATCTCGCTCGCCGGCGCCGGTCTCGAGCGCTTCGCCACGGAGGTGCGCAACCTCCAGCGCACGGAGGTGCGGGAGGTCGAGGAGCCGTTCGCGGAGGGCCAGAAGGGATCGTCGGCGATGCCGCACAAGCGCAACCCGATCCTTTCGGAGCGGATCTGCGGACTCGCCCGGCTGCTGCGCGGCTACGCCCAGGCCGCGGTCGAGAACGTCGCGCTGTGGCACGAGCGGGACATCTCGCACAGCGGGGCGGAGCGGGTGCTGCTGCCCGACGCCACCATCCTGATCGACTACATGCAGCATCTCGCGGTGCGGCTCGTCCAGGGAATGGTGGTGCACCCCGAGCGCATGGGCGCGAACCTCGAGCTCACGCACGGCGCCCTGTTCAGCCAGCGCGCGCTGAACGCCCTGGTTGAGGCGGGCACCGATCGCGACGAGGCCTACCGGCTTGTCCAGGAGAGCGCCCAGCGCGCCTGGGACGAGGGCACGAGCTTCCGCGATCTGATCGCCGCCGCCGCCCCGCAGCTCGATCTGGACGCGGTGTTCGACCACCGCGCCTACCTGCGCCACGTCCCGGAGGTCGTCGACCGGCTGGAGGCGCTGCGCGGATAGGTTGCGGCCGGGCCTACCGCGTGCGCGCGAACCGCTCCACCGCCGCCAGCATCTCCTCCACCTTGACGTCGGCTCCGCGGCCGCCGCGGTGGACCGCGTCGCGCACGCAATGATCGGCGTGGTCGGAGAGCAGCTTCAGCGAGACCTGGTCGAGCGCGCGCGTGATCGCCCCGATCTGCGTCAGCACGTCGATGCAGTACTGCTCGTCGGCGACCATCCCCCGCACTCCCCGGACCTGGCCCTCGATCCGCGCCAGGCGGCGCAGCAGGGCCTCCTTGTCGTCCACGTATCCGGCGGCCACGATGTCGAGTATACCGGTGGGGGGTATGGAGTCCCGTCGCCGGGAGAAGGCCAAACGCGCCGCGGCCGCTGTTAGCATCGGGCGGCGCATGACCCCCACAGCCGCACTCAGCGACCTCGCCCTCCACACGACCGGCAAGGTGCGGGAGATGTACGAGATCGACGGCGACCTGCTGATGGTCGCCTCGGACCGCATCTCCGCCTACGACGTGGTGATGCCCAACCCGATCCCCGACAAGGGCAGGGTGCTGACCCAGATGTCGGTCTTCTGGTTCGAGGCGACGGCGGGCGTGGTCGCCAACCACTTTCTCTCGGAGGACGTGCCGCCGGAGGTAGCCGGCCGGGCGATCCGCGTGCGCAAGCTGGAGATGTACCCGGTCGAGTGCGTCGTTCGGGGCTACCTCTCGGGCTCCGGCTGGCGCGAGTACCGCGAGTCCGGGGCCGTCTGCGGCATCGAGCTGCCCGCCGGGCTGAGCGAGTCCGATCGCCTTCCGGAACCGATATTCACCCCGGCGACGAAGGCCGAGCTGGGGGACCACGACGAGAACATCGACTTCGACCGCGCCGCGGAGGCGGTCGGCGACCGCGCCCTGATGGAGGACCTGCGCCGCGTCTCGATCGAGATCTACGCGCAGGCCGCGGAGCACGCGCTGGAGCGAGGGATCATCCTCGCCGACACGAAGTTCGAGTTCGGCCGCCACCCCGGTGCCGAGGTGGTGCTCGCGGACGAGGTGCTGACGCCGGACTCGTCCCGCTTCTGGCCGGCCGACGAGTACGAGCCGGGGCGCCCCCAGCGAAGCTTCGACAAGCAGTACGTTCGCGACTGGCTCGACTCCTCCGGCTGGGACCACTCGCCGCCGGCGCCCGAGCTGCCCGAGGACGTCGTCGCCAACACGCGGGCGAAGTACGTCGAGGCCTACGAGCGGATCAGCGGGCGCCGCCTCGCAGGGTGAAGGCGCGTGTCCTGATCCGCCCGAAGGAGGGAATCCTCGATCCCCAGGGCAAGGCGGTCGAGGGCGCCCTGCCGGCGCTCGGCTTCGAGGGCGTCAGCGACGTCCGGGTGGGAAGGATGGTGGAGCTGCGGGCCGACGATCCGTCGCGGATCCCGGCGCTTTGCGAGAAGCTGCTGGCCAACCCGCTGATCGAGGACTTCGAGGTTGAGCTGCTCGAGGAGAACGCTGAGAGCACGCCCTCCCCTGACGCCTAGGGGAGGAGCCGGCGCGTCATGAGGTTCGGCGTGATTCGGTTCCCGGGCTCGTGCGACGAGCGAGACGCCGCGGCGGCGGCGGCGCGGGTCGGCGAGGCGCGCCTGCTGTGGCACCAGGACGCCGACCTCGGCGGCGTCGACGCCGTGATCGTCCCGGGGGGGTTCTCCTACGGCGACTACCTGCGCGCAGGCGCGATCGCCCGCTTCGCGCCGATCATGCAGGCGGTGCGCGACTTCGCCCTCGCCGGCGGCCCGGTGATGGGGATCTGCAACGGCTTCCAGGTGCTGTGCGAGTGCTCCCTCCTTCCCGGCGCCCTGCTCGTCAACGAGAGCCTGCGGTTCGTCAGCCGGCAGGTGCAGCTGACGGTCGAGAACGCCTCCACGCCGTTCACCCGTGAGTGCGAGCCCGGTCAGGTCCTGTCGATCCCGGTGAAGCACACAACCGGCTGCTTCTTCGCCCCCGACGAGGCGCTCGACGAGATCGAGGCCGGCGGCCAGGTCGTGCTGCGCTATGCGCCCGGCCACAACCCCAACGGCTCGGCCCGCGACATCGCCGGCGTCTGCAGCGCCGAGGGCAACGTGTTCGGCCTGATGCCGCATCCCGAGCACGCCGTCGATCTGCTCACCGGCTCCGAGGACGGCCTCGCGCTGTTTCGCTCGATCGCCGCCCACTGCGCCGAGCCGGCGCCCTCGCCCGCGTGAGCGCCGGCGAGGTGGACGTGCAGGGCAAGCATCGAGAGCTCGGGCTCACCGACGCCGAATTCGAGCTGATCCGCGAGCTGATCGGGCGCGACCCGAACGACCTCGAGCTGGCGATGTTCTCGCTGATGTGGTCCGAGCACTGCGCCTACAAGCACTCGCGGAGGCTCCTGCGGCGGCTGCCGACCGAGGGCCCCCGGGTGGTGCTGGGCCCGGGTGAGAACGCCGGCGCCGTCGACGTCGGCGGCGGCTTCGCGGTCGCCTTCAAGGTCGAGTCGCACAACCACCCGTCGGCGGTCGAGCCATTCCAGGGCGCCGCCACCGGGGTGGGGGGCATCCTCCGCGACGTCTTCGCCCTCGGCGCCCGCCCGATCTGCGTGCTCAACTCGCTGCGCTTCGGCGAGCTCGACTCGCGGCGGTCGCGCTACCTGTTCGATGGCGCCGTCGCCGGGATCGGGCACTACGGCAACTCGATCGGCGTCCCCACCGTGGGCGGCGAGGTCTACTTCGAGCCGCCCTACGAGCAGAACTGTCTGGTCAACGCGATGTGCGCCGGCCTTGCGCGCACGGATCGGATGGTGCGCTCGGCGGCGGCCGGGCCCGGCAACGTGCTCGTCCTGATGGGCGCAGCCACCGGCCGCGACGGGATCGGCGGGGCGTCGGTGCTGGCGTCGGCCGAGCTTGCCGAGAGCGGCGGCGAGATGCGGCCGAGCGTCCAGATCGGCGACCCGTTCGAGGAGAAGAAGCTGATGGAGTGCTGCCTCGATCTGCTCGAACGCGGCCTGCTGGTCTCGCTGCAGGACCTCGGCGCGGCGGGGCTGACCTCGTCGATCGGCGAGATGGCGTCGAAGGGCCGCGTCGGAATCGAGGTCGACGTCGATCGGGTCCCGCGGCGTGAGGCGGGGATGGAGCCGTTCGAGGTGATGATCTCCGAGTCCCAGGAGCGCATGCTCGCGGTCGTCGAGCCGGCCCGCCTCGACGACGTGCTCTCGGTCTGCCGCCGCTGGGAGACGAGCGCCGCCGCGATCGGCGAGGTGACAACCGGCGACAGCGTTCGCGTGCTCTCCGGCGGCGAGCCGGTGGGCGACGTTTCGGTCAGCGCCCTCGTCGACGACTGCCCGGCCTACGACCTCGATCCGGTCGAGCCCGACTCGTGGCCATACTCGAACCGCGCCGCCGCGATCGCGGCCAATGCCGGCGGGTCCGAGATCCTTCTCGCGCTCCTGGCGTCGCCGAACGTCGCCTCGAAGCGCTGGGTCTTCGAGCAGTACGACCCGATCGTGGGGTCGCGCACGGTGCGCCGGCCCGAGAGCGCCGACGCCGCGGTGCTGCGGCTCGACGAGACGGGTGCGGCGATCGCGGTCGCGATCGACGGAAACGGGCGGCGCGTGGCCTGCGACCCCTATGCCGGCACTGTCGAGGCCGTGCTGGAGTGCGCCGCGAACCTCGCCTGCGTGGGCGCCGAGCCGCTGGGGCTGACGAACTGCCTGAATTTCGGCAATCCCGAGAAGCCGGGCGTCGCCTGGCAGCTGGACCGCTCGGTGAGCGCCCTCGCCGACTCGTGCGAGGCGCTCGACGTCCCGGTCGTGGGCGGCAACGTCTCGCTCTACAACGAGGGCACCGAGGGAGCGATCTACCCGACGCCGGTGGTGGGGATGGTGGGCGAGCTGCCCGACCCTGCGCGCTGCGGCGGGATCGCCTTCGGCGCCGAGGGCGACGCGATCGCCCTGGTCGGGCCCTACGCGCCATCGCTGGCGGGGACGGAGCTGGCGAAGTTGCGCGGCGAGCTCGATCGCGGCCTGCCACACACCGACGTGGCTTCCGCGCGGGCGGCGATCGAGGTCGTGCGCGAAGCGGTGCGCGCCGGCACCGTCGTGTCCGCCCACGACGCCAGCGACGGTGGCCTCGCCTGTGCGATCGCCGAGTGCGCGATCGCCGGCGGAACCGGGGCGCGGATCGACCTCGACCCGCTGGTCGAGCTTCGTGGGGGATCGGGCGAGACCAGCCTTTTCGGGGAGGCGCCGGCGGGCTTCGTCGTCTCCGGGGAGCGCGCGGCGCTGGAGGCGCTCGCCGAAGCGGATGTGGACGTGCTCGTGATCGGCTCGGTCGGCGGGGACCGGATCGCGTTCGACGCCGCCGAGCTATCGCTCGAGGTCTCGCTGGACGACGCCGAGGCGGCCTGGCGCTCGCTCGGCGAGCGGATGAAAGGTCGCTCGTAGCGAGTTTTCCGAGCAGGCGGAGGCGGTCTTGACGGGCCGCGCGCGTTGCTACCCTCTGCTTGCAGGTAGCCCGCCTGCGCGAAGCTACCGTCTCTCGGGCACAACGCCTTTCAGACCTTGAGCGAGCGGCCCCCCGATCTTCGCGACGGCCCGCGCGACGAATGCGGTGTCTTCGGCGTATACGCGCCCGGACACGACGTCGCCCGCCTCGCGTACTTCGGGCTGTACGCGCTCCAGCATCGCGGCCAGGAGTCGGCCGGGATCGCCACCTGCGAGGGCGGGCACATCACGACGCTGCGCGAGGCCGGGCTGGTCAGCCAGGTGTTCGACGAGGAGAAGCTGCACGCGCTGTCCGGCGACATGGCGATCGGCCACGTCCGCTACTCGACCACGGGCGGCGGCTCGTGGGAGAACGCCCAGCCGGTGTGGCGCGACGACGGCCGCGAGATCGCGCTCGCCCACAACGGGAACCTCACCAACGCCGTCGAGCTCTACAACGAGATGCAGGAGGCCGGGATCAGCTTCCGCGGCAGCTCGGACTCGGAGATCATCGCCGCGCTTCTGTCGTCCACCGACGGCGGCTACATCGAGGACGCGGTGGCGAACGTGATGCCGCGCCTGCGCGGCGCCTACTCGACCGTGGTGATGACCAAGCACGCCGTCGTCGCCTTCCGCGATCCGCACGGAGTGCGGCCCCTGTCGCTCGGGCAGATCGACGACCGCTACGTCGTCGCCTCTGAGAGCTGCGCCTTCGACATCATCGGCGCCCGGCTGCTGCGCGAGGTCCAGCCCGGCGAGCTGATCTCGCTCACCGAGGACGGAATCGAGACGCGCCAGGTGGTGCAGTCCGACCGGCCGGCGATGTGCGTGTTCGAGCACATCTACTTCTCCCGCCCGGATACCCGTCTGGAGGGCAGGGTGCTCCAGCAGGTGCGCGGACGGATGGGCGAGATCCTCTGGAACGAGGCGCCTGTCGAGGCCGACCTCGTGATCTCGGTGCCCGACTCCGGCAACCCGGCGGCGAACGGCTTCGCCCGCGCATCCGGGATTCCCCAGGACGACGGCCTGATCAAGAACCGCTACGTCGCCCGCACCTTCATCCAGCCGGGCCAGGAGCTGCGAAAGCACGGCCTGCGGATGAAGTTCAACCCGCTTCCGGAGATCGTCGAGGCGAAGCGGGTCGTCGTCGTCGACGACTCGATAGTGCGCGGGAACACCACTCGCCAGATCGTCCGCATGCTGCGTGACGCCGGCGCCGCCGAGGTGCACCTGCGGATCTCGGCGCCGCCGATCCGCCACCCCTGCCATTACGGGATCGACATGTCGACCCGCGAGGAGATGATCGCCCACGGGCGCTCGGTCGAGGAGGTGGCCGCCGAGCTGGGCGCCGACTCGCTTGCCTATCTGTCGATGGAGGGCGTCTACGAGGCGGTGGGCAGCGGCGCGGAAAGCCACTGCGACGCCTGCTTCACCGGCAACTATCCGCTCGGCGATCCCGATGCGGCGAACGGCAAGTTCGCGCTCGAGGAGATCGCCGTCGTCCCCGCCTCCCGCTGAGGCCGGGCGACGGATCGGTGAGCGAGTTTCGCCTCGCCGTCCTGGCGTCGGGCACCGGCACCAACCTGCAGGCGATCCTCGAGCGGCTGCACGGCCGCGACGGCATCGTCGTCTGCGGCGTGGCGTCCAACAAGCGAGACGCGCCGGCGCTCGAGCGGGCGCGAGGCGCGGGCGTGGAGACGGCGGTGTTCGAGCGCTGCGCGCACGCCGATCGAACGGCGCGCGACGCGGCGATGGCGGACTGGCTCGAGCAGCTCGACGTCGATCTGGTCGTGCTCGCCGGCTACATGGAGCTGCTCTCCGACGGCTTCGTCGGCCGCTTCCCAAACCGCATCGTCAACGTCCATCCCGCCCTGCTTCCGTCGTTTCCGGGACTCGATGCGATCGGCCAGGCGCTCGAGCACGGTGTCAAGGTCACCGGCGTCACCGTCCACTTCGTCGACGAGGGAGTCGACTCGGGGCCGATCATCTTGCAGCACGCGCTCGAGCTTCCATACACTCGCGATCGCCAGGCCGTCGAGGAGGAGATCCACGAGATCGAGCACGAGCTGCTGCCACGCGCGATTCGACTGATCGCCTCCGGCGCGGTGCGGGTCGACGAGTCCAACCCCAGGGTGGTGCGGATAGATGAGCACGCCGACGTCTAGCGCCGAGCGCAGCGGCGCCGGCGACGGCGCCGAGGCGATCCGCGTTCGAAGGGCGCTGGTCTCGGTCTCCGACAAGACCGGCGTGGCGGAGTTCGCCGCCGGCCTTGCCGCCCTCGGGATCGAGGTGGTATCGACGGGCGGAACGCTTGCCGCGATCCGCGAGGCCGGGGTCGAGGCGCGCGCGGTCGAGGACCTCACGGGCTCCGCCGAGATCCTCGACGGCAGGGTGAAGACGCTGCACCCGAAGCTTCACGCCGGCCTGCTTGCCGTGCGCGACGACCCGGCCCACGCGGAGACGCTCGAGCGCGAAGGGGTCGAGCCGATCGACCTGGTCTGCGTGAACCTGTACCCGTTCGAGCGGGCGGTCGCGGGGCGGGACGTGGACGAGGCCGAGGCGATCGAGAACATCGACATCGGCGGGCCGACGATGATCCGGGCGGCGGCCAAGAACCACCGCTACGTGGCCGTCGTGGTCAAGCCGGAGAGCTACGACGCCGTGCTCGCGGAGCTGCAGGAGTCCGGCGGACGCGTCTCGGCGCCGACGCGCCACTGGCTCGCCAACGAGGCGTTCGCCTACACCGCCCGCTACGACGCCGCGATCAGCAACTGGTTCGCGCAGCGCTACGAGGCCTTTCCGGGCCACTGGGTGGCCTCCTACGAGAAGTTCATGGACCTCGCCTACGGCGAGAACCCGCACCAGCAGGCGGCCCTGTACGTCGACGCGGGCACGCGCTCGCACGTGCTCTCGCGGGTGTCGAAGCTTCACGGCCGCGCGCTGTCGTTCAACAACGTCCTCGACCTCGACTCGGCGCGGAGGGTGCTCGGCGACCTCACCGGCGCCGGCTGCGCGATCGTCAAGCACAACAACCCCTGTGGCGTCGCCGAGGCCGCGACGCCCCTGGAGGCCTACGAGCGGGCGCTGGCCTGCGACCCCGTTTCGGCGTTCGGGGGCGTGGTCGCGTTCAACCGCGAGATCGACGCGGCCCTGGCCGAGCGCCTGCACCAGGGCTTCGTCGAGGTGCTGATCGCCCCGGGATACGGGCCCGGCGCGCTGGAGGTCCTGCAGCGCAAGGAGGCGATCCGGATCCTCGAGGACGGCGAGCGGCGCGGCTACGCCGTCGCCGAGCGCGACATCAAGCGCGTGCGCGGCGGCGTGCTCGTCCAGGACCCCGACAGCCTGCCCGAGGAGCGCGACCTGATGGAGGTGGTGACGAGGGAGGCGCCCACCACCGACCAGTGGGAGGATCTCGTGTTCGCCTGGAGGGTGGTGCGCCACGTGCGATCGAACGCGATCGTGATTGCCAGGGAGCGGGCGACGCTCGGCATCGGCGCCGGCCAGATGAGCCGGGTGGACTCGGTGCGCCTCGCCGTGCAGAAGGCGCACGACGCCCGCGGCGACGCGGCGGTCGAGGCGCTGCGCGGCAGCGTCGTCGCGTCGGACGCCTTCTTTCCCTTCGCCGACGGGCCGCGGGCGGCGATCGATGCCGGCGCCGTAGCGATCGTCCAACCCGGCGGGTCGAAGCGCGACGCCGAGGTGATCGCCGAGTGCGACGCCACCGGCACGGTGATGGTCTTCACCAAGCGCCGTCACTTTCGGCACTAGCGCCGGGTCACGCGCAGTTTGTAACGAAAAGTGGGGGCGTTCGGAATCGAACCGAAACCGGCGGATTAAAAGTCCGCTGCCCGACCTTCGGGCCACGCCCCCTTGAGCTTGCTTCCTGACTCTAGCCAGCGTCGGCGCTCCTCGAGTGGCCCGGAAAGGCGTCTGATCTCCATGCGAACATGTGTTCGTGCCACCACGCCACCACGCGCTACCGCCCGTGCCACTCTTGCGGAACAAGGGGCGACCGCCCTCACCGACCCGGACATGCCCGGTCGAGCTACGGGAGTGCAAGCGTCACGGGGTCACCGAATTCGCCTTCTACTCGCACGGGAAAAGCGAACGCCGGTGGTCCTGCAAGCGCTGCGTCGGAGAGGCCGTCACCCGCAGACTCCAGAAGGTCAAGCGGATCCTGGTCGACGAAGCGGGTGGGTGCTGCGTCGTGTGCGGGTATGACCGCTGCGTCGTGAATCTCCATTTCCATCACGTGGACCCTGCGACCAAGTCGTTCGCCATCTCGGTCGCGAACGGGAAATCGCTCGCCGCCTATCGCGTCGAGGCCAGGAAGTGCGTGCTCGTCTGCGCCAATTGCCATGGCGAGATAGAGACGGGAATGGTCGAGAGCCCGCCCGCGGGTGCCGGATTTCGGCGGGGCGGACCAGCCTAGGGATCCGCCAACACCCTCTCCCAGATCCCGCCGAGGCGGTGCAGGTCGTCGTCGTCGAGGCGGGAGAGGAAGTGGGCGCGGACGCCGCGGAGGTGGGTGGGGCGTGCCTCGCGCAGGCGGGCGCGGCCGCGGTCGGTGAGCACGGCGTAGAGGCCGCGGGCGTCGGTCGGGCAGCGCTCGCGCTCGACCAGGCCGGCGGTGACGAGCCGGTCGACGAGACGGGTCAGCCCGCTGCGCGTGAGCAGGACGGCGCCGGCCAGCTCGGTCATCCGCAGGCGTCCGTCCGGCGCGCCCTCCAGCTGGACGAGCACGTCGTACGAGCTGAGCGGCAGGTCGTGAGCGCGCTGGAGCTCGGCGTCGAGCCTCGAGATCAGCTCGGCGTGGGTGCGGAGCATGCCGCGCCAGGCGTCGAGCTCCAGCGGGGAGAGGGCGGACTTGGATCGCTGCCGGATCGCGTCGGGCATCGTTGAAGGACGGTGATTGCCTGTGCAACAAAGGTTACCCGGAGGCCCTCCTACGATCGTCCAGGGGGCGAAAAGGTGCCCAAACGGGCCCTCCGCTGTCCTATCATCGGCGGCGTGATCTATTGCGTCGTACCGCGGGAGCTGGAGGGCGAGCTCTTCGACAAGCTCACCGAGCACTACTCCGACAACCCGAACGTCGAGGTGATCGTCGATCGGCGCAAGGAGGAGCGGCGGGCGAAGGGCTCGACCGGCGGCGGCCAGCGGGAGATCCGCGACCGCCGGCGGCGGCGCGTGCCCGGCACGTTCCTCCCCGTCGAGCCGGGAAGCTAGGCCCCCGGCGGCCCGGCTCCTAGTCGGGCGAGAGCTTCGGCATGCCCTCGTCGGGCGTCGACGCTTGGGCGTGAAGCTTGCGCGGGATGCGGCCGGCGCGCCGCGCCTGGAGCCCGGCCTCGACCGCCGCCCGCATCGCCCGCGCCATACGCGCCGGCTGCTCGGCTCGCGCGACCGAGCTCGACAGCAGCACCCCGTCGCAGCCCAGCTCCATCGCCTGCGCCGCGTCCGAGGCGGTGCCGATGCCGGCGTCGAGGATCACCGGTACGCCGGCGCGCTCGACGACGATCTGGATGTTGTAGGGGTTTCGGATCCCCATCCCGGAGCCGATCGGGGAGCCCAGCGGCATCACCGCCGCGCACCCGGCCTCCTCCAGCCGGCGGGCCAGGATCGGGTCGTCATTGGCGTACGGCAGCACGGTGAAGCCGTCGGCGACAAGCGCCTCCGCCGCCGAGACCAGCTCCACGGCGTCGGGGAAGAGCGTGCGGTCGTCGCCGATCACCTCGAGCTTGATCCAGTCGGTCTCGAAGGCCTCCCTGGCGAGCTGCGCCGTGCGGATCGCGTCGCGCGCCGTGTAGCAGCCGGCTGTGTTCGGAAGGGCGAACAGGCCGAGGCGGTCGATCACGTCGAGCACCGATCCCTTCGCGAGCGGATCGACTCGCCGCAGGGCCACGGTGATGATCTCCGCGCCAGACGCCAGGATGGACTCCTCCATCGCCTCCAGGGAGCGAAAGCCGCCGGTGCCGACGATCAGCCGGGAGCTCCAAGTGCGGCCGCCCAGCTCGAACGGGGCCGCTCCCTGCTCGGCCTTCTGGCCCAGCTCCATCAGCCCGCAGTCCCGCCCTGGATCGCCTCGACCACCTCGACCGTCTGGCCGTCCGACAGGGCGGTGCCCTCCCAGCGCCCGCGCGGCACGACCTCGCCGTCGACGGCGACGGCGATGCCGCGGCGATCCGGCGCGATTCCGGATGCCGCGACGGCGTCGGCGACCGTCGCTCCCTGCGCCAGCTCGGCGGGCTCGCCGTTCAGCGCCAGCCTCACCGCGCACTCACCTCCGGCGCCGGCGACAGGCGTGCGGGAGTCAGCGCCGCCGTCTCCGGCGGAGGCTGCTCCCCGGCGAGGACCGCGACGACGGCAGCGGCCGTGATCGGCGCCAGCAGGATGCCGTTGCGGTAGTGGCCGGTGGCGAGCACCAGCCCCTCGATCGCCCCAGCACCGATCAGCGGGGCGTTGTCCGGCGTCCCGGGCCGAAGCCCGGCAACCGCCTCGGCGATCTCCAGCTCGGCGATCTCGGGCAGCACCCGGTAGCCCTCCCGGAGAAGCTCGTGAATACCTCCCGCTGTGACCGCGACGTCGAAGCCGCGCTCCTCGACGGTCGCGCCGACCACCAGGCGCCCGCCCGGGCGAGGCACGGCGTAGATCCATTCGGTGGCGACTATGCGCTCGCATACGGGGGTCCGGGCCGGCCCCCGCAGGTGCAGGATCTGTCCCTTCACCGGCCGCACCGGGGGACGAGCATCCTCGGGCAGCCAGGTGGCGTTGCCCGACCACGCCCCTCCCGCCAGCACGATCTGCTCCGCCGGCCAGGTGCGGCCGTCCGCTGTCCGCGCGCCACGGATCCTCCCCGACTCGACGACCGCGTCGGTGACCTGGGCATCGGCGACGACCGACGCGCCCGCCGCGGTGGCGGCGGCGAGCAGCGCGGCGGTGAGAGAGCGAGGGTCGACCTCCGCCTCGTGCGCAGCGTGGACGCCGCCCGCGACCGCTGTCGCCAGCCCCGGTTCGAGGGCGCGGCACTCGGCCGGAAGCAGCCACTCGGCCTCGAGGCCCAGCGAGCGCTGCAGGTCGTGGCGGCGCCGCAGCTCATCCGCCTCGTCTCGGTCCAGCGCGACGTGAAGGGCGCCGCAGGGCCGGTAGCCGGCCGGCAGTCCCGAGGCGTCCTGGAGGGCGGCCACGAAGTCCGGGTAGGCGCGCGCCGAGGCGAGGTTGGCGCGCAGCAGGACGTCCTCCCCCCACGACGCCTCACCGACCGGGGCGAGCATGCCGGCGGCCACCCGGGTCGCCCCCGATCCGGGAACGCCGCGCTCGAGCACGCAGACACCGAGGCCGCGCTGCGCCGCGCGCCAGGCGCAGGCGAGCCCGATCACCCCGCCGCCGACGATCACGGCGTCCCAGGCTCGGTTGGAGTTCGATCGTGGCACCGCTGGCCTCCTCGGCCTCCGCGGGCGCTGGCGCCACCATCCCTGCGCCGGCATTACCCGGATCAGGTTCAGACGGTCGGCGGCGCCATCAGCCGCCCTCTCAGCCCGTTCGGCGGGCTCCCGTTACGCACCAGATGGTAGCTCGCACGGAGAGGGGCCCGTGCTCGATACTTGGCCCGTGGGCGACGAGATCGAAGCGGCGGCGAGCGGCGAGGAGCGCCGCCGCCGCCTGGCCGAGGCACGGCTCTACTTCATCTGCGAGGCATCGGTGGACGGCGCCGGCGGCGCCACGATCGCCGCCGCCGCGCTCGACGGCGGTGCCAGCATCGTCCAGCTGCGCGAGAAGGATGCCGGCGAGGACGAGATCGTCGAGGCGGCAGGCGCCTTCCGCGCCGCCGCCGACGCTCACGGCGCGCTCTTCGTGATCAACGACCGCCCCGACCTCGTCGGCCGCTGCGGGGCCGATGGCGTCCACCTCGGGCAGGACGACACCCCGGTCGCCGAGGCGCGGGCGGCAGTCGGGCCGGACGCCCTGATCGGGCTCTCCACGCACTCGCTCGAGCAGATCGAGACGGCCGAGGGCGTCGACTACATCAGCGTCGGCCCCGTGTGGGAGACGCCGACCAAGCGGGGGCGCTCCGCGGTCGGCCTCGAGCTGGTCGAGATCGCGGCCCAGCTCGCCACCGTCCCCTTCTTCGCGATCGGCGGGATCAACCGCGCCAACGTCGGCGAGGTGATCGCCGAGGGCGCGCAGCGAATCGCCGTGGTGCGGGCGATCCGCGACGCCGCCGACCCCCGCGCCGCCGCGCGCGAGCTTCGCGCCGAGGTCGAGGACCCCGCCCACATGCACCACTGATGGCGAGCCGGGAGCGAAAGCGCAGCGAGCGGCGCAAGCGAAAGCGCCGCAGCACCGAGCGCGGCGCGGCCGCCGGCGGCGACGCCGGACCGCCCGGCGCAGAGGCGGCTCCCGAGGCGCGACCGCGCACCCCGTCGGAGATCAAGGACGCGCGCGCGCGCGGCGAGCTGAAGCCGCTCCACGAGGGAGAGCGACCGCTGGCGGTGACCGTCGGCGCGATCGTCGCGAGCGCTTTCTTCGCGCTGACCGTGCTCGGCTACGCCCTCTGGTCGGTGTTTCGCGACGATGTCCGTCCCGCGGCCTTCGGCGTCGTCGTCTTCGCGGCGCTCACCGGGGCGATGGCGTACGGGATGTGGAGGGCGCGCTACTGGGCCGTGCTCGGGTTCCAGGTCTTCCTCGTCTTCTTCCTGCTCGCCGCCGCGCGCGGGCTCGTGATCGCGGCCAACACCGTGGCCGAGGTGGCCGGCGACGTCGTGCTGCTGGCCGGCGGGGGCGCGCTGTTCTACTTCATGATCAAGGCGATGGCGCGCATCCAGATGCCGGAGCGGCTGCCGCCGCGGTGACGCCGGTCAGCCCGTCCGCCGCGCCAGCGCCACGCTGACCGCCAGCACCCACACGTAGAAGCCGAGCGGTACGTACACGGCGACGTCCCCCTGCAGCGAGAGCGCCCCGCTGGAGCCGGCGAACGCGGCGGCAGCGAGCAGGTGGAGCAGCGCCACCGCGAAGCCAAGCCAGGCGACGGGGCCGGGCAGGTAGCGCTGGCGCACGATCAGCCATGAGAAGGCGCCGACGCAGACGGCGGTGGGCACACCCGATAGCGCAAACGTGGCCCAGCCGACGTCGCTGAGCGCGCGCACGAGGCCGGGATCGGTCTCGCCGACGCGGTACGCGGCTGCTGCGAAGACGGCAAACCCCGCCAGCAGGACCGCGGTCAGCGCCATCGCCGCGCCGAACGCGATCCCCGGCACCGGCGAGGCGTCTCCCTCGGCGCGCCGCAGCAGGTAGCGAAGGCCGCCGGCAAAGACGACGAAGAGGCCGAAGCCGAGCGCGCTCAGATAGAGCGCCGCGAGCAGCGCACCGCGGTTGTCCGCGACATACATCGACACCGCGGCGGGCGGCGCGTCCGTGCCCGGCGCCCCGGTCAGCGGCTGGATCAGCGAGCTGGCGACGAACAGCAGCACGACCCCGAGGCCGGCCGCCGAGGTCATCTTGATCGTCGACTCGTCGCTCATCCCTCGCGCCGTCCGGCGCACGCCCATCCTAATTCCGGCCCGGACGACCGCCGTCCGCCGTCGGATAGAGTCGCCGGGATGGCCGACAGCTACGACGTGATCGTGATCGGGGCCGGACCGGGAGGCTACGTGGCGGCGATCCGGGCCGCCCAGCTCGGCCAGAAGACCGCCGTCGTCGAGAAGGACACACCTGGCGGCCGCTGCCTCAACTACGCCTGCATCCCGGCCAAGACGCTTCTCCACACGGCGGAGGTCTACGACGAGGCTCGCAACGGGGCAGCCGAGCTGGGCGTCAAGGTCGAGGGCGTCAGCCTCGACTGGGACGCGGTCGGCAAGCGTCGCGAGAAGGTGCGAAAGACGCTGACCGGCGGCGTCTCGATGCTGTTCGACAAGAACAAGGTCGAGCTGATCGACGGCGAGGCGTCCCTGGACGCCGACGCCAACGTGAAGGTCGGCCGCAAGACCTACCAGGCGGGAGCTGTGGTGATCGCCACCGGCTCGGTCGCGCTGGCGATCCCCGGCGTCGAGTTCGGCGGGCGCGTCGTCGACACCTGGGGAGCGTGGTCGCTGCCGGAGCTTCCCAAGACGATGGCGGTGGTCGGCGCCGGAGCGTCGGGCTCGGAGATCGCCTCCGCATACGGGCGCTTCGGCACCGACGTGATCCTGATCGAGATGCTCGACCAGATCCTGCCGCTGGAGGACAAGGACTGCGCCAGGGTGGTCGAGCGGGCGTTCAAGAAGCAGAACATCACCGTGGCGACGAAGTCGAAGGTGGAGTCCGTCGAGGCGGGCGACAAGTCGGTCAAGGTCTCCTACGGCGACCATACAGCCGAGGTCGACTACCTCTGCATCGCCGGCGGCCGCGCTCCCGACACCGAGCCGCTCAACCTCGCCGAGGCGGGCGTCGAGACCGAGGAGAACGGCCAGCTCAAGGTGGACGATCACCAGCGGACCAGCCGCGAGGGCGTGTACGCGATCGGCGACCTGGTGCGCGGCCCGGCGCTCGCCCACAAGGCTATGGAGGAGGGCATCGTCGCGGTGGAGACGATCGCCGGCCACCCCACCCATCCCGTCGACGTGGACGGCGTGCCCGGCGCCACCTTCTGCCATCCCCAGGTGGCGAGCGTCGGCCTCACCGAGGCGAAGGCCAAGGAGACCGGGCGCGAGCTCAAGGTCGGCAAGTTCAACCTCGGCGGCGTCGGCGCCGGGACCGTCTACGACGATCGCCAGGGGATGATCAAGATCATCGGCGACGCCGAGTACGGCGAGATCCTCGGCGCCCACATCGTCGGCAACCGCGCCTGCGACATGATCGCCGAGCTGGTCGACACGCGGGCGCTCGAGGGCGGCTATCAGGAGCTGGCGCGGATCGTCCATCCCCATCCGACGATCTCCGAGGCGGTGCAGGAGGCCGCCCGCGCTGTCGAGGGCTGGGCCACGCACCAGTAGTTGAGCGAGCGGCCGGTCTTCTACTACGACCTCGGGTCGCCGTATGCCTACCTGGCGGCGGAGCGGGTCAACGGCCTCTTCGCCGAGTCAGAGCTCGAGCCGCCGGAGTGGCAGCCGATCCTGCTCGGTGGCCTGTTCAAGCGCTTCGGACGCGACTCCTGGGCGAACGGACCCGGCCGCGCGGAGGGGCTGGCGGAGGTGGAGCGCCGCGCTCGCGCCTACGGCCTGCCGCCGCTGCGCTGGCCCGAGCCGTTCCCCGGCAACACCCTGTTCGCGATGCGGGTGGCGACCTACGCGAAGCAGACGGGGCGCGCCGTCGCCTTCTCGCTCGCCGCGTTCCGCCAGGCGTTCGCCGGCGGCCGGGACCTGGGCGAGCGCGACAACGTGCTGGTCGCCGCGGCCGCCTGCGAGCTTCATCCGCGGGCGGTGCTTGCCGCCGCCCAGCGCGAGCCGATCAAGCTCGCGCTGCGCGAGGCGACCGACCGCGCCGGCGAGCTCGGGGTGCGCGGAGTGCCGAGTGTCGTGGTCGGTGACGAGGTGTTCTGGGGCGACGACCTGCTGGAGGCGGCGGTCGAAAGGCTCGCGACGACGACCTGACTGTGGTTCAATCGCGGCCGGGGAGGATGGCGGTCCAGGCAACTACCAAGCGGCTACTCGGCCGCCGAGGCCGGGCACACCGGCGAGTCCGCAGGGCCACCACGCTGTGCGTTGTCGTGGCCGCAGGCACGGCGGGAGTTGCCTTGGCAGCCGCCGGCAACCTCGACCTCGGCTTCTCCGGCGACGGCACGCGAACGACCGCGTTCGGCACCGGCGGCGACATCCCGGGGGCCGTCGCGATCCGGGGCGACGGACGGATCGTCGTCGGCGGCGAGTCGTACGCAGATGCCCAGACGAGCAACAACGACTTCGCGTTCGCGTCGTTCAAGCCTCACGGGGCATTGGACCCGAGCTTCTCGAACGACGGTCGCAGGACGCTTGGATTCGCCTCCGGGAGTCACGACAGCGTGGAGGACATGGCGATACAAGCCGACGGCAGGATCGTCGCGGTCGGCACATTCAGCACGGCCGCGACCGGAGACCTGTTCGCGGTGAGCCGCCTGAAGCCGAACGGCGATCCGGATCAGGCGTTCTCCGGCGACGGGCGAAGGACGTTCGGCTTCGGAAACGGCGACGACGCGGACCAGGCCTTCGCGGTCGCGCTCCAGCGCGACGGCAAGATCGTGGTGGCCGGCTACTCCGACCGTGGCGGGGGAAACTCCGACTTCGCCGTCGCCCGGCTGAACCCGAGCGGGAGCTTCGATACGAGCTTCTCCCAGGATGGCCGCAGAACGGTCAGCTTCAACCCGACTGCCCCCGGCGACGTGGCAACGTCGCTTGAACTCCGGCGCGACGGCAGGGTCGTGGTTGCCGGAAACGCCAGCGGCGGGACGACAGGACTCGACTTTGCCGTCGCGCGGCTCAACTCAAACGGGGGGCTCGACAATTCGTTCTCGAACGACGGGCGACAGACGGTGGCATTCGGCGGCGACAACCGCAGCGACACCGCGAACGGAGTCGCGATTCGAAGCGACGGAAAGCTCGTGCTCGGCGGCTACTCCAGCAATCCGTCCACCGGAGGCGACTTCGCCGTCGCACGGCTTGGTCCGGGCGGGGGAATCGACAACACCTTCTCTGGGGACGGACGCAACACGATCGACTTCGACGGCGCCAGTGACATCGGACACGCGATGGCGCTGCAGGACGACGGCAGGATCGTCGTCGTCGGCCAAGTGGACCAGAACATGGCCTCCCGGATGGGCGTCGCCCGCTTCAATCCCGGTGGCGGGATCGACAACAGCTTCTCCGGCGACGGCCGCCGCTTCATCGCCCTTCCCGGCGAGGAGATCAGCGAGGCGAATGCCGTCGCGATCCGCGGTGGACGAATAGTCGTCGTCGGCGACTCCTACTTCGGTTCGGCGCGCGACTACGACTTCGGGGTGGCCGTCCTCCACACCGGCTAGCCGGCCGGCAACCCCTCCGCCACGGCCCGCCGCGACTGGCGTGCGCCTTCGGCGCTGAGATATCGTGAACCCGCTGGCACGCGAGCAGACCACAGCGCGATCGAAATCGGAGCGCACCGCGGGAGACGGGCGCGGCGCCGCAAAACGCGAATTGCCAGACGCCGCCACCTGCCGCGAGCTGCTGGAGACGATGGCGCTGATCCGGCGCTTCGAGGAGGAGGCGGGGCGCCAGTACCAGAAGGCCAAGGCCGGCGGCTTCCTCCATCTGGCGATCGGCGAGGAGGCGACGATCGTCGGCACCACCTCGGTGATGCGCGACGACGACTACCTGATCGGCACCTACCGCACGCACGGCCACGCGATCGCCCGCGGCACCGACCCGAACAAGGTGATGGCGGAGCTGTTCGGACGGGTGGACGGGACAAGCGGCGGCCGCGGCGGCTCGATGCACATCTTCGACGCGGAGCGGCGCTTCATGGGCGGCTACGGGATCGTCGGCGGCAACCTGCCGATCGCCGCAGGGATCGCGCTCGCCTCCGACTACAAGGGCGAGGACTCCGTCACGGTCTGCATGTTCGGCGACGGGGCGTCGAACACCGGCAACTTCGGCGAGACCATGAACATCGCGGCGCTGTGGAAGCTCCCCGTGGTCTTCCTCGTCGAGAACAACCTCTACGGCATGGGCACCTCGATCGAGCGCCACTCGGCGCAGACCGACCTCTCGAAGAAGGCGGAGGGATACGGCGTGCCGGGCGAGCGGGTCGACGGGATGGACGTGCTCGCGGTGCGCGAATGCGTCGCCGACCACCTCCGCCAGGCTCGCGAGGACCGCCGGCCGACGCTCGTCGAGGCCTTCACCTACCGGTTCCGCGGCCATTCGGCCGCCGACCCCGAGGTCTACCGCACCAAGAGCGAGGTCGAGGAGTGGCAGCAGAAGGATCCGATCGAGGCCTTCGCCGCCCGCCTCGTCGCCGAGGGCACGATCAGCGCCGAGGACCTCGAGCGGATCCGCTCCGACGCCGACGAGCGGGTGATCGCGGCCGTCGCGTTCGCCGACGCTTCGCCGGAGCCGCCGCTCGACACGCTCTACGAGAAGCTCTACGTGGTCGGGGACACGATGGGCTGGTATGCGGTCGACGAGCGCAGCCCGGAGCCCCACCCAGGAGAGCTCGAGCATGAGGCCTCGCAGGCGGTGAAGGACCTGGCCGAGGCCGGCGCCGCCCACGCCGGCCGGCCGGTGGCGCCGCGGCGAAACCCGGCGAAGACCGGAGACACGGTGGAGGGCGAGGAGGCCGCGATCGACGAGGAGGGCGAGCGGTGAGCGTGATCCGGATGCGCGAGGCCCTGAACGGGGCGATGCGCGAGGAGATGCGTCGCGACGAGTCCGTCTTCCTGATGGGCGAGGACGTCGGGGTCTTCCAGGGCGCGTTCAAGGTGACGGAGGGGCTGCTGGAGGAGTTCGGCGAGAAGCGGGTCCGCGACACGCCGATCTCGGAGAACTCGATCATGGGCGTCGGGGTGGGCGCGGCGATGGCCGGGCTGCGCCCGATCGTCGAGTTCATGACCGTCAACTTCGCCCTGCTGGCGCTCGACCAGATGATCAACCACGCCGCCTCGATCCCCTACATGTTCAACGGCCACGCCAGCGTGCCGCTGGTCGTGCGGATGCCGGGGGGCGGCGGGCATCAGCTCGGGCCGACCCACTCGCACAGCTTCGAGGCGATGTACCTGCAGATCCCCGGGCTGCTGGTCGCATGCCCCTCGACGCCGGCCGACGGCAAGGCGCTGCTGAAGGCGGCGATCCGCGACGACAACCCGGTGATCTTCATCGAGCACGAGACGCTCTACGGCGCGCGCGGCGAGGTTCCCGACGATGGCGACGAGGTGCTGCCCTTCGGGCAGGCCGCGATCCGCCGGGAGGGATCCGACGTCACGATCGTCGGCATCCTGAAGATGGCCCAGGTGGCCGAGAAGGCGGCGCAGGCGCTTGCGAACGAGCACGACGCCGAGGCCGAGGTGATCGACCCGCGGACGTTGCGCCCGCTGGACCTGGACACGATCCTCGACTCGGTCCGAAAGACGAACCGGGCGGTGATCGTCGAGGAGGGATGGCCGCACGGAGGGGTCGGCGCCAACCTGGCGGCGCTGATCCAGGAGCAGGCGTTCGACCACCTGGACGCACCGGTGCAGCGGGTGACCGGGGCCGACGTGCCGATGCCCTACTCGAAGCGGCTGGAGCAGTCGGCGATCCCCCACGAGGAGCATGTCGTCAAGGCGGCCCTGGCCACGCTGGAGGGATCCCTTTGAGCGCGCGCCGGAATCGGACTCGAAGCGGAGAATTCCGGCATGACTGAGATCGTCATGCCGCGGCTCTCGGACTCGATGGAGGAGGGGACCATCCTGCGCTGGCTGAAGGCGGTCGGCGACGAGGTCGCGCTCGGCGAGGAGCTGGTCGAGATCGAGACCGACAAGGCGAACATGGTCTACGAGGCGGACGCCGCCGGCACCCTCACCGAGATCGTCGCCCAGGAGGGGGACACGCTGGCGATCGGCGAGGTGATCGCGCGGGTGGGCGCGGCCGGAGAGGCCGGTTCGGGGGGCGGGGGCGCGGGCGAGACTACTTCAAGCGCTGGGGGCGCGGACGGCGCGGGTGCGGCCGGCTCGCCACCCGCAGGGACACCCGTCACCGAAGGGTCCGGGCCGAGCTCGACAGCGGCCGCCCCCGCACCGGCCGCGCCGTCCGAGACAGCCGAGTCCTCCCCGCCCGTGCCCGCGGCGCCCTCAAGCGGGGATGGCAGAGTTAAGGCTTCGCCGATCGCGCGGCGCATCGCGCGGGAGCGGGGGCTCGACCTGGCGGCGATCTCGGGGTCGGGGCCGGGCGGGCGGATCGTCAAGGCGGACGTCGAGAAGGCCGCCGCCTCCCCGGCGCCCACGCCCGCAGCGGCCGCGCCGGCCGCGACCGGCGTACGCGAGCGGCCGGAGACGGCCAAGGGCGAGGTTTCGGTCCAGGAGCTGACCAAGCTGCAGCAGACGGTCGCCCGGCGGATGGCGGAGTCCAAGGCGACGGCCCCGCACTTTTACCTGTCGGCCGAGGTCGACATGACCCGCGCCGTCCAGGCACGGGCACGGATCAAGGAATCCGCGGCGGAGGGGGAGGTGGTGCCCTCGTTCAACGACATGGTGGTGAAGGCGTGCGCGATCGCCCTGCGCGAGCATCCGCGCGCCAACGGCGCCTACCGTGACGGCCGCCTCGAGCTCTACTCGCGAGTCAACGTCGGCGTCGCGGTGGCAGCCCAGGATGCCCTGGTGGTCCCCACCGTCTTCGACGCCGACCGCAAGGGCCTGCGGCAGATCGCGGCCGAGGCGCGCGAGCTTGCCGGCCGGGTCCGCGACGGAACGGTGACGCCGCCGGAGCTCTCCGGCGGCACGTTCACGGTCTCCAACCTCGGAATGTTCGGAATCGACAGCTTCTCCGCGGTGATCAACCCGCCCCAGGCCGGGATCCTCTCGGTCGGCGCGATCGTGGAGCGGCCGGTCATCCGCGACGGCGAGATAACGACCGCGCAGCTGATGCCCGTGACGCTGGCCTGCGACCACCGCATCCTCTACGGCGCCGACGGCGCCCGCTTCCTGGCGCGGATCCGGGCGCTGCTGGAGGAGCCGGTGGGACTCGCCCTGTAGTGGACCGCGCCCAGCTGGAGAGCTGGATCGCCGCCTACGAGCGTGCCTGGCGCACGGCGGGAACGGACGTGCTCGCCGAGCTGTTCGCAACCGACGCGACCTACCGCATGGCCCCGTACGAGGAGCCGTACCGGGGCCTCGACGCGATCGCCGACCTCTGGGAGCGCGAGCGCCGGGGGCCCGACGAGGTCTTCACGATGGAGAGCGAGGTGCTTGCCGTGGAGGGCGGTACGGGCGTGGCGCGCGTCGAGGTTCGCTACGGCGAGCCCGTTCGCAGCGAGTACCGCGACGTCTGGATCGTCAGGCTCGACGGCCGCGGCCTCTGCGTCGATTTCGAGGAGTGGCCGTTCTCGCCGTCGGGCGGTGCCGGTGCGGGCGCTCGCGGCCCTGGCGCGTGAGACACTGGTGAGATGAGCGTCGAGCTCTGGTGCGTGACCGCGGGGCTGGTCCCGTACGAGCGCGCGAGAGAGGCGCAGAAGCGCCTCGAGGCCGCGCGGCACGACGGCGTCGTCCCCGATCTGCTGCTGCTGCTCGAGCACCCGCCGGTCTACACGCGCGGGCGGCGCTCGACGGCCGAGGAGCTGCCGATGGGCGAGGACTGGTACCGGATGCAGGGAATCGAGGTCTGCGACACCGATCGCGGCGGCCGTGTCACCTACCACGGCCCGGGACAGCTCGTCGCCTACCCGATCGTCGACCTGGCGCCCTACGGCGACGACGTCCACCGCTACGTGCGACGCATTGAGCGGACGATGATCGAGGCCCTCGCCGCGTACGGCGTCGAGGCGGCCACGATCGAGGGCCTGACGGGAGTGTGGGTGAAGCCCGCCCGCGACCCCGCCGCCCCCGGACGCGGGAGCGAGCGAGCAGGAGGACCGGTGATGCGGGTGCGAGGGAGCGGGAGCAGAGGAGGCGGCGGGCTTGATGCTCGCAAGATCGGCTCGATCGGCGTCCACGTCAGCCGCGGCATCACCACCCACGGGCTTGCGGTCAACGTCTCCAACGACCTGCAGCCGTTCGAGTGGATCGTCCCCTGCGGGATCGAGGGATGCAGGATGACCTCCGTGTCGCGCGAGACCGGCTCCGAGCAGGCGGTCGCCGCGTTCGCCGTCGCGCTCCGCGACCGCTTCGCCGAGATCAACTCCCGCCGCGCGGTGGAGGTTGGGGCGTCCGAGCTTGCCCGCCGCATTCCCGGCATCGACGCGCTCGCGGCCGAGGCCCGGCGCCCGCTACCGTTGCCCGGATGAGCGAGCGGCTGCATGTGACGCGGTCTCGGGCGCGCCCCGGCGGCGCCACGATCGGCGGCGCGGATGTGCGTCCTCTGCGCGAGCGCAAGCCGCCCTGGCTGAAGGTGCCGGCCCCCGGCGGCCCCACCTACCGGCGGCTACGCAAGGCGATCGAGGCCGGCAACCTGCACACGGTCTGCCAGGAGGCCAACTGCCCCAACGTCGGCGAATGCTGGGAGCGCGGCACGGCCACCTTCATGATCCTCGGCGACGTCTGCACGCGGCGCTGCGGCTTCTGCAACGTGCAGACGGGGAAGCCCACCTGGAGCGACCCGCTCGAGCCGATGCGGGTGGCGGCCCAGGTGAAGCGGATGGGCCTGCGCCACGCCGTCGTCACGTCGGTGGACCGAGACGACCTTCCCGACTACGGCGCCGGCGCCTTCGTCGGGGTGATCCGCTCGATCCGCATGCTGGCACCGGGCTGCCGCGTCGAGGTGCTCACCCCGGACTTCCGCGGCCAGGAGATGCCGCTCGCGAAGGTCGTCCACGAGCGGCCCGATGTCTTCAACCACAACGTGGAGACGGTGCCGCGCCTGTACCCGCTCGCCCGCCGCGGATCCGACTTCCTGCGCTCCTGCCGGGTGCTGCGGATGGCGAAGGAGATGGGCGGTGACGGGATGGTGACCAAGTCGGGCCTGATGGTCGGCTTGGGGGAGGACTTCGACGAGATGGTCGAGGCCTTCCGGGTGCTGCGCGCCCATCGCGTCCAGGTGCTGACCGTGGGCCAGTACCTGCGCCCGACCAAGAACCACCTGCCGGTGGCCCGCTACTGGCATCCGGACGAGTTCGCGGCGCTCGAGCGCGCCGCATACGAGATCGGCTTCGAGTCGGTCGCATCGGGGCCGCTCGTGCGCAGCTCCTACCACGCCGACGAGCAGGTCCCGGTCCCCGCCACCGCCTGATCGCGGGTTCCCGCCACCGCCCCGCCCCGGGCCGCCGCCGCCGCTTGATGCAGTGTGACCGAGGTCCTAGAGTTGACCCCGACAACCGGGGGAGCATCGCCGCAATGCGGCGCACGGCAAGTGGAAGAACGAGAGGAGACGGGATGGCTGTGAACGGTTCCATCGAGAGCTTCGACGGCGAGCTGATCAGGCCGGACGACCGCGGCTACGACGAGGCGCGCAAGGTCTTCAACGGGATGATCGACAAGCGGCCGGGGCTGATCGCGCGCTGCGCCAGCGCAGACGACGTTTCCGCCGCGGTCAGCCACGCCCGCGCGAACGACCTGGTGATCGCGGTGCGCTCGGGCGGTCACAGCGTCGCCGGGATGAGCATCTGCGACGACGGCGTCCTGATTGACCTCGCCGGGATGAAGGAGATCGAGGTCGACCCCGAGGCGAAGCTGGCCCGCGCCGGCGGTGGGGTGCTGTGGGGCGAATTCGATGCGGCGACCCAGGAGCACGGCCTGCACACGCCCGGCGGCCGCGTCACCACGACCGGTGTCGGCGGCTTCACCACGGGCGGCGGCTACGGCTGGACCTCCTCCAAGTACGGCCTCACCTGCGACAACCTGGTCTCCGCCGAGGTGGTCCTCGCCGACGGCAGCCAGGTGACGGCGTCCGAGTCCGAGAACGAGGACCTGTTCTGGGGCCTTCGTGGCGGTGGCTGCAACTTCGGCATCGCCACCGAGTTCGAGTTCCGGCTGCACGAGCTGGGGCCCAACGTCCTCGCGGGGCTGGCGCTCTGGCCCGTATCCGAGGCCGACCGCGTCCTGCACGCCTTCCGTGATTACGTCAAGGGGGCGCCGGACGAGCTGTCCACGGCATGCGTGATCCTCACCGGGCCACCCGAGGAGTTCGTTCCCGCGCACCTTCAGGGCCAGCCCTGCGTCGGCATGGCGGCGATGTACGTCGGCGACCCGGACGAGGGCGCGCCGGTGATCCAGCCGCTGAAGGACCTCTCCCCCGAGGTGGACCTGATCATGCCGATGCCCTATGTCCAGTTCCAGTCCATACTCGACGCCGGAAACCAGCCGGGGTTCAGAAACTACTGGCGCGGCGAGTTCATGGCGGACTGTCCCGACGAGGCCATCGACACGTACATCGACTACGCGAAGGAGCCGCTCTCGCCGTTCAACCAGATCGTGCTCTTCAGGCTGGGAGGCGGACTGACGAAGCTCGACGACGAGGCGACGGCGTTCTCCCACCGCGACGCGGAGTGGATGTTCCACCCGATCGCGATGTGGGAGGACCCTTCCGAGGACGAGCGCATGATCGGCTGGGTGCGCGAGTTCTCAGATGCGATGAGCCGGTTCTCAACCGGGGCCGCGTACCTCAACTTCACGCCCGACAGCGATCGGGTGCGGGCGGCGTACGGCGACGAGAAGCACGAGAAGCTGGTCGCGCTGAAGGACCGCTACGACCCGGAGAACCTCTTCCAGCACAACCAGAACATCAAGCCGAGCGGCAAGGCGCCCGCGGCCGCCTGAGCTACGGCGCGAGCCGCTCCAGCACCGTCCCCGTCGAGTCCACCGCCAGCACCGTGGGCACGATTGCGATCCCATATTTGCGGGCCAGCTCGGGGCGGTCGCGGACGTCGAACGTGACGAGCGGCCGGCCGACGTGCCCGAGCCGCCGCTCCCAGGCGCGACAGTCGGCGCAGAGCGGATGGGTGAACTCCACGTAGGCGCGGGCGGCGCCCTCGAGCCCCGGCAGGTCGGAAGGATCGATGCGGCCGTGGTGGCGCGGTGAGATCCCGCGCAAGCGGGCCGAGAGGCGGTAGAGCTCGCAGCCGGCGCAGAGGCCCGTCGCCGCGGCGAGCAGGGCGAGGACGGCGACGGTCCCGCCTAGCGCGGTGGCCGCCGCGGGCACGCCCAGCCACCACGCGGTCGCGGCGGCGCCGAGAAAGGCGAAGCCGATCGCGTTGGCGAGCCGCGGCGGCCGCGAATCCTCCAGCGGCCCCTCGCCGATCCGCGGCTGGACGAGCTTGAAGTAGGCCAGGCAGGTCAGGCAGTACTGGCGTCCCAGGGTGAGGCCGATCAGAAGCTGGGCGGAGAGGATCGCCCAGGCCAGCGGCCAGCCGAAGACGACGCCGAGCAGGGAGACGAGACCGACGACGGCCTGGTTGAACCGCGGCGCGTTCGAGTCGATCACGTCCGTGTCGCGGAACGGGTCCGCGGAGGGCGGCCGGCGCTTTGCCATCGTCAATGATTCTGACGAATCCTCGCCCGAGACTCGCCGCTCCGATGCGCGGTTAGGCTTGCGGCCGCTTGATCCCCCTGAAAGACAACCTGCCGACCTCGCGCTTCCCGGTCGTCACGGTCGTGCTGATCGCGATCAACGTGGTCGTGTTCGTGTGGCAGCTCGGCTACTCGGGCCACAGGTCGGACCCCGCGCTCGAGGGACTGTCGAACGTCGATCGCAGCTCGCTCGTCTACGGCGCGATCCCCTACCGGATCACCCACCCCGGCGAGGACTGCTTCGTCGGCGCCAACGCCTCCGGCCAGTCCGAGGTCTTCTGCGCGGGGACGGCCGACGGCCGCGCCGCGCAGGCCCGCGGCCACACCGCCAGCCTGGGCGAGGCGCCGTGGTTCGTGACCGTGTTCAGCTCGATGTTCATGCACGGCGGCATCCTCCACATCGCCTTCAACATGCTGTTTCTGTGGGTGTTCGGCAACAACATCGAGGACTCGATGGGCAGGCCCCGATACGTCGCCTTCTACCTCGCCGCCGGCGTCGCCGCCGTCTACACCCAGGCGCTGCTCGACACGAGCAGCGCGACGCCGACGATCGGGGCGAGCGGCGCGATCGCCGGCGTCCTGGGCGGGTATGCGCTGCTCTATCCGCGCGCCCGGGTGCTCACCCTGATCTTCGTGATCTTCCTCGTGACGCTGATCGAGATACCGGCGATGATCCTGCTCGGAATCTGGTTCGTGCTCCAGTTCGCACCGGCGATCGGGCAGGTCGCAACCCCGGACGTCGGCGCCGGCGGCGGCGTCGCCTACTTCGCGCACGTGGGCGGTTTCGTCTTCGGGCTGGCCGCGATCAAGCTGTTCGCGAACCGCCGCAAGTCCGTCCCGCCGGCGACCGGCTACGCGTAGTGGCCTAGATGGATCCCAGGGTGCGAACCGCGGTGCTGCTGGGCGGCCTGTTCTTCTGCGCCGTGTTCGCCTACCTGACGATCGCCGTCGCCCTGCGCTCGAGCTTCGACGTGTTCTCGCTGGTGTCGTTTCTGATCATCTTCCTGGTTGCCTCGGGGCTCGTCGGGGCGCTTCGCCACCCGCCCGATGAGTAGGCGATCCCGGCGTCGCGGCGCCAAGCCCGCGCGGCTGGGGGCGCTCACCACCACCGGCAGCCGCCGTCGTCGCGGGCGCGCGGGCGCGATCGGCGCCGTTTTCGCCGCCGTCCTGGTCTGGGCCGTCGTCGGCCTGCTCGTGCTCAACCCCGGCGGGGTGCTCGACCATGGCGCGGACGGGCCCCACCGGGCTCCGGCGCTGCCGGCAGCGGTGCCCGAGTCGCCGCCCAGCCGCGGAACCGACACCGCCCCGCTCTCACGGTTCGTGGTCGGGCCGCTGACCGCGCCGGCGAGCGTGCCGATTCGGGTGCGCCGCCCGCCGAAGGCGGGTCTGCTGTTCGACGTCCGCAGCGGCCGCGTGCTGTGGGCGCTGCATCCGCTGCGCCGGCTGGCGATCGCGAGCCTGACCAAGATGATGACCGCGCTGATCGTGGTCCAGGGACACCGCCCGCGCGAACGGGTGACGATCTCCAAGCGAGCCACGCACACCCCCGGGTCCGGGATGGGCGTGCTCAAGCCGGGGCGCCGCGTGCAGTTCGAGTCGCTGCTGGACGGCCTTCTGCTCGTCTCCGGGAACGACGCCGCCGTCGCCCTCGCCCAGCACGACGCCGGCAGCACGTCCGCGTTCGTGCGAAAGATGAACGTGCGCGGACGCGAGCTGGGTCTGCGCTGCTCGCACTTCGACACGCCTAACGGACTGCGCGACCGCGGCAACTACTCGTGCGCGGCCGACCTCGCCACGCTGGCCCGCGCGGACCTCGCCGAACCGCGCATCCGCCGGATCGCGGCCAGCGACCACCTGCGCTTCCCCTTCCCGATCAGGGGCGGATACCTCGACCTCTACAACAACAACCCCTTCATCCGCCTGGGTGCCAAGGGGATCACCGGGCTGAAGACGGGCTTCACGCTGCGGGCGGGGCGCTGCTACGTGATCACCCAGCGGCGCGGCGGGCGCGAGCTGGGCGCCGTCGTGCTCAACTCGGCCGACCCGATCGGCCAGGTCAGCAAGCTGCTGAAGGCGGGCTTTCGCGCCGGCTAGACGAGTTGGTCGTCTAGTCGTCAGCGGCGGCGAGCTCGCCCCAGCGGCGACGCTTCTCGACGTAGTCGCCGGGGAGGACGATGGCGAGCTGCTCGGCAATGTCCAGCCACCGCAGCGCCCCGCGGTAGTCGCGCCAGCGGGCGTCGGCCTCGGCGGCCGCGAACGCCAGCTCCATCGCCTCCGCGTGATCGCTCGCCGCCCCCTCGGGATCGTCCCCGGGCGGCGCCTCGAGGTCCTCGAGCGGGGCGACCGCCGCCGACCCCTCGCCGGCCAGGTACGGCGCCAGATGGCGGCCGGCGACCTTCCCGGGCGGCCACCAGAGCGTCTCCGTGCTGTCCACCGAGGTGCCGTCGCGCTCGCCGATCGCGGCGCGCAGATAGCGTGGCGCGTCGGCGGTGAGCAGGGCGGCCCGCAGCACCGGTTTGAAGGGGGCGCCCGCGCGCTCGACCCCCGCATCCGCCAGGGCCGCGATCGATCGCGCGGCGACGTCCGCCTGCTGGGCGGCGATCCCGCCCTGCTTGATCGGGAACCAGGTGGCGTCTCCCGCCGCGTAGGCGCGCGGCAGGCCCTCAATCCGCATCTCGGCATCCGTGCCGATGAACCCGCGCGGCCCCTGCGGGACCCCGGCGATCTCCGGCACCTCCAGCCGCGGCAGGGCGACGACTCGATCCACCTCGACGGCGGCGGCGCCCGACAGCTCGAGCCGACCGCGCTCGAAGCCGACCGGCAGCGCCTTCGTGCGCAGCAGAATCCCGGCGCCCTCGAGCAGGCGACGCACGTCGGCGCTGGCCGGCCCGCCGAAAAGGCCCAGCGGCTCGGGCTCCGGGGTGACCAGGACCAGCTCCGCCTCGATCCCGTTCTGATCGAGGTGGGCCGAGGTGAGCAGTGCAAGCTCGTAGAGGGCCAGCGGCCAGCGGACCTCTTCCGGCACGGCGAAGGCGACGCTGCCCACGGCGCGGGAGCGAAGCTCGGAGAGCAGCGCCGCGAAGCTGCGGTTGTCGGCTGCGCCGCGGTAGGTGAGCGCGCCGGGGACGGCCTCGACCCGCCGCGCCCCGGTGGCGACCAGCAGGGCGTCGTAGTCGAGCGTCTCGCCGCCTCCGGTGATGACGCGGCGCTCGTCGCCCTCGACGGCGGCGAGCGAGTCGCTCCTGTATGTGGCCCCGGCGGCCGCCGCCGCATCGGGCAGCGAGATCCGGGTCGGCTCCCCGAACCCGAAGGGCTCGGCGACGGCGAGGGGCTGGAAGACGAACTCGGGCTCGGGCGCCAGCAGCTCGATCACAACGCGCTCGCCGGCCAGCGATCGCAGCGCCAGCATCGCCTCGAGGGCCGCGATGCCGCCCCCGGCGATCAGGGCACGCAGGGGCTCGCGCTCGCCTCCCTCGACGAACTCGACGCTCATCTCCTGGCCGCCCTGGCCGTCATCACAGCCAAGCTATCCGGCCCAAGCGGCCGTCCCATCGGGTTTCTCCACGCGACCGGTTGCGGGAAACCCGACCCGCGGGCGGACGATCAGTCCCGCTCGCGCTGGCGCTGCTCGCGCCGCGCCTGGATCATGGCGCGGACCGACACCCAGATCACGACCGCGATCGGGAATAGGTACAGCACCCAGACGTAGTGGCCGGCGTGGGCGACGAGGATCGCGGCGCTCATCCCGGCGTACTCAATCAGAGCGCGGCGCTCCGAAGTCGAAGCGCCCGCCGAGACGGGCGTCGGCTCCGGGTCGGGTCAGCTCGTAGGCGGCGAGCCGCTGACCTCCGGGGCTGCGAAACGCCACGCACGGCCCGTGGGGGATCCCGAACCGAGCCTCCACCTGGAGCCCACGGCCCTCCAGGTCCGCGACCGCCTCGTCCAGGTCGTCGACGCGGAACACGAGGACCGGGGCCTCGCCCTCGAGGTGGTCGGCGACGAGCAGCCGCGTCGGGCCGTCGCCCACCCGCACCTGCGCGACGCGGGCGCCGAAGGCCGCGATCGCGAACACGGCCTCCCCCCCGAGCACGGAGGTGTAGTAGCCGAGGTCGGCCTCCGGGTCGGTGCTGGGCATGTAGAGGAAGTCGAGGGCGAGGAGGGGCCCGTGCGAAGCCATGCACGAAGCGTAAGCGGCTCGACCACGAGCTCATGGAAGAAGTAGAGGATTCGCCGCCAGGCGTCCTCGGCGAATGGGTGGTGGTGGTCGAAGCCGGTGCCCGACAAGCCCCTGGTTTGAACAGTGGGCGAATGGGTGGAGTTGGCCGGACGGTTTTCGAACCCTCGATTCATGCTTGAGCTCCGAGGGCTCATCGACCGGAACAGGTAGCGACTCCTGCTTTTCGTCCGTTGCGATTGTGTCGGGTCGGGCGACCGGCCGATCGTTTAGCCGAGCAACCAAGGGCCACGGGGCGGGACCACGGAGCGATCGAGCCCGTACTGCTCAGAGGCGCGACACTAGCGCAATAATCACCACAAGTTGGACGCTCTCGCCGAGGTCGAACGAGGCCGCGAGTTCTACGCAGATCGGGCGTGGAGCGACGCCTATGCGGCGCTGTCGGCCGCTGATCGAAACGCGACCCTGTCAGCCGGCGATCTCGAGCTCTTGTCAGTCGCCGCCTACATGCTCGGCCGTCACAACGACTTCTACGACGCGCTCGAGCGCGCCCACCAGGCCCACCTGAACGCCGGTGAAGCGCTGCCCGCGGCCCGCTGCGCGTTCTGGGTGGGCATCAACCTCGTCCAGGAGGGGGAGATGGGGCGCGCGGGCGGCTGGATCGGACGAGCGCAGCGCCTCGTGGATCACGAGGGCGGTGAATGCGTCGAGCGGGGGTACCTCCTGATCCCGGGGATGTTCCAGCGCGAAGCGCAGGGCGACATCGAGGGCGCGATCGCGGTGGCGGCCGAGGCGATCCGGATCGGCGAGCGCCTCGGTGACCCGGACCTCGTAGCCCTTGCCGGCCATCAGCAGGGTCATCTCTTGATCAAGAGCGGCGAGGTGCAGGAAGGCCTTCGGTTCCTGGACGAGGCGATGGTCGCGGTCTCGACCGGGGAGCTCTCGCCGATCCCGAGCGGCATCGTCTACTGCGGCGTGATCCTCGGCTGCCAGGCGGCCTACGAGCTGCGGCGGGCGGCCGAGTGGACCGCCGCGCTCAAGCAGTGGTGCGAAGAGCAGCCCGACATGGTGGCCTTCACGGGCCGTTGCCGTGTGCACCGCACCGAGATCATGGCGCTGCGAGGCGCGTGGGACGAGGCCCTCAAGGAGGCCCGGCGGGCGGTTGGGCGCTGCCTCCAGGCGAACAACCAGCGGGCCGCCGGCGAGGCCAGCTACCTCCAGGGCGAAGTGCACCGGTTCAGGGGAGACTTCTCGGCGGCGGAGGACGCGTATCGAGAGGCGAGCCAGCGTGGCCGCGAGCCGCAGCCCGGCCTCGCGTTGTTGCGGCTCGCCCAGGGGCAGGCAGGTGCCGCGGCGGCCTCGATCCGTCGCGTCCTCGTGGAGACCAGCGAGCGGCCGTCCCGCGCCGCCTTCCTTCCGGCAGCCGTCGAGATCATGCTCGCGACCGGGGACGTGGACGAGGCTCACGCGGCCTGCGACGAACTGGGAGGGATCGCCGCCGACTACGGGGATGGGATGCTCGATGCGGTTGCGGCGCAGGCGCGCGGAGCGCTGCTCCTCGCCGAGGGCGACGCCGAGCGGGCGCTGGTGGCCCTGCGGCGCGCGGCGCAGGGCTGGCAGGAGCTGGACGCGCCGTACGAGGCCGCCCGGGCACGCGCGCTGGTGGCCCGAAGCTGCCGCGCACTCGGCGACAAGGACACTGCGACGATGGAGCTCACCGCTGCGCGGGAGGTATTCGCCGGCCTCGGCGCAGCGCCTGCGTTGGCCGAGATCGATGACCTGAGCAAGCGCTCGGCGCCGCGCGATGTCCATGGGCTCACCGCCCGCGAGCTCGAGGTCCTGCGCCTCGTCGCCGCCGGTCAGACCAACAAGGCGATCGCCTCCGAGCTCGTCCTCAGCGAGCGGACGGTCGAGCGCCACGTAAGCAACATCTTCACGAAGCTCGGTGTGTCCTCCCGCTCCGCGGCCACCGCGTTCGCGTACGAGCACGAGCTCGTCTGATCCACGTATGGGTGGAATCACTCACTCCGCCGGTCGCCGGAAGTTGGGTGTTTCAGCCGATGCGCGGGCGCCGTCGGCGGGCTTAGCTTCACGTCGAGTGCCCGGTTGGCGGGCGCCACGAGCAAAGGAGGCACGCGATGCCGAAGGTATCGAGAGACACAGCGTCCGAGAGCGTTGCACTGGACGGGTTCGAGGTCCGCACGGAGCATCTCGACGGCGGCTACTCGGTGTGCTTTGAGTCGCACACTGCGGACGCCGACTGGGCCGGCCTGTTCCGCGGCCTTCCCGAGGATCGCTGTCAGGTGCCGCGCTGGGGGTACGTCCTTGAGGGAATGATCACCTTCCGGTTCGCGGACACGGAGGAAACGTACGTCGCCGGCGACGCCTACTACGTCCCGCCGGGGCACACCCCGGTCCATTACGCCGGCGCCGAGATCGTCGAGTTCAGCCCGACCGAAGGGTTGCGCGAGACGATCGGCGTGGTCATGGAGAACGTCAAGGTGGCGGAGGTCACATCGTGAGCGCCGCCACCGAACGCACCGAGACAGTCATCGTCGGCGCGGGCCAGGCGGGGCTCGCGGTCGGGCACCACTTGGCAAAGCGCGACCGCCCGTTCCTGATCCTCGACGACCAGGAACGCGTGGGCGACAACTGGCGGCGCCATTACGACTCGCTGCGGCTCTACAGCCCCGCCCGCCTCGACGGCTTGCCCGGGATGGCGTTCCCGGCGCCCGCCTGGACCTTCCCGACCAAGGACGAGATGGCCGACTACCTAGAGGGGTACGCGAGCGCGTTCGAGCTCCCGGTCCGGGGCGGCGCTAGGGTCGAGCGGGTGTCTCCGAACGGCAGCGGCTACGTCGTCGACTGCGGCGACCGGCGGCTCGAAGCCGAGAACGTGGTCGTCGCGACCGGTACCTTCGGGCGCCCGTTCACGCCGGAGGTCGCCGCCGACCTCGACCCGGAGATCGTCCAGCTTCACTCGAGCGATTACAAGAACCCCGGACAGCTCAGGGACGGCCCGGCTCTCGTCGTCGGCGCCGCCCATTCGGGCGCGGACGTCGCGATCGACGTCGCGGGCGCGCACCGGACGATCCTCTGCGGCCGCGACACCGGCCAGGTGCCGTTCGACATCGAGGGGCGCGGGTTCCGCGCGGTGGGCTGGCGGGTGATGTCGCTCCTCGCGCGCAGGGTGCTGACGCTGCGAACGCCGATCGGGCGAAAGATGCGGCCCAAGATCCGCTCGCACGGCGGTCCGTTGCTGCGGTTCAAGCGCGCGGACCTCGAGGCCGTCGGCGTCGAGCGAACCACCGCCCGCGTGGTCGGCGCCCGCGACGGCAAGCCCGAGCTCGACGACGGCGCCGTCGTCGACACCGCCAACGTGATCTGGTGCACCGGGTTCAAGCAGGACTTCGGCTGGATCGAGCCGCCGGTGATCGGCGACGACTGCTGGCCGCTGGAGGAACGAGGTGTCGTCGCGGCGGCGCCGGGCCTCTACTTCACCGGGCTCGCGTTCCAGTATTCGTTCAGCTCGATGCTGATCCTGGGCGCCGGCCGGGACGCGGAATACGTCGCGAACCAGATCGCCGCACACGAGGGCTAGCGCGAGCGCGGAGGGCTTCGGGAGCTCGTGTTCGGTCACAAGCGCAAGTCTCGGCTGCCTCACCACGTGCCCTGAGTTGGACGATAAGCAGAAGCCCGGCGGGCGACTCCCGCAGCAGAAGCAAGCAAGTACGCGATGGAGCCAGCGGGATTCGAACCCGCGACCTCCGCCTTGCAAAGGCGGCGCTCTTCCAGCTGAGCTATGGCCCCGCCCGGCCCATTCTAGGTCGGCAGGACGGGCACTTGAGCGTCGCCACAACCGCTCCGCCCTCCACGCCGCTGTGAGAGA
This sequence comes from uncultured Thermoleophilia bacterium, assembly GCA_963708325.1. Lineage (GTDB taxonomy): Bacteria > Actinomycetota > Thermoleophilia > Solirubrobacterales > 70-9. The sequence goes on along the minus strand of OY970203.1, from coordinate 1,569,437 downwards.
CTGGGCGCGCAGACAGCGGGTAACGAGAGGATCAGATGGCGACCAAGGCGGCGACCGGCGTCGGCGAGCGCGAGCAGACGGACAAGTCCGCGCCCGCCGTGGACGAGGCCAAGGAGAAGGCGATGGCCGCCGGGCAGCCGAAGCCCGGGCAGCGCGCCGAGGTCTCCAACCTCGACATCGTCCGCTTCTACTTCGACCTCGCCGCCGACCGCCTGAAGCTGCCCGACGACCTGCGCACGGTCTTCTGGACCCCCTACCGCGAGGTCACGGTGCAGATCCCGGTGAAGCTCTCCGACGGGAAGATCCACGTCTTCTCCGGCTACCGGATCCAGCACAACGGGGCGCGGGGCCCGTACAAGGGCGGCATCCGCTTTCACCCCGAGGTGGACGTGGACGAGGTGCGGGCGCTGGCGTCGCTGATGACATGGAAGACCGCAATCGCGGGCGTGCCGTACGGCGGCGCCAAGGGCGGGGTCAACTGCCCGGCCGACGAGCTCGAGCCGGGAGAGGTGCAGCGGATCGCCCGCTCCTTCCTCGACAAGATCGAGAAGGTGCTCGGCCCCACCCGGGACATCCCGGCGCCGGACATCAACACCAACGCCCAGGTGATGGCCTGGATGATGGACGAGTACGGGAAGCTGCACGGCCACACGCCGGCGATCGTCACCGGCAAGCCGATCGCCCTGGAGGGCTCCTACGGGCGTGAGGCTGCCACCGGGCGTGGCTGCGTCTACATGTTCCGCGAGGCGGCTCCCCAGATCGGGCTCAGCCCGGCGGAGACGACGTTCGTCGTGCAGGGCTTCGGCAACGTCGGCTCCTGGGCGGCGCGGATCATGCAGCAGCTCGGCTGCCGCCTGATCGGCGTCTCCGACGCCCACGGCGCGCTGCGCAACGACGCCGGCATCGACGCGGTCAAGCTGCACGACTTCGTCGAGCAGGGCGGCAAGCTGGCGGAGTACGAGGAGGGCGAGTCGATCCCCCCCGACGAGCTGATGGAGATCGAATGCGACGTCCTGATCCCGGCTGCGCTGGGCGGGATGATCCACGAAGGCAACGCGGACCGGATCAACTGCAAGCTGATCGTCGAGGGAGCGAACAGTCCCACGACCCCGCACGCCGACGGGATCCTTCACGACAAGGGCATCCAGATCATCCCCGACGTGATGGCCAACGCCGGAGGCGTCGTCGTCTCCTACTTCGAGTGGGTGCAGAACCTCCAGCACTTCCGCTGGGAAGAGCGCGAGGTCAACGACAAGCTCGGCACGATCATGCGCCGCGCCTATCGCGAGTGCTCGGCGCGGGCCAAGGAGGAGGGCATCTCCCTGCGCGAGGCCTCCTACCTGGTCGGAATCGAGCGCGTGATCGACGCCGCTCGCATCCGCGGCTACGTCTAGGCCGTCTCCCCGACCACACGGCGCTGGACGTTCGTTCGAACGCCGGCCCGGCGCGTCAAGCGACGCGACCGGCTGGCCGATCCTTCGGATGCATACCGGGGAGCACAGTCTCCGGCCCGTCGAGATCTTCAGCTTGCCAGGGAAGGCAAGGACGCCAAGGAAGGGGCCCCGCGCACGCGGGGCCTCTTTCTTGGTCGGCGGCCGCCCGTCGCCGCGGATCAGTCGTCGAAGTCGAAGTCCTTCGGAGGGCGCTGCTCGAACCAGAGCCGGTCATGCTCGGGCGTGTCCTGGAGGAAGTCGGGCGTCTCTTCCAGCACATCCTCCTCGTCCTCGACCTCGTGCTCCGGCTCGGGAAGCGGCTCCTCTTCCGTGTCCTCGAAGACCTGCTCCTCCTCTTCCTCCTCGAAGACCTCGTCCTCCCGCGGCACGGCCGGCGCCTCGTCGGTCGCCTCGCGCAGGCCGGGCTCGGGCTCGGCGTAGTCCTCGGGCTCGAGCTCCTCGAACCGCTCCGGCTCCGATGGCGGCGGAGCGGGCGATCCCGGCTCGTCCTCCGCGAAGTCGTAGAACTCGGTCGGCGCAAGCTCGGCGCCGGGCTCGGGCGCGTACGCGGCAGGCGCAGGCGGCTCCGCGGGCTCAGGCGGCAGCGGCTCCGGCTCGGGCACCGGCTCGAGCGGGCGCGGCTCGGGGGTGGGCGGCTCCGGCTGGGCGGGAGGCGGGGTCGGCTCCTCGGGCCCGGGTTGTAGCGGCTCGGGCGACGGAACGGGCTCGAGCGGCTCCGGCGGGGGCACCATCTCGAGGGCATCGGGTTGCTCGGGCAGGGCCTCGGGATGCGGCTCGAGGGCCTCGGGCTCGGGTGGCAGCGACGCCTCGTCGCTCGCCTCGACGGGGACATCGAGGGCGGCGGGCTGCGGCGGCTCCTCGACGGCAGGGGCGGGCTCGACGTGCTGCTCCGGCTCGGGCGGCGCGGGCGCGGGCTGCTCGACGGGCGGCTCGGCGACGGGCTGCTCCTGAACCGGATGCTCGGCGACCTGCGGCTCGGCGAACGCCGCGTCCGCGGGAGGCGCGGGCGCCTGGGCATGCGTGGCATCGGAGGGCTCCATCAACCGGGTCGCCTCCTCTGCCGGGGCCTCTGCGGACGGCTCGCCGAAGTCCGGCTCGCCCGGACGGGTGGCGGGACCGAAGGCCTCCTGCTCGAGGTCGCGCACGTCGGCCTCCCTCGCTCCGTGCTTGCGCTTCAGGTCGAGGTGCTCTCGAATCGCTTCGTCAAGGATCCCCATGTCTCTCCAGGGTCAAAGCTTCGCAAAGACCGGCGCACGAGGCACCCGCCAGATCACGTCGCTCACGCCTTATTTCGCCGTCCGCGCGGGAGTCCCTACGTCCGTTTTCGCCCGACGAGACCCTCCCACGCCGGCCTGTTCGGTGCGATTCTTGCCTGCGCGCTTGGCCCTGTAAAGAGCATCGTCGGCGGCGGCGACCAGGGCTTCGGCGCCGTCGGCGGACTCGGGGATGGACGCCGTGCCAACGCTGGCGGTGATCGTCAGCTCACCCTTGCCGTGCAGCAGCGGCACGCCGGCGCGCTCGATCTGCCCGCGAATCCGCTCCGCGACCTCGTGCGCGCCGCTCGGGCCGGTCTCGGGGAGGATCACGGCGAGTTCCTCGCCCCCGTAGCGGGCGGCCTCGTCGATCTCGCGGGACTCGCTCGAGAGCAGGCGGCCGACCATGCGCAGGACCTCGTCCCCCTGGGGATGGCCGTGCGCGTCGTTCACCCGCTTGAAGTCGTCGATGTCGATCATCAGCAGCGACACGGGGCGCCCGAAGCGACGCGAGCGCTCGGCCTCCTTGGCGAGCAGCTCGCGAAAACGGCGCCTGTTGGCGAGCCCCGTGAGCACATCCGTCGCCGCCTGCTCGCTTACCTCCTCGTGCTGACCGCCGAGCGAACGCATCAACGCGAACGTGAGCGCGAAGGCGAGGGCGAAGAACGCCGCGAGCCCGACGGCGACGGCGGGCCGGATCTCGAAGCCGCCTGCGCCCGGCGGGCCCAGCAGGACCAGCGCGGTGCCGCCGCGGGCGTCACCCAGCGACACCGTCCGGGCCCTGTACTCGGCGCCGTGCGCAGCCGTCACCTCGGCCGACCGCCCGGCGGCGGGCAGCGTGCGCGAATCGACGGAAGCCGTGGCCGCGATCGTGCGGCCGGAGCGCAACACGACCGCCGGCCGTCCGCTGAGGCGCCGCACGGCATGGGCGTACGCCGCCGCCGTGTGAGCGGACGCCAGCAGCGTGCCCAGCCGGCCGCGAGGCCCCCGTATGACGACCCGGGCGACGCCGATCGGACGTCCGGAGCCGGCGACGGCGAGCACGCGGCCGTCGCTGCCGGTGATCCGCAGGAACGACGCCCCGGTCGCGGCGGCGACACGCCGTGCGGCGGCGGCCGCGCGGGCTGGATCGCCGGCGGCGATGGCGGCGCCCAAAGACGGGTCCGACGCCAGCCGCCGCGCCGCGCCGCGCGAGTCGGCCGCGTAGTCGCGATACAGGGTGAGCCCCGTCCCCACCCCCGCGGCGAGCCGCGCGTCCGCCTTCCCGGTCTTGGAATCGTCGCTGACCTGGACGAGCAGGAAGACGAGCGCAACCATCGGCACGACGACGATCAGGACGAAGAACAGGCTCAGGCGCGTGCGAAAGCTCACGAACGACTCGATACCAAGATACGCCCAGGTCGGAACGACCCGGGCACGGGCTTGCAGGCGGACTTCGCCCCGGCGACCTCGTATCCTTGCCGTGCGCGGCCCGGCCCAGCCGGGGGCGCGCTCTCGGGGCTATAGCTCAGTTGGAAGAGCGCCTGGATCGCACCCAGGAGGTCGCCGGTTCGAGTCCGGCTAGCTCCACTAAGAAGCCCACGTTCGAACCGCGGCGACGAAAGGCGCTGGGATCGGACGGCAGCGCTTCAAGCTTCTTAGCGAGGTCCTCGGCCAGGAGGGCGCCGAACTCATCGGTTAGCTCTGAGCCGGTGATTCCCTTCGGCCCGACATAGAGCTTGGTGAAGAACGCCTGGTTCCACTGTCGTCGAGTCTGCGGGTCGGCGTCGCGGTAGGTCCGGGATGAGTCGGAGAGCCCCTTTTGTGCGAGGCGGAGTCCCTCCTCGGACTGGTCCACCTTCCGCTCGGCAGCCGCAAGCTGCTTCTCGGCCGCCTTGAGCTGTTCGCTGAGCTTCTGCTGTTTCTTCTCAAGCACATCAAGCGGAATGGCTCTTGGGTTGGCGAGATGGTCCTCGACGACCTGGTCTCGCTGCCCCAGGATGTCGTCAACCACCTTGCGACACCGGATCACTTCCCTCTGCTGGTAGCCGGTCAGATGACGGAACATCTCAATCAGCTTCGGCTCGATGTCGGCCACCTGCTCGGCGTCGAGTTTCACTTGGCGGAGGTAGTAATCGGAGACGTCATGCTCGACGCGATGGACGGGCAGGTACGGCAGCTCGCACCCGTCTCCGTGGTGGCGCCGGCCGCAGACGAAATAGTCGTAGACGCCGCCGTTGCCGCTGCACTTCGTGAAAATCAGACGGCTGCCGCAAATTGCACAGAAAACTGTGCCTTTCAGGTAGTGCTCCCATCGCCACTGCTTTTCGCCGGCCACGTTGTGGGCAGTGAGTACCTGCTGGACCTGATCGAAGAGATCCGGGGTGACGAGCGGCGGGTGATTCCCTTGGTATTCGATGCCCTTGAAGACGACCTTGCCGACGTAGTAAGAATTTTTGAGAATGCCGTGGAGAACGGACTTGGTCACCTTCCCGGCAGGTCGCTTGGGAGTCGGTCGAGTAGTAAGCCCTCTCTCGGCGAGCTCCTCAGTCAACGCCTTTAGCGGCCACTCACCGGTGGCGTAAGCCTGAAAAGCCCACTGCACGTGCGGCGACCGCTCGGGATCGACTTCGACCCAGCGGATGTCGTTGGCGCCGTCCCAGCGCTTGCGGTTCACATAGCCGAGCGGAGCCCGGGCGGGTGTGCCGCCCTCCCGCGCCTTTTTGACGCGGCCCTCGGTGATTTTTCGGGCGTCGTCGCGGGAGCGGTAGGCGTTGACTGCCCCGAGGATGCCCATCGAGAGCATCCCTTGCGGCGTCTCATCCACCTGTTCGGTGACCGAGACGAGCTTCACCCCGGCCGCACGCAGTTCGGCGAGAGCGGCGAACTGGGTCAACTCGTCGCGTGCGAAGCGGTCGAGCCGGAAGACGATCAGATAGTCGATGTCCCCGTGCTCGGTGACAAATGCAAGGGCGTCCCGCAGGGCAGGATAGAGGCCGTTACTCGCGGACTGGGCTGGCCCGACGAACTCCTGCACAACCTCCGCTTCGAGTTGTTTGGCCTTGCGGTAGCAGCCGTCGCGCTGAGCCGGAATGGAATAGCCCTCGTCGGCCCCGGCCCGCCGGGTCTGGCCCTGACTTGAGACACGGAGCAGGACCACCGCGCGCTTCATGTAGACCTCTCGGGGAGCCCGAGTTGATCGAACCGATAACGCATCGCCGCGGCGCTGACCTGGAAGCGTTTGGCCAGGACACGCGGATCCCGGAAGCCCTCGTCGTAGTAGACGCGCTTCACCCAAGCCTTCGGCATCAACAGACACGCGGCGAAGTAGTCGGCGGCGCGTTCGGCGGCAGATTTGGCCGAGCCGTATCGGGTGTCGGCGTAGAGCGACCGCTGAACTGGATGGTCGATTAGATGCTTGAGCTCGTGCGCCAGCGAAAAGCGTTGCCGACCCCAGGTGTCGTCCCGGTTGACGACGATCCGCCACTTGCCGCCTCGCCAGGACAGCGCGCCAGCGAGTCGCCGCGCTCTAATGAAGCGAACTTCCACGCGTGGCAGGTACTCGATGGCCTGCTCTGGGAAAGGCGGCTCCTCGATTCGCATCAGGGAGTGGAGTTTGTGTGCCTGCTTTTCGGCGACCGATCGAGCCTCCCAGGGGGCGAGCCGCCGATTCGGGCAGATCAGACGAAGCTCAGCGACCGGATTAGCCAACATCGTCGTCCTTTCCATATCGCTCGTTGAACTCGGCGAAGAAGCGCTCGGCTTCGGCAATCGCCTTCTTCGGGGCGTCGGGGAACTTGGCTCGGAGGTAGGGAGTCGGCTCGGGCAATCCCTGCGGACTGGCGTAGCCGGCCAGGGAGAAGAGGTCTTCATAGCTGACGCCGAGCGCCTCGGCGAGCGGTTGCAGCACGTTCGCGTTGGGGAGTCCTTCGCCCGACTCCCAGTAGTGGACGTTCGACTTGGTGACGCCGACTGCCTCGGCCAGGGCCGCCATCGAAAGCCCCCGCTGCTTGCGGTGCTTGGTGATGAAGGCGGCGAACTGGCGGTGCTTATTAGCCATCGAGGATACTTACTATTAATAAGTATACCATTGTTGTTCAAGGTTTTGAACCGTGCTCGGGCCGAGTTGCGGCAAAGAAAAGAGGGGCGATCCGAACGTTGATTGTGTTGTTCGGATCGCCCCATGAGTCACCTACGAGCTGAGCGCGTCGATCTTGGCCTGGATGGCCTGCTTGCGATCGGTTGCGCTCGCGTCGAGCGCCTCGTACTCGCGCTGGGCCTCGTCGGCCCGCTCCTTCGCGGCCTCGATCTCGGAGTCGATCGACTCGACCGCCTCCTCGAGGGTTGCCACGGCGGACGCCACAGCGTCCTCGGTGGTCGTCTCGCGCTTCCGCGAACGGGGCTTCCCGCCACGGAGCTTGCGCGTGTGCTGGTAGTACGCACCGCGCACGGAGTTGGGCCTCAGCCCGAACTCCTCGGCCACCTGGACGTAGGCGTCGGCCTTGGTGGAGCCTTCGCCGACGAGCGCCTCCACGCGCTCGTAGACCTGCTGGGCCTTGGTCATGGCCCGTCACCTCCTTGGGTGGTGGATGACTGTTGCGGCGAGCAGAAAGACCGGAGCCCTTCCGTCCGCCGCGCAGCCGTCCACCGCCTCATGCCGCCCTCCGCTCGAGCCCAAGGCGCTGACCGGCGAGGTCGGCATACGCCGGGTTGATTTCGATTCCTAGCCAGTCGCGGCCGTGCTTCGCCGCGACTTTGCCGATCGTCCCGGTCCCGAAGAACGGATCGAGTACGACGCCGGGCCGGCTCGGCGCAAAGCAGTCGCAGCGCTTGAGCTTGCCAACCTTCCGAACGCTCCTCGACCCGTCCTTGTCGTGGACCTCGACGATTCGCGTCGGCCGAGTCCAGGCTGAGTCACATTGGACACAAATCCGCTCGGGGCATGCTGCGATCACAGGCAGCTCGACGAGCCGCTCGGGAAACGTGGCTTGGTGACCCAGCCGGTCCACGGCCGTCGGCAGGGTCCAGACGTCGCCTGGGTTTTTCCCTTTCGGGTTGCCGACCCGGCCCGTCGTCCGCAGGAGCGAGAGCCCGGAGTTGCCGCCCTGGTAGAGGCCGCGGGGCTTGCCCTTCCGGCCGGCTCGGTTTGCCGAGCGATGCGGGACCCGGATCGCGTCCAGGTCGAAGAAGTGGCGCCGCTCCTTGGTCGCGAAGAGGACAACTTCATAGGTTGGGCTAAGTCGGTCACGGGCACTCTGTGGCAGAGGGTTGGACTTGTGCCAGACACAGACGTTCTTGACGATCCACCCAGCGGCCGAAAGCGCCAGCGCCACCCGCTGCGGGGCAAGCAAGAGGCTGCCGCGTGGGACGCCCTGGGCGGATCGCCTGGCGTAACAGTCGCCGAGGTTCAGCCAAAGACTCCCGGTGGGCTTGAGGACGCGGCGGATCTGGGCAAAGATCGGGCGGAGGCGATCGACATACTCGTCGACGGATTGCTCGCGGCCCAGCTGCTCGGGGTGGCCGTAGTCACGGAGGCTCCCAGCGTAGGGCGGGCTCGTCACGACGCAATCCACACTTTCGGCGAGAAGATCGGAGAGCACCCTCCGGGCATCGCCAGTGAGGACCGTGTTTCGGGGAAGCGTCTTCACGTTGCCTCTCCTTCGAGCAGCGCCGCCGGTAGCTCTGGCTCCAGGACGACTCGGAAGAGGGGCCACGTTTCCTCGGGTTGGGCCGCGCAGAGGTCGACGAGGACCTCTTTGCGCGCGTCGGACGGGACCGAGAAGACGACCTGTGGGAAGTAGCCGCGCCGTTGTTGTTCGCGGCCCGTCTCCCAGTAAGTGGCGAAAGGCGGCGAGCTTCCGCTTCAGCGTGGAGCGAGATTCGGTGTCCCGGTCTATCTCGATGAACGCGCCCCGCTCAAAGTCGGCCACGGCCACCCGGGCGAAGGCGTCCGGCTTGAGCATTGCCGTGCCGCCAAGGGGGGCCGCATAGCGAAGCCAGCAACGGGGCTCGGCGGTGAACTCCAGGAGGTCGGCGGTGCCACCCCGGCAGCGTTCGACAAGGACGACGTAGCACTCGCTGACCGCGAGTCGGTGAGCGAGGAAGGCAAGGCCGGGCGTCCAGGGACGCCGGCATGTCCGGCCCCCGGCCGGGCCGCAGGCGGAGGCCAGCCGTTGCCCGGCCAGGTCGAGGGACCAGGTGTTTGCTTGGGAACCTGCCCGGACGCCGCCGACCTGCCGTTTCAGTCGAGTAACGACACGGAGGTCTTCCAGACGTCGGAGCGTCTGCGGCGCCTGCCGAGCGGCTGAGCGTTCCGTGAGTTCTGCGAAGTGGAGTCGGGCAAGCTGACCGGTGGTTGCCACGCGGAGGTCGTCAAGCGTCGAGACAATCGCTCGGTCGCGGGAACCGAGACGCCGCTTAAGCTCAGCCAGACGGTTGGCTGTGAGGTATGCCCGCCTCATTTCGTCGCTCCGTTCGGAGAGAGAGTCGTTGCCGAACCGTGCCGCGATTCGAGGCCCAGCCTGAGAACGGGCCGCACAGTCGGCCACGCGAAGTGAATGGCGACGCGAAGCCTCAAGACGACCTCCTCGTCCCGCCGATTGGTGTAGGTCCACGGCTGCCGAGGATGCGCTTGCGGATCGCAGCCTCGGTCTCGGCGACCGGCGTGCCGTAGCGCTTCCGCGATCCGGCTCGGACAGCGGAGGCCACTCCGAGCGCGTCTGGGGCCGGGCGGGTCCGGACGCTCGCCGGCGGGGCGACCGCCGCACCGGTCGAGATCGCGGCGTAGCCCTCGAAGGGACCAAGGCCCTGGAGGTCCGCCGCGTGGAGGTGAGGTGCGAACTCGCGGGCGAACAATGAAGCGTCCGCCGCGGTCGTCTGCATGACGAGCTTTGATCTGCAGTTTGCCAGCACGTCAGCCCGGGTCGCGGCGTCCAGTTGGGCGAGGTGCTGGTGAGCGAGGACCCAGCCGACCTTGTAGCCGCGGCTCTGGGCGATGGCGTCTCCCAGCGCGACAGGAAGCCGCGCGAAGTCCTGAAATTCGTCGCAGATCACGGTGAACGGCCGGCGCCTGTCGGGCGGGAGCGCCGCGCGGGCCTGGATTGCAGTCCAAAGCCGCGAGACCATCGCCGAACCGATTAAGGCGGCGGCATCCTCACCGACCGTGCCCTTGGCGAGGCTGACCAGCAGAACCCGTCCTTTCGAGAGGACCTGGTCGAGGTCTAGGCCTTCGCTCTGTCCGATCACGGCGCGGACGCGGCGCCGGAGGGTGTAGGTGCGAAGCTTGTTCGCAAGCGGGGCGATCGCTTCGGCCCGGGCGGCGTCGGAGAGCGATCCATACCAGGCCCAGAACGACTCGAGCACCGGCTCGTCGAGCCGGCCCACGAGCCGCTGGCGAAAGGCGGCGTTGGCCAGCAGTGGCTCGACCTCACAAAGAGTCATGCCGGGCTCGCGCGCGAGCGTCAGGAGGGCGGCGCGGCAAATATCTTCCGAGCGGGGCCCCAATCCGGCTGCCCCATACCTTGCACGTAGCTGACCGATGACGTGATCGACGATCAGGTCGGTATCGCCTGCGCCGCCGATCAGGTTGAAGCCAACCGGGCGCTCGGTGTCTGCGGGATCGAAGACGATGACATCGCTGCGGCGATCCGCCCGGATGCGATCACAGATATCGGCAATCAGATCGCCCTTACTGTCGACGACAGCCAGTCCTGAATCAGCTGCCTGGACGGCCAAGTTGAGAAGAACGGTTGACTTTCCCGCGCCCGTTGGGGCGCAAATTTGAATCGAGCGGCGCGCTTCGGCCCGCGTGACGGCGACGGGGCGTGGACCGCCAGCAACCGTTGAGTCACCTAGGACAAGGCCCCGGCGGGGGACGGAAGCATCCGGCGGAAGCTCACGGCTCTGTGCCATGGTCAGACCGGGCATACCGGGGCCGTCCAACGGGATTCCGGCGAGCGCGGCGAGCTCGTCCGCACGAAGCGCCGAGGCACCGTGGTCCGGCCCTGCCCCGTCTCGCATCTTGGCGGCCACGAGTCTGCTCGGCAGAACCCGCCTAGACAGGCGTGCCTCGTCTGTGCGGAGCGGGTGGAAGGAGCCGAGGACTCGCGCGGCGAGTTGCCGGGCGCGAGCGGACTCTGCGGCGATGCCCACGCGGATCGCGACGCCGAGCTCTGGCTCGGTCGGTCGTTGCGAAGCGGGCACCGGCTGCTCGCCCCGGATCGCATTGACGACGTCATCGAAGGACGGGATCGGCCCGCGTCCGATGGGGCTGATCGCGTACTGGACGACGATCCGCTCCTTGCCGACGAGCGGTTGGAGGGCCGCGAGGACGTTCGCGTTCGTGGCGGGCCCGGCGTCTGTGCGGAGTCCTCCGGAGCCCGCGAGCCGGAGTTCGCGAGCGAGGGCCGGTTCCGGCAGGGACGGGACGTGCTTGTCACTGACCCGCAGACCGGGAAGCGCGGCGCGCAGCGAGCCGAGGACGTAGTCGGCCCGTGGCGCCGGAAGGCGCAGGACATGGGCGATCCCACTCGGGCTGGCGTGGGCTTCGAGAATTGCGACGGGTGCGCCAAAGATCCGACGCCACCATGGCGGCAGGAGCCCGGTGAGGGATCGGAAGGCGGCGACCGCCTCCGTGTCCGAAATAGTCCGAGGGAAGGTCAGCCGGACGGCGACCCGGGCGGGTTTCTGCTGAACGGCGTGGTAGGCCGCGGCGGCCAGCGCGGTCCCGACAGCAACGGCTACGACCTCAACCACGCTCCCCCTTCGGTGTCGTGTCAGCACCCGCGGCGGAGCCATCAACCTCCCTGAGCGCGTAGGCGATCAGCGCGGCGATGAAGGCATCCCAGTCGGGCTCCTTTCGGCGGTCGCCCCAGACAACGAGGCGCTGATCGCCATCGCTGCGGCGCGCTGTGGATCGAGATTGGCGGGACTTCTTAGGCATCGTTCAACGTTTTGAACCTCTGTCTTCACTGTGGTTCAAGTTCTTGAACACCTCAAGCGACCAGCCGCCGTTTTGGCGAAACTTGCCGGGAGCCGGCGAGTGCGGGATGGAGAATGTCTGTCCTAGTCCCGACTCCGTTAAAGCGATGGCCGAGGCCAGGCCGTAAGCGATGAGGAGCGAGGGCGCACCCGCGCTATCCGCAGGCTTTCCATCTGGACGGACGAAGCGGAGACGACCGGCGACGAAGCAAACGGCAGTGGCCTTCGGAACGTACTTGTGGAACCAGCGTGTGTCGGTCCGGGCGAAGACGAGCGCGAGTCCGTCCCCATGCTCGACAAGGCGCGCCAGCCACTTGCCCACCTCGCGGCCGTACGGGGGGTTGAGCCAGACGCGACCGACCCAAGGCTGCGTGAGTCCGTCATCGAGTTTCGAGTAGTGCCGCCCCGCCGGAATCCAAGGCACGCCGCCCTCCGGTGCAGCAGGGTCGAGGTCGAAGTTGATGCCGAGGGCCTCGAACAACTCCGGCGGCGTGTACCACTCCTCCGTGCTGAAGTCGGGGCTGCGGTCGTGGATGAAGCCCGACTTGCTCATGGTCAGCGTCGCCCCGAGGGAGGGAGAGCGAGCCGAATCAGGACGAGGAATAGGAGGAGTTCGATGAGAAACGGCACCGCCGCCAGGGAGGCCTCTGTGATCGTCGGCAAAAGCAGCACGATCACGAGCAACCCGGCGACGGTGCCGATCATCCGTTGCATCTACTCTTCGCGGCGCTTGGCCTCCTGGGAGGCCTGATGCATGGCCTGTTCGGCCTCGAACGCCATCGCCGAGATGCGGGCGGCGGCATCGAGCCCTTCGCGGAAGGGACCGGCATCGTTGTCGATCCCGTCGAGTTGCTCCTCGAACCAGACCGACACGAGCACGGCGCCGATCGCGATGACGGCCAACAGCCCGATCAGGGCGAGGACTGCCTCGATGAACTCGATCATCGCGACCGCCTCCTACTTGAACGCCAGGAGGCTGAGTTCCTGGCAGCAGTAACCCGCGAACGCGTCGTTGATCGCCTTGTAGCGAGGCTCGCCGAGCGGGGCGTACTCGATGGCCCGCCCCTCGGCCCCGGCCAGCGTCGTCGCGTGCGTCAGCGCAACGTGCGTGGCGAAGGCGGCCGCCTCGATCTTCGCTGCGGCGCGCTGAGCCGGCACCTGCGCATCGCGGAGGGTCTTGGCGAGCTGGCGCTCCCTGAACCCCGTGAGCGTCCCCCGCGGTGAGTGGATTAGATCGGCAGGCATAAGCCCTCCTTCGGTCGGTTGTCGATTCCCGACGCGTGAGCCGGGCGAATCACTCAGCCCACGCGCCGGGAAGGGTCAAGTTGCCGATCCGCACTGGGAACGCACTGGGAACGTCGAAGGCAGCGCACCGACGAGTGAGCCGGCACATAATCCTGGTGCAATGCCGCGTCCTGCCAAGACCCAGCGGACCCCGCTTGGGCGGGACCTGCAGAAGCGAGCCCGCTATGGACCTGGCTGGCTTCGCCTCTCCGCCGAGGCCCTCAGCTTGCTCGTAGTCACAGACCCTGCTGGCGGGAGCATCACCAATCGCATCGAATCGTTCGAGACGGTTCTTAAGCAAGCCGTGCGAGCGATGGGCGAATCGGAATGGGACACGACCGAGGAGCTCTCGGATCGCGATTTCGAGCGCCGCTCGCGAGTAGCTGTTGCCCTATTTCAGCTTCACCGTCGCTGGGCCAACAAGGACCTGTCTCCGCGTCGGCGCGAGATCTGCCAAAGCATTTTCAAGGGAACGTTGACCCCCGACGGCCTTCGCGCTCGCTATGAGATCGAGACCTACGAGTTCCTCGCCGCAATCATCCGCGGACTCGATCGGCAATACCGACACCGCGCGGGGCGAACAGACGAAGGAAGCGAGCAGGAGGACATTGCCCGAATCACCCGAGAGTTACTTGCACCCCTGTTCGTGCCGGTCGGCAACCTCGTCCTGAGCCTCGATCTATACCTTGGCGCACTTCCAGTTCTCCGGGAGCTGGAGAAGAACCCACCGGAGTTCAATCAGGACGCGTTCGTGGCCAAGCTCGCCGAGGATGTCGAGACAGATGCCTTCTACGGTTTCACGGTCGGGGAGATTGAAGAGCGCTACGCCGAATGGTTGAGTCTGATGACCGTCGGCGACGCTGTCGAGCTTGTGTTTGACTACCTCGTCCACGCTCTCTGGTCCTACGCCTTGGTCTTAAGCAAGCTCGAGGCCGTGTATTTTCGGCTCCAAGCCTGGGAGGGACCGGGGGCGCTCGCAGCGAACAGCGCGGCCGTCGAGCTTGACCAAATCTCCCGGTTGCCATTCCGAAACGGCTCGCGGGCATCTCGGCTGCGTCATCTCGCGCAGTCTGAAGAGCCAGCGCCGTTCTACGACTTCCTCGAGACCGAGCAGGGCCAGTCGTTGGTCAAAGAATGGAAGCACTTGCTGGATGGTTGCCGTTGCGCGGAGAGAGACGGGCGAAGTCTTCTTGTCGCCTGTCGAACGCACGAGATGCGATCCGCCGCAGTTCGCTTTCTGAAGCTAATCGATGACCGGCACTTGCCTGCCGCCGTGCGTCGACAGTTTGAGCGACAGGTGCGGCCTGTCACCTTGGCCGAGCGCCAACTGCAGAAGTTCGACGAGGAGGTTGACCTATCCGAGTAAGACCCAGCAGAATGAGGGCTTGGTCACCACGGAGCGTGCATGGATGCCGCCAGACGAGAACGACGCAACCACGAACATGAAGACAGTTCCGCCCGCTGGTGGAAGAAGATCGATGCGGGAACAATCCTCGGATATGCGGGCGAGCCCCAGCTCCTCCCGAGCGGAGAGGTTCGCTACGAGGTCAGCTCGCACGAGCCGCTGATCGTTCCCCTCTGCCCAAGTCGGTCAGTCGCCATCGAACTTCCCAATACGCCGAGAATCGAGGTGGTTGACGGCGCCGAGATCCCGCAGCTGTGCGCCGCAATCGTCCTCGTTCAACCAAACGTGATCGGCCATGACTGGCGCCGTGGCTGGACCCCCGTAGGCGGTGAAGCCTGGGATGACGAGGTGAGCCTCGCCGAGGAGTCCAGCCTTCAAATCGGCGAACTTGGTGATGAGGACGCGACACTTGTTGCGGAGCCCGATTTTCTAGCTTTTGGCCAGACCGGGGACCTCCCATTCCGGGTGGTCGTCGGCGACCGATAACCCACCCGAGGTCGGGCTTGCGGCGAACAACGGCGGCGGCACCTCCCGCCGCGCTGGTTTATCGGGGCGCCCCTGCCACTGGTGCCATTTCGTAGGCCACTTGGCCCATGTTCGCCTGAAGGCTCAGTATTTCGCCCCACGAAAAACTCGGGCTTTCCCCGATGCCGGGCCATTCGATGGGAAATTAGGCTCCGGTTCAGTGCTGGAATAGCCGCCGCGGAAGAGAGTTCATGACCACGTTGTATTGGCTGCCTAAACCTGGCCTCTCCAGGGAGGTCGGCAAGTCCAAAGGGAATGGACGACTTCGAGGTTCCACGATGTCCATGACACCTTTGGTCCAACTCCGCAGGCTTGTCGCGATTGCCTTCTTGCTGGGAGCCTCGCTTTGCCTCCCGGTCGAGGCAGCGATGGCTTCTCCGGGCGATCCTTATCCCGGATTCGGACAGGACGGCAGAGTAATCCAGCCAGTTGGAGCCATGGACTCAGAGGGCGCCGCTCTAGTCGTCACGCCCGACGGGGATTACGTCGTCGCGGGGTCTGCTTATGTACGCATGGAGCCTGATCCGGATCCGCCGCACTATCTCGGGGCTATTGGGCTGGCGCGGTTCAACCAAGACGGTTCGCTCGACCAGGCATTTGGATCCTCGGGGACGGTGGCCGCCAGACCCAGCGGCATTTCGGAGGGCCAGGTCACGGTGTATGCGATGGTTCGACAACCCGACGGTAAGTATGTGGTTGAAGCCGACGACTACTTCTGCTGTACCCATGTATCTGGCGGCGGCTACTTGGCGCGGTTCAACCAGGACGGTTCACTGGACACGGGCTTCGGCGTGGACGGCATTGCAAGGCTCTCCGATGAGGTTGGCCACATTGGGCAGAATCTTGCCGTTCAGCCTGACGGGAAGCTGCTGGTCGAGGATGCACCGTCGTTCTCGATCATCCGATTCAACGCGAACGGGACACGCGATCAGTCGTTCGGAAATGGAGGTAAGACCACCATTACGATCCCGGACGCGGCCGCGTCGTCGGTTGCCGTGTTACCAGGAGGTCGAATCGCGGTCGGCGGCGGGAGCGGTTCCTCGGGTGAGCCCCCGAAGCTCACAGTCGTGCGACTCATGCCCAGCGGAGTGCTAGACACCTCATTTGCAGACAGTGGGGTCTTCAAGGGGCAATCAGGGATCGCTACGGACATGGCGATTGCGCCGAACGGAGCGATCGTTGCGGGTGGCACCGTGAGCGGAACCACCTGGATCGTCACACGATTGCGAGCAAACGGTACACCCGACCCGGCTTTTGGCGGCCGGGATGGTGGGGCCAGTATGACAGTGGCCGGCGGCTATATCAGCGGTGACAGCCTGGCCCTGCAAGCCAACGACAAGGTTGTTGTCGCCGGCTACTTTAATGATGCGGGCCCCTCCGACCAGCGCCGGATGGGTGTCGCGCTGGGGCGTTTCAACGCAGATGGGTCCAGAGACACGGGCTTCGGGGAAGACGGGAGCGTGATCGAAGCGCGAGTGGATAGGAATTTGCGCCCCGAAATGATCTCCGACCTAGCCGTCGATTCAGACGGATCAATCATTGGGGCAGGTAGGTTTGAGACATTCGGTTCGAACGAGTACGGGCCCTACGAGCTCGGGCACTTCGGGGTAGGAAAATACGTTGGAGATCCCCCGCCTCCCGATTCGGATGGCGATGGTGTACCTGACGGCGACGACGAATGCCCCGACCAGTCGTTCGACTCCGACAATGGTTGCCCGCCCTTGCCGGCGAAGAGCTACGTCGCTCTCGGCGACTCAGTCGCGGCCGGGGAAGGCATCAACTATGGCTGGAAGTGGGAGCCGGGAGGGGAGGGCTCGGGCAGATGGACCGGAGGCGAGCCGGCTCCGCCTTGGAACAATCCCTACCAGGATTGCCATCGGTCGCTTGGTGGCTACCCGTGGCAAGTCAAGGCCGACCTGAACCTCAGCCTCACTCACCTCGCCTGCACGGGGTCCACCGCTCAAAACGGTGTGCTGAACCCGAGGACCGACCCCGAGCGGGTCTTCCCGCCTGAGTCGCAGCTGGGTGGTGTCGGTTCGACCCCGCCCTCGTCAACCTACGACGCCGCAAAACCGGACATCGTGACCCTCACGATCGGCGCCAACGATCTTGGCTTCGCGGACACGGTCGAGGACTGCTACAAAAGGGACTGCCAGCCCAACCCTCCATATGACTTCCAGAAGGAGGGTCTGCGGGTCACGCTTCAAGAGATTCTCGAGCGGGGTACGGCTTCTGGCAAGGTGCCGCTAGTCGTCATGACGACCTACTACAACCCGTTCCCGCGTCGCTATCCGGCCCAGCCGAAGGACTGCCGCGACCTGGCGATCCTCAGAGACCTCCCGGACCTTCTAGGAGGCAACCATCTCGCCTATCTGTCGAACGAGGAGGTCGGTCAGCTCGTCAGCGGTCTCAACCGGCTGAACGCGAACATCCGCGAGGTTGCAGCGAGCTTCCCAAACGTGGTCGTTGTGGATCCACCGTCATTTAAGGACAACGCCTGGTGCAGCAGCGATCCGTGGGCCTACGGGCCTTCGATTAAGTTCACGGCAGCAGGACAGGACAGCGCTGCTCCATTCCACCCAACGCCGGAAGGCCAGCAGCAGATCGCCAGCAGCGTCGTCTCGACACTAAGCAACGGCCGCGTCGCTCCGCCTGGAGACAACATCCAGGTTCCGCTCCCTTCGGGAGCCACTGTCACATTCGACAAGCTCACTAGCTCGGGCCCCGTGATAATGGCTTCGGGGCCCGACGCGCTCAACCTGCCGTCATCGGACAACCACGTCCGGCAGATCGCGTTTGACATCGCGACATCGGCCCAATATCAGGGCAGTATCACCATCTCCGTCCCTTCGTCTCAGCCGGCGACTCTCTACCACTTTACGAACGGCGCTTGGCAGCCGGTGGCGGACTCGCTCTTCGATGGGCAGAAGGTCACGGGCACGGTTACAAGCTTGTCCCCGTTTACCCTGGGTACGCCTGCTCCCCAGATCACCGCAAGCTTCACTGTCTCCGGCGCTGGCATGGCCCCAGCGGCGGTCGCTTTTGATGCGAGTGCCTCGTCAGTCGAGGGTGGCGGGGCAGTCGCCGACTATGACTGGGATTTCGGTGATGGAGCTACCGGAAGCGGTGTTGCTCCTTCCCACACCTTCACCCGCTCAGGCACCTATGAGGTGAAACTCACTGTTACGTCGCAGCAAGGGACGGTGGCTGACGTGACGGATCTCGTCACGATCACGAACGCTCCTCCGGCTGCGTCACTCTCCGCGCCAGCGCATGCTGAGCCTGGGTCATCGATCTCTCTGTCAGGTGCTGGATCGACCGACCCGAACGGCGCCGTGACCGAATGGATCTGGAACTTCGGGGATGGATCCGCTTTGGAGACCGGCCAGGGAGTCGTGCACAGCTACGCAACGCCGGGGAGCTACACAGTGACGCTCCGCGCGCTCGATGACGAGGGCGCTGCCGACACGGCGACGACGACCGTGGAGGTGTCGGACACGGTGGCTCCCGAGACGTCCATCACCGGCCCGTTCAACGCGACGCGCGACTCGACGCCCACCTTCATCCTCTCAAGTGAACCCAACGCGACGTTCGAATGCCGGATCGACTCCGTCCAGGTCGGCACCTTCCAGGCCTGTACCTCCCCGTTTACGGCCTCGCCTCTGTCAGATGGATCACATACGCTGGATGTCCGGTCCGTCGATGGCTCTGGCAACAAGGACGGGACGCCGGCCAGCCGTACCTTCACCGTGGACACGAAGCCGCCGAACACGACAATCACCGCTGGCCCATCGGGGACGACACGCGATCGTACCCCTACATTCAGGTTCAGGTCCGGTCAGGCGGGATCGACCTTCAAGTGCAAGCTTGACTTACGGGTGTCCACGAAATGTAGCTCACCGAGGACGTACCGCACTCTCGCTTTCGGCGCGCACAAGCTCCGAGTTCGGGCCATCGACGAAGCCGGAAACCGTGACGTCACGCCCGCCGTGCACAACTTCAAGGTTGTGCGATAGGTACTTTGCCTCGCGCATCGCTTGCTCCTCGAAGCGTTAAGCACTAGGGGCGGCCCTCAGCAGTTGGGCGCGTCGAAACGTAGCAGCGGCAGAGATGGCGAAAAGCACCGGTATAGGCAGATACGTGTACCCGGCATAAAAGAGCACCGAGATCAGCAGTACCCCTGCAGTCAAGAACAGGAGGAGGCTGGCGGCGACTGGCCACCACTTAAGGATGAACACCCCGAGTAGTGGGCAAAGAAGGAAGGTGAGAACACCGTAGAAGAGCAAACTGGTTTCGCTGACCTCTCCAGGCTTCTCGAAGTGACTCACAGCAAAGAGGATCCAGAGTGAGAGCCCGGCAACAGCGAAGATTGGTATCAGGGCGGTAATGACGGCGACGACCGTGACAATTGTGAGGGCGCGGCTTCGTTGGACCAGTTGGGATTCGAGGGTGACAGTCGGATGGGAGCTGTTCATGGCGTTCCATTCTCATTAAGCAGCACTCCGGTTCAGGTGTCCAGGTGCAGAGGCCGGAATCGCAGTGTCCTCGGTAGGACCGCGGAGGACAAACCGATCCTGGGTTTCAACCTTCGCGAGCCACGGCATGTCGTAGACGATCCACCCGCGATGGACGAAGCCGCAGCTCTCGACGACCCCACGAGAGGCGAGGTTGTCCTCGTCGATGTAGGCGACAAGATCGTCAAGCTCGAGAGCGTCGAAGGCCCATTCGACGACCATTGACAGGCCCCGCACCGCGTGCCCAAACCCGCGTGCTTCCGCGACCAGCCAACCCGAAAGCTCCCCGACCTGCCGTTCTTCGCTGCGTCGCACCACGTCGACCCCACCCAGCGCTCGCCTGCGAGGCGGCAGGGTGAGTGCGAAGAACGCTCCGCGTCCGTCTCGTTCTTGCTTTCGGCACCCGACGATCCAACTGCGTGCATCCGTCCGGTTCCCGATCCGGACCAGGGGGATACGCTCAGCGATGGCGGGATCGCTCCAGGCGTGGACGAGAGCAGGAACGTCAGAGGGACGCCACGACCGAAGCCGGACGACGCCATCCGAGAGGACGGTCAAAACGAAAACCGCATCTGCACTGGCCGCGGTGGCAGGACGCCAATCCGGCCCTCGCGAGCGAGCCTTCTGCGGTGCTCACGGCAAACCATCCCTGTTAATTCCGAACCGCCTTTCGTGCCGCCGGGTACTGAGTAGTGCGCGATTCGCCGGGGTCCGTCGCGGCGTCCTGGACGCGCCCAGTCCCTCGCGTCAAGTCCCGGCGCTGCGTAGATGACCGCCCGTCCCTCCGGTTCTTCCTCTATCAGCAGAACGCCGATTTCCGCCTCAGCCGAACAGGCCAGTGCGGCGGCGACCTGCTCTACGTCCTCGGGTGTGACCTTGACGTCAGCGACGTCTCCACCCGTGACGGTCGCGATCACGACCTTGCATTCGGGGTCGTGTATGACGTCCCGAAGCGCTCTGCCCCACAAACGAAGACCGGCCAAGGAGCAGACAACCTGGCGTCCTTGCCGGGGCGAGGATTCCCCGTTCCGGGGACTAGGCGGTTGCTCGGGCGGAAGGAGTGCGCCTGGCACCGGTTTCCCATGCCGAAGCGCCTCCCGTTCGAGCGCGGTGGCCGGGACTACCGGCACCCCGTAGCGGGCGGCTACCCGCGCGAGCGTCTTTCGCTCGAACGGCGCCAGACCGCCGGGGTCGGCCAACGCAACGACGCACGCATACTGCGCGCGGAGGCCGCGGCGGTGCACCTCCATCGCCCCCCAGGCACACACGGCTCCGAGGATCGAGCCGTAGCGGTCAAGCGCGGGATCGCGCGGGTCTGCCAAGGCATACAGGCCGCACCGACAGCCCGCATCGGGCGCCTCATGCCCGCGATCAGCCTGATTTCCGTCATCAAGGGGGGCATCCAGACGGCAGACCGCCCGGTTTACGCCGGGCTCCCACCGCAACCAACGGAATGCAACGGAGTGGAGGTACTCGCAGGCCTCGCCCGCCCAGGGAATCCGCCACAGCCGGTAGCCGACGACGGGCTCGACGAGGTCCGGTGCGCTCGTCACCGCCGGGCGGGCTCGCGCCGGCGAGGGGTGGGTGCCCGCGGTGCCGGCTTCCTAGGGGTAGCTGGCTTCCGGACCGGATTAGGTAAACGGAGCGGTTCCACCCGGATTCTCCGGGAGGGTCCGGGGAGGTTGAATCCGACCGGGAACATTGGGCGGGCGACCCTATCGGCCGGGTCCAATCCCCTCAAGTGTGTTTGGTGCGAGCAACCGCGTGGGGCCTTGCCTGCGATCTGCCGGCTCGCTATGACGCCGCGATCGGCCATAGTCTGAACTCATGCGATAGCAGGGAAAACACCGAGGCACTGTTTGTTCCGATTCGCGGCTCGATAGGCTCACCGCTAAGTCTTTTCCTTGTTGACCCTCGTCCCGGGAGAACGCACGATAGGAACATGGCTAGTGGTGTCTCCAAGAGCGGTCGGACGAAGCGGGTAGCCCGGGACGGTAAGGCTGCGAATGGCGACGGCCTGGATGTCGCCGCCGCGGATCTACAGCAACTGACGCGCGAAGAGCTCATCGAGCTCATCGAAACGCAGCATGACGAGGGCATCCACATCGACTTCTCGGGCAAGGCGAATGCGCGCAAGCTGGCGCGCAAGGTCAGGCCTCGCACCACCCGCACCATCCAGAAGTACTGCGCCGGCACCGCCGAGGAGCAGGCCCGGAATCTTCTGGTAGAGGGAGACAACCTCCAGGCAATGACCACGCTCTACCGCGAGCGCGGCCAGGTCGATTTGGTTCTGGCCGATCCTCCCTACAACACCGGAAACGACTGGCGGTACAACGACAAGTGGGAGGACGATCCGAACGACCCCGGTCTTGGGGAGTGGGTTAGCGCTGACGACGGGGCGCGACACACGAAGTGGATGCGCTTCATGTGGCCACGCCTTCAGATGATGAAGTCGATGTTGAAGCCGGGCGGCGTCCTGGCGATCTGCATCGACTTCCGGGAGCTGTTCCGCCTCGGTCAGATGCTTGATGAGCTGTTCGGGGAGAAGAACCGGCTAGCGATCATCAACTGGCAGAGGACGTACTCCCGCACGAATGACGCTTCTCACGTCGCCACCACCACGGAATACGTCCTGGTCTACGCGCAAGACGAGGAGAAGGCATCTACCCGTTTGCTTCCACGGAGCGAGGCCGCAGCTCGCGAAAACCCTGACGCCGATCCCGAGGACTGGACGGACGGACCGGCGACCGGATCGAACGCAAAGGCCCACAAGTCAATGGTCTACGGCATCCAGTCCCCATTTACGGGAGAGATCCTCTACCCGCCCGCCGGATCCGCGTGGCGGCTGGAGCAGGCCCGGAACCTCGAGTACCTCGAGGCCTGGGGATGCAAGTTCGATCTGAAGAACCTGAAGGACGCTAAGCGTCGGGCCGTCCTGATCGGGATCAACACAAAGGACGTCCCGGACGTGCCCGGCATCGTGCTAGCGGAGTCGGTCACCTCGGCGAAGCGCAAAGCACGAAAGGTGCTCAACGAGGGGGTCTGGCCGCGTTTCTTCTTCCTCAAGAACGGAGAGGGCCGACCCCGGCTGAAGAAATACCTGACAGAGCTAAAGGAGGGTCTGGTTCCCACATCCTTCTGGGCCAACGAGCCGATCGACCGCCGGTTGAAGCGGGCTCGCTTTCCTGGACCCACCAGCTTTCCGGCCATAGCCAAAAGGGCGTGGAGGAACTCACCGCCGTCGTCGGCTCGGGCCACGACTTCAAGACCGTGAAGCCCCTGAAGCTCTTCTCCAAGATCACGCAGATCTGGTGCTCCCCGGACGGCCTAGTGCTTGACCCGTTCGCCGGTTCAGGCACCGCCGGACACGCGGTGCTTGAGTTGAACAAGGAGACTGGGGCCAGCCGACGTTTCATCCTGATTGAGCAGGGGCGCCCAGAGCGAGGCGATTCCTACGCAAGGTCGCTCATGGCCGACCGCGTTGCCCGGGCGGTGACCGGGAAGTGGGCGTCCGGCAAGCACATCCCCCTCGGAGGCGGCTACCGCTTCGCGGCGCTCGATAAGAAGGTCGACGCCGGGGCCTTGCTCAACATGGAGCGGGAGGACCTGGCGGACACAATCATCGCCTCGCACTTTGACGCGGACCAGCGAAGGCGGGACGCCTTGGTAACCCTAGGCTCGAACGGCGACTACGAATATCTGGTTGCCCGCAATTCAGAGGACGAGGGCTTCTTCTTGATTTGGAGCGGGCCCGACGCCAATACCGATTTCACCGAAGAGGCCTACGAGAAATGCGCGGCCGAGGCAAAGCGGGCCGGGCTCTCGAACCGCTACCACGTATATGCCCGCCTCTACCTGTTCCAGACCAGCAACGTCGTCTTCTACCAGATCCCCGACCAGATCCTGATGGACTTCGGAGTAGACCTGAGGGGTGAGCCCTACCACGAGGAAGCCTCGTGATTGAGCTCAAGGAGTTCCAGAAGCAGGCGGCGGAGCAGATCGCTGAACGCTTCAGTCGCCATTACGCAGACCCGCCGATGCGGGGAACGCAGAAGAACCGCAGGGTCGTGCCTTTTTTTCAGGCCCTCGCATCTATAACGGCCTCGGGAAAGACGGTGATCCTTGCCGATGCCGTCTCGTCGATGGCAGCGATGGTGCCGCTTCATCCCGTCGTGCTCTGGCTGTCGAAGGGCAAGGTGGTTGTCGAGCAGAGCTACGCGAACCTCGCTGATGCCGGCAAGTACCACCATCTGCTCGCCCCCGCCAAGGTCAGCACGCTCGCCCAATACGACGCGAAGGAGGTTGCTGAAGCCGACCAGCCGCTCATCTACTTCGCGACGGTTGGGACGTTCAATCAGAAAGACAAGGAACAGGGCGAGCGCCTGATCTTCCAGAGCGAGATCGACACGGCCGAGCAGAGCACATGGGAAGCCCTCAAGGTGCGTGAGGACGGGGACGGTCATCGGCGACCCCTACTAATCGTCTACGACGAAGGGCACAACCTCAGCGATCAACAGACTGACCTCCTCCTCGAACTGGAGCCTGACGCCCTGATCGCGGCTAGCGCCACGATGCGACTCCCCACAAAGCTCGCCGCCGAGGTCAACAACCTCAAGGTGGAGGGTTGGACCGACGAAGCTCTCGTAACAGACGTTGACGCTCGGGCGGTGGCGGACTCGGGTCTGGTCAAGAGCACCGTCCAGATCGGCGGCTACCAAGCACCGATGGAAGAGACGATTGACGCGCTGCTTGACGACCTGAGCGACACCGAGAAGCAAGCGAAGGCGAATGGGCTTGATGCTCCGAAGGCGATCTACGTCTCAAAGACCAACATCGTCGAGGGGAACAGCCTTCAAAAGGACGACCCCAAGCAGCCGTTCAACCAGCGGAAAGCGCCGCCGATCCTGATTTGGCGCTACCTCGTCGATCACGGCGTAGACCCGGGCGAGATCGCGGTGTACTGCTCCCTTCGGTTCGACCGGAGTTTCCCAGCTCCCGACAACTTCCACTTGTTCAGCGGCGGGGACAGGGACTACGACGACTTCATCGCGGGTCCTTTCCGCCACGTGATCTTCAACCTCAGCCTCCAGGAGGGCTGGGACGACCCTCTCGCCTACTTCGCCTACATCGACAAGAGCATGGAGTCCAATGTTCAGGTCGAGCAAGTCATTGGGCGATTGCTCCGCCAGCCGGGTGCCACCCACTACCCAAGCGAACAGCTCAACACCGCCCACTTCTACATCCGGGTAGATAAGAAGGGCGTCTTCAACGACCTCCTCGAATCGGTCGGGGAGAAGTTGGAGTCCGAGGCGCCCGAGGTGCGCGTGATAAGGAGCGCTCCGGGCAAAGCAAAGCCCGCGCCACTCAAGCCGAAGTCTGAGAAGACTGTCTTTGAAACGGCCTACTCGACCGAGCCAGCGGTTGAGCCGATCCGCGAGCTGATCGACAGCTTGACGGACTACCGCAAGGACGATGGCACCAACACGAAGAGCACGGGAGGGCGGACCCTGATCCAGAGGGTCATTGGCGAGAACTCGAACAAGGAGTTCAAGTGGGAGGAGTTCGAACACACGAACATGGTCTCGGCGCGGTGGTTGTTCAACCGGGAGGTCGCACGGCGCTTTCAGGGCGCGCTCGGTCTGGCCGCAACGGACTCGCCGAAGTTCGACGCGCACGTGGGTTTCGGCAGCCCCGCGCATAAGCAGATCGAGCGAACCGCCCAGGACGTCGTCGAGGCCTACATCAACAACGTTTTTCTCAAGCAGAAGCGCATCGACCCGTACGAGGTCGGAGATACCCTCGTGAGGAAGGACGAAATGGTCAAGTTCAAGAATGCGCTCCATTCCGGATACAGCGACCTGAACACGCTTGAGTTGGCATTTGCCAAGGCGCTGGACAAGACCGGCCTTACGTGGTGCCGCAACCCTTCCCGGAGCGGCTATGGCATCCCCCTCATCAGCATCGGAAGCACGAAGAGCTTCTACCCCGACTTCTTGGTGTGGAAGAAGAACAACGTGTTCGCAGTCGACACCACCGGGGGTCACCTGCTTGGAGAGAAGACCGGCCGCAAGCTGCTCACAATCGCGCCGCCGTCGAGCAAAGCTGGCCGTCTCATCGTGCGATTCGTTTCGGAGGGCCGTTACAACACGCAGCTCCAACAGGAGGACACCAGCGGGTACACCGTCTGGGGTCAGAAGCAGGACGGATCGCTCAAGGCGACCAAGGTCGAGGAGATCAGCGAGGCCCTCGACAAAGCCCTTCAGCCTCGTTGAGGCCTCTGTCTACGCCAATCGAAGCGGCGACTCATAGCTGGGAATTGCTTTCTTGGGATCGACCACGAGCGGTCTCAACCGGCGGCCAATGAGCCGAGCGTCCGAAACGGTGACTGAGACCAGGGAAGTGCGCATCCGGCTGCTCCACGTGGCTGCGTTTGGGAAAGATTCGAGCTCCGCGATGATGGGCGAGAGTTCAACCCCGGCTGGAAAAGGCGCCAACGTCTGAAGCCCTATCGAGCACGCAGTGGTAAATGCCCGCCCACCGATTTCGATTGGCGGCCGGGCAGGCCGCGGCTGGCTGGAGACGATGGCCGCCCCGATCACTCGGCCGCGATCCCGCGTCGGGTTGTGGAAACACCCTCTGGTCGTGTAGAGGAACAGTTCGTCGCCTACTTGGAGCGCGCGAGCCCGGTTCTTGCTTCCCTCCGGAAACGCCATTTTGCGACGGTCCAAGACCCACCTGAGGCCCCGCCGGTCACCTATTACGAGAAGGAAGTTCGCCACCTTGGTCAGCGTACGTGGCTAAGCCCCGGTCGCAAGGTGATGGTGGCCCGAGGGGCTTTCTTGAGGAAATCGAGGAGCTTCGCTTCGGTGGCCTTCATTTACCCCAGCCTACGTCTAGCCCGCTTGCTTCGGCAAGAGACGCCAGCGAGGGGAGCGACACGATCCTCGTCGAGGTCCCCGCTGGACTCGATACAGGATCCGGGCAGATACTGGAAGCATGACCGCAGGAGCCATAACAATCGAAAGAATGGCTTGGCGTGACGGGCTAGAAGGGCCGCACCTCCAGATAGCCGCATCCGAGAGTGATCGGATCGGTGTCTTGGCGGGACCTGGCACTGGGAAGACCAGCTTCGGGCTGATGCGTCGAGTTGCGCGGCTACTCGAGGAGGGAGACTCGCCCGACGAAATACTCCTGATCTCGTTCACTCGAACTGCGGCGCATGACTTGCGCGGCAAGATCGCGGCGCTTGGTATCGAGGGGGCAGAGGATGTGCGGGCTACCACGCTCCACGCTTATTGCTTTGGGCTCCTCCGGCGTGGTGCGGTTCTTGAGATAACGCATCGCACACCCCGCCCCCTTCTCAAGCATGAGGAGGACGTGATGCTGCGCGATCTTTCAAAGGAGTTCGGCGACATTTACGAGAAGCGCCGTCTTCTTCGCGCCTTCGAAGCGGGCTGGGCTCGTGGAGTTGCCGACCATCCTGGATTGACGGAGCCGGAGGACGAGGAGTTCGAACGCCTAGTGCTTCGATGGCTGCGGCATCACAGGGCAATGTTGGTCGGCGAAGTGGTCCCAATCGCGCAGGCTTACCTTCGAGACAACCCTGCGGTGGAAGAACACGACCGGTATCGACACCTAGTCGTCGATGAGTATCAGGACCTCAACTCACTGGAGCAGCGTCTGTTGGATCTGCTTGCCGAGGACGCAGCTCTTTGCATCGCGGGTGACGACGATCAATCCATCTACGGCTTCAGGTACGCAAACCGCGAAGGAATCCTCGCCTTTCGCGATCGCGACGAGGTCGAAGAGATTCAGATTGAGGTGTGTGGGCGGTGCCCGGAACCAATCCTCGGCATGGCGAACGAACTGATTGCACACGCCCCTGCCCGAGAGAAGCCCGAACTCCGGGTACGTGAGGAGCGCGAGGGCAGTGCAGCAGTGATCCAGTGGCGCGACCTGGATGAGGAGGTTGACGGGCTGACCGCAGCCATCGCCGGATGTATTGAGCAGGGTGAGCGGGAGCCCGGAGACATCCTGGTCCTCGTGCACCGGCAAGAAATCGGAGAGATGATCCGGCACCGATTGGAGGAGCTCGACGTGCCGGCCCGCTCTTTCTTTCCGCAGGAGAGCGTCTCCTCGGACGAGGCACAAGAAGCGCTGGCACTCCTCCGCATGGCGGCAGGAGAGGACCCTGTCTCACTTCGTGTAGTTCTTGGCCTTGGAGACGGAACAGCCCGGGCGGACGCCTACGGTCGCCTGGCCGCATACTCTCGCCAAGAGGGCAAGACGGAGCGTGAGATTCTGGATGAGCTGGTTGCTGGGGAGGATCACAGCATCCGGATCCCAGCTTTCGTCAAGCGGTACAAGGTCGCATTGGCCCGGTTAGACGAACTTCCCCGCGATGACCTGAGCGAGGCTG
Source organism: uncultured Thermoleophilia bacterium (assembly GCA_963708325.1). GTDB lineage: Bacteria > Actinomycetota > Thermoleophilia > Solirubrobacterales > 70-9. The sequence continues at coordinate 1,541,625 of OY970203.1, read as the reverse complement.
TGGACTACCTCTTCCCCGAGGGATCAGAAGACCTTGAAGACGTCAGGGCGCTTGCCTTGGAGGAGCTGGTTGAGGCGGAAGATCTGGCCGACCTAGCTGAACGACTAGTTGCGCGAGTAACACAGCACGATGTTCCGGAAACCCCGGACTACGTGCGAATCATGAGCCTTCATAAATCGAAGGGGCTGACCAGTCCCCTCGTGATCGTCGCGAGCATGATCGACGGGATAGTCCCAACCGTTCCGCCCCGACTGACCGAAGAGGAGCTTGAGGAAAGCCACGACGAGCAGCGTCGGTTGGCGTTTGTCGCGGTAACGAGGGCGTCAGACGAACTCGTGCTGTCCTGCGCTCTGAGGATGGAACTCGGCTTAGCCAATCGGCTGGGCGTAAAGGTCGTAAAGGATGGGATTCGCAAGGTTGGGGGGCACTTAGTTGCACTGACGATCGCCAGCCCGTACCTGGACGAGATGGCGGGCGCTGCGCCCGAGCCCATCCGGGGAGTCGATTGGCTAGCTGGCCGTGCGGCTGGCGACTCCGACTAAGATCGCTTGCGTCGGAGGTCGCCTGCCTGTCAAGCTAGGAGTGAGCGCAGGACACGCACGAACGCAGGGTTCGAAAACCGTCCGGCTAACTCCATCTCAAGCTTGGTTGCTTGCGACGCCCGCATCACCCGCCGGGATCGTCCCGCTCGGCCCTTTCGGTAGGCTCGCTCGGTGGGCCAGAAGGAGCGCGCCGAGACGTTCCGCGCCCTGCACGAGGGCGAGCCATTCGTGATCCCCAACCCCTGGGACCGGGGCTCGGCGAAGGTGCTTGCGTCGCTCGGTTTCAAGGCGCTCGCCACGACCAGCGGTGGCATGGCGTTCACCCTCGGGAAGCTGGATGGCGAGGTGGGGCTGGACGAGGTCACCGAGCACGTCCGCGCAATCGCAGCGGCGACCGACCTCCCGGTCTCGGTGGACCTCGAGAACGGCTACGGGCATGAGCCCGAGGACGTCGCCCGGGCGATCACGGCCGTCGCCGAGGCGGGCGCCGTCGGCGGCTCGATCGAGGACTGGGACCGCGAGGAATCGCTCTACGGGACCGAGCAGGCGGCGGAGCGGATCTCCGCGGCGCGCGAGGCGGCCGACGCGCTCGACTTTCCCTTCATTGTCACCGGGCGCGCCGAGAACTTCTTCCGCGGCAACCCCGACCTCGACGACACGATCGCCCGGCTCCAGGCCTACGAGAACGCCGGCGCGGACGTCCTGTACGCGCCCGTCATCGCGGAGATCGAACAGATCAGGGCGATCTGCGGTGCGGTCTCCAAGCCGGTCAACGTGCTCGCGCGGTCGGGCCTTTCGGCCGGCGAGATCTTCGAGGCCGGGGCGCAGCGGATCAGCGTCGGCTCCCAGTTCCTGGGGGTAGCGGTGGCCGCGATGGTTGATGCGGCGGAGGAGGTTCGCGACTCAGGCGACTTCTCGAAGTTCCCCGTGCGTGTGAATCCGAACCAGTGGCTCGGCTAGCAACCGCCGTCAGGGCGTGGCCCTGGCACTCAGGCAGGCTCTTCGCCGTGAAACGAGGGAACGTAGGAGATGCCGACGATCAAGCCATCCTCCGTCAGAAACCTGGTCACCGTCTGCCCCCATGGCTCTGTGCGGGCCGGGTGCAATAGCTCAAAGCCGGCATCCTCAAGCTCGCCGCCTGCCGCTGCGACAGCCTCCACCTCCTCCACCTCGAACTCGATTGATGCCTGGGGGACCACCCGGTCGCGGGGCCACTCCGGTGTGCCGAAGCACGCCTCTGCGGCCTGCGAGAGCGGCCACACGCCGAAGTGTTTGCTGCCGGGGATGCTCCCGCTGGAGTAGTAGCCATCCCCTTCGCCTTCCAACGGGAGGCCGAGGGCATCAATGAACAGCTTGCGGCTCTGCGGCGGGTCGGCGGCGACAACCGCCACGCTCGCGATGAAGCGAACGTTCATGTAGCGCAGCCTAACTGCGCCGGAGCCGAAGCTGCGCTCGGAGCAGGCTGAGGCCAAGCGGGGTCGCCGCCATGCCGACGACGGCTAGCGGAGCCGCGTACCGAAACGACGAAGGGCCCCGCGCCATGCGGGGCCCTCGCGCGCGGCCTTGCGGCCTCAGTCCTGATCGCCGGTGCCGACCACGCCGACCAGATGCCCCTCGGGGTCGGTGAACTGGCCGATCACCACCTGCTCCATCACCTTGTCGGGTCCCATCACGCGGGTGCCGCCGAGGCTCTCCGCTTTTGCGAGCGCGGCCTCGACGTCGGAAACGCCGATGTAGAAGGTGACGTGTCCGTCGTAGCCCTCCGGCCCGGCGGCGATGCCGCCGCCGATTCCCACGCCCTCGGGGCTGACGTTTCCCTCTCGCTGCACGATTCCGTAGCCCATCGGGTTGTCGGAGTCGATCTCCCAGCCGAACAGCTCCGAGTAATAGCTCTGCAACCTGTCCCCGTCCTTGCCGATCACCTCGAAGTGGACCACCGGCTGTCCCATCGTGTCTCCTTTCCGCGCCGCCTTGACGACGTCAGCTTTCCGGTTGTGGGCCACCTACGGTAGCCAGCGGGCGAACCCGCCCGCGGGTCGCGCAAGCGGCGCCGCGCCGCGGGCCCCCGGATAAGCTGAGCGGCGGGATGCGCCGAGGGTTGGGGATCGCGATGGCGGCCGCGGCCGTGCTGGCCGGGGCGACCGCCCCTTCGGCCGGCGCCGAGGCGACGCCCTGGAGCATCGGCGCGGCGAAGGTCGACACGACGCCGCCGGCGTTCGACGCCGCCCAAGACCTCCAGGACTTCCCGGAGACCGATCCGGCGCGCCAGACGGTCTGCCCGCGCAGCGTCTACGGCGGCCCGCGCCTGTGGCGCTTCGAGGAGCCCTACCAGGACGTCGACGGCTCCGGCGAGTTCAACTACGCCGACCCGCAGGACCCCAGCACGACAGGGGACCAGTACTGCGACTACAACCACAACGGCCGCTGGGACGGGATCTACCTCTCCGGCGGCACCAACCACCTGGCGCAGGCCGTGCACGACCGCATAGACGCGCGCGCGGTGGCGTTCTCGGACGGCTCCAAGACGGTGGCGCTCGTCTCGGTGGTCGCGCAGGGGATCTTCGAGAACTACACGCGCGAGGCGCGCACCGAGGCGCAGAGCCTCGCCGCCCAGTCGCCGCACGACCAGAGCTGCGGCCACATCGACGAGATGGTGGTCAGCTCCAACCACAACGAGAGCTCGCCCGACACGGTCGGCCTCTACGGCGCTCCCGAGGACCCGACCGGCAGCTTCGGCCTGCACTCCGGGATCGACGACTACTACATGCACTGGCTCGACGGCCGCATGGCGGACGCAGCGGTGCAGGCCTGCGACAACCGCGGCGCCGCGTCGCTGCGCGAGGCCGAGTTCCCGGTGCCCGACGGGCTGCGACAGGAGATCCCGAACCGCTTCCCGACGACCACCGACGCGGGCGACGCGGCCGCCACCGACCCCAAGGTGCGCGTGCTGCAGGCGCGCGACGCGAACGGCGGCCCGATCTTCACGATGATGAACCTCGCCGACCACAACCAGGACATCGGCCAGTCCGACACGTTCGACGTCTCCCACTCGTTCAGCGCGGACTGGCCGGGCTACTTCCACAACCGCCTCGAGCAGGACGTCGGCGGCGGGATGGCGATGTTCCTGGCCGCCGACATCGGCTCGATGGAGGACCCGATCACGGACCCGGCGATCCCCGGGCCGCCCTGCTTCAGCGGCGACAACGGCTGCTACGCGCAGGTGGAGGCGACCGGAAACGCCCTCGCCGACGCCGTCGCCGCCGGGCTACCGGACGCCAAGCCCGTTCCGGTGGGGACTGTCGGCGGGGCGCGCACGGAGTTCTGCGTGCCGCTGGAGAACAACCTTTTCCGCGGCGCGGCCGCGGCCGGGATATTCGGCGAGCGCCAGGCCTACACGGACTGCCAGCCGAGCGGGAGAGTCGGAGACTCGGTGAAGACGTCGGTCGCCGTGCTCGACGTCGGGCCGGACCTCCAGTTCATCGTCAATCCGGGCGAGGCCTTCCCGGGGCTGATGCTCGGCGGCCCCTGGGGGATCGAGGACGCGAGCTGCCCGGCCCGCGACAACCCGCCGGTCCCCACCTGGCACGCCCGCGCCCGCTACCGCTTCCAGGTGGGGCTGGGCGACGACCTGATCGGCTACGAGAAGCCGGCCTGGTCGTATCTGTACGAGGCGCCCACCTACACGTCCGCCGACTGCACGACCGATCCGCGCGACCACCATCACGGGCTCGAGGACGAGTCGCTCGGACCGACGGCGTCGAACGCGGTCGCCGAGAAGCTCACGGACCTGCTCGACCAGAACCCCGACCCCACCGCCGAGATCCGGCTCGGGCGCTACGTGAAGGCCGACGGGTCGCTGACCGACGCCTACTCGACGCCCGCCGACCATGGGGCACCCGGGCATTTCCCCGCCGACGCGGTCGCGATCTGGCTCGCCGCCCCGGGCCAGACGAGCCTCGACGCGCAGCCCGGCCAGGTCGACAGCGGCACACTCGTGGCGCTGGACAGCGTCGGCTCGTTCGGAAGCCGGCCGGTGGACGCCAACGGCGACTTCATGGATTTCGACGGCGCCGACCAGCCGCAGGGACCGGATCTGACGACGCGCGGCATGCTGGTCGCGGCGCCGGGCGGCGGCGTCGAGAAGCGCTACTTCGTGAACGTGTACCCGGCGCTGAGCGTCCCCGGGGCGCTCGGTCCCGCGAGCCCGCCCGCGCCCTGCCTGTCCCAGATCCAGGGGGACGGGGGCGACAACACGCTGACCGGCACCGATCGCAGCGAGCTGATCGTCGGCTTCGCCGGCGCCGACTTCCTGTCCGGCGGGGGCGGCGACGACTGCATCTACGGCGGCTCGGAGGATGACCGCGCCCACGGCGGCTCCGGCGCCGACCGGGTCTCGGGGATGGGCGGCGCCGACAAGCTCTACGGCGACGGGGGACCCGACACGCTCTACGGCCGACTCGGCCCCGACCGCCTCGTCGGCGGCGACGGCAGGGACACCTTCTACGCCGGCGGCGGCGAGGACATCGTCAACGCGATCGACGGGATCGCGGAGGCGGTCGACTGCGGCGCCCGCCACGACGTCGCCCGCGTCGACCCCTCCGACACCACGGTGGGCTGCGAGCGGGTCACGTTCCCGCCGTGACGCCCTTGTAGATCAGCACGATGATCTCGCCCAGGAGCTCGTCGGGGACGGCCTCGGGGTCGACGAGCCTCTCCTGGGCGAGCCCGGACGCCAGGCCCATGATCGCCGTCGCGATCCGCTCGGTCACCTCCGCGTCGGCCGCCGCTCCCAGGTTGCTGACCCGCGTCGCCAGGGCGCGGGCCAGCGCCGAGCGCAGCCTCGCCTGGCGCTCGGCATAGCGGGCGCCCAGCTCGGGATCGCGGACGGCCCGCGACCAGTACTCGTTGTTGAGCAGCAGCAGCTCGCGCTCGCTTCGCAGAAGCTCCACGAAGCGGCGGCTGGCCTCGGGGCCCATGTCCTGCTCCGGGGGGGCCGACTGCAGCAGGTCGATCATCTCCCGCATCGGGGCGTCGACGCGCTCCTCGAGCAGGGCGGCGAAGAGGTCGTCCTTGCCGTCGAAGTGCCAGTAGACCGCACCCTTTGAATAGCCGGCCCGCTCGGCGACCTCGTCGATCGACGCGTCGCGAAAGCCGCGCTCGGCGAACACCTCCGCGGCGGCTCCCAACAGCGCCGCGCGGGCATCGCGCCGCTCGGCGCGGGCGGCAGAGGTGCGCCGATCGACGCGCTCGTGGTTCCTCGTCGCGTTTGCCATCGCCGTGGTATCTTACCGACTGACCGGTCAGTATCCTGCGAGGAGGCAGCCGAATGCACCCGCGTCCCACCCTCTGGCACATCGAAATCTCGCACTACAGCGAGAAGGCGCGCTGGGCGCTCGACTACAAGGGGATCGCCTACGACGGACGCACCCCGATGCCCGGCTACCACATCGCCGTGGCGCTCTGGCTCACCCGCGGGCGCAGCTACACCTTCCCCGTGCTCGAGCTGGACGGCAGGCGGATCGGCGACTCGACCGCGATCGTCGCGGCGCTCGAGCAGCGCCGGCCAGAGCCGCCACTGTACCCCGCCGACGAAACGGAGCGGCGCCGCGCCCTCGAGCTGGAGGACCACTTCGACACGCAGCTCGGCCCCTACATCCGCCGCTTCGTCTTTCACGAGCTGCGCGACAGCGACCGCTTCAACGAGCTGGCCGCCGAGGCGGCGCCGGGAGGGATGGGGCGCTACCCCCGTATGAGCGGCGCCTTCACGCGGGCGCTGACCGCGCTTCGCTTCGGGGCGGGCAGCGACAGGCGCGCGGAAAGGGCCCGCGACCGGGTGCTCGCCGCCCTCGATCGCCTGGAGACCGAGCTCGGCTCGAACGAGTACCTGGTCGGAGACCGCTTCACGGTCGCCGACCTCACCGCGGCGGCGCTGTTCTACCCGCTGGTCCTCCCCCCGCAGGGCCCGCTCCAGTACGAGCTGCCGGAGGGCTACGCGCGGTTCCGGGCCCCGCTCAGCGAGCGGCCCGGATTCCGCTGGGTGGAGGAGATGTTCCGGCGCCATCGTCATCCGCGGACGCAGAGCGGCCGCGCCGGCCGCGCCGCGACGACGGCGGCCTGACCGTCGTGAGCGGCGACCAGGGACAGCGGCTGCTCGCGCTGCGGGTGATCCTCGCGGCCGGGATCGCTTCGACCGCGATCCACTACGCGCACAACTTCGTCGCGGTGGCGGACTATCCCGGGCCGCACGGGGCGATGGACACGGTCACACGCGTGGCGATCGCGATCGCCTGGCCGACCCTGACCGCAATCGGCCTGCTCGGCTACCGGCGCTACGCCCAGCGCCGCTACCGCGAGGCGCAGGCCTGCCTGCTGATCTACTCGATCACCGGGCTCGCCACGCTCGGCCACTTCGCCTACGGCTCGCCCGACATCCCGGCGCTCTTCTACGCCACCCTGTTCACCGACGCGCTCACGGCGCTCGCCGTCGTGGCGTTCGTCCTCTGGTCGGCGCGCGCGCCGCTGCCGGCGCCGCACGGCGCCGGCGCCTAGGGGGCGCCGGCGCTACCGCTTCGACGCCGCCTGCTCGCGTCGCCAGGCGCGCGTGTCGGGCAGCGGAGTCAGGGTCCTCTCCAGCTGCTCGCGCATGTGCTCGTACGCGGGCGGCAGCGACAGCGTCTCGCCGAGATGCTGGAGCGGCTCGTCCGCAGTGAAGCCGGGACCGAGCGTGGCGATCTCGAAGAGCACGCCGCTGGGCTCGCGGAAGTAGATCGAGCGGAACCAGAAGCGGTCGATCACGGGAGTCGGCGTGGCACCGGCTTCGATCACGTGCTCCCGCCACGCCTCATGCTCGTCGGTCTGCGACGCCCAGGCGACGTGGTGGACCGTGCCGCCGCCCTGCACGCCGGGCGATCCGGGCGCGGCGTCGAAGACGTAGAGGCCGCCGCGCCGCTCGCCGCGCGCCTCCCAACCCGCGTCGCCCGGCACGAACCCCATGCCCGACTCGAGCAGGTGGCTGCTGGCGTCGTGGTTGAGCGTGTAGGCGCGCACGGCGTCGAACCCCTGAAGGGCGACATCGGCGGGGACCTCGGGGTGGTCGGCGATCAGGGGCTCGTCCGCGACGGTGGACACGGTCAGCTCGTGGTCCAGCCCCTCCGGGTCGGCAAAGCGCAGCCGATCGCCGTCGCGGTCCGTCTCGCTGCCCTCGGCCGCCAACCGCTGCGCCCAGAAGTCGAGCGCGTCGGCGGATGCCACCCGCCAGACGATCCGATGGACCATCCCCGCCCCCGGCCGGCCCGGCCTCGCCCCGGGGTACTCGAAGAACGTCAGATCGGAGCCGGCGCTGCCCTTCTCGTCGGCGTAGAAGAGGTGATAGATCGTCGGGTTGTCCTGATTGACGGTCTTCTTGACCATGCGCAGCCCCAGCACGCGGGTGTAGAAGTCGACGTTTCGCGGGGCGTCGCCGGTGATCGCCGTTATGTGGTGGATGCCCTCGAGTCGCATTGGAATGGCCCCTTCCGCGGTGGTTGCGGGTTCGCCGATCATCTTATCCCAAAGGTGATTGCGTAGACAACAACTATCCCGCCGCAAGCGACCGGCCGCCGTGCCCCACCTCCATCCCTACCATTCCCCCCGATGCGCATCGACGAGATCCTGACCGGCACCCGCCCGTCCCTGTCGGTCGAGTTCTTCCCGCCGAAGACCGACGAGGGCCGCGCCACCCTGTTCGAGACCGTGCGCGAGCTGAAGCCGCTCGATCCGAGCTTCGTCTCGGTGACCTACGGCGCCGGCGGCGCGACCCGGGACGGCACGGTGGAGATCGCGCGCGCGATCCAACGCGAGCACGGGATCGAGACGATGGCCCACCTGAGCTGCGTCGGCGAGACAGTCGCCGGCCTGCGCGGAGTCCTCGACGGCATCGCCGACGCCGGAATCGAGAACGTGCTCGCGCTCCGCGGCGACCCGCCCCGCGGCGAGGGCGAGTTCCACCAGCCCGAGGGCGGGCTCTCGTCGGCCGCCGAGCTGGCGGCGTTCATCTCCGAGCACTACCCCGGCTTCGCGATCGGCGGCGCCTGCTTTCCCGAGGTGCACCCGGAGGCGCCGAGCCTGGAGGCGGACCTCGCCTACCTGAAGACCAAGGTCTCGGCCGGCGCGACGTTCCTGATCACCCAGCTGTTCTTCGACAACCGCGCCTACTTCGACTTCGTGCGGGCGGCGCGGAGGGCCGGGATCGACGTCCCGATAATCGCCGGCGTGATGCCGATCACGAGCTTTGCGCAGATCAGCCGCGTCTGCGAGCTCTGCGAGGCGACCATCCCCGAGCCGCTCGCCGAGGCGATGCTGGCGCTCGATGGCGATGGCGGCGCCGAATTCGAGCTGGGCCTCGCGTATGCGTCGCAGCAGTGCGCCGACCTGCTCCGCGGCGGCGCGCCGGGAATCCACCTCTACCCGCTCAACAAGGCGCCGGCGGCGCGCGCGATCCTCTCGTCCCTCGCCGTGGCCCGCCCGTGGGAGCTCGCCCACGATCGGGCGGCGCAGGCGACGGCGGGCTAGACCTAGCTTCCCCCGGACGCCTGCGCGGCGGGCTCACTCGATCCCGAGCCGGCCGATTCGCCACCGGTAGCGCCGGATCCATCCGTCGCCGGGTCCGAGCCGGAGCCGGCGGCGGGCGCCGTCGCAGGCGCAGGGATGTCGGAGAGGATGCCGCTGACGCGGCCGACAAACGTGGTGTCCGGACCGCCCGGGGGCTCGCCGCCGCCAGCCGGATCGGTCGCTGCGGGTGCGTCTCCGGCCGCGGAAGCCGGCTCACTCGGGGGGGCGGCCGCGGCCGCGATCGGCGCGAGGCTTGCCGCGGGACGTGTCCGTGAACCTGCGGCCCTGGCAGCGGCGCGGTGAGGCGCGGGGGCGAAGATGCTGCGATGCGCGACCGGCCGGGGAGCGCTGGGCTGGGTCGCGGGCGGCGCCGGCCGATGAGCGGGCGCCGCGGCGCCCGCTCCGGTGGCAATCGCGAGGGCGGCGACGAGCGCCTTCAGGCCGCCGAGGAGCCCGAGGGACTTGCCGGCTGTGGCGGTCGCGATCGCGGTGCCGCCGAGGCCCGCCCCGGCGAGGGACTGGCCCGGCAGCGTCCCGGGCATCCAGGACGCGGCCGCCCGCTCGCGCCGCACCGTCGCGCGGTAGTCGCGACATCCCTCGCAGGCGCGCAGATGGCGACGGATCAGGGCGCGACGCAACCCGCCGCCGCGCATCACGGTGAGCTGCTCGCGGATCTCCTCGCAGCTGACCTCGCGCGCCTCGCGGTCCTTGGCCAGCGACTGCCGGGCCTGGAACACGAGCGCCTTCACGCGCTTCTCGCGGCACCCGAGCACGGCAGCAATCTCGGCGTGCGAGAGGGTCTCCAGCTCGGAGAGGACGAGCGCGCGCCGCTGGGCCTCGGGGAGCGCGGCGACGTCGCGAAGGACCGTGCGCACCTCCTCGCGACGCTCGACGTGCGCCTCGATCCCCGCGACGGGTGAGTCGACCTCGGCGTCGGGCAGCTCGCGGCGGCGGCGGATCACGGATATGCAGTGGTTGTGCGCGATCCGGTACAGCCAGGGACGCAGCCGGACCTCGCGGTCGTCCGCCTTGAGCGCGCGGAACGCGTTCAGAAACGTCTGCTGGACCGCGTCCTCGGCCTCGTGCTGGCAGGAGAGCATGTGCCTGCAGTAGGAGTGCAGCGCCGCCGCGTGGCGGGTGTAGATCCGGTCGAAGGCGGCTGCGTCGCCGCGTCGCACCGCCGCCACCAGCGCCTCGTCCAGCGGTCCAAGCGCAGCGTTGGAGCCGGAGCGGCTCCCACCAGACGAGCGGACCGCGGCCTCCGTCCTGGAGGCATTGCTTGGCGCCTCGATGAGCAAACCCGAATATCCCCTTGCGCCGGCAACGTACCGTGCCGATCGCGCGCATATGTTTATCGCAAATTCCCGGCAAATGCGACCGGAAAGCTGATCGGCCGCACTTCCGTGGCGGATTCTCACCGCCGCCGACCCGCGTGCCGGGGCGAGCGCGACAACTCCCGAAACGCCTCACGCAAATAGACTGCGGCCCCGATGCCGTCCTTCAAGCACGACGGACAGCGGATCGCCTACGCGACCCACGGCTCCGGGGATCGCCCCTTCGTCCTGATCCACGGCCTGCTGATGAGCGCGCGGATGTTCGACAAGCTCGCGCCCGAGATGGCCGCGCGCGGCAACCGCGTGATCTGCATCGACCTGCTCGGGCACGGCGAATCCGACCATCCCGTCGACATGCGCCGCTACTCGATGCCGGGTTTCGCCGAGCAGGTGGTCGCCCTGCTCGACCACCTCGAGATCGAGCGAGCGGTGGTGGGAGGCACCTCGCTGGGTGCCAACGTGAGCCTCGAGGCGGCGGCACTCGCTCCCGATCGGCTGCAGGGCATGTTCGTCGAGATGCCCGTGCTCGACGACGCCCTGCTGGCGGCCGCGCTCGCCTTCACGCCGATCATGGCGGCGCTGCGCTTCGGCCGGCCGGTGATGAAGGTGGTCGCCGCGGCCACGAACCGGATCCCCCGCACCAGCTTCCTCGTCGACATCGGCCTCGACTGGCTGCGCCGCGACCCGGAGCCGTCGGAGGCGGTGCTCGAGGGGCTGTTCTTCGGCCGCACCGCACCGCCGGCGGAGCTGCGCCGCGGCTTCGACCAGCCGACGCTGATCATCGGCCATCCATCCGATCCGCTGCACCCGTTCAGCGACGCCGACACGCTGGCCGAGGAGATGCCGAACGGCCGCCTCGTCGACGCCAACTCGATCCTCGAGTGGCGCATCCGGCCGCAGCGGCTCGACGACGAGCTGGCTCGCTTCCTCGACGAGGTCTGGACGGCGAAGCCGGCGCGGCCGCGGCGCTCTCGCGCCCGGTCCGGCGCGAAGGCCTCGACGAACAGCGGCAGGGCCGGCGCCCGGCGTCGCGGCGCCGCTCGCCAGGAGTAGAAGTCTCCGCTACGACAGACGGTTGACGAGGCGCAGCAGCAGCGGGTCCATCTCGCCGATGCCGCCGCCGGCGTCCATCCGCCTGTCCTGACGCTCGAGCAGGGCGGTGGTGATGCGGGCGCCGAGGAAGCGGAGCGGGTCGGGCGGGATGCGGCTCTCGCGGCCGTTGACGAAGACGAGGCCCGTGTAGGCGGTGTCCCGCTCGAGCACGAGGTCGCGCAGGCACTTGCCGACCAGGTGGCTCGGCGCCACGCCGTGCCCGTTGTAGCCGTAGCCATAGTGAATGCCGTCGTCGCGGCGCCCCACGTAGGGCAGGAACGTCCCGGTGATCCCCACGCAGCCCCCGTAGGCGTGGGTGAATCGCACGTCCGACCACATCGGGAAGAACTGCGCCCACGCCTCGCTCAATTCGGCGAAGACGCGCTCGTTTCGGTTGTGGCGCACGTCCATGTCGTTGCCGTAGAAGTACGGCGCCAGCCGTCCCCCCCAGAGCACCCGGTTCTGTGCGGTGAGCCGGCCGATCGTGATGAAGTTGCGCTTGTCCTCGAATCCCTCGCGACCGGGCCACTCGACGCGGCCCAGCTGCTCGTCGGACAGCGGCTCGGTGACCATCGCGTAGCTCCAGATCGGCGTCACCCCGCTGCGGAACTGCGCGAACCCGTGCTGGTAGGCGTTGGTCGCCACCACCACCTTCGCCGCCGAGATCCTGCCCGCGGCCGTCCGCACCGCGCTCGGCGAGACATCCAGCGCCGGCGACTGCTCGAAGATCCGCACTCCCATCCCCGCCACCGTGCGGGCGAGGCCGCGGGCCAGCTTGTGCGGGTTGAGCAGCGCGCCGCGCCGCTCGCGCAGGATCGCCCGCACCGCCGGGGACCCGATCGCGGCCCGCGCGGCGTCGCCCTCGAGCAGGTCGAAGTCGTGCTCGGCGCCGATCGCGCGAGCGGCCTCGAGGTCCCTGTCCAGGCGCCAGCGCTGGGCGTCGTTTGCGGCCACGGCGGCGAAGCCGTTGCGCTCGTACTCGGCGTCCAGCTCGTGCTCGTCGCAGAACTCGCCGATCTCGACCACCGAGGTCGCCACCGCCTCGTGGGCGGCGCCGGCGCTCTCCGGCCCGTGCTTGGTGACGAGGTGGTCCAGGCTCATGTCCAGCACCGTCATCGCGTAGCCGTCGTTGTGGCCGGACGCGCCCGACCCCGCCCAGCTGCGGTCGACGACCACCACGTCCAGCGAGGGATCGGCCCGCTTGAGGAAGTAGGCGGTCCACAGGCCCGTGTAGCCGCCGCCGACGATGCAGACGTCCGCGGACTCGGACCCGACGAGCGGCGGGCCGGGCTCCACCGCCTCCGTCTCCCACCACCAGATGCTGTTCAGCTCGCCCGGCAGGCGTCCGAGTCTAGTGCGCTCGATGGTCTACCCTCGACCGCCGCGTGAGCGAATCCGCATCGATCCCGAGCCGGGGGTGTTCAGGGTGACCGTGGCCCGGACCATGCTCGCCGCGCTCGGGCTCGCCATCCTCGCGCTCGCCGCCTGGGTGGCGGCGCCGGCGCTGTCGCTTGCCCCCTATGCGCCGGCGCCGGTGGAGTTCCACCAGCCGCTGCCGCCGCTTCGCGCCGAGCCGCCGTCGCGAGGGGCCGCCGCTTCGACCCCGGTGCGCTACCTCTCGCCCGCGATCGAGGCCCCCCGGCGCTTCGACCTGGTCGGGATCGGCGGCGAGCGGCGAGCGGTCGAGTACCGCTACCGCGCGGCCGGCGGGCGCTGGAGCGACTGGCTCGCCGTGGACAGCGGCGATCCCGTCTGGGCCGGCGGCGCCGACGAGCTGCAGCTGCGCACCGCCGGGTTCCGCCCTCGCGGCAACCTCGACTACGTCAACGTGTCGGGCACCGACAGCGCCGGCCATCGCCTGCTCAGCGCCGTGCGGGGGACGATTCACGGCGCCTTCGTCTCCGCCGCCTCGCTCGTCGACTCGGACAGCGCCGCGGCGGCGCCGTCGATGCCGCACTTCGTGCCGCGCAGCAGCTGGGACCCGAACGACCGCTGCAAGCCCCGCGCGCGCCCCTCCTACGGCAGCGTCAAGGCCGCCGTGGTGCACCACACCGTGATGGGCGGCAACGGCTACAGCCGCACCGAGGCGAAGCGGATCGTGCTCGGGATCTGCCTCTTTCACCGCAACGACAACGGCTGGAACGACATCGGCTACAACGCCCTCGTCAGCCGCTTCGGGCAGCTCTTCGCGGGGCGGGCCGGGGGGATGCGCCGGGCCGTGGTCGGCGCCCACACGCTCAGCTACAACGACGTCACCACCGGGATCGCCTCGATCGGCGACCACTCCAGCAAGCCGATCGGCGCCGACGAGCGCCACGCGCTGGTCCACTACCTCGCCTGGAAGCTCTCCCACCACGGCGCCGTGCCCGCCGACGGCAAGACGACGCTGCACGGCACCCGCGTCAGCCGCGTGACGATGCACCGCCGCCTGAACTCCACCGAGTGTCCCGGCGGTGCGCTCGCCGGCCAGCTGCCCCTGATCCGCCGCCAGACGCAGGCGCGGATCGCCGCGAACTAGGCACGTCGGCCAAACGTCCGAGCGAGCGCGGCCGCGCCTCAGGGAGCGCGGTAGGCGGGAAAGAACTCGGTGGCGGCTCGGTCGGCGACAAGCTCCGCGTAGGCGTCGACGTCGCAGACGACCTCATGGGTGTGGAAGGACGCCTCCGCGTTGGCGAACCCGCGCTTGAAGTCCTCCAGCCCGTCGCCCGGCACCGCGCCGCCGCCCAGGTTCAGCGGCAGGCCGAGTTCCGAGGCCATCCCGATCAGTTCGTCCAGCGTGCTCTTCGTCGGCGAATGCTCGCGAAAATCGTCAGCGCTGCCGCTGAGAAAGTAGTGGAGCATGCCGTCGCTGAGGACGGCGAGGGCGGCTGCCGCCGGGCGCGAGTCCGGGGCGCGGGTGAGCAGCAGCCAGCAGCGGTCGCTTCGCGCGACCTCGGCGAAGTAGTCGATGTCGAAGAAGTAGCGGCGGCCCGCGCCGGCGCGCTCCATCGTCTCCGTGTAAAGGCGCCAGAGCGCCTCCAGCTCCGGCTCGGTCGCCTCCGGCCCGAGCCGGCGCTCGGTCTCGTAGCCGAGCCGCCGGTTTCGGCGGATCTCGTTGCGATAGGTCTTGCGCACCGCGGGCGGCCTCGCCGCGTCGACGACCTGCACGCGGCCGCGCTCGGTCGCTCCGGCAAAGCATGCGGGCTCGCCGATCCGGTCGCGCACGAACAGCGTGACCAGGCCGGTCGCCGACCAGTCGACCGCGCCCGCGTCGAGCGGCGCTCCGGCGTGCTCTCCGCCCGGATAGCCGTACGGCGATACGGCGTCGCTGCGGTCGCCGCCGGGAACGACGCGGACGATCACCGGCAGCCGCGCTTCGGCGACGCCGTCGCTGACGCGAAGCGTGTGGGTCGCTCCCTCGGCCCGGAGGAAGGGAGCGCAGCGAAAGAACTCGTCGCTGGACGCGGCTTTGCCGCGATCGGCGATCAGCTCGGCGTGCCCGCTCACGACGATCGGCGGCCGCGCTCCCCGCTCAGCCACCCGCGGCGGCGCGGAACTCGTCCGGCAGCACGCCCCAGACGTCGCAGTCGACCAGCTCGTCGCCGCGGCGGATGTGGTCTCGCAGGGTCCCCTCGTGACGCCAGCCGAGGCTGGCGACGGTGCGCTTGGCGACCTCGTTGTCGGCGGGGATCCGCCCGTACACGCGGTGGGCTCCGAACTCGTCGAACGCGCGCGCGATCGTCAGCCGCTCGGCCTCGCGCCCGACGCCGCGGCCACGGGCGTCGTCGCCGATCAGCGCCCCGAGCTCCGGCGCCGTCTGGCGGTGCAGGCCGTAGAGAGCGGTGAACCCGACCGGCTCGTCGATCCCCGCCACCACGATCGCCCACTTGCGGTCCTCGTCATCGCTGCTCATCGCCCGCTCTACCCAGGCGCGGGCGTCGTCCTCGGAGAAGCTCTCGCGCTGCTCCATCAGCGAGGCGGTCGCCGCCCGGTTGTTGAACCAGCGGTGCACGGCGGCGGCGTCGCCCGCTTCGAACTCGCGCAAAGAGACCTCGGCCGTCATCGCCGGCGAAGCTATCAGGGCGTAAGACCACGGCCGCTGACCAGCAGGCCGAGCGTTCTCGCCAGGATCCTCAGGTCGAGCGCGAGCGAGCGATGGTCCACGTACCACACGTCCAGCTCGATGCGCTCGTCCCAGGAGAGCCCGGCGCGCCCGTTCACCTGGGCCCATCCGGTCATCCCCGGCTTCACCTCGAGGCGGCGGCGCTGGCGGGGCGTGTAGAGCTCGACCTGGGCCTCCAGGGTGGGCCGGGGACCGACGATCGCCATCTCGCCGCGCAGGACGTTGACCAGGTTGGGGATCTCGTCGAGCGAGAGGCGGCGGAGCGGGCGCCCGACGCGCGTGACGCGGGGGTCGTCGCGCTCGACCGCGGTGCCGACGCCGACCGGGTCCGCCCCCAGCGCCATCGTGCGCAGCTTGCACAGCTCGAAGACCTCGCCGGCGCGGCCGACGCGGCGCTGGCGGTAGATCGGCGAGCCGCGCGTCTCGCAGCGGATCGCCAGCATCGCCACGAGTAGAAGGGGAGCGCACAGCACGAGCCCGAGCGCGGCGACGGCGATGTCGAGGGCGCGGCTCACGCCGCCGGCCGCCGGCCGCTCACCTTGTTCCCTCCACCTTCTCCCAGCCCGCCGGGGTGCCGGAGCGCAGCCGGTCCCAGAGGCCGGCGGCGCTCGAAGCGGTGACCGTCACGTAGTAATAGGCGAGCCGCAGCGGCGCCAGCGGCACGAACGGCCCGAGCGCGGCGGCGGCGAGCAGGGCAACCTGCGCCGCCAGGGTGACGACGTAGATCCCGCCGCGGCCGACCAGGGCGACGTTCGTCGCCAGGGCCACCAGGTGGAGAAACGGCGTCAGGTAGCGGAGCACGCGGTGGGATGCGATCTGCAGCGCGTAGAGCGGCCCGTAGCCGCGCGGCGACAGCATCCCCTCCCCCAGCATGATCCCCCAGGCGCCGCTCATCATCCGGCGCTTGCGACCCCACTCTCCCTCGATCGTCGGCGCCATCTTCTCGCTGGCCAAGGCGTGGGGCGCATACAGCGCCCGCCAGCCGCGCTTGACCATCCCGAAGGGAAAGGAGAGGTCGTGGCTGCCCGCCGGTGGGACACGGTAGTAGGCCTCGCGGCGCACGGCGTAGATCGCGCCGTTGCCGCCGGTGACGCCGCCGAGGCGGGATTCCAGCTCGCGCAGCGCCATCTCGTAGCGCCAGTAGAGGCCCTCCTGGTTGCTGCCGCCGTCGAGCGTGAACGCGACCTGGCCGCAGACGTAGCCGACGCGGGGGTCGGCGAAGGGTGCGACCAGCCGGCGCAGGGCCTGGCGATCCCAGCTCGCGTTGGCGTCCGAGAAGGCGAGCAGCTCGGCGCCGGCGCGCTCGGCGCCGGCGTCCTGGGCCCTCACCTTGCCGCCCCGGGGCAGGTCGAGCACCACGTCGGCGCCAGCCTCCCGGGCGCGCTCGACCGTGGCGTCGGTGGATCCGTCCGAGGCGACGATCAGCTCGAGGCGCCCGCGCGGGTAGTCGAGCGCGAGCGCGTTGGCGATGCGGGCGGCGATCACCGCCTCCTCGTCGTAGGCGGCGACGATCAGCGAGACGCGCGGAACCTCGGCGGCGAGCGGGACGGCGGGTTCGCGGCTGAACCACGTCAGCGCCCACAGCAGCAGCGGGTAGCCGACATGGGCGTAGACGAGCAGCCCGATCGATGCCCAGAAGAGGACCTCCAGCACGGGGCAATTATTTCGGCATCAGGCCGCGATAGAGGTCGAGCGTGCGGCGCGCCACCGAATCCCACGAGTAAGGGCCCGCCGCCGCTCGCGCCGCCGCGGCGGCGAGCTCCCCGCGGGCGGCGGGGTCGGCGAGCAGGGATTCGATCGCGTCGGCGAGGGCAGACGCGTCCGCGGGCGGCACGGCGAGCGCCGCCCCGTGCTCGTCGGCGACCTCGCCGAAGCCCCCCACCCGGGAGAGGACGATTGCCTTGCCGAAGGCGAGCGCCGTGCAGAGCACGCCCGACTGCTCGACCTCGGTGTAGGGCAGGACGACGAGGTCGGCGCGGCGGAAGTAGGCCGGGATCTCCGGGTCGCCGATGAAGCGCGGCACGAAGCGGACTGCCGCCCGCAGGCGGGCGGCGGCCTCGCGCAGCGGCTCGATCGGCATCCGCGGCATGCCGACGATCCACAGCTCGGCGCCCTCGACCGCGCGAAACGCCTCCAGCAGCACGTCGATGCCCTTGTACGGACGGATCAGGCCGAAGCAGAGCACCACCGGGCCCTCGACCGACGCCAGCTCGTCGGGCAGCGGGCGCTCCTCGGGAAGTCGGGTCAGGTAGTCGAAGGCTCCGTGGGGGATGACATGGATACGGTCGGCGGGGGGGCCGATCGAGCGCAGGCGCTCGGCGCCGTGCCGGGAGTGGGCCACGACCGCGTCCATGCGGTCGAGCAGGCGCCGCAGCGCGGCCGAGCGCTCCGGCAGCGGGAAGTGCACGGTAAGCACGCGCGGGCGGTCGCGGACGAGCAGGTGGCGGTCCAGTCGCGGCATCGTCAGCCACTGGTAGTGGACGAGGTCGGCTCCCCGCGAGCGGGCGCGGAGGCGAAGCATGTCGGGGACGTGCTCGGCGACGCGCAGCGCCCGGCGCACGAGCGCGCCGTGCCCGTCACGCGTCGCGCGCCGGTAGAAGGACTCGCTGACGTCGTAGCCGGCGGGCTCGGCGACGGGCCCGTAGACGAACCGGCTCGTCACCAGCTCGACCTCTGCGCCGGCGCGGGCGAGGGCGGCCGCGAGAGCGCGGTCGTAGGGCGGCGTGTTCGCCAGGGGATCGACGAGCTGGACCCGCATCGGCGCGATTATCGCCGCGCAAGCGCCGGCGCCCCTGTCCGGGAGCGGCCGCCGACATACTTGCCGCGTGGACCCAGTCCTCTCCTACTGCGTCGTCAACACCAACGGGCGCGAGCTCCTGCTCGCCTGCCTGGACGCGATCGAGCGCAGCCCCGCCGGCATGGAGAGCGAGGCGCTGGTGCTCGACAACGCCTCCGACGACGGCTCCGCCGCGGCGGTGCGCGAGCGCGGCGGCGGGATCCGCCTGATCGAGCGCGAGCGGCGCGCCGGCAAGGCGGAGAACGACTCGACGCTGCTGCGCGAGGCGCGGGGACGCTACTGCCTGCTGCTCAACGAGGACTCCGAGCTTCGCGAGGGTGCCGCCGCCGCCCTGGTGGCGGCGCTCGAGGCAGACTCCGGCGCGGCCGTCGCCGGCGCGCAGCTGCTCGACCCGGCGGGGAGGCCGCAGCCCTGCGCGTGGAGGCTTCCCGGCGTGGGCACCGCCCTGGCGGGAGCCGTGTTCGCCCATCGCCTGCTCACCGTTCAGAGCCGCGGCGATCGGGTGAGGGAGGTCGGTTGGACGCAGTCGAGCGCGATGCTGGTGCGCCGGGACGCCGCCGAGCAGGTCGGCTACCTCGACCCCGCATTCTTCGTCTACTCGGACGAGACCGACTTCTGCAAGCGGCTGGGGGACGCGGGCTGGCGGACCCTCTACGTGCCGGCGGCGCGGGCGGTCCACCGCGAGCAGCTCGCCACCGATGCGGCGGCCGGAGACCGCCGCATCGTCGAGTTCCACCGCAACCGCGACCTCTACATGCGAAAGCACCACTCCGCGGCGGCGGCGCTTGTGGTGCGGCTCCTCACCGCCTGGTCGTACCTGCTGCGCGCCATTGCGGCGACGGTCCTCCCCGGCCGCGACGCGGGCGGCTACCTCGCGCACGCCCGCCAGGCGCTGCGCCCGGCTCGGGGCGACGGCCTGCGCGAAGCCGCGGAGGACTACAACCGGCGGCTGGCAGAGGCCCGCTGAGCGAGCGCGGTCACGTCCGCGCGTCCTCGTCGCGCGCCTCAGCCTCCAGCGCCTCGGCGGTGAGCCGAGGGCCGCCGGCGCCCTGCTCGGCTGCGGCGGCTGCGGCGGCCGCCGGGCGGGGCGGGGGCGGGCGGGCGGCGAGGCCGCGCAGCGTCGCCGCCAGGTTTCCCGGCCGCGCCAGGGTCGCCAGCCCGCGGCGTTCCCAGGCAGAGAGAAAGCCCGAGGCCCACAGGGCGAGCGGGTAGCAGAGCCAGACCGCGACCCGCCCGGCCAGCCCGGCCGCGCCCGCCGTCGGCAGCAGCAGCTCCCCGGCGGCCACGAGGGCGGCGGCGATCACGACGATCCGCAGCAGGCGGCCCCACTCGTAGGGGACGGGGAAGAGGCGCTGCGTGAACGCGTACATCAGCGCCAGCACGACGACGTAGGAGGCGACCAGGGCGGCGGCGGCGCCGACGATCCCCCAGGCCGGCACCAGCAGCAGGTTGAGCCCGACGTTGACCGCGGTCGCCGCCGCCGTGGCGGGGAAGTTGAACTCGGTGCGCCCGGTCCGGCCGAGGATCACGACGAGCACCAGGTAGAGCGCGTACAGCTCGATCGCCGTGGACAGCAGCCCGATCGCCTTGAACGAGCCGAAGAACTCGGGCGCGGCGAGGAAGCGCACGATCCAGCGCGACAGCAGCCACATCGGCACGACCACGAAGGTGCACACGGCGACGAACCAGGTGACGATCACGGCGTAGGCGCGGCGCGCCTCGTCGTCCTCGCGGATCGAGTAGGCGAGCGGCGGCCAGGCGAGCTGGAAGCCGCGGACGAGCACGGTGACGCCCTGAGCGAACTTCACAGCCAGCGAGTACAGGCCCGCGGCGGCGAGGCCGGCGAAGCGGACGATGATGATCCGGTCGATGAAGTTGAGCGAGTAGAGCGACAGCTCCGCCGGCATCGTCGGCAGGCCGAAGCGAAACATCCGCCGCAGCAGCTCGCGCTCGGGCACGAGCGCCAGGCGCCGCCGGTGCATCCAGGCCATCGCCAGCAGGAACGGCACCGACGCCCCGTAGACGCCGATCAGAAGGCCGCGGGCTCCCTCGCCCTCCAGCACGACGAGCCACACCGTGATCGGGATCGTGAACAGGACGTCGGCGACCGTCGTGCCGAAATAGGCGCGCGCCCGCTCGTCGACCCGGAACAGGGTCAGCAGGAACTCGTACAGCGTGAACACCCACAGCCCGCCGATCGCGATCCGCGCCAGGTCGGGAGCGGAGCGGTCGAGCAGCGCGCGCGAGATCGGCTCGGCGAAGGGAAGCGCGACCAGCGCCGCCGCGGTGGTCAGCCAGAAGAGCGCCGCAAACGAGCTGGCGACCACCCGGGCGGGGTCCTCGTCGGTCCGGTAGTAGAAGCGCAGCACCGCCTCGATCAGGCCGAGGCGGATGACGATGCTGGCGGCGATCACGGCGACGATCAGCACCTCGGCCGCGCCGTAGTCCGAGGGCGAGAGATGACGCGTGTAGAGCGGCAGCAGCGCGACCGCGATCAGCTTCGAAAGGACACTCGACGCCGTGTATGCGGCGCCGGTCGTTGCCAGGCGGCGGAGATACTCGGACATGGGTCCGAGGGAGCCTAGGCCGGGGCGCGGACCGGGCTCGCCGGGGCGCCGGCCGGCGCCACCTCGGCGGGCTCGGTGGCCTCCACCGGCACCGTCACCAGCGACAACCCGACCGCAAGCAGCACCCAGGTCACTGGATCGGCGAGGAACGCCGCGTAGGTGAGCGTGTGCACCACGAGGGCGACGAACGCCGCGGCCGCGGCCGCGCGCGCGACGGTGTAGGCGCGCGCCTCCTCGTCGAGGTCGGGCGGGGCACGGCCGCCTCCGAACCCGGGCATCAGCGTCTGGGCGCCCTCGAGCAGGGCGAAGATCGCGACGACCAGGAGTGCCGCGTACAGGGTCAGGCCCAGCGCTCCCTGCTCGGCGGCCACCGTGACCGGCTCGGTGTGGGAGGCCGAGATCGCCGCCGACCCGCCGCCCTTGTGCTGCTCGCGGAAGGTGCGCGCGAAGGAGCCGGAGCCATAGCCCCACAGCGGCCTGTCGGCGGCCATCTGGATCCCGCCGCGGACGAGGTCGGCGCGGCCGCTGGTCGTCTTGTCCAGGGACTTCTCCGAGCCCAGGTCGAACTTGATGCTGCCTCCATAGGCGACCAGGAAGGCCAGGGCCGCGACCGCGGCGAATGCCGACACCGCGAGGGTCCAGCGCAGGCTCCAGCGCAGCGCCGCAACCGCCGCCAGCCCGACGACGAGGGCGACGAAGCTCGACTGCGAGAAGGTCAGCACCAGCCCCGCCCACAGCACCGCGGTGACGGCCGCGGCGGCGATCGCGCGGCGAGCGTCGGTCTCCCACGCCATCGCCGCCGCCACGGCGACGATCACCATCACCAGGAAGCGGCCGTAGATGTTGGGGTCCCAGAAGACCGAGTTGACGCGGAAGTAGGACTGGAACTGGTTCGCGGCGATCACGGTCGGGTTCCACAGAAGCTCGCGCGCCTGGTACTCCCAGAAACCGATCGCGGCAAAGACCAGCGCCTCGGCAACGACCACCGCGAGCGCCCCCTTGAGCATCGTCGCCGTCCAGCGCTGCCGCGCGAGCAGGGCAAACGCCACCGCGAAGGGCACGAGGAAGAAGACGATGTTCTCCAGCGCCTTGCGGAAGTCGTCCGAGTAGGCGCTCTGGAGCGCGTAGAGCATCAGCACGGCCGCCAGCACCCAGGGCAGCCGCCTCGCGGCCCAGCCGGCGGCGACGGGCTCGGGCTCATCCGGCGCCGGCGCCCGCAGGTCGCGCAGAGCGACCGCGACGACCGCGGCGGCGACCACCAGGTAGAGGGGAACGAGCAGGTTGGCGGTGGAGCCGCCCGCCTCCAGGGGGATGCGGAAGGGCAAGGCGCCGATCAGGACGACGGGAAAGGCGGCGGGAAGGCGGACGAAGAGCACGCTCAACGCCGCCACCGCCGCGAGGCCGATCGCGGCGAATGTCGCCAGCCGCGCCGGATCGTCACGCAGATCCCGGAACTGGTGCGTGTTCCACAGCTCGCCGACGAGCAGGACGGGCACCAGGGCGAGGGCGACCAGCATCGCCGCCGCCCGGACCCGCGGCCGGGGGCTGACCATCGCCGCCGCGGCGGCGATCGAGGCCGCGAGCACGCCCAGCCACTGGACGGCCTCGATCACGGCAAGCGGCGGCGCGGCGAGCACTGTCCGTCAATTATCGGGGCGCGAACGCCCCCGCCGCTTGCCCTCCCGGCTTCGACGGCGGGGCCTCGTGCGCGGGAAGCGGCGGCGGGCGGCGCAGGAAGATCGTCTTGTCGGGGGTGATCGTCCTTCCCTGGCCGCGCAGCACCACCCTGATCCGGTACTTGCCGCGCGGGGCCGGCACGCCGCTGTCGGTGCGACCGCTCCAGTGGAAGACGTAGTAGTGGTAGGAGCGCAGGCTGAGGTCCGTGGCGATCGTGCGCTCGACGTCGTCGTTGCGGTTCACGATCGCGACGTCGGCCTCGTCGGGCCTCGTCAGGCGGAAGCGAAAGCGCGCCCGGTCCCTGCTGCCGTTGCCGTTGGGCGTGAAGACATGGGTCACCTTGACGCGATCGAGGACTAGGCCCGTTCGCTTCACGCGCTGGGCGACGACGAAGGCGGCGAGGGTGGCGACGACCAGTCCCGCGAACAGCGCCGGCACAAGGACCCGCACCGTGCCCGCCCGGCTCATCGGAACGATCGGGGTGACGGCCTTGACACTCGTCCCGCTCTAGGCCTGGGCGCGGTCCTGCCCGACGACGACGGCGACGGGGGCGCCGCCGGCCACCGAGGTGATGTTCGAATTGATCACGCGGACCTTCTTGACGCCGAGGTCGTGGGCGACCGCGCTCGCCTCGCGCTTGTGGCCGCGCTGGAACATCACGACCGAAGTCGAGAAGCTCGACTGGCTGTTGGTAACGGCACCGCAGTGGAAGCCGTTCGCCTTGACGTCGTCGCAGACCTTGGCGGCCAGCCCGGGGATCGACGTGCCGTTGAGCACGGCGACCTCGACCTGGCTTGGCACCACCGTCTTGCCGGCCGCGGCGCGCCCGCCGTGATTGTCCTTGCCGCCGCCCCCGAGGATCTGGGTCGCCCCGACCGCGATCCCGGCGCCGAGGATGACGATGCCACCGACGATCACCGCCAGGTATCTGGCCTCCGGCAGCCTCTCCCGCCAGCCGCCAAAGCGGCCCTCGCCCACGCCGTGCTGCCGGTGTTGTCGGCGTCTCTCGCGCTCAGCTGCGGCCGCCTGCTCCGCCTGGCGGGCCTCCTCCGCCTTGCGTCGCTCCTCCTCGGCCTTGCGCAACGCCTCGGTCTGCTCGGCTATCTGTGCCGACTGGACCTCGGTGGCGGCGGCGGCGCGCTCGGGCGCGCGGCCCGCCCAGTCCCGCAGCCGGCGCACGTCGCGCGCCTGCGAGAAGTACAGGAGGGCAAGCACGGCCAGCCCGAGGAAGGCAAGCAGCCCCGCGTACGATCCGACTCGCTCGATCAGGTCCATGGAGAGTGCCGCGGCATCTTAGGGAAGCGCCGGAGCGCCGAGCGGGCCTGCGCTTGCGCCCGCCTAGGCGTCCGGCCCGACCGGCGTGTGGTCTGGTTCCAGCGCCGTCTCCTCGGTCTGCCGTTCGGTGACGAGCTCGACCGCGCGCTCGGCGAGGTGCGCCTCGTCTCCGTCGAGGACCAGCCGCTCGAGCTTGTTCACCGTGCGCTCTACCCAGGCCGGGTCCAGCGGATGGCGCCGCACCGCGCGCACGATCCGCTCGGCGGCGGTCGCCTGTGCGCGCTCGTCGACGTTGAACAGCTCCTCGTGGATCTTCTCGCCCGGTCGCGGGCCGATCACCTCGATCGCGATGTCGCGATCGGGCTCGTAGCCGGCCAGGCGGATCATGTTGCGCGCGAGGTCGACGATCTTCACCGGCTCCCCCATCTCGAGGACGAAGACCTCGCCGCTGCGACCGCCGATGTCGGCGGCGCGGATCACGAGCTGCACCGCCTCGGGGATCGTCATGAAGTAGCGGGTCATCTCCGGATGGGTGACCGTCACCGGGCCGCCCCGCTCGATCTGGCTGCGAAAGATCGGCACGACGCTGCCCGAGGAGGCGAGCACGTTGCCGAAGCGCACGCTGGCGAACCTCGTGCGCGGATGCTTGTGGCCCGCCGCCTCGACGATCCACTCCGCCATCGCCTTGGAGACCCCCATCACCGTGCGGGGGTTGACCGCCTTGTCGGTGGAGACCAGCACGAAGCGCTCCGCCCCCGAGGCCGCGGCGGTCTCGGCCGTCACCCGGGTTGCGATCGCGTTGTTCCGGACAGCCTCGAGCGGGTTCGCCTCCATCAGCGGCACGTGCTTGTAGGCGGCGGCGTGGAAGATCACGTGGGGCTTGAACCGCTGCATCACCTCGAGCATCCGGTCGGGCTCCTTGCAGTCCGCGAGCACGGGCTCTATCCGGGTGAAGTGCCGCTCGCCGACCATCTCCCGGTCGACCGAGAACAGGTTGTCCTCGGCGTGGTCGAGCAGGACCAGCAGTCGCGGGCGCACGCGGGCGATCTGGCGGCACAGCTCCGAGCCGATCGAGCCGCCGGCGCCGGTGACGAGCACGATCTTGTCCTCCAGGTAGGCGCCGACCCGATCGAGCTCCATCACCACAGGCTGGCGGCCGAGGACGTCCTCGACCTGGACCTCGCGCAGCTGGCGGGTGAGCTGTACGCCGCCGCGCAGCAGCTCGAACACGGTCGGCAGGGTGCGCACCGGGATGTCGCGCTCGCGGCAGGCGGCGACCACCTTGCCGCGAACCGCGCCGGGCGCCGACGGGATCGCGACGATCACCTCGCCGGGCTCGGTGTCGTCGAGGATGGAGCCGATCTCGGCGGTCGAGCCCAGCACCTTGAGGTCGAGGATCCGCATCCCCCGCTTGCGCGGGTCGTCGTCGACGAACCCGATCGCGGCGCTGCCCAGGTTGGGGTTGAGCTGCATCTCGCGCACCACCATCTGGCCGCCCGAGCCGGCGCCTACGACCAGGACGTCGTGGCCCTTCAGCACGCGGGAGCCGCGCGGCGGGCGCTCCACCGCGACCCGGACGAGCAGGCGCACGCCGCTGATCAGCACCAGCGTGAGCAGGAAGTCCATCACCGCGATCGAGCGCGGCAGCGGATGGTCGAACGGGCGCAGCAGGGTGAGGGCGACGAGCATGATCGCGCTCGACACCGCGACGGCGCGGACGATCGCGATCATGTCCGGCAGGCGCACGTAGCGCCACCACTTCTGGTAGAGCCCGAACGCCCAGAACACGATCAGCTTGCCGACGACGACGAAACCGATCGCCCCGGTGAGCACGGTCGCGTAGCGGTCCGGGATCCCCCGGGTGTCGATGAACCGGAGCTTGAAGGCCAGATAGAAGGCCAGGGCGACGAGGACGGCGTCGGTGACCAGCTGCAGGCCCCGGTTGCGGTAGACCGGGTGGTTCAGCCGCTCCATGCAACGTTTGAGTCTAGAGGCACCGCCAACCGCTTTGGATCAGGCGAGCGCCGAACGCACGGCGTCGACCACTCGCCGGGCGTCCTCGGGGTCGATCGCGTTCCCCATCGGCAGCGCCAGGTTCCGCTCCGCGACCGACTCGGCGGCCGGCAGCCGTCCCGCTGGCGCGTAGGGACTCATCGCCGGCTGCCGGTGGAGCGGCGGCTCGTAGTAGGCACGGCTGCCGATGCCGGCCGCCTCGAGCGCGGCGCCGAGGCGCTCGCGATCCTCGGCGAGCACCACGTAGAGGTGGAAGCACGACTCTGCGTTCTCGGTCTCGGTGGGGATGCGGACGACGTCGCCGAGCCCGGCATCGGCGTAGGCGGCGGCCGCGGAACGCCGCGCCGCCGTCCAGTCGTCGAGCCGCTCGAGCAGGACGCGCAGGGCGGCGGCCTGGAGCTCGTCGAGACGGGAGTTGAAGCCGACCTCCGTATGGATCCGCTTGTCGTCGGAGCCGTGGAAGCGCAGCCGGCGGACGGTCGCCGCGATCTGATCGTCGTCCGTGGTGATCGCGCCGCCGTCGCCGATCCCGCCGAGGTTCTTGGACGGATAGAAGCTGAAGCAGGCGGCGGTGGCGAGGCTTCCCGCCCGGCCGCCGTCCAGGCTGGCCCCGGCCGCCTGCGCGGCGTCCTCGAGCAGGCGGGCGCCGCGCTCGTCGGCGAGCCTGCGCAGCTCTCCGATCGGCGCCGGGTTTCCGAACAGGTGCACCGGGAGCAGGACGCGGGTGCGGTCCGTGATCGCGGGCTCCGCCGTCGCAGCCGTCATGCACCAGGTGCGCTCGTCGACGTCGCAGAACACCGGTCTCGCGCCGGCGTTGACCACCGCCTCGGCGGTGGCGTAGAAGGTGATCGCAGGGACGACGACCTCGTCGCCGGCCCCGACGCCGAGCGCCCGCAGGGCGATCGTCAGGGCGTCGGTCCCGTTGCCCACGCCGATGCAGTGGCGCACACCCAGATAGGCGGCAAACTCCGCCTCGAACGCCTCGACCTCAGGCCCTAAGATGTAGCGTCCCGCGTCGAGCACGGCGTCGAGCCGTTCCGCGATTCGCGGCATCAGCGGCTCCAGCGCAGGCTGGTTGACGAATAGAGGAATCGTCATCGCGGGTGGGCGCGACCGGGGCGGCCACCGTACCATCCGCCGTTTCCCGCCCCCTCGAGAGCGCAAACGACCACGAACAGTGATCCCCCTCGCCCTGATCCTCGCCTCCGGCAGCGACGCCGTCCTGCAGCCGATCGTCGACGTCGCCACCGACTTCATCTCGAGCGCCGGCCTTCCGGCCGTCTTCGTCCTGATGCTGCTGGAGAGCGCCTGCATCCCGGTGCCGAGCGAGGCGATCATGCTGTTCGCCGGGTTCAGCGTCTCCGAGGGCCACCTGACGCTGTTCGGGGTGGTCGCGGCCGGCGTGCTCGGCAACCTGGTCGGGTCCTGGATCGCCTACGCAGCCGGGTACTACGGCCGCGTCGAGCTGCTCGAGCGCAACCGCGTGATCCACGTCAGCCGAAAGCATCTCGCATGGGCGGACAGCTGGTTCGAGCGCTACGGCAGCGCCACGGTCTTCTTCACCCGGATGATGCCGATCATCCGCACGTTCATATCGCTGCCGGCCGGCGTCGCGAGGATGCCCTTCTGGCGCTTCTCGGTGCTGACCGTGCTGGGCTCTCTCCCCTGGGTGCTGATGCTGGCGATCGTTGGACGCGAGGTGGGCGACCGCTGGGACGAGGTCCGCGACAAGCTCCACTACCTCGATTACGCGATCGTCGCGGCGATCGTCGCCCTCGTCGTCTACCTGGTGATCCGCCGCCGCCGATCGCCCGGCGACGGCGAGGCCCGGGCCGAGCCGGCCGGCGAACCCGGCTCCTAGATGGCTGACGACGGCGTCCCCGGCCCGCCCGCGATCCCGGTCGGTGCGGCCCTCTTCCTGGGGGCGGTGCAGGGCCCCGCCGAGCTCTTGCCGGTATCCAGCTCCGCCCACCTCAACCTCGTCCCATGGCTCGCGGGATGGCGCTGGTACGAGCTCGATCCCGAGTTCCGCAAGAGCTTCGAGGTCGCCCTCCACGGCGGCGCCGCGGCCGCCCTGCTGATCGGGCAGCGACGGGTGATCGCGCGCGAGCTTGCCGAGTTCGACCGCCGCCGCGCCGCCGTGGTCGGGCTCTCGTTTCTGCCGGCGGCGATCGTCGGTTACACGCTGGAGCGGCAAATCGAGCGCCGGCTCGGCGGTCCGCGCGCCACCGCCGCCGCCCTGCTGGTCGGCGCCGCGGCGATGGCGATCGCCGACACCAGGCCGCAGCGCCGCGGGCGCGGCGATGCGACCGCGACCGACGGGCTCGCCCTCGGCGTCGCCCAGGCCGCGGCTCTGGTCCCCGGGATCTCGCGAAACGGCGCCACGCTGGCGGCGGCCAGGTGGCGCGGCTTCAGCCGCGAGCACGCGAACATGCTGTCCCGCACGGTCGCCCTTCCGGTGATCGTCGGCGCTGCGCTGCTGAAGGGCGTGCGGCTGGCGCGAGGCGGGGTGCCGCGCCGCCTGGCACGGCCGATCGCTGCCGGCACCGCCGGCTCGTTCGCCTCGACGCTCGCCTCCCAGCGCCTGATCCGGCTGGTGGAGCGCGACCGGGCGCTGTGGCCTTACGCGGCCTACCGGACCGCCCTCGCCGCGCTGGTGCTGTGGCGCCTGCGCGGCGCGGCCGCCCCGGCGGCCAAGCCACCGGCGCCGGGCGGCGCGGTGTCGGTCGCCCCCCGTCCGGTCGAGGTGGCGCTCAGCAACGACCCCCACCTGTCAGACGCCTCTCCTGGGGGCTCGGCGCCAAGATGAACGACGACGCCTACGCACGCGCCGGGGTCAGCCAGAGCGACGCCGACGCTGCGGTCGCCGCCCTCGTCGGCGCGCTGGGCGAGGCCGGCGGCGCCGGACGTCGCCAGGTGCTGGCCAGCGGGCATTACGCCAGCGTGATCCGGCTGGACGACCGCACCGGGATCGCGCTGTCGGCCGACGGAGTCGGGACCAAGCTGCTGGTCGCCGAGCAGCTCGGCCGCTACGACACGGTCGGGATCGACTGCGTGGCGATGAACGTCAACGACGTCGTCTGCGTCGGCGCCGAGCCGCTGGCGATGCTCGACTACCTCGCCGTGGAGCGCGCCGACCCCGGGCGCGAGGCGAGCATCGGCGAGGGGCTGCGGCGCGGCGCCGAGCTGGCGGGGATCGAGATCCCCGGAGGCGAGCTGGCGCAGCTGGGCGAGCTGGTCCGGGGCTTCGACCTGGCCGGCGCCTGCTTCGGCGTGGTCGCCCTCGACGCGATCGTCACCGGCGCCGCGGTCGAGCCCGGTGACTCCGTGATCGGGCTGCCCTCGTCGGGGCTGCACTCCAACGGCTACACGCTCGCCCGCCGCGCGCTGGAGGGTGTCGCCCTCGACGACGACCGCCTCGGGCGGCCGCTCGGCGAGGTCCTGCTCGAGCCCACCGAGATCTACGTCGCCGCGGTGCTGGAGCTGCTGCGGTCCGCCGTCGACGTCCGCGGCCTCGCCCACATCACGTCGGGCGGGCTTCGCAACCTGCTGCGCCTGGAGGCAGAGGTCGGCTACGAGATCGACGACCCCCTGCCGCCCCAGCCGATCTTCACGCTGATCCAGCAGCTGGGCGAGATCTCCGACTCGGAGATGCGCGAGATCTTCAACATGGGCTGCGGCTTTGCCTGCGTCACCGCCGCGGGCGACGAGGCGGCGGCCCTGGAGCTGCTGCGAAAGCACTATCCGGCGGCGAGGCGGATCGGGCGCGCCACCGCCGATCGCGACCTGCGCCTGCCGTCGTCCTAGCCCGCGGTCGCCTCCCAGAGGGTCCCGGTGAGGACGTCGACCGCGCGCAGCTTCCAGTCGCGCGCGAACGCCCACAGCTCGGCCTCCAACACCGGGCCCGGGCGGTCGAGCAGCAGCTCGAGCTCCCGGGTCGCCATGCGCCCGAACCGCGCCACGGCCTCGAGCGGGTCCGCGGGCGGATCCGCGGACCGCATGGCGCCGGCCGCCGCCGCCGCCTCGCGCCAGCGCTCGTACGGGGCGCTCCCCCAGACGGCGTGGCGGGAGCCGTCCTCGGCGACGAAGACCGCGGACGGGAGCACGATGCGCTCCTTTCCCTCCGTCTGCCGCACCATTTTCAGTTCGCGCGCCTCGGCGGGGACGTCGCGCACCTCGTCCAGGTCGGCGGCGAAGGCCTCTGTGATCGCGTGGGAGCCGAGGTCGATCCGAAAGCGCGCGACGTCGAGCCGGGCCTGCCCGGCGACCTCGACGAGGGCGTCGGCGTGGTCGAGCTTGCGACGCTCGCACATCAGCCCCTCGCGCAGGCGGCGCAAGTACCTGTAGCCGGCCTCGGGTCCCTGCTCGCAGGCCGCTTTCACGGCCTGGGAGGCCGGGTACGTGGAGGAGATCGGGTTCTGGGTCCACAGCCGCGGATCGCACGGCATCCGGGTCTGCGCGCTCACGTCGAGCCAGTGGGCCATCAGGTCGGCGAAGCAGTCGGGGCCCGATCCGATCGCGCCCTCGCTGTCGCGGTACTCGCTTCCGTACCGGCGGGCGAGGCCGCCCATCACCCAGCGGAACTCGATCTGGTCGCCGAACTCCCACATCAGGCGGCGCAGCGCCGGCTCGCCGCCCCAAGACCACGGGCAGGCGGGATCGGAGTAATGGCGGACGGTGATGGGCACGGTCGTGCGGCAGCCGACGGGGCGACTCGTCGAAAATACCGACCGATGCGCGCAGCGGAGCGCAAGCCGTGATCGGCACGGTCCTCTCGGGCCGCTACCGGCTCGACTCCAAGCTCGGCACCGGCGGGATGTCCACCGTCTACCTCGCCCAAGACGAGACCCTCGACCGGCTGGTCGCGGTCAAGGTGATGCACCGCGAGATGTCGGATCAGGCCGACCAGCTCGAGCGCTTCAACCGCGAGGCTCGGGCGGTGGCGCAGATATCGCATCCGAACGTCGTCTCGGTGATCGACGCCGGCGAGGACGGCGGTCACCCGTACATCGTCTTCGAGTACGTCGAGGGCGAGACGCTCAAGCAGCGGATCACGCGGCTCGGCCGGCTGCCGCTCGACGAGGCGGTCGCATACGCGATCGAGATCGGCCGCGGCCTCGGGACCGCCCACGCCCGGCGCCTCGTCCACCGCGACGTCAAGCCCCAGAACGTCCTGATCGATGCCGAGGGCAGGGCGAAGGTGACCGACTTCGGGATCGCCCGCTCGCTCGAGGCCGAGGGGCTGACCGCGACCGGGCGCGTGCTCGGGACGACGGACTACGTCTCGCCCGAGCAGGCGATGGGCCACGACGTCGACGCCCGCTCCGACATCTACTCGCTCGGGATCGTGCTCTACGAGATGCTGACCGGGCAGGTGCCCTACCGGGCCGAGAGCCTCGTCGGCGTGGCGATGAAGCACGTCAACGAGCCGATGCCCGACGTGCGGGTGCGGCGGCCCGAGGTGTCGGCGGTGCTGGCATCCGTGGTGGACCGCGCCACCGACAAGGACCCCGGCAAGCGCTACGGCGACATCGCCCAGATGCTGCTCGACCTGGAGCAGGCGCTCCAGGTGGAGGTGGCCCGCGCCGGCGCCAGCACGGGAGAGGCAACGACCGTGCTGGAGTCGGTGCCTGCGCCGCGGCGCAAGCTGCGACCGCCGCGCCGCGGCGTGGTCTCCGCCCTGGTCGCCGTCGCGGTCGCCGGGGCGGTGGTTGCCGCCGTGCTGCTGCTCGGCGGCGGTGGCACCAACGGGCCCGAGCCGGCGAAGGCGAAGCCGATCCACCTCTCGGAGGGCTCCGCCCACGACTTCGACCCGACGGCGGACGGCGGCGACGGCGTCGAGCATCACGACGAGGTCGGGCTGGCCGTGGACGGGAACCCGACCACGGCGTGGACGACCGAGACCTACCAGGTGCAGGACTTCGGCACCAAGCCCGGCGTCGGCCTCTACGTCGACGCCGGCCACCCGGTGTCGGCGAAGGAGATCCGCATCCGCACTCCGCAGAGCGGCTGGGACGCGACGGTCTACGGGGCCAACGGAAGCGTGGTCCCCCAGACGCTGGACGGCTGGAGCGAGATCGGCTCGGCGACCGACGTCGGCTCCAACGAGACGATCCCCCTCCACACCGGCGGCGCCGAGTACCGCTTCTATCTCGTCTGGATCACGAAGCTCGCCTCCGCGGGCGGCGGCTACAGCGCCGCGATCGGCGACATAGACCTGCTCGGCAGCTGAGAGCAGGGCGCTGATCCGGTGTTGCGGCGCATGGCGCGCCAAAGGCGGATCAGCGACGGGTCTCGCCGGATCAGTGCTGGTAGCCGGCTGCGGCCTCGTGGCGCTCGACCGCGAGCCGCACCAGCCGGTCGCACAGCTCCGCGTAGGGCACGCCCGACGCCTCGAACAGCTTCGCGAACACGCTTGTCTCGGTGAAGCCGGGGATCGTGTTGAGCTCGTTGACCAGGACCTCGCCGGAGTCGGCGACGAAGAAGTCGCAGCGCGCCATTCCCGCGCACGCGGTCGCCGTGTAGACCACGAGGGCCAGCGCCCGCACGCGCTCGATCGTCTCAGCGGGCAGCCGCGGCGGCACGACCAGCTCCATCCCCCCGGGCGCGTACTTGGCCTCGTAGTCGTACCAGTCGGCGTGGGCGATGATCTCGCCCGGCACCGACGCCTCGGGCTCGTCGTTTCCGATCACCGAGCACTCGACCTCCCGGCCGGGAGCCGACGCCTCGATGATCACGCGCGGATCGTGGCGGCGGGCCGCCTCGACGGCGGCGAGGAGCTCGTCGATTCGCTCCACCTTCGCGATCCCGACGCTCGAGCCGAGCCGCGACGGCTTCACCCAGAGCGGCAGGCCGAGCCGCGCGGCGCGGTCGCGCCAGCCCTCCTCCCCCGCCTCGCAGAACTCGACCTGGGGGATGCCGCGGCCCGCGAGCAGGCGCTTGAAGGTGAGCTTGTCTATGCAGAGGGCCGCCGCAAGCACGTCGGGGCCGGCGTAGGGCACGTCGAGGCACTCGAGCATCCCCTGCACCGTGCCGTCCTCACCGTAGGGGCCGTGCAGGACGGGAAAGGCGGCGTCGGCGCCGAGCAGGCCCCCGGCGGCTGTCAGCTCGACCTCGGCGCCGTCGTGCAGCCAGCGGCCGTCGCGCTCGATCCTGACCTCGACCACCTCGTGGCCCGCTTCGGCGAGCCCCGCCGCCACCGAGGCACCGGAGCGGACCGAGACCTCGTGCTCGCTCGACCGGCCGCCGCTGAGCACAACAACGCGCATGGTCGCCCTACGGTCCTGGCTGCGTGGTGGTCTGCGTCGGCGCACTGAACTTGCCGACGAAGATCGTCACCGTGGAGCCCTTGTCGACGTCGGTGCCCGCGCTCGGCGACTGGTCCACGACCTTGCCGTCGTCCGACTGGCTGGTCGCCGGCTCTGTCTGCCGCCGCACGCCGAGGCCCTGGCCGCGCAGGATCGAGGTGGCGGTGGACTCGGTGCGGCCGCGCACGTCGGGGACGGTGACCTTCGTCTTGCCGGTGGAGACCACCACCGTCACCGTGCTGCCGCGCCGCAGCTGGGAGCCGCCGCCGGGCGACTGGTCGATCACCTGATCCTTGGGCGCCTGGTCGTCCTGCTGCTGGACCTGGGCGCTGAGGCCGGCGTTGGCGACGGCGTTCTCGGCGTCCGTGCGGTTGAGGCCGATCACGTCCGGCACCTGGACGAGGTTGGGACCGCGGGAGACGAACAGCCGCACGAGCGAGCCGCGCTGCACGCTGGTGCCGGTGTCCGGATTGGTGCCGATCACGTTCCCCGCCGGGATCGAGTCGGAGTACTGCTGCACGATCGAGACCCTGAAGCCGGCCTCCTTCAGCCGCTTCCTCGCTACGGAGGAGGTCAGCCCGGCGACCGGCGGCACGCGCACCGTCCCCGGCCCGGAGCTGATCGTCAGCGTCACCTTCGAGCCCTTCTTCACGCTGTTCGCCGGGGGCGGGTCCTGCTCGGTGACCGTGTCGAATGGGGCATCGTTCTTGACGAAGCGGGTGTTCACGTCGAAGCCCTTGTCCTCCAGGATCCGCGTGGCGACGGCCGAGCGCATCCCGATCACGTCCGGCACCTTGACGTCGGTGGAGCGGATCAAGAACCACCAAGCGGCAAACGCGGCGGCGGCGACCAGCAGAGCGGCGACGACCCAGGGCCAGCGCTTGCGGCGCCGTTTGGACGGCGGCTCATCGGCCTCCTCCTCCGGCACGGCGGCGGCCGCCTCCGCGGGCTGCGCGACGGTTCCGTCCGGCACCGGCGCGAAGACGGCGGTGTCGCTGCCCGGGGGCGGCTGCTCGGGCGCCGCGTCTGCCGCGTCCAGCGCCGCGAGGAAGTCGTCCGCGTCGGCGAAGCGCCGGCCGGGATCCTTCGACAGGGCCCGCATCACGACGGCGTCCATGGCGGGCGGCACCTGCGGGTTGAGCGTGCTCGGCCGCTGCGGGACCTGCGAGACCTGCTTCAGCGCGACGGCGACCGCGGAGTCGGCCTCGAATGGCACGCGGCCGGTGAGCATCTCGTAGAGGATCACGCCGATCGAGTAGAGGTCGGAGGCGGCGGTCGTCTCCAGGCCCTGCGCCTGCTCCGGGGAGAGGTAGTGCGCGGTGCCCATCACCGAGCCCGTCTGGGTGATCTCCGAGGCGCCGGCGCGGGCGATGCCGAAGTCGGTGACGCGCGCGCGGCCCTCCGGGTCCACGATCACGTTCTGCGGCTTGAGGTCGCGGTGGATGATCCCGTGGCGGTGGGCGAACCGCGCCGCCGTGAGGATCTGCCGGGTGACGTCTGTTGCCTGCGCCACCGTCATGCCGCTTCCGATCAGGTCCTTCAACGAGGAGCCCTCCAGGTACTCCATCGCGATGTAGTAGGTGCCGTCGAACTGGCCGCGGTCGAACACCCCGACGACGTTCGGGTGCTGCAGCCCGGCCGCCGACTGCGCCTCGCGCTCGAAGCGGGCCACGAACTCCTGGTCCTGGGCGAAGCGCTGATGCAGGACCTTCAGCGCGACCGTGCGCCCGAGGTGGGTGTCCTCGGCGCTGTAGACGTCCGCCATGCCGCCCGCGCCGATCTTGCGCAACACGCGGTAGCGGCCGTCGACCAGGGTGTCCTGCGCTACCTCCACGAAGAGGCCCCCTCGGCGAGCGCTTGGCGGCTGGTGACCGGCGACTGGACCATCAGTGCAGCAGGCTCTCCATCACCGTCTTCGCGATCGGCGCCGCCACGGTGCCGCCCTGACCGCTCGTCTTCTCGACCGTCACGGCGACCGCGATCTTCGGGTTGTCGATCGGGGCGAAGGCGATGAACCAGGCCTGGTTGAGTCCGTTCGCGACCTCCGCGGTGCCGGTCTTGCCCGCCACGCTGATCCCCGACAGCGCCGCCGCCGTGCCGGTCCCCTCCTTGACCACGTTGGCCATCATCGCGGTCAGCTCGCCGGCCGACTGCTCGCTGATCACGCGATCGACGCTGTGCGGCTTCTGCTCGGAGACCACGCGCCCGTCGGGATCGACGACGCGCTCCCACAGGCGCGGCTGCACGAGCACCCCCCGGTTGCCGATCGAAGCCGCCACCTCGGCCATCTGCAGCGGCGTCACCCGCAGCCGCTCCTGACCGAGCGCGACGCGGCCGATGTCGATCGCGCTGCCCGCGCCGAGCAGCCGGTTGCCGGCGTAGACGCCGCTGGCGGTCATCTGGTCGGCGGGGTAGTCGAGGTGGGGAAGGGCGTTGAACCCGAATCGATCCATGTACTTGAACATCGTCGAGGTGCCGAGGCGCTCGCCGACCTGGGCGAAGACGGTGTTCACGGAGTGGGTGAGCGCGTCGGTCAGGGTGATGTCGCCGTAGGACTGGTTGAAGTCGTTCTGGAGCGGCACGCCGGAGATCACCTTCGGCGAATCCCCGTTGATCACCGAGTCCGGCGAGAACTCGCCGCTGTCCAGGGCCGCCGCCGCCGTCACCACCTTGAACGTGGAGCCGGGCGGATAGCCGCTCTGGGTGGCGCGGTTGAAGAGCGGCGCGTTCGGGTCACGGTTGAAGGCCTTGAAATCGGCGGTGTTCGAGACCTGGTTGGGGTCGTAGCCGGGCACGCTCACCATCACCCGGACGCGGCCGGTGTCGGGCTCCAGCGCCACCACCGCGCCCGGCTGGCCGTTCATCGCCGAGATCGCCGTGCGCTGCGCCGAGGCGTCCAGCGAGGAGGTGAGGTCGTCGCCGACCTGGCGGTGGCCGCGCAGCTGGTCGAGGATCGACAGGAACTCCGTCTTGTTGCCGACGAGCTGGTCGTTGTGGGAGCGCTCGATCCCCGTCTGGCCGCGGTCGACGAAGCTGTAGCCGACAGGGTTGCCGAAGAGGTCGCCCAGCGGGTAGTCGCGCACGTAGATGCGGCGGGGCCCGGTCCCGACCGGATGGCTCTGGGCCACCACCTCGCCGTCGGAGGTGCGGATCGCGCCCCGGCGGATTCTCTGCTGCTCGAGCAGGGGGCGGCGGTTGAGCGCCTGGGTCTCGAGCCCGTGCGCGTCGAACACCGCCCACTGCGACGTGCGCAGGACGAGCACACCGAACAGCAGCACGATCACGCCGAACAGCTTGGCGATCTGGACGTTCATTCAGGCTCGGGCACCGGACGGCGGGCGCGATCGGATATCTGGAGCAGCATGGCTAGCAGGACGAAGTTCGCGATCACTGAGCTGCCGCCGTAGCTGACGAACGGCAGCGTCACGCCGGTGAGCGGGATCACGCGCGTGACGCCGCCGATGATCACGAAGGCCTGCAGCGCGAACACGGCAGTGAGCCCGGCGGCGAGCAGCTTGCCGAAGCTGTCGCGGGCGATCATCGCCGTCTTGAAGCCACGCGCCGTGATCAGCGTGTAGATCAGGATCACGCCGGCGGCGCCGAAGAGGCCGAGCTCGTCGACGATCACGGCATAGATCAGGTCGGTGTGGGGCGCCGGCAAAATCGTGCCGCCGTTCGGCAGCTCCAGCAGCGCCTGGCCGAAGCCGCGCCCGAAGAGGCCGCCGTCGGCCTGGGCGAACAGGGACTGGGCCACCTGGAAGCTCCCTCCCGGGCGGTCGTAGAGGTCGCGGCGAAACGGGTCTGTCCAGGCCTCGACGCGCAGGTGAACGTGGCCGACCGTGTGCGAGAAGAACCACGCCCCGAGGAAGAACATCAGCAGCCCGATGACGACGAACGAGACGCGGCCCGTGGCGACATAGAGCAGTGCGAGGAAGGCGCCGAAGAACATCAGCGAGCTGCCGAGGTCGCGGATGAAGACGAGCATCAGCATCGCCGCGCCCCAGACGACGAGCAGGGGTCCGAAGTGCTTGATCGGGGGCAGCGTCACGCCGAGCACGCGGCGCGCGCCGACCACCAGCACCTCGCGCTTGTCGCGCAGGTAGCTGGCCAGGAAGACGACGATGCAGATCTTCGATATCTCGGCCGGCTGGAAGGCGATCGGCCCGGCGTGGATGCCGAGGTAGGCGCCGTTGACCTGGGCGCCGATCCCGGGCAGCCGCGGCATCATCAGCAGGGCGATGCCCAGCGTCGCGATCACGTACCGGTAGCGCTCCATCACCTCGTAGTCGGGCACGAAGATGATCGTGAGCGCGAACAGGATCAGGCCGAGCACGAACCAGTTCGCCTGGTCGCGCGCCAGCGTGTCGTCGATCCGGTAGATCATCACCAGCCCGAACGCGGCCAGGAGCGCGACGAGCGGGAAAAGGTAGGGGTCGGCGTAGGGCAGCCGGGCGCGGATGAAGAAGTGCGTGACCAGGCAGATCGCGAGGAAGTAGCCGCCGTAGGTGAGGCTGACGTTCGAGAGCTGCTTGTCGTTGACGATGAAGACGGCGGCGAACCCGCCGGTGACCAGGGCGGCGACGGGTATCAGGCCGAGCAGCTCGCGGGCGCGGGCGCCGCGAGCGGTCACGGCTGCACCCCCTGCTGGCGCTCGATGTTTCGCACCGCGGAGGCGGCGTCCGTGCGCGAGCGCAGCTCGTGGTCCGTGACCGTGTGCCTGCGGTCGCCGGGAAGCGAATCGGTCTGGACGATCGTCGCGTAGCGCTCGTCGTAGAGGTCGATCCCGAAGGGAAGCTCGTAGGGGAGGCCGCGGTAGAGGGCGACGCGGCCGCCGCTGTCGGTGCCGAGGAAGTACACGTGGCGGAGGCCGTAGACGGCGCCGAAGACGAGCGCGGCCGCCACCAGGACGGCGGCTGCGACCTTGATCGTGCGCGCCGGCCAGCGGCGCGGCGGCGGCGGCATGCGGGACTCCCGCGTTGCCGCCGCGACGCGCTCGCGCCGCACCCCCTCCCGCACCGCCTCTGCGGTGAGCCCCGCCTCCTCGGCTGCGGGGCCGACGAGGGTGGCGTGCTCGTCGACGGGGGCCGCGACGTCCTCGAGGCGGAACGCGACCACGGTGATGTTGTCGCGACCGCCGGCGCGGTTGGCGGCGTCGACTAGCGCGTCGACGGCCGCCTGCAGGCTGGTGGAGCGCGACAGGACGGCGGCGACCCGGCGCTCGTCGACCATCGTCGTCAGGCCGTCGCTGCAGAGCAGCACGACGTCGCCGCCGCGCGCCGGATAGGTCATCGTGTCCACCTCCACCTCGGCCTCGGGGCCCAGCGCCCGGGTGATGATCGAGCGCTGCGGGTGCTCCTCGGCCTCGCGGTCGGTGAGCCGTCCCTGGCGCCGCAGCTCCTCGACCAGCGAGTGGTCGCGGGTGAGGCGGCGAAGCTCGCCGTCGCGGTAGACGTATGCGCGGCTGTCGCCGACGTGGGCGAGCGTTATCTCGCCGTCGCCGAGCAGGGCGGCGGTCAGCGTGGTCCCCATCCCCGCGCGCGAGGAGTCCTGCTGGGCAAGCTCGTGGATCTGCCTGTTCGCCGTCTCCACCACCTGCCTCAGGCGCGTCTCCGGCGGCGCGCTCTCGTCCATCTGCGTCTGGAAGGCGTCGGCGGCGATCCGCGAGGCGACCTCGCCGGCCTGCGCGCCCCCCATCCCGTCCGCGACCACGAACAGCGGCGAGCGCACGAAGTAGGAGTCCTCGTTCGCTGTCCGCTGCTGGCCCGTGTCCGTCCGGTAGGCGTGCTCCGCGACGCTCAGCATCGTTCGCTCCCGTCCACGCTCACGCCTGCGGCTCGTAGCGCAGCAGCGTGTCGCCGATCTGGATCTGGTCGTGCGGCGCCAGCTCGGCCTCCCCGATCAGGGGCTCGGCGTTCAGCAGCGTGCCGTTGGTCGAATTGAGGTCCTCGAGCAGATGGACGCCACCGCGCGTGTAGACGCGGGCGTGCACGCCGGAGGCGAAGCGGTCGTCGAGCGTGATGTCGGCCTCCGCCGAGCGACCGAGCGACAACCCGCCGAACAGGTCGAAGCGCTCCCCCGGCTCCAGGCCCCCGCCGCGCTCGGCGACCAGCCAGGCGTCGCGAGCCTCCGAGGCGTCGGGTGCCTGGGGGTGGAACCCCGTCTCGAAGGCGACGGGCGAAGCCGTCCGCCGAAGGTCCTTGAGGGCGCTGCGGGCGATCCAGAGCAGGAAAAGGTAGAGGACCGCCAGGAAGCCGAACTTGAGCGCTACGGCGACCGGCTCGTAGTCCATGCGCCGGTTGCGGGCCTCGGGGGCCGCCTCGTGGTCATTGCTCGATCTCGAAGCTGAAGCTGGACGTGCCCAGGGTGACCTCGTCACCCGGCGACAGGCGTGACGAGCCGACCCGGCGACCGTTCACCTTTACCCCGTTCGTCGAGCCCAAATCAACGACCTGCCAGTCGCCCGTCGAGCCTCGCCGCAGCTCGGCGTGGCGGCGCGACACGTTGGGGTCGTTGAGGACGCAGTCGCACTCCTTCGAGCGGCCGATCACCGCGACCGGGCCGTCGAGGACGTAGCGGCGGTCGCCGACGGAGACGATCGCCTTCGTGTCGACGAGGTTCCGCGAGGGTGCCTTGCGCTTCGAGGCGGCGTCCTTCTCGCGCACCGCCGAGTAGACCATCGTGTGGCCCTCCTCGCCCTGCTCGGGGCGCTCGCCCTGCCGCGTCGGCGGCTTCACCAGCCGCGTCTGGATGCCGAACTCGCCGAGCCGCAGGCGCTCGTCGGTGGCGAAGCCCACCGTGGGCCTGGTCAGCAGGTCGTAGCCGTGTCGGCGCGAGTGCTCGAGCAGGTACGCCGAGAGCTCCTGCTCCAGCGAGCGCTCGTATCCCTCGAATCGCTTGCGGTCCTCCGCCGAGAGGTAGACCGTGTACTCGTTGGGGACGTAGACGCGAGACACCGAGGCGGTCTTGTGCGCGTCCATCTCCTTGGCGAGCTTGCGCGCCAGTTCCACCGGCTGCACCTCCGAGCTGAAGGCGCGGCTGAAGACCCCCTCGACGAGGCCCTCGATCTTCGCTTCCAGGTTGCGCAGGACGCTGATGGGTCACGCTCCGGTCTGAGCAGAGGGACCGCCGGACAAAGGCGCCGGCGGCGGGTCAATGCTACGCAAGAGTGGCCGGTTCACCTTCGCTTGGCAGCGCGTGTCGGCGCGGGTCGTCGGTGGCGGGTCCGCCGAGCGCTCGCTGGGCGAGGCTGAGGGCGACGAGGGCGAGGAGGCCGGCCCCCAGCCAGGCGGGCGGCAGCACGGCCGAGTGGGGGGCGATCAGCCTGTGCGCGGCCAGCACCGCCGCCGACCAGAGCAGCGCCCCGAGCAGGTCGAGGATCGCGATCCGGCCGCGCACGAGGGCGCCCAGGGCCAGTGCGGCGGCGATCCAGAGCGCAAGGCCGAGCGGGACCACGGGGTCGGCGAGCGGCAGCAGCACCGAGGAGACCGCGTCCCCTGCCGAGCGCTCCCAGCCGGCGCCGGCGGGCTCGACCCGGCCGAGCAGGAGGGTGCGTCCGAGCGCGACCTCGGCCACGGTCAGCCAGAGGTAGCCGAGCGCCGCCAGCGCCGCCCTGCGGCGGGATGGGGCGGCCAGGCCGGCGATCCCGAGATAGAGCGGGGCGAGGCCCACGGCGCCGAGCGCCGGCGCCAGGGCCGGCAGGCACCAGCAGCGGCCATCCCGCGGAAGCAGCGCCGGCACGGGGGCGGCGAGGGCGGCGCACACGAGCGCCGCCCCGGGCTCGTCGGCGGCCGCGGCGAGCCAGGCCACCGAGCCGGCGGCCGCGAGCACGAAGGCGAGCCGCGGCAGCGCGATCGCGGCGATGCCGCAGGCGAGCGCGAGGGCGCAGGCCCATGCGGGCGGCGCCACCGGGGCGGAGAACAGCACGGCGAGGGCAAGCGCCGCGGTGGCCGCCGCGGTGAGCGTCGCGGCGGGAGCTCCGCCGCGGACCAGCGAGGCGAGCGCGACGAGCCGCGGCCCGTGCGGGCGCGGGACGGCGCGGGCGTCGTCCAGCGAGGGGGCCGTGCGGACGAGCGCCGCCGCAACCCGGGCCAGGGGAGGGCGGGCAGCGGGATCGGCGGCGAGGGATGCGTCGATCGCGTCGACCAGGTCCGGCGGCAGGTCCGGGCGGGCGTCGGCGAGCGAGGGGACGGCGGAGCCGATCGCGCGGGCGGTGGCGGCGGGAGTGGCGCGCAGCACCGGGTTGGCGCCGGCCCAGCACTCGTACAGGGTGAGGGCCAGCGAGTAGGTGTCGGTGGCCGGACCGCACCGCGCTCCGTCGGCCTGCTCCGGGGCCATGTAGGCGATCGTGCCGACGACGTCGCCGGTTGCCGTCAGCGCCTCGGCACCCTCGAGCCGGGCGACGCCGAAGTCCATCAGCTTGGCCCGCCCCGACCGCGCCGCGACGAGCACGTTGTGCGGCTTTATGTCCCGGTGGACGACGCCGCGAGCGTGCGCATGCTCCAGCGCGTCTCCCAGCTCGGCGCCGATCTCGGCGACGTCGCGGTCGGAGAGCATCCCCTCGCGGGCGAGGGCATCGACCGTCTCGCCCTCGACCAGCTCGCTGACCAGGTAGGCGCATCCCCCCTCCTCGCCGAGCTCGTAGAGGGTGACGATCCCGGGATGGTTGAGACGGGCGGCCGCCTGCGCCTCGCGCAGCACGCGACGGCTGCCGGCGCGACCGGCCTCGATCGTCTTCAGCGCCACCGGCCGCCGCAGGCGCTCGTCCCAGGCGCGAAAGACGGTGCCGAAGCCACCGCTTCCGAGCTTGCGCTCGATCCGAAACCTGCGCAGGACCAGTTCTCCCACCACGGCTCCTTCCCGTTCGCCGGCCGGCGATCCGCTCCTGCACGGGCGCACCTGTGCACTGTTCTCCGACCCACTGGTCATACTTGCGCCCGCAGCGAGCAAAACGGACGACGAGGTGCCCGTGGAGTTCCAGCAGGATGACGCGCTGACGGCGGGCGGCCCGGGGCGCCGTCCGCGCCGCTCCGGGTCTCCGGACCGCCAGCAGATCATGATCCGCCGCGGTATCGCGGCCGGCGCCGCGGTGCTCGTGCTGATCCTGCTCGTGCTCGGCGTCAAGGGCTGCCTGGACGCGCGCCACGATCGCGCTCTGAAGGACTACGTGCGCAACGTCGGCCAGCTGACCGGCGAGTCCGCCCAGGTCAGCGACGGGTTCTTCAAGCTGCTCCAGGACCCGAAGAGCCTCACCCCGCTCGACTACGAGGCCGAGATCAAGTCGGACAGAAGCGCGATGGACGGGCTGCTCACGCGCGCGGACAAGCTCAGCGCCCCCGGGGACATGGGCCACGCGCAGAAGGCGCTCGAGACCACCTTCCAGCTGCGCCGCGACGCGCTCGCCTCGATTGCCGACGAGGTCCACACCGCGCTCGGCAAGGAGGGGCGGCAGGCGGCGATAGACCAGATCGCCGTCGACATGCAGTCGTTCCTGGCCAGCGACGTCGTCTACGCGCAACTCGACAAACCGGAGATGGAGCAGGTGCTGAAGGACCAGGGGATCGAGGGAGTCGACGTCCCCGACAGCGCGTTCCTGCCGCAGAGCGGCAACGGGCCCGACACCTCCTGGCTCGATTCGTCGACGATCTCGACGGCGCTCGGCAAGGTGAGCGGCAGCGAGGCGGCCACGCCCGGGGTCCATGGCCTCGGCCTGATCCAGGTGACGGCGCAGCCCAGCGGCACCGTGCTTCAGTCCGGGGCGACCACCTCGGTGCCCGCGGGCGGGCCGCTGGAGCTGGACGTCCAGGTGCAGAACCAGGGCGACACCGAGGAGACCGACGTCGTCGTCACGGTGGACGTCAACGGGCGCAGCAAGGAGGCGCGGATCACCCGCATCGGACCGGGCGAGACCCAGACCGCCAAGGTCCCGATCTCTCCGGAGCCCGCCTCGGGCAGCACGGTGACGATCGACGTCAACGTCGAGCCCGTCCCCGGAGAGCAGGTCTCCAGCAACAACAAGGCCACCTACCAGGTCACCTACGGCTAGGGCGCGAGCGGCGAAGGCGGACCGCTAGCCTTCGGCGCCGTGAACGATCTCGGCTCCACCGCAGGGGTGGTCGCGCTGGCCGCCGGCGGCATCGCCATCGTCGCGCTCGCCTGGGCGATCGTGCTCGCCGTCAAGCTTCGCCGCCTGCGCGCGGCCCAGCGGGTGGTCCTCGGCGACGGTGACGAGCGTGACCTCGCCGCCCACGCCGACACGCTGCAGCGGGACTTCGCAGCGCTGGCGGGCCAGGTGGAGGCGCTCGCGCAACGGCTCTCCGCCCAGGGCGCCCAGGCGGAGCGCCGCATCGACGGCGCCATCGCCCACTTCGCCGTGGTCCGCTATGACGCCTACAACGAGATGAGCGGCCGCCAGTCCAGCTCGATCGCCCTGCTCGACTCCCACCGCTCCGGACTGGTGCTCTCCTCGATCCTGCATCGCGAGCAGGCCCGTCTGTACGCGAAGCAGATCGTCAACGGGCGCCCCCAGCTCGACCTTTCGCCGGAGGAGCAGGAGGCCGTCCAGGCGGCGCTGGCCGGCGGCGACCGGTCGGGTGAGCGCGCCACCGGCTGATGCGCGTCGCCTTCCTCGGTCCCGCCGGGACGTTCTCGGACGACGCCCTGCGCATGGCGGCCGGGGACGCGGCCGTGGAGGCGGCGCCGGCGGCGACCGTCTACGAGGCGATCGTCGCGGTCGAGCGCGGCGAGGCCGACCGCGCCCTGGTGCCGTTCGAGAACTCGATCGAGGGGGCGGTGCGCACGACGCTCGACGCCCTGGCCTTCGACACGGCGTCCGTGACGATCGTCGGCGAGTACGACCATCCGATCCGCCACAGCCTGATCGCCCGCGAGCGGATCCCGCTCGAGCGGATCGAGGTCGTGCTGTCGCACCCGCAGGCAAGCGCACAGTGCGCGCGCTTTCTCCGCGAGAGCCTTCCCGCCGCCGAGGCACGCGCCGTCGCGAGCACCGCCGAGGCGGTGAGGACGGTGGGCGAGACCGATCGTCCCTGGGCCGCGCTCGGCGCCGCCTCGGCAGCCGAGCTGTACGGCTGCGTGGTCCTGCGCGAGGGCGTCGAGGACGTGCCCGACAACGTCACCCGGTTCGTCTGGATCGCACCGGAGGGGACCGCTCCCGAGGGAGACGGCCCGTGGCGCACCTCGCTCGTGTTCTCGGAGCTGGGGGAGGACCATCCCGGTGCGCTCGTCGATGCGCTGCTCGAGTTCTCGCGCCGCGAGATCAACCTGACCAGGATCGAGTCGCGGCCGTTGCGCCGCGGGCTCGGCCGCTACATGTTCTTCGTCGACCTCGACGGCGCTGCCGCCGACGGCGTGGTCGCCGATGCGATCGAGGGTCTTCGCGCCAAGGCGGAGTCCGTGCGGATCCTCGGCAGCTACCCGGTCGGCGGGCGCGGCGCGGTGCCGGGCGCGCACTGAGCCTCCGGTCCGCACGGTCGCATTCGACTTGCCGTCACCGGCGAACCGCCTGGCTAGAATTCGGC
This sequence comes from uncultured Thermoleophilia bacterium, assembly GCA_963708325.1. GTDB lineage: Bacteria > Actinomycetota > Thermoleophilia > Solirubrobacterales > 70-9. Next base: position 1,496,796 of record OY970203.1, on the reverse strand, counting down.
CACCATGGCGAAGCGGAGCGCTAGGCGAACACGGCGCGAGCGCGACGACGCCAGTCAGGATGCTCCTCCGGGGCCAGTAACGGCGACAGGGCGGCGCGGCATCAGCGGCCGCGTGCTGGTCCTCAACGCCACCTACGAGCCGATCAACGTCTGCACCGTGCGACGCGCCGCCGTGCTCGTGCTCAAGGCCAAGGCCGAGGTGATCGAGCGCGGCAACCACACGCTTCGCTCCGAGCGCATGCGGATGGCGCGGCCGATGGTGATCCGCCTGGTCACCTACGTGCGCGTGCCGCGCGACGTGCACCGCCGCAAGATCACGCGAAAGGCCGTGCTGGCCCGCGACTCCTGGACCTGCCAGTACTGCGGCACGAGCAAACCCGGGCTGACGGTCGACCACGTGATCCCGCGCAGCCGCGGCGGCGAGTCGGTCTGGGAGAACATCGTCGCCTCGTGTGCGTCCTGCAACCGCCGCAAGGGGAACCGCCTGCCGCGCGAGGTGGAGATGCATCCGCGCACGCTGCCGCGGCCGCCCGGCCCGACCGTCTTCATCCGCATCGCCAGTCCCAGGATCCCCACCGCCTGGGAGCAGTACCTGCCGGCGACCGCGACTGCCTGAGACGGCGCCGCCCAGCGCCGAGGCCGCCCGCGGGCGGCCTCGGCTGAGGTGCTTCTACCGGCGACTCGATTGGCAACCGGGCGGGACCTGGCCCGGCCTCGGCCGACCGGCGGTGCCCGGGGTGGATTCCGCCCGGGCCCGTCTCAAGCGGGGCTGTCGCCCCGTTCCAGGGCCCTAGCGGCCCGGCACCTCCGGGGTCCCCAAACTCATGTCACTCAAGGCTAGGACCACCTCCTTTCTCCGGTGACCCGATTCAATCAGACGGAGCAGCGGCTTGGGCCGTTGGCTCGGCGTCGGCCTCCGCCGCGGCCGCGGCGGCACTCGATTCGACGACGAGGGCGACCGCGCTGACCCGATCGTCGTTGCGCAGGTTCATCACCCGAACCCCCTGGGTGGCGCGCCCCATCTGCGATATGCCGGCCGCCGGCGTGCGCTGGACCATCCCGTTCTGGGAGATGAAGAGCAGGTCCTGGTGCTCGCGCACGCTCAGCGCGCCCGCCAGCCCCCCCTTCTTCGAGGTCAGCTTGGCCGTCAGCACGCCCTTCGTGCCGCGACCCTTGGTCGGGTACTCGGCGATTGGGGTGCGCTTGCCGTAGCCGTTCTCGGTGACGACGAACACCTCCGCCTCCTCGCGGGCGACGTCCATCGCCAGGACGCGGTTTCCCTTGTCGGCGACGTTCATCCCTTTCACGCCGGACGTGTCGCGGCCCATCGGCCGCACCCTGCTCTCGTGGAAGCGGGACGCGTGGCCGGACTTGGAGACCAGCAGCAGGTCGTCGTCGCCGGACGTCAGCCGCACCTGCACGAGCTCGTCGCCGGAGCGGACCTTGATCGCGATGATCCCGTCGGCGCGAATCGGCGTGTTGTAGGCGGCGAACTCGGTCTTCTTCACCATCCCCTGCGCGGTGGCGAAGACGAGGTACTTGCCCTCGCTGAAGTCGCGGGTCGGCTTCACCGCCATCACCTTCTCGCCGTCGCGCAGCGGCAGCACGTTCACGAGTGCGCGGCCCTTCGAGGTCCGCGAGCCCTCGGGCAGCTCGTAGACCTTCGAGCGATAGACCTTGCCGCGGTTGGTGAAGAAGAGCATGTAGTCGTGGGTCGAGCAGATGTGCAGGTGCTCGATGTAGTCGCCCTCCTTGAGGTCCATGCCCATCACGCCGATCCCGCCGCGGCGCTGCTGGCGGTAGGTGGCGACCGGCAGGCGCTTGACGTATCCGGAGGCGGTGATCGAGACGACCATCTGCTGGTCGGCAATCAGGTCCTCGATGTCGACGTCGCCCTCGTCGAAGGTGATCTCGGTGCGGCGCTCGTCGCCGTAGACGCGGGAGACCTCCTCCAACTCCTCCTTGATCAGGGCCATCACGCGCGACTCGTCGCCGAGGATCTCGCGCAGCTCGCCGATCCGCTCCATCAGGTCCTTGTGCTCCTGCTTGATCTTCTGCGACTCCAGCGCGGTCAGCCGCTGCAGGCGCATGTCTAGGATCGCCTGGGCCTGCTCGGCCGACAGGCCGAACTTCTCGATCAGCCCCTCGCGGGCCACGTCGGGGTCCTTCGAGCCCCGGATCAGCTTGATCACCGCGTCGAGGTTGTCGAGCGCGACCAGCAGCCCCTCGAGGATGTGGGCGCGCGCCTCCGCCTTGCGCAGCTCGAACTGGGTGCGGCGGGTGACGACCTCCTTCTGGTGGCGGACGTAGTGCTCGATCAGCTCGCGCAGCGTCAGCGTGCGCGGCACCCCGTCCACCAGCGCCACCATGTTCACGCCGAAGGTGGTCTGCATCGCGGTGTGCTTGTAGAGGTTGTTGAGCACGACCTTCGCGGGCTTGTCCCGCTTCAGCTCGATCACCAGGCGCATGCCGCTGCGATCGGTCTCGTCCCGCAGGTCGGAGATCCCCTCGAGCTTCTTCTCCCTGACGAGGTCGGCGATCTTCGTGATCAGGCCGCCGTCGCCGCCCTTCTTCACCATGAACGGCAGCTCGGAGACGATGATCGCCTCCTTGCCGCCCTTCAGCGGCTCGACGTGGGCGCGCGCCCGCACCCGCACGCTGCCGCGGCCGGTGACGTAGGCGTCGCGGATTCCCTGCGTCCCCATGATCGTCGCGCCGCCGGGGAAGTCGGGGCCCTTGACGTGCTTGCGCAGGCCCTCGACGTCGATCTCGGGGTTGTCGATGTAGGCGTGGACGGCGGCGATCACCTCGCGCAGGTTGTGCGGGGGGATGTTCGTCGCCATTCCCACCGCGATCCCGGCGGCGCCGTTGACCAGCAGGTTCGGCAGGCGCGCCGGCAGGATCAGCGGCTCGCGGGTCGACTCGTCGTAGTTCGGCCCGAAGTCGACCGTGTCGGCGTCGATGTCTCGCAGCAGCTCGGTGGCGAGACGGGCGAGGCGCGCCTCCGTGTATCTCATCGCCGCCGGTGGGTCGTCGTCGATCGAGCCGAAGTTGCCCTGGCCGTCGATCAGCGGGTAGCGCAGGGAGAAGTCCTGCGCCATGCGCACCAGCGTGTCGTAGATCGCCGTGTCGCCGTGCGGGTGGTAGTTCCCCATCACGTCGCCGACCACGCGCGCCGCCTTGCGGTACGGGCGGGTCGGCTGCAGGCCGGCCTCGTACATCGCGTACAGCACCCGGCGGTGCACCGGCTTGAGCCCGTCGCGGACGTCCGGCAGGGCGCGGCCGACGATCACGCTCATCGCGTAGTCCAGGTACGACGAGCGCATCTCCTGGACCAGTTCGCGCTCCTCGATCCGCCCGGTGAGCGCCTCCAGCGCCATCAGCGCGCCCCCGTCCGGGCGGGCAGGCGATGACTAGACATCCAGGAACCTCACGTCCCGCGCGTGCCTCTCGATGAACTCGCGCCGCGGCTCCACGTTGTCGCCCATCAGGTCGGAGAACGTCTTCTCGGCCGCGGCGGCGTCATCCATCGTCACCCGCTGCAGGGTCCGCGACGCCGGATCCATCGTCGTCTCGCGCAGCTGCTCGGCGTTCATCTCCCCGAGCCCCTTGAACCGCTGCAGGCGCACGCCCTCCTTGGCGAGGTCGAGGATCGCCTGGCGCAGCTCGCCGAAGGAGAGCGCCTCGGCCTGCTTGCCGCCCAGCCCGACCGCGAACGGCGGCTTGCCGACGTGCTTGAGCAGCTCCGCGTGCACCCGCACGAACTCCTTGTATTCCTTGGACTTGAACAGCGCGTCGGGCAGCCGGTGGGTGCGGGCGAGGCCGCTGCGGCGATGCACCGCCCTGACCAGCAGCCGCTCGACATCGGATTCGACCACCTCGGTCTCGAACGGCTCCTCCGGCGGGTCCTTGGCCTCGATCAGCTTGCGGGCCGCCGCCATCGTGGCGGCGCCTGCGTCGAGCAGCTGGGACTCCTGCAGGAAGGCGAGGGCCTCGTGGCCGAAATCCGCCTGGAGCGAGGACGCCCATCCCTCGTACTGCTTGTAGAGGCGGATGAACCGCTGCCAGCGGGCGGTGGTCATCTTCTTCGTCTTGCCCTTCGAGTCGGTGATCGCGAACTTCTCCAGCTTGTCGCGGAGGAGCAGCTCCTCCAGCTCGGAGTCCTTCTCCAGGTAGACCTCCCGCTTGCCGTTGGTCACCTTGTAGAGCGGCGGCTTGGCGATGTAGACGTAGCCGGCGTCGATCAGCTCCGGCATCTGCCGGTACAGGAACGTCAGCACCAGCGTGCGGATGTGGGCGCCGTCCACGTCGGCGTCCGTCATCAGCGTCACCTTGTGGTAGCGGGCGTCCTCCAGCTTGAACTCGTCGTGGACGCCGGTGCCGATCGCCGTGATCAGGGCCTGGATCTCGGTGTTGGAGAGCACCTTGTCGATGCGGCTCTTCTCGACGTTGATGATCTTGCCGCGCAGCGGCAGCACCGCCTGCGTGTTGCGGTCGCGGCCCTGCTTCGCAGAGCCGCCGGCGGAGTCGCCCTCGACGATGAACAGCTCGGCATCCTCGGGGCTCTTCACGGTGCAGTCGGCGAGCTTGCCCGGCAGCGTCGAGTTCTCGAGCGCCGACTTGCGGCGGGTGAGGTCGCGCGCCTTGCGCGCCGCCTCGCGGGCGCGGGCCGCATCCACCGACTTGGTGATGATCCGGCGCGCCTCCCCGGGGTTCTCCTCGAGGAACTCGCCCAGCTTGCGGTTGACGGTCTCCTCGACGAGCCCCTTGACCGGCGGATTGCCGAGCTTGGTCTTGGTCTGGCCCTCGAACTGGGGGTCGTGCAGCTTCACCGAGATCACCGCCGTCAGCCCCTCGCGAACGTCCTCGCCCGAGAGGTTCTGGTCCTTCTCCTTGAGCAGGCCCTTGCCGCGCGCATACGCGTTCAGCGTCCGGGTGAGCGCGGCGCGGAAGCCGGAGAGGTGCGTCCCCCCCTCGTGGGTGTTGATGTTGTTGGCGAAGCTGAAGATCGACTCCTGGTAGGAGGAGTTCCACTGCATCGCCACCTCCACCTGGCCCTCGGGGGCCCCGCTGGAGAAGTAGACGACCTTGCGGTGGAGGGCGTCCTTGGTCGCGTTCAGGTGGCGGACGAAGTCCTCGATCCCACCGTGGTACTGGAACGTGGCCTGCTCGCCCTCGCCGCGCTCGTCGACCAGGTCGATCTTCAGGCCGCGGGTGAGGAACGCGGTCTCCCGCAGCCGCTCCGCCAGCGTCTGGAAGTCGAACACGACCTCGTCGAAGACCTCGGCGTCGGGCCAGAAGGTGATGGTCGTCCCCGACTCCTTGGTCGCCTTCCCCTTCGAGAATGCGGTCTTGGGCTGGCCGCGCTCGTAGTCCTGCGTCCAGACGTGGCCGTCGCGGCGAATCTCGAGATGAAGTCGCTCGGAGAGCGCGTTCACGACGGACACGCCGACGCCGTGCAGGCCGCCCGAGACCTTGTAGCCGCCGCCGTCGCCGAACTTGCCGCCGGCGTGCAGCGTCGTCATCACCACTTCCGCCGCCGGGCGCTTCTCCTTCGCGTGCATGTCCACCGGGATGCCGCGTCCATCGTCCGCGACCGTGCAGCTGTTGTCGGGGTGCAGCGTGGCCGTGAGCTGGTCGCATTCCCCCGCCAGGGCCTCGTCGACGGAGTTGTCCACGACCTCGTAGACGAGGTGGTGGAGGCCGCGCTCGCCGGTCGAGCCGATGTACATCCCGGGCCGCTTGCGGACCGCCTCGAGCCCCTCGAGCACGGTTATGTCCTTGGCGGCGTACGAGGACCTGCCCCGCTTCGCCTTTGCGGACCCGCCCGTCGCCTTCGTCGGGGCGCCCTTCTTGCTGGTCGCAGCGTCCTTGGCGGCGCGCTTGGCCTGCTCGGCCACTCAGCTCCTTTCGGTTGGTTTGAACGGCCCCGGTCCGGGCCCCTTCTCGGGCCACCTCACCGGGGGCCGACACGAGCGACCCCGATCGCCGCGGAGCTCTCGCGAGGCTCTCCAACGGGGATCGGGGCCGGCGCTCAAGTTGACATAAAGGATACCAGTCGGCGACCCCGGAAAGCTCGCTCCCTCAGTAACAAAAGCCCTGCAAATCACGAACAAAAGTGCGTGTCCGGACGAGCCTTGCCGACAGCGGTGGGGATGGGGCCCGCGGCGGCCCCTAGCGAGCCCGTCGGGAGGGCTCCGGCGCCGTCGCCCACGAGCCGCCGTCGGCGGTGAAGCGCAAGGCCTCCACCGGCGGCGCCCCCCTCTCCTCGAGCACCTCGTTGAGCTTGCCGAGCAGCTCGTCGTGCATGAGGCTGAGCTCCTGCGCCCAGGTGGCGGACTTGCAGGCGACCGTCACGATCCCGGCGCGCTCACCCACCGGCTCCGCCACCGCGGCGATCGGTGCCCCCACCGCGCCGCGCCATTCGGCCTGCACCCGCGCGACCGCCGTGCGCGGGCCCGTGTCCAGCACCCGGCGCAGCGCCGCCCCCAGCGGGCGCGGGGCGCGGCGGCTCACGCGGCGGCCGCCAGCGGGGTGGTGACCTTCCCCTCCCGAACCGCGATCCCGGTGGCGGCGCCGGCCGCGGGCATCTGCGCGGGCTCGGTGGCGGTCACGACCACCTGGCCGCATGCTCGCAGCCGCCCCGCGAGCCGCTCCCGGTGCTCCGGGTCCAGCTCGCTCATCACGTCGTCGAGCAGCAGCGGTGGCGACGGTGCCCCGCGCTCCTTGGCGGCGGCGCGCTCGGCGAGCAGAAGCGCGAGCAGGATCGCTCGCTGCTGGCCCTGCGATGAGAAGCGGCGCGCGTTGCGCCCGTCGAGCGTCAGCTCGAGATCGTCCAGATGGGGCCCGTGGCCGCTGTAGCCGCGCGCCAGGTCCGAGTGGCGTCGCTGCCCGAGCTCGTCCGCGAGACCGGCAGCATCGGCGGCCTTCGACCGGGGGCGGTAGGCGACGGCGGCGTCGGTCAGCCCGAGCTCGGAGGCGGCCTCCGCGAGCGGCTCGGCCAGGGCCGTGGCGGCCTCGTCGCGCGAGGCCATCAGCTCCGCGCCCTCGGCGGCCAGCTCGGCATCCCAGGCGTCCAGGGCGGACGCCTGGGCGGTCCCGGCCCTGATCCGGGCGATCAGGGCGTTGCGCTGGGCCAGCGCCCGCCCGTAACGGCTGCGAAGTCCCGCCCGCGCGGGCCACAGCGCCGCGATCACCCGGTCGAGCTGGCGACGTCGCAGGGCGGGCGACCCCTTGACGAGCTCCAGCCGATCGGGCAGGAACACGGTCGTGGGGATCGCCGCCCGGTCCGGGGGATCGGCCAGCCGGCGACGCTCGCCGTCGCGGGCGATCGAGGCCAGCAGGCGCAGCTCGCCCTCCCGGCCACCGTCGAGGGTGGCCTGTGCCCGCGCCATCTCCGCCCCGAAGGCGATCATCTCGCGCGCGTTGCGGGTACGGCAGGAGGAGTTGCACAGCGCAAAGTGCAGCGCCTCCAGCAGGTTCGTCTTGCCGGCGCCGTTCGGGCCGTGGATCAGGTTCACGCCGGGGGAGAGCCGGACCTCGGCATCGGCGAGGTTGCGGAAGCCGCGCACCTCGACGAGGACGACCCTCACCGTCGCGAGCTCAGGCGTTCAGCCGGATCGGCATCACCAGGTAGGTGAAGTCGTCCGAGCCGGACGGCTCTATCAGGCCGGGGCGAAGCGGCGATATCAGCTTCAGAACCAGCTCCTCGTCCCCGACGCTCTCGATCCCGTCGCGCAGGAACTCCGGGTTGAAGCCGATCTCGAGCGACTCCCCATGGAATCCCGCCGGGAGGGACTCCTCCGCGTCGCCGACGTCCGGCGTTTCCGCGGCCACGCGCAGCTCGCCCTCGCTGAACGAGAGCCGCAGCGGCGCGTTGCGCTGGGCCAGGTGGCTGATCCGGCGCACCACGTCGAGCAGCTCGTCGCGCGGCAGTCGCACCTCGTGCTCGAAGGACTCGGGCAGCAGCTGGCGGTAGTTCGGGAACTGACCTTCGATCAGGCGGGACGACAGGGTCACCGGCCCGGCGTCGAAAATCGCCTGGTTGCGCTCCACGCGCACCGAAACCTGCTCGAGGGCCTCCTGCGCGGCGATCCGGCTCAGCTCCCGCAGCGCCCGCGCCGGGACGTTTGCCTCCAGCACCGCCGGCACCGGCTCCGGCAGGGCCGTGCGCTTGACGCTCAGCCGGTAGGAGTCCGTGGCCACCATCGTCAGCTCGTCGCCCTCGGCCCGCATCAACACCCCGGTGAGGATCGGTCGCGCCTCGTCGCGCGAGGCCGCGCGGGCAACCAGGTCAACCGTCTCGGTGAAGGCGGCGGCAGCGATCGCTGCGGCGCCGTCCGTCTCGGCGTCCGGGGGCTTCGGGAAGTCCTCGGCAGGAAGGGTGCGAAGGTGAAAGCGGGCCGATCCGGCCGACAGCTCGACGTCGCGCTCGGCCTCGCGCAGCGCCAGCGACACCTGCCCCTCGGGAAGGGCGCGCACCACGTCGACCAACAGCCGTCCCGGAAGAACGGCGGCGCCCTCACCGTCCGCCTCGGCATCCATCGCCACCTCGAGCGCGATCTCCATGTCGCTCGCGCGCAACCGCAGCTGTCCCCCCTCGAGCGAAAGAAGGATTCCGGAGAGCGACTGCATGGTGGAGCGGGTCGAGACCGCTCGGCTGACGATCTGAAGTCGCGCCAGCAGCTCCTCGCGACTGCAACTGAGATTCATTGAATCGATCTTGCTAGGTGTAGTAAGGGCTGTGGATATGGGGATACCTCCGGGGGACGCTAGTGCATGTGCCGTCTACGGCCTGTGGACGGGCCTGTGGATCGGAGTCGATTCTGTCAACGGGCTCGGTCAGCAACGGTGGCAGGGGCAGGCGTGTGCAGATTCGCCAACAGGTCGTCCACAGAGCGGCGCAGAACGGGATCGTGGTCGAGGGCATCACCGACCCGGCGCAGCGCGTGAAGCACCGTGGAGTGGTCGCGCCCGCCGAAGGCGGCGCCGATCTGGGGGAGCGAAAGAGACGTCAGCTCACGGCACAGGTACATCGCGATATGGCGTGCCTGCACGACGTGAGGGCGCCGGCTCGGCCCGCAGAGCAGGTCGCGCCCGATCTCGAGCCGGGCGGACACGGCCTCCTGGATGAGTGCAGCAGTCGGCGCCTGCGCCGGGGGGTGCTCGGCGCCGTCGCCGGGAAGGACGCTGGAGACGAGGTTGGTGCCGAGCGGCTCGTCCATCAGCGACGCGAAGGCGATCACCCGCGTCAGCGCGCCCTCGAGCTGGCGCACGTTGGCGGGAGAGCGCCGGGCGATCTCGATCAGGGCCGGGTCGTCCACAGCGGCCACTTCGCTCTCGACGACGAGCCGCCGCAGGATTGTCAGCCGTGTGGGAAGGTCGGGCGGGCCCAGGTGGGCGAGCATCCCCCACTCGAAGCGGTCGCGGAGGCGGTCGGCGAGTTGGAGCAGCTCCGTCGGCATGCGATCGGCGGACAGGACGATCTGGCTCCCGGACTCGTAGAGGGCGTTGAAGGTGTGGAAGAACTCCTCTTCGGTGCGCTGCTTTCCCTCGAGGAACTGGACGTCGTCGACGAGCAGAACGTCGATGTCGCGGTAGCGCTCCTTGAAGGCTTCGGCGCCCGCCGCCTGCAGCGCCGTGACGAACTCGTTGGTGAAGCACTCCGCTGTCGTGTAGCGGACCGTGACGTCGGGGCTGTGCTGGCCGAGGTAGTTGGCGATCGCCACCAGCAGGTGGGTCTTGCCCAGGCCGGGCGGCCCGCAGACGAAGAGGGGGTTGTAGGCCTCGTTCGGCGCCTCGGCGACAGACAGTGCGGCGCCCTGGGCGAGACGGTTGGCGGCGCCGATCACGAACCGCTCGAAGGTGTAGTCGGAGTTCAGCTCGTCGACGCCGGCGCGCCCGCAGGGGCCGGCGATGCGAGTCTCGACGGAGGCGTCGGCGACTATCGCGACCTCGCGGATTCCGTCCGCCCTGCGCTCGACGCGGCTGCTCAGGAGGCCGGCGTAGCGTCGCCCCACCCAGTCGCGGATCCCGTCGGGCGCGCTCAGGTAGAGCACGCCGCCGCGGACGGCGGCGGCGCGCAGGGGATCGAGCCAGAGTGCGAACGTGGAGGCGGGGAGGCAGTCGCGGAGGTCTTCGCGGACGTCGCTCCACAGCTGGGCGACGTCTTCCTGGAGCGCACCCTGTGCCTGCTTGTTCGCCGCTTGCCCCTTGTCGTTCGTGGTCGCCAGCCACCCGGCGACCGAGCCGGGCCACCATAACAACGGCTCGGCGGGCCGCCAGGGGAGCGGCACTGGCGAGAGCGCAAATCGCGCTGAAAACCGGCGGCTCGAAAAGCGCCCGCCGCAGGCGGCGGGACGGAGGGGGCCAGCGCGTATACTGGCCCGCGGCTCGAGGGGCTCGACGGTCCGCCGGTGGATCGGCTCGCGGGACGCGCGCGGGACTATGAAACGCACCTACCAACCGAAGAAGCGAAAGCGTGCGCGCACGCATGGCTTTCGGGCGCGGATGCGGACTCGCGGAGGCCGCGCGATCCTTCGCCGCCGCCGCCGCAAGGGCCGCCACCGGCTGACGCCGTAAATGTCCGCCCGCGAATCCGGGTCGCGCCGGCGCCGGCGCCTGTCGCGCAGCGGGGAGTTCGACCGCGTCTACCGCGACGGCAGCTCCTACGCGAACCGCTTCCTCGTCCTCTACGCCTTTCCCCGTCGCGAGGACTCCGACGCCGGCGACGACTTGCGGCTAGGCGTCTCGGCCGGCCGCAAGCTGGGCGGTGCCGTGGAGCGAAACCGGGTAAAGCGGGCCCTGCGGGAGGCGTTCTGGAGCTGTGCCGAGACCCTGCCCGACGGCTATGACTTCGTGATCGTCGCCCGCCCCGGGATCGAGGGTCTGGTCGAGCGCGAGGGCGCCGCGGGCGTGCGGGACAGCCTCGACGAGGTGATCAGCCAGTCGGGGATCGGCACGAGGCGTTCGACGTGAAACGGCTCCCGGTGACGCTCGCGCCGCTGCTGGTCGACCTCTACGGCCGCTTCGTCTCGCCCGCGCTTCCGCGGCGCTGCAAGTACGAGCCCACCTGCTCGGCCTACGCCGGGCAGGCGCTGCGCGAGCTCGGCCTGCTACGCGGCTCGCTGGTCGCCGGCTGGCGCCTGCTGCGCTGCAACCCGCTCAGCCACGGCGGACACGACCCCCTCGCCGCGCGGCGGCTGTTCCGCGAGCGGACGACGGCGGACGGGGGCCGGGAGGCCGCGACATGAGCCTGCCGGTCGCCAACGTCCTGCAGCCGCTGATCAATGCCGCCGAGGCGACGATGGTGTTCTTCCACGACCACCTCGGCTTCGGCTGGGGCATGGCGATCGTCGGCCTCACCTTCCTAACCCGGCTGATCATCCTGCCGCTGACCCTGCGGCAGCTGCGCTCGATGCGGGCGCTTCAGGTGCTGCAGCCGCAGATCAAGGAGATCCAGGAGAAGTACAAGGACGATCGCCCGCGGCTTCAGCAGGAGATGATGAAGTTCTACCAGGAGAACAAGGTCAACCCGTTCTCCTCCTGCCTGCCGCTGCTGCTTCAGCTGCCCGTCTTCATCACGCTGTTCTACACGCTGCGCCACGACCTTCAGCCGCACCTCGACGCGACTGCGGCCGTGGGCGGAAACGTCGGCTGGCTGTTCATACCCGATCTCGGCGAGAAGGCCACCGGCGGCGTCCTGGTAGTGCTGTTGGTCCTCTACGTCGGCACCCAGCTCGCGGCCAGCGCCGTCACGGCGGTCAGCGGCGACTCCACCCAGCGCATGCTGATGTACGCGCTGCCGCTGATCTTCATCCCCTTCATCCTCAACTTCCCCGCCGGCCTGGTCGTCTACTGGATCGCCACCAACACGTGGACGCTCGGCCAGCAGCTCGCGGTGCGCAAGTGGATGCCGCCGCCGCCGGTGCCGACGCCCGACGAGGTCCGCGCCGCGAAACCGCCGCCACCGCCGCCACGCAAGAAGAAAAGACGCTGAACGGCGGGGCCGGCCCGCCCTGCCGCCGCCGCGGTTCGGAAATACACTGGCGGCGTGACCGAGCAGAACAGCTCCGCGGACCTCCCGGACGAGCCCGCCGCCAGGGTGCGCGCACTTGTCGAGCGCATAGTCGAAGAGCTGGACCTCGACGGCACCGTCGAGGTGGCCGAGGACGACGAGGCGATCACGGCCAGCGTCGAGGGAGACGACCTCGGCCTTCTGATCGGGCGGCGGGGGCAGACGATCGACGCGGTGCAGCTGCTCTGCTACCAGGCGGCGTTCCGCGGGCGCAGTGAGCGCAAGCGCGTCGTCGTCGACGCCGCGGGCTACCGCGAGCGGCGCCGCGAGGCGATCGAGCAGCGCGCCGATCGGGCGGTCGAGGACGCGCTGCGATCGAGGCGACCGGTGGAGCTGGAGGCGATGAGCGCGCCGGAGCGGCGGGTCGTCCACGACCACCTCAAGGACCGCAGCGGGATCGAGACCTACAGCGAGGGCGACGAGCCGGACCGCTGCGTGATCGTGGCGCCCCTCGTCGCCGAGTGAAGGCGGGCGTCGCGCCCGACTCTCTCCTGGCCGGGCTGCCGCCCGACGGCCGGGCGAGCCTGGAGCGACTGGTCGAGCGCATCTGCTCCGACCCGCTCGCGCCGACCGCGGTCGCCCAGCCCGAGCGGGTCTGGAAGGTCCACGTCGCCGACAGCCTCAGCGGCCTGCGCTTCGACGAGCTGCGAGGAGCGCGCCGCATCGCCGACCTCGGCGCCGGCGCCGGTCTGCCCGGGCTGGTCCTGGCAGCGGCGCTGCCCGATGCCACGGTCGACCTCGTCGAGGCCTCCGGGCGCAAGTGCGACTGGATGCGCGCCGCGATCGGCGCCGCCGGGATCGCCAACGCCCGCGTCGTATGCGCGCGCGCCGAGCACTGGGCGCAGGCCGGTCCGCCGGCGGGGGGCCGGGAGGCCTACGGGGCCGTGACGGCGCGGGCGGTGGGGCGGCTGGCGACCGTGGCGGAGCTTGCTTCGCCGCTGCTCGAGTGCGGCGGCGCCCTGGTCGTCTGGAAGGGCCGCCGCGATCCCGGCGAGGATTCCGAGATGGCGCGGGCGGCCCCGCTCGTCTCGGTCGAGGCGGTGGAGGTGGCCGCGGTCGGCCCCTACGCGGGCAGCCGCCACCGCCACCTGCACCTGCTGCGCAAGACGGGCGTCACGCCGGGACGCCTGCCTCGCCGTGCCGGCATGGCGAAGAAGCGGCCGTTCGGGGCCGAATGACGCGGCCCCCCGGATGGCGCACGGGGGCCGCCGCCGATGGTGTGGGGAGGTTCGGAGGCGAACGACCGCCGCCCGCCGCGGTGCCGACGCCGCCGCTCGATAGGTTTGCCGCGATGGGAACGGTCTACGCGGTCGCCAACCAGAAGGGCGGGGTGGGGAAGACGACGACCGCTGTCAACATCGCCGCCTGTGTCGCCGCCTCGGGCCGCCAGACACTGCTGGTCGACCTCGACCAGCAGTGCAACGCGACCGTCGCGCTGGGGATCGTCAGCGGCGAGGGGCCATCGTCGTACGACTGCCTGAACGGAGCGCGGTCGGTCGCCGAGAGCGCCCGGCCGGCGGGGCCCGACAACCTCTGGGTCGTACCGGCCGGCCGCGACCTCGCCGGCGCCTCGGTGGAGCTGCCACGGATCGAGGGCTCCGAGACCCGCCTCCGCGACGGCCTCGGCCCGGTGCGCGAGCGCTTCGCCTGCACGCTGCTCGACTGCCCGCCGGCGCTGGGCCCGGTGACCGTCAACGCGCTCGTCGCCGCCGACCGCGTGATCGTCCCGGTCCAGGCCGAGTACCTGGCGCTCGAGGGCCTGGTCCAGTTCCTCGACACGCTGGCGCTGGTGCGCCGCGAGCTGAACCCGTCCCTGGTCCTGTCCGGTGTGCTGATCACGATGCACGACGAGCGCACCCGGCTGGCCCAGGACGTGGAGCGGGAGCTGCGCGACCACTTTCCAGAGCTGGTGTTCCGAACCGTGATCCCCCGCAGCGTCCGCGTCGCAGAGGCGCCCAGCCACGGCGTCGCCGTGGTCGACCACGCGCCGGGATCGCGAGGCTCGCAGGCATACCGCGAGCTGGCCCGCGAGGTCGCCGAGCGTGGCTGAGGCGCGCCCCGGCATCGGTCGGGGCCTGGCTGCCATCCTGCCCGCTCGCGGCGAGGAGGGGGCGCCGGCGTATCGCGACGTGCCGCCGGAGATGGTGGTGCCGAACCCGAGCCAGCCCCGCAGGCGATTCGACGCGGAGTCGATCGCCGCCCTCGCGAGGTCGGTCGCCGAGACCGGGGTGATCCAGCCGCTGATCGCGCGGCCGCTCGACGACGGACGCTACGAGCTGATCGCGGGCGAGCGCCGTTGGCGCGCAGCCCGCGAGGCGGGTCTGGCCACCGTGCCGGTCGTGCTGCGTGACGAGGGCGAGCGGGGGCGACTGCAGACCGCGCTGATCGAGAACATGGCGCGGGAGGACCTCAATCCGATCGACGCCGCCCGCGCCTGCGCGGCCCTGGTCGAGGACCTGGGGGTGAGCAAGGAGGAGATCGCCCGCCGGGTCGGCCGCAGCCGCCCGGCAATCTCCAACCTGGTGCGCCTGCTCGATCTCCCCGACGAGGCGCTCGAGCTGCTCGAGTCGGGAGAGTTGAGCGAGGGCCACGGCCGCGCGATCCTGATGGTTCGCGGAAACGACGCCCGGCGCCGCCTGGCCGGCGAGGCCACGCGCCACGGCTGGTCGGTGCGCGAGACGGAGCGCCGCGCCAAGAACGCCGGCGCCGGGCGGCGCCGCGCCATGGTGACGCCGCACCCCGATCAGCGCGCGGCGCTCGAGCGCGCCGGGGACGAGCTTTCGCGGGCGCTGGCCCGCGAGGTGACGGTGCGGGCGACGAGCCGCGGGATCCGCGCCGAGGTGTCCTTCGAGGACCTCGACGACGCGCTCGGGTTCGCCCGCCGGCAGCGCCGCCGGACCGGCTAGGCACAGCGGATCGCGCCCCGCCGGCGAGTCTTTACGAGATCTTGAGGGCGGGAATTTGAACCGGCGCCCCGACCGCCGGGTATCCCTCCGTGAAAGCTCGAAAAGGAGGTGACCAGATGAGCGCGTTGTTCCAGGCACGCTGGCGGGTGCTGGTGGCGATCGCGATTCTCGCCGCCGTCGCGGTGGCGATCGTCCTGATCGCGTCAGGCGGAGGCGGCGGCTCCGGCGGTTACTGAACGGCGCGGAGCGATCCGGGCCTAGCTGGACGACATGAGCGGGAGAGCGGTGAAGCCCGACCTCGACAGGTGGCTCGCGGACCCCCAGGTGCGGGTCTGTCACCGCCGCCTGGCCGCCGCCGACCCGGACCGCCTGTGGCACGCCGCGGAGCAGGTGCGCGTCCGTGACACGCCTGCCCTGGGCGGCGCGGTGCGCTGGCGGATCCCGGGGACGCCGCGGGACATCGCCTACCGGGACCTGCTTCGCCGCTACCCGTTCGCCGTCCTCGCCGAGGGCGAGCGCTGGTCGATCAGCGGTCTCTGCGGACGCCTGTGGACGATCCGCCGCGACTATCCGCGGCTCCAGGGTCCGGAGGACTTTCGGCGCTGGGATCGGCCCGGAACGGCGCGGGTCGTGGTCGCTCACTGGGTCGAGCCCGACGGCCGGGACGGCGCGGCGATCGTCAGCGAGGCGCGGGTCAAGCCGGTTGACCGGGCCGCCGCCCTGCGGCTGCGGGCCCTATGGGTCCTGGTCGCCGGCTTCGAGCGGCTGGTCGGCAGCGAGGCGCTGCGGGTCGCAGCCCGGCGCGGGGGCACCGCCGGCGGGGAGCCCGTCGAGGTCCGCTAGCGCCCCGAGTGCCGGCGCTATCATCGCCACCGGTTCGGGGCGATTAGCTCAGTCGGTCAGAGCGCTTCTCTGATAAGGAAGAGGTCCCTGGTTCGAGTCCAGGATCGCCCATCGACGACCTCCCGCGATCACCCGTCGCGGCCCGCCTCTTCGCGGTCTCGCCGATCGCGTCCAGGGACTGTTCCAGCCAGCGGCTGAAGTAGCGCTTGCCGACGATGGCGTCGAAGACCCGCATCTGAACCTTCTTCGGGTCCATCCCCATCGTCCCGTCGACGAACGTCCCGCCCTGGGCGTCGGTGAGCAGGAACTTCACGAACGTGCCCGTGTTCAGACAGCGGATCACGAAGGTCTCGCAGTCGACGAGCTGCTCGACGTTGAGCGACATCTCGTCCTTGCCGAACGGCGTCTGCACCACCTCCCGGTAGGTGCACCCCTCCTCGAGCCCCTCGCACTCGACCTCGACCACCCGCGGCCACCATTCGTCGTGGCGGTTGACGTCCGCGATCAGGTCCCAGACGACCTCGACCGGGGCGTCGATGTGTGTCTGCAGTCTGCTCTCCGACACTTCGTCTGCGATTTTCTCATCCCTGCGACCGGCCCTCGACCCCGACCTATAATGGCCAGGTCCCCGAGCGAGCCCGGGAGTGGCCGGACGTGCAGCAGGTCCAGATCTATGGCGTCAGCTTCGACATGGTCGGCAAGCAGCCGATCGTGCTGCTCAAGACCGTTGAAGGGAACAAGTTCCTGCCGATCTGGATCGGCCATCCCGAGGCGGCCGCGATCCTGATGAAGCTGCAGGGGGCGTCGACGCCGCGGCCGATGACCCACGACCTGCTCAGCGACCTGCTCGACCAGATCGACGCCCGCTGCGAGCGGGTGGCCGTGACCGAGCTTCGCGACAACACCTTCTACGCCTCGATCACGATCTCGATGAACGGGTCCGAGATGGAGATCGACTCGCGTCCGTCCGACGCGCTGGCCCTGGCGGTGCGCGTCCAGGCCCCGATCTTCGTCGCCGAGGACGTGATCGAGGAGTCGGCGATCGAGTTCGAGCACGAGGTGGAGGACACCGAGGAGGTCGTCGAGAAGTTCAAGGACTTCCTCGACCAGGTCACGCCCGAGGACTTCGCCCAGGGCGAGGACTCCTAGCCGCCGGCAGTCAGCGGGCGGCGGCCGGCTCGGCGCGGGCGAGCGCCAGCTCGATCAGGCGCGAGACCAGCTCCTCGAACCCGACTCCCGCAGCCTCGGCGGCCTGCGGCATCAGGCTCGTGTCCGTGAGACCGGGGATCGCGTTGACCTCGAGCACCTGGGCCCCGTCGTCGCCGAGGATCAGGTCGACGCGGGCGAAGCCGAAGCAGTCGAGCGTCTCCCACGTCCTCGTCGCCACCCGCTGCACCTCGTCGCTGGTCTCAGCCGGCAGCTCCGCCGGGCAGACGTACTCGCTTCGGCCGATCTCGTAGCGCGCCTCGAAGTTGAAGAAGTCCTCCTCGCGGGGCTGGATCTCGACGATCGGAAGCGGCTCGCCGGCGAGCAGCGAGACGGCCAGCTCACGGCCGGAGACGTAGCGCTCGAGCAGCACGCGGTCGTCGTAGCTGAACGCAGCCACCAGCGCGGCGGGCACGTCGTCGCGAGCGGACGCGAACTGCACCCCGAGCGAAGATCCCTGGCCGGCCGGCTTGGCGACCAGCGGGAACCCGAGGCGGGCCTCGATCTCCTCGAGCGCGTCCGCGGCGCCCAGCTCGCGGAAGGCGGTGGCGTTGAACGCCACCCAGTCGGGCGTCGGCAGATCCGCTCCGCGCAGCTCGTGTTTCGCGACCACCTTGTCCATGCAGCGCACGCACGAGGAGACGCCGGGGCCGGTGTAGGGGATCCCGAGGATCTCCAGCAGCTGCTGCACGGTCCCGTCCTCGCCGCCGGGCCCGTGCAGGGCGATGAAGGCGACGTCGGGAGCCGCCTCCTTGAGCCCCGACACGAGGCCGGCGTCGATGTCCATCGCCACGGCGTCGTGGCCGAGCGAGGCGAGCGCGTCCTCGACCCGGGCGCCGGAGCGCAGCGACACCTCGCGCTCCAGCGAGCGCCCCCCCTTCAGAACCGCGACCCTCACGTTCCCTGCTCCGGGTCGCGGCGCCGCAGCGGCAGCACGTCGGCGCCGGGACCGGACGCATCGACGGAACCGTCCGGCGGCGGGACGGCCGCGTGCTCGCCGGTCAGCGTCTCGTAGAGCGCGACCTGCTCCCAGACGACGCGGCCGATGCGACGGATCCCCTCGACGATCTCGTCGCTGTCGCATCCGGAGAAGTTGAGCCGCATCGAGCTGGCGCCGCGGCCGTCGACGTAGGCGGCCTGCCCGGGGACGAAGGCGACGTTCTCGCGCAGCGCCTTCGCCAAAAGGTCCTCGGTGTTGATGTAGTCGGGCAGGGTCGCCCACACGAACAGCCCGCCCTGCGGCCGCGTCCAGGTCGCCTGCGGCGGGAAGTGGCGCTCTAGCGCCTCCAGCATGGCGTCGCGCCGGCGCCGGTAGATCTCGCAGAGGTCTGCGACGTACTGGCGCCAGCGGCCCTCCGCGAAGTACTCGAGCACGAAGTACTGGGTGAGCGTCGAGGTGCAGAGGTCGGACGCCTGCTTCCCGAGCCCGATCTTCTCCAGCACCGGCGGCGGCGCCACCACCCAGCCGAGGCGGATTCCGGGGGAGAGGATCTTCGAGAACGTGCCGACGTAGAGAACGTAGTCGCCGCCGTCGAGCAGGTAGAGCGGCGTCTCCGGGTCGCCCTCGAAGCGGAGCAGCCCGTACGGGTTGTCCTCGACGACGAGGATCTCCCGCTCGCGCGCGATCTCGACAAGCCGCCGGCGGCGCTGCGCGGACAGGGTGACGCCGGCGGGGTTCTGGAAGCTCGGCACGGAGTAGATGAACTTCGGCCGGCGTCCCTCGGATTCCAGCCGCGCCAGCACCGCCTCGAGCTCGTCGATCCGCATCCCCTCTCCATCGCATGGCACCTGGATCACGTCGGCCTGGTAGCTGCAGAAGACCGGCACCGCGCCCGGATAGGTCGGTGCCTCGCAGATCACCGGGTCGCCCGGGTCGATCAGCGTCTTCGCGATCAGGTCGATCGCCTGCTGGCCGCCGGTGGTGACGATGATGTCCTCGACGTCGGGACGCATCCCCTCCGCTCCCATCACCGTGCGGATGCAGCGCTTGGTCTGCTCGAACCCCTCCGTGGGCCCGTACTGAAGTGCCTCGGCGGCGGACTCCTGTGCGATCCGGGTCATCTGCGCCGCGAAGGTCTCGGGCGGGAACGTCGACGTGTCGGGCAGGCCGCCGGCGAGCGAGATCACCTCCGGCCGGGCGGTGATCGCCATCAGGTCGCGCATCGCCGACGAGCGCATCACCTTGGTGCGCTGGGCGAACAGCCCCGCGTAGCGCTCGAGGTCGCGCGCGGTCGAGTGCGAGCGGCGGCGGTGCGCCGCGGGCGCCGACGGCCGCTCGCCGTGCTGCGGGATGTCGCCGGGATCCGCCATGGCCTCAGCCTAAGTGTGGCCCAAAACGCCGTCGGACCTCAGCGGCCCCGCCCCAGCGACGATTGCGCTCCGCGTCGCCATCGGGCGCTCGGTCAATACTGTGCCGCAGCGTGAGCTCGTTCGAGGCATTCACGAAGGGTCTTGGCCTTGCCCTCGCGATCGGGATCGCGGGGGGCGCGATCGGGATCCAGGTCCACGCCCGCATGGTGATGTCGCTCGCCGCCGCGGTCGCCGCCGCGGTCGTCTTCGCGGTTGTGATGGCCGGGTCGGACCACTCGGCGGCCGCGGGCGTGATCGCCGGGGCGATCGCGGGCCTGCTCAGCGCCCTGCTCAGCTCGGCGATCGTGGCAGGGGCGCGCGGCCGCGCCGGCGAGGGAGGGGGGATGGTGGCGACGCTGGCGATCGTCGCGGCGCTGGTGCTCGCCGGGCTGTCGCTGCTGTTCGGCCCGATCTCGCTGGTCGCGCTGGTCGCGCTGGCGTGGCTCGGGCGGGCCCGACGCCGCCGCGCTTCCCGCAAGTACGAGGGACTGCGCGTCCTGCGCTAGTGGCTCGTTCCCGGACCGTCCACTAGTGGCGCCGCCGAAGCTGGTCCTCGTCGTCGTCGACTCCCTACGCACGGACATGCTGCTGCGGGCCGCGGAGAGGGGGTCGGCGCCGACGTTCGCGCGGCTGCTCGAGCGCGGCACGCTGGTGCCCGACTGCGTCTCCGCCTTTCCCTCGGTCACTCCGGTGGCGTGCTCGGAGATCGCCACGGGGTCGCCACCCGACGGGCACTGGATCAGCGGCATGAACTGGTACCACCGGGTCGAGCGGCGCTACGTCGAGTACGGCTCGTCGCTCGAGGCCACCCGCGCCTTCGGGGTGTTCCGGACGCTCTACGACGTCGTCTACAACATGAACCTGGCCCACCTCAGCCACGAGGTGGAGACTGTCTTCGAGCGCCTCGACGATGCCGGAATTCGCACAGCCTGCACGCCGTTTCTTATCTTCCGCGGCCGCCACCGTCATGAGCTGAGCCTGGAGGGCCTGATGCGGAGGGTGGCGCTGGCGGCGAACTTCCGCCATGCCGTCTGGGGCCCCGACGAGCTGTTCTACGGCGAGCTGTACGCGTCGCGGCGGTTTCCCTGCAAGCCGACGCTTGCCCGACCCGGGACCCGTGACGAGTATTCGGCCTGCGTGGGCGCCGAGCTGGTCAGGGAGGACCTCTACGACTTCATGCTCTTCTCCCTGCCGGACAACGACCACTACTCGCATCGCTTCGGGCCGGAGGCGACCGAGGACTCGATCGCCCACGCCGATGCCAGCCTGACGCAGCTGATCGCCGCGGCGGGGGGACTCGACGCGTTCCTCGCCACTCACGCGATCATCTTGCTCGCCGACCATGCCCAGACCGACGTCGACGAGGCACTTCCGCTGGCCGCCGCGCTTGGGGCCGACTGGCGCGTGCTCCAGCCCAACAGCGAGCACCCCGAGCAGGCGGAGCTCGCGGTCAGTCCGACCGCGCGCGCCGCGCACGTCTATCTCCTCCAGGAGGGCAGGCGCCGCGGGCGCACCCACGGCGCGGTCAGCCGCGCCCTCGCTGAGCTGGAGGGCACCGACCTCGTCGCCTGGCTCGCCGGCGCCGACGGCGCGGCGGTCGAGCGCCGCGGGTCGACGATGATCCCGGCGGGGCCGCACGAGGCGGTGGTGGAGGGGCGCGGAGGCCAGCTGCGGTTCCGGCCGGGGAGCGGCATCGGCGATCGCCGCGGCCGCGGCTGGGAACTGGAGGGCGACCTTGCCGTCCTCGACGCCGAGGTTGGCGCGGCCGGCTTTCGCTCGACCTCCTACCCCGACGCGCTCGGCCGGCTGTGGTCCGCCCTCAACGCGCCCCATGCCGGCGACCTGGTGGTGTCGGCCGCCCCCGGCTACGAGTGCGTGGACTGGGGCGGCGGCAGCCATGCCGGCGGCGGCAGCCACGGCTCGCTCCACGCCGGCGACTCGCTCGGCCCGCTGCTGTTCGTGGGCTGCGGGCCGGAGCGGGCCGACCCCGACCGCCAATGGACCCTCGCCGACGTCGCCCCGATCGTGCTCTCCCATTTCGGCCTCGGAGCGGCGGCGTGAGCCCGGTCGAGACGATGCGCCGGATCGGCCGCGGCACGCGGCGGCCGGCGAACTGGATCGAGCTCGTCAAGTTCGGAGCCGTCGGCGTGTCGGGCTACTTCATCAACCTGACCGTCTACGCCGCCCTCCTTCGCGGCCTCGACGTCCACCACATCGCCGCCGCGGTGGTCGCCTTCTGCGTTGCGGTCACCAACAACTTCTGGTGGAACCGGCACTGGACCTTCCGCGCCGGGGAGGGACACGCCGGCTTTCAGGCGGCCCGGTTCTTCACCGTCAGCGTGGTCGCGCTGGGTATCAACCTGATCGTGCTGGAGCTGCTGATCGACCCGGGCGGCCTCGACAAGCTCACCGCCCAGGCGATCGCGGTTGCGACGGCGATGCCCTTCAATTTCATCGGCAACAAGATGTGGACGTTCACGTGATCGGACGACGTCACGTCGCCGCTGCGCTGGCGTCAGCCGCGGCCCTGGCACCGGCGGCGGGCGGGAGCGCGCTCGCGGCGGCGCCCAGCAACGCAACCCCCGGCCCGGCGGCCGCGCCGGTGACCGAGCCCGCCCAGCCGCCGAAGGGATACTCGATGACGGCTCGGGAGGCGAAGGTGCTCGCCCGCGGCGTCCCCAAGGTCGCCGCCGTGCTCGCCCGTCACGATCACGTGACCGCGGACGCCTCGACCAAGGGCCCTGGCGTCTGGCAGGTGGACTTCTACGCCGACGACCGCGACATCGCCCAGGTCACGATCGACGACCTGCACCATCGCGTCAACGAGGCGTGGACCGGCTACCAGGTGGCCTGGACCATGGCGCGCGGCTATCCGGGCGCCTTCGGGCGCAAGATCAACGCGCCCTACGTGTGGCTGCCCCTGTGCGCGCTGTTCCTCGCCGGCCTGTTCGACTGGCGCCGGCCGCTGCGGATCGTCCATCTCGACCTGATCGTGCTGCTCGGCTTCGGCCTCTCGCACTTCTACTTCAACCGCGGCGACATCGGGCTCTCGGTGCCACTCGCCTACCCGCCGCTCGTCTACCTGATGGCGCGCATGCTGTGGGTCGGCTTCCGCGGCGGCGGCTACGGCCTGCGGCCGACGGTCCCGATCGCATGGCTGGCGATCGCCGTGCTCTTTCTCGCCGGCTTTCGGATCGGGCTCAACGTCGCCGATGCCAACGTCATCGACGTCGGCTACTCGGGGGTGATCGGCGCCGATCGCTTCGCCCACGACCACGACGTCTACGGCAATTTCCCCGACGACGACCAGGCCGGCGACACATACGGCCCAGCCGCCTATTACACGTACGTCCCGTTCGAGCTCGCGTTCCCCTGGCACGGCAGGTGGGACGACCTGCCGGCCGCCCATGGCGCCGCGATCTTCTTCGACCTGCTGGCGATGGGGGGCCTGTTCCTGCTCGGCCGCAGGCTGCGGCCGGGGCGGGCCGGCCGCGACACCGGGGTCGTGCTCGCCTTCGCCTGGGCGGCGTGTCCCTACACGGCGTACGTGCTGGAGTCCGACTCCAATGACGCGCTCGTGGCCGCGCTCGTCGTGCTCGCCTTCGTGGCGATCGCCCGGCCGCTGGCGCGGGGGGCGCTGGCGGCTCTTGCCGGGTTGACCAAGTTCGCGCCGCTGGCGCTGGCCCCGCTGCTCGCCTTCTACGGCGGCGAGGGCCGCCGCGCACGCACCCTGACGCTGTTTGCCGCCGGGTTCGCGGCGGCCGCCGCGCTGGTGACGGCGCAGACGCTGCTCGGCCCCGGGGCGGCGAAGTTCTGGGAGCGCACCTTCGCCTTCCAGGCCGGCCGCGACTCGCCCTTCAGCATCTGGGGCCAGGCCTCGGGAATCGAGTGGCTGCAAACGGCGGTCAAGGCGGGCGTGGCGGCGCTCGCCGTCGCGATCGCGTTCGTGCCGCGGCGCAAGACGCTCGTCCAGGCGGTGGCGCTGGGGGCGGCCGTGCTGATCGGCGTCGAGCTGACGCTCGAGCACTGGTTCTACCTCTACATCGTCTGGTTCTTCCCGCTGATGGTCGCCGCGATCGCGGTCGACGGCGGGCGTCAGGAGGGCGGTGACGGCATCAGCACCTGGTCGATCGACTGCGCGAGGCCGCCCTCGCCGACCGAGACGGCCGCGCCCATCACCCAGATGTCCTCGTCGGCGGGGTCGAAGCGAACCGGGAGCTGGGTGCGAAAGGCCTCCAGGGCCTGCTCGCGCCGCACCCCGATCACGCCGCCGCGAGCGCCGGTCATCCCGACGTCGCTGATGTAGGCCGTCCCGCCCGGGAGGACGCGGGCGTCGGCGGTGGGGACGTGGGTGTGCGTTCCCAGCACGGCGGCGACGCGGCCGTCGAGGTGCCATCCCATCGCCACCTTCTCGCTCGTCAGCTCGGCGTGGAAGTCGACGATCACCGCCTCGGCGTCGCGGTCGAGCCGGTCGAGCAGCGAGTCCGCCTCGGTGAAGGGCGAGCGTGCCGCGGTCATGTACTTGACGCCACTGAGGTTGACCACCGCGACCCGCATGCCGCCGGCCGCTACGACCGTGTGGCCGCGCCCCGGGCTTCCCGCCTGGTAGTTGGCCGGGCGGATCACGCGCTCGGCGTCATCGAGGTAGGCGTACGCATCGCGGTGGCGGTAGACGTGGTTGCCCGTCGTGATCACGTCGGCGCCGATCTCGAACAGCTCCTCCGCGGTCCCCTCGGTGATGCCGACGCCACCGGCCGAGTTCTCGCCGTTGACGACGACCAGGTCGGGCTCGTGGCGTCGCCGCAGCTCCGGCATCGCTCGCGCCAGCCCCGCCCGTCCGGGCTTGCCGACGACGTCGCCGATGAACAGCACGCGCATCGCGCCAGCGTACCCGTGCTCGGGCCCGCTCTTGCGGCGCAGTAGCTCGGGATCGCTTCAGACCGATGTATGGCGAGGTGTCGCCGCCGCGACCATAAGAGCGGCAACGGCCCGGATTCGGTTGCCCACAATCCGTCTATTCCGCGTCTGGTCAGTAAACCCACCGGGATCGAGTGCGACCGCGAGAGTGATGGAGGCAACGCCGAAGCTGGCGCCCACGCCGGGTTACGTGTCCTGAAGACAGATTCTCTTTAGGAACCGAACCGGTCCTGCTCTGGCCGGGGACGGCGCGGCTAGCTCTCGGTTGTCTCGAATCGACCTTCTTCCCTGCCAGCCGGCGCGTCGTCTCGCAACAGGGCGAGGTATGAGTCGTATCGAAATACACGACGCCGCCTACCGCCGGTGATCTCGTTGAGGAGACCGGCGTCTGCAAACCCGCGCACGAGATTGTTCGCGGTCGCGAATGAGAGCCCCAATCTGTCCTTGACCAGATTCACGTTGACGAGTGGCCGATCGAACAGGAGGTCGTGGAGGCGCATACCGTTGAGTCCGGTTCGGTCGCCCACCAACCCCCGATGGCGCTCTCGCAGGTCAAGGATTGCCCGAGCGGTCGCCGTGGCCTCGGTCGCCGTCTCGGCGACGCCGCGTAGAAAGAAGCGCAGCCAGCCCTCCCAATCACCGCGTCGGCGTATCGCCGTCAGCCGGTCGTAGTACTCGGCGCGGTTCTGCCGCAGGTAGTGACTCAGGTAGAGAAGCGGTCGGTGCAGGACGCCGCGATGCGCGAGCAGGAATGTGATGAGAAGACGCCCGACGCGGCCGTTGCCGTCGGTGAACGGGTGGATGGTCTCGAACTGAGCATGGGCGAGACCCACGTGGATCAGGACCGGTAGCTGGTCCTCCTTGTGTAGGAAACGCTCGAAGGCTCCGAGTGCCGCGTGCATATCGGGCACGGGCGGAGGGATAAAGGTCGCTCGCTCGATCGGAGCGTTTTCGGGCCCAATCCAGTTCTGGTCGCGTCGGAACTCACCCGCAGATCGACGGGCCCCCCGGCCGGTTCGGAGCAGCTCCGCATGGATCTCGCGAATCAGGCGCGTGGAGAGTGGCAGCGAGGAGAGTCGATGCAGCCCATAGTTCATCGCGCGCACGTAGTTGACGACCTCGTCGACATCGTCGGGCAGGCCGGGGGCGGCTGGCTCCAGGTCGGCGGCGAGAAGGTCGTCCAGCGTGCTTTGAGTGCCCTCGATCTGCGAGCTCAACACCGCCTCGCGGCGAACGTACATCGCCACGAAGAGATCCGGATTGGGCACGGTTTGGATCACCCCGTCCAAACGGCCGAGCGCCTGGTCCGCCGCGGACAGAATCCTCAGGAGCTCGGCGTCCACCTCCACCTCCGGGTCGGGTGGGAGCGGCTCGGGGACGAATGCCTCATAGCCCTGAGGCTGTTGGGCGAACCTCCCGGCTCGTGTCATCGTTGGAGCGATCATTTCCGTCTTCAGGCCGCCTTCAATACGGCCGGCTAGCGTCGATCCATATTTTAGTGGGGAGCCAGATAGCAAAATAAGGGTACATTCGCCGTGCCTCAATGCTGCTCCGCGCAAACGGCGTTCCCCGAACCGTCGCGACCCTTCAAGGTGTCCCAAAGAATGGGCCCGGGGGCTTGGCGACGGCGGCCGCGGGGGGTTTGGAAATCGATCGTCTAGCGTTCGTCGGGATGGCCTCGCGCCCCGCCCCCGCCGAGCCGCATAGCGCCGCGACCCCCGCACCCGACGAGGTCGTGGTCGAGGCGCGCGGCATCGTCAAGCGCTTCGGCCAGCGCGTGGCGCTGAAGGACGTCGGCTTCACCGCCCGCCGCGGCGAGCTCCTGGCGGTGATCGGTCCCAACGGAGCGGGCAAGACGACGCTTCTGTCGATCCTCGCCGGCAGCGTCCGCCAGGACGAGGGCGAGATGAGCCGCGCCGCCGGCGAGTTCGGCTGGGTCCCCCAGCAGGGGGCGCTCTACCGGCGCCTCACCGTCTCCGAGAACCTGCTGCTGTTCGCGCGGCTGGAGCGGCTGCCCGACCCCCACGCCGCCGTCGAGACGATGCTCGAGCAGACCCGGCTGGCCGACCGCCGCGACGACCCGGTCGGGCGCCTGTCGGGCGGAAACCAGCAGCGCGTCAACATCGCGATCGGGCTGCTCTCCCGGCCCGTCGCCCTGCTGCTCGACGAGCCCAGCTCGGGGCTGGACCCGCGCCAGCGCGAGCGGCTGTGGGAGTTCGTCGGCGGCCTCGCTCGCGGCGGCACGACGGTGGTTTTCTCCACCCACGACATCGGCGAGGCCGAGCGCTACGCCACGCGCCTGCTGGTCCTCGCCGACGCCGAGGCGATCTTCGACGGCAGCCCCGACGAGCTGCGACGCGCCGTCGCCGAGGAGTCCGCAGACGCGCGCGCGGACCGCGACTTCGAGTCGGCCTTCGTCGCCTTCCTCCACCACCGCGGCCACTAGCCCCGTGTCCGCCGCTCCCCCTCCCGCCGCCGCCCGCTGATGCGCTGGCTCCTGCTCAAGGACCTGCAGATCCTGCGCCGCTCGCCGCTGGTGTCGGCCCTGCTCGTGATCTACCCGGCTGTGATCGCGGTGCTGATCGGCTTCGCCCTCTCGCGGGGGCCGGAGAAGCCGCGCGTCGCCTTCCTCAACCAGGTGCCGCAGAACACGCCGTTTCGGATCGGCAACGAGGACGTCAACGTCGTCGGGGCCCGCAACGAGCTGTGCGACAGGATCGACTGCGTGCGCGTCCACAGCGTCGCCGAGGCTCGTCGCAAGGTGAAGAGCGGCGACGTGCTGGGCGCCCTGATCCTGCCTCGCGACCTGGTCGACAAGCTGCGGTCGCTCGCCTCCCTCAACCCGCAGCAGCCCACCGTCCAGGTCCTCGTCAACGAGGAGAACCCGGTCAAGGCGCGGCTCGTCAACGACCGCATCAGCACCCTGCTCGGCGAGGCGAACCTGAGGATCTCGCGACAGGTGTCCGGCGTCGCCCTCAGCTATCTGGACCTGCTCCTGCGCGGCGGCCGCTTCAGCCTGCTCGGGCAGACGCTGGACGTGCTCGGGCTGCAGAAGGCCGAGCGGATCCTCACCGCCGTCCTTCCCGCGCTTCCGAAGAACGGCGGCGAGCGCACCGCGGTGCAGAACGTGATCACGTTCTCCCGCCTCGCCCGGCAGAACCTCGACCTCGCCGCTCCGCTGCTGTCCTCGGTCTCGGAGCCGATCAAGGTCGACAAGCAGGTCGTCTCCGGCAAGTCGCCGCCCCTCGACACGTTCGCGATCTCGGTGGCGGCGACGCTGACGCTGATGTTCGTCACCGTGCTGCTGGTGGCCGGGTCGCTCGCCCTCGAGCGCGACGAGAACGCGTTCGCCCGGCTCACCCGCGGCCTCGTTTCGCGACTCGGCCTGGTCGCCGAGAAGGTTGCCCTCGGTGCCGTCTGCGCGCTCGCCGTCACCGTCCTGATGCTGGCGGTGATGACGTTCTTCGTTCCCGTCGACTGGGGCAGGTCGCCGCTGTTCGTGCCCGTGATCGTCGTCGCCGGGGCGGGCTTCGCGGCGATGGGCGCGGCGATCGGCGCGGCCGCGCGCGAGGTGCGCGCGAGCGCCCTGCTCGCGTTCATGATCTCGCTGCCGATCGCGTTCCTCGCCCTCGTCCCGTCGGGCAGCGTCAGCCCGACCCTGTTCGACGTGATCGACTTCGTCAACGACCTCTTCCCGTTCAAGGCCAGCCTGGACGCGATCTCGGGCGCCCTGCACAGCGCCGGCCCCTCGGTCGGCGCCGCGCTGCTGCATCTGGCGGTCCTGATCGCCGCCTACGGAGCAATCGCGCGCCTCGCCCTGCGGCGGCTGGCGACCTGACCGGCGCCCTAGAATTCGCCCCGTGAGCTTTCCCGCCACGCGAATGCGGCGCCTCCGTCGCACCAGCGCCCTGCGCGACCTGGTGAGGGAGACGGACCTGTCGCCGTCCCACCTCGTCCAGCCGCTGTTCGTCACCGCTGGCGAGGGCGTCCGCGAGCCCATTCCCTCGATGCCCGGCGTCGAGCGGCTGTCGATCGCCGAGCTGGTCGCCGAGGCGGGCGTCGTCGCCGAGGCGGGCGTCGGGGCCGTGCTGCTCTTCGGCCTGCCGGCCTCCAAGGACGAGCTGGCGTCGGAGGCCTACGACGACGAGGGCGTAGTGCAGATGGCGCTACGGGCGCTTCGCGAGGCCCACCCCGACCTGATCGCGATCACGGATGTCTGCCTCTGCGAGTACACGTCCCACGGCCACTGCGGCTTCGTCCGCGACGGCGAGGTCGACAACGACATCACCCTGGAGCTGCTCGCCAAGACCGCGATCTCCCACGTCGAGGCCGGGGCAGACGCCGTCGCCCCCAGCGACATGATGGACGGACGCATCGGCGCGATCCGCTCCCAGCTCGACGAGGAGGGCCACGCCACCACCCCGATCGTCGCCTACAGCGTCAAGTACGCGTCGGCCTTCTACGGCCCGTTCCGCGACGCCGCCGACTCCGCCCCCGAGTTCGGGGACCGCCGCGGCTACCAGATGGACCCGGCGAACGCCTCCGAGGCGGTGCGCGAGGCGAAGCTGGACATCGAGGAGGGCGCCGACATCGTCATGGTCAAGCCGGCGACGCCGTATCTCGACGTCGTCCGCCGCGTCAAGCACGAGACCGGGGCACCCGTTGCCGCCTTTCACGTCTCGGGTGAGTACTCGATGCTGAAGGCGGCGGCGGTCAACGGCTGGCTGGACGAGCGCGCCGCTGCGCTCGAGACGCTGACGGCGATCCGCCGCGCCGGGGCCGACGTGATCGTCACCTACTATGCGCGCGAGGCGGCCGAGTGGCTGCGCTAGGCGGCCCTTCGGCCGCGCGCCCGAAGGTGCGCTCGCGCGCCGGCGGCGCCGCGGTCGAGCTGGACGGTGTCGACAAGCAGCTGCTCAACCTGCTGCAGTCGAGCTTCGCGCTGGTGCCCGAGCCGTTCGCCGCGGTCGCCGCCGAGGCGGGGCTCGGGGCCGACGATGTCAAGGCCCGCACCCAGCGCCTGCTCGACCACCGCATCATCCGCGAGATCACGCCGATCTTCGACACCCGCGCGCTCGGCTACAGCTCGATGCTGGTGGCGGCCAAGGTCGATTCCTCCAACCCGCGCCGGGCGGCGGAGATCGTCAACTCCCACCCCGGCGTCTCCCACAACTACCTGCGCACGCACGAGTTCAACCTCTGGTTCACGATCGCGACGCCGCCGGACTCGCCCCTCGGCCTGGACGGGACGCTGGAGGCGCTGGCGGACGCCACCGGCGCGGGGTCGATGCGCAAGCTGCCCACGCTCACGCTGTTCAAGATCAACATGAGCCTGGAGATGGAGGGCGGGACGGACGCGCTCGCCGCCGCCGCCGAGGCGGCGCCGCCGCGCGAGCTGGAGCCGCAGCCCTACGACGATCTCGACGTCGCCGTCGTGCGCGCCCTGCAGGGGCCGATGGCGGTGACCGACCGCCCCTACGACGCCGCGGCGACGGAGGTGGGAATGTCCACCGACGCCTTCCTCGGCCATCTCCAACGCATGGTCGAGCGCGGGATCCTGCGCCGCGTCGCCGCGATCCTCTATCACCGACGCGCCGGCTTCTCCGCCAACGGGATGGGCGTGTGGCGGGTCCCCGAGGACGAGGTGCTCGAGACCGGCAAGCGGATGGCGGCCTTCCGCGGCGTCTCGCACTGCTACCAGCGGCCCACCTACGCCGACTGGCCCTACAGCATCTTCACGATGGCCCACGGCCGCTCCAAGGAGGAGTGCGACGCGGTCCTGGACAGCATCGCCGCCGAGTGCGGGATCGGCGCCGACGACAGGGCCACGCTGTACTCGTCGACCGAGTACAAGAAGGTGCGCCTGCGGTACTTCACCGACGAATACGCCAGGTGGGAGGCGGAGCACTCCTGAGCGCGCCGGGGCGCCCCGCCACCTCCGGGGCAGAGGCAGCGGCGGCGCGGGGCAGCGGCAGATCGGACGAGCTCTACCGCCGCGCGCTCGAGTTGCTGCCGGGCGGTGTCAACTCGCCGGTGCGGGCGATGCGTGCGATCGGCCGCGACCCGATCTTCGTCGAGCGCGGCGAGGGCTGCGAGCTGATCGACGTCGACGGCAATCGCTACGTGGACTGGGTGTGCTCGTGGGGGCCGCTGATCCTCGGCCACGCCCATCCCGCGGTGGTGGAGGCCGTGCGTGAGGCGGCCGGGCGGGGGACGAGCTACGGGGCGGCCACAGAGGGCGAGGTGGAGCTGGCCGCCGCGGTCGCCGAGCGCTTCCCGGCCGTAGAGATGGTGCGGATGACCAGCTCGGGGACGGAGGCGGCGATGAGCGCGCTGCGCGTGGCGCGCGCCGCGACCGGCCGCGACGCGGTGGTCAAGTTCGAGGGCGCCTACCACGGCCACGTTGACGGGCTGCTCGCCGAGGCCGGGTCGGGGATGGCGACGCTCGGGGTCCCGGCCAGCCCCGGGGTCACCGCCGCCCAGGCCGCGGACACCGCCGTGGTCGCCTGGAACGACCGCGACGCGCTCGCCCGGGCCGTCGTCGAGCGCGAACCGGCGGCGATCCTGGCGGAGCCGATCCCCGCCAACATGGGGGTAGTACCGGCCGAGGAGGGCTTCCTCGAGTTCCTGCGCGAGCAGGCCGACGCCGCCGGCGCCCTGCTCGTCCTCGACGAGGTGATCAGCGGCTTTCGCGTCGCCCGCGGCGGCGCCCAGGAGCTGCTGGGGGTGGAGGCCGACCTCACCGTGATGGGCAAGGTGCTGGGCGGCGGCCTGCCCGCCGCCGCCTTCGGCGGGGGGCGCGAGCTGATGGAGCAGGTCGCGCCGGCCGGGCTCGTCTACCAGGCGGGGACGCTGTCCGGCAACCCGCTGGCCGTGGCGGCCGGACTCGCCACCCTGGGCGAGCTCGATGCCGGCGCCTACGCGCGGCTCGGGCAGCTCACCGACCGTCTCGCCGCCGGGCTTCGCGACGCCGGCGCCGGGCGGCCGGTCCGGGTGGCGTCGGCGCCCGGGCTGGTCACCGTCTTCTTCAGCGAGCGAACGGTGCGCGACTTCGCCGGCGCTCGCGCCTGCGACGCGGACGCGTACGCGCGCTTCTGCCGCGCGATGCTGGCCCGCGGCGTCTATCCGCCCCCCTCGCAGTTCGAGGCCTGGTTCGTCTCGCTCGCCCACGACGACGGGGCGATCGAGCGCACCGTGGCGGCCGCCGCGGAGGCCTTCGCGGAGGCCGAGGATGGATAGCCTCCAGCTCGCCGCCCGCGGCTCGAGCCGCCCGGCGAGCGCGCCGGAGCCCGTCGGCGCCCTGCGCTTCCTGGCGGGCGAGCTGCGCGCCGAGGGCTCGGTGATCTCGCCGCACGTGGCCGCCGAGCCCGACGCCGAGCCGGCCCTCGGCCTGCTCGCCGCGGCGGGCCCCTGCGCCGCCCCGGCGCCGGGGGAGTACGCGCTGCTGGTGGAGGCGATCCGCGAGGGCTATCTGCTGCACTACGGCGAGTCGCGCCTGCTGCGTGGCTTCGACGCCGACCTCGGCCTGCTCGCCGGCGACTATCTGTACGCGCTGGGCCTCGACCGGCTGGCCGCCCTGGGCGACGTGGCGGCGGTCGCCGAGCTCTCCGACCTGATCAGCCTCTCGGCCAGGATCCACGCCGCCGGGTCGGGCGCAGCCGCCGGCGCGCTCTGGCTGGCCGCGGTCACCGCCGTCGCCTGCGGCGGCGGCGCCGCCCACGAGGAGGCCAAGGTGGCGCTTCGCGACGGGCATGACGGGGGCGGCGCGCTGTGGCGGTCGGCGGCCCGGATGGCGGGCCGTTTCGGGCTGGCGGAGCCGCTGCGATCCGCGGCCGAGGCAATAGACTTCGACCCCCCCGAGGCACCCGAGCTTGGCTGAGAACGGCGACAGAGAGCAGCAGCGAGGCGGACCGCCGAACGGGCCGCCGAAGATGGACCCGCCCGGCCATTTCGAGGGCGAGTCGATGACCCGCCGGAAGGCGTTCACGGTCGCCTCCCAGGCGGTGGGAGGGGTCGCCGCCGTGGCGATCGTGCTGCCCGCCGCCGGCTTCGCGCTCGCCCCGGTCTTCCACCGCCCCAAGGTGCTGTGGGAGCCGGTCGGGCCGGCCGATGACTTCGTCGCGGACACGTACCGGCCGGTCGTGTTCACGATCGTCCCCAACATCGGCGAGGCCGGCAAGACGACCGCCTACGTGCGCAAGGGCAGCGAGCAGCTGAAGGAGGACCCGACCGAGTTCATCGCGATCTCCACCCGCTGCGCCCACCTCGGCTGCCCGGTGCGCTTCGTGCAGGCCGCCGGCAACTTCATCTGCCCCTGTCACGGCGGCGTCTACGACTTCCAGGGAAAGCGCATCGGTGGCCCGCCGGTGCGTCCGCTCGACCGATTCCAGACCAGGGTGCGCCACGGCCAGGTGGAGCTTGGCCCGCGCTACAGCGTCACCTCGCAGCTCGACCCGGTGCGGGCCCGCGACCCGGGCGAGTTCACCGGCGGGATCTGGAACGTCCTCTACCCGCCGCGGCCGACCGTGCCGCCGCCGCCGCCATGAGCGCCGCCCGCGCAGAGGAGGGCTGATGGCCCCGTTCCGCAAGCGCAACCGCACTCCGTCCCCGCCGCGGCGCACGGCCAAGCCCGGCGAGGGCAACGGCCGCCGCGACGGTGCCAGGCCGGCGGAGATCGCCAAGGAGGGCGCGGTCGACGTCCTCGGCTGGGTGGACGAGCGCATGGGCGCCACCGGGTTCCTCACGGGGATGCTCTACCGCAAGGTCCCGAAGGGCACGAACTGGTTCTACACACTCGGCTCGGCCACGCTCTTCGCCTTCGTGGTCCAGGCCGTGACCGGCGTCTTCCTGGCGATGTACTACACCCCGTCGGCGACCCAGGCCTACGACAGCATCACCCACCTCACCAACGACGTCTTCCTCGGCGAGTTCGTGCGGGGGATGCACAAGTGGGGCGCCAGCGTGATGGTGATCCTGGTCTTCCTCCACATGGGGCGCACCTTCTTCTTCGGCGCCTACAAGTACCCGCGCGAGCTCAACTGGGTGATCGGCGTCGTGCTGCTGATCCTGACTCTGATCATGGGCTTCACCGGCTACCTGCTGCCGTTCGACCAGCGCTCGTTCTGGGCCACCGTGGTCGGCGTCAACATCAACGGCACCGGACCGATCATCGGGCCCTACCTGAGCGACTTCCTGCGCGCCGGGCCGGAGTTCGGCGCCACCACGCTGTCGCGCTTCTACGCGATCCACATGCTGCTCGTGCCCGGCCTGATCGTGGCGATGATCGGCGCCCACCTCTACCTCGTGGTCAAGCTCGGCACGACCGCGCCGCCCTGGCTGCGCTCGGAGCGGCCGAAGTCGGTCCGCACCGAGGAGATCGGCTAGGTGAGCCGATGAATCGCGCCGAGAAGGAGGCCTACCTCCAGGAGTACGAGCTGCTGAAGAAGAAGGGCAAGCCCTTCTTCCCCTACGCGGTGATGAAGGACGCGACGATGGCGCTGGTCGTGGTCGGAGTCGTGATCGCGATGGCGCTGGTCCTCGGCGCCGAGCAGGGGCCGAAGGCGGACCCGACCACCACCACCTACGTGCCTCGCCCCGAGTGGTACTTCTTCTTCCTGTTCGAGCTTCTGCGGGTGATCAAGCCGCCGGAGCTGGTCCCGATCGCGACGATCGGGATCCCGACGATCGCGATGGTGCTGCTGCTCCTGCTGCCGTTCTACGATCGCGGCCCCGAGCGGCGTCCCGAGCGGCGTCCGATCGCCACCACGGCCGCCGTGCTGACGATCGTCGCGATGGCCTACCTGACGCTGCTCGGCGCCGAGGCGGGCTCGCCCACGGCGATCGACATCAAGGTGGCGCCGCAGTACGAGGCCGGGAAGCAGGTGGCGGCGCAGTCCGGATGCCTGGCCTGCCACAAGTTCAAGGACAACGGCAACAACGGCCCCGGGCCGGAGCTGACCCACATCGGCGCCAAGCTGCCCCGCGCGGCGATCGCCCGCACGCTGATCAACCCGACCGCGCCGATGCCCGTCTACAAGGACCTGCCGCCGCAGAAGTTCAACCAGCTGGTCGACTTCCTCGCATCGCTCCAATAGCCGCCCGCAGACCTAGCCGCGGGTCGGACGAGTTCTCCGGCCAGGTGCGCCGGATGTTCGACCGCATCGCCGGGCGCTACGACCTGATGAACTCGGCGATGACCGCCGGGCTCCACCACCAGTGGCGCCGTCGCGCCGCCGACCTCGCCGCACTCGACCCCGGTGACGCCGCCCTCGACGTGTGCTGTGGCACCGGCGACCTCGCGATCGAGCTGCGCCGGCGGGTCGGCCCCACGGGGCGCGTGGTCGGCTGCGACTTCTCGGAGCCGATGCTCGAGATCGCCCGCGGCAAGGCGGCGGAAGCGGGGATGGCGGAGATCGAGTGGGACTGGGCCGACGCGCTCGAGCTCCCCTACCCGGATGCCGCGTTCGACGCGGTCACGGTCGGCTTCGGCGTCCGCAACCTCGCCGACCTCCCCCGCGGCCTGACGCAGATGACGCGGGTGCTGCGCCCCGGCGGCCGCCTGGCAATCCTCGAGATCACGCAGCCGCAGCGCCCGCCACTGTCGTGGTTCTACTCGCTGTGGTTCGACCGCGTCGTTCCTCGCCTGGGTGCCGTCGCCGGCGACCGTGACGCCTACAGCTACCTGCCCGAGTCGGTGCGCAGCTTCCCCTCTCCGGCGGGCCTGGCGGCGCTGATGGGCGAGGCGGGGTTGACGCGGATCCGCTACGCCGTGCTGGCCGGTGGCATCATCGCTGTCCACAGCGGCGTCCGCAGCTGACCCCGACCGCCCTTTTTCGTGTCCCGCCCGTCCGCAGTCCCGCCCCCGGTAACCGTCGTCACCGACGCGGCCGGAGCGTGGCTGCCGCAGCGGATGGAGCAGGCCGAGCGGCGCCTGCGCGAGCTGGCGCAGAGCCACGGCGACCCGCTCGCAGCCGACGCCACCGCCACCCTGGAGGCGGGGGGAAAGCGCCTGCGGCCGATGCTCGTCCTGCTCTGCTCCGGCCCGGACGGCGGCGACGCCGGCGTGCGTGCCGCCGTCGCCGTGGAGCTGGTCCACATGGCGACGCTCGTGCACGACGACGTCCTCGACGACGCCGACCTGCGCCGCGGCCGGCCGACGGTGGCCGCCAGCTCGGGCCGCGGCCGCGCCGTGGCCACCGGCGACCTGCTGTTCTCCCGCGCCTTCGCCGAGCTCAGCGCGGACGGCGCAGCGGTGGCGGACGGCGGGGGGCCGGCCGACCGCCAGGTGCGGCTGCTCAGCTCCGCCTCCGTCGGGCTCGCCCTGGGCGAGCTCGCGCAGCGGCGGGACGCCTACGACCCGGGCATCGGCCGCGATCGCTACCTGGAACGCTGCCGCCTCAAGACCGCGCGCCTGTTCGAGTGCGCCTGCCTGATGGGCAGGGCGGCCGCCGGCCGCGGCGGCGAGGCCGAGCTGGGACGCTTCGGCGCCGAGGTGGGGCTCGCCTTCCAGCTGCTCGACGATGTGCTCGACGTCAGCGGTCCGCCCGAGCGGACGGGAAAGGCGCGCGGCACCGACCTGCTCGACGGCACCGTGACCCTGCCGTTGATCTACGCCGCCGAGGCGGACGGCTCGATCGCGGACATCGATCTGCGCGCGCTCGACCACCCGGGGGTCGAGGCGCTCTGCGACCGCATCGCCGCCAGCGGCGCGCTCGACCGGGTGCGCGCCGAGGCGTTGGAGATGGTCGCCGCCGGCAAGCTGGCGCTGCAGAGCGACGTCTTCGAGCCGGAGGAGCGCCGCCTGCTCGGCCTGGTCGCCGACGGCGTCGTCGACCGCTACAGCTGAGGAACAACGATCCAGACCTGGCTGACACCTCACGCTTGCGCGTTTGGCGCCAATACCAACTAGAAGTCCTCGGGGAGGATCTGGTCCCGCGCCAGCGCCGCCGCGAAGCGGTCCGCCTCCTCCTCCATGTTGGAGCGGATCAGGCGCTTGAGATCCTCGAGGATCAGGCTGCAGCCGCGGTCAAGCTCGCGGTCGAAGTCGTCGACCTCGGCCTGGGTGTAGATGCCGCCGCCCGTCCACTCGCACTCGGGGCAGCGCAGGTGGACCTGCCAGCGCTCTCCGGACTCCTCCCAGTCGGTCGGATGGACCATCTGCGAGTCGCAGGCGGGGCAGACGTGCAGGGCGCGGACGGTGGCGGTGTGCTCGGCCGGTGCGTCGCCCGGGGTGTCGAAATAGACGACCTCGATCTCCTTGCCGCTCGGCAGGACCACGCGCTTGACGTGGCCTCTCGGATCTCTTCCCGGCCCCATGCTCATTGCGTAGTTATCGGGTTCTGCGCCCGCCACCTTTAGGCCATCTCCTGCGCGGTATACGTGCGAATAGACTGCGGCGGTTCATGGTTCTCAGCGACGGGACCATCAGGGCCGAGATTGCGGCCGGCAGGATCGTCATCGATCCATTCGACGAGTCCCTCGTCCAACCTTCCAGCGTCGACGTGCGCGTGGACCGCCGCTTCCGCGTCTTTCACAACGCCCGCCGCCCCTACATCGACGTTCGCAAGCCGATGGATGACCTCACCGAGCTGGTCGAGGTCGAGGGCGACGACCCCTTCGTCCTGCACCCGGGGGAGTTCGTGCTCGGCCAGACGCTCGAGCGGGTGCGGCTGCCCGACGACCTCGTCGCCCGGCTCGAGGGCAAGAGCTCGCTCGGCCGGCTCGGGCTCCTGATCCACTCCACGGCGGGCTTCGTCGATCCCGGCTTCGAGGGCAATCTGACCCTGGAGCTTTCCAACGTCGCCAACCTGCCGATCACGATCTACCACGGCATGCCGATCGGCCAGATCTCGTTCATGCGGATGGACGGCCCCGTGGAGCGCCCCTACGGCAGCGGCGAGGCGGGCTCGAAGTACCAGGGCCAGGCGGAGCCCACGCCCAGCCGCTTTCACCTCAACTTCGACCGCACCGACGCCTGAGGCGGGCGGCCGGCGGGGGCGCCGGAGACCGCCGCTACCATAGGGGGCGATGTTCAACCAGATCGGCTTGCCCGAGATCCTCGTCGTGCTGGTGATCGCCCTGCTGATCTTCGGGCCGAAGCGGCTGCCGGAGCTTGGTCGCTCCCTCGGCCGCGGGATGCGCGAGTTCAAGGACTCCGTCTCAGGCGACAAGGATGACAAGGAGCACAAGCAGCCCGAGCTCGCAAAGGGGGACGAGGAGTCTCCCGCCGAGGCCGAGGTTGTTCACGAGCACAAGGCCTGACCGCCGCCGTGGCCCGCTTCAAGGCGGTTGACTTCGAGGATCGCCTGACCCTCGTCGAGCACCTCGACGAGCTTCGCAGCCGGCTGATCGTCTGCATCGCCGTCTTCGCCGTCGCGTTCGGCCTCTGCTTCTGGCAGAACCACCTGCTGCTCGACATCGCCAACTCGCCCCTGCCGGGCGACCGCGTGCCGATCACCTTCGGCGTCACCGAGCCGTTCATGACCACGCTCACCCTGGCGGCCTACGGGGCGATTCTGCTGTCGCTGCCGGTCGTGCTCTACCAGCTCTACGCCTTCGTGGTACCGGCCTTCAGCCCAGGCGAGCGGCGGATCGCGCTGCCGCTGATGCTGATGATGCCGGCGCTGTTCGTCGCCGGGGTCGTCTTCGCCTACTTCGTCGTGCTCCCAGCGGCGACCAAGTTCCTGCTCAACTTCAACCAGGGCCAGTTCAACATCCAGGTGCGGGCGCGCGAGTACTACAGCTTCTTCGCGATGACCCTTGTGTCGCTGGGGATCGTGTTCCAGGTGCCGGTGGCGATCCTGGCGCTGACCCGGCTGGGGATCGTCACGCCGAAGCAGCTCTCGGCCAACCGCCGCTACGCGATCCTGGTCTGCGCGATCGTGGCGATGCTGCTTCCCGGCACCGACCCGGTGACGATGCTTCTCATAATGGCGCCGCTGGTTGGGCTGTACGAGTTGAGTATCGTGCTCGCTCGCCTGTTCGGGGGACCGCGGGAGCGCGCTCCCGCGGCCACCGCGCAGGAGCCCCGCTAGCGGCCGCGAGCCGATCTCCAGACCGAGCGATGCTGTTCGACCTCAGAGGCAAGCGCAAGCGCCTGATCCAGGTGATCTACGCGATGCTGGCCGTGCTGATGGCGTCCGGCCTGGTCCTGTTCGGGATCGGCGGCAGCGGCAGCGGCCTGCTCGACAGCATCGGCATCGGCGGCGGCAGCGGGGCCGGCAGCAGCGTCAGCCAGTACGACGACCGCGCCACGACGATCGAGCAGAAGCTGCGCCGCGATCCGACCAACCAGCAGCTGCTGTTGGAGCTGGCGCGGGTGCGCTACCTCGCCGGCAACAGCGACGTCCAGGCCCACACCGACCCCCAGACCGGCCAGCAGCACGTCACCGAGACGGCGGCGTCGGAGTTCGACAAGTCGGCGACGGCCTGGGAGCGCTACCTGAAGACCAAGCCGAAGAAGCCCGACGTCAACGTCGCCACGGTCGTGGTCCAGTCCTACCAGACGATCGGCGACGCCCACGGCGCGGCCGCCACGCAGAAGATCGTCCTCGTCAAGCATCCGAGCAGCGGCGGCTACGCGAACCTGGCACTGTTCGAGTACGCGGACGGCAACTTCGCCACCGGCGACGCCGCCGCGGCGAAGGCGGCGGCGATGGCGCCGAAGGCCAAGCGCGCCGTCGTGCGCCAGCAGCTCGTCCAGCTGCGCAAGCGGGCGAAGGCCTTCCTCAAGCAGCAGAAGCAGCAGCAGAAGAGCCAGGCCCCCGGCCAGAACCCGCTTCAGAGCCCGGCCGGCCCGCTCGGCGGCGGCAGCACCGGCACGCCCTAGCGCCGCCGGCGCGTGCCCGCCCCGCTGCCATTTTGCGGCCTAATAGAATTCGTTCCGCGGGACCCGCACGGGGCCCGCTTTTTCAGGGCCGTTAGCTCAACTGGTAGAGCAGGAGACTCTTAATCTCAAGGTTGAAGGTTCGAGTCCTTCACGGCCCATCATCATCATCATCACGACGACGGTGATCGCCGCGAACCGGAGGTCGGCCGGAGGCCGCCGCACCCGCCGCCGTGGCGACGATCAGGGCCGCGGAGAGAGCCGCAAAGGCGGCCCAGCGCACCGAAACCTCCTCGCTCAGCGAGCCGCCGGTGAAGGAGGCGACCTCGATGCGGTGAGGCGGCCAGACGATCGCCGTGGCGACGAGGATGGCGGCGATCAGGCCGCAGAGGGCGGCGAGGTTCGCCCAGCCGGGCCGCGATGCCAGGGTGGCGACGGTCGCCAGCAGCGCGACGGCGGCGAGCGCCGCCAGGGCCGCGTCGCGGAGGGCGAAGGCGTTCCAGGCGCTCACGTCCTCGAATCCAGCCGTCGCCTGGGCCTGCTTGCCGGCGGTCAGCGTGGAGATCGCGTAGTCGACGCGGTACCAGGGGCCGAACAGGAACGTTGCCAAGACCAGCGCCGCGCCGATGGCCACGCCGGCCGCGATCCGGGGCCGCATGGCCCCAGGCTAGGCGGAACGACGGACCCGACGGGGGGCGGCATTTGCCCAAGGACGCCTTTGCACGGCGCCGATAGGAGCTGCATGAGCGTCCTGCCGGTCGGCCGGGTTGCGGCTTGCCGCATACTGAGGGCTTGGCTACCGTGAAGGGCATGCAGGGAAGGATGCCGGTGCGGTGGGGGCTTGTCCGGGCTGCGCTCGCGGCCTGCTCCGCCCTGGCCGTTCTGGGCTTGCCGGGAGTCGCTTTCGGGGCCGCGCTGCCGCAGCAGTCCGGCCAGGTGGACCTGCTCAACCAGGCCAACGTCCAGATCCAGGGCAAGGTGGCGAGCGACCACGCGGGCGATTCGGTCGCGCCCGCGGGAGACGTCAACAATGACGGCATAGACGACGTGATCGTCGGCGCTCCGAACGTCGGGGCCGGTGCTGCATATGTGGTTTTCGGCCGGCCCCACGGCGACAGCAATCCCAACGCCGCGACCGCGATCGATCTCAACTCCCTCGGCAGCGGCGGCTTCGCGATCACCGGCGCGGCGAACGGCGACCGGGCGGGGGCGTCGGTGGACGGAGTCGGCGACATGAACAACGACGGAAAGGACGACGTGATCGTCGGAGCGAGCGGCGGCAACGGCGCGGCCTACGTCGTCTTCGGCAAAGCCACGACGAGCCCGGTCGCCCTCGGCACCTTGGGCGGTCAGGGCTTCGCGATCAGCGGCGTGGCAGGGATAGGCGCAGACGTGGCCGGCGCCGGCGACGTCGACGGCAACGGCACGCCTGACGTCATTCTCGG
Source organism: uncultured Thermoleophilia bacterium (assembly GCA_963708325.1). GTDB lineage: Bacteria > Actinomycetota > Thermoleophilia > Solirubrobacterales > 70-9. The sequence continues at coordinate 1,456,230 of OY970203.1, read as the reverse complement.
CGCACCGACGTTCGATCCGAGCATCCTCAAGAACAACGCCGGCGCGGCCTGGGTGGTCTTCGGCAGGACGACCGGCAACGCGAACCTCGACCTGACCCAGATCGGCACCGTAAGCGTCCCGGGATTCAGGATCGAAGGAGCGGCGTCCGGCGATAGCGCGGGGTCGTCGGTTGACGGCCTCGCCGGCTCCGGTAGCGCCGGCAACCTCGCCTGCGACACCAAGGCCGACGTGATCGTGGGCGCACCAGGCGCTGGCAACAACCTCCGCGGGGGCTCAGGCTCCGTCTTCGTCGTCTGCGGAAAGGGCACGACGACGACTGCCGTGGACCTTGGCACGCTCAACTCGTCGAACGCTGACTACAGAATCGACGGAGCGGCCAGCAGCGAGGCGGCGGGTACCTCCGTCGCAGCTACCGGCGATGTGAGCGGCGACGCCAAGCCCGACATCGTGATCGGGACCGGAGCCGGCAAGGCTTACGAGGTATTCGGGGAGAGCTCGCCACCGAGCACGACACGTGATCTGAACAGCCTCAACAGCTCGGGAAACGACCCGGCCGGCTACCTGATCGGCGGGGCTGGGTCCGGAACCGGACAGTCGGTGGCTGGCGCCGGGGATCTGAACTCCGACGGCAAGCCCGACGTGCTCGTGGGTGCGCCGACCACCGACAACAACAGCCGCAGCGACTCCGGCTCGGCCTTCCTCGTCTTCGGCAAGACCGCCTCGACTGGAGTCAACCTCGCGAACATCACGACGAGCGGTGAGGGCTTCCTGATCGATGGGGCCCAGGCGGGCGATCAGCTCGGCTTCTCGGTGGGGGCGGCCGGCGACTTCAACGGCGACGGCCCGGCCGACCTGATTTCCGGCGCCAACCTGGCGACACGCAACAGCCGCAGCGCCTCCGGCGCCGCCTATGTCGTCTACGGCTGGGAGACGGCGCCGCCGGACACGCAGATCGACTCCGGGCCCCCGACTCCGGTTGCGTCGCGGTCGGCCAGCTTCGGCTTCCACGGCATCGACCCGTCGACGCCGATCAGCTTCGAGTGCAGCCTGGACGCTCCGGGCGCCGCCCACAATCAGCCGTTCGCCTCGTGCAGCTCGCCGAAGGCCTACACCAGCTCCGACATCGTCGACGACGGCCCCTACACGTTCTCGGTGCGGGCGATCGACCGCTTCGGCAACGTCGATGGCACCGCCGCCACACGCTCCTGGAGCGTCGACACCACCGGGCCGAACGTGGACATCAACTCGGGCCCGAGCGGGACGGTGGGGACGAAGTCGGCCTCGTTCTCCTTCGCGACCAACCCCTCCGAGCCGGCCTTCTTCCTCTGCAGCCTCGACGCTCCCGGCACCGGGCACGACCAGGGCGAGAGCCTCTGCGGCTCGCCGAAGTCCTACTCGGCCCAGAACCTCCCCGACGACGGCCAGTACGCGTTCAAGGTGCGCGCGATCGACTCGCTCGGAAACCTCGGCCCGTTCGCGACGCGAACCTGGACGATCGACAGCACGGGCCCCCAGATCAGCTTCGACTCGGGGCCGCCGACCTACACCAACCTGCGCACGGCATCGTTCACGTTCCACTCGAACGAGAACGCCTTCCTCCAGTGCAGCCTCGACGCTCCGGGCACGCAGCACGACCAGCCCTTCGGCTCCTGCGACTCGCAGACGGCCACCACCGGGACTCAGGCCTACGACGGCAGCGACCTGCCCGCCAACCTCGACGGCCGCTACACGCTGTCGGTGAGGGGGATCGACGCGCATCTCAACGTCACCTCGCCGGCCGCGACGCGACCCTGGTTCATCGACACCGTCGCGCCGACCACGACGATCGTCGGCGCGCCGAGGGCAAGCACCACCGACACCGATGCGCGGCTGAGCTTCGAGTCCGAGCCGCTCGCGACCTTCGAGTGCAATCTGGACAACGGCGGGTGGGGGTCCTGTTTGTCCCCCAAGGACTACGCGAACATCGCCGTCGGGACGCACACGTTCAGGGCTCGGGCGACGGACCTGGCCGGCAACCACGAGCAGGCGCCGTACGCGGGAACCCGCACCTGGACCGTGAAAGCCTCCCTGCCCGGCGCCTGCGCGAACACGATCAACGGCACCGCCGGTGACGACACGCTCCAGGGCAGCAGCCTCGGGGAGAAGATCACCGCACGCTCCGGCGGCGATCTGGTCACCGCCGAGGGCGGCGCCGACTGCGTCTCCGGCGGTTACGGCGCCGACGAGATCGAGGGCAACGGCGGCAAGGACGAGCTGCTCGGCGACTCCGGTGCGGACCTGATCTCCGGCGGGGCCGCCAACGACGTCGTCGCCGGCGGCGCCGGCGGCGACACGCTGATGGGCGACGCGGGCACCGACAGCTACAGCGGCGGCGCCGGCAGCGACACGATCTACGCTGACGACGGCCGCGCCGAGCGCGTCAACTGCGGCGGCGGCAGCGACACCGTGCGCGCCGACGCCGCCGACACGCTCACCGCCTGCGAGCACGTGACCCGGGCCCGCCACTGACGTTCCCTCGCGGGACGGAGTCCCTGCAAGGCGCCGGGCGCCCCCCGCCCCCCGGGATCGGTAAGTCTTAGCGACGATGAGAGTCGTCACGGTGGTCGGCAACCGGCCGCAGTTCGTCAAGGCCGCCGCGGTCTCGCGCCGCCTGCGCGAGGGCGCCAGCGAGCTGCTCGTCCACACCGGCCAGCACTATGACCCCGAGCTGTCCGACGTCTTCTTCGAGGAGCTTGACCTGCCACTGCCCGACCGCGAGTTGGAGATCGGATCGGGCAGCCACGCCGAGCAGACGGCCGCGATCCTCGTCGCTCTGGAACCGCTGCTGGTCGACGCCGCGCCCGACGGCGTGCTCGTCTACGGAGACACCAACTCGACTCTCGGGGCGGCGCTGGCGGCGGCGAAGCTCGACCTCCCGACCGCCCACGTGGAGGCCGGGATGCGCTCGTTCGACCGCTCGATGCCGGAGGAGGTCAACCGCGTGGTCGCCGACCGGCTGTCGAGCCTGCTGCTGTGCTCGACGCCCACCGCCGTGGAGAACCTCCGGGCGGAGGGGATCGTGGAAGGGGTCGAGCTGGTCGGCGACGTGATGGCCGACGTCGCCCTCGCCCTCGCCCCCTTCGCGGAACGGCGCTCCGAGGTGCTCGAGCGACTCGGCCTCGCCGCCGGCTCCTACCTGGTGGCCACCGCGCATCGGGCCGCCAACGTCGACGAGCCGGAGCGGCTGGGCGAGCTCGCGGCGCTGCTCGTGCGCGCCTCGGAGACGGCCCCGGTGGTCTTCTGCGTGCACCCGCGCACGCGCGCCCGCCTGGAGGCGGTGCCGGACCTGGGCCTGGACGGCGCCGACGTGCGCCTGGTCGAGCCGCTCGGCTACTTCGACTTCACCAGGCTGCTGCGAAACGCCCGCGCCGTGCTCACCGACTCGGGAGGGGTGCAGAAGGAGGCCTACCTTGCCGGCGTCCCCTGCCTGACGCTGCGCGACGAGACAGAGTGGGTGGAGACCGTCGAAACCGGCTGGAACCGGCTGGTCGGCCTCGACGCCGAAGCGGCGATGGCGGCGCTCGAACAGGTCGACACGATGCGCGGTGCGGCGGGGCCCAACCGCGCCCTGTACGGGGACGGGCGCGCCGGCTCCCGCGTCGCCGAGGCCGTGATCCGCTGGCTTTCCTCCCTACACTCGCCGGGATGACGATGAAGATCGGAGTGATCGGCCTCGGCTACGTCGGCCTCCCGCTCGGGCTCGCCTTCGCCGAGACGGGCCACGAGGTTGTCGGCCTCGACGTGGACTCGCGCAAGGTCGAGGGGATCAACCGCGGTGAGAGCCACGTCGGCGACGTGTCCTCGGAGCGGCTCGCCGCGGTGGAGGGCCGTCTGCACGCGACCACCCGGTACGCCGATCTCGCCTCCTGCCACGCCGTGATCCTCTGCGTACCCACCCCGCTCACGAACTCGCGCGAGCCGGACCTCTCGCACCTCGTCGACGCGGCGACGTCGCTGTCCGCCGTGCTGCAGCCCGAGCAGCTGGTCGTGCTGGAGTCGACCACCTACCCCGGCACCACGCGCGACCGGCTTCGGCCGATCCTGGAGGAGTCGGGCCTTGCCGCGGGCCGCGACTTCAACCTCGCCTTCTCGCCGGAGCGGATCGACCCCGGCCGCGAGGACTGGACGATCCGGACCACGCCGAAGATCATCGGCGGCCTCACCGATCGCTGCCGCGACCGCGCCGCCGAGCTCTACCGGGAGGCATGCGACGACGTCGTCGTGGTCTCCAGCCCGGAGGCGGCCGAGCTGGCGAAGCTGCTCGAGAACATCTTCCGCTCGGTGAACATCGCCCTCGTCAACGAGCTGGCGATGCTCTGCGACCGGATGGACATCGACGTCTGGGAGGTGATCGACGCCGCGGCCACCAAGCCGTTCGGGTTCATGCGCTTCGAGCCGGGCCCCGGGATGGGCGGGCATTGCCTGCCGATCGACCCCTTCTACCTCGCCTTCAAGGCGCGCGAGCACGACTTCTACACCGAGTTCATCGAGCTGGCGGGCAAGACCAACCAGAACCAGCCGCACTTCTGCGTGCAGAAGATGGAGCGGACGCTCAACGCGGCGGGCAAGCCGATGAACGGCTCGCGCGTGCTGCTGCTGGGCGTGGCCTACAAGGCGAGCAGCGACGACGTGCGCGAGTCGCCGGCCCTGAAGATCGCGCGCCTGTGCTCCGAGCTGGGCGCCGAGATCTCCTACCACGACCCGTTCGTGGCCGAACTGCCGCAGCTGGGGCTGCGGCACGCCGACCTCGACGAGGAGCTGGGCCGGGCCGACCTGGTGACGATCGTCACCGCCCATCCCGGGATCGACTACGAGCGGGTCGTGCGCGAGTCCGCACTCGTGCTCGACTTCCGCGGGGTGACGCGCGGGATCGAGGCCCCGAACCTCGTCCGGCTCTAACCAGGGCGACCACTAGGCTTGCGGGCATCCATGGCTGATCCGATCCGGGTAGGCGTGGTCGGCCTCGGCTACTGGGGCCCGAACCTGGCTCGCAACTTCGACGCGATCGAGGGATCCGAGCTGGTCTGGTGCTGCGACGCCGACGCGTCCACGCGCGAGCGCTGGGTCCGCACGTTCCCCGACGCGGCTTTCGCCGCCGACCCCGAGGAGCTTTTCGCCGATCCCGGCCTGGACGCGGTCGCGATCGCCACTCCCGTCCCCAGCCACGCGCCGCTTGCCGAGCGCGCCCTGGAGGCGGGCAAGCACTGCTTCGTCGAGAAGCCGCTTGCCCAGGATGCGGCGACGGCCGAGCGCGTGGCGGCGCTCGCCGCCGAGCGCGAGCGCACGCTGATGGTCGGCCACCTGCTCGAGTACCACCCCGGTCTGACGCAGCTGCGCGAGCTGGTGCGGTCGGGCGAGCTGGGAGACGTCTACTACGTCTACTCGCAGCGCCTCAACCTGGGAAAGCTCCGTGCCGACGAGAACGCCCTCTGGAGCCTCGGCGCCCACGACGTCTCCGTCGTCCTCGCCCTCGCCGAGGAGCTCCCGACCGAGGTCTCGGCGCGCGGGGAGGCGTACGTGCGCGAGGGGGTCGAGGACGTCGTCTTCGCCTATCTCCGCTTCGCCTCCGGACTGGCCGCGCACCTCCACCTCTCCTGGCTCGACCCGCACAAGGAGCGGCGGATCACGGTGGTCGGCTCGAAGCGGATGGCGACACTGGACGACATGGAGCTGGAGCGAAAGCTGACCGTCTACGACAAGGGATTCGACCCCGATCACCGCTCCTACGGCGAGTACATCACCCGCTCGGGCGACGTCTGGAACCCGTCCGTGCCGAACGCCGAACCCCTGCGGCTGGAGTGCGAGCACTTCGTCGAGTGTGTGCGCAGCGGCGCCCGGCCGCGCTCGGACGGCGCCAGCGGGGTTCGGGTGGTGCGGGTGCTGGAGGCGCTGCAGGCGTCATTGGCGGCGGCCGGCGCCAACCAGAGGCTGGGCGAGGCGGCGCCGGCGGCGGGTGCGGAGCTGTGAGCGCGGTGCTGCGCGGGTCCGACCGCGCCCCGGGCCTCCTGCTGGGCGAGGGAGTGGAGATCGGAGGGGACGTCCGGATCGGCGGGCACGTCGTGATCCACTCCGGCGCGCGGATCGGGGACGGCTGCCTGATCGGCGACCAGTCGCAGATCCGCGACGACGCCGTGATCGGCGCCGGCTCGGTGATCGGCCGCGGCTCCGCGGTCGACCCCGAGGTGACGCTCGGCGAGCGGGTCAGCGTGCAGAGCAACTGCTACCTGGCGAAGGGGACGGTGGCCGAGGACGACGTCTTCATCGGCCCCGGCGTGGTGATCGCAAACGACGACACGATGGCCCGGCATCCCGCCGGGATGAGCCTGGTCGGGGCGACCCTGCGCCGCGCCTGCAGGGTCGGCGCCGGCGTCGTCCTCTGCCCCGGCGTCGAAATCGGCGAGGAGGCCTTCATCGGCGCCGGCGCCGTCGTGGCCGAGGACGTGCCGGCGCGGGCGGTGATGCTCGGGGTGCCGGCGCGGCGGGTGCGCGAGGTGCCGGCCGAGGACCTGCTGGAGCGGTGGCGCTGAGCCTGCCCGAAACCGTGCGGCCGCGGCACGCCCACAAGCGCGCCCTGCGGCGCGCCCAGACCCGCACCCGCTGGCACTGGAACCGCTCCGAGCAGGTCACGGCGGCGCTCGCCGCCGCCGCCTTCGCCACGGTAGGCAGCGTGATCGGGGGCCAGTTCCTGCGCCTTCTGCGCCGTCGCCAGGAGCACGCCCACGACGGCCTCGCCGTCTCTGCCGGCCAGGCGACCCAGGACACGGTCACGGTGGCGATGAAGGGCTATGCGGCCACCCCGCGCAACGAGCTTGTCCTGCTTCATCTGCTGACCGCGTTCGTGGGCAGCTTCGGCTTCGTCCGCCTCTCGACCTACGGCATGCGAGGCGGCTGGTGGCCGCTCGGCAACGTCAGCGTCAAGGGCCGCCACATCCATCACTTCATCCCCGGGATCATGCTCGCGTTCGCCTCCGGGCTGGGGGCGCTGCTCACCGACAGCGACCGGGTCGAGCGCGTGCTTGCCTTTCCCTTCGGCACAGGGCTCGGGCTGACCTTCGACGAGGCGGCGCTGCTGCTCGACCTCGAGGACGTCTACTGGACGCGCCAGGGGGTTCTCAGCGTCCAGATCAGCCTCGGTATGGCGGCGATTCTGGGCGGCAGCGTGGTGGCGATGCGGATGTTCCGCCGCGGCGAGGAGAGGACGGAGGCGGCAGGGTTGATCCCGCCCGAGCACTTCAGTGATGTAGGCGCCGAACGCGCAGCGTGAGGCGGCAGGCAGGTGGGGGTCAGGTGATTCCGGCGCCGAACGCGCAGCGTGAGGCGGCAGGCAGGTGGGGGTCATGATTCAGAAAGCCGCCGAGCGCTGCGGTTAGCTACGCGGCCCGCAGCGCCGTCTTCGCGTCGCCGGTCCAGACCACCTGTTCGCGGCCGGGGCCGACGCCGACCAGGCGCACCGGCACACCGACGAACTCGCTGACGAAGTCGAGGTACTCGCGAGCCTGCTTGGGCAGGTCGGCCTCCTGGCGGGCGCCGCCGATCTCCACGTCGAACCCGGGCAGCTCCTCGTACTCGGCGGTCGCCGTGTGCAGGATCGACTGGTGGTAGGGGAACTCGTCGAAGCGCGCCCCCTCCGGGTGGCGGTAGCGGACCGCGACGCGCAGGGGATCGAGCCCCGACAGCACGTCGAGCTTGGTCACCGCCAGCGCGGTCATCCCGTTGAGGCGGACGGCGTAGCGCAGCGCCACCAGGTCGAGCCAGCCGCAGCGCCGCTCGCGGCCGGTGGTCGTGCCGAACTCGTGGCCGCGCTCGAGCATCACCCGGCCGACGTCGTCCTCCAGCTCGGTCGGAAACGGCCCGGCGCCGACCCTGGTGGCGTAGGCCTTGGCCACGCCCCACACCTCGTCGATGTCGCGAGGGCCGATGCCGGCGCCGACGCAGGCCGCGCCGGCGACGGGGTTCGACGAGGTCACGAACGGATAGGTGCCGTGGTCGAGGTCGAGCATCGTTCCCTGGGCGCCCTCGAGGATCACGGTGGCCCCACGGTCCAGGGCGTCCCAGCAGAGGTGCGAGGTGTCCGCGATGTAGGGGGCGAGCCGCTGCCCGTGGGTGAGGTACTCCTCGGTGATCGAGTGCAGGTCGAGGTCGGGGTCCTTGGCGAACGGCCGCAGCAGGTCGCGCTTGGGCTCCAGCGCCGCCATCACCTTCTTACGCAGGATCTTCTCGTCGAGCAGGTCCTGGACCCGGATTCCCAGCCGCGCCGCCTTGTCGGCGTAGCAGGGGCCGATCCCGCGGCGCGTGGTCCCGATCGAAAGCTCTCCCAGCTTGGCCTCGCCCGCGGTGTCGAGCATCACGTGGTAGGGCATGATCATGTGGGCGTTTGCGGAGATCCGCAGCCCGCCGACGTCGACGCCGCGGCGGCGCAGCCCGTCCAGCTCGTCGGTCAGCACGCGCGGATCGATCACGACGCCGTTGCCGATCGCGCAGATCTTGCCCGGGTAGAGGATCCCCGAGGGGACGAGGTGGAACTTGTACTCCTCGCCGTCGCGCACGATCGTGTGCCCGGCGTTGTTGCCGCCCTGGAAGCGCACGACGAGGTCGGCCTGCTCGGCGAGCAGGTCGGTCACCTTCCCCTTGCCCTCGTCGCCCCACTGGGCGCCGACTATCACGATTGCAGGCATTTCTCAGAATTATGGAGGAGCCGCTGGGCGGACGGAGGAAGGGGCCCCTACGCCTCGCCGATTTCGACGCGGTAGCGGCGGTCCTCGCCGAACAGGGGCAGCGGGTCTCCGCAGATCTCGACGAGTCGGGACACGGTGCGGGGGCCGATCTGCTCCTCCAGGCGGCCCTGGTCGAGGTTGGTGGTGACGAGGATCGAGCGCTCCTGCTCGTAGCGCTCGTTGACCAGCGCGTAGAGCTGCTCCAGCACCCAGTCCGAGCGCTTCTCGGCGCCGAGGTCGTCGACGTGGAGGAGGTCGACGGCGGTGAGCCGCTCGAAGAACTGCAGGTACGACTGCTCGCCCGGGTCGGCGTCGTAGGTGCGCCGGATCCGCGCCAGCAGCTTCGGCAGCGAGTAGATCGCCACCGAGCGCCCCGCCTCCAGCGCTGCCTTCGAGACGATCATCGCCAGCGTCGTCTTGCCGGTGCCGACGTCGCCCATCAGCCAGAGGCCGCGGCCGCGGTCGAGGTTGGCGTCGATCTCCTCGCAGAAGCGGCGCACGACGCGCACGATCATCGAGTCCAGCGCCGTCACCGGCGGGCGGTCGAAGCCGACGCCGCGGTACTTGGCCGGGATCACCGAGGCGACGCCCCGGCTGCGGGCGCGGCTGACGCGGCGGGCGCGGCACTCGCAGGGGCGGGCGACGTCCTCGGGGCCGAGGATCCAGCCAGAGCCGTCGCAGGCGCCCAGCGGGCAGGCGGCCGGCTCCTCTCTGCGCGCGGTCGCCGGGCCGACCACTAGATCCGGGTGCGCGCGGCCGCGGGGTCGCTCATATGTCAGGCCGTCTCCGAGCCGGCGTCCTCGGCGCCGGCGCCGTCGCCGGAGTCCGCCAGCGGCGGTCCCTCGCCGGGCCGCTGCTCCACCGGCCGCTCCTGGTGGGTGAGGTCGGCGAACTTCGGATACATCGAGAGGAAGGCGAGGTGGACGTCGGCGGTCGGCCCGTTGCGGTGCTTGCGGATGATCAGCTCGGCGGTGCCCTCCTCGGCGGTCTCGTCGCCGTAGACCTCGCCCCGGTAGATGAAGGCGACCAGGTCCGCGTCCTGCTCGATGTTCCCTGACTCGCGCAGGTCGGAGAGGATCGGCCGCTTGTCGGGTCGCTGCTCGGGCGCGCGCGACAGCTGGGAGAGGGCGATCACCGGCACCTGCAGCTCGCGGGCGAGGATCTTCAGCCCACGGCTGATCTGGCCGACCTGCTCGACGCGGCTCTGGCGCGGGTCCTCGGCGCGCATCAGCTGCAGGTAGTCGACGATCACGAGGCCGAGCGGCCCCTGGGAGGCGTGCAGGCGGCGCGCCTTCGCCCGCAGGTCGAGCAGCCCGAGATCGGCCGAGTCGTCGATCCACAGCGGCGCCTGGCCGAGCTCGTTGCAGGCGTCCACGACCTTCTTCCACTCGCGCTGGGCGACCTTGCCCTTGCGCAGCTTGTCGCTCGAGATCCGGGCGCGGCAGGCGATGAAGCGGTGGGCCAGCTCGGTCTCCGACATCTCCAGCGAGAAGAACGCCACGGGCTGGCCGTGGCGCAGGGCGACGTTCTCGGCGATGTTGGTGACCAGCGCGCTCTTCCCCATCGACGGGCGAGCGGCGATCACCACAAGGTTGTCGGGCTGGAAGCCGCCAGTGATCGCATCGAGGTTGCGAAACCCCGACGGCGTGCCGGTTAGCTGGTGCTCGCCCTTGGAGAGCTCCTCGAGCTTGTCGATCTCGCGATGGAGGACCTCGGAGAGCTGCTGGAAGTCGGCCGCCTGCTGCTCGTGGGCGACGTCGAACAGGATCCGCTCGGCCTGCTCGGCGAGCTGTTTCGGCTCGCCCTGGCGCTCGTGGACGGACTGCTGGATCTGCTGGGCGGCGCCGAGCAGGTTTCGCAGCAGCGCGTGCTGCTTGACGATCTCGGCGTAGTGACGGGCGTTGCCGGCGGAGGGCACCAGCGACGGGAGAGTTGACACGACGTCCTTGCCCCCGGCGTCCTCCAGCTCGCCGCGCCCGGCGAGCGCGTCGGCCACCGTCAGCGAGTCGATCGGCTTGTTGTCGTTGTACAGGCCCCGGATCGCGCGGTAGATGGCGCGATGTCGGTCGCGGTAGAAGTCGCGCTCCTCGAGCCTGACGTCGACGATCACCGGGTCCAGCGAGGACTCGGCGACCATCATCGCCCCCAGCACGTACTCCTCCGCCTCCAGGTTTTGCGGGGGTACGTTGGCGGCGGCTTGGGGCACCTTGTTCTCTGTCGCTGGGGCCGGTCGAGTCTCTAAGGGCACTGAGTCCAGGATCAGCCCCGGCCCGGACGGACACGGACTCAAACACACGCCGGCCGCCGGCGCGGGCGCTGTTCCGGCTATTTGCGGGTTGAGTTTGGGCGGCGCCCGCGAGGGCGGCCCTCAGCCCTGGTCGGCCACGATCGTCTTCAGCTGCGCGGTGACGCCGCCCGCCAGCTCCACCTCGACCATGTAGGTGCCGGTCTCGTGGATCGGCTGGTCGAGCTGGATCTTGCGGCGGTCGACGCGAAGGCCGCGGGCGTCGCGGATCGCGTCGGCGATCTCGGCCGACGTCACCGACCCGAACAGCTTTCCGTCCTCGCCGGCGCGGTGGCTGATCGTCAGCACGGTCTTGGAGAGCAGCGCGGCGGTCTCCTGGGCGCGTTCGGCGGCCTCGCGCTCGCTGCGCTCGGCGGCCTCGCGCCGCCGCGCCGCCTCCGCCAGCGAGGCCGCCGTTGCCGGCTGGGCGAGCTTGCGGGGGATCAGGTAGTTGCGCAGGTAGCCCGGCGAGACCTCCACCGCCTCGCCGGCGGCGCCGAGGTCCTCCACGTCCTGGAGCAGGATCGCCTGCGCCATCAGTTGATTCCGGCGCCGAACGCGCAGCGTGAGGCGTCAGGCAGGTCTGGGTTCATGTTCATCCGGCGCCGAACGCGCAGCGTGAGGCGTCAGGCAGGTCTGGGTTCATGTTCATCCGGCGCCGAACGCGCAGCGTGAGGCGTCAGGCAGGTGGGCGGTCATCGCTCGCCGACGTAGGGCAGAAGCGCCACCTCGCGGGCCCGCTTGACGGCCAGCGCCAGCTGCTTCTGGTGCCGCCGCGACAGGCCCGTGACGCGGCGCGAGCGCGTTTTGCCCTTGTCGGAGAGGAAGCGCCGCAGCAGCGTCAGGTCCTTGTAGTCGATCTCCTCGACGTTGATCCGCGTGTACTTGCGCGGGCGGAAGCGGTCGCTCATGCGACCGCGGCGGCGGGGGGCTGGCTCTCGTCTCTTGGCCACGGGAGCGGGGGATGATAGAGCAGCGGCGGAGGGCCGACGAGTGCGGAAGTTGGGCCGTTTTCCCGGCGCCGGGGATGGAACGCGCCGCCCCGCCACTTAGACTGCGTGGCCGGAAAACAAAGCTAAGGAGACAGCCGCCGTGGCCGCTACCAACGTCAACAGAGTCGTCATCACGGGCAACCTCACCCGCGACCCCGAGCTGCGCACCACGCCCGGCGGAACATCCGTCTGCAAGCTGCGCGTGGCCGTGAACAGCCGCCGCAAGGACGGCACGAGCGGAGAGTGGGTTGACAAGCCGAACTACTTCGACGTCACCGTCTGGGGAGCGCAGGGAGAGAACTGCGCCAACTACCTCAGCAAGGGCCGCCCGGTCGCCGTGGACGGCCGCCTCGACTGGCGCGAGTGGGAGGCGCAGGACGGCTCGAAGCGCCAGGCGGTCGAGATCATCGCCGACTCCGTCCAGTTCCTGGGCTCGCGGGACGGCGGCGGCCAGCGCGAGGGCAACGGCTTCACGCCCGAGTCGGACGTCCCCGCCGACACGTCGGACTTCGAGGGCGCCAGCGTCGGCGGCGGCGGCGGCGGCGGCGCGGACGACGACATCCCCTTCTAGCGGCTACCAGGCGGCCCGGGCAGCGTGGCCCCGCTTGCCGCGGGGCGGCGCTACTCGCGCGGGCGCTGCTCCGTCGAGGCCGCCGCTGCCGGCGGCTGCGATGCCTGCGGCGGCGCGATCACCGGCGAGCGCGGATCGACGCGGAAGATCCGGAATCGCAGCGCGCCGTCGGTGATCTTGAGCGTGTGGTCGAGCTGTCCCAGCAGCTCGTTTGAGGCCTCGAAGCGCCAGAAGCGGTAGTCGGCCTCGGTGCGCTGGTTGATCTCGTAGGCCATCTTCCGCATTCCCCAGCTGCCGGCATGCTTGATCGCGCCGCCCGACTCGATCATCTTCGCCGTCGAGTCGGCCAATTTGTCACGCTCGGAGTCCGGCACCTCCGGGTCGAGCATCAGCACCAGTTCGTACTCGCGGGCCATAGCGGCGGGCGACTATAGCGGGGCGAGACGCTCGCCGCCGTGGCTTAGGCCGCCATGGGAGGACGCCGGGTGCGCTGGGGCAACGTCGCCAAGCTGACAGCGGTCACGGGTGCGGCGCTCGCCGCGCTCGCGCTCGCCCCCGGGCTCCTCGATCGCCAGCGCCCGCCGCCCCTGGAGCCCGACATCGGCCTCGCCCCCCGTCCCGCCGCGCCGCTGCCGGCGCCCTCGCCCGCCGCCCGCCGTCCGGGCGACCGCGCCCGGCCACCCCGCCGGCGACGCCCCGCGGAGTCCCGCCGCCCCGCGCGCCCGCCGCGGCGGCGCCCTGCCCCGCCGCCGACTCCCGCCCCGCCGCCGCCGTACACGGCGCCCGCCTACCCGCCGCCGGCGCCGGAAACGTCGCCGGCACCGGACCCGCGGCGGCTCGGCGACGGCCGCGAGGAGTTCTCACCGCGCTGATCCGACTTTACGGCGCATAGCGCCCCAAAAGCGGATCAGCCTGGCCGTCACGCCGTGGGGTCAGCGGACGGCGGATGCCGCCCGCTTCGCCTCGATGTCGGCGAGCTGGGCGTCGATCCAGTCGCCGGGGTCGCGCGAGAAGATGATCTCCTTCAGGCGCGCTGCGCGCAGCGACCGCTCCTCGGGGTCCATCGTCAGGGCACGGTGGATCGTGTCCGCCTGCTCCTGGATGTCGAACGGGTTGACCGACAGCGTGCAGTCGCCCAGCTCCTCGTGCGCGCCGGTGTTCTCGGAGAGCATCACCACGCCGTCGCGCGTGTTCACCGCCGGCGCCTCCTTGGCAACCAGGTTCATGCCGTCGAACAGCGAGTTGACGATCAGCAGGTCGAAGTGCTTGTAGCGGGCCACCGCCTCGGTGAAGTTCTCGTAGATCCGCAGGTCGATCGGCATCCAGTCCGTGGTGCCGTGGCGGTGGTTGACGACGGCCACCAGGGCCTCGATCCGCTCCAGGTACTCGGCGTACTCGGGCACGTCCTGCCGCGACGGCTGCAGGTGGGCGATGAACGTCACCTTCTCGCGGAACTCGGGGTGCTCCTGGAGGAAGACGTCGAACGCGGTGAAGCCGCGCAGCACGTTCTTCGACAGGTCGGCGCGGTCGACACGGAGGATCATGTGCTCGCGCCGCCGCTGCAGCAGGTCCCGCTCGGCCTCGCGCACCTCGGGCGTCTCCGCGGCGCGGCTCAATCTGGAGGCGTCGATGGAGAGCGGGTAGGCGCGCACCCACGTCTCGCGCCCCTCGTGGTGGATGACTCCGCGGTCGTAGTCGACCTCGACCTCGAGCAGCTCGCGGCAGCACTGCACGAAGTTGCGGCAGTAGGCGGAGGTGTGGAAGCCGATGATGTCGTTGGCGAGGACGCCCCGGTAGAGCCTCTCGCGGATCGCCGCCGGCAGGATCCGCCAGCTGTCGGGTTGGGACCAGGGGATGTGGACGAAGTGGTGGATGAACGCGTCCGGGCGCGCCTCGCGGATCAGGCCGGGGCAGGTGTAGAGGTGGTAGTCGTGCAGCATCACCAGCGGCGACGCGGTGCCGGCGACCTCCTCGATCACCGCGGCGGCGATGTCGGCGTTGACCGTCTCGTAGCCGAACGTCCAGGCATCGGTCTCGTTACGGCGGATGTCCGGGGCGTTGGACAGGTCCCACAGGTAGTGCTGGATGAACCACAGGATCGGGTTGGCGATCACGTTGTAGAAGCGCTCGTAGGCGTCCGCGTCGCTGGCCACCATCCTCACCCGGTAGGTAACGTCGTCCAGCTCCACGCTGACGGGCCCGCCGGCCTCCTCGCTGATCTCGACGTCCTCGTCCGTCATCGCCGAGGCGATCCAGAGCGCGTCGCGGTGTGCAACCAGGCCGGTCAGCGCCGTCACCAGCCCGCCGCCGCCGCGCCGGACGAAGCGCTCACCCGATTCGTCGCGCCCGAACTCGGCGGGTCCGCGGTTGGAGACGATGATCAGCGGCTGTTCGTCGCTCATCGTGCTGGCGCCGAACGCGCAGCGTGAGGCGTCTGGCAGGTGGGCGTCATTGTCCCTCCAGGCTAGCGGTAGGCCCGACGCCCTACTGGTCGAGCTCGCCGAACAGCCGCAGCCAGTCGCGCAGCAGCCGCGGCGAGAGGAAGTTCGCGCGCGCGTGCTCCTTGCCCGTCCGCCCCAGGCGCCGGCCCAGCTCCGGATCGGTGATGATCCGGGCGCAGCGGTCGGCGGTCTCGTCGGCGGTCGAGACCAGGAAGCCGCTCTCCCCGTCGGTGATCTGCAGCGGGATCCCGCCGACGTTCCCGGCCACCGTCGGGCGCCCCTTCCAAAGCGCCTCCGTGACGGTCAGCCCGAACCCCTCGCGGATCGACTTCTGGATCACCACGTCCGCCTGCGACTGGAAGGCGTTGACCTCGATCGCGCCGACGTTGTTGAGGTTGTTGAGGATCTTTATGTCCGGGTCGCCGTCGGCGTACTCGAAGGTTCGCCTGAAGAAGTCCCAGCCCTCGGGATCGTCCGTCGCCATCGACCCCACCAGGGCGAGCTGGGCCTCGGGAACGCGCTCGTGGACGAGGCGATAGGCGTCGATCACGCCGATCGGATCCTTCCACGGGTCGAATCGCGAGACCTGGCAGATCAGCGGCCGGTCCACGTCGATCCCGAACTGCTCGCACACGTAGGCGGCGTCGTCGGCCGACAGCGCCATGTTCTTCGGCGACAGGGGGTCGATCGCCGGCGGGATTATGCGCACGTCGCCGTCCATCTCGCGCGGCACGTACTGGCGCATGTGCCACACCGAGGCGTCGTACTCGCGCAGCAGGGGCAGCATGTGCTCCACGGACTCCGGGTTGGGCGCGGAGAGGTCGATGTGGCAGCGCCAGATCCAGTGTCGCGCGCGGCCGACGGCGCCCCGCCGCATCGCCGCCGGCTGGGGATCGTGGACCACGATCGCGTCCCAGTCGCCCTCGACGCCCTCCGCGTTGATCTCGTTGTAGCGGTAGAACAGCTCCCACTGCTCGTCGGACAGCCCCTCCGGGTCGCCCTGCAGCGAGTTGTGCAGGAGCTTGGTGACGTTGAAGAACTCCTCGCGTCCCATGATCACCTGCCAGTGGACGTCGAGCCCGACGTCGCGCATCAGGGGCACGAGTGTGTAGAGGATCTCCGAGACGCCGCCGCCGAACGCGGTGGCGCTGATGTGCAGGACCCGGGTGCCGGCGAGCGGCTCGGCCAGCTCGCGGATCTCCTCGATCAGGTGACGGCCGCACAGGTGCGTGTAGTCGGCGAGCGACTTCTCGCCCAGACCTACCTCCTGAAGCACGCTGCTCCCTTTCTCCTCGCGGGTCCCACCGGCGGGCCGCCGGGATTCAATCACCCGCCGGGGCCGGTGGCGTCAGCCCCGCGCTCAGCAGGCGATCGATGCCGGCGTCGAGCGCGACACAGATCCGCGCGTGAAGCTCCGCGTTGGCGGCGGCCAGGCAGGACATCTGGAACTCCGCCCCCGACCCGAGCAGCGGCCGGTCGGCGAGTGAGCGGCCGTACGCGTCGGTGACGACTGCGCCCGCCTCGCCAAGGCAGAGCACGGCCGCGGCGAGGTCGTAGGGGGAGTTGTTGAGCACGGCGCCGCCGCCGACCCGCTCGAACTCGGCGCGCATGCCGGGGACGTCCGCGATCATCCGCGGGCCCGGCTCCACGTAGGCGTCGAGCTGCCCCGTCGCTATCCGGGTCATGTCGAACGCGGCGGAGCCGAGGTCGAACGTGGCGCCGCCGACCGAGGAGGCGTCGATCAGCTCGGCCAGCACCTCGGCGGTCGCCCGCGCCGGGCGCCCGCGCAGGCCGTACGTCCAGAACATGCGGTCCAGGCGGGTGTTCGGCGAGAGCGTCGCGGCCGGGTGGAGGCCGGCGCCGCGCTCGGCGCGGAAGGCGGCTCCGCCCTTGATCTCGACGATGCAGGCGCTCGTCACGTCGCCCATCACCGGCTCCGACGAGAGCGGCGCGGCCGCCACCGACACGCAGGCCGACTCGAGGCCGGCGAGGGCCGGCCGGGTGCCGTCGATCGGGTCGACCACGAGCACCGTCTCCGCGTCTTCCCCGGCGGGCGACACCATTCCCCTGTCCTCGGAGTAGAAGGCGACATGCGGCGCCCGCTCGGCGAGGAAGGACTCCATGAAGCTCTCCGCCGCCTCGTCTATCGCGAAGGTGACGTCCCCGGGGGCGCCTCCGGCGCCGCCGGAGCCGATGCCGACGTGGGCGCGGCCGTCGTGATGCCCGAGCCGCCCGGCGAGCTCCTCGCGCAGCGCCAGCGCCAGCTCGGCGACCAGGTCGCTCGCTGAGGGTGGCCGCACGTGCCTACTGCGGCGCGCTGCTTGGGCGCTTGCCGAGTTCGACCTGGAGGTCCTTGGTCGACCCGTCGCGGATGATCCGGAGCGTCACCTTGTCGCCCGGCTTGTAGCGGGCGACCTGCTCCGCGAGGTCGTTCTCGCCGACCAGCTTCGTGCCGTTGACGGCGACGATCACGTCGCCGCCCGTCTTCACGCGCGACTCCTGGTAGCGGATCGAGTGGTCGCCTCCCTTCAGCCCCGCCTTGTCGGCCGGGCCGCCGGGCACCGCCTCCGCGATCAGGGCGCCCGTCGGGGAGTCGATTCCGAGGTGGTCCGCGAGCTGCGGATAGAGCGCCTGGCTGGAGACGCCGAGGTAGGCATAGTCGACGTGTCCGTTCGCCTGCAGCTGCTCGAGCGAGCGCCGGGCGAGGTCGATCGGCACGGCGAAGCCGACGCCCGAGTTCGATCCCGAGCGCGTTTCGATCTGCTGGGTGAGCCCGATCACCCTGCCCTTGGCGTCGAGCAGCGGCCCGCCCGAGTTGCCCGGGTTGATCGACGTGTCCGTCTGGATCGCGTTGTCTATCTGGAAGCCGGTGAGCGAGTCGATCGCGCGATCGGTGGCGGAGATCACCCCGATCGACAGCGACTGGACCTCGCCGAACGGGCTGCCGATCGCCGCCACGGGCTGGCCGACGGCGATGCCGTCGCTGTCGCCGAGCTCGAGCGGCACGAGGTCGAGGCCGGTGGGGTCGACCTTGAGCAGGGCGACGTCGGCCTGCGGGTCGTAGCCCTGGATCGTTGCCTGGACGCGGTTGCGATCGGGGAACTCCACGTAGACGCGCTTGGCGGGCTGCAGGCTGTCTCCCTGGCCGTTCGTGACGACGTGCGCGTTGGTGGCGATGTCGCCGTCCTTGTTGACCACGAAGCCGGAGCCCTGCCCGGCCGCGCCCTGGTTGCCGAACAGGCTGAGGCCGCCGCCGCGGAACACCGAGATCACGGTCACCACGCCGGGAGCGGCGCGTCGGTAGATGGCCTCCGGGCTGAAGCGGCCGTTGATCGCGCTGACGACGACCTTCTGCGGCTGTGTCGGCTGTTGGTCGCTGGGGAAGAGCGCGGTGCTGCTGCCGCCACCGCTGGAGCCGCCGCATCCGGCGAGGCCTGCGCCGAGGGCGAGCGCTGCGCAGGCCGCGAGCGCAGGGCCGCCCCGGCGCGCCAGCCGGCTGGTGCGCGAGGGGCCGCCGGGCGGGAGCCTCACGCGCTCACTCCCGCTCGCGTTCGGCGCGCCACCGCCGCGTCGCCGCGGGGAAGCTCGAGCGTGAACGCGGTGAAGCCGCGCCGCGACGCCACGTCCAGGCGGCCGTCCATCCGCAGCGCCAGCTCGCGGGCGATCGCGAGCCCGAGCCCCGACCCGCTCACCGAGTCGCCGGTGTGGAAGCGCTCGAACACGTGACCGAGCGAGCGCGGGTCGATGCCGGGTCCCTCGTCGGTGACGATCAGCTCTGCGACTCCGTTGTCTCGAAGGGTTGTCACGGTGACCGCGGTGCCCTCCGGCGTGTGCTTGAGGGCGTTGTCAACCAGGATACGGATGATCTGTCCGACCCTGCCGGGATCGGCGAGCGCGACGGCCGGCCCCGGTCCCGCCCGCAGCTCGAGCTTCGAGCCGCGCCGGTCGGCGGCGGGGCGAAACTCGGAGAGGATCGAGTTGGCGAGCGGCGTCAGGTCGACGCGCTCGGGATTGAGCTCCATCGTGTCCGCGTCGAGCTTGGAGAGGTCGAGCAGGTCGGCGGTGAGCTTGGTCAGCCTGTCCACCTGCCCGCGCATCGTGCGTACGAACTCCTCGCGCTGGGCCGGGTCGGGCTCCTCGTCCTCGAGCAGCTCGACGAAGCCACCGAGCGAGAAGATCGGCGTTCGCAGCTCGTGGGAGGCGTTGGCGATGAACTCCTTGCGGGCGGCATCCAGCCGCGCCAGCCGCTGCTGCATCTCGTTGAAGGTGCGTGCCAATTGGCCGAGCTCGTCGGAGGAGTCGACGGGGATCGGCGAGGCGAAGTCGCCGCCCGCGACCTTCTCGGCGGCCTCCTCGAGCCGCCGCAGGCGCTGGGAGAGGGCCCGCGAGCCGTAATAGCCGGCGAGCAGGGCGGCAGCGATCGCGATCAGACCGGCGATCACGATCTGGCGCTTGATCAGGGCGACGTTGTCCTGGACGTCGGCCAGGGGGCTGGAGAAGACCGCCACCCAGCGCGGCGTCCCGTCGATCGAGATCGGGATCGCGGTCTCGCCGACGCGCGTTCCCGAGACCGTCTCGACGCCGGAGCTGATCCGCCCGGTGCGCGCGGCGGCGGCGGCAACGTCGTAGCGGGGCTGCACGGCGGTGGATTCCGACTCCGAGTCGGCGACAACGAAGGTGGGCGCCAGCCCCTCGGCGCCGCTGCGCAGCGCGACCAGGGTGGCGCGCGAGTCCGTCCGCTGGGAGATCTGGCGCAGCAGGCGGTCGAGCCTGTCCTGCGCAGCGCCGCGCCGCATCGCCCGCTCGATCGGGCCGCTCTTGTCCCCGCCGAGCTTCTGCAGGCGGCTGAGCTTCTGTGCGGTCAGGCTCGACTGCAGCTGGGGGACGACGTAGAGGTAGACGAACCCGACGGCCGCCGAGGTGATCACGAAGAACAGCAGGACGAGGCGGTTCTTGATCGTGTTCAGGCGCATTTCGGGTCGCCTGCCCGCGGTTCGCCCATCTACTGTGCGGCGTCGCGGAACCGGTAGCCGACGCCGCGGACCGTGAACAGGTACTCGGGGCTCTTGGGGTCGCTCTCGAGCTTCTCGCGCAGGTGGCGGATGTGCACGTCGACGGTGCGCGGGTCGCGGTAGTTGGAGTCCCCCCAGACCTGCTCGAGCAGCATCTCGCGCGAGTGCACCCGCCCCGGGTTCCTGGCAAGGACGGAGAGGATCTCGAACTCGACGTAGGTGAGCACCGCCTCCTCGTCGCGCACGGTCGCCGAGCGCCGCGCGAAGTCGATCTTCAGCCCCGCGATCTCGATCGGCTCCACGGTGGTGGGACCGGTTCGCAGCATCTCCGAGCGCCGCAGCGCCGCCTTCACGCGGCTGCGGAACTCGCGCAGCGAGAACGGCTTGGTGATGTAGTCGTCGGCCCCCATCTCGAGGCCGAGCACCTTGTCGATCTCGTCGCCCTTCGCGGTCAGCATGATGATCGGAACCTGGCTGCGGGCGCGGAGCCTGCGGCAGACCTCGACCCCGTCGAGGCGGGGCAGCATGATGTCGAGCACGACAAGGTCGAAGCGCTGCTCGGCAAAGCGGTCCAGCGCCTCCTGGCCGTCGTGGGCGGGGATCACCTCGTAGCCCTCCTTGCGAAGCGGATAGGTGAGGAGCGTCTGGATCGCCTGCTCGTCGTCCACAAGCAGGATTCGCGCCGATCCCTCAGCCGACACCATGGAAAAAGGGTAAGGGGCCATCGGGATAGTGCTGGCCTAAGCTGCGCCGCGGTGATCGACCTTCGCATCTACCGCGCGGCGATGCTGCCGGCGCTCTGCGCGGTCGTGGTGGCGATGTTCTCCCTGCAGGCGCTGCCCGGGCCGATCCGGGCGCTGACGCCCCCCGACAGCTTCGACCCGAAGCTGGCCGCCAGGCTGACCCAGGCCGTGGTCAACGCGGGCAGCGATCGCACGCCCGGCAGCAGGGGGGACTCCGCCGCCGGCGACCTGGTCGAGGAGCAGTTCCGCGCGGTCCAGAGCGACCAGGTGGCGGTGCAGCACTACAAGGGGACGTTCCACGGTCGCTCGGTGGACCTGCGCAACGTCGTCCTGACGCTGCCTGGCGACTCCGACGGCCGCATCGTGCTGATCGCCCATCGTGACTCGGCGGCTGGCCCGGGGGCGACCACCAGCGCCGCGGCGACGGGCGCGCTGCTAGCGATCGCCCACACGTTCGCAAACGTCACTCATCACAAGACGCTCGAGTTCGTATCCACCGACGGCGGCAGCAACGGCGGCTCCGGCGCCGAACAGTTCGCCCGCAACTTCCCCGGCGCCTCGAGGATCGACGCCGCGATCGTCCTCGACGCGCCAGGCGCTGAGAAGATCCAGCGGCCGCTCGTTCGGCCCTGGTCGGCGTCGCAGAACAGCACCTCGATCCAGCTCGTCCGCTCCGCGGAGAGCGCGATCTCCGACCAGGTCCAGCAAAGCGCGGGAATCGAGGGGACCTTCGGCCACCTGGTCCGCCTTGCCATCCCCAGCGGGATCGGCGAGCCCGCGGTGCTGATCGCCGACGGGCTCGACGCCGTCGGCATCACAGCCACCGGCGATCGCCTCCCTCCGGCTTCGGCCGACGTTCCCGAGCGGGTGTCGACCGAGAACCTGGCGAGCTTCGGGCGCGCCACCCTGTCCCTGATCCTGGCGCTGGACGCGACCGATCGCACTCTGGTCCACGGGCCCGACTCCTACGTGACCGTCGGCGGCAAGCTCGTCCCGGGCTGGTCGCTGGCGCTGCTGGCGGCCGCCCTGCTGCTGCCGGTCGGCGCGGCTGCCGTGGACGGACTCGCTCGCACCTCGCGGCGCGGCGAGCCGGCCCTTCGCAACGTCGCCTGGGTCGCGACGCGATCGCTGCCGCTGCTTGCGGCGCTGCTGCTCGCTCGCGTCCTGGCCTTCGTCGGCCTGGTCCCGGACCCGCACTTCCCCTTCGATCCCGGCAGCTTCCCGCTGGGCGCCGGCGGCATCGTGGTGCTGGTCCTCCTCGCCGTCGCCTTCGCGGGCAGCTGGGCGCTGATGCGCCCGCTTCGCCTTCCCCCGACCCTCGCGGGCGGCGGCATCGCGGCCGCGATCGCCCTGGTCCTGTTCGCCGCCTCGGCCGGGATCTGGGTGGTCAACCCGTACGCGGCGCTGCTGCTCGTCCCCGCCGTCAACCTGTGGTCGCTGGCAGCGATACCCGGAACGCGGCTTCGCCCGGGGACCGCCGCGGCCGCCGCGGCCGCCGGGCTGCTGCCGCCGCTCGCGGCGCTCGTCTATCTCGGCGGCCGCTGGGAGGTCGGTCTGCGGATGCCCTGGGACCTGCTGCTGGCCGTCACGGGCGGCCACATCGGCTTCTTCAGCGCCGCCCTGTGGTGCCTGGTCGGCGGCTGCCTGGTGGCGCTGGCGGCGATTGCCCTCGCCGGCGGGAGCCCGCGCCGGAAGCGGTCGCCGGCGGTCGTCGGGGCCCCTGCGGAGGCGCAGGTCGATCCCGCCCCGGCCCCCGAGCCCGGCGCGGACCGGCGCCGGCGGGTTGGACGCATTTCCTAAGCCCGGCGCCTAATACTCATCCGGCCGGGGGTCGATAATGCATGCACAACGACGGCGGCAGGGATGCCGCCAGCCGGGAGGACACTTGAGCCGCGGGCGAGTCGGGTTGGACCATCTGAGGGAACAGATCACGCAGGGGGGCTATCGGATCGATTCCGGCGCGGTCGCGGAGTCGATGATCGCCAGCCTGCGCGCGTGGGTCGCCCTCAGGGCTGCGCCAGATGGTCGAATCCTGACGGCTGCCGAAGCCTGCCCTCCGGATCGCGCAGCTCGACCCCGTCGCCCCGGCGGGTCTCCCCGACCAGGCTGAGCGCCCCCCCGACCCGCCGCACCGCGGTCTCGGCGTCCGCCGCCGCGTCCGGGGAAAGGCAGACCAGCAGCTCGTAGTCCTCACCCCCGCCGGTGGCCAGGTCGAGCGGATCGACGCCGGCCGCCTCGGCCACCTCGGCCACCCCCTCGGCGACCGGCACGCGGCCCAGCTCGATCGCGAGCCGGACCTCGCTCGCCGCCGCCAGGTGCCCTGCGTCGGCGCCGAGCCCGTCGCTGAGGTCGATCATCGCCGTGGCGCCTGCCGCCGCCAGCGCCGCGCCCTCGGCGAGGCGGGGACTGGGCTCCAGCTGCCTTGCGACCAGCGTGCCCGCGGTGGCCTCGGAGACGGCACCGGCGAGCTCCGGCCGCTCGAGCAGCAAAAGGCCGGCGGCGGCCGCGCCGAGCGTCCCGGTGACGGCGACGGCCTGCCCGGGGCGGGCGCCTCGGCGAGTGACCATGTCCGTCGCGCTCCGAGCGTGGCCGACGGCGGTGACGGCGAGGAACAGCGCCGGCGCGCGGGTGACGTCGCCGCCTGCCAGCGCGGTCCCGGTCTCCCCGGCGACCTCGCGGATGCCCTCGTAGAGGAGCTCGCAGTCGGATGCGGTGAGGTCGTCGGGGACGCCCAGCACGACGTATGCCTCGCCGGCCTCCGCCCCGGTCGCGGCGAGGTCGGAGAGCGCGGCGGCCAGCGCCTTCGCCCCGATCGAGCGTAGCGACGCCGTGCTGCGGCGGAAGTGGACGCCCTCGACAAAAGCGTCCACGGTCGTCGCGGTCGCCCCCTCGGGCTCGGTGACGGCGGCGTCGTCGCCGACGCCGACCCGCACCCTCGGATCGGCGGTGCCGAGGTCGGCCGTCAGCCGCGCGATCAGCTCGAACTCGCCTTCCATCGCCGCAATTGAAGCGCCCTCGACCGGCGAACGCGGCCCGATCCAGGCTCTAAGGTGCCTCGATGGCCAAGCGGGCGACCCCGGTGCTTCACAGGGTGGGCGACGCCGCCGCGCGGTTCGGCAGCCGCCCGCGCTCGCGCAGGCGAACCCGTGTCGTGATCCAGGGCGCCCTCGCGGCGCTGGTCTTCGGCTTTCTGGTGCTGGCCGTCGTCACCCAGTGGGGCGAGCTGCAGAAGCACGACGTGCGCTTCTCCGCGGGCTGGCTCGTGCCGGCCTTCGCGATTCTGATCGGCTACTACGTGATGGGGGCGTTCGGCTGGGACCTCGTCGTGCGCTTCCTGGGCCGCCGGATCCCGCCGGCGCGCGCCCAGCTCGTCTGGGGCCAGTCGCTGCTGGCGCGCTACGTGCCGGGCAACGTCCTGTTCGTGGTCGGGCGCGTGGTGCTGGCCGAGCGCGAGGGGGTGCCGCGCCGCGTCACCCTGGCGAGCATGCTCTACGAGGTGGGCCTGGCGTTCGTCGCCGCGGCCTCCCTCGGCGTCTACTTCTTCATAGACCATCCCGACCTCAGCGGCCAGCCGCTGCGGTTCGCCGCGCTCGCCGTCCTGCCACTGGGGATCGCCGCCTTTCACCCGCGGGTGTTCGGACCCCTGAGCGCGGCCGTCCTGCGCCGCTTCGGCCGCCAGCCGCTGCCGGTGGTGATGCCGTTCGGGGGCGTGCTGGCGATGGTCCTCTACTACACGGGCACCTGGCTCGTGGTCGGCAGCGGGCTCTTCTTCGTCGCTCGCTCCGTGCACGCGATCGACGCCGCCGACCTGCCGACGGTGATCTCCGCCCAGGCGCTGGGCTACTGCGCGGCCGTGATGACGCTGGTCTTCCCCGGCGGCCTCGGGATCCGCGACGGCGCCTTCGCCTGGATGCTGAAGGTCTCCTTCGGCGGCAGCTTCGCCGTCGCGGCCGCGGTGGCGATAGCGGCGCGGCTCGTGCTCACCGCGGTCGAGGTCGCCTACGTGGCGATGGTCGGCCTGATCGCGGCGCACCGGGGCGCTCGCGTGCCGCGGGCGGTCGAGCTGGCCGAGGGCGCCGGCACCGGCCTCTCCAGGAACGGCTGACCGGGGCGGTCCGTCAGAGCGGCACCCGGTTGACGAGCTGGAAGGCCGTCAGGGCCAGCACGGACGCGGCCAGGGCGCGGTCTCGCGCGATCGCCGCCAGGGGCAGCGCCCAGATCACGTACCACGGCAGCAGCCATCCCGTCGCCAGCAGCAGGCCGAACGCCGCCCAGCCGGTGGCTCGCCAGGGGTCGCCGCCGCGCCATACGCGGTGGAGCAGCCAGGCGACCAGCGCGACGAACGCGACCAGCGCGACCAGGCGCACCGGTTCGACGCCGACGCCGACGCCGCGGGCGATCGTGCTGGGGACGCTGTAGCGGCTGGTCAGCGCCTGGTTCTCGCCGGCCAGGCCGACGGAGTCGAGCACGCGCGAGCCGAACGTCGCAGCGCCGGCGGCGGTGACGACGGCCGCCGCGACCAGGGCGCCGCCGAGCAGCCGCGGCCGCCGCGCCGCGGCCAGCAGCGCGAACGGGGCCGCGAAGGCCGCCGACACCTTCACCGCGGCCGCGGTGACCACGCCGGCGCCGCCGCTGCCCTCCGACGCAACGGTGACGGCTGCGATCGCCGCCATCAGGAGGAGCATCATCAGCGCGTCGTTGTGGCCACCGCCGACGACGTGCACGAGCACCAGCGGATTCAGCGCTACGAAGGCGGCGGCGGCAAGGGGATCGGCGCCGCGGCGACCCGCCAGTCGCGCGGTGAGCGCAGCGAGGCCGATCACGGCCGCACCGCTGGCAGCCTTCAGCGTCCACAGCGCGGCGGGCACCCCGAGCAGCGCCACCGGATAGGTGGCCAGGGTGAACGCCGGTCCGTAGGCGCTCACGCTGTGGCGCCAGCCGACGTGCGCGAAGGACGGATCGGAGGTCACGGCGGCCGGGGTGACGTCATAGGGGTTGAGGCCGTGGACGGCCCCGAGGCGCGCGTAGGAGATGTAGCTGAACACGTCCGCGGAGAGCAGCGGCGGCGCGAGGACGAATACGGTCACGGCGGCCGCGATCGCCGTCCAGACGGCGCGCCGGCCGAGCGCGCGAGCCCCGGCGAGGATCGCCAGGTAGGAGGCGAAGGCGAGCCAGAGGAAGCCGTAGTAGGTGCCGCCGCCGACGCCGAGGCCCGCGCCGTAGACGCCGCGCACCCAGCCGGGGCCGCCGTGCACGGCGCCGGGGACGAGCGCGGCTCCCGGAGCCGCCAGCGGGATCGCCGCCGCAGCCAGGCCGGCGAGTCCGGCCGCCCCGACGAGGGCGCCCCTGCTCAGTGGCCCTGGCCCGGCGAGCCGTTGCCGGGCGGGCCGTTGCCGGTGCCGTCCAGCGGCGGCCCCTGCGGCTGGCCCTGGCCCGGGCCGCTGTATCCGCCCGGCCCCTGGCCTGTCCCGGGCGCGTACAGGTTCGGGTTGTATCCGTTGGTGCCGCGGCCGGTCGAGCCGGTGCTGTTGTACTGGCTCGGCTGCGGGGAGGAGTAGCTCTGCGAGCTGCCGCTTCCGCTCTTCGCGTACTTGCCGAAGAACGGCTGCCAGTCGATCTGCGACGAGGGCTGCGGGAAGTCGGTGCAGGTGCCGAGCGCGGTGAGCATGTAGTTGTGCCAGATCTGGGCGGGGAACGTCCCGCCCGCCACCTCGATCCCGTGCACGCTGCGCATCTCGCGCAGCGCGTCGGGATAGCCGACCCACACGGCCGAGGAGATGGTGGGCGTGTAGCCGACGAACCAGGCGTCGTTGAAGTTGTCGGTCGTGCCGGTCTTGCCGGCCTCCCCGGTGCAGCCCGTGTTCGCCGACGTGCCGGTCCCGGAGGTCACGTTCATGTGCAGGATCTTGGTCACCTCGTAGGCCTCGGCGTCGGTCAGCACGCGCTTGCTCTTCGGATCGCTGAGCTTGTCCGTGCGGCCGTCGGAGAAGATCACGCGCTTGATCGCGATCGGGTCGTGGTGGACGCCGCCGGAGGCCAGCGTCGCGTAGGCGTCCGCCATCTCCAGCGGCGACACGCCGAGGCGCAGGCCTCCCAGCCCCTCGGCGGGGATCCCGTCGAGCTTGGTCGTGATCCCCATGTCGTAGGCGGTCTGGCGCACGGCCTTGGGACCGAGGTCGAGGTCGAGCTGCGCGTACACCGTGTTGTCGGACTGCAGCGTCGCCTTCTCGATGCTGATCCTGCCCGAGTAGCTGTTGCTGTAGGTGCTGACGTCCCAGTGCCCGTACTCGGGCAGGTCGAGGTTGAGGTGATGGGAGTCGTAGTAGGTGTCATAGGGATTGATGCCGCGCTTTATCGCCGTGGTGAGGACGAACGTCTTGAACGACGAGCCGGGCTGGCGGTGTCCCTGCGCGGCGAGGTTGTACTGCTGGTGCTGGTAGGTGCCGCTCGAGGCCATCGCCCGCACGTAGCCGTTGTGGGGGTCGATCGAGACCACCGCCGAGGAGGGGTCGCCGGGGTAGTTGAGCACGCCGTCGATCGCCGCCCGCCCGGCGTCCTGCAGCGTCGGGTCGATCGTCGTGTACACCTTCAGCCCGCCCTTGCGGACGGTGTTGACGCCGTACTTCTCGATCAGCTGCTGCTCGACGTAGTCGAAGAAGAAGGGCTCACGGATCTTCGTGTAGAGGTTGCCCGGATGCAGGCCCAGCGGCGCCTGCAGCGCCTGCTGCTCCTGCTGCGGGGTGATGTAGTGCTCGTTGGCCATCTCGTCGAGCACCTCGTTTCGCCTCTCGGTGGCGGCGGTGCGGTTGAGCAGCGGGTTGTACAGGGAGGGGGACTGCGGGATGCCGGCGAGCAGCGCCGCCTCGGTGAGGGTGAGGTGGCGGGCGCTCTTGGAGAAGTACGTCTGCGCGGCGGCCTCCACGCCGACCGCCGTGCGGCCCTCGACCGTCCCGTACGAGTTCGAGTTCAGATAGGCGCCGAGGATCCAGTTCTTGGAATGCTCCTTCTCCAGCTCCTCGGCGAGCTTGGCCTCCTTGATCTTTCGCTCCAGGTCGCGCTTGGGATCGGCGATGTAGAGGTTCCGGACCAGCTGCTGCGTGATCGTCGAGCCCCCCTGCAGCGTCTTGCCGGCCTCGATGTCCTTGACGGCGGCGCGGACGATCCCCGAGACGTCGACCCCGCCGTGCTCGTAGAAGCGACGGTCCTCGATCGCCACGGTGGCCTGCTTCATCAGCTTGGGGATGTCACTGAAGGCAAGCGGCGTGCGCGCCTCGTCGGATTGGATGAAGCCGAGCCGCGACCCGTCGGCGGCGTACACGACCGAGTTGGAGCCCTGGTCGATCGGCTTCAGATCCTGGATCGGCGGCGCCTGCGCGGCCACGCTGAGCACCCACAGCCCGAAGCTGAGCACGGCAATTGCCATCGCCGCGACGCAGACCAGGAGGGCAAGCAGGACCTTGTTCCGCTTCTTGCCCCTGCCCCGGCGCCGGCGGCGTTTACGCGCGCGCTGGGTCATGACCGAACAGACAGGGTAGCTGGGCGCCCTCCTCCGCCTAGTCGGTGAGCCCGGCCTGGGCGAGAGCCTGCTGGGCGCGCTCGCGCAGCGCCGCCTCCTCGTTCCCCGCGCGGGTGGCCGGCTCGCTGGGCACGACCTTCAGCTCCACCCGCACCCCGTCCGGCGTCCATTCCGCCACGCTCACGCTGTCCACCCCGATCGGCGCGAGCGCGTGCTTGACCGCGTCGAGGTCGGAGCCGGCGGGCAGCCAGGCGGACACCGTCACCGGCGCCTGCTGGTTCCCGGTCGAGTGGTTGAACACGACGGAGCTGACCACCTTCTCGTTGGGGATCACCATCAGCCGCCCGTCGCCCGTGTCGACGAAGGTGTAGGTGAGGGTGATGTCGTCGACCCGGCCGGTCTCCTCCTCGAAGGTGACGCGGTCGCCGATCCGCACCGGCTGGGTTACGGCCAGCAGCACCCCGGCGACGAAGTTGGCGATCGTCTGTCGCGCCGCCAGGCCGATCACCAGCCCGAGCACGGCGCTGGAGGCGAGGATGCCGGTGGCGAGGCGCTTGATCTCGGCGAACTGGCTGAGCGCGAGGGCGGCGCCGATCACCAGGATGGCGATGAAGACGAGGCGCCTGACGACGCGCAGGCGCGTCTGCGCCGCCCGCGACACGCTGATCTCGCCGACCCGCCGGCCGGTGCGCCCGATCACCAGCCGGTCCACCGCGAACGCGACCGCGACGCTGACGGCGAGGGTGATCGCCGCCGATATCTCGTCGCCGTGCTGCTGCCAGAAGGTCTGGTCCATTGGAGTCGTAGAGCCTATCCCGGGGGGGCGCGCCCGCCCCGGTGCGAGAATCGGCCCGTGGACGCAACCGCTCCGGGACGGGCCGACGGCCGCTCCGATGCCGCCCGCTCGAGCGCGGCGGTGTTCCTCGCCTCCCGTGCCTGGGTGCTGCTCTTCGCCGCGCTCGCCTATGCCACGTTCGGCGCGGACCGCGCCAACGCTGACCGCTACGACGCCCCGGCGGTGGCGGCGCCGTTCGGCGGCGCCGGGCGCGCGCTCGTCGACGTGTGGTCCCGCTGGGACTCGACCTGGTACCTCGGGATCGCCCATTCCGGGTACGGGGACGGCGCCCGGGACGCCTTCTTCCCGCTCTACCCGGGCCTCTCCCGCGGGGTCGCCGAGCTGGCCGGCCTGTTCTCGCCGGGCAGTGGGTTGATCTTCGCCGCCGCCCTGGCCGTCTCCCTGGCGATGTTCGCGGCGGCGCTGTTCGTCTTTCACCGCCTCTGCGAGATCGAGCTCGGCGCGGGCTCGGCGACGCTGGCCTGCGCGCTGCTCGCCTTCTTTCCGATGTCGCTGTTCTACGGCGCCGTGTACAGCGAGAGCGCCTTCCTGTTCTGCTCGATCGCCGCGGTGTGGTTCGGGCGCTGCGATCGCTGGGGGCTCGCCGGCCTGCTCGGCGCCGGCGCCGCGGCGTCCCGCAGCGCCGGCGTGCTGGTGGCGGTCCCGCTCGCCCTGCTGTACGCGCTCGGGCCGCGCGGCGCCCGCGCATACCTCGGGGTCCCGTGGCGCCGCCGACGCGCCGGGCCGGCGACCTACCCGCTGCGCGCCGACGCGCTGTGGATCCTGCTCGTGCCCGCCGGCCTCGCCGCCTACAGCGCCTTTCTGTGGATCAGCCAGGGCGATCCCGGCGCCTTCGGGCACGCCCAGATGCTGTGGAGCCGCGAGTTCGGGCAGCTCGGCCCGATTCCCGCCGGGCCCGTCGCGGGCCTGTGGGACGGGACGGCGGCGGCCGTCCGCGGCGTCGTCGACATCGCCGGCGGCGACGACGGCGGCGCGGTCTGGGTGCCCGACGGCGGCGGCTCGCTCGCCGCCGCCGGGGTCAACGTCGAGGCCTTCGCCTTCCTCGTCTTCGCCGCCGTGGGCGCGATCGGCGCGCTGCGAAGGCTGCCGCTCGCCTACGGCGCCTACGCGGTCTGCCTGCTCGCGCTCGCGCTCGCCTACCCGCGCTCCGCGCCGGGCTACGACGTGCCGCTGTTCTCGCTGCCGCGCTTCGTCGCCGTGGTCTTCCCCCTGTTCATGTGGCTCGCGATCGCCGTCCGCGAGCGCGGATGGGAGCGCCAGGCGATCGCCGTTTCGGCCGTCGGCCTGGCGCTCTACTCGGCCCAATGGGGCACGTGGCAGTGGGTCTCATGACCACGCGAGCGGTCTTCCTGGACGCCCTCGGGACGCTTGTCGAACTGGACCCGCCCTGGGTCCACCTGGCCGAAGTGCTGGACCGGGAGGTCGCCGAGGCCGATCTGGTGCGCGCGATGCGGGCGGAGATGGCCTACTACCGCGAGCACAGCCACGAGGGCCGCGACGAGCGTTCGCTCGCCGACCTTCGCCGCCGCTGCGCCGCCGTGCTCGGCCGCGAGCTGGGATTCGAGGTGTCGGTGGACGAGCTGATCGCGTCGGTGAGGTTTCGGCCCTACCCCGACGCGATGCCGGCGCTGACGGCGCTGCGCCATCGCGGGCTGGCGCTCGTCGTCGTCTCCAACTGGGATTGCTCGCTGCCGCTGGTGCTGGAGAGGTGCGGCCTCGGCGATGCGGTGGATGGCGTCGTCTCCTCGGCCGCGGCGGGAGCGCGCAAGCCCGACCCGGCGATCTTCGCCGCCGCTCTCGAGACCGCCGGGTGCGCGGCGGAGGAGGCGCTGCACGTCGGCGACACGGCCGGGGAGGACGTCGAGGGCGCCCGCGCCGCCGGGATCCGGGCGCTGCTGCTCGATCGCGGCGGCGGCGGCGACATCGCCTCGCTCAGCGAGATACAGGAGCATCTGTGACGATGGCGACCGTCGAGCAGGCTCAGCCGGTCGGGCGGGCGGCGGGCAGGATCGAGGCCGCGCCCGAGGGCGTGTGGCTGCGCACGCTGGCGCTGATGATCGACCTGATCGTCTGGCTGGTCCTGCTCGCCGGCGTCGGCGCCGTGGTCCCCGCGGACTCCGGCGGCGACACGTGGGTGGTGGTCAGCATCGCCTTCGTCGCGCTCTGGTTCAACTACTTCGCCTACTGCGAGTGGCGCTGGGGCCGCACCCTGGGCAAGGCGGCATTCGACCTGCGCGTGGTCCGCACCGACGGCAGCCCCCCGAAGTGGAACCCCTGCGCCTACCGCAACCTGCTCCGCTTCGTGGACGTGCTCGCGATCGGGCCGATCCTGATCGCAACGACCGAGCGCAAGCAGCGGCTCGGCGACCTCGCCGCACGCACCCTGGTGGTGCGCGAGCGTTGGGCTCCCGAGCCGGGCGCCGCCCCGCCGCCGATCGTCCTCCCGGCGCCGCCCCCGCCCCCGCCGCTCCCGGCGGCGCCGCCCCCTGGCCCGCCGCCGCAGCCCGTCGCGCCGCCCCTTGCACCGCCTCCCCCGCCGCAGCCGACCGTCCACCCCGCGCAGCTGCCGAGGGCCGGCTGGTACCCGGACCCCGGCGACGACGGATACCGCTACTGGGATGGCCGCCGCTGGACCGACCACAGGGCCGGCGGGACGCAGCCGCCGCCCCGCCGCAGCTGGTGGGCCGGGCTGCCAGCGATCTCCTGGGGCCCCGGCCGGGTCGGAATAGGGATCGTCGCCGTGATCGTGCTCTCCGTGGTCGAGGTGATCCCGGTCGCGATCGCCGACCCGCACCTCGACAGCCTCGGCGCGAAGCTGGTCACCCAGGCGATGCTCGCCGTCACCCTGATCGGCACCGCCCTGGTCGCCGCCCGCGCTCCCGGCGAGCAGCTGGCGCCCTTTGCGCGCCTCGGGCTGCGCCGGATCGAGCCCGCGGCAATCGGCTGGACATTCGCCGCGCTCGGCATCTACTTCGTCTACGCGGGCGTTCTCAACGCCCTGTTCGCGACCAAGCAGGAGGACCTCGCCCGCGACCTCGGCTTCGACGTCAACGTGTTCGGCGCGATCGCCTCCGGCGTGCTGATCGTCGTCGCGGCCCCGCTGTCGGAGGAGATCTTCTTCCGCGGCTTCGCTTTCGCCGGGTTCCGCCGCCGCCTGCCGCTGGCCGCCGCCGCGACCCTGACGGGGGCGATATTCGGCCTCGCCCATTTCGGTCCCGGGAACCTCGCCGCGGTCGGTCAGCTGGCTGGGCTCGGACTCATACTCTGCCTGCTCTACGAGAAGACCGGCTCGCTATGGCCCCCGATCCTCGTCCACACGATCAACAACGCGATCGCCTTCGCGGTATTGGCGACCAGCTAGCTTCTCCCCCGGCGGTTATCGGCGCCGGGCTCCGCAAGAGCTACGGCGATCGGGTCGCCGTGGATGGGATCGACTTCGCTGTCGAGCCGGCCACCTGCTTCGGCTTCCTCGGCCCCAACGGCGCCGGCAAGACGACGACGATGAAGATGATCTACGGGTTGGCGGCGATCGACGGCGGCGAGCTCCAGGTGCTGGGCATGGACGCCTCCGCGGAGCGCCGCGCGATCAAGGGCCGGCTCGGTGTCGTCCCCCAGGAGACCAACCTCGACGGCGAGCTCACCGTGCGCGAGAACCTCCAGGTGCAGGCCGGCTACTTCGGGATCGACAGCGCCGAGGTGGAGCCGCGGATCGACGAACTGCTCGAGTTCGCGCTCCTCGCCGACCGCGGCGACGGGCGCGTCTGGGCGCTCTCGGGGGGGATGAAGCGCCGCCTGCTCGTCGCCCGCGCCCTGGTCAACGACCCGGAGCTGGTGATCCTCGACGAGCCCACGACGGGCCTCGACCCGCAGGCGCGCCTGGCGGTGTGGCGAGCGCTCGACAGGCTCAAGCGCCGCGGCGTCACCCTGCTGCTGACGACGCACTACATGG
Organism: uncultured Thermoleophilia bacterium; assembly: GCA_963708325.1. Taxonomy (GTDB): domain Bacteria; phylum Actinomycetota; class Thermoleophilia; order Solirubrobacterales; family 70-9. The sequence goes on along the minus strand of OY970203.1, from coordinate 1,423,112 downwards.
AGGAGGCGGCGCGGCTCTGCGACAGGCTGGTGATCATGGACGAGGGCCGGATCGTGGTCGAGGGGGCGCCGCAGGAGCTCGTGCTCGAGCACGTCGGGCGGGAGGTCCTCGAGCTGACCCTGGGGGAGGGGTGCGACGCCGACGACCTGCTCTCGTCCCTGGACGGCGGCCTCGACGGCCACGAGCTCAGCGACGGCGTGCTGATGCTCTACGCGGCCGACGCGGAGGAGCTGCTGGCCGGGATCGACCACGACCGCTATCCGACGGACTCGGCCCTGGTTCGCCGCGCCACCCTCGAGGACGTCTTCCTGCGCCTCACCGGCAGGAGCCTGCGGGAATGACACCATGAGCATGATGGAGGAGCGTCCGGCGCGGGGCCTCGGGCCTCCGGTGGCCCTCGCCGACCTGGTCCCCTCGCCACGCCACGCCGCCCGGGTGTGGCGCCGCAACTTCCGGGTCTTCTCCAAGGTCTGGAAGGGGGCGCTGCTTCCCAACTTCTTCGACCCGCTCTTCTACCTGGTGGCGTTCGCGTTCGGCCTCGGCACCTACTTCGCGCGGATCAACGGCATCCCCTATCGCGACTTCATCGCCCCCGGCCTGATCGCCTCGGCGACGATGTGGGCGGCCTCGTTCGAGACGACCTACAACGTCTATCTGAAGATGAACGAGAACCGCCTCTACGACGCGATCCTCGCCACCCCGGTCGAGGTCCAGGACCTCGCCGCCGGCGACATAGCGTGGGGGGCGACGCGGGCGACGATCTACGGCACGGTCTTCCTCTGCGTGGTGACGGCGTTCGGCCTGATCCACTCGTGGTGGGCGGTCGCGATCCCTCCCTGCATCTTCCTCGGCGGGCTCTGCTTCTCGGTGCTCGGCTACACGTTCACCGCGCTGATCCCGAAGATCGACCTCTACAGCTACTACTTCACGCTCGGGATCACGCCGATGTTCCTGTTCTCGGGGATCTTCTTCCCGTTCGACCGGCTGCCGGCCTTCGCCGAGGTGATCGCCTGGTTCCTCCCCCTCTACCACCTCGTCCAGATCACCCGCGGGCTGGCCGAGGGCCCCGAGCCGATCGTCGCGGTCCACGTCGTCTGGCTCGCCGTAGTGACCGGGCTGCTCTTCGCGGTTCCGGTGCGGGCGCTTCGGAACCGCCTCGTCGCCTAGACGCTCGGTAGCCGCTACGGATTCGTCGCGCCACCGCGTTCGTCAGAATGCCGCCGATGCGCTCCCGGCGTCTCAGTGTTCTCCTCCCGGCGGCGGTCGCGGCCGCGGCCCTGCTCGCCCCCGCAACGGCGAGCGGCGCCGGCTCGTGCGACCCCGTCCTCGATCCGACCTGCGTGCCGCCGCAGCCGGCGGCGATCAGCGTCTGGGTGAAGGGCCTTCGCCACGGCCATGCGCGGATCCTCGACCGGGTGCGGATAGTGGGGCGCCTCGCCCCGTACCGCGCCGGCGAGACGGTCAAGGTCTATCTGTACAAGGGCGACAGGCGCGCCTTCGTGCGCGAGCTGCCGGTGGAGAAGATCTACGGCGAGTCCGACGGCTCGTTCTCGACCTACGTCAACGTCGTCGACGACGCCAACTACACCGTGCGGGCGAAGCACCCCGAGTCCGCCAAGCTCGCCGCCGCCCACGCCAAGCGCAAGCATTTCGACGTCTATTTCCCCAGCCTGCACAGCGGCGACCGCGGCCCCGAGGTGAAGCTGTTCAACCACCTGCTCGACCGGGTCGGCTACGTCTACTCCGACTCGCGCCGCTACGACGCGGCGACCGGGCGCGGCGTGCTCGCCTTTCGCCGCGTCAACCACCTGCGCCAGACGACGCGCAGCGCCACCTCGGACATGTTCCGGCGGCTTTTCCACCTCAAGGGCGGCTATCCGCTGCGCCATCCGAACGCCGGCCATCACGTCGAGGCCGACCTCAGCCTGCAGGTGATGGCGCTGGCCAGCCACGGCGAGGTGCAGCGCGCCTACGCGGTCTCCAGCGGCAAGCCGAGCACCCCCACCGTCCGCGGTCGCTTCCGCTTCTACCGGCGCCAGCCCGGCTACAACTCGCTGCGCATGTACTACACCGTCTACTTCCACGGCGGCTACGCGATCCACGGCTACAGCCACGTGCCCAACCACGCCGCCAGCCACGGCTGCCTGCGCGAGTTCATCGCCGACGCCCGCACCGCCTACAACTGGGTGAGGCTGGGCGACCTGATCTACGTCTACGGGTAGATCGGCATCGCCCTGCCGCCGACACCGAGCTTCAGCGAGCGAGGCTGGCGGACGATCCTGATCTTCGTCGGCGCGACCCATGTCGCCCTGTTCGCCTGGATGGCCTTCGATCCCGGCGGCTTCTTCGACGCGATCGGGGACTTCGGCCCGCGCAACGACCACTACATCCGCGACGCTGCCGTCTTCCCGCTGGCGATGGGCGTCGGCTTCCTGGTGGCGGCGGCGCGGCCCAGCTGGCGGGCGCCGGTGCTCGCGGTCGCCGCGGTCTGGTACCTCGCCCACGCGGTCAATCACCTGATCGACATCGGCGACTCCGGAGCCGGCGCGTTCGACTTCGTCACGTTGCTCGTCTCGGCGCTGCTGTTCGCCGGGCTGGCGCTCGAGGCGGTTAGGGAGGACGTGCGAGCGACTGCCGCACGCGCGGGCCGTTGAGGGTCTTCGTCGCCGGCGCGAGCGGCGCGATCGGAGCGTCGCTCGTCCCCCGGCTGGCCGCCGCAGGGCACGAGGTGACGGCGATGACACGCTCGGCCGGCAAGGCCGGCGATTTGGAGGCCGCCGGGGCGCGACCGGTGGTCTGCGACGCCTTCGACGCGAGCGCGGTTCGCGACGCGGTGGATGCCGCCGGCGCCGAGGTCGTGGTCAACGAGCTCACCGCCCTGCCCAATCACTTCGACCCGCGCAAGGTGGACTACGGTCCCACCAACCGCCTGCGGCGGGAGGGAACGGCGAACCTCCTCGCCGCCGCCGCGGCGGCCGGGGCGAGGCGGCTGATCTCGCAGAGCATCGCCTTCCTCTACGCGCCCGAGGGGCCCCCGCTCAAGGACGAGGAGGACCCGCCCTTCATCGACGCTCCGGAGCCGTTCGGCGACGGGATCCAGGCGACGCTCGAGCTCGAGCGCCAGACGCTATCGGCGCCCTCGGTTGAGGGGGTGGTGCTGCGCTACGGCTGGTTCTACGGCCCCGGCACCTACTTCGCGCCGGACGGGAGCATCGCCGAACGGGTGCGGGCGCGCCGCTACCCGGTGATCGGGAGCGGCCACGGCATCACCTCGTTCCTCCACGTCGACGACGCCGCCGCGGCGACGGTGGCCGCCCTCGACCACGGCCCGGCGGGTATCTACAACGTCGTCGACGAGGCGCCCGCGGCCTTGCGCGAATGGCTGCCCGAGTACGCTCGCGCGCTCGGAGCCAAGGCCCCGCTGCGGGTGCCGCGCTGGCTCGCCCGCCTCGTCGGCGGGCGAATGATGGCGGTGATGGCGACCGAGCAGAGGGGCGCATCGAACGCGAAGGCGAAGCGCGAGCTCGGCTGGTCGCTGCGCTATCCCAGCTGGCGGCAGGGCTTTCGCGAGGGATTGGGCTGACCGGGCCGATGGCGAGCGGCGCCCGGCAGTCCGCCCGCGACGTGCTCGTCGCCGAGCTGCGCGAGCACGCGCTCGTGATCGGCGAGGTGACGCTGACCAGCGGGGAGACGGCGCAGTACTACGTGGACGCCAAGCGGGCGCTGCTGCGGCCGACGGCATTCGCGGCCGCCGGCGCACTCGCCGCGGCCGCGGCCGTCGAGGCGGGTGCGACCGCGGTGGGCGGGATGAGCATCGGCGCCGACCCGATCGCCTGCGCCGCGATCGCCGCTCCGGCCGGCGCCGACCTGGTCGCCTTCTTCGTCCGCAAGGAGCGAAAGCAGCACGGGCTGCAGCGCTGGATCGAGGGGCCCGAGCTGGCCGCGGGCACGCGCTGCCTCGTGGTCGAGGACGTAGTCACCACGGGGGGCTCGACCGTGCGCGCGATCGAGCGGATCGTCGAGGAGGGGCTGACGATCGGCGGGGTCGTGTGCGTCGTCGACCGCCTCGCCGGGGGGGCCGAGGCGATCGAGGCCGCGGCGGGCGCGCCGCTCGAGGCGCTGGTCACGATCGACGAGCTCTATCCCGAGCGCCCGGATCGCCCCCGCTAGCCGGGCTCAGGGGCCGGCGGAGGAGACCTCCACCGGGCGCCCCCTGAAGGTCCGCAGCATCCTCGCCAGCTCCGCCCGGTACGCGGTGCCGGCGAGCTTGGCGTTGCGGGCGATCAGGATCGGATAGGCGGCCTGGCGGTCGCGCCGCAGCAGCACGAGTCGGAGGTCCTGCTCGACGCCGCTGCCGGCGGAGCGCCCCGTCGCGCGCACCTCGACGGCGCTGTAGCGGGCATGGAGCCGGTGAGGCCTGCCGTGCCGAAGCCGCTCGAAGCCCGGCACCGCCGCGATCGCGCCGGTGGCGTAGCGGTCGAGCGGGACGGCGAGCGCCTCGTCGGTGCGGTCGGCGGTGATCGAGACGGCGACCAGGTGGTCAGGGGAGCGGATCAGAGAGCCGCCGCCGCGGGCGCGGTCGTGCCAGCCCGGCGGCAGCCCGATCGAGAACCCGTCGGAGCGGTTGACCAGCAGCTTCCAGCCGGCCGGCACGTGGGGCGGGCGGTCGACGGTTTCGCGGGGCCGGAGAGCCTCGGTCATATCCGCCCCGCCGCCACCACAGCCCGGCAGGGCAAGGACCAGGGCGAGGGCGAGCGCGAGCCCGCCGCGACGTCCGGTCAGGAGGCGAGCAGCTTGGCCTTCTGGGCCGCGAACTCCTCCTCCGTGAGCAACCCCTGGTTCTTCAGGTCGCCCAGCTTCTGGAGCTGCGCCGCCACGTCCACCTGGGCGGCGGGCGCCGCCGGCTGGGGGGCCGCCGCCTGCTCCTGGTAGTCCTGCTGTGCCCAGCGATCGGCCTGGCGGCGTGAGACCCGGTTGCTGACAGCCGTCGCCGTTCCGGCGACAACCGCCGTCCGCGCCACTCCGCGTATCAGTCCTGGCATCTCGTACTCCTCCTTGTCAGGCGGCCGCCTCGGCCGCGTCGAGGGCGGCAAGCACCGCCTGCACCGGGATCCGGCCGCTCGCGACCAGCTGACCGCCGGAGCGGCGCACCGCGGTCGCAAACGGCGCCGCCCAGCTGTTCTCGAAGACGAGCAGCGCCGCCGAGGTGCCGGGCTCCAGCGCCTTGGCGGCCTCCTCGACGTCGTCGTCGCCGAGCAGGCCCGAGGAGACGCCATCGAAGTCCGCAAACTCGGTCACCGTCTCGCCCAGATCCGAGATCTCGAGTCCGGCGACCGCGCCGTCCTCGTCCTTGGCGATGAAGACGAGATCCAGGATGCGGATGATCCCGCGTTCCACAAGGTCGATCAGGTGCGGCGCCGCCTTCCCCTCGGGCTGCTTGCCCGGCCATTCGATCAGCACATAGTCGATCGGCCCCATCTCTTCGAGATCCATGTCGTTCATCCCGATCCCTTTCTCGAATTGCCGGTGCCCCTCGCCGAGGCCTACAGTATCGAAGCCGGCTCCGCCGCCCGAATCGGATTCGGCCGGTTCAGCCGGACTCGAGGATGCGCTGCTTCTCGCGGGCCAGCTCGGCTTCGTCGAGCACCCCGGATTCCTTCAGCCTGGCGAGGCGCTCGAGCTGCTCCAGGCGCGCCTCGTCGGGCCCTCGGGCGCCGGCGGGCGCGCCTCGATCCCGCCGCATCGACTCGCGTGCCCCCGCCCAGTGCCCGCGCAGCGTGGCGCCGAGTCCCTCCCACGTCTCGTCCGGGAACTCGCGAACGGTCTGCGCTCGCAGCGTCTCCATGCCGGCGACGAACAGCGCAAGCATGATCAGCGCCGGGATCAGCCGGCGGGTGCCCTCCGTCGGGCTCCACACCAGGATCAGCAGGAAGATCACCGCGAGGGCTATGTAGGCGACGATCCGCCGGGCCAGCAGCGGTGACATGGTCCGGCGAACGCTGGTCGGGGCAGGTCGCGGCCCGGCGATCCAGGCGGCCAGCACGATGACGACGCCGTAGCCGATCATCGCCAGGCCACCGTCCTTGAGCAGCGAGGTGGCGATGCTCCAGGTTGCCTTCGCGGCCGGCTCGACGTCGGCGGTGCTGGTCAGCGAGCCGACGACGTAGTTCCCCCCGAGGCGGCGGAGCACGAGGACGAGAAAGCCGATCCCGATGAAGCAGAGGCCGACCGTCCGCAGCGTCTCACGACGGCGCCCTTGCGAGAGGTAGACGGCCAGGGCGAAGAGGGCGAGCGTGAGCAGCGGCAGCACGATCGCGAGCTTGCGCAGCAGGTTGACCACGTCCTGCGCTGCGGAGAGCTGATCCGAGCGCAGCACCTCGATCTGGCCGGCGTCGGGCGGGATCTTCCCCGACACGTCGATCCCGGCCGAGGTGCCAACCTGGGTCAGCAGCGACCCGAGGTCGAGGGTGACCACTCCGCCCTGCTGCGAGAGCGTGTCGCCCTTGCCCTCGACGATCTTGATCAGGGTCGCCTGGGCGGTGCGGTTCGCCTGCTCCCAGAGCTGCTGCACGCGCGGCCGCCCGAGCGCCTTCAGGGCCGCCTGCTCGGCGAGCTGCCGCAACCCTCCCGACGCCGGGCCGGCGAGCGCCTGCGCCTGCGGAGGCAGCGCCTTCTTCAGCTCGGCCTCGACGTTGACGTTGGCATACAGCTCGTTGACCAGGAACGACGCCACCGCCTGCCGGATCTCCTTGTTCTCGAGCAGCTTGCTGGAGGTGGCCGCATAGGTGTCGGTCTCCAGCAGCTGGCGCTTGGCCCAGACCGCGAACACGCTGACGAATCCGAGCAGGGTCGCCACGACCAGTAGAGCGGCGACCGCGCGGTGCCGGCCGGGGCTCATCGCCGCTCCACGAGAGCGGCTGCAGAGTCCGTTCGGCAGTGCCGCAGGCTCACCGCGCGAGCATAGCCGCGATGTCGCCCGCATTGCTAGGGCGTATTCCGACCGCCGCCCGCGTTCGCGGGCAGGTAGGCTCGCGCGATGGGCGACGACTGGCGGCTCCGCATCCAGCTCGAGGAGGAGGAGCACGCGCGCGGCCTCGCCGAGCGCCTGCAGGCGCGCGAGCTCGAGCACGACCTCGAGCACTCGTTCGGCGATCGGGTGATCGTCAGCCGCGACGGCGCGAAGCTGTTCTGTTACACGGACAGCCGCGACCAGGCCGAGCGTGCCGGGGGCCTGGTGGCGTCGCTCGCCGAAGAGCACGGCTGGAAGGCGACCACCGCGCTCGCCCGCTGGCACCCCGACGCCGAGGCCTGGGAGGACCCGGACGAGGCCTTGCCGGCCGGCGAGGCCGAGCGACGGGCCGAGCACGAGGAGCTGATCGCGCGCGAGCGCACGGAGGAGGCCGAGAGCGGCATCCCCGAATGGGAGGTCCGGGTTGACCTCCCCACGCACGGCGACGCCGTCCGCTTCGGCGAGCAGCTCGAGCGGGAGGGCATGCGCCCGGTGAGGCGCTGGAAGTTCCTTCTCGTCGGCGCCACCGACGAGGATCGCGCCAGGCAGCTCGCCGCGCGGATCGAGGCCGAGGTGCCCGAGGGCAGCACGGTGACCGCCGAGGGCACATTCCAGGAGACCTACAAGTCCCGGCCCAACCCGTTCGCCTTCCTCGGCGGACTGGGCAACTAGCCTCGCTCAGGCGAGCAGCTTCGACTTCGCCCGCTCGAACTCCTCCGGGGAGATCGCCCCCTTGTCCTTCAGCTCGCTGAGCTTGTGCAGCTCGTCGGCGGGCGAGCTTGCCGCGGTCTCGCGGATGTAGGTATCGAAGTGCTGCCTGGCTTCGGCCTGCTCCTTGATCGTCCGCTCGCGCATGCCGCTGCCGCGCGCGATCAGGTAGATCAGGACCCCCAGGAAGGGAAGGAAAATCAGGAAGAACACCCACGCCGCCTTGCCCCAGCCGGAGATCTCGTGGTCACGGAACAGGTCGCCGATGATGCTGAAGAGGATCCAGAGCCAGGCGAAGAGCAGAAAGATCTCGAGCACCGTCAGCAGCGCGCTTCCCAGCGTGAAGTCCCCGATCAGCATCCTCCGACCCCCTCGTTGCGTTTGTTAGGGCGCATTCGCATCGTCGCAAGCATCCCACCGCGGCCGGCGCGCGGCAAGCGAACCGATCCGGTGGCGATCTACCAGCCGGATACGCTGCGCTGATGGAAGCGGGGCAGCAGGCGCTCGACGCCGCCGAGCCGTCGGTCGCGTCGAGGCTGGTGCGAATCGCGGCGTGGGCCGGCGGCACCGCACTCGTCATCTTCGTGCTGGACCAGCTCGGCGTCCCGGTCTCCGACTGGATCAGGGAGCTGTTCAGGAAGGTCGCCGAGGTGCCGGCGTGGGCGGTCCTCTCGGGGGTCGTCCTGCAGACGATGAAGACGAGCTTCGCCGCCCTCGCCTGGCTCGGGATCCTGCGCGCCGCCTTCCCGCGGGCCCGGGTGTCGTACCGCTTCGTCCTCGCCGCCTATGCCACCGGGGTGGCCCTGAACACCTTCCTCCCCGCCAACCTCGGCACCCTGGTGATGCTGATCATGTTCACCTCGATCATCGCCGGCGCCACGTTCGCCGCGGTGGTCTCGGGGATGGTCGTCCAGAGCATTCCCTACTCGGTCTTCAACAGCACGCTCTACCTGTACCTGTTCCTCTCCGTGAGCGGGTCGTTCTCGATCAAGCTCGGCTTCGTCTCCGACCACCAGGCGCTGATCCTCTTCTTCCTCGCCGGGGCGGTCGTCCTGGTGGCGCTGCTGGTACGGATCTTCTGGCGGCGGGCGGAGAAGCTGCGCGCCCAGCTCGCCACCGGTGGGGCGATCCTGCGGACGCCGCGCAAGGCGCTGGTCGCCGTGGTGCTGCCCGAGTTCGCCAGCTACCTGGCGCGGCTCGGGATCGTCGCCGTCTTCCTCGGCGCCTACGGGATCCCCGTTACGTTCCACAACGTGGCCAGCGTCAACGCCTCCAACTCGATCTCGAACTCGGTGTCCTTCACGCCGGGCGGCGTGGGTGTGACCCAGGCGATGAACACCGCGGCGCTGCGCAACTCGACCTCGAAGGCCGACGCCACCGCCTACTCGGTCTCCCAGCAGCTGATCACGTCGGCGTGGAACGTCGTCTTCGCGATGGTGCTCGTCTCCTGGGTCTTCGGCTGGTCCGGCGGCAAGGAGCTGGTCGAGACGTCCTACGGGGAGGCGAGGGTGAAGAGCCGTGAGATGAAGGAGCAGAAGGAACAGCGCAAGGCGCGCAAGCGCGCGTCCAAGGCCGGGCCGTCGTGACGGCCGCGGCCGAGTACGGCGCGGAGCTTGCTTGGGAGCCATCCAGGCCGCGACTGCGGCCGCTGCGCCTGCTCGTCTCGTGGCTGACCGCGGCGATCTCCGTGTATGTCGCAGCCGCGCTTCTTTCCGGAGTCAGCGTCGACCACCCCTTCGACACGTTTGTCGTCGCGGCGGCAATCGGGGTCATCAACGCGGTGGTGCCGCCGATGATCGCGGCGCTGCGACTGCCGTTCACGCTGGTCGCCGGCTTCCTCCTGGTGCTCCTCGCCGACGCCGCCGCGCTCAAGGCCACCAGCGATGCCCTATCGCACGCCGTTCACGTCGGTTCGTTCGGGGACGCGCTGCTGGCGGCGCTGGTGATCGCCGCCGTCACGACCGTGCTCGGGGTGGTCCTCGGCACCAATGACGACGACGAGTACACGCTGCGCGTGGTCCGGCGAACCGCCCGCCGCCAGGGGGGCGGAACGCCGACGGCCGTCCCCGGGATCGTCTTCCTGGAGATAGACGGGCTGGCGCTGCCGGTTCTGCAGCGGGCGATGCGGGACGGAAGCGCGCCGAACATGGCCCGCTGGGTCGCGGATGGCGGCCACCACCTGGCCGAGTGGGAGCCCGACCTCTCCTCCCAGACCGGGGCCAGCCAGGCCGGGATCCTGCTCGGGTCCAACGAGGACATCCCCGCCTTCCGCTGGGTCGAGAAGGAGAGCGGAACGCTGATGACGTGCTCGGCGCCGGCGGACTGCGCCGAGGTCGAGCGGCGACATTCGAGCGGTATCGGGCTGCTCACCGACGGCGGCGCCAGCCGCGGCAACCTGCTCTCCGGCGAGGCCGACGAGGTGATCCTCACCGTCAGCCGGATGGAGGCCGAGAAGCGGGCGAACCCCGGCTACCGGGCCTTCCTCTCGAACGGGTTCAACGTCACCCGGGCCCTCGTCCTGTTCGGCTGGGAGGTGGCGCTGGAATGGACGGCGGCGATCCGCGCCGCCCGCCGCGACGTGCGCCCCCGCGGCCATCGCGGCGGCATCTATCCGCTCCTGCGGGCGGCGATGTGCGTCGTCGTCCGCGATCTGATCGTCTACGGCGTCCTCACCGACATGATGGCCGGGCGCCCGGCGATCTACGCGACCTTCGCAAGCTACGACGAGGTCGCCCACCACTCCGGCCTCGAACGGGCGGACACCCTCGAGGCGCTGCGAAAGCTCGACCAGCAGTTCGGCCGGATCGAGCGGGCGCGCCGCTATGCGGCGAGGCCGTACGAGATCGTTGTGCTCTCCGACCACGGCCAGACCCAGGGCGCCACGTTCAAGCAGCGAAACGGCTACAGCCTCGAGGAGCTGGTGGAGCGCTCGCTCAGCGACGGCGAGGTGACCGGGTTCGCGGGGGGCGACGAGCAGGCGGACATCGCCGGTTTGGCGATGAAGGAGGCGACGGGACAGAAGGATCAGAAGCGCGCCAAGAACGACGTCTCAGACCGCCAGGTGGTGGTGCTTGGTTCCGGCAACCTCGGTCTCGTCTACCTGATGGACGAGCGGCGGCGCCTCACCCTGGAGGAGATCGAGGAGCGGCACCCCGAGCTGATCGGGGCGCTGCGCGAGCACCCGCACGTGGGCTGGCTGCTGGTGCGCTCAGCGGAGCGCGGCCCCGTGGTGCTGGGGAGGAACGGGGAGCGCCGGCTCGCCGACGGCAGCATCGAGGGCGAGGACCCGCTGGCCGCCTTCGCGCCAACCGCCGCGGACCACCTGCTGCGCACGGACGGCTTCGAGCACGTCGCCGACCTGATGGTCGGCAGCTTCTACGACCCCGAGCTGGACGAGGCCTGCGCCTTCGAGGAGCTGATCAGCTTCCACGGCGGCCTTGGCGGCGCCCAGACGCGTCCCTTCATCCTCTATCCGGAGGCTTTGTCGCAGCCACCCGAGTCGATCGTCGGCGCTGCGGCCGTGCACGAGCTGCTGGCCGGATGGCGTCGCGACCTTCAGAGCAGCCCGGCGAGCCCGTTGGCCACCAGGTAGACGCCGACGATCCCCGCGACGCCTACGCCGATCTGGCGGCCGTGCCCGCGCAGGGAGTCATTCAGCTGCGCCACCCTCGCGGCGGCCCGGTCCGGCGCGACGAGATAGAGCACGAGCGGGATCTCGACCAGCGCGAACATCACCGCGTTGAAGCCGACGATCAGCAGCACGTCAACCCCGGTCGAATAGTCACTCTTGGCGATCTGGTTCAGCGCGGTCAGGTACCAGACGCTGGGAAGGTCGAGGACGACCCCGAGGGCGAAGGCGAGGCGGGTCGAGCCTCGGCTGAGCAGTCGCTTGGTCCATGGATCCGCGCGCTCCCGGTCGGACCGCTTGGCCTCCTTTCGCGCCCGCCGGCGAGCCCGGATCGGGGCGTCGCGCCCGGTGGCGACGAGGAACGCCAGAATCAGCGAAAGGGCCCCCGCCACGAGGTCGATCACGGGGCTCACCGAATGGTTGGACTCGGTGATCGCCCCCGACGTGTTGAGCGCGTAGAGGATTACCAGGCCGACGGAGATGCTGGTCAGAGCGGCGCCGACCAGAAAGGCGGCCAGCAGCCGGACCGGGTTGGGGCGGGTCAGCACGAACAGGACGACCGCCAGCAGGGTCGGATAGAAGGCCGCGCCCAGCGCGAGGATGAGGAGCTTCCCGAGATCCACGGCCGGGCGAATGATCCACTCCGGCGCGGCGGCTAACGTCCTCGCATTCGATGACCCCTGGACGCCCAGCCGCGAGCCTCGGCCTCGGACGACGTCGCGGTGAGAGATGGTCCCGCTTCGCCGGGCGGATCGCGAACGCCTTCGGCCTCGTCCTCCTGCTGGTCATCGCGACCTACGTGGTCGGATCCCTCACCCGTTTCTCGGGCTGGAGCGCCGTCGCGGTTTCCGCCCTGGCCTCGATGAGCGCGGCGGTTGCGCTGGTCAGCTCCGGGGCCAGGCCGTGGATCGTGCGCCTCGCCTTCTGTCTCGTCGCCGTCTGCGTCGCCCTCGCCGCGATCTCCGCGATCTCCGACCTCGATGGCTTTCTCGCGACCGCGGCCCTGGTGCAGATGCTGCTGCTGGCGGTGGCGTCGGGAGCGGTGCTTCGAACGGTCGTCAGCGAGTCGGAGGTGGGCTTCCGCACGATCCTCGGAGCGATCAGCGTCTACATGATCTTCGGGCTCCTGTTCACCTCGCTCTACGCGGCGATCGACCGGCTGCAGTCGGGAGCCTTCTTCATCAGTCAGAGCGGGTCCCGAACTGGCAACTTCGTCTTCTTCAGCTTCACGACGCTGACCACGACCGGCTACGGAAATCTCGTCCCTGGCGGCCAGCCGGGGAAGATGTTCGCCGGTCTGGAGATGCTCATCGGTCAGATCTTCCTGGTCACCCTGATCGCCGGGCTGGTCAGCCTCTGGCGTCCGGGGCGTCGCGGCTCGTCTGATCCAACCGGCTGAAGCTGGAACGCTCCCGCGATGGCCGCCTATGCCGGCGGCGGTCTCGGCTTCGATTCGGCGCCCGGTTGCACCGCTGGGATGCCCCGGGTGAACAGCAGGGCGACAAGCGGGACGAGCGACCGACAGGAACAGCGGTATGACGACGAAGATGCCCGCTTGGACCAGAAAGAGGAAGAGAAACGAGGCGACTCCTGATCGCAGCTGGATCTTTCGCAGCATCACAGGGTCGAAGAGCGCACCCTCGCCGCGCTCGAGTCGCCGGCCTCGGGCGACGGGTCCCCGACCAACCTCCGGCCCTCCTGCGCTCGCTGCAATCGGGGTTGGCGCTGATCTCCGTTGCCGATACGGTGGCACGATCGCCCGGTAAGCCCCGGCGCTCCCCCCATGCGAAAGTGGATCCCAATCATGATCCTCGCCTCGGGCCAGTTCGTGATGACCCTCGACACGAGCGTGATGAACGTCTCGATCTCCCAGATCACCGCCGACTTGAACACCTCGATCCAGGGAGTGCAGGCGGCGATCACGCTGTACGCGCTGGTGATGGCCGCCCTCATGCTCACCGGCGCCAAGCTCGGCGACATCTATGGGCGCAACCGGATGTTCGCGATCGGGCTCGCGGTGTACGGCACCGGCTCGCTGATCACGGCCCTCAGCCCCAATCTCACCGTTCTGCTCGTGGGCTGGTCCGGGATCGAGGGGCTCGGGGCGATCATGGTGATCCCCGGGATCGCCGCTCTGACCGCCGCCAGCTATGCGGGCAAGGACCGAGCGGTGGCATACGCGCTGATCGGCGGTATCACCGCGGTCGCCGTCGCGGCGGGCCCGCTGATCGGCGGCTGGGTGACGACCAACGCCAGCTGGCGCTACGTGTTTGCGGGAGAGACCGTGATCGTGACCGGGATCATCCTGGTGCGGGGACAGATCGCCCAGGTGCCGAAGGCCGAGCACCCCCCCAAGATGGACATCATCGGGTCGGCGCTCTCCGTCGCCGGCCTGGGACTGGCCGTCTTCGGGATCCTGATGGGCAGCAAGTGGGGATTCGTCAAGCCGCTCGCGGCGCCGACGATCAACGGAAACGAGATCACCCCGCTCGGCTTCTCGGTGGTGCCCTTCATGGTCCTGGCTGGGCTCGGGATACTCGCCGGATTCGCCCACTGGGAGGAGCGCAGGCACCGCCTGGGCCTCGACCGCCTGCTTGATACAGCCCTGCTGAAGATCACGCAGCTTCGCGCAGGGCTCACGACGCTGATGGGCCAGCAGCTGGTGCTGATGGGGCTTTTCTTCGTCGTTCCGGTCTACCTGCAGGTAGTGGTCGGGCTGGACGCGTTCGAGACCGGTAAGCGGCTGCTTCCCCTCTCCGTGGCGATGCTGATCACCGCCATGGCCGGTCCCAAGGTCGCGGGGAGACGCTCGCCGAGGACGGTCGCACAGGCGGGCCTCGTCCTGATCAGCGCCGGGGCCGTCGTGATGCTCGCGACGCTCGACGTGAACCTCAACGACGCCGGGTTCAAGATCGCCATGGTCTTGATCGGGGCCGGCGGCGGGTTGCTCGCCTCCCAACTGGGCAACGTGATCATGTCGTCGACCGACACCTCCAAGGCGAGCGAGACCGGAGGCCTGCAGGGAACAGCTCTCAACCTCGGTTCCTCGCTTGGCACCGCCCTGGTCGGCGCGATCCTGATCCTCAATCTGATCAATGGCTTCAACGACAACATCGCCGACAACCCGCAGGTGCCGGCCCAGGCGCGCGAGACGATCGCCACGAACACCGAGGAGGGCATCGACATCGTGCCGGTCGCCCAAGTCGAGCAGCAGGCGAAGGCGGAGGGCCTTTCCGAGCAGCAGGCGAAGGCGGTTGCGGCCGACTACGGCGATGCGCAGCTCGACGCGCTGCGCATCTCCATTGGCGCCGTTGCGGTCATCGCCCTGCTCTCAGTCTGGTTCACGAGAAAGCTGCCCACCTCAGCCGCCGCGCCGGCCGTCGAACCGGAAGCGGCCGTTGCGACTGCGTAGCCAGCCACCGTGACGGTCTGAATAGCGCCGTCTGGACGAAAAGCCCGCACGGATCCCCCGGGAGCGACGCGGTCCACGCCCGGATCGGGTGACAGCCGATTCACCCTGAACGGGTGATGCGGTTGCCGTGACGGCGCGTACGATCGAGGACCCTGCATAGACAGCCGTGAGCGCGCCGTGTCGCGTTCACAATGCGCAAAGGAGTGCGTCATGTCCACGATCACGAAGGCTCCGGGCCTCTCCGACAAACAGCTCAAGGAGCTTATGGAGCTGATCGAGGAAGCCGACAGCGTGGAGCTGAAGCTGACCATTCCCGACGAGAATCGACGTTCCACGGTGGTCGCCTTGGGGATGGATCCGCTCGACGCATACCTGCGTCAGGTCTTCTTCTTCGACACAGCCGATTTGGCCCTCGATCGCGCTGGCGTCGTGGCCCGGGCGCGAAGGAGCCAGGGGAGGCCGGACGACTCGGTGGTGAAGCTGCGCCCGGTCGATCCGGCCGCGCTGCCCGACGACGTGCGCGCATCCGATCTCTTCGGGGTCGAGGTGGACGCCATGCCCGGCGGCTTCGTCTGCTCGGGATCGTTCAAGGCCGCGCTCAAGGCGGGGCACGTGAAGGAGGCGCTCGCCGGCGAGCGGCCTCTCCACAAGCTGTTCTCGAAGGAGCAGCGAGCTTTCTTCGCCGAGCACGCGCCCGATGGCATCGACCTCGACGACCTCTCGGTGCTCGGGCCGGTCACGATCCTCAAGCTCAAGTACGTGCCGGAGGGCTACGACGGCAAGCTGGTGGCCGAGCTCTGGCTCTATCCCGACGGGTCGCGCATACTGGAGCTTTCGACCAAGTGCAAGCCGAGCGCGGCCTTCGACGTTGCCGTGAAGACGCGGGTCTATTTGAGCGAGCGTGGGGTCAACCGTTCCGGGGAGCAGCAGACGAAGACCCGGGCGGCGCTCGAGTACTTCAGCGAGCACCTGGGCTCGTGAGCCGCATCACCCGCAGCGGGTGATGCGCGGGACCGAGCTTCGGTGTCTCATGGGTCTCCCTCCGGAGCAATGACCGGTTTGAGTAGCGACATCGAGACCATGTACATGCAGGGGGAGTCAATTCCCTGGGTCCCCTTCAGGCCCGTCACCGACGACATCCTGCTCAGGTACTTTCGGATCGATCCAACGAGGGGTCAGATCGTCGTCTCGGTGCGCTTTCCGCCCGGCGGCGGGCTGGCACCCATCTACCACACCGGACCCGTGATCGCGCACACGATCCAGGGCACGTGGCACTACCGGGAGAACGGCTGGGTCTCGAGGGCCGGCGACACGGTTTGCACGGGCGCGGGGTCCATCCACACCGCCGAGAGCGTCGGAGACGAGGAGGGGGTGGTCTTCCTCGTGGTGGTCGGCGAGCTGCTCTTCTTCGACGAAGGCGGCAACCTCGTCTGGCAGGAGAGCTCGAAGACGTCAATCGAGCGCTATGCCGAGCATTGCGCGGAACACCGATTGACCCAGCGCGATCTGACAGGGTTCACTTCGGGGTTGCAGATTCAGTGACCCTCGGCGATCGGCGGGCCGGCCTTCACCTCGCCGGCGTCCTCGCCCGCGTATTGCGCCAGCAGCCGCTTCTCAGCATCGCGCTTCGGGAACAGGAAGAAGACGAGCACGGCCCCAAGCAGGACAGCGACGATCCCGGCCAGGTACGCCAACTCATCGCCCTGGAGGAACGAGCTCTTGGCGGCGGCGATGATGTTGTCCTGGACCGACGCGGGATAGCGCTGCGCCTCGGTGGCCGCGCTCGAGAATGACTTGGTCAGCTCGCTCTCGACGTTCTGGTTGACGTTCTTGCCGGAGGCGGCGATCGCCGCACCCGCCGCGGCGGCGTAGCCCGCGGTCAGGAACACACCCATGATCGACTGAAGGATCGCCCCGCCGAGGTCGCGCTGGAGGTCCGCCGTTCCGGAGGCCATCCCGGCCCGTTTGACCGGAACCGAGCCCGTCAGCGAGTGCGAGGCCGGGGTGCCGGCGAGGCCGACGCCGATGCCGACGAAGATGTATCCCAGCGCGACCTTCCAGTACGGAATGCCCTCCTTCCAGAGCAGCAGCATGGTCGTGAAGCCGAGCAGCACGAAGACGTAGCCCAGCAGCAGGGTGGCCCGGGCGCCGTGGCGCTCCACGAGCATCGCCGAGCGTGGCGCCACCAGGACCATGAAGACGGCGGCGGGCAGGATCGCCGCTCCCGCGCCCACCGTGGAGTACCCGAGCACGTTCTGGAGGAACTGCTGCCCGATGTACATCGACCCCATCAGCGAGCCGAAGACGATGATCCCCGCCACGGCCGCCACCCAGAAGGTTCGCCTCCCTGCCACGTGCAGGTCGTAGAGCGGGTTGGGCGCCCGGCGCTGCCGGATCAGGAAGGCGATCAGGGCCGCGGCGGCGACCAGGAAGAGCCCGAGCGCGGCCGCCTCCGCGCTCGGCACGACCACGAAGTTGATCGCCAGGATCAGGGCCCCGACCATGAAGATCGAGAGCACGCCCCCGAGGTTGTCGACCCGCTCGGTGGTCTCGTTGACGTGTGCGGGGACGAGCCTCAGCGCCATCACCAGCGCGATGACGGCGAGGGGGAGCGTGAGCAGGAACGGCGACCCCCAGTTGAACTTCGTGAGCAGCAGGCCTGCCATCAGAGGGCCGAGCGCCGTGATTCCGCCGCCGGTGGCGGCCCACAGCGCGATCGATCGGGTGCGCGCCGGGCCCGACCACAGCGCCGTGATCAGCGCGAGCGTCGTCGGGTAGGCCATGCCGGCCGCCAGGCCCCCGAGGATCCGCGCCAGGATCAGGACGCCGATCGATGGCGCGAACGCGGCCAGCAGGTCCGCCGGGATCGTCACCACCATCCCGATGATCAGCAGCATCTTGCGCCCGTAGCGGTCCCCGACCGCGCCGAAGTAGAGCACCGAGCAGGCCAGTCCGAGCGAGTAGGCCACGGCGACCAGGTTCAGCTCCGTCTGGGACGCGTCGAAATGGAGCCCGATGTCCGGGAGGGCGACGTTTGCGACGGCGAGGCCGAGGTTGGCCACCGCCGCGACGGCGATCAGCGAAGCCAGCACCCGACCTGCCTGCGCGGGCGAGGTCGATCCCGACGCGTCCGAAGCCTGGCCGGCTCCTGCATTGTGCGTCCGCGCAGACGTCACGCTCGGCCAGGTTGCCCGGAATCGGGCAGGCCTGCATCACCCGATCGTGGTGATATCCGTCGATCGAGCCTCCATTTCACCCGGTGCGGGTGACGTGCGGGCTCTGCACCGATGCCACACTTCGGATCGTCCGAGACGACGAGGAGGGACTGATGAGCGCAGGATCGGGTCTTCCTGAGGAGAAAGCTGCCGGTGCTTTTCTAACCGAGGATGCCCCCTCCGAGGCGATTCCGGAGAACCCGATGTCGGCGATCGCCGCGAAGCGCCTGGTCGGCCAGGAGCTGGCCGTGGAGGGGATTCCGGAGCGCAACCTGGCCACCTTCGTCACCACCTGGATGGAGCCCGAGGCGCGGCAGGTCATCGACGACAACCTCCACCGCAACTTCATCGATCACGCGGAGTACCCGCAGACCTTCGAGATCCAGCAGCGCTGCATCCGGATGCTGGCCGAGCTCTTCCATGCGCCCGGCGAAACCACGGGTACGAGCACCCAGGGCTCCTCGGAGGCGATCATGTTGGGAGCCCTGTCGCTGAAGTGGAAGTGGCGCCAGCGCCGCGAGGCCGACGGCAAGCCCACCGACAGCCCGAACCTCGTCTTCGGTGGGGACGTCCACGTCGTCTGGGAGAAGTTCTGCCGCTATTTCGACGTCGAGCCGCGGATCGTGCCTCTGCAGCCGGGGAAGTACACGGTCGGCCCGCAGGACATCGAGCCGCACGTCGACGAGAACACGATCGGGGTTGCGGCCGTGGTCGGCACCACCTTCACCGGTCACGCCGACGACGTGGTCGGGATCAACGACCTCCTCGTCGAGCTGAAGGACAAGAAGGGCCTCGACGTCCCGCTCCACATCGACGGCGCCAGCGGCGCCTTCGTGTGGCCCTTCCTCTACCCGCATTCCGAGTGGGATTTCCGCCTCGAGCAGGTGCGGTCGATCAACGCTTCCGGCCACAAGTTCGGCCTCGTCTATCCCGGGATCGGCTGGCTGATCTTCCGGGAGGAGTCCGATCTCGCCGAGGACCTGGTCTTCTACGAGAACTACCTGGGCAAGACCGACGCAACGTTCACGCTCAACTTCTCGACCGGCTCCTCGATGGTCCTCGCCCAGTACTACAACTTCGTGCGCTTCGGCAAGGCGGGCTATCGCATGATCATGGAGATCATGCAGGCGAACTCAGAGTCCCTGGCCAAGGACATCGAGGCGATCGGCAAGTTCCAGATCGTCGGGGCCGGGGAGGAGACGCTGCCGCTGGTTGCCTTCAACCTCGTCGAGGAGCATCCCTACGACGAGTTCGACATCGCCTTCCAGCTGGCCGCCGAGCGCGGCTGGATGCTGCCCGCCTACACGATGCCGCCAAACGCCCAGGACGTGAAGATGATGCGCGCGCTGGTGAAGCTCAACCTGAGCCGCTCGCTGGTCAACACCCTCAACAGCGATCTCGCCGGCGCGATCGAGACGCTCGAGAAGAAGGGGCCCGTGAGCGAGTCGGAGCGCAAGCGGGTCAAGACCAGCGTCACACACTGAGCCGAAACGGATCGGCTCGCCGAACCGCTCTGTGGCTCGATGCGGTGCGCCATTTCGGCCAATCTGAACGAGCGATCTTGGTCACGGCTCATCGGTACTAGCTACTGAGCGGTGAACAGGGGATTCTCGGGTTGCACCCCGCTGTCCCCAGACGTACGGTCGGCTGAATGGCGACGACCGCGCAGATCGGTGTGCGCGGGCGGCGAAAGGCAGGGGGGCCGACCGCAAAGCCGAACCCGACCGGCACCCGTGGGAGGGAGCCCGTCTGCACCGAAGGTGCGCCTGCCCTCGGGCCGGGGCTGGTGCCCAGGCCGAGACTGATCGAGCGGCTGCTCGGATCGCCGCCCGCCCGCCTGGTGCTGCTCACGGCTCCGGCCGGCTATTCGAAGACCACCTGCCTGGCCGAGTGGGCTGCCGCCGAGGAGCGTGCCTTCGCCTGGATCACCGCCAACCCCCGACATGACGACCCCGCCTTGCTGATCGCCGCGATCGTCGAAGCCCTCGACGAGATCGAGCCTGTTGACGCTGATGTGCTGGCGGCGCTCGCAACTCCGAAGCCGAGCATCTCCAGGGTCGTCCTTCCGCGCTTGGGCCGATCGCTGCAGGACAGGGTCAAGCCGTTCGTGCTGGTCATCGACGACGTTCATGCGCTCAGCTCTCCGGGGGCGTTCGAGTTGATGGAGACCGTGATCGAGTTCCTCCCGCTCGGATCCCAACTCGCGCTCGCCTCGCGGACAGAACCGCCGTTGCCCCTCGGTCGAAGGCGCGCCCACCGACAGCTGGTGGAGCTGTCGCGGGCAGATCTGGCGATGACGTCGGCGGAGAGCAGCGAGCTGCTCGCCAACCTGGGTCTCGAGCTGACCCCTGCCGAGACGAACGTCCTCGTCGAGCACACGGAAGGGTGGCCGGCTGCGCTTTACCTGGCGGGCCTGTCGTTGGGCGGACGTTCGGACATTGGCGCGGCCGTCGCCTCCTTTGCCGGCGACGACCGGATCGTCGTCGACTACCTTCGCGACGAGTTTCTCGCTGCAACGACCCCCGCCAGGCTGAGGTTTCTGACCCGCAGCTCCGTGCTCGACGAGCTCTCCGGCCCGCTCTGCGACTCGGTGCTCCAGCGGTCCGGCTCCGCCAAGGTTCTGCAGGACCTGGCGCGATCGAATTCGCTGGTCGTTCCCCTGGATCGCACGGACGGCAGGTACCGCTATCACCATCTGTTCGCCGAGATGCTTCAGGCCGAGCTTCGCCACGAAGAGCCCGAAGCCGAGGCTGGGCTCCACGCCCGTGCGAGCCGCTGGTACGCGGAGCACTCCGATCCCGACTCCGCCATCGACCATGCGATCGCGGCCGACGATGTGGAGCGGTCGGCTGAGCTGATCTGGCTCACCTTTCCCGAGGTCAGCGGCCGGGGCCGAATCGCGACGGTCGAACGGTGGCTCGACCGGCTCGGGGAGGACCGGGTGGCTTCGTCTGCCGCCCTCGCCTTGGCGCGCGCGCATGCTCACCTCGCCTGTGGCGAGGGCGCTCGGGGCGCTCACTGGGTCAGGGTCGCGGCAGGCATCGTCGAGCAAACGGAAGACGGACGTGAGTCGATCCAGGCCGACATCCATCTGCTGAATGCCACCCTGGCGACGAGCGGGATTCTGCGGATGGGCGAGGATGCCGCCCGCTCCGCTCAGCGTCATCCACACGAGAGCCCCTGGCAGTCGCCCTCTTATCTCTACTGCGGCGTCTCGAGCCAGCTGAGTGGCGATCGCGAGGGGGCGGTGCCGTTGCTTCAGGAGGCCGCACGCCGCGGCGCGGTCGGCTCGCCGATCATCCAGGTGATCTCACTGGCCCAGCTTTGCCTGATCGCGGTCGAGGACGGCGACTGGGACAGAGCATCGCGCCTGATCGCTCAGGCCCGCGAGCAGGTGAGACGATGCGGGCTGTCCGACTATCCGAGCATCGTCACGGTGTTCGCAAATTCCGCCTTGGTGCACGCCCATCAGGGCCAGGTCGAGCGGGCGCAGGCGGATGTCGCGGACGCGAAGCGGCTCTTGGCGCTCCTCACCGACTTCCCGGCCTGGTACGAGGTCGAGGTCAGGCTGGTCCTGTTTCGCGCCTGTGTACGGCTCGACAATCTCGACAGCGCCCGCGTCCTGCTCGACGAAGCGTCGAGGTTCCTCGAGCGCACCCCGGACGCCACCGTGCTGGTGCGATGGCTGGAGAGCTCCCGTTCCGTTTTGAAGTCCGTCTCCGCGGAAGGCAGGGGGCGCGAGTGGTCCCTGACCAAAGCCGAGCTGCGCACCCTCCAGTATCTCCCGAGCCACCTCTCGTTCCGCGAGATCGGGGAGCGCATTCACGTCTCCCCGAACACGGTCAAGACCCAGGCGCAGGCCGTCTATCGCAAGCTGGACGCGGCTTCCCGCGGAGAAGCAGTGGAGAGGGCTCAGGACGCGGGGCTCCTGGGCGAGGACCATCTGGACGCCATCTAGGACCTCGGACACGCCCCGAGCAGGATTCGAACCTGCGGCCTACTCCTTAGGAGGGAGTCGCTCTATCCAGCTGAGCTATCGGGGCCGTGGTCGAGTTTAAGGCGCCGCAGAGCCAGTTCGGGAGTGTGCTGGGCCGGTCGATTTCGAGGCGATTTGAGCCCGGCCGCCATTTGTGCCCGTTCGTGCCCAATCAGCGACGAATTTGCGGCGGAGCCGTAAGGGTAATGGGCTCGGCTCCAGCGATGGCCTGCGTCCTCAACGAGCGGGGGCTCGACTTCTATCCATTACGCGCGCGGTTCGCCCGGGAGCTCCGGGGACTGGGCTCTCGGATCCGGCGAGACCCACGCCGCTTCTCAGCGGCTCGTGTGGAGCCGGAAAAGGAGCGCGCGGAGCGCCGCGCGGTCGATGAGGGCCGCGCCCGCCAACAGTGACACCCCGGTCACTGCGCCGGCCTTCACGAGCACGACCGTCAGCGCGTCACTATCGGCAAGCGGCCCCCCGGTGAGCGCGAGCGTGCCCGCAATCGTCGCGGCGGCAGCAGCGGTCACAGCCAGCAGCTGCGGCCAGCGGTGCGGTACCGGGTAGGCCCGCTGGCTGAGCACCATCAGAGCGGCAAACCCACCTGCGCTCGAGACCAGCGTGCCGGCGGCGACCCCAGTCAAACCGGCTGGCCCGACGAGCAGAAAGACAAGCAGCGTGTTCAGGATGCCGCTCGCGACCGCGATGACCGCGATCGGCGCCGTGCGCCTCGCAATTGTCAGTCCCGGGGCGAAGATATACATCCCGGAGAAGAAGGCCGCCGGAACGAGGATTGGCACCAGCCCCGCGCCGCGCGCGTAAGAAGGCGGCGCGATCACCCGGAAGAGCTCATCGGCGAATAACCCGAGGCCGGCGCAACACACTACGGCGAGAGCCACGAAGATACGGAACACACGAGCAAGCTCCGCCGGGGTCTGCAGCTTGCGGTAGCGCGTCAGCACGAGCGGCGTGAGCGCGCTCTGCAGGCCCACCATGAGTAGGCTCACGACCGCCGCGAGTCTGTACCCCGCGCCGTAGATGCCGACGTCCGCGAAGGTCAACCGGGCGCGGATCGCGCCACGGTCGATGAAGTTGAGCAGGAACCCGCCGATTGCGGCCGGCACGAGCGGCAGGGAGAAGGCCAGCATCGGGCGCAGCAGCTCACGCCGGAACTGCAGGCCGTAGGTCCCCCGCAGCAGCCACGCGGCGAGGCCGACCGCGACGGCCGCGGCGGTGAGCTGCGCAGCGACGATGCCGCCGACGCCCGTGTGCGCTCCCAGCACCAGGGCGGCACTCAGGACTCCGGTCAGAACCACGTTTACGCCGCTGACAATGGCGTAGGCTCGGGGCCTCAGCTCCCATCGGAGCTGGTTGAGCAGGAAGTAGAGCAGCCCGCTGGCGGTGATCCACGCGATAGCGGCGCGCATGAGTCCAGCGTCCGCCTTGCCACGCAGCAGCCACTCCGCGAGTGGCTCGGCGACGAGCAGCGCGGCCAGCGCCCAACCAAGGTAGACCGCGACGGTGAACCAGAGCGCCGTCGAGGCGAAGCCCCGCCGGGCCAGCTTGTCGTCGGTGTCGATGAAGTAGCGGCCGAGACCCTGCGAGACCTCGAGCGCGATCGTCACGTTGACGAGTGTCGCCACCAGCGTCAGGACATCGAGAACGCCGTACTCGCTCGGGGCGAGCGCGTGCGCGAAGAACGGGAACAGAAGGAATCCGATGGCACGGCCAAGCACCGCAGGGATCGCATACACGACGCTGTCTTTCGCGAGGCGCCGTAGCATTTGGCCTCAGTCCCCTCTCCGGTGTTGGTCGTACACGATCCTGATTTCTGCCACCTTTGTGGCTCAGCAGACGCCGACACCCTCCTGCGGCGCCCCGGCCGCTCGATGTCGAGCGAGACCGAAGTCGTCGATGTCGATCTTCTGAAGCTCCGATGCCGCCGCTGCGGTCTCGTACGAGACGGAAATTCGTATACCGCGACCGTCTTGGCGCAGCATTATGAGAAGTACAGACTGGCGGTGAGCGCCGCCCGCGCTGAACCGCTGTTCTTCACCGAGGATCGGGCTATCCCACGCAGTGAGATGGTCGCGCACTGGATCCGCGACGCGGCACGGCGGGCACGCCCCGGGTGGCAGCCAACAGCCCTGGCAGAGATTGGTGCCGGAGAGGGCCGCTTGCTCGAGCGGCTCGCACTGGGCTGGCCTCAGGCGTCGGTCATCGGAGTCGATCTGTCGCCCGAGGCATGTGCGCTGGCAACCGACCGGGGCCTCGACGTCCGCATCGGGGACCTCGATGCGCTGCCGGCTAATCTCGACCTGGTGGTGGCCGTCGCCGTGCTGGAGCATGTGCCGGACCCTCGCGCCTTCCTCGGTGGCATCCGACAACACCTAAGCGACGACGGTATCGCCGTACTCGCTCAGCCCTGTCTCGACCGACCCGCTGTCGAGCTGTTCTTCTCTGACCACCTGCACCATTTCCGGGCCGCGCATGTGGGTGCACTCGCGGCGCAGGCAGGGCTGCGCGAGGAGGTACGGGACGTCGGCCAACGCGTAATCCGCGATTTCTCGCTTCACGTGCTAACGGCCGGACCGGCGCGGGTCCCGGGACCGGAGGAGCTCATGGAGTCGAGCGAGGGGCTCACCGCCGCAATCGCAGGGTGGCACTCCCGTTTCGCGGCGCTCGACGGTTGGCTTTCGGCGCCACCCGCCGAGCCGCTTGCAGTGTGGGGGCTCGGCCAATCGTTCGTCCTGCTGCGCGCGTACACGGCGCTCGACCGATCGAACACTGTCGCAGGGATCGACGATAACCCCGCGCGGTTCGACGCTGAGACACTGGGGTTTCCCGTGACCACGCCAGAGGGCGCGCTGGCTCGGGGCGCTCGCCGGATCCTGCTTACCTTCCCGCCGGGACCGTCGGTCCTGGAGCGTTTGACGGGTCTGGAGGTGGACTATCATCGCGCGTTCTGAAGCTGGGCCTCCGTTGATCGTCGTGCTTCCACGCTTCTCCAGACATGACCCCGCATATCGCGAATTCTTCCGCGAGCAGGGGTACACCATCCTCTCGAACATCTTTTCGCGATCGGAGTTGGAGACGGCGCGGAATGAAGTGCTTGAGCTGTTCGCCCTGCGTGCGGGCGCATCCCGTGCCGCCTTCGGCCTGCGCGAGTTACAGGAACTTTACGAACGCGATCTGGAGACGTTCCGGTCCGCGACCACGCGGATGTGGGACATGCTTGGGATATACGGGCTGGCCTCGGCTGGCGAGCTTCACGGTGTGCTACGCGGAGTCGGGCTCGTGACGCCGATCATCTCGACGCGGCCCGAGGTGCGGACCGACATGCCGGGTGACAAGCGCTATACGCAACCCTGGCACCAAGACTGGCGTTTCGGGCAGGGCAGCGCCAATGCCGTAACCATCTGGACGCCCCTGGGCGACACGACTGTCGAGAACGGCACGGTGGAAGTCCTCCCTGGGACTCACCTGCTCGGGTACCTCGAATGCCGAGAGATAAGTGACCCCCGGCGATTCGAGATAGTCGATCGACGGATCGAGTCGCTGCAGCCTGTCCGGGTCGAGTTGCGCTTCGGGGAGGCCCTCGTGTTCTCCCAGATGCTTGTGCACCGATCTGGACACAACCGGTCCGGGCTCCCGCGTCTGTCGACGCAGCAGCGCTTCTCAGACCTGCGGGACGAGAGCTTCGCCCGGGAAGGACATCCCTCTCCCACCACGAGCGAGATCGTGTGGAGCGTGCCCCCCGACGCGGACACTATGCGCCGGATCTATGGCTCGGGCCTTAGCGTGCCGGCAGGATGACGACTGCACGGGAATCCCCCGCTCGCCAGCCGCGGCAGGGGCGCTGGACAAAGCTCGGCCTCGTCTTCTCGCCAAGCGGGGAGGCCCCATGGCTGCAGACCCATGCCGCCTGTCCGTTGATGCATCCGATCGACGGGACCCGGTACCGGGCGTACTTCGCTTCGCGGGACTCCGCCCAGCGCTCACACGTCGGATGGGTCGAGTTCGACCTTCGCCGACCGCGGCGGCTCCTCGAGGTCGCGAGCATCCCGGCTCTTGCTCCCGGCCCGCTGGGTCATTTCGACGACCACGGTGTCTATCCGGGCTCGCTCGTCGAGAAAGACGGCCGGCTGCTGCTCTACTACGCCGGTTGGAACCCCGGCCCGCGACCCCCACTCTTCACGGCAGCGATCGGCTTGGCGGTCAGCGAGGACGGGGGAAGAACGTTTGAACGGGCGTCGCCAGCGCCGATCATGGGGCGCGATCCACATGACCCCTGCCTCCTCACCGTCCCTTGCGTGCTGCGCGAGGGTGACCGTTGGCGGATGTGGTACGTCTCCGGCCTGCGGTGGGAAGAGACACACGACGGACCACAGTCATTCTATGTCGTGAAATTCGCAGATTCCCGCGATGGCATCGAGTGGAAGCGCAGCGGACGGATCTGCATCGACCTCCTTCCGGGGGAGCGCAACATCGGGCGTCCGTGCGTCATCGCCGACGAGGACGGATACGAGATGTGGTACTCCCGCAGCGGCGACGAGGGATATCGAGCCGGGTATGCCCGGTCCGCCGACGGCCTGGATTGGACGCGGCTCGACCACGATGCCGGCATCGAGCCCTCTGCTGAAGGTTGGGACAGCCACGCGACTGCCTACCCGTGGGTCGTCAGGATCGGCGACACGCGGTACATGGTCTACAACGGCAATGACTACGGTCGCGACGGGTTCGGTCTCGCGGTGCAGGAGCCCGACCACGGAGACGTGGCCGGGTATCCGTAGACCGGAGATCCGAGGGCGATGATCGGTCAGTCATTGCCAGCGTCGTTCATCTGGGCAAACTCGACGAAGCGACGTTCGAGCTCCGGTTTGTCAGCGAGCATCAAGGCGGAGGCACCGCCCCGCTCGAGGACGGCTCGGAGGACCTCCCGCAGCCGTGACTCGGAGAGCCCCCAGCCGTGCAGGTATCGGAGGCGCGTGGGGTCCGCATACCAATCTGCTGGCGCCCGACCTTCCACAGCGGCCAAGAACCGAGAAGCGACATCGACGAGCTGCCAATGGCGTTCGACGAAGTCGGCGGCCCGCCGGGCAGATTCCAGGCGCTGCGCCCTGTCACGGACCAGCTCCTCCAACACGGGCGTCAGCTCAGATGGCGGGCAGTACCTCGACGGCAGGCGCTCCGACACGGGAACGAACCGATCGAGATGGCCACCCGCGTAACCGCCGATAACCGCCGGCCGCCCCTGGAAGGCCGCCTCGGTGGCAAGCCCGGAGATGGGGCCGTCGGAATACACCTGGTCGACCACGAGGTCGCATTCCGCGAGGGCTCTGAGTACGTCGGCGTTGGGTCTGCCGACGATCTCGACGTACCTGATCGAGTGCCCTTTCCGTTGCAGCTCGTTCACGCTCGCCCGAATCCGGTCCGTTCCCTTCCCTTCGGAATGGGATGGTGCATGGAGCAGCGTGACAGCGCCGTCCCGCCGGCGGGGGAGTGAGGACGCGGCACGGGCGCGCGCATACGGCATGCCTATGGCGGTGGTCCGCAGGATCGGGCGTGCGTGCAGATGCGCGTGCAGCGGGTAGGCCAAGATCACATCCGCGTGTCGCTCGATCCGCCGGAGGTCGGACTTCTGCCTGCGGACCTGCTTGATGCAGGCGTCGATGGAAAGCCCTCCGTCGAGCCCCATGACGGCTCCATTTATGTACGCCGGCCGGGAGTCGCTCCCATTGAAGATGAATACGACTGTCTTACGGAACATCCTGAGGACAGGCAGTTCGCGGAGGGCGAAGAAACTCGCACGCGAGCTGAACACCAACACGTCGTGTCGCGCGACGACCGAGACGAAAAGCGCGAAGTGAAGTACGAAGCTCGTCAATCGCCAGCCCCACGAGCGGACCCGATTCCCCCGCGCAAGGTGCCCAGCTCGGCGCCGCGCGCTTCCAAGACGCCAAGCGATCAGGCGGCTCTCGCTTTCACCGCCGTACTCATAGACATGCGCTCCAAGGTCAATCAGGGTGCAGGGCACCCCTGCCTCACGAAGGCCGGCGCTGAGGTCGGCGTAGTACCCAGCGACCTCGAAGAGCCCCAGGAACACCCTTGGTCGCCGTGACCGTCTCCATCGAGGCGCGCCGCCTCTCGACGTGCTCGGTGTAGAGCGACCGGTTCCGGCAAGGACCTGCTCGAGATCTTCGGGAGCCGGGCTCACACTGCCTCAGAAATCGATCTCGTCGCTCTTTCGTTCGTCCGCCCTGGTCCGGGCGGGAACGTACATCTCGCGGTCGCGGGTCGACCGCATGATGATCGCGCCGGCGCCGATCAGGTTCGACCGCCCTATCTCGATGCCGTCGCGGATGGTGGCGTTGACGCCCAGGAACGAGTAATCGCCCACATGGACGCCCCCTGACACGACGACCTGGGACGTGATGAAGCAGTGGTCACCGATCGTCGAGTGGTGCCCGATGTGGTTACCGCTCCACAGGACGACGTCGTCGCCGATCTTGACGAACGGCTGGATGGTGTTGTCCTCGAAGACGAAGCAGTTTTCCCCGATCTCAGCGTTCCCCCAGTGCGATGCCTTCGAGCTGACATACGTCACGAGCTCGTAGCCCTTCTCGCGCGCTTGCGTGTACACCGCAGCGCGGATGCGGTTCATCTTTCGGTAGCCCACCGCGACGAACATCCGGTACGCGGAAGATGGGTGAGTCTCGACCACGCTCTCGAACGGTACGACCGGCAGCCCGGCGAACGTGCTCTCGGAGAGGTTGTCGCCGTGGACAGTGAACGCGACGACACCGTGGGGGCTGTCGTGGTCGAAGTAGAAGCGCGCGCACTCGGCGAAGGCTCCGGTGCCGAATATGACCAACGGCTCGCTCACGGCGACCCTCCGGGGCTGCTGTGGAAGGCGGCCGTAGGCACCACGTAGAAGTGTCGGTGCGCGGCCATCACCTCAGCCGGGGACCGGCGCAGGAGCTCGCGGTCGTTCAGCTGGACGTAATAGCTGTAGCGTGACTCACGGGCCCCCCACTTGCGCTTGAAGCGGTAGACGCCCTCCTGCGTCAGCCAGGTGCCACCCCAGTTCCAGTAGCGCAGTCCACGCGTCGCCGCGGCCGCCATCGCGGTCACCAGGATCGGCGCCAGCGGCTGCCAGGACCTGAACTCCGGATCCACCGCCGGGGTGAAGTACTCCGCCGTCTGGTTGCAGTAGAGGACGAGCAGGGCCGCGACCACAAGGGAGCCGGAGCGGGCGACGTAGATGTCGTAGTCGGCGCTCGGCCGAAAGTGCCGGGACAGGCACGCAAAGAAGTCGTCGCTCTTGGGCAGTCCGCCGAGCGCGCGGATGTTGGCCTGATGGAGGCGTCTCAGCTCGTCCATCTCGTGATGGTCAACGCTGACGGTGATGCCGTGCTCCCTGGCCTTGCGGACGTTGCGGCGTGCGCTGGAGTCGATACCGTCGAGAATGACGGCCTCGGGATCCGCATGGGGCGCCGGCAGCGGGGTCACCTGACTCACCCGCTCGTCGGAGAGGTTGTGGATCGGCTCTGCCGGAGGCTCAGGCGCCAGCGGGTTGGCCACGACCGTGCTGCACCGGGTACCTCGGGCCGTCGCTATCGCCGCGTAGGCATCGAGCAGCGTGCGCGTCGTTTCGTCGTCGTCCGCGATCACCCCGCCGTGGGACCCGTAGAAGGGCAGCGAGTTGTAGATCCGCGCTCCATCGGCGCCGGTCCACAGCAGCGGCAGAACGCCGCGGATCTGTCCGTCCTCCGAGCGCGCGACTAGGTAGCGTTCCTCGCAGCCGAGCAGCTCGCGTAGGAAGCGCTTGTACTTCGTGGATTGGTAAACGAGCGCTTCCTCGCGCCCACGCAGGAACTCGTCGTACTGCGGCTCCTCGGGCGCGCGGAGCTCTTCGACCCTCACGCGGGACGCTCGCCCATGAGGAACGTCCGGCACCAGTGCTCGAAGCTTAGGAGGGACCACAGCAACAGCCTGCGGTTCTCGCGGCCCTCGAGGTGCTCCTGCACAAGCGCCGTCACCGTGTCGCGACGCAAGAACTCATAGATCGCTGCGTCGCCGTCCAGCAGTACACGGCGGACGTAGTCGATGCTCTCGCCCCTGAACCAGCTCGCGTCCGGTCCGCAGAACCCGCGCTTGACCCCATTCGTGACAGCGTCGGGAACGTACTGCTCCATGACGCGCCGCATCAGCAGCTTCCCGTCGCGCGTCGCCCGGAAGTACCGCTGGGTCTTTGGCCCGGGCTCGTTCTCGTTGAGCTTGATGATCTCCCCGAGGTCACGGAGCTTCAGGCGGACCGGTAGACGTTGGGCGAAATCCACCAGGTCGTTGTCCAAGAACGGGACACGCGTCTCCAGGCCGTGGGCCATGCTCAGCTTGTCCTCGACGAGCAGCAGACCGTGGAGGAAGGTCTTCGCTTCCAGGTAGAGGGAGTGGTTGACGTACTCCTCTGGGCTCGCCGGTAGCACGCGCTCGGGCAGTGCTGAACGGAAGATCTCCATCGTGCTGACGTGCCGGACGTCAGACCAGATCGGCTGCACGAAGAACAAGCTGAGCACGCGGTTGGGCAGCAGCCGGTGCCAGAAGCGATAGTACTTCTCGACGTAATCATCGAAGTCCTCGTTCACGACGGCCTGGTAGTAGCGCCACGGGTAGCCGGCGAACAGCTCGTCGCCGCCGGCTCCCGACAGCACGACCTTTGCGAACTTGCCCGCGAGACGGGATACGAAGAAGTTCGGATAGCTCTGTCCAAGCCGCAGGTCCTCGATGTGCCAGACGACGCTGGGGAGGCAGCGCTCCATGTCGCCGGCCTTCAGGACGGCCTCGTAATGCTCGGTGCAGAATTGGTGGGAGAGCGCCTCCGCCTTGCCGCGCTCGTCCGTGTTGACCTCGAGGCCTACGCTCGAGCTCATGTCGAAACCCGCCGTGAACGTGCACAGGTCCGGCAGGCGGCTCGCGGCGACGGCGGTGATGCTCCCTGAGTCCATGCCTCCGCTGAGGTACGCCGCGACGGGCACGTCTCCGACCAGCTGCCGCTCAACCGCCTGCTGGAAGAGCCGATCGAGCTCCTCCAGATACTCCTCCTCGGAAGCGGCTCCGTCGTGCTCCGTGAAGTCGAAGTCCCAGTACGCCTCAAGGCGCGCAACGCCCTCGTCTGCCTGGAGCGTGAGCCGGTGGCCCGCGGGCAGCATCTTCACGCCGTCGAACAGCGTGCCGTCCGAGAAGAGGTTTTGGAACGTGAAGTATTCGAGTAGGTGGGGCCTACTGACCGAGGCGTGGAGATCATCGTGCTCGAGCAGCGCCTTGATCTCGGAGCCAAACACGAACGCGTTGCCGAGGTCCGCGTAGTAGAGGGGCTTGACGCCATACCGGTCCCGCGCGAGAAACAGTGTCCGCGCTGTCCCGTCCCAGACTGCGAGGGCGAACATCCCATTGAAGCGCTCCACGCAGCGCGGCCCCCAGCGCTCGTACGCGTGCAGCACGACCTCGGTGTCGGTGCGGGACCGGAACCGATGGCCGGCCGCCTCGAGTTCCGCGCGGAGCTCGCGGAAGTTGTAGGTCTCTCCGCTATACGTGAGCGCGAGGTCGCCGCTCTCGCTCAGCATCGGCTGATGTCCCGCAGGCGTCGGGTCGATGATTGCGAGCCTGCGGTTGGCGAGCCCCACGGGGCCATCGACGTAATGCCCCTCGTCGTCGGGGCCGCGATGGCTTATCGCCGCGCTGAGGCGGCGCAGCGTATCCATGGACGCCGGAGCGCCGTCGCGGTTGAGGACGCCGGCGATCCCGCACACGTCAGGAGGTGGCTTCGGCGCCGCGCAGCGCCAGCACCACCCGATCCTGCTCGTCGTCGGTCATCTGGGGGTACAGCGGCAGGGTCAGGCTGAGCCGCTCCGCCAGAAAGGCCTTGGGGAAGTGCTCGGCCCGGAAGCCGTACTTGTTGCTGTAGTAGCCGGTGAGCACCGGCGCATGTGTCCCCTGCCGGGTGGCGATGCCCTTGCGCTCGAGCGCTGCCATGAGCCGATTCCGCCGGTCGTGGAGGTCATTGGCGTTTTCGAGTGTCGGCTCCTCTGGGGCGAAGAGGCAGACGTAGGCCTGATAGCCGTGGACATCGGTCTCGGGCACCATGGGTGTGCGCAGCCATTCGAGGTCCGCGAGCAGCTCGTCGTAGCGCTCCGCGCGCCTCCGCCGCTCCGAGAGGATCCAGTCTGCGCGGTCGAGCTGCGCGCAGCCCAGCGCGGCCTGGATGTCGGTGAGGCGATAGTTGTAGCCAAGGTGGTCGTAGTGGGGGAGAAGGAAGCCATCACCACCTTCGTGCCGCGAGAGATCCGAACGCGAGGCCCCGTGGTCACGCAGCGCGCGCGCGAGGTCGGCAACGCCGGGATCGCCCGTGGTGAGCATGCCGCCCTCGCCCGTTGTGATCGACTTGCGCGGGTGGAAGCTGAAGCAGCCGGCGTCTCCAAAGCTCCCGGCGCAGCAGTCCCCCGAGCGGGCCCCGAACGCGCATGCAGCGTCCTCGACGACCCAGAGGCCGCGGCGCCGCGCAACCGCCATCGTCGCGTCCATGTCGGCGCATAGCCCGAACATGTGGACCGGCAGCATCCCGACGGTGCGCTCGGTCACGAGGCCCTCGAGCAGCGATGTGTCGAGGTTGAACGTTCTGAGGTCGACGTCGCAGAAGATCGGCGTGGCGCCGGAGTACTCGACGACGTTCGGCGTTGCCACCCAAGTGAACGCCGGGACGATCACCTCGTCGCCCCGCTTTAACCCGAGCGCCGCGACCGCGAGGTGGAGCGCGGTCGTGCAGGAGCTCGTTGCAACGGCGTGTTCGTTGCGCATGTAGTCTGCGAAGCGCCGCTCGAATTCGGCCGTGTACGGTCCCTGAGCGACCCAGCCCGTGGCCAGCGGCTCCTTGACCGCGCGCTCCTCCTCCATGCCGAAGAACGGCTTGGTGATCGGAATGCGGGCCACGGCCTCGGCGGCGGGGCTCATCAGGTGGAGGAGCCCACGTGCGCCCGGGCCTGGTCCGATCGTCGCCACTCGACCACCGACGCAAGGCCCTCCACGCACGGAATTCGGGCGCGGAACCCAAGATCGTGCTGCGCGCGCTCGGTGCTGCCGAGGCGATGTGTTACGAACATCTGCTCGTGGGGCCGATAGCCCGGCTGAAGGTCGGCGTCGGTCAACCTGAGCAGCTCGTCGACGAGCTCCCGGATGGTGGTTGCTACGCCGGTGCCGATGTTGTAGAAGCGGTCCGTTGCCGTGCTGGTGGCGGCGAGGATGTTCGCGCGTGCCACGTCAGCGACGTGAACAAAGTCGTAGGACTGGCTTCCGTCGCCGAAGATGAGCGGTGGCTCACCAGCTTCGATGCGATCCAACGCGTTCATAATTACGCTCACATAGGCGCCGCGATAGTCCATGCGCGGCCCGTACACGTTCATGTAGCGCAGGCCGACGTAGTCGAGGCCGTGCTGCTCGTGGATCGCCCGGAAGAGCTGCTCGCCGGCGATCTTGGTGGCGCCGTAGAACGTGCGATTGTTGAACGGGTGGTCCTCGGTCATCGGTGTCAGAGTCGCGTCGCCGTAAACCGACGCTGACGAGGAGTACACGACCTTCCGCACACGCGCGCGTCGCGCCGCGTCCGCCACGTTGAAGGTGCCGGTGACGTTGACGTCGAGCGCCGCACGGGGCTCGTGGACGCACTCGTGCAGCCAGAGCGCCGCCAGGTGAAAGACGTAGTCGCGTCGCTGCATCAGCTCATCGAGCAGCTCGACGTCGGCCACGCTGCCCTCGACGAGCCCGACGCGGTCGTCGCGCAGCGCTTGCTCGAGGTTCTCGCGGCTCCCACGGGCGAAGTTGTCGAGCACAATGATTTCGCGGACGGGCTCCGCGAGGAGCTGGTCGACGATGTGCGAGCCGACGAATCCGGCTCCGCCTATTACGAGCGCACTGGCACTCTCAAGCCCCGTCAAGAGGCGGTTATCTTATGACCTGCCTTCCGCGCCGGGCGGCTCACCTGGCTAGGACCGTCGCCTGTTTGAGCAGCATTCCGTAGCGCTCAAGGACGAGATCGATCGCTGAGCTATCGGGGCCCGCGCCAAAGCGTAGAGCGCGTGCCAGCCGGTCGCGGGGACGAGGAGGTTCTTTGGCCGCTTGCTTCGGTGGTCGCCCGCGGGGTAGTAGTGGTCGATGCTTCCCTTCGGCGGCGACCTGCTCGCGATCTACCTGCAGGACCACCTTGCCGGGGCCACGGCGGGGGTGGAGCTCGCCCGGCGCGCCCGCGCGCAGAACAGGGAGGGTGAGCTCGGCCGCTTCCTGGCCGCTCTCTGCAAGGAGATCGAGCAGGACCGCGAGAGCCTCCAGTCGATCATGTCCGGGCTCGGCGTCGGCCGCGACCGGCTCAAGCTGGCGGCGGCCTGGTCCGGCGAGAAGGCGGGCCGGCTCAAGCTCAACGGGCGCCTGGTGGGCTACTCCCCGCTCAGCCGCGTGATCGAGGTGGAGGGCCTGATGATCGGCGTGCGCGGCAAGCTTGCGCTGTGGGGCGCACTCCGCGTCCTCGCCGATGGCGACGAGCGCCTCGACGCCGTGGAGTTGGACCGACTCGCCGCCCGCGCGCGGAGCCAGCTCGACCAACTCGACGAGCACCACCGGACCGCCGTGCGGGCGCTCGGCGAGGACCGCGCCGCTCAGTCGTAGAGGCTCTCCGAGGCCAGCTCCACCCCGCGCTTGTTCCACAGCTTGACCTCCATGTACAGCGTGTCGCCGAAGCCGCTGATGTCGTCGAGGGCGACGAGAGTGAAGCGGCCGTCGGCGACGGGCCCCTGGTCGGCGGCGGAGCCGTCAAGCTCGGCGGTGACGGCGAACGCCCCCGGCACGAGCGGGCGGCCCCACACCAGGGTGACGGCGCCCTCGCGCTGGATGCCGCCGCGCCGGTCGATCTCGCCGTGCCAGGTGCCGATCACCTCCTCGTTGAGGTCGATCTTCCAGTCGGGGTTGGCGTCGGCCGTCTCCTCGGTGAAGTCGGCGACCGAACGCACTCCGGCGGGCGCGGCGTCCTCTGTGCGCTCGAACGACACGTAGCCGAAGTACTCGCGCTCGCCCTCCTCGCCGGCGGGGGCGGTGGCGGGGACGTAGGTGCGCCCGCCCCAGGTCCGCTCCGGGAACCAGACGACCTCGCCCGGCTCGCCGGCCTCGCCGCGGTGTGGCTCGCAGGCGCGCGCGAACTCCTCCGTCAGCGTCGCTCCCCATTCGCCGTAGGGAAAGCCCTCGCGGGCGCTGTCGGCGACGAAGCGCGGTATCGGACGCGGGGTGAGGGGGCTCATCGGCGGGCCAGCCTATTGGTCGCCGGCGCGATCAGTCGGGCACGCACTCGCGCAGGTCGGCGGCGGCGCGCTCGGGCGGGTAGACGTTGATCTCGACCCCGGTCCCCATCTCGAAAGCGGCGCGGACCGTCAGCCGGGGCACTATGTCGACGTGCCAGCAGAAGTGCTCGGCGCCGGCCGGCGCCGTGCGCACCCACAGGTTGAGCTGGGGCGGACCGCCGAAGCGGGCGGCGAGCGCTCTCACGGCACGATGGATCATCGCCGTCCCGAGGTCACCGTCCTCGAAGCGCGCTGCCTCCCGGCGCGGGATCACGCGCAGCTCGAACGGGGAGCGCGACGCCCAGGGGCAGATCAGCAGCGCCTCGTCGTCGATCGCGACGAGGCGCTCGCGCCGCCGCACCTCCTCGCCGGCCACGTCGGTGAGCAGCGATCCTCCCATCGTGCGCTCGTGGTACGCGCCGGCGCGCTCGCGCTCTCGCGCCACCTCGGCGGGGACGAAGCCGAGCGCGTAGAGCTGCGCGTGGGTGTGCTCCAGCGACGCGCCTGCGTCCGGCCCCTCGTTGACGATCAGGTGCACGCAGGCGGCGTCGGCGTGGGTCCGGATCCGCTCCCGCCACACGGCGACGGCGCCGGCAAACGCCTCCGCGTCGAGGTCGGCCAGCGACGTGAGGTGCTCGGGGGTGTGCACGATCACCTCGTGTGCCCCGGTGGCCGCCGTGGCGGCGAACAGGTCCTGCTCCGCGCCGCGGGCGGAGCGGCGCAGCGGGTCGGCGGCGCTGGTGAAGCCGCCCGACTCGCGGGCGGCGGCCTCGCCGTCACGGCCGCCGCCGAGGGCGGGGTAGAGATTGGGCACGACGCGCACCGTCCAGCCCGGGCCATCGGCCGCTCCGCCCTCCGGTCGCACCGCCGCCACCTCGGGCGGGGTCAGCCCCTCGTTGCCGCCGCAGAACGGGCACTCGCCGCCGCTCGGCGCCGGCCGCGCCGGCGGAGCGAAGCCCTCCGGCCGCTCGGCGCGGCCCGGGGCGAGGATCGCGCGCAGCCCGGTGAGCTGGTCGATGCGGATCTCGGGCGCGCTCATCCAGCACCCCGCGGGGGCAGCCGCTTTCGCATCAGCACGTGCTCGATGTCCTCCTCGAGGAAGACGTCTCCCTCGGGCTCGTAGCCGCTGGCCGTGTAGAAGGTCTGAACGCGGGTCTGCGCGTGCAGGACGATCTCCGCAGCCCCGTGACGGGCGGCCTCGCGCTCGGCGGCCCCGAGCAGTGCCGCGCCGGCTCCGGTTCCGCGCAGCGAGCGCTCCACCGCCATCCGCTCCAGCTTGAAGCGGCCGCCTTCCGCCGGTTGCAGCCGGCAGGTGGCGACGACGCCGGATTCGTCCAAGGCGACGACGTGGATGGCGGAGGCGTCGAGGCCGTCGAACTCCGCCTCGGGCGAGACTCCCTGCTCATCGCAGAAGACCCTGCGTCGCAGGGCGAGCGCCGCGTCGATCTCCGCCCCCGCATCGGCGACGCGGGCGGTGACGCTCAGGGAGCGGATGGCCCGTCGCCGGCACGGCTGATCAGCTCCTGGAATGGGCGGATCAGGTCGAGCGGCAGCGGGAAGACGATCGTCGTGTTCTGGTCTATCCCCATCTCCAGAAGGGTCTGGAGGTAGCGAAGCTGGAGCGTCGCCGGGTTCTTGCTCATGATGTCGGCGGCGTCGGCGAGCTTCTCGGCCGCCTGGAACTCGCCGTCGGCCTTGATGATCTTCGCCCGCCGCTCGCGCTCGGCCTCGGCCTGCTGCGCGATCGCGCGCTGCATCGTCTCGGGCAGCTCGACGTCCTTGACCTCGACGGTCGTCACCTTCACCCCCCAGGGCTCCGTCTGCTCGTCGATGATCTGCTGAAGCTCGGCGTTGAGGCGCTCGCGCTCTCCCAGCAGGGCGTCGAGCTCGGCCTTGCCCAGGACCGAGCGCAGGGTGGTCTGGGAGATCTGGGAGGTGGCCAGGAGGTAGTTCTCGACCTCGACGATCGCCCGGTTCGGATCGACCACGCGGAAATAGGCGACGGCGTTGACCCGCACGGTCACGTTGTCCTTGGTGATCACCTCCTGCGGCGGGACGTTGAGCGTCACCGTGCGCAGCTCCACCCGCACCATCCGGTCGATGATCGGGATCAGCAGGATCAGCCCCGGTCCCTTCTGGGCGATCAGTCTGCCCAGCCGGAAGATCACTCCGCGCTCGTACTCGCGCAGCACCCTGACCGCCGACAGCAGCAGGATCAGCAACAGGACGACGATCACCGCGAGGACCGCTATCGCTACTCCCACCTAACCTGCTCCTTCCCTCGTGTCGCCCGCGCCCCGGACGCGAGTCACGTTGAGCGTCAGGCCGTCAACGGATTCCACCCGGACTCTATCTCCCACCGCGATCTCGCCGCCGCCGTCGGCTCCCCGGGCCCGCCATAGCGCGCCGTTCGAGAACACCTGGCCCACCGGGTCGAGCGGGACGCGAACGACGCCCTCGGCTCCGACCATCTCCTCCCAGCCGGTGCGCACCGGCTCTCGCCGCGCTCGCACGACGCGCTCCACCATGAACACGAAGAAGCCGCCGAGCAGCACGCCGGTGGCTACCACCACCACCTTGGAGATCCCGAACGCGCCCCCCCCGGTGTCGTAGAGCAGGAGCCCGCCGGCGACGAGGGCGACCACACCGCAGAAGCCGAGCAGGCCGTGGGTGGCCAGGTGCGCCTCGGCGACGATCAGGGCGATCGCGGCGACGATCAGCAGGACTCCGGCGAGCGTGACAGGCAGCTGGGAGGTGCCGTAGAGACCGAGCAGCAGCGACACTGCGCCGAGCCCGCCGGGGACGATCAGGCCCGGGCTGAGCAGCTCCACCGCGAGCCCGATCAGGCCGACGGTGATCAGCAGGAACGAGACGGTGGGGTTGACCAGGATCTCCAGCAGGTCGTATTGGAGCGGCATGTCGTGGCGCTCGATCCGCACCCCGGCCGTGTGAAGCGTCTGCGCCTTCGGCCCCTTGACCTGGAAGCCGTCGAGCCGGTTCAGCAGGCTCGTCTCGCTCGGAGCGATCAGGTCGATCAGGTTCGCCCGCTTGGCCTCGACGGCGGTCACGTTCACGGCCTCGCGCACCATCCGCTCCGCCAGGCGGGGATTGCGGCCGTGGCCCGCCGCCAGCGCTCGCACGTAGGCGGCGGCGTCGTTGCGGATCTTGCGCCCGAGCACCGGGCTCTCGCCGCCCGGACCGATCGAGATCGGAGTCGCCGAGCCGATGTTCGTCTCCGGCGCCATCGCCGCCACGTCGGCGGCCTCGGTGATGTACATGCCGGCCGACGCCGCCCGGGCGCCGTTCGGCGACACGTAGACAACGACGGGGATGGGGGCGGCGAGCATGTCCTTGACTATCGTCCGCAGCGAGCTGTCGAGCCCGCCCGGGGTGTCGAGGCGGATGATCGCCAGGTAGGCGTGGTCGTGGACGGCGTCGTCGAGGGCGCTGCCGATCCATTTCTGGGTCGCCGGGTCGATCGTCGCGTTCAGCTCGATCGAGTAGGCGATGCGGCCGCCCTGCGCGGGTTTGGCCGCCGGGGCGGCGGCGATCCCGAATGCGCCCGTCAGGATGACGGCGACCGATGCTGCGATCCGGGCCACCCGTGCGGCCATACCGCGATTATCCGCCGCCCGGGCGCGCTCGTACAGGGACGCCGTGCGCGCCGCTCGTTCAGTGCGCGTAGCTGTTCACGTCCGCCTCCAGCGCGGCAGCCGACGCGTACTGGCCGAGGTGGGTGTAGCGCAGCTCGCCGTGGCTGTCGTAGAAGGCGGTTGCAGGGAACCCCTGCGGCGCCTCGATCGCGCCGGCGATCTTCTGGTCGGGATCGGTGTAGCTCGGGTAGGGGACCGGGAGCTTCGCCAGGAAGTCCTTGGCGGCGGCGTCGCTGTCGTTGGAGTCGACGCCGAGGAAGGCGATCCGCTTGCCGAGGGTCCCGGCGACCCGCTGGAAGTAGGGAAACTCCACCCTGCACGGCCCGCACCAGGACGCCCACTTGTTCACCACCACCGGGTAGCCGCGCAGGGCGCGCAGACGCGCCTCGAACGCCGTTGTGCCGCCGCCGAGCAGGTCGCCGACCTGGTCGTGCAGCGCGGCGAGAGGCTTGGGCGATCCGGCCAGGGAGCGCGCGTAGTCGGGCGCGTCGGACCTCGGGGTGGCGGTGCCACAGCCCGCGGCGACGGCCACCGCGAGGACGGCCAGCGCGGCGGCGATCCCCCCTGGTTTCGTTCTTGCGGCCATTTCCGGCGGTTCGGTGGTTTAATTAACCGCAGTCCACGTAACGGTGAACACGGGGAGTCACCGGCTAGGCAGGAGCTTCTAGCAAGGGGACTCTCCGAGCTTACTGCGCCCCCAACCGCGGCCAGATGCCGCGAGTGCCGGGGGGCAGACCAATCGCCTTAATGGCCAACACGACCGACGTGGCCGCAGAAGCGGCTTCCGCGCCCTCCGGCGCCGACATCAAGCGGGCCAGCGAATTCGCCCGCGAGATCTTCCTGCTCAACGGCGAGAAGCCCGACGCCCTCGTCCCCGGGAGCGCCCGGCGGCGCGCGCTCGACGCCGCCCTGGCCGAGATCGCGGCCGGCCGCGAGAACCCATCGATCGAGTGGCGACGCAACTACTCGCTGCTGCTCGGCCTCGAGCGGTTCCTCTCCGAGGAGGAGCCCAGCCTGGCCGACGGAGCCGAGCTGGACCCCCATCAGGTCGACGCCCTGTCGGGGACGCTGGCCGCCCTGATCGCCGAGCAGGAGGCTGCCGTGAACGGGCGGCCTGCCCCCGGGGGCAACGGCGCGATCGCCGGGGCTGAGGAGGCGAACGGCGACGAGGAGGCGCTCGACCCCGACGAGGAGCCCCAGGACTGGGACGAAGAGGCGGCCGAGGACGAGGACCTGACCGAAGAGGTGCCGGAGGACCCGGGCGCGGCGCGCCGCTTCTGGTTCGAGCACGCCACCGGGGCGGGCAAGACCGTCGCCGCAGTCGGCTTCATCGAGTCTTCGCGCACCGGCGGCGTCCTGATCCTCACCCACCGTCGCAACCTGGTCGACCAGTTCATCGGCGAGATCTCCGACCGCGGCTACCGCGAGCGGCTCTCGCCGCCGCTGCTCGACGGCAGCGACCATCCCTACGGCCCGGTGACGGTCGAGACCTACCAGTGGTTCGTGCGCAACGCCGGACGCGTCTCCGACGCCTACACGATCGTGATCTGCGACGAGGCCCACACGGCGCTCGGGGAGAAGACCAGCGCCTGCATCCGCACCTGGCAGGGGCCGATCTTCATTGGCATGACCGCGACCGGCGCCCTGATCGCGCGCCACGTCGCCGACCTCTTTCCCACCCAGACCTCCCGCTTCGACCTGGCGCAGGCGGCGCGCCGCGGCGTGATCGCGCCGCTGCGCTGCATCCGCATCCCCCCGGGCCCGGGAGTGCGGACGATCGCCAAGGTGCCGCTGCGAAAGGGCGAGGTCGATCAGGACTTCGACCAGGAGGAGCTGGCCAAGCTGCTGGACCAGGCCCCGTTCAACGTCGCGATCGCCGACCTCTACCGCTCACGCTTTCGCAAGATCCCGGGCGTCGTCTACACGGCCGGCGTGCGGCACGCCAACAACGTCGCCGCTGCCTTCCGCGACGCCGGGATCAATGCCCGCGCTGTGTCCGGCGAGACGCCGAAGCGCGAGCTGGCCGAGATCCTGGGCGCCTTCGAGCGCGGCGACGTCGACGTGCTCTGCAACGCGATGCTGCTGGCCGAGGGCTGGAACTCGCCGCGGGCGACGATCTGCATGCACCTCGCGCCCACCGCCTCGCGGCGGGTCTACCAGCAGCGGGTGGGACGCGTCACCCGGCGCCACCCGGGCAAGGAGGCCGGCCTCGTGCTCGACTTCGTCCATCCGGCCACCACCCACGACGAGACGATCGTCACCCTGCACAGCCTGCTCGACCGCGATGTCTACCGCGGCGGCGCGATCGTGGTTGGCCCGGTGCGCCGCGGCCGCGGCCGCCGGGTGCGCGTCGAGCGTCGCGTCGTGCCCGTCTCCGACGAGCCGGAGCGACGCCTGGCCGTGCTCGAGCGGGAGCTGTGGAGGATCGCGGTCGAGAACCTCAACCACTCCGAGCAGCACGTCT
Organism: uncultured Thermoleophilia bacterium; assembly: GCA_963708325.1. GTDB lineage: Bacteria > Actinomycetota > Thermoleophilia > Solirubrobacterales > 70-9. Next base: position 1,381,668 of record OY970203.1, on the reverse strand, counting down.
GGGCGGCGCTGGCTGGCGCCCGCGTCGGCCCGCAGGGCTGGCGCCGGGCAAAAGCGATGCTCCAGCACGACCCGACCAAGGAGCTGCGCCGCCGCTTCCTGCTCACATGCGTGCAGCGCAACCGCAACCACCAGCTTCGACTCAAGGGGCTGACCGAGATCGCGGCGCTGGGCGACCCGGACGCGTTCGACGAGGCGATCGACATGGTCGGAAGCTGGTCGCGCGACGAGAAGCGGGCCGGCACCAAGGTGCTGCTCCAGGCCCTGTCGGAGCGACGGATCGGCCGCCGCGATCAGGCCCAGGCCTGGGTGTGGAGGCTGGCGTCGTACACCCGCGAGGTGCACGAGGAGTACGCGGTCCAACGCTGGCCGGAGACCAAGCGCCTGCTCGGGCTGCTCGTCAACTCCTCCGGCCGCGCCCACGGCCGCAATGCCAGGCGCCTGGTCCACGCGATCCGAAAGCAGGACCGCCGTCTGGCCGTCTCGCTGCTGGCCGCCGCGATCGCCCATACCCCCGAGGGGGAGGAGGTGCTGCGCGGGGCGCGGATGCGGATGGCGCGCAAGCCCTCGGCGGTGGCGCGGGAGCTGCTTCGCAACTTCCCGAAGGGCGGCAAGCGCCGTCGTCGGCGCCGCAAGCGCGGCGACGCCGAGCCCGAGGCGCCGGTGGAGGCGGCGGAGGCGACGCCGGTCGCCGAGACGGTTGAGGAGCCAGACAGCGAGGAGGGTGGGGGCGAGGTCGAGGTCGAGGAGGAAGAGGAAGAGGAAGAGGAGGTCGAGGAGGCTCCCGTCGAGACGACTGCCGAGGGCGAGGACGTCGAGGAGCCCGAGGAGGCTCAGGTGGACGAGGACGGCGCGGCGGAGGACGAGGTCGAGGAGATCGGCGAGGACGAGGCGGCCGAGCTGGAGGAGCTTCGCACCGCGATCGAGGACTCCGACTCCAGCGGGGCCGAGGCGGCGTAGCGGGGGCGCAGGATCCCGCCCGCGGCGCGCGAACCAGTCGGGATGGACTCAAACGAGGCGATTTCGGCGGTACGCGACGCGACCGGCGGCCGCCAGGTCTTCGGGGAGCCGATCGAGCGTGACGGCGTCACCGTGATCCCCGCAGCGGCCGTGATCGGCGGCGGCGGCGGGGGAGGCAGCGAGCCGTCCGGGGAGGGCGATGGGGCGCAGCAGCGGGCGGGAGCCGGGATCGGGTTCGGGGTGATCGCGCGGCCGGTCGGCGCCTGGGAGGTGCGCGACGGTGAGGTCCGCTGGCACCCGGCGGTGGACCGCACGGTCTTGCTCGTGGCGCTACAGGGGGTAGTCGTCGTGGCGCTGCTCGTGCTCCGCCGCGCCTTGCTGCGCAGCCGCGGCTGACCGAACGCGCCGAGCCGGACTACTCGCGCATGGTGCGACCGGGATCGATCAGCGCCCGCCGGGGTCCAGCCTGAGATGGATCTCGCCGGCGCCGAGGCGGAGCTCGTCGCCCTCGGCGGTGGTCACCCGGAGGTTGCCCGCATCGTCTATCCCGACGACGACTCCCGCCCCCTCGTCCCACTCGACCGGCCGGCCCCGCAGCGCGTCGCGGCGCCCGAACTCCTCCAGCACACGGTCGGCAGTCGCCGCGACCCAGCCCTCGAGGGCCAGCATCAAGGCCCGCAGGGCCGCGTCGACGGTGACGTCGTGCCCGACAGAGGTGGCGCGGTCACGGACGTCGGCCGGTAGGTCGTCGCGCTCGACCGACAGGTTGAGGCCGACTCCGATCACCGCCCAGCCGTCCTGGGGACGGGCTTCGATCAGCACCCCGGCGGCCTTGCGTCCCTCGATCCAGACGTCGTTCGGCCACTTCACCGCGCAGCTGACCGGCGCCACGGACTCGACCGCCTCGCAGACCGCCAGCGGCACGGCGAGGGGCAGCAGGCGGTGCGCAGGTTCCAGGGGGCGAAGCAGCGCCGAGCACAGCAGGGCCCTGCCGGGGGGGGCCGTCCAGACGCGGCCCTGGCGGCCGCGGCCGGCGCTCTGCTCGCCGGCGGTCACGATCGTGCCGGTGGGCGCGCCGCCGATTGCCAGCTCCCGCAGGCGCTCGTTTGTCGAGTCGCACGAGCGGTAGTGACGCCGCGGAAGGCCGAAGCGAAGGCCCCGTTCAGACACCCGGAAGCAGCACCACCTCGTCGTCGGGCGAAAGCCCCAGCGTCTCGGCGGCGCTGCCGCGGTTCACGGCAAGCGCCAGCGATCGGTAGGCGTCCTCATAGACGATCCCCCTGCCCGGAGCGACGTCGGCGAACGTGCGCGCGTAGCGCGCCTCCATTCGCGCTCCCGTCGACTCCAGCCGTACCGGCGCCCCCGCTCGCAGGAAGGTCTCGGCCGGCTCGCCGTGGCCGAGGTTGAGGACGACGTTGCCGAAGCCGTCGACGTAGACGACGTGGGCGACGATGCGGTCGGCGTAGATGCGCGGCTCCGGCAGGGCGATCGCGGTGAGCGCTTCCGGGTCGAGCGGCTCGCCTGCCTCGGCGAGCGCCGCGCCGGTGGCGAGCCGGGCGGCGACGGGGGCGAAGATGTCGCGGCCGTGGAAGGTCGCCGTGACCGGCTCGAGCCGGAACGGGGAGGTCGTCAGCTCCGCCGCCTCCACCGCGCCGCCCAGCCGCTCGATCGCGAGCGCGAGCACGCCGTTGTCGGGGCCGACGAAGAGGCGTCCCTCGTTTGCCGCGCGCACCGCGACCGGGCGCCGCTCCGAGCCCACCCCGGGATCGACCACGGCGAGGTGGATGCCGGGCGGGCTGAAGGGGACCGAGTTGGCCATCACCACCGCCCCCTGGCGGACGCCGTGGCGGGCGATCCCGTGGGTGATGTCGAGCACCCGCGCTTCCGGCGCGATTCGGGCGATCACGGCCCGGCAGGTGCCGGCGAAGTCGTCGGCGTAGCCGTAGTCGGAGAGGAACGTGATCGGCAGCGCGGCTATGGGCGGACTCTAGACCGCGACATGCCCAGGGAGGACGTGGAAGACCTGGCTCAGCCCGCGGCGGCGTCCGCGAGCAGCGCCTCCACGAGGCCCTCGACGTCGTGGCGCTTGGCCTCGACGTGGACCTCGAGCCCGGCCTGGCGAGCGGCCTCCGACGTGATCGGGCCGATCGAGATTACGCGCGCCGATTCGGGCAGGCGCCCGTCCATCGCGGCGACTATGTTGCGCACCGTCGACGACGAGGTGAAGGTGAGGTAGTCGGCCTGCCGCGCGGCCTCGACGGCGCCCGGGGCGGGCGCCTCGGCCACCGTCTCGTAGAGCGCCACGACGTCCACCTGGGCGCCGCGCTCGCGCAGCGTGTCGGGGAGCAGGTCGCGCGCCTCGGCGGCGCGGGCGACGAGCACCGGGCGGCCCTCGACCTCGACGCCTGAGAGGGCATCGATCAGGGCCTCGGCGACGAATTCGTCGGGGACGACGTCGGCCTCGATGCCGTGTTCGGCAAGCGCCGCCGCGGTGCCCGGTCCGATCGCCGCCACGGTGGCGTTGGCCAGCGCGCGCGCATCGCGGCCGGCCGCGGCCATCGCCTCGAAGAGCAGGCGCACCCCGTTGGGGCTGGTCAGGCAGACGAGTGCGTAGACGTGCAGGTCCTGGACCGCGCGCCGCACCTCCGCGGAGTCGAGCCTGGGCTCGATCCTGATCGCGGGCAGCTCCACGACCTCGGCGCCGAGCCCGCGCAGGGTGGCCGCCAGCGCGCTCGCCTGCGCCCGGGCGCGGGTGACAACGACACGGCGGCCGTGCAGGGGGCGGCGCTCGAGCCAGCCGATCCGCTCCCCGCGCGCCGCCACCGGCCCGAGCACGATGATCGCCGGCGGCCTCAGCCCGGCGCGCTCCACCTCCGCCGCCAGGGTTCGCAGGGTCGCGGCGACCGTCCGCTGGCCCGCCATCGTCCCCCGCTCCACCGCGGCCGCGGGCTCGCCGGGGTCGCGGCCCGCCGCGATCAGACGCTCGCTCGTCGCGGCCAGCGTGCGCACGCCCATGTAGAGGACGAGCGTGCCGGGAAAGCGGGCGAGCGACTCCATGTCGAGCGCGGTCTCGTCCTTTTCCGGATCCTCGTGGCCGGTCACGAACGCCACCGCCGAGGCGTCGTCGCGGTGGGTGACCGGGATGCCGGCGTACGCCGGGGCGGCGACGCCGGCGGTGATCCCCGGGACGACCTCGAATGGCACGCCGGCCTCGAAGAGCGCCTCCGCCTCCTCGCCACCGCGGCCGAAGACGAAGGGATCGCCGCCCTTGAGCCGCACCACGCTGCGACCGGCGCGCGCCGCCTCGATCATCAGCTCCTCGATCCGGTCCTGCGGGACCGACGCCTCCCCGGGCTCCTTGCCGACGTAGCGCACGTCGGCGTCGGGGCCCGCGCAGGCAAGCGCCTCCGCCGGGATCAGGCGGTCGTGGAAGATCACGTCGGCGGAGGCGATCAGCTCGATCGCCCGCACCGTCAGCAGCGCCGGATCGCCCGGGCCGCCGCCGACCAGGTAGACGACCCCGGGCCGCGCGCTCACGCCGCCGTCCCCGCGCGCTCGAGGATCTCCCCGGCGCCGGCGGCGAGCAGGCGGGCCGCGACCTCGTGTCCGACCGCGGCGGGGTCGGCGGCGTCCGCCCCCACCCGGTCCCGAACCCACTCGCTTCCGTCGGGAAGCCCGGCGAATGCCTCGACCTCGATGCGCTCGTCGCGAAGCCGGGCGAGCGCTCCCACGGGCGTGTGGCAGCTTGCGTCGAGCGCGGAGACGACGGCGCGCTCCGCGGTCAGCTCGGCGAGCGCCGTCGCGTCCGTGATCGAGGCCGCGGCCTCGGAAGCCTCGATGTCGGCGTCGCGCACCTCGAGCGCCAGCGTTCCCTGTCCGGGAGCGGGGGTCATCGTCCCGGGGTCGATCGCGAAGCTCGCCTCCGACCCGCGACCGAGCCGGCGCAGGCCGGCGGCGGCGAGCACCGCCCCTCCCACCTCGCCGCGGGCGAGCCTGCCAAGCCGGGTGTCGATGTTGCCGCGCAGCTCGATTACCTCGAGGTCGGGTCGGGCGGCGAGCAGCTGCGCCCGGCGGCGCAGGCTGGACGTGCCGATCAGCGTTCCGGTCGCGATCTCCTCCAGCGAGCCCGCCGCGCCGACGTAGGCGTCGGCCGGGTCCTCGCGCGCCGGCACCCCGGCTATCCGCAGCCCATCCGGAAGCTCCGAGGGGACGTCCTTGGCCGAGTGCACGCCGATGTCGACCTCGCCCGCCAGCAGGGCATGCTCCACCGCGCGCACGAACCTGCCCTTGTCCCCGGCGGTACCGCGATCGCCGGGATCGCCCTCGATCGGCACCACCTCGGCGTCGCCAAGGGCGTCCGCGACCGCGCGCGCCTGGGCGAGCGCGAGAGGGCTGCCGCGCGTGCCGAGCCGCATGGTTGCCTCCTAATCGGCCGGTCGTCGCTGCCGCAGGGGCGTCACCTCGGCGTCCTCCCCCCGCAGCGGCTCGGACTCGGTGCCGAGCCCGAAGAGCTCGCGCAGCGCGTGGACGTAGACGTAGGAGTCCTCTTCGTCGGCGGACCGCTTCATCCGCAGCGTGGGCTCGTGCAGCAGGCGGTTCACGATCGCCCGGGCCATCGTCCGAAGGCGGCGCCGGTCCGCCTCCGACAGCGACTCCCAGCGGGCCTCGTTCTCGGTCAGCACCTGCTCGGTGATCGCCTCGGCCCGCTCGCGCAGGGCGGCGACCGTCGGCAGCACGTCGAGCGAGCCCAGCCAGCGCTCGAAGCGATCCACCTCCGCGTCGAGGATGCGCTCCGCGCTGACCGCCTCGGCCTCGCGGCCGGAGACGTTGCGCTCGACGATCCCCTGGACGTCGTCGACGTCGTGGACGGTGACACCGCCGAGCTCGCGGCAGGCGGGGTCGATGTCGCGGGGGACGGCGATGTCGATGAGGAGCAGCGAGCGCCCGTCCCGCCCCTTCATCACGTGATCGAGCTCGTCCCGCTCGACGATGTGGTGCGGGGAGTTGGTCGCCGAGACGACGATGTCGGCAAGCTCGAGCTGGTCCGGCAGCTCGTCGAATCGAACCGCCGTGCCGCCGAAGCGCTGGGCGAGCCCGATCGCGCGGTCATAGCGGCGGTTGGCGATGAACACGGTCTCCACCCCGCGGGCCGCGAGCGCCCGCGCGGTCAGCTCCGCGGTCTCGCCGGCGCCGATCACGAGCACGCGGCGCTTGGCGAGGTCGCCGAGCGTGCGTTGGGCAAGCTCGACAGCGACCGACGAGATCGACAGCCCCCGCTCGGAGATCCGCGTCTCCGTGCGGGCCCGCTTGCCGGCCGCCAGAGCACCGCGGAAGAGGCGGTTGAGAACCGGGCCGGTGGCCCCCTCGACCAGCGCCAGCTCGTACGCTCGCTTCACCTGGCCCTGGACCTCGGCCTCGCCGATGATCATCGAGTCGAGCCCCGCGGTGACCCTGAACAGGTGCAGCGCCGCCTCCCGGGCGCGCAGCGAGTACAGATGCCCGATCAGCTCCGTGAGGCGGATGTCGGCCTGGCGGGCCAGCACGCCGAGGGCCGCCGACTCGGCCTCGACCGGGTCGGACACGACCAGGTACAGCTCGGTGCGGTTGCAGGTCGAGATCGCCGCCGCCTCCTGGACCTGCACGGCGCCCGTCAGCTCGCTGAGCACGCCGGCGGCGCGACCCTCGGTCAGGGCCAGGCGCTCGCGCAGCTCCAGCGGGGCGGTCTTGTGCGAGACGCCCAGCGCAAGCAGCTCGCTCATCTCAGCACCCGCGCGATCATCGTTCGTCCGCTCCCCCGACGCCGTCGCGCGCCTCGGCGAGCCCCGCGAGCGTGCGCAGCTCGCGCTCGATCCGCTGCAGCTTGGCCGCCATGATTGCGACGTACACCAGGATCAGCACCACGAAGACGATGTACGCGCCCGCCACGTACTTGCCCGCCTCGTCGAGCGGCAGGGCCGGCATCAGCGCTCGCCCGGACGCGCCGGCACGGTGGTCTGCGGCCGCGCCGCCGGGCCGGCCGGATAGGACTGGCGCTCGAGCGCGCGCCGCAGGCGGACGAGCTGCGCGGAGGTGTTCTTGGCGGTCAGCTCGAGCTTGACGAGCGTCAGCCAGAGCAGCGCGATACCGCTCAGGGAGACCAGGAACGTGAGCCACATCGACCCCGGCATTCCGCCCTCGGCGGTGGCGAACACGCGCGGGTGCACGAGGCTCTGGGCGAGCCGCACGGCGAGGAAGTTGAGCGGCACGAAGGCGGCCGCGGTGATCGCGAAGACCGACGCGTAGCGCGCCTGGCGGTCGCGGTCCTCGATCGCGTAGCGGAACGGGTAGTAGGTGGCGTAGAGCAGGAAGACGATCAGGAAGCTGACCAGGGTGGGCTCGTCCCAGACCCACCACTTGCCCCACGAGGCGCGGGCCCAGATCGATCCGGTGACCAGCACGGCGACGCCGAAGATCACCGACAGGTGGATCGACACGTATGAGCGGGCGTCGTAGCTCGGATCGCCGCTGCGCAGATGGCGGATCGCGTGCACGCCGCCGACCACGAAGCCGACCAGCGAGACGATCGCCAGCGGCACGTGCAGATAGAAGATCTTCTGGATGAAGCCCTGATCGGCGTCGAGGGGGGCGTAGAAGAACACCAGCGCGAAGGCGGCCGCCAGCGTCGCCACCGTGGCGATCGCGAGAGTGCGCAGGCCCTTCCCGTACATGTCGGTCCTCAGTCTCAGTCCTCGAGGAGGAAGTCGAACACGGCGTATCCGACGAGGCAGAACACCAAATCGTAGAGCCCGAGCACGGCCAGCCACGCCCCGAACTTGCCGTAGGAGGGGCCGCCCGCCTCCAGTAGGCGGCGGCTGATCTCCGTGGTGGCGATCATCAGCGGCACGACCAGCGGCAGCAGCACGAGCGGAACGAGCAGGTCGCGGGCCCGCGAGTGGACCGCCATCGAGGAGATCAGGGCTCCGGTGACCGCCAGGCCGACGTCGGCGAGGACGAGCACCCCGCACAGCGGCGCCAGGCCCGAGAGGTCGGAGAGGAAGAAGAGGGCGAAGACCGGCACGATCGCCAGCTCCAGCACCGCCATGTAGACGACGAGCGCCGCCGCCTTCGCCGCCAGCAGCACCGTCGGCTCCACCGGCGCGAGGCGGAAGCCGTCGAGGCCGCCCTGCTCTCGCTCGGCGACGAACAGCTGGTTTATCCCGAGCACCGCCGCGAACAGCAGCGTCGCCCACAGCACGCCGGCGGCGAGGCTTCCGGAGAGGGTCGTGCGGTCGAGCCCGAAGCGAAAGATCACGAAGGTGGTCACCGCGAACAGCAGCATCGCCGGCACCGAGCGCAGCGTTCGCAGCTCGATCCGCAGGTCCTTGGCGACGAGCGCGGTGAAGGCCTCGCGCGACGGGGTCATCCGCGGGGCGTCGAGGGCGCGCGCGGTCAAGCCGACCCCGCCCCCTCGGCCAGCTCGAGGACGCGGTCGGCCTCGGCGATCGCGCGGTCGCGGTCGTGGCTGACAAGCACCCGGGTCAGCCCCTCGCCGCGGCCGATCAGCGGCTGCACGAGGGCGGCGCCGTCGGCGTCGAGGTGGGAGTAGGGCTCGTCCAGCAGCAGCAGCGCCGGCTCGTGCAGGACGGCGCGGCAGATCGCCACCCGCTGGGTCATCCCCGCCGACAGCTCGGAGACGCGGCGGTCGGCATCGGAGGACATGCCGACCAGCTCGAGCAGCGAATCGATCCGCTCGTCCGGCTCCCGCATCCCGTGCAGGCGGGCGCAGAAGCGGAGGTTCTCGCGCGCGGTCAGATCGCGGTAGAGCAGCGGCTCGTGGCCGAGGAAGCCGATCATCCCGCGCAGCCGCCAGGCGTCGGCGGGCAGCTTGCAGCCGAGCACCTCGACCTCGCCGCCGCCGGGACGAAGCAGCGTCGCCAGCACGCGCAGCAGCGTCGTCTTGCCGGCGCCGTTGGGACCGAGCACGGCGACGGTCTCGCCGCGCGCGAGCGTAATGGAGACGTCGCGCAGGGCGACCACGTCCCCGAACAGCCGCCACAGGCGCCGCACGATCGCAGCCGGCTGGCTTGCGGCCGGCGTTCCCCTCGCTCGCAGGGCCTCGGCGCGGTCGGCCTCGGTTCGTGCGTCCACGCAGCCGAATCTACCGGGCGCGTGCGGGTTTGACGGGCGCTGCGAAGCAGCGTACGGTGGATTGCATCGTGGAGGGCAAGGGAGGAGGGATCCGCGGGAAGCGGGCGTTGCTGGCGCTATCCGTGTGCCTGCTCGCGCTGGCGGTCCTTGCGGCACGGGCGCTGGCCGCCGCCGGCCAGCTCGACCACGGCTTCTCCTCCGACGGCAAGCGGACCTTCGGCTTCCCGGACAGCTCCTCCAGCGCGGCCTCGGACGTCGCCGTGGACGGCGGCGGGCGGATCGTCGTCGCCGGCACCACCGAATCGAGCTTCAGCCCCAGCGTCGACGGGGTCGCGCGGCTGAAGCCGAACGGAAGCCTCGACGGCAGCTTCTCGTCCGACGGGAAGCGAGCCTTTGCCTTCCCGGGCGGGAAGTCCGACGCCCGGGCCCTGGCGATCGACCAGCAGGGACGGATCGTCCTCGCCGGCACGTTCTATCCGGACGCGTCCGGTCCAAGTCTGGTCGCCGTTGCGCGCCTGAAGCCGAATGGCGATCTCGACCACAGCTTTTCCGGAGACGGTCGGCGGACGTTCGGCTTTCCCGGGTCCACCGGGAATATCGGTACGGATCTCGCGCTCGATCCCCAGGGAAGGATTGCCGTCGGGGCGGCGGAGAACTTGCCCGCCGGCGATCGGTTCGGGGTTGCCCGACTGACGCCGAGCGGCGGCCTGGACCCGCACTTCTCGTCCGACGGTCGGCGGGTGTTCGGCTTTCCCGGCGGTGGAGGTGCCTTTCCCGCCGGAATCGCGATCCGCGGCAGCAGCAAGGTCGTCATCGCGGGCGAGGCCTTCAACGGCACCACCGCGGAGTACGACTTCGCGCTCGCCCGCCTGACGGCGGGAGGCAACCTCGACTCGAGCTTCTCGACGGACGGCAGGCGGATGGTCAACATGTCGGCGAACGGCGGCCAGAGCGACACTGCGCTGGACGTCGCGATCGACCGGCAGGGCAGGGCCGTTGCCGCCGGCTACGCCGCGCGCGGTCCGAACCCCGCTGACTATGACTTCGCCGTCCTTCGCCTGAAAGCGAACGGCGTCCCCGATCCCGCCTTCTCCGGCAACGGAAAGCTCGCCATCGACCAGGGCGACTACGGCGGGGCCGCGCCGGACTACGGTCGGGCCGTGACGATCGACCAAGCCGGCCGGATCGTCGTCGCCGGGTACTCGGCGGAGGGCGGTGTGCCCGGTGAGGAGTTCGCAGTCGCACGGGTGCGGGCCGGCGGTGGCCTCGACCCTTCGTTCTCGGGTGACGGAACGAAGACGTTCGGGTTCTCGTCCAACAGCGCCGCGTCCGAGCGCGCAGAAGGCGTTGCGATCGACAGCAGCGGCAGGATCGCGATCGTCGGGGAGACCGACGTGGGCGCCGGGTCGGTCTTCGCCGTCTCCCGCCTGAAGGGGAGCTGAGCGGCGCTCAGCGACCCTTGCGAAGGGTCTTCGCGCCCACCCTGAGCAGCGGCACGGCGCCCTCGCGAAGGGCGGCCAGCTTGCCTCCGTTGCGGCCGTAGATCAACCGCGCGGAGGCGCGCACCGCGTCGCCGAGCGTGCGGTCGTACGGCTGCCACCAGAGGTCGCGGGCGAGGCCGGGCTCCCAGGAGACGTTCTTGATGTTCACGCACTCGTAGAAGCCGAACTTCGAGTGCGAGCGCCCCAGGCCGGAGTTCTTCACGCCTCCCCAGGAGCACTGGCAGGCGGCGTGGCTGAAGGAGTGGTCGTTCAGCCACACCATCCCCGACTCGATCCGCCGCGCCATCCGCTCGCCCTTGGCCCGGTCCTTGGTCCAGATCGAGGCGCCGAGCCCGAACTCGGAGTCGTTGGCCAGCTCGATCGCCTCCTCCTCGGAGTCCACGGTGACGATCGGCAGAACCGGGCCGAAGATCTCCTCGCGCATGATCCGCATCTCGTGGTTGACGTTGGTCAGCACCGTCGGGGCGATGAAGTGCCCGGAGAAGCCGGGGACGTCGATCGGTCCGCCGCAGAGGCGCTCGGCGCCGTTTTCGATCGCGTCGTCGACCAGCTCGCAGACGAGGTCGTACTGCTCCTGGGAGACCATCGGCCCGGTCTCGGTGTTCCAGTCCATCGGGTCGCCGACGGTGAGACGCTCGGTCTCGCGCACGACCCCCTCGACGAACCTGTCGGCGACCTCGCGCAGCACGTAGGTGCGCTCGATCCCCGAGCAGGTCTGGCCGGCGTTGGCGAACCCGCCCCAGACGGCCCCGGAGATCGCGTTGGCGAGGTCGGCGTCGGCGCAGACGATCTGCGGGTCCTTGCCGCCCAGCTCCAGCACGGACCCCTTCATCAGCTTGGCGCACGCCTCGCCGACCTTGCGGCCGACGTCCACCGATCCGGTGAAGAGGATCTTCCCCGCGGTGGACTTGGTGAGCGCGTCGCCGATCCGGCCGCCGCCGTGGACAGTGCGCACGAGGCCCTCGGGGAAGCCGGCCTTCTCGAACACCTGCTGGATCCGCTCGCCGAGCAGGGGGGTCAGGCTGGCCGGCTTGAGCACGACGCCGTTGCCGGCCATCAGCGCGATCGCCACCTCGTCGAACGGGATCGACCAGGGATAGTTCCAGGGCGCGATCACGCCGACGACGCCGATCGGCTCGTAGCTGAAGAAGCTGCTCTTGGAGAGGAACAGCGCCTGGGCCATACGCACCTTCTCGTCGGCGAGGATCTTCGGCCCGTTGTCGGCGCACCAGTGGAGGATGTCGATGGTCGGGATCACCTCCATCGTGTAGGCCTCCGCGCGCGGCTTGCCCTGCTCGCGGGTGAGCAGCTCGGCGATCTCGTCGAGGTCCTCGAGCAGCACGTCCGCGGCACGTCGCATGTAGCCGGCGCGGTCGGCGAGCGAAAGCTGGGCCCAGAACGGCTGCACCTCGGCGACGTCGTCCACGACCGCCTGCACCTGCCGCGGCGTCAGCGTGTCCACCGCGCCGACCAGCTCGCCGGTGGCGGGGTTGAACGACTCCAGCTGCTTGCCGTTACGGCTGGCGGCGGGCTTCTTCGGTGCGGTGGTCGCTTCCATCGATTCCTCCCGGGGAGACGGCGGTGCGGCGATTCTACGGCGCGCTCGGTTGACCCGGGCTCACACGGTCGCTGGGCGCGGCTCAGTCGCGTCGCTTGCCAAGGGCACTGCGTAGCCGCTCGAGGCGGTCGCGCAGCTCCGCCTCGAAGCCTCGTTCGGTGGGCTCGTAGAAGCGCTCGCCCTCCAGCCCCTCCGGCATCAGCTCCTGCTCGGAGACGCCACCTGGCTCGTCGTGGGCGTAGCGGTAGCCGGTGCCGCGCCCGAGCTTCTTCGCACCGGGGTAGTGCGCGTCCTGGAGGTATGACGGCGGCGGCTTGGCGCCGTGCTCGCGGATCTCGCGGGTGGCCGCCTGGATCGCCCGGTACGACGCGTTCGACTTCGGCGCCAGGGCCAGGTAGACGGTGGCCTGGGCGAGGTTGAGGCGGCACTCGGGCAGGCCGACCCGATCGACCGCGGCGGCGGCGGCGCTGGCGACGACGAGGGCCTGCGGGTCGGCGTTGCCGATGTCCTCGGACGCCAGGATCACCATCCGCCGGGCGATGAAGCGGGGGTCCTCGCCGCCCTCCAGCATCACCGCCAGGTAGTAGAGGGAGGCGTCCACGTCCGATCCCCGCGTGGCCTTGATCCAGGCCGATATGTAGTCGTAGTGCTTGTCGCCCTCGCGGTCGTAGAGCAGCGCCTTGCGTTGCAGCGCCTCCTCGAGCTGGCGCACGCCGATCTCGGTATCGCCCGCCTCACGCGCCATCTGGGCGCCGCGCTCCAGCGCCGCCAGCGCCACGCGGGCATCGCCGCCCGCCCGCGCCGCCAGCATCGTGATGCCCTCGTCTGACACCTGCGGACCCTCGTGGACGCCGCGCTCGTCCGCCAGCGCCCGGCGGATCACGACCTCGACCTCCGTGGCCTCCAGCGGCCGGAACTCGTACACCTGGCAGCGGGACAGGAGCGCCGAGTTGACCTCGAAGTAGGGGTTCTCGGTGGTCGCCCCGATCAGCGTCAGAAGCCCCTCCTCGACCGCCGGCAGCAGGGCGTCCTGCTGCGCCTTGTTGAAGCGGTGGATCTCGTCGAGGAAGAAGATCGTGGCCCGGTCCCCGGCGCGGCGGCGCTCCTCGGCGCGCTCTATCGCTGCGCGCACCTCGGCGCGCCCGGCGGCGACGGCGGACTCCTCCTCGAAGGCGCAGCTCGAGGAGGAGGCGATGATCCGCGCCAGCGTCGTCTTGCCGCTCCCGGGCGGCCCGTAGAAGACGGCGCTGTGCGGCTCGCCGGAGTCGATCGCCGCCCGCAGGGCCGACCCGGGGTGGAGCAGGTGCTCCTGGCCGACGAACTCGTCGAGCGCCCGCGGCCGCATCCGGGTGGCCAGCGGCATCTCCGCGGCCGGGACGCTGGTCCGCCGGCCCGTCTGCTCGTGCGTGTCGAACAGGCGCTCCATCGCGGTCAACGATAGGGGGAGCCCGCCGCCGACCGGTCCCGGACGGGGGAGTAAGCTGGCCACGGATGGAGGGAACTGCGACCGCGGTCGAGCCGTCGGCCCTCGGGGCCGACGCGGTGAGGATCCTGCAGCGCCTGATCCGCAGCGACACGGTCAATCCGCCGGGCAACGAGCGTGGCGCCCAGGTCGAGCTGATGGAGCTGCTGGCCGACGCCGGGTTCGACTGCGAGCTGATCGCCCGCGAGCCGGAGCGGCCCAACCTGGTGGCGCGCCTGGGCGGCGCCAACGAGGGGCCTGTGCTCGCCTACCTCGGCCACGTGGACACCGTCCCAGCCGACCGCCGCGACTGGACCAGGGACCCGTGGAGCGGCGATGTCGAGGCCGGCGAGGTGTGGGGCCGCGGGGCCCTGGACATGAAGGGGCAGGTCGCGGCCGAGGTGGCCGCGGCCAGCGCCCTGGCGCGGAGCGGATGGCGGCCGCAGCGTGGGGACCTGCTGCTCGTGATCACCGCCGACGAGGAGATGGGGGCGGCGCTCGGGGCGCGCTGGCTCTGCTCGGAGCACCCCGACAAGGTGCGCTGCGACCTGGCGGTCAACGAGGGCGCCGGAGCCGTCGTCGAGTTCGACGGCCGCCGCCTCTACACCCTGGCGCTCGGCGAGAAGGGCGTCTTCCGCTTTCAGCTCCGCACCCGGGGCATCGCCGGCCATGCTTCGATCCCGGCGATCGGCGACAACGCCCTGCTGAAGATGACGCCGCTGCTGGAGCGGCTGCGCGCCCAGCCGCCGCTCGAGGACTCCGATGACGGGCGCCGCTTCCTCGCGACGCTTCTCGGCGGTGAGGTCGCCGACGTCGGCGAGGCCGTCGCGCGCGTCCGCGAGGCGCACCCCCTGTTCGCCGAGCTCCTCGCCCAGCCGATGCTCGGCGTGACCCTGACGCCGACGAAGGTTCGGGCGTCCGACAAGGAGAACGTCGTCCCCGCGCATTGCGAGGTGCTCGTCGACTGCAGGGTGCCGCCGGGGATGGGTGAGGCGCAGGTGCGGCGCCGGGTGGAGGACCTCCTCGGCGACGGCGACTGGGAGATCGAGTTCGTCGACCGCGTGGTCGGCAACCGGTCCGAGCCCGAGGGGCCGCTTGCCGAGGCGATCGCCGACTGGGTTTCGCGGGCGGATCCCGGGGCAGAGGTGCTGCCGCTGGTGATGCCGGGCTTCAGCGACAGCCACTGGTTCCGCGAGGCCTTCGGAACGACCGTGTTCGGGTTCTGCCCGCAGAGCGCGATGGGGTTGGCCGAGTCGATCCCCCTGGTCCACGGCGCCGACGAGCGTGTCCCGGTCGCGGACGTCGAGCTTGCCGCCCGGTTCTTCTGGGACCTGCCGCAGAGGCTGCTCGGATGAGCGAGCAGACGGCGGACGGCATCCGCCAGGAGCCCTCGGCGGACGCCGTCTCGCCGATGCGACTCGGCGGGATGGCGCTGCGCAACGGCCTTCTGATCCACGGACCGACCGCCTGGGCCGCCGCTGCCCGCGGCCCCGACGGCCGCATCCACGTCGCCTCGGGGGCGAAGCCGGCGATCGCGCCCGGGCTCGCGGGGCGCGTGCCCGGGTTGCGCGGCCCGCTCAAGCTTGCCGAGGCGTTCGCGGTGCTGCCGCTGGTGCGGCGGCGCCTCCCCGCCGCCCGCCTTCCCTTCGAGGACGTCAACGTGCTCGGCGCGATGGCGCTGACCGCGCTTGCCACGGCGGCGATCCGCCGGCGTCGCCCGGTCGGGTTCGCGGGGGAGGCGGCGGGCGCCGCGCTCGGCCTGCTGCCGGCGCTGGTGGCGCTGCGAGGCTCCGACCTCGCCGCCTATCACGGCGTCGAGCACAAGGCGATCGGGGCCTACGAGCACGGCAGCCTCGACCCGGCGGACGCGGCCAAGGAGCACGAGCGCTGCGGCTCCAACCTGGTGGCGCCGATGCTGGCCCTGACCGTGGCCGGCCAGCTCGTGCTGCACCGCGCCCTGGAACGACCGGGCCCGTTTGCGCGCGCCCTCGTCGGCGTCGGCGCCGTCTCCGCGGCCGTCGAGATGTTCGCCTGGAGCGAGCGTCACAGCGACAGCGAGCTTGCGCAAGCCTTCCACTGGCCGGGCAACGGGATCCAGCGCCTGATCGCCACTCGCGAGCCGAGCGACGAGCAACTCGAGGTGGGAACGGTGGCGCTGGCCGAGATCCTGCGGGCGGAGGGCGAGGGCGCTGGCTGACTGGGAGAGGCACGCGGAACTGAAGAAATCGCCGCCGCCGGCCGATACAGGCTGAGCGGGCCGGCGCGCGCAGCCTGACCATGCCCTGGGCGATCCTCAACATCAGCTACGACCAGTTCCAGCAGTGGGCGATCACGTGGCTGCCGATCATGTTCATGGGCGCGCTCGTGTACCTGGTCTGGCGCACCCTGCGGCTGATGCCCCGGACCAAGCCGCAGCAGATCAAGCCCCAGTCCTCGAGCGCTGTGACCTGGGACGACATCGCCGGCGTCGAGGAGACGAAGAACGAGCTGCGCGAGGTCGTCGAGTTCCTGCGGAGGCCGCGCCAGTTCAAGCGGCTGGGAGCAAAGGTGCCGAAGGGGATCCTTCTCCACGGGCCGCCCGGGACCGGCAAGACGCTGCTCGCGAAGGCGGTCGCGCACGAGTCGGGCGCCAACTTCTTCAGCCAGTCGGCGTCGTCCTTCGTGGAGATGTTCGCCGGCCTCGGCGCGGCGCGGATCCGGCGTCTGTTCAAGCAGGCCCGCGACAACGCCCCGGCGATCGTCTTCATCGACGAGCTTGACGCTGTCGGGACCAAGCGCGGCACCGACATCTCCGGCGAGCGCGACCAGACGCTCAACCAGCTTCTGGTCGAGATGGACGGCTTCGTCGCCGCGGACAACGTTGTCGTGATGGCGGCCTCGAACATGCTCGAGAAGCTCGATTCCGCCCTGCTCCGGCCGGGGCGGTTCGACCGCCAGGTGTTCGTGCCCCCGCCCGACATGGAGGGGCGCAAGCAGATCCTCGGCGTCCACTCGAAGGGCAAGCCGCTCGCCCAGGACGTCGACCTGGAGCGCATGGCCCGCCACACTGCCGGCCTGACCGGGGCCGACCTCGCCAACCTCTGCAACGAGGCGGCGATCTTCGCCGGGCGCCACGATCGCGACTTCATCGCCCAGTCGGACTTCGACGCGGCGTTCGAGCGGGTGGTCGCCGGGCTCCAGTCGCGCCGCGTGATCACCGCCCACGAAAAGCGCGTCGTCGCCTGGCACGAGGCCGGGCACGCGCTCGTCTCGGAGCTATTGCCGACCGTCGACAAGGTGCAGAAGGTCTCGATCGTCCCCCGCGGCAAGGCCCTCGGCTACACCCTCAACCTACCCCAGGAGGACAGGTACCTGAAGTCGCGCGAGGAGCTGCTCGACTACATGAAGATGCTGCTGAGCGGCCGGGTGGCCGAGCAGATCACCTTCGGGCGCGTCACGACCGGCGCTTCCGACGACCTCCAGCGGGTGACGGCGATCGCGCGCTCGATGGTGCACGAGTACGGGATGGGCTCGACGATCCGGTCGCATCAGGTGCCGAGCGATGACTACAGCGTCTCGGAGGCGCTGCGACGCACTCGTGACGAGGAGGTGCAGGAGATCGCCGACGAGGCCTATCGGGCCGCGCACCGCCTGATCACCGACCATCGCGACCTGCTCGACGAGATCGCCGAGACGCTGCTCCGCAACGAGGCGATCGAGCAGAACGAGATCGAGCGGATCATGGCCAAGGCGCGGCACGAGGCGCCGGCCGACGACGCACCCGTGGCGTCGGAGCGCGCCGAGGCGATCGCCAGCGAACCGCCCGACGAGCGCGGCACCTAGCCCGAACGCGCGTCGCAATACACTGGCGCCGATGTTCGACCGCATCGACCACGTCGGCGTCGCCGTCGAGGACCTCGACGGCGCGATCGAGCTGTACGAGCGCGGCTTCGGGATGCCCGTCGCGCATCGTGAGACGGTCGAGTCGCAGGGGGTCGAGGCGGTCCTGCTCGACGTCGGCGACGGCCATGTCGAGCTGCTGCGCCCGCTCGGCCCCGAGACCGCGGTCGGCAAGTTCGTCGCCAGCCGCGGTGGCGGGCTCCACCACGTCGCCTACGCCGTGGCCGACATCGAGGCGGCGCTGGAGCGCGCTCGCGAGGCCGGGATCGAGCCGATCGACTCCGAGCCGAGGATCGGGATCCGCGGCAGCCGTGTCGCCTTCCTGCATCCGCGCTCCACGGGGCGGGTGCTGACCGAGCTGGTCGAGCCGACGGAGGGCCACTGATGGCGGAGAAGCCGGAGCGCGCCGAGATCGGCTTCGACGGCGGCCAGGTGATCGCCGTGCGGCTCACCGAGGGCCAGCTCGCCGACCTGCGCAAGGCGCTCGACGGCGGAGCCGGGTGGCACGACGTCTCGACCGACGACGGCGACCTCGCCCTCGACCTGCGCCAGGTCGTCTTCGTCCGCACGAAGAGCGCCGAGCACCGGATCGGCTTCTCCGGAAGCTAGACCGGCGCCGTGCGCCTTCGCCCGCTTCTGCTCGCATCCGCCGGCGCGGTCGTCGCCGTCGCCCTCTGGTGGCGGAAGAATCCCTCGGCCTGTCCCTACAGCCAGCGCTTCTGGGTGGAGGCGCCGCACCCCTTCATCACCCGCGAGCGCCTGCAGGAGACGCTTGCGCCCCAGCCCGGCGAGCGCGTGCTCGAGGTTGGCCCCGGCACCGGCTACTACACGCTCGACGTGGCGGAGTCGGTCGGCGCCACCGGGACGGTCGAGATCTTCGACATCCAGCAGGAGATGCTCGATCACACCCTGCGCGCCGCCGCCGAGCGCGGGATCGCCAACGTTGCCGCCACCCAGGGCGATGCCAGCGCTCTTCCGTACGACGACGAGTCCTTCGACGCCGCCTTCCTCGTCACGGTGCTCGGGGAGATCCCCGACCAGGACGCCGCTCTGGCTGAGCTTCGCCGGGTGCTTCGCCCGGGCGGGCGGCTGGTCGTCGGCGAGCTCTTCGGCGACCCCCACATGGTCACGTCCGGCTCGCTGCGCCCGCGCGCCGAGGCGGCCGGCCTGAGCTTCGAGCGCCGCAACGGTCCCGCCTTCGGCTACTTCGCCCGCTTCAGCAGGTAGCGGGCCACTAGTCAGGCGGCCAGCGCCTCCCACAGCCGCTGTTCGGCATCGAGCACGGCGGCGGCGCGATCGCCGGCGTCGCTCCACAGCTCGGCCTCCGGTCGCTCGGCCTCGCTGGCCGCGAACAGGGCATCCGCCAGCTCCGTCCAGCGCTCGGCGCAGGCCTCGGCGAGCGCCGCCTCGGGCCGCTCGGCCTCCTCCAGGAAGCGCGCGTACATGCGACGGAAGTTGCCGCCGCCGGTGCCGCGTCGCTCGATCACCTGGTAGTTGAAGCGGGCGCACCACTGCCAGTCGTCCGTGGCATCGGGCCAGCCGCTCAGCTCGTCGGCGAGCCGCCGCAGCGCCGGGATTCCCTGGTAGCCGCCGAAGCTCGGCTCGAGCATCTCTGCGGCGGCGCGCGCGATCGCCGCCGGGATCGCGCCGGCGAGGTCGCCCAGCTCGCTGCCCTCGGGCAGGAACAGCATCTCCCCGGCGAGCGGGCGGGCAGGATGCTTGAAGCTGCGCGCCTGCGCCAGCCGGTCCAGCGCGGTGGTCTGAAGCTCGGCGAACGCCGTGTCGGACAGGTAGGCGACGTCGCCGTCGTAGCCGGCGAGCACGACGGCGTGGCCCGGGAAGTGGGCCGAGCTTCCGTAGTGGTCGAGGAAGTAGATGTCGGTGAGCAGGATCGCCGGGCGCCCGGAGTCGATCAGCTCCCTGGCGGCCTCCCATGCGGCCTCGTCGTCGGTGGCCGTCCGCAACTCGAGCGGGGCTCCGGTCAGCTCGAGGAACCGGTCCTCGAGCCCGTGCGTGCGGCCGTTGGTGAAGCGGCTCGGCGAGCCGTCCTCGATCGTCAGGTAGTAGAAGCAGGCGCCCGCGCCGAGGCCGAAGGCCATCTCCTCGCTGATCTCGAGGCCGTGGAAGCGCAGCAGGTTGCGCAGCGCCGTTGACCCGCAGTGGTTGCCCGGCACGTGGGTGTAGCCGGGCACCATCCTCGGCTCGGTGGCAGCTTCCATGGCTGCATTCTGGCCAATGGCCGCGATCGCCGTCCTATGCTGCGCTTCATGCCGGGACGGCTCGACAGGGCGCTGCTGCGGCTGATGCGCACCCGCGGCCACGCGCCGGCGGCGGAGGCGGCGATGCGGGCCGCGGGCGCCGCGGGCGAGTACGGCTTCGTCTGGGTGGCGATCGGGCTGTCGGCAGCGGCGCTGGACCGGCGCCGGCGCGGACGCTGGCTGGCGGCGGCAGCGGTGGCGCCACTGGCGGTGGGAGCCAACTTCGCCGTCAAGGCCGCGGTCAGGCGGCCGCGACCCCAAATCAAGGGCCTGCCGCCGCTGGCCGGGGCGCCGACGTCGCTGTCGTTTCCCTCGGCTCACGCGACGTCGTCGCTGGCGGCGGCCATGGCGATGTCGCGAGTCGAGCCTCGCGCCGGCGCGCCCCTGTACGCGCTGGCGGGCCTGCTGTGCGCCACCCGTCCATACCTCGGCATGCACTACCCGTCCGACGTGATCGCCGGGGCGGCGCTCGGCTACGTGCTCGGGCGGGCGGTGCCGGGACTCGACGGGACCGCGCCGCCGCCGGCCGGGCCGGCATGAGGATCGGGATAGTCGGGCTGCCGAACGCCGGCAAGTCCACGCTCTTCAACGCGCTCACCAGCGCCGCGGCGGAGACCGGCGAGTACCCGTTCACGACGGTGGAGCCGAACGTGTCCGTCGTCCCCGTCCCCGATCCCCGGCTCGACGCCGTCGCCGAGGTGACGGGCGCGTCGCCGCTCGTGCCCGAGACGATCGAGTTCCGCGACATCGCCGGCCTGGTTCGGGGTGCGAGCGAGGGCGAGGGCCTGGGAAACCGCTTCCTCGCCGAGATCCGCGAGACCGACGCGATCTGCCACCTGGTCCGCGCCCACTCGGAGGCGCGCGTGCCGCATCCGCAGGGCGAGCAGGATCCGGTCCGCGACATCCAGACCGTCGAGACGGAGCTTCGCCTCGCCGACGTCGAGCAGGCCCGGCGGCGCCTGGAGCGGGTGACGAAGCAGGCGCGCGGAGGCGATCCCGCCGACGCCGCCGAGCGCGACTGGCTCGAGCAGGTGCTGGCGGCGCTCGAGCGCGGCGAGGCCGCGCGTGCGGTGGTCGCCCCCGCCGCGGCCTCGCAGGCGCCCGCGCGGCTGCAGGCACTGACGGCGAAGCCGGTGCTCTACGTCGCAAACGTCGACGAGGGGGTGGAGGACGTCCCCGCGCCGATGGCGGAGGCGATCCGCGGCCGCGGCGCGGCGATCGCGATCAGCGCCCGCGTGGAGGCCGAGCTGGCCGAGCTGGACGCCGCCGACGCCGCGGCCATGCGCGAGGAGCTGGGATTGGGCGAGGGCGGCCTCGAGCGCCTCGTGCGGGCGGCGTACGACCTGCTCGACCTGGTCACCTTCTTCACCGCCCACGAGGGGTCGGAGGCGCGCGCCCGCAGCCTGCCGCGGGGGGGCACGGCTCTCGACGCCGCCGCCCGCGTCCACACCGACATCGCCGCCGGCTTCGTCCGCGCCGAGGTGATCGGATGGCGAGAGCTGGTCGATGCCGGCGGCTACGCCGCGGCGCGATCGCGGGGCTCGCTGCGTATCGAGGGACGCGACTATGTCGTCGCCGACGGCGACGTGATCACGATCAGGCACTAGGCCGGTTTCGCGGCCTAGTAGGTTCCCGGCCGTATGCGAACGCTGGCACGGTTTCCCGAGGTCGAGCACAAGGCCGGGCACTACGAGAGCCTCTATCTGAAGGCCTGCCGGCCCGAGGGCGGGTTGGGCGTCTGGATTCGCCACACCGTCCACAAGCGTCCCGGCGAGGACCCCAGGGGCTCGATCTGGTTCGTGCTCTTCGATGCCGACGCGGCGGGGCCGCAGGCCACCAAGGCGACGTTTCCGGCCTCGGAGCTTCGATCCGGCGACGGCACCTACATCTCGGTCGACGGAGCGAGCCTCGCCGACGGGCGCGCCGCCGGCTCGATCTCGACCCCGGCGCTGGAGGCGAGCTGGGACCTCGCCTTCGCCGACGACGCCGAGCCCTTCTACTTCCTGCCGCGACAGTGGATGTACCGGACGCCGGTGCCGCGGACGAAGTTCCTGAGCCCCTATCCCAACGCGAGCTTCAGCGGCACCCTCGACGTCGCCGGACGCGAGATCGCCGTCGCCGGATGGCCCGGGATGATCGGCCACAACTGGGGCTCCGAGCACGCCGAGCGGTGGGTGTGGATCCAGGGGGCGGGCTTCGCCGACCGCCCCGCGGGGATCTACTTCGACGCCGGCGCGGCGCGGATCAGACTCGGCCCGTTGACCGTGCCCTGGATCGCCAACGGACGCCTCGTCCTCGACGGCCGCGAGCACCGCCTGGGCGGGATCGAGCGGATCCGCTCGACCGATGTCCACGAGGGGCCGACGCGCTGCGACTTCGCGCTCACCGGTGACGGCGTCAAGGTGAGCGGCGTCGTGTACGGGGAGCGCAAGGACTTCGTGGGCTGGATCTACAGCGATCCGAAAGGCCCCCGTCACAACACGCTCAACTGCTCGATATCCAACCTGGAGTTGCACGTGGAGCGCGACGGCGAGGCCGCCCAGACCCTGGCGCTGAAGGGCGGCGCGGCCTACGAGATCGGCATGCGCGAGACGGACCACGGCATTCCGATCCAGCCGTATCCGGACCCCTGAGCCGAGCCGATACGCTGGATCACGGGTAACCGGAAGCCAGATCCCCGACAAGGAGGTTGCCGTGGCAACGCAGACGATCCAGGCCTCCGACCACAAGCTTCTCGTCGGCGGCGAGTGGCTCGAGACCGGCGAATGGTCCGAGGTCCACAGCCCCTACGACGGCGCCGTCGTCGCCCGCGTGCCGCTTGGCGACGCCGCGCTCGTGGACCGCGCGGTTAGCAGCGCGCAGGAGGCGTTCGAAAGGGGGGGATTTGCTCAGCACGAGCGGGCCGCCGTCCTGGAGCGCGCGGCCCGACTGGTTGCCGACCGCGAGGACGAGCTGACCGCGACGATCGCGGCCGAGGCGGGAAAGCCGGTGAAGACGGCGCGGGTGGAGGCGCAGCGCTGCGTCTCCACGCTGACCTTCTCCGCCGTGGAGGCACGCAAGCTGACCGGTGAGACGGTGCCGATGGAGGCCTCCGCCACGGGCGAGGGGAAAGTCGGGGTCGTGATGCGGCTGCCCTACGGCGTGGTTGGCGCGATCAGCCCGTTCAACTTCCCGCTGAACCTCGTCGCCCACAAGCTGGGCCCCGCCATCGCCGCCGGCAACACCGTCGTGCTCAAGCCCGCCGGGCAGACGCCGGTCTCGGCGATCCTGCTCGCCGAGGTGCTCGAGGAAGCGGGCCTCCCGGACGGCTGGGTGAACGTCGTCTGCGGATCGGGCGGCGAGGTCGGAAACGCGATCGTCGACCACGACGCCACCCGGGCGATCACCTTCACCGGGTCCGCCGGCGTCGGCTGGGCGATCCGCGAGCGCGCCGCGCGCAAGAAGGTCAACCTGGAGCTGGGCTCGACCGCGCCTCTGATCGTGCACGAGGACGGCGACTGGGAGACCGCAGCCGACAAGGCAAATCTGCACGCCTACTCGCACGCCGGCCAGAGCTGCATCTCGGTGCAGCGCATCCTCGTCCACGAGTCGCTCGCCGACGGCTTCACGGAGCGCCTGGTCGCCAACGTCGAGTCGCTGGTCGTGGGCGACCCGATGGACGAGGCGACCGACGTGGGCCCGCTGATCTCCGCCGACGACCGTGACCGGGTGAAGGCCTGGATCGACGAGGCTCGCGACGGCGGCGCACGTGTGCTCACCGGGGGCGAGCTCGCAGACGAGGGCCGCTGCCTGCAGCCCACGGTGATCGCTGGCCCGTCGCGCGACCAGAAGGTCTGGTGCGACGAGGTCTTCGGACCGGTCGCGACCCTGACGACGTTCTCGGGGTTCGACGAGGCGATCGAGCTGGCCAACGACGCCCGCTTCGGGCTTCAGGCGGGGATCTTCACCCGCGACGTCGGACGCGCGATCGAGGCCGGCAGGCGGCTCGAGTTCGGCGGCGTGCTCGTGAACGAGGTGCCCACCTTCCGCGCCGACCAGCAGCCCTACGGCGGCGTGAAGGACTCGGGCAACACCCGCGAGGGGCCGGCCTACGCGATCCGCGAGCTGACCGAGGAGCGGTTCGTGACGATCCAGGGCTGAGCGCGCCCGTTTCCGCGTCACCAGCCCGGGTACGGGACCAGCTTGGAATACCCCCGCGGGCGCGCTCTTGCGGAACAAGTGCGCTACGATGCTGGGCGTCATCAGTTGACTAAGTCGGTCAACAAAGGACAAAAATGCACATCGACCCGCTAGTCATCTGCTTCGGCCTCGGGGTCGGAACCCTCGTCGGCATGACCGGGATGGGCGGCGGCTCCCTGATGAGCCCGCTGCTGATCCTCGTCGCCGGCGTCGCCCCCGTGACCGCGATCGGCACCGACATCTTCTACTCGGCGATCACCAAGACGGCGGGGAGCTGGCGTCACCTGAAGATGAAGACGGTCAACGTCGGGCTGTCCTGGTGGCTGGCGGCGGGAAGCGTGCCGTCGGCGATCCTCGGCGTCTGGGTGATCGAGCTGCTCAAGAACCACTACGGCGACCAGCTCGACGGGATCGTCCAGGGGATCCTCGGTGCGACCCTGCTCGTGATCGGCGCCGTGACGCTGATTCGCGCCCTGTTCCTGACGAAGATAATCGGGGAGCGCGACGACTTCGTGATCGAGCGGCGGCACAAGATCGCGGCGATCCTGATCGGCGCCACCACGGGGTTCGTGATCGGCATCACCTCGGCGGGCTCGGGCACGCTGATCGCGATCATGCTGATCGCCCTGTTCCGGCTGTCGCCGAGACGGGTCGTCGGCACCGACATCTTCCACGCGGCGATCCTGCTCTGGGCGGCCTCGCTCGCCCACATCATCGCCGGCAACGTCGACTTCTCGCTGGCCACGTCGATCCTGATCGGGTCCATTCCGGGCGTGCTGCTCGGCTCGGCACTTTCCGGCAGGGCGCCGGTGCCGTTCCTGCGGGTGGCGCTCGGCGTCGTCCTCGTCGCCTCCGGCGTCGCCCTCGCCGCCAAGGGCGACACCCAGGTGGTCCCCGGCGCCGCGCTCGTCACGGCCGTGCTGTTCGGCGGCTTCCTTGCGGCCCAGTACTACGTGCGGCGCACGCGGCTTCCGGCCACCAGCCAGTAGCGCCACGCCCGCGCCGAGCTACGGGACAATGGGCCCGTGAGGATCTCTGCCAAGGCCGACTATGCCGTGCGCGCCGCGGCCGAGCTCGCCGCCTCGGGCGACGGCACTCCGGTCAAGGGCGAGCGCGTCGCCGAGGCGCAGGGCATCCCGCTGCAGTTCCTCGAGCACATCCTGCTGGAGCTCAAGCACCACGGCATCGTGCGCGCCCGCCGCGGCGCCCGCGGCGGCTACTGGCTGGCCCGGCCCGCCGACGAGGTCACCGTCGCCGACGTGATCCGGGCAGTGGAGGGGCCGCTGGCCAACATCCAGGACTCCCCGCCGGAGGCGACCAGCTATTCGGGCAACGCCGAGCGGCTCCGCGACGTCTGGGTCGCGGTGCGCGCCAACCTGCGTCAGGTGCTGGAGAGGGTGTCGATCGCCGACCTCGTCTCCGGCGAGCTTCCGGCCGAGGTCGAGGAGCTGATCGCCGACCGCGACGCCTGGGTAGTTCGCTGAGCCAATAACCCAGACCTGCCTGACGCCTCACGCTGCGCGTTCGGCGCCAAAATGACTTAGTCGTGCGGGCGGGCCATGCGGTGGTGGTCCAGGGCCTCGTCGAGGATCTCGTCGGAGACCCCCATCTCCCGCGCCACCTCGCGTAGCGGCCGGCCGGAGGCGGCCGCCTCCTTGACGATCTCGGCTCCGCGGTCGTAGCCGATGTGCGGATTCAGCGCCGTCGCCGTCGCCAGCGTCGCCTCGGCGTGGCGCTCACACACCTCGCGGTTCGCCTCGACGCCGCGGATGACCTTCTCGTCCAGCAGGCGCGAGGCCGAGGCGAGCAGCGCGATCGAGTCGAGCAGGTTGCGGGCGATCAGCGGCACCCGCACGTTCAGCTCGAACTGCCCCTGCGTGCCGGCGATCGTGATCGCGGTGTCGTTGCCGATCACCTGGGCCGAGACCTGGAGGACGACCTCGCAGATCACCGGGTTGACCTTTCCGGGCATGATCGACGAGCCCTTCTGCAGCTCCGGCAGTCGCAGCTCGGCGAGGCCGGTGCGCGGCCCGGAGCCCATCAGGGCCAGGTCGTTGGCGATCTTGGTCAGCGAGACCGCCACCACCTTGAGCGCCCCGGACAGCTCCACCAGCGCGTCGCGGTTTCCCTGCGCCTCGAAGGGGTCGGCGGGCTCGTGTATCTCCAGGCCGCTGTCGGCGGCGAGCGCCTCGCGCACCCGCGCGGCGAACTCGGAGTGGGTGTTGAGCCCGGTGCCCGTGGCGGTGCCGCCGAGCGGTATCTGGCCCACCCGCCCCAGGGTGGCGCGAACGCGGTCCGCCCCGAGGCGCACCTGGGCCGCGTAGCCGCCGAACTCCTGCCCGAGCGTCACGGGCACCGCGTCCATCAGGTGCGTACGACCGGCCTTGACGACGTCGGCGAACTCGTCCGCCTTCTGCTCGAGCGCCGAGCCGAGGCGGTCCAGCGCCGGCAGCAGGTCGTGGCTCACCTCGTCCAGCGCCGCGAGATGGACGGCGGAGGGGAAGACGTCGTTCGACGACTGGCCCATGTTGACGTGGTCGTTGGGATGGGCCTCGTCGCCGGCCAGGGCGGCGATCACCTCGTTGGCGTTCATGTTCGACGAGGTCCCGGAGCCCGTCTGGAAGACGTCGATCGGGAACTGGTCGTCGTGCTCACCGGCGGCGACGGCGTCCGCGGCGACGGCGATCCGCTCGCCCAGCCCGGCGTCGAGCAGTTCGAGCTCGGCGTTGGCGCGCGCCGAGGCCGCCTTGATCCTTCCCAGCCAGCGGATCACCGGAGTCGGCACCCGCTGGCCCGAAACCGGAAAATTCTCAACGGCCTTCGCGGTCTCCGCCCCCCAAAGCTCGGTCTTTTCCTCGGTCGCCATTGTCGCCTGTCAGCCGTTGTCCCTGCCAGCAGCGTATCCCCTCGCGTAGGCGCGGCGGAACTCCGGCGGCAGGGGATGGCCGCCGGAGAACAGCGCGGCGGACCGCAGTCGTCGCAGCAGCTCGGCGTGGATTCCCGAGGTGCGGGCGGCGCCGCGTGCCGTGGCGCCGATCAGATACCCGAGCGCGAGCGCGTGCCCGCCCGCGGGATCGCTTCGGGTGGAGCGGTTGAGGATCGTCGCCGTGCGCACAAGCGTGGCTCCGACGTCCGCGATCTTCCCCCCGGGCTGGTTCTCCGTCAGGCAGGAGCTGATCGGGGCGCGGCCATCGATCCTGACCGGCTGCGGGGCGTCTCGCAGGGCGGCGAGGTAGGCGCCCGCCGGCGCCAGGCAGGCCGCCGGCGTCGTCTCGTCGCCCGACCCACATCCTGCGACGCACACGGCGGCCGCCACGAGGATGAGCAGCGTCCGGCGCACGCCGCGATCCTCTCAGATCGCGTCCGCGCCCCCACCTAGGGTCGGGTCCCGTGGCCGCCGAGCCGTCGCAGCCGCTGCGAGTCGAGGACCCGCTCGCCCATCGCGCCCTCGACGCTCTGGTCCGGGCGCAGTCGGTCGTCACCCGCCGGCTCGCGGTGGAGCTCGAGCGGGCCGGCGTATCGGGCACGGGGTTCGCGATGCTCGTCCTGCTGACGAGCGCGGGCGGCGGGATGGAGCTGCGGGCGCTGCGCCGCAGGCTCAGCCTCTCGAAGGCGACCGCAACCGAGGTCCTGGACACGCTCGAGCGCCGCGGCCTCGCCCGCCGGGCGCGCCTCCAGAGCGACCGCAGGGCCGTCCTGGTGATCCTCGAGGAGCCCGGGCGGGAGTTGGTGGCCGGTGCCTTCCCGGCGCACGCCGAGCGCGTGAGGGATGCCTTCGGGGTGCTCGACGAGGGCGAGAAGCGACAGCTCGCCGAGCTCTGCCGCAAGCTGGACCGCGCCGCCTGAGGGCGGCGGCCGCCGCACGGCCGCGGGCAGCGCCTCCGCCGCTTGGCAGAATCCGTCGCGATGGCCGGATTTCGCCCCGTAGATCCGAAGCAGTCGTTCCCGGCGCTGGAGGAGCGCGTGCTCGAGCGCTGGCGCGAGCACGACGTGTTCCACCGCTCCCTGGCCCAGCGTGAGGGGGCGCCCG
Source organism: uncultured Thermoleophilia bacterium (assembly GCA_963708325.1). Classification (GTDB taxonomy): domain Bacteria; phylum Actinomycetota; class Thermoleophilia; order Solirubrobacterales; family 70-9. Next base: position 1,353,714 of record OY970203.1, on the reverse strand, counting down.
TGTGGAGCTTCTACGAGGGGCCGCCGACGGCGAACGGGCGGCCGGGCTCCCACCACGTGCTGTCGCGCGTGTTCAAGGACATCTACCCCCGCTACCGGACGATGCGCGGGTACCGGGTGCCCCGCAAGGCCGGCTGGGACTGTCACGGCCTCCCGGTCGAGCTGGAGGTCGAGAAGGAGCTGGGGATCTCCTCCAAGGCCGAGATCGAGGCCTACGGGATCGCGGAGTTCAACCGCCGCTGCCGCGAGTCCGTCTTCGCATACGTCGAGGACTGGAACCGGCTGACGGAGCGGATCGGCTTCTGGATCGACCTCGACGACCCCTATGTCACGCTGACCAACGAGTACATCGAGTCGGTCTGGTGGTCGCTGCGGCGGATCTGGGACGACGGTCGCCTCTACGAGGGACACAAGGTCGTCCCGTACTGCCCGCGCTGCGGCACCTCCCTCTCCTCCCACGAGGTCGCGCTGGGCTACCGCGACGTCTCCGACCCCTCCGCCTACGTGCGACTCCCGGTGAGGGCGCCGGCTCCCAGCGACGAGATCCCGGAGGGCCCGCTTGAGCCCGGCGACAGCCTCCTCGTCTGGACGACGACCCCGTGGACGCTGATCTCCAACGCGGCGGTCGCCGTCGGCCCCGAGATCGAATACGTGCGCGCGCGGCTCGGCGACGAGGTGCTCGTGGTCGCACGCCCCGCCGTCGAGCGGGTGCTCGGCGAGGAGGCCGAGGTGCTCGCGCACTTCCCCGGGACGGCGCTTGCCGGGACCGCCTACGAGCCGCCGTTCGACTACATCCCCACCGAGGACTACGGTCCCCGCGGGCACACCGTGCTGGAGGCCGACTTCGTCACCACCACGGAGGGCACGGGGCTGGTTCACACCGCGATCGCCTTCGGCGAGGACGACTTCCGACTCGGGGAGCAGTACGGGATCGAGCTGCAGAACCCGGTGGCGCTCGACGGCACCTTCGACGACCGCGTCGGCGACCTCGCAGGGCGCTTCGTCAAGGACGCGGACGCTGACATCGTCGCGGACCTGGAGCGCCGCGGCCGCCTGCTGCGCGCGGAGACCTACGAGCACGCCTACCCGCACTGCTGGCGCTGCGAGACGCCGCTGCTCTACTACGCGAAGTCGAGCTGGTACATCCGCACCACCGAGTTGCGGGATCGCATGCTGGCCGAGAACGAGAAGATCGGCTGGCACCCCGAGCACATCAAGCACGGCCGGTTCGGCAAATGGCTCGAGGGGAACGTGGACTGGGCGCTGTCGCGCGAGCGCTACTGGGGCACGCCGCTGCCGATCTGGCAATGCGAGTCGGCTGCGTGCGGCGATCGCTTCTGCGCCGGATCGATGGACGACCTGCGGGAGCGAGGCGGCGCGGTCCCCGACGACCTTCACCGCCCCTACATCGACGAGGTCGCGCTGCGCTGCGAGCAGTGCGGCGGCGAGATGCGCCGCGTCCCCGAGGTGATCGACACCTGGTACGACTCGGGCGCGATGCCCTTCGCCCAGTTCCACCATCCGTTCGAGGGGCAGGAGCTGTTCGCGGAGCGCTTTCCGGCCGACTTCATCTGCGAGGCGATCGACCAGACCCGCGGCTGGTTCTACTCGCTTCTGGCCGTCTCGACGCTGCTGTTCGACCGCTCCAGCTATCGCAACTGCGTCTGCCTCGGCCTGATCCTCGATCCCGAGGGCCAGAAGATGTCGAAGAGCCGCGGCAACGTGGTCGAGCCGCAGGACGTGATCGACGCCCACGGCGCCGATGCCTTCCGCTGGTACTACTTCACCGCCCAGCAGCCGTGGTCCGGCTACCGCTTCTCGGTGGACACGGTCGGCGAGTCGGTGCGCCAGTTCCTGATCACCCTGTGGAACACGTACTCGTTCTGGGTGCTCTACGCGAACGCCGAGGACCTCGACCCCGAGCCCGTCGCGCCGCCGCCGTCGGGGGAGGCGCAGGACCTCGACCGCTGGGCCCTGTCGCGGCTCCAGCGCACCGTGGCGGCGGTGACCGAGCACCTCGACGGATACGACTCCACGAACGCCGGCAGGATGGTCGCCGCGTACGTCGAGGACCTGTCGAACTGGTACGTGCGGCTGTCCCGGCGCCGCTTCTGGGACGGCGACAGGGCGGCCTTCGCGACGCTGCGGCACTGCCTGGTCGAGACGGCGAAGCTGCTGGCGCCGTTCATCCCCTTCCTCGCCGACGAGATCTACGCCAACCTGGCCGGCGGCGAGGCCGAGGTCTTCGGCGACGCGCCCGACTGCGTCCACCTCTGCGACTTCCCGGTCCCCGCGGAGGACCTCGTCGACGACGAGCTGGAGCTGGGGATGGCCGCCGTGCGCCGCACCGTCGAGCTGGGCCGCGCCGCCCGGGCGCAGGCGAAGGTGAAGGTGCGCCAGCCGCTGCGGCGCGCGGTGATCGTGGCCACCGACGCCGAGCGGCCGGCGATCGAGCGCCTCGCCGCCTTGGTCACGTCGGAGCTGAACGTGAAGGAGCTGGACTTCGTCGCCGAGGAGGCGGAGCTGGTCAGCTACGAGGTGAAGCCCAACTACCGCTCGCTGGGCCCCCGTTTCGGCAGGGAGATGCCGCAGGTTGCGGCCGCGGTGGCGGCGCTGGACGCCGGCGCGGTCGCCGCCGCCCTCGCCGACGGCGGCGAGGTCGGGATCAGCGTCGGCGGCACGGACCACGCCCTCTCGGCAGACGACCTGAGCCTGGTGATGGCGCCTCTCGACGGCTATCAGGTCGAGGCGGCGGCCGGAAGCGCCGTCGCGCTCGCCCTCGAGGTCGACGCCGAGCTGGCGCGCGAGGGCCTGGCGCGCGAGATCGTCCACGCCATCCAGAACACACGCAAGCAGGCCGGGCTCGAGGTCTCCGACCGGATCGAGCTGGCGCTCGCCGGCGATGCCGAGCTGATCGAGGCGGCGCGGGAGCACGAGGACTACGTCGCCGGCGAGACGCTGGCCACCGAGATCGCCTACAAGGCACCCGGCGGGGAGGCCGTGAAGATCGACGGCCGCGATCTGACGATCGCCCTTACCAGAGCGGCCGGCTCAGCCTAGAATCCCCGCCGGGGAGGGATCACGAGCCAGGTACCTAGTCATCGAAGCCGTATCTCGCGCGCCGTCGGGGCGGCAGCAGCCGTCCTGGCCGGATAACAACAACGTCAACTCCAGCGACCCCGCGATCTCGGCCGACGGCAAGTTCGTCGCGTTCTCGTCCGCGGGTTCCCTCGTTCCCGGCGACACGAACAACGTCAACGACATCTACGTCAAGAACATGGCTTCCGGAGGGATCAGCCGGGTGAGCATTCCGAGGCAGGGGGGCCAGAGCAACGATCAGAGTGCGCTGCCGACGATCTCGGCCAGCGGCCGCTTCGTCGCCTTCTCCTCCAGGGGAAGTTCACGCCGCCAGGCACGGATGCGGGCATCGACTTCGACGTCTTCCGACGCGGCCCGCTCTTCTAGCCCGAGGGCCCGCTCAGCGCTTGCGCTCGCCGCCGAAGTACCAGTCGGCGGGGCGGCCGTCGTCGAACTTCACCCAGACATCCTCGCGCTCGGCCTTGCCGGCCTCGACCAGGGCCTCGGTGATCCGCCGCGCCACTTCGGCCTTCTGCTCGTCGTCGCGCCCCTCGAACCAGTGGACGTGGATGAACGGCACGGGGGAGGGAGCTACGCGAGCGCGGGCTCGAGCTCGGCCTCGAGGCGCTTCTTCGGCATCGCCCCGATCACCTTGTGAGCCATCTGGCCGTCCTTGAACAGGATCAGCGTCGGGATCGAGAGCACCTCGTAACGGGCGGCCGTCTGCTGGTTCTCGTCGACGTTGATGCTGACGATCTTCAGGTTCTCGCGCTCGGCGTCCATCTCCTCGAGGACGGGATGCACGACGCGGCACGGCCCGCACCACGGCGCCCAGAAGTCGACCAGCACCGGGTCGTCGGCCTCGAGCACCTCGGACTGGAACGTCGCGTCTGTTACGTCGTGCAGCTTGCCGGCCACTTTCGTCTCCTGAAGTCGGGTTTGGTGCGGCTCAATACTTCACAAAGTATAGCGCCTGTGGCTGAGGCGGGGGACGCCCGCGCCTGCGGCGGACAGCATAAGCGAGCGGCGAGGACCGACCGCTACAGCTGGCCGGGCGTGCCGGTGCCGCTGTCCAGGTGGAAGTCGGCCGAGTTGCTGCCCGTGTCGGCGCCGTTGGTCCGGCTCGCCCCGGGCCCGCTGCCCGGGTCGTTGAACAAGGTCCCCTCCTGGGTGAAGCAGCTGCGGGCGCCGTCGCGGGACACGGACGGGGCGAGCAGCACGTGCGAGAAGACGTCGGCCAGGTAGGTGTCGCCGCCGCAGTTCGGCGAGCTGGACGGCGTCCCCGGCCGCAGCAGCTGGATCCCCTCGTCCACGTCCTGCGGGTCGGCGTCGGTGAACAGGACGTCGTGCGGATTGACCGTGCTGGTCCCGTCGGGCTTCGAGTCCGCGACGACGTAGACGCCATCGGAGCCCGGATCGGCCCCCGCCGGCAGGACGTTGTCGGTCACCACGCTTCCCGCGGACGGGTCGTCGGTCTTCACGTAGGCGAGCCGCCAGCCGGCGAGCAGGGGCTCGGCGACCGGTGTCGCGTTGCCGGCAAGCTCGACGAAGGTCTTGCCCTCGTCGGAGCCGGGCGCGTTCCAGTAGGCCTCGTTGACGCGGAACTCGTCGCAGCCGTCGTTGGCCTGTCCGCGCGTCGCGGCGGCGTTGCTCTGGCCGGTTTGCGCGTTGAAGAACGTGTAGCACCAGGCGCTCGCCAGGTTGTTGCCCTGCTCGGAGCTCTCGGCCGAAGGCTTGGTCTCGAGCGAATGGCCGGGGTGCGCTGCGACCCCGGCGAGGTTGGCGTCGTCCACGATCGTCGACTTGTCGAGCAGCTTGACGTCGGCGCCGCCGTTCGGGACCGACAGGCCGGCGCAGGTGAAGTCGCGTCCCGCGGCCGAGTCGGCGCCCCAGACGCGGCCGCCGTCGGGGACGTTGACGTCGGGGCCGGAGACGCCGGCGATCGTGCACGGCGAGGCTCCGCCGTAGTCGATCTTCAGGCCGGCCAGGTTCTGCGGGGAGCCGCTGCGGTTGTACAGCTCGACGAAGTCGGGGAGACCGCTGGAGCCCGGGTCGGCCATCACCTCGGTGATCAGCACGTCGCCGGGCCCGAGGCCGCACTGCGGGTCGGGCGGGGCCAGCCCGACGGTGCCGGCGATGCAGTAGTTGCCGTCTGCGAAGCCGGTGTCGAAGACCCGCACCGAGTAGGTGCCGGCCCCCGGCACGGGCAGTGTGAGCAGCTCGTCGATCCCCAGCCCGCCGACGTTCACAGTCGAGCCGACCAGGTTGCCCAGCGAGTTGTACAGCTCGAGCCGCGGATCGATGCTCTGGGCCGGGTGGACGAGCACCTTGAGGGTGTCGCCGATTCCGGCGCTGAGCGAGAACCAGTCCTCGTCGCCGCCGCAGAGGCGCTCCGGTCGCTGGGTGGGCCCGAGCGGGGTCGCCTGCGCCTCGGTGTCGTCGTCGCTGGCGTTGCCCTCGTGCGGGTCGGCGCAGGCGGGATCGGATGTGACCGAGCCCGCGAGCGCCTCGTTGCCGGCGCCGTCGTGGACCGGGTGGTCGGCGGTGGGGGCGTAGGACAGGGTCGGGGACTTGTCGCGGTCGGCCGACGGTCCCTCGCTGAGCGGCAGGTCGAACTGGCTCGCGGCGTTCACGTCGGGGATGCCGCCGCCCGGGATCGAGCGGTTCGGGTTCGTCACCGACAGCGGATAGCTGCCGTCGGAGTCGGCCCCGTGGTCTATTGCCTCGGACCACTGCGTCGTGACTGCGTCCATCCTGCCGTTGACGGGGCCGCCATCAACCGTCGTGCCGCCGACCAGCACCGGGGCGGCGCCGTCCGTCGTCACGACAGCGCCGCTGGAAGGCGTGTTGTTGGCGACGTCCTTGATCTGGCTGGCGCCGTCCCCCGTGTAGGTGACCGGCGGCCTGTCGCCCGTGTCGAAGCTGCCCTCGTCGAGCGTGAGGTCGACGCGGTCGTTGCCCGCGCCGGACACGGCTCCGACCTCGGACACCCCGTGGCCCTGCACGCGCAGCGGGAAGGGGCCGGAGGTCTGGTCGGCGTGGACCACCGGCTCCGAGAAGGTCAGGGCGACGCCGTCGAGCCGGCCGTTTCCGTTTCCGTCCGCGGTCGGGGCCGCGACGATCGCCGGCTCCGCCCCGTCGCCCACCTGGGCGAACGACTTCGCGGGCGCGACCAGGGCGGCGCCGTCCTTCACCAGGGCCCCGGTGCCCGGGGCGTAGTCCAGCGAGGGCGTGGCGTCGGTGTCGAAGGAGGGGTTCTCCGAGAGGTTCAGCGTCAGCGTCGAGCTGCTGGTCGGGTCGGTCGACGTGATCGTGCGGCCACCGACCGTGAACGGCCCGCCGCCGCTCTGGCCGGCGTAGGTCAGTCCCTCTGAGAAGCTCAGCTTGACCGCGTCGATCTTGCCGTTGGCGTCGCCGTCGGCCGTGCGGGCCGAGAGCAGGACGGGCGCGGCGCCGTCCGTGGTGCCGGAGAAGGCGCCGGTGCGCGGCTGGTTGCCGCCCGCGTCCACGACCGCCGCCCCGGGGCCGGAGCCGTAGCCCACGGCGGGCGTGGCGCCGCTGTCGGCGGGGCCTTCGGTCAGGTTGACCGCGATGTTGACGCCGCTGGCGGCGCCGACGGAGGCGACCGAGTAGCCGTTGACCGAAAGCGGATAGGTCCCGTCGGAGTCGGCCGGATGGATGACGGGCTCCGAGTAGCTGAGCACGATGCGGTCGATCGAGCCGGCCGCGCCGGAGAGGTCGGCGGTGACGGCGGCCAGCAGGACCGGCGGGGCGCCGTCGGAAGGGGAGAGCGTGTTCGGGCCGCCGGCGGCGTTGCCTGCTGCGTCGGTCACGGCCGCACCGGCCGCGGCGGGGTTGTAGGTGACGGCGGGATGGTTGCCGCTATCGGCGGAGCCGCCCTCGCCGAGCTTCACGTGGAGCGTCTGGGCGGCGTCCGCGGCGTCGATCCCCGACACGGTCATCCCGGCGACGCTCACCTTGCCCGGCCCGCTCGCGCCGGGATGCGAGACCGGCTCGCTGAACGTCACCCGCATCGCGTCCAGCCTGCCGTCGGCGTCGTCGTCCGCGGTCGCCGCCGACACGGCCCGCGGCGGCGCCCCGTCGCGAGTGCTGCGAAAGACGCCGGTGTAGGCCTCGTTGCAGGAGCCGTCGACGACCTTGCGGCGGGACTTCGCCGTGCGCGTGTAGACCGCGTCCGGGGTCGCCGCGGTGTCGGGCGTGGCCTTCTCGGCGAGCTTGAGCAGGACGACGCGGCTGAGCCGGCGGATCGAGCGACCGGGATAGCAGCGCTTCGCCGTCGCCAGCCTCGTCACGGTCGACGCCAGCCGTCGCGAGGCGACGCTGTAGCCGGAGGCGCGCAGGCGCATGCTTCCCTTTCCGGCGAGCAGCGCGACCTTCTCGCTGTAGCGGACGCGAAGCGCGTCGACCTTGCCATCGCCGTCGGTGTCCTTCGTGACCGCGCCCGTGATCCTCGGCGGCTTGCGGTCGCGAGCCGATGCGGCCGGCGCCCACAGCAGGAGCGCGCACGCGGAGGCCGCCGCGATCGCGGCCACGGCCCGTCGGGGCCTGATCTGACGCCTTGCGGTGCGCACGGATGCGGAGCCTCCCCCTAGCCATCGGCCGCGAGCGCCCTCGTCTCAACCCCCATTCGCCCGATGGCCGGATATTCCCGCGGCGCCAGGCGTGGGTCAGGCGTCGCCGGGGCGGCCTTCGGACCCTCTCGCGATCAGGCGAAGCGCCGGCACCCGCCAGATCGCCTCCAGCACGATCGGGCCGCTCATCTTCGAGCTGCCGACGCGACGGTCGCGGAAGACGATCGGTACCTCGACCACGCGGAAGCCGGCGCGGACGGCGCGATAGGTGACCTCGACCTGGAAGGCGTAGCCGCGCGAGCGGATCGAGCCGAGGTCGATCGCCTCCAGCACCGCTCGGCGGAAGACCTTGTAGCCGCCGGTCAGGTCGCTGACGTCGAGCCCGAGAACGGCACGGGCATACCGGCTCCCCCAGCGGCTGATCGAGCGCCGCAACGGCCCCCAGTCGGCCACGCCGCCGCCCTCCACGTAGCGGGATCCGAGCACCAGGTCGGCGTCGGCGGCGGCCGCGATCAGGGCGGGCAGGTGGGCGGGATCGTGGGAGAAGTCGGCGTCCATCTCGCAGATCAGCTCGGCGCCTCCGGCAAGCGCCTCGCGAAAGCCGGCCAGATATGCAGGTCCCAGTCCCCGCTTCGCCGGCCGGTGAAGGACGGCGACGTCGTCGCGGTCGTCTGCGAGGCGGTCGGCGATCTCGCCGGTGCCGTCCGGCGAGGCGTCGTCTACGACGAGCACCCGCCGCGAGGGCGGCAGCCGCTCCAGCGCCGCCTCGACGATCGCCTCGAGGTTCTCCGCCTCGTTGTACGTGGGCAGGACAACCCACACGCGGGGCCCGTTCGCGGTCATCCGGAGATGCTATTGCCGGTGGAGCCCGCGACCGGCGTCAATAACGTAGGCCCATGCGAAACGCCGAGATCGCCGACGCGCTCATGGAGCTGGCCGTCCTCTACGAGCTGGATGGGGCGATTCGCTATCGCGTGATCGCCTACCGCGAGGCGGCCCGCGCGGTCCGCGACAGCCCGGTGTCGGTCGAGCAGCTCGCCGCCGAGGGGAGGCTCACCGAGCTTGCGGGGATCGGGAAGACCCTGGAGGAGAAGATCGGCATCCTGATCGAGAGCGGGGAGATCCCGGCGGCGGCCAAGCTGAAGCGCAAGTTCCCACCCTCGCTGGTCGAGGTCACCCGAGTGCCGGGGCTGGGAGCGAAGACGGCGCGCCGGCTCTACGACGAGCTCGGCATCGCCAGCCTCGAGTCGCTGCGCGAGGCGGCGGCGGCGGGGCGCCTGCGAGAGGTGCGCGGACTCGGCGCCAAGGCTGAGGAGAACGTGCTCGCGGCGATCGAGCGGATGGACCAGGCCGGCGACGGCGACGGCGAACGCCGCCTGCTGCCCGAGGTGCTCGCAGTGGCGGAGGAGCTGGCGGTCGCGCTGCGCGAACACGCGGCGAGTGAGCGGGTCGAGGTGGCCGGGTCGGCGCGGCGCCGGACGGAGACGTGCAAGGACGTCGACCTCGTGGCGACCGCCGCCGATCCCCGGGCGCTCGGCGCGGCGCTCCTCTCCCATCCCCTGGCCGGCGAGGGCGGCTCGGCTGGCCAGGCCGGGGCGCGGATCAGGACGAACAACGGTATCCGCGTCGACCTGCGGATCGCGCCGCCGCGGGCATACGGCAACCTGCTTCAGCACTTCACCGGCTCCGCCGGCCACAACGTGCAGCTTCGCGAGGCGGCCGTCGCCCGCGGCCTGTCGGTGTCCGAGCGCGGGATCGCCGACGTCGATGGCGGCGGCGTGACCCGCTGTGCGAGGGAGGAGGAGGTCTACGCGCACCTCGGCTACGACTACATCGAGCCGGAGCTGCGCGAGGCCCGGGGCGAGCTGCAGGCGGCGCGCGAGCACGCGCTGCCGCAGCTGGTCGAACGCGGCGACGTGCGCGGCGACCTGCACTGCCACACGACGCTCTCGGACGGGCACAACAGCCTGTCCGAGATGGCCGAGGCGGCCCGTGCCCGCGGCTACGCATATCTCGCGGTGACCGACCACTCGGCCAGCCACGGCTTCGGCAACGACGTGCCCGCGGATCGACTGCGCCGCAGGATCGAGGAGGTGCGCGAGCTCAACCAGGGCTTCTCGCGGTTCCGGGTGCTCGCCGGCTCGGAGGTGAACATCGGCTCCGACGGATCGCTCGACTACCCCGACGAGCTGCTGGCGGAGCTCGATTGGGTGATCGCCAGCGTGCACACGTCGTTCCGCATGGGCGAGGAGCGGATGACCGAGCGCATTCTCGCCGCGATCGACAACCCCCTGGTCGACTGCATCGGCCACCTGACCGGGCGCCTGATCGGCAGGCGGGGCCCGTACGGAGTCGACGTCGAGCGCATCGCCGAGGCGGCGGCGCGCACCGGGACGATGCTGGAGATCAACGGCAATCCGAATCGCCGCGACCTCTCGGAGCGCAACGCGCGGCTGGCGGTCGACGCCGGAGCGATGATCGTGATCAATACCGACGCCCATCGCGTCGCCACGCTGGAGAACATGGCCTACGGGATTGCCACCGCCCGACGGGCGTGGCTGACGAAGAGCGAGGTCGCCAACACGCGAGCGTGGCGCGAGTTCTCGCGGCTGCGCAAGCGAGCGCGGCGCGGCGGGCCCGCTTAGGGCGACGCCGGCGGCGGCGGCGGATGGCCGGGTCGGGTGCGCTCGCGGCCGAGGCCGGGGGTCCGCACCAGCCGGATCGGCCGCAGCGCGCCTCCCGGCTCGACGTAGAAGCGCACGCCGTCGCGGTCCTCGACGCCGGTCACGGCCGCCTCGCGGAAGCGCCAGGCGAGGGCGGCGAGCAGCGCGTAGCCGGCTCCGATCGCGGCCACCTGGGGCCACACCCAGGCAATCCCGGCGCAGGCGACGGCGAAGACGGCGATCGGCCACAGCCGGCCCAGCGCGATCCGTCCCGGGCTCTCGGCCGGCAGGCTGGTCGCGGTCCGCGCCGTCGCCAGCACGCTCGACACGCCCGCGGCGGCGCGCTTGCGCTCCCCAAGCAACAGACCGATGACCACGGCCGCGAGCCACCAGCCCGCGGCGACCAGGAGTGTCAGCGTGTCGTCGTGCCGCTGGGCACTGATCACCGTGACGCCCCCCAGCGCGGTCGCTACGCCGCCGCTCAGCAGCACGGTGATCCTGAGCAGGTCCGTGAAGAGCACCGGCTGCCTGGCGCGTCCCCTAGCGGACCAGCGCCCGCAGGACTTCGATGAAGCCGTCGGGGCCGTCGACCACCGCGTCGGCCTCACCCTCGAGCTCCTCCGGCGCCTCCTCCGACCTCACCGCTACGCACACCGCGCGTTCGAGCTTGTCGGACCGCTCCCTGGATCGCAGCTGACGGAACGCCTCGACGTCGGTGCGGTCGTCGCCGCCGTAGAGGGCGCGGGCGACGTCGCTTTCGCCCAGCAGCCGTGAGATCGCCGTCCCCTTGCTGACGCTCACCGCCGGGCGGATCTCCAGCACCTTGCGTCCCCAGTGCGGGACGACGCCATGGCCGACGGCGGCGACGGCGATCTCCCTGGCGCCCTCCAGGGCGGCCGCCTCGTGGGCGGCGCCGCGCCAGTGGAGCGCCCGGATCGGGCCCTTCTCCTCGATCCGGATGCCGAGCGCTCCGAGGTGGGCAAGATCGAGCTGGGCCGCGAACTCGGCGGCCTCGCCCTCGTGGCCCTCCAGCGCCGGGTCCGCCACGGGCTCGCCGCCGGGAAGCAGGCGCTCGTAGCCGTGGATGCCGAGGTAGGCGATCGCGTCGACGCCTACCAGCCTGCGCGCGTCGGCGGCGCGCCTGCCGGAGACGCACGCGACCAGCCCGTAGCGGCTCGCGAGGCGCTTCAGCAGGTCCTGCGCCTGCTCGGGGACGGCGGCCTGGTCGGCTCGATCGACGATCGGCGCCAGCGTGCCGTCGACGTCGCAGAGCACCGCGCTCGAGCCGGGGTCGGCGGTGAGCGGCTCGAGCAGGGCGGCGATCCGCTCGGGGGGAGTCGGGCCGGCAGATGACTCGGCGGTCACGAACCCTAGTATCGCGGCCCATGCCCCGCGAGCGGATCGTCAAGCTTGCCCTGCTCGGCACGGCGGCCGGGGCCTTCAGCGGTCTGTTCGGCGTCGGAGGCGGCACGGTGATCGTGCCCCTTCTGATTCTGTGGTTCGGCTATGCCGAGCGGGTCGCGACCGGCACGAGCCTGGCGGCGATACTCCTGATCGCGGTGCTGGCCAGCGCGGCGCAGGGGGCGCTGGGGAACGTCGACCCGGCAAAGGGGATGCTGGTGGGCATCCCGGCGGTGGCCGGCGTCGTCGCCGGCACCACGCTGCAGCAGCGGATCCCGGGCCGGGCGATCTCGCTGATCTTTGCCGTCCTGCTGCTGGCGATAGCTGCGGAGCTGATCATCCCTTGACCGCGGACGCCGGATCGGCGCATGGCTGAGCTGCTGGCGATCCTCCTCGGGTTCGCGGGCGGGGTCGTCGCCGGGCTGCTCGGCGTCGGCGGCGGCATCCTGTTCGTGCCCGCGCTCGCTCTCTTCCTCGACGAGTCTCAGCTTCATGCCGAGGCCACCTCGCTGCTGGCGATCGTGCCGGTCGCCGCGGTCGGCCTGTGGCGGCAGCGACGCTACGGCAACGTCCGCCTGCGCGACGGCTTGGTGATCGGGATCACATCCCCGCTGGGAGTTGCAATCGGGGTTGGGGTTTCGAACGTGGTCTCCGAGCGCGCCCTGCAGCTGTCCTTCGCGATGCTGCTGATCGTGATTGCGGTCCAGCTCTTTCGCAATGCCCTCGGGGCGCCTGCCCAGCGTTGACCGAATCGCTTCAGGTCGCCCCGGGCGTGGCGATTCCGCTGACCGAGATCGAGCTGCGGGCCAGCCGATCCTCGGGGCCCGGCGGACAGCACGCGAACGTCACCGCCTCGCGCGTGGAGGCGGTCTTCGACGTCGAGGCCTCGGGCTCGCTCGACGAGGCCCAGCGGCGGCGGATCGCCGACCGCCTCGGCCCCCGGGTGACGGCGGTGGCCCAGGACACTCGCGGCCAGGCGCGCAATCGCGAGCTCGCCCTCGAGCGCCTGCGCGAGCGCCTCGCCGAGGCGCTGCGAGAGCCGCGGCGGCGCCGTCCCACCCGCCCGGGAGCAGCCGCCCGCGAGCGCCGGCTGGACCAGAAGCGGCAACGCTCCCAGACGAAGCGCGAGCGCCGCCCGCCGGAGCTCGACTAGCCGAGGCCGACGCCGCGCTCGAGGGCGCCCTTGACGCCGGCGTCGAGCGCGTTCAGCCGGTACAGCGCCAGCGCCTCCGGCGAGCCGAATCCCTGCCCGCGCCTACCGTTTCCGTCGGCGCCGTGATGGGAGAGAAGGCAATGAAGCAGGGCCAGCCGGCGCTCGGCCGCAAGGGCGCTGGCGTGCTCGCCGACGATCTGCGCCCCGATCGACAGGTGACCGATCAGCCGCCCTTCCTCGCTGAGCCCGATCTCGGCCCCGTAGGTGAACTCGCGCACCTTGCCGACGTCGTGCAGGAGCGCCGCCGCGATCAGCATGTCGGAGTCGAGCCGGGGATGGAGGGCGCACAGCTCCAGGGCCAGCGTGCCGACTGCGACGGTGTGCTCGAGCAGCCCGCCCAGGTAGGCGTGGTGGCCGGATCGGGTGCAGGGCGCGCGGCGAAGCTCGGCGGCGACCGGGTCCGAGCCGAGCACACTCTCGACCATGCCGCGCAGGCCGGGGTCGTGGACCTCGCGCGCCAGGTGCTCGAGGAACCCCTCCAGCTCGTCCACGTCGCGGTAGGCGACGGGAAGGAACTCGCCGGGGTCGGCCGCATCTCCCTCGGCCCGGCGGATGTCCTCCAGCTCCACGACCAGCTCGCCGCGGAAGCGCTCCGCCCGCCCCCGCACCGCCACCGCGTCGCCGCGGTTGAAGCGCCCGCCCGCGCGGTCCGGCTCGCGAAAGACGCGCCCGCTGACGCTGCCGGTGCGGTCGCGCAGCTCGACCGACAGGTAGGGCGAGCCGTTGCGCGCCGTCAGCCGGTCCTTCCGCACGCACGCGTAGGCCCCCTGGAAACGCTGACCCGGCCGAAGCTCGGCCACCGTCGGGCCGCGGTCGCCGGCCACGGCATCCGGTCGGTTGGCGGTCCGTGCCTCCACGCGATCGATGTTGAACGCCGCCCCGGACGAACGCCGGCGGCGGCGTGAGGCGCGGTAGGCTCAGCTCATGGAAGCGCTGCGCTGGGAGAGCGATCCGCCGCCGCTGCGCTCGCCCGTGCTCGTCTGCGCGTTCACGGGCTGGAACGACGCCGCCGGAGCCGCCACCGCCGCCCTGGGCGCCGTGATCGACGCGCTCGACGCCGAGACCGTCGCGCGGATCGACGCGGAGGAGTTCTTCGACTTCCAGGTCAACCGGCCGACGATCAGCCTCACCGAGGGCCAGACCCGGCGGATCGACTGGCCCGCGAACGAGCTGCTGGCGGCCCAGGCCGACGGGGCCGAGCGCGACCTGCTGCTGTTCAACGGCACCGAGCCGAACCTGCGCTGGCGCACGTTCGCCGAGACCGTCGCGACCGCGGTCGACCGCTTCGACGTCGACCTGGTCATCACCCTGGGGGCTTTGATCGCCGACGTCGCCCACACGCTGCCCGTGCCGATCACCGGGCTGGCCTCCAACGCCGAGCTGGTCGAGCGGCTCGACCTGACGCGCTCCACCTACGAGGGGCCGACGGGAATCGTCGGAGTCCTGCACGACACCCTTCGCGGCCGGGGGATGGACTCCGCGAGCCTGTGGGCGGCGGTTCCGCACTACGTCGCCGCTGTGCCCAACCCCAACGCCGCCCTGGCGCTGCTGCGCCGCCTGGAGGGGCTCACCGGCGTGGCGGTGGAGGCCACGGAGCTGGAGGAGGAGTGCGAGCGCTTCGACGAGCAGGTGGACCGCGCGGTCGCCGCCAACCCCGAGATCAGCGAGCTGGTGGAGACGCTCGAGGCCCAGCAGACCGCCGAGCTCGAGCCCGGCACCGACGTCCCCTCGGCGGACTCGATCGCGCGCGACTTCGAGCGCTACCTGCGACAGCGCGGCACCGAGCAGAACTGAGCGCCCGGTGAGTTTGCGTCAGGCAGGTGGGGGTCGTGATTCTCAGGTCTCGGCCGCCGGGCAGATCAGCCGGTAGTCGCACCACGAGCACACCTCGTAGGAGGGGCGTGGCTCGAAGTCCTGGCCCATGATCCCGGCGCCGACGTCGAGCACGGTCCTCTCGACCCGCTCGAGGTCGTCTGGCGAGCTCTGCACAGCCACCTTGCGATCGTCGAGGACGTAGTAGTAGCTCTGCGCGTCGGCCTCGATCTGCCAGGCCTCGCGCGCGCCGAGCCGATAGATCGCCAGCTGGACGTCGTCGGCCAGCTCGGCGGCGGTCTTCGGCACCCCGGTCTTGTAGTCGATCAGCTCGTAGGCGCCGTCCGCGAGCCGGTCGACCCGGTCCACGCGGCCGCGCAGCTGGTGAGGGCCGAGCCGGAAGGCGAAGCCACGCTCCAGCCACACAGGGGACGTCGGCGAGCTGCGATGACGCTCGTGGTAGCGGGTGAGCGCCGCCACCGCCCGGTCGCGAAACTGAAGCTCGTCGTCGGAGGCCGCGAACCCGGCGCGCCGCCAGCCGGCCTCGAACAGCGCCAGGAGGCGGTCCAGGCTCTCGCCCTCGCCTGCGCCCCTTCCCTCCTCGGCGTGGAAGCGCTCCAGCACCTGGTGGATGAGGATCCCGAAGCGCTGGTTGATCGTCTGCTCCTGGGGGATCGCGAAGACGCGCGCGAATTTGTACTTCAGCGGGCAGGTGCGGTAGAGCTCGACGTCGGACGCCGAGAGCCCGAGCCCGCCTCCGCGGCGGGGGATGAACGCCTCCAGGGAGGGCTCCTCGCGGGAGGCGACCAGCTCGCGGCGCCTCGTTCGCTCGCTCTCCTCGGCGAGCAGGTAGGCGTCGAGGGTGGACCGCTCGAGCTCGGCGCGCTGCTCCGGGGTGGCGACCGAGCGCAGCAGCTCGTTCAGCGACTCCAGCGCCTCCGCGGCGGCCTGGTCCGCGGGGCGCTGGACGAGCGCCGCGAGCTTGAGCAGCTCGAGGAAGCGGGCGACCGCGCGGTTGACGTCCATGTAGGTGTCGAGGCGCAGCTCGCCGAGGCTGCCGCCGACCTTCCACGAGGCCTCGAGCATCTCGTCGCGGGCCATCCGGTAGGCGGCCTGCAGCCCCTCCGCCGGGCCGAACAGCTCCTCCGCGTGGACCTCCTCCGAGGCGTCGAGCACCGCGCGCGCGTCCTCGTAGAGCTGCGCGGGCTGTCCGGCGCCCTCGCGAACCGATTCCGTCCACGACAGCACCACGGCACGTCGCGCGCGCGTGATCGCCGCATAGGCGAGGCGGCGGCGCGCCGCCTCGACGTCGGCGGCAGCGCCCCCCGGCTCGGCGCCGGGTGTGACGGGCACCGCGGGCGACCGCGCCCCCGCCAGGCGCCGGTTGAGCCCGAGCAGGTAGACGTGGTCGAACTCCAGCCCCTTTGCCTGGCGTGGCTCGATCACGCGCACCCTGGGAGGCGCCGGGCGCGGGGGGGCGTCCTCGGAGGGAACGCCGGCCTCGGCGACAGCGGTCAGGTAGCGGACGAAGTCGCGCGTGGGGGCGCCTGGCTCACGGCGCGCCCAGGCGTCGGCGAGGTCGGCGAGCCGCGAGAGGCTCAGCAACCGCTCCGCCGCCTCCGGGTGAGCCGCGAACAGGCGGTGCCGGCGCAGCCCGACCCGCTCGATCAGGCGCCGAACGAAGACGTCGGCGCGGAGCTCCTCCAGGGCGGGGGTGGCGGCCCGGTGCAGCCGCAGGAACGCGTTCAGGCGGTCGCGCGCCTCGGGCGGCAGCTGGGGGCTCTCCAGGGCGGCGTCGAGGGCGGAGACCATGTCCAGCTTGCGTCGCCGTGCGATTGTCGTGCAGCGGGCGAGGTCGACGGAGCGCAGCTCGATCGGCGGCCGGGTGAGGGCGCGCACCGCCGCCGCGGCGTCGTTCGGGTCGGCCAGGACGCGCAGCCAGGCCATCACGTCCCTCACCTCGGGCCTGCGAAAGAACGCCGCCGGGCCCTCCAGGTGGAACGGGACGCCGCGCTCCTCGAAGGCCGCGGCGACCGCCCTTCCCTCGCCCTCCAGCGAGGCGACCACGACCGCGACCATCTCCGGCCTCACCTCGTTCGCCGCGATCAGGTGCTCGACCTCGCGCGCCACCGCCTGCGCCTCGGCCCGCTCGCTCTCGCAGCGCCAGAAGCGCACGGCGGTCTCCGG
This sequence comes from uncultured Thermoleophilia bacterium, assembly GCA_963708325.1. Taxonomy (GTDB): domain Bacteria; phylum Actinomycetota; class Thermoleophilia; order Solirubrobacterales; family 70-9. Next base: position 1,336,769 of record OY970203.1, on the reverse strand, counting down.
CGCCGCCGATCGCCAGCCGCGGTCGGCGGCGCGCTCGGCAACCGGGGCGATCACGGCGCGGGCGGCGTCGACGGCGTCGTCTCCGCAGCGGAAGCACTCCTCGAGCCTCACCTCGACGGCGTCTGGGTGGCGCTCGCGCAGCTCCTCGACGCCGCCGCCCGGCCCGCCGTCGGGCACCGCGATCGACTGGTCGTAGTCGCACGCGATCACCGCGCTGCCCCCGATCTCGGCGAGCGCGGCGAGCATCGCCCGCCGCGCCGCGCCCGCGTCCTCGTACTCGTCGACGATCAGGTGCGGGAACCGTTGCCCAAGACGGTCGCGCACGTCGGCGCGGACGCGCAGCAGCCGGGTGAGCTCGGCGACGAGGTCGCCCGAGTCCAGGCTGCCGGCCTCGCGCAGGATGCGGTCATGCTCCAGATAGAGCGAGACGAACTCGGCCTCGCGCCTCGCCGCCTCCAGCTCGGCCTCTCCGGCGGCTGCCCGCTCGCGCTCCTTGGCCTGAGCGGCGAGGTCCGTGGCGGATACCCCCGCCTCCTTGAGCGCGTCGATCCGCTGCAGCAGGCGGGCCAGCAGTCCCGCCGGGTTACCGCGGATCTCGTGGCGCCTCAGCGGCAGCCGATCGATGCGGTCCAGCAGCATCGCCAGTCGGTCGGCGGCCCCAACCGGCTCGAACAAGGGATCGAGGCCGGCCTCGACCGCGTAGTCGCGCAGCAGCCGCTCGGCGACCTCCTGGAACGTGCCCGCCCAGAGCTCCTCGTAGGCCCCCGCGATCGCGGCCTCGGCGCGGGCGCGGATGCTCGCCGCTGCGGCGTGCGAGCGGGTGACAACCAGGGCGCCCCCGGGCTCGTCGCGGTCGGACGCGATCCGCGCCAGCCGGCGGGAGAGCGCCTCCGTCTTGCCGGTGGCGGCGGCTCCGATCACCAGCAGGGTGCCGGCGCTGTGCTCGACGACGCGCCGCTGGGCGTCGCTGAGCTGGTGCGGCGCTGCCGCCGGTGCCGGATCCATCGCCGGAAACTTAGCCGTCGCGGCAGCCGGGCCGCGTGGGGGCGCTCAGTAGCATGACCCGGTGGCAGCCGAGTCACCGCCCGGGACCGATCTCGCGACGGCATCCGCGCTCATCACCCACGATTGGGCCGGCCTCTGCCGGCGCGTCGTCGATGCCCAGCGGGCGATCTTCGCCGACCACCCCGGGACCGCCGAGCGCAGCGTCTACGAGGGGCTGGGCGAGGGGGGCGATCGGGCCCTGGCGATCGACCGCCTCTGCGAGGACGCGGTGTTCGCCGAGCTGGAGCGGCTCGCCGCCGCCGGGCATTCGCTGCGCGCGGTGTCCGAGGAACGCGGCGAGGTGATGCTCGGCGAACCGGGCGAGGGGCCGATCGTCGTGATCGACCCGATCGACGGCTCGCTGAACGCCCGCCGCACGATTCCCTCGCACAGCCTCAGCCTGGCGGTGGCGTCCGGCCGCTCGATGGCCGACGTCGAGTTCGGCTACGTCTACGACTTCGGGGCGGGGGAGGAGTTCGCCGCCCGACGGGGCGCGGGCGCCGCCCTCGACGGTCGACCCCTGCGGATCGACAGCGACGCGCAGCCGGGGCTGGAGGTGGTCGGGCTGGAGTCGGCGGAGCCGACCTGGATCGCCCCCCTCGTGGAGCGCCTGGCGGGCCGCGTGTACCGATTTCGGGCGGTGGGGTCGATCGCGATCTCGCTCGCCTACGTGGCCGCCGGCCGGTTTGACGGAATGGTGACGGCGCGACCGTGCCGTTCGGTGGACGCGGCGGCGGGCCAGCTGATTGCCCGCGAAGCCGGGGCCGTCGTCGCCTTCGACGAAACCGCGCTGGACCAGGCCGATCTCGGCCTCGAGGCGCGCTACGCGCTTGCCGCCGCGGCGAGCGCCGAGGGCCTGAGGCAGCTCGGCGAGGCGCGGGCCGCATGAGCGCAGCCAGCGTCGTCGACTGGGACCTGGCCGAGCGCATCGCCACCGGCCTGGCGGGGAAGGGCAGCGGCAAGCGGTCCGTGCGCCAGGCCGACGTCGACGAGAACTCCGCGGGGACGGTGGAGCTGGTCTGCGAGTACACCGGCCTGCGCCCGGCGGAGCCGATGCCCCGGCCCGAGGCGGTGAGCCGCCCGGAATGGATCCGGGCCAACATCCACTCGCTGCAGAGCATGTCCGTCGAGATGGAGGAGGGCCTCTCGTCCTCGATCGAGCTGCCCGGGCCGCTGGGGGGTGCGAGCAGGAGGATCGCCGGGACGGCGGCCGGCGTCGAGGTCGGGCTGGCGACGGCGTTCGTGTCGCAGCGCGTGCTCGGCCAGTACGACGTCGCCCTGATCGGCCCGGGGCGACAGCCTCGGCTTCTGTTCGTGTCTCCGAACCTCGCCGAGGCCCAGCGGCGGATGGGCGGTCGGCGGGGGCTGCTGCTGCGCTGGATCGCGCTCCACGAGGCCACGCACGCGGTGCAGTTCGCCGCTGTGCCTTGGCTGCGCGAACACATCGGCGACCTGGTGGAGCGGATCCTCGAGGGAGCGACCCTGGGAATCCGCCCGCAGGACCTCGGCAGGGCGGCGCGGGCGGCGCTCAGCCCCGACGGCCTCCAGCGTGCGGCGCGGGCGCTGCGCAGGGGTGACGTCGCGGAGCTCGTGGTGGGCCCCGGGCGGCTGCGACAGCTGCGTCGCCTGCAGGCGACGATGGCCGTCGTCGAGGGCTACTCCGAGCACGTCATGGACGCGGTCGGCGAGCGCCTGGACCCCGCCTACGCGGAGCTGCGTGACCTGATGGAGCGCGACCGCGATCGCGGCGGCGTCCTCGATGCAGCGATCTCCCGCCTGCTCGGGCTCGACGTGAAGCTGCGCCAGTACCGGCTCGGCAAGCGCTTCTGCGACACCGTCGCCCAGCGGGCGGGCGTCGCCGGGCTGAACCGGGTCTGGGAGCGCCCCGTCTCGCTGCCCCGCCCGTCGGAGCTGCAGAGCCCGGGGCGCTGGATGTCCCGCATCGGCGTCGGCGGCGCCCGCCGGGCACCGGCCGCCGCCTGACCCGCGGGCACGGCCGCCGCTCGCGTGTAACCGCCGTCGCCGCCCGGTTTACAAACGTGTGTTCGGTGGTATGCTTCCGAACAAGCTTAGAACTAAGTAGATTAGTTCTGAAAGTCACGAGACGAAACCGAGGGGGTTTCAACAAGATGGCCACCACCCAGCGGTCCACGACGCGGCGCACGCCGCCTCGCCGGACCACCCAGACCCGCACCCGCGCCACCCAGGCGCAGCGAAAGAACCCGGCCCTCCAGGCCGCCGAGCGAGTCGTCGACCTTCCCGTCGGCGTCGCCCTGCGTGCCGTCGACCGCGTCACCGAGGTGCTGGAGCCCTGGACCAGCCGCACCACGGCGGAGCGCGAGCTTCGCAGCTACCGCAGCCAGGTCACCCGTTCATTCAGTCGCGCCGAGCGGCGCGGCGCCGGCGCCCGCCGCAAGGCGACCACGCGCGCCCGGCGGACCCGCAGCCAGATCGAGCGTCAGGTGCGGCGCGTCGAGCGCGAGGTTCGACGCAACCGCCGCAAGGCGGAGGTCACCGTGCGCCAGAACCGCCGCAAGGCGGAGACCACGCTGCGGCGCAACCGCCGCAAGGCGGAGCGGCAGCTGCGCAAGGTCGAGCGAAGCGCGGAGCGCTTCCAGGCCGGCGTGGAGGAGGTCGTCGAGACCCAGGCCGAGCGGGCCCAGGCCCTCGTCGGCCAGGTGAGCGAGCAGATCTCGACGCTCTCCTAACCGCTTAGCCCGGGCCGCCGCGGAGAGGCGGCCGCCCGGAGGGATCTGCCCGCACCACATATCTCGCGGGCAGAAGAAGCAACCTCTCCTCCCTCGACCAGCGGGCCCCCAGCGGGCCCGTTGGTCATTGTGGGTTGGCGTCGAACGCAAGGCTGTGAGGCGTCTGGCCGGTGGGGGTCGTGATCAGGAGGAACCTCCTTTGCGACAATGTTGGTCGTGCCACCCACCGGAGAGCAGATAACCGAGCGGCTGCGAGCCGTGATCGACCCTGAGCTGCGGCGATCGATCGTCGACCTCGGCATGGTGCGCTCGATCGAGGTCTCCGACGAGGGCCGCGTCGAGGTCGTGGTCTCCCTCACCACGCCCGGCTGCCCGATCCGGTCCCACTTCGAGCAGGCGGTTGCGAGCCAGCTCTCCGAGCTCGACGGCGTCACCTCCGTCGGCGTCGGCTTCGACGTCCTCAGCGACGAGGAGAAGGCGGGGCTGCGCGACGCGCTCGGCCGCGGCCGGCTCCCGGAGGGAGCCCTGGCGAAGGTGAAGAACGTGATCTGCGTGGCCTCGGGAAAGGGCGGCGTCGGCAAGTCGACGATGACCGTCAACCTCGCCGCCGCCCTGCTCGCCGACGGCAGCGCCTCGGCTGCGCTCGACTGCGACGTCTACGGCTACTCGATCCCGCGGATGCTGGGTGTCAACCGCAAGCCGGAGGTCTCCTCGGAGCGAAAGATCGTGCCCGTCGCCTCTCCCTCCGGCGTCAAGGTGATGTCGATCGGCTTCTTCCTCGAGCGGGACGCCGCCGTCGTCTGGCGCGGCCCGATGCTGCACAAGGCGATCCAGCAGTTCATCGAGGACGTCGACTGGGGCGAGCTGGACTTCCTGCTGCTCGACCTCCCGCCGGGGACGGGCGACGTCTCGATGACCCTGGCGCAGCTGCTTCCGCAGGCGAAGTTCGTGATCGTGACCACGCCGCAGCCCGCCGCCCAGACCGTGGCGCGGAGGGCGGCCGAGATGGCCGCGAAGGTGGACCTGGAGCTGCTCGGCGTGATCGAGAACATGTCCGGCTTCACCGCTCCCTCGGGCGAGCGGATCGCGATCTTCGGCGAGGGCGGCGGCCAGCTGCTCGCCGACGAGCTCGACGTGCCCCTGCTCGGCAAGGTGCCGCTGTCGGAGGAGCTGCGCGAGCACGCCGACGTCGGCACGCCGCTGGTGCTGGAGCGGCCCGACGCCCCCGCATCGCAGGCGATCCGCGACGCCGCCCGAGGCATCCTCGCCGCCACGCCGCAGGAGCTGCCCGTGATGCAGGCGCCGCCCGCGGCCGCGCCCCAGCCGGCCGCCGCGCCGCCGGCGACGGGCGCGGAGCTTCCGGTCATCCAGTAGGCGCCGGCTGCCGGCGAGGTCGATTCAGCCGCCGGCGTCGAGCGGCACGCCGATGATCGCCAGCCGCCGCGTCAGCGTGTCCATGCCGAATGCCGCGAGGGCGCCGTCGTCGACACCGAGCGCGTCGAAGGCCCCCTCGCTGGGGGGCGACACCGCCTCGGCCACCGCCGGCAGCAGGGTGAGCAGGCGGGCCCGGATCACCTCGTCCTGGAAGCGCTTGTAGAACTGCATGTGGCGCACCTCGTCGACCAGCTGGCTCGAGAGATAGCTGCCTTCTTCCTCGTCCTGGGCGAGCACGAGGCCGCAGAACTGGGTGGAGATCCGCTCCTCGGCAACCATCCGCGGGCGACGCCCGCCCGGCTCATGTCAATAGCCTGCCAGGATGACCCAGCAGGTGCGCGAGGTCCTGTTCGTCTGCGTCCACAACGCCGGCCGCAGCCAGATGGCCGCCGGGCTGCTCGGTCAGCTAGCGGGGGACCTTGTCCGCGTGCGCACCGCCGGCAGCGAGCCGGCCGACCGGATCAACCCCGTCGTGGTCGAGGCGATGGCCGAGGTCGGAGTCGACCTCTCCCACGAGTTTCCGAAGCCGCTGACTGACGACGCCGTCGGGGAGGCCGACGCCGTGATCACGATGGGTTGCGGCGACGCCTGCCCGGTTTATCCGGGCAAGCGCTACCAGGACTGGGAGCTCGAGGACCCGGCCGGCAAGGACCTGGAGACGGTCCGCCGGATTCGCGATCAGATCGGCGAGAGGGTTCGGGCCCTGCTCGGCGAGCTTCTCCGGGATCCCTGACTCGGATCGAGTCGGAACCGGTCGCCGCCCGGCCCCGCTGCAGGGCTTGGCTGCGCGTTAGGGCTTGTAGTAGTTGGCGTTGACCTCGACGTACTTCGTGTACTCGTCGGGGAGCTGGTCCTCGGCGAAGCACGCGTCGACCGGGCAGGCCTCGACGCAGGCATCGCAGTCGATGCACTCGTCGGGGTCGATGTAGAGCATCTCCTGCGCCTCGTAGTCCGGCTCGTCCGGGGTGGGATGGATGCAATCGACCGGGCACACCTCGACACAGGAGTTGTCCTTGGTGCCGATGCAGGGCTCCGTGATGACGTATGTCACGCGCGGCGTCCTTCCTATCTCGGGGTCGTACTCAGCCGCCTGCCTCCCTCGGGGCCGGCCAGGCGGAGCGGCGTATTCTAGGCGAGCCCGGCCGCTGACGAACCGCTCCCGCGGGGCGGTTGACACGGTTCGCGTCGCACGCCTAGGGTTGGCCGAGGATGGCTTCTAAGCGGAGAGGAGGGCTCCGCCCGATCGACACAACCCGCAGTGCCAGGCTGGGTCTCGTCGCGGCAGGGCTCGTGCTGGGCGTGTGCGTCGCGGTCGCCGCGGCGAACGCCGGCGACCTCGACACGTCGTTCTCGTCGGACGGAAAGCGGGTGCAGAACTTCGGCGCGACCGGGGACCTGGGAAACGCTGTCGCGGTCGACTCCCACAACAGGGTCGTCGTCGCGGGCTGGTCGTTCCAGCCCGGCGGGTCGCTGAACTACGACTTCGCGGTCGCCCGTTTCAATACCGATGGGTCGCTGGACACCTCGTTCTCCGGAGACGGCAAGCGGCTGCAGAGCTTCGGCAACGCCTTCGAGTCGGACCAGGCGACCGCGGTGGCGGTCGACTCGCAGGATCGGATCGTTGTCGCGGGGACCTCCGACCAGGACACGACCAACGCGGTCAACAACGACTTCGCGATCGCCCGCTACACGACCAGCGGTGCCCTCGACACATCCTTCTCCTCCGACGGCAAGCGGGTGCAGAACTTCGCTGCAGCTCCGAGTTCGGACACGGCGAGCGCCGTCTCTGTGGACGCCGGCAACCGGGTGGTGGTGGCGGGGGCCTCGGACCAGAGCGACGCCGGTCTGGGCCAGGACTTCGCGATCGCCCGCTACACGGCGAGCGGCGCTCTCGACACGTCATTTTCGTCCGACGGCAAGCGCCTGCAGAACTTCGTCTCGGGTGACAACGCGGACAGGGCGAACGCGCTGGCGATCGACTCGCAGGGCAGGATCGTCGCCGCCGGGTTATCGGATCAGGATCCCGTCGTCAGCCCGCTGGGCGTGAACGAGGACTTCGCGATCGCCCGCTACACGACGAGCGGCGCGCTCGACACGTCGTTCTCCAGCGACGGCAAGCGCGTGCAGAACTTCATCACCGGCGACAACAACGACGTCGCGAAGGCCGTCGCGATCGACTCCCAGAATCGGGTGGTCGCCGCCGGCTTTTCGGATCAGGACACGAGCATCGGCACCGACTTTGACTTCGCGCTCGCTCGGTTCACCACGGGCGGCGGCCTCGACGCCTCGTTCTCCGACGACGGAAAGAAGGAGGGGAACCTGTTTGCCGGAGGCTCGGACGCGGAGGAGATCCGCGGCGTGGCCGTCGACTCGCAGGGCAGGATCGTCGCCGCCGGCTACTCGGATGTCGACCCGAGCGCCAGCACCAACGACGACTTCGCGATTGCACGTCTGGACGCGGCGGGCACGCTGGACCCGGCGTTCTCCGACGACGGCAAGCTGCTGTTGAACTTCGACGACGGAACGGCCATCGACCAGGCGAACGGGGTCGCGATCGACTCCCAGAACCGTGTGGTTGTCGCGGGCCAGGCGTTTCCCGCCACCAGCGACTTCGGGATCGCTCGCATCCTCGGCAGCTGAAGCCCGAACGCGGGTATAGGTTCAGCGCGTGATCCTTCTCACCGGTGCGACCGGGACAGTCGGCAGGGCGCTCCTTCCCCTGCTGCTCGAGCGCGGCGACCGGGTGCGGGTCGCTGTGCGCGACCCGCGCAGGCTCGGCGCGGAGCGTGTGAGCGTGCAGATCGTGCTCGGCGACCTCGGCGACCCGCACGGGATGCGGCATGCGCTGCGCGGAGTGGACACCGTGGTCCATCTTGCGGCGACGATCCGCGACCAGCCCGGCGGTACGGTCGAGGAGCTGAACGGGTTGGCGACGGCGCGGATCCTGCGCGCCGCCGAGCGGACCGGGATCGAGCGCTTCGTCTTCTTCTCGGCGCTGAACGCGACTCCCTCCCAGCGCACCCGCTTCTTCCGCGCCAAGGCGCTCGCCGAGGCGGCCGTGGCGGCCTCGCCGCTGAACACGACGGTGTTCGCGCCGTCGATCGTCTACGACCGCGACGACCGTTTCATCACGATCCTGCGCCGGCTGGCGCTGCTGCCGGTGCTGCCCGTCTCGGGCGAGGGGACCGCCTCCTACCAGCCGATCTGGGCGGAGGACGTCGCCCGCTGCGTCGTTGCCTCGCTCGACCGCGGCGGCGGCCGCTTCGAGCTGGCCGGTCCGGAGACGCTCAGCCACGAGGCGATCGTGCGCGCCGTTGCGGCGGCCGCGGGCAGGCAGCGGCCGGTGGTGCACGTGCCGCTTGGATTCGTGCGCCTGGCGCTGATCTGGCTGCGCCGGCTGGTCGGCGACACCGCCTTCGCCACCTGGGAGGAGGCGGAGCTGATGGAGGTGCCGATGACCACGCCGCGGGGCACCGCCGACGCCGAGCAGCTCGGCGTCAGCCCGCGGCGGATGGCCGAGGTGCTGGGCGGATAGACGGGGCCCGGCCGGGCCGGGCCCCTTCGCCAACCTCGGTCCCTCGACCGACTGCGACTTAAGAAAGAGGCCCGGGCGGATGCCCGGGCCTCTCCGAAGTCGCCCGCGATGCGGGCACTCGCCTGTTGAGGCGAATTACATCATCCCGCCCATGTCGGGCATGCCGCCACCGGGCATCCCGGCGCCATCCGTCTCGGGCGGCTCGGCGACGATGCACTCGGTGGTGAGGATGTTCTTGGCGATCGACGCCGCGTTCTGGAGCGCCGAGCGCGTCACCATCGTCGGGTCGATCACCCCGTCGGCGACGAGGTCGCCATAGTCGCCGGACTCCGCGTTGAGGCCCTCGCCGGCCTTCATCTCGCGGACCTTGCTGACCACGACGGAGCCCTCGAAGCCGGAGTTCTCGGCGATCTGCCGCACCGGCTCCTCGAGCGCCCGCTTGATGATCGCGGCGCCCGTCTGCTCGTCGTGCTCCGAGAACGAGTCGAGGTCGACCGCGCTCTGGGCGTTCAGCAGCGCCACGCCGCCACCGGGGACGATGCCCTCCTCGAGGGCCGCCCTGGTGGCCTGCAGCGCGTCCTCGACGCGGTGCTTCTTCTCCTTCATCTCGGTCTCGGTGGCGGCGCCCACCTTCACCACGGCGACGCCGCCGGCCAGCTTCGCGAGCCGCTCCTGGAGCTTCTCGCGGTCGAAGTCGGAGTCGGTGGTCTCGATCTCCGACTTGATCTGCTTGATCCGGCCCTTGATCTGCTCGGACTCGCCGGCACCGTCGATGATCGTCGTGTCGTCCTTGGAGACGACGACGCGGCGTGCCTTGCCGAGCTGGGTGAGCTGCGTGTTCTCCAGCTTCAGGCCCATCTCCTCGGTGATCACCTCGGCTCCGGTGAGGATCGCGATGTCCTCCAGCATCCGCTTGCGGCGGTCGCCGAACCCGGGCGCCTTGACGGCCACGCCCGTGAACGTGCCGCGCAGCTTGTTCACCACCAGCGTGGCGAGGCTCTCGCCCTCCACGTCCTCGGCGACGATCACGAGCGGCTTGCCGCTCTGCATCACCTGCTCCAGCACGGGCAGCAGGTCGCGCACCGAGCCGATCTTCTGGTTGGCGATCAGCACGTAGGGCTCGTCGAGGACGGCCTCCATGCGGTCCTGGTCGGTGACCATGTAGGGGGAGATGTAGCCCTTGTCGAACTGCATCCCCTCCGTGAACTCCAGCTCCATCCCGAAGGTCTGGCCCTCCTCGACGTTCACGACGCCGTCCTTGCCGACCTTCTCGATCGCGTCAGCGATCACGTTGCCGATCTCGTCGTCGGCCGCCGAGATCGCCGCGACGCGGGCGATCTGCTCCTTGCCGCCGACGTCCTTCGACTGCTTGTCGCGGAGGTGATCGACGACCGCGTCCACGGCCTTCTCGATCCCTCGCCGCAGCCCCAGCGGATTTGCGCCCGCGGCGACGTTCTTGAGGCCCTGGCGAACGATGATCTGGGCCAGCAGGGTCGCCGTCGTGGTGCCGTCGCCGGCCACGTCGTTGGTCGCCGTGGCGACCTCGCGGACCAGCTGTGCGCCCTGGTTGTCGAACACGTCCTCGATCTCGATCTCGCGGGCGATCGTGACGCCGTCGTTGGTGATCGTCGGCGCGCCGAACTTCTTGTCGAGCACGACGTAGCGGCCCTTCGGGCCGAGCGTGACCTTGACGGCGTTGGCGACCGCGTCGACGCCGGTCTGGAGCGCGGCGCGGGCCTCCTCGTCGTACTTCAGCTCCTTGTGAGCCATTTCGCTTTCTTCCTCCTTAGCTCTTGTGAAAGGACTGGCTGGCTACTCGACCTTTGCGAGCACGTCCGACTCGCGCAGGACCAGCAGGTCCTCGCCGTCCACGGTGATCTCGGTGCCGCCGTACTTGGAGTAGAGGACCTCGTCACCCTCCGAGACGTCGAGCGGGACTCGCTTCTCCCCGTCCTCGTCCCACTTGCCTTCTCCGACCGCGATCACCTTGCCCTTCTGCGGCTTCTCCTTCGCCGTGTCGGGCAGCACGATGCCGCTGGCGGTGGTCTCCTCCTCCTCAGTCGCCTGAACGATCAGGCGGTCCCCGAGGGGCTTCAGCTTCATTCCGAATACCTCCGTCTGCTGCGTTGGATTGGGTCAGGCGCTACCGTCCTGGCACTCTACATACCGGAGTGCCAACGGCAGCCGGACGCGAAGTGTAGAACAACCGCGCGGTCCGTCAAGACCTGAGCGCGTTCGACTTAGATCACCGGGGGATCCGGCTGCCCGCGTCGTGGAGCTCGTCGGCTAGGCCCCGGCGAGGAGCCGGCAGCCGAGCAGACGCGCCAGACCGGCGCCGCCGTTGCCCATCACGTAGTCGTGGTTCCAGGCGAAGATCGGGCGGGCGACCGGGGTCAGCAGGTTCATCCATGCCCGCGTCGTGCCCACGTTCCACTCGTAGAGGACGGCCGTCGTCCCGTCGGCCTCGTACAGCCGCCAGCGCCCCGTGCCGGCGAGCTCCCCGGAGGCCTCACCCTCGAGCAGGTGGGGGCGCTCCACCTTCGTGGTCCGCATCCGGAACTCGAGCCGGTAGGGCAGCTTCGACTTCCACACGTAGCGTCCGAGCTGGCCCACGCCGCTCTCGTCGCCCTCTTCGAGCTTCTCCACCTCGACCACGCCGCGCCACCACTGCGGCCAGCGCTCGGAGGCGTAGATCGCGTCCCAGACCGGCTCGATCGCGGCGTCGAGGCACCAGGCGGTGAGGAAGCGGTACTCGGCCATCCGGATCTAATTCCGCGAGGGCGGCTCGCCGTTCCCGAGGTGCGATCCCGGCCGCTCGACGATCTGGGAGAAGCGGATCACGGTCACGGTGTCCTCCATCTCCACCGGCCGGCCGTAGATCTGCTCGAGGAAATGGGTGGTCTCGTCGAGGCGGCGGAACTCGGGGTTGTCGTGCTCGATGTCACGCGGAGACAGCTCCGAGACGCGCTTCACCTCGACGTCGTCGATCACGGCGGCGAAGATCTTCTCCCGCGGGCTGTGACTGAACCCGACGGTGACCCAGACGACCTGGCCGCGGCTGTACTTGCGCGACTTGTCGCCGAGCCTGATCGTGGCGGTCTTGCGCCCTCGCTTGAGCTGGTCGATGAAGACCGCCGAGTAAAAGTTCAGCACGTAGAGCGCTCCGGACATCTGCGGCGAGCCTAACGCGAAGCGGCGGGCGGCGCGAAGCGGGGAGCTGCCGGATCAGGGCTCCGGGAAGCCCTCGGCGCCGATCAGCGGGACGAACCGGCAGGGGCCGATCACCTCGCGCTCCAGCTCCCCGTCGGCGCGGCGAATCCGGGTCAGCATGTCGGCGCGGTCGGTGGCGATCGGCAGTACCAGCCGCCCGCCGCCGGCAAGCTGGCCGAGCAGGCTCTCCGGCGGGGCGGGGGCGGTGGCATGCACTGCGATCGCGTCGAAGGGTGCGCGCTCGGGCAGCCCGGCGCTGCCGTCGCCGACGACCACCTCGACCTCGGCGCCCTGCTCGTCCAGGCGCTCGGTGGCCTCCCGGGCCAGCCGCTCGTCACGCTCGATGCTGATCACCTCGTTCGCGAGCCGGGCGAGCACGCAGGCGGAGTAGCCCGATCCGGTTCCCACCTCGAGCACGCGCTCGGGCCCCTCGAGCTCGAGGGCGGAGCAGATCGCGGCGACGATCCAAGGCTGGGAGATCGTCTGCCCGCCCCCGATCGGTAGCGCGCAGTCGCCGTAGGCACGCCGCCTCTCGCTCTCCGGCACGAAGCGCTCGCGCGGCACCTGCGACATCGCCTCGAGCACGCGCTGGTCGGCTATCCCGCGGCGGCGCAGCTGGCGCTCCACCATCTGCGCGCGTAGCGCGTCGAAATCGGTCATCAGAAGATGTAGTTGCGAAGGCGCTCGGCCTGCAGCACCGTCACCTTGCCGCGGCCGCAGACGACCACGCCGGCGCGCTCCAGCTCCGCCAGGAACCTGCTCACGCTCTCGCGGGACGTGCCGGCGAGCTGGGCGAGATCGGCCTGGTTCATGCGGATCGTCACGCCCTCGCCGCGGGCCGGGACCTCCTCCGCGACGAGCTGGGCCAGCACGCCGGCGACGCGGCTGGGGACCGTCTGAAAGGACTGGCGGGCGATGCGCTCGTTCGTCGATCGCAGCCTCCTGGTCAGCGCGACGACGAGCTTGACCGTGATCTCGGGATTCGCGCCGAGCAGCGCCCGGACGTCGCGCGCCGGCAGCGCCAGCAGCTCGGTGTCCTCGAGGGTCTCGACGCTGGCGGAGCGCGACTCTCCGTCAAGCATCGCCAGCTCGCCGAAGATGTCGCCGGCGACGAGGTTGGCGAGCGTGATCGCGCGACCGTCGGAGTGCTGGCGCGTCACGCGGCAGCTGCCGCTGCGGATCACGTAGCAGGCGTCGCCCGAATCGCCCTCGTGGAACACCCGCGTATCGGCCGGGTAGGAGCGCGGGACCGCCACGCGCGCGATCCGGTCGAGGTCCTCCGCGGAGAGCTCGGAGAACAGCGGGATCCGCCCCAGCAGGTCGGCGGCGGGCTCTGTCACCTCGGCCATGCGTGGATTATCCCCCCGGCACTACCCGAAATTGCCGATGCGCGGGCCCGGCCGTCGCACTAGATTGCTTGCGTCGCCTCGGCGCACGCCGCGGCGGCGGGCGGGGGCGTGTCGATGACCGTCACTCAGTTGGAAACGCCGGCAGGGCTGGTGGCCGCCACCGCAGTCGGCACCGCTGACGATGCCTGCGCCAGGGCGGTCGACGCCCTCGGCCAGCCCGCCGAGCTGGTGCTCGCCTTCGCCAGCAGCCTCGACGACCCGGCAGCCACGGCCGCCGCGGTCTCCGCCGTCGCTCCCGGCGCGATCTGCGCGGGGATGAGCGGAAACGGCGCGATCTCCGCCGGAGGTGCCGTGGACGGCGGCTGCGCGGCGATTGCGCTCGGCGGATCGATCCGGGCCGGGCTCGGGGTGGCCCGCGACGCGTCTCGCGACCTTCGCGGGGCCAGCGCCGGAGCCGTCGCCAGCGCGCTCGAATCCTTGGCGCCGAGCCTCGACCACCGCATCGTGCTGCTGTTCATCGACACGCGCTCGGGAGACCAATCGCACGCGGTCGCCGGCGCGTACGAGGTCGCCGGTCCGCAGGTCCCGCTCGCCGGTGGTGCGGCGGGGGGAGCGGAGCCGTTTCAGCTTGCGGCGGGCGAGGCGCACACCGATTCCGTGGTGGCCGTCGCGCTCTCCTCGCCGCGGCCGATCGGTATCGGCGTCGCCCACGCCTGCGAGCTGCAGCCGGTGCCGGCGCTGGTGACGCGGTCCGAGGGAAGGTCGCTGATCGAGCTCGACGGCCGTCCCGCCGTCGAGGTCTATCTCGAGCGGCTCGGCCGGCCGGCGGCCGGCATAGACGACGCGGAGTTCGAGGCGATCGCCGTCACGCATCCGCTCGCTCAGCCCGAGCTGAACGGCGACGTGCGGCTGCGCCACGTGCTCGGTCGCGAGGGCGCGGGCGCGCTGCGGTGTGCGACCCACATCCCCGCCAACGCGGCGATCGAGTTCACGGTCGAGCGTCCCGAGGAGATCGTGCGCTCGACCTGGGACGCGGTCAGCGACGCCGTCGGTGGGCTCGGCGACGCGGCGCCGCAAGCGGCATTGGTCTTCGATTGTGCCGGGCGAAAGCGGGCGCTCGGCGGAGGGGTGGGGGACGAGCTGGCGGCGCTGGCGGCTTCGTTCGGGGCGGAGCCGCCGGCGCTGGCCGGCCTCTACACACACGGCGAGGTGGGCCGGACAAAGGGAGCCAAGGGGGACCGAAACCATGCGATCGTCGTCGTCGCGCTCGCCTGAGCTGATCGCCGATTCGGCCGACCTGGCGACCGTCCGGCGGCGCTTCATCGAGGCGCTGCGGCGCGCCGAGATCGTCAGCCTCGTCAACGCCGCGCGCAGCGAGCGCGAGCTTGCGCACGCGATAGTCGACGAGCTCTGTGAGGTCTACGAGGCCGAGATCGCCTTCCTGCTCGACGAGGGAACCGGCGGGACGGCTCCACGGGTACTCGGCACGACGGGCCTGGACTACGCCCAGGGCATCGGTCTGCTGCGGGACCCGCTCTGCGCCGTCGTGACGGCCGACGGCACCAGCCGCGCCGACCGCGGCGAGAACCTGCTCGGGGCCGGCGCCAGGGCCGCGGCGCTCGCGCCGTTTCGGGCCACGGGCGGCCGCGCCGTCCTGCTCGGCGTCGGGCGGCTCTACGACGAGCCCTTCGACGACGCCGAGCGGGCGCTGCTCGAGGCCGTGACCGAGAGCGTCGGGCACGCGCTGGAGCGGATCTGGGCGTACGAGGAGCGCGACCAGCGCGCAGGGGAGCAGGGGGCACTGGTCCGCGCGGCCAAGAGCCTCAACAGCTCGCTCGAGGTCGGGGAGGTGTTGAGCGCGCTGTGCAGCGAGGTGGGTACCGCGCTGCACGCCGACGCCGTGGCAGCGTTCATCGGCGACGAGGACGACGGCTACGTCGCGGTCGGCGCTTACGGCCTGCCCGCGGACGTCCTCGGCCTGCGCCGCCCCGCCGGCGAGGACCTCGGCGGTCGCGCCGCCCGCACCGGGATCCCGCAGGTCACGCACGCCTATCGCGAGGAGGGCTACGCCCCGACCGAGACGGCGGCGCTCGACAACATCTCGTCCGCCGTGGCCGTGCCGCTTCGCTGGGCTGACCAGGTCCGCGGCTACCTCTTTGTCGGCTTCGCCCGCGAGCGCTGGATCGTCGATTCCGACGTCGAGTTCGTCTCCGCCTTCGCCGAGCTGGCAGCGCTCGCCTGCGCCAACGCCGAGCGCCACGCCGCCGTGCGCGAGGTCGCCGACCGCGACGTGCTCACCGGCTGCCTCAACCAGGCGGCCTTCCGGCGCGTGCTCGGGGAGGAGGTTTCGCGGGCTGAGCGGCAGGGCGCGAGCCTGACGCTGGCGCTGCTCGACCTGGACGGGTTCAAGTCGGTCAACGACCGCCTCGGGCACCTCAGCGGCGACGCGGCCCTGGCGGCCGTGGGCCAGCGCATTCGCGAGGCGGTTCGCGAGTACGACGAGGTGGCGCGCTACGGCGGCGACGAGTTCGCGGTCGTGCTGCCCGCGGCCGCCACCGACGTCGCCAGGCCCGTGGTGGAGCGGGTGCTGACCGGGATCGCCGGCGTCCAGGTCCCCGGTGCCGCGCCGATGAGCGCATGTGCCGGGATCGCCGAATGGCTGCCGGGCGAGCGCCCGCGCAGCCTGATCGAGCGCGCCGACGCCGCCATGCGCGACGCCAAGCGCTCCGAGCGCCCGGGAACGCTGCGCGGGGCGGAGGGCGCGTCGAGCGGCTTCGACAGCCGCGGCTGGAGCGAGCACCGTCGGCGAATGGCGCGCCGCGACAGCCGCCGCGCGACCGCCGGTGAGATCGGGCTGCAGGTCGCGCGCGAGAGCGACCGCGACGCCGGC
Organism: uncultured Thermoleophilia bacterium; assembly: GCA_963708325.1. GTDB lineage: Bacteria > Actinomycetota > Thermoleophilia > Solirubrobacterales > 70-9. Next base: position 1,320,599 of record OY970203.1, on the reverse strand, counting down.
GCGGCGGTGGCCGTCGCCGAGCTGAGGGGCGCGCTGGCGCTGCGGGGCTGCGCGGTACTGCGGCTGGCCGCCGACGGGCGGCTCGAGACCGTCGCCCGAAGCGGGGACGACGGTGACGGCGACGAGCCGAGCGAGACGATCGCCGCCGACGACGCCGGAACCGTGGGGCGGTGCTTGCGCGAGCGCCGCCCCGCCCTTTCCTACGCCGAGCGGGGAGCCGATCCCGGGGAGCAGGGACGCGATGGCGACGAGCTCGCGGTGCCCGTCTTCGCCGGCGGTCGCATGTGGGGGGTGATCGCCTGCAGGGGCGGCGAGCTGCCGCTGCAGGAGCAGGAGGCGGCGCTGGTGGAGGCGGTGGCCGAGCACCTGGGCACGTCGATGCGCGCGGCGGAGCTGAACGAGGATCTGAAGCGGTCGGCGATCGGCGCCGCAGAGGCACTGGCCGCGGCCCTGGAGGCCAAGGACAGCTACACCGCCGATCACGCCCGCTCGATCGCCGACCTCGCGGTCGAGGTCGGCCGCGAGCTGGGGTTCGCCGGCAGCGAGCTGGACGACCTGCGCCACGGCGCGATCTTCCACGACATCGGCAAGATCGCCCTGCCGGACGCGATCCTCAACAAGGCTGGTCCTCTGACCGGCGAGGAGTTCGACGTGGTCAAGCGCCACCCTCTCGTCGGCGACGAGATCCTGGCGCCGATGCCGTACCTGGCGGGGGTGCGCCGGATCGTGCGCCACGACCACGAGCATTGGGACGGGACCGGCTACCCCGACGGCCTCCGCGGGCCGGAGATCCCGATCGGGGCGCGGATCGTGCTCGCGGCCGACGCCTACCACGCGATGACCTCGCACCGCCCCTACCGGCGTGCGCTCGACCATGAAGCTGCGCTCGCCGAGCTTCGCGAGCACGCCGGCGGCCAGTTCGACCCCGACGTCGTCGATGCGCTGATCAGGGTGCTCGATCGCCGCGCCGGGGTGACGGCACCGGGCCGCGTCGGAGGCTGACCCTCAGGCCACAAGCCGCCGCGGTTGGCGGCTGAAGCCCGCCTCGATCAGCACAGGCTCGAGGCCGGAGCCGATCACGGCCTCGCCGTCGATCCGCTCGATCGCCAGCCGCGGGATCAGGCCTTCGCGGGCCGCCTCGGCCAGCTCGGCGACCCCCTCTGCCAGCTCCGCCGGTGCCAGCTCGCGCATTCGCAGGATCCCCCTGCCGCCGCGCTCGACGTAGAGGAGCGGCTCCCCGTCGCGCAGCAGCAGGTAGGCGCCCGGCGTCCGAGCCGGTCTGCGCGATCCCTCGCGGGGCGGCCAGGGAAGCGCCGCCCCGTACGGGTTCGCCGGGTCCGTCGCCGCCAGCAGCAGGTGGTCGCCGTCAGGTCGCGGCTGCGAGCGCAGGCGCTCGACGGCGCCCGGAAGGGCGAATTGGGCCCCGCCCAGGCCCTCGACGAAGTAGCCGCGCCGCGCCGTGCCCAGCACCTCCAGGTTGGACAGCTCGCCGTAGAGAGCGGCGAATCCGCCGGGGATGCCCTCGGCCAGCACCGTCTCGCGGGTGACGATCCCGTAGCGCTCCATCATCAGCTCCGCCTGCGCCCGCAGTCGGGGGCCGGCGGCCGGAGCGTTCTCGAACAGGGCGGCGGTCGACGACCAGCGGCCCTGCACGGCGCGCCCGGCGCCCGCCCGGCGGCCACCGAAGCGGCGACCGCGTCGCTCGGCGCGCTCGACCGCGCTCAGCCGCGGCGCGCGCAGCGGCGCGAAGGCGTCGTTCGTCACCTCCCCGGCCCAGGCGAGGTCCCAGAGGGCGGCGTGGAGCTCCTCCGCCTCGACGCCGAGGTCGGCGAGCAGGTCGAGCCAGAACGAGGGCGCGCCCGCGAGCCGCTCGCGAATCGCGTCGTGGACGTCCCCCTTCGGCGCCTCCAGCTTTGCGTTGGCCGGCGGTGGCCCCGCCAGGCGAACGTCCTCGCGGAAGTAGAGCGCCACGCGGCCGCCGCGTCCGAGAGCGCCGGCGCCTATCCACACCAGCTCGCCGCCGGTGCAGAGCTCGTCCATCCAGCTCGGGCTGTACGCCCCCAGCCGTCGCGGCAGGACATCGCGCTCCCACACCTCGGCAGTGAGGGCGACGCCCTGCAGGGGCACCAGCGCCTCGCGCAGGCGGTCGGGTCCCGCGCCGGCCGGGCGGAAGGCGTCCACGTTCTGCCAGGCGGCGAGGAACCGAGCCATCTCGGTCTGATCGGCGGGCTCCACCTCGCGCCGCAGGTGGGCGAGGCTGGCGCGGCGGACCCGCCGAAGGACGTCGGCATCACACCATTCCCGCTCGCTTCCCCCGGGCAGCAGCTCGCCGCGGACGAGCTCCCCCGAGCGCTCCAGCTCGGCCAGCGCCGGCGTCGGGTCCACCCCGTAGCGCCGGGCCGGCTGCTGGGTCGGGAAGGGGCCGTGGGTCCGCGCGTAGCGTCGCAGCAGGCGCAGCATCGGGCCGGGGACCGACTGCAGAAACGAGTCGGGCAGGCCCGCCGGGGGCGGCACCCCGAGCGCGTCGCGGTACAGGCCCGCGTCCTCCGCGGGGATCCAGCGCTCCTCGCCGGCGATCCGCACCCGCGCGGCGCGCCGCTCCGACTCCAGCTTGTCGAGCATCGAGGCGGCCGAATAGCGCTCGACGACGCGCGCCTCGCACTCCTCGGCGGTGAGGTCGCCGAGCCGGCGCAGCACCTGCTGCAGGCCGTCGCGGTCGCGCGCCCGCGCCGTCTCGCCGAGGTGCTGCAGCGACGCCTCGACCTCGGCCAGCGCATCGGGGTCGATCAGGTCGCGCAGCTCCTCCTGCCCGAGCAGCTCGCGCAGCAGCTCGCGGTCGAGGGCGAGGGCGGCGGCGCGGCGCTCGGCGTTCGGGGTGTCGCCCTCGTACATGTAGGTGGCGACGTAGTCGAACAGCAGCGACGACGCGAACGGAGAGGCCGTCGGCGTCTCCACCTCGACCAGCGAGATCCGCCGCGTCGAGATGTCGCGCAGCAGGCCTTCGAGCGCGGGCAGGTCGAGCACGTCGCGCAGACACTCTCGGTAGGTCTCCAGCACGACCGGGAAGCGGGGGAAGTCGCGCGCAACCTCCAGCAGGCTCTGCGACTTCAGGCGCTGCTGCCACAGGGGCGTGCGCCGGCCGGGATAGGCGCGGGGTATCAGCAGCGAGCGCGCGGCGTTCTCGCGAAAGCGCGCGCCGAAGAGCGCCGACCCCGACAGCTCCCGCACCACCAGGTCCTCGATCTCGTCCGGCTCGAGCAGCACCAGGTCGGCCGACGGTGCCTCGTCGGCGTCGGGCAGGTGGACGACTATGCCGTCGTCGGACCAGATCGCGTCGGCCTCCAGCTCGTGCTCGTCGCGGATCCGAGCGGAAGCGGCGAGGCCCCAGGCTGCGTGGACGCGGCCGCCGAACGGCGACAGCACGCAGAGGCGCCAGTCTCCGATCTCGTCGCGGAAGCGCTCGACCACGATCGTCTCGTCGGAGGGAACGACGCGGGTGGCGTCCTGCTGCTCGCGCAGGTAGGCGACGAGGTTCTCGGCGGCGCGGCGGTCGAGGTCGTAGTCGCGGGCCAGCTCGACCGGGTCGGCGGAGACCGCCTCGCGCGCGAACTCGCCGATCGCCCGCCCCAGCTCGGCCGGGCGCCCGACGCCGTCGCCGCGCCAGAACGGCACCGCCCCGGGCACCCCGGGGGCCGGCGTGACGATCACCCGGTCGCGGGTGATCTCCGCGATCCGCCAGGTGGTCGCGCCGAGCAGGAAGGTCTGGCCCGGGCGGGCCTCGTAGACCATCTCCTCGTCCAGCTCGCCGACCCGGCGCCCGTCGGGAAGGTGGACGCCGTAGAGGCCGCGGTCCGGGATCGTGCCGGCGTTGGTGACCACCAGCTGGCGCGCCCCCGGCCGCCCGCGCACGGTGGCGGCGGTGCGGTCCCAGACGAGCCGTGGCCTCAGCTCGGCGAAGCGGTCGGAGGGATAGCGCCCGTCGAGCATGTCCAGCACGTTCTCGAGCTGCTCGCGGGAGAGGTCGGAGAACGGCTCGGCGGCGGTGACCAGCCGCTCGACGTCGTCCACCCGCCACTCCTCGTCGGCGGCCATCGAGACGAGGTGCTGGGCGAGCACGTCGAGGGGGTTGCGCGGGATCACGGTCTCCTCGATCTCGCCCTCGCGCATCTTCCGCGCCACCACCGCGCACTCCAGGAGGTCGGCCCTGAACTTGGGGAATATCCGGCCCTTGGAGACCTCGCCGAGGGTGTGGCCGGCGCGGCCCACCCGCTGCATCCCGCGGGTCACGGACTTCGGCGACTCGACCTGGATCACGAGGTCCACCGCGCCCATATCGATCCCCAGCTCGAGCGACGACGTCGCCACCAGGCAGGGCAGCTTGCCCGACTTCAGGAGCTCCTCGACCAGCGTCCGCTCCTCGTGGGAGAGGGAGCCGTGGTGGGCCCTCGCGACGACCTCGCCCTCCGCTTCGGGGGCGGCGGGGTGGTGCCCACCGTGCTCAGTAGCTGGTAGCTCGAGCGATTCCTCTTCGTTGGCCAGCTCGTTCAGGCGTTTGGCCAGGCGCTCGGCGCCGCGGCGGTTGTTGACGAAGACGATCGTCGACGTGTGCTCGCGCACGAGCCGCAGCAGCTCGGGGTAGATCGCGGGCCAGATCGAGCGGGGGTTGGAAGCCGCGTCCAGGGCGGCCTCGATCGGGCCGGGGTCGATGCGCTCAGGCGAGGGCTCCTGGCTTTGGGCTGCGGGTCCTGTCGTGGGAACGTCCCCGCCGTGCTCCGTTTGCGTGCGCGCGGCGGGGGCCGTTCCCACGCCACCCGCAGAGCTGCCGTTTCGTGGTTCCCCGCTTGCTGATCTGCCCGGGTCGGTCATGTCCTCGACGGGGACGCAGATCTGGAGGTCGAGCTGCTTGGCGCGGCCGGCGTCGACTATCTCGCACTGCCGGCGCGGCCCGACCAGGAAGCGGGCGACGGTCTCCAGCGGGCGCTGGGTCGCCGAAAGGCCGATCCGCTGCACCGCCGCCTGCCCGTCGTCGGGCCGGCCGGCCCGCGCCAGGTGCTCGAGGCGCTCCAGGGTCAGCGCCAGGTGCGACCCGCGCTTGGACTGGGCAACGGCATGGATCTCGTCGACGATCACCGCCTCGGTGCCGGTCAGCATCTCCCTGGCGCCCGAGCTGAGGATCAGGTAGAGCGACTCGGGGGTGGTGATCAGGATGTCGGGGGGCTTTCGCCGCATCGCCTGGCGCTCGCGCTGGGGCGTGTCGCCGGTGCGCAGCCCCACCGAGATCTCGGCGCCGATGCCGGCGAGGGGAGCGCGCAGGTTGCGCTCGATGTCGTAGGAGAGCGCCTTCAGCGGGGAGACATAGACGATCCGCACGCCCTGGCCGAGCGAGGCCGGGTCGCGGGCCAGCCTGTCGATCCCCCAGAGGAAGGCCGCCAGGGTCTTGCCCGAGCCCGTCGGCGCGCAGATCAGCGTATGGGCGCCGGAGGAGATCGCCGGCCAGCCCATCGCCTGTGCGTCGGTGGGCGACTCGAACGATCCCTTGAACCACGCGCGCACGGGCGCACTGAAGGGCTCCAGAGGGTTGCTCGCAGTCGATTCCGGTCTCGAGGCCAAACAACGAAGCTTACGCCCCGGTTTCCCCACCCATAGGATGCGCGAGAGTGACGCAGGCGACCGCACTCGCTCCGCGGCGGCTGATGGCGCGATGTGGGGTCAGGATCGCCGCGGCCGTCGTCGGGCTGGCGGCGTTCGTCTGGATCGCGCTGCCCTACATCGCTCCGTCGAGCGACGCCCGCTTCGCGCTCGGCTGGGGATCGGAGCTCGCGCACGGGCGCTCGCCCGACTTCGGCGGGACACTGGTCCCGATCAAGCACCCGCTCACGATCGGCGTCGGCGCCCTGCTTTCGCCGCTCAGTCCGTCCGCCGCGCTGACGGCGTACTCGGCTCTGTGGGCGCTCGCCTACGTCGCGCTCGCGTACGCCGTGTACAGGCTCGTCCGCAAGGCCGGCGGATCGGGGCTGGCGGTCGCCGCCGTGCTGCTGGTGGTGATTCGCCCCAAGGTTGCCTTCTACGGGACCGCGGCCGTTGGCGACGTTCCGTTTGCCGCGATGGTGCTCCTGGCCACCGCCCTGGTCGCCGAACGACCGCAGGGAAACTGGCGCTCCGTGCTGATCCTGCTCGCCCTCGCCGGGCTGCTGCGCCCCGAGGTTTGGCTCTTCGCGATCGGCTACGCCGTCTGGTTTGCGACCCGTCCCGGCCGTGGCGGAGTTGAGCGTGCGGCCGCGATTGCCCTCGCCCTCGCCGCCCCCGCTCTCTGGATCGGCTTCGACTGGGTGGTCACCGGGGATCCGATGCAGACCGTTGCCCGCACTCGCGTCGGCAGGCGGGCCGACCAGCTCGCGGCGGGATACAGCGCACCGCTGCCGGTCACCCATTTCGGGTGGATTCCGTATGCGACGCGTCTTGGAACGGTCCGCCGAGGCACCGCGGGGGTCGTCGGCTGGCCGCTCGCGCTGGGCGGGACGATCGCCGCGCTCGCTTTCCTCTGGCAGGGCCGCTCCGCCTGGAGGCGCGGCCGCCTCGAGGGCGACGACCGGGCGGCGCTGCTCACGGCCCTGATCGGGCTCGCCGGGATCGCCAGCTTCGTCGCCCTCTTCGTGGTGAGCCTGCTCAACGTGGACCGCTACCTGCTCGTCTCGGCGCTCGCCCTGGTCGTTCTCGTCGCGATCGCGGCCCACCGCGCCGATCGGTCGCGGGCGCTGTTCGCCGCCGCGGTGATCGGACTCGGCGGCGCGATGGCCACGGCGCCCTTCTATCTGTCCGACCTGGGGGACCTGCTCGCCGCCCAGCACCACCGTCACGCCGAGCAGCGCCGGCTGCAGTCCCTTCTGGCCAAGCCCGCGGTCGAGGCCGCCGTCGCCGCCTGCCCGCGAATCGCGGTCGGCGGCCCGGTTCCGGACTTCGCCCAGGGGGCGCGGGCGGCCGCGGCGGAGGCATTCGATCGGGATCCGGCCGCCGTCGAGCTGAAGCGCTGGGCAACCGTCGACCCCGGGCGCTCGGTGCTGCGTCGCAAGTGGCGATCGCCGCCGCGCTCCGGGACCGTGGTGCGAGACGGCGAATGGACTTTCGCCAGCGCCTGCTGACCGGTGTGACTAGTCTCGCCGCACCTTGTCCGAGCACGCCCTAGACGTGGCGATCGTCTCCTACAGGTGCCGGGAGCTCCTCCGGGCCTGCCTCGAGTCGCTGCGCCTTCATCCTCCCGGTGGCAAGCTGGCCGTCCACGTCGTGGACAACGGCTCGGCGGACGGCACCGTGGAGATGGTCCGGTCCGAGTTTCCGGAGGTGAAGCTGACCGACGCCGGTCGAAACCTCGGCTTCGCGGCGGCGAGCAACCTCGCGCTGCGCCAGGGGCACGCTCCGTATGCGCTGGTGCTCAACCCCGACACCCGCATCACCGAAGGCGCCCTCGACCGCCTGCTTGACCTGATGGACGAGCGGCCCGAGGTCGGGATGTGCGGGCCGCGCCTCGAGCTCGACGACGGCAGTTTCGATCACGCGGCCAAGCGCTCGTTCCCCACCCCGGTAAGCGCCCTGGGCCACTTCCTTCGGATCGGCAGGCGCGCGGGGGCGAGCGGCGCCCTCGCCGAGTACCGGGCCCCCAAGGTCCGAGCCGGTTCGGTTGATGCGGTGAACGGAGCGTTCATGCTGATCCGCCGCCGGGCGCTGAAGGAGGTCGGACTATTCGACGAGGGCTTCTGGATGTACATGGAGGACCTCGACCTCTGCTACCGCTTCGCGCGAGCCGGGTGGGTGACCTGGTACGAGCCCTCGGTCACCGTCGCTCATGTGAAGGCGGGAAGCAGCGGCCGGCTCCGCAGTCCCCGCCTCAACTACGCGTTTCACTACGGGATGTACCGCTTCTACCGCAAGCACTACGCGGCGCGTCGAAACCCGGTCCTGAACCTCGCCGTCTACCTCGGCATCGCCACGAAGCTGTGCGTGTCCGTGGTGCGGACCGCGCTCATGCGGCGGCTGCCGCCGTCGCGGCGCACGGCCGCCAGGTGGCTCAAGCACCGGTTGCTCTCCGCACCGCCGGCGATCCGCGATTCCGAAGTCCTGCTCGGTGCGTACCGCCTGCGCCAGGCGGCGATCTCGGCGGCCGGGCGACGCCGCCACGCCGGCTATACGGCGCCCGACGGCCTGCCGGTCCCGCCTGTCCGGCTGCGCGTGGCGGCGATCGGGCTGGCCAGCCCGGCGAGCGACATCGATGGGGGAAGGCAGTCGGCGGCGGCGATCGAGCGGGTTCTTCGGGAAGCCGGGATGCGGATCGGGGACTTCGGATCGATCCTGGACTTCGGATGCGGCTCCGGCCGCGTGGTGCGCAGGTGGTCCGCGCTGGGCAAGGCCGAGGTGTTCGCGTGCGACTCCAACCCCGATGCGGTCGCGTGGGGCGCCGCGAACCTGCCGTTTGCCCGGTTCAGCCTCAACCGGATCGATCCGCCCACCGACTTCCCCGCCAATCGGTTCGACTTCGTCTATGCCCTCTCGGTGTTCACGCACCTGCCAGCGACGCTCCAGGCCCCCTGGCTCGAGGAGCTACATAGGATTCTGCGGCCGGGTGGCCACCTGCTGCTGACGACGGCCGGCGCGACGTTCCGGCATCTCCTCCCCCCGGACGACCGGATGCGGTTCGATCGCGGCGAGCTGATCGTGCATTTCCCGCGGAGCGCCGGATCGAAGATGTGCGCCGCATACCATCCGCCTGCCTTCGTCAAGAGCCTCCTGAGCGGCCGCTACGAGCTTGTTCACACGCTGCCGGCCGGGCCCGATTCGCCATATCCGGAGGACATGTACCTGGCACGGACCGTCTGAGCGTGCCTCGACCCGTGTTGCATCTCGGCCCGCTGCATTCGGTTCACACGCGCCGCTGGGCCGAGAACGCGCGCGACCTCGGATACGCCGTCCACGTCGCGGGCGAGCTGCGCCCCGGCGCGGACCCCGTGATCGGGGATGCCGCCGAGTCGGTGCACGTCGCCCCCGGCGCCGTTACCGGCCTCAACATCGCGATGCGCGTGCCGTGGCTGCGCCGGCTCGCGAATCGCCTCCATCCCGAGCTCGTGCACGCGCACCTGCCGCCGCTGTGGGGCATCGCGGCGACGCTCGCGGGAACGGGGCCACGACTCGTCTCCGCCTGGGGCTCGGAGGTCTATCTGGCGCCGTGGCGCCTGCGGGTCAGGTCGCGAGTCGCGCTTCGCCGCGCGAGCCTGGTGAGCGCTCCCTCCCCGGACCTCTGTCGCGCCGTGATCGCCGCCGGCGCCCGACCGGATCGCTGCGTGCAGATAGACATCGGGATCGACCTTGAGAGCTTCTCCCCCGGCGAGGCCCCGGCCGGCCTGCTCGAGTACCTCGCACTCGATCCGGGCCCGATCGTGCTGAGCTTTCGCGGCGGATCGCCGACCTACCGGCTGCCCGTGGTGGTGGACGCGTTCCGGCGACTGCGGGCCGTCGTCCCATCGGTGCGGCTGGTCATGATCGCCGAGCGCTCGGCTCTTCCACCCGAGGTCCTCGCGGCGCTCGAGTCGCGCAATCTTGGCGGCAGCTTTGCGATCCATCCGCCGGTGAGCCATGCCGAGCTGCCAAAGCTCTTCCGCGCCGCCTCGGTCGGCGTCTCGGTTCCCTCGTCCGACGGCTCGCCCCAGTCGGTCTGGGAGGGCCTGGCCTGCGGCCTGCCGATGGTGCTGTCCGACCTTCCCCAGATCCACGAGCGGGACCTGGAGGGGGCGGCGCGTCTCGTCCCGGCCGACCCCGCGGCGATCGCGTCGGCCCTGGCGGAGACGATCCGCGACCCAGATCCTGGTGCCAACCGCGCGCGAGCAAGGAACTGGGCATGCGCGAACGTCGATCGCGCCGCGGAGCTGGAACGGCTCGACCGCGCCTACCGGAGAGTCGTCGGGGTCTAGCCCGGCCGGCCGGGTCGCCGTAACATCGCGCGGGTGGCGAAGCCCACCGAGCCCATGCCCGCGATCGACTCCAGCGCGGGCGTCCACGCGGCCTCCGTTCACGAGCCGCCCGTCTCCGCGGACAGATCGCTCGCTTCCGGCACGCTGATCTCGGTTGGCATGCAGGTAGGCCTGATCACTTCGACCGCCGTGATGAGCGTAGTCATCGCCCGCCTGTTCGGACCGAGCGGCAACGGCGCGTACGCCCTATTGGCCACCCTGTTCCTGGTCGGGACGGCGGTGTTCGGCATCGGCCTGCGCTCGGGGATCACGTACGTCGTCAGCCAGGGCCGGTGGAACCCGCGGACGGCGTTCGTGCAGTCCCAGGCCGTGGCGTTCGGGCTCGGTGCCGTCGGAACGCTCGCCGGCCTCGGCTTCTACGCGGTGGCGCGTGACGACATCCTCGCGGGGGTCACCCTTCCGATGGCGATCGTGGTGATGGCATCGCTCCCGTTCGGCCTCGCATGGCTGTTCTCGTCGTCGGTGGCGCTCGGCCTGGACCGGTACGAGTCCTACGCGGCGCTGCAGCTGGTCCAGGCCGGGGCGAGTGTGGTCATCGGGGTGGTCCTTGCGGTCACCGTGGGCCTGCTCGGCGCGGTGACGGGGTTCGCGGCGTCTCAGGCGGCGGCCGCGCTCGCCGGGTGGGTCCTGCTCAGGCGCCTTCCCGCCGCGGAGGTCGGGCGCTCGGTGGGCGCGGGCGCCGGAGCGCTCGGGGAGGCGGCGCGCTTCGGGGCGAGGGCGTGGGGCAGCGAGGTCCTTCAGTTCCTCAACTATCGCCTGGACCTCTTCATCCTCAGCGCGTTTGCCTCCACCGCGACGGTCGGGCGCTACTCGGTGGCGGTGTCGCTGACCGCGCTCGGATGGCTTCTGCCTCACGGGCTTCAGCCGGTCCTCTTCTCGCGGACCTCCAGCCTCGATGCGAAGGTGCAACGAGGCCAGGTGTCCGCGCACGACTCCGATCGGGCCGTGGCGAGGGCGTGCCGTCACCTCGTGATCCTGCTCCTTCCGACCGCCGTGGTGCTGGCGCTGCTGCTGCTCTTCGCCGTTCCCGTCTTCTACGGATCGGGCTTCGAGGCGACAATCGGCCTCGGGTTCATCCTGCTCCCCGGGGTGCTCGCGGTGGGGCTCGCCAAGGTTCTGTCCGTGGTGATCAGCGGCAGGGGCCGTCCGATCTACACGCTGTACGTGAGCGGCGCCACGGCCGTCGCGACGATCGCCCTGTACGCGGCCCTGATTCCCTCGCTGAGGGCGCCCGGCGCGGCGCTCGGCTCGACGATCTCCTACCTCACCTCGTGCGCCCTCTGCGTGGCCCTGCTGCGGCGTACCACCGGGATAGAGCCCCGCTCGGCCCTGGTGCCACGGCGGTCCGACCTCGCCGACTACCGGCGGGCCCTGGCCTCGCTGCGCGCGCGCCTGCGGTCGCTGCGTGATCGTGGCGGGCGCAGGCCCGTCCGCGCGACCTCCCAGTAATGTCCGATTGATCGAGGTCCAGTCGCAAACGGCGCCCGCGCCCCGGTACTCGGGACCGTGGTTCGATTCGCCGTTCTTCGACCGGATGCTCGAGGAGAGCGGCCTCGAGGGAGATGAGCGAAGGCAGCTCGAGCGCTTCGTCGAGGACGGATACCTGATCCTCGACCCGACCGACCTCGGGATCGACGATGTCGATCGCCTCCTCGATGCGATCGAGGAGCAGACCGCTCCGCTGTATGAGGGGGCATCGCGGCTGCACGACGCATGGGTGGTCTGCGACGCGGTCCGGACGCTCGCCCTCGCCCCCGGCGTCCTCGCCCTGCTGGAGCGGCTGTACCGCCGCGAGCCAATCCCGTTCCAGACCCTCAACTTCATGGTGGGGACCCAGCAGGCGGTCCACAGCGACGCGTTTCACTTTCACTGCCTGCCCAAGTTCTTCCTCTGCGCCGTCTGGGTCGCTCTGGAGGACACCGATGACGACAACGGCCCGCTCGTCGTTTACCCCGGGTCGCAGCGCCTCCCGGATTACGACCTGCTGGACATCGGGCTGGCCGGCGGCAACCGCGACATGACGGCCGCGGAAGAGAAGTACTCGCGGTTCGTCGCCGAGATGCTCGATGCCAGGGACTTGGAGCCGAAGCGCCTGCACCTGCGCAGGGGGCAGGTGATCGTGTGGGCGGCGAACCTCCAGCACGCGGGAGATTCGATCGCCGATCCGTCGCGGACCCGCAAGAGCCAGGTCACCCACTACTACTTCGCCGACTGCGTGTATTACACGCCGATGCGCAGCGATCGCGCACGTGGCCGCCTCGCCCTGCGACGTGATCGCGACATCCGCACCGGAAAGCGGATTCCGCTTCGCTTCGAGGGCGAGCGCGTGCGGCCCTCCCTGTCCGACATGGCGCGGTGGTATGCGCCCGGTCTCATGCAGCGGCTGGGCATCTGGAAGAAGGACTCGCGCCGCTTCTAGCGATCATCGCGCGGAGCGGCGCTCAGCCTGGCGACGGTGCGATATGCGGCCGCGCGTCCGCGATCGAGCGGGCTCCAACCGACGGCTCGGACGACCGCGAGGAATCCCACCACCCCGCCCAGCACGCGTCGCTCCCATCTCGGCCTGTGCTTGTCGAAGTAGCGCAGCAGGCTGCGATACCTCGTGACGATCACGCTGCCCCGGCTCCAGGCCGAGAACGTCGCGCCCCGGACGTGCTCGAAGACGGCGTCGTGGACGTAGCCGATCCGGCCGCGCGTGCGGAGACGCTGGACCAGATCGACGTCCTCGAAGAGGAAATGGAAGCCGTTGTCGAATCCGCCCACCGCCTCGAAGGCGGACCGGCGGCACAGCAGGCAGGCGCCCGCCGGCTGCTCGGCGTCCTGGGTGCGCCCGTAGTCGAAGTCGAGCATGAGCTGCCGTCTGGAGACCGGGTTGCGGGGCCAGAGCCGCTCCAGCCCGAAGATCAGCGCGAGCTGGTTGACGAGCGTGGGGAAGCCGCGGACGGCGAAGCCGACCTGCGTCGTCCCCGTTCTGGCGTCCAGCAGGTTCGCTCCCGCGGCGACGTGCTCCGGACTGGAATCCAGGAAGCCCGCCAGCCGGTCGACGGCGCCCCGCCGCGCCACCACGTCGCTGTTGAGGAATAGGAGGTAATCGGCGTCCGAGCCGGCGGCGCCCTGATTGCACGCCTGGCCGTAGCCGGCGTTCGTGGCGTTCACGATCACCCTGACCTCGGGAAACGCTCCGGCCAGCGCCTCCCGGGTGCCGTCCGTCGACGCGTTGTCGACCACCACGCACCGCAGGTCGTGGTCGGCGGCGGCCTCGACGACCGCGGAGACGCAGCCGAGCGTCAGCTCCCGCGTGTCCCGGGTCGGGACGATGACGTCCACGCTGTTCACATCCTGGCGCCTAGGACGAGCCGAAGGGCTCGGTGCCCGCGGGAGCGCGGACCGCGGACGATGTGCGGCCTTCGCCACGCAGCCGGGGCTGCGATGCGATCGTGCCGGTCACGATCAGCGCCGGCGCGATGACCACCCAGTCGGGATATTGCGTGAAGAGGTTCGTATAGATCCCCATCGCCGCCAACACGGTGACGTATCCGGCGAGCAGGATCGCCGGGTACGAGCGGGTGCGGCCGGCGAGCATCAGGGCGGCACCGGTGAGCCCCCCGAGGAGCGCGGCGCCGAGCCATACGACGGAAAGGCCTCCATCGGCCCACAATGGACCGACGAAGGTCGGGGTCGTGATAGGCGGAGACCTTTGCGCCGAGATCTCTCCCGTCCTGCGAGAGGCAAGAACGCGGTCGAACGCGACCGAATCGAAAACCCCATGGCCGAAGCCCTCGCTATCCGGGAAGTACTCGACGAGGCCGTCCAGCGCCGCGAAATTCATGGATAACGCGATGTACTCGGGTACGAAGGGGCGCGCCAACGGATGCAGCCCGGGCAGGACAGTGTTGTAGAGCTCGTTCTCGAACGGCTGATTCTTGTGCTGGCTTTCGCGCACGTAGAACATGCCCGAAACGAAGAGGACGGCCGCGAGTGCCGCCGCCGCAACGATCTCCCAGCGCGGCATGCCCCAGATAAGGGCGCGGGCGAGCAGCGCGGTGGTGGCGGCGATGAAGAGGGTGAGACGCCCGGCCTGAAGGGCCAATCCGGCCAAGGCGATCAGGCCGATTGCGAGCTCGTAGCGGTAGGCGCGGGCGAAGGGGTTGCGGGGAATCGTGAAGGCTAGGATCGCCACGACGATCAGGAGATCGGTGAGAACGCTCGTCGGACCGCGGGGCTGGGCGAAACGGGTGGCGTCGATGTTGTGAGACAGCAGGGGAACGGCGCCGGCACCGATGGCTTGGTACGCCACTCCGAACAGGCCGAGCAGGCAGCCTGCCGCCAGGACGACCCGCATCCGACCTCCCGGGCCCGGGGCGAGGTCCATCGAGATCCGCGCCGGGAGCCGCACGCGCCTGACGAGGGCCGTGCCCGCCAGCGCCCCGAGCGTGTAAGCGATCGGAACCACGGCGACGACGAGCCACATCGTCGCCGACCAGCTGTGTTGGACATCGAACAGGGGAAACTGGGACAGGCCCGCTCCGATCAACCACAGCGACGGGAGCACGACCACGGGGGCCATCCGCCCGAGCCGGCGCGCTGCGATCAAGCCGCCAGCCGCGCCCGCGACGATCAGGCTGGAGCCCGCAGCGTGGGCCGGTTCCGGCAGCAGCGCGGAGGCAAGCGCCATCGTCTAGTAGACGAAAGTCGTCACCGTCGCCGCGCCTCGTTGCGTGGCGAGCGAGGCGAGGGCGGACTGGCCGTTTCGATTGATCGGTACGAATTGCATCTCGCCGGCCGCGGAGCTGGAGAGGTCGAGCTGGTGCTCGGAGATGAATGACTCGTAGCCCTTCTCGCCGCTCAGAACGTGGATCTCGGGAGGCGTGCCTCGTGAGTGGCGGATGATGACGAGATCGGTTCTGTCACCCTCGACCCGCGCGGCCCTGAACGTCCAATCCGAGGGAACGAGATCGTGAAGCGGGGTCGTGATCTCCGCGGTCTGGTGACGGAACCCCGAGGCGCCGCTCAGCACATGCAGGCGAGCGTTCTTCCGATCGCCGGTGAACGGGTTCGGCGGAGGCGCGCGACCGAACTCCAGCGCGTAGAGATCGGGCAGGCTCCCGACCCCGGGTGCGAGCGAGAGCTTGAAGGTCTTGCCGATGTCTTGGGGGAGCGGAAACGTCTGCGCGAACAGGGGGCGGTTGCTGTTCAGCGAGACCACGACGCACTGAGCCCTTCCGCCGCGGTGTGAAATCCGTGCGATTCCGAGATCGCTCCCCCACCGCACCAGGCCCCAGGTTGAAGACCCGAGCGGCTTGGCCGCAAAGCGTAGGGTCCGCTCGCGCACGGCTCGCCCGCGGCGCAGCACGTCGACGACCACCTCCTGCGATCCCGTCGCTGCGGCGGGACCGACCATGACGATCGGTGTGTCCGGCGCGTGAAGGTCGGAGTCGGAGACGAACGCCGAACTCTTGCTGATGTCACGCCCGTGGAACTCACTCTTCGAGGCGATGCCCACTGCAGTGCCCAGGCTCTTCCCGTACGGATAGAACGCCAGGGCCGCCAGACCGGCCATCAGCAGGACTAGGACGGCTGCATACAGCTGCTGGCGCGGCTCGCGCAGCCGCGCGCGCATCCGCCCGAACGCGCCGGGTACAGCGTCTGCGTCAGGCGGCATTTCCGCCTCGCGATCCTCTATGCGGCAGGTTCAATGGCGGAGACCTCCGTGAGCAGGCCGAGCAGGCGCTCGGCGATGCGGGGGTAGGTGTACTCGTCGAGGTCGAAATCGGCGCTCACCGCATAGCTCTCGCCCGACAACATCCATCGCTGCAGATAGGCGTCGAGCGCGCGGACAATAGCGTCGGGATCGTCCG
This sequence comes from uncultured Thermoleophilia bacterium, assembly GCA_963708325.1. Lineage (GTDB taxonomy): Bacteria > Actinomycetota > Thermoleophilia > Solirubrobacterales > 70-9. Next base: position 1,304,725 of record OY970203.1, on the reverse strand, counting down.
GGGGGGCCATGGTGTGGTTGTCGGCCCGGGCGAGCAGCTCGACCGCCGCGTTGCGGTCGGCCAGGGCGAGCATCGGCTTGCCGGCCGCGAGGTACTCGTACAGCTTCATGTTGGCGACGTAGGTCGCGCCAACCGACGTGATCAGCAGCAGGCCGTCGGATTCGCGCTGGAGCCCGAGGGCGCGCTCATGGGGGACCCGTCCCAGGCTACGAACGATCGGCTCGAGCTCGGGTGCCCGCATGGCTGCGCTCTCGTCCTCGGTGAAGCTCCCGGCGAAGACGACCTCGAGCCGGTCGCGAAGCTCGGGGCGCGCCGCGACCACCTGCGCGAGCGCCGCGAGGAACGGACGCGGATCCTTGCCGTCGATGCCGCCGCTGCCCGTGTAGACGAGCGAGAAGCGCTCGGGGTCGAATGTCGATCGCTCGTCCGTGGCGGCTTCGAGAGCGTCGGGATCGAAGCCGTTGGTGAGGTGGATCGCACGCTCGCCCAGGCCGAACCGGGTCCGAAGGTCGGCGGCGATCGGCGCCGTCACGGCGGTGGCGAGGTCCGCCCGCGTCAGGACCGCCCTCTCCAACTCATCGTCCAACCGTCGCATGTATGGCCGCTCGATCGGCTTCTCGATCGTCCAGCCGTCGCGGAGGTCGGCGATCCAGGGGACGCCCGCACGGCGCAGGAAGATCCCCACCAGGTGGACCGATTCGGGAGGCGAGGTCGTGAAGACGGCATCGGGAGGATCGCGGCGCATCAGGCCGCGGGCCTCCAACAGGGCGGTTGGAAGCCAGGAGAACGCGGCCGAGTCGGGCACCGCCAGCCTGGTCACGCGCCGCCGTGGCGTTTGGATGGGAGCCGAGTCGGGTCTGGTCAGCATGCGTCGCGATGCGCCCATGCGCGTTCGCAGGTCCGATGCGGCTATCACCGCCCGGTCGGGCGGCGGGCCGTTGAGGGTGCTGGTCAGCACCGTCGTTCGCACGCCGAGCTGCTCGAGGCCGGCTCGCAGGCCCGCGGCGCGGCGAACCGCCGAGGCGTCCGTCGGCGGGAACAGGTACGAGACGATCAGGATGTGTGGCCGCGTGCGCGCCGGGCGACTCGCCTCGCCGTTTCCGGCGCTTCGCTCCCGCCGTCGAAGCCGCGCCCGCCGCCGCGCCCGCTCGCCCAGCGCGGAGGCGCGCGACTCCGTCGGCAGCAGCTCGCCCGGATAGGGCTCGCTGGGACTGGCGTCGAGGTACCCGCGGACGCGACCGGTTACGCCGCTCAACGTTCGGTCGACCGCGGCCTGCCCGGCGCAGATCACCAGCTCCCGCGGGAGCACCGCCCGCAGCCGGCCGGCACCCAGCACGTTCCACTTCCGCAGCACGTAGCCGCGCCCGTAGCCCATCAGGTAGTTCTTGCGGCTCGATCCTGGACCGAGCGTCGCGGAGTGCTCGTGGGTGCCGCTAGCGTCCGTGGCGAGGCGGCAACGGCCGCCGGCCCGCACAAGCCTCAGGACCAGGTCGACGTCCTCCCAGTAGGCGAACAGCGCCTCGTCGAAGCCCCCCACCTCGAGGAAGGCGGCGCGATCGAAGGCGGCGGCCGCGCCCGACGGTCCGATCGGGTCGGGCACCCCGTGGTCCAGGCGGGCGACCGGCTCACCGTTCATGTAGTCGAGGACCATCAGGTTGCGATCCAGCTCCATTCCCGCCGTGTCGATCAGCGACCGGTCCCCGCTCTCCCGCATCACCCCCGCCGACATGACCACGCCCTGGCCGGGGTCGAGCCTGGACGTCAGCGCGGCGACGAAGCCCGGATCGCACACGCAATCGTCGTTGACGAGAACGAGCGCCTCGCCCTCGGCGCGCCCGGCGGCGAGGTTCACGGCCAGGGAGAACCCGAGGTTGCGCTCCGGAGTCAGCACCTCCGCCTCCGGAAAGGCGGAGGCGACGCCGCTCGTGACGCCGTTGGCGGAGTTGTCCACGACCAGCACCTGACCGCCGGACCCGCGAAGCGAGTCGAGCAGGCGCTCCAGGCGCTCGCCGCCGAGGAGCGTGGGCACGACCACTGTCGCGGTGAAGCTCATCGTGTGCGGTCTACCTGGGCCACCGCCACCACGGTCCCTCCGCGCCCTGCCAGGCCAGCCGCCAGCTCCATGCCCACTGCGGGCAGGACCAGCAGCGCCCCGGCCGCCGCCGTGATCGCGAGATCGCGGGCGATCCGCCGATCCGCGGCCGGCAGGTCGCGTTTGAGGAAGCGAAAGGCCACGTCGCGCTCCGCCGTGAGACGGTTGAGAAGGGTCTGCCACATGCCGAGTGCATTGTGCTCGACTACGACGTGTCGCATCCGCAGCACCGTGAATCCCAGCCTTTCGAGCATCGCCCGCAGGCCGCGGGCGGTGAAGTGGGTTCGGTGGCGCGGAACGTCCTGATGGAACCAGCGGTCGCCGCCGATTGCGGCCTGCAGGCTGTCCAGGTTGGGAACGCCGATCACGAGCCGGCCCTCGGGGACGAGCCATTCGCGCACCCTGATCAGGGCAGCCTCCGGATCGTCGAGGTGCTCGAGAACGTGCCACAGGACGATCGCGTCCTGGCTGGCTTCCGCCACCTCGACGGTCTCCACTGAATCCTGCCGCACCGGGACCCCGCGCGCGAGCGAGGCAGCCAGGCCGGCCGCGGAGGGCTCGACGCCGGAGACGGCGAGGCCCCGGCGGGCGAGGCTGGCCAGGTAGGCGCCGTCGCCGGAGCCGAGCTCGAGCACGCGCGCGCCGGGGGCGACGCCGGCCAGCGCGCGGGAGCGATCGCGGTAGGTGAGCCGCCGCAGCGGCTCAATCAGCGGATCCATGCCGGCTCGTGCGGGCGCGTAGGTGCCGGACTCGTAAAGCTCGGCGCTCGGCTTGTCGTCGCCCATGAGCGTGAGTGCGGTTCCGCAGCCGCCGCAGCGCGCGAGGCGAAACGACGCTCCTCCGGCCAGCTCAGGATCCGACGCGGTGGCCGGTCGCCACTGCCGTACGCGATCGCTCGCGCACGCGGGGCATCTCATCGTTGGCTCAATAGGCGCCGTTTGCGCGGGCGACGGCCGCGATCGTGATCGCGAGGATGCGGAGGTCACGTCCGAGCGAGAGGTTCTCGACGTAATCGCGCTCGACGGCGAGCCGCTCCTCGAAGCTCAAATCGCCACGCCCGAACACCTGCATAGGGCCGGTGAGGCCGGGCTTGACCGCGAGCCGGAAGCGATGCTCGGGCCCGTAGCGCTCGACCAGGTCCAGCTGCTCGGGGCGCGGCCCGACCAGGCTCATCTCACCGCGCAGGACGTTGAAGAGCTGCGGCAGCTCGTCGAGGCTGGCTCGGCGCAGCAGCCGGCCGATCCGCGTGACCCGTGGGTCCCCCTTGAGCTTGAACATCGGTTGGGAAAGCTCGTCGACGCTGACGACCTCGGTCAGACGCTCCTCCGCGTCCGCCGTCATCGTGCGGAACTTGTAGATCCGGAACGGCCGTCCGTCGAGGCCGGCGCGGAGTTGGGAGAAGACCACCCGTCCCCGGCTGTCGATCGCGATCGCGATCGCGATCGCGGCGAAGAGCGGCGCGAGCACGACCAGGGCCGCGGCCGACAGGGCTATGTCGCCCGCTCGCTTGAGCAGAATCGTCGAACGCGACACGTCCCAGGTGTTGTACTCGAGCATCGGCAGGTCGGCGACCATGGACACGGTCTGGGGAGGACGGATCGGAGCCACCACGGTCAGCTTCACCTCGTGCCGGCGACACACCGCCACCATCTCGTCCACGGGCTCCCGCTTCGCGGCCTTCGAGGCGAGCACGAGGCGATCGGCATCGGCGGCGATCCCCTCCAGGTTCCCCGGCGCCGCGTCGCTCTCGACGGCGCGCATATGCATGTCGGGGAAGAGGGCGATCTTGCGGCGGATCGTCGCGACCGCCGCCGGCTCGCCGATCAGCAGCACGCGCTCGGGCGGTGTGATCCGCCTCCACAGGGCTCGCATCGCGGCGCGCAGCGCCAGCGCCGAGACCGCGACGGCAAGCCATGCGATGACCGTGCGGACGACGGTCGCCTCGCCGGCCACGGCGGCGGATAGCAGCAGTGCGAGGGCGACGGTGCCGGTCGCGGCCCACGCGGCGATGCTAGGCACTTCGTCGATCGTGAGGTGGCGCATCGCGCGATGGTCGCGGTCGTAGAGGCCGTGTAGCTTGGCGAGCATGACCCACGCGGGCATGAAGACGGCGGCCCAGATGAGTGCATCGTCCGTCCCGAAGCCGTCGACGAGGATCAGCGAGGCGATCGCGCCGGCGATCAGATCGGCGCAGGCGAGCATCCGCCGGCGCATGGCGTCGTGCCACCACCGCGGCCTGTCGGCCGAGCGAGAGGCGGTCGTCGGTGCTGCCGAAGGCGCCTTCCCGTTCGACGCGGCAACGTCGCGCGGGGACTCGGTCCCGACCGACGCGAGCGCGTCCTGCTCGCCCGTAACCGTCAACCGACCGTGTTCTCCTGCGTCAAGATTTCCCATCCACGCTCCGCGGGTAGGAATCCACCGGGACTCTCCCTCGCTGCGAGATGGTCAGCATATGGCCTGGCAACAAATGCCGCAGACGCGTGGGACGAACCAATGACCGCCTGCTGCGAGCCGCGACAATCCCGATGAGCGAGTGTTTACGAACCGACCTCTGGTTCGACGGAGCCCGCGTCGCCAGCCGATGAAGCGCCAAGCTCAAATCCCGCCCGGTCCCGCCGGCGCCCGTCGGCGCCGATGGCGCGCCGCGATGGTCGCCGCCGCGGTCGCGGCTCTCGCGGTACCCACCGCAGCAACGGCCGCCACGCCACGCGAGTTCTTCGGCGTCGTCTCATGGTTGCCGCCGGCGCCCGCGGAGTTCACAAAGATGGGCGCCGGCGGGGTCGGAACCTTCCGGCAGAACCTGAACTGGTTCCAGGTCGAGCCCACCCCGGGCGCGCGAAACTGGTCCGGCTTCGATGCCATCGTCAGGGCCGCCGCGGAGGCCCACATCCGGGTGCTGCCAACCCTTTACGGATCGCCGAGGTTCATCGCCTCCAGCGAGATCCGGCCACCGCTTTCGTCTCCCGAGGCGAAGCGGGCATGGAGGCGCTTCGTCCGCGACGCGGTCGCGCGCTACGGCCGCGAGGGCACCTTCTGGCAGGAGAACCCGTCCCTTCCGCCTTTCCCGATCAAGGACTGGCAGGTGTGGAACGAGGAGAGCTCGCCATCGTTCTGGTACCGGCGGGTGAACGCGAAGAGCTACGCGGAACTGGTGCGCCTCGCCCACTCCGCCGCGGTGGAGGCCGATCCGAGGGCGCGCATCGTCCTCGGCGGGCTGTTCCCACATCCCCGGCGCGAGGGCGCGATGACGATCTACCGGTATCTGGACCAGCTTTACTCGGTGCCCCGCGCGAAGAGATGGTTCGACGCCGTTGCCGTGCATCCGTACGCCCCGGACCAGCGCCAGATGCGGAAGATCATGTTCGCTGTTCGGCACGAGATGGACGCGCATGGCGATCCGACGGCGGGCATGTGGATCACGGAGTTCGGCTGGTCGTCGGGTGGCTCTCCCAGCCCCTACACGAGGAGTGCGCAGGGACAGAGGGACGTGCTGACCAAGGCGTACGGAGTGCTGAAGCGAAACCGCGCCGACCTGAAGCTGAGATCGGCGGTGTGGTTCTGCTGGAGGGACAGGCCCCCGAACGTCGGCGAGTCGGACTGGTGGGGGGTGCATTCCGGTCTGTTTCGGACGGACGGCTCGGCCAAGCTCGCATGGAGGGCATACTCGACCGTCGCCGGCGGAACCCAGTGACGACCGTCCGCTCCTCGAATCGCGTACGGGCGCCGCGGATCGGGCGAGTCGGGCTGGCCGCGATCGTCGCGTCGATCGCGATGTCGGTCGCGGTCTCGTCGTCCGCCGCCGCCCCCAGGAGTTTCTTCGGCGTCGTCGCTTGGAGTAATCATCCACCCTCGGCGGCGAAGTTCGCGCGGCTCGGTCGGGGCGGGGTGGGGACGGCCCGGATCCAGTTCTACTGGCCCGAGATCGAGCCAGCCAAGGGGTTCTGGAGTTGGGCTCCTTACGACGGCATCGTCGCCAACGCCGCGGCCGCCCACGTTCGCGTCCTTCCGGTGCTGTTCGGCACACCGGCATGGCTCTCTTCGCGCGCGCAGAGCCCGCCGCTGGGGACTGCCGAGGCGCGGCGCAGGTGGGCCCGCTTCGTCAAGGAGGCGGTGCGCCGCTACGGGCCCGGTGGCAAGTTCTGGCTCGCGAACCCGACGCTGCCGCGCCTGCCGATTCGCGCCTGGGAGATCTGGAACGAGGAGAGCTCCCCGAACTTCTGGTACCGGCGGGTCAGCGCCCACGGGTACGCCCGCCTGCTGAGGATCGCCCACCGCGCTGCGCGCGACGTCGACTCGAAGGCCACCGCGATCGTCGGCGGCCTCTTCCTCTGGCCGAACGTGGACGGCGCGATTCCCTGGAAGCGCTACCTGCGCGACCTCTACGGCGAGTGGCGCGTGAAGCGCAACTTCGAGGGCGTGGCGATCCACCCGTACACCCCAAACTGGCACTGGACGGAGATGGTGATGCGGCAGACCCGCGTGCTGATGAACAACCGCGGCGATTCCCGCACCGGGCTGTGGATCACCGAGTTCGGGTGGTCGTCGGGGGGCAACCCGAGCCCGTACACGCGCAACCGCACAGGCCAGGGGTACCAGCTGCGGCACGTCTACCGGATGCTTCTCGGCCACAGGAGAGGTTGGCGCCTGCGGTCGGTCGACTGGTTCGTGTGGGGCGATCGGGCGCGCGAGCAGGGCGAGCCGGACTGGTGGGGACTCCACACGGGTCTGTTCAACGCCAACGGCGGGGCCAAACCCGCCTGGACCGCCTACGCGCAGGTGGCGGGCGGCCAGCCCTAGCTCACCACGGGCGATCACGCTCCCGCGAACAGCGGCGAGCGCGGGTTCAGCGTCCGCACCCGCTCGAGCGCACGGCGGGCGCCGTCGACGTCGCCCGCCCTGGTGCGCAGCCGCGCGGTTACGAGCCAGATCCGCCAGTCGTCGGGAGAGCGGTCCGCCGCCGCGGCGGCGGCCCTGCGCGCGGCGGCGAGGTCCCCTCGCAGCTCCTCCACCAGCGCGAGCTGGAGGCGCGGAGCCGCTGCCCACGGTTCGATCGATTCCGCCTCGCGGGCGCTGCCCGCCGCCGCCGCCAGGTCGCCGTCGCGCACCTGGCGCTGGCTTCGGTCGACCAGCGCGGTGCTGCCGAGCAGGATCGCCGCGGCGACCACCGCCAGCCAGCCGACCCCGAGCACGGCGATCCCGAGCCCGAACCGGTGGCGCTCGGAGATCGCCCCGCGCAGGGTCCCCCCCGGGGCGCCACGATCCGGCCGGCGGCCGGCGAGCAGCGCTGCCGCCACGACCAGCGGCACGATCGCCGCAGGGAGCTGCCACGTCCAGTCGATCGCGGCCGACACGGACCCCGCGGCGAGCACCGCCAGCGCGGCGCTGGAAGCGGGGTGGCCGCGGCTGCGGACGCCCGCCGCGAACGGGATCGCGACGAACGCGACGATCAGCGCCAGCCCGGCGACCCCGAGCTCGCCCAGCATCTGCAGGAAGAGCGAATGGGCGTCGCGGACGTAGTAGGCGAGCGAGCCGTGCTGGGTCCACCAGCTCTCGTAGCCGCCCGCGCCGACGCCCCGGACCGAATGAGCAGTGAAGGCGTCGAGCGCCGACTGCCAGAGCTGGTAGCGGCCGCTGCTCGCGGAGCTGGTCAGGTGGCTGGAGACAAAGTCGCGCTCGGTCACCGCTGCGGGGGGATCGTTGAACTCGTCCAGGCGGCTTGCCGGGTTCGCTGCGATGGCCGTGACGGCGAACGCGAGCGCGACCGCCAGCCACGCGACGGCGGCTGTGGCTCGGGGCACACGGATGCGGTCCAGCGGCCGGTCGATCGCGAGGCGCACGGTGCCGACGACGACGACGACGAGCAGAGCCGCGATCAGCACCTGGTCGCCCTGGCGGGCCGCTGCCGACGTGTCGAGTCCGTCGACGAGGTCGGCGCGTGCGTGGGTGAAGGCGATCAGAAGGGCGCCGCCGGCGCCACCGAGGGCGAGCGCGGCGATCATCCGCAGCCGGCTGGCGCCGACCGCGAGGAGCGTGATGACGCCCGCGGCGGCCGCCAGGACTCCGCCGCGCGATGAGGTCAGATAAAGCGCCAGCGCGGGGACGGGCAGCAGCGCCGCGGCGAGGGCGCGTCCGGCGGCGCTGCGTGCGGTTCCGCCCAGCCATCCGAGCAGGACGATCGCGGTGGCCATGCAGGCGGCGAGGCCGTTCCAGTAGTTCAGCGGGTAGCTGAGCCGCGCCCGCACCGATGGCAGGAACGAGGCCAGGTCCTGGGCAGGGAAGAGCTGTGCCTCCAGCCGGCTTCCGAGCGCCAGCGCCGCCACCACCACGAGGCCGATCGCCAGCCCGAGCAGCCAGGACTCGCGCCCGGTCGCGTCCGAGACGATCACCACGAGCACGAATAGCCCCAGGTAGGAGGCGACCCGGACCATCTCGGCGAAGGCCCGCCCATTGTCCGACGCCCAGGCGATCGAAAGCCCCGACAACAGAGCGAGCCCGGCCAGCGCCAGCCCGGTTGCGACCGCGGCGCGCGGCACCGGCCCCCGCGGGAGCCCGAGGAAGGCGATCGCCGCCATCACCGTCCACCAGATACCGATTCCGGCGACGGCGATCAGCTTCAGCGAGTACCCGCCGCCCGCGGCGGCGAGGGCGACGAAGGAAAGCGCAACCGCGGCGGTCGCTGCGTATTGCGATGTTAACCTTGGCACGGAGGGATCTTTCTGCGGCTACGGCACGGGAAGTCTAGGTTCACGCGGCGGGCCGTCCCGATGGCGGCCTCGATCGTTGCGCTGCTGCTCGGCGCATCGGCGGCGTCCGCGCGCTCGCTGCCTCCCGGCAACTCGGGAGTGGACGAGTACACGCCGAGCGTGCCCGGTCCGGGCGGACCGACCGCGCTTGGCGGCGGCGGGGGCCACCCCGATCACCTGCCCGGGTCGGTGCGCGCCAGGCTGCGCGGCGCCGATGGCCCACTGCTTGCGCGGATCGCGACCTCACCCGCACTCGGCGCACCCGGCGCTGGGGCCGGCCGCGGGAGCCACGGCGACCGTGCCGCCGCCTCCTCGGGCGGGAACGGAGCCTCGGCGCGTAGCGGCGCTTCAGCCGGCAAGGGCTCCGGCAGCCTCGCGGCCGCGGTCGGCGATGCCGCCGGCGACTCCTCCGTGTGGCCGTTGCTCGGGGCGATGGCGGTTGTCGCGGCGGCCGGCTTCGCCGCGCTCAGCCGGCGGCGCGGCGGGCCGCGCGCGCGGTCGATCCCAAGACGACGCTGATCGTCGGCGACCTGTTCCCGTGGCCGGCGTCGAAGGGGGCGATGGCGCTCGACCGCTACCTGCCCGGCCTCTACGGCCAGTGGCGGGTGAAGTCCAACTTCGAAGGGGTCGCGGTCCACCCCTACCCGCCCGACTGGCAGTGGACCAGGCGGGTGATACGCGGAGCTCGCCGGCGGCACGCCCTAGGTTCCGATCCGGCATCCGGCGCGCCGGGTAGCCCGTGCCCGTACGATTCCGTGCCGGGAGATGCGGGAAGCGGCAAAGAGGGAGAGGCGGGTGCCGGGGGCACGGTCGATCGCGGTCGCGGCCGCCCTTCTGGCGTCGGCGGCGCTGTCGTCGACGTCGCCGCCCGCGGCGAGCGCCGCGGCCCCGCCGGGCTTCTTCGGGATCGCGTCCTGGGAGACGCGGTTCCCGTCGGCGGCGGAGTTCCAGAGGCTCAGCGCGGGCGGGGTGGGCACCGCGAGGATGTTCTTCGTCTGGCAGTGGATCGAGCCGCGCCCCGGGGTCTACGACTGGCGGCGCTACGACACGCTGGTGCGCGAGTCGGCCGTGTACGGGGTGCGGATCCTGCCCTACCTGTTCTCCACGCCGGGCTTCTACGCCGCCCGGGCGGAGAACCCTCCGCTGAACAGCGCCTACGCTCGCGCCGGATGGCGCCACTTCGTCAAGGCCGTGGTCGCCCGCTACGGCCGAAACGGCTCCTTCTGGCGCGCCAACCGGCTCGTCCCCTACACGCCGATCACCTCATGGGAGGTCTGGAACGAGGAGAGCTCGCCGCGGTTCTGGTATCGGCGCGTCAACCCGAGAAGCTACGTGCGCCTGCTGCGAATCGCGCACACCGCCGCGCGCGAGGCGGACCCGAAGGCGGAGATCGTCGTCGGCGGGCTCTTCCCCTGGCCGCGCGCAAAGGGCGCGGTCGCGCTCAGCGACTACCTTCCAGCGCTCTACGACGTTCCCGGGGCGAAGCGGTGGTTCGAGGGAGTCGCCGTTCACCCGTACACGCCCAACTGGCGCTGGACGAGGCGGGTTATGACGACGGTGCGGGGGATCATGCGGCACAAGCAGGACGCCCACTCGCACACCTGGATCACGGAGTTTGGCTGGTCCTCGGGCGGCCCGAACAGCGCCTACACGCGCACCCCGGATGGTCAGGCCAGCCAGCTGCGGCACGTCTACCGGATGCTGCTCAACCACCGCGAGGAGTGGAACCTGCGTTCGGCGAGCTGGTTCGTCTGGGGCGATCGCGCCAGGCGGCCGGGGGAGGCGGACTTCTGGGGCTTTCACACCGGCCTGTTCGACGTCAACGGCGTCGCGAAGCCGGCCTGGAACGCCTACGCCGAGCTGGCCGGCGGCCGTCCCTGAGGGCGACCCGAATCGATCACCAGGGCAGCGCCGCCGCGATCTCGGCGAGGCGGGGGGCGCCGCGGTCGCGATCGGACAGCACCGGGCTCTGGACCGGCCATTCGATCCCGACCTCGGGATCGTCCCAGGCGAGCGATCCCTCCGTCTCGGGGTCGTAGCGGCTCGAAAGGCGGTAGGCGACGTCGGCCGTCTCGGAGAGGACGCAGAAGCCGTGGCCGAAGCCGACAGGGACGAGCAGCTGGCGGTGGCGGTCGTCATCGAGCTCGTGGCCCTCCCAGCGCCCGAACGTGGGCGAGTCCCGGCGCAGGTCCACCGCGACGTCCCAGATCCGGCCCCGCAGGCAGCGGACCAGCTTCGCCTGGCCGGGCGAGGTCTGGAAGTGGATGCCGCGCAGCGTGTCCCGCGCCGAGCGCGAGTGGTTGTCCTGGACGAAGTCGACGTCGACGCCGAGTTTCCGCCAGGCCCTCTCCTGCCAGGTCTCGAGCAGGAAGCCGCGCTCGTCGCGGTGGACGTCGGGCTCGATCAGCATGAGCCCGTCGAGTGTCGTCGGCAGGCGCCCGGGCACGCTCAGCCCAGGGCGCGGCCGTACTGGCGCCGGTAGTAGTCGCGGTACTCGCCGGAGCGGATCGGCTCCCACCACCAGTCGTTGTCGCGATACCAGTCGACGGTGCGCGCGATCCCCTGCTCGAAGCCCGTGCCGGGCTCCCAGCCGAGTGCCCGCAGGCGGTCGGAGGAGAGCGAGTAGCGCCGGTCGTGTCCGGGCCGGTCGCGGACGTGCTCGATAAGCGACTCGTCGCGCCCGGTGAGTTCGAGGACCCGGTGGACGACGTCGATGTTGGCGACCTCGTCGGGGCCGCCGACGTTGTAGACGGACCCGGCTTCGCCCCGCTCCAGGACCGCGTCGATCGCGGCGCAGCAGTCCTCGACGAACAGCCAGTTGCGCACCTGGCGGCCGTCGCCGTAGACGGGCAGCGGATCGCCGGCGATCGCGTTCAGGATGATCAGCGGGATCAGCTTCTCCGGGTGCTGGAACGGCCCGTAGTTGTTTGACGCCCGCACGATCAGGGCGTCGGCCGCGTAGGTGTGGAAGAAGGCGGAGACGAGCAGGTCGGCGCCCGCCTTCGACGCCGAGTAGGGAGACGACGGCGCGAGGGGCGCCGACTCCCCGGCGGAGCCCTCCGCGATCGAGCCGTAGACCTCGTCCGTGGAGACCTGCAGCAGTCGCACGTCCGCGTCCCTGGCGGCCTCGAGCAGGACGTATGCGCCGAGCACGTCGGTGGTGACGAAGTCCGCGGGGGAGTCGATCGAGCGATCGACGTGGGACTCGGCGGCGAAGTTGACGACGGCGTCGCAGTCCTCGATCGCGGCAGCCACCGCGTCGCGGTCGGCGATGTCGCCCTCGACCAGGGAGAGCCGGTCCTCGGGCGCCCCGGTGAGGTTCTCGGGGCGGCCGGCGTAGGTGAGCTTGTCGAGCACGACGACCGAGTCGCCGGCGCGCTCGGCGAGCCGGCGGCGAACGAAGGTGGAGCCGATGAAACCCGCCCCGCCGGCGACGAGCAGCCTCATCGAGCCTCGCTGCCGGCCTGGCTGTCGGCGTGGCGGGACTCACGTTCGAGCAGGTAGGCGGCGAGCCCCTGACGCCAGTGGGGCAGCGGGATCGCATCCTCGCGCTGGGTGCCGAGCACGGAGTAGGCGGGGCGCGTCGCTGGCCGCGTCAGCATGTCCGTGGTCCCCGACATCACCCGGCACTCGACCCCGGTCTGGTCGAAGATCTCCCGAGCGAACTCGTACCAGGAGCACTCGCCCTCGCAGGCCATGTGGTGGATTCCGTACGAGGTCCCCTCGATCAGCCTCGCGATCGCGATCGCGAGGTGCCCCGTGTAGGTGGGCGACCCCACCTGGTCGTGGGTGACCAGGACCTCGCCGTGGTCGTGAGCGAGCTGCAGCATCGTCTCCACGAAGTTCGGCCCGCGCGTGCCGAACAGCCAGGCGGAGCGAACGATGAAGTGGCGCGGCGCGGCCGCGGCGGTCGCCCGCTCTCCCGCCAGCTTGCTGCGCCCGTAGGCGTTCAGCGGGGCTGCCTCGTCGGACTCGACGTAGGGCGCGTCCTTGAGGCCGTCGAAGACGTAGTCGGTGGACGGGTACACGACGCGCGCCTCGAGCTTCGCCGCCGCCGTCGCCAGGTGCAGGGCACCGTCGCCGTTGACCGCCGTGGCCGCCTCCTCCGCCTCCTCGGCGCCGTCGACGTCGGTCCAGGCGGCGCAGTTGACGACGACATCGGGCCGCGCCCGCTCGACGGCGTCCTCGACCGCCCCGGGGTCGGTGACGTCGAGGTCCGTGCGGCCCAGGGCCGTCACCTGGTGCCGAGCGCGCTCGGTGGCGGCCGCCACGTCGCGTCCCAGCATGCCGCTCGCCCCGGCGATGAGGACCTTCACAGAATCCCGATCTCCGAGTTGTCGCCGACCATGAACCGCAGGGTCCGCGGCTGGGCGTTGTTGCGGGAGAGCCTCACGTTGCGCCCCAGCAGGCTCGCCTCCATCCGCGCGTGCAGGTCGATGATGCTCGACCCGGAGAGCACGATCGAGTGCTCGATCTCGGATCCGGTGATCGTCACGCCTGCGTCGATCGAGGTGTAGGGCCCGATGTACGAGGACGTGATCGTCGATCCGGCGCCGATGATCGCGGGACCGCGGACGAGGCAGCTCTCGAGCTGGGCGCCGGCCTCGACCACCACGCGGCCCTCGACCCGGGAGTCGATCAGCTCGCCGTCGACGCGCGTCTCGATGTCCTCGAGCACGAGGCGGTTTGCCTCCAGCATGTCCTCGAGCGCGCCTGTGTCCTTCCACCAGCCGCGCACGACCTGCGACTCGACGCGCTTGCCGCCGTCGATCAGGCGCTGGATCGCGTCGGTTATCTCCAGCTCGTCGCGCCACGACGGCTCGATCTCCCGCGCCGCCTCGAGGATCGCCGGGCCGAACAGATAGACGCCGACGAGGGCGAGGTTGCTCGGCGGCTCCTTCGGCTTCTCGATCAGGCGGACCACACGATCGCCCTCCAGCTCGGCGACCCCGTAGGCGGTCGGGTCGGCGACCGGGGTGAGCAGGATCAGCGCGTCCGGCTCGGAGCGGCGAAAGGCGTCGACCAGGCCGGCGATCCCGTCGCGCAGGAGGTTGTCTCCGAGGTACATCACGAACGGGTGCCCGGCGAGGAACTCCTCCGCCGTGAGCACGGCGTGGGCGAGCCCGAGCGGCTCTGCCTGCGGGATGTAGGTGAACCTCGCCCCGAAGCGCGACCCGTCCCCCGCCGCCTCGCGGATCTCGTCCCCCGTCTCGGGCGCGATCACGATGCCGATGTCGGTGATGCCGGCGTCGACCAGCGCCTCGATCCCGTAGAAGAGCACGGGCTTGTTGGCGACCGGCACCAGCTGCTTTGCCGATGTGTGCGTGATCGGCCGCAGGCGCGTGCCTGCGCCGCCCGACAGGATCAGGCCCTTGACGTCCTCCATGCCGGAGCAAGGCTACTAGTGGCGGTACTGCGCGCGGTGCAGGAAAAAGGGCTTCTAGCCGAGCGGATCGGGGCGGCACGGCTGGTTTCGCAGCGTGTCGCAGGCTGGCAGCGGCGCGTGTGCGGACGCCCCCGGTACCACGCCGACCACCAGGCGCGACGGATGGGCAGCGTCGTGCAGGATCGTGTTCTGGGCCGGGTCCGGGACCGGTGCGAAGGCCCAGAAGCCGGTGTGCCCGGTCGGCGCCTCGATCCAGATCCGCAGACGCGATCCCTTGCGGAACGCGTGGGCGAACGGGAAGACCTCGAGCCGCATGTAGGTGGGGCGCCCGGCGACCAGCGGCTTGGCGTCGCCTCGCAGGTGGGTCTGGTAGGGACGCAGCGCCGTGGACTGCGCAGGGTCGAGCTTTCGGTGCGAGGCGCGCAGCCAGCCGCGCTGCACGTAGGTCTCCTCGCCGTCCGGGCGAACCTCGGTGACCGTCGCCTCCAGGTCGGTGTCGGTCGCCGTCGAGGCGAGCCAGAGGTTGAGGCTTGCGGGGCCGCCGAGCACCATGTCGTGCCGCAGCCGCGGGCTGGTGTAGGCGACCGACCCGCCGGGCGGCACCGGCCCCTTCCAGGTGAGCTGGCCGGCCGACTTGCCGCCCTCGGTCGGCCCCGGCTCGGTGACGTCGGGCGCGGGGGCGGGATAGGCGTAGCTGTCACCGGACTCGCCCTTGGCCGGCGAATGATTCGTCATCCGCCCTCCGGAGCCCAGGTAGAAGCTGCGCGGGTCCACTCGCAGGCCGGGCGAGCTGCGGTTGATCGACCAGGCCGGATTGGTGTTGCCGCCGTCCGCAGCGATCTTTGTCTCGATCCCGACGCTGAGATGCGGCACCTTGCGGGCAAAGCCGTTGTGGACTCCGCGCACGAAATGGTCGAGGAACTGGAGCGTGTGCCGCTGGTTGGCGGGGTTGTAGTAGTCGCGGCCGTGGTTGCCGTTGGAGAAGTTCGCCCACACCTCGCCCGGGTGGCTGAACCTCGACAGCGACTCCCAGATCCGCCCCGGAAGCTGCTCGTCCTGCCACTGGTTGTGCATGAAGACGGGGACGTCGATCCGCTCGAGCCCGTTGCGCGGTGCGCGCGCCCACCATCCCTCGTTGCCGATGCCGTTCGTGTCGTCGAAGTAGGGGTTTTGGAGGACCAGGGTGGGGATCAGGTGGTTGGTGTTGGCGGCCTCGTGCGCGGCGTAGTTCTGCTCGCACTCGGCGTCCTGGTCCTGCGGCGCGCCGGTGATCGCGTACTCGGTCCCGCCCTCCTTCTGGACTCCGGTCCAGGCGAAGGTGAAGTCGTATTCGAGGACCCCGCCCGGGTAGACGACGTCGCGGTAGAGGTCGGAGGTCGCCGAAGACGGCGCGATCGCGAGCAGGTGGGGCGGGCGCTGCGACGCGGTCATCAGCTGGGTGATCCCCCCGAAGCT
This sequence comes from uncultured Thermoleophilia bacterium, assembly GCA_963708325.1. GTDB lineage: Bacteria > Actinomycetota > Thermoleophilia > Solirubrobacterales > 70-9. The sequence goes on along the minus strand of OY970203.1, from coordinate 1,289,049 downwards.
GACGCCGATCATGCCCACCCGCTTGTCCGACCACCGCTGGCGCGCGATCCACTCGACCGCGTCGTAGCCATCGGTCCGGATCGTGCGCGCGAACGGGTCGAACTCGCCAGCCGAGCAGCCGGTTCCCCGCACGGAGACGCCGACCACCGCATAGCCGCGCGCCAGCAGGCGATCGGTGAAGGTGGCGACGCCGTTGTCGGAGGCGTCGGAGCCGGCGGCGTAGCCCTCGTAGTTGAGCGCCGCGGGGAAGGGGCCGCGCCCGTCGGGGCGGATCACGTCGTAGCGCAGCCGGGTGCCGTCGCGAGCCTTCAGGTAGCCGTGGGCGTGCACGACCGCCTGCGCGGTCGCGCTTCCCGAGCCGAGCACCGCTGCAGCCACCAGCAGCGAGCCCAGGCCGATCCGCACTGTCGATCGGCGGCGCCTCCTCATCCCGCTGGCGTTTATACAGCCCCCGGCCGGAGCTTGCGCCGGTTGGCCGGCGCGCTGAGGTCCCTCAGTACTTCCCGGCGAGCTTGCGATGGTCCCAGGTCGCGGTTCGGCGGGCGACGAAGCGCACGGCGACGCGCTTTCGCGCCTGGCTCTCGAGCACCGCCCGAGCATCCCCCTCGATCGAGGCCAGCCCCTCCGTGTAGCGCAGCGTCAGCTCGCGGGCGAGGTCGAAGACGGTGTCGTGGTCGCGGTGGATCTCCGCCTCCGACTCGATCTGGATGCCGCGAAGCTCGCCGTACTCGTGGCCGGTCTCGATCAGCAGGGTCGCCCGCGGGTCGCGCTCGAGATTGCGGACCTTCTGCGACTTCGCGTAGGTGTAGATCCAGATCTCGCCGTCGCGCGGCACGTACCAAAGCGGCATCGCATGGGGCCAGCCGCGCGGCCCGAGGCTGGCGACGACCACGACCCGCTCGGAGTCCAGCAGCTCGCGCTGCTCGGCGGCGGTGAGCGCGATCTCGGCGCGCCGGCTCACGGCTCCAGCCGCAGCGTGCGCCAGGGTCCCTCGCCGGCCATCGGCTGCGTGCGGCCCTCCAGCCAATCGACCTGGAGGTCGTCGTAGTGGCGCGAGCCGGGATGCCCGGACTGCCCGGTGAACGCCTGCCAGCGCGAGGCGCCGGGGTCGCAGGGATCGGCGACGACCCGCCAGCTCGGGGCCCACACCGCCTCGAACGGGCGGTTGGGGTCGTAGGCGATCTGGGCGACGGTCTCCTGGGCGCCGCCCGCCCGGATCCTGCGGTTGAAGATCCGCTCGAACACGGGGTTGGCCGCCCCGAGCGCGTGCGGGAACTTCATCTCGTGGACCGTGCCCCAGCGCCACATCTCGGGGTCGCTGCCGAAGCGATCCTCGAGATCGTCGAGGGCGCCGCGCAGGGCGTCCAGGACGAGCGCGTCCCAGGGCCGCCCGACAAGCTCGTCGTCGTCCTCGTCCCACAGCTCGAGCAGCCGCGACTGCCAGCGCCACGGCGAGGTGACGTGCTCGATGAACCCGTTGGAGGCGTCGTCGAGCCAGCGGTTGCAGAGGTCGCGGTCGCGGATCACCGCGCGGGCGAACTCGTGCGCGAGTCGCAGGGTGAAGGCCTGATAGATCGTGGCCGCCACCGAGCCCGGGTCCATCGAGCCGTCCCAGCTGCGCAGGCGCTCCAGGGCCCTCACCTCCCGCTGGCCGGTGGGCGAGAGGCGGGCAAGGCGGTGGGCGGTCTCGACGCCCGGGATCGAGTGCAGGTCGCCCTGCATCGTCTCCAGCGACTCGATGTCGTGCCGGTCCTCGGACTCGATCAGCTGCTCGATGCGCCTGGCGCGATAGCCGTCCAGGTAGTCGCTGGTGATGTGGTGGGGATAGTCGTCGGGGGCGATCTGGTTGTTTGCGGTGACGATGTAGCCGCACTCGGGGTTGTCGATCCGGGGCAGCTCCTCGTAGGGCACGAATCCGTCCCACTCGTACTCGCCGGTCCAGCCCGGCTTGGGAAGGTCGGGGCAGCCGCCGCGGCGGATCGGGAGAAGGCCGACGAGCTTGTAGCCGATGCCGCCGGCGCGGTCGGCCCAGACCAGGTTCGACACCGGAACGGTGTGGGCGGACAGCAGGTCGACCAGCTCGTCGCCGCCGGTCGCGCGCATCGCTCCCATCTGGCTGACCGGGACCATCGCCGGATGGTCGAGCGCGGTCCAGCGCAGCGACAGCGGCTGGTCGGAGTCCTCGCCTAGGGCCTCGTTGACGATCGGCCCGTGACGGGTGATCCGCACGGTGAGCTGCTCGGGCTCGGAGCGGCCGCGCACGGGGATCTCCTCCTCGATCTGCTCGAGCGGCAGCCACTCCCCCTCGAACTCGTAGCGCTCGCCGTCGATCCGCTCGACGAAGAGGTCCATCACGTCGGCCATCGCGTTCGTGAACGACCAGGCGACGTCGTCGTTCTGGCCCATGTACACGCCGGGCATCCCCGGCAGCGAGCAGCCGCGAGCCCAGTGGTCCGGCAGCTCGAGGCCGATCTGGTACCAGATGCCCGGCATGCTCGGGGGAAGGTGAGGGTCGCCGGCGAGCAGCGGGCCGCCGGTGGCGGATCGGCTCGCGGCGATCGCCCAGTTGTTCGAGCCGCTGGCCTCCGCGGTCATCCCGATCGTCTCCTTCACCTGCGCGATCTGGTCGGCGAGGGCGGCGCCGTCGCCGCGATAGCCCTCGCCGGGACGCGTCGCGACCGGGTTGTCTCGCGGGTAACGCGGCTCCAGCCGGGCGGCCAGCTCCGGCCCCAGCTCGCGCACCATCTCGGCCCGCAGGAGCTCCCGCTCCCAGTTGGTCGACAGCCCGAAGGCGAGCAGCTTGGAGATCGCCAGCATGTCGGCGGGCCGCCAAGGATCGAAGCGCTGGCGCATCAGCTGCAACTCGAGCGGCGGCACGCGCGCGGCCTCCGCGGCGGCGTTGACGCCGGCGCAGTAACAGTCGAGGCGAGCGCGGTCGGCCGGATCGAGGGCCGCCTCCTCGCGCTCGGCGATCCGGCGCAGGCCGAGGGTGCGCATCAGGCGATCTGCGGGCAGCGTCGCCGCGCCGGCGACCTGGGAGAGCCGTCCCGCGCTTATGCGCCGGTAGAAGTCCATCTGGAAGAGGCGGTCCTGGCCGTGGCAGAAGCCCTGCCCGAACCAGAGGTCGTGCTCGGAGAGGGCGGCGACGTGCGGCACGCCCCAGCGGTCGCGGCGGACCTCGACCGGCGCGTCGATCGCCACCGCCCGCAGCGTCCCCCCGGTCTGCGGCAGCGGCTGGCGGAACAGCCGGTACCAGACGGCGCCCGCGGCGGCCGCCGCGATCGCGCCGGCGCCGAGCCCGGCGCCGGCGATCCGGCGTGGCAGGTTGCCGCGGGGAGGGATCACCGACAGTTAGATATCAGTCGTCGAGATCGGCCGGCAGCCGGCCCTCGTGACGGAGCTTGTCCAGGTGGGCCTCCATGACCTGCGCCGCGACCGCGCGCATCGGCTCCGGCACGTCGTCCCAGGCGGCGTCGAGCAGGCGCCGCCGGGAGCGCTCGCCGTCCTCCAGCGCGGCGACCAGCTTGCGCTCGCGGTCGAGGCGATGCTCGATGTACTCCGCGATCTTTGCCTGCGGGTCGGTGACCGCGGGGCCGTGGCCCGGCAGCAGGACCTCGAGGTCGAGCGCCTGCAGTCGCCGCAGCGAGTCCAGGTAGGCGATCAGCGAGCCACCGTCGGGCGGGACGTAGCTCGACCCCGAGCCGAGGATCAGGTCGCCGGTGAAGCAGGCCCTCTCGAGCAGCAGGCAGACGTGGTCGGGGGCGTGGCCGGGCGTGGCGACGACCGTCATCCCCGCGATCGCCTCTCCGTCCCGCGCCTCGAGCACCGGCGCGCCGCCGAGCAGGTCGACGCCGGCCGCATGGTCGCCGTGCGAGTGCGTGAGCACCACCCCGCCGATCCCGCCGCGCGCCTCGCCCGCAGCGAGGACTCGCTCGGCGTGCCCGGCATCGGCAGGGCCGGGATCGATCACGTGCGCCGGATCGCGGCCGACCACGTACGTGTTCGTGCCCCAGAGCGTCATCGGCCCCGGGTTCGGGGCGACTATGAGCTCCACGTCAAGCCGGCTCAGGGTTTCCACGCGGTGCGCGCCCTAACCCGGGGGAACCGGACGCGAAGCGGAGGATTTCCCCGGGCTTATTCGGATGCCTCCCGGGCGATCGCGTCGCGGGCGTCCTCGGGCTCGAGCACGACGAGGTCGCCGGCGCCCTTGAGGATCTCGCGCACGAGCCACGAGGTCCCCGCGTAGGGGACCTCGACGACCACGGCGCCGTCGGCGAGCTCCTCGACGACCGTCCGCTCCTCGCGCAGCCAGCGGGCACGGTCGGGGGACACCCACACACGCGCGACGCTCGCCGCCGGCACCTCGCCGTCGGTCATCCAGCCCTCGATCCCGGCGATCTCCTCCATCTCCTCGCGGGGCTCGAACCGCCGGTCGGAGACGGCCGCCTCCTTGACCCGGTCCAGCCGGAAGTGGCGGACCGCCTCCCGTCCCGTGTCGTAGCACTCCACGTACCAGCCCTCGCGCCCGTTCTCCAGCCTGTACGGCTCGACCTCGCGCTTGGTGAACTGGTCCTCGTTCTCCTTGTAGTAGTGCAGCTCGAGGATCCTGCGCTCGGCGATCGCCCGGTTGACCGTGCGGGCCACCGCCGAGTCGCCGCCGGCGCCGGCGATCTCGAGGCCCTCCTCCGACGGGTCGTGGCCGAGCGCCGCGACGATCTTGCGACGGGCGCTCTGCAGCCCGGTCTGGGGCAGGTGGTCCCCGAACAGGTCGATCGCCGCCACCAGCGCCTTGGCCTCCAGCGGCAGCAGCCGCGCCGGGCGGGCGAAGTTTTCGCCGTACGGCTCCGAATCGACGTCGATCTCGTCGCCCTGGATCTCGGCGTAGAGCACGTAGGTGCCGCCGCCGAAGTTGACGACGTTGAGCACGTCGATGTCCTCGCGAAGCTCGGTGTCGGAGAGGTTGAGCTCCTCGCGCACCTCCGACACCGAGAGCCTGCGCGCCGCCTTGGCCGCCTCGATCAGCATTCCCGCCAGCGTGACCAGCCGCGCGAAGCGCTCCGGCCGGATCGTGCTCTCGGTCTTGCCGTTGGAGCGGCCGCCTCGCGCCGGTGGCGGCTGGGCCGCGCCGCCCGACGCCGGAGCCGTTTCGAAGCCGCCGGCATGGCGGTCGCGCAGGGTCGAGCGGCGCTCCTCGGCCTCGCGGGCGAGGTCGTCGGGCTCGAGCACGGCTGCGTTGCGGCGCCACTGCAGAACCCAGGCGATCAGCTGGCGGCGATCGGCGAACTCGGTCTCGAAGATCGACCCGCGCCCGGGGGCGGAATCGTCCTTGCGCGCAGGCCTGATCTCCCCGTAGTCGCCGAAGTCGCGCTCCACCAGCCAGGCGATCCGGTCACGCACGAAGACCTTCGCCTTGCCCTCGCTCTCGCCCATCTGCCAGTCGGCGCGGGAGCCGTAGTCGCGCCGGTCGAAGTCCTCCGGCGGGCTGAAGTCGTGCTCGGCCTTGGTCGCGTAAGAGACCTTGCCGCGAATCCGCGACAGCCGGAACACGCGCACAGCGTCGCGCTCGTGCGCGTAGCCGATCAGGTAGAACTGCCCGCCGCGGTAGACGAGGTGGTACGGGTCCACCTTGCGCTTGCGCTGCTCCCCGGTCTGCATCGTGTAGTAGGTGAACTCGATCGTCTTGCGGCGCGAGATTGCCGTCTCGACCTTGGCCAGGCGCTGGGAAAGCTCACGGCCGCCCGCCGACGCCGTCATCGAGACCTCCACCGAGGGCCGCTCGGTGGAGCTCAGCGTGCTCGGCCGGCCCCAGGAGACCTGCTGCAGGGCCAGGCGCAGGGGCTCGGCGTAGGCGAACCGTCCGTCGAGCAGCGACAGCGCCATCCGCAGCGCGCCGAGCTCGCCGTCGGTGAACTCGATCGCGGGCAGGTAGTAGTTCTCGGGCGGCAGCGCGTAGAGCTCGGCCTCGAAGAACCCCTCGCCCGGCTTCTCGACCGAGAGCACTATGCCGAGGCTCTCCAGCTCGGCGCGGTCGGCGTAGAAGCGGCGCGCGAAGGCGTCGTCGTTCATGTCGCTGTAGCCCTCGACCTCCCGCTTGATCTCGAGCGCCGACACGGGCCTGCCCTGGGCCATCAGGAAGGAGATCAGAGACAGCTGGCGGATCAGCTTCTCGGTGTCCTTGGCCACGGCGGAGAGGATAGTCGTGCCTGGACGGTGCCCGATTCACGCCCGTCGCCGAAGTTCGCAATTTGCGTCAGTGCTGCGAGCGAGTGTCCAGGCAGCCACCGGCGCGGGGCGCGGGCGCTAGAGTCTGGCCGCCGCGTGGAATTCCTCGGGAATATCTCGTTGCGCCTCGTGGGGATGGTGGCGACCGTGATCACCCTCGGCGCCGCCTACCTGTTCATCGTCAAGCCGGTGCTGGACACGACGAACAACGCCTTCAACCAGGTGGGCAAGTTCAACGAGCCGATCAGCCGCAGCCTCGACATCAGCGAGCGCCAGCTCAACCAGTCGGTGCGGCAGGCGCGACGGCAGGACCGTGGCGCCGTCGTGATCAGCGGCGAGGGCCAGGTCGGGCTGAGAAGGGCGCAGCGTCTGCTCGGCTGCGTGCAGCGAGCGAACGGGAACACCGCCCGGATGAGCGCCTGCGCGCAGCGCCTTGGCCCCTAGATGCCAGGCCGCTACGCCGCGCGGGTGGCGAAGTAGGCCGAGCCCTCGAGGGCTCGGTCGAAGCGTGACCACGCCTCGCCTTCGGGCAGCTCGCGCTCCAGGCGGTCGAAGCTGCCGAGCTTCCCGCCGAGGTTGTCGAGAGCGTGAACCAGCGCCGCCTCGCGCGTCGCGGGCACGACCGGGGAGCCGTGCTCGAGCGCCCCGTGATGCGAGAGGACGATGTGGAGCACCGCCTCGGCGGAGTGCGGATCGAAGCCCTCGATCCGCTCGATCTGGCGGCGGACGAGGTAGTAGCCGAGCACGATCTCGCCCTGGAGCCGCCCGGCGTCGGTGAGCTCGATCGCGATCGGGTCGTCGTTGTAGGCCTGGGTCTTGCCGATGTCGTGGAGGAGGGCGCCGGTGACGGCGACGTCGCGGTCGATCCCCGGGAACAGCGCCGCGGCCGCGCTGACCCCCTGGGCGACCGACAGGGTGTGCTCGAGCAGCCCGTGGCGGTATGCCTGGTGGTAGTACTTCGCGGCCGGCGCCTCGCGGAAGCGCTTCCAGACCGGCGAGCCGGGCGCGAAGAACGCATCCAGCAGCTCGCGCAGCTGCGGGTTCTGAACCGTGGCGCGAAGCTCGGAGAGGTCGGCCTCGAGACGCTCGATCTCGACGGCGGGGCCCTCCGCGATCTCGTCGGTCGAGAACTCGTCCGGCCGGGCCGGCCGGATCGAGCCGATCGTGATCTTCGACCCGTACTGCGGGTGCACCGAGAAGCGGCCCTCGATCAGCACCGCGCCCCCCGGCTCGGCGGCCTCGAAGCACTCGGCGACGCCGTCCCAGGCGACGGCCTCGGCGGTCCCGGTCCGATCGGACACCACCAGCCGCAGGAAGTCCTCCCCGCTTCGCTTCTGGCGCAGGTTGCGCTCGCGCACGGCGAAGATGCCCGTCACCGGGTCGCCGTCGGCGAGGTCGCCGATGTACTGGCGTCCGTTGTCGGCTGCGCTTGCCGAGAGCTGTGCCTGCTGGTCCATCGGGGAGCCCAAGTTAGAGAGACAGGCGGACGGCGACTTTCCGGATAGGGTGGTCACGATGAACATGTCGCGCGGGCGGATCGGGACCTGACGGGCCGCCTTCGATGAGCCGGCTCGAGGGCACCGTGCTGGTCACCGGCGGGACGGGAGCGCTCGGCCAGGCGGTGGTCGCGGAGCTGCTCGAGGCGGGCGCGCGGGTGGTCGTGACCTGGATCGCCGAGGCGGAGAAGCAGCGCGTCGAGGACGCGCTGGGCGCGCGGGAGACGCTCGAGCTGGTCCAGGCCGATCTCTCCGCCGGCCCGGGCGCGGAGGCGGCCGTCGCCACCGCCGCCGACGGCTCGCCGCTGGCAGCCGCCGTCAACCTCGTGGGCGGCTACGCCGGCACCGGCCGCCTGCACGAGACAGCCGCGGGGGAGATGGAGCGCATGTTGGAGCTGAACCTGATGACCGCGTACCGGGTGTGCCGCGCCGCGCTGCCGCGGATGGTGGAGCAGGGCGGCGGCGCGATCGTCTGCGTCGGCACGAAGGCGGCCCTGGAGCCGTTCGCCGGAGCCGCCGCCTACGCGATCTCGAAGGCCGCCGTGCTTGCCCTCGTCCGCTCGATCGCGGTCGAGTATCGCGACGAGGGGATTCGCGCCAACGCGATCCTGCCGAGCGTGATCGACACCCCCGCCAACCGGGCCTCGATGCCGAACGCCGACCATTCGACCTGGGTGCCGCCGGTCGCGATCGCGCGGGTGGTGCGCTTTCTCTGCTCGCTCGAATCCACGCCGGTGTCCGGCGCGGCGGTCCCCGTCTACGGCCGCGCAGGCTAGCCCGGCCCGGCCGGATCCAGGGTTGCGCCGGAGCATGCGGACCGGATCGAAGGCGCTCGTCAGCGGCTATCGGGCGGCGTCCCCGGATCTCCACCTCACGATCCAACGGGGCTACGGGCTACGGTGACCTGCACGGCTGCTCGCTCGTGACATGGTCGACGGTCCCGTTCGACCACGTGTAGCGGACCGTCGTGCGCCAGTGGCCGCTGGCGGGGCAGCTCGGCGGCGTCGTCGCGTAGCTGCGGATGCGGCCGGCGGAGGTCCGCGTGTAGCGCGGCAGGAAGTTCGCGTTCCTCAGCTGAAGGATGTAGTCGTCGACGCAGCCTCCGGCCGGCGGCGCCGGGAAGCACGTCGGCAGCCGCCAGGCGAGCGAGCCGTCGGGGCGGAAGCGGCCGCGCACCACGGTGTAGCCCTCGGATTTGATCAGGATGATCTGCTGCCTCGCTCCGTTGACGACGTCCACGGCGTGCTTGAAGTGGTCGAAGGTGAAGTCGTGGGCGAAAGGCATCTGGAACAGGCCCTCGACCGTTCCGGTTCCGAGGCGGCTGGCCCGGGGGCATGCGGCCGGTCCCAGGAGCTGCAGCTCCACGTCGCCAGCCGTGCAACGCGCCGGGACGCTCGTGTCGTAGCGCATTCCCCGCGGCGGGTAGACGACCACCCGCTTCATGTACGGGGGCGGGGCCTTGGCGTCGCCGGCCGCGTGATAGCTGGCGCTGAACCCGAGGCCCGTCGGCGAGCCCGGCCGCGTGGTAGTGAATCGCTGGTTGACGGTCTCGCGCGGGCCGCTGCCGGGCTGCGCCGGCGCGTTTTCTGCCCAGCACGCGAACAGTGCCGCCAGCGCAACCCACAGGCCGATTCGCAGAGCTCGATGGCTCACCCCGTGCTTTCTGCCCGCGATCGGCGCAGCTAAACGGGGAGGATGGCGAGGGGCAGAATCGAACTGCCGACACCACGATTTTCAGTCGTGTGCTCTACCAACTGAGCTACCTCGCCGGAGGACGGAAAGGCTAGCGCCGCGCGGGCCGGGTGACCGCGGCGGCCTCGCGCTACGGTGGCGCGATGCGCTCCCGAGCAGGGCTCGTGGCGGTGGCCGCGCTCGCCGCGGCATCGCTGTCGGGCGTCGTCGATGCCGATCCGCGCACTCCCCCGGCCGCCCGCGGCCAGGCCGCGCCGTTCCTGGGAACGGCGGTGATCGGCCAGGGCGGGCTGACCGCCGCGGTGGACGCCTACGGGGACGTCGCCGACCTTCGCCTGCCCGGCCCGGCCGGAAGGGACCAGATCCACAACACCCTCGCCCGCCAACGGGCCGGATCGGTGCCGAGCACCACCGGGATCACGGTGGCGGCGTCGGCTGGCCGCGGCCAGCCGCGGCCGCTGTGGACGGGCTCGGCGTTCCGCCAGCGCTATCTGCCCGGCACCAACGTCCTGCGGACGTCGGTTGCGGCCGGCGCGGCGCGGGTCACGATCGCCGACGCCGCCGGCACCGTCTCGCTCGGGCGCCGGATACGGGTTCGCGGCCCGGCTCCCGTGCGCCTGCGACTGGGACTCAACCTCGACCTCGGGGGCGATCGCGGCGGCGACGAGATCTCGGTTCGCGACGGCGCCCTCGTCCAGACCGACGGACGTCGCCGCGCGCGGTGCTCGACTCGCCCGGCGCCGGCCGGCGTCGTCGCAGGTCAGGGTGAGGACGCACGGGCGGTGCTGAGCTGGGAGGGGGCGGGGCGGCTCACCGTCGATCTCTCCTGCTCGTTCGCCGGACGGCCCGCGCCGCCGCCGGCCATGATCGCCGCCGCCGACCGCCGTTGGCTGGGGCGCGCCCGCCCGCTCGGTCCCGGCGCCCCCGGCTGGGCGCGGCGCATGTACGCGCGGTCGCTGCTCGTGCTCCGCGCCCTCACCGACCGCCGCACGGGGGCGGTCGCGGCCGGCACCCGCGACCGCTGGGCGTACGTGTGGCCGCGGGACGCCGCCGCCGGGGCGCTGGCGCTGCGGTCCGCCGGCTACCGGTGGATGGCGGCCCGGTCGGCGCGCTTCCTGCGCTCGCTGCCGATCGCGGCGGCGGCGCGTTTCCATGGCAGCGGGCGCCCCGTCGCCGACGGCCGCGCCCTCGCTGGCGACGCCCGCGGATGGATCGACGTTGCCGCCCGCGCGACGGGCCTGCCGACGCAACCCTCGCGCTGGCGCTGGCGCGACCGGCACGACTACGCCGAGAGCCGATCGGGCGACTTCCTCGGCAACGCGATCGCGGCGGGCGTCCCCGCGGCGCGCCTGCTGCGCGAGTTCGCCACGGGCGGCAGGCTGGTCCGCCACGCCGGAGATCCCGCCTCGGGGCTCGATCCCGCCGCCGCCTGGGCGGTCGTCCCCTTCCGGCGCAGCGGCATGCGGGCGGCGGCCGCGACGACCGTGAGGGCGATCGCGGCACGCGCGCGGCGGTTCGGCATCCGTCCGGGCCGCGGATTGAAGGGGGCCGATCCCTGGACCGCGCCGACGGCCTGGGCGGCATGGGCCCTGGCGGCGCTCGGAGATACCCCCGGGGCGGACCGCCTCCTCGGCTGCCTGAGGCGGGCGGCCACCGGCGCGGGCACGCTGCCCGAGCGCCTCTCGGCGGGCGGGGGCGTCCCTCTCTCGACGACCCCGCTCGCCTGGTCCCACGCGTTCGCCGCCGTGGCGATCCGGGCGCGCTGGCCGGGGCGCGACTAGCCTTTCCCGCGTGAACCCGGCTGCACGCTCACCCGAGGCGCGGCGGGCCGGAGGCGCGGCGCTGATCCTGCTCGCCGCCCTCCTCGCGCTCAGCGGCTGCGGCGGCTCGGGCGGGCCAAAGCGGGCTGTCGACCCGCGGGTGGAGGTGCTGCGCTTCTACCCGTCCGACGCCACCGCGGTGGCACTGATCGACACCGATGCCGGGATCGCGAAGCTGAGGGCTCTGGCGCGGGCGGCGGCGTTCGTGCCCGGCTTCGGCGCCGCTCGCAACGAGGCGGATCGGATCGCCGGGGCGAGCCGGCTCGGGGTACGGCGGGTCGCACCCCTGCTGGGCAACGAGCTGGCGGTCGGGACCGGTGCCGGCGGCACGGTGCTCGCGCTCTCCACGCCGGATCCCGGCCCGCTCGACGGCCTGCTCGGCGACGCCGTCCGCGCCGGCGGGGTCGCGCCCGCCGGCAGGTTCCATTCCGCCCGCCTGTACAGGGCGCGCGGTGCCGCGCTTGCCACCCGCGACGGGGTCCTGGTCGCCGCCGCCGACCTGGACACCGTGCGCCGCGCGCTCGCGGTCCGCGATGGCCCGTCCGACGCCCGCCTCGACGACGACGACGTCAACGACGTCCTCGACGATCTTCCGCAGGCGGCCGTGGTGCACGCGTGGGCGAACCTGGAGACGCTGGTCGACCGCCGGCTCGATCCTGCTGCGGCCAGACGCGTGGATCGCCTGCCCTGGATGGCCGCCCTCGGCGAGGGCGGCGCCTCGTTCGAGCTGCGCGGCGTCGCCGCCACGTTCGCCTTCCTCGCCCGGACCGACCGCGGCGACGTCTCGGACGCCGACCTTCCGATCGCTCCCGGCGAAACCCCACCCCCGCTGCGCCGGGTGGCCGTGGGCCTCGGCGGGGGCCTGCGCGAGCCTCCCCGCACCGATCGCTTCCGGCGCCGGCTTGTCCTCGCCGTCGGCGACGGGCTGCCGCTGGCCCGGCAGCTGCTCGCGTTCGCGGCGGCGGTCGGGAACGGCGGCGCAGCCGTCGCCGCGAGGGTCCCGGGCGCCAGCGGCGCCCTGGTCTTCGCGGGGCGGTTGCGGAGCGCGCTCGCTCTGCTCGCGCCCGGGGCAGCGCATGCCCGCACGGCGGCGCCGGCAGGGCGCCTCAGCGGCTACGCCTCGGCCTCCACGGACGAGCTGCTGGGAAGGGTGGAGTTCTCTAGGTCGGCTCGCTGAGCGCCTTCAGCGCCGCCGCGACGGCGGCATCGGGATCGGCCGCCACGGCGATCCCCGGGCCGCCGCGCATCTCGCCCGCGCCGCTCACCTCCCAGCTCCCCAGCGCCACCACGGGCCGGCCCATGTCGCGGGCGTGGCCGATCTCCGACAGCGTTCCCCACTCTCCTCCCACCGCGATCACGACCTCGCCGGAGGCGACGACCGCGAGGTTCCTGGCGTAGCCGATCCCGGTGGCGATCACGTGCGTGCAGTGCGGGTTGGCGTCGGCCGGGTCGTTCGTCGGGATCACCCCGATCACCTCGCCCCCGCCCGCCCGCGCTCCGCGGGCCACTCCCTCCATCACGCCGCCCAGCCCGCCGCAGACGACGGTCACGCCCGCCTCGGCAAGACCCCGCCCGACTGCTTCGGCGGCCAGGGACAGCTCGGAGTCCGGCTCGCAGAGCCCCGACCCGATCACGGCCACCTGTGGGCGGCGTCCGCTCACCTGCCGGTGTCCGCGGCGCCGGCGCCGCCTCGCTGCATCAGGCGCATCGTCTCCAGCGCGCCGGCCTTGTGAAGCGGTTCGTTGAGGTTGCCGCACTTGGGGCTCTGCACGCACGACGGGCAGCCGTCGGCGCAGGGGCACTCCCCGATCAGGCGGTGGGCGTCGGCGACGAGCCGCTCGAACCGCTCGTAACCCCGCTCGGCGATCCCGACCCCTCCCGGGTGGCCCTCGTAGATGAAGATCGTCGGCCGCGCAGTCTGCATGTGGACGTTGGTCGACAGCCCGCCGACGTCCCAGCGATCGCACATCGCGATCAGCGGCAGGACCGCGATCTGGCTGTGCTCGGTCGCGTGCAGGGCGCCGAGCAGGACCTCGGGCGGCAGCGCCGCCGCGATCGCCTCCGGGAGCGTGTACCAGAGCGCGTGCGTGACGAAGCTCTGCTCGGGCAGGTCGAGCGCGACGATGTCGAGGACCTCGTCGCTGCCCAGGCGCTTGCGCTGGAAGGCGATCACCTGCTCGGTGACGTCGACAGTGCCCAGCCACAGCTCGACGCCGCCGGCGGCGCGGCTCTGCCGGGGCTCCTCGATGAAGACCTCCGTCTCGCGCTTGGCCTGCGTGTACCAATCGCCGTCGAAGCGGCGCACGACCGCCCGCCGCGCCGCGAAGTCCAGCTCGGCGACCTCGTAGGAGGCGCCGAGGTGGAGGTAGACCGCCCCCGGATGCACGGTGGAGAAGGCGCGCTCGGCCTCGATCGTGCCGATCATCTCGCCGGAGTCGCCGTCCACGATCGCGACGCTGTCGGCGGACGCGGAGCGCAGCGAGATCTCGGCCGCGGGGAAGCCGGGGCTGCGCGGCACGTAGCGCCCCGCGCTCGTCCGTCGCAGCTCGCCGAGCGCGACCAGGCGCTCGGCGCCGTCGCGCCAGCGATCGCCCAGGATCGGGCCCGTGCGCTCGTCCAGCGGCACCTCGTAGGCGGCGGCGAGAAGGTGCTGGAGGTGGATCTGCTCGCTTTCGGGATCGAGGATCGCGGCCTCGACGGGACGCTCAAGGAACTCGAGCGGGTGGCGGCAGAAGAACTGGTCGAGGGCGTCGCGCCCGGCCACGTACATCGCCAGGCCGCGGCTGCGCCGCCCCGCTCGCCCCCACATCTGGCGGAGGCTGGCGACCGTGCCGGGGAAGGTGACGCAGATCGCCGCGTCCAGCTCGCCGACGTCGATCCCGAGCTCGAGCGCATCGGTTGCGACCACCGCCAGCAGCTCGCCGCTGACCAGGTCGGCCTCGATCGCGCGGCGCTGCTGGGGCGTGTATCCGGCGCGATAGGGCGCGATCCGCTCGGCCAGCTCGGGGCGCCCGTCGTCTGCGAGGCGCATCCGCGCGAAGCGCTGGATCAGCTCGATTCCCTTGCGGCTGCGCAGAAAGCAGATCGTCCTGATCCCGTTCGTGACCAGCTCGGCGAGGAGGTCGGCCGCCTCCGCCAGCGCCGAGCGGCGCGTGGCGGACGCCTCGTCGGTGAGCGGCGGGTTCCACATCGCGATCTCGCGGCCGGCGCGGGGGCCGCCGTCGCGGTCGACCAGCGCGAACCGGGACCCGGTGAGGCGCTCGGCGAGCTCGACCGGGTTGGCGATCGTCGCCGAGGCGCAGAGAAAGCGAGGCTGCGAGCCGTAGAGCGCGGCGGCGCGGCGCAATCTGCGCAGCACGTTGGCGACGTGCGACCCGAACACTCCGCGGTAGGTGTGCGCCTCGTCCACGACCACCCACTGCAGCGCCGCGAGGAACTCGCCCCAGCCGCGATGGTGGGGAAGGACCCCGACGTGGAGCATGTCGGGATTCGTCAGCACCAGGTTCGAGCGCCGCCGGATCGACGGTCGCTCGTCACGCGGCGTGTCGCCGTCGTAGATCGCCGGCCTCAGCCCCGGGGGAGCGAGCTCGGCCAGCTTGCGGGCCTGGTCCTGGGCGAGCGCCTTGGTCGGATACAGGTAAAGGGCCCGCACCTTCGGGTCGCGAGCGATCGCGTCGAGCACGGGGAGGTTGAAGCCAAGCGACTTGCCGCTCGCCGTGCCGCTGGTCACGATCACGTCTCCCTCGGACGCCGCCTCCATCACCTCTAGCTGATGGGAGTAGAGCGCCTCGATCCCGGCCCGCCCGAGCGCGTCGGCGAGGCCGCGGTCGAGCCGCCCCGGGATCGGGACCGTCTCGGCCCGGCGCGGCCCCTCCAGGCCCTCCGCGGCGAGGCGGCCGTCGGCGCGGCCGGCCTCGATCGTCTCGCGCCAGCGGCTCGAAGTCGCAGTCGCGCTAGCCATCGTCGCCCTCCGCGACGGCGATCCGGTGGGCGACCCGCATCGCGTCGAGCGCCGAGGGGTCGTGGAGGCGAAGAAGCTGCGCGCCTGCGGCGGCGGCGAGCGCCGTCGCCGCCGCGGTTGCCCACTCGCGGCGCGCGGCCGGAAGCCGGCGCTCCCACGAGCCTGCCAGCACGGCGCCGAGGAAGTCCTTTCGCGAGAGCGCCAGAAAGAGCGGCCGGCCGAGCGCGATCAGGCGATCGAGCCTGCGCAGCACCTCGAGGTCGTCGTCGGTGGCGAGATCGAAGTCGAGTCCGGGATCGACGGCGAGCTGCTCCTCGGCGATCCCGCGCCCGACCGCCGCGTCGATGCGCTCGCTCAGGTAGCCGACGACCCGTTCGACCGGGTCGTCGTAGCGGGGCGGCGGGCGATCGACGCGCGGCGGGCCCTCGATGTGCATGAGCACGAGGCCGCATCCGGCGCCCGCGACGACGTCGAGCAGCTCCGGGTCGCGGCCTCCGCCGATGTCGTTGATCGCGACCGCACCCGCCTGGAGCGCCCTTCGGGCCACCTCTGCCGAGAACGTGTCGGCGGTGAGCGGCAGCGCGGTCGCCTCGACGAGGCCGGCGATCGCGGGCACGAGCCGGGCGCTCTCCTCGTCGGCCGGGACCGGCGCGCCGCTGCGGGCGGCGACGGCGCCGACGTCGAGCAGATCGAACCCGGCCTCGGCCAGCGCGACCCCGGCGACGACCGCGTCCTCCGGCGTGGCGCTGCGGGCGCCCTCGAAGAACGAGTCCTCGGTGACGTTGACGATCCCCACCCCGAGCGGGCGCGCCAGCGACAGCTCGCCGCCCGCCACCCTCCAGCTGGTCGCCGCCCTTGCGTCCATTCCGGCTACGGTAGCCGCCGGTGTCGCTGCGCTGCGTCTACACCGACCTGGACGGCACGCTGCTCGGCCGCGGCGGGTCGCTCTTCCGCGACCACGAGGGTGGCTTCTCGCTGTTGCCCGCGCGGGCCCTCGAAGCCTGCCACCGCGCCGGCGTCGAGGTGGTGATCAAATCGGGTCGTCGCGAGGCGCAGGTGGCGGAGGACGCGAGGCTGATCGGCCAGACGTCCTACATCTACGAGGCCGGCTGCGCGATGTCGATCGACGGCGAGAGGACGCTGCTGACGGGGGGCATGGACCCGACCGGGGACGGATCGCTGGCGGACGCGATGCGCGCGGCCGGCGTGCCCGAGCTGCTGTTCGAACGCTTCCCGGGTCGCCTCGAGTATCACTCGCCGTGGCACACCGGGCGCGAGCTGTCGCTGCTGTTCCGCGGCCGCGTCGACGTTGCCGAGGCGAACGAGGTGCTGCGAAGCGCCGGGCACGAGGAGCTCCGGCTGCTCGACAATGGCGCGATCGGGCGGCCGATGCCGGGCCTGGACATCACCCACGCCTACCATCTGGTGCCCCGCGAGTCGAGCAAGGCGGCGGCGGTGCAGGCCCATATGCGCGCCCGCGGCTACGCGCCCGGGGAGTGCATCGCGATCGGCGACTCGGTCGAGGACCTGGAGGTGTCCGCCGTGGTCGGTCGCTTCTTCGTCGTCGCGAACGGGCCCGAGCGCGATCCCGGCCTGCGCGACGCGATCTCCGGGCGGGACAACGTCACCGTCACAGAGGGCAGGATGGGCGAGGGCGTCTACGAGGCGATCGTCGGAACGCTGGCCGAGCGTCGCTGAGCCCAGGCCGGGCTACTTCGAGTGGCCGTTGGCGTTGCCGTTGCCGTTGCCGTTGCCGCCGGCATTGCCGTTGGCGCCGCCGTTTCCATTTCCGCCGGCGTTGCCCCCGCCGGAGTTGCCCGGCGGGGTGGAGACGGGCGGGGGTGGGGGCGGGGCCTGCGGCGCGCCGCCGTGCGAGCCGCCCTGGCCGCCGCCATTGCCCAGATGAAGGCCGCTGCCGCCGCCGTTGCCCCCGCCGTGCGAGCCGGGCGGCGAGGTGTGGCCGAGCGCCTTGCCCTTGCCATGGCCCTTGCCGAGCGTCTTCGTGTGCCCCTTGGCCTTGCCGTTACCGGGCCCCTTCCCCTGGCCCTTTCCGTTGCCGTTGCCGCGACCGATCCCCTGGCCGTGGTCGCGAACGCCGCGATTGCCGCCCACTGCGGTCCCGAAGGGAAGCCCGGGGGCGCCCGGGCGCCCGGCCGCGGGCTCCAGCGAGGAGCCGACGCCGTAGGCCGACAGCGGCGTCCCCACGAGCTGGATTCCGTGCGCCCCGGTGGCGCACGAGGCGAGACCGCACGGGACCACGGCCGCCGCCGTGCCTCCGCCGACCGTGGCGCCGTTCGCCGGCGGGTTTGCGCTCGCCTTGGGCGTCGGCCACAGGCCGCTGCGCGCCACGGCGGAGCCCGCCACCCCGAGCGCCACGACGAGCAGCAGCGCCACGAGCCGGTTGGAGCGTCCCATCCGGCGCGGCGCCGCGGCGCGGTTCAGCTCGCGCGCGGTCTGCTCGAGTGCGCCGACCACGTCGGGGTCGAACTGGGTCGCCGAGCAGTCCACGATCTCCGCCAGGGCATCGGGCGCCGGGATCCCGTGCCGGTAGGGCCGGTCGCAGCGGATCGCGTGGAAGGCGTCGGCGCAGAAGATGATCCGGCTCCCGAGCGGGATCCCGTCGCCACCCAGCCCGTCCGGGTATCCGCCGCCGTCCCAGCGCTCGTGCGAATGGCGTACGAGGGTCGCCGCTCCCTCCATCTCCGGAACGGCCCGCAGGATCTGCTCGCCGACCACGGTGTGGCGGCGGATCACCGACCACTCGTCGGGATTGAGGGTGCCCGGCTTCTCGAGGATGTCGCGCGGAACGGCCACCTTGCCGATGTCGTGCAACCGCGCGGCGATCACGATGTCGTCGCGTTCGGGGCCGTACACGCCGAGCCGGTCGCAGAGCGCCTCCGAGATCGTGACGACGTCGTCGGAGTGCTCCGCCGTCTCGGCGCTGCTCGCCTCCAGAGCGGCCCGGGCGATCTCCGTCGCGGCGCGCCGGGCGGCTCCGTCTGAGCCGTCAACAAGCAGCGCGGCGTCCAGCTCGTGCCCCATAGGGAAAGAATCAGGACGCACGTGGGTCTGTGGTGCCCCCACGACACAAGCATCGGGGATATCCGCCCGAACCGAAATACCCAAAATTGGGATTTCTGTCCGACCGGTATCGGTGCCGATGGCGGTCTGCGGCCGTCAGTCGCGGCGCGGCGCCGCCGCCCCTCCCCGCACGGCCGCCAGCAGACGGTCGGTCAGTCGCGGCGCGACCCCGTTGAGGCCGAGGACGCGCACGCTGCGGGGCAGATAGACGGTCCTCGAGTCCGCCTCGATTGCGCCCACGATCGCCGCCGCGACGTCGGCGGCCGGGAGCTCGCTCTCGCTGGCCCGCCAGTCCGGGAGGCGGTCGCGCCGCCCCTCGTGCAGGTCGGTCGCCACCTCGCCGGGAAAGACAGTGGTCAGCGACACCCCGGTACCGGACAGCTCGTGCCGCAGCGCCTCGGCGAACCCCCGGTCCGCCGCCTTCGTCGCTCCGTACACCGCCGCCCACGGAAAGGCGCGCAGCCCGGCGCCCGAGGAGAGCACCACGATGTGCCCTCTGGCGCGGTCCAGCATCGCCGGCAGCGCCGCTCTGATCGTGTAGATCGTCCCGAGCACGTTCGTCCGCACCATCGCCTCCACGTCCTCCAACGGCTGCTCCGCGAATGGGGCGTAGCGGGCGACGCCCGCGTTCGCGACGACGACCTCGAGCCCGCCCGCCCGATCGAGGAAGCTGGCCACCGCGGCGCTGACGGCGTCGAAGTCGCCGACGTCCGCGGGCAGCGTGATCGCTGCCTCCCCCGCCACGGCGGCCGCGCTGTCGAGCGCGCCGGGGTCTCGCGCCAGCAGGCCGACGCGCGCGCCGCGAGCAGCGAGCGCGCGGGAGACCTCGAGCCCGATGCCGTGCGACGCTCCGGTCACGAGCGCGGTGGTTCCGGCCTCGATCCGCATCGCCCGATCCTCTCACGCGGGACGCCGCCGGGCCGCGAGTAGTATCGGGCGGGTCTCGGAAGCGCCGAGCGGAAGGAGTGACGTGGCCCACGAGGCGACGGTCGCCGAGGAGGAGTACCTGCAGATCATGTACTGGCTGATGGAGGCCGGCCTGCCGATCACGGGCGCCAACATCGCCCGGGCGATGCAGCTATCCGCGCCGACGGTGCACGAGATGATCGGCAGGCTCGAGGGCGACGGCTACGTCTCCCGGCGCGGCGACCGCTCCGTCGCCTTCACCGCCGAGGGCCGCCGTCACGCCGAGGCGATCGTTCGGCGGCACCGCCTGATCGAGCGCTTCCTCACCGACGTCCTCGGCGTGCCCTGGGACGAGGTTCACGAGGAGGCCGAGCGCCTCGAGCACGCGATGTCGCCCGTGCTGGAGGAGCGCATGCTGGCAGCGATCGGCGACGCCAGGACCTGCCCGCACGGCCATCCGCTCGTCGAGGGCGCCCGCGAGGAGGGAGTGTTGCTGGCGGACGTCGAGCCCGGGGCCGAGGTGCGCGTGCTGCGGTTCGAGAACGAGGCGGAGGAGCTGCTGCACTACCTCAAGGACAGCGGGCTTCGCCCCGAGCTGAACGGCAGGGTGGAGAGCTCGGAGGAGGACGGCGTGGTCGTCGTCTCGGACGAGGGTCGCCACGAGGTCTCGCGCAGCGTCGCCGAGACGGTCTCCGTGCGTGCCGATCCCGCCCCCGCCGCGCGCCCGCCGCTACCGGAGCAGCTCGAGCTGTCGCGCGACCGTTACGGGCGCTAGGCCGGCCGCCTTGAACGCCATTCGCTGAGATGACCGGGCGGGTTAGTCAGCCCACCCTTCATGCGCCCGCTCCCGCGCACGACCACGTACACCTCCTCCTGTTTCTTGTGCGTGTGGCCGTACGGAAAGCGATAGCCCGGCGGAATGCGCTGGTAGCTCAGGCCGGATTGCTCGAGCTCGAGCGCCGCGGTCGCCAAGCGGAACTCCAGGTCCGGCGCGCCGTCGAACCTGGACCCGAGGTCCTCCAGGTCCTCCTGGAGGTTCCTGAGCGTGAACGGCACGGCCGAATAGTCTCACTCAGATGCGTTCAAGGGCCGGCCTAGGCCGGCGCGCCGGCGCGCACGCGCTCGAGGGCCCGGGCGATCCGCGCGATTCCCTCGTCGATCAGGTCGGGCGGGACGCTGGCAAACGACAGCCGCAGGCTGTTGTTTCCGCCGTCCAGCATGAAGTCGGCGCCCTTGACGAAGGCCACTCCGTTCTCCTTGGCGGCCGCCTGCAGCTCGGCGCAGTCCACGTCTGGGCCGAGGGTGAGCCAGAGGAAGTAGCCGCCCTCGGGAACGACGAAGTCGGCCTCGGGGATGCGCTCCCGCAGTGAGGCGACCAGGGTGTCGCGCCGCTCGCGCAGCGCTTTGCAGACGACCTCGATGTTGCGATCGAGGCCGCCGGAGCGGCAGAGCTCCCAGACCACCGACTCGGCCAGCATGTTGGGCGAGATGTAGTTCTCGTTGGCCCGCTTGGACAGCGCCGCGATCTCCTCCTCGGGCCCGATCAGGTAGCCAACCCGGACGCCGGGGCTGACGGTCTTGGAGAAGGAGCTTGCGTGGATCACGCGGTCGGCCGAGTCCAGCGACAGCATCGTCGGCAGCGCGTAGTCGCCGAAGCCGACCTCCCGGTACGGGTCGTCCTCGAAGACGACGAAGCCCCGCTCAGCCGCCAGCTCGACTATGCGCTGGCGCTTCTCGAGGGAGAGCGTGCAGCCGGCCGGGTTGTGGAAGTTGGGGATGACGTGTGCGAGCACCGCGCCGTCGGCGGCCTGCTCGAACGCGTCGACGTCCACGCCATCGGCCTGCAGCGGGACACCCGCACGGTCAGCGCCCAGCCTGGCGAGGATCAGCAGCGTCCGGTCGTAGGACGGCTGCTCCACCACCACGCGCTCGCCGCCCTCGCCGGCGAAGCGCTCGAAGATGAACAGCGCCGCCTCCATCGAGCCGTTGGTGATCATCACCTGCGCCGGGTCGGTCTCGTGACGCTTCGCGACCCAGTCGCGCAGGCCGGGGTGGCCGGCGCCGGTGCCGTACGACAGCGCCCGCTCCCAGTCTTCCTCCAGGGCGTGCGCGGCCGCCTCCCGCACCGCTTCCGCGGGCAGGATGTCGGCGCTCGGAGCGCCGCGCGCGAAGCTGATCGTCTCGGCCGCCATCGCCGCGCCAGTATAGGTAGCGGGGGTGCCGGCCTTACGCGCGCGCGCCCTGCAGGACGTCAACCGCTATCCGCGCCGTCTCGGTCGGGCTGCGCCCGACCTGCACGCCCTTCGCCTCGAGCGCCTCCTTCTTCGCCTCGGCGGTCCCCGACGAGCCCGAGATGATCGCCCCGGCATGCCCCATCTGCTTGCCGGGCGGCGCGGTGAAGCCGGCGATGTAGGCGACGACCGGCTTGGAGACGCTCTCGGCGATGTACTCGGCGGCGCGCTCCTCGGCATCACCGCCGATCTCGCCCACCATCACGATCAGCTCCGTCTCGTCGTCGGCCTCGAACAGGCCGATGATGTCGATGAAGTCGGAGCCGACGATCGGGTCGCCGCCCATCCCGACGATCGTCGAGTTGCCGACGCCGGCCTGGGCCAGCTCGTTGCCGATCTGATAGGTGAGCGTGCCGGATCGCGAGACGACGCCGATCGGTCCGGGGGTGAAGAAGTGGGCGGGGATGATCCCCACATTGGCCTCGCCGGGCGACAGCACGCCGGGGCAGTTGGGGCCGATCAGCCGCACCCCTGCGTCCTTCGCCTTCCAGTAGGCGCGCAGCATGTCGTGGACGGGGATCCCCTCGGTGATCGCGATCACCGTGTCGACGCCTGCCTCGATCGCCTCCTCGATCGAGGCCGCCGCGAACTTCGCCGGGACGAACACCATCGAGGTGTTCGCGCCGCGCTGGGCGACCGCCTCGGCGATGCTGTCGAACACGGGCACGCCGTCGACGTCCTGGCCCCCCTTGCCGGGGGTGACGCCGGCGACCAGGTCGGTGCCGTATTCGCGGTTGCGGAGGCCGTGGAAGCTGCCCTCGCGGCCGGTCAGACCGGATACCACGAGCTTGGTGTCGGCGCCGACGATGACGCTCATTTCGCCATCTCCACCACGCGCTCGGCGGCCCCGAGCATCGTCCTCTCGACGTGAAGGTTCTCCAGCTCTGCGTCGGCGAGCAGGCCCAGCCCCTCCTCCGAGTTCGTCCCGTCCAGGCGGACGACCACCGGTACCGAGATGTCGACCTGGCGGTAGGCCTCGATGATCCCCTTCGCCACCTCGTCGCAGCGGGTGATCCCGCCGAAGATGTTGAACAGGATCGCCGTCACCTTCCGGTCCGAGGTGATCACCTCGAGCGCGTCGACGATCGCCTCCGCCTTCGATCCGCCGCCGGCATCGAGGAAGTTGGCGGGATCGCCGCCGGCCTGCGCGACGACGTCCAGCGTGGACATGCAGAGCCCGGCGCCGTTTCCGAGGATGCCGACGTTGCCGTCGAGCTTGACGTAGGTGAGCCCCTTCTCCTTGGCCATCTGCTCCTGAGGGTCCTCGGCAGCGGTGTCCCGCAGCTCCGCCAGGTCCGGGTGCCGAAACAGCGCGCTGTTGTCGATGGTCACCTTCGCGTCGAGCGCCATCACCTCACGGTCCTCGCTGACGACGAGCGGGTTGACCTCGATCAGGGTGGCGTCGTTTGCGACGAACGCGTCGTAGAGGCTCACCATCAGCTCGGCCACCTTGTCGAGGACGTCCTCGTCGAGGCCGGCGTCGGCGGCCAGCGCACGAGCCTGCTCGGCACCGAGCCCCTGCGCCGGGTCGACGTGCCGCTTGACCAGTGCGTCCGGGTCTCGCTCGGCGATCTCCTCGACGTTCATCCCGCCCATCGCCGACAACATCGTCAGCACCTTCTTGGCGGAGCGGTCGAGGATGATCGAGGCATAGTGCTCGGCGGCGATCTCCGAGGCTCGCTCGACCCAGACCTCGTGCACCCTGAAGGGCCCCTCGCCGCGGGGGCCGCGGATGTCCATGCCCAGGATCGCCTCGGCATGGGCGCGCGCCTCGGCGGCGTCGGAGGCGACCTTGATCCCCCCCGCCTTGCCGCGCCCGCCGATCTGCACCTGCGCCTTGATCACGCAGGGGTAGCCGATCTCCTCGGCGCCCTCGACGGCCGCATCGACGCTGTCGGCGACCCTCCCCTCGGGCACCGCCACCGCGGCTTTGGCGAACAGCTCTTTTCCCTGGTACTCGAGTAGATCCACGGCCCGGCTCCCCGGCTCGGGGGCGGCAGAGACTAGACGGTTGCCTGCGAAGGCGCGTGCCCACCGGGGCGGGCCAATCGCATGCTGAATGGCATAATCCCGCGCCGCTCATGGCACTGCCCAAGCTGGCCGACATCAAGTGGGTCACGACCGACTGCTACGGGACCCTGATCGACTGGGAGAAGGGGATCCTCGACGCGTTCCGCGCCGAGGCCGAGGAGGACGGCTTCACCTTCGAGGAGGCACCCCTGATGCGCCGCTTCTTCGAGGTCCAGGCCGAGATCATGGCGGGCTCCTACGAGCTCTACGCCGAGGTGTTGCGCCGGGCCGCCGTCAAGGTGGCCGGCGAGATCGGCTGGGAGCTGGAGCCGTCGCGGGCGCAGTTCCTGCCGGACAGCGTCGGCGAGTGGACGCCGTTTCGGGAGGCCAACGCGGCGATGGACAGGCTCTCCAAGCGCTACGACGTCGGGATCATCTCCAACATCGACGACAAGCTGCTCGGCATTTCCCGGCGCCACCTGCGCACGGAACTTGACCTCGTCGTCACCGCCCAGCAGGTGCGCAGCTACAAGCCCGACCCCGTCCACTTCCGCGAGTGCGCGCGGCGGATCGGCGGCAAGAAGGGCTGGGTACACATCGGCTCGGGCTATGTCAATGACGTCGCCCCGCTGCTGAAGATGAACGTGCCGGTGATCTGGGTGAATCGCCACGGCGAGAAGCTGGAGGGCAGAAAGCCCCCGACCGCCGAGGTGCGCAACCTGCGCGACGCGGCGAAGCGGCTCGGGGCCGGCAGCTGAAGCTCAGCCGGTGCCGCCGAGCGGCTGCAGGCTGACGCGGCGGCCGGCGCCGTGGATCTCGTAGACCTGCACGGAGTTCGGCCCGGCGCGCAGGATCCCGAAGGGGACCACGGAGATCAGTCGGACGGTGCCGTCGTCATCCACGCTTCGAGCGGTGACGGCGATCCTGCCGTTCATGGCCACGGCCACCGGGCGCCCCGCCGGCACGCCGGTGAACGTCCCCTTCACCTCGCCCGGCACCTGGGCGCGGCCGGTGTCGACCGACGCCCAGTTCCCGGGATCGTCCAGCTCCAGGTGGCCCTTGCCGGCGGGCGCGGACGGAAGCGACGCGACGCTGCGGCCGAGCAGCTCGGGATGGGGGCCGAAGCGGAACAGGCTCGAGGGGGGGACGGCGGAGCCGAACATCCGCACCTTCTGGGCGACGGCGGCGTCGCGCTTGCGAATCATCTCGGCCAGCGGCACCGTGATCGTGTCGCCGGAGCTGGCCGAGACGCTGACCTCGTCGCCGGCGCCGCCGTCCGCGGCTGAGCGCCCCTCGACCTCCCAGGGGAGGTCGATCCCGAGCAGGTCGGCGATCGTCGGCAGGATGTCGTTGGAGTCCATGTGCTCGTCGGAGACGTGGCCCCGCTTCTGCCCAGGCGCCTTGACGATCAGCGGGATCGTCCCGATCTCGGCCAGGTTCTTGGAGTCGGCGTCGCGGCGCGACTCGCCGGGGATGAACGCGACGCCGTGGTCGGCGGTGATCACAACCAGGCTGCTGTCCCAGACCCCGACGCGCTTCATCTGCTCGACCAGCTTGCCGAGCAGCCAGTCGGAGTACGCGGCCTGCATCAGGTAGCGCTGGTAGGCGTGGCCAACGAGCCAGGGGTCGTCCGGCCAGCGCCCCTTCTGGTCGAGGAACGAGCCAAGGTCGGTCCCCTGCTTGGTGTAGCGGTGGCCGTCGGGGTAGTGCTGCCACGGGTAGTGCGGCACCTGGAAGTAGATGAAGTAGAGCGATCGCGGGTGCGACGTGATCGAGTCAACGAAGCTGTTGAAGAACTCGGTGTGGCTTCCCTGCGACTTCGCGCGCAGCTTCTGGCCGAGCCGGAGCTGGGCCGCGCCGGCCGAGCTCGACAGGCCCTTGCTGCCGCTCGGGCCGGCGAAGCTGCCGAACGTCTGGTCCACCGGCGGCAGGTGGTCGCGGATCGAGTTCGGCAGCAGCAGATGCTCGGAGACGATCCGCAGGTCCGAGACGAGACTGCGCATGCGGTCGCCGAACGACTTGCTCTCCCCGGGGGCCTCGGCGGGGCCCTGGGGGCAGACGCTGCGCGGGCACAGCGCTGTCGCGGTCTCATAGTCCTCGACCCGGTAGGTCCGGCCCAGCAGCGTGAACAGGTTGTCCGGCTGGTCCGAGGCGGTCGGCAGCTTGGAGAAGCCGGGGTTGTCGCCGGTGAGGATCGCCGGGATCGCCCGCGGCGTCTTGTCGGCGACGGTGGTGGCGTTTCGGTACCACGTCGCCTGGCGGGCGATCGCGGCGATGTTCGGAAGCAGCTTGGAGTCGATCCGGCCACGGGCGTCCATCAGCGTCGTCACCGGGGTCTCGTCCATCACCACGACGACCACCGGGTTGCGCGCCTTGGTCGCTGCCGCCGCCTTCGCCTGGCGCTGCGGCAGCACCAGCCTGGAGACGTCGGAGAAGAGCAAAAAGACGACCAGGAACAGGATCGGGGTGACCGCCAGCACGCTGAGCAGCGAGGGCACGAAGCGGGTGCGTACGTAAGCGAAGGCGAGCGCGACGCCGAGCCCGATCGCCAGCACGATCAGCAGGCCGGCGGGGCCGGAGAAGAAGTTGTCCTTTAGCAGCTGCAGCGCCAGCGCCGCAGTCAGCAGGGCGACGAGGGCGAGGTGCAGCCAGAGCTGGAGGTTGGGTCGGATCCGCTTGGCGATCCACTCGAGGCCGACCATCGCCAGCGGCGGCAGCAGGGTGAAGCCGATCGCGAAGACGAGGATGTCGCCGCGAATGTTGTGGCGGGCGACGAAGAAGTCCGCGTTGCGACCGAGCAGGTCGAGCAGCGGCTGCACGAACGCCAGCGCCCAGAGGGCGGCCAGGTGGAGGCCGCAGACGAGAAGCGAGGGGACCGCCGCCGCCGGCCGCCGGCCCTCGTCGCGCGCGCTCATGTTGGCGCCGAACGCTCGGCGTGAGGCGTCTGGAAGGTGGGGGTCATGATCCGCCGCCGGTGCCGCCGAGCGGCTCGAGCCGCACCCTGCCGCTGCCGCGATGGACGCGATAGACCTCGATGTCGTTGTGGCCGGGCACCAGCGAGGAGGGCGGGATCATCGCCAGGAAGCGAATCTCGTCGCCGAGGTCGTAGGTCTGGCCCACCGCGGCGATCCTGCCGTTGACCGCGAACGCCAGCGCGGCGCCGCCGCTGGCCTTCCCGGAGATCGAGCCCTGCAGCAGGATCGGGATGCTGTCGCTTTGCGTGTCGAGCGTGCGGTAGCGGTCGGCGTGGTCCAGCGCCGCGTGCGCGCCGGACGGCCGCTCGGCGGCGAGCGCTGACACGCGCCTGCCGATCAGCCAGCGGCTCGGGCCGCTGCGATAGCGGGCGTCCGGGCCCGCGTCGGACCCGAACAGGCGGGCGTTGCGCGCGACCTTGGCGTCGCGCTCGCGGACGTACTCGTCCAGCGGCATGACCAGTCGGCGGCCGAACTTGTTGTCCACGTCGACCTCGTCCGCGGGGCAGCTGTCCGTCTCCCACGGCAGACGCACGTGCAGCGCCTGGGCGATCCGGGGCAGGATGTCGGTGTCGCAAGAGTGGGCGTCGACGATCCGCCCGCGATGCTGATGCGGGAGCTTGATCAAAAGCGGCACCGACGTCGTCTCGGCGAGGTTGGCGTCGTCGGAGACGCGCCGGTACTGGCCGGGCTCGAAGGCGATGCCGTGGTCGGCCGTGATCACGACGAGCGCCCGGTCCCAGATGCCGAGCCGCCGCAGCTTCGCGATCAGCTGCCCGAGCAGGTAGTCGGCGTACCCGGTCTGGAGCAGATGGCGCTGCAGCGCGTGGTCGACGAGGTAGCGATCGCTGGTCCAGCGCACGTCGCCGGCGCCCGACCGGAAGGCCTCCCGATCGATAGTGGGCGAGACGGGGTACTGCTGGCCTGTCGGCAGGTACTGCCAGGGGAAGTGGGGGATGTTCCAGTAGAGGAAGTAGAGCGAGCGCAGGTGGTCGTCGATCGAGGCCAGGAACTGGTCGAAGATCTGCTTGCGGTTCTCGCCCGCCGCCGTGGCGATGTTGCCGCCGCGGCGGGCGACGCGCTTGCGCGGATTGGGCGCCGAGACCGGCTTGTCGATGCCCCCGGTGCGGAAGTTCGCGAAGGTCTGGTCGACGGAGGGCAGCTTGTCGGCGAGCGAGTCGGGCAGCAGCAGGTGCTCGGAGACGAGGCTGAGGTCCGACCACAGGTTGTGCAGCCGCGTTCCGAAGCTCTGGGTCTGCTCGCTTCCCTCGCCGATCACGCCGGTCTTGCCGCCGCACACGGATTGCGGGCAAAGCTCGGTCTCGGTCTCCCGCGCCCGCACTCGGTAGGTCCTGCCGAGCAGCGTGAACAGGTTGTCGGGCTGGTCGGAGGCGATCGGCAGCCGCGAGTAGCCGGGGTTCTTCCCGGTGAGGATCGCCGGGATCGCCCGGGAGGTGAAGTCCGCCACCGAGGTGTTGTTGCGATACCAGGTCGCCTGGCGGGCGAGCTCGGCGAAGTGCGGGTACGCCTTCGGGTCGATGCGGCGGTTCGCGTCCATCAGCGAGCTGACCGGCAGCTCGTCGAACGAAACGACGATCACCGGCGTGCGTGCGTGGACGCGCACGGCGGACGCCCTCACCGTCTTCTGGGGGAGGACGAGCTTGGAGACGTCGGAGGACAGCAGGAAGATCGCCAGGAAGACGAGCGGCGCCGGCGACAGCACGGTTAGCAGCGAGGGCACGAAGCGCGTGCGGGCGTAGGCGAAGGCGAGCGCGACGCCGAGCCCGATCGCCAGCACGATCAGAAGGCCGGCGGGGCCGGAGAAGAAGTTGTCCTTGAGCAGCTGCAGCAGCAGCGCCGTCGACAGCGCCGCGACGAGCACCAGGTGGATCGCCCAGCGCAGCGCGGGCCGGATTCGCTGCGCCACCGCCTCGACCAGCAGCATCGCCAGCGGCGGCAGCAGCGTGAAGCCGATCGCGAACACGAGGATGTCGGCGCGGGTGTTGTGGCGGGCGACGAAGAAGTCGGCGTTGCGGCCGAGCAGGTCGAGCAGCGGCTGCACGAAGGCGAGCGCCCAGAGGGCGCCGAGGTGAAGCGCCCCGACCAGCAGGGAGGGCGCCTCGGGCACGGCAACTGCGCGCTCCGGCGTCCTCGCGCGGCGTTGCCGATCGGCGGCCCGCGCATCGCGGCGGGCCGCGCGCGCCTCGTCTGCGGAGCTCGTCAACTCTTCGGACGAGCCGAGTAGAGGACCCTTGTGCCCGAGGGGAGCTCCTCCCGCTCCCCGATCTCGAACGCGTCCCCCAGCGCCCGCTCGAAGCTCTCGATCTCGTAGTCGGGGTTCGCGTCCTCACGCTTGCCCGAGAGCAGCAGCTCGACCATCGGGTCCTCGCGCTTCGGGAACTCGATCACGAGCGCGGTGTCGAGGCCGCGAAGCCAGTCCACGAACTCGCGCACCGGCACGTTCGCCGTGATCGCCAAGTGATGGATCAGGGCCAGCGCGAGGGTCAGGTCCGGGGTCCCCCTGTCCTCCATCCGGCGGCGCTCCAGCCCGCGCCAGCCGAGCCCCGGCGAGGGATCGGCGAGGTTCGCCACGAGCGGGAGGACGTTCGTGCTCTGCTCCTCCCGCAGGGCGCGATAGAGGCCGTCCACGGTGGCGTGGTCGAGGTCGCAGGCCACCACGTAGCGGGCCGACTCGGCCAAGAGCCTGGCATAGGCGCCGTCGTTGCAGCCGAGGTCCCAGACGAGCTCCCAGCGCCGCCCGCCGGCGGCGCGCCGGACGAAGTCGGCCTTCAGCTCGGCCTCCTCGTCGGTGTAGGTGTTCTGCTCCCGGTAGCCGGTCCAGGCGGTGGCGCCGGGCTTCCACTCCAGGCGTGCGACCAACTTGCGCAGGCTCTCGACGTTGTGGCGGATCAGCTCTGTCTTGAACTTCGCCTTGCGCATCTGCTGCTTGACCTCGCCGCCTTTTGCTGCGTCGTAGCGCCGCTCGAGCCGCGAGTGCAGGTACACGTGTGTGAACACCCCGCGCCGCAATCTGTCGCGGAAGGAGAAGATCTGGTTGGCCTCGCTCGGAGTGATGCCGTCGATCGTGCCCCTCAGCCAGGGATGGAAGTCGACGTCGCGGTAGGCCTGCATCAGCAGCGGATAGAGGAACTGCATGCAGAACTGCCGGTAGCCGGCCCACGGCTCGCCCTCGCGCAGCCGCTCGAACGACCCGACGTCCACGAACACCGGTCGCGACCCCCGCCACTGGACGTTGTAGGGGGTGGCGTCCTTGAGCATCATTCCCTCGTCGAGCGACCCGAGCAGCAGGTCGAGCGTGACCAGGGCGGCGTCCTGGAGCATGCTGAAGGTCCACTCGTAGGGATAGGAGACGAACGGGATCCGCTCGTGGCGAAGCACCGCCGCGGAGCCCTTGACCAGCGCCTCGGACAGCCCGGGTGCGCTGTCGAGCAGGCCGTCCGCGCCGTCCGCCTCCTCGGTCTCGACGAGCGAGCCCTCCTTGACGCTGCGCTCGAAGAGCTCGGACGACGCGAGCGCGCGCCAGTCCTCGAGGCCGTCGGGGCTGAGCACCCGGTAGACGCCCTCGGGCGAAACGAAGACCCGGCTGTCCGGATCGCGGAACGATCCCGGCTCGATTCGAACGGTGTGCTCGCTGGGGGACATCTGGGCCGGTCGAGCCGGACTGCGGGGCCCGTGGCCCCGTTCGCTACTCGTTCTCTGTCTTGGGCTTGGCGCCGGCGGGCTCGGCGGTCTCGCCGTCGTCCCGCTTCCAGAACATCAGCGTCCGCACCACCTTCTTGCCGAACATCTTCAGGGCAACGGCGGCGCCGGCGATCCCGCCCAGCAGCATCTGGAGCAGCATGCTCCCGCTGCCGGGGTCAAGGTACGCGATGACTTGCCTCATGCTTCGGGGACTCCTCTCATCGAGCCGCCTCCCCACGGCCAAGAGCGCGGAAGCCTAGCAGAAGGGATCTCCCTCTCCGGGGCGTCGATCACGGCCCCGGGCGCGTCGTGGCGGACGTCATTTGATCACCGCGATCACGTCTCCGCTGGCCACCGGGGCGCCCTCGGCGACGTTCAGCTCCGCCACCTTTCCGGCGCGGTGCGCGGTGATCTCGTTCTCCATCTTCATCGCCTCGACGACGCAGATCAGGGCCCCCTCGTCGACCTCCTGGCCCTTCTCGACGGCCACCTTGAGCACGGTCCCCTGCAGTGGGGATGCGAGCGCCTCCGTGTCGCCGCCGCCCGCCCCGCCGCCGCCACGCTCCCGCTTCGGCGGCCGCCGTGCCCCGGGCGTGGCGCCGTCGCCGGTACCCGCGCCCGGCGGCCCGATCACCTTGACATCGAACAGGCGGCGCCCGACCTCGACTTGGTAGGCGCGCTCGGTGCGCTCCACATCGCCGCCGGAGTGCTCCCCTTCGCGTCCGCCTCCAGCGGGTTCCGGCACCTCGGGCTTCAGCGACTTGAGCCAGTCGGGGTCCTCGAGCAGGTCGCGGCAGGTCTCGCCGCGACGCCACTGATCGGTGGAGAGGATCGCCCGGTGGAACGGGATCAGCGTCGTGAGCCCGCCGATCTCGTACTCGCCGAGGGCGCGCAGCATCCGCGCCGTCGCCCGCTCGCGGTCGACGTCCCAGACGATCAGCTTGGCGACCATCGGGTCGTAGAGCGGGGCGACCTCGGACCCCGCCTCGACGCCGGAGTCGACCCGGACCCCCGGGCCGGCCGGCTCACGGTAGCTGGTGATCCTGCCGGGCGCGGGGGCGAACTTCTTGTGCGCGGCTTCGGCGTTTATCCGGCACTCGAT
Source organism: uncultured Thermoleophilia bacterium (assembly GCA_963708325.1). Classification (GTDB taxonomy): domain Bacteria; phylum Actinomycetota; class Thermoleophilia; order Solirubrobacterales; family 70-9. The sequence continues at coordinate 1,257,794 of OY970203.1, read as the reverse complement.
TGAGTGGCCGCGCAGCTCGACGGCCTCCTGGAAGACCGAGAGCTCCTCTCCGTCGGCAATCAGGACCTGCTCGCGGACGATGTCCACGCCCGTGACCATCTCGGTGACGCAGTGCTCGACCTGCACACGCGTGTTCATCTCCAAGAAGAAGTAGTCGCCCTCGACCTGGAGGCCCTCGACCGTCCCGGCGGAACGGTAGCCGACCGCCCGCGCCGCCTCCTTCGCGATCCGCCCGATCTGCTCACGCATGTGCTCGTCGACCTGCGGCCCCGGCGCCTCCTCGATCAGCTTCTGGTGGCGACGCTGGATCGAGCAGTCGCGCTCGCCAAGGTGGACGACGTTGCCGTGCGAGTCGGCGAGCACCTGGACCTCGACGTGGCGGGGGTCCTCCAGATAGCGCTCGATGTAGACGGTCGGGTCGGAGAAGAACTTCTCGCCCTCGCGCGACGCGCCCTCGAAGGCCTCCTCGATCTCGTCCTCGGAGGCGGCCACGCGGAATCCCTTGCCGCCCCCTCCCCCGGCGGCCTTGCAGGCAACCGGGTAGCCGATCTCCTTGGCCTCCTTCTTCGCCGCGGCGACGTCCTTGACCGGGGCGGTCGTCCCCGGAACGATCGGCACGCCCGCCTCCGACATGATCTCGCGGGCCCTGGTCTTCGACCCCATCGCCTCGATCGCGGAGGCCGGCGGCCCGATGAAGACGATTCCTGCCTTCTCGCAGGCGGCGGCGAAGGCGGCGTTCTCGGCGAGGAAGCCGTAGCCGGGATGGATCGCCGCGGCGCCCGCCTCGCCGGCTACCTCGAGGATGCGCTCGATCGCCAGATAGCTCTCGGCGGGCGATGGCGGGCCGAGCAGGTAGGCCTCGTCGGCCTCGCGCACGTGGGGCGCCTCGCGGTCGGCCTCGGAGTACACGCCCACGGAGACGATCCCCATCTCCGTCAGCGTCCGCATCACGCGGATCGCGATCTCCCCCCGGTTGGCGACGAGAACCTTCTCGAACATGGGCGGCGGCAGTATCCCAGGAACATTCGGCGGCGAAACGCTCTAGGGGTCCCCGCTCGCCGGGTAGCGTGTGGGCCTCGTGATCGAGCTGCAGGCGCATTCGACGGTCTCGGACGGCGAGCTGCCGCCCGCAAAGGTGGTCGAGGCCGCCGTGGCGGCCGGCGTAACGACCCTGGCCCTCACCGATCACGACGCCGTCGCCGGCGTGACGGAGGCGACGACGACCGCGGGCGAAGCCGGGATCCAGCTGGTCCCCGCAACGGAGATGTCGTGCGTGCACGAGTACGCCGACGATCTCCACGTGCTCGGCTACTGGATCGACCTCGAGGCGATCTCGCCGGCCTGCGAGCGCGCCCAGCGCGAGCGGGTGGAGCGCGCCGGCGAGATCGTCGACCGCCTACGCGCGCACGGCTTCGATCTCACCCTCGACGACGCGATCGCCGAGGCCGGGGACGCGCTCTCCGTGGGCCGGCCGCACATCGCCCGCGCCGCCGGCGCGCGCCCGGAGGAGATGAACGCCTTCTTCACGGAATACCTCGTCCCAGGAGCGAAGGCGTTCGTGCCACGCCGCTGGCCGACCGCCGCCGAGGCGGTGGATCTGATTCACGAGGCCGGCGGGTCGGCGGTCGTCGCCCATCCGTTCTGGGACGTGGGGGACCCGGCCGCGGTCAGGCGCCTGATCGAGGCGCTCGACGTCGACGGGGTCGAGTGCTTCTACCCGGCCCATGGCCGTGATCAGACAGAGTTCCTGCTCGACCTCTGCCGCGAGCGCGGCCTGGTGCCGACCGGCTCATCCGACTTCCACGGCCCCAATCACAAGACGTTCTCGCGCTTCGGCGCCTACGACACATACGGGCTGGGCGAGCCGGAGGTCCCGGCCCGCCCCTGATCGGCTAGCGCACGACCAGAGCCTGGAGCGTGCCGACGTTGCCGCTCGCCTTGCCCGTAATGGACCTGCAGACGACGCGGTAATCCCAGCGGCCGGGCCCGACCTTGTCATTCGCGTCGACAGGGATGGTGGCGTCGGCGAAGCCCTGGCCCGTGTCGAACTCCGAGGGCAGCGAGGCGGCGACCGGACCCCCGCCCGGGACGTCGGTGAACGAGCCCCCCACCGGTTTGTGCTGGATCTTGCACTCGACGAAGTCCCCGCCGTTTCCGTTTGTCTCGACGGCGACCGTGGCGTGGATGAGCACGTTGCGGGTCGAGGTGACCGTGAGCCGGCCCGAGCCGAACTGGTCGGTGAGCGCAGTCATCTTCTGGTAGTTGGCGGATGAGATAGGCCCAGCGGGCAGGCCGACGGACTGGAAGCCGGCGGTGCCGACCTCGCCGCGCTTCATGTCCACGGCCTTGATCTGGCCGTTGACGATGTCGTCCGAGAAGACGGTGTTGGTGCCGGTCAGCGCCGCCGCGCTGCCGCCGAGCGCGACGAAGAGCGCGATTGCCGCCAATACGAATGCCGGTGACGGTCTGCGTGATCCGATCCTGCGCATGTGCTCCTCCATTTCGGCCCGCGCCGGCGCATCCGCGACCGGTGCGATCCCTCGCTTGTGCGCGCAGCCTAACCCGGACCCGGGCTACGCGCCAGTCGTCGCCCGGGCGCCGTCGGCGCTCGGGATCAGCTCGCGCTGCTCGAGGTACTCGAGGATGATCTGCACCGACTCCGGCGGCTCGTGCGCCTCGGTGTCGATCGTCAGCTCGGGGTTCTCCGGCGGCTCGTACGGGTCCGAGACCCCGGTGAACTCCTTGATCTCGCCGCTGCGGGCCTTCGCATACAGCCCCTTGACGTCGCGCTCCTCGCAGGTCTCCACCGACGCCTTCACGTAGGCCTCGATGAAGCGCTCGCCCATCATCTCGCGGGCCTCGTCGCGGATCTCGCGGTAGGGGGAGATCGCCGCGGTGATCACCGGGACGCCGTTGCGTGACAGCAGGTCGGCGACGAAGGCGATCCGGCGAATGTTGATGTCGCGGTCCTCCTTGGAGAAGCCGAGGCCCTTGGAGAGGTTCTCGCGGATCACGTCGCCGTCGAGGATCTCGAGCTTGGAGCCGCGCTCGCGCAGCTCCTTCTCCAGCAGGTGCGAGATCGTTGTCTTGCCGGCACCCGAAAGCCCGGTGAACCAGAGCGTGAATCCGCGCTCGCTACTCATCCCGGTAGGCCTCCATCAGGATCTCGGCCACCTCGGGCCGCGTGAACTCGACCGGCAGCGACTCGCCCTTGCTCAGCTTCTCGCGCACCTTCGTGCCGGAGAGGAACAGGTGCTGGTCCTCGTCGTGCGGGCAGGTCTTGTTGGAGACCATCGCCCTGCAGGCCTCGCACCAGAAGGCGTGGTCGAAGAACAGCGGCTGGATGCCCAGCTCGGCGACCTCGATGTCGTCGAAGATGCGGTGGGCGTCGTAGGTGCCGTAGTAGCTGCCGACGCCGGCGTGGTCGCGGCCGACGATGAAGTGGGTGCAGCCGTAGTTGCGGCGGACGATCGCGTGCAGGACGGCCTCGCGGGGGCCGGCATAGCGCATCGCCTGGGGGTTGACGCCGAGGATCACCCGCTCCGCCGGGTAGTAGCTCTCGACCAGCGCCTCGTAGCAGCGGATGCGGATGTCGGCGGGGATGTCGTCGGACTTGGTCTCGCCGATCACGGGGTGCAGGAACAGGCCGTCGCAGGTCTCCAGGGCTGCCTTGGTCAGGTACTCGTGGGCCCGGTGGATCGGGTTGCGGGTCTGAAAGCCGACCACCGTGTGCCACTCGCGCTTGGCGAACGCGCTCTTTGCCTCGTCGGGGCTGAGCAGATGGCTCTGGAACGCTGCCTCGTGCTCGGGCAGAGCGTCGGCCTGGATCGCGCCGGCGAGGCAGCGGGTGCCCTCTCGGCGGGTGACGGCGACGCCGGGATGCTCGTCCTCGGTCGTCTTGAAGACGTGCTCGGCCTCGAAGTCGATGTCCCGCTCGAAGATCTCCTCGACCGTGAGGCGACCCAGCGTGCGGCCCTCGCGGTTGGAGAGCTCGACGACCTCGCCCTCGGCGGCGGCGGCGTCGGTGGCGAGCACGATCGGGATCGGCCAGATCGCGCCGTCGGACAGCCGCATCGACTCGGCCGACGAGCGCCAGTCGTCGGATCCCATGAACCCCTTCAGCGGCGCGAAGCCGCCGTTGGCGATCAGCTCGAAGTCCGCCTCCTGGCGAGCGGTGAGGGTGACCGTCACCGCGGCCTGCGTGGGCGCGTTAGCCATTCAGCCCGCACTCCGTCTTCTCGGCGTCGGCCCAGCGGCCGGCGCGCGGCGACTCGCCGGCGCCCGGAGGGCGCGTGCAGTGGGTGCAGCCGATCGAGGGGTAGCCCTGGTCGTGAAGGGGGTTGTAGGGGACGTCGTGCTCGAACAGGTAGCGCCAGACGTCCTTCTCCGTCCAGTCGGCGAGGGGATTCAGCTTGTAGAGGCCGAAGCGCTTGTCCCAGCCGAACTTCTTGGCGCCGGCTCGGCTCTGGGAGTCCTCGCGACGGATGCCCGAGACCCAGCAGTCCACGCTGGAGAGCGCCTGCCGCATCGGCTCCACCTTGCGGATGCCGCAGCACAGGTCGGGGTCGCGCGACCACAGCTCGTCGCCGTGCTGTCGGGCCTGCTCCTCGAGGGTGAGGTTGTGGAAGCGGTCAAAACGGATCCCGTAGCGCTTCTCGAGCGCGTCGCGGGTCTTGTAGGTCTCGTCGAACAGGACGTCGGTGTCGAGGTAGAAGAAGCGCGCGCCCGGGTCGATCCGGGTCGCCATGTCGACAGTGACCGACGAGGTCTTCTGAAACGAGCAGGCGACGTAGAGGCGCGGGTTGAAGGTCTCGAATGCCCATTCGAGCACCTCCGGCGCGCTCTTCGGCTCCAGCTCGGCGGCGATCGCCTCGGGGTCGATGTCGGTCAGGGTGGGCATGAAGCCGGACAGTATTCCAGGTTGGCTGCGGCGCCCGGAGGAGTGCTAGGGGCGGGCCGGCGTTCCGCGGGACGCGGCAGAATCAAGACCCCCACCTGCCTGACGCCTCACGCTGCGCGTTCGGCGCCAACCTAAACTGCGCACTCGCCCTCGCCGCGCTCGACCTTGAAGGGCTCGGTCTTGTTCCAGTCGATGAAGTGCTGCATGTTGTCGAGGCTGAACTCGACCGGCATCGCCAGGTCCTTGACGAGCCCCTCGAACTCGCCTTCGCCGACGCGCGCTGCGAAGGCGTTGAACTCCTCGCCGTCCGTGCGGTTCTCCTCGTAGTGGCGGAGCCAGCGCTCGACCGCCTCAGGGACGCGCTTGGCGGGCAGGCGCACCTTCAGCCGCTTGCCCATCGCCACCTCTCCGCCCTCGTACTGGCCGCCGAGATGTGCGATGTAGGCCGGCATCTGCTTGTCGCCGACCTTCATCGAGGCGCCGTAGAAGCCGATGTTGGCGATGTGGTGCTGGCTGCAGCCGTTCGGGCAGCCGCTCATCTTGATGTGGATCCCCTTCAGCAGCGGATCGGAGATCTTCATCTGCTCGAGCCGCTCCTGGACCGCCTGGTTGAGCCCCATCGAGCTGGTGATCCCGAGCTTGCAGGAGTCCGTGCCGGGGCAGCTGACGACGTCGGTGACCTGGTCGGCCCCGGCGTCGCCCAGTCCCAGCTCGCCGAGCCGCTCCCAGACGTCGAAGACGGCCTCGTCGCGAACCCAGCGCAGAACGAGGTTCTGGTGGATCGTGGTGCGCGCGTAGCCGCCGCTGAAGTCGCGCATGATCGCGGCGACGCCGCGCATCTGCTCCGGGCTGAGGTCGCCGCGGGTCACCTTCACCTGGACGGTCGAGAAGCCGTCCTGGCGCTGCGGCTTGACGTTGGCGGCGACGAAGCGATCGAACCGCGAGCGCTCGCCGTTCGGGCTGCCGTAGCCGACCGGGGCCTCGGGCGCGTTTGACTCCTCGTCGTGGAGGAACAGACGCGGGGTGGGGTCGAAGTCGCGCTCGTCGACCCAGTCGCCCTCGAGCTCCTCGTCGACCATCTTGCGGAACTCCTCGATTCCGACCTTGTCCACCAGCACCTTGATCCGGGCGCGGGCGCGGTTCTTTCGCAGCCACTCCTGGCGGTCGAAGATCCTCAGCACCGCCTCGGAGACCTTCAGGTAGTCGCCGTTGTCGACCTCGACGAAGTCGTAGAGCGTCTGGCCGACCCGGGGCATGATCGAGGTGCCGCCGCCGGTGCGGATCTCGACGCCGCGAACCTGCTCCCCGTCGACCTCGCGGATCCGGGGGAGAAAGCCGAGGTCGTGGATGCCGGAGACGGCGCGGTCCTCGTCGTCGGCGCTCCACGAGACCTTGAACTTGCGCGGCAGCAGCTGGCAGACCTCGTTGCGGACGAAGTAGCGAACGAACGCGGCGCCGTACGGGGTGACGTCGAACGGCTCGTCGTCGCAGACACCGGCCCAGGGATCGCCGGTGACGTTGCGCACGGTGTTGCCGCAGGCCTCCCGGGACGACAGCCCGACCTCTCCCAGCCTGCGGATCGCCTTGGCGGCGTCGGGCAGGGGGACATGGTGGTACTGGATGTTCTGGCGCGTGGTGATGTGGCCCTTGCGCATCGGCGCGAAGTTCTCGGCGATGTCGGCGAAGGCCTCGAGCTGCTCCGGGTTGACGCCTCCCAGCGGAATCTTGACCCGGATCATCTGCCGCTCGGGCTGGCGCTGCCCGTAGACGCCCTGCTTGAGCCGGAAGCCGATGAAATCGGCCTCCTCGGTCTCGCCCTCGAGGAACTTGCCCGCCTCGGTGTCGAAGTCGTCGAACTCGCGTTCCAGGATCGGGATCACGTGTCCCGGCACGTCCTGGTAGAGCTCGGGGTTCTCCAGCGATCCCTTCTTGCCCTTGGCCTTCGCGGGCGCCGCTGTCGGCTCCATCGCTGTCTCCTGGCTGGAATTCGAGTACGGGCAGGCGGCCCGCACCTACAGCCGGGCGAATATAGCAAAAGCTGACCGAGATTCAGGTATTTAGGCGACCGGTACGGTCAACAACACCGGTCGCGGTCGATGCGCGAACGGGTGGTGCCTCAGTCGACCTCGGTTCCCTCGATCAGGAACGCGACCCGCACGTGGGCGCGAAACTCGTCGAGGTTCTCACCCCGCAGCCCGGTGCTGACGATGTCGACTGCGCGGACGTTTCGCAGCGAGCCCTGCGCCTGCTTGAGCGCCTGTTGTGCGGCGTCGTCCGAGGACTTCTTCGAGCTTCCGACCAGCTCGATGATCTTGACTACGGCCACGCTTCCTCCTTTTTGTGGTTGCCCGGCTTTGGCCGGGCAGCGCCCGGCGGATGCGTGTTTTCTACACCGCCGGGCCGGACCGGGGCAAGCCCGGGTCGCGCTCGACGCCCTCGCGCAACGCGGCCTGCTGCCAGCGGCTGACCTCGCGGCGGGGACCCGGCGCCGGCGCGGTCTCGGCGAGGAAGCGCTCCAGCGCAGCGGCGATCGCCGCCGCCTCGGGCTCGGAGGCGGCCTGGACGATCTCGATCTGCGGTCGGGGAGGCTTGCGACGGCCGTTGCGGCTCACGGCGCAAGCCTAGACGGCGCTTCCGTCGCCCGGACCTCCAACGTCGACGACGTCTACCTCCGCGGACCGCTGTTCTGAGCCCTGAGTAAGACTGCCCCGGGTGATCCCGGTGTTCAGCCAGTCTGACGTGCTGGCCGCGGTCGATCCGGCGACGGCGATCGAGCGGACGCGGCTGGCTTTCGAGAAGCACGCCCGCGGCGAGTGGACGATGCCGCCGAAGGTCTATCTCGACAGCCCGCCGGGGGACTTCCGGGCGATGCCGGCGCGGGGCGAAGGGCTGGCGATCCTCAAGTGGGTGACCTCGTTTCCCGCCAACCCCGAGCGCGGCCTGCCGGTGGTGACCGGCGTGCTGCTCGTCTCCGACGCGGACACCGGCGCGGAGGTCGCGATCATGGACGCGCGCTCGGTGACCTGGCTTCGCACCGGTGCCGCAGCGGCGGTCTCGGCACAGGCGCTGGCGCGGCCAGGCGGGAGGACGGTGGGCGTGATCGGCTGCGGGATCAACGGCGCCTGGGCGGCCCGCTGCGCGCAGGCCGCCGGTTACGGCTCGGGGGTCTGCGCCGACCTTCGCCCCGAGGCGGCCGAGGCGCTGGCGGCCGAGGTCGGCTGGACGGCAGGCCCGCGCGCGGAGGCGGCCGCCTGCGACGTCGTCGTCACCGTGACGCCGGGCGACGAGCCGGTGATCGGTGCCGGCGACCTTCGCCCCGGGCAGCATCTCGTCGTTATGGGGGCCGACGCCCACGGCAAGGCGGAGGTGGATCCGGATGCGCTGACTCGTTGCCGTCTGTTCTGCGACGAGTGGGCGCAGGCCAGCGCGGGCGGCGAGCTGGCGGGCGTCGTGGAGTCGGGAGCGGTCGGCCGGGACGACGTCACCGAGCTGGGCGACGTGCTAACCGGTGCCGCCGCCGGCCGCCGCTCGGACGACGAGGTCACGCTGTTCGACTCGACCGGGCTGGCAACGCAGGATCTCGGGATCGCGACGGCGGTGCTCGACGCTTGGCGTGCGGGGCGGATCGAGCCCCGCACCGTCGAGCTGTAGCGCTTAGATACGTGCGGTGACCGGGTCGGACGCTCCCAAGCTCTCGGCGATCGTCCTCTGCTACAGGGCGGAGGAGGACGCCCTCCGGGTCCTCGAGCCGCTTCACCGCGACCTGACCGATCAGGGGATCGACTTCGAGTTGGTCACCGTCGCCAACTACTGGGAGGGTCGCGAGGACCGCACCGAAGAGCTGGTGCGCAGCTTTGCGACGGACCATGCCGGCGTCCGCGTCGTCGCCAACCCGAAGCGCGGGGGAATGGGCTGGGACATGCGCTCGGGCCTGGCGGCCGCACGCGGCGCGCTCCTTATCGTGATCGACGGCGACGAGCAGAACCCGATCGAGGACGTGGCCCGCATGTACCGGGAGATGAGGAAGAGCGGGGCGGACGTGATGAAGGGACGCCGGGTGGCTCGGCACGATCCGCGGCTGAGGCACGTGATCTCCGCCGTGTACAACCTGGTGTTTCTGGCGGTGTTCTGGACCCGCGGTCTATGGGACATGAACGGCAAGCCGAAGGGGCTGACCCGCGCCGCCTATTCGCGGATGGACCTCACCGCCGACGACTGGTTCGCCGACGCCGAGATCGTGCTGGAAGCGCGGCGGCTCGGCTTGACGATCCGTGAGATGCCGGTGACGTTCCGAAAGAACCGCGTGCGGCACTCGTTCGTCGGGGGCCCGGCAATCCCGGAGTTCGTGCGCAACATCGTTCGCTTCCGCGTTCGGTACTGGGGTCGGCGGGGCAAAGGCTGAGTGTCGCTGCTGCTCCTCACCGGGGGCTCCGGGGGAGTCGGGAGCCGCCTGATCCCGGTTCTGCAAAGCCGCGGCTGGCGAGTGAGGTGCCTCGTGCGCGAGCGGCTGGCCACGGGCGCCGACGAGACCGTCGCCGGGAGCCTCGAGGACGGCAGCAGCCTGGCCCGGGCGGCCGATGGCACCGAGGCGGTCGTCCACCTCGCCGCGGTCAGTCACGCCCGTAGCGGGCGCGTCTACGATCGCATCAACCATCTCGGGACCCGCCTGCTGGCGGCGGCGGCTGCCGACGCGGGATGTCAGCGCTTCGTGCTCGCCGGCAGCCGGATCGCGTCGAGCGAGAGGGGCCCATATGCCCACTCGAAGCTGAGGGCCGAGGAGGCGGTTCGCGACGCCGGCGTGCCGTTCGTGATCGTCAGGCTGCCGGAGGTCATCGGTCTGGGAGGGCGCGACGGGCCCGACCGGATCATTGCCCGCGCTTCGTCGGGGCTGACCATCCCGATTCCCGGCAGGGGCCAACACGTGATCTGTCCGGCTCATGTCGACGACGTGCTCGAGCCCCTGGCCGCTGCACTCGAGTCCGATGCGGCCCCCGGCCGCACCTACACCCTCGCCGGCGATTGCCTGTCGGTGCGCGACTTCAGCGACCTCTGCGTCGAAGTCTTCGAGTCTACGAGCCGTGTCCGCACGCTGCCGATGGCGGCCTTGGCGGCGCTGGGGACTGCCGCGCGGGCGCTACCTCTTCCGATCGACCCCGATCTCGGGGCGCGGCTGTCGACTTCCGGATCGGTGACGACAACGGAGGCGGAGGCCGACCTCGGATTCGCTCCCCGGGGAACGCGAGTGGCCCTTCGGGCGATCGCCGCGGGAGCATCGCGGCCGCCGCCGGTCACCGGCCCGCGACCCGCCTGACCGCCTCCAACCGGGCTCGGCCGTGGCCGCGGTCGGGCTCGAGATAGTTCCCCTCCGCCCACTCGTTCCAGGCGTTGATGAAGACGAGACGCTCGTCGCCGGGAATGGCGTCAGCGGTTCGCGTCGCCGCGGCGAGCGCGTTGCCGAAGCGCTCAGGGGTTGCTCCGGTAATTACCACTGCGTCGCGGCCGCGCCGGGGCGAGTTGTCCCATCCGGGGAAGACGCAGCCGAGCGCGGTGGCCTCCCGGTCGATTGCCGCCATGCGTTTCAGGGCGTCCGCATAGTCGTAGACCTTCAGCGTCGCGCTCGGCACGCCTCGCCTGAGATTGCGAGCGAGCTTTGCGACGCGCGGCCCGTCGTCGGCGAAGCTCGGCAGCGCGCCGAGCTGCGGCGCGAACGCGAGCGTCGAATCGAAGCCGAGCGCCCGGCAGTCGGAGCCGGGCCGATGCGCGTCGGTCCCGATCAAATAGGGATCGGCGAGGCCGGCCTCGGCAGCGGCCGTCCTGATCGCATTGGTGGTGACGCTCGGCTCGGGCAGGTCGTGGGGCCGGTACACGACGAAGACCGGCCGCTCTCCGACCTTCAGGTAGCGGGGATCGGCGAAGGCGGATACGAGCCAGCGGGCGTGCTCGGCGTCGTCCTCGGCCGAGTAGGCCTGGCGGACGAGCACGTCGCGTTCCTCGCCCAGCCAGCGACGCGACCAGCTCTCGTTGGCCCAGGCAAGGCAGAAGGGAAGATCGGGCCGCCCGCTGGCCAGCACCTCGGCGAACGGCCGCTCGAGCAGGCGCCTGCCCTCGAACCAGTAGTGCCAGTAGCAGAAGGCGTCGATCCCATGGGCGGCGGCGAGCTCCGCCTGCGCCTCCCGAGCCGACGCGTCGCGCAGGTCGTAGTAGCCCAGCTCGCCGGGGACCCGCGGTTGCTCGTGGCCGCGAAACAGCGGCCTCGCCGCGCGCACGTTGGCCCACTCCGTGAACCCCTCGCCCCACCACTCGTCGTTTTCGGGGATCGGGTGGAACTGGGGCAGGTAGAAGGCGACGAAGCGGGTCAGAGCGGGATGTTTCCGTGCTTTCGCTTCGGCTGCTCGACGCGCTTCGTCTGCAGCGTGCGAAGCGCGCGGATCAGTTTCGGCCGGGTCTCGTGGGGGACGATCACGTCGTCGATGTAGCCGCGCTCGGCTGCCGAGTAGGGATTGGCGAAGCGGGCCTTGTAGTCGGCCATCAGCTTGTCGCGGCGCTCATCGGGGGTGGGGGAGTCGGCGATGTCGCGGCGGTAGATGATGTTGACCGCGCCCTCGGGGCCCATCACCGCGACCTCCGCCGTCGGCCAGGCGAAGTTGAAGTCGGCCAGCATGTGCTTGGAGTTCATCACGTCGTAGGCGCCGCCGTAGGCCTTGCGGGTGACCACCGTCAGCTTCGGCACGGTCGCCTCGGTGAACGCGTACAGCAGCTTGGCGCCGTGGCGGATGATCCCGCCCCACTCCTGCGAGGTCCCGGGAAGGAAGCCGGGGACGTCGCAGAAGGTCAGCAGGGGGATGTTGAAGGCGTCGCAGAAGCGCACGAAGCGCGCGGCCTTCTCCGAGGACTCGATGTCGAGCACGCCGGCGAGATGCTTCGGCTGGTTTCCGACGATGCCGACGGGGAAGCCGTCGAGGCGCGAGAAGCCGACGACGATGTTCTGCGCGAAGTGCTCGTGGACCTCGAAGAAGTCGCCGTCGTCGACGATCAGCGCGATCACGTCGCGCATGTCGTAGGGCTTGGAGGGGTCGTCCGGCACGATCGTGTCCAGGGCCTCCTCGCGTCGCTCCGGGTCGTCGAACGGCTCGACCCGCGGCGGCATCTCGAGGTTGTTGAGCGGCAGGAACGACATCAGGTAGCGGACGTCGGTCAGGCACTGCTCCTCGTTCTCGGCGGCGAAGTGGGCGACGCCCGACTTGGTGTTGTGGGTCATCGCCCCGCCCAGCTCCTCGAAGCTCGGCTCCTCCCCTGTCACGGTCTTGATCACGTCGGGGCCGGTGATGAACATGTGGGAGGTCTCCTTGACCATGAAGATGAAGTCGGTCATCGCCGGGGAGTAGACGGCGCCGCCCGCGCAGGGGCCCATGATCAGGCTGAGCTGGGGGATCACGCCCGAGCACTGCACGTTGCGCACGAACACGTCGCCGTAGGCGCCGAGCGAGACCACGCCCTCCTGGATCCGCGCCCCGCCGGAGTCGTTGATCCCGATCACCGGCGCCCCCACCTGCGCCGCGAGGTCCATCACCTTGCACATCTTCGCCGCCATCACCTCGCCCAGGGAGCCGCCGAAGACGGTGAAGTCCTGCGAGAAGACGAACACGGTGCGGCCGTCGATCGTGCCGTACCCGGTGACCACCGCGTCGCCCCAGGGGCGGCGCTTGTCCATCTCGAACTCGTGGGTGCGGTGGCGCACGAACGTGTCGAGCTCCTCGAACGAGCCCGGGTCGAGCAGCTTCTCGATCCGCTCGCGTGCGGTGAGCTTGCCCTTGGCGTGCTGCTTCTCGACCGCCTCCTCGGAGGCCGAGTGGATCGCCGCCTCGCGCAGCTCTCTCAGGTAGGCGAGCTTCTCCTCGTGGGTCTGCGGGAACCTCTGGCGCACCGCCCCGCAGTCTAGGGGCGATCTGCCACCGCGCTCATCCCAGACAGAAGACCTCGACGGTGAGCCGGCGCGTGGTCCCCGTGTCATTGCCGCCCATCACGTGGAGCGCCGTCGGCCTCCCGGTCGCGCCGTCCCAATTCCAGAACAGCTGGCTCACCCACAGCTCCGAGTCGGCGGGGACGAAGTCCCCATTCGTTTCGGTCCAGTACGCGCCCCCGGTCAGCGCCATCTCGCCCGTGTTGCACTGCTTGAAGACCGAGTCCGTGTCGTAATTGCCGTTCTCCGCGGTGCCTCCGCCCGGAACGTCGACGAATGCCGTGCGGTGGGTGATCGTGGCGAAGCCCCCCGGGTGAACCGCCCCGTTGCCGATCGTCGAGGCGAAGTTTGCGTTGGCCGCGTTTGTCGCCGCAGGCACCGTGTTGAGGTCGGGCTCGTTGATCTCAGCCGCGCCGAGGGAGCTCGTGTCGGCGATGTCGGCGGCCGTGAGGTTGTTGTCCAGGACCTTGCCGGTAGTGACGGAGGCGGGTGCAAGCTTGTCGCCGGTGACAGCGCCCGCAGCGAGCTTGCCGTTGGTCACGGCATTTGCCGCGAGTTTGCCGCTCGCGACCGCCCCCGCGTTGATGTCGCTCTGCTTGACGTTCCTGGGAGCGATGTCGTCTGAGAACACGCTGTTGCTTCCGGTGAGAGCGGTGGCGGTGCCGCCCAGGGCGACGAACAGCGCGATCAGGGCGACGACCATCGCCGGCGACGGCCGGTGAAGTCGACCTTCCATGGCATCCCCCTTGGTGCTGACCGTGCGGCCCGCAGGCGGGCGCACGATGGACGAGTGAGCGATGCGATCCTCCCCGGCGCCCGAGCGACTGTCAAGGCGCCGCGGGTGGCACGCCTAGGGGGCAGGCGCAGCCCGGCCGACGACGGCGGCGAGCGCCGCGACCACGGCGGGGTCGAGGGCGGAGCCGGCCGCGCCTCGCAGCTCGGCGAGCGCCAGCGGCGCCGCCATCCGCCGCCGTCCTTCGTCGTAGGCGCAGGCGGCGGCGATCACCCGCGACTCGAGCGGGATCTCCTCCGCCGGCAGCGCCCGTGGGAAGCCGTGGCCGTCGACCCGCTCGCACTGATCGCGGAGCCAGGTCGCCACCTCGTCGACCACGCCGCTTCCGAGCAGGAGGCGGTAGCAGGCCTCCGGGTGGTACTCGAACCGCAGTCGCTCCTCGGCGTCGAGCGGCGGCGAATCGCGCAGCAGCTCGGCCGGCAGGTACAGCTTGCCGAGGTCGTGAAGGCGCGCCGCCTCGGCCGTCAGCTTCGCCCGCTCCTCGGTCATCCCGACCTCGGCGGCGGTGCCGAAGACGTAGGCCGCCGTCGCGTCGGCGTGGTCGCGGGCGCCGTGAAGGCGCCGGTCGAGCGCGGCGAGGAGCGGTCCCCCCCGGACCCTCAGCTCCGCTGGATCGACGGGCGCGTCCAAGCCAACGCGGTCACGCTCGCGCGAACGGGCGCCGCTCGGGCTCGGCGAGCTGCTCCATGACCCGCTCCAGCACCTGATCGCCGCCGTCGGCGTCGGAGCTGATCGAGACCTGGGTGCCGAACCCCTTCTCCTCGAGCGCGAAGTCGAGTCGCACCTGATCGCCGCCGTCGCTGCGCCAGGCGAGCGAGCGATCGGGGCGGCGGGCGACGGCCTTCACCGAGGAATCCGAGCCGGCCAGCTCGGCGAGCCATGCTCGCGCAAGCTCCTCGTCGTCGATCAGCTGCCAGATCTCGGGGGCGGACTTCATCAGCGTTCTTCGGGCGGTGGCCACGCCCCGGCATTCTGGCGCGGGGATGCGACTCCTCCCAGGTACGTGATCTTGCAGCAAATCGCGCCGGGCGCCGCTGAGCACGGCCCGGCACGGCCTCTAAGATCCTCCGCCCGATGAGCGTCTCGCCCGCGGAGGCGGAATCCGACTTTCCCCTGCCGCCCGGGGTCGAGGAGCCGCCGCCGAACGTAGCGCCGCCGCCGAAGAACCCGCGGTTTCCGCTGTTCGACGGGTTGCGTGGGATCGCGGTGACCTCGATCGTCGTGTTCCACGTCGCCCAGTTCACGGGCGGAATCTTCACCCAGTGGTGGGGCCCCTACGTGCAGCAGCTCGCCGAGTCGCTCTACGTCTTCTTCGTGATCTCGGCGTTCCTGCTGTACCGGCCCTTCGTCGCCGGCCGACTCCCTGGGCGCGAACCGCCGGGGGCGGCTGACTACGGGCGCAGGCGGGCGCTGCGAATCGTGCCCGGGTACTGGTTCATCCTCACGGTGCTGGCGATATGGCCCGGGATCGTGGGCCCGTTCACCCACGACTGGTATGTCTATTACGGCTACGCGCAGTCCTACTCGGCTGACACCTTTGGGCTCGCGATCCCGGTCGCCTGGAGCCTCTGCATCGAGATCGTCTTCTACGCACTGCTGCCCTTCTTGGCGATGGCGATGCGAAGGGTCAGGCTGCCGGACGGATGGTTCGGCCGGCTGAAGGGGCCGTGGCGCTGGGCGGTCCCCGAGCTGGCGATCCTCGCCGTCATCGCCGTGCTCAGCACGGGCGTCAGGGTGGCGGCGGAGGAGGGCTGGATCTCGCCGATCCTAGGCGTCAACCTCCCCGGTCAGGCGACGTTCTTCGCGATCGGGATGGCGATGGCCGTGTTCAGCGTCGCGATCCAGGGCCGCGAAGAGCGTTCCCGCCTGGTCCGGTTCGTGACCCGCTGGCCGGCCGTCTGCTGGCTGGTGGCGATCGCCGCCCTCATCGGTCTCGGCCTGTACGAGGGCTCGCCCAACATCACGACCTTCCAGAAGGCGCTCGGGGTGGCGCCGAATGTCCCCACGGTGGGCGAGATCGCCCGGCGCCAGCTGATCATCACCTCGCTCAGCGCCGTCCTGGCGGGCGCGTTCGTGCTGCCCGCCGCCTTCGGCGACCGCGCCGGCGGCTTCCCACGCCGCGTGCTCGGCGCCAGGCTGATCGCCTGGACCGGGGTGGTCTCCTACAGCATCTACCTGTGGCACTACACGATCGGCTTGCTGATCTGCCTGCCGGCGAGCGTGCCGCTGTACAAGCACGCGCACGCGATCGGGATCGCCCAGCACCTTCCCGACTTCGGCGTCACGGCGATCCTCGCGGTGCTGACGGTGGCGGTGGCGCTCGCCGTCTCCACCGCTACCTACTACCTGATCGAGCTGCCGTTCCTGCGGCTGAAGGAGGTGCCGCTGCTCCCCTGGCTGCGTCGGCGGCTGGCGAGCTGACGCCTTCGGCGCAGGGTCAGGCGCCGCAGACGACCAGTGGCCCCGGCACGGTCACGAGGGCGCGCCACGGTTGGGGGGCCGCGTCCGGCGGGATCGAGACCCGCTGCGGCGCCCCGGCCGCCAGCGCGAACGGCTGACCGGCGAAGCCGTCGGCGAAGCGCCGCAGGCTCAGATCGGCGGGCCCCCGGCCCGCAATCCGGAACGCGGCGCCGCCGCGGGGAAGCGCCATCTCGACCTGGCTCGATGCCGCGCCGGGGAGCGGGCGTACCGCCTGGCACGATCCCTGCGGCCTTGCCGCGGCGCCGTCGAGCTTCGTCACCAACGGGCCGCGGCGCCCGCGGGGCAGGGGGCGAGCCGGCTTCGCGGCTACCCCCAGCTCCTTCATCAGGATCCGGTCCGCGGCCTGGCGCGCCGCCTCGGAGCCGGCCTGCAGCTCGGCGATCGACGCCGCCGGGGAGCCGTACGCGTCGCGACCGGTGAGGTAGACGTGCGGCGTCGTCAGGATCAGATCCGTCGTCGCAGGGATCGGGAACTCGCCGGCCGGCCCCTCGGCGCTGGCTCGCGCCAGCTCGAGCGCCGCGAGCTGGGCGCGGTCAAGCTCGCCGTTGTAGCGAAGGTAGTTGCCGGCGAGGTGAAGGTTCCAAAGGGCCGGCGCCAGCGCGACGACGGTGATCGCACCGAGTGCGAGAAGCCCCCGTGGCGACGGCCGCCAGCCGGCGGCGAGCTCGGCCATCGCCAGCAGGAACAGGAACGCCGCCGGATACTGGTAGCGCGCCGCCTCCGGCGAGCGGCCGGCCTCGACGACGGCGCCGACGCCGATCCAGAAGACGAGCAGGCCGCACAGCAGCGCCCAGAAGCGCGGCGAGCGCGCCGGGCGCCGCCACAGCAGCCAGATGGCGGCGACGAGGACGGCGATCGCCAGCGGCCGGCCCAGCGAGGGGTCGACCCGAAGCGGCGGGGTCCCCGAGCCCGGGGCGCTGAACAGCCCCGTGAGAGTCGCGCACAGCGAGGCGAGCGAGTCGAGCATCGAGGACGGCAGGGCGGCGATGTTGGACGCGGTCACGTGCAGGTCGGCGGGGGAGTGGAACTGCTGCGCCCACAGCCGCCATCCGGCGTAGAGGACGACCGGGACCGCGAAGACCCACGCCCGCCGCCAGCGGTCGCGACCAAGCACGACGACCTCGACGCCGACGACCGCCGCGAAGCAGACGCCGGTTCCGAACGACGCCAGGGAGAGGCCCAGCAGCAGGCAGGCGGCGACGTCGCCGGCGCGATCGCCGCGGTCCAGCGCCAGCAGGGCGCCGAGCCCTGCCGCAATCGCGAGCTGGTTGCCGATCCCGAGCGACGACATCACCAGGTCCCACGAGGCGCCGAAGAGCAGCAGCAGGACGGCCGGCGCCAGCGCCGCCGGGCCCCCCACCCGGCGTCGCGCCAGGGCGAAGAACAGCCCCGCGCAGAGCAGGTCGAGGGCGACGCTGGTCAGCCTGTAGGGCAGCTGGGAGCCGACCCCGAACGTCTCGAAGAGCGACTTGTAGAGGAGCCCGGTGGTCGCCTGCAGGTGGCTGTTCTCGGGGTGAAGCACGGTTCCCGGGCCCCATCCGACGAAGTTGCCGAAGAAGTTCCACTCGTCGGCGTAGAGGCTCTGGCCCCGGCCCTGCCAGAGCAGGAAGCCCGCGGCTGCCAGCATCGCCGCCGCCAGCGCGGCCGCCGCCAACCGCTCCTCCCCGGCGGCGCGGACGCGCGCCGCCAGCCCGCCGATCAGAAGAAGGCCCCGCCGCGATACTCGCCGAAGACGTCGCGCATCGCGCCGCAGACCTCGCCGATCGAAGCGTCGGCGCGCAGCGCCTCGCGGATCGGATGAAGCAGGTTGCCGTCGCCGCGGGCGACGTCGCGCAGCGCCTCGAGCCGGCGCTCCACCTCGCCCGCGTCGCGCGCCTCCTTGAACGCCCGCAGGCGGTCGAGCTGGCGCCGCTCCGACTCGGGATCGACCTTGAGGATGTCTATGTCGTCGATGGTGTCCGTGACGTACTTGTTGACGCCGACGATCACGTCCTGGCCGGTGCGGTAGCGCTCGTGGTAGGAGAGTGCCGACTCCTCGATCTCGCGCTGGATGAACTCCAGCGCCTGCACCGACCCGCCGAGCTCCTCCACCTTGTCCATCAGCTCCCAGGCGCGCTGCTCGATCTCGTCGGTGAGGGCCTCGACGAAGTAGGAGCCGGCGAGCGGGTCGACCGTCTCCGCGGCGCCCGACTCGTGGGCGATCACCTGCTGCGTGCGCAGCGCGATCCGCGCCGAGCGCTCGCTCGGCAGCGCCAGCGCCTCGTCGAAGCCGTTGGTGTGCAGCGACTGGGTGCCGCCGCAGACGGCGGCGAAGCCCTGAAGGGCGACGCGGATGATGTTCACCTCCGGCTGCTGCGCCTGCAGGGTGACGCCGCCGGTCTGTGTGTGGAAGCGGATCTTCAGCGAGCGCTCGTCGCTGGCGCCGAAGCGCTCGCGCATGATCCGCGCCCACATCCGCCGCACGGCGCGAAACTTGGCGATTTCCTGGAAGACGTCGTTGTGGCAGTTGAAGAAGAAGGCGAGCCGCGGCCCGAAGTCGTCGATGCCGAGCCCGGCGTCGAGCGCGGCCTGCACGTAGGCGATTGCGTTGGCGAGGGTGAACGCCACCTCCTGCACCGCCGAGCAGCCCTTCTCGCGGATGTGGTAGCCGGAGATCGAGATCGTGTTCCACTGCGGCACGTTCTCGTGGCAGTAGGCGAAGATGTCGGTGGTCAGCCGCATCGTCGGCTCGGGCGGGTAGATGTAGTTGCCGCGGGCCACGTACTCCTTGAGCACGTCGTTCTGGACCGTGCCCCGCAGCTGGCCGGCCTCGACCCCCTGCTCCTCGCCCACCAGCTCGTAGAGCAGCAGCAGGATCGCCGCAGGCGCGTTGATCGTCATCGACGTCGAGACTTCGTCCAGGGGGATCCCGTTGAAGCAGATCCGCATGTCCTCGATGGTGTCGATCGCGACGCCGGTCCGGCCAACCTCCCCCCGGCACAGCGGGTCGTCGGAGTCGCGCCCCAGCTGGGTGGGGAGGTCGAACGCCATCGAGAGGCCGGTGGACCCGTGCTCGATCAGGTAGCGGTAGCGGCGGTTGGTCTCCTCCGCGGTCGCGTACCCGGCGTACTGGCGCATCGTCCACAGCCGGTCGCGGTACATCCCCGGGTGGATGCCGCGGGTGAAGGGGTACGAGCCGGGCTCGCCGAGCCGGTCGGAGAGGCCCGCGGCGACGTCGTCCTCGGCATAGAGCGGCTCGATCTCGATGCCGGAGTCGGTGAAGACCCTGGGGTCGTCGGGGCCGACGACCGGAGCGATCGTGCGCGGGTCGTCGCCGGCGGCCTCGCCGCCGGCACCCGGCTTCTCGGTCGGCCTCGTCGCCATCCGGGCAGAGGATAGTCCCGGCGGGCTCGCGATCTGTGCCCTAGGTGCTTGCGTCGTCGGCGGCGCCGCCAGGCTCGCGCTCGGCCGCGTCGCCCGCCGCCCGTGCGCGCGCCGCGTCCCGCGACCGGCGCGCCCCGGCGACCTGAAGCTCGAGCGCGGCGACGGCCGCGGCACGCCCCTCCCGGATCGCTGAATCCTCGCGCCGCATCGCATCGAGCTGTGTTCGCCATGCCGCCGCCTCGCGCGGATCGTCCGGGGCGACCCGCTCCAGGTCCCGTGCGGTGACCGCGCCAGACCGCTTTCGAAGCATCACCACCCCCTCGCCCCGACCGGGACCGGGCAGCAGCCCCTCACGCTGGATCCGCAGGACGTCGAACGCGCGGCCCCAGTGCTCCCGGATCCACCATGCCGAGTGGTAGACGGTGGCGCCGCCGCCCGGCCCCGATCGCAGCACCAGCATCCCGGTCGCGTCCTCCTCCCAGGCCGGAATCAGCGGGTCCTCGACGGCGGCCCCTTGCCCTAGGAAGCTGAGGACGGCGAGGCCGCCGTCCTCGAGGAGGCGATGGACCTCGATCAGCCATTCGGCCCAGTCCTCGGCGAGGCGGGAGAAGACCGAGTACGCCGAGACCAGGGCGAAGCTCGCGGCCTCGAGGTCCAGCGGCGTCGCGCCGGCGGGCTCGGCCAGGGCCGCGTCGGCCCCGAGGCCCTCCAGCGGCCGGCCGAGGCCGGGGCCGAGGTCGAGCGCCCGGCGCCCCCGCAGGGACGTGCCGGCCGGCAGCAGGGCGCGGATTGCGGCGCCGAACTCGGTCGCGGCGCGCCCGTCGGCTGACGAGGGCGACGTGTCCTCGCCAGGCGCCGCGGAGGGCACGGCGGAGCCCGCCTCGGCGCGCGGGCGGGCGAGCAGAATGCCCCGGTCGCCCTGGACGTATTGCAGCTCGTGCCGGGGCTGCGCCGGGACCCACTGGAGCTGCTCGAACCCGGCGGCGCTCGCGAGATGCTCGAGCGCCGCGCGGTTCGGGATAAGGCTCACGAGGCCCTCGGCCGAGGCCAGCGGATTGCGGTCGGAGTCCTGCTCGAGGATCGCGGCGAAGCTGGCGGGGGCCTGCTGCAGAACGTGTGGATGGCCCATCCCGTGCAGGATCGGGCGGGACTGGCGGGTGAGCTGGCTCTCGATGGCGCAAAGCCCGCGTGTGAGCGCGCGGGCGATTCGCACCGCTCCCCCCGGGTTCTCCAGGTGGTACACGAGACCGAGCATCAGGACGACGTCGAACCGCCCCAGCTCACCGGGGTCGAGGTCGAGCACGTCGGCGTGCAGGAACGTCAGACGCTCGGGCGAGATCCCGAAGTGGTCGCGGACCAGGTTCGCCCGCCGCACGTTTGCTTCGCGGATGTCGACGCCGATCACCCGCGTGGCGCCCCATTCCAGCAGCCGGTGGGAGAACCAGCCCTCGTTGCACGCGAGGTCGATTGCGGTCACCTCCCGCCCGGCCCTCGAAAGCGCCGCGCGAACCGGCTGCTCGAGCATCTCGGCGCGAGTCCGGTGGACCTGTCCGAGGATTGGGCTGAACGGGGGCGTGGAGATCCCCGGCGAAAGCTCGAACTCGTACATCCAGGGGCCTGCGCGGACTTCCGCCGCCAACTCCGGGCTGAGCCCAGCGGCGGCACGCGCGCCGATCGCGGCCATCAGCGGAAGATCCGCTTCAACGCGCGCAGGGGCCGCGTCAGCCGCCAGCTCGCCGACGAGACGACGGAGTCGAGCGTCGCCTGCGCGGCGCGAGCCGGCTCCAGCTGCTCGATCAGGCGCACCTTCTCGTAGTTGGCGAACGCCGCCTCGGCGCGGCTGGCGGCGGCCTCCGACTCGGCCCACACGGCGCGCGCCTGCCACGCGTTCGCCAACCCGTGCCAGGCTTGCACGTCGAAGTCCTGCTTCGCCAGCATCGCGATCGACCGCAGCTCGGGAAGCCGGGCGTCGCTGGCGGCGGCGAGCGAATACAGCTCCTCGCCGGGGACGTCGGCGGAGATCTTGCGCACGCTCGCCCCCAGATCGGCGGCGGAATCGCCGACCGCGAAGGTCGCGTCGTCGGAGACCATCGTCGCCAGATGGCTGCGCTGGCGATGCAGGCGGACGTTGACGAAGCGACGTCCCAGCGTCTCCGCCAGCTCGTCGGGCTTGTACTCGTGGACGTGCCAGCGATGGCCGGGTGGAAAGACGCCGCGGTTCGGCGAGGAGATCAGCAGCAGCCCGTCGGGTGCCAGCACCCGCCTGATCTCGTCCAGCGCCCGCTCGGGGTCGCTGACGTGCTCGATCGCCTCGAAGCAGGCGATCAGGTCGAACGTCGTGTCGCCGAACGGCAGCTCGTGCAGGTCGGCGACCTCGAACCGGAGGCCGGGGTGGCGCTCGCGGGCCTGCAGCACCGCCCGCGCCTCGATGTCGATGCCGATCGCGCTGGCTGCACCGGCGGCGGCGAGGATCGCGGTGCCGTAGCCGGCGCCGCAGGCGGCGTCGAGAGCGCGCCGACCGGCCGCCGCCTGCGCCGCCCAGCGGTAACGGGCCTGGTGCTCGGCGTCGATCAGCTGGCCGCCGTGGACCTCGGGGACGAAGCGCTCGAACGCCGTCGCCTCCGGCGTCCGAGCGTCCTGCTCGGCGGCCGGGCTGATCGTCAGCTTCGCCTCGGCGAGGTCGCGGACGATCTCGGGTTGCTCGGGCCGGGCGGAGGGCACGGACTCGGGCGACGCGACGACGAATGTCCATCGCATCCCGATCGGGCGGCCATCGTCCTCTCCGATTGCCACGGCGGTGATCACGTGCTCGCCGGAGTCGAGGACGCGGGGATCGATCCGCACGGTGAATCCGGACCGGCTGAGGTCGACTCCGGGAACGGCTCCGTCGAGGTCGTCGCGCCGCAGGCCGTGGTTGGCGGCGAACCGCAGCCTGTCGTCGATCGTGATCACGACTTCGCGAATCCCGGCGCGGCAGTAGGCCCAGCCTCGTGCCTCGAAGTACTCGCCCCTCGCGATCGCGGCGCCGGGCGCCGGCGCCTCCAGCTGCATCCGGGTGAACCCGGCGCGGATCCCCTCGGCGAGCTGGTCGAGCCCGGTGACGGGCGCCTCGAACGGAATCGCCTCGATGTCGCCGCGCCACGCCGCCGTGGCGCCGGCATCGTCAATCGCCCCGATCGAGATCGTGTGCGTTCCCGGTGACCAGGCCGAGGTGTCGAGGCGCCACTCGAAGCCGGCCTGCTCGGCGGCGCGAATGCCGGGAAAGGCGCTGCGGGCCTCGGGGCTCTCGCTTCCGTAGGGCAGCGGGATCCGCGAGCCGTCGACCTCCAGAAACGCCTCCGCGATCGGGTTGGGCCCGAGCGCGTAGCCGCGAATCAGGAGCGCGTTGTGGGCGATCGGCTGCTCGGCGTCGAGCGGGGAGAGGCAGCGCACGACGGGCTCGCCCAGCGCCCTGGCGGCCCGTCTCTCACGCCTGCGTTCAAGCACGCCCATCGGCCTGATCGTACCCACGCGGGGCGCGTCGGATGATCTAGGTTTGGGCCCCGGTGGAGCTCGAGCCGAACATCGCGCCGGAGCCGTCGTGATCGCCTTCGCGGCATCGGTCGTGTCCGACGAGCGCTGGCGGCGCTGGGCGCTGCCGGGCATCGAGCGGGTGGTCGAGCCCGACTCCGTGGTGATCGACGAGCGCGGGCGCGGCTCGCTGCAGTCGCGCCTCAACCGCGCGATCGCGGCGGTCTCCGATCGCTCCGACCTCGAGGCGCTGGTCCTGCTCCACGAGGACGTCGAGATCGCGGATCCCGACTTCGTCGCGAAGGTGCGGAGGCGGCTCGAGGACCCGAGCATCGCGATCGTGGGACCGATCGGGGCGCGGCATGTGAACAGCATCGCCTGGTGGGACGGCGAGGGCTTCGGCCGCGTGGATGCGCCGTTTCTGACCGCCACCAGCTGGCGGCCGGCCGAGCTGTCGGCCGGCTTTCACGAGGTCGACGTCGTCGACGGCCTGCTGATGGTGATGTCGCCGTGGGCGGCTCGGGAGCTGCGCTTCGATGAGGAGCTGTCCGACTTTCACGGATACGACTCCGACATCTGCTTCCAGGCCCTGGCGCGAGGCCGGCGGGTGGTCGTCGACGACCTGCACGTGATCCATTACGCCCGCGGCGGGATCGGCGATCGCGACGCCTGGGTGCGGGCGAACCTGGCGTTTCGGCGCAAGTGGGCGGCGCGCGGTGCACGGGAGCTAGTTCGCCGGCGGTAGGCCCGGGCCGCGATCGCGCCGGCCCATCGCCTCCGCGTACTCCTCCCAGGCCCGCTCCCGCTCGGCGGTCAGCTCCGCGACCCGGCGGCGATCGGCAGCGTCCTCCGCGATGGCGCTGAGGCTGAGGTCGCGAATCTGCTCCCGCCTGGCGGCGATCTCGCGGTCCTCATCGGGCTCGGGAGCCTCCAGGCGCTCCGCGTCCACGGCCGCGTCGCGGCGCCGCAGCACGGCCGCGGTCTGGCGGATCGAGGGCGGATCCGACGTCGCGATCGGTCCCAGGCTGAGAACGTCGAAGGCGCGCCCCCAGTGGGCGCGGATCCACCACTCGGAGTGGATCGCGAGCGGCCCGCCGATCGTCCAGGGCGCCCCGGCCCACCTGACCAGCATCCCGGTGCGGTCCTGCTCAAAGGGGCGGCCGAGGAAGAAAGACGCCATCTCGGCACTGACGAACGTGGCGATCAGCAGCCCGCCGTCGGCGAGGACGCGATGAAGCTCACACGCCCAGCGCGACCAGGATTCGGTCAGATGGGTGAACACCGAGTAGGCCCAGACGAGGTCGAAGCAGCCGTCGTCGAACGGCAGCGGAGGCTCCTCGTCGTTGAGAGTCGCGTGCAGGGGCGGGCATAGGTTCGCCTGCAGCCACTCGATCGAAGGGCGGTCTATGTCGCTGCCCCAGATCTCGGCGGAGCCCGCCTCGGCAAGAAAGTGGCGAAGGATGCGCCCGGCGCCGCAGCCGAAGTCGAGCACCCGCCTGCCCTCGAACGACCAGTCCGGCGGCAGCAGCCCGAGGATCGCCCCTCGCAGCTCGGCACCGGCGCGCTCGTAAGATCGATACGGGTCGTCGGGGTCGAACCAGCGTGTCTCCGCGAGGTGGCGCCCCAGCTCGCTCTCGGGCGGATGGGCGTCCGTGTGCTCGATCGGCATGCCGCCCGCGCACAGCTCGATCGGCGGAAGCGGCGCCGTCATCGCCGGCGGGCGCGGCGGCCGGCGGCGCGGAGCCGCCGCAGCGGCTCGGTGAGGCGCCAGCTCAGGCTGTCCTCGTAGCCGTGGTGAACGGCTCGCATCTCGGCGGCGGCGGCGGCGTGGGCATGGCGGCGGGATCGCCACTCGCGGGGCTCGCCGGGCTCGTCGCGCTGGAGGTCGTCGGGGTCGACGTTGCCGCCGCGGGGGCGAAGCAGCACCCACCCGTGGCCATGGCCGGAGGGGAACGCGAGGCCGTCGGGTTCGATGTCGAGCACCTCGAACGCCCTGCCCCAGTGGCTCTGCAGCCACCAGCGTGAGTGGTAGACGTTGGGGCCGCCCTCCTGGGGGGTCAGCCAGGGCCGCAGGACGCGCATGCCCACGACGTCCTCATCCCACTCCTCGTCGAGGTCCTCCCACAGAAAAGCCCCGCCTCCGAGGAAGGATGCGAACAGGAGCCCGTCGGGCTTCAGGATTCGGCGTACCTCGAGCAGCCATTCGCTCCACGAATCGACTATGTGGGTGAACACGGAGAGCGCCAGCACGAGGTCGAAGTGGCCGTCCTCGAACGGAAGCGGCGGCTCGAGCCCGTTGTGCAGACATCGAAACGGGGGGCAGAGGCGCTGCTGCGCCCACTCGATGCTGGGTCTGTCTATGTCGCAGCCCCACACCTCGCCGGTCTCGGCCTCGGCGGCGAAATGCCGCATCACCCGGCCCGTCCCGCAGCCGAAGTCGAGCATCCGGCCGCCGTCGAGCGACCATCCAGAGGGGAGGGCGGCGAGGATCTGATCGTGGACCGTGGCGCCGAGGAGCTCGTATCGCTCCAGCGGGTCCTCGGGCTTCCACCAGTCCAGCTCGGAGAGGACGGCGTAGGCGGGGTTGTCGGTGCCCAGCCGCAGCGGCCCGCTGCGCTCGGCGAGCGCGAGCGGTGGCAGCTCGAAGCGCCGTTGGGGGCTCAACGAGCGACCACGATCGCGCGGTCGCCGATCACGTACTGCTTGTTGTGTCCTCGCCCGGCCGTCAGGAACTCGACGGACTCGAATCCCGCCACTCGCGCCATCGCCTCCATTGCGGCGCGGTTCGGCACGAGGCTGATGATCCCCCCGATCGATGCCGCGGGATTGGTGTCCTGCCCGGGCTCGACGAACCCGGCGAAGCTCGGTTCGGCGGGGACAGTCACGTCGGTCACGCCCCAGCCATGCTCGATCGGCTCGTTCTGGCGAGTCAGCTGGCTCTCGATCATGCAGGCTCCCCCGGTGAGGGCTCGCACGATTCGCACCGCGCCGACCGGGTTCTCGAGGTGGTAGACGAGGCCCAGGCAGAGGACCACGTCGAAGCGCCCGAGCTTCGCCGGGTCGAGGTCGTAGACGTCGGAGCGCTCGAACGAGAGACGCTCGGCGTCGATCCCGAGGTGGTCGCGGACCAGTGCCGCGCGCCGCACGTTGGACTCGCGCACGTCCACCCCGATCACGCGCGCGGCGCCCCAATCGAGCAGGCGCTGGGAGAACCAGCCCTCGCTGCAGGCGACGTCGATCGCCGTCGCGTCCGGGCCCGCGGCGGCGAGCGCCTCGCGCACCGGTCCCTCGATCATCTCGGCGCGGGTGCGGTGGACGTCGGGCAGCTCGGGATTTAGCAGCGGGGCGACACGGTCCCCGACCTCCCACGGGTACATCCAGAGCGGCTCGCGATCGAGCTCGCTCTCCAGCTCGGGGGACGGCTCGCGGGCGCCCCGCGAGCGGCGGAACAGCCGGATCAAGTGCGCCTCCGCGCCCGTGGCCGGCGCAGCGCGCGCTTGAGGCCACGAAGCGGCGCGGTGATCCGCCAGCTGGGAGAGCGCTTCAGCTGCTCCAGCGAGTCGCGGAGGGCGTCGCTGTCTGCCTCCGCCTCCCAGGCGCGATGCGAGGCGTCGAACGCCAGCTCCCATAGGGCGGCGAGGTCGAAGAGGTTGGTGATCACGACCGCCCCCTCCAGCTCGGGCAGCGCGTGGTCGCTCGCCGCCGCAACCGTGTACAGCTCGCGGCCCGGCTCGCCGGCGACGACCCGGCGGACACCGCCGACGACGACGACGCCGGGATCATCGGTGGTGAAGCCGGAGTCGTCCGTGATCGAGCTGGCCAGGTTCGCCTGCTGGCGGTACAGGGCGACGTTGGCGAAGCGCGCTCCCAGCGAGTCGCGCAACTCCTCGGGGCGGAACTCGTGCACGTGCCACGGGTTGCCGGGTAGGTACACGCCGCGGTTCGGCGAGGAGATCAGCAGCAGGCCGCCCGGGCGCAGCACGCGCCGCAGCTCGTCCAGGGCGCGATCGGAGTCGGCGACGTGCTCGATCGCCTCGAAGCAGGTGACCAGGTCGAACGACGCGTCCTCGAACGGCAGGTCCTCGAGGTCGGCGGCGCGGAACTCCGCCGCCGCGCCGTGCTCTCGGGCCGCGGCCTCGACCGCCTCCGGGGAGACGTCGATGCCGATCACGCCCAGCGCTCCGGCCGCCGCCAGGACGGCGGATCCGTAGCCCGCGCCGCAGCCGGCATCGAGTACCTGGCGCCCGCCCGCCACCTGTGCCGCCCACCGGTAGCGGGTCTGGTGCTCTGCTTCGACGAGGCGGGCTCGCCCCTCCCCCTCGGGGACGAATCTCTCCGGGGATGGCCGTTCGCCCGCCCCTTCCGCGGGGCTGGCGTGGACCCTCTCGCTCACCTTCGCGCTCACCGGAGTCTGGTACTCGAAGCTGGGGTAGATGAGGAAGGCGGGATGGTACAGCGGGTCGCCGTCCGCGAACCTGTCCCGCCAGCGGGCCATGAAGCGCTCCGCGTCGGCGGCGTGCGAGCCCATCCCCCGCGACGCCGCCTCGTGGTGGATCAGCTCGGCCCGCGGCGTCCACACGACCCGGCGACCGGCCTCCGTCGCCCGCACGCACAGGTCGACGTCGCCGAACTCCATCACCAGCGACTCTTCGAACCCGTCCAGCTCCCCGAACAGGCCGGCGTCGATCATCACGCAGGCCGCGGTGACGGCCGTGCAGTTGCGCGTGAGGCCGAGAAGGCCCTGATATCCGCCCGCGCACCCGGGCAGCAGGGCGAACATGTGCGCGGCGCCGCCCGCGATCGGGGCGAGGTTCACGCCGGCGTGCTGGATCGTCCCATCGGGGTAGGTGAGCTTGGCGCCGACCGGGCCGACGCCGTCGATCTGGGCATGCTCGAGCAGTCGCTCGATCCAGTCGGCCGTCGTCACCTCGACGTCGTCGTTGGCGAACAGCAGGTAGTCGCCGGTGGCCGCGGCGGCACCGAGGTTGCACGCCCTCGAGTAGTTGAAGGCGCCCTCGCAGGCGACGATCGAGTGCTCGACTCCGCGCAGCGCCGGAAGGTCGGCGGGAAGCGCGCCCGCGCTGGAGTCCACGAGCACGACCTCGAGGTTGCTGTAGGTGGAGCGCTCCCGGACCGAAGCGAGGCAGCGGTCGAGCATCCGCCCCGTGTACGCGGTCGGGATCACAATGCTGACGCAGGGCTCACCGCGCAGCTCCCAGCCGGCGTGGCGGGCGCCGGGGCGGCCGGTGTCCTCGATCCGCGGCCGCAGACCGCGGCGAGCGCCCAGCGCCTCGATCGCCTCCCGCACCCGCCCCTCGTCGGCCGGTCGGCGTGGCGCCGCGGAGGTGAACAGCACCTCGGGAATGCGCTCGACGCGCAGGCCGGCGTCGACGACGAGCAGCATCAGCTCGTAGATGGTCGTCAGCGGGCCGGGGTCGCTGTCCAGCGCGGCGCGGGCGGCCCGCGGCCCGACGCCGACCAGCGGCCCGACGTAGTCGGTGCTGAGCAGCAGCTCCGGCGACCAGCCCGGCTTGAGGTAGTCGGCGCCCCGCCTTCCGTCGGCGACAATCGCGTCCTCGTCGGCGTAGACGAGGTCGGGAGGGGGACGGCCGCGAAACGCCCCGGCGACTCGCCCCCGTGCCCGCGGCGCCAGCTCGCCGTTCGTGCCGGCGATCAGCACGTGCCCGCTGTGCCGAGCGGCGATTCTGCGCAGCGCCGGCCGCAGATCGGATCCGTCCTCGTGCACGAGGCCGCCGGGCCGCGCGCTGCGCCCCTCGCGCGCGAATCCCCCCGTTCGCCGCCGCCATGCCCGGTAGGGTTCGTCTCTGCCCGCCGAGACCGAGCCTGCGTGACGCGCGACCCGCCCGCGGCCGTCGATCGCGGCCACCGAGACGGCGTGCTCGCCCGGCGCCCATCCCGACGTGTCGATGTACTCGGCGAAGCCGAGCGCCGTGCTGTCGACGTCGAGCAGCCGCGCGACGTCGGGACGGTAGAGCCCGCGTCTCAGCGGCAGCTTGACGACGCCGTCGATCGTCAGCTCCACCGACTCGATCCCGGCAGGCGACCAGGCCCATCCGAGCACGATCGCCGACGCGTCGATCGCCGCGCCCTCGTCGATCGCCGGAGCCTGGCAATGGATCACGGCGCGGCCCGCGGCGACGGCGTCGGCGAGCTCCTGGCCCTCCTTCGGCGCGCCCGCCTCCATCAGACGCTTTCGGCTATGCGCGGCCCGATTCTGCGATGCAGGCGGACGCTCAGCGCGAGCAGGCCGATCACGACCCCCGCCGGGACCAGCAGCCAGGCGGCGCCGCCGATCGCCTCGGCGGCGCTCGGCGCCGAGGGGTCGATCAGGGCGTGGCGCATCTGCGTCTCGATCACCGCCAGCGGGTTGCACATCATCAGCCGTCTCGCGACCTCGCCGTGGACGAAGTCGATCGTGTAGACCACCGGCGTCCCCCAGAAAAGAAGCTGGGAGATCACCTCCCAGATCGGCGCCATGTCGCGGAACTGGACATAGAGGTTGGCGATCAGGGCGGCGACCGCGGTGGTGAACGTGACGAGCACGATCACGAGCAGCGGCAGCTCCAGCCAGGTCCAGCTGACCGCCACCCCGCTGGCGAGGACGAAGACGAGCGCCGCGATCAGATTCAGCGCCAGGTTGAACGCCGAGTGCAGCGACAGCGACAGCGGTATCGCCATCAGCGGCATCGGGATCTTGCGGACCAGCGATGCCTGGTCGACCAGCGAGGTCACCGACGAGATCGTCGCCTCCTGGAAGTAGCTGAACAGGACGATCGCCGTGATCAGGTAGGCGGGGTAATGGGGGATTGCCCCGCCGAACCGCAGCACCTTGGTGAACGCCACGTAGAGCACGCCGAACAGAAGCAGCGGCTTGGCCAGTGTCCAGAAGTAGCCGAGCGCGTTGCCGAAGTAGCGCAGCTTGAACCGGGTCACGGCCAGGGTGACGGTGAGATCGAGGAAACGGCGCGACTCGGCGCCTGCGGGCAGTGCGCTCATCGGCGCTCCACCGTTATCTCGTGCGGCAGGTCGGCGGCGGCCCCGGTCCACTCGGGGCCCGTCACCACCACCGTGGCGACGGACGTCCGGTAATCGGCCAGGGTGGCGCCGTCGCGGGTGTGGACGCCGACGGCGGCGTGGTGGCGGCCGACCCCGAGGTGGTTCGTCAGCGTGAACGCCACCTCGGCGCGGTCACCGGGCCCGAAGCGCGGCACCTCGGTCCCGGCCCAGACCGTGTTTGCAGCGAAGGCGACCTCGTTGCGCTCGTTGTGCAGGGTGGTGCCGAACGCAGGGTGCTCCATGGCGTCGTGGAAGGCGACGGCGACCCGCAGCACCAGGGGGTCGCCTTGCTCGCACGACTCGATCCTCTGTCCGCGCCCGTCCTCGAACCAGGCCGCGGTCACCTCGGCGCGGCGGTCGCCGTGGCGCTCTCCCTCCTGCGCGCCGCCGCCCGCTGCAGCCGCCGCGGCCTCTTCCTCGCGGCGGTAGCGGTTGACGATCTCGTCCGGCTCGCCCGTTTCCACCGGCCGCCCGCGATCGAGCAACATCACCCGATCGCAGAAGCGCTGCACTATGCCGAGCGAATGGGTGACCAGGACGATCGTCCGGCCATCCGCCCGCATCGTGCGGAACACCTCGAAGCACTTCTCCTGAAAGCCGACGTCGCCAACCGCGAGCACCTCGTCGAGCAACAGCACGTCGGCATCGACCTGGATCGCCGTCGAGAAGGCGAGGCGCACGTGCATTCCTGAGGAGTAGTTCTTGAGCTTCAGGTCGACGAACTCCTCCAGCTCCGCGAACTCGATGATGGAGTCGAATCGGCGGATCGCCTCGGACCGCGGCAGGCCGAGCAGCGAGCAGTTGATGATCACGTTGTCGCGCGCCGCCAGCTCCGGGTTGAAGCCGACCCCCAGCTCGATGAACGGCGACACGCGACCGTTCACCCGAACCGTGCCGTGGTCCGGCGGGTAGATCCCGGCGAGCAGCTTGAGCAGGGTGCTCTTCCCGCTGCCGTTGCGACCGACGATGCCGAAGAACTCTCCCGCTGCCACCTCGAACGAGACGTCGTCGACGGCGCGCAGCTCGGTGCTGGGGATGCGCCGGAACGGGTGAAGGGCGCGTTCCTTCAGCGTGCTGGGCTGGTGCAGGGGGATGCGAAAGGACTTGGCGAGGCCGTCGGCGACGATCGTCGGCGCTGTCGCGGCGGGTCCTCCGTGCGCCGCCCCCGGCGCCGGTGCCGGCGCGGCGACGGTGGTCTTCGCCGGAGTGGCCATCGCGCCGCCTAGATTACGGCGGCGAGGCGCGGCGCCGGCGAAAAGCCGCCGCCAGCGCCCCCTTCGCCCAGCGAAGCGGCGCTGTCAGCCGCCAGCTCGGCGATTGCTTGATGTCGTCCAGCGCCTGGCGCAGGGCGGCGGCGTCGCGCTCGACCTCCGCCACGCGCCTGTCCAGCTCCGCCGCTTGGGCGGCCGCGGCGTCCCCGCGCTCGACGGCGGCGCGAAGGTGGCGGCGATGGTCGAGCACCTCGCGGAAGAGCACGTCCACCTGAGTCGCCAGGGCGCTCGCCTCGCGCGGCTCGGAGCCCTCGATAGCCGCCAGCTCGGCGGCCGTGATCCGGCCTGGGCGCCGCCGCAGCAGCACGGTGCCGTGCCCGGTGGCGGGGTCGTCGCTGGCGAACCCCGAATCGCGGTGCTCGAGCAGCTCGAAGCCGCGTCCCCAGTGCTCGGAGATCCACCATCGTGAGTGGTAGACCGATGGGCCCCACGAGTCCTCGAGGCTGTGGTCGTAACCGAACACGGTCATTCCCACCCGGTCCTCGTCCCAGGGCTCGAGTGCATGCCGCGGCTCGCCGGGCGGCGGGGCGAGCATGCCGGGTCCGTGCACGGTGGCGATCAGCAGGCCGTCCTCGGCGAGCACGCGATGCAGCTCGGCCAACCATGTCGCCCAGGTGTCGGTGACGTGGGTGAAGACCGAGATCGCCCAGATCAGGTCAAAGTGACCGTCGGGCACGGGCAGCGGGGGCTCAGCCTCGTTGGCGAACACGCGCAGCGGGGGGCTCAGATTCTGCTCCAGCCAGTCGATGCTGCGTCGCTCCAGGTCGCATCCCCACAGCTCGGCCTCGCCGGCCTCGGCGAGGAAGTGGCGCAATGTTCGTCCGCTGCCGCAGCCGAAGTCGAGGACGCGATTGCCGGCGAAGCTCCAATCGGGGCCGAGCAGCGCAAGGATCTCGTCGCGGCTGCGGCGGCCGACGTCGTCGAAGCCTGCAGGGTCGTCCGACCCGTGCACGCGCAGGATCAGCTCCGCGGGCGGCAGGGGCGGGGTCCGGGTCGGGGCGGCGATGCTCGTAGATTACGAGCCGATGGCGCCGCCGGAGATCCGCACGCGCTCGGTGCTCGGCGTCGAGTTCGCGGTCGTCGACTACGAGGCGACGATGGACGCGATCGACGCGATCGTCGAAACCGACGGTCGCGGCTACGTCTGCCCGGTGCCCGTACACGGGCTGATGCTGGCGCGGCGGGATCCCGAGCTGGCGGCGGCGCTCGCCGGCGCCACCCTGACGGTCCCGGACGGGATGCCGGTGGCATGGGCCCTGCGGCTGCTCGGCGAGCGCCTCCACGATCGCGTCTACGGCCCCGACCTGATGCTGCGCCACTGCGAGCGCGCGGCCCGCTCCGGCGCCCCCGTCTGGCTGTACGGCGGCCACGACGCCGAGACCAACCGACGGCTCGGCGAGGCGCTGACGGCCCGGTTTCCCGCCCTGCGCATCGCCGGCGGCTGGGCACCCCCGCACCGCCCGCTGACCGCGGCGGAGGACGACGACGTCGCGGAGCGGATCAACCGGGACGGCCCGGCGGTGGTGTGGTGCGGGATCGGCAGCCCGCGGCAGGAGAAGTGGCTGGCGCGGATGCGGCCGCGCCTGCAGGCGCCGATCCTGGTCTCCGTCGGCGCCGCCTTCGACTACGTATCCGGCCGCGTGCGCCAGGCGCCGCGCTGGATGCAGCGCGGCGGGCTGGAGTGGGCGTGGCGGACCACACGCGACCCGGTGCGCCTGATCCCCCGCTATCTGTCGGCCAACCCCCGCTTCGTCGCAGCCTTTGCCCGCCAGTACGCGCGCGAGCGCCGCGCGGCGCACCCGTGAGCGCCCGCTCCGCCAGCGCCGAGGCGGGATTGCACGCCTGCCTGGAGGCGGAGCTGCCGCTGCGGCTCGGAGTCGGTCGCGGCACGGCGCTGTTCGTGCACGGGTGGTGCTACCACCGCGACCTGGAGCTGCGCGGGCTGAGCGTCGCCCTCGACGGCTCCGAGCGCGCCGCGATCGCCCACTCGATGCCGCGCGCCGACGTCTACGAGGAGGCGCCCTGGCAGCTCGACCCCGAGGGGCGCAGCTACCGCAGCGGTTTCTGGGCGATCGTCCCGGTCACCGCGGACGAGCTGGGCGGGCCCGCCGAGGTGCGGCTGCGGGCCGCGCTCGCCGGCGGCGCGACCGCCGAGCGCACGATCGGGCGGGTGGCGATCGAGACGCTGCCCGCCGATGCCGTCGACGAGGCGCCGCCCGCCCCGCCCGCGGCCGCCGGCCGCCCGCGGATCGCGATCTGCATGGCGACGCACGACCCGCCGCCGCGGCTGTTTCGCGCCCAGGTGGAGTCGCTGCGCGCCCAGACCTATCCCGACTGGCTGTGCGTGGTCTCGGACGACGCCTCCCGCGAGGAGCGCTGGGCCGAGATCGTGGACGCCGTCGGCGACGACCCGCGCTTCGACCTGCGCCGCAACCCGAACAGGGTCGGGCCCTACCGCAACTTCGAGCGCGCGCTGCGCGCGATTCCGGCCGACGCCGAGCTGATCGCGTTCTGCGACCAGGACGACCGCTGGCATCCGGACAAGCTCGAGGCGCTCGAGCGCGCCCTCGATCCGGCGGCGACGCTCGCCTACTCCGACATGAACGTGGTCGACGAGGACGGCACCCTGATCTCCGGCACCTACTGGACGGAGCGCGCCACCAACCACACCGACCTGGCCGCGCTGGTGATGGTGAACACGGTGACGGGGGCGGCATCGCTGTTCCGCCGGACGCTGCTGGACCGGGCGCTGCCGTTCCCGCAGGCGGGGCCGGACTCGTTCCACGACCACTGGATCGCCTGCGTGGCGTTGGCGCTCGGCGAGATCCGCTACGTCGACCGGCCGCTGCACGACTACGTCCAGCACGGCGGCGCAACCCTCGGCCACCGCGCCGCCAACGTCCCGCTCGGGGTCGCCGGCCTGGCCGAGCGCGCCCGGGCGGCGCGGCGGGGCGGGCTGATGCTCTCGCTCGGCGACCGCCTGGCGCGCTGGCGCGGCGACTACCCCTACCTGGCGCGGGTGCTGGTCACGGCGCGGACGCTGTCCCTGCGCTGCGAGGCGGAGGCGGGCGGGCGCGGGCGCCGCGCCCTGCGACGGCTGCTGCGGCTGGAACGCGCCCGGGCGCTCGCGCTCGCCTGGCTGGCGTGGCGCTCCCTGCGCGGTCGGCGGCGCTCGCCCACGCTCGGCAAGGAGCGCCAGCTGCTGCGCGCGGCCCTGTGGCCGCGGGCGCTGCGCTTCCGCGCGCGCCTGCGACGGGCGCCGCGCCCCGACGACCGCCAGAGCGCCGTGTTCGCGCCGTCGCTGGAGCGAAGCGAGGAGCTGGTGCAGGTGCGCCGCCTGGCGCGCCTGATCCGCCCCCTCGAGCTGGAGGTCGCCCCGGACGCGCCCCGCCGCGTCAACGTGCTGATCCCGAAGATCGACCTGGGCCACTTCTTCGGCGGCTACATCGCCAAGCTCAACTTGGCCCGGCGGCTCGCCGAGGAGGGAAACCGCGTGCGGGTCGTGTGCGTCGACGACCCCGGCGACCTGCCGCCGGACTGGCGGTGGCGGATCGGCGAATACGCGGGCCTGGAGACGCTGCTCGACAGGGTCGAGCTGGAGTTCGCGCACGACCGCCGCGTGCCCTTGGCGGTCAACCCGGGTGACCGCTTCGTCGCCACGACATGGTGGACCGCCCATCTCGCCCACGGCGCCGCCGAGCGGCTGGGGGGCGCGGGCTTCGTCTACCTGATCCAGGAGTGCGAGCACCTCACCTTCGCGATGGGGAGCTTCGCCGCCGCCGCGCTGGAGACCTACGCCTACCCGCACCGGGCCGTGTTCTCCACGGAGTTCCTTCGCGACTACTTCCGCGCCCATCGCCTCGGGGTGTACGCCGGTCCCGACGGCGACCGCGAGTCGGTCTCGTTCGACAACGCGATCACGCCGGTGTGGCCGCCGCCGGCGGAGCAGGCCGAGGAGGGCCGCCGCCGGCTGCTCTTCTACGCCCGCCCCGAGGAGCACGCTCATCGCAACATGTTCGAGCTGGGCATGCTCGGCCTCGCCTCCGCCAGCGAGGACGGCGTCCTGGACGGATGGCAGGCGCGCGGCGTGGGGGCCCAGCGTCCCCAGCGGGCGACGTGGGGTGACGACCTCGCGCTGGAGATCCTGCCGCGGCAGAGCCAGTCCGACTACGCGTCGCTGCTGCGCGAGCACGCCGTCGGGATGGCGCTGATGTGCACGCCGCATCCGAGCCTGGTGCCGCTGGAGATGGCCTCGGCGGGGATGGTCGTCGTCACGAACACCTTCGAGAACAAGACCGCCGAGCGGCTGCGGGCGATATCGGAGAACCTGATCGCAGTGGAGCCGACGATCGAGGGCCTGCGCCGCGGCATCGCCGAGGCCGCCGAGGCCTCGCTCGACACCGAGCGTCGCCTGCGCGCCGAGGTGCGCTGGCCGACGAGCTGGGAGGAGTCCTTCGACGCCGCGGTGATGGCGCGGGTCGGCGAGTTCCTGGCGGACTGAGAAAGCCTGAGGGCAGATGCACCCCATGAGCGTGAAGCGCGGACCCGACGCGATGCGGGCCGCCAGAGGCACCGCTGTCGCAATAGCGAACGGCCCGCTTCAGCGGGCCGTTCGAGGTTGAAGCGGGCTCAATGTCCCGCGCACCACCCAGTCTCATAATTGTAAGCGCGGAGGGCGCCGGACTCGAACCGGAATCGGCCGGGAGTGGCCGATCGCAACCATCCTGGGTGGTGCGTCTCGCCTTGAGACTTCAACCCTCCGCGCTGACCGAACTCCAGCGCCGCCCGCGAAATAGGTGGCGCGCAGAATGCCTTGGTTCTGGTGCACGAACGTCGCTGCCTGCGAACTGGCCGCAGCCTACGTGCCGCTCCATCGGGCTGCTCCGCCGACGGTTCTCGGTCGCTGGGCCACCCGGGCCCCTCGGCAGACGGGCGGCCTATCCGAGCAGCGCGGGCAGGACCTCGTCGCGCAGCGCGCGATCGGCGGCGGCGCGGCCGAAAGGCTCCACCGCGGCGCGGGCGCCGGCGGCGTAGCGCTCGCGGGCTTCCGGCGTCATCGCCAGTGCGCGGCGAAGCGCAAGGCCAAGCTCGGCGCCGTCGCGACCGCTGGTGACCAGCGCCGGGTCGAGCTCGCGGGCGATCGGCTCGGCCTCGTAGGCTCCGCGCGCCGGCGTCGTCACCAGGGGAACGCCCGCGGCGAGGGCCTCGAGCTGGGCGATGCCCGCGCCCTCCCAGGCGGACGCGGAGACGTAGGCGGCGGCGCCGCGCAGGATCTCCAGGTGGGCGGAGCGCGGCAACGGCCCGTGCCATTCCACCCGGGGAGGCTCGTCGATCCCGCGGCGCCGCAGGAAGCGCCGGGCCCGTTGCGGTGTCACCCCGCTGACGTGAAGGGCGCCGGCCGCCTCGGCGGCGCACGCCCCCCAGGCGGCGCAGATCAGGTCGAGGCCCTTGGTCTCGGGGTCGTCGACGTAGGCGAGCAGGTCGGCGCCGCCGGGCCTCACCGCCGCCGGGATCACGTCGACCGCGACCGGCACCTCGACGGCGCGGCGGCAGAGCGGGGCGACCAGCGCCGCCGAGCGGGGCCCGGTGGCGATCGCCAGCGTGGCGGCGGAGAGGCGGCGCCGCTCCAGCGCGCGCTGGATGGCGTTCTGTGGCCCGGGCCTGTTGGCGGCAGCCGGGCAGTCGAGCCGCACCGCGACGCGGATGCCGTCACGCTCCAGGCGGCCCACCGGGGCGAGGAGCGCAGCCGTGGCGCTCATCAGGATCACCGCCGCCGGCCTTGCCTCCGAGGCCGCGCCGTGCAGGGCGCGCCGGGCCGCCGCCGCCTCGACCGCGTCCACGACCGGCCACCAGCCGCTGCGCCGCAGATGACGGGAGGGGCCGGTCTCGATCCGGCGCACCCGGTGGGGCACGCCGAGCCGCGAAAGGGAGCCCGTCAGCTCGGCCTCGTTGGCTCGCCAGCCGGCGGTGGTGGCCGGGGAGACGATCAGCAGGTCGCCGCCGCTCATCGGGTCGACCCGCCCCCGTTCATCCGCCGGGCCAGCCCCGCCGGTGCAGCCGCGCCCGCACCGCCGGGGCGAGGGCGGCGCCGGCGTTGGCGGCGACCCGGCCGAGGCGCTCGGCGGCCAGTGGCCGGTCGCCGCGCGCGAGCGCCGCTGCGAGCCCGAGCGACGCCTTCGCGCCGCGGGCCAGGGCGGCGGGGAGGGGCGCGCGGCCGTCCACGCCGGCGCTGACCCCGCGGTAGAACTGGCGCCGCCACAGCTCTCTCAGGCGCAGCCGCCCCGGCCCGACCAGGTGCTCGACGCGAACGTCGCCGCAGTAGAGGACCCGCATGCCGCGCCGCGCCAGCTCCCGCTCGGCCGCCGACTCCTCGCCGACCATCGGCAGCTCTGCCCAGGGGCCCTGCGTAAACGAGAATCCCCCCGCCTCGCGCAGTGGGCCGGCGCGGAAGCTGGCGTTCGAGCACCACACGTCGACGTCGCCGCCGGGGACGACCTCGACGACCCCCGGCCCCAGGTCGAGCAGCGAGTAGGCCTCCCATACGCGCTCGCTCATCCAGGCCGGCGGCGGGACCAGCCAGCGGGGAAGGATCGGGCCGCCGATGCAGGCGATGTCGGCCTCCGCCTCGCGCCAGCGCACCGCCAGGCGCGAGAGCCAGTCCGTGGCGGGCGAGACGTCGTCGTCGAGGAAGGCGATGACGGCGTCGTCGCGGACCTCCTCGAGGGCGCGGTTGCGGGCGATCGCGACTCCCGGAGGCGGCGATGGGATCGCGCGCGCTCCGGCCGCGGCTGCCGCAGCGGCATGCGCGGCGTGGCCGTCGCGGTCGAGCCCGCTCGTCACCACGACCACGTCCGCCGGCTCGGCACGCGCCTGCTCGGACACCGCCGCCAGCGTCGCGGCGACGTCCTGCGGCGGCTTGTTCGTGCAGATCGCGACGGTCAGCGCGGGCGCGGCGCGTCTGCTCACGCCGCGTGGACGGGGGCGCCGCCGCGCAGCAGGGCGAGATCGGCGTCGACCATCGCTCGGATCAGCTCTTCGAAGCTGACGGTCGGCTCCCATCCCAGCTCGCGGCGCGCCCTCGAAGCATCGGCGCGAAGGTGGTCCAGCTCCGCCGGGCGCAGCAGTGCCGGATCGAGCTTCAGGTGAGGCTCGGGATCGATCCCGACGTGGTCGAAGGCCAGGTCGACCAGGTCGCGGACCGAGTGGTCCTGACCGGTGCCGATCACGTAGTCGGAGGGCTCGTCGGCCTGCAGCATCAGCCAGATCGCCCGTACGGCATCGCCGCTGTATCCCCAGTCGCGGCGCGCGTCGAGGTTGCCGAGGCGAAGCTCGTCCTGGAGGCCGAGCTTGATCGCCGCCGCGGCGTGGGTGACCTTGCGCGTGACGAACTCCAGCCCGCGCCGCGGCGACTCGTGGTTGAAGAGGATGCCCGCGCAGGCGTGCAGCCCGTAGCTCTCCCGGTAGTTGACGGTGATGAAGTGCGCGTATGCCTTCGCCGCCCCGTAGGGGCTGCGCGGGTTGAACGGCGTCGCCTCGTTCTGGGGCGTGGTCGGCGCATTGCCGAACATCTCGCTGGAAGACGCCTGGTAGAAGCGCGCCTCGGGGCGGACCTCGCGCATCGCCTCCAGCAGCCTGGTGACGCCGACGCCGGTGAACTCGGCGGTAAGCGTGGGCTGCGCCCACGAGGCCGGCACCAGCGACATCGCCGCCAGGTTGTAGATCTCGTCCGGCTCCGTCGTGCGCAGGACGTCCACCAGCGAGCGCTGGTCGAGCAGGTCGCCCATGTGCAGGGTGATCCGGTCGCGGATCTGCTGGATCCGCTGGAACGTCTCGGTGGACGCCCGCCGCACCATCCCGTGCACGTCATAGCCCTGCTCCAGCAGCAGCTCGGCGAGGTAGCTCCCGTCCTGCCCGGTGATCCCGGTTATAAGCGCCCGGCGCTCGGCCATCCGGGGGCAAACGTTATTGCTATCCCGATCGCCTCGGTCACGTGCCCGCGCCGGGCTACGCTGCGCCCATGGACCCGCTCAGCGCGCTGCCGCCGCGATCGGGGTACCGGCGCCGCTCCCGGCGCGCGCTCGGCGCCGCCGCCGACCTCGCGCTGGACGTGCGCCAGCTTGCGCTGGGGACGGGTCGCGTGATCGATCGCGCCGCCGCGGAGGGGCCACGGCGGCGGGTCGTCGTGCTGGGGATCTACGGCCCGCAGGGATCGGCGGCGATGGCGGCGGCGGTCGCGGTCCTGCGCGACACGCGCCACGAGCTGGTCGTCGCCCTCGGGGCGCTCGACGCGCCGGATCCGGCGCTCGCCGGCGACACCGTGCGGGAGCGCATGCACGGCGGCCGCCTGGCGAACCTCAACCGGATCGCCGAGCAGGCGCATCCGCTGACCGCGGACTGGGTGCTGCTGGTCGACGACGACGTCGCCCTGTCGCGTCGCTTCCTCGATCGCCTCGTCTGCATCGGGGAGCGCTTCGGCATGGATCTGCTCCAGCCCGCGCTGACCCGGGCCAGCCACACGGCCTTTCCGGTTACGCGCCGCCGTCCCGCGCTCGTCCGCCGCACCCGGCTCGTCGAGCAGGGGCCGGTGCTGATGATGCGGCGCGACGCCTTCCGGGCGCTGTCGCCCTTTCCCGAGACGGGGATGGGCTGGGGGATATGCCTTCACTGGGCGGCCGTGGCGGAACGGCTCGCCTGGCGGGTCGGCGTGGCCGACGCCGTCCCGGTGCGCCACGACCTGCGCCCGCCGGCGAGCGGGTACGACCGCGGTGACGCGCGCCAGGATGCCCGCGCCCTGCTGTGCGCGCGCGAGCACATAACCCACCTGGACGCCGAGCAGGTGCTGGCCAGCCACAGCAGCCTCTGAGCAATCGGCGGAGGAGCGGCTCTGATGAAATCAGCGGCGATGGACCCGGCCTTCTGGAGCGGCAAGCGCGTTGTGGTCACCGGCGGCGCCGGCTTCCTCGGCGGCGCCATGATGCGCCGGCTCGACGGTCTCGGGGCCTCGGCCACGGCGGTCCGCTCCGCCGAACACGACCTGCGCGATGCCGCCGCCGCCGCCGCCGCCGTGGACGGCGCCGACGTCGTCATCCACCTTGCGGCGCGGGTCGGCGGGATCGGCTTCAACCGCCGCAACCCGGCGCCGCTGCTCTACGACAACCTGGCGATGGGCGTGAACGTGTTCGAGGCGGCGCGCCGGGCCGGCGTGGGAAAGCTGGTCGCGGCCTGCAGCGTCTGCGCCTATCCGAAGCACACCCCGGTCCCCTTCTCGGAGGACGACATCTGGAACGGCTATCCGGAGGAGTCCAATGCCCCCTACGGGGTCGCCAAGCGGGCGCTGATCGAGATCTCGGACGCCTACCGGCGCCAGTACGGGTTCGACTCCTGCGTCCCGGTGATCGCCAACCTCTACGGGCCCGGGGACAACTTCGACCTCGAGGACTCCCACGTCGTCGCGGCGATGGTGCGCAAGTTCACCGAGGCCCGCGAGCGGGGCGCAGCCACGGTGGAGCTGTGGGGATCGGGCGAGCCCACCCGCGAGTTCCTCTACGTCGACGATGCGGCGCGCGCGTTGCTGCTGTGCGCGGAGCGGCTCGACGTTTCCGACCCGGTGAACATCGGCACGGGCACGGAGACGCGGATCCGCGACCTCGCCGAGCTCGTGCGCGCCGCCGCCGACGCCGACTGCGAGATCGTCTGGGACCCGAGCCGTCCCGACGGCCAGCCGGCCCGCTACCTCGACGTCTCCCGCGCCCGCGAGCTGATCGGCTTCGAGGCGGAGGTCGAGCTGGCCGAGGGCCTGCGCCGCACGGTAGACGCGTTCGCCGCCGCACGCGCCCCGGCGGGCGGCTGAGCGCTCGGCGGATGGCCGAGGGCGCGGCGTCCTGCTCGATCGTCGTCGCCACGCGGGACCGCCCCGGGCCGCTGGCCGAATGCCTTCGCGCGCTGGCCGCCCTGGAGCGGCCCGGTGACCTGGAGGTGGTCGTGGTCGACGACGGCGGCTCGGAGCCGATCGAGCGGGCCCTGGAAGCGGCCGCTGACGGGCTGGCTGTGAGGGTCGTGCGGATCGAGCCGGCGGGCCCCGCGGCGGCCCGCAACGCCGGCGCCGCCGCCGCGGTCGGAGAGCTGCTGGCGTTCACCGACGACGACTGCGCGCCCGAGCCGGAATGGCTGGCGGCGCTGGCCGCCCGCCACGCGGCCGACCCCGGCGCCGCCGTCGGCGGTCGCACCGTCAACGCCCTCCCCGAGGACCCCTACGCCAGCGCAGCGCAGCTGATCGTCGACTGCGTCTACGAGCACTACGACGCCGACCCGGCGCGGGCGCGCTTCCTGGCCTCCAACAACCTGCTCGTCCCCGCCGCCCGGTTCAGGGAGCTGGGCGGGTTCGACGAGTCGATCCGCCGCCCGGGCGGAGAGGACCGCGATCTCTGCGAGCGCTGGACGGAGCGCGGCTGGCCGATGGCGTGGGAGTCGCGGGCGGTCGTGCGCCACGCCCACGCGCTCGGCTTCGCCGGCTTCGCGCGCCAGCAGTTCGCCTACGGCCGCGGCGCCTTCATGCACAGGCGCCAGCGCATGCGGCGCGGCGGCGGGATGCGCCTGGAGCCCTCGCTTCGCTCCGGGATCTTCGGCGCCGCCGTCCGCCGAGCCGCGCGCGCCCGGCGCCCCGGCCAGATCGGTCTGCTCTGCGTCTGGCAGGCCGCCAACCTGGCCGGGTTCACCGCCGAGGCCGTCGCGGCGCCCCTTCGCCGCGGTTGACCTAGGCGGCCGTCTCGCGCAGCAGCTCGCCGAGCCGCTCGGCGGAGCGGCGCGAGTCGAAGTCGTCGACGACCCTGGCCCGCGCCGCCCCCCCCAGCCGGCGCCGCAGCTCGGGATCGGCGATCAGCCGCCCGATCGCCGTGGCCAGGGCGCCCGCGTCGCCGGGCTCGACCAGCAGGCCGCAGACGCCGTCCTCGACCAGCTCGGGGATTCCCATCGCCGTGGTCGAGACGACCGCGAGCCCCGCCGCCATCGCCTCCGCCAGAGCCACCGGGACCGCCTCGGCGTGGCTCGCGAGGCAGAAGACGTCGGCGCCGGCGTGCAGCGAGCCCAGCCGCTCCTGCGGCACCGCGCCGGCCAGCTCGAGCGCCCCGTCGAGTCGCAGGCGCGAGGACAGCGCCTCGAGGGCGCCGCGCTCGGGACCCTCGCCGACGATCGTCGCCCGCACGTCGGCGCCGGAGCGGCGCAGGATCGCCAGCGCCTCGAGCAGCGTCGCATGGCCCTTCTCGGGCACCAGGCGGCCGACGCTGAGCACACGCGCCGGCCCCTCGCCGGACGGCGCGCCGCCGTCGCCGGGGCGAAAGGCGTCGGGGTCGGCGCCGAGCCGGATCACCTCGATCGGGCGGTCGCCGCCGGGCAGCTCGGCGAGTCGGCGGCGGCCGTACTCGCTGGCGCAGACGACCAGCCTCGCCCGCCGCAGCTTGTCGGCGAGGTGGTAGCGCTCGGGGTCGAGCAGCTCGGCCGGGCCGTGCACGGTGATGCTCCAGGTCAGCCCGGGGTCGAGCTGCGCGGCGAGCATCGCCACGTCGGCGGCGGCGTCGGCGAACTGGACCGCGTGCACGTGAGCGATCCCCCGCCGGCGCATGTGGTCCCGCAGGACCGCCGCCTCGCCGAAGTAGAAGAGGCGCCACAGCCGCCCCCGCAGCCCGCGGGCGGGAAGCCTGAGCGCGGACGAAAGCGCGGCGGCATAGCGCCGCGGCGACGCGCGCAGCGCGCGCAGATGGCAGCGAGCGAGGCGCAGCGGGCCTGCCGGAAGCAGGTACCAGGTGGATTCGGCGTCGGCGCGGTCGGCGTCGGTGAGCAGGTCCTCGGGTAGCGGGCGCCGCACCGACATCGTCTCGACGTCGATCCCGGCGGCGCGCAGTCCCTCGACCTCCCGGCGCAGGAAGGCCTGGGAGACGACGGGATGGCGGCTTACGAGGTAGGCGATCCGCAACCGGCTGATGGCCCGTCCGCGGGCGTCGGCCGCTAGTAGGCGCCGCGGCGCCGCAGCACGGCGGGAAGCGTCTTCAGCAGGATCGTCAGGTCGAGCAGCACGGACCACTGCTCGAGATAGAGGAAGTCGAGCCGGACCATGTCGTCGAAGTCGAGGTCGGATCGGCCTGCCACCTGCCACAGCCCCGTGATTCCCGGCAGCACCTTGTA
Organism: uncultured Thermoleophilia bacterium; assembly: GCA_963708325.1. Taxonomy (GTDB): domain Bacteria; phylum Actinomycetota; class Thermoleophilia; order Solirubrobacterales; family 70-9. The sequence continues at coordinate 1,214,262 of OY970203.1, read as the reverse complement.
GCGGCGCTTGTGCCAGCCGTCGAGGCGCTCGAAGTCGCGCAGCGGCAGCGGCCGCGGTCCCACCAGGCTCATCTCGCCGAGCAGCACGTTCATCAGCTGCGGCAGCTCGTCCAGCGAGAGCCGCCGCAGGAGGTGGCCGACGGGCGTGATCCGGGGGTCGTCGCGGATCTTGAAGATCACGCCGCCCTTCTCGTTCATCTGCTCGAGCCTCGCCTGGCTGCCGTCGGCGTCGGTGTACATCGTGCGGAACTTGAGGCAGGCGAAGGAGCGCTCGCCGATCCCCGGGCGGACGCTGCGGTAGAGCACAGGGCCGCGGCTGGTCAGCTTGATCATTGCGGCGATCGCCAGCAGCAGCGGCGCGAGCAGCACGAGCAGCATCGCCGAGACGACGAGGTCGAAGCAGCGCTTGACCGCGTAGTCGAGGCCCTCGAAGACGGGCGGCTTCAGCTCGAACAGCGGCACCGCCTCGCCCGGGACCGCCTCGGCGCGATGGACGAGCACCTCGAGGCTCGAGGGGGCGATCCGCACGGCGGCGCCGCGGCGGTGGCAGGCGTCCACCAGCTCCAGCGCCCTGTCCTCGGGGAACTCGGGGTCGGCGATGATCACCTCCTCGATGTCCATTCGCTCGAGCAGCTCCGGCAGCTCGGCGAGCGGACCGAGGTAGGGGATTCCGTTGCGTGACGGCTCGCGGGAGACGAAGCCGACGACCTCGTGGGCCCGGCCCGGGTCGCGGTCGAGCGCCCGCGCCAGCGAGCCCGCCTGCTCGCCGGGACCGACCAGGACGACGTGGCGGCGGTACCCGGAGAGGTGCAGCAGCCGGCCGGTGGCGCGGCTGTAGGCGAGCCGCAGGCCCGCGATGTAGATCGCCGCGAACAGCAGCGACCCGTAGAAGATGTAGTAGCTGGAGAAGTGGTGCCCCTGGATCAGGGCGAAGACGAGCGACACGACGGCCACCTGGAAGAGGGCGACGAGCAGCCGCGAGAAGCCAGGGCGCGCCTCGCGCTCGCCGTAGAGTCCGGCGCGGGCGAACAGGAGCAGCGTGATCAGGCAGGCGAACGGCGCCAGGTCCGCGGTGGTTGTGGCGGTCGAGTGGACGCTGAAGTCGCCGTTGACGAGCGCCTTCAGCCCCAGCGCCGTCGCGATCGAGGCGAACACGCCGAAGATGTCGAGGCAGATCAGGGTGCCGATGCGAGCCAGCCCGAGCCAGCTCTCGCCGTCGCGCAGCGCCCGCAGCAGGTGCGGATGGCGGGCGCGCATGTCACGCACGGCGCCGTTGCCGGTCGTGCGGTGGGTGTCCGGGCGCAGCGCGCGCAGGCGCGGCGTCACCTCGGGAGGCGATGGCTTCAAAGCTCTATCCGGCATACGTCCCGCCCACTGGCATCGGTTCAAGCCCCCGTTGCCATCCGTGGCGCTGTTCGAGAGTTCCTCTCACGTACGAGCAAGCTGAACATAGCGCCGGATCCGGCCGGCGCGGCCTGCGGACCGAGTTTACGCCGTGGGGCCGGGGCGGGCCGGCCGGCGGACGGCAATCCGGGCCGGCCGGCTCACGCCGACATCCGCTCCGCCGGCCCGGCGGCGATCAGCGACTTCGTCAGCGGGCCGAAGCGCTCGCGCACGATGCGCGCGTCCGGGAACAGTCGCCGGAGCTCGGCGGCGTCGATCAGGCGGATGTCGGTGAACGGGTCGTCGGAGACCCCGAGCCGCCACAGTCGCTGCCGCGCCGCGCGGGGGAGGAACTGGAACGCCGGCAGCAGCACGTGGGGCTCGACCGGAAACCAGCGGTTCGGCGTCTCGACGAAGTAGCGCCCGGCGACGCGGCGGACCTCGGCGGCGAAGCGAGGGCGGTCGGCGGGATCGAGGTGCTCGATCACCGAGTTCGACCAGGCGATGTCGAAGGCGCCGTCGGGGAAGGGGAGCGCGCGGGCGTCGGCGCGGACGAAGCGGCGCTCGCCGGCGGCGTAGCCCGGGCGGTTGACGCGATCGACGCCGGTGATCGCCGCGTCCGGTTCGAAGGCGGCCAGCCCGGCCGGGCCGCAGCCGACGTCGACCACCGTCTCCCCGGGGCGCGGCGCGATCAGGCGGCGGTAGAGCCGCCAGCGCCGCCGCCGCGCCCGCCGCGCGAGGGGCTCGGCGATCCGGACCAGCGCCCCGCGGCGCGAGGCGCCGTAGACGGACTCGGAATCTGGTGTCGGCGCTCGCTGAGGGGGCTCGGCGGAGCCCGCGCTCACTTCGCGGTGCCGACGAGCTGCTCGACGCCGGCCTTCTCGATCGTCATGGCGAGGCCGTCGCGCAGCGCCACCCGCGGCTCCCATCCGAGCAGCTGGCGGGCGCGGGCGATGTCGGGCTGGCGCACCTGCGGGTCGTCCACCGGCAGCGCCTCGTAGACGATCTCCGAGCGCGAGTCGGCCACCTCGATCACCGTCTTCGCCAGCTCGAGCAGCGTGTACTCGTCGGGGTTGCCGAGGTTGACGGGCAGGTGCACGTCGGACTCGGCGAGGGCGACGAGACCGCGGATCAGGTCGTCGACGAAGCAGAAGCTGCGCGTCTGGCTGCCGTCCCCGAACACCGTCACCGGCTTGTCCTGGAGCGCCTGGCGCAGGAACGTGGGGATCGCCCGCCCGTCGTGGGGTCTCATTTTCGCCCCGTAGGTATTAAAAATACGAGCTATGCAGGTGTTCACCCCCTGCTGGCGGTGGTAGGCCATCGTCAGCGCCTCCGCGTAGCGCTTCGCCTCGTCGTAGACGCCGCGCGGCCCGATCGGGTTGACGTGGCCCCAGTAGTCCTCCGGCTGGGGATGGACCTGGGGGTCGCCGTAGACCTCCGACGTCGAGGCCAGCAGGAACCGCGCCCGCTTGAACTTGGCGACGCCGAGCATGTGGTGGGTCCCGTAGGAGCCGACCTTGAGCGTATGCAGCGGAAGCCGCGCGTAGTCGATCGGGCTCGCCGGCGAGGCCATGTGGTAGACGAAGTCGACGTCGCCGTCGATCTCGACGCGCTCGGTGATGTCCTGGTTGAGGAACACGAAGCCCGAGTCGCGGATGTGGGCGATGTTCTCCAGCGACCCGGTGTCGAGGTTGTCTATGCAGACGACCCGGTGCCCCTGTCCGAGCAGGTGCTCGCACAGGTGTGAGCCGACGAAGCCCGCTCCCCCGGTGACGACGCAGGTGCTCATCGTGCGGCGAGGATAGCGGCGGCAGGCGGCGCCGGCGCCGCCGAGCCGGAGCGCAAGTTTCGTCGCAACGAGCGGGAAAACCCGCTCGTCCGGAGCCCGTTTGCCGACGAGTCCGCATTTTGCGGGCAAGCGTTCCCCGCCGGAGGTGCGGGCGGTCCGGCTCTGCCGGGCTTTTCCGGGACGTCGCGGCGTTTGAGCGGCCGCACCATCGGTGGCTGCCCGGATCCGGGGGGCGGCGAGTCCGGCGACGCCGCTGATAGAAGCGTCATGGGGAAGAAACGGGCACCGGGGAGCGAGCGTGTGAGGCTACTGGGAGGCGAACGCGAGCGGGCGGCGCTGGCTCTGATCGGCGTTCACGAGACGACGCTGCGACGAACCGCGCGACGCCACTCCCTTTGCGCGGAGGACGCGGAGGACGCATACCAGCGGGCGTTCGAGATCCTGTTGACGAAGGCGCCGACCGCCGACCCGGCCCAGCTGATCCGCTGGATGCAGACGGTCACCAAGCACGAGGCGATGGCGGTGCGCCGCCAGCGCGAGCGTCTGCTGGGCCCGCCTGCGCCGGTCACCGATCCCCAGGGCACCGATCCGATCGACCTGCTGCCGTCGGAGCGAATCGGGCCGACGGATTCCGCCGCGCGCAGCGAGCGCATCGCTCGCAGCCGCGAGGCCCTGACCGCGCTCAAGCCGCAGGAGGTGCGAGCGCTGATGCTCAAGGCCGAGGGCTACTCATACGAGGAGATCGGCCGGATCACGGGCTGGTCCTACACGAAGATCAACCGCTGCATGGCCGAGGGCCGCAAGCGCTTTCTCGAGGTGTACGCGAGCATCGAGGAGGGGCGGCGATGCGAGGACCTGGCGGCTGCGCTCTCGGCCTACTGCGACGGCGAGGCGTCGGCGGAGGTCGCCGACGAGGTGCGCATCCACCTCCGCGCCTGCGGTCACTGCCGCGCCAAGATGCGCGCCTACCGCGGCCTTCCCCGGCGCGTGCTCGAGCTTCTTCCCGCGGTTCTCATCGGACGCCCGTGGTGGGCCCGGGCCCAGGAGTGGGCCGCCGGCCTCGCCGGAACGCGTCAGCCGGCCGCCGCCAAGGCTCAGCAGTTGATCGAGGCCGCCTGGGCGCAGAAAGCAGCGGTGGCCGTGAGCGTCGCCGCCGTCGCGGTCGGCGGCGGGGCGGCGATCAAGGCCGACTCCGGCAAGCGCAAGCGCGAGCGCCCGCCGGTGGCGCAGGCCGCGCACGTGCGCCCGGCCGACCCGCGGCCGCTGGTCGACGCCGTCGTCGAAGCGGTGCCCGAGCAGCGACCGAGCGGGCCTGGCGCCGGGCGACCGGCGCCGCAGCCGTCCGCCACCGGCCCCACCGAGCCGGCGTCCTCTGCGCCGCCGCAGGAGGCCGTCGGCGGTCCCGGCTCGAGCGGCTCCACCTCGAGCCCCCCGCCGAGCAGGCCGCCCCCGTCGCAGGTCCCGCAGGGAGGCGGCCAGGAGTTCGGACCGTGAGAGGCCACGGGTGGGGACAACAAGCGATCCGCGCCCTGGCGGCGGCGGGCATCGCGGTCGCCGCGCTCTGGGCTTCGGCGTCCCCGGCGCAGGCGGCGTCGTACTACACCGTGGCGCAGTGCGGCTGGCGGATCGGCGCCGAGGCCACCTGGCAGAGCAGCGCCGGAAATGACCACCTGCTTCGCGAGCAGACCTGCCTGCCGCCCGCGGACGGGGGGCCGTGGGAGGGCGCGCGGATCGGCGTTCGCACGCGGCGCAGCGATGCCTCCACGCTCTCGGGGGCAGGGGCGGGCTGGCGCTGGACGGCGCCGGCCGGGACGGCGATCGTCGCCGTGCGCGGCAACAGCTGGCGGCTGCTGCACGGCGGCTTCGAGCAGCGCCTGGCGGTGATCAAGGACAGCGGCGCGGTCGAGCATCTCGAGTCCGGGCGCGACAGCGACGAAACGCCGCGGCCGTTCCGCGGACCGGCCTGGGGGGAGTCGTGGCGCGCCTTCGAGGCTCGCCTCGTCTGCGCCGCTCCCGGCGGTCGGCGCTGTCCCCAGGACCAGGCCTCCTACGGCCGGATCAACGCCCTCACGCTGACGCTTCGCGACGATGCGCTTCCGCAGGCCACCACCTCGGGCGAGCTAGTCTCTGGCGGCTGGACACGCGGCGTGCAATCCGTCGACTTCGCCGCCAGCGACCGCGGCTCGGGGATCAGACTCAGCCGCACGGAGGTCGACGGCACGATCGTGCGGACGACGCGCCACGCCTGCAGCACCCGCACGATCGGGGCGGAGCTGGTCGGGGCCGCGATGCGGCCGTGCCCCGGCAAGGCAAGCGGCTCGCACCAGCTCGACACGGCCGTCCTCAGCGACGGCGTCCACGCGATTCGGCAGTGCGAGGCCGACTTCGCCGGCAACACCGCCTGCGGGACCGCTTCGGCGGCGCGGGTCGACAACACGGCGCCGGCCGCGCCGAGCGAGCTCACGGTTGCCGGTGGAGCCGGCTGGCATGCCGAGAACGGCTTCGACGTCGAGTGGAGCCCGCCCGATCAGGGCGACGGCTCGCCCGTCAGCCGCGCCGGCTACCGCGTGCAGGCGATGGACGGCGGGTACGACTCCGGGACCCGCTACGGGCCATCGTCGGCCGCGAGCAGCCTGACCGCGATCGACGTCCCCGGCGCCGGCGCGTACCGCGTCTCGGTATGGCTGCGCGACGAGGCCGGCAACGAGGATCCCGCCGCGGCGGCGACGGCGGTGCTGCGCTTCGACAACGTCGCTCCCGCCGTCGCCTTCGCGAACGAGCAGGACCCCGCTCGGCCGGAGTGGATCCAGGTCCCCGCCTCCGACCAGCTGTCGGGGGTCGTCGCCGGCAGCGTGGCCTATCGCCCCCAGGGCGACACCACCTGGACCGAGCTTCCGACGCAGCTGCGCGGTGGGGAGGCGGGATCGGGCGGCGGCGAGCTGGTGGCGCGCTTCCCCTCCGACGACCTGGACGCGGGCGTCTACGAGTTCCGCGCCGAGGCTGTGGACGCGGCGGGCAACCGCACGGTGACGGTTGACCGCGCCGACGGCAGCCAGATGTTCCTTCGCAATCCGATCAAGGTCGAGACGATGCTCGGAGCGCGCCTGCGAACGGTCCACCGCAGCTGCCGGCGCCACTCCGGTCGGCGTCGCTGCGCGGTGCGCGTCGTCCGCTCGACCCGGGCGACGGTCCCCTACGGCTCCGGCGCGCGGCTCGTCGGCCGGCTGACGACGCTCGGCGGCAGCCCGCTGGCGCGGCGCCAGCTGATCGTCCGCTCGGTCCCCGCCGCAGACCCGTCGGCGGCGCCAACCGAGACAGAGGTCGCAACCGACGAGAGCGGTCGCTACTCGAAGTGGTTGCCGCCCGGCCCCTCGCGTCTGGTCAGCGTGGAGTTCGCCGGGTCCGACACGCTGACGAGGGCCGGGTCAGGGCGCGTGCGGCTGGCGACCCGGGCGAAGGCGACCCTCGCGATCACCCCGCGTCGCGTGCTCAACCGCGAGCGGGTCCTGATGAGCGGCACCGTCGCCCACCGCGGCACCACCATTCCCCCCGGCGGGAAGCTGGTCGCGATCCAGTACTTCGACACCCAGCGGCGCCGCTGGCGTCCGGTCGAGCTTCTGCACACCGATGACGCCGGCCGCTTTCGCTTCTACTACCGATTTCTCTACATCGCCCAGCCGGCCCGGATCGCATTCCGCGCCGTGGCCGTTCCGGAGGCGGGGTGGTCGTACGCACAGGGCGCCTCGCCGACGGTCCAGGTCATCGTCTATCCGGAGTAGCGCCGCCATCTATTCGGGTGACCGTTGGCGCCGGGGCTCCCGGCCGGGTCAGTTCCGTACGCCCGGCTTCCACTCCGGCGCGTAGGCCTGGAAGTTGCTGGTGCCGAGGATGTGGCGCAGCTTGCGGCGCGCGTGGGGGTAGTTGCCGATCCGCACCGCGTTGTTGTTGCCGAAGCCGTTGTAGTAGGCGAGCATCCGCACGCGCTTGCGGGCGAACGTCCAGTGGAAGAGGTCGTGGACGAAGGCGGCGTTGTCCGATCCCCACACCGACCATTCGCCGATCACGAACGGCTTGCCGCGCCAGGTGCGGTAGAAGGCGTTGAGCCCGCGCCAGTTGGGGAACTTCGAGAAGAAGTCGGTGCCGACCCAGTCCACGTAGCTCGAGCCGGGCCAGTAGTGCCCCGTGCCATTGCCCCTCACGGCGGGGGCCGGCTCGGACTGCGGCACCCAGAGGAATGCCGTGCGCGTGTGGTAGAGGTGGCGCGGCACCCGGACGCCGCGATGGCTCTCCATCGGCGGCATGTGGTGATGGCGAAGGCGCGCGTTGATCCGCTTGCGGCGGTCGCCGCCGCGGATGACGATCACCAGCCGCCGCCAGGCCTGCCGGAACCACTTCGTGCTGTGGGCGGCGCCGCGGAACGAGCCGTTGGCGTTGTAGGCGCAGTAGGGATTCCAGTGGGCGTTCATCTCGCCGAACGGACGGATGTACATGGTCAGCCTGCGGCTGCCGATCGCCTGGTTGAGCTTGAGCAGGTAGTCGTCGCCCTGGCCCCGGGCGATCGCGCGGGGCGTCATCACCTCCCGGCCGTTGTAGCTCTTCGCGGTCGAGATCGAGAGCATCGGCCGGGCGCGGCCGTCGTGCCAGCGGTTGAGCGCGTAGCGGAGGCTGGTTCCCCAGGTGTGGAACGTGTTCATCACCGCCGGGTGGCGGTTGGTCTGGCGCTGGAACTGGCGGAAGTGGCGCAGCTCGCCGCTGTCCGAGACGCCGTGGTAGATCTTGCCGCGGGGCGGCAGGTAGGGCTGGGCGCCTGCGGCGGGGGCGAGGACGAGCACGGCAAGGGCGACCGCCAGGGCGATCGGAAGCGGCGCCGGGCGGCGGCCCCGCCGGGCTCGCCCGCCCGGTCCCGGAGCCGAACTTTCACCCTGGCCGCGCAACGAGCGGCCGAGTCTAGGCACGGCTGTGCGGCGCATCTGCAACGTTCTGCCCAGAACCGCATCTTGCAGGAGAAGTTGCGCCCGCCGGGTCAGGGAACCAGGTCGCGCACGATCTCGGCGGCCGGCCGCACCGAGTCGAGCCGGGCCACCGTCTCGCCGGCGTAGAGCGGCCCGGCGTCCACCAGTCCCGCGGGGCCGTCGTCGGTGGCGGGCTGCGCCGAGAGCAGCCGGCCGCCGGGCCGCTGCCCGGCGGCGATGCGGGCCTGCACGCGCGGGGGGAGCCTGCGCGCGAGCGGCGCCGAGAGCAGGTTGAGCGCGCGGATGGCGGCCGGCCCCCGGGTGTCGTCGTCCAGCCAGCGCGCGGTGGCGGCATTGGCGACGACGCGATGCGGCGCCCGCGGCCAGCCCGCCCCGAACAGCTCGGTGAGCAGCGTCTCGGAGGAGTCCGCGAGGCGGCGCTTGTACTCGGGGTGGGCGCGGCTCTCGTCGCTGAGCACGAAGCGCGTCCCCAGCACGGCTGCCGCCCCGGCCTCGAGCGCGGCGGCGACGTCGGAGCGGTCGGCGATGCCCCCGGCGACGAGCACCGGATACTCGCCGGGCAGCGCGGCGCGCATCCGGTCGAGCAGGTCGCGCGCCGGGTCGCCGCCGCGCACGTGGCCACCGGCCTCGCGGCCCTGCGCAATCACCGCGTCGGCGCCCGCGGCGGCGGCCGCCAGCGCCTCCTCGACCGAGCCGCACTGGTGCAGCCAGAGCCCGGAGGTGCGGCGACGCGGCCGGCCCCAGAACGTCACCACGACGTCGGCGCCGGCGGCCGCGCGCCAGTGGCCGCGACCGGCGAACGGCAGCAGCAGGTTGACCGCGACGGGCTTCGCCGTGAGCCCGCGGGCAGCGGCCAGCTCGCGCTGCAGCCGCGGGGGATCCAACGTGCCGAGCGTTCCCAGCCCGCCCGCCTCGGACACCGCCGCGGCCAGCTCGTGGCGGGCGACGCCGCCGCCCATGCCGGCCTGGACGATCGGCAGCTCGATGCCCGCGAGCGCGGTGAACGTCTCTTCCATCAATGCCGAATCTACGCCAGCGCCCTCGGCGACAACCGCGATACTGCGAGCCGTGTCGCAGCGAAACGTCGACATAACCCGCCCCCGAGGAGGGGATGGCAGCGGCAGGGCTCCCCGCCGGCGGGAGCTGACGCTCAGTCGCCCAGCCGCTGCAGCCCGTCGATGCTGACGGCGTAGGTCGGCTCGCCCTCGCGGTCGCGCCCGGCCTCGCGCACGAGGTTGTCGCGGCGCAGCCGTCCCAGCGCCACTAGCACGTCGTCGAACTCGGCGCCGAGGCGCCCGGCGAGGTCGTCCACGCCGAACGATCCGTGCTCGGCGGCCAGCTCGGCGCCCGCCCGCAGCAGCTGTTGCTCGTCGACCGACAGGGCCAGCAGTCTTTCAACCGGCGTGTATGCCGCGTCCGACGGCCCTGTTCCCCGGCCGACGGCGCGAGCGGAGGGGGTGGGATTCGAACCCACGAGGGACCCGAGGGCCCCTAACGGCTTTCAAGGCCGCCGCATTCGACCGCTCTGCCACCCCTCCGGCAGCAGAGGGTAGCCCGCCACCCCGGGGCCAGCGAACGGCGCCGGAGCCGGAGCCGCTCGGCGCGTCGCCTGTCACTCGGGCTCGGGCTCGGGCTCGCCCGGCCAGCGTCCCGTCGCGCGCTCGAAGCCGCGACGCGAGAGGTGGTCGCCGAGGCCGCGCACGGCCCGGAAGATCGCTCCCTCGACGGCGAGCGCGACGAGCAGCTTGCCGATTCCGATCTCGCGGTGCTCGGCGTCGGGCGGCTCCTCGTTGTCGACCAGCCCCCACAGCCGTTCGAAGAGCTTCTTGCCGATCAGGCCGGCGATCACGCCGGCGACGATGCTGAACGGAGCGAACAGGATCCGGGTCATCGCGAAACCGCGTGTCTCGTTCCCGATCCGTGCCCGACGCAAACCATCGCGGCGTGCCGGCATGCCGGCTCCACGGTCCGAATCCGCGCGTCTAGGCTTGGCGCGTGGCGAGCGAGTGGCGAAACTGGACCGGCGACCAGCGCTGCCGCCCCGTCGAGACGATCGCGCCCGCCGGGCTCGGTGAGCTGTGCGGAGCCGTCAAGCGGGCGGCGGCCGACGGCCGCACCGTGCGCGCGTCGTCGTCGGGCCATTCGTTCACCGACATCGCCTGCACCGACGGCGTGATGGTGCGGCTCGACATGCTCGACCGCATCCTCGACGTGGACCGCGACTCCGGCCTGGTCAAGGTCGAGGCCGGGATCGTGCTGCGGGACCTCAGCCGCCAGCTCGACGAGCAGCACGGCCGCGCCCTGGAGAACCTCGGCGACATCGACCGCCAGACGCTGGCCGGCGCGCTCGCCACGGCCACGCACGGCACCGGCGCGCGCTTTCGCAACATCCCGTCGCAGGTGGAGGCAATGGAGGTGGTCGCCGGCGACGGCAGCGTCGTCGAGCTTTCCGCCGGCTCCTATCCCGAGGGGCTGCGCGCCACCCGCGTCGGCCTCGGGGCCCTCGGAATCGTCGCCACGGTGACGCTTCGCACGGTGCCCGCCTTCACCCTGCGCCGCGTGGACCATCCCGAGCCGCTCGAAGACGTGCTCGCCTGCTTCGACGAGCTCGTCGACCGATGCGACCACTTCGAGTTCTACGTCTTCCCCCACACCGACGTGGCGCTGGTGCGAGAGACCGAGCGGATCGCCGGCCCGCCGCAGCCGCGCGGCCGCGCCGCCGAGTTCCTCCAGGAGGTCGTCTTCGAGAACTGGGCGATGGGGGCGCTCGCCCGCGTCGGCCGTCGCTTCCCCTCCCAGATCCCCCGCCTCGCCCGCTTCGCCTCCGGTCAGCTCGGGCGCTCGACCAAGGTGGACCGCAGCTACCGCGTCTTCGCCAGCGAGCGGCGCATCCGATTCACCGAGATGGAGTACGCGATCCCCCGCGAGCACGGACCCGAGGCGGCCCGCCGCGTGCTCGACCTGGTCGAGCGGCGCGGCTTCGACGTCAGCTTCCCGATCGAGGTGCGGGTTGTCTCAGGCGACGACGCGTCGTACCTCAGCACCGCCTGGGAGCGCGACACCTGCTACGTCGCCGTGCACATGTACGCGGGGATGGCGTGGGAGCCCTACTTCCGCGGCGTGGAGGCGATCATGGACTCCTACGGCGGCCGCCCCCACTGGGGGAAGCGACACTTCCAGTCGGCGGCGACGCTGGCCCCGCGCTACCCGCGCTGGGACGACTTCGCCGCGGTTCGAAACCGGCTCGACCCCGACCGCCGCTTTCGCAACGAGTACACGGACCGCGTGCTCGGCCCCTGAGGCCGGTGCCACCCGTCCGCGCCGCGGCGACTAGAGAAACGTCCGGCCCTCGCCGCGGTAGGTGGGCACCTCGTCGATGACCTCGCCGCCCTCGACGAGGTGAAGCGTGGCGAAGCGTTCGCACAGCTCGCCGGCCTTGACGTGCCGGAAGTAGACGCGGTCGCCGACCCGAAGCGCCTGCGCCGCCCGGCCGATCAGGGGCGTCTGCACCTCGCCGGCGCCCTCCAGCGGGTCGAGGCGCAGACCCGCCGGAAGGTAGGGCTGAGGCAGGCGAAGCTCGTCGCTGGGGCCGGAGGCGGGATAGCCGCCGCCGAGCGCGGTGGCGACGCCGGGGCCGGGGCGGCGCACCACCGGCAGCGCGAACATCGCCGCCGGGCGCAGCCGGAAGCCGCGGTAGTAGTCGAACAGCACCGGGGCGTAGAAGCCCGAGCCCGCCGCGACCTCGGTGACGGCATCCTCGGCCGCCGTCAGCTCGATGCTGCCGGTGCCGCCGCCGTTCACGAACCGCGGCTCGCTGACCGCCGAGACAGCGTCCACGACGGCCGCCCGGCGGACGCGGATCTCGCGGGCGGAGGAGCGCTGCATCCAGCGGATCGCCAGGTTCTTCAGCCGCTTGCCCGGGACGTCGTCGCCGACGCCGGCGATCTGGCCCTCGTACGCCATCAGCCCGGCGAGGCGCAATCCGGGGCGTCGCTCGATCTCGGCCGCAAGCGCCGCCGCGGCCTCGGGCGTGCGGATCGGAGACCGTTTCGGGCCGACCTTGAGCCGCCCGCCGAGCGGCCACCATCCCACGTCGACGTCGATCGCCACCGCGACGGGCGCCCGGGCATCTGCCCCCGCCGACTCGATCATGTCCAGATGGGCGTCGCAGTCGACCATCACCGCGGGCGCCCGCTCGGGTGCCCCTGCGGCCATCTCCGCCAGGCCGCGCAAGGCCGCGCGATCGGTGGTCGGATAGGCGACGACCAGGTCGTCGAAGCCCTCGCCGGCGAGAACCAGTGCCTCGGGCAGGGTGAAGTTGAGCAGGCCGCGGAAGCCGGGATCGCGGTCGAGGATGCGCCGAAGCAGTGCCCGGCAGCGCACTGACTTGCTCGCCACCCGGATTGGCTTCGACCCGGCACGTCGGCGCATGTCGTCGGCGTTCTCCCAGACGGCATCGAGGTCCACGAATGCGAACGGGGCCTCCACCGCGGCGAAGATCTTGTCGTAGCGCCTGTGGGCGTCGGCCGCATCGGCCGCCTCGAGCGTCTGCGCTGGCGCCATCGCGCGAGCGTAATGGAGTGGCGATTCGCCGCGAGCGCGTGCGTCGGCCTCGACCGGCCCACGGTCGCACCTACAATCGGGGCCTCGCCCGGAGAGGTGGCCGAGTGGCTGAAGGCACTCGCCTGCTAAGCGAGTAGGGGGCGCAAGCTCTCTCGAGGGTTCGAATCCCTCCCTCTCCGCTGAGCTGCGGCCGAGACGCCGCAACGCGCGCGTTAGGGTGGCGCTCGTGAGCACCCGAGCGGAGCCGGTGATCCAGGTCCGGGGCCTGGTCAAGCGGTACGGGCGCTTTCAGGCGCTGCACGGAATCGACCTCGAGGTCGAGCGCGGTGAGGTCTTCGGCTTCATCGGCCCGAACGGTGCCGGCAAGACGACCCTGATCCGGACCACGCTCGACCTGATCCGCCCGTCGGCCGGCGAGGTCCTGGTCTTCGGGCTCGACTCGCGACGCGACGCGATCCGGATTCACGCTCGCACGGGATACGTCCCGGGTGAGCTCGCCCTGTGGGACCGGCTCACGGGCCGACAGGCGCTCGCCCATCTCACCGGTCTGCGAAACGGCGCCGGCGCATCCCGGATCGAGCCCCTGGCGGAGCGGCTCGGCCTCGACCTCGACCGCCGCGTGTCCGACCTGTCGAAGGGCAACCGGGAGAAGATCGGGCTGATCCAGGGGTTCGCCCACGAGCCCGACCTGGTGGTCCTGGACGAGCCGACGAGCGGCCTCGACCCTCTCGTCCAGCAGGAGGTGTTCACGATCGTCGACGAGGTGAAGGAGGGCGGCGCGACCGTCTTCTTCAGCTCGCACCATCTCGGCGAGGTGGAGCGGATCGCGGATCGGGTGGGGGCGATCCGCGAGGGGCGGATGGTCGCGGTCGACACCGTGGAAGGGCTGAAGCGACGGGCCGAGCGGCGGATAGAGGTCGTCTTCGGCGAGCCGGTGTCCGCGGACGAGTTCAGCCGGATCGACGGCGTGAGGGAGGTGCGGGTCTCCGGCCTGCACCTGCACATGACCGTGGGCGGCGCGATCGACCTGCCTCTGAAGGCGATCGCGCGCCACCGGGTCGAGTCGCTCTCGGCCCCGGAGCCCGAGCTGGAGGAGGTCTTTCTCGGGCTGTACCGCGGTGACCCCGACAACTCCGGCGGGGGCAGCAATGCTGGGTAGCGTCCTCGGCCGCGGGCTGTTCGAACAGCGCCGCGCGGTTGTCGGCTGGTCGCTCGGGATCGCCGCGCTGTCGCTGGTCACGGTCGCCTACTACCCGTCGGTCCGCGACAACCCCCAGCTCAACTCGTTCTACGAGAGCCTGCCGCCGGCCCTCCAGGCGCTCTCGGGCGGCGTCGGGATCGACTTCGCCTCGGCGAGCGGCTATCTGACCTCGCAGCTGTTCGCGATCACCGTGCCGATCCTCTTCATCATCTACGGCGTCCTGCTCGGCGCGGCGGCGGTGGGGCGCGAGGAGGACAGGGGCACCGCGGAGCTGCTGCTGACGGCTCCGGTGAGCAGACGCCGGGTGGTCGCCGAGAAGGCCCTGGCAGCGACGGTGCTCCTCGCCGTGGTGGGCACCGCGCTGTTCGCGTCGCTGGTGCTCGGCGCGCTCCTCGTGGACCTCGACATCCCCACCTCCAACATGCTGGCGTCCTCGCTCGCCGCGGTTCTGATCGGGACCACCTTCGGCGCCCTCGCCCTTGCGATCAGCGGCGCCCTCGGACACCGCGCCCACCCCGCCGCCTGGTCGGGGTCGATCGCCGTCGCCGCCTACCTGCTGTACTCGCTGGCCCCGGTGGTCCCCAGCCTGCAGGGCTGGCAGAAGGCCTCGGCCTTCTACTGGTACCTCGCCTCCAACCCGGTGGCCAACGGCTTCGACATCGGTCATCTCGCGGTGCTCGCCGGCGCGAGCACGCTGCTGACGATCGTCGCGGCCGTGCTCTTCGACCGCCGCGACGTCGCGAGCTAGGTGAACCGCCCACACACGTTGTGAACAGCTGAAAAGCCATCCGGGCCCGTCCAGAGGCTGTGGGTGTCAAAGCTCACCGCCCAAGGAGGACCCGGATGAAGGTTCACGCTAACGCTGCCCTCGGACCCGCGGGAAGGCTCGCACTGGTCCGCCAGATCGAATCGGGGATGACGTTGAGGGCGGCAGCTGCCGCCCTCAACGTGGCGCCGGCCACCGCACATCGTTGGTGGCATCGCTGGCTCAGCGCCAGTCATGCCGAACGTCGAAGCGGCGCTTGGATAGCCGATCGCTCCTCACGGCCCCATCGCCAGCCACGACGGCTCTCGGCCACCGAGGAGGAGCCGATCCTGCGGGCGCGCCGCCAGACCAACCTGGGACCGGGCCGCCTCGCTGGGATCTGCCGCCGGGCCCGCTCGACGATCTGGAAGGTGCTGGCCCGACACGGGCTCTCTCGCCGGCGCCGCGGCGAGCGACAGACGTTCCGCCGCTATGAATGGTCGCGGCCAGGGGCCCTGCTCCACATCGACGTCAAGCGCCTGGCGCGCTTCGAGCGCCCCGGACACGCGGTCACCGGCCGCCGCGAGGAACGAAGCCGCAAGGTCGGCTGGGTCTACCTGCACGTCGTGGTCGACGACCACTCCCGCTACACCCACGTCGAACAACACGGGCGCGAGGACGCCGAGACCAACGCCGCCTGCCTCGAGCGGGCGATCGCCGAGTTCGCAGAGCTCGGCATGGCCCCGGTCGAGGCGGTAATGTCAGACAACGCCAAGGTCTACGGCTCGCGCCGCTTCGGGGAGGTGATCGAGCGAGCCGGGGCCCGTCACATCCTCACCCCGCCCTACACGCCGCGGTGGAACGGCAAGGCCGAGCGTTTCATCCGAACGCTCCAAGAGGAGTGGGCATATGCCCACTCCTGGCCCTCTTCAGCCGAGCGGGCTCGAGCCCTGCGATCCTTCGTTCGCTACTACAACCGAGCGAGGCCCCACAGCTCGCTGGGGGACCGGCCGCCGATCAGCCGTGTTCACAACGTCCGTGGGCAGGACAGCTAGGCCGGGGGCGATCCGCCCGTCTGCTCGCCCAGCGCCGCCTCGATCGCCGCCGCGAGGTCGTCGATGTCGGCGATCGCGTCGCGATCGCCGCTGAGCCCGAAGAAGACGCCTCCGTCGTAGCTGACCACCCCGATCGCCAGCGCGTGCCCCTGCGGCGACAGCGGCACGAACGGGTAGACCCCGAGCAGGCGGCGGCCGAGCAGGTAGAAGGGCATCTGCGGCCCGGGAACGTTGGTGATCACCAGGTTCCAGACCAGCGGTCGCGCGATCACGTCGGCGAGGACGCGGTTGATCGTCGGGGGCGTCCAGCCGGTCGCCTGGATGATCAGCGAGGCGGCGCGTGCCTGCTCGGACTCCTTCAGGCGGGCCGTCTCGGCGCGGATCAGCTCCAGCCGGCGTGCCGGGTCGCTCTCGCGCATCGGCAGCCGCACGAGGATCGTCGCGATCCGGTTGCCCAGCTCGCCCTTCTCGTCGGGCCGGCGGATGCTGACCGGGACGAGGGCGACGAGGTAGTCCGGTAGCTCGTCTCCGCGGTCGGCGAGAAAGCGGGCGAGGCCGCCGGCCGCCACGGAGAGGATGACGTCGTTGACCGTCGCCCCGGTCTCGCCGCGCGCGTCCTTGAGCCGCTGCAGGTCCGTGCGCGCGTAGGCGACGCGGCGGTCGCGGCCGATCTCGACGTTGAGGGTCGTCTGCGGGCAGCTGGGTCCACCCGCCGCGAGCCCGGCGAAGCCCTCCGCGGTGCGGACCAGCGAGGTGGCGGTCTCGCGCGGCATCCGCAGGGCTCCCTGCGCGGCCTTGCGAGCGGCGCGCAGCGGCTGGCGGATGCGATCGCTCGCGGCCCGCACGAACAGCATCTCCGGGCTGGGCTCGTCGGGCTCCCAGGGTTCGGAGGGAATCGACGTCTCGGTTCCGTCGGGGTTGGGGTCGAGCAGAATCGTGCCGACGTCGATCGCCGAGACGCCGTCGACGAGGGCGTGGTGCGTCTTGGAGATGCATGCGTGGCGCTTCCCCTCCAGGCCCTCGACCAGGTAGAGCTGCCAGAGCGGCCGGGTCAGGTCCAGCGGCTCCGACATCACCCGGCCGACGAACTCGCGCAGCTGGTCCATGCTCCCCGGCGCCGGCAGCGCCGAGTGGCGAACGTGCCAGCGCAGGTCGAAGTCGGGGTCGTCGGTCCACTCCGGGTTGGTGAGGCGAAGCGGCGTCTCGGTGACCCGCTGACGGAAGCGCGGTACGAGGAGAAGCCGCGCTTCGACGTGGGCGAGCAGCTCGTCGAAAGCGGGTGGCTTTCCCTCGACGATCATTGCGCCGCCGACGTTGACGTGGATCGGCCCCCGCTCGGCGAGCAGCGAGGACATGTCGGACGACGACAGCCGCTGGTTCACGGGGGCGACCCTATAGCGACGCTTCTGCCGCCCTGCACGAACACCGCCCGTGCCGGACCGAGGCTCCCCGCCGGAACCTGACGCGGCCGCGGAGCGCGGTATCGCTCCAGCGTGAACGGTCCAAAGCGCTCCCTGCTGGTCCGGCGGAATCCGGGCGGCGGGGTGACCGGCGATTGGGCTGCGTCGCCGAGGATGCAGAGGCTCTCCCACCAGCAGAGCCGACCATCGGGGCCCGGGCGCTCGCGAACCTGGACGACGTCGAGCTCCGCGACCCGCGCTGCCCGCCAGTCCGCTATCCAGCGGCTTTGGTCAAGGTAGAGCGTCAGCGGCCGCGAATGCCGGAACGCCGGAAGGGTGATCAGGCGCGGCTCATTCGTGGGGCCGATTCGTTTCGCGACCGCGCGCAAGTCGGCGCGCTGCAGCGACTCCGTGGTGGCAATCCTGATCGTGGTCGCCAGGAAGACGCCGCAGAGGACAACCGCGGCAACCAGCCCGGTGATGCCCGCGCGGCCAGTCGCGAATGCGGTTGCGACGACGATCGCCAGCGGCAGCCAGAGAAACAGCAGGTAGCGGGAGAGGAAGAGGTCCTTGATCAGCATCGACTCGACGACGGCGATCACGAGCGCGATCGACACGACCCCGGCGGCGACGATCACGGCGCGCCGATCCCGGGCTTCGCCGGAATCGAGCAGCAGGCGGGCGCAGACGACGACCGCCATGGCGAGGGCTGCCGCCGCGGCCGCGATCAGCCAGGCCGGCGGGTCGCTGTAGGCGAAGAGGAAATGGCCGGGCAGCTCGGCCAGCCGCCCGCGCATCGGCAGGCCAGCGACCCAGTCATCCCCGCCCCGCTGCGAGCTGATCAACGGCAACAACGCTACGGCCGTCGCGACCTGGGGAACGGTCGCCACCGCGATCCGCCGGCGATCGCCAGGGGAGGCCGCCAGCAGCCAGACGGCCTGGATCGCGGTGAGCAGCCAGACGTAGAAGTGGGTCGCCATCGCCAGGCATGAGAACAGCGACCAGGCGACGAGAACCCGGGTGCGGCGATCCTGAAGCGCCTTCGCGAAGAACAGGAACGACAGTCCGGCCAGCACGAAGAGAAGCGCGTAGGAGCGCGCCTCCTGGGAGTACCAGATGAGCAGCGGGCTGACGGCTGCCAGCGCCGCGACGATCAACCCCGCCCGCCGTGACGCCAGCTGCCGCGTGGCGGCGTAGGCCACCGGGATGAACGCCGTGCCCGCCAGTGCGGAGAGCGAGCGGAGTCCGAGCTCGCCGGTCCCGAACGGACGCTCCCAGATCCAGGCCGCAACGTAGTAAAGCGGCGGCGTTCGCTCCAGCCCGTGGGTGACGTCGTCGAGCATCCCGCCGAAGCCGAGCGAGATGTGCGTGATGGTGACGTACTCGTCGTAGGAGTAGCTCTGGTCCCCCAGCGTGGCGAAGCGCAGCACCGCGCCGAGCGCGGTGATTGCGATCAGGGGCGCGAGGCTGTGCCGATTCGCGGCGGTCATCCGGCGGGAGTCTCGACGATCCTTACAATCAGCCGTCCGGGGGCTCAGGCCCTCGCGCGCGCCCGTAGCTCAGCTGGATAGAGCGTCGGTCTACGGAACCGAAGGTCACAGGTTCGAATCCTGTCGGGCGCGTTTCTTGTGCAATCCGGGCGGATCTGAGAAACCCCCAATTTTGCGGTTGACGGGGTGCCTCGGCTTTGACTAGCGTCCGGCCTCGACAAGGTCTATCCGCCGCTGCGAAGTCTCGCGCAGGCCGAGGGCGGCATCGCGAAGCTCGCGACGAAGTCTTCGACAGGCTCAACGGGCCGCTACTCAGCGAAAGAGACGCCGAACCAAGCACCGCGCCGGGAGTTCGTCCAGAACGTCCGACGGGGATGGGGGGTCCCAATGCGTCGCATCTCGTCTCGTCGCCCGTCGCCCGCGATGGTCGTCGCCGTCATGTTTGCCACGATTCTCGTGTGGGGAAGCTCCCAGGCCGGAGCGGCCGTGACTATCGAGCGCGAGGTCCCGGTCAATTCGTCGAATCCCTACACCCCCGTTTCAGACGGCTCGGTTTGGACCACCTATGCCACCTCTGGCTCCGGCGGCACCGTCCTCCATCTCGACGGTCAGAACGGCTCGATCATCGACTCCTTTTTCGTGGCGACGAACGGCTACAACCCGCAGGCGATCGGATATGCGAACAACCGGGTCTACATCCTCGAGCCCGGGCAGATCCTTTCCCTGCAGGTCAATGGCCCGTCCGGCACCACCAACCCCGGCCTCCTGGGGGGTGATGGGGAGACCAGCAGTCGGCTGACCCAAAACGGGGGTTTCCTGCGCGTCGGCCCAGACGGCACCGGTAACCTCGCGACGTATCAGTCGAACACGGTCGCCATCCTCAACCTCTCCGATCTGACCGCCGGTCACCCGTTTTACCCGCAGTCGTTCTTTGGTGGCGGAGTCAACGGAGGGGGGACCTCGTTCCAGAGCTGCGAGATCGATGGTCCAGGAACCGCCGCGCAGCACTGCGGGCAATCCGGCGGCGCGGGTGGTTCGGCGCCTGGCCAGTTCGACTACCCGACGGACATGGCCCCCGACTCCGCCAACGGTTTCTTTGTCACGGAGTACAACGGCAATACGGTGTCTCACGTCAGCGTCACCCTCAATGGGGTTTCGGCCGACTACAACTTCGGGAGCGGTCCTGGATCCGCGGCGGGCCAGCTCAGCAGCCCGGACTCGATCCGGCGCATCCCGGCAACAGGACGCCTGGTCATCTCGAATCCACCGAACCGCCGGATCGACGAATTCAGCCCAACCGGGGACTACGAACGCTCCTACGGCTTCGGTGTGCGCACCGGCGCCGACGTGTTCGAGACTTGTGGCGTCGGCATCGGCCAGTGTCAGGCGGGGGTCCCATACCAGAGCAATTCGCGCTCATACTTCTCGCAGCTCGACGTCGTGGGCGGAAAGCTCTGGGCCGCAACGGAGGTGGACCACAGCATCCAGGTCATCGGCGGGATCAGTCCCCCGCCAGTCCGCCGCCCCGACGAGCTGATAAAGCTCTCCGGCGATGCCCACTACATCGGCAACAACATCTACAACCTGACCGCGGTCAACCAGACCCGCCGCACCACAGCAAACCGCGGCCAGACAAAGACCTTCGTGATCAAGGACCAAAACGACGGCAACGCCCCCGACGCCTTCAAGCTGTCGGGGCCGGGAAGCTCGTCGCGCTTCACGGTCAAGTACCTCGTCGCCGGCATTGACCGGACCGCGGGCGTCGTGGCCGGCACCTACTCGACCGGCTCGCTGGCCCCGGGGGCGGCGAAGAGGATCAGCCTGAAGATCACAGTCCGAAACAGCGCCCCCAGCGGCGCCTCAAAGGCGGTTCTCGTGACCGCCAAGTCCACCCACAACGCCAACCGCAAGGACGCCGTCAAGGCCAAGGTGACGGTGCCGTAGATGTGAGGGAGCTAGGCGGCCCTCCCGGATGAGCGGCCCTACGACGCCGTTTATTCGTCAAGCCGCGAGCGCACTGATGCGATGCCCGGCTGGCTGGAGCACTACAACCGCCACCGCCCGCACCGCTCGATAGGAAGAATGGCCCCGGTGCAGCGACTGCTTCAGCTTCAAGCCGACAACGTGGTCGAGGCCCACACCTAGGCAGGAACACGCAGCGCTCACACGACCGATGCATCGGCTGTGGCCACCAGGCGGCACGGGGATCGTGTTCACCTGTCGGTCGTCCGGCTGGCCTGGTTGCGCACGCCACCCTCCGAGTGCGACGATGCTTCTGACACCCGCTGGAGGCGCGTTTGCTCAAGCGGAGACGCGTGACGAGCGGGAGGGGGAGCCGTCGGGCACCGGATCCGGCGATCGGGGCCGGCGCTTGGCGCAATGCGTCCCCACCGGCCTGGCTCGGCGATAGCCGTTGCAGTCTTTGCCGCGGCCGGCCAGCTCGACCCGAGCTTCTCCGGCGACGGGCGCCAGCTGACCCGGCCGGCCGAGCCGCTTGCCAGCCGGTCACGGGCCTGGGAGGGTTGACCGCATACCCACATCCGAGGAGGCAGTGATGCCGAAGTACATGATCGAGGCCTCGTACACGACGCAGGGTGTCGAGGGCCTCAAGCAGAAGGGCGGAAGCAGCAGACGAGATGCGGTCGCGGAGATGGTCGAGGGGCTCGGCGGCAGCCTCGAGAGTTTCCACTTCGCATTCGGCGACACCGACGCATACGTGGTGGTGGATCTCCCCGACGAGGGCACCGCTGCCGCCGTCGCGCTCGCAGTCAACTCCGCTGGCGGCGTCAGTGCCAAGACCGTCGTCCTGCTCACCCCCGAGGAGCTCGACGAGGCCGCCCGGCGCTCGGTCGACTACAAGCCGCCGGGCAGCTGACCCCTGCTAGGCACCATCGGCAGTTCGAGCCGACCGTCGCCGCGACAGGCTCTCACCCGTCCCGGCGAAGTCGTCGGCAGGCTCTGAGCTAGCTGTAGCTACCCATGACGTTGCTCCAGCTCGGCGAGCCGAGCTGCGGGCGGTCGGTGGCCGAGGGAGCCATGTCGTCGCGTGAAGTTGTAGTGGGTAAGCCATCCGGGCAGTGCTGCCGCACGTTCCGCTGAGCTGCCGTAGATGGCGCCGTAGGCCCAGCGGTTCTGAAGCGTTTGGATAAAGCGCTCGGCCTTGCCGTTGGTCCGCGGCCGGTAGGGCTGGGTGAAGAGGTGCCTGAGCCCCAGCTCCCGGCAGGCGGGGGCATGAACGGTCGAGCGGTAACAGGAGCCGTTGTCGCTCATCACCGCCTCGACTGTGATCCCCATCGAGCGAAACCACCTGGTTGCCCGACGCAGAAAGCCGGCAGCCGTCTTTCCGCGCTCGTCCGCGAGCACCTCGACGTAGGCAAGGCGGGTAGCGTCGTCGACGCAGACGTGGACGAACTCCCAGCCGACTACGCCCCGGCCTCGTCCCTTCGCGGTCGTCTGGGTGAGGCGACCTCGCTTTGAGCCCGTGACCCGATGCCCGGCGCGCTGAAAGCGTCCGAGCTTTTTGACGTCGACGTGGACGAGCTCGCCCGGGCGGCCTCGCTCATAAGCGCACGGCGCCCGCTGCTTGACCGGACCGCAACCTCGGAGGGACCAATGGTGTTGCAGGGCTCGACCAATCCATCCGAGGAGGCGCAACACATGCCCAAGCTACGGATGCTCGTCCTGCTGCTTGCGATCGCGGTGCCGCTGACGGCGCTCGGAGCGAGCGCCGCGGGCCACGCCCGACACCATCGCGGCGCGGTGAAGGCCGCGGCCCGCGCCTGCAGGGCCGAGCGCGACCAGATCGGCCGCGAGCAGTTCAGGGCCAAGTACGCGAACGAGAACGGCCGGCGCGCCTTCCGTCGCTGCGTGCGCCAGCACGTTCGCGCGGCGGTCGCGACCTGCCGCTCCGAGCGCGAGGCCGATGCGGATGCGTTCAAGGCCAAGTACGCGAACGACCAGGGCCGGCATGCCTTCCGGCGCTGCGTGCGCCAGCACGCCTCCGACCCGGTCGCCTAGCTGCCGATCGCTCGGCGCAGGACAGACGGAGGGGCGGCCGCCGGGCCGCCCCTCCACCACATCGGGCGCAAATTGCGCCTGTTTCCGGGCCGCCGGGCGGGATCCCTCCGGTCGCTTCCGTACCATCCCGCGATCGGTTTTCGCGGGGGAAAGCCTTGCGGCGGGCTGTCGCCGGTCCGCCTAGTTGTCGCGGTGTGCGCATTGACGCTCCTCGTGGGCGCAAGCCTGCTCGTTTCCTCCAGCCCTGCCCACAAGTGGAAGGCGTCGCGGGCCAAGCCGGGGCTGGAACACAAGGGCCCGTGCGCGGCGCCGCCGGAGCACATCGGCGTCGGCAATCACGCGACGTTCGCCTACCGCGTCCAGCAGCCCTTCGACGTCGAGCTGCTGGGACGGCTTCGCGCGCACTACCCGCGGCGGTTCCCGAACCGGGACCGCGACATCTTCCTGGTCCGCGCCCGCGGCAAGGGCGCCGGCGAGGCGAACGAGATGATCTCCCGCCTGCGCAACACCGAGCTGCTGTCGGGCGAGATGTTCGCCTGCAACCGGATCGCCACGCTGACGGGCGTGCGCACGGACGGCGCCATCCCCCGGGAGGACCTCTACAACGAGGCCGGCAACACGCGCGTCTGGGGGGTGCTCCCCGACTGGGAGCGGCGGCTCTGGCACCTGTCCTATCCACGGTCGCCCCAGTGGAGCAACGACTTCAACACCACCGTGCGGCGGATCCAGTCCCGCTCGCAGGGGATCCAGGGCCGCGGCAAGCACCCCGGCGTCGTGATCACCGGCTGGCGTTACCGCGGGCCGAACGCCTGGAAGTACGGCCGCCTCGCCAGGGCCGCGCGGCTTGACGCCCAGGTCATCCAGACCCAGGGCGAGTGCCAGATGTCGCCGGGTCGCTTCGCCCACAGGGCGCGGCGGCTGCTCGACCAGTACAAGGGCGCCGGCGTCGGCCGCTCGCGGCTGGCGATGCAGGTGTCCTTCTCGGCGAACGCCGGCCAGACCTCGCTTCCGCACGACGTCAGCCCGCAGCGCGCGGCCGCCTGCACCCGGGCGGCGTACGCGGCCGGCGTCAGGTCGTTCCTGCTTTGGGCCTACCCGCGGGTGATCGACGAGTACTTCCGCGCCCTTCCGGATTACATTCGGCGGTAGCGGTGTGCGGCGCGCCGCGACGGCCCGCCTTGCGGTGCGAATCAGGCCGCCTGGATCGGCGATGCGCCAAGATGGTGAGGTGCCACAGCGCACGCGTATCGGTCGGAGTGCGCGCCGGGCGCTGCTCGCGGTGCCGGCCGCCGGCGCCTGCTTCGCCCTCGCCGCCTGCGGCGGCGAGTCGCCGTCCGGAGGTGGGGGCGCCGACTCGACCGTGGCGGCGACCGAGCGAACGGCCTCGCAGCGCGATGCCCCCGCCGCTGGTACGCGTACCGAGCGCCCCGGGCCGCGCGGAGAGACCGTCAAGGTCGGCGACAGCAGCTACGGGCGCATCCTCGTCGATGGGTCGGGCCTCACTCTCTACCTGTTCGACCGTGAGCGCCGCGCCGGCAGCCGCTGCTACGGCGCCTGCGCCGATGCCTGGCCGCCGCTGCTGACGAAGGGCGAGCCGCGCGCGGCGGGCGACACCGATCACAGCCTGCTGGGCACGACCAGGCGCAGCGACGGGTCACTGCAGGTCACCTATCGCGGCCACCCGCTCTACCACTACCACGCCGAGACCGAGGCGGGACAGGTCCTCTGCCAGAACGTCGAGGAGTTCGGGGGGCTGTGGCTGGTCGTCGACCCGGGCGGCGTCGCGATCAGGTCATAGCGGCGGTGTCCGGCTCGGCATCGCCTGCAGCCGCTCGCTCACGGCGCGGGCGCGGGTGAAACGACCGCGGGTCAGGGACCGGGCGGCGGGGGCGGGGGCGGGGCGTCGTGGCAGGCGCGCGAGCCCGTGTCCGAGAAAGTGCTGGTGCGGCTCGCCGGCGCGAAGCGCCAGCGGTAGCGGTCGCTCATGAGCGTCAGCTTCAGCACCCCGAAGTCACTCGAGTCGCGGCGCCAGCTGTTCGGCGCTGGATTGGAACGGAAGCGGCGCAGGCCCGCTCCGCCGGTGCCGACGACGAACTCGCGGATGCCGTAGGCCGGGTCGAAGTTCTTCTGCGGGTCCTGCGGGCTGAAGTGCTCGTAGTCGTGGTCGTGGCCGTTGAGCACCACATCGGCACCCGCCGCATGAAGGACGCTCCAAAACCAGCGGACGCTGGAGTCGTTGCCGTGCAGGCCGGACGAGAAGCGCGGCTGGTGCCAGTAGGCGAGCACGCACTTGTTCGGGTGAAGAGCGAGATCGTTCGAGAGCCAAACGACCTGGGCGGAGGTCTGGCCGCATCCGTCCGGCAGCTCCTCGCAGTTGGCGTTGAGCGAGATCAGGTGCCAATCGCCGACGTCGAAGCTGTACCAGCCCTCGGAACGGTCCCCGGTCGGCGGCAGCCCGGGCGTGCCCGGCACGTTGCGGCCGTTGAAGTAGTCGAAGTACCCAATAGCGGCGGCGGTCCCGTACTCGTGGTTGCCGACGGCCGGGTAGGTGAGCGGCGCAGCAGTGACCGGGTCGGTCAGCAGGCGTCCCCAGGAGGGGTCGTAGGAGCGCCGGAACTTCCACAGGCGGCCGTCGTCGTACTGGAGGTCGCCGAGCGGGAGCACCGCCGCCGGCGCCATCCGCAGCGCCTGGTTCGAGGTGCGCCGCCCGGCGCAGGCCTTGGCGGTGCCATTGCCGGCGTTGAACTGAGAGCTTCCCGGCTCGCAGGCGATGTCGCCGGCGGCGACCACCACCGGTGGCGCGGTCCCGGCGACGGCAGGCGTAGCCGGCGCCCGGACGAGCACCGCCGCGGTCGCGGCGATAACGGCGAGCGCCGCGCCGGCATGCGCAATCCGTGCGAGTCTCATCCGGTCGGCCTCGAAGCAAAGACTAGGACCCGGCGCGCGCGGGAAAGTTTCGCTGGCCGGCTTGGCAGGCGCGGTGGCCGTACCGACAAGTGCTGACGCCGCCGGCGGAAACGTCTGGTAAAAGACTTGGCAGGCCGAATGCCTCCCGAGATTCCCTCCACGCACGCAGAGCCCGCCGTGTTCGTCGATCGAGCCGGCCGGCGGCGCCACCTCGTCCGCCTGGGCGTGGCCGCGGCCGCTGCCCTGGTCACGCTGTGGCTGGCCGCGCTGGTGGCGGGGCTGCTCGGGTTCGACGCGCTTCCCGCCCTGAATCTGCCGGGCACGGGGCCGGCGAAGACCGACTCGGCGGTCGCCCCCAAGAAGGCGTTCCCGATCGCGGTCGGCGCGCATCGCGGCCACGGCGCCCGCGCCGGTGGCGCGCAGGGCGCCCAGGCCGGGACCGGGCAGCGTTCCGGCGGCTCGCCGGGGGCCGGAGCCGGCGGGGGGTCGGGCGGCGGCAACGCGGGATCGGGCGGAAACTCGACGTCCTCCGGCTCACAGCCCGCGGGCGGCACGACCGGATCCGGAAACGGCAGCGGCTCGGGGTCCGGAAGCGGCGGCGGGACGACCGGCTCCAGCGGCTCGAGCGGATCGAATCCCGGCCAGGGAGGCGGAAAGCCGGTGGGCTCGCCCGGGCGCGGCGCCCCCAGCGAGAACATCGCCGGGTCGGGCGGCCGCGGCGCTCCCGACACGACGCCGAACGGCAAGCACCAGCCGGGCAGCTAGCGTCTCTCCCGTCCGCCGTGCGGAACGGGCGGCAGCGCCTACCGTAGTGCCATGACGAAGCAGCGGGGCCGGCTGACGCGGCTCGGACCGCGGACGATCCGCCGCAGCGAGTCGGCGCGGCGGATCGGGCGCCGGATCGAGCGTCCGCCGGCGCACTGGTCGATCCTGTTCCTCGTCCTCGGCGGGCTGCTTCTGCTCCTGTTCGCCCAGGGGCTGTCCACCCACGCGACCGGGTCCAGCGGCACCCCGTCGGGCGCCGGCAGCTCATCTCCGCTCGCCGGCTCACGCCCGATCCTCGCCTACGCGCACGGCAGGCTGGTCTCGCGCCAGCCGCCGCCCGGCAGGCGGATCGCGCTCACGTTCGACGACGGGCCCGACCCGCGCTGGACGCCGCGGATAGCGCAGACGCTGCTCGACCTCCACGTCCCGGCAACGTTCTTTGCGGTCGGCGACCGCGTCGTCCGCCATCCCGGAGTGATCCGGAGCCTGGCTCGCGACGGGTTCGAGATCGGGAACCACACCTTCACCCACGCCGGCCTCGCCGGCCTCCCCTCCTGGCAGCGGGACCTGGAGATATCGCTCACCGAGACGGCGATCGCCGGCGCGGCTCACTTCAGGCCGCGCCTCGTGCGGCCCCCCTACTCGGCGACGCCGATCGCGGTCACGCCCGATCAGCTCGCCGCCTACACGGCGATCGCCCGCAACGGCTACCTGATCGGGCTGTCCGACTACGACGGCGAGGACTGGCGCCGGCCCGGGGTCGCCGACGTGGTTCGCAACGCCACCCCGCCGGGGCGCACGGGCGGCGTGATCCTGCTGCACGACGGGGGTGGCGACCGCTCCCAGACCGTCGCCGCGATCAAACGCCTCGTGCCGCGTCTGCGCGCGCGGGGATTCCGGTTCGTCAGCGTCTCGCAGATCGCCGGGATCAGCCGGGCCGACGCGGAGCCGCGGGCGACCTCCGATGAGCATCTGCGGGGCGAGCTGCTGATCGGCTCGCTGACCACGGCCCGCCTGGTCACCGATCTGCTCGCCGCCCTGCTGATCCCGATCGCGATCCTGGTTGTCGTGCGCGCGATCGTGGTGGCGGCGCTGGCGCGGCGCCACGCCCGCGAGTGGCGCAGCCGGCCGGGGGAACCCGAGTTCACGCCGCCCGTGTCGATCGTGGTGCCGGCGTTCAACGAGGCGGCGGTGATCGAGCAGTCGGTGCGCTCGCTGGCGGCCAGCGACTATCCGCATTTCGAGGTGATCGTCGTGGACGACGGCTCGGAGGACGGCACGGGCGAGATCGTCGAGCGGCTCGGGATCGAAGGCGTGCGCGTGCTGCGCGAGCCCAACTCCGGCAAGTCGGGCGCCCTGAACACAGGCGTCGCCGCCGCCCGTCATTCGATTCTCGTCACAGTCGACGCGGACACGGTGTTCGAGCCCGCCACCCTGGTGAGGCTGGTCGCGCCCTTCAGGGACGAGGCGGTCGGGGCGGTGGCCGGCAACACCAAGGTCGGAAACCGCGACCGAATGCTCGGGCGCTGGCAGCACATCGACTACGTGACCGGCTTCAACCTCGAGCGGCGCCTGTACGACGTGCTGCAGTGCATGCCGACCGTCCCGGGCGCGATCGGCGCCTTTCGCCGGGAGGCGCTCGACGCCGCCGGGGGCTTTTCCCACGCGACGCTCGCCGAGGACACCGACGTGACGATTGCGATCGGCCGGCACGGCTGGCGTGTCATCTATGTGGAGGACGCCCGCGCATACACCGAGGTGCCCTCATCGTTCTCGGCCCTGTGGCGTCAGCGATACCGCTGGTCCTACGGGACGATGCAGGCGGTGTGGAAGCACAAGGCGGCGATCGTGCACCGCGGCGAGGGAAAGATCGGGCGGCGCGGGCTGCCGTACCTGATCCTCTTCCAGATCGCCCTGCCGGTGATGGCCCCGCTGATCGACGTCTTCGCGATCTACGGGCTGGTCTTCCTCGACCCCCTCGTGGTCGTCGCCTACTGGGGAACGTTCAACCTGCTGATGCTCGGCCTGGGCTTGTTTGCCTTCCGGCTGGACGGGGAGTCGCCACGACCGCTGTGGGCGATGCCCCTGCAGCAGTTCGCCTACCGCCAGCTGATGTACCTCGTCGTCTTCCAGTCGATAGTCAGCGCCCTGCGGGGGACCAGGTTGCGCTGGCAGCACGTCGAGCGCACCGGCGAGGTCGAGGCGGCCACCTAGCGGCCTGCTGGCGCCGCTGCCGGAGCGACATAATTGCGTCCATGAGGTGCCCGTCCTGCGGTAACGAGAATCGCGAGGGCGCGCGCTTCTGCGATTCGTGCGGGGCCGCGTTCGAAGCACCGCCGCCGGTCGAGGCCGGAGGGGAGGCGGATCCCGCCGGAAACGGTCTGCCGGAATCGTTCGGCGGCGGGCGCTACGTGGTGGAGCGGTTTCTCGGCGAGGGCGGGCGCAAGCGCGTCTACCTGGCGCGCGACGGCGAATCTGGCCGCGAGGTCGCCGTCGCCACCTTCTCCGCCGAGGGCATGGACGAGGCGATCCTGGCCCGCGCGCGCAGGGAGGCACGGGCGATGCGGCGACTCGGGGACCATCCCCACGTCGTCGCCGTCTACGACTCCGGCGAGGACGACGGCAACCCCTACATCGTCAGCCAGTTCATCCCGGGCGGCGACGTCGCGCGACTGCTCGCCGAGACCGAGGGTGGGCGACTGGAGATCGAGCGCGCCGTGGCGATCGCTGACGACGTCTGCCGGGCGCTCGAGCACGCCCACTCGCGGGGGATCATCCACCGCGACCTCAAGCCCGCGAACGTCTGGCTGGCGGAGGACGGCACCGCCAAGCTGGGCGACTTCGGGCTGGCCGCGACCGGTGGGGGCTCGGAGGATGCGGAGCGGATCCTGGTCGGCACGGTCGCCTACCTGCCGCCCGAGCAGGCGATCGGACGGGCCTCCGATGCGCGCAGCGACCTCTACTCGCTGGGGGCGCTGCTCTACGAGATGCTGACCGGCCAGCCCCCCTTCCCGGGCGACGACGCGCTGGCGATCATCGGCCAGCACCTGAACGCGGTCCCGGTCGCGCCGTCGCGCCACAACCCCGACGTGCCGCCGCCGATCGATCGTGCCGTGCTGCGTCTGCTGGCGAAGGGCCCGGATGAGCGTCCGCAGAGCGCCGCGGAGGCGCGGGAGGAGCTGGGCGCGGCGCTCGCCGCCTGCGACGATCCCGCCGAGCGCGCCGCCGAGGAGGCCGCCGCGGAGCCCGAGAACCCGCTCGACCGCCTCGCGGCCGGAGTCTTCGTCGGGCGCGAGCACGAGGTGGACGAGCTGCGCGAGGTCCTCGACGGCTCGATGGCCGGACGCGGGAGCCTGATCATGCTCGTCGGCGAGCCCGGGATCGGGAAGACCCGCACATCCGAGGAGCTTGCGACCTACGCTCGCCTGCGCGGCGCGAAGGTGCATTGGGGGCGCTGCCGGGAGGGAGACGGCGCCCCCGCCTATTGGCCCTGGGTGCAGGTGATCCGCTCATACGTGCGCGAGGCCGATCCGGTCGCGCTCGCCTGGGAGATGGGGTCCGCAGGCCCCGAGATCGCGCGGATCGTGCCCGAGGTGGCGGAGCGCTTCGGCGACGGGGTCGGGGAGACCGCGCTCGATCCGCAGGAGGAGCGCTTCCGCCTGTTCGACGCCGTATCGAGCTTCCTCACCGGCGCGGCGAGGAGCAGGCCGCTGGTCCTGATCCTCGACGACCTCCACTGGGCGGACGAATCGTCACTGCTCCTGCTGCAGTTCCTCGCCCGGGAGCTCTCCGACTCGGGGCTGCTGGTCCTGGGCACCTATCGCGACGTCGAGCTGGGCCGGCACCATCCGCTCGCCAAGGTGCTCGCCGAGCTCGCCGGCGCCGGCACCGGCCGGCGGATCGCCCTGCGGGGTCTGGACCGCGACGAGGTCACCCGCTTCATCGAGATGACCGCCGGCGTCGGCGCGCCGGATGGGCTCGCCGACGTCGTCTACGAGCAGACCGAGGGAAACCCCTTCTTCGTCAGCGAGGTCGTGCGCCTGCTCGTCACCGAGGGCCGGCTGCAGGAGTCGGGGACCGACGGCTGGGAGCTGGCGATCCCGCAGGGTGTCCGCGACGTCGTCGGGCGTCGCCTGGACCGGCTTTCCGACGATGCCAACCACGTGCTCGGCGTGGCCGCCGCCGCCGGTCGCACCTTCGACGCCGACACACTCGCCGCCGTCACGGACCGCGACGGGGACGAGATCGTCGCCCTGCTCGCCGAGGCGGAGGCGTCGCAGCTGATCCGCCCGTGGGAGCCCGACCGCTGGGCGTTCTCGCATGCCCTGGTCCGGGAGACGCTCTACGCCGAGCTTCCGGCCGCCCGGCGCACTCAGCTGCACGCGCGGATCGGCGAGGCGCTCGAGCAGGCGCTCGGGGCCGATCCCGGCGACCGCCTCGGCGAGCTGGCTCAGCACTTCCTGGAGGCGGCGCAGGCGGGCGATCCGGCCAAGGCCGTGGCCTACGCCACCCGGGCCGCGGCGCGCGCCGCCGAGCGCTTCGCGCACGAGGACGCGGCGAACTACTGCGAGCGCGCCCTGGAGGCGATGGACCTCGGCGACGTGGGCGGCGACGTCGAGCGCTGCGCGCTGCTCCTCGACCTGGGCGACTCCCAGGCGAAGGCCGGCCGCTTCGACGCCGCCCGCCCGGCCTACGAGCGCGCCGCCGAGCTTGCTCGCAAGCTCGGCGACGCCGAGGCCCTAGGTCGCGCCGCGCTGGGGATAAGCGCGCTCTCGGAGGTCGGGTCGGTGGACGACAAGCTGGTGGCGCTGCTCGAGGACGCGCTCTCCGCGGTCGGCCCCGACGACTCCGCCGCGCGGGCGATGCTGCTGAGCGCGCTGGCTCAGGAGTACTACTGGGAGGACCCGCAGGGAAAGGCGGCGGCGACCAACCGGGAGGCGATCGAGATCGCCCGCCGGATCGGCGACCCGCAGGCGCTGATCGCGGGGCTGACCCGCGACCGCTTCGTCACGGTCGGCCCGGGCGCGGCCCGCGAGCGGCTCGCCTTCGCCACCGAGATGCACGACCTGGCAAAGCAGGCGGGCGACCTGGAGCTCGAGCTGCGCGCCCACGTCTACCGGCTGATGGACTACCTGGAGCTCGGCGACATCGGCGCCGTCGACCGCGAGCGCGCCGCCTACGAGCGCCTCGCGAACGAGCTGCGCCAGCCGCGCCACCTCTGGCACGTGCCGCTGCTGGGGGCGATGCGCGCCCTGATCGAGGGCCGCTTCGCCGACGCCGAGCGGCTGTCTGCGGAGGCTCTCGCCGGCGGCCAGCGCGCGCAGGAGCCGCTGTCGGCGCAGTTCTTCGCCATCCAGCGGGCGCTGCTGCTGCGCCATCTCGGCCGCGTCGAGGAGATCGTCACCGAGGTGAGGCGGCTGTCGGACCGGTACCCGGCGATCCGCGCCTGGCGGGCGGCGCTGGCGGCGCTGTACGGAGAGCTGGGCCGAACCGAGGAGGCCCGGGCGGCGTTCGAGCCGCTCGCCGCCACCGATTTCGCCGACCTTCCCCGCGACGCCCAGTGGACCAGCGGGCTCGCGCTCCTGTCGGAGGCATGCGCGCGAATCGGCGATGGCGGGCGAGCGCCGCTGCTCTACGACCTTCTGTCGCCGTACGACGGCACCACGGTGGTCACCGGCCGCGCCGCCGCCTGCTACGGGCCGGTGGCTCGCTACCTGGGCCTGCTGGCCGCGACGATGGGCAGGGCGGGCACCGCCGTCGGCCACCTGGAGGACGGCCTCGACCTCGCGACGAGGATGGGCGACCGCCCCCACGCCGCCCTGATCCGCGGAGACCTGGCCACCGTGCTGCTCGACCGCGACGAGAGCGGCGACCGCGAGCGCGCCCTGGGCCTGCTCGCCGACGCCCTCGACACGGCCGAAAAGCTGGGCATGCGGCGACTCGTGGAGCGCGCGGTGACGGCGAGGCTGGAGGCGCAAGGCCTGTCCGGGGTGGACGTGACCACGTCGATCGACTCCGTGATCACCGCGGTGGAGAGCGAGCGGCCGGACATCCGCGGCTACGCGGCCGCAGACGGCACCGTGACGATCCTTTTCTCGGACATCGAGAACTCGACGCTGATGACCGAGCGCCTCGGCGACGAGCGCTGGCTCGAGGTCCTGCGCGAGCACAACACGATCTTCCGTCGCCACGTCGGCGCGAACGGGGGCGCGGAGGTGAAGAACCAGGGCGACGGGTTCATGCTCGTGTTCCCGAGCGCGCGCGGAGGGCTCGAGGCGGCGATCGCCGTTCAGCGCGAGTTCGCGGCGCGCAACGCGGAATGCGGCGAGGACGAACGCGTGCGGGTGCGGATGGGGATGCACACGGGCCAGGCGATCGCCGAGGAGGGAGACTTCTTCGGCCGCAGCGTGATCCTCGCCGCCCGGATCGCCGCCCAGGCGCGGGGCGCGGAGATCCTGGTGTCGTCGTCGCTGCGCGAGCAGGCGGATGGCGACGGCGACGGTGACGGCACCGCCGCCCTTGCCTTCGACGGCGGCCGCGAGCTGGAGCTGAAGGGCCTCGCCGGCACCCACACGGTGTTCAGCGCCGAGTGGGAGGCACAGGCGACGGCGGCGTGAGGGCCGGGTGCTCGCCGGCCGGATTTAGACGACTTCTGTAGGGTGCCGCGGTCGTTAAGTCATCTTTTGAGAGGAGTCCGATGATTCGCACCGTTCTCGCCGGCAGGGTGGCCCGCTGCGGTCTTTTCGCCGCGGTCCCGGTCATGCTGCTGGCGCTCACCGCCTGTGGGGGCAACGGGAACGAGGCAACGCCGCTTGCGATCACCTTCACCGCGTCCGGCAAGACCGGCAAGTTCGAGGCGCCCAAGACGGTCAAGGGCGGCCTGGTGGAGATCACGTTCAAGAACGAGGACAAGAAGAACAACGCCACCGCCCAGCTGGCACGCCTGGACGGTAACCACACGCCGCAGCAGTTCTTCAAGACGGTCAACGCCCAGGACGCCAAGATCCCGAACTGGATTCACGGCGGAGGCGGCTCCAGCGTTACCCAGCCGGGCAAGTCGGACACCACTACCGTCAACCTGCCTGCCGGCAACTATGTGGTCTTCAACAGTGAGGCCGAGGGCCAGCCGGCGTACGTGTCGCTAAAGGTCACCTCCGGTGACACCGGCGACCTGCCCAGCTCGACGGCGGACATCACCGCGAAGACGGTGAGCAAGGACAAGTACGCGTTTGACATCTCCGGGCTGAAGGCCGGCGACAACGCGTTGAAGTTCGCCAATGACAGTAAGGACCAGTTGCACGAGGTTCAGGCGTTCAAGGTGAGCGATCCGAACGCGTCGCTGGCGGACGTGAAGAAGTTCCTCGAGCAGCAGGGCCCGCCGAAGAAGGGCCAGAAGCCCCCGATCGACTTCAAGTCGAATGTCGGCACCGCGGTGCTCGATCAGAAGACCGACGAGGTCACCCACCTGACCCTGCAGAAGGGCAAGTACGTGTTCCTCTGCTTCCTTCCGGACCGCGATGGCGGCAAGCCCCACTTCCTCGAGGGGCTGGCGAAGTTCGCGGACGTGAAGTAGGCGCTCCGAGCAGCTGATCGCATTTCGAGCGGACCCGGCTTCGGCCGGGTCCGTCTCGTTCTGCGGGCGTTTTCGCCGCCGCCGCCTCACTTTCGCGGCGCTCGTGCGTTCAAGGAGAAGTGGCGCGCAAAGGCGGTCGATCCCATACCGTTCCCGCGTCGATGGGGATTCGGGGGCGGACAGGGGCCTTGCAGCGATGCCTGCTGGGAGCGGCGCTCTGCCTGCTGCTCGTCCTCGGCTCGGCGGCGGTGGCGCTGGGCCGCGACTTCGAGCACCCCACCTGCAGCTCGCAGCCGTGCGGGGCCGGCGACACGGGCCAGCAGTTCGCGGCCGGCAGCGTCCAGCGCAGCGACACGCCGACCGACCCCGGCTACGACTACGCCGAGACCGACGACCAGGACGCGGTGACGCCGTCCACAAACATGTTCGACGAGCAATGGGGATTCTTCGGCTTCCCCTCCCAGCACACGATCGACTCGGCCAAGTACGCGGACGGGCCCAACGCCACCAACCCGATGGTTTCGGGCTTCAACGCCTCCGGCGCGTGGAAGCTCGAGCGCGGTCGCCCTGACGTCACGATCGCGATCCTCGACACCGGGATCAAGTGGGACCGAGGCTCGCTGCGCGCCCGGGTCCACCTCAACAAGGGCGAGATGCCGCTGCCGCAGGACGGCGCCACCACCTGCACCGGCTACGACTGCAACAACGACGGCGCCTTCAACGTCGACGACTACGCGAACGATCCGCGCGTCAGCCACACGGCCGGACCCCACGGCTCCAATCAGATTGACGCAGAGGACCTGATCGCGACGTTCTCGAATGCCTCCGCCGGCGGCAAGCAGGCCGGCGTGGACGACGACGGCAACGGCTTCGTCGACGACATCGCCGGCTGGGACTTCTTCGACAACGACAACGATCCATACGATGCCTCCAGCTACTTCGCGGCCGGCAACCACGGCTCCGGACGCGCTTCCGAAGCTGCCGAGACCGGCAACGACGGATCCGGCGGCATCGGCGTCTGCCCGCACTGCCAGCTGATGCCGATCCGAGTCTGGGACACGTTCGTCTCCGACGGCAACACCTTCGGCATGGGGATGGTCTACGCCACCGACAACGGCGCCGGCGTGATCGAGGGCGCCGACGGCAGCACCTACCACTCCGCCTTCGCCGAGCAGGCATCGCAGTACGCCTACGACCACGGGGTCGTCCAGACCTACTCCGGCGACGACCTCAACACCGGCAACCACAACTACCCGGCCGCCTACCAGCACGCGATGCTGATCGAGGGGACCGTGCCCGACACGATGGGCCTGGGGATGGACGCCGGCCAGCAGGCCGCCGCCTTCCGCGAGGGGCTGTGCACCGCCCAGGAGGCCGTGACCGGCGGCTGCCCAGGGACGGAGACGCCGGTCAAGACCTACTTCCGCAGCGCCAACACCGATCAGTACGGGGGCAAGAGCTCGATCTCCATGGAGGGCTCGACCGGCTCTGAGAACACCGGCAAGGCATCGGGCGCGGCGGCGCTCGTGATCAGCGCGGCCAAGGACGCCAACCCCTCGGTGGACCTGCGGCCGGACGAGACCAGGGAGATCCTCGAGCAGACGGCGGAGAGGGTGACGACCGGCAACACCGCCGGCCTCGGCAGCCCCGACCCGGGCGCCAATCCGAACGCTGCGTCCGTGGACCAATGGACGACCCATTTCGGCTGGGGCCGCGTGGACCTGGGCAAGGCCGTGTCGCTGGCGGCCAGCGGCAAGATCCCGCCCGAGGCGGCGATCGCCTCACCCGACTGGTACGCGCCGGTCACCGGCGCGTCCGTCCACATCACCGGTCTGGCAAGGGCCCGATTCGCCGCTGCGCAGCAGTTCCACTGGCGGCTGGAGTGGGGGGTGGGCGAGACCCCGTCCGATGCCGCCGGCAGCCTCACCCCCTGGCACACGTTCGCAAGCGGCGACTCGCCCGGCACCTCGGTCAGCGGCACGTTGGACCTCGACCAGGTCCGCTCGGCGCTCGCCACCTATGTGCCCGCCCCGGACACCGGCGCCCCGGTGCTGCCAGGCGACGTCAACCCGGCCACGGGGTCCAACCCCTACAAGCACGAGTTCACCGTCCGTCTGGTCGTCTCCGGCCAGGACATCCCGACGCCCGGCGTGGACCGGCGGGTGCTGACCGCGGTGGACGACCCCACCCTCCGCAACGGCTACCCGAAGCGGCTCGGCACGGGCGGCGAGGCGCCGATCCGCTACGCCGACCTCAACGGCGACAACGTCCAGGAGCTGATCGTCCCCACCGAGGACGGCACGGTTCACGCCTACGAGCCGAACGGATCCGAGCTTGCGGGCTGGCCGGTCCACACCCAGCTCGAGCGCGCCGCCCAGGGACACGGCGGCGCCCCGGGCTTTGGCTCGCTCGAGCAGGCGACGCCGCCGCGCGAGCCTCCAAGGGGCGCCCTGGTGGCAGACCTCGACGGCGACGGCATCCCCGAGATCGTGGACACCGCCGGCACCCACCTCTACGTATGGGAGCCCGATGGAAGCGAGCGGCCGGGCTTCCCGATCGAGGTGGACCCCCTGAACGACGCCAGCCGGAACTTCTGCAAGCCAGGCGACGAGAGCCAGGATCCCTCGCACCATCGCAAGTGCGGTTTCCTCGCCAGCCCCGCGGTCGGTCGCCTCCATGGCCCCGGCCAGCCGCTCGACATCGTCGCCGCCGGCCTCGACGGGCACCTCTACGCCTGGGACCCTTCGGGCAACGAGCTGCCGGGGTTCCCGGTCGACCTCGTCGACCCGAACGTCCCGGCCAACCAGCAGATGCTCGCGGAGTCGATCAACGAGCCGGCGATCGGCGACCTCGACGGCGACGGCAGGGACGACATCGTTGCCGCCACGAACGAGACCTACGGTGCGAATCCGCCGTCGGGCGACGACATCAGCGGGCTGTTTGGCCAGGCGCTGTCGGACGCGCTCGCCAACGCCGCCGGCGGCTCCTCGCGCGTCTACGCCGTGCACTCCGACGGCACCCAGCACCAGGGCGGCCCCCTCTTCGCCAACTGGCCGATCCACCTCAACGGCGCGATCCAGGACACGTTGCCGCTGATCGGCCCCGGCCACAACCCGGCGATAGTCCAGATCGGCGGTGACCCGAAGGTGGTCACCTCGACGACGGGCTCGACCACGGTCGGCCTCCACAACGCCGACGGCTCGCTCTACCGCGACATGCAGCAGTCGGCCTACGGCGCCGCATCCGACGCCACCGACAGGTCGGGGATGGTCAACCTGTTCGAGTCCGCCTCGATCGGGGACCTGACCGGCAGCGGCAACCCCGACGTCGTCAAGTACGGGCTGAGCACTACCGACCTCGCGAACCTGTTGCTGGTGGGTCAGAACGCGCCCTACAACCACCTGATCGGAGCCTGGGACGCGCAGAGCGGCGCCACCCTGCCCGCCTTCCCCCGCATCACGGACGACTTCCAGTTCCTGTCGGCCTCCGGCGTCGCCAAGGTCGTCAGCGGCGGCACCAATCAGGTGGTGGCCGGGAACGGGCTCGGCGTGCTTCACGCCTACGACGGGGCAACCGGCCTCGACGTCGCCGGCTTCCCCAAGTACACGGGAGGCTGGCTGTTCGCGCCCGCGGCGCTCTCCGACGACGGGCGGATCGCCGACATCACCCGCGAGGGCTACCTGTTCCAGTGGGACGCCCCGAACATGCCGCGGTGCCAGACCGAGTGGCCGTCCTTCCGCCACGACGACCAGCAGACCGCCAACTACGACAAGGACGGGACCGCCCCCGGAGCGCCCGCGGCGCTGCACGCCAGCCGCTCAGGCGACGCGGTCACGCTCAACTGGGATGCGCCGGGCGACGACGGGCAGTGCGGCCGCGCCACCAAGGTCCGCATCGTTGCCTCGGACCAGCCGATCACCGACGCAAACTCGGCCACCGAGCTGCTGCGCGACGACAACACGCGCGACCCCGGCCAGGCGGACAGCCGCTCTTTCAGCGACAGCGAGCTGAACGGGGCCCGCTACGCCGCGGTCCTCTACCAGGACGACGCGGGCAACTGGGGCCATCTCGCCGACGTCGCGCTGCCGCAACCGCCGCAGCCAGTGCCCTGCGTGTCCCAGATCCAGGGCGACACCGGGAACAACACGCTGATCGGCACCGACCAGTCGGAGGTCATCGTCGGCTTCGCCGGCAACGACTTGCTCGACGGACGCGGCGC
Source organism: uncultured Thermoleophilia bacterium (assembly GCA_963708325.1). Lineage (GTDB taxonomy): Bacteria > Actinomycetota > Thermoleophilia > Solirubrobacterales > 70-9. The sequence goes on along the minus strand of OY970203.1, from coordinate 1,176,182 downwards.
CGACGACTGCCTCTACGGCGGCTCCGACGACGACCGCCTTCACGGTGGAGCGGCCGACGACCGCCTCTCGGGGATGGGCGGCGCCGACGTGCTCTACGGCGAGGGCGGATCGGACACGATCTACGGTCGCCTCGGCCCCGATCGCCTGGTCGGCGGCGACGGCCGCGACACCTTCTATGCCGGTGGGGGCGAGGACATCGTCAACGCCAAGGACGGCCGGGCCGAGACGGTGGATTGCGGCGCCAGGCACGACATCGCCCGCGTTGATCCCTCCGACACCACGATCGGGTGCGAGCGGGTGGTGTTTCCGCCTTGAGGCCGCGGCGACGGGCAGGAGCGCTGAAAGCAACGCTCGCGGCAGCGCTGACGACGGCCGCGTTCGCTGCGGTGGCCTCGCCTGCGTTCGGGGACTTTCCCTACACGGGCACCACTGGCGATCCGCACAACTACCAGGACCTCTACCTGGGAAACGAGGACCCCAACGACTACACGGGGGACGGCAACGAGTTCAAGTTCGCGGCCACCCCGGACTCCGGCAACGGGCCCCAGATCAACAACAACCCCGTTGAGCTGAACGGCGTCCGCGGAGCGCACGTCTTCGACGCCGCCGACAGCGCCGCCACGGCCTTCAAGACGACGCTTGGCCGCCCGGACGTGACGATCTCCGTGCTCGACTCGGGGATCAAGTGGAACGACGCGGGGGCGATGAGCGACCTGCGCCGCAAGGTGCGGCTCAACCGGGCGGAGCTGCCGGTTCCCCAGCACGACCTCGCGACGGCGATTTCCGACCCCGGCCAGAACGACTGCTCGACGTTCACCGCCGCCTACGACGCCAACGGGGATGGCGCCTTCAACGTCAACGACTACGCCTGCGACAGCCGCGTCAAGGACGTCGTCGACAACGACTCCCGCCGCAACGGGCCGGCGGGCGTGCTCATCCCCCAGGACGTGATCATCGCCTTCTCGGGCAGCTTCACGGGCGGCGGCAAGGCCGGCGGCGCGGACGACGACGGCAACGGGTTCGTCGACGACATCGCGGGGTGGGACTTCCTCGACAACGACAACGACCCGTTCGACGATCCCCAGTACGGGCACGGCACGGGCGAGGCGAGCGACTCCAGCTCGGAGGCGAACAACGGCGGCCAGCTTGGCTCCTGCCCGAACTGCATGGTGCTGCCGCTGCGGGTCGGCGACAGCTTCGTCGCCGACGTCAACCACTTCGCCCAGGCGACGCTCTACGCGACCGACAACAACGTGCAGGTGGTCCAGGAGGCCCTCGGCACGCTGAACAACTCCAGCCTTGCGCGGTCGGCCGTCGACTACGCCTACCGACACGGGACGACCGTGATCGCCTCGGCGGCCGACGAGGCGGCCCAGCACAACAACTGGCCGTCGAGCCTGCCCCACGTGATCCTCGTCAACTCGGTCCGTGACACCCCGATCCCGGCGCCCAACAAGTCGTACCTCGCGATAAACGGCTGCACGAACTTCAACGCCAAGGTGACCCTGGCGATCCCGTCGACGAGCTGCTCGTCGAACGCCACAGGGCTCGCCTCGGGGATGGCGGGCCTCGTCTACTCGGCCGCCTACACGGCGTTCGAGAAGGGCAAGCTGGGCGCGTTTTCGAACAGCTCGCTGTGCCATCTGGCGTCCGCCACCTCGGTCAGCGGCAGCGACTGCGTGATCACCCCCAACGAGGTGCGCCAGCTGATGGCATCGGGCACGATCAACGCCGGCGCGGCGCCGTTCTCGGGCGACTACCAGGCGGACGACGTCAACTTCGCCGGCGATCCGCCGGGCGGCCCGGAGCCGTCCTGCTCGCCGCTGCCCCTGCCGGGCTGCACCGATCCGAACGGCGCGCTGCAGACCCAGGTGAACGTGAACCGCGGCGCCTCGCTGTTCCCACTGCCCCCCGCCGAGTTCCAGAGCTATCCGGCGCGCAAGGGCCCGGACCAGTTCTACGGCTACGGGCGCGTCGACATGGCCAAGGCAGTCAGCGCGATCCTCAGCGACCCGGCCAGCCCCGGGCCGGCGCGGATCCCTCCTGACGTGGAGATCGACTCCCCGCAGTGGTTCCAGCAGGTCGATCCCGCCCGCCCGACGCTCACCGTGACCGGCAAGATCGACGCCAGGCTGGCGTCGGGACAGACGTTCACCTGCCAGGTCTACGTCGCCCCGGGCCACTACCCGAACAACGGCCTGACGACGGACTCTGCGCCCGGTGACTTCAAGCCGGTCGGCAACGGGCTCTGTGACGGCACCAGCGCGCGCAGCGGCGCGATCGACGGCGCCCTCTCCACGCTCGACCTCGGCGACCTGAAGTCGCGCTTCCCGCCCGGGACCGACTTCACCGGCAACGAGAACGGCGGTGGCGTCCAGACGTCGAACGGGCGGCCCGCGACCGACCCCTACGGCTTCACGATGAAGGTGGTGGCGTCGACGACTACCCCGGGGCCGAACCCGGCGACGATGACCGGCGAGGATCAGCGTGCCGCCTTCCTGCACCGCGACAAGGACATGCTCGCCGGGTTCCCGAAGGCGATCGGGCGAGGGGACATCACCCAGGGGACGCCGACGGGCGACGGAGAGTCGTCCCCGGTGCTCGCCGACCTCGACGGGGACAACCGGACCGAGCTGATCGTCGCCGGGAGCGACGGCTTCGTCCACGCCCTGCGGCCCGACGGCTCGGAGCTTCCCGGCTGGCCCGTGCGCGGCGACCGCCCGCCGCTTCACCTCGGCGGGCGCGCCTTCACCAGCGGTGAGGTGTCCAGCGACGTGGGCGGTGCGATCGTCGGGTCGATCGCGGTGGCCGACACGGACGGCGATGGCGTCCCCGAGGTGTTCGCCACCGACCTCGAAGGCAAGGTGTACGGCTGGCGAGCCGACGGCACGCGCTTCTTCAGCGAAGAGGCGAACCCGGCGTTCTCGGGCAAGCCGCTTCAGCCCTTCGAGCGGTCCCGCAACGGCGAGCACAACCGCACCGAGCACGGCTTCATCTCCTCACCCGTCCTTGCGGACCTCGATGGCGACGGCGAGATGGAGGTGATAGCGGCGGGCATGGACCGCCACGTCTACGCCTGGCACCTCGGCGGCGCAGACGTCCAGGGCTTCCCGCTGCTGGTCGTCGATCCGAGCAAGGTCCAGTCGATCGATCCGCAGACCGACCAGGTCACCTTCAAGCCCACCTCCGGCTCGTTCATGCAGGGCGCGATCGTCGACACGCCCGCGGTCGGCAACCTCGACGCCCTCGGCTCGGGCGACTCGCGACCCGAGATCGTCGTCGGCACCAACGAGGAATACGACGCCGGACAGGACGGCGGGTTCAACGCCTCGCAGGGAAGCGAAGGCAACCTGCTCACCCAGGCGCAGAGCGCCGTCGACGACTTCCGCGAGCAGTGCGGTCAGAACGGGGGCTCGGCGATCTGCGACAACCTCGACGTGCCGCTGAATCCTGCTAACTCGCGGCTGTATGCGCTCCATCCCGACGGCGCCTCACACGGCGGCGGCGCGCCGGACTACACGAAGGCGGTCCTCCCCGGCTGGCCGGCGAAGGTGGGGATCCTCGACGCCGAGCTCCTGCCCGTCGTGGGCGAGGGCATCACCGGCTACCCGGTGATCGCCAGGGCGAGCTGCGGCGGGCCGAACGCGCAGGGAGGGTCGGGCGCGAAGATCGGTGTGCTCGCCAACAACGGCGAGGCCTACGTGTTCGCGCCGAACGGCCAGTCGTGTTTCGGCCGCGACGGCAGCGGCGACACGCCCCTGCAGACGGACGGGTACGCCAACCAGCCCGACCACCCGATGCTGCCCGCGGTCGGCCTGCCGGCATTCGCCGACCTCGGCGCGGGCATGACCTTCATCGCCCCCGCCGCAGGGCTGGGGCGGGCGCTCGACGTCGCCCTCCCCGAGTACCAGCGCCTGAGCCAGGACTTCATCTCGGCGTGGAGCCTGCAGGGGGGCGGCACGGTGGCCCCCAACTTCCCGGCGACGATGAACGACCTGCAGTTCCTCACCGGGCCGTCCGTCGGCGACATCGACGGCCTCCCGGGGCAGGAGGTGGTCGAGGGATCGGCTAGCAAGGACCTGCAGGCCTACTCCGCCACCGGGACGCCGGTCAGCGGCGCCTGGCCCAAGGTGACGACCGACTGGACTGTGGCCAACCCGACGATCGGGTCGTTCGGGACGCTCGACACCGACTCAGTCGCCCACAAGGTCGTGTTCGGCCTGACGCGCTCCGGCTACATCGACGCCTACTCGACGCCGGCGCCCGCCTGCTCCGCCAGCGACTGGCCGCGCTTCCACCACGACAACGCCAACTCCGGCGACCACAGCCGTGACGCGGTCTCGCCGGGGCGGCCGATGGCGATCCAGATCGGCGCCGACGCGAAGACGATCTCGTTCAAGGCCCCCGGCGACGACCTGCTCTGCGGCACGGCCGACCACTACGAGGTCGTGACATCGGCCAACCCGATCACGGCCGCCAACTTCGCCGAGGCGGAGCAGGCGACCGGTGGGCCGGCGGCCGCGGCCGCGGGCAGGACCCAGAGCTTCGCCACGCCCACCGCGACCAAGCGCTACCTCGCGATCCGGGCCGTCGACGAGCAGGGCAACGTCGGTCGCCCGGCGGCGGTCGACTTCGGGCCGTCCGGCCCGCCCCCGGTCGGCGACTGCGTCACGCAGATTCGCGGTGACGCAAACGACAACACGCTGACCGGCACCAACGCCAGCGAGGTGATCCTCGGCCTGGCCGGCAAGGATCGCATCGACGCCCGTGGCGACCACGACTGCGTCTTCGGCGGCTCCGAGGACGACCGCGCCCACGGCGGGGATGGTCCCGACCGCGTGTCGGGGATGGGCGGCGCCGACGTCCTCTACGGGGACGGCGGCAACGACACGATCTACGGGCGGCTCGGCCCCGACCGCCTCGTCGGCGGCGACGGAAGGGACACCTTCTACGCCGGGGGCGGCGAGGACGTGGTCAACTCGAAGGACGGGCTTCGCGAGAAGGTCGACTGCGGCGCCCGCGACGACACCGTCACGGCCGACCGCAGCGACAGCCTCGTGTCCTGCGAGCACGTCCGCTACTGAGACACTCCGCGGAACGCATGAGGAGCATGCCCCCGACCTGGTTCTGGGCCCAGGTAATACTCGTCGCCTGCCTGATCGCCTCGATTGTGATCGCCGTCGTCAAGCTCACCTGAGCCGCCGCTCCCGATCGGCGGCGGCGCGGCCGGCGATGGGCAGCGGCGATGGCGCTGCCGGCGATGTAGTATGCGCGCGGTTTCGGGCGGCGACCCAGGAGGACGAATGTTCGGGCGAATCGTGGTGGGAACGGACGGGTCGGGAACGGCGACCGAGGCGGTCGCCCATGCGATCGAGCTGGCGAAGCTGTCGGGCTCGAAGCTCGACATCGTCAGCGCCTACGAGATGATCCCCGCGGAGCGGATACGGGAGGAGAAGGAGGACGTGCCGGGCGACGTCCAGTACGCGATCAACCCGCGCGAGGACGTCACGCTGACCCTCGAGAAGGCCGCCGCCCCGGCCAAGCAGGAGGGGATCGACGTCGAGCTGCACGCCCGCCAGGGCGATCCCGCGGACGCGATCCTCGATGTCGCCGAGGAGATCCACGCCGGCCTGATCATCGTCGGCAACAAGGGGATGACCGGCGCCAAGCGCTTCCTGCTCGGCAGCGTGCCGAACAAGGTCTCCCACCACGCCCCCTGCGGCGTCTACATAGTTCGGACCACTTAGACCCACGGGTGGCGCCTGCTAACCGGCGCCTGGCGGTGTCCTCGGCTGATCGCCTTGCTCACGCACGCGTTCAGTGCGCTCGCTTCGCCGATCAGCCTGCGTCCTTGCCAGGCTTGGTTTTCGGCGCCGTTCTAGGGACTGGCGGTGGCGGCGCCGGCGTCCAGGAGGCCGTTGGCGTAGAAGGTGTCGAAGCCGGGGGCGCCGAGGTCGCGGGCGGTGGACTCGAGGCGACCCTCGACGTCGTCTGCGGTTGGGGTCCCGCCCGCCTGGCGCATTCGCGCGAGCACGAGCGCGGCGGCGCCGGAGACGTGGGCGGCGGACATCGAGGTCCCCTCGTAGTCGGCCGGATAGCCGAAGTGGACGTAGTCGTCGGGCCGCGTGAAGGTGTATTGGAAGACGGGGCGGGCGGAGCGGGCGACCAGGGGACAGCTTCCCTGCCCGCGCAGCGCGACCTGGGTGCTGTCGCCGCCGCCGCCGGGGGCGACGAGGTCGAGCCCGGTGCCCGAGTTCGAGTAGCTGGCCAGGCAGCCCCGCACGGTCGTAGCGCCCACCGCAATCACCGAGTTCGCGTAGGCCGGGTAGGCGACCTGCGTGCCGTTCGACTTGTTGCCGGCGGCGGCGACCAGGACGGCGCCCTTGGAATGGGCGTAGTCGACCGCGTCGATGATCTCGGGGATCGAGGCCGCACCGGTGCCGTCGGGGAACTCGAAGCTCATGTTGATCACGTCGGCGCCGTGGTCGGCCGCGAAGCGGATGCCGGCGGCGATGTCGGTGGCCTCCCCCTTGCCGTCGGCGTCGAGCGCCCGCACGGGCATGATCTTGGCCCGGTAGGCGAGCCCGGTGAGGGCCAGCGCGTTGTTCGTCTGCTCGCCGATCGTGCCGGCCACGTGGGTGCCGTGGCCGTTCTTGTCGAGCGGCACGCGGTCCTTGCCGACGAAGTCGTGTCGCACCCGCGTGAACTGGCGCCAGCGGAAGTCGGGGCTGCGACGGAAGCGCGTCCCCAGCCGGCGATAGGCGACGCCCGTGTCCACCACCGCGATCCTGATCCCGCTGGCGCCGCCGCGACCGACGTTGCGCAGGTTGCGCCACGCCTGCAGCGCGTTCACGCCGCAGATCATCCCGTCGGTGTAGCTATGACCGCAGGTCGCGTCGACGGGCTGGAAGTTCCACTGCATCCGCTTCCACCCGCGGGCCACGCCGGCGCGGCCCGGGTCGTCGGGGGTCCAGGCGGATGCGGTCGCTATCAGGTCGGGCACGGCGTAGGCGACGTCCGGGTTCGCGTCGAGCGCGCGCGCCGCCTGGCGCACCCCGATCCCGGCCGGCAGGCGGTACTCGCTCGGCACCGCGTCGCCTCTCAGCCTGACGACGACCTTGCCCGGCGCGAACTCCGGCCCGGACGCGGCGGCCGGCCCTGGCAGGGCGGCGAGCGCGACGAGCGCGAGTGCTGCCACGAGCACCTGGCGTGTATGGGTGGGGAAGAACATCGGAGAGGCCGCTGGCATGCGCGCGTGTGGGTCGGGCCTTGCGGCCACTTCGCTGTCGTTTGGGTAACACCTGCGGGGGTCGGAAGTTCCTCGGCGAGTCCCTGCCGCCGCCGGCCCGGCCGCACATGGTGACGGAGGCGGCGCCTGGACGCCACCAGGTACCGTCCGGGCGGTGACCGACGAGCAGCTGATGCGGCTGGCCCTGCACCACGCCGAGGGCGCTCTCGAGCACGACGACGTCCCGATCGGGGCGGTCGTCGCGGCTCGCGGTGAGCTGCTCGCGGCCGCGGGCAACGAGCGCGAGCTGCGCGGCGACCCGACTGCCCACGCGGAGGTGCTCGCGCTGCGCGAGGCCGCCGAGCAGCTCGGCGGATGGCGAATCCCGGAGGCGACCATCTACGTCACGCTGGAGCCCTGCGCGATGTGCGCGGGCGCGATCGTGCTCGCGCGGCTCGACCGGGTCGTCTTCGGCGCCGACGACCCGAAGGCGGGGGCGGCGGGAAGCGTCCTCGACGTGCTCGGAGAGCCGGCCCTCAACCACCGTCCGCAGGTGAGCGGCGGCCTGCTCGCCGCCGACTCGGCGGCGCTGTTGCGCGCGTTCTTCGAGCGGCGCCGGCCCTGAGCCGACCGATCACGTCAGCGCCCGACGCTGTTCGTCTCGGGCTGGGCGTTGGCGTCCTGCGTCGGCGTCCGCGCCGGAGGCGACCCGCCGAGGCTCTTGTTGTCGCTGCCCGCCGACGTCGGCGGCGTGGGCGCCGCGTCGAACGACCGAACGGTCTTGTCGCCGTCGCCACCGCCGCACGCAGCGAGTCCCCCTGCTCCCAGGCCGAGCGCCAGGGCCGTCAGCGCCGCGGCGATTCGATTTGTCGCCATCTACCCGACGTACCCCGATCCGCGAGCCGCCGAAACCCGGCGGGCGAGATCACGCCGGCCCGCCGCCGAGCCCCTTCGAGTAGCGCACGGGATAGGGGGGGCCGGTCTCGGGCCCGGCACGGCGCAGCGCGCGCGGAAGCGCCTCCAGCTGGCTCGCAGCCCGGCGGCGGACCTCGTCGAGGCCCTCCTCCCGCACGATCGCGCCGCCGCGCATCGCCGCCACGAGCAGCGGCTCGCCGGCGACCTCCTCCCCCTCGAGAGCGATCACGTCGCCGGTCATGCTGCCGTCGCGGCGGCTGCGCAGCACCTGCTTGCCGCCGCCCACCGTAGCCTTTCCGAGCGAGGACTTGGCGACGTGGCGGTGCCCCCCGGGGCCCTCGTCGGCGACCAGCTTGTAGATGCCGTTGACCACCGGCGAGTCGCGGCTGGTGCCGAGGTCGGTGCCGACACCGAACAGGTCGATCGGCGCGCCGGCGGCCACCAGCTCACCGATCCGCACCTCCTCGAGGTCTCCGCTGGCCACGATCACCGCATCGACGGCTCCCGCCTCGTCCAGCAGCCGCCTCGTCTCGCGGGAGAGCGCGTCGAGGTCGCCGGAGTCGAGGCGCACGCCGCGCAGCGCCACCCCGCATTCGCGGGAGGCGGCGATCGCCGCCCGCACGCCCTCGAGCGTGTCGTAGGTGTCGACCAGGATCAGCGCGTTCTCGGGGAAGTCGCGCATGAAGGCACGAAAGGCGTCCAGCTCCGACTCGAACGAGAGGACGTAGGAGTGCGCCATCGTCCCCACCGGACGCAGCCCGTAGCGCATCGCCGCGGCGACGTTGGACGTGCCGGAGCTGCCCGCGATCGCCGCCGCCCGTGCGACCTTCATCGCCGCGTCGATCCCGTGGTCGCGCCGCGCCGAGAAGTCCACAAGGCGCTCGGCGCCGGCGGGGTCGCCGCCGCCTGCCGCCAGCCCGACCCGGGCCGCCTTGGTCGCCGCCATCGTCTGGAAGTTCACCTGGTTGAGCAGCAGCGTCTCCAGCAGCTGAGCCTCGATCCGCGCAGCCGTCACCCGCACCAGCGGCTCGTTCGCGAAGGCGATCGTGCCCTCGGGCATGGCGTCGATGTCGCCGGAGAAGCGAAAGCCGGAGAGGTACGAGCGAAAGTCCTCGCCGAACCCGATCGAACCGAGGTAGTCGAGTTCGGCCGCCGAGAAGCGCATCTCCTCGATCAGCCGCAACGTCGGCCCCAGCCCGGCGACCAGCAGCCAATCGCGGTGCGGCGGCAGGCGCCGGGCGAACAGCTCGAAGACGGCGGTCTCGTTGCGACCCTGCCGCAGATAGCTGGCCGCCATCGCCAGCTCGTACTGGTCGGTCAGCAGCCCGGTCTCCGCGGGAGAGAGCAGCCCCGGGTCGTTGAAGTCAGCCGGCATGCGGTGTGGCCCCCCGTGTTGGCGGACCCGGCGAAACGGTAGAGGGCGCCGCCCGCCCGGGCGCCGTCCGGGACGGCGGTTGCGAGACGCCGCTAGCCGAGCAGCTTCGCCTTCTGCGCGGCGAACTCGTCGTCGGTGAGCGCGCCCTGCGAGTGCAGGTCGGCGAGCTGCTTGAGCTGCTCCACCGTGTCCTGCCCCTGCGCAGCGGGAGCGGCCGGCGCGTTCATCCCGACGAAGCCCTCGGCGACGTCGCCGAAAAGCTGGCGCATCGTTGCGCGCCCCTCGTCGTCGGCGACCGTCGCGTAGGCCCACTTGCTCTGGTCCTCCGGGTCGTACCAGACCGGATAGCGGTCGCCCTGCCGCGGGATCTGGACGCGCGAGACGGTCGTCGTCTTCTTGGCGTCGAACGCCGGGCTGCCGTCGAGCGGCTCGACCCGGAAGGTCATCTTCACCCGCGGGTTGTCGTTGACCGTCATCCCCGTGTCGCGAACCTCGATCACTGTGCCGGCCCCCTTCGAGCCCGTCGTGAACAGCTCCCCGGCCTTCTTGCGCTTGCTCTTGAACATGGCCGCCACCCTACAGGCAGGCGTGCGCCCCCGGCAATGCCGTCGATGAAGAGCGGAGAGGGTGGGATTCGAACCCACGAGGCGGTTGACCCGCCCACGCGATTTCCAGTCGCGCACCTTAAGCCACTCGGTCACCTCTCCGAGAGGGGGGGGAGTGACGATAGCGGCGCCGGCGCGGCACGGCGGGACCGCGGCACTTGACGGCGGGTGGGATCGGAGAGAGGGTTCGCCCGAGCCGAAATGCGCCACGGCCGGACGCCGCGGCTGATCAAAGGAGGCGAGGATGGGGAACGCAGACGCTATTCGTGAGGAGCAGCGGGCATTCAACGAGCGCGACTGGGACGCGATGCGCGGCCTGATCGCCGAGGACTGCGTCTTCACGGACGGCCGCGGCATGCGGCACGAGGGGCCCGACCAGTTCGTGGACAACTATTCGAAGGGCTGGGCGGACGCCTTCTCGGATGCCCGGATCACCGACCCGAAGATCTACGACGCCGGCGCCACCGTGGTCGCCGAGTTCGTCGGCCGGGGGACGAACGACGGCCCGCTGGGGCCGATGGAGGCGACGGGACGCCAGCTGGAGCTGGCCTACTTGGAGATCTATCACTTCGACTCCGAGGGCAAGATCGTGGGCGGCCGCGCCTACTTCGACCAGGTGGACATGCTCACCCAGCTCGGCCAGATGCCCGCCCCGGCGGGCCAGGCCGCGGGCTGAACCCGGCACGAGCGCGAGCGTGACGGGGCGCCCGCGGCGCCCCGCTCCGCTTGCCCCGCCCCGGATGCCCTCCGGCGCGCGAGATGGTAGAAGGGGCCGGACCGCGCGAACGGAGGAGGAGCGAATGAGCTGGAAGGTCTATCTCGCAGGAGAGATCCACAGCGACTGGCGCGAGCGGATCGCCGAGGGCGTGGAGGCCGCCGGACTCGACGTCGAGCTGCTTGGCCCGGTCACCGATCACGCCGCGTCGGACGACTGCGGCGTGACGATCCTCGGCCCGGAGGACGACAAGTTCTGGCACGACCACAAGGGAGCGGGGGTGAACGCCGTTCGCACCCAGACCTTCCTCCGCTGGGCCGACGTCGTCGTGGTGAAATTCGGCGACAAGTACCGCCAGTGGAACGCCGCCTTCGACGCAGGGTTCGCGGCGGCGCTCGACAAGCCGATCATCACCCTGCACGATGCCGACCTCGACCATGCGATGAAGGAGGTCAACAGGGCGGCGCTGGCGACGGCGCGAACGCCGGAGCAGGTCGTCGAGGTGCTGCGCTACGCGATCGAGGCGAAGCTGCCGGCCTCGGCGCCAGCCTGAGCGTCGGGGCGAGTTTGTCCTCCCGAGACGGACAAACTCGCCCGGAATCGGCCGGCCTCAGGCCAGCGCTGGCGCCTCCGGGAGGCGCTCGAGCGCCGCCTGCATGTCCTGCTCGCTGAACTCGAGGTCCTCGAGGTCGCCGGCGAGGTAGGCGTCGTAGGCGGACATGTCGAAGTGCCCGTGGCCGGAGAGGCCGATCAGGATCACGCGCTCCGTTCCCTCCTGCTTGGCGGCCGCGGCCTCGTCGAACGCCGCCCGCAGGGCGTGCGCCGGCTCGGGCCCGGGGAGGATCCCCTCGGCGCGGGCGAACCGCACGGCGGCCTCGAACGCCGCGGTCTGCGCGATCGCCACCGGCTCGACGATCCCGGCCCGGACCAGCCCGCACAGGCTGGGGGCGTCGCCGTGATAGCGCAGGCCGCCGGCGTGGACCGGCGGCGGCACGAAGTCGTGGCCGAGCGTGTACATCGGCATCAGCGGCGTCAGCCCGACCGTGTCGCCGAAGTCGTAGCGGTACTCGCCCCGGGTGAGGGTGGGGCAGGCGGCGGGCTCGGCGGCCACGTAGCGGGTGGGCATGTCCTCGCGGAGGTTGCGCCGCACGAACGGGTAGGCGAGACCGGCGAAGTTCGAGCCGCCCCCGACGCAGCCGACGACGACGTCGGGGTACTCGCCCGCCATCTCCATCTGCGCCAGCGATTCCTGCCCGATCACGGTCTGGTGCAGGCAGACGTGGTTGAGCACCGAGCCGAGCGAGTAGTTCGTGTCCTCCGATTGCGCGGCCGTCTCGACGGCCTCGGAGATCGCGATTCCGAGGCTGCCGGACTGGTGCTCGGCCTGCGACCGGCCGGCCTCGGTGAGGTCGGAGGGGCTGCGGTGAACCGTGCCTCCCCACGTCTCGATCATCGCCCGCCGGTACGGCTTCTGGTCGTATGAGACCCCGACCATGAACACCTCGCACTCCAGCCCGAACAGCTGGCAGGCGAGCGCCAGCGCCGACCCCCACTGGCCCGCGCCGGTCTCGGTCGCCAGCTTCGCGATCCCCGCCTCGCGGTTGTAGTAGGCCTGCGCCACGGCGGTGTTGGGCTTGTGCGATCCCGCCGGCGAGACCCCCTCGTACTTGTAGTAGATGTGCGCGGGCGTGTCGAGGTCGCGCTCGAGCCTGTGGGCACGGTGGAGCGGGGAGGGACGCCAGAGGCGGTAGACCTCGCGCACCTCGTCGGGGATCTCGATCTCCGGTGCCGCCGACACCTCCTGCTCGATCAGCCCCATCGGGAAGATCGGCGCGAGGTCGTCGGGGCCGACCGGCTCCTTGGTGCCCGGATGCAGCGGCGGCAGGGGATCGCCGGGAAGGTCCGGCAGCAGGTTCACCCAGTGGGTCGGTATCTCCGACTCGGGCAGGACGAACTTGGTCGTCTCGGCCATCGCCACGGCGATTCTATGCGTGGACGACCTCAGCTCTGCTTGACGACCGCGTAGACGACCCGCTCGGCGGCGTCGACGACCATCTCGCCGATCCGCGAGAGCCGGCGGTACAGCTCCCGTCGCGCGATCCGCTCCTGGCGGTCCTCGACCTCGAGGGAGGCCGCCATGCCCTGGTAGTAGGCGTGCTCGAGGCGGCGCTCGGCGGCGAGCGCCGCGTCGGCGGCGTCGGTCGCCGCGTTGCCCTCGGAGCCCAGGTGGGCGATTGCCTCGTCGATGTGACGCACCGCCTCGCCCAGGATGCCCGCCATCTCCGCCATCCGCGAATCCGGCCGGCAGTCCATTGCCTCCGACTCGCTGACCAGGTCCCGCGAGTAGTTGAGGATCCAGTCCAGGCTGCGAGAGAGGGCGAACACGTCCTCGGGCTCCAGCGGGGTGACGAAGGCCGCGCGCAGGGCGGTGAGCAGCTCCCGCTTGGCGGCGTCGCCCCGGTGCTCCGCCTTGCGCACCGCCTCCGCCGCGGCCTTGTCGCCGCCGGCCCAGGCGGCGAAGGCGTCGACGCCCTCGATCGTCACCGCGGTCTGGTTGCGAAGCAGCCCGAGCACGTCGGGGGTCTCGGGCAAAAACCAGCGTCCGCGCTTCACGCTACCAGCCGCCAGACGCCGAGCGCGACGATCGCCAGGACGGCGGTCACCGGCATCGTCAGAAGCCAGGCGACGCCCATCTGGCGGACGACCGCCCAGTGCACGTGACTGGGGCGCCGGCGGCCGACGCCGACGCCGACGACCGACGATGCGACCACCTGGCTGGTCGACACCGGCGCGCCCAGCAGCGAGGCGCCCAGGATGACCCCCGCGGACGAGGTCTGGCTGGACAGCCCGTCGATCGACTGGATGCGGTAGATGCGGCGGCCCACCGTGCGAATGATCCGCCATCCGCCCAGGGTCGTGCCGACGGTGAGCGCAGCGGCGCACGCGACCGTCGCCCAGATGGGAGCCGCCAGGCTGTCGATCCGCCCGTCGGCGAGGAGCAGGGCGGCGATGACGCCGACCGACTTCTGGGCGTCGTTGGCGCCGTGGCTGAAGGCGAGTGCGGCCGACATCGTCCACTGGCCGCCGCGAACGGTGGAGTTCCAGCGCCGCGTCGCCCGCCGCGCCGCGGCGCGCAGCCCCCGGATCACGAGTAGCGCGGCCAGCCCGCCGAGCACGGGGGATATCGCCAGAGCGATCAGCGTGCCGAACACCCCGACCGGGTGCCAGCCATCGAACCCTCCCCAGTTCACGGCGTCGATCCCCCCCTCGACCAGGGCGGCGCCGACGAGCCCGCCGACCAGGGCGTGCCCGGAGCTGGACGGGATCCCGAACCGCCAGGTGACGAGGTTCCACGCCACCGCGGCGGTGAGCGCCGATCCGATCACCTCGATCGCGGCGGAGGACGTCAGCGTGACGATGCCGCCGATCGTGTCGGCGACCGCGGCGCCGACGACGAGCGGGCCGAGCATGTTGAACACCGTCGCCAGGACGATCGCCTGACCCGGACGCGCCGCCCGGGTGGCGACCAGCGTCGCGATCGCGTTCGCCGCGTCGTGCAGACCGTTGGTGACGGCGAAGGCGACGGCGAGCAGAACGGCCAGAAACAGGCCCGCATCCATGGCCGGACTCTATGCTCGCCCGCTGATCGGCTCGCGACGGCCGTTAGCCTTGAGGCGTCACCTCGGAGGGGTGGCAGAGTGGTTGAATGCGGCGGTCTCGAAAACCGTTATGGGCCGTTTTGGTCCATCGAGGGTTCGAATCCCTCCCCCTCCGCTTCGGAATCCGACGGGTCACGCGCAGGCATAGACGATCTCCACCGAGCCGCCCGGCAGGGCGCACTCCTCCTCAAGCGTCAGCCTCGCGTCGGTGTTGAGCGACGGGGTCAGCCGCATCCCCTCTCCGATCAGCAGCGGCAGCACGATCAGGCCGAGCTTGTCGAGCGCGCCGAGGGCGCGGAAGGTCTCGATCGTGCGCGGGCCGCCGACCAGATGGACGTCGCCGCCCCGGTTGGCCGCTCGGACCCGCTCGAGCAGCGCCGCCGGGTCGCTGTCGACGACCACGTCGTCCGGTGTTCCGGGGGGACGCTGCGAGCCGAGCACGAACACGTCCAGGTTCGGCCATGGCCACCGGTCCGCGCCGATCGCGGGCTCGAACGTGACGCGCCCCATCAGCGCCGCGTCGCAGCTCTTCTGAAACTCCGAAAATCCGTAGCTTTCACCGGGAGTGAAGCCGGGGTCGGCGAGTTGGACCGGCCACCCGTCCGGTGTGGTCACGTAGCCGTCGGCGCTGATGCACATGCGGGTGCGGATCTGCATCCACTGTCCTCCTTTCCAGAACTATAGATTCGGCCCGAAAGGACGAAGACGAAGGAGGAGCGATGGGCACTGTGGTTGTGTCGCAGTTCGTGACGGTTGATGGTGTGATCGAGGATCCCGGCGGCGCCGAGGAGTTCGATCGCGGCGGCTGGGCGTTCGAGTTCGATCGCGGCCCGGAGGGGGACAAGTTCAAGCTCGACGAGGCGCTCGGGGCGGAGGCGCTGCTGCTGGGGCGCCGGACCTACGAGGGATTCGCGGCGGCCTGGCCCGAGCGCGAGGGGGAGTTCGCGGACAAGTTCAACAACATGCCCAAGTACGTCGTCTCGACCACCCTCGAGGACCCCGGCTGGAACAACTCGACCGTGATCGGCGGCGACGTCGCCGCCGAGGTTTCGAAGCTGAGGCAGGAGGGCGAGGGCGAGATCCTGGTCAGCGGCAGCGCCACGCTCGTGCGCGAGCTGATGCGGCACGGCCTGGTCGACGAGTACCGGCTGATGGTCTTCCCGGTCATCCTCGGCGGCGGAAAGCGCCTGTTCACCGAGGCGGATGAAACAACGGCACTGCGCCTGGTCGAATCCAGGCCCGCCGGCGAGTGCCTGATCCTGATCTACCGCCCGGCACGGACCGAGTAGGAAAACGCCGCAGCTTGCAGGATCGCCGGCGGCGGCCGCGAAGTTCGGGCCGATGGGGGCGCTACGGTCTCACCCGAGATCCAGCCTCGTGGTTCCGAAACGGGAACAGATCGTGGCGATGCTCGACTGGCAGACTCCGCACCCTGCGGGAGGGAGCTGGCGAGCGCTTGCCTACGCCGCCGGGATCGTGGCCGGCGCGATGCTCGCGGTCGCCGTCATCCTCGGGCTCTTCCCCGGCGCCTGAGCCAACCCGATGCCTCGCCCGCCCCGGGGGCTCGCCCACGAGCCGCACGGCCCCGGCTGTCCGCGCTAGGCCGCCACGACGCGGTCGCGTCCGCCGCGCTTGGCCGCGTAGAGGGCGCGGTCGGCGCGGTCGATGAGCGAGGAGGCGTCCTCGGCGCCGTCCCAGCAGACCACCCCGGCGGAGGAGCGCTCGTTCTCCGGGGTGACGGCGCGCAGCCGCTCCAGCATCGCCGTCGCCCTGTCGAGGTCGGTGTTGGGCAGCGCCAGCGCGAACTCCTCACCGCCGTAGCGGGCGAGGATGTCGGTGTCGCGGACGAGGCCCTGCCAGGCGGCTGACGCCTCCTTCAGCAGGCGGTCGCCGGCCTGGTGGCCGTGGCGATCGTTGTAGTCCTTGAAGTAGTCGAGGTCGAGCATCGCCACAGCCAGCGGCGCCCCCTCCCGCTTCGCCCGCGCCAGCTCGCGGCCCAGGTGCTCGTCCCACGACCTGCGGTTGGCGAGGCCGGTGAGGTCGTCGGTGCGGGCCACATGCTCGAGGCGTGACAGCGTCTCGGCGCGCTCGATCGCGATCGCCGCCTCGACGGCGAGCAGATGGATCACCTGGGCGATCTCGTCGTCAAGCCGCTCCAGCGGCTGCGCCCAGTACACC
This sequence comes from uncultured Thermoleophilia bacterium, assembly GCA_963708325.1. Taxonomy (GTDB): domain Bacteria; phylum Actinomycetota; class Thermoleophilia; order Solirubrobacterales; family 70-9. Next base: position 1,159,506 of record OY970203.1, on the reverse strand, counting down.
GCGAGCACGCCGATCGGCGCGTCGTCGCGCGACACCGGCTGGAAGAGCGCCGATCCGGCGCCGACCGCCTCGGCGACCCGCTGGTCGACGTTCGGGTTCGCCTGTGTGCGGGCGGCGAAGAACGACTCTCCGGTCGAGTAGGCGCGAACGACGCCCGACGGGCGATTGACGAAGGGGAGCCGGGTGCCGGCCACGCCGGGCTCGGTGGCGGCGGTGATCATCAGGCTGCTGCCGTCGGGCGTCGGCTCCCAGAGCATCGCCCCCTTGGCGCCGGCGACGTCCACGGCCGCGTCGCAGACCGCGGGCGCGGCCGCCTCGACGCTCGTCCGCCGCGCCAGCTCGTGGGCGACGTTGGCGACGGCGGCCATCGCCTGGGCGCGGGCGTCCGCCTCCGCCGCCCGCCGCCGCACCCGCGTGGCCAGCACGTCCATCAGCACGGCCGCGATCAGGATCGTCCCCATCGTCATCACCCAGCGCGCAAGCGGCGTCGGCTGGGTGACCTGCGTCAGCGCCCAGGCGTAGGCGGCGCCGATGATCGCCAGGTGGACGACACCCCAGACGCGGTCGAAGAAGAAGAACGCGTAGAGGCCGACCCAGACGTACCAGAGGCTGTAGAAGCTCGACAGATCGCCGCTGTAGTAGATGGCCCGCGTGATCACCAGCGTGCCGACTCCGACGAGCACGTTCAGGGACCACGGCGGCAACCGGCCGGCGGCGGCGGCGATCGCCACCGATCCGGCGTAGGCGATCGCGATGTTCGACCACAACGCTCCGTCGTTGAACATCGACGAGTGCGGCAGGATCAGGGTGAGCGCCCCGATCGTCGCTCCGGCGCAATACAGCAGCGCCAGCGCCAGCGCCATCGTCCGCGGCGAATCTGAGCGGGCTGTCTCGCTCTTCGTCAGTCCTGTCCCCCGGTGCGATCGTAGTGCCCGAACCGCGCGCCGGCCTCATCGAAAGTGGGGTGAGTCATCGCCGCGCTCCCACGGCCGTCGCCCTGCCCGCGGCGCTCGGCGAGGGCGCCGCACCAGGCGGCGAAGCAGGCGATCGCGATCGCGGCCCCGAGCCAGTGCGCTCCGACGATCACGGCGACCACGCTGGGGACGCCGGCGAGCGCGGCGCCTAGCAGGGTGGATGCGATGGGCAGCCGCAGCGCGGCGGCGGTCAGCAGGCTGCACGCCGCCCACGCGCCCGGCCCGGCGAGCCAGCCCCAATCGTCGAAGAAGCTGTGCGGCAGCGTCACCGCGAGCGCCACCGACAGCACGGCGACGGCGACTGTCTGCACGGCGGCTGCGCGCCAGGCGATCGAGCGATCCACGCGCCCGAGGCTAGCGACCGCTGTCCGTCAGCCCACGTTCTGGGGGTGATGGCAGGCCGCCCAATGGCCGGGCCGATGCTCGATCAGCTCCGGCTCGACCTGCGAGCAGATCTCGGTGGCCCAAGGACAGCGCGTGTGGAAGCGGCACGCCGCCGGCGGGTCGACCGGGCTCGGCACGTCGCCCTCGAGCACGAGCGGCTCGCGCTCGGCGTTCTCCTTGGGGTCGGGGATCGGCACCGCCGAAAGCAGCGCGATCGTGTAGGGATGGATCGGCTTCGCGTAGAGGTCCGCGGCCGGCGCAAGCTCGACGAGCTTGCCGAGGTACATCACCGCGATCCGGTCGGAGACGTGACGGACGACGCTGAGGTCGTGGGCGACGAAGATGTAGGTCAGGCCCAGCTCGTCCTGGAGATCGTCGAGCAGGTTGATTATCTGCGCCTGAATCGACACGTCCAGGGCGGAGACCGGCTCGTCGGCGACGATCAGCTTGGGCTCGAGTGCAAGCGCCCGCGCCACCCCGATCCGCTGGCGCTGGCCGCCGGAGAACTCGTGCGGAAAACGGTTGTAATGCTCCGCGGAGAGGCCGACACGTTCGAGCAGCTCCTGCACGCGCCGCCGCAGCTCGGCCCCGTGGGCGACGCCGTTCAGCTTCAGCGGGTCGCCGACGATCTGGCCGACCCGCTTGCGCGGGTTGAGCGAGGCGTAGGGGTCCTGGAAGATCATCTGCATCTCGCGGCGCAGCGGCCTCATCTCGCGGCGCGACGCCCCCGCGATCTCGCTGCCGTCGAACCGCACCGAGCCCGAGGTGGGCTCGAGCAGCTGCAGGATCGTGCGGCAGAGGGTCGACTTGCCGCAGCCCGACTCGCCGACCAACCCGAGGGTCTCGCCCCTGCCCACCGAGAAGCTGATCCCGTCCACCGCCCGCACCCGCGCCACCTCGCGATCGAACAGCAGCCCCGACTTGATCGGGAAGTGCTTGACCAGGTCGGTCACCTCCAAAAGGGGGGCGGCGTCGCCGCCCGGATCCGGCGCCCGGGCCGGCTCCACCGTCGCTCCGGTCACGCCGCCGGCTCCTCGAGGCCGATCCGGCCCTCGACCACGCGCAGTGTCCGCTTGCGCTCGGCGTCGATCCAGCAGCGATCGAGGTGGTTCGGGTCGTCCGTCTGGCGCGCCTTCAGCGGCGGCACCTGGAGGCAGCGGTCGAAGGCGTGCGGGCAGCGCGGCCGGAAGTGGCATCCCTCGGGCGGATCGATCAGCGACGGCGGCTGCCCGCTGATCTGGGGCAGGCGCCTGGGCCGGGGGCGGTCGAGGCGGGCCAACGAGCCGAGCAGGCCCCACGTGTAGGGGTGCTGAGGGTCGTAGAAGAGCTCGTCCAGCGTTCCCTGCTCGACGATCCGCCCGCCGTACATCACCAGCACTCGGTCGGCGATCTCCGCCACCACCCCGAGGTCGTGGGTGATCAGGATCACCGCCAGCCCGCGGTCGCGGTTGAGCTGCTCCAGGAGCTCCAGGATCTGGGCCTGGATAGTGACGTCGAGCGCCGTGCTGGGCTCGTCGGCGATCAGGATGTCGGGCTCCAGCGACAGCGCCATCGCGATCATCGCCCGCTGCCGCATCCCCCCCGAGAACTCGTGGGGGTAGCTGCGCACCCGCTCCTGCGGGTTCGGGATCCCCACCGCCTGCAGCAGCCGCACGGCCTCGCCGAGGGCATCCTCCTTGGACACCTCGCGGTGGGCGAGGATCTGCTCCGCGATCTGATCGCCCACCCGGTACACCGGGTTGAGCGAGGACATCGGGTCCTGGAAGATCATCGCGATCTGCTCGCCGCGAATTCGCCGAAGATGCTCGTCGTCCGCCGCCAGCAGGTCCTGGCCCTGGTAGGTGACGCTGCCGTCGGTATGCGTGTTGCGCCCTCGCGTCAGCCCGAGCACGGTCATCGCGGTGACGCTCTTGCCCGAGCCCGACTCGCCCACGATCGCCAGCACCTCGCCGGAGTCCAGCGAGAACGAGACGTCGTCGACCGCGTGCACGACACCCTCCTCGGTGGTGAAGCTCACCTCGAGGCCGCTGACGTCGAGCAGCCTGGTCATGCCTCGAGGCGGATTCGCGGGTCGAGCCAGGCGTAGACGATGTCCACGACCGTGTTCAGCACGACGATGAAGAAGGCGCCGAACAGCGTGATCGCGAGCACCGGCGGCACGTCGAGCTGGCTGACGGATTGGGCGGCGTACTCGCCCACGCCCTGGAGGTCGAACACGGTCTCGGTGAGGATCGCGCCGCCGCCGATCACCGCTGCGAAGTCCAGCCCCCAGAGGGAGATCACCGGGATCAGCGAGTTGCGCAGCACGTGCCGGAACAGGACCTGGCGCTCGCTCAGGCCCTTGGCGCGGGCGGTGCGGACGAAGTCCTCGTGCATGGTGTCGAGGATGTTCGAGCGCAGCACGCGCGAGTAGATGCCGACGAACAGCAGGGAGAGCGCGAACCAGGGCATCAGCAGGTGGTAGAACCACTGGACCGGGCTCTGGGTCATCGGCACGTAGCCCCCGTTCGGGAATATCCCCGCCTTGAAGCCGAGGTAGTAGTTCATCAGCGCCCCGATCCAGAAGACGGGCATCGAGATCCCGATCATCGCCAGGATCGTCAGCAATCGGTCCGACATCTGTCCCGCCCGGATCGCCGTCAGCAGGCCGATGCCGACGGCGAAGGCCATCCACATCACCGCCGCGCCGATCGCCAGCCAGAACGTTCGCGGCGCGTCCTTGCGGATCTCGTCCACGACGTTGAGCTGGGTGACGTAGGAGACCAGGTCGCCGCTGAAGACCTTCTCCATTGTCTTGACGTACTGGACGTAGACGGGCTGGTCGAAGCCCCACTCCTTGCGGATCGACGCGATCGTCGTCGGGTTGGCGCTCTTTCCGGCCATCCGCACCGCCGGGTCGCCCGCCGGGATCACGTTGAAGATCATGAAAGTGAGCACGGAGATCGCGAACAGCACCGCGACCATCCCGATCAGGCGGCGGACGACGAAGCGGCCCACTAGCGGCCAATCCCGGGGAGTCTGACCGCGGCGGTCACTAGTGCTCCAGCCGGATCTCGGCGTGCGGGTCCAGCGCGTCCCGGACTCCGTCGCCGAACACGTTCAGGGCGAGCACGGTCAGCACCAGCATCAGGCCGGGCACGATCGCCAGGTGGGGCCCGCTGACGATCTTGTCGACGCCCTCGCCGATCATCGTCCCCCAGGACGGGTTGGGGGGCCGCACGCCGGCGCCGAGGAAGCTCAGCGCCGCCTCCAGCAGGATCGCGTTGGCGATCATCAGCGGCAGAAAGACGACGATCGTCGACGAGAGGTTCGGCAGGATCTCCGAGAACATGATCCGCAGCGAGCCGGCGCCGTTCGCCCTGGCGGCCTCGACGAACTCCTTCTCGCGCAGCGACAGCACCTGGCCCCGGATCGGCCGCGCCATGTAGGGGATGTAGACGACGGCGATGATGATGATCGGGATCCACAGGGAGTCCGCGCCGACCCGCAGGGGGCCGATTCGCAGTCCGCCGAGGTTGAGGGCGGTTCCCAGGGCAACGCCCAGCAGGACCACGGGATAGGCCCAGATCACGTCCAGCGAACGCGAGAGCACGCTGTCGGTGAAGCCGCGGTAGTAGCCCGCGGCGAGGCCGACGATCACCGAGAGCAGCGCGGTGATCAGCGCCGCGCCGATCCCGATCTCCAGAGATGTCCGCCCGCCGTAGAGAAGCCGAACGGCGATGTCGCGGCCGTTGCTGTCGGCTCCGAGGAAGAACCTGCCCTGCCAGGTCGGGCCGATCGGGACCCCGTCGGGGGAGACGACGTACTTCTTCTCGCCACGGACCGTGACGGTGTCGGTGAGGTGATTCTTCAGCGGCCCGGTGTGCGCCACGTGGCTCGCCCAGAGCGGAGCCGCCAGGCAGAGCAGCACGATCACGACGAAGAGGGCGCCGAAGGCGAGCGCGACCTTGTTGCGCCGCAGCCGGCGCAGCGCCAGCTGCCAGGGGCTCAGGCCGGCGGCTCGCTCTCCTGACGGCGCCTCCCGGCGAGCGAGGTCGGCGAGCGCGTCGGCGGAGAACTCGGTGCCTGCCTCCGTGGCCATGAGCTCAGGCTAATCCGTTGGCCGAAGCCCTTTCGGCGGCGCCTACTTCAGGCAGAACATCGCCCAGTCGTTCTTGTAGACCTGATGGACTCCGTTGCAGTCCTTGAAGTTCATCCGGTCGGACATGAACGTGGTCGACTCCTCGCTGCCGTAAGGCACGATGTAGGACTTGCTCGGGCCGACCACCAGCTTGTCCAGGTCCGTCCACTGGCTGGCGACGCTTTCCGGCGCGCCCTTCGCCTCGCTCAGCTTCTTCACCTGCTTGTCGACCTCGGGGTCGCGGACGAAGCCGTTGTTGAACGTCGGCAGCGAGTTCGCCGACTCGGTGGTCAGCAGCGTCCCGATCAGGTCGGCTGGGTCCGGGTAGTCCATGAACCAGTCATCGAAGCCGATCTGGGCCTTGTTCTTGGGATCGCCGATCGCGTCGAAGTAGACCTGCTGGTTGAGCACCTTGACCTTCGCCTTGTAGCCCATCTGGTTCAGCAGGTCGCGCAGGTAGTCGCCGATCTGCGGCCGCGGGTCCTTGGAGTTGGTCCACACGGTCACGGTCTGGCCGGCTGTGCCGGATTTCTTCACCAGCTGCTTGGCCTTGTCGATGTTGCCGGGGCCATTCGGGTCGCCGTACGGGCACGGGGCGTCCGCCTGGTAGCCGACCACACCCGGAGGGATGAACGTGCACAACGGCTTCAGGCGCCCGCCGAAGATCCGCTCCAGCGCCGTGCTGTCGATCGCGTAGTTCACCGCCTGGCGCGCCTCGAGCTTGTTGAACGGCGGGATCGTGACGTTGAGGAAGAAGTAGTAGATGTTCGGTGGGGTCGGGGCCTCGCTGAAGCGGTCCGAGTACTTGGACCTCACCGTCGGCAGCAGGTCGCCGGTCGGGTCCTCCGTCATGAAGTCCACCTTGTTGTTGATCACGTCCTGGGTCATCTTCGAGACGTTGTTGCTGACCTCGCCCGTGATCTTGTTCACGTGACCGGCTGAGAGGCCCGGGATGTCGAAGTTCTTGTTCCGCGTCAGGATGTACTCGCGGCTCGGATCGACGACCTTGAGCGTGTAGGGGCCGGCGCCGGGCGGCGGGTCGTTGGTCAGGCTCTTCGGCGGCGACTTGGCCGCCGGGGTCGGGGCGCTGTAGGGCTCCGACAGCGCGTAGCGGAACTTGCTGTCCGGCTCGGTCAGCTTGATCGTGATCTTGCCGGCCTTGTCGTCGGTGACGATGCCGGGGATGTCGGCGGAGAAGTCGCCCTTCTTCTGGAAGTCCTCGGCGCCCACGACCCCGAGGAAGAACGACGAGTAGGGGCCGTTGAGCTTGATCAGGCGCTTGATCGTGTTCTCGAAGTCGCTTGCCTTGACGGGCGTTCCGTCGCTGTACTTGACCCCCTTGCGGATCGTGAGCGTGTAGGTCTTGCCGTCCGCGGAGATCTTCGCCAGGTCCTCGGCCACGCCCGGGGTCAGCTGCTGTCCGTCGGTGCCGGAGACGTCCTTGTACGTGGTCAGAGGCGTGTAGACCAGCTTCAGCGCCTGGTATGCCTGAATAGTCTGGAAGATGACCGGATCGTAGGAGTCGGGTCCGACCCCGACCACCTTGATCTCCCCGCCCGTCTTCTCGCCCCCGCCGCCGCCGCAGGCCGCCAGCGTCAGCGGCAGCACCAGTATGCACAGCGTCGCAGCGGCGAACCTGGCGGGGCTCCTCACCTCGTGACCTCCTCGGTCGATTCGTCTCCTCGCAAGTCTGATTGGAACATACCCAAGTCCGGGGCGTCAAAAGCACTCGTCAGATCGGCAGGCCGGCTTGCAGGGGCGCCGTTGCGGCGAGGCGCGGTCGCGTACGGCCGGTAGGGGCGCCGCCACAGCCGCGCCGGCACGTCGAGCAGCGGTATCGCCGCGATCGCTACGAAGACCACCCCTGCACCGGCGAACAGGAACGTCGCCCGCGGGCTGGCCGACGCCGCGATCGCGCCGCCCGCCAGGTAGCCGACCCCGGGCATCGCCGCCCCCACCGACTCGAGCACCCCGACCACCCGCGCCTGGTACTCGGTCGCGGTGAGCTCTTGCACGGCGCTCATCAGCGACACCCATTGGATGCCGTTGCCGGTGCCGCCGAGCGCAGCCGCAAGGCAGGCGAGGAGCACGGTGGGCGCCGCCGCCAGGCCGAGGTAGGCGGCCCCGACGGCCAGCGTGCTGACCAGCAGCAGCAGCGGAAGTGGCGCCCGCCTGGCGCGCGCGAACAGCAGGCTGCCCAGCACCATTCCGGCGCCCCAGCTCGCGAGCAGCGCGCCGTAGGCGAAGTCGCCGCCGCCCAGCGTGGACTTGACGTAGATCACCTCGACCGGGATCACCGCCGCGAAGAACACGAAGGCGGCCGCCTGGGCGACGATCAGGCGCCGCACCAGCCGGGCGCGCGCCAGGTAGTCGAAGCCCTCGCGCAGCCGCCGGCGCCACGGGGCCGTCGAGGCCTTGCCGCGGGGCAGCCCCGGGGCTGTCGCCAGGGCCGCGGCGACAGCCAGGAACGAGGCGGCGTCGAGCAGCAGCGCGGAGCCGATCCCGAGGCCGGCGACGACGAGTCCGGCGGCCGCCGGACCGATCGCGGCGCCGGCCGTGAAGCCGACGTTCAGCAGCGCGTTGCCGGCGCGGAGCTGTCCGCGCGGCTCCAGGATCGCCTGGGCCGTGGCGCGGGTCAGGGTGCGGCCGACCAGGGCCAGCGCCCCGTCGACGGTCGCGAGCGCGACCACGGCCGCAAGCGCGAAGTGGTCGGTGAGCACCGCCAGCGCGGCGAAGGCGGCCGCCTCGGCGGTGTAGATCGCCGGCAGCGCCAGCCGCGGACCGGGGCGTTCCAGCCTGGCGACCAGAGCCGGGGCGACGATCGCCGGCACGAAACGGGTGCCGAGGAATAGGGCGGTCGTCGCCCAGGCGCTGCCCGTGCGATCGAAGACGAGCACGGCGAGGGCCACGATTCCGAGCCAGTCCCCCAGCTCGTTGACGGTGAACGAGAAGGCGAGCCGGCGGAAGCTTGCGAGCCTCAGGGGGTCGGTGAGGCGAATGCCTTGTGGCTCCTTTGTGGCTTTGTAATGCGTAGCTACCTAATTCTGGGACTTTTTGGGGAAATGCACAACTTATGCATCAGGATCTGCTAGAAGATGGCCAGGTTCATTTGCAAGTTCGCTGACCACCAGGTGACGTGGGGACTTGGATCCGGAAGGCGACTGAAGGAGCGAGGGGCACTAATGGGTTACAGGCACTAGAGGTTTTCAGCAGAATCTTGAGGCGAGGGCTCCCAGGCGGGGGCCCTTCCTTTTTGGCCGCAGGCGCTCCGGCTCCTCGGATGAACGGAATCCTGCGTGCAACATGGAGTACAGAATCGGGCGTAACCTGCCGAAAAGGAGTAGTGCAACAGCCCGCTTTTTGGGTCGAGTTCGCTGCCTTCGATGACCTCGCGTCCAACCCGTTTCGTGATTGCCGCCCAGGCCGTGGGTTTGGTGGTGGCCGCCGCGATCGCGGTCTGGCGGGCGCCCGACGCCAACTGGGATCTGCCGCTGTTTGCCTTCCTGCTCGCCTTCTCGGCGATCAGCGACCTGACCGCCATCCCGACCTCGTCGAAGGTGAAGATCTCGGGCAGCTTCCTGGCGCTGGTCCTGGCGATGGTGTTCCTCGGCGGCGCCCCTGCCGCCGCGATCGGCGTCGGCACGATCGCGGTCGGCTGGCTGCGCTGGCGGGACCGTTGGCATTACCTGCTCAACAACGCCCTCACCTACGCCTGGTTTCCGCTGATCGGCGGGCTCGCCTTCGACCAGCTGCGCGACAGGCTCGGCCTCGGCATGGAGGACCCGGGCTTCTACGCCCTCGTCTTCGGCGTGTTCGCGTTCGCGCTGGCGATCAACTTCGCGATGATCGCCTCCTACTCGTGCTACCTGGATCGCAGCTCGTTCTGGGAGAAGACGCGCACCGCCCTGTGGCCCGTGCTTCCCTCCGAGCTTGCCGCCGCGCTGATGGCGGTCGGGGTCGCGTTCACCTACCAGCGCGTCGGGCTCGGCGGCATCGCCCTGTTCGGCGTCGTCCTGATGACCTTCCAGTACCTGCTCGGCGCCCTGCTCGTCTCCCAAGAGCGCGCCGAGGAGCTGGCGCGCCGCACGAAGCAGCTCGCCAGCTTCCAGGTCGGTCTGCTGAGCGCGCTGCTGCACACCTTGGACCTGCGCGACCGGATGACCGCCCGCCACAGCGCCGCCGTCGCCCGCTACGCGCGCGAGATCGCACGCCGCGCCGGCCTGCCGCGCCCCGACCAGGAGCTTGTCCACACCGCGGCGCTGCTGCACGACATCGGCAAGTTCATCTTCCCCGACAGGATCCTGAAGGCCGATGTGCCTCTCGACGACGACGACTGGAACACGATCCGGATGCACCCGCACCAGGGGGCGCAGGTCGTCTCGCAGGTCGAGGGCTACGGCCCGGTCGCCGAGATCATCGTCGCCCATCACGAGCGCGTGGACGGCACCGGCTATCCGCGCGGTCTCACCGGCGACGAGATCCCTGCCCTGTCGCGGATCATCTCGGTCGCCGACACCTACGACGTGATGACGGCGCGCGACTCCTACCGCGAGCCGGTCTCCTCCTTCGAGGCGATCCAGGAGCTGCGCCGGGTCGCGGGCACCCAGCTGGACGGCGACTTCGTCGAGATGTTCGTCGAGATCCTCTCCGGTAAGGACGTCAGCTACCGCCACGGCGAGGACGCCGACTTCGACGCCGAGCTGGCGCTGGAGAAGCGCATCCACGAGCACGCCGAGGCGACCGGGGACCGCTACCTGGCGGGTGGCGTCGCGCCCGGCGCCTGAGCGAGCGCCGGCGTCCTCAGCGCGGCTGCGGGAGCTGCGTGCCCATCACCCGATCCCACATCCGGTCGCTCAGCAGCTTGCGCTGTGTGAGGATCAGCCGCGCGGACGCCGTCACCGGGTAGCGGGTGCGGGGATGCCCGCGCGAGATCGCCCGCTCGATCTTGCGGGCCACCGCCTCCGGCCCGGCCCCGAAGCGCGACAGCCCGCCCTCGTAGGCGCCCGCCGTCATCCTCGCCACGGCGGCGTTGAACTCCGCGTATGGGCCCTCGGCCGGGGTCGCGTCGTGGATCGAGCCGACCGCGGTCTCCCCGAAGCGGGTCCTGATCAGGCCCGGCTCGATCACGACGACCTCGACCCCGAACCCCCGCACCTCGAAGCGCAGCGCGTCGGAGATCGCCTCGACCGCGTGCTTGGTGGCGTGGTAGATGCCGCCGCCGGGGAAGGTCATGCGGCCGCCCATTGAGCTGAGGTTGACGATCCGGCCCCAGCGCTGATCGCGCATTCCCGGCAGGCAGAGCTGGCACATCCTGATCAGGCCGAAGACGTTGGTCTCGAACTGGCGGCGGACCTGGTCGAGCGGCACCTCCTCGATCGCCCCGCTCTGGCTGTAGCCGGCGTTGTTGACGAGCACCCCGACCGCGCCCTCGGCTTCGGCGACGGCCGCCACCGCCGCCCGCATCGACCCCTCGTCGGTGACGTCGAGCGCCAGCAGCTTGCAGCCGTCGCTCGCCAGTCCTGCGATCGAGTCGACGTTGCGCGCCGTCGCGTAGGTGGTCCAGCCGCTGGCGGCAAGGTGCCTGGCCGTGGCCTCGCCGATTCCCGACGAGCAGCCGGTGACCAGGGCGGCCTTCGAGACCTCGGACATGATCGATTCCTCCCGTTTCTCCTCGTTGCCGGGTCGAAGGCTATCCGGGAGCGGATGAAGATACGCTCGCTTCGATGAGAGCCGTCACATTCCAGGCGCCGGGAGAGGTGCGGATCGAGGAGCGCGCCGATCCCGAGCCGCTTGCCGCAGACGATGCGGTCGTCCGGGTCGAGGCGAGCGGCATCTGCGGCTCGGACCTGCACATCTTCCACGGGCGCGTCCAGATCGAGCCGGGGTTCACGCTCGGACACGAGTACGTCGGCACCGTCGTCGCCGCCGGCGAGGGCGTGACGACCGTGGCGGAGGGCGAGCGCGTGCTGGGCACCTACTGCACCGCCTGCGGCGGCTGCTTCTTCTGCCGCCGCGGCGAGTACCACAAGTGCGACTCGGGCCGGGTGTTCGGCCACGGCGCCACCCTTGGGTCTCTCCAGGGCGCCCAGGCCGAGCTGGTGCTGGTCCCGAACGCGAACCTCGCGCTTCGCCGCGTGCCGGATGGGATCTCCGACGACGTCGCCCTTTTCGCCGGCGACGTGATGGGCACCGCCTACCACGCCGTCGAGGCCGTCGGCACGCGGCCGGGGGACTCTGTGGCCGTGCTCGGCCTCGGCCCCGTCGGCCTGTGCGCTGTCCAGGTCGCCAAGTCGGCTGGGGCCTCACTGGTGGTGGCGGTCGACTCGGTCGCCGAGCGGCTGGCCATGGCGCAGTCGTTCGGCGCCGTCGCGGTCCACCTCACCGAGGCCGATCCGCGCGCGGAGGTCAAGCGCCTCACCGACGGCCGCGGAGTGGACGGCGCGATCGAGGCGGTCGGCCATCCCGACGCTCTCGATCTCGCTTGCCGATTGGCGCGCAAGGCGGGCTCGGTCTCGGTCACGGGCGTCTACGCGGAGCGCACCGAGGTCCACATGGGCGTCGTCTGGATCAAGGCGCTGACGCTTCGCACCGGCCACGCGAACGTGATCGGCCATCTCGACTCCGTGCTGGCGATGCTGGCGGGCGGCGTCGTGGACCCGTCGCCCCTGGTCAGCCACCGGATGAGTCTCGACGAGGCCCAGGAGGCCTACGAGATCTACGATCGCCGCGAGGCGCTGAAGATCGTCCTCTCGCCGTAGCTAATCGTCGTCGAGCGGATAGGCGATGTGGACCTGGCGCAGGGAGACCGCCAGGAAGGTGTGCACCTCGGTGCTGCTTCCGTCCAGCGCCGACATCTCGGCGTCGGCCAGGGGGATGAAGTGGGCATCGCCCTGGTTGAGGTAATCCGAGAGGCGGCTTCGGTAGCCCTCCTTGGGCAGGTGCAGGGTGCCAGTGATCCGGTGCCGGTCGGTCTCGATCACGACCCGCTCGAGCCTCTCCTCCATTCCGCCATTATCGGTGTCATCCGGCCTTGGGGTGAGCGATTGAACCCAGCAGCCGGCGCTAACGTATGACGGCGACGTGGGAGGACGAGCTTTCAGGCGAGCTTTGGTGGCGGCGGTGGCCGCGGTGGCCGCGGCGATGCTGTCGGCTCCGCTGACCGCGAGCGCGGCGGTCACGATCCAGGCTTCCAACTACAAGTACACGCCGAGGAACCAGGTCAGCGTCTTCGGCCAGTTCGGCTTTCGCTGGGCGAACTCGACGGCGGGTACCGAGCACACCGCGACCCGCACCGGGTTGGTCAGCTGGAACTTCGACCTGACCCCCCAGGCCCTCTCGCCGACCCGACGTATCGGCTACGCCGGGTCCTACTTCTACTTCTGCCAGTTCCACCGCTTCGACCACGACATGACCGGGACGATCAGGATTCCGGTGATGGCCTTCGATCCTCCGAACACCGGCGACACGACCGGTGACACCACCACGTCCTTCCGCGTCGTCGTCGCCGAGAACACCGCGCCGGCTGGGAAGCAGTACGAGATCCAGAAGCGAAAGGGCCAGAGCGGCCAGTGGGGGGTCTGGAAGCGGACCACCTCCAACATGGTCACCTTCAAGGCCGGCGCCGCCGGCCCGGGCCGCTACTACTTTCGCTCGCGCATTCGCAAGCTGAGCACGACGAGCGGGGCACCAAGCTACTCGCCGGCGCGCTCGGTGCTCGTCCAGTAGCGCTCAGCCGCGCAGCGGCGCCAGCCACTCGGGCGGGAGCAGCGGCCCGGGCGGGCCCTCATAGCGCGGCAGCAGCCGCATCGCCAGCACGGCGCAGGGCCTGCGCTCCACGGCCGGGCGAAGGTCGTCGAAGGCGAGCAGGACCCTGACCGTCGTGCCGATCTGAAAGTCGGCGGCGTTTGGCTCGGAGGCGCCGATAGTGTCCTGCGCGATCAGCTCGTCGACGCGATCGAGCATCCGCGGCAGGGCGGCGAGGTCGGCCCGCACGCGCTCGTCGGTTGCGTCCGACTTGTGGCGAAAGAGGCGGGCCACGGGCCCGTTGGCCACCGCCACGAGCCCCGGCGCCGGCAGGCCGGCGTCGGCCGCCATCCAGCGGCGAACCTGTGGACGGCTCACGGTCGCCCAGCGAAACAGGCGCCGCGGCAGCGGCTGGAACTCGGCCTCTCCCCAGCCCTCGGCCTCCTGGACGGCGCGCCGCCGCTCGGCATCGCGGGGAAAGAGCGGGGGCTCGGCGACGACCTCGTCGAGCGCCCGCGAGATCTGGCGCGAGCCCTGCACGCGGCGCCCGTCGATCCGCAGCGCCGGGACGGTGCCCCCGCGGAAGCCGGCGAGCCTGAGCAGCAAGGGGTGGGCACCCGGGAGGAGCTCGTTGACCTCGTGCTCGATCCACTTGCGTTCGAGCATCAGACGGGCAGCGTGGCTGGGGTGCGAGAGCGAGAGGGTGTAGAGCCTGGCGGCCACGCGGCCGGCGCCCGCTACAGCCCCACGGGGAACGCCGGCGGCACCTTCTTCGGGAACGAGCCCGGCTTGCCGTAGCCAACGACGATCACGTCGTGCTGCTTGATCTTGTAGTCGACCGGCTTTGAGATCGACTTGCCGTTGACGTAGACCTGCAGCTTCTTCGATCCCTGGTCCTTGTAGGCACCGAGCTGATCGGACGTGAACCTGACCCCCCAGACGGCGAAGAACTCGCCGAGCGTGAAAGGGAACGGTGAGCTGGACTCGAGATGGACTACGCCGCTGCCGTCGTGCGTGTGCAGGGGAGCGGCGTAGGTCGAGGTGAGGCCGATGAAGGGCGGAACCGGGAGCTTGTTGCCGTCGACGAAGATCCGCAGAAGCGCGTGGTGATGGAACGTCTCCATTCCCACCGGTGGCAGGTCCATCGCCGCGGACCGATCGGAAAGGCCGTCGTTCTGGGGCTTCCACGGCGCCGGCGTCGTCAGCGCCCCCTCGGTTGCGGCCGCCGGGAGCGGGCCGCTTGCGCCCGAGCTGTCGCTGCCGCCGCCTCCGCCTCCCGCGACCGCGATCACGACGACCACCACGGCAACGAGCGCCGCCGCGCCAATGCCGGCGGCGATACGCAGGTTGCGGCTGCGCGCCGCCGCCTGCGCCTCGGCGCGCTCGGCGGCGAGGCGCTCGGTGCGGGCTTGCTCCTTCTGTTCCTTGCGGCTCGCCATCGGCGCTGCGAAAACTAGCCGAACGCGGTTCCGTCCACCGCCGCGACCGGCGCAGCTCCGAATCGCCGCGATCGGTGATGTGACGTACCGGCGCAGGGGCGATAGGCTGCGCCCGCAACGCACCCGAAGCAGGAGGAGGGCATCGTGCCACCAGCAAGAAAGGCCGCATCCCGTCGCAAGACCACCGCGCGAAAGAGCGCCGCCCGGCGGCGCCCGACGCGCTCGAATGCATCGGAGCCGGCGGCGCTCAAACGGCTGAACAAGTCGCTCGACACCGCCAACGACGCGCTCGGCGCCCTCCGCAAGAACGTGGGCAGGGACGTCAGCAGCGGGGCCCGCGACCTGTACAAGGACCTGCAGAAGTTCGTCCGCGAGGCGCGCAGGGACAGCGGCAAGCTGGGCAAGGCCCTGGAGCGCGACGTCGCGGCGGCCCAGAAGAAGCTCGCGGCTGCCGGTCGCAAGGCGTCTGGACGCGGCACCGCCCGTCGCAAGACGACCGCGCGAAAGGCGACCGCTCGCAAGACCACGGCCCGCAAGACGACCGCCCGCAGGTCCTCGGGCCGGAGGTCGACCGCTCGGCGCTAGCCGCTAGCCGGCAGGCGCCGGCGGACGCCCATAGCTGAGGTGCGCATAGAGGAATTGCTGGCGGCCCCCGCTCGGGGTGCGGTGAGTGTGTAGCGCCGAGGCGACGGGCACGAAGTCGTCTCCGAGCGCCCGCTGAAGATCCGCCAGGTCGTAGCGCGCCACCGGCAGGCCGCTGCAGCTGGTTGGGCCGTCGGGCCCGAAGACCGCGACCACGAGATGGCCGCGCGGGCGTAGCGTCCGCCGCAACACCTCGAGATAGCCGTTGCGGTCGGCGCCAGCGACCATGAAGTGAAAGACCGCGCGGTCGTGCCAGAGGTCGAAGCGCCGCCCGAAGTCGTGGCGGCGCACGTCGGCCTCCACCCAGTGCACGCGCTGCGCCGCTCCGCCCATCGCGGCCTGGGCGCGGTCCAGTGCCAGACGCGACACGTCGGCGACGGTGACGTCGGTGAATCCTGCGGAGAGCAGGTCCGCCGCGAGGCGCGAGAGGCCGCCGCCGACGTCGACGATCGCGGCGTCGCTCTGGAGGTTGGCCTCTTCGATCAGAGCCAGCGAGCGCTCGGCGACGTGCTCGTACCAACTGACGCGGCGCGGATCCTTTTCCGCGTAGACCTGCTGCCAGTGCGCGCGGGGGTCAGCCATCGCGGCTCTGATTGTGGCGCCGCCGGCTGTCGCCGCCCTGGCCGGGATCGCTTGGCTGCCACGAAAAGGGCCCGCCGACCGGCGGGCCCTTCGACGCTTCCCGCGACGTGGTCGGCTACGGGTTGACCACGGTCTCGCAGTTGTTGATGTTGTCGTTCTGGGGGCCGCCGTTGCAGTAGTCGTTCGCTCCGGGGCCGCCGTCGATGTTGTCGAACCCGCCCTCGCCGTAGATGTGGTCGTTGCCGCCGTCGCCTTCAAGGTCGTTGTTCGAGCCGTCGTTTCCGTCGCCGCCGTAGATCGTGTCGGCGCCGTAGCCCGGGTCGGAGGTGTCGTCGCCGGCACCGCCGTAGAACACGTCGGCGCCCCCGCGGGCCTCGAAGTGGTCCTTGCCGGAGCCGCCGCTCCCCTTGTTGTTGCCGCGGCCGCCGTCGATGTTGTCCTGACCGCCGCCGGCGCAGATCCGGTCGTTGCCGCCGAAGCCCTCGATCTGGTTGTTGCCGGCCCCGCCGCGGATCACGTCGGCGTTGCTGGTGCCGTTGATGTTGACGGCATTGCTGACGATCGTCGGCGTCTTGCCAAAGCACTTCGGCGCGGCGCTCTGCGCGCTGGACAGCGTCAGCGCCAGCGCAGACACCGCCAATCCGCTCAGAACGATCAGTCCCGCCAACCGCCGTGTGCTTAGAACCCCCACGTTTGACCTCCTGGCTCGGGTCTTGCGAACCGGTCAAACGGATCCCTAACGCGGCTTCGGGGCAAGCCGGATCGATGCTGTGGGGAGCCCGCGCGATCCGCGGCGAGCGTGGCGAGGGTCCCGGGGGTGCGAAGATTGACCGATCGCGGCTTCCGGGAAAGCGGACGAGGAGGTGCGCCTCTCGGTGGTGATCGTGACGCCGGACGGGCTCGAGTGGATCGATCGCACGCTCGCCCACCTTCGCTCGCAGACGGCGCGTGAGGAGATCGAGCTGGTCGCCGTCGGGCCGAAGGTAGGCGCAGGCGAGTCCGATGGGGGGGAGTTGGACGGATTCGGAGCGGTGTCTTTCGTCGAGCACGGCCCGATCCTCTCCTTGGGCGCTGCGCTCGCAGCAGGCATCAGGGCGGCCAGTTCGCCGGTCGTCGTCTGCGCCGAGGAGCACTCCTACCCGGAACCGGGGTGGGCGCAGGCCCTGGTCGCGGCGCTCGAGGAGCCGTGGGTCGCGGTGGGCGGCGTCCTCGAGAACGCCAACCCGGCCAGCATGGTCAGCTGGTCGCAGCTCTACACCGACTTCGGCTCGGCGGTCGCTCCCGCCCCTCCCGGCGAGGCCACCGAGCTGGCGGCACACCACACCGCGTACAGGCGCGAGGCCCTGCTCGAATACGGCCAGCGGCTCGATCGCATGATGGAGGTCGAGTGGGTCCTGCAGGAGGACCTGCGGCGCTCCGGTCGCCGTCTGCGCCTCGAGCCGCGCGCGGTCTCGCGGCACCTCAACCCGTCGCGGATCGGCTCGGCGCTGCGCTCGGAGCTGTTCGGCGGGCGATCGTTTGCCGCGACGCGCGCCGAGACCAGGAAATGGTCGCCGGCTCGTCGCGCCGCCTACATCCTCGCCTCACCGCTCGTGTTCGCGCTGCGCATGGTGCGCGGCGTGCGTCAGATCCGCCGCTCTCACCCGGAGCTGTTGCCACGGATGCTGCCGGCGCTGGCGATGGGCATCGCCGCCAGCACGGCCGGACAGGCGCTCGGCTACGTGTTCGGCCGCGGGTCGGCGTCGCGGCGGCGGGTTCCGATCGAGCTTCGCCGTTGCGAGCACGTGCGCGCCGCCGACCGGGTGGCGCTGGAGTCGGAGCCCTCTCCGATGTAGAAGCGGTGCCACCCCGGTGCCGGCGTTTATGGTTGGCGCGTGGCGTCAGCGGACACGCGCGCCGACTTCCTGGGGAGCGTCCCGATCTTCGCCGCCCTGCCTGCGGCGAGCCTCGACGTCGTCGCGAGGCGCGCACGCTGGGTCGAGGTCCGTGCCGGAGAGTGGCTGTTTCGCGAGGGGGCGCCGGCGGGGGGACTGTTCGTGCTGCGCTCGGGGCGGCTGCAGGTCCTGCGGGAAGCCGGTGACGCCGACGTGGCGATCCGCGCCCTCGGCCCGGGTGCGGTGCTCGGCGAGCTTGCCGTGCTGACCGGCGCGCAGCGCTCCGCCTCGGTGCGAGCGCGGCGCGACTGCCGCCTGCTGGAGGTTTCCAGCGACACCTTCCTGGAGCTGCTCGAGACGGATGCCGACTTTGCGGTCGGCATCACACGCACTCTGGCAGCCCAGCTTCAGGCGAGCCGCGCCGTGACCCTGCCAAGCGACGCGGTGCCGCCGGTGATCGCCGTCGTCTCGCTCGCCGAGGCCGACGCCGGCTTCGCGGTGAGGCTGGCGACCGGGCTTGCCCGCTGGCGCACGGTGAAGGTGCTGACCGAGGAGGAGGCCGCCGAGGACGGATTCGGGAGCGCGCTGGATCGCTGGGAGCGCGCGGACGATCAGGTCGTCCTGGAGGTGGCGGCGGCAAGCGGCGGGGAGTGGACCGGGTTCTGCCTGCGTCAGGCGGACCGGGTCCTCGCGTTTGCCCGCGACCGCCCGAGCGGCACTCTCGATCCGCACCTCGCCGGGGCCGATCTGGCGATGGTGGGGTGGCCTCGCTCGAAGCCCGCCCTGGCGGCTTGGATGAGTGCAGCCGAGCCTCGCTCGGTCCACAAGATACGCGGGGGTGACCTCGCCGCGGACGATCTCGACGCGCTCGCGCGACGCCTGGCCGGTCGCTCTGTAGGCGTTGTCCTGTCGGGAGGGGGAGCCCGCGGGCTGGCCCACATCGGCGTGCTGGAGGAGCTGCTCGCCGCGGGCATCCCGATCGACCGTGTCGGCGGCTGCAGCATGGGAGCGCTGGTCGGCGCCCTGTTCGCCTCGGGGCTCGGCCCGGATGAGATCGAGTCGCAGCTGCGGCGGGAGCTCGTCGAGCGAAACCCGATGAGCGATTACACGCTGCCGCTTGCCGCGCTGATTCGCGGTCGCAAGGCCGAGGCGATGCTGCTGCGCCTGTTCGGGCAGAGCCATGTCGAGGAGCTGCAGCGCGAGTTCTTCTGCGTCACCAGCGACCTGGTCAGCTCCGAGCTGGTCGTGCACCGGACCGGCCTTCTGTACGTGGCGGTCGGCGCGAGCTTCTGTCTGCCCGGCGTCGGCCCGCCGGTCGCGTCGGAGGACCGCCTGCTGGTGGACGGCGGAGTGCTCGACAACCTCCCCGTCGAGGCGATGGCGACGCGCGGCGAGGGCCCGATCGTGGCGGTCGACGTCTCCAGTCGCTTCGAGCCGCCGAGCCGGGACGCCGGGGGATCGCGGCGCCGCCGGCTCGGACGCCTGTCGGCGAGATTGCGCAGGGCCGTGATCGGCTGGGACGCGCCGCTGCCGAACCTCGCCGAGACGTTGACGCGGACGATCGTGCTCGGCAGCATCGATACGGCGGAGGCCGCGCGGCGCCACGCCGACCTCGTCATCGCCCCCGCGGTCGGAGGGATCGGCCTGACCGACTTCGAGCGGATCGGCGAGATTCGTGCCCAGGGAGCCGCCGCCGCGCGGGGGGTGCTCGAGCGCACTCCGGGCAGGATCCTCGACGACGCTTCCGGCCCAACACGCGCCGCAGCGGGTCGAGCTGCGCCCTAGGCGCTAGCCGCGGGGCTCTCCGTCAGTTCCGCCGCCAGCCGCTCGACCCTGCCGATGTCGAGCTCGCGGGCAGCCTCCCGCGCGCGCGCGACCATCGTCTGTGCGCGCTCGGCGTCCTCGGGCCTGCCGCGCCGCAGCAGCATGTCTCCCCAGGCCAGTTGCGTGCAGGCGGCGAAGACCGGCGTCTCGAACTCCTCCTCCCGCTCCAGGGCGCGGGCGAAATGGCTCTCGGCGTCATCCCAGCGCTCGAGCGTCGTGGCCAGCAGGCCGAGGTAGTGGGCGACGGGCATCCAGGTGGCGATCGACATGCACGGGAACTGGTCGGCCCACGGCTCCAGCATCGCGTAGAGCTTCGCGGCCGCCTCGGCGTGGCCGACGGCTGCGGCGACCTCGGCCCATTGCACGATCGTGGTCAGCCACAGCATCTCCTGCGGCACGTCCTCGAAGCCGCGGGCCGCCACGCCCTCCAGGAGGTCGCGGGCCTCGTCCCCCTTGCCGGTGTTGGCGTAGATCACCGCGAGCATCGCTCGATAGGGCGAGAGGTCTGGGTTGTCCTCCACGCCCTGGGCGAACGTCTCCTCCAGCTCGTCGAGCCGGTCCTGGGCCCAGCGGATCATCTCGAGCTGACCGGTGTAGAAGGTGAGGGCGTCGGGTTGCCCGCTGTCGGCCGCCACCTGCGCCGCCTCCTCGGCATGCATCTCCGCCTCGTCCAGGTGGCCAGCGAGAAAGGCCTGCACGGCGGCGATCCAGCGCGCCGACCATCGCGGCACGGGCTGTCCCAGCTCCTCGGCGATCTCGTTGAGCCGGGTCAGCTCGCCTTCGAGGAGGGCGCGGTCGCCGGTCTCGAAGGCCTGGGTGGAGCTGTACAGCGCTGCGAAGAAGCGCAGGTAGGGATCGCCGAGCTGATCGGCGATCCGCCTCAGCTCCCCCATGTCGGCCGCCCGCTGGGACAGCGTCTCGGGGACGGCGATCGGGTTGAACCGGCGCCACAACACCCAGGCGAGCGTTCGCTCGCTGCCGGACTTCCGCGCCAGCTGCTCCGCCTCCTTGGCAAGCTGCCTGCGCCGCTCCAGGTCCCCCGCCCAGATCAGCTCCAGGGCCAGCAGCGAGATCAAGGTCGCGCGACGGTCGAGGTCCCCTTCGCCGGTCAGCTCCAGCGCCGCCTCCAGCGCCGCGATCACCTCCTCGTCGGTCAACCCGGCGCTGCTCATGAAGCCGCGGTTGTTGGCCACGGCCGCCTGCGCCAGGCGGTCGCCGTCGCTCAGCGCCCGGGCGATCTCCGAGGCCTCGAGCAGGGTCTCTCGGAAATCGCGGTCGCCGACCTGACGCTGGGCCTCTCCGAGGCCGATCAGGAGGTCGCAGCGGGTGCCCGGATCGGGCTCGGCCAGATGGCCGTGCAGCTCGAGCGCCTGGCGGAACCACCGCATCGCCTCGTCGGGCGCCAGCTCTTCGAGGGCGCGCTGGCCGGCGCGACGCGAGTAGTCCAGCGCCTTCGACGCGTCGACGGCGGCGGTGGCGGCGGCCCAGTGGTTGGCCAGCTCCGCCACTCGCGCGCCGGGCTCGTCGCCGCAAAGCTTCTCGAGGGCCTCGGCGACGCGGCGATGCAGCCTGGCGCGACGCGTGGCGCCCAGGTCCTCGTAGAGCGTGTGGTTGATCAGCGCATGGGCGAAGCTGAAGCCCCCGGGCCGATCGGCCTGCTCGATCAGGACCGAGGCCTCGACCGATTCCTCCAGCAGGTCGAGCAGCTCGTCCTCCTCCTGCTCGACCACCTGGGCGAGCAGGTCCACGTCGAAGTCGCGACCGATCACGGCTGCCACGCCGAGCGCCTTTCTGGCCGGCTCGCCGAGCCGCTCCACGCGCCGCCCGACGACCTCGCGCACACTCTGCGGCAGACCGAGATCGCCGAGCTCGCCCTGAAGCTCCCAGCGCCCGCCTCGTCCCTGCTTGAGAAGGCCGGACTCGGTCAGGTGGCGCAGCATCTCGGTGACGAAGAACGGGTTCCCGCTGGTCTCGGCGGCGATGTCGCGCGCCAGGTTCCGCCCCAGCGAATCCATCTCGTGCCCGGCGGCGGTCTCCATGATCGCCACCACCTCCTGCTCACCGAGGCCCTCGAGCGAGATCCGCTCCACTCCTCGCTCCGAGCGCAGGTCCGCCAGCAGGTCGGTCAGCGGGTGCTGCCGTGAAAGCTCCGAGTCACGGTAGGTGCCGAGGATGAGAAGCGCGTCGCCGTCGCCGGATTCCACGACGTGCTTGAGCAGTGCGAGGGTCGGCTTGTCGGCCCAGTGCAGGTCGTCGAGGAGAAGCACCACCGGCCGCTCGGCCGCCGCCTGCTGCAGCAGCCCCGCGGCGGCGTTGAAGAGCAGGTAGCGCTCCGTCTCGGGATCGGTCTCCCGCGGCGGCGGAGCCTCGGGGAACTGGGACGCGAGGCCGGGGATGAGGCGATTGAGCTCGCCGCCATGACGCTCGATGTGAGCCGGGAGCACGCCCTCGGGCGCATGTTCCACGTAATGGGCGAGGGCCTCGATCCAGGGCCCGTAGGGAGTCGCCAGCTCCTCCTTGCTGCGGCCGTAGAGGACCGCGGCGCCCTCGCCGTGGCGGGCGATCGCGGCATGGCTGGCCAGGCGCGTCTTGCCGATCCCGGGCTCGCCGGCGATCAGGCAGAGCTGTCGCCCGCCGGCCTTCGCGCTCTCCCAGAGCTGGTCGATTCGGGCGACCTCGCCCTCGCGCCCGACGTAGCCCAGCGGGGGAACGCCGGTGAGGCGACCGGGGAGCGGAATCTGGGGGAGGTCCTCGGCGCCGAGCGGCTCCCACACGACCTCGTAGGCCTCGACCGGCTCGGGGATCCCCTTCAGCTCGAGCCCTCCCACAGACTTGAAGGCGTCCGCATCCCGCCTTCCGACCATCATCTTCACCAGCTCGGGTACCAGGATCCCGCCGCCCGGCGCCTTGTCGCACAGGCGCGCGGCCTCGATCGACGGCATGCCGAAGTAGTCGTCGCCCTCGTGGGTGGCGTCGCCCATGCTGATGCCGATCCGGATCACGAGCTGTTCCTCCGCCTCGCGATTCCGCTGCTCGAAGCCCTGCTGCATCCTCACCGCGCACTCGGTTGCCCCGGCGGCGCTGGGGAAGGCGGCCATCATCCCGTCGCCCGTGTTCTTGACCTCCTGCGCGCCCGGGCTCTCGGCGATCGCCTCGCGCAGGATCGAGAAGTGCTCGCGGCGCAGCTCGTCCGCCCGTACCGGGCCGACATGGGATTCGAGGCTCGTCGAACCGACGAGGTCGCTGATCAGGATCGTGACTGTTTCGACAGTGGCTATCTGAGCGCCGTCCTTGCGTCGTCCATCGCTGCCTCCATGCGTTATGGCCATCCGCGGCCAGCAGCGACCGTAAGGCTAAGCCCCCGGCCGGGCGCGGTCCATCCCGAAAAGTCGAACTTTGCCCCGAGTCTGACGCTGAGCCGCCTCGGCTGGTTCGAACCAACGACCTCTCGCGTGTGAAGCGGTGGCGCCCCAGGCACGGATGGGCGTCTATGGGCGGCCTGGATTAGGCAGGATTACTCAGGATTAGTCGCTATTCGGCCACCAGAACCGGGCTGGTGCCCGATCCGCCGCCGGCTTGAACGCGCTCTCGGCCAGCCTGACCAGGGCCGTCGCCGCCACACTGGACGGATTCATCCCCGGCGGAGTAGCTTTCGGGCGTTATCGAACGCAACGGAGGAGGAGCTGATGTATGCCAGGATCGCGCGGTTCGAGGGCGGAGACACGTCACAGATGGACGCGGTGATAGACGGCGCGCGCCAGATGATCGACTCGAACTTCGACTCGCCGCCTGAGGGCTTGGAGGGCGCGAAGGCCGTGTGGATGCTCGTCGACCGCGAGAATGCCCGAGGGCTGGGCGTCACCCTCTTCGAGAACGAGGAGGATCTGCGCCGTGGCGATGAGGCGCTCAATGCGATGTCGCCCGCTGTCGAAGCTGGCCAGCGCCGTGCCAGCGTCGAGATCTACGAGATCGCCCACCGCAGGGAACGCGAATAGCTTCATCTCGGCCCAACCCCTAGCGGGCAGAACGTCCGACGGCGAGCGATGGCGCTGCTCGGAGGTGCCGTTATCGTTGCAGTCGTTCGGCAACCTCGGGGAAGGAGTGCGCTGTGCCTTGGAGCCTGAAGGGAAGCTATTTCGAGACCTGCTCGTGCGACCTCATGTGCCCGTGCAACATGTCGTTCGACCACGGTGCCACGTACGACTACTGCCGCGTCACCCTCGTCTTCAACATCAAGGAAGGCGAGATCGAGGGCACGGACGTTGGCGGCCTCGCCGTCGCCGCGATTGCCGACACCCCCAAGGTGATGACCGAGGGCAACTGGCGGCTCGGCATGTTCATCGACGATCGCGCCAGCGACGAGCAGATGGAGAAGCTGACCGCCGTGTTCGGCGGGCAAAAGGGCGGGCCGATGGAGGCTCTTGGGCCTCTCATCGGCGAGATGCTCGGGGTCGAGCGAGCTTCGTTCGAGCTGGCAGAGGAGGGGCTGAATCACAGCGTCAAGATCGGGGATGCGATCGACTTCGAGATCGAGGACATCGTCCCCTTCGGGGTCGAAACGGGACAACCGGTCCGCCTCGTCGGCGTTTTCCACCCCGCCTCGTCCGAGTTCAACGCCGCGGAGGCGAAGCGCTCCAAGATCAGCGCCTTCGGCATCGAGTACGAAGGGAAGACGGGGATCTCGGCGTCCGAGTTCGCCTGGGCCGCCTGACGCGCTGATCGAGACGTCGGAGCATGGGCGCGGCTGGTTTCGAACCAGCGACCCCTCGCGTGTGAAGCGAGGAGACGCCGGCCACTAGCGCTTGCGGATCGGCGGGATGCCGAGCTGACGACAGATTGCGCGAGCGACGCCAACGCCGATTTCGCGGTGGCGGGGCACGAACGACTTGGCGCTTGTCTCGGTGTGCCGCCAGGCCTCGTGGCCACCGCGACTGTGACCGGGAACCGGCTCGGCTCCGTGGGAGCGCAGCCAGCTCTCGAGCTGTGCGCGTTTCACGGGTCAGGCTCAGGACGCGGAGACGGTGACCGAAGTCACGGTCACGTCGGCCCGCTCGGGGAGGACTTCGCCCTCCTCGCGCCTCCACTCGAGCGCCAGTTCGAGCGCCTCGGTGACGTTGGCCTTGGCCTCCTCGAGCGTCTTGCCCTGGCTGATCGCCTCCGGCACCTCGGCGATCTGCGCGCAGATCCAGCCGTCCTCACCCGGTGTCAGCACCGCGGTGTAGGTCATCGCTCCGTCTTGCTTGGTCGCATGGGCCATCGGCTATCTCTTCGCGAATTCTCGCACGCTGTTCGACGGCCCTTCCAGCCGACCGCCAGGTGCCGGATGCACGAACCCGCTGCGCACGATCTCGACGCTCTTCTTTCGGCATTGCCTACTCGGACGATCCGACGACCACTCCGACGGCCCGGCGGCTTCGAGGCGCGCTTCAGAGTGGGCGCGGCTGGTTTCGAACCAGCGACCTCTCGCGTGTGAAGCGAGCGCTCTCCCACTGAGCTACGCGCCCTCCGGGTGATGATATGCGGTCGCCGTCGGGCCGACTGGCGGTCGAATTGACTGCGACACCGGTCGGTCTCGCTTCGCTATCAACCGTGCCGTGGCGGATTGGGGGCTCACTCGCCGGCGGCTGATCGGGGGCTCGATCGGGGCTGCCGCGGCGGCGTACCTGGGACGCGCGGCCGGCCTGGCCGGGCCGGCTGAAGCACGTCAGCCCCGGGCCCGGCAGCGGCGCCGGCGTCGCGCCGACGTGATCGTCGTCGGGGCGGGCCTCGCCGGCCTCAGTGCCGCCTGGCAGCTGGAAAAGGCGGGGCGATCCGTGCTCGTCGTCGAGGCCCGCAACCGGGTCGGCGGGCGCACGCTCGACGTGCCGATCGACCCCACCCACCCGCACGGCGAGGTGGTCGAGATGGGGGCCGCCTACGTCGGCCCCCACCAGGACGCTGTCCTCCATCTCGCCAAGGAGCTGGGGATCAAGACGTTCCCCACCTACAACGACGGCCAGAACGTCTTCTACCGAAACGGCCAGCGCTCGCTCTACTTCGCCACCGGCCCCCTCGGCGGCATCCCGCTCTCCCCGACCGGGGACATCGAGGCCGAGGCGGCGATCGCGATGCTCGACCAGATGGCCAGCACGGTCCCGCCCGGCCATCCCTGGGACGCCCCGAACGCGCGCGAGTGGGACGGCCAGACGATCGAGACCTGGAAGAAGCAGAACCTGCACACCCCCGACGGCCAGCTGTTCCTCGACCTCGTCGTGCAGGGCGTCTACGCGGCGGAGCCGTCGCAGATCTCCCTGCTCGACTTCCTCAACGCGATCGGCAGCGCCGGTCGCGAGGGCGACCCGGGCAGCGTCGACCGCCTCGACGCCGTCGAGGAGGGAGCCCAGGAGCGGCGCCTGGTGGGCGGGCCGCAGGCGCTGTCGAAGGGCCTGGTCGAGCGGATCGGCGCCGGGCGGCTGATCTTCGACAACCCGGTGCGGCGGATTGCAACCGACCGCCGCGGCGTGCGCGTGTACGGGGACCGCTTCTCGGTCCGGGGGCGACACGCGATCGTCACGCTCGCCCCCCACCTTGCGGGGCGGATCGAGTACGTGCCCCTGCTCGACCCCGACCGCGACTTCCTGATGCAGCGCTTTCCCTCGGGATCGCACATCAAGTGCCAGATCGTCTACGACGCCCCGTTCTGGCGGGCCGACGGGCTCACCGGCCAGGCCGTCTCCGACACGCCGCCGGTGAAGATCACCTACGACAACTCCCCGCCCGACGGCCGCGCGGGCGTGATCATCGGCTTCATCGAGGGCGAGGACGCGCGCGTTTGGGGGAGGGTCTCCCGCTCCAAGCGACGCGCCGCGGTGATCGCCAACCTCGTCTCCTACTTCGGCTCGGCGGCGGCGCACCCGCGCCGCTACGTCGAGCACGACTGGAACGTCGAGCGCTACACGCGCGGCTGCTACGGCGGCTTCAGCCCGCCGGGCGTGATCACGAGTTACGGCCGTCGGGTCGCCCGCCCGGAGGGCCGCATCCACTGGGCCGGCACCGAGACCGCCGAGCACTGGATCGGCTACATGGACGGGGCGATCTCGAGCGGCAAGCGCGCCGCCCGCGAGGTCCTGGCGGCGCTGTAGCCGCCGCGCCGAGGGTCGCTCGGTCGACGGTTGAAGGATTGTGGTCCCCCCGGGGTACCCAATCGCTCATCGAAGCTCCGATTGGCAAGCTGCGGGTGCTTTGAAAGTGGGGAGTCGGCGGATAGCGTTGGGGGAGATGAGGGCCCTCGCAGCCGTACTCGCCGCCGTTGCCTGCGCCGCCGTGCTCGCCGCCTGCGGCTCGGGCTCGAAGACGGTCACCCAGACGACCGTCGTCGAGCAGCAGCAGGCGCAGCCGCAGCCGCCCCCCGTTTCCCAGCCCCAGAACGAGCCGGCGCCGGCGCCGAAGTCGTCCTCCGGCGGCGGCCAGGCGCAGCAGTTCCGCTCCCCCACGGGCAACATCGGCTGCGCGCTTTCCGACGGCTCCGCCCGCTGCGACATCAACACGCGCGACTGGTCGCCGCCGGGGCGGCCGGCCGACTGCCCCTCCGACGTCGACTTCGGCCAGGGCCTGATCGTCTCCGGCAGCGGGCCGGCCCAGTTCGTCTGCGCCGGCGACACCGCCCTCGACCCAAGCGGGCCGGCGCTCGACTACGGCCAGGAGGCGCAGGTGGGCTCGTTCTCGTGCACGAGCCGCAGCGACGGAATGACCTGCCGCAACCTCGACACGGGGAGCGGCTTCTTCATCTCGCGGCAGCGCTACTCGACCTTCTGAGCCCGCGGCCGCAGGCCGCAAGCCGCGGGAGCAGCGGAGGCGCCGCGCTTCGCCGCGGGCGGCTACGATTGCCGTGGACCGTGCTAGGCGGGCAATTAGCGGTGGCCTGAACCCGCAATCCGCTCTAGCGGGGCCGAATTCCCGTCCGAGGGACATGGCCTTCGGGGCCAGTACGCCGCGGGCGGCGTTGACGGCCAGGTCCTGCGCAATGCGCGCCCGTGAACCAGGTCAGGTCCGGAAGGAAGCAGCCTTAAGCGGTAGCGAGCATGTGCCGCAGGCAAGCCTGGCTCGAGCCAGCCACGGCGGGCACGCCCGGGGACCTCGTCACGACGGCGGGTGCACGGTCCGTTTGCAGCGCACGTAGAGCTTCCAGGAGCGGTTCTGCGCCCGCAGCCGGAAACCCGGCGGCACCGCTGCCGTCAGCCGCCGCGGGTCGTTCGGGTCCAGCGTGAAGTTGCGCTCGACGAAGGCGCTCGCCGGATCGAGGAAGTAGCCGCGATCCGGCTGGCGCTGCTCCGAGGAGCTGACGATCCGCGACGGACGCCGGTCGAGCCACAGCGCCAGCAGCGGCAGCGGCCGGTGGTTGGGCACCGAGATCGGCCCGCAGTGCCCGCCGAAGGCGCCCGCGTCGACAAGCGAGTGGAGGTCGTCGCGGATGCGCTGCTGGGTGGCGATCGAGCCGCGCAGGTCGGAGATCAGGTCGACCTGGTGGGGGAGCAGCGCGACGAACAGCAGCGCGGTGAGCGCCGCGAACGCCTGCCAGCGCCGTCGCCACGGGTGGTCCGCGGCCAGCAGGCGCCAGCCGAGCAGGCCGGCGGCGCAGAAGACGGCCAGCACCGTCGCCGCCAACAGCAGGTAGCGCGTGATCACGGCCAGGCCGCCGATCGCCAGCAGCGCGAAGGCACCCAGCGCCAGCGCGGCGGCGGCGATCCCGAGCGGCGAGCGCCGTCGCAGGAAGGCGAAGCACAGGACGACGCCCCCGGCCGCTCCCATCAGGCCCGGCTCGCGCATGATCTCGCCGAGCCGGCGGGGGCCATAGAGGACGAGGTCGACGACGCCGGTCTGGCGGTTGAGCGTCCCGACGGTGTCGCGGGTGCCCGTGAACGAGTAGAGCGGGTCGCCGGCGGTGATCAGGTCGAAGAGGGCCCAGGCGACCGGCGTGGACGCCGCCAGCGCCGCGAGCGCCGCCAGCCCGCGGCGGTCGATCGCCGCCCGCCGGCGCAGCGCCCATCGTCCCCGCCCGGGGTCGCGCTCCAGCGCGACGTAGGCGAGATAGGCCGCCGAGAACAGCCATGCCTCCGGCCGCAGCAGGCCCGCCACGGCGAGCAGCGCCAGCACCGGGGCGCCGGCGCGCGGACGCTTCGTCTCCACGAGCAGAGCCGCCAGCGCCAGGGCGACGAAGGGGATGTCCACGTAGGCGCGGACGCCGTCGGAGAGCATCGGCTCGCGGCTGAGCGCGATCACCGCCGCAACCACGCCGATCGCGGGGCCGAACCAGATCGCACCGAGGCGGTAGACCAGGTAGCCGATCGCGCCCAGGCAGAGATATCCGATCGCCACCAGGACGTCCTCGGCCGTGTCGCCGAGCGGCGACAGCGCGGCGCCGGCCAGATCGGCGAGCGGATGCGGGGTGGGGGGTATGGGGGCCCCGTAGTCGGGGCTGTGGCCGTGGACGAGCTGCTTGCCCCAGACCAGCGGGTAGAAGGTGTCGTAGTTGGCGAAGCCGTGACCGATCACCAGCCACAGCGCGGCGGCTATCACCGCGATCCACGCCGCCGGCAGCAGCGCCCGCCCGGCACGCGTGCGCGGACGCAGTGCCCCGGCCCCCCGGTCTGCGGCGGAAACGGCCATCTGGAGCGGAGACAGTAGCGGCGGCCCGTGACCGCGCCGGCCCGGCGCGCCGCCGCTCGCGGCCCCTTAACCTGCGCCGGTCGTGAAGCGCGCGTTCTCTGTCCTGGCCGCCCTGTCGTCGCTCGCCCTGCTCGCCGTGCCGGCGGCAGCGCAGGCCGCTCCGGCGCTGAGCGCCCATCCGGCCAAGGACGAGATCGTCTTCGGCCACTCGACGACGATCTCGGGCAAGCTGGTGGGCGAGCCGATCAGCAACGCCGGTCAGACGCTGCGGCTGCGCGCCAGTCCGCATCCGTTCGACTCCTTCAGCACGATCGACACCGCGACCACCGGCGCCGACGGCTCCTACACCTTCACCGTCACCCCCGATCGCAACACGATCTACCGGGTGGTGACCGAGTCGGCGCCGGCGACCCGCAGCCCCGACCGCACGATCACGGTGGACGAGAGGCTGCGCAAGCAGCTCGCCTACCTGCGCTTCGGACGCGTGCACGCCGGCTTCGCCAGCCGACACCCCGACGACCTCGACTGGGGCGGGCAGACCGTCTACTGGTTCGTCGCCCGGCGCTCCAGCGACAGCTTCAAGCTCGTCGAGAAGACCCGCACGCGGGAGGTCAGCCCCGGCGTCACCCGCTTCGGGGCGACGTTCGCGGTGCCGGAGGGACGCTTCCGCTATCTCGCCTGCTTCGACGCCCCCGGCGAGCGGGCGATGGACCGTCCCGCCGTCCATGCCCACTGCAAGCACGACGACCACGTCGCCGCCAACCTCGGCCAGTACCACGGGCGCGGCGACGCCCCCGCCGGCTTTCCCTTCGCGGCAGCGGTCTCCCGCGCGCGCAGCTTCATCACCGGGCGCAGCGGCGTCGCCTCGTTTGCGGTGATGGACAGCGAGGGCCGCCTGCACGGGCTCCACCTTCACCGACGCTTCATCAGCGCCAGCGTGGTCAAGGCGATGCTGCTGGTCGCCTACCTGCGCAAGCTCGACCAGCAGCACAAGTCGCTGAGCAGCCAGGGCCGCTCGCTGCTGTACCGGATGATCCACGTATCCGACAACAGCGCCGCCAGCGAGGTCCAGCGCCGCACCGGCAACCACCGCATCCACAAGCTCGCCGACCGCGCCGGGATGACCGACTTCTCGCTGTCCGGGGTGTGGGCCAATGCCCACATCAGTGCCGCCGACCAGGCGCGCTACTTCTTCTATATGGACGACCTGATCCCGCCGCAGTTCGACCGCTTCGCCCGCAGCCTGCTCGCCGGGATCACCAGCTCGCAGCGCTGGGGGATCCCCCACGTCGCCCACGGCTGGAAGGTCTTCTTCAAGGGCGGATGGCGGTCGACAGGCCGCGGCCAGCTGGTTCACCAGGTGGCGCGCCTGGAGCGCCGCCATCGCAGGGTCGCGATCGCCGTGATGACGGACGGAGATCCGACGATGGGCTACGGGATCGGCACGATCGCGGGCGTGGCGAAGCGGCTTCTGCGCTGACCGCGTCGGCGGCGCGGCCGGCGGCGATCCGGCCGAAGACGCCGGCGGCGAGCCCGGACGCGCCCGCCAGCACGAGCGCCGCACGCGGGTCGACCGCCTGCGAGAGCCAGCCGGCGAGCGGGCCGCCGATCGGCGTCGAGCCGATGAAGACGATCGAGTAGAGGGCCATCACGCGGCCGCGCATGCTCGGCTCGACGGCGAGCTGAAGCGTCGAGTTGATCGAGGCGGCGAACGTCACCGTGCAGGCTCCGATCAGAGCCAGCAGGGGGAGCTCGACGGCGAGCGTCGGCGCCCCGGCGGCGAGCAGCGTGAGCGCCCCGAAGGCAAGGGCGGCGGTGGCGATCACGCCGAGGCCGGTGCGGCCGCGGGCGCCGGTGGTGAGCGCGCCGATCACGGAGCCGACGGCCATCGCCGACAGCAGCGCGGCGTAGGCCGCGACGCCACCGTGAAAGCTGAATCGCGCCAGCAGCGGCAGGATCACCTGGAAGTTGAGCCCGAACGTCCCGACCAGCGCCATCAGGGCGAGCGGCACCGCGAGCTCCGGCGTCTCGCGCACGTAGCGCAGCCCGGCGCGGACGGCGCCCGCCGCGGGCACCGCCGCCGGCGCTGCCTCCAGGGCCGCCGGCTCCATCCGCCGCAGGGCGACGATCATCACCACGAAGGTGAGGGCGTTGACGGCGAAGCACGGCGAAACCCCCCACAGCGCGATCAGCACGCCGGCGATCGCCGGGCCGGCGATCCGGGCGCTGTGCACGAGGACGCTGTTCAAGCTGACCGCGTTGACGACGCGGTCGGCGCCCACCATCTCGATCACGAAGCTCTGCCGGGTCGGGTTGTCGACCGAGTTCACGGTGCCGCGAACGAACACCAGCGCGTACACCATCCAGACCTCGACGGAGCCCATCGCCGTGAGCGCGAACAGCGCCAGGGCCGGCAGCGCCATCAGCGCCTGGGTGACGATCAACAGGCGCCGCTTGGCGATCCGATCGGCGAGCAGGCCGCCCCACGCCCCGAACAGCAGGATCGGCAGGAACTGCAGGGCGGTGGTCATCCCGACCGCGACCCCGCTGCCGGTCAGCGCCAGGACGAGCCACAGCTCGGCCACCATCTGCATCCAGTTGCCGCTCAGCGAGACGAGCTGCCCGGCGAAGTAGCGGCGGTAGTTTGGGACCGATAGCGAGCTGAACGAGCGGCGCAGAGCCACTTTCATGATGACGGCGTGCCTGGGGCGGTCCAGGACCAAGCTGGGCGGTCACCGCCGACGAAGCCGGTAGCTGTGTCTACCGGCGAGGAGGCGGGGCCCGATCCAGCGCCGGTCATGGGCCGCAGCCAGGTGCGGCGTTTCATCGTGGAAGGGGCTCTGGGGGCTGCCGTCACGCCCGCTCGCCCTCCAGCATGCGCTCGAGGATCTCGGCCGCCCGTTCCAGCGCCGCCACCTCGTCGGCTTCGAGCCGCCCCAGGCGGCGCGCCAGGTAAGCGTTCTTCCGCGCCCGCAGCGCCCGCAGCCGCTCGCGGCCGGCGGAGCTGATCGCGACGATCGCGCTGCGCCCGTCGGCGGGGTCGGGGGCGCGCTCGACGAGGCCCGCCTCGGCGAGCGTGGCGAGAATCCGCGTCACGGTCGGCCGCTTGATCTGCTCGATCGCGGCGAGCTCGCTCGGCGTCAGCGGGCCGCGGCGCTCGATCGTCGCCAGCGCCGCCGTCCCGGCGGGGCCGAGCTCTCCGCCGGCGTCCTGGCGCAGCCGCCGCGCGGTGCGGGTGATTGCCAGGCGCAGGCGGGCGGCCACCTCGCCGGTCCTCTTGTCGGTCGCTGTCGCGGGCATTGGTACGCTTTGCTAATTAGCATAGCAAATATTCATCCGGTCGAGGCTCCCGCCGCCGCGCCCTGACGGGCTTCTCCGTCGCCCCGGCGTCCGCGGGCCGCGCCGCGGCCGGGGGTACACTGGCCGCCCGTGTCGCAGGCCTCCCTCTACCGTCGCCACCGCCCCCAGACCTTCGACGAGGTCGTCGGCCAGGAGCACGTGGTGCGCACGCTGCGCAACGCGGTCGCCTCCGACAAGGTCCACCACGCCTATCTCTTCGTGGGCTCGCGCGGCACCGGCAAGACGTCGATGGCGAAGATCCTCGCCCGCTGCCTCAACTGCGAGCGCGGCCCGACCACCGAGCCCTGCGGCGAGTGCGAGTCGTGCCGCGCGATCACCGCCTCGGCGTCGCTCGACGTGATCGAGATGGACGCCGCCTCCAACCGCTCCGTCGACGACATCCGCGACCTGCGCGAGCGGGTCGGCTACGCGCCCGCCGCCGGGCGCTGGAAGGTGTACATCCTCGACGAGGCGCACATGCTCACCAAGGAGGCGTGGAATGCCTTCCTCAAGACGCTGGAGGAGCCGCCGCCGAACACCGTCTTCGTGCTCGCCACCACCGAGGCGCACAAGGTGATGCCGACGATCGTCGACCGCTGTCAGCGGTTCGACTTCCAGCGCCCCTCGATCGACCAGATCGCCGAGGTGCTGCGGCGGGTGGCGGCCGCGGAGGGGATCGAGATCTCCGACGGGGCGATCGCCCTGATCGCCCGCGCCGCCACCGGCAGCTTCCGCGACGGGCTGGGGACGCTGGACCAGCTCGTCGCCTACGGAGGGGCGAAGGTTGAGCTCGACGACGTGCTCGCCGTGCTGGGGGTCGCCGACGCCGAGCTGATCTTCGAGACGGTGGACGCCGTCGCGGCCGCGGACCCGGCCTCGGCGCTGGGGGCGGTCGAGCGGCTGTCGCGCTCGGGGCGCGACCTGCCCCAGTTCATCCGCGACCTCGTCGCCCACCTGCGCCACCTGCTCGTGCTTCGCACCACCGGCGAACCCGGCGAAGGCCTCGCCGCCACCGCCGATCAGGTCGAGCGCCTGAAGGAGCAGGCGGGCCGGCTCTCCGATGCCGACCTGGTGGCTGCGATCGACTCGCTGTCGAGCGCCCTGGCGGGGATTCGCGAGGGCGACGATCCCCGGATCGCGCTGGAGGTCGCCCTGCTGAAGGCGGCCCGCCCCGAGCTGAAGCCGTCGCAGGAGGCGATCCTGCGCAGGATCGAACGCTTGGAGGCAGGCGGCGGAGCGGCCGCGACCGGAGCGGCCGCGGGTGGAGCGGCCGCGGGTGCGGGGAGGTCGACAGGCGAACGGCAGGCGAGAGACGAGGGGCCGGAGGTGACGGGCGAGCACGAGCAGCCGGACGCTGACGCCGAGCGGGGCGGGCCCGAGGCGGCGGGCGGCGTCGCCGCGGCTATCGCGACCGAAGCGCCACAGGCGGATGCCGCTGCGCCGCCCGAGGATCGCGACGCCCTCGACCTGGAGCGGATCCGCCGCCTGTGGCCGGCGGTGGTCGACCAGGTGCGCCAGTCGGGGTCGGTTGTGCTCTCGGCGCTGTTCGAGAACGCCCGCCCGGTGGACGTCGACGCCGACGAGTCGGTACTGCGGGTGGGCTTCCCGGCAAGCGCCCCGTTCAACAAGAAGAAGGCGGAGGACCAGACCAACCGCGACCGCTTCGCGGAGGCCGTGCGGCAGATCGTCGGGCACAGCCTGCGGCCGGTCTACGTGCTGCTGGACGGCGAGGCCGGCGACGACGATGCCGCGGGCACGGAGATCAGCGAGGAGGAGCTGATCGAGCGCCTGAAGGCGGAGTTCGACGCGACCGAGTACGAGACGGAGGCGGAGGAGGCATGACCCGGCCCGGCGGGCAGCAGCCCAACATGAGCGCGATGCTCAAGCAGGTCCAGCAGATGCAGGCGGAGATGGCGAAGGCCCAGGAGCAGCTCGCAGGCGAGGTGGTGGAAGCGAGCGCCGGCGGCGGCATGGTCAAGGTGAAGATGACCGGCGACCTGACCCTGAAGGAGATCGCGATCGACCCCGAGGCGATCGACCCCGAGGACGCCGAGGTGCTGCAGGACATGGTTCTGGCAGCCGTCAACGAGGCGATTCGCTCGGCGCAGGAGCTTGCCGCCGGGAAGATGGGCGGGATCACCGGCGGGCTCGGCGATCTCGGCCTGCCCGGAATCTAGCCCCGCCGCCATGTATCCCGCAGCGATCGACCGCCTGATCGGAGAGCTGTCGCGGCTCCCCGGGATCGGGCCGCGCACGGCGCAGCGGCTCGCGTTCCACCTGCTTCGCGCCGAGGGAGACGAGGCGCTGGCGCTGGCCGCTGCGATCCGCGAGGTGAAGGAGAAGGTGGGGCT
This sequence comes from uncultured Thermoleophilia bacterium, assembly GCA_963708325.1. GTDB lineage: Bacteria > Actinomycetota > Thermoleophilia > Solirubrobacterales > 70-9. Next base: position 1,124,589 of record OY970203.1, on the reverse strand, counting down.
TTGCGAGGTCTGCTTCAACCTCGCCGAGGGGCCGCGCTGCGAGATTTGCGCCGACGACCGACGCGACGCCAGCGTGATCTGCGTCGTCGAGGAGCCGGCCGACGTGATCCCGATCGAGCGCACCCACGAGTACCGTGGCCTCTACCACGTGCTCGGCGGCGCCCTCTCGCCGATCGACGGGATCGACCCCGACGATCTGCGCATCGACGAGCTCCTGGCGCGGGTCGGAAACGGCGTCAGCGAGGTCGTGCTGGCGACCAACCCCACCACCACGGGCGAGGCGACCGCGCTGCACATCGCCGACGCCCTCCGCGGTCGCGTCACGGTGACGCGCCTGGCCAGCGGACTGCCCGTCGGCGCCGATCTCGAGCATGCCGACGAGGTAACCCTGGGCAAGGCCCTGGCGGGCAGGCGCGAGCTGGACGGATAGTCGATCGAAGCCGTGTGGACGGCAGGTGGCGCGGCGCCTATTGTGATTACGTACCGTCCGGGGCTATTGCGACGCTGAGGTATCGCCCACAGCTATCCGCATCACGACGAGCAGAACCGCGTCTTGACTGAACAGGGGACGCCCTTTCCGGGCGCAATGCGCGCGCATCTCGCGCGTTTGGAGGCTGATCGCGATCAGCTCGCGAAGCAGTGGCTGATGCGGATCATGGACCGTGCCACGCTGCGCGAGGTCGAGGGCATGCCGCTTGCCTGGGTGTCGCGCGAGCTGCCGGAGATGATCGCCGGTGTGCTGCGCGCCGTGGCGGAGGCCGCGCCGGGGTCCGCGCCCGAGATCCCCCCCGACGACATCGAGCGCGCCAAGCAGCTCGGGCTCCTGCACCAGGGCCCCGACTCGGCGGCGAGGCTGGCGGCCAGCATCGCCGCCCTGCAGGCTGTCCTTATCGCCGCGCTCGGCGAGCGCGTGCCGCCCGGCGAGTCCGCCGTCGTGGCCCTGTCGGCCGAGCGCCTCGCGGAGGCGTTCGGCGAGCTGCAGGCCGCGGCCGCGGGGGCAATCGTGCGCGGCCGCGAGCCCGAGCTCGACCGCGACACGCTCACGGGCCTGCAGGGGGTGAACCACCTGCGCCGCCGCATCGAGGGCCTGATCGAGGCCGAGAAGCGCTACGGCCACGCATTCACGCTGCTGCTGCTCGACGTCGAGGGCCTGAAGCGGGTCAACGACGCCGGCGGTCGTGAGGCCGGCGACCGCGTCCTGCAGGCGGTGGCGGGAGCGGTGCGCGACGACCTTCGCACCACCGACGAGATCTTCCGCCTCGGCGAGGACGAGTTCTGCGTCGTCGCCCCGAACCAGACCGCCCCCCAAGCGCGCCTGCTCGCCGAGCGGCTGGCGCGGGCGGTGGGGGAGATCGAGTTTCCCGACGAGCTGCGCCCGTCGGTCGCCGTCGGGGTGGTCTCCTGCCCCGAGCACGGCCGTGACGCCGCCCGTCTGCTCGAGCTGGCCGATACGGCGATGTACCAGGCCCGCGCCGAGGGCCGCGCCGTCGAGGTCGCCTGAGCGAACCCGCCTGAGTCCGCTCGCCGCCGCCGGATCCCGTGAAATCCCGGTGCAATTTTGGTGCCAGCTTCCGGGTAACTGACGTAAACCTCGAAATAGCACGCAATATGAGAGAGACTCAGGCGCCGTGGTACGGCAGAGCGCGACACGCAAGGGGGTGGGCGGTATCCGCACGAACGCAGCAGCCGAGCTCCTGGGCGTAAGCGCGAACACGCTGCGAAGCTGGGAGCGCCGCTTCGGCTACCCGCGCCCGCAGCGCACGCCGGGCAACCACCGCCAGTACGACCTGATCGAGCTGGAGGGCCTGCGCGAGGCGCTGCGCGAGACCGGCAACATCTCCTCGGCGGTCGAGATCGCCCGCCGCCGCGGCGAGGGTGCGGGCTCGGTCGACCGCGTCGTGGCGGCCTTCGACCTGTTCGACGAGGCGGCCGCCGACCGGGCGATGGAGGAGAGCATGTCGGTGCGCTCGGTGGAGCGCACGGTCGAGGAGCTGCTGCTGCCCGCGATCGATCACGCGGCGCAGCGCGCCGACCGCTCCACCGAGTACGAGTTCGGCTGTCGCTGGGCCACCGGCTGGCTGCACGCCTCCCGGCGAGTCGTCGCTGCGGCCACGCGCGAACAGGGCGTGCTGCTGCTCGATTCGAGCCCGCAGCTGGACGCCGAGTCGCTCAACACCCAGGCGCTGGAGCTGGTCCTGCGCCGGTCCGGGTTCCGCGTGCTGCTGCTGTCGAGCGACCTTGCCGAGGAGCGGCTGCAGCGGGCCATGCGCGCGCTGGAGCCCGCGGCGCTGGTGCTGTGCGGGCCGGACGCCAGCCTCGACGTTGCCGGGCGGCTGCTGCAGCGCATTCGCCGGCTCGGTTTCCAGGCCCCCGTCTTCGGCTATCGCAACGCCCGGCTGATGGTGGGCTCCAACGGGATCCCCTCCCTCGGCTCGCGTCCGGGCGAGGCAAGCGCGGCGCTCGACGCCCAGCTTGCCGGGCGCGCGGAAGCGGCATCGCCCGGCTTCTAGGCGCCTCGGACCTGCCGACCTAGATGCCCTCGGGGGCGGCGGTAGCGCTGTTCGCCGCCGCCTCGCCCTCGCCCAACCCGATGCGGTCGTGCAGCCGCCGCAGCGGCCGCGGCGCCCACCAGTTCCACCTTCCCAGGAGCTCCATCAGCGACGGCACCAGCAGCGCACGGATGATCGAGGCATCGATCAGCACCGCCAGCGCCGTGCCGACACCGTTCTCCTTGATGAAGATGATCTGCGAGGTGGCGAAGGCGCCGATCGCGATCGAGAACAGCAGCGCCGCGGCGGTCACGATTCTCCCCGTCCGCTCCAGGCCGATGGCGACGCACTCGCTGTCGGACGCTCCCCCGTCGCGGGCCTCCTTTATCCGCGAGAGCAGAAAGACGGCGTAGTCCGTGGACAGCCCAAAGGCGACGGCGAAGAGGAGGATCGGCATCGTCTGCTCCAGCGCCCCCTGGCTGCGGTAGTCCAGCAGGCTCTCCAGGCGCCCGTCCTGGAACAGCAGGACCAGCAGGCCGAAGACGGCGCTGAGGTTGAGCACGTTCATCAGCAGCGACTTGACCGGCAGCACGACCGAGCCGGTCATCAGGAACAGGATCACCAGGGTGGCGCCGACGATGATCGCCACCGCGACCGGGAGGTGGCGGGCGAGGCTGTCCTGGAAGTCGAGAAAGTCCGCCGTCCCTCCGGTGACGAGCGTCGAGGACCCGTGCGGAGCCGGCAGCTCGCGGATCCTTCTGACCGTGGACTGGCTGGCCTCCGAGATGTACGGGTTCGCCGAGATCGCCTCGACCACGCTGACGCGGCGCGTCAGCCTGCTCGGCGGATGCACCTCGACGACGCCCGGGACGCGACCGAGCCGCGCCTGCACCTGGCGCGCGGCGGCGCCACCGCCGCCGTCGATCGCGACCTCGATCGGCGTGTCGCGGTAGGGCGGGAACTCCGCTCGCATCGCGTCGTCGACCCGCCGGGCGCTGGCATCGCTCGGAAGGATCTGCGCGTCGACGTAGGTGAACTTGATCTGGAAGAACGGGATCCCGAGGACGATCAGGAAGGTGGCGCTGAGCGTCGCGATCGGGATCGGTCGCCGCATCACGAACCGCGACAGCCGGTACCAGAAGCCCGCCTGGGCGGGGCGGGCGTCGCGCTCGGCGCGGCGCTGGAGGAAGGGCGGCGCGAGCGAGTTCACGCGGGTCCCGAGCAGCGTCAGCACCGCGGGCAGGACTGTGAGCGCGACGGTCGCCGCAAGCAGCGCCACCAGCGCTCCTCCCAGCCCCATCGAGTAGAGGAAGCGCTGCGGGAAGATCAGCAGCGACGCCATCGCCACCGCCACGGTGAGCGACGAGAAGACGACGGTGCGGCCCGCCGTCGCCAGCGTGCGCCGCATCGCCGCCAGCCCGGGGCCGTCCCTGGCGATCTCCTCGCGATAGCGCGACACCACGAACAGGCTGTAGTCGATCGCCAGGCCCAGCCCCAGCCCCGTGGTCAGATTGAGCGCGAAGATCGAGATCGAGGTCAGCTCGCTGGCGACGCGCAGGATCAGGAAGGTGCCGACGATCGCAAGGCCGCCCGTCAAAAGCGGCAGCAGCGCCGCCACCAGACTGCGGAAGAACAGCAGCGAGAGCAGGAAGAGCAGCGGGAAGGCGAGCATCTCCGCCATCCGCAGATCGCGCTCGACCTGGTCGTTGACCTCCTGCTGGGCCAGGGCCGGGCCGCCGACGAGGACGTGGCTGCGGCCTGCGAGCTGGTCGTCGATCTCGTTCGCCGCCTGCTGCCAGTCCTTGTCGTGGGTCGGCTTCAGCGCCACGGCGAGATAGGTGGCGTCGCCCCGTCGCGAGACGAAGTCGCGCGAGCCCGTGTCGTAGTAGCCGGTGACCGAGGTGACGTCGTGGCGCGCGCGCAGCTGGCGCTCGACGCCGCGGACCTCGCGGCGGGTGGACGGCGCGGAGACCGGGCTGTCGCGGAACAGCACGACGACGGCGGCGGTCCTGTAGCCGGCGTCCTGGAGCAGGTTGGTCGCGCGGACGCTCTCCGTCGCCGGGTCGTCGGCCTGATAGGGGTCGAGCCTGCTGGCCACCGAACCCCCCAGGGCTCCGGCCACGAGGAAGAAGACGACGGCGGCAAGCACCGTCCGCCTGGCGCGCCTGTCGGCCGCCCGGGCCAGGGCGTCCAGCATCAGGCGCTCGCCTCCGCGGCCACGGCTTGTGCGCGGATCTCGTCCTCGACGCGCTCGCACCAGGCGGCGAACCAGCGGTTGAACTCGATGCCTCCGCGCAGGACCACGAGCGGGAAGCCGCCCACCGCCACCGCCTTCGGCTCGATCTCACGCAGGCGCTCGAGCACCTCGAGGCGGTGCTCGCGCATCGCCCGCAGCGTCTCGATTGCCTCGTCGGGGGGCAGGGCGTCGGCGAAGAACAGCTTCAACAGGCCCTCGTCGCGGAGCTCGAAGGTCTGCGGCGGACGCCTCAGCCAGGCCCGCAGCTCCCGGCGACCGGCGCCCGTGATCCGATGCAGCTTGCGCCTGCGGCCGCCACGCGGGGCATCGGTCGCCTCGACGAGGCCGGCGTTCGCGAGGCGCTTCAGCTCCGGGTAGATCTGCCCGTAGCTGGCGGCCCAGAAGAACCGGGTGGAGTTGTCGACCAGGGCCTTGATCTCGTAACCGGACTTGGGGCCCGTGCGCAGCATCCCCAGGATGACGTACCCGGTCGGGCTCAGCTCCATCGCTCCACCGTATATCGGGGCGATATATGAGTGTGTGACCTTGGTCACCCGGGGCCAGGGCCTCCGGGCGCGCCTATCTGAGCAGGCCCACCGAGCGCTTCATCTCCAGGACGCGGCCGACGGCCTCGTCGAGGCGCTCGGGCGGGATCTCGCCGTCGCGCGCCGCCGCGAACAGGGCCCGCCGCGCGGCCTCCTGTGCGGACGGGTCCGCCGAGACCTGGACCATGTCGGCACCGGCGACCACGGCGTCGACAGCGGCGCGGGCAACCGTACGGCCGCCGCGGATAGCCCCGTCCTCGAGGTCGGCCGTGATCGCCACTCCCTTGAAGCCGAGCTGGCCTCGAAGCAGGTCCGTCTCGATCGCCGGCGAGAGCGAGCCGGGCGTGACCGGGTCATAGGCGATGAAGAAGGCGTGCGAGACGACAACGGCGGGGACGCCCGCCGAGATCGCCGCCCGGAAGGCGGTGAGGTCTCGAGCCTCCAGCGAGCCGCGATCGAGGCTGACCGTCGCCGGCCCCTCCGCCGTGTCCTGGGACGCCGCCCCCTCGCCGGGGAAGTGGCCGGTGGCGCAGAGGATCCGCGCCGCCGCGCACCCCCGCACCGCCGCGGCTGTCATCGACGCCGCCCGCTCGGGGTCGTCGCTGAAGGCGCGGTCTGCGATCGGGCTGTCGAGCGTGGCGACGTCCGCGATCAGGCCGAGGTTGAGGTCGAAGCCGGACTCCCGCATCGCCCTGCCGGTCTCCGTCGCCCAGCTCTCGGCGCCCGGCACCGAGCCCGCATCGCCGACGTCCAGCTCGCGCCGGGTCGGCGGCAGGTTGCGCAGGTTGCGGTAGGGACCGCCCTCCTGGGCGGAGGCGATCAGGGGCTGGACCCGGCCGCCGCGCGCCCCGGCGGTGCGGATTGCCGCCACCAGGGTCGAGCCCTGCGCCTCGTCGAGCCAGTTCGGCCGGGAGACCAGCACCCCGCCGAGCTGGTGATCGCGAACCTCGGAGACGATCGGCGCCGACGTGGTCGTGCCGTGGAAGCCGAGCAGCAGCACCCCGTCCACCTTGTCGGCGAGCGGCATCCGCCGCACGGCGTCGAGCACCGGGGACGACACCGACCCGGCGAGGCGATCGCGGCCGCGGTCCCCGCCGCCGCCTCCGAGGCCGAGCTGGGACCAGATCAGGATCGTCGCGGCGATTGCCGCCAGGGCGCTGAGCCAGCGGTCGCGATAGGGCCGTCGCAGCACCCGTCCGAGCCTCCACATAGGCGAGAAGTATTCTCAGACCGGCCGATGAACGAGCGCTCGCCCCAAGGCATCGTCGTGATGAAGTTCGGCGGCACCTCCGTCGCCGGGGCCGACGGCGTGAAGCGCGCCGCCGGCCGGATCGTTGCCGCCCGCGAGCAGGGCAAGCGCGTGATCGCCGTGCTCTCGGCACGCGGCTCCCACACCGACGAGCTGGTGGAGATGGCGCGAGAGGTGTCCGAGCGCCCCGACCCACGCGAGATGGACATGCTGCTCTCGGTCGGGGAGCGGGTGTCGTGCGCGCTCTGCGCGATGGCGATCACCGACATGGGCCATCGGGCGATCTCGCTCACCGGCTCGCAGGCCGGGATCGTCACCGACTCGTCGCACACCAAGGCCCTGATCATCGACGTCCGCGCCGACCGGATCCGCGAGGCCCTGGGCGAGGACCGGATCGTGCTCGTCGCCGGCTTCCAGGGGATCTCCACCGAGAGCCGTGACGTCACCACGCTCGGCCGCGGCGGCTCGGACACGACCGCCGTGGCGCTGGCGGCGGCGCTCGACGCCGAGGTCTGCGAGATCTACACCGACGTCAGCGGCGTGTTCAGCGCCGATCCGCGAATCGCGCCCGGAGCGCGCAAGCTGCCCGTGGTCTCCTACGAGGAGATGCTCGAGATGGCGGCCTCGGGCGCCAAGGTGCTGCAGCTGCGCGCCGTCGAGTACGCGCGCAACCACGCCGTGCGGATCCACTGCCGAAGTTCGTTCGAGGACGGCCCCGGTACCCTCGTCGTCGGCGAGGAAGAGACGATGGAAAGACCGCTCGTAACCGCAGTGACCCACTCCGACGCCGAGGCACGCGTCACCCTGATCGGCGTCCGCGACGAGCCCGGCATCGCCGGCCAGGTGGCGGGCGCCCTGGCGGAGGCGAACGTCAACATCGACATGATCGTGCAGAACGAGCCGGTGTCGGAGGCCAACACCGCCGAGCTGTCGTTCACGATGGAGCGCGGCGACCTGGAGTCCGCCGTGGACGCTCTGAAGAAGCTCGGCGTCAGCTCCGGGCTGCAGGCCGATGAGCGGATCGGCAAGGTCTCGATCGTCGGCGCCGGCATGCGCAGCCACCCGGGCGTGGCGGCGAAGGTCTTTCAGACCCTCGGGGAGAGCGGGATCAACATCGAGATGATCTCCACGTCGCCGATCAAGATCTCCTGCGTGATCGCCGCCGACGCCGTCCCGGCGGCGGTGAAGGCGCTCCACGAGGCATTCGACCTCGGCGAGGACGACGTGCGGCGCGAGGACCCCACCGGCACCGAGCACCGGCCGCGCGTGGTCTCCTGAGAACCATGACCCCCACCAGCCTTACGTCTCACGCTGCGCGTTCGGCGCCCAGGTGATGGAGGCCGCCGGCTACAGGGTTGGCGTCGTCGGCGCCACCGGCGCGGTGGGCTCGACGATCCTCGAGGTGCTCGCCGAGCGCGCGTTCCCGACGGCCGAGGTCGTGCCGTTCGCATCGGAGCGCTCCGCCGGCAGGCGGCTGGACTACGGCGGGCGAGCGATCGAGTGCCGCACGCTCTCGGACGAGTCGATCGCCGGGCTCGACCTGGTGATCTCCTCGGCGGGCGGGGCGGTCAGCTCGGAGTGGGCGCCGCGCCTGGTCGACGCCGGCGCGGTGGTCGTCGACAACACGAGCTTCTGGCGCATGCACGACGACGTCCCTCTCGTTATCCCCGAGGTCAACCCCGACGCCGCTGACTCCCATCGCGGCATCGTCGCCAACCCGAACTGCTCGACGATGCAGATGGTGGTGGCGCTGAAGCCGATCCACGACGCGGTCGGGATCGAGCGGATCGTCGTCTCCACCTACCAGTCGGTCTCCGGCACCGGCCAGCGCGCCGTCGAGGAGCTTCGCTCGCAGTCCCGCGCCGTCCTCGAGGGCGAGGAGGTCGAGTGCGGCGTCTATCCACATCGCATCGCCTTCAACGTGCTGCCGCAGGTCGAGGTGTTCACCGAGGGCGACGACTACACGACCGAGGAGCGCAAGATGGTCGCCGAGACCCGCAAGATCCTCGGCGCCGGGGACGAGCTGGGGATCTCCGCCACCTGCGTGCGCGTTCCCGTCTTCCGCGGTCACTCGGAGTCGGTCAACGTGCAGACGCGCGACGACCTCTCGCCGGAGGAGTGCCGGCAGCTGCTCGCCGGCGCCGCCGGGATCGTCGTCGTGGACGACCCCGCCGACGGCGTCTACCCGCTGGCCACGGCGGCGGCCGGGACCGACGCGGTGCTCGTCGGCAGAGTGCGCCGCGACCCCAGCCACGAGCGCTGCCTGAACCTGTGGGTCGTCGGCGACAACCTGCGCAAGGGGGCGGCGACAAACGCCGTCCAGATCGCCGAGCTGCTGCATGAGCGCGCGCTGATCCGCGCCGCGGCCGCACCCCTTCGTGCCTAGCGGACCCCAGTTTTAGGTATTGCTCCTGGGGGATCGGCCCCCTACGCTCGGGGAACGAACGCCAGGGGGCACAGGGATCGGTCGGCGGTAGGACGCGCGACCGCGATCGCACTGGTCGCGGCATCGCTGCTCGCCGCCTCGGCGTCGCCGGCGTGGGCCGCTCCTGGCGACCTCGACCCGAGCTTCGGCACGGGCGGCTCGGTGACGACGCCGATCGGGTCGGGGTCGAGCGACGACCTGGGCAATGCGGTCGCGGTGACCAACGTCGGCAAGGCCGTCGTCGTCGGAGCCACCGACACTGATCCCGGCGCCGGCGCGAACTATGACTTCGCCGTCGCCCGCTACAACGAGGACGGCACCCTCGACACGACCTTCGGCGGCGACGGGATCGTGACCGTGCCGATCGGGCCGGGCTCGAACCAGGACATCGCCGACGCCGTCGCGATCCAGGACGACCAGAAGATCGTCGTCGCCGGCCGCGCCTTCATGGGGATACCAGGCACCGGATACGACTTCGGGGTGATTCGCCTCAACACCGACGGGACCCTCGACACCGGCTTCGACGGCGACGGGATCGCCACCACCGCGATCGCCAGCGGGATCGGCGATGACTCGCCGCACGCGGTGGCGATCCAGAGTGACGGCCAGATCGTCGTCGCCGGATCCAGCAACGGGGATTTCTCGCTGGCCCGCTACGGCGGCGGCAACGGCGCGCTGGACCCGAGCTTCGATGGACCCGGCGGTAGCGGGGACGGCAGGTTCAGCACCGATTTCGGCGACATCGACACCCTCTACGACATCGCGATCAACAGCGTCAGCAACCAGATCGTTGCGGCGGGCGAGACCTTGAACGGTACCGACACGGACTTCGCGCTCGCCCGCTACAACGTCTCCGACGGCAGCCTCGACCCCGCGTTCGACGGGCCCGGAAGCGGCAACGGCAAGTTCGCCACCGACTTCGGCAGCGACGAGGCCGCGAACGCCGTCGCGATCCAGCCCGACAACAAGATCGTCGTCGCCGGATACACCGCGACCGGCGGCGACCTCGACTTCGCGCTCGCGCGCTACAGCGACACCGACGGCAGCCTCGACACGACGTTCGATGGCGACGGCGGCTCGGGAAACGGGAAGTTTGCGACCGAGATGTCTGTCGCGAGCGGCCTTGACCTTGCCACCGGAGTGGCGATCGAGCGAAGCGGCGGCCCCAACAGCGGTCCCGGAATGACGATCGTCGCCGGCGGCTACGCGGACGGTGGGGCCGGCGGGACGGACTTCGCCGCCGCCCGCTACGCGATCGCCGACGGAAAGCTCGACACGACCTTCTCGGGCGATGGCAAGGCGACGGTGCCGATCGCGAGCGGGAACGCGCAGGACCTCGCCAACGGGATGGCGGTTGACGCGCAGAACCGGATCGTCCTCGCCGGTCAAGCCCCAGGCGGCGCCACCGGCAACGACTTCGCGGTCGCCCGGCTCGACGCCGCGCAGCTCTTCAACGTCAACGACAGCCAGGACATCCCCGACGCCGACACCAGCGACAACCGCTGCGACCAGGACGGCTTCAACGGCGGGGACCAGTGCACGCTGCGTGCGGCGATCGCCCAGGCGAACGCCACGACCGGCCGCGACACGGTCGGATTCGACACCGGGGTGGCCGCCCTGGGCTCGGCGCCGACGATCGGGATCGACTCCAGCCTGCCCACCCTCAGTCAGGCCGCCGTGGTGGACGGCTGCAGCGCCGCCCCCGCCTCGATCCAGCCCTGCGTGGGCCTGCGTGCGAACGCCGGTGTCCCGAGCTTCAACGGCATCGGTGTGACCACGGAGAACGTCGACGTCGCCGGGATCGCCTTCACGAACCTGAACCAGGGGATCTTCTACGGGTCCGGGAACAACGGACTCAACGTCCGCAGCTCGTGGTTCGGCCTGAAGCTGAACGGGACGACGCAGGAGCCGAACGAGATCGGCATCAGCGTGGTCGGAAACGCCGCCACGATCGGCGGCACGACCGCCGCGGACCGAAACGTCTTCGCCGACAACAGCGACCAGGGAATTCAGGTGTTCGCCGACGCGGACACCACGGCGATCAGGGGCAATTACTTCGGCACGATGCCTGATGGGACGACCCCGGCGGCGGGCAACGGCGACGACATCGAGGTCGTCGGCAACGGCACCGACACCCCGTCCAACACGAGGATCGGCGGCACGTTGACCTCCGGCGAGGCCGCCACGACGGTCTGCGACGGAGCCTGCAACGTGATCTCGAACGCGCAGCCCGGCAACGGGATCGACCTCCAGGGAGAGGGCGGCGGGGAGAGTCCGGCCGGCGCCCTCATCCAGTCCAACTTCATCGGCCTGGACAAGAACGGCACCGCCGATCTGGGCAACGCTCAGAATGGGATACGGGTCGGACAGGCGAGCGACGCCTACATCGGCGTGGCAGCCGGCCCGGCCGCCGCCGAGCGCAACTACATCGGCGGAAACCAGGCCGCCGGGATCAGCAGCGCCGGCGCAACCGGCCTGAACGTCGAGAGCAACTTCCTCGGTCTCGGCTCCGACGGCACGACCGCCGTACCCGACAGCAGCGCCGCGGCCGACCTGATCAGCCCGGCCGGCGGTCCACTCGTCTTCCGCGGCAACCGCGTCGCCGGCTCGGGCGGGAACTTCCCCGACGTCGGCCTGCGGCTGCGCGGCCAGAACGCGCAGGTCCTCGGCAACACCTTCGGGCTCAGCACCACCAACGCCGCCCGGCCGATCCGTTGCGCCGCGATCGAGGTGCAGGGAACAGGCAACACGATCGGCGGCACCGACGGCAGCGCCGCGAACGTGGTCGCCAATGCGACCGACACCCCGACCGGCTGTCCGACCGGGCCCGCGGCGGGGATCCTGATCAGGGATCCGCTTGGCCCGGCCGCCGACGCTGACGGCGGCGACCAAGGCGGCGACCAGAACGTGGTCACCTGGAACTACGTCGGCACGCTCTCGAACGAGACCACAGGTGTCGGCAACCAGGGTCCCGGCCTCCGCATCGCCGGCGACGCCGACCGCAACCGGATCGGCGGCAACGACACCTTCGAGGAGAACAGGATCTCGTTCAACGGTGGCGACGCGGTCGAGGTCACCTCCGCCGACGCCACGCGGAACCAGATCCTGCGAAACCGCGGCACCGGCAACGGGGGACAGTTCATCGACCTCGGCGCCGACGGCCCCGGCAACTCGCTCAGCGTCAACTCGGGCGCGCCGGCGCCGGCGATCAGCCTCGCCGCCCCGAGCTTCGTCCGCGGCTCGGCCACGCCGGGAACGACGGTCCGCGTCTTCGCCAAGAGTTCCGCCTCTCCCGGCGAGCTTCAGGTCGCCGGCCCGACGTTCACACCCTTCCTCGGCCAGGTGACTGCGAACGGATCGGGCGTGTGGCAGCTCAACTACGACCAGCAGAACACTTTCCTGACGCTCCCGCTCACCAACGGCCAGCGCGTCGTCGCGAGCCGCACCGACGCGCTCGGCGACACATCCGAGCTTTCGGCGGTCAAGCAGACGGACGGCGACCCGCCGGAGACGATCATGACGTCGGCGCCCGGGAAGACCACGCGCGACCGCACACCGACGTTCAGGTTCACCTCCGACGAGCCCGCCGGCGACACGTTCCGCTGCAAGCTCGACCAGCGGCCGTTCACCAGCTGCAAGTCGCCGAAGACCTACGCCACCCTCGCCTTCGGCGCCCATCTGTTCAAGGTGAAGGCGACCGACAAGGCCGGCAACGCCGACCAGTCGGCGGCGCGCAAGAGGTTCAAGATCGTGCACTAGCCACGCCGGTTGAGCCGCGCTTGAGGCGTAGCGGCTCGACGCCAATCGTCTAGGATGCCGCCGCTTGCATTCGCCCGCGGGCCGGCTCGGCCCCGGGGGCGCAGGGTTTCCGCAGGGACGGGGGCCCTGAGCGATATCCGCCTCCGTGACCGGCACCTACGCCTCAACCCTGTTCATCTGCTTCGCCTCCCTCGTGGTCGGCCAAGCGATCCTGGCGCTGTGCGGCTGGCGCCGCTTCTCGTGGCTTTCCGGCGCGGTCGGACTCGCCGCGCTGACCGCCGCCGCCGGCTTCTTGATCCGGCTGCCGGGGCACGGAAGCACAACCTTCGTGATCCTGGCGCTGACCACGCTGGCGGCGATCGTCTACGCCCGCGGTCGCAGCGCCGGGCTCGCCGCCGCCCTGCCGCAGCTCCTGCTCGTCTCCGCGATCACGCTGCTCGTCGCGTCGCTCCCGTTCATCGACACGGGCCGCACGGGGATCCTCGGCGTGAGCGTCCAGAACGACATGGCCTCGCACCTGTTCCTCGCCGACTGGCTGAACTCGCGCAGCGGCGAGATGCCGATGCTCTACAACGCCGGCTACCCGCTCGGCCCGCATGCGCTCGTGGCCAGCCTGGGGGAGGGACTGAACACGAGCCTCGTCAACGCCTTCAGCGGGCTCACCCTGGCGATCCCGGTGCTGACGGCCTTCGCCGCGCTCTCCGTGCTCCGCGACCTGCCCGCCGTCCGGCGCATCATCGCGGCGATCCTCGTCGCCCTCCCCTACATGGCGGCCTCCTACCTGGCCCAGGGGCTGTTCAAGGAGACGATGGAGAACCTCTTCCTGATCGCCTTCGTGGTCTACCTCTCGATCCTGGCGCGCGAGCTCGCGGAGGACCCGCCGGACGCGCCCCTGGTGATCGGCGCCGTGCCGCTCGGAGTCCTCGCCGCGGGCGCCACCTACACCTACGGCTTCCCCGGCCTGTTCTGGCTGCTCGGGGCGCTGGCGCTGTGGGGCCTGGTGAAGGCGGTGATCGCCGGCGGCGGCCTGATCGCCAACGTCGTCGACGAGGTCCGCGACGTGATCCCGGGGGTGGTCGGCGCCGCCGCCTTCCTGCTGGTGATCACGGCGCCGGAGTGGAGCCGGATCCTCAAGTTCTCGAGCTTCACGACGTTCGCTCCCCACGGGCCGGGGCTGGGCAACCTCTACGGCCCGATCAAGGTCTACGAGGCGCTCGGGATCTGGTTCTCGGGCGATTTCCGGATCGTCCCCACCGACCTCTACATCGCCGGGTTCCTCAGCGCCCTCGCGGCCGCCGCGCTCGCGTACGGCCTCTACTGGTGGGCGCGGCGCGGCGAGCTCGCCGTTCCCGCGGCGCTCGTCGTCGCCGCCGGGATCTACGTCGCCGCGAAGCTGTTCGGAACCCCGTACACCTCGGCCAAGGCCCTCGAGATCGCCGCGCCGCTGGTGATGCTGATCGCCCTGCGCGCGCTGTTGCAGCCGCTGCCGCGACGCCCGCGTCGCCGTCGCGTCGCGGCGGGGCCCGCCCCGGTCTCGGCCCAGCCGGTGCCGGAGTCGCCGGCGCTGCCCGAGGGCCTGGGCTCCGTCGTCGCCCGCTACGCGCTCGCCGTGGTGATGGTGCTGGGCGCGGCCTGGTCGACCTTCCTCGTGCTTCGCGACGCGCGGGTCGGCACCGACAACCACATCAACCAGCTCGCCGAGCTGCGGCCGATGGTCGAGGGCAAGCGGGTGCTCTGGCTCGGCCGCGACGACTTCATCGCCTGGGAGCTGCGCGGGGCGAAGATCTCGACGCCGGTGAAGACCGAGGTCGAGTCCAACCGCGACGCCCGCAACGTCCCGACCCGCCTGGCGAAGTCGTCGGCGCAGCCCTTCCCGGCGCTCGACTTCGACTCGATCACCTCGGAGACGCTGAACCAGTTCGCCTACGTCGTCACCACCAACACGCTGCACGGCTCCCAGCCCCCTTCGAACTTCAAGCTGGTCAAGGAGACCCCCGCATTCAAGCTCTGGAAGCGCGAGGGCGAGACCCCGGCGCGCGAGACCCTGGTGGAGCGCGCGGCACCGGCCGACAACCTCGACTGCTCCACGCCCGAGGGCCGCTCGCTCAGCCAGCAGGCCGGGATCGCCTCGGTGCTGCCGCAGCGACCGTTCACCGGCCTTCGCACCGAGTGGTACCCGTACACGAGCCCGCCGGATGACCAGCCGGTCGAGCAGAAGCTCGAGCTTCCCGCCGGCGACTGGGACATCTCGCTTCAGTACGAGAGCCCGCAGCCGATCCACTTCACGGCGGGGAACATCGACACCACGCTGCCGCCGGTGCTTGACCGAAACGGCCCCTACTGGCCGGTCGGCACGCTGCACAGCGACGGCGGCGTGACCACCTTCACGGCCCGCGTCGAGGAGCCGCCCCGGGTCGGCCGCCTGCTCGGCGCCAAGACCAACCCCCACCTGAACGCGATCTCGGCATTCCCGGTCGGCAAGGAGCAGCTGATCCCGCTGAGCCAGGCGTGCAAGCACTGGATCGACTGGTACCGGGTCACCGAGTAGCTCGCCACGAGCGCGTATAAGAAGGCATGGACATCGGCTTCGGCGAAGCGCTTCTTCTCTTCGGAGCGCTGCTGGCGGCGGCCGCCGCTCTATCCGGCCTGATGCGGGGCACGGTGCTGTCGATCTCGATCCTTTCCGTGGCGCTGGGGATCGCGCTCGCGGAGCTCGACGTCGTCAGCGTGAACGCCGACGACCAGGCGATAGTCCACCTGGTCGAGCTGGCGCTGGTCCTCACCCTGTTCTCCGACGGGCTGTTCGTCGAGCGCGAGCTGCTGCGGGTGCACTGGGGTCCCGTGACGCGCGCGATCGTGCTGGCGATGCCGATCACGCTCGGCCTCCTCGCGCTCGCCGCCAAGGCGCTGTTCGGCGATCTCGGCTGGGCCGAGGCATTTCTGCTCGCCGCCGTGCTCACGCCGACCGACCCGGTGGTCACCTCGACCGTGGTGACCTCCCAGCGCGTGCCACCGACGGTGCGGCACGTGCTCAACCTCGAGTCGGGGCTCAACGACGGCCTGGCCCTGCCCTTCGTGCTTTTTTTCCTCGTCCTCGCGGCGCCGGGAGGGGACGCGGGCAGCCAGGCGGCAAGGCTGCTGGGCGAGGCGGCGTTCGGAGCCCTGGTGGGGATCGCCGTCGGCTACGTCGGCGGCCGCCTCCACCATCATCTCCCCGGGGGCGGGATAACGGCACGCTACGAGGGGATCTACGCGGTCGGGTTCGGCCTTGCGGCGTTCGGGCTCGCCGACGTGACGATCGGCAACGGGCTGATCGCGGCATTTGTTGCCGGCATCGTCATGGGCGCGGCAGAACACGAGATCCCGGACGCGTTCACGGCTTTCGCCGACAACGTCAGCGCGATCTTTCAGGTGCTGACGTTCTTCGTCTTCGGCGCGCTCATCGTCGCCACCGGATACCACGGCGACATCTGGCGCCTCGTGCTGTTCGTGCTGTTCGCACTGCTCGTCGCGCGGCCACTGGCGATATTCGTCGCCTTCCTGCGCCAGCGGCTGCCAGGGCCGCAGAAGCTGTTCATCGCCTGGTTCGGCCCGAAGGGAGTCGCCTCGATGCTGTTTGCCCTGTTCGTGCTGAAGTCCGACGTGGTGCAGCGCTCCACCGTGTTCGACGTGGCGGCGTTCGTGATCCTGGCCTCGATTGCCGCCCATGGTCTGACCGACACGCTGGGAGCGCGTCTGATCGAGCGGCGCGTCCGAGAATGAGGCGCCCGCAAACGCCCGATCTCGTCTGGCTGCTCGAGCAGGCGCCCGCCGAGGTCGTGATCCTGCGGCCTGCGCCGGAGAACACCCTCGTGGTCTCCGCCAACGGCTCCGCGGCGGCGGCCTGAGGCCGCCTCTCTGTCGCCTGCTCAGGCGTCGAACGTTTGTCCAGTCTGGCCGGGTCACCTGAACGTCAGCCCGCCATGACCGATGCGATTGGTGATGGCCGGAATCTCGACAACGCTGCCAAGGCGGATCGGCGCGATGCTCGCCTGCACCGCGGCGGTCGTCGTGCTCGGAGTGATCGTCGGTGCGGGGAGCGCCAACGCCGGCGCCTCCGACCCATCGAGCGGCAACCTGCTCGGCTGGGCGAGCGCGCCCGCGCGCGGCCTCGCCCATCAATGCGACCCGCCCTCGAAAAACCTCAACGGGAGCGGCCATTTCACGGCGATCTACCGCGTCCAGAGGCCCTACGACGTCGAGCAGATGGGCGTCAAGGCCGCCGGCACGCCGGCCCGGTTCCCGGTCAAGGACCGCGACCTCGTGCTCGTCCGCGCCCGCGGCGACCAGGCCAACTGGGCCGACGACATGGTCTCCCGCCTGAAGGACCTCAGCCTGCTGTCCGGCGAGATGTTCGACTGCAACCGGGTGATCTCGATGACCGGTGTGCGCCCGGACGAGGCCGTCCCGCAGGAGAACGCCTACCGTCTCGCCGGCGACTCCCGCGTGTGGGCAGTGGTGCCCGACTGGGAGCGGCTGATGTGGGGCTACGCCTATGGTCGCTCCGCTCCTTACTGGAGCGGCGACTACAACACGAACGTGAGACGGATCCGCACGCGGGTGAACGCGATCGACTCCTACGGCAAGCGCTCCGGGGTCGTCGTCACCGGCTGGCGCCACCGCGGCCCGAACGCCTGGAACTATGGCGGCCTGCACAAGCGCAGCGGGATCGACATGCAGATCATCCAGCTCCAGGAGGAGTGCCAGTTCTCGCCGAGCCGCGTGGCGGACCGCGTGCGGCGGATCAAGCATCAGTACCGGGTCGCCGGTGTGCCGGTCTCGAAGCTGGCGATCGAGGTCTCGTTCAGCAAGAACCCCGGCAGCACCCCGCTGCCCCATGACGTCGTGCCCGGTCGCGCCGCCAGCTGCGTGCGGGCCGGCTATGCCAACGGGATCAAGACCTGGCTGCTGTGGGCGGGGCCGAGCGACCTCGACGAGTTCTACGGCGCCCTGCCGGACTACATCCGCAAGTAGCGCGGACGCCTAGGCCGGCACCGGGGCCAGCCTGTCCTCGACCCAGCGGGTCGGGGCGATGTGCTTGCCCATCCCCAGCTCCTTCGGCGTGAACCCGAGGGCGAGGCCGACGAGCTGGGGCAGATGGAGCACTGCCAGCCCGAGGTCGCGGTTGACGATCTTGGCCGCCTCCGGCTGCTGCATGTCGAGGTTGAGGTGGCAGAGCGGGCAGGGGGTGACGAGGCAGTCTGCGCCGGCGTCGAGGGCGTCGCCGACGTGGGTGCCCGCCTGGCGCAGCGAGGTGTCGCGGTTCATCGTGATCACCGGGAAGCCGCAGCACTTGCGGGCGCCGTCGTATTCGACCACCTCGCCGTCCAGGGCCTCGATCAGGTGCTCGAGGTAGAGGTCGCGCTCCGGGTGCTCGTCGTATCCGAGCCGGTGCTTGGGGCGCAGCACGTAGCAGCCGTAGAACGGGCCGACCCGCAGGCCCGACAGCGGTCTGACCACCTTCTCCCGAAGCCGCTCGAGGCCGTAGTCCTCCACGAGCAGCCAGAGGAAGTTCTTGTTGGTGAAGCCGTCGGCATCCTTGCGGTACTCGAGGCCCTCGTCGGCCAGCGCCTCGTTGATGTGGGCGCGATAGGCGGAGTCGGCGTCGAGCCGCTCCTGGCACTCCGATTGCGCCCCCTGGCAGGTCGAGCAGATGTTCATCATCGCGTGGCCGGTCTGCTGGGCCAGCGCGAAGGTACGGGCGTTGAGGGTGTCGACCAGCTCCTGGTTGTGCTCGGCGATCACCCCGGCGCCGCAGCAGTTGGCGCGGTCCAGCGTCACCAGCTCGATCCCCAGCCGCTCGGCGACCACGGCCATCGAGCCGTGCAGCTCCGGCGTGAAGCCGCGCGAGACGCAGCCGGGCCAGTAGGCGACCTTCATCGGGTGCCCTCCTCGTCGGGCTCGGGCTCCTCGCCGCCCTCGCCCTTGATGTAGAGGTTGAGCTCGACGCGGTGGTCCTCGGCGTGGGCAAAGATCCGCTTCACGTGGCGCTGGGTGTCGCCCGGAAGCTTGTGATGGACACCCGGGATCAGCTTTGGCAGCGAGCGCATCTTGCCGGTTCTGATCCCGCGCACCGCCGTCGGCAGCGAGCCGACCATTCCCTTGATCGCGCCCCCCGTCGGCTTCAGCTTGCCGCCGATCCCCTGCGCGTAGGACTCCTGCAGCAACAGCGACTCGTCCAGCGTGCCCTTGCGCTCGATGATCTTCGTGAATGCAAGCTCGTGGCGACGGCCGTTGTTGACGTCGTCGATGTCGTGGTCGTGCCCGGCGGCCCGCCGCAGGCGCATGATCTGGTCCATCGGCGCAACCCCCTTCGGGCAGGCGTCGATGCAGGAGAAGCAGTGGGTGCAGTCGTAGATCCCGTGCGGGTCCTGGGCGAGGTCGTGGAGGCGCTCGCGGGTCTCGGAGTCGCGCGGGTCGCCGACGAAGCGATAGGCCTTGGCCAGCGCGGCGGGCCCGATGAAGTCGGGATCGGCCTCCATCGACAGGCACGACGAGACGCAGGCGCCGCACTGGATGCACGCCACCGCCTGGGTGACGTCCACCATCGACTCGGGCGGCACCACGTACTCTCGCTCCGGGGCCTCGCCCTCGGGGATCAGCCAGGGCGTGACGCGGCGGATCTTCTCCCAGTGAGTCGACTCCATGTCGGTGACGAGGTCCTTGACGACGGGCATGTTCGCCATCGGCTCGACGACGATCGGCGTGGAGCTTCCGTTGCGCCTGTTGGCGGCGGCGTGGGCCTCCCCGAGCTGGGTCTTGCAGGCCAGCGTGGACTGGCCGTTGATCTTCATCCCGCAGGAGCCGCAGATCGCCGCCCGGCATGAGCAGCGCACGCTGAGCGAGCCGTCGTCGCGGTCGCGGGCCTGGAGCAGGCCGTCCAGCACGCTCAGCGTCTCGTCGAGCTCGACCTCGAACTGCTGCCAGTAGGGGCCGGACGGGACTTCGTCGGCCGGCTCGGGCTGGTAGCGGCGGACCTTCAGCGTGTAGGTGGGCATCGGTGCGTTACCTCGATTCTGGCGACTGGGGACCGCCGGCGGGAATCAATATGTCCGCTCCTGCGGCTGCCACTGCGTGATCGTCACGTCGGAGTAGGAGATCTGCGGCCCGTCGCCGTCGCGCGAGAGGTCGATGTGCTTGAGCCACTCGTCGTCGTTTCGCTCCGGGAAGTCCGTCCGGTACTGGGCGCCGCGGCTCTCGGTGCGGTGCAGGGCGCCGACGCAGATGCACTCGGCGGAGTCGAGCATGAAGCCCAGCTCGATCGCGCCGAGGACATCCTGGTTGAAGATGCTGCCGCGGTCGTCGATGTAGGCGCTCGCCGCCTCCTCCTGGAGGCGCTTGACGGTGTCGAGCGCCGTCTGGATCCCGTTCGCGTCGCGGAACACCGCGACGTGGCCGTCCATCGTCTCGCCCAGCTCGCGGCGGATCTCCGACACGCGGCGCCCGGAGCCGCTCTCGCGGCCGACGATCTCCGCGATCTGGCGCTCCTCGCCGGCGAGAGCCGACTGCGAGGGGCGGGCGTGCTCGATGCGCTGGGCGCGCCTGGCGGAGTGCTCGCCGGCGCGGCGGCCGAAGATCAGCGTGTCGAGCAGGCTGTTCGCACCCAGCCTGTTGCCGCCGTGGACCGACACGCAGGCGACCTCGCCGGCCGCGTAGACGCCGGGCACGTCGGTCTCGCCCCAGACGTCGGTCTTGACGCCGCCCATCGTGTAGTGGTTGCCAGGCTTGATCCGGATCGGCTCGCGGGTGATGTCGACGCCGGCGAAGTCGCGCCCGACGAGCACGATCTCGCGCAGCGCCTCGTGCACGCGCTTGCGCGGGACGACGGTGATGTCGAGTGCCACGGTCCCGTCGGGAAAGCCGCGGCCCTCGTTGATCTCGGTCTGCTCGGCGCGGCTGACGACGTCGCGCGACGCCAGCTCCATCTTGTTGGGGGCGTATTTCTCCATGAAGCGCTCGCCCTGCGCGTTGAGCAGGTGGGCACCCTCGCCGCGAGCCCCCTCGGTGATCAGAAAGCCCTTGCCGGCCAGCGTCGTCGGGTGGTACTGGATCATCTCCATGTCCATCAGCGTGGCGCCGGCGCGGTAGGCCATCGCGATCCCGTCGCCGGTGCAGATCAGGGCGTTGGTCGTCGGCCGGAAGAGCTGGCCGTTGCCGCCGGTCGCGAGGATCACCGCCTTGGCCGAGAACAGCTCCATCGTGCCGTCGAGCACGTTGCGGGTGACGCAGCCGACGCACTCGCCGGAGTCGTCCAGCGCCAGCGCCGTGGTGAACCACTCCTCGTAGCGGTCGATCCGGTCGGCGTACTTCATCAGCTGCTCGTAGAGCACGTGCATGATCGCCTGGCCGGTGATGTCGGCGACGTAGTAGGTCCGGGCCGCGGATGCCCCGCCGAAGGCGCGGGTGCCGAGCCGGCCCTCCTCGTTGCGGTGGAAGGTGACGCCGAGGTGCTCGAGGTGGAGCAGCTCCTCGGGTGCCTCGCGGCACATGATCTCGACCGCGTCCTGGTCGGCGAGGTAGTCGGATCCCTTGACGGTGTCGAACGCGTGCGACTCCCAGGTGTCGTCCTCCTGCAGGGCGGCGTTGATCCCGCCCTGGGCGGCGTTGGAGTGCGACCGCACCGGGTGCACCTTGCTCACGATCCCAACCGAGACGCCCTGCTCGGCCGCCGCCAGGGCGGCCCGCTGACCCGCGAGGCCGGCTCCGATCACGAGTACGTCGTGCGTGGGCATAGGAGCGCGATCCTATAACGGCGGACCCGGTTGCCCGCCGAGGCAACCGGCGCCCGCGCCGGACCCGACCGCGCCGGACACCTAGCCCGAGAGCGCGCCCTTGACCGCCCGGCCGACCTGCTCGATCGTCACCACGCCGCTCAGCCGCCCGTCGGTGTCCACCGCCATCAGCGCCCCCAGCGTACGCAGCGCCTCGTTGGAGAGCAGCGACTCGAGCGGCGCGTCCTCGGAGACCCGCATCGTCCCCTCGCTCGCCGTGTCGGTGAGGTCGAAGACGCGCGCCGAGGCGCGCTCCACCTCGGGCACGGCGTCGGCCGCGGTCCGCTCCAGCAGGCCGCGAAAGCGATGGGCGGCGTCGACGACCGGGAACCAGGGCCAGCGGTAGCGCAGGAAGTACTCGTCGAGCGCCTGCTCGACGCTGAGGTCCTGGGGAATCGCCACCGGCTCGCGATCCATCACGTCGCGCACCGCGATCCCCTCGATCTTGCTGGTCAGCGCGGTCTGTACGGTCGCCGCCCGCGCCGACTGGGCGAGGATGAACCCGATCACCGCCAGCCAGATGCCCCCGATCGGGTCACTTCGCTGTTGGCCGGGAAAGAGTCCGAACAGGAGGGCGAGACCGACGCCGATGAACAGGTAGGCGAACGCCTGGCCGAGGCCGGCGGCGAAGCGGGTGGCGCTGTTGCGATCGCCGGTCCGCCACCAGGCGATCGCCCGGGCGATCCGGCCGCCGTCGAGGGGGAAGGCGGGGATCAGGTTGAAGACGAGGACGAGCGCATTGATCGAGGTCAGCCAGGCGATCAGGGCGACGATCCCCGAGGTGTCGGCCGACTTCTCCACCCGCATCGCCTGCAAGAAGGCGTGGGAGCCGGCCAGCGCGGTGCCGATCAGGGCGCCGGCGACGATGATCGCGAGCGTGACCAGCGGGCCCGCCACGGCGATCTTGAACTCGGTCGAGGCGGAGTCCGAGTCGCGGGTCATCCGCGCCACGCCGCCGAACATCCACAGGTTGATCTGGGAGATCGGGACGCCGTTGCGGTTGGCGACGAAGGCGTGCCCGAGCTCGTGCAGGACGATCGAGGTGAAGAACAGCAGGGCGCTGGCGACGGCGAGGAGGTAGGGGAGCGTGGAGCTGTCCGTGTTCAGGATCCCCTTGTAGAAGCTCGACACCCAGATGATCACCAGGAAGAGGACGACGAACCACGAGTAGTCGACGCCGATGCGGATGCCGCGGACGCGAAAGAGGGTGATCGAGCCGCCTCCGAACATGCTTCCACTGTAGCCTGGCGCGCTCGCATGGGGCCGGAATCAGCCGCAAGCTCGAGCGTCGGCGAGCGCGCGGAGAACGCGTGGACCGACCGCGCCTGGCTGCGGGCCGAGCTGGAGGAGCTGTCCTCGATCCACCGCCCCTCGGCGTCGGCCGGGGAGCGCGAGGCCGCGGAGTGGATCGCCGGCCGGTTGACCGAGCACGGCGCTGCCGCGCGGATCGAGGAGGAGCCCGCCCACGGAACCTACTGGTGGCCGCTGGGCGTGGGCGCGGCGGCAGGCGCGCTGGCGGGGCTCGCCGCCCTGCGCGGGCATCGCCTGCTCGGCGCCGCCCTGGGCGCCGCCGGGGCTGCGGCGATCGCCGACGACTTCCCGCCGCGGAGGCGCACCCTGCGCAGGCTGCTGCCGCGGCGCCAGACGCACAACGTCGTCTGCGAGATCGGGCCGCCCGACGCCGAGCACACGGTGGTGCTGGTCGCCCACCACGACACCGCGCATGCCGGCCTGGTCTTCCACCCGGCGCTTCCCCTGATCGCCGACCGACTCGGGCTGATCGAGGGCAACAACACCAGCCCGCCGCTGATGGCGCCCGTCATCGGCGGCCCGGTCCTGGCCGCGGCGGGCGCGCTCTCCGGCAGCCGCACGCTGGCCCGGCTCGGCGTCCTGATCGGCGCCGGGACCGTCGCGGCGATGGCCGACATCGGCAGCCGCGAGGCGGTGCCGGGCGCCAACGACAACGGCACCGCGGTCGTCCTGCTGCTGGCAATCGCCCGGGCGCTGGCCGAGCAGCCGACCGCCAACCTGCGCGTCGTCCTGCTCTCGACAGGATCCGAGGAGTCGTTCAGCGAGGGGATGAAGGCGTTCGGCGATCGCCACTTCGCGGAGCTGCCCACCGACGGCACATTTTTCCTCTGCGTCGAAACGGTCGGCTCGCCGCACCTGAACGTTCTGCGCGGCGAGGGCTTTCTGAGGATGCACGAGTACCCGCCCGCCGCCCTCGCGCTGGTCGATGGCCTCGCCGAGCAGATGGGGATCTGGCTCTACCCGAACCTGCGCCTGCGCAACGGCACCGACGGCCTGGAGGCGCTGGCGGCCGGCTATCCGACCGCCGTGCTCGCCTCCTGCACCGACCTCAAGCAGCCGGCCAACTACCACTGGCCGACCGACGTCCCCGAGAACGTCGACTACGACACGCTGGCCGACGCGATCCGGCTGTCCGAGGCGGTTATCCACCACCTCGACGAGCGCTGGCTGGACTGAACCCGGCCGGGTCCGGTCAAGCTCGCGGCCGTGCAGGCCAGGGATGGGTTCGCGATCGCGAGCCTGCTCGGCGGCTGAGCCTAGATCCGCGGCGTGTGACGCTCGATGATGCCGGCGAAGTCGGTGCCGGCGGGCAGCGTCCCGAACGCCTGACCCCAGTCGCCCTCCAGCCGTGAGGCGCAGAAGGCGTCGGCCACCGCCGGGTCGCCGAAGCGGACCAGCAGGGAGCCCTGGAGGGCGAGCGCCATCCGTTCGACGACACGGCGGGCGCGGGATTCGATCGCATCGAGATCCGACAGCTCGTCGCGCAGCTTGGCGCCGTAAGCGTCCAGTCGCGGCTCGGCGACGGCGCCCTCGCCGACCTCGTTGGCGAACGCTTCGACGGCGTCGGGATGTTTTGCCATCGCTCTCAGGACGTCCAGGCACTGGACGTTGCCCGCGCCCTCCCAGATCGACTGCAGCGGGCTCTCGCGGAACAGGCGCGGCATCCCGGAGTCCTCGACGTAGCCGTTTCCGCCGAGGCATTCGAGCGCCTCGACCGCGTGCCAGGGGGCGCGCTTGCAAGTCCAGTACTTGAGCACGGCGTTGGCGAGGCGGCGAAACTCGATCGCGGTCTCGTCGCCGCCCGCCGCCTCGTCGTAGGAGCGGGCCAGCCGCATCACCGAGACCGTGGTCGCCTCCGACTCGACGCAGAGGTCGGCGAGCACGTTCTGCATCAGCGGCTGGTCGGCGAGCAGCTTGCCGAAGGCGGAGCGGTGAGCGGCGTGGTGCGTGGCCTGGGCGACCCCGACCCGCATCCCGGTCATCGAGCCGATTGCGCAGTCGAGCCGGGTGTGATTGACCATCTCGATGATCGTCGGCACGCCGCGCCCCTCCTCGCCGACCATCCGCGCCCAGGCGGCGCGGAACTCGACCTCACTGGAGGCGTTGGAGCGGTTGCCGAGCTTGTCCTTGAGCCGCTGGATGTGGAAGCCGTTGCGCTCGCCGTCGGGGGTGAAGCGGGGCAGCAGGAAGCAGGACAGGCCGCCGTCGGCCTGGGCCAAAACCAGGAAGGCGTCGCACATCGGCGCCGAACAGAACCACTTGTGGCCGGTGATCTCGTACTCGCCACCGGGGCCGCCGCCGTTCAGGGGCCGAGCGACTGTGGTGTTGGCGCGAACGTCGGAGCCCCCCTGCTTCTCGGTCATCGCCATCCCGCACAGCGCCCCCTTTTTGTCGGGCGCGGGGACAAGGCGCTCGCCGTCGTACTCGAGCGAGAGAAAGCGGGGCTCCCACTCGGCCGCGATCTCCGGCTGCTTGCGGATGCTGGGGATCACGGCGTTCGTCATCGAGATCGGGCAGCCGAATCCGGCGTCCGCCACCGATGCGCAGGAGAACATCGCCGCCCGCGCGACGTGCGCGCCGGGTACCGGCTCGCGCCACGGCAGAGCGTGGAGGCCGTGCGAGACGCCGAACCGCATCAGCTCGTGCCAGGCCGGGTGGAAATCGACCTCGTCGATCCGGTTGCCGAAGCGGTCGTGGGTGCGCAGCCTCGGCGGGTTCTGGTTGGCCTCGACGCCCCAGCGCTGGGCGCGCTCCTGTCCGGCGATCGCACCGACCTCGCTGACCCGGTCGGCGGCCCAGTCGCCACCCTCGCGGTCGAGCGCCTCGACAAGCGCCCGATCCTGCTCGAAGACGTTGTAGTCCTGAAGCGGTGGAGGCTGGTTGAACACCTCGTGTGTTTGCCCGCCGGCGCTGCTCTCGGTCGTCGCCACACCACAATGGTATGCGGCTCCGCGGCTGCGGGGAGGATGCCGCTCTGCGCGCGCACGGTTGCCCCCCGGCAGCCGATAGCATCGCCGCCCGCCGGCATGGACAAGATCAAGGTCGCAAACCCGATCGTCGAGCTCGACGGCGACGAGATGACCCGGATCATCTGGGCGTTCATCAAGGAGCAGCTGATCCTGCCCTACCTCGACGTCGAGCTCGTCTACTTCGACCTCGGGATCGAGAGCCGCGACGCGTCCGACGATGCGATCACCGTGGACGCGGCCAACGCGATCAAGCAGCACGGGGTGGGCGTCAAGTGCGCGACGATCACCCCGGACGAGGCGCGGGTGAAGGAGTTCGGGCTGAAGCGCATGTACCCGTCGCCGAACGGCACGATCCGCAACATCCTCGGCGGCGTCATCTTCCGCGAGCCGATCGTGATCTCGAACGTCCCCCGGCTCGTCCCCGGCTGGACCAAGCCGATCGTGATCGGCCGCCACGCCTTCGGCGACCAGTACCGCGCCACCGACACCCGGATCCCGGGCGACGGCAAGCTGATGCTGAGCTTCGTCCCTCACGACGGCTCCGAGCCAACCGAGCTGGAGGTCTTCGACTTCCCAGCGGGCGGCGGCGTGGCGATGGCGATGTACAACCTCGACGACTCGATCCGGGACTTCGCGCGGGCATCGTTCCGGTACGGGCTGGAGCGCGGCTACCCCGTCTACATGTCGACCAAGAACACGATCCTCAAGACCTACGACGGGCGCTTCAAGGACCTCTTCCAAGAGGTCTTCGACGCCGAATTCGCGGACCAGTTCCAGGCTCACGACATCACCTACGAGCACCGCCTGATCGACGACATGGTCGCCGCCGCCCTGAAGTGGGAGGGGGGCTACGTCTGGGCCTGTAAGAACTACGACGGCGACGTCCAGTCCGATACCGTGGCGCAGGGGTTCGGGTCGCTGGGCCTGATGACCAGCGTGCTGATGACACCCGACGGCAAGACCGTGGAGGCGGAGGCGGCGCACGGCACGGTCACCCGCCACTTCCGCCAGCACCAGCAGGGCAAGCCGACCTCGACCAACCCGATCGCCTCGATCTTCGCCTGGACCCGTGCCCTGGCCGCCCGCGGACGCATGGACGAGACCCCGGAGGTGGGCGAGTTCGCGCAGACGCTCGAGCGGGTGTGCGTCGCCACGGTCGAGGAGGGGAAGATGACCAAGGACCTGGCGCTGCTCGTCGGCGAAGACCAGGAATTCCTCAACACGCAGGACTTCCTCGCCGCGATCGACGAGAACCTCAGGCAGGCCGTGGAAGGTCGCGCGTCCGAACGAGCGCCGAGCAGCAGATAACGAGGAACGAGACCAGGAGCCTTCATTGAGCGAATCCCCCGTCAACGTCACCGTCACCGGCGCCGCCGGCCAGATCGGCTACGCGATCCTCTTCCGGATCGCCAGCGGGCAGATGCTGGGCGCAGACACCGCGGTCCACCTCAACCTGCTGGAGATCCCCGACGCGGTCAAGGCGGCGGAGGGGACGGCGATGGAGCTCGACGACTGCGCCTTCCCGCTGCTTGCCGGGATCGAGATCCACGACGATCCCGGCCCCGCATTCGACGGATGCAACGTCGCCCTGCTGGTCGGCGCCCGGCCGCGCACCAAGGGGATGGAGCGCTCCGACCTGCTGGAGGCGAACGGCGGCATCTTCAAGCCCCAGGGTGAGGCGATCAACGCCGGCGCGGCGGACGACGTGCGCGTGCTCGTCGTGGGCAACCCGGCGAACACGAATGCCCTGATCGCGATGTCGAACGCTCCCGACGTCCCCCGCGAGCGCTTCACGGCGATGGTCAGGCTCGACCACAACCGGGCGATCGCCCAGCTCGCGGCGCGGACCGCGACCGCGGTCTCCGAGGTCACGAAGATGACGATCTGGGGCAACCACTCGACCACGCAGTACCCCGACCTGGTCAACGCGAAGGTTCGCGGCGAGAGCGCCTGGGACGCGGTCGGCGACGAGGCGTGGATCGCGGACGAGTACATACCCACCGTCGCCAAGCGCGGGGCGGCGATCATCGAGGCGCGCGGGGCCTCCAGCGCCGCCTCGGCGGCGAACGCCGCGATCGACCACGTCCACGACTGGACCGCCGGCACGCCGGACGGCGAGTGGGTCTCGATGGCGGTCCCCTCCGACGGCTCCTACGGTGTCACCGAGGGAGTGCTCTCCGGCTTTCCGTGCACCTGCTCCGGTGGCGAGTGGACCGTCGTCGAGGGCCTCGAGGTGCCCCCGTTCTCCCGCGAGCGGATCGACGCCAGCGTCGCCGAGCTGGTGGAGGAGCGCGACGCGGTGGCCGGGCTCGGGCTTATCTGACGGTCATGCCGGGATGTAGCCCTTGCCCCGCTTGCGGACCCGCTTCTCCTTCTGCAGGTCGCCGAGCACGCGATACACGTAGTTGGGCTGAATCCCCATCTTCTTCGCGACGTCGGAGGCCGTGATGCCGGGGTTGGCAGCGACGAGCTTCACCGCCTCGTCGGAGCGGGTGCCGCCGCGCCTGCGGCGCCGGGTCGGCCCGCGGCGCTTGGTGGAGCCTCGCGGCCTGCCGGGGCCCCGTCGCCGGCCGGTGAGCCGCTCGATCGCCTCCTCGATCGTCGCCCGCTGGTGGTCGAGCTCCTTCAGCTGCTCACGCAGGTGTCCGACCGCCTGGTCGAGGAAGTTGCCGGTCTTCGGGGCCATGTGTGATCCCTTCGTCCGAAGTGTGTGTAGGACAGTGTGGTGATCGTAGAGCGTCGCACAGTGTGGCGCCGACCGATGTATGAAGACGACACAGTTCGTTCGACGTGTAGGACAAATAATGAGTAGGAACAAGATCACGGTGGTGGGCGCGGGTCATGTGGGTGCGACCACCGCCCAGCGCCTCGCGGAGCGTGACTACGCCGACGTGGTGCTCGTCGACATCGTCGAGGGCCTGCCGCAGGGCAAGGCCCTGGACATGAACCAGGCGGGCCCGGTCGTCGGCTACGAGCCGGTCGTCACGGGCGCGGCCGGCTACGAGGAGACCGGCGGCTCGGCGATCTGCGTGATCACCTCCGGGCTGCCCCGAAAGCCGGGGATGAGCCGCGACGACCTGCTGGCGAAGAACAGGTCGATCGTCTCCTCGGTCACCGAGCAGCTCGCCGAGCGCTCGCCGGACGCGATCCTGATCGTCGTCACCAACCCTCTCGACGCGATGTGCCACGTCGCCCTCGAGGTCTCGCGCTTCCCCCGCCAGCGCGTGGTGGGGATGGCCGGCGTGCTGGACTCGGCGCGCTTTCGCACGTTTCTCGCCTGGGAGCTCGGGGTGTCGGCGCGCGACGTCACCGGGTTCGTGCTGGGCGGGCACGGCGACTCGATGGTGCCGGTGATCTCCTACACCAACGTCGCCGGCATACCCGTGACTCAGCGGATCGATGCCGGCCGGCTCGAGGAGATCGTCCAGCGCACCCGCGACGGCGGCGCCGAGGTTGTCGGCCTGCTCAAGGAGGGCTCCGCCTACTACGCGCCCTCGGCCGGAGTGGCGGAGATGGTCGACGCAATCGTGCTCGACCAGAAGCGGATGCTGCCGTGCGCGGCCCTCTGCCAGGGCGAGTTCGGGATCGACGGCCTCTTCGTCGGCGTGCCCTGCAGGCTGGGCGCCCAGGGCGTCGAGGAGATCGTCGAGATCGAGCTGAGCGACGACGAGCGCGGCCAGCTCGAGCGTTCCGCCGCCGCGGTCTCGGAGCTGGTCGACGCGATGGCGGGCATGTAGTGCCGAGCCGCCGCGCCGCCGCGCCGCGGTGAAGCCGCTCGCCGTCGTCGTCCGGATGCTTCTTCCTGCGGGGATGGAGCTGCTCGAGGAGCGCTGCACGGTGCGCAGCGGCGGCCTCGACGTCACCGCCGCCGAGCTCGAGGAGCTGGTCCCGGGAGCGGCCGCGATCGTCGCCGACCCCAGCGTGGCCGTCAGCGCCGCGCTGCTCGACGCCGCCGGGCCCGACCTCCGCGTCGTCTCGAACTTCGCGGTCGGCTACGACAACGTCGACCGGGACGCCTGCCGCGAGCGCGGCGTGGTCGTGACCAACACCCCCGACGTGCTCACTAACGCGACCGCCGAGCTGGCCCTGGCGCTGACGCTCGCCGCCGCCCGCCGCATGAGCGACGCCGAGCGCGACCTGCGGGCCGGGCGCTGGCGCGGCTGGGACCCCGCCGCCCACCGCGGCCTCGAGCTGAGCGGCGCCAGCTTCGGCATCGTCGGACTCGGGCGAATCGGCCGTCGCTACGCGGAGCTGGTCGCGCCGATGGCGAAGGAGCTGCTCTACGCGTCGCGCTCGCCGAGGCCGGATGCCGAGCGCGACCTCGGGGCGGAACGGGTCGAGCTGGGCGAGCTGCTGGAAGGCTCGGACGTGGTCAGCCTGCACGTGCCCGCGTCGGTCTCCACGAGGCACCTGATCGATGCCCAGGCGATCGCCCGGATGCGGCCGAACGCGGTCCTCGTCAACACCGCCCGCGGTCCGCTGGTCGACCTGGGGGCGCTGGTCGCGGCGCTGCGCGAGGGGCGTCTCGGGGCGGCCGGGCTGGATGTCTACGAGGGCGAGCCGGAAGTGCCCGGCGAGTTGCTCGAGGCCCCCCGCGCGGTGCTACTGCCCCACATCGGATCGGCAACCGTCACCGCCCGCGACGCGATGGCGCGGCTGGCCGCGGAGAACGTGATCGCGGTGCTCGGCGGCCGCGAGCCGCCGGCGCCGATCCCGGCGCCGCCGGCCAGCGCCTAGCCGGTCGTCCGGTCAGGCGCTTCTCGATCCGCCGCCGGCCTGTCGCTTCTGCGGTTGCGCGGCAGGGTGCGAAAGACGTGGTCCCACAGCGGGGACGAGACGCCGAAGCCGTACCGGTGGTCCTGGAAGTGGTGGCGCATGTGCTGCTCGCGCAGGCGCCTGCCGAGGTCCGTTCGCGGCGTGTGGTGGTGGAGGTGGTAGTGCGTGTAGTCGTAGACCAGGTAGCCGGCCAGCAGGCCGCCGAAGACGGGAAACGCGCTCGGGGTGCCGAGCACGAGCACGAACAGCCCGAGGAAGAGCAGCGCCAGAGGGATGCTCGCGGCCGGCGGCATCACCAGGCGCAGGCGGTCGTTGGGGTGGTTGTGGTGGACCCCGTGGATGATGAAGTGAAGGCGGGCGCCGATCGGATGGTCGGGCTCCCAGTGGAAGACGAGGCGGTGCAGCCAGTACTCGAGCAGCGTCCAGAAGAAGACCCCGCCGGCGAACAGCGCGGCGATGTGAAGGGCGCCGTATCCGTCGCGGGCGGCCGCCCACAGCGTGGCGGCGATCACCGGCACGAACAGGAGCGCCGGCACCGCCGGGTGGACCCGCGAGAACTGGTCCAGGAAGCGGTTGTCGAACATCTGCGGCGAGGCCGCCAGACGGGTTGTGCGCTCTTGCGCCATCGGGCGGATTTTACCCAGTCGGGGAGGGGTGAAAAAAGAATGCTGCGATTTGCGCGAACCCCGCCTGAAAGTGTGTCGGGAGCGTGTCAACATGGCGATCGCCCGAGGCCGGAAGCCCCGGGCCGGAGAGGTCAGGAGCCCGACGAAGGGGGCAGAGATGGCGCAGGTCAGAGCTGCGATGACGCACGCGAGGGCGAAAACCGCACGGAAGCGGAGCTGCACCTGTGACGACTGTTTCTTTCGCCGTAACCTGCTCTGCGCGCTCGACCTCGAGGAGCCCTGCCCGACGTTTCGCCCGGACGGCCCCCACGGCCTCGTCCCGCCGCAGCAGCCGATTCTGCTGGCGCGCGAGGCCTAGCCCGGGAACTGCACCTGGCCGACAGTCCGGCCGCGGCGCAGTGACGCCCGGCCGACTGCGGATCCGCCGCCGGTCGCGGTCCTGCGAGCCGCGCTCGCCGGCCGGGTACAGTTGGGTCGAGAGGAGAGGGATCTCGTGCGCATCACCGTGCTTGGGAAGTCGCCGTCCTGGCAGGACGCGGGCGGAGCGTGCAGCGGCTACCTGATCGAGGACGGCGACACGACGGTCCTGCTCGACTGCGGCAACGGCGTCTTCTCCAAGCTTCGCCTCTTCCGCGACTACGTGGCCGTGGACGGCGTCGTGATCTCGCACCTGCACGCCGACCACTTCCTCGACCTCGTCCCCTACGCCTACGCGCTCACCTACGCGCCGCGCCAGCAGCCGGTGCCGGTCGCCCGCTGGCCGGGCACGGACCACCCCTCCCGGCCGCGGCTGATCGCGCCGGCGGGGGCCCGCGACACGTTCCGCAGGGTGGTCGGCGCCTGGGGCAACGAGGACCTGATCGAGAACGCCTTCGAGCTGACCGAGTACGAGCCCGACGCCACCGTCGAGCTGGGCTCGCTGAGCATGCGCTTTCACGAGGTGCCGCACTTCACGACCACGTTCGCCGTCGACTTCGGCTCGCGCAACGGCGGCGGCCGGCTCACCTATGGTGCCGACTGCTCGCCCGGGAAGGAGCTGGTCGAGATCGCCCACGACACGGACCTGCTGATCGTCGAGGCCACCCTGCCGCGACCGGAGCGAACCGGCGAGCGCGGGCACATGACCCCGTCGGAGGCGGGCGAGCATGGCCGCCTCGCCGGCGCCCGTCGCGTCGTCATCACCCACATCTCCGACGAGCTGGACGAGCTGTGGGCGCGCGACCAGGCGACCGAGGCGTTCGGCGCGCCGGTGGACGTGGCCCGCGAGGGAGCGGTCTACGAGGTCTAGGCCGGGCGGCCCTCGGCGGCCGAGCCGCTCGCATCGCCCCTTTACCCTTTGCGGAATGCCGCAGCGCGACCCGTTCGCCAACTTCGCCCGCATGCGGCGGGAGGTGGACCAGCTCCTCGGCGATGCCTGGGAGCGGGCCGGCTACGCGCCCCGCCGCGCCCCCGGGTTCTCCCCCCGCGTGGACGTCTACTACTGCGGCGCTGCGGCGGACGAAGGCGACGAGACGCCGCGGGCGATCGTCAAGGCCGACCTCGCCGGCATCGCCCGCGAGGACGTCAACATCGAGATCAGCGGCCGCCGCCTCGTGATCAGCGGCGAGCGTCCGATGCAGGAGACCGAGGGCCGCGTCTTCCAGCAGGTCGAGATCTCGTCGGGGCCGTTCCGGCGGGTGATCGAGCTGAGCGCCGAGGTCGATCCCGACGGGGCTCGCGCGACCTACGAGAACGGCGTCCTGCGAGTCGAGCTGCCGCTCGTCGACCCCGAGCGGCGCCGCCGCAGCGTCCCGATCGACGAGGGCGAGTGATGGCGGAGCCGGTTCGGATCGGGGATCAGGCCGGAGAGGGGCTTTCTGCCGACAGCGGCGCCGCCGTGCTCGATGTCGTCGAGTCCCCCGACGTCGACGGAGCGGTGCGGCCCGAGCAGCCGCTGCCGCAGGCACTGCCTGTGCTTCCCCTGAAGGACACCGTCACCTACCCGGACACGCTGACGCCGCTGGCGGTCGCCCAGGAGCGATCGATCAAGCTCGTCAACGACGTGCTCAGCGGCCAGCGGATGCTGGCGATGGTCGCCGCGCGCGATCCCGAGGTGGAGGAGCCGGGGCCCGACCACCTCTACGGCGTCGGTGTCGCCGGCGTTGTCGCGCGCATGCTCAAGGTGCCCGACGGCACGATCCGGATCCTCGTCGAGGGCACTCAGCGGGTGCGCATCGGGGACTACGTGGCCGAGCAGCCCTACCTGGTCGCGCGGATCGAGCCGCTCGCGGACGTGGTCGAGCCCTCACCGGAGCTGGAGGCGCTGACGCGAAACGTGCAGCGCACCTTCTCGGAGATCATCGAGCAGATCCCCTATCTGCCGGAGGAGCTTCAGCTCGCGGTGGCGAACCTGGACGAGCCCTCGCCGCTCTCCCACCTGATCGCGGGGGCGCTGCGGATCCCGACCGAGGAGAAGCAGGAGCTGCTCGAGGAGGTCGACGTGGCGAGGCGGCTGCGGCGGCTCTCCGAGATCCTCGCCCGCGAGCTCGAGGTGATCCAGCTCGGCAGCCGGATCCAGTCCCAGGTCGAGTCCGAGATCGACAAGGGCCAGCGCGAGTTTCTGTTGCGCCAGCAGCTCAAGGCGATCCAGGAGGAGCTGGGCGAGGGCGACGAGCAGCAGGCGGAGATAAACGAGCTGCGCGAGCGGATCGAGGCCGCAGACCTTCCCGAGCACGCCGCCACGCAGGCGGAGCGCGAGCTGGGACGGCTGGAGAAGCTGCCGCCGGCCGCCGCCGAGTACGGGGTGATCCGCACCTACCTGGAATGGCTGGTCGAGCTGCCCTGGAACGAGCGCACGGACGACAACCTCGATATCCCCCACGCCCGCAAGGTGCTCGACACCGACCACTACGACCTCGACAAGGTCAAGGACCGCATCCTGGAGTACCTCGCCGTGCGCAAGCTGAAGCCCGACTCGCACGGCCCGATCCTCTGCTTCGTCGGGCCGCCGGGCGTGGGCAAGACCAGCCTCGGCCGCTCGATCGCGCGCGCTCTCGGTCGCGAGTTCGAGCGGATCTCGGTCGGCGGCGTCCGCGACGAGGCCGAGATACGCGGTCACCGGCGCACCTACATCGGCGCGATGCCGGGGACGATCATCCGCGCCCTGCGCGACGCCGCGTCGCGCAACCCGGTGTTCATGATCGACGAGATCGACAAGATGGGCGCCGACTTCCGCGGCGATCCGGCCAGCGCGATGCTCGAGGTGCTGGACCCGGCGCAGAACGACAGCTTCCGCGACCACTACCTCGACCTCGAGTTCGACCTCTCCGACGTGATGTTCATCGCCACGGCGAACATCCTCGACACGGTGCCGCCGGCGCTCCAGGACCGGATGGAGGTGATCCAGCTCGCCGGCTACACGCAGGACGAGAAGCGCCACATCGCGCGCAAGTACCTGGTGCCGCGGCAGATCGCCGAAAACGGGCTGAAGCCGTCGCAGATCGAGTTCGCCGACTCCGCCCTGACGGCGATCATCGACGAGTACACGCGCGAGGCGGGCGTGAGAAACCTCGAGCGCGAGATCGGCACGGTGTGCCGCAAGGTCGCCACCCAGGTCGCCGAGGGCAAGCTGAAGACGAAGGCGCGGATCTCGGCCAAGCGCGCCCGAGAGCTGCTCGGGCCGCGCAGGTTCTTCGCCGAGCAGCGCCGGCGCACGCGCAAGCCCGGCGTGGCCACCGGCCTGGCGTGGACGCCGACCGGCGGCGAGGTCCTCTTCGTGGAGGCGACGGCGATGCCGGGGTCGGGAGGCCTGACCATCACCGGTCAGCTCGGCGAGGTGATGAAGGAGTCGGCGCAGGCGGCGCTCTCCTGGGTGCGAGGGTCGATCGCGAAGATCGCGCCCGACCTGGAGGAAGACTGGTTCGCCGGGCACGACATCCACATCCACGTGCCCGCCGGCGCCGTCCCGAAGGACGGCCCCTCCGCGGGCGTGGCGATGGCCACGGCGCTGGCCTCGCTGGTCAGCTCCAGGCCGGTGTCGAACGACCTGGCGATGACCGGCGAGCTCACTCTCACCGGGCAGGTGCTGCCAATCGGCGGCGTCAAGGAGAAGTCGCTGGCCGCCCAGCTCGCCGGGATAAAGCGCGTGATCGTGCCCGAGCGCAACCGCTCCGACGTCGAGGAGATCCCCGAGCACGAACGCAAGGAGCTGGAGTTCGTCTTCGTCGAGGAGATGGACGCCGCCCTGGAGGCGGCCCTCGAGAAACCGCGCGCCAGGGCGTAGAGTCTCCTCGGGCCGGATGCGCGGGAGTTTCCGCCCATGCGCTCGCCGGGTATGCTCTTCGCTGGAACCGATTCCGCACCTGAGGGAGCGAGCTAGATGGAAACAAGTCGGGCTAGAAGGGCTGGCGAGGCCGCTTGGGCGGCGCGCGAGCATCCGTACGTCCAGCGGCTGATCGAGGACGACGAGCTGCGGGACAACATCCGCGTCGCCTTCGACGCGGCGAAGAGCGCCTACGGACGGATGTCGAACGGCAAGGGCCCGGCGAAGGCCCTGATGGACGACCGCAAGGTCCAGCGCGACCTGCGCACGGCTGCCGAGTCGCTGCGCGAGGCGTCCGAGCAGATTCGCGGCAGGCGACGGCGCCACCGGCGCGGCCGGCTGCTGCTGCTGGGCCTGGTTGGGGCGGTGCTGGCACTCGCGCTCAGCGAGAGCTTCCGCAAGACCGTGCTCGACACGCTCTTCGGCGCCGAGGAGGAGTTCGAGTACACCTCGACGACGAGCCCGGCCACCGAGACCGCGGCCACCTGAGCAGCCCCAGCGTCCACATACTGGTCCCGGCCCAGCGCTACCTTTTCGCGCTGGACGGCGACCGCGCCGAGCCGGAGCGGCTCGAGAGCTCGGCGCACGGCTTCACGCGCTACAAGGAGCTGCAGACGGAGGGCCGCACCGTGGGGATGGTCGCCTTCCCCAACACCCTGCTGGTCAGGGGCGCCGAGCCCTACCTGGTCGACCCCGGCCTGATCATGCAGGGGGCGCCGGTGATCGGGGCGCTGTCGGCGCTGGACGTCGAGCCCAACGACGTCCGCAGCGTGATCCTCACCCACCTGCACTTCGACCACGCCGAGGGGCTGGCGGCCTGGCCGCAGCGCCGCGTCTACGTGCACCGCCTCGAGACCGAGGCGCCGTACGCCCAGATCGTCGCCGGTCCGCTGGAGAACGTCAGCCTCGAGGTGCTCGACGGGGAGGAGGGCGAGATCGAGCCCGGGATCAGATGGGTGCGCACGCCCGGCCACAGCGACGGCCTGATCACGCTGCTGGTCGACACCGACGACGGCCTCGTTGCGATCGCCTCCGACTGCGTCGGCCCGCTGCCCGAGTACTTCGAGGAGATGGACCTGCCCGCGGACTTTGGCCCCGAGCGCGAGGAGCTGCTCGAGCAGTGGCGACGGATCCGCGAACTGGACCCGGCCGTCGTCATCCCCGGTCACAACCCCCCCGTCAAGCTGCGGTAGGCGTCGCCCGACGCCTAAACTGGCGACGATGGAGGCTGCCGAGCAACAGCGCGAGCTGAGCGGAGAGAAGGCGCAGCGCATCATCGAGGCGATGCGGGCCAGCGTCGCCGAGCGCGGGATCGCCGGCTCGACCTTCGAGCACGTCGCCCGCGAGGCCGGAGTCAGCCGCGGCCTGCTCCACTACTACTTCGGCACGAAGGAGCGCCTGCTGGTCGAGGTGGTCCGCCGCGACTCGGAGGTGCGCGTCGCCCGCCTCGACGAGCCGCTCGCCGCGGCCGCCACCGTGGACGACGTGCTCGACGTGCTCGTCGCCAGCCTCGAGGACCTTGTCGACAACGACCCCGGCTTCTTCATCCTGCTGTTCGAGCTGTTCACGGCCGGCCGCCGCAACGCCGAGATCGAGCGCGGCCTGGGGGAGCTGTTCCGGGCCAGCCGCGATCACGTCTCCACCGTGCTCGAGGCCAAGCAGCGCGAGGGCGTGCTGAAGCTGCGCTTCGACGCCGACTCGGTCGTGTCGTGCCTGTACGCGATCGCCGACGGCTACGCGCTGCAGCGCCTGTCCGACCCCGGCCGCGAACACGCCGGCCTGCTGGAGGCCGGCACCGCCGCCGCCCGCTACCTGCTCACCGACGGGTAACGCCGGTTCGTTCGGCGCCCGCCGTGGAGTTGCGCGCACGCACCGGCGAGCCGCCCGTCGCATCCTCCGCGCAGCGGGTTCGCTGGACGCCGCGCTCGGTCGCCGGGCGATCGCGCGAGGTTCTGCGGGAATCCGGCCCGGCTGCGCTCGCATGGAAGGTCGTCGGGGAGCTGGGACTGCGTCGCCTGATCCTGTTCGAGGGCGAGCCGGATGCCGTTTCGCAACCCGCTCGCCCGGTTCCCGCCGCGATCGAGTTGGGCGAGTTGGGATCGGGCGAGGCGGATCGATACCTCGCCTTTCGTCCCGACAGCGACCCGGAGGAGGTGATGCGGCGGATGGCCGAGGGCGACCGCTGCCACGTCGCCCGGGTCGAGGGCCGGATCGTGGCCGCCCGCTGGGTGGCAAGGCGCGAAGCGTGGCTTCCTTACCTCGGGGTCGTCATGCCCCTGACCGAGGGCGACGGATATCTGTATGACGCCTACACCACGCCCGCGTGGCGCCGCCATGGCCTGTCCGCCGCGGTCACCTTTCACGCCGTGCGTCGACTCCGCGCCGAGGGTTGCCGCCGCATCCTCAGGGTCGCCCTGCCCGAGAATCGTGCCGGTCTCGGCCTCAATCGCAATCTGGTGCCGATCGCGACCCTGTTCTCGATCGGCTCTGGACGGCGGCGGCGCCACCTCCGCCTGCCCCCGCCCAGGCGTCTGCCCGGTCGCCCGTGACCGGTCTCACATAGCGGCGACGGCGGAACCCCTAGGGCCCCGGGCGGCCGAGGCGTGAGCCGCCCCGAGC
The DNA here is from genome assembly GCA_963708325.1 of uncultured Thermoleophilia bacterium. Taxonomy (GTDB): domain Bacteria; phylum Actinomycetota; class Thermoleophilia; order Solirubrobacterales; family 70-9. Next base: position 1,086,475 of record OY970203.1, on the reverse strand, counting down.
CGCCCGCCCGGCGCTGCCGCGGGCGGTCGTATCCTGCTCGCCGTGAGCCGGCGGGTGATACCGCGAATGGAGGGCGCCGCGCGGGCGCGCCGAGCGCGGCCACAGGAGCCCCGCGAGCCCGGCGCGCGGCCGACGCTGCGCCAGCGGGTGCGGTACGCGTTCGACAACACGATGGCGCGCGGCACGCCGGCGCTGGTCGGGTACCTCGGCTTGGCGACGCTCACCCTGATCGCGATCGCGACGCTGATCGTCCTCGTCGGAGGCTTCACCCCGAATGGGGGCCGCCACAGCCTGCCCGGTCAGATCTTCACCGCGTTCACGCACGCGATCGATCCCGGCACGATCGCCGGCGACACCGGCCGCTGGCCGTTCGTGGTGGCCATGCTGGTCACCACCCTCGCCGGGCTGATGGTGGTCAGCGCGCTGATCGGCGTGCTCGCGACGGGGCTGGACGCGAAGCTGCAGGAGCTGCGCAAGGGCCGCTCGCTCGTGCTCGAGAGCGACCACACGCTGATCCTCGGATGGTCGGACACGGTCTACACGATCCTCTCGGAGCTGGAGATCGCCAACGCCAGCGAGAGCGATCCCTGCGTCGTCATCCTGGCCGACCAGGACAAGATCGAGATGGAGGACCTGATCCGCGCCAAGGTGGGGCCGACCGGACGCACCCGCGTCGTCTGCCGCAGCGGCAGCCCGATCGACCTCGCCGACCTCGACCTCGCCAGCCCCCAGACGGCCCGCTCGATCATCGTGCTCGCGCCCGACGGCGAGGAGCCGGACTCGCAGGTGATCAAGACGGTGCTGGCGCTGACCAAGGGCGCCGGCCACCGCGAGCGCCATTACCACATCGTCGCCGAGATCCACGACCCGGCCAATCTGGAGGCGGCCCGTCTCGTGGGCGGCCAGCAGGCGATCCTGATCGACAAGCGCCAGACGATCTCGCGCCTGATCGTGCAGGCCGCGCGCCAGTCGGGGGTGTCGGTCGTCTACACGGAGATGCTCGACTTCGGCGGCGACGAGGTCTACTTCCGCGAGGACCCGACGCTCGCCGGCCGCACGTTCGGCGACGCCCTGCTCGCCTACGAGGACTGCGCCGTGATCGGCCTCCAGGACGACGCCGGCAAGGTGCTGCTCAACCCCCCGCCCGGGCGCGAGATCGCTGCGGGCGAGCGCGTGATCGCGATCGCCGAGGACGACGCCAGCCTGGCGAGCGCGGCGCCCTCGACCGGGGCCGTGGACGAGGCGGCGATCCTCTCCGCGCCGAGCACCGACGGCCGGCCGCAGCGCACGCTGGTGCTGGGCTGGAACGAGCGGGGCTCATCGGTCATACGCGAGCTGGACGAGTACATGCGGCCCGGGTCCGAGGTGGCGATCCTCGCCGATCACCCCGGCATCGACCGCGACCTCGCCCGCGACTGCGGCGACCTCGCCCACCTGCAGGTGCGCGTGCAGGCCGGCGACACCACCGACCGTCCGACGCTCGACGCGCTGCGCGTCCAGCGCTTCGACCACGTGATCGTGCTCTGCTACGCCGACTCCCTCGACGCCCAGCGCGCCGACGCCCGCACGCTCGTCACCCTCCTCCACCTCCGCGACATCGCCGACAGGCGCGACGCCGGGTTCTCCATCGTCAGCGAGATGCTCGACGACCGAAACCGCGAGCTCGCGGAGGTGACGCGGGTCGACGACGTGATCGTCAGCGACAAGCTGATCAGCCTGATGCTGGCGCAGGTCTCCGAGAACGAGCACCTCAAGGACGTGTTCTCCGACCTGTTCGCGGCCGAGGGGTCGGAGGTCTACCTGAAGCCGCTGCGCGACTACGTACGCGACGGCGCCGAGACCACCTTCGCGACGCTGGTGGAGGCGGCGCGGCGGCGCGGCGAGGCCGCGATCGGCTACAGGCGCGCGGCCGACGCCGACGACGCCTCCAGCGCCTACGGCGTCCGCATCAACCCGCCGAAGTCCGAGGCCCTGGCCGCGTCCGGTCGCGACTGCGCGATCGTGCTCGCCGAGGACTGAGGTGGTCCGGGCCGCTCAGTTCGGATAGCGCCCGCTGTTGCGCACGTCATGGCGGAACGAGGGCCACTCGCGGCGCTTGTCGGCGGAGGGGGTGTTCCAGACGAACAGGTAGCCGTCGCGGGTGACGTCGACCACCTCCAGACGTCCGTCGCCGTCGGTGTCGCCGACGGCGGGTGAGGCGAGCAGCCATCCGGCGGCCTGCTTCGGCCAGCCCGCCGGCTCGGAGCCGTCGTCGGAGAAGGCGTGCAGGACGTCGCCGCTGCCGCCCTGGAGGACCTCGGCGGAGCCGTCCCCGTCGACGTCTGAGACAGCCGGGGCGCTGGCGATCGTCCAGCCCTCGACCGGTATCGGGTAGGAGGCGAGCCAGGCGCCGCTGGCGGCGTCCCATCCCCCCAGCAGGTGCTCGAACGGCAGCTTCGTGGAGGGCGCGTTCTGGGCCAGCGCCAGGCGCTCGTCGACGAGGCCGCCGAAGAGGCGCAGCGGGCCCCCCTTGGTGGTGCGGCCGAAGGCGGAGTTCGCGCCGAGGGCGAGAGCCGACGGCGCGCTGGCGGGCGAGGTGGCGCCCTTGCCCTGCACCTGGAAGTGGTTGGCTGTGGCGCTCGGGCCGGACAGGCGCGTGCCGTCGCCGTCGTAGAGCTCGGGCTGACCGGTGAAGGCGGCGACCGCCACCTCGTCGGCGTCGTCGCCGTCGACGTCGGCCAGCGACGGCGAGTCCGGCACCCCCTCGCCGGCAAGGGGGATGCTGTTTGTGGCCAGGCCCGGCGCCGACACCGGCCACCCGGGCAGCGTCTTGCCGCGGCGGTCGAACGCGTAGACGCGTCCGCTCGTGTCCGGCGTCGACCCGTAGGACTCGGCCGTGCCCTCGACGACGTCGGGCTTGCCGTCGCCGTCGAGGTCGCCGATCGCCGGCGAGGAGAGGATCTTGGCGTGGTCGCCCCCGGCGCCGGTGTCGCGCGCGGTCACGGGCCATCCGGGCAGGTCGCGGCCGTGGCCGTCGATCGCGTAGATCCGCTGGTCGGCGGCGCCGAAGACGATGTCGAGCCTGCCGTTGCCGTCGAGGTCGGCGAGCGCCGGGCTGGAGTAGATCGCGGCGTCGAGCTGGCCGTGCGCGGTGGGGCGCCGGGCCACGATGTGACGCGGAAAGCCCGTCAGCAGGCGTCCCCCCGCCGTCCACGCCCAGACTGTGCCGTCGAGGCCCGTGGCGACGACCTCGCGGCGGGACCCGCCGAACACGTTGCCGACCGCCGGCGTGCCGAGGAACCCGCTCCTCACCGGCCCGATCCTGCGTGCCGCCGGCGCGGAGCCGGGAGCGCGCCCCATCCGGCGCGGCCAGCCGGCCAGCTCGCGCCCGCTGCGCCCCGAGTAGGCGCGCAGGAGGCCGTCGCTGGTGGCGAGGACGATGTCGTCGGCGCCGTCGCGGTTGAGGTCGGCGAGCGCCGGTGAGGCCTCGCCCGAGGTGTGAAGCCACTTGGGGAAGCCGCGCTTCACCGTGGGGTCGCGCAGCGCGTAGAAGAACGCCCGGTCCTCGCCGGCGTTGCCGTTTCCGTCCACGACCCGCAGGCGCAGCGTCCAGCCCCCGCGGGCGAGACGCGAGGCGTCGATCGGGGTCTCGATGCGGCCGGGGCCCCCGGCCCGGGCCGTCCGGCTCGCCGGGCCCTGCCGGCCGGATGCGATCTTCTGCCAGCTCGACGGCTGCTCTCCCTTGCCGAGCAGGAGCGACCAGCGCAGCCGCTGCGTGCGCGCCGACACGATCGCGCGCACGTCGAAGCGGCCGCGCGCCGGCTTGTACCAGTCGGGCGAGAGGATGTTCGCGTCGGGGGGGATCCTCTGCGGGGCGACGTCGCGGACGGCGCGGTAGGCGTTGACGCGCCCCCATCCCGACATCAGGTCCCAGCCGGGGCCGTAGCCCTGGGCCGGGTCGGTGAGGTCGTCGGCGCTCATCCTGAGGATCTGGATCGCCTCGTCGGCGCTGAGGTGGATGCCGAGCTTGCGCGCCCGCCCCAGCACGAGCGCCGCCACCGCGGCGACGTGGGGCGTCGCCGCCGAGGTGCCGGACCAGTTCTTGATGTAGCCGCCGCCCCAGTTCGTCGTCGGCACCTGGGTGGGCGCGACGACGTCGAGATGGGGGCCGTAGTCCGCGTAGCTGGCGTGGACCTTGAAGTCGGCGCCGACAGGAAAGTCCTCGTTCTGGGCGCGCTCGTTGGCGGTGTCGGGGTTGATCCCGCCGACGGCGAGGACGTCGTCGAGCACCTGCGGGTAGTGGTGGTGGAAGTGGAACTCGTTGCCGGACGCCACCGCGATCACGGCGCCGCGGCGGTGCGCGTAGCGGACGGCGCGGCGCAGCGGCGAGCCGAACGAGTCGGCGCCGAGGCTCATGCTCAGCGCCCGGGCGCCGTTGTCCGCTGCATAGGTGATCGCCTCTGCTAGGCGCACCCCCTGATGGATGATGTTGTCGGAGGTCCGCAGCGGCAGCAGCCGCGCACCGGGCGCCACGCCGGCGACGCCGATGCCGTTGCCGGCGGCGGCGCCGAGCACTCCGGCGACGTTGGTGCCGTGCGAGTTCGCCGTGTCCGAGGTCGGGTTGTTGTCGCCGTGGTAGAAGTCCCAGCCGCGCCAGTCGTCGACGAAGCCGTTGCGGTCGTCGTCGATCCCGTTCGAGCGCCGCGGGCGACCGGCCGGGTCGCTGCCGGTCTCGCCGCGATTGAGCTTCCAGCGCCCGGCGAGGTCGGGCTGGTCGAGCTGCACGCCGACGTCGATGTCGGCGATCGTCACCCCGGCGCCGGTGGACAGCGGCCAGGCGCGGTCGGCCGAGATCCCGCGGTCGAAGCCGTTCGCGGGGCTGGCCAGGTCCCACTGCTCGTTGGCGGCGTTGGGCAGCGGGTTGGCGTCGAACAGGGGGTCGTTCGGCGGGTCCTGCGGAAACGCCGCCCATGCCGGCGCCGCCGCGACGGCCGCCGCCGCGGCCAGCGCCCCGATCGCTCCCCTTGCCCGCATCCCACAGGGAATCTAGCCACGCCCGGCGATTCGTGACGCAGTTAGAGTGCGATCAGATGGGCGAGCCGGAGACGACGACGGCGGGACCGGGCACCGACGAGCTGGCGTTCGCCGGCGCGGCGCGCCAGGCGGAGATGCTGCGGGCCGGCGAGGTCTCGCCGCGGGATCTCGTCGAGCTCTACCTGGAGCGGATCGAGCGGCTCGATCCGAAGCTGAACGCCTTCCGCGTCGTCTTCGCCGAGAAGGCGCTGCTGGAGGCCGACCAGGCGCAGGCACGGCTGCGCGAGGGCGAGGAGCGCCCCCTGCTGGGCGTCCCGGTCGCGGTGAAGGACGCGCGCTGGGTGGGCCAGGACGTCGCCGGGGAGGTCTCCACCGACGGCACCGGCGCCTTCGACGAGCCGGCCCGCGAGGACGGTGAGACGATCCGGCGGCTGCGCGCCGCCGGCGCGATCGTGATCGGCAAGACGCTGCTGCCGGAGCTGGCGATCTACGGATTCACCGAGTCGGCGACCTGGGGCGTCACCCGCAACCCGTGGAACCCGCACCGCACCACCGGGGGGTCGAGCGGCGGCAGCGGGGCCGCGATCGCGTCGGGTATGGCCCCGATCGCGACGGCTTCTGACGGCGCCGGATCGATCCGCATTCCGGCCGCCAACTGCGGCCTGTTCGGTCTCAAGCCCCAGCGCGGCCGCGTGTCGCTGATGCCCGCCGCTCAGCACTGGCACGGGATGTCGGTGAGCGGCTGCCTCAGCCGCAGCGTCCTCGACACCGCGGTCTATCTCGACGCGGTCTCCGGGCCTGCGCCGGGAGACGCTCACACCCCGCCGCCACCGCAGCTCCCCTTCGCCGAGTCCGCTCGCACGCCGCCGGGAAAGCTGAGGATCGCCTGGTCCACAAAGCAGGTGCGCCAGGTGATTCCCGGCCCGACGGACGACGAGGTCGAGCGTGCCGTCTCCGAGACCGCCGAGCTGTTGGGCGCGCTCGGCCACCAGGTGACCGAGCGCGCCGCCGACTACGGGCAGGTGGGGAACCTGATCCTGCCCCGCTACCTGCACGGGATCTACGAGGACGTCACCCGAACCCCGCATCCGGAGCGGCTGGAGCGGCGCACCCGCGGGATCGCCCGCCTCGGCGGGATGGTCGGTGGCCTGGTGCCGCGGGCGCTGTCAACCGAGCCCGAGCATGCGGCGCGGATCAACGCGATCTTCGACGATGCCGACGTCTACCTGACGGCGGTCACGGCGCAGCCCCCCGTCGAGATCGGGCGATGGGAAGGGCGCAGCGGCCCCGCGATCCTGATGAGCATGCCGCGGGTCTATCCCTACACGGCGGTGTGGAACGTCGTCGGCAACCCGGCGGCCTCGATTCCGGCCGGCCTCACCGCCGACGGCCTGCCGCTGGCCGTCCAGCTCGTCGGCCGGCCGAACGACGAGGCCACGCTTCTCTCGCTGGCTGCCCAGCTCGAGGCCGAGCGGCCATGGGCGGACCGCCGCCCCGCGATCTCATAGGCGACAGTCACCAGGCACTAGTCATTGGCGACTAGCGACTAGCGACGAGCGACTACTGCGCGTTGATGAGCACCGGGCCGCAGGGCGTGCCGCTGCCGCCGTCGCCCTCGCGCACCGGGTCTCCGTTCTGGTCCCTTAGGTCGATGCGCAGCTGGCTGGCGGTGACGGTCACCTCGGAATAGCTGAAGATGTCGTCGGCCGAGCAGACCTGCCCGGTGCCGTTGGGGGGCGGCGGCTTGAAGAAGAGCTGGTAGACGAGCTGGCCGCCGCCGGGGCCGGCGACGTCGTCGATCTCCTGCGAGAACGACTTCGTCGCGATCGGACCGTTCGTTGCCTCGGTGATGCCGCTGTTCACCGGCCCGCCCGACTCCAGTGTCTTCAGGCGGACGTCGTTGACCATGTTCGCGTGCACGTCCGTGGCGAGGAAGACGGCGTTCTTGACGTTGTCCCGGAGGAAGCGGATCAGCTTGAGGCGCTCGTGCGCGTAGCCCTCCCAGCGGTCGTACGGGAGCGCGTAGAACTGCTGGATCGGCACCTCGTTGATGATCACCTTGAAGGTCGCGTCGGAGCGCTTGACGGCGCGCTCGAAGCGGACCAGCTGGTCATGGCCGAGCATCGTCCGGTTCTTGTTGTTGATCGCGCTCAGGCAGTCGGGCGGCGGCGGGTTGGCGAGCGCGGGGATCAGCAGCGAGAAAAGGTTGCGGGTGGACTGCGGCGCGGTCGGCGCCACGTCGGCGTTGCCGCTGCCCTGCGGGTTGTCGCAGTTGCCGTTCGCCGAGGCCTTGGCGCTGCGGAACGAACGCTCATCGAGGATGAACATCTCCATGTTCTTGCCCCAGCGCACACTGCGGTACGTGCCGCGGTCACGGCTGAACGTCACCGGGTTGTAGTCGCGGAACGCGCGCACGCCCCGCTCGTAGAGGTCCCGGGCGTTCTTGGGCAGGTCCTTCGCCTTGTCCCCCGATCGCCTCGCGTCGGCGATCACGCCGTTCTCGAACGGTGAGAAGTCGTTGATGAACTCGTGGTCGTCCCACTGGCTGTAGAACGAGGTCGCCCCGCGCAGCCGCGCGAACCGCACCTGGTTGAGGTTCTTGCGGTACTTCTCCCACTTCTGGGCGACGGTCCAGGCGTCCTTGTTGACCCCCGGCACCTCCGAGTCCGAGTAGATGATGTCGCCCATCATGATGTTGAAGTCGTTGGGCTCGGTGAGGATCTGGCTGAGCACTTGGAACTTGTTCCAGTAGGGGCCCTGCTGGCCCGGGGTGTTCTGGGCGTCCTGGTCGCCCGAGAGCGAGAAGTGGATCGTCCTCGCCTGGGTGGGGGAGGGCGGCGTGTCGAAGTGGCCGATTGCGCTGCGGCGTCCGGACGACATGCACCAGCGGTACTTGTACTCGACGCCGGACTGCAGCCCGCCGATGTTCGCCTGGACCGTGTAGTTGTTGGTGGAGAGCACCTGCTTTCGGACCAGAACCTGGTCTCCCGGTTGACCCTCGATGTCCTGGAGCGCGTCGCGGAAGGCCCTGCGGCCCGACGGGCAGGGCCGGGTGAAGTCCCCGCTGCGGCGCACCTCGAGGACCGCGGGCCCCTGGTTGGTCGCCCGCGCCCACAGGATCGCCGAGTGCGTGTGGACGTCGCCGGAGCTGACCCCGAACTTGAAGCCGGGCGTGCTCGCGGCCGCGGCGGAAGCCACCAGCAGCGCCAGCACCGCCCCCACTGCGGGCATGAACAGGAGTCTTGATCGGCGTTCCATCGCCGCGGGTGAGTCTATGCGACGGCGACCACCGATGTCCAATCCGCTATCTGTCTAGCGCGGAAAGATCCGCCGCATCCGCATCAGCTGGCGCAGCGAGCCGTGCGGGCGGATCCGGCGGCGCAGCATCGCCACGCGGGGGTCGCCGCCGCGGATGCTCGCGTCGATCCAGTCCGTCCACGTCGCCTCCAGCGTGAGGTCGGCGTCGCCGGCCTCTCCCGGATGCGCCTCGGTCGAGCCGTTGGCGACCCGCAGGTACCACGGGTCGGCGTCCTCGAAGCGCCACTGGATCGTCACCGGCCTGCCGTTCACGGCGTCGTGGTTCACCGAGCGCGCCACGGTGTCGAAGTAGATCGCCTGCACCTCGGGGGAGGAGTCGGGGCGGCCGTTGGGCTCGCCGACGATGCCCGCACGCAGCAGCGCGATCTGGCGCCGCGCGCGCTCCTCGTGGGAGAGCGAGTGGTCCACCGGATAGACCCCTGGCGGCATCTCGTCGAGCGGAAAGCCGGTCGCCCGCCACTTGGCCTCGATCGAGCGGGTCCCGAACGAGTAGATGTCCTCGAGCGTGAACCCGTACTCGGTCGTGTAGCGCTCGTCCCATCCCGGCGGCACGAAGACGGCCAGGGAGTAGGGAAGGACCTCGCGCAGCAGCTCGACCACGGCGGCCTTGCACTCCTCCGACTCGGCGAACAGTTCCGAGAGCACCTTGACGCCGAAGCCGATGTGGCGCTGCTCGTCGCGCGAGACGTTGTGCATGCCGTCGCTGAAGCCCGGCATCGTCCCCGCCTTCATGAAGAAGTCCTCGATGAAGTGCTGGCCGGGCTGGGCGAGCGTCGCCTCGACGACCATGTGGTAGAGGGCGATCGCCTGGGCGAACTTCGGCAGCGAGCGATCCCGGCGCAGCTCGTCGGCCATCTCGTCGAGACGGCCGAACACGCCGCGGTAGCCCCACCCGAGCTGCGGCTCGGTGAAGGCCAGCCCCGCCGCGATCGTGTCGCCGGCGCCGATCACCTCGCGGAAGAAGCGGTGGAAGAAGACGGCGTGGCGCGCCTCGTCCACCTGCTGGGTGGCGAGGAAGTACTTCTGCTCCTCGCGCGGGGCGGCGTCGATATAGGGCGAGAGGTTGTCGGTGACCGAGTCCTCGCCGTAGAAGAACATCGAGTAGGTCCACAGGGCGCTGCGCCGCTGGATGTCGGAGAGTGACTGCCAGCCCTCGCGGTCCTTCGAGAAGTCGACCTCGTAGGCGCGCCAGTTGCCCTCCTCCCAGCGCCGGTAGAGGTCCTCGTAGCTGATGTCCGAAGTGGCGGCGGGCTTGGTTGCTGCTGGCATCTGAGGCGACCTCCTGGCGGCTGCGCCGCGGTGACGATCCGGGACAGGGGCAAGGCTAGCGCGATCCTGGCTGGACAGCCAGGACTGTGTGACCGACATCACGCGGCGGCCGGATGTCCGAACGCGACAGAGGTCCGGGGCTTGGAATCGGTGTCAACGGGTATCCCGCGAGGGCACATCGACCCCAAGGAGGAGGCAGAGATGTTGTGGCTCATCGCCGGAATCGTCCTTCTGGTGATCGCGATCGCCGGAGGTGCGATCGTGCATCCCATCCTGTTCGTGCTCGGCATCCTGGCACTGGTGATGTTCGTCAGCGCCTGGCGCGGACGCGCCGTCTACTGACGCGGAACGGGACCTTCAGCCAGCGGCGCCGGCGCCGGAGGGCCGTCGGAGAAGCTCTTCGGGCGGGACCAGCTCCCGCTTGAGGATCTTCCCCGTCGGCCCCTTCGGCAGCTCGTCCACGAACCAGACGAGGCGCGGGTACTTGTAGGCCGCCAGCTGCGCCCTGACGTGCTCGGACACCTGCTCCGCCGAGAGCTCGTGGCCGGGACGGGCCACCACGGCGGCGGCGACCTCCTCGCCGAGCGCCTCGTCGGGGATCCCGACGACGGCCGCCTCGAGCACCGCCGGATGCTCGTAGAGCACCTCCTCGACCTCGCGCGGGTAGACGTTGTAGCCGCTGCGGATGATCAGGTCCTTCTTGCGGTCGACGATGAAGAAGCAGCCGTCGTCGTCGCGCCTGGCGAGGTCGCCGGAGTGAAACCAGCCGTCGCGGATCGCCTCGGCGGTGGCGTCCGGGCGCTCCCAGTAGCCCTTCATCACGTTGTGGCCGCGGATCACGATCTCGCCGACCTCGCCGGGCGGCAGCTCGCGGTCCTCGCCGTCCACGACCATCATCTCGACCCCCTCGATCGGGAGGCCGATCGAGCCCGGCTTGCGCTGCTCGCCGGGCCGGTTCGAGCAGGCCACGGGCGAGGTCTCCGACAGCCCGTAGCCCTCGTAGATCTCGCAGCCGAAGGCCTGCTCGAAGCCGCGCATCACCTCGACCGGCATCGCCGCTCCGCCCGACATGCAGCTGCGCAGCGAGGAGGCGTCGAAGCGCTCGCGCTCGGGGTGGTTGAGCATCGCCGCGTACATCGTCGGCACCCCCTGGAAGACCGTCACCCGCTCGCCCTCGATCGCCTCCAGAGCGGCGGTCGGGTCGAAGCGCGGCAGCATCGTCAGGCAGGCGGCCGCGCGCAGCGATGCGTTCAGGCTCGCCGTCTGGCCGAAGGAGTGGAACTGGGGCAGGGCGCCGAGCACGACGTCGTCGGGTCCCACCTCGGTCAGCGTGCGCGCAACGATCTCGGCGTTGGTGTCGAGGTTGGCGTGGGTCAGCTCGGCGCCCTTCGGGCGCCCGGTGGTGCCCGAGGTGTAGAGGATCACGGCGGTGTCCTCGCCTTCGGTGGGGGCATACCCGGCGGCGGGGTCGTGACCGCCGAGCAGGTCGTGCAGGTCGCCTCCGGACAGGAGCACCGCATCCGCATCGGCGATCTCGGCGCCGCCCGTGGACTCCGGCGCCGTGTCGGCGGAGGCGAAGAGCATCCGGGCCCCCGAGTCCTCGAGGAAGTAGGCGACCTCGCGGCGCTTCATCATCACGTTCATCGGCACCACCACCGCGCCCCCGCGCAGGATCCCGTAGTAGAGGACCGGGAATGCGAGCACGTTTGGAAGCATCAGACCGACCCGGTCGCCGCGCCCGATCCCCCTGGCGGCCAGCAGAGCGGCGAGCCGCGCGCTCGCCTCGTCGAGCCCCGCGTAGGTGAGCGCCGTATCGCCGAGCCGCACCGCCGGTGTCTCGGCACGCTCGGAAACGGGCTTCGCCAGCGTGCGCTCTGCGAGGTTCAGGGTCATCGGCCCTCCAGCTATGGCGTCTGCCAAGGCTCCTCGAGCCGCCGCGCCAGCTCGTCGTCGAGCCCCTCGGCCGGCACCCTGACCTGCTCGAGCGAGTCGCGGTCGCGCAGGGTGACGGTGCCGTCCTCGATCGTCTGGCCGTCCACGGTGACTCCCCACGGCGTTCCGATCTCGTCCTGGCGGCGGTAGCGGCGCCCGATCGAGCCGCCCTCGTCGTACTCGGCGGGGAGGCGGCGGCGGATTTCCTCGTAGATCTCGCGGGCGCGCTCCGGCATGCCCGCCTTGGAGACCAGCGGCAGCACCGCCACCTTCACCGGCGCCAGCCGCGGATGCAGGCGGAGCACGGTGCGGGTTCGCCCCTCCACGTCCTCGGTGTCGTAGGCGTCGGCGATGAACGCCAGCGTTGCCCGGTCGGCGCCGGCCGAGGGCTCGATCACGTGCGGGACGTAGGCCTCGCCGCTGTCCTGGTCGAAGTACTCGAGCTTCTCGCCGGAGAACTTGGCGTGCTGGGTCAGGTCGAAGTCGCCGCGGTTGGCGATTCCCTCCAGCTCCGACCAGCCCATCGGGAACAGGTACTCGACGTCGGAGGTCGCGCTCGAGTAGTGGGACAGCTCCTCGGGCGGGTGCTCGCGCAGCCGCAGGTGGTCGGAGCGGATGCCGAGGTCGGTGTACCAGCCCATCCGATCGTCCAACCACCTGCGGTGCCACTCCTCCGCCTCGCCGGGCGGGACGAAGTACTCGATCTCCATCTGCTCGAACTCGCGGGTGCGGAAGATGAAGTTGCCCGGGGTGATCTCGTTGCGAAACGCCTTGCCGATCTGTGCGATCCCGAACGGCGGCTTCTTGCGCGCGAACTGGAGCACGTTCTTGAAGTTGACGAAGATCCCCTGGGCGGTCTCGGGGCGCAGGTAGACCTCGGCGCCGGACTCCTCCACCGGGCCCATGTGAGTCTTGAACATCAGGTTGAACTGGCGCGGATCGGTGAGATCGCAGGCATCGATCTCGCCGGGGTGCTTGGACGGCTTGCGCCCGCACTGTGCGTCCTCGAGCTTGTCGGCGCGAAATCGCAGCTTGCAGGTACGACAGTCGACGAGCGGGTCGGTGAAGCCCTCGAGGTGCCCCGACGCCTCCCAGGTGCGCGGGTGCATCAGGATCGCGGCGTCGAGGCCGACCACGTCGTCGCGCTCCTGGACCACGGCCCGCCACCATTCCGCCTTGACGTTGTTCTTCAGCAGGACGCCGTAGTGGCCGTAGTCGTAGGTGGAGCCGAGCCCGCCATAGATCTCCGACGACTGGAAGATGAACCCCCGCCGCTTGCACAGGGCGACGATCGCGTCCATCGTCACCGCGTCCTCGCGGGCGTCCTGGCCGGTGCCGGTCTCCGAGCCCATCCCCGTGAGCCTAAACGCCAGCGCCCCACGGTTTCGACCGGGCGATGTTTGAGAATCCTCGCTCGATGGGTATGCGGAGGCGCGAACCGATGGGGCACATGTTCATCAGCTCGGTGCGGGCCGGGCGGCACCTCGCGGTCTGGCTGGTCTGGCAGGCGACGCGGACGTCTCTGATCGTCCGCGAGCCCCAGCGCCCTCGCTGAGGCGCCGCCGCGCCGTCGGAGGGGCGGATGCTGCTGCGATAATCGGCTCGTGCCGATCTACGAGTACAGGTGCGCGAACGGCCACGAGTTCGAGGTCATCCAGAAGATGACCGACGACCCCGTCGCCACCTGCGAGCGCTGCAACGCGACCGTCGAGCGGGTGTTCCACCCGATCGCCGTCCACTTCAAGGGATCCGGCTTCTACACCACCGACTACGGGTCGCGGGCCAAGAAGGACGGAAAGCCCGAGTCGGAGAAGAAGGCCGACTCGAAGTCATCCGACACGGGCGAGAAGGCGAAGTCCTCCTCCGAGAAGGACTAACCGTGCAGCAGCTTGTGGACCGCCCGCTGGCGCTCTGACTCCGGGACGATCAGGCTCCCGCCCGGGCCCGCCCCCGAGGGCACGAGCACGTCGGGGTTGCTGGCGCCGCCGATGATCGACGCGATCACGAGCTGCGGCATCGTCAGCGCCCCCATGTCGCTGATCACGGCGCGCGGAGCGTTCCATGCGATCCACGGCCCGCGGATGTAGTTGTAGGGGATCCGCAGCGGGTCGGTGAGGCGGCCCTTGATCCCGTTCATCACCCGCTGCTGCGCCGCGGCGCGCCTCAGGTCGTTGTAGCTCGGGTCGCAGGAGTTCTCGCGGGTTCGAGCGTAGGCGAGCGCGGTCTCGCCGTGGAGGGTGCGAGTGCCCTTGGTGAGCAGCAGGGTGAAGCCGCCGTTGTGGCCGCCGCCGCCGTTTATCTTCGAGCAGATCTTCTGCGGGATGTCGACCTTCACCCCCCCGAGCGCGTTGATGAAGTCCTTGAAGCCGTTGAAGTCGACCAGGATCACGTGGTCGATTCCGATCCCCAGGAACTGCTCCACGGCGCGGATCTGCAGCGCGGGGCCCCCGAACGCGTAGGCGGAGTTGATCTTCTGCGAGCCGTGATCCGGGACCTCGGCGAAGCTGTCGCGCGGGATCGAGAGCTTGCGGAACGAGCCGCCGCCGGCGCGCACCAGCATGATCGTGTCGGCGCGAGTGCCGGTGCAGTCCGCGACGTTGGGGCAGCCCGGGCCGCCGATCTCGCGCGCACCCGGCTCGCCGCTGCCGCGCTCGCGCACGTCGGTCCCGATCACCAGGATCGTCTGACCCGAGGTGATCAGGTTCGGGTTTCCGTGCAGCGCGTCCTTGGCCGAGCCGGGCAGCTTGGTCGACTGGATCGTGGCGGAGACGATGAAGATCAGGACGCTCAGCGCAAACCAGCCGACGGCGGCGATCACCACCCAGCGCACCCAGCGGCGGCGCCCCTCGGCCGGGGCGGGGCGGCCGGGCAGGCGGGGCCCCTCCTTCGGCTTGGAGGGCCCGCGGGCGCGATCGCGCAGGCGGGAGAGGTCGGGCGTGCGGATTCGATCCAGCAGGCGCCGGCGGGAGCGATAGACCTTGTACTCGGGGGGCCCCCCGGGAGGGCCCTGCGGGCGCTGCCCGCCGTCGTCGGCCATGAGCGGCTATCAATACTGACCGATGCCCCCGATGCGCAGAGAGCACCGCCGTTGAGCGGCTCCGAGACGGTGGGCGTCGACCTCGGCGGCACGAAGATGCTGGTCGGCGTGGTCGATGCCGAGCACCGCGTCCTTCATCGCAGCGGCGAGGCCTCGATTGGCCAGAGCGAGGACGAGCTGGTCGACTCGCTGGTGCGCGAGGTCGAGCAGGCGCGCGCCGCCTGCCCGGGCGTGAGCGCGGCCGGGCTGGGGATCCCCTGCACGATCGACCGCGCCCGGGGGATGGCGATCGCCGCCGTCAACCTGCCGATCGCCGACCTGCCGATCCGAGAGCTGATGATGGACCGGCTCGGCATTCCCGTCTTCATCGACAACGACGCGAACGTCGCCGCGCTCGCCGAGCATCGCTTCGGCGCCGCCCGCGGGGCCGACAATGCGGTGATGCTGACGATCGGCACCGGCGTCGGAGGCGGCCTGATCCTCGGCGGTGACGTATATCGCGGCTCGCTCGGCGCCGGCGCGGAGCTGGGCCACATGGTCGTGGACCTCGACGGCCCCCGCTGCCAGGGCCACTGTCCAAACCACGGCTGCATCGAGGCGATCGCCTCCGGCACGGCGCTTGCCCGCGAGGGGCGCGCCGCCGCCGAGCGGGCGCCGGACTCGGCGCTCGGAAAGGCGCTCGCGGAGGGGGTCGCCTTCGACGGCAAGGTGGTGACGGACGCGGCCCTGGGCGGCGACGAGGTCGCGCGGGAGACCGTCGCCCTCGTCGGCCGGCGGCTCGGCGCCGCGCTTTCGGGGTACGCCAACATCTTCAACCCCGACGTGATCGTCGTCGGCGGCGGTGTGATGGCCGCCGGCGACCTCCTGCTCGCGCCGGCGCGCGAGGAGCTGCGCTCGCGCGCGCTGCCGCCGATGAACGAGACCCCGGTGGTGGCCGCCGAGCTGGGCCCGGACGCCGGAATGATCGGCGCCGCGGCGATGGCGCGGATCGAGCTCGAGGGAGGCGGCTGATGCCGACGGGAAAGCTGATCATCTGCCCGACGCCGATCGGAAACCTCGAGGACCTGACGCCGCGGGTGAGACAGGCGCTGCAGCTCGCCGACATCGTCGCCTGCGAGGACACCCGCAGGACCGGCCGCCTGTACGAGCAGATCGGGCTCGACCCGCCGCGACTGGTCTCCTACCACGAGCAGAACGAGCTCGACAGTGCCCGCCGGCTCGCCCAGCGGATCGAGCGCGGCGACCGCGTCGCATTGGTCAGCGACGCCGGCATGCCGGGGATCTCCGATCCGGGCTTCCGCCTGATCCGCGCCTGCGTCGAGCGCGGTCTCGAGGTCGAGGTCCTGCCCGGCCCCTCCGCCGCGGTCACGGCGCTGGTGGCGTCGGGACTGCCGACCTCGAGTTGGCGCTTCGAGGGCTATCTGCCGCGCCGCAAGGGGGAGCTGGAGCGGATCCTGCTCTCGCCCGAGACCGTCGTCACCTTCGAGTCGCCGAAGCGCCTGCCGGCGTCGCTCGGGGCGCTCGCCGCGCTCGCCCCCGATCGCGACGCCGCCGTCTGCCGGGAGCTGACGAAGATGCACGAGGAGGTGGCCCGCGGCACCCTCGCGGAGCTTGCGCGGCGCTATCGCGGCGAGGTGCGCGGCGAGGTCGTGCTCGTGATCGGACCGGCCGCCGGCGCCAAGAACGCCGACATCTCCTTCGCAGTCGACGCATTGCGGGGGCTGGTCAAGGCCGGGGCGCGGCCCCGGGCGGCGGCGACGATCGTCGGTGCGCTCACCGGCACCCGCCCGAACGAGCTGTACACGGCGCTCACCGGCCGCCAGCCCCGCGAGTAGGTAGGCTCGCGCGGGAGGAAGAGGATGCCCAAGCGAGATGCCCGACTTGTAGCTCTCGGCTACGGCAAGTACGTTCGCGCCGACCGGGTCTACGCGCTGGTTCCGCTGGATGCGAGCGAGCGAGGCGAGGGCCGGCGAACCTACGTGCACGTGGACGGGATGGCGGAGCCGATCGTCTCCTCCCGGTCGGAGCGCGCGATCCTTGCCGACGTCGAGGCGGCGCTCACCGAGGCCGCCGGGATCCCCCGCCGGCGCCGGAGCACCAAGGGTCAGGAGAAGCTGCTCTAGCTTCCCTGCTCGATCGGGCTGAGGATGACCACCGGGATCTCGCGGTCGGTGCGGCGCTGGTAGGCGGCGTAGTCGGCGTAGAGGTCCAATATCCGCGGCCACAGCCGCGTGCGCTCCTCCGGATCGGCGATGCGGACTCTCACCGGCTTGGTCTCGCCTCCGACCTCGACGGTGGTCTCGTCCATCTCGCGCAGGTTGAGGAACCAGCCGGGATGCTTGTGCGATCCGCCCTTCGACGCCACGATCACGAGGTCCTCGCCGTCCGGCAGGTACAGAAGCGGGATCGTGCGCCACTTCCCGCTCTTGCGGCCGACGTGGTTGAGCAACAGGATCGGGGCGCCGCGGTAGCTGCCGCCGATCCGCCCGCGGCTCGCCCGATAGACGGCGCTGTGGGTCCGCGTCAGCTGGTTCCAGATGCGCCACTGCCAGGTCCATGCCACGGTCGAAGTATCGCTTCTAGACCCGCGCGGGAGGCCCCACCTGTGGCCGCACCGGCGGCGCCTGCCGCGCCGGCCGTGGCCGGTAGCGGATAGCCAGCAGGGCCGCGATCGGAATCGCGCTGCCGATCACCATCAGCCTGAACCAGAGGCTGGCACCATCGGTCCCGGAACCGAGCGAGTGCGCCACCGCGAGGACGTACACGAGGACCGTCGCCCGGTGGACGAGGCGCCAGCGCCGCGCTCCGATCCGCCGCCTCAGGTAGAAGGTCGGCCCGAGGATCAGCGCCAGGTAGCCGGCGAGGATTCCGACGCCGGTCCAGAGCGGCCGGTACGCGACCGTGAACGGGATCGCGATCCCGCTTATCCCCGGCTTCAGCCACCCGTCGCCGAGAAGGAGGACGCCGTGAGCGCCGATCGACGCCAGCCCCGCGAGCGCTACCTGCTCGTGCACCTTCACCAGGGTCCGCTTCAACCCGGGACGCCGGTTTACGTTGGACGCCATGAAGAGCCCGAGGATGACGGCGGTTGCGATCAGGACGAACGCGACGACGCCGGCAGAGCGCGCGGCGAGCCACCATGCGTAGTGGCCGGGGTCGCGCTCAATCACCGCGCTCTCCCCCTCTGCCGCCGCCGTCGCCCTCCTCGCCGAACGGCGCCGGGGCGGGTTTGGCCGGGACCGTCTGCGGCCCCCCGGCCGGGACGCGGGTGGGTCCGCTGAACAGCGCGTAGGAAGCCAGCGCGGCCAGCGACAGCAGGACCACGATCGCCGCAATCCGCGTGGCGCGGGCGCCGCGCCGAACCAGCCAGGGCATCGCCGCATTCGTTGGCCGGCTCATGGTGGCGTCGGGGATGTGCGGCTGACGATCTTGGCCGCGGCCTTCTGGGCGCTCCTGCTCCCGGCCACGGGGGTGCTGGCCTTCGCCGGCACCGGTCCCGGCCCCAGGGCGGGGTCCCTTCCGTTGCGAACCTGGATCGCCATCAGGATCAGCACGATCAGGAAGAGTCCGAGCACCGCGGTGATCACCGCGAGCGGGCTGGGGGTGGGGCGGGCCCGCCGCGGCGGCCGCGAAGGGCGCTCGTGCGGAGCCGGCCGGGGTTGCGGCCGCGCCTCGTTGCCGTCTTCCGAGAGGGTCATCGCCGGCTCACCTCACCCCGCACACCTTGAAGCCGTAGCCGCGCGCGAAGCCCTGCAGCGACTGCGTCAACGCGTCCAGCTCGCCCTGGTCGCGCCTCACCGACGGCACGTCTGCGTCGTTCAGCTCGACGGCGATCCTGCGCCGCAGGAGGAGCTTCTGTCGAAGCACGTCGAAGACGTTGGCGCGCAGCAGCCGCGCGTCCCCCGGGGGGACGGGAACTGCCTCGATCCGGCGGAGCTGCTGGGCTGCCAGCGAAACGCCCTCGTCGTAGGCCTTGACTGCCTCCCCCGGGTCGGGCGACTCGCCGACCCGGCGGCGCTCCTTCGCGCGCCGGGGGTCGAGCTGGGCACAGACGCGGTCGGCGCGCGCGATGTACGCGCGTCGCCGGGGATCGGTGGCATTGGCGCTCACGGCCACCCTGGTCGAGGCCGGCCCGCCGGCGACCCGGCTCGGCGTCGTCCCCGTGGTCTCCGCTCTCCGCGTGTCGCCGCCGCACCCGGCCACAACTGCCACCGCCAGCAGCCCGGCGGCCAGGGTCAGAACGTGGGGCTTGGCGGTCATCGGCTACGGGAAGATTTGCTCGCCCGTCGCATCGTCGATCACCGAGATCGCGACGGAAGGGCACATCTCGGCCGCCTCCATGATCAGATCCGGGGGGCCGTCGCCGATCACGTGGGCGACATCGTTGAGGGCGAAGACGTTCGGCGCTATGTCCACGCAGTCGCCGTGGGCCGCGCAGGTGTTCTCATCGACTTGCGGCAGGTAGCTCATGCCTGCGAGCGTACGCTCGGAGACGCCCGCCGTCGTCGGTGCTTCACACCCCGGTCAGTCCGTATTCCGCCACGATCCGATCCGCTCCGCCCGCCCGGCCTCGTCGAAGACCATGCCTCCCTGGGCGGCCAGGAACCGGCGGGCTCCATCCGGGCCGCTGAGCAGCGCGGCCTTCGCCAGGGCCTCGGCCTCGACCCCGGTCCGGCCGAGGGCGGTGGCGCCGATCAGCCCCGTCCAGGCGGGCTCGCCGCTTGCCGGGTCGAGCAGATGGTGGGCAGGGCGCCCGTCCGGCAGCCTCCAGATGCGAACGTCGAGGCCCGATGTGGCAACGGCGCCGGACGCGAGCCGCAGCGTGCTCGCGGCTGCCCCCGTCAGCGGGTGGCGGACCTCGATCTCGATCGGCTCGCCACCGGGGTCGGCGCCGCCGACGCGCACGTCTCCACCGCAGTCGATCGCGTATCGGCTGTAACCGCCAAGGCGCCGCGCGACGAGGTCGCCCGCCAGCCCCTTGCCGGTTCCGCCGGTGTCGAACATGACCCCGACGGGACGCCGGATCGCCTCCTGGTCGTCGAGGACCTCGATCGACCGCCAGGTCGCCCGCGGATCCGGACGTGCCGGACGGCGCGGCGGAGCCGCCGCCAGCGCTTCGGGCAGCGGTGCAGGGCGAACGCCGTCGCGCGATTCGGCATAGCCGGCAGCCTCGATCTGCCGCACCAGCGTGGGGTCGACGAGGCCTCCGGTCAGCTCGGCCGCCCACAGGCCGGCGTGCACCGCGGTCCTCAGCAGCGCCGAGGCGGGCACCACGCCGCGCGGATCTTGATTGAAGCGCGACAGCTCGCTGTCGGCGCGGAATCGGGAAAGTCGCTGCCCGAACGAGACGATCTGGGCCTCGACCGCGATCGCCGTGGCCTCCCGGGGCCCCGGCGCGCCCTCGGGAGGGCGGCCTAGCAGCACCCGGATCTCTGTACCCATCGCACGAAACCGGCGCTCGACCAGATCCATCCGCTCAGCTCCGCAGGTCGATGTTCACCGGCGGCATCGTCGCCATGATCGCGGCATCTATCCTCCGCCGCCGTGGGCTACTACGTCACAACTCCGATCTACTACGTCAACGCGGAGCCTCACCTCGGGCACGCCTACTCGACGATCGCGGCCGACATCATCGCCCGCCACATGCGCCAGCGCGGCGAGGACGTCTTCTTCCAGACCGGCACCGACGAGCACGGCGAGCCGACGGCGAGAAAGGCCGAGGAGCTGGGGATTACGGCGAGGGAGCTGGCCGACCGCAACGCGCCCAAGTTCAAGGAGCTGATGCCGCGGATCGAGGTGTCGGCCGACTTCTTCATCCGCACCAGCGACCCCCAGCACGTCGCCAAGGTGCAGGAGATCGTCCAGCGCGTGCACGACAACGGCTACGTCTACGAGGGGCTCTACGAGGGCTGGTACTGCCCGCGCTGCGCCGACTTCAAGACCGAGACCGAGATCGGCGAGGGCAACACCTGCCCGATCCACGGCATCCCGCTGGACCGCGAGCGCGAGGACAACTGGTTCTTCGCGCTCTCGAAGTTCCAGGAGCCGCTCGAGCGCCTCTACGCCGAGCGACCGGACTTCGTGATCCCCGACTTTCGCCGAAACGAGGCGGTGTCGTTCATCAAGCAGGGGCTCCAGGACGTCTCGCTGTCGCGGCCGAAGCTCACCTGGGGGGTGCCGCTTCCCTGGGACCCCGGCCAGGTGATGTACGTGTGGTTCGACGCCCTCCTGAACTACGTCACCGGGCTCACCTACGCGCGTCAGGGCGAGGACCTCACCGAGCGCTTCTGGCCGGCCGACCTGCACGTGATGGCGAAGGACATCCTCAAGTTCCACGCCGTCTACTGGCCCGCCTTCCTGATGGCGGCCGACTACGAGCTGCCGCGGCGGATGGTGATCCACGGCTACCTGCTGATGGAAGGCCAGAAGATGTCGAAGTCGCTGGGCAACGTGCTTGACCCGTTCGAGGTGATCGAGCGCTTCGGCGCCGATGCCCTGCGCTTCTACTGCTTCCGCGAGGTCTCCTTCGGCCAGGACGGCGCGGTCTCGCCGGCCGGCTTCGAGTCGCGCTACGAGGGCGAGCTGGCCAACGACTACGGCAACCTCGCCAGCCGCACGCTGGCGATGATCGAGCGCTACCGCGAGGGCGTGGTGCCCGATGCGGATCCGGATGAGGCCCTGGTGCTCGGCGAGGACGGCTTCGCCGAGCTGAACGAGCGGATCTCGGAGCTGCTTGACAGCGCCGAGCTGACCGAGGCCCTGGAGGAGATCTGGCGACGCGTTCGGCGGCTCAACCGGTACGTCGAGGAGACGCGCCCCTGGGACCTGGCCAAGGACGAGGGCTGCGCAGGGGAGCTGGACGGCGCCCTCTACAACCTTGTCGAGGGCCTGCGGGTGACGACGCTGCTGCTGCTTCCCTACATGCCCAAGGCCGCCGACCGCCTGCTCGGCGCGCTCGGCGAGGAGTCGCGGCGCCTCGAGCCGTTCGGCTCGCGCGGCGGCGGCCACCGGATCGGCGACCTGGCGCCGCTCTTCCCGAAGATCGAATAGACCCGCCTAGACTCGGGTACTGAAATCCACCTGCCAGACGCCTCACGCTTCGCGTTCGGCGCCGAAGTAGCTTGGTCGACACCCACGCCCACCTGAGCGTCTGCGAGCCGCCCGACGCCGAGCTGGTCGGCGCCGCCCGCGACGCCGGCGTGCGACGGATACTCACCGTGGGGATGGACGAGGACTCCAACCGGCAGGCGATCGCCGCCGCCGATGCCCACGATGAGGTGCTGGCCTGCGTCGGTCGCCATCCCAACGGTGCCGCCGGCTTCGACGAGGCCGCCGCGGCCGACATCGAGCGGCTCGCCGCCGATCCGCATGTGGTCGGAATCGGCGAGACCGGGCTCGACTACCACCGCGACCGCGCACCGCGGGCCGACCAGCGGAAGGCGTTCTCCGCCCAGATCGAGATCGCCCGCCGCGCCGGGCTGCCGCTGGTGATCCACATGCGCGACTCCGTCGACGACACGTTCGCGAGCCTCACCGCCGAGGCCGAGGGGGTGTCGGTGCTGCTGCACTGCTTCTCGGCGCCGGAGCGCCTCGACGAGGCGGTCGAGCGCGGCTGGCACTGCTCGTTCGCGGGCAACGTCACCTATCCGAAGGCGGACGAGCTGCGCGCCGCCGCCGCCGCGGTGCCGGACGAGCTGCTGCTGGTCGAGACCGACTCGCCCTTCCTCGCGCCGCAGGCCGTGCGAGGCAAGCCGAACCAGCCGGCGAACGTGGTGGCGACCGCGGAGAGGATCGCCGACCTGCGCGGCATCGCCTACGCCGAGCTGGAGCGCATCGTGGAGGCCAACGCCGCGAGGCTGTTCGGATGGTGAGCGCGGGGCGGCCGCGGCTCGGCCAGCACTTCCTCGCCGATCCCAACCTGCTCGAGGCAATCGTGCGCGAGGCGCAGCTCGGGCCGGACGACGTGGTGCTCGAGGTCGGCGGCGGCGCCGGGGCGCTCACGAAGCGGGTCGCCCCGCTGGTTGCCCGCCTCCACGTGGTCGAGCTGGACCAGCGGATGCGCGACGAGCTGGAGGCCGTGGCCGCCGCCCATCCCGGCGTCGTCCTTCACTGGGGCGACGCGATGAAGGTCGACCTCGCCGGCCTCGACCCGGCGCCGACAAGGCTCGTCTCCAACCTGCCCTACTCGATCGCCACCCCGCTGATCCTGCGCACGATCGCCGAGTGCCCCGGCATCGAGGAGTGGACGGTGATGATCCAGCGAGAGATCGCGGACCGCCTTCGCGCCGAGCCGGGCACGCGCACGTACGGCGCTCCGAGCGTGACGGTCCAGCTCGCCTGCGAGGTCGAGCTGCTGCGCCGCGTGGACCCCGCGGTGTTCGTGCCGCGGCCGCGGGTGGAGTCGGCGCTGCTGCGGCTGCGCCGCCGCGGAGCCGCTCCGGATGCGAGCGTTCGCCGCCTCGTCCGCGACGCCTTCGCCCACCGGCGCAAGGCGCTGGCGCGGTCCGTCGAGCTTGCCTCGGGGCGGCCGCGCGCCGAGCTCCGCTCCGCGCTCGAGGCCACCGGCCTGCCCGCGGGCGCCCGCGCCGAGGCGCTCGCTCCGCAGGACTTCGCAGCCCTGGCGGAGAGGCTGCGATCATGATCGTCCGCGCCCCGGCGAAGCTCAACCTCTGCCTCTACCTCGGTCCGAGGCGCAACGACGGCCTGCACGAGATCCGCTCGCTGTTCGCGCCGATAAGCCTGTCCGACCGGCTGACGGTGACCGAGGCCGAGGCCGACCAGGTGGTGTGCCCCGGCGTGGACCCCGACGCGGACCTGGCAGCGGGGGCGCTGCGCGCGCTGCGAGCCGCCGGCTGGGACGGGCCGCCGGTGAGAATCGAGATCGACAAGCGGATTCCGCTCGCCGCCGGGCTCGGCGGCGGCAGCGCCGACGCCGCGGCCGTGCTGCGCCTCGGCGGCGACGCCGTGGCGAACCTCGACGAGATCGCCGCGCGGCTCGGAGCCGACGTGCCGTCGCAGCTGGAGCCCGCCTTCGCCCTGGTCGGCGGCGCCGGGGAGCGGGTGGAGCCGCTTCGGGCGCCGCGCGAGCACGCGATGGTGCTCGTGCCGTCGGATCGGGGGCTGGCGACCGCGGAGGTCTATGCCGAGGCCGATCGGATGGGACTGGGGAGGACGGTGGACGAGATCGACGCGGCGGCGGCGCAGCTGCGCGAGGCGGCGGCTGACGGCGCGTCGCCGCTGGACTACGCCGACCTTCTCGTCAACGACCTCGAGCGGGCGGCGGCGTCGCTCGCGCCCGAATGCGCCGACGCCGTCGAGGCGCTCGAGCGAGCCGGGGCGGCGCGGGCACTGATCACCGGCTCGGGGCCCACCGCATTCGGGCTGTTCGCCGACGTCGCCGCGGCCGACCGGGCGGCGTCCGCGCTGCCGCACCGCTTCGCCGCCGCGATGGTCGCCACTCCGGAGCGGTTCCGTTGAGGCTGCCGCGGCCCGACCGGCGAATCGCGATCGCGGTCGTGGTGGCGCTGATCGTCGCGGCGGTCGTGGTGCTCAAGAACCGAATCCCCGAGTTCGACCTCCAGAACGCGCTCAACGACGTCTCCGACACGCTCGGCCACTGGACCTATCTGGTGGTCGGCGCCGCGGCCTTCCTCGAGACGGGCGCCGGAGTGGGGCTGGTCGCGCCGGGTGAGACGATCGTCCTGCTCGGCGGCGCGGTTGCCGGCCAGGGCGCGATCTCGATCTACCTGCTGATCGCGATCACCTGGTTCTGCTGCTGGGCCGGCGACTCGGCGAGCTTCTTCATCGGCCGCCGCCTCGGCCGCGGATTCCTGATGCGCCACGGTGGCAGGGTCGGGATCACCCGCGAGCGCTTCGAGCGGGTGGAGCGCTACTTCCACCGTCACGGCGGCAAGACGATCCTGATCGGCCGCTTCATCGGCCTGGTGCGGGCGCTCGCCCCGTTCACGGCCGGCAGCTCGGGCATGCGCTATCGCGGCTTCGTCCCCTACAGCATCCTCGGCACGGGGCTGTGGGCGGCGGCGTTCTGCCTGGTCGGGTACTTCGCCTCCCGCAGCCTCGACAGGGCCGCCAAGATCGCCGGCCGGGGGACGTTCCTGTTCGCGGTCACGGTCGCCGTGATCGTCGCCGTGGTGGCCGCGGTCAGGTACCTGCGGGCGCCCGAGAACCGCCGCCGCCTCGTCACCGCGATGGAGCGCCGCCCCGTCCTTCGCCCCGTCCTGGCGCTGTGCCGTCGCCTCGCCCCCGAGGCGCGCTTTGTCTGGAACAGGATCACCCCGGGCGGATTGGGGCTCGAGCTGACGACGCTTCTGGCGGCGCTCTCGGTCGGCCTCTACGTGCTGATCGCCTACACCGCGGTCGTCTCGGCGGACCCCGGCCCGACGGGCGGCGACAGCTCCGCGTTCGACTTCGTCGACCGCATCGAGGTGGGCTGGCTCACGGACGTCGCGAAGGCGGTCACCCAGCTGGGAGCGGCCTACGTCGTCCTGCCGGTCGCAATCGTCGCGGCCGCCGCGCTCGCCTGGCGCCGCCGCCGGCCGGAGTTCTGGGTGCTCGTCGTCGGGATGGCGATCACGGTGATCGCCACCGCCGACATCAAGACGGCGGTGGACCGGCCGCGGCCGGGCGGGGGGCTGGTCGGCATCTCGGGCTCCTCCTTCCCCAGCGGTCACGCCTCCTACTCGATCCTCTACGTCTGGCTGGCGCTCACCGTCACGGCGCGGATGCGTCCCGGCTGGGCCGGCAGCACGGCTCTCGTTGCGGCGGGGATCGCGCTGTCGGCTGCGATCGGCCTCAGCCGCGTGTACCTGCACGTCCACTACCTCAGCGACGTCGGCGGCGGCTGGGCGCTCGGCGTGTCGGCGTTCTCGCTCTGCGCCGTCGTCGCACTGGTGGCGTCCCACTTACGGCAGAATGCCCGGACCCATGGTTCCCCTCGTGGTGGCGCGGATCGGGCCTGAGTACCTGCTGTTCGGCGGCGCGGCCCTGGTCAGCCTGCTCGCCTACACGCTTCTGATCCTGGTGCCCGCGCTCGGCTCCTTCGGCCGCGCCTGGGAGAAGGCCGCCGCCGCCTTCGTCTCTCTGTTCATCCTCGTCGCGCTGGTGATCGTCGGAGTGATCGCCGGGGTGACGATCGTCTACTTCTGGGACGACATAAGGGGTGCCCTTCCCATCTAGCGCGGACGCTGCATAGCGGCGCCTGCCGGTGTCCTCGCCGAATCGTCTCGCTCACGCACGTTGCGAGTGCGCTCGCTTCGCCGATTCGGCTGCGTCCTGGGCAGGCTTGCTTTTCGCGTCCGTTCGCGGGAACCCCCTAGACTCTTCCGGTGCCCAGCGGTACTGAGAAGGATCACAAAATCCCTGCAACCGGCGCGGAAACGGGGGCGCTCGACGCGCTCGCCGAGGCGATCGAGTCCGGCGCCGGCCTGCCGGCCGTCGCCCGGGCGGCGGCGAAAGTGCTCGGCGCCAGCGTCGCCCTGATCGACCGCTCCAGCGCGGTGCTCGCCGTTGCCGCGGCCTCCCCGTCCGAGGAGCGCACGCTGCTCTCCGCCGAGCGGGGCGTGGACTCGGTCGAGCTGCGGGTCGCCGAGTCGGTGGTCGGCCAGCTTCGCTACCGCTCCCGCGGCGAGGCAGGGCCCGATCCCTCGCTGGCGCGGATGGTCTCGACTCTGCTCGCGCTCGAGGTCGAGCGAGCCCGCTCGCCCGAGTGGGCGAGCGAGGAGGCGGCCGGCGGATTCGTCCGCGCCGTGATGGCCAGGCAGGTCACCGACCGCGGCGACATCGTCGCGCGCGCGGCCGAGCTGGGCGCGGAGCTGGAGCCGGGCGCTGGCGTGACGATCGTCCGCGCAGTGCCCCGGTCGGCCCAGGCAGGCGAATGGCGCGACCGGGTGCTGACGCTGACGCTGCGCGCGGCCCGCGCCGTCGGCCACGGCGCCCTGGCCGCGCTCCAGGACTCCGAGCCGGGGGAGAGCGCGGCGACCTCGGCGGAGGTGGCGGTGATCGTGCCCGCCGCGGACGAGGAGCGGCTGGGACGCGCCGCCGCGGCCGTGCAGCGCGAGCTGGCCGAGGGGCTGTCGGGTTTCATGGTGACGGTGGCGCGCAGCCGCTGGACCGCCGATCCGGTGGACCTCTACCGCGCCGGCAAGGAGGCGAAGCTGGCCGTCAACGTGGGCGAGGCCGAGGCGATCCCGCTGATCGCCTTCGAGGACACCGGCTCCTACCGGCTGCTGCTGCCGGCGATGAGCGAGGACCCCGGCGAGCTGGAGCGCTTCTATGCCGAGACGGTCGAACCGCTCGCCGCCTACGACGAGCAGTACGAGACGGAGCTTGTCGCGACCGTGGAGGCCTACCTCGACAACGACGGCAATGTCGCGTCCACCGCGCAGACGCTCTTCACCCACCGTCACACCATCCGTTACAGGCTGGAGCGGGTGCGCGAGCTGTGCGGGCACGACCTCGGCTCCACCGCGGGTCGCGAAAAGCTCGGGCTCGGCCTCAAGGCGATGCGCGTGCTCGGGATACCGGCGCCCCGCGGCCCGGCGCTGGAGCCGGGCACCGAGGCGGGCCAGGTGAGGCGTACCAGCGAGTCCTAGTTCCCGGTCCAGCCTCGATCGCGCCTGGTCTGCCGAACGATTGTCCAAGTATTGGGTAGGTGCCGGCCCCGTTCCGATCCTACGATTTGAGGGGAAGAATCGTGGTACGGGGCAGAATTCACGTGGGGGCGCCGCTCGTCGTGCTGCTGGGCGTGGCGATCGCGCTCGGGCTACCCGCCGTCGCCTCGGCGAGCACGCCCACCTGCTTCGGGCGGGCCGCGACGATCGTCGGCGACCAGCACGCGAACACGATCGCGGGAACCACCGGCGCCGACGTGATCGTCGGCCTCGGCGGCGGCGACGTGATCAGGTCGCACGGCGGCGCCGATCGGGTGTGCGCGGGCCTCGGCAACGACACGGTCACGGGCGCCGGCGGCGGCGACCGGATCTCCGGACAAGCCGGGGACGACACGATCCACGGCAACGCCGGCAGCGACGTTGTCAGCGGCGGCGCCGACAGCGACACGCTCTACGGGGGCGGCGGGGGCGACAGCCTGAACGGGGGCGGGTCGACCGACCTCGTCTACGGCGGCGACGGGCCGGACCTGCTCGCGGGCGGGTTCGGGCAGGGCGACGTCTGCGACGGCGGTGGCGGGCTGCTCGACACGCTGCTCGGCGGCTGCGAGACGGCGATCGCGATCGAGCTGTAGGCGCGGGTACCGCCCGCGGTCGTCGAAACACGGGTCCGGTCATCGGCGTCCGGTAATCGAAAGCGTCCGGTCATCGAAACACGCGTCTATTCCGTATGTGAGGGTGTGACCGCTATCGCAACCCGACAGGAGGACTGAGCATGGAGGGACAGCAGAGTCCCGCACGGACGTACGCCGGCCTGGTCGGCGCCGTTCTGGTGGTCGCCGGCATCATCGGGTTCTTCTACAACTCGGAATTCACCAGCAACACCGCGATCCACGACGACGTGTTCGGGATCCTCAGCGTCAACGGATGGCACAACGTCGTCCACATCGCCACCGGGGCGCTCGGTCTGCTTGCGTTCGCCGGCGGCGCCTATGCGGCGCGCGGCTACGCGTACGGGCTGGGCGTGGTCTATCTGCTGGTCGCCGTCTGGGGCTTCATCGTCGGCAGCGGCGACTCGATCCTCAGCGTCGTCCCGGTGAACACGGCGGACAACTTCCTGCACCTGATCCTCGGCATCCTCGGCATCGGCGCCGGGATGGCCTCGTCCGCGAGCGCCACCACCCCGAGCGCTCCGCCGGCCGCGGCGTAGGCGAGCGGTCGGTCGGGCAGCCGCCTAGTCGCGGCTGCGGCCGCGGGCGTAGGGCTCGAGCCCCTCGATCGCGCGCTTCACCGACCAGTCGTGGTTCCAGCGGAACAGCGGCCGCAGGACCGGCGTCAGGTAGCGCAGCATGGGGCGGTCGGCGATCACCCGCCAGTCGAAGCGGACGTGGACGCCGCCGTTGCGCGGCGTCAGCGTCCAGACGCCCCGGCCGGTGAGGTCGCCCACCACCTCGACCTCGAACTCTCGCGGGGCATCCATCCGCACGATCGTCGAGCGCGTTCGCAGGGTGTAGGGAAGCCGCCCCTTGAAGTGCTGGTGGGAGACGCGGCCGACATCCGGCGGGCCGTCCGCCTCGACCGAGATGTACACCGGGCGCCACCACTCCGGGTAGGTGCGGGCGTCCGCCAGCGCCTCGAAGACGGCCTCCGCGGGAGCGTCCACGTCCCACTCGTCGAGGAACTCGTAGTCGCGCGCCACGGTGGAGTCATACCGCAGGAGCCCCCCGCCAGTGGCTGCGCAGCAGTCGCAGGACGTTGGCGGAGGCGATCAGCTCGCCATCCCGCGCTCCGTAGCGATCGACCAGCGCCTGCTCGAGCAGCGCCAGGCGGCTGGAGTCCTCCAGCCGGGCAAGGGTCGGCTTGATGAAGCCGTCGTGGTCGGAGCCGATCGCGGCGTGGCGGTGCGAGCCCGTGATCTCGCGAATCCGATCGAGGTGGCGAAAGACGAGCGCGAGCGAGTCCGAGAGCGTCTGCGTGCGCCGTCGGCGCAGCCCGTCGGCGGTCTGGTGCTCGGAGAGGATCAGCCCGATCACGCCATCCCGCTCGGCGATCCGGGCGACGGTGCCGGCGTCCAGGTTGTAGTCCTGGCGGCCGAAGCGGCAGGCGACGTGGGAGGCGATCAGCGGCACCTCGCGCTGCGGGTCGAGCCGGTCGAGCAGCTCGAAGGTGTCGTCCAGAGCACGGCGGCTCATGTGCGAGACGTCGATCAGGACGCGCTCGGCGACCATCGTGCGGACCGCCGCCCGGCCCAGCTCGCTGAGGCCCTCGCCGCCGGGCTGCGGCCACAGCAGGTCGTAGGCGCGGTCGGGCAGGAAGGGGATTGCGTTGGCGTTGGTCGCGACCTTGCGCCAGAACAGGTGTGCGAGGGTGATGTAGGCGACGCCGCGATGGGCCAGCTCGGCGACGTTTCGCTCCACCAGCTCCGGCGTGTCGCCGAGGTGAAAGCCGCCCTCCACGCAGTGGACCAGCGCCAGCCTGCCGGCCGCGAGCGCGGCGTCCAGCTCCGCCGGGTTGCGGGCGATCGACGCCGCGGCGGAGTGATGCTCGGCGATGTCGGCCTCGACGTCGCCCAGCTCGTCGACGAGTATCGGGAAGTAGCGCGCGAGCGGCGCCGACGGGTAGCGCATGGTGACGTCCATCTCGTCGAACGGGGAGTAGAGGACGGAAAGCGCCACGCCGACGCCGCCCTCGCGCAGGCGGGGCACCGTCACCCGCGGGCCGGACGAGAGCGACTCGTAGTTGGCCACCCGGCTCGCCGTCCGCACCATCCAGGCCCGCACCCGGTCGAGCAGTCGCGCTCGCGCTCGCGCCGAGGTGATCAGGTCCAGCGCCCGCCCCGGCTCCGCCGGCCTCAGGTGCATCGGGTAGTGGGCATGGAGGTCGGCGATCACGTTCGGCCTAAGCTACATCGCGACCTTGGGGAGTCGGCCAATCGGCAGGCCGCCGGGTTTTGGTCCCGGAAATCCCGGTTCGATTCCGGGCTCCCCAGCTGCGATCCGCGCGGGCGGTCGCTGAGCGATTTGGGGGCCTATCGGGTACCAAATCGCTCACGCGCGGAAACCAGAGCACCCTTTCGCGTCCCCGCTCTACGATTCCGGGGTGAGCGACGCGCCCACCGTGCTGATCATGGCCGCGGGGGAGGGCACCCGCATGCGCTCGTCCGTGCCCAAGGTCCTGCACCCGGTCTGCGGCCGGCCGATGATCGCCTGGCCGGTCGTCGCCGCGCGCGAGGCCGGCGCCGGCCGGATCGCGGTGATCGTCTCGCCCGATCGCGACATCTCCGCCGCCCTTCCGGACGGCGCCGAGACGGTCGTCCAGCCCGAGCCCGACGGCACCGGCGGCGCGGTCAGGGCGGCGCTGGGCGTGATCGACGGCGCCGGCACCGTGGTCGTGCTCTCCGGCGACCACCCGCTGATCTCGGGCGAGATCGTCTCCGGGCTTATCGAGGCCCATCGCGACTCGGGCGCCGCGGCCACGGTGATGACCACCGAGCTGGACGACCCCGGCAGCTACGGGCGGATCGTCCGCGACGCGACCGGCGAGGTCGAGCGCATCGTCGAGGCAAAGCACCCCGGCGACGCAACCCCCGAGGAGCTGGCGATCGGCGAGGTCAACACCGGCACCTACGCCTTCGCCGCCGAGGCGCTCGCCGACGCCCTCGGCCGGATCACCAACGACAACGCCCAGGGCGAGTACTACCTCGGCGACGTGCTGCCGGCGCTGCGCGAGGCGGGCCACCGCGTTGCCGCCCATCGTGCTCCGGACCCCGGCGTCAACCTCGGCGTCAACACGCGTGCCGACCTCGCCAGGGCCACCGTCGAAGCGCGCCGCCGCATCCTCGAGCGCCACATGCTCGCCGGCGTCACGGTGGCCGATCCCGCCGCCACCTGGATCGACGCCGACGTCGCGATCGCCGCCGACGCCACCCTGGAGCCGGGCTGCAACCTGCGCGGCGCAACCGAGATCGGCGCCGGCGCCGTGATCGGACCGCTGACGACGCTGGTCGACACCCGGATCGGGGAGCGGGCGACGGTCCTGCACTCCTATCTGGTCGAGTGCGACGTCCTCGACGGCTGCACGGTCGGCCCGTTCAGCTACATCCGCCCGGGCACCACCCTGCGCGAGGACGCCAAGGCCGGAGCGTTCGTCGAGATCAAGAACTCCGACGTCGGCGCCGGCTCGAAGGTTCCCCATCTCTCCTACGTCGGCGACGCCGAGATCGGCGAGGACACCAACCTCGGCGCCGGCACGATCACCGCCAACTACGACGGTTTCCGCAAAAACCGCACCGTGATCGGTGACCACTGCCGCCTGGGGGTTGACACGGCCCTGGTGGCGCCCGTAAATGTCGGCGACTCCGCCTACACTGGAGCCGGGTCGGTGATCACCGAGGATGTCCCGGCGGGCGCCCTGGGGATCACTCGCGCCACACAGGAGAACGTCGAGGGCTTCGCCGAGCGCAAGGCGGCCGAGGCCGAGCAAGACAAGGAAACCGGTCAGTGAGCACGATCGAGAAACCGCGCGCCGAGTCGCGACCGCTGATGTCGCACATCGCGCAGGACTACTCGAAGCGGCTGATGGTGTTCGGCGGCCGCGCCTCGATGGAGCTGGCTGCCCGGATCGCCGGAAGGCTCGACGTGGACCTCGGCTCGGGGACGCTCAAGACCTTCTCCAACGGCGAGGTCTACTACCGCTTCGAAGAGTCGATCCGCGGCGCCGACGTCTTCCTCGTGCAGTCCACGGCAGCCAACGAAGAGCATGGGTTGACCCCCAATGACGCCTTGGTGGAGTTGCTGCTGATGATCGACGCCGCGAAGGGGGCCTCGGCGCACCGGATCATCGCCGTGATGCCGTGGTACGGCTACTCGCGCCAGGACAAGAAGTCGGCGCCGCGCGAGCCGATCTCGGCCCGGGTCGTCGCCAAGTGCCTCGAGGTGGTCGGCGTGGACCGCGTCCTGACGATGGACCTGCACGCCGGCCAGGTGCAGGGCTTCTTCGAGGTGCCGGTCGACCACATGACGGCGGTGCCGATGCTGACGCAGTGGTTCTCCGACCAGCGCGCGAGCTTCGACGACGAGCTGGTGATCGTCTCGCCCGATGCCGGCGGCGTGAAGCCGGCACGCAACTTCGCCCGCAAGGTCGGCTGCCACTGGGCGGTGATGGAGAAGGAGCGCCCGGCGCAGCAGGTGGCCGCGATCGGCTACGTGGTCGGCGAGGTGAAGGGCAAGACCGCGGTGCTGGTGGACGACATGATCGATACCGCCGGCACGCTCTGCGCCGCCGCCCAGACGCTGAAGGACGAGGGGGCCGCGCGCGTGATCGCCTGCGCCACCCACGGCGTCTTCTCCGGCCCCGCCTACGAGCGGCTGGCCTACGAGAACTCCGGAATCGAGCGGATCGTCGTCACCGACACGCTGCCGCTGCGCCCCGGGGCTCCCGACAACATCACCGTGCTTTCGTGCGCCCAGACGCTCGCCGACTCGATCCGGCGGATCTTCACCGACGACTCGGTGTCGGAGATCTTCGCCGGCGAGAACCAGCTCTTTTAGGCCGCGAAAACCGAGCAGGTTTGCAGCGGCCTATGGACGAGCAGACGCTCAACTGGCTCGACATCCTCGGAAGGGTGCTGATGTGGGCGGCGGTCGTGGTGCTGGTCTTCTCGGTGATCGGGGCGATCACGATCGGCAGCTCGCAGAGCTCGCTCCCCCTCGTCGAGGACGTGCAGCGCGAGAACCGCGGCACGATCGCGCTGGCCGCGCTGGGCGGCGGCATCGCCTCGGCCGGAGTGCTCGCCGGCCTCGGCGCGATCATCAGGCTGCTGGTCGCCGACCGCCGCGACCGCGGCTGAGCGCCGCCCGGGCGTCTACTGGGCGGTCGCCACCCGCCACTCGCCGTTCTGCTTCTGGAGCAGCAGCTGCTGCTCGGACGGCTGGTTGTCCCCGCTCTTGAGCTTCGCGTCGACCCGCGCCTGCGTGCCGCTGATCGACACGTCGACGATCTCGATCTCGGTCTGGCCCTTCTTGGTGCCGCGAGCGCGGGACTTGAAGTTCGTGGCGCACTGCTTGCCGCCGTAGACGGCTCGCGTCTGCAGGGTCAGCAGCCCGCACACCTTGGCGAAGTCGCGGGCGTTGCCGGCGTCCACGAACTCGTTGACGACGTCCTTGACCTTGTCCTCGTCGCTGCTGGCGCCGATGCCGCCGCACCCAGCCAGGACGACGGCTGCGGCGAGCGCAAGGAGGCACAGACGAGTCATCGCGCGTCAGGCAAGCTACCGCTTCGAGCCGGGGCCGGCGCGGCGGATGGCTACAGTCAGCGCGATGAGCGAGTCAACCGCGGCGCCGGCGGTCGAGCCCCGCGCGGGGTTCCGCAGGATCGGCCACAAGGGGGCCGATGCGGTCGTGCACGGCAACACGCCGGACAGCTTCGCCGCGGCGGCCGAGCACGGCGTCGACATGATCGAGCTCGACGTGCTGCGCCTGCGCGACGGCCGCCTGGTGATCGCGCACGACTACCGCGACGCCGAGCGCCGCCGCCCGCTCTCCCTGGCCGAGGGCCTGGACCTGTTCACGCGGCCGCCCCTGGACGCGATCGAGCTGGACTGCGACCTCAAGCTGCCGGGCGGAGAGGACGAGCTGGCGGTGGCGCTGCGCGAGCGCGAGCTGGTCCCCAGGGCGATGGTCTCGACGATGTACGTGTCCAGCCTCGCCGCGTTGCGCGACCTGGAGCCCGGCCTGCGACGCGGCTGGACCTATCCGCTCGTCAACCGCGATTGGGAGAGCCGCCGCTGGGCGAGGCCGGTGCTGCCGGTGGCGCTCGCGTACATGCGCGCCCGGCTCCCCCGCCTCGCCGCCCGCACGATCCCCGAGCTGGGCGTGGAGGCGATGTGGGTCTTTCACCGGCTCGTTTCGCGCCGGCTCGCCGCGGTCACCCGCCGCGCCGGCGTCGAGCTGATCGCCTGGACGGTCGACGACCCGGCGCGGATGCGCAGGCTGCTGGACCGGGGCGTCGAGGGGATCTGCTCGAACGACCCGCGCCTGTTCGACGGCCTCGCCTAGCGCTCAGACGCCGCGGGTCGCGAATCCCGGCGTGCGCTTCTCGCCGCGCGACTCGAAGTAGGCCCACTCCGCCTCGCCCAGCTCGGTCGAGGGCGGGTCGGCGTAGACCCACTCGCGCGTGATCCGGTACCAGTTCCGCTTCGCCCGAAGCTGCGCCAGAACCGCCAGCACGCCGGTCTCCAGGCGGCGGCCCATCAGCTCCTCGGCGGGGACGCTCTCGCGGCGCATCAGGTCGTAGTAGTCCGAGCGCGGGTCCGAGGTCACCTCGATCACCTTCATCACCCGCCGCGAGGAGACCTCGTACTCGCGGTCCTCCATGTACCAGCCGCCGACGATCTTGACGTGCTCCATCAGCCGCTGGGCGTCCAGCTTCGACGGGTTCTTGACGAACCCGAGGTCGTGGAGGGCGTCGCGGAGGCCGTCGGGATCGTCGCGGACGACGGCGTCGATCGCCCGCTGCTCGAGCTCGATCTGCTCGGGGTCGAGCTTCTTCGTCATGCCGAAGTCGAGGAAGGCGACGCGGTCGTCGTCGAGCAGCATGTAGTTGCCGGGATGGGGATCGGCGTTGAAATGGCGCAGGTGGTAGATCGATCCGAACGAGAAGCGAAAGACGATCTCGCCGAAGCGGCTGCGCTCGGCCTGCGGGAGCCGCTTGACCTCCTCGAACCCCCTCCCCTCGACCAGCTCCGTGACCAGCACGCGCCGATGCGAGAGGCGCGTGATCACGTCGGGGACGTAGACGAACGGGTGGCCGCGGTAGGCGCGCGCGAACGATCGCTGGTTCTGCGCCTCGTACTCGTAGTCGAGCTCCTCCAGCACGCGCTCGCGAAGCTCCGCCGCGATCGCCTTCGCGTCCAGCCCGGGGGCCAGCGCCCGGGCGAGCCTCACGATCATGCCGGCGTTGCGCAGGTCGGCCTCCATCGCCTCGGCCACGCCCGGGTACTGGATCTTCACCGCGACCGTGCGCCCGTCGTGCAGGGTCGCGCGGTGCACCTGCCCGATCGAGGCCGCCGCGAACGCCTCCTGCTCGATGTCCGCGAACACCTCGTCGAGGCTCTCGTCGCGGTACTCCTCCTCCAGCACCTTCTCGACCTTCTTCCACGGCATCGCCGGCGCCGCCGTGCGCAGCTTGGCGAGCTGTTCCTGGTACAGCTCGCGGTACTCGGGCGGCAGGAACTCGGTATCGACGAACGAGGCGAGCTGCCCCAGCTTCATCGCCGCGCCCTTCATCTCGCCGAGCGTCGCCGCCATCTTGATCGCGGTCTCGAGATGGCGGTTCTCGAGATGCTCGTCCGCGTTCTGCTTCGACCGGGCGACGTTTGCGGTGCGCGTGCCCGCGTACCGGGTCGCCTGCATGCCCATCGCCGAGCCGAGCTTCAGCGATCGGCGAGCACGGCTCTTCGGGATCTTTCGATCGTCGGCCACTGCAACACATTCTCTATCCTCAGCCGCCGATGGCTTCCGGCCGCGCCACCCTCAAGGTCGCCAAGCGCGACGATTTCGGCTCCCGCGAGAGCCGTCGCCTGCGTCGCTCCGGGCTCGTCCCGGGCGTCGTCTACGGCGGCGGTGGCGAGGCGCGCCCGTTCCAGGTCCCCGAGCGCGACCTGGCGGCCGTGCTCGCCGAGGGCCACGCGCTCTTCGACATCGAGATCGAGGGGTCTGCAGCGGTCCCGGTCGTCGTCAAGGAGCAACAGCAGCATCCCGTCCGCGGCGGCCTGCTGCACGTCGATTGCCTCGAGGTGAAGCTCGACGAGGAGATCCAGGCCGACGTGGCGGTCGAGCTGGTCGGCGGCGAGGAGTCGCCCGGCGTGACGGAGGGCGGCGTGCTCGAGCACGTCACCCGCGAGGTGACCGTCGAGGCCCTGCCCACGGCGATCCCCGACCGAATCGACGTCGACGTGTCGCAGATGGACATCAACGACACGATCCAGCTCTCGGCGATCTCGCCCCCGCAGGGAGTCAAGTTCGTCGCCGACGAGCCCGAGGAGGTCACGATCGCGACCTTGAGCCCGCCGCGGATCGAGGAGGAGCCCGAGCCCGAGGTCGAGGAGGAGACCGAGCTGGTGGGCGCCGAGGGCGAGGAGGTGCCCGAGGGCGAGGAGGCCCCCGCCGAGGGCGCCGAGGCTGCCGCCGAGGGCGAGGCGCCCGCCGAGGGCGAGCAGGGCGAGGGGGAGTAGTCCCCTGTCGCTGTTCCGTCGCCGGTCCGGCGGGGAGGGGGCGGGCGGTGGCGGCACCGACCGCGTGCTCGTCGTCGGCCTCGGGAACCCGGGCAAGCGCTACGCGGGGACCCGCCACAACATCGGCTTCGAGGTCGCGGACGCGCTCGCGCGCGAATGGCGGCTGCCCCGGGCGAAGAAGCGCTACCGGGGGCTGATCACCGAGGGCAGGGCCGGGGAGGGGGGGCCGCGCGTCGCCGTCCTTCTGCCGCAGACCTTCATGAACGAGGTCGGCGCCTGCGTTGGCCCGGCACGGGGTGCGCTCAAGCTCCCGCTCCAGCGTGTGATCGTGCTTCACGACGAGATCGACCTTCCGTTCGGCGACGTCCGCAGCCGGCTCGGCGGCGGCCTCGCCGGTCACAACGGCCTCAAGAGCCTGGTCCACCATCTCGGCGGGGCGGACTTCTGGCGCGTCAGGATCGGGGTGGGGAGGCCGGACAGCACCGACCCCGACGTCGTCGCCGCCTACGTGCTCAGTCGCTTCGACGAGAGCAAGGAGGAGGTGCGTGCGACGATCGAGCTGGCCGCGAGCGAGGCCGAGCAGCTGGCGCGAAAGCTGGGCGACGCCGACACTCCGGACGAGGGCGCGGTCGCGTGAGCGTCACGACCTACGAGGCCGGTGAGGACGGAGTCGCCCTGCTGCGGCTGGAGCGACCGCAGGCCCGCAACGCGATCAACACCGAGATGCTCGAGGAGCTGCTCGCCCATCTCGACTCGGCGCGCACGGAGGAGGGCGTTCGCGTCCTGGTGATCTCATCGTCCGACCACATGGGGCTCTCGGCCGGCGCCGACGTCCGCGAGGACCTCGACGCCGCCGCGGCGGTGCGGCGGATGGAGCTGTTCGCCCGCCTCTACGACGAGATCACGGGCTTTCCGAAGCCGACCGTCGCCGCCTGCCACGGCGACTGCGTCGGCGGCGGCGCCGAGATCGCGGTCGCCTGTGACCTGCGGGTCGGCGGCTCGAACCTGCGCCTGCGCTTCCCCGGCGCCCAGTACGGGGTGCCGGTCGGCCCCGCCCGCCTGGTCACCCTGTGCGGCCTCGCCACGGCCAAGTACCTGCTGCTCACCTCGCGTACGGTCGGCGCCGACGAGGCGCTGCGTCTCGGCCTCGTGCACCGCGTGGCGCCGGCGGCCGCCACCGAGCAGGCGGCGCTCGACCTGGCTGCCGAGGTCGCCGCCCATCCGCCCGAGGCGGTGGCGCGGCTGAAGCGGATGCTGCACACCTGGGACCCGGTCGAGCAGCGCTCCCGCGACGAAGGCGAGGGCCAGGTGGAGTGGCAGCGCTCGGGGCCGGGGTTGCCGCGGCGCGACTAGCCGAGCCGCCGGGCTGGCGGGAGCCGGGGCCGGGCCCCTTCTAGAATCGGTCGTGGCCGGGCCCGTGCCCGGTGACTTCGCCGGACCTCCGTGTCCGGTCGTTCTGCGTGCGTGAAGACCTCGAATGACGCTCAGGCCCCTGCTCGACATAGCCGCCGAGAATCCCGCCATCCGCGCCGTCGCGGAGGCGGCGGCGGCGCGTGCCCGCGAGCCGGGCGATCCGGTCGCCGCCTACGTCTCGGCGACCCTTCAGGCCTACCTGCTCGCCGCCCTGGTCGAGGACGACGCGGGCCTGGGCAGCGGCCCGGCGCTGTTGGTGACGGCCGACGACCGCTCGGCGCGCGACCTGGCGGCCGAGCTGCGCGCCTATCTGACCCCGCGCCGCGTCCGCTACTACCCCTCGCGCGGCACCGCGTACGAGTCGCACGTCGCCCCGCCGCCCCACCTGGTCGGCCTCCGCATCGCCGCCCTGGACGCACTGGTCGGCGGCGCCGAGCGCCCGATCGTTGTCGCCGGCGCGATCGCTCTCGCGGAGAAGGTGCCCGACGCGTCGCTTCGGCCCCACGGCTTCGCGATCGCACGCGGCGAGGAGCTCGACCTCGGCGCGGTCGCGGGCCGCCTGGTCGAGTGCGGCTACGAGCGCATCGACCAGGTAACGGATCGCGGCCAGTTCGCCGTTCGCGGCGGCATCCTCGACGTCTACCCGGCGACCGAGGAGCGGGCCGTTCGCGTCGAGCTGTTCGGCGACGAGGTCGAGTCGCTGCGCTGGTTCTCGACGTTCACGCAGCGCTCGCTCGCGGATGCCGACCGCGTCGAGCTGGCGCCGGCGGCCGAGCTTGCGCCCGAGCACCGCGAGCTGGGGGAGATCGCGGCGGCCGAGCATCCCGACCAGCGCCCCGACATCGCCGAGCTGCTCCCGGTCGACCGCTTCGGCGCCGTGCTGGACCTGCTGCCGGCCGAGGCGGCGGTGGCGATCGTCGACGAGGACGAGATCGAGCCCGCGCTCCGCGACCACTGGGAGGACGTCACCGCGGCGATTCACGCCGACGACGCCCGCAGCCTCTACGTCGACGTGGCGGCGCCGCTGCGCGCACGGGCCGCGCTCGCGGTCTCCGCCCGCGACTCTGGGCAGAGGCACTCCTTCCGGGCCCAGCGGGTCGAGTCGACGGCGCGCACGCCGCGCGAGGCGGAGGCGGAGCTGGAGAAGCTCGTGCGCTCCGGCTATCGCGCGGTCGTGTGCTTCGAGCGCCGCGGCGAGGCCGAGCGGGCGCGCTACAACCTCGACCGGATCGACGCGCCCTTTCTCGAGGGGCATTTGCCCGACCACGCCTCCGTCCACCTTGCGGAGGCGTCCGTGCGCGACGGCTTTCTGGCGCCGGAGCTGAAGCTCGCCGCGGTGCCGTGGCGGCGGCTGCTGCATCGCCGGCGCGCCGCCGAGCCGCCGCCGGCGCGGGGAAGGCTGGCGACGTTCGCCGACCTGCGCGTGGGCGACCACGTCGTCCACGCCGACCACGGGATCGCTCGCTTCGCCGGGTTCGACACCAAGACCGTTGGCGGCGTCACGCGCGACTACCTCTACCTCGAGTTCCGTGGCGAAGACCGCGTCTTCGTCCCCTCCGACCAGATGCCGAAGGTGAGCCGCTACGTCGGCGCCGGCGCCGGCGCGCCGCCGCTGTCGGCGCTCGGCGGAAAGCGCTGGGAGTCGATGAAGGCGCGCGCCCGCCGCGCCGCGGGCGAGCTAGCTGGTGAGCTGATCAACCTCTACGCCGAGCGGCGCACGCGCACCGGGCACGCGTTCCCGCCCGACGGGGAGTGGCAGCTCGGCTTCGAGGCGGCGTTCCCCTACACGGAGACACCGGATCAGACCGACGCGATCGACGAGGTCAAGGCCGACATGGAGGCGGCGCGCCCGATGGACCGCCTGATCTGCGGTGACGTCGGCTACGGCAAGACCGAGGTTGCTCTGCGGGCGGCGATGAAGTCGGCCTCGGAGGGAAAGCAGGTGATGATGCTGGTGCCGACGACGATCCTGGCGCAGCAGCATTTCGGAACCTTCCGCGAGCGCCTCGCCGACTTTCCGGTGATCGTCGAGATGGTCTCGCGCCTGCGCCGGCCGGCCGACACCAGGCGGGCGCTGAGCGGATTCGCACAGGGCACCGTGGACGTGCTGATCGGGACCCATAGGCTGCTCTCGCGCGACGTGCGGGCGAGGGACCTCGGGCTTCTGATCGTCGACGAGGAGCAGCGCTTCGGCGTCCGCCAGAAGGAGCTGCTGCGCCAGATGAAGCTGAAGGTGGACGTGCTGTCGCTGTCGGCCACTCCGATCCCGCGCACCCTGCAGATGAGCCTCGCCGGCCTGCGCGACATCTCCGTGATCGAGACCCCCCCCGAGGGCCGGCGGCCGGTGCGGACCTTCGTCGGCCCGTACGACGAGGAGCTGGTGCGGCGCGCGATAGAGCGCGAGGCCGGCCGCGGCGGCCAGGCCTTCTACCTGCACAACCGGGTGGAGACATTGCACGAGGCCGCCGAGGGCCTGCGCGCCCTCTGCCCAGGGGTGCGGTTCGTCGAGGCGCACGGCCAGATGGACGAGCGCGAGCTGGAGCAGACGATGCTCGTCTTCCTGCGCGGAGAGGCGGACTGCCTGGTCGCCACGACGATCATCGAGTCGGGGCTCGACATCCCCACCGCCAACACCCTGATAGTCGAGCGCGCCGACCAGCTCGGCCTCGCCCAGGGCTACCAGATCCGCGGCCGGGTGGGCCGCTCCGCCGAGCGCGCCTACGCGTACCTGCTGTATCCGTCGGCGGCGACGCTGACGCCGGAGTCCGCGGCGCGGCTGGCCACCCTCTCCGACTACACCGAGCTCGGCTCCGGCTTTCGGATCGCGATGCGCGACCTCGACATCCGCGGCGCAGGCAACCTGCTCGGCGACGAGCAGTCCGGGCACGTCGCCGCGGTCGGCTTCGAGCTGTACTGCCAGATGCTCGACGACGCCGTCCAGACGCTGCGCGACGGCGACGGCGCGTCGGAGCGCCCCGAGGAGCTGGTGCGCCTCGACGTCGACGTCGACGCCTACGTGCCCGCCGAGTACGTGCCCTACGAGGCGGCCAAGATCGACGTCCACCGCCGCATCGCGGCGGCTCGCGAGCGCGCCGACCTGGCTCGGCTTCGCGACGAGCTTGCCGACCGCTTCGGGCCCCTGCCGGCCCCGGTCGAGAACCTGCTCGCGCTGCAGCGGGCCAGGCTGGACCTCGGCCGGGCGGGGGCGCGCAGCGTCGATCTGCGCGGCGGCGTGCTGGGCATCGCGCCGATCGAGCTGGACGCCGATCAGGTGGAGGCCCTGGGCGAGCGCATGCCGGCGCAATACGACCTGCGCAGGCGCACGCTCTCGATGCGGACGCCGGACGAGCCGCAGGCCAGACTCGCCACGGTGCTGGCCGTCGCCGAAGCCCTGTTGGAGGTGGGAGAGGCCACCCTCGCCGCCTAGTGGCCTGCCCAGAAACGTCTGTCCGGAAATGGCGGCCCCAGATCGCCGCCATGCGGCGTCCTCGGTCGCCTGAATATGCCCGCATATTCAGGCTCCCTGCGTCCTTGCCTGGCGGCACCTGGATCTCGCCATTTCGCGGCCAACGTTCCCGGACAGACCACTAGTGGACCACTAGTTCCTCGCGGCATTCGGCATGCCGGGGGCCGCGGGCCGATATCCTGCCGCCCTCGTGAGCCCCCCCGTGCGGAAGCCGAAGCAGCCGGCACGCGGCGCCCCCCAGCGGGGAGGCGCGCGCCAACGCGACCCCCGCGTCCCGATTGCGATCGGGCTCGGAGTGGCGCTGCTACTCGTCTTCGTCGGCTACTGGGTCTTCCGCGGCCTCGGCGATCCCAGCATTCCCTCCGACGCGATCGCCAAGGTCGGCGACTCGCCGGTCAAGAAGGCCGACTACAACCGCGCCTTCGAGCAGGCCGCCAAGCGCCAGGGGCTGCGCAAGCCGCCGAAGCAGGGGACGCCCGCCTACCAGCAGCTCAAGAACCAGGCGATCTCCGACACACTCGACGTCGCCTGGATCGAGGGTGAGGCCAAGGACCGCGGCGTCCAGGCCACCGACCACGAGGTCAGCCAGCAGCTGGATCAGATCAAGAAGCAGAACTTCCGCTCCGAGGCGCAGTTCCAGCAGTTCCTGGCGCGCTCGGGCTTCACCCAGCAGGACGTGATCACGCGCGTCCGCCTGCAGATCCTCAGCCAGAAGATCCAGCAGCAGATCGGCCAGCAGATCCCGAAGGTGACCGATTCCGACGTCTCCAACTACTACGACGGCGCCCGCGAGCAGTTCCAGCAGCCCGAGCAGCGAGACCTCCGTCTTGTCCTCAACAAGGACCAGGCGAAGGCGGAGGCCGCCAAGGCGGCGCTGGAGAAGGACGGCTCCGACGCGTCCTGGAAGAAGGTCGCCAAGCAGTACTCGACCGACGTTGCCTCCAAGGACAACGGCGGCGAGCGCACCGGGATCACCAAGGGGCTGCTGGAGGGTGACCTCGACAAGGCGGTGTTCGCGGCCCCCAATGGACAGCTGGAGGGACCGGTGAAGACGCCGCTGGGCTACTACGTGTTCGAGGTGACGAAGGTGACGCCGGCCCAGACCCAGCCGCTCTCGCAGGCGAAGGACCAGATCCGCCAGACGCTCACCGGACAGATCCAGCAGAACTACTTCAGCGCGTTCATCTCGGACTACCGCAGCAAGTGGACCGCGAAGACTTTCTGCGCGAAGGGCTATCTGATCGACCGCTGCGACAACTTCGTCGCGCCGCGGCCGGTCTGCACCGCCGCCCAGGCCAAGCAGCAGGGCTGTCCGGCGCCGGTCACAAACATCCGGCCGATCGCGCCGGGCACCGCGCTTCCGCTCGGCCTGGCGCCGCAGGGCCAGGTCCAGCGGCCCCACCCGCCGGGCCTCGGCGTGGCCCCGGCGATCCCGGGCCTGCCGGGGGCGATCCCTGGGCAGGGGATCCCGGGCGCCCCGCCGGGCGCCGCC
This sequence comes from uncultured Thermoleophilia bacterium, assembly GCA_963708325.1. Lineage (GTDB taxonomy): Bacteria > Actinomycetota > Thermoleophilia > Solirubrobacterales > 70-9. Next base: position 1,043,677 of record OY970203.1, on the reverse strand, counting down.
CCTCCGGGCGCCGCTCCGCCCGGCGCCGCCCCCGGAGGCACGGCGCCGGCCGCGCCGCCGGGTGGCTGACGCAGCCCTCGAGCGGCTCGACGAGATAACGCGGCGGCTGCGGCGCGAATGCCCGTGGGACCGCGAGCAGGACGCGCGCTCGATCGTCCCTCACACCGTCGAGGAGTCCTACGAGCTGGCCGACGCGGCGCTGCGCGGCGACGACGCGAAGATGGTGGACGAGCTCGGCGACGTCCTCTTCCAGGTGCTGTTTCTCTCCCTGCTGCTGGAGGAGCGTGGCGCCGGCGACCTCTCCGCCGTCGCCGAAGCCTGCGCGGAGAAGCTGATCCGCCGCCATCCGCACGTCTTCGGCGATGCCGACGTCGGCGACGACTCCGGTCGCGTGCTCGCCCAGTGGGACCGGATCAAGCGCGAGCAGGAGGGCCGCGACGAGCCGTTTGCCGACCTTCCCGAGAACCTGCCGGCACTGCTCTATGCGCGCAAGCTGCAGCGACGGGCGGGGACGGAGCAGGCGCCGCCGCTGCGCGGCGAGGATCGAGACGCCGCCGAGCGCTGGCTGGGCGAGCTTCTCTTCGGGATCGTCGCCGTTGCCCGCAGGCTCGGGGTCGACCCCGAGCTGGCGCTGCGGGCGGCCGCCGACCGCTTCCGCGAGGCCGTCGCGGGCGCCGAATAGGCCCGTCGTCCTCACCTTGCCGGGCTCACGCAGCCGATCCGCGGCCGCCTCGGCGGCATCGGGCGCGCGAGTTGGCAAAATGCCGCGCCTGATGGCCTCGATCCGGTCGGTGCACGGCCGCCAGATCCTCGACTCGCGCGGCAACCCGACCGTGGAGGTCGACGTTGCCCTGGACTCGGGCGCGACGGGCCGCGCGGCGATCCCCTCGGGTGCCTCCACGGGCGAGTTCGAGGCGACGGAGCTGCGCGACGGCGGCGAGCAGTGGGGCGGCAAGGGCGTGAGCCGGGCCGTGGCGAACGTGAACGGCGAGATCGCCGGCGCGCTCGCGGGCATGGACGCCGCCGACCAGGCGGCGGTCGACGCGGCGATGATCGAGCTGGACGGCACGCCGAACAAGTCCCGGCTCGGGGCCAACGCCGTCCTTGGCGCCTCGCTCGCGGTGGCACGCGCCGCCGCCGCCGAGGCCGGCGAGCCCCTCTACAGGCATCTCGGGGGAGACGACGCTCACGTCCTGCCGGTGCCGATGATGAACGTGCTCAACGGCGGCGCCCACGCCGACAACGCGGTGGACTTCCAGGAGTTCATGGTCGTGCCGACCGGCGCGCCGACCTTCGCCGAGGCGCTGCGGGCCGGGGCCGAGGTCTTTCACGCGCTCAAGCGCACGCTGAAGGACCGGGGCCTGGCGACCAACGTCGGCGACGAGGGCGGCTTCGCCCCGGACCTGCCCTCCAACGAGGCGGCGCTGGACGCCGTCATCGAGGGGATCGAGGCCGCCGGCCACCGCCCCGGCGACGACGTGCAGATCGCCCTCGACCCGGCGACCAGCGAGCTGTGGCAGGAGACCACCTATTTCCTCGAGCACGAGGGGAGGCGGCTGAGCGACGAGGAGATGGTCGGCTACTGGGCCGACAAGGTCGACCGCTACCCCGTGGTCTCGATCGAGGACGGCATGGACGAGGAGGACTGGGACGGCTGGAAGCTGCTCACCGACCGTCTCGGCGACCGCGTCCAGCTCGTCGGCGACGACCTTTTCGTCACCAACCCCGAGCGGCTGCGCCGCGGCATCGAGTCCGGCGTCGCCAACTCGATCCTGGTCAAGGTCAACCAGATCGGCACCCTGACCGAGACGCTTGAGGCGATCGCGATCGCCCGCGACGCCGGCTACACCACCGTGATCTCCCACCGCTCCGGCGAGACCGAGGACACGACGATCGCCGACCTCGCCGTTGCCACCGGGGCCGGCCAGATCAAGACAGGGGCGCCGTCGCGCTCCGACCGGGTCGCGAAGTACAACCGCCTGCTGCGAATCGAGGAGGAGCTCGGAAGCAGGGCGAGCTATCCGGGGCTAGATGCGTTTCGCCGCTGACGCAAGCGGTCGTTCATCCGTCCGACCGGGGCAGGCACGCGGGAGCGGGCCGCGAACGCATAGGCGTGAGCGCCAGGATGGCGACCGCCCGCAGATACCGTGCCCGACCGGCGCCGCGACGCCGATCGCGCGGGCGGCCGAAGACCCGCATCCACTGGGACCGCCTCGGCAGGGTCGCACTCGTCCTCGTCCTGTTCGCGATCCTGGTCTCCTACCTCAATCCGCTGGTCAACTTCGTCCACTCCTGGCGCGACTCGGAGGCCGGCAAGCACAAGCTCGCCGAGCTGAAGCGCGAGCACACCACCCTCGAGCATCGCTTCGCCGCCCTGCGCGACCCCACCCTGATGGAGCGGGAGGCCCGCCGCATCGGCATGGTCAAGCCGGGCGAGCAGTCCTACGTGATCCGCGGCCTGCCGAAGCATTAGCGCGAGGGGCTCGGGGGGATTGGGCGTCGGGCATGGCCCGAGGCGCCGTCGCCTGGCGCAAGCCGCAGGGTCATGCCCGGCGCCCCCCGCGGCCTGAGTCGATCTGATGTCCACAAACGACTACGTCGTCGGCTGGATCGAGCTGGGTGTCATCGTCGGCTCGGCGGCGCTCGGCGCCTACAACGTGCGGCGCTGGCTGCTCGCCGGCTGGACCGGAGCGCCGGCGCGGCTCGCCGAGGCGATCCTGACGATCGCAACGCTGGTCGTCGTCGGCGAGGTCGTCGGCCTGCTCGGCCTGCTCAAGCCCGTGCCGCTGATCGTCGCCGCCGTCGGCGCCGGGGTCGCGCTCACCCTGTTGGCCCGCCCGCGGATCCCGGCCGCGGCCGAGCCGCTCCCCGCCCCCCGCGTCGACCCCTTCCAGATCGTCCTCGCGCTCGCCGTCGCCGGCTTCATCGTCGCCCAGTGGAGCCTGCACAGCCAGGTCAACCTCGATCGGGGCATGTACGGCTTCGACACGATGTGGTACCACATGCCCTTCGCGGCGGGGTTCCTCCAGCAGGGGTCGGTCACCGGGCTGCATTTCACCGATCCGCTCTACCTCAACTGGTTCTACCCGAACAACTCGGAGCTTCTGCACGCGATCCCGCTGGTCGCGTTCCACCGCGACATCCTCTCGCCGCTGCTCAACGTCGGCTGGGTGGCGCTGACGCTGCTGGCCGCCTGGTGCGTCGGCCGCCGCTACCGCGTCGGCGGGATGAGCGTCATCGCCGTGGCGATCGTGCTGGGCTCGCACACGCTGGTCTCGCGTCAGCCCGGCGACGCCAAGAACGACATCGTCGGGATGTGCTTCCTGCTGTCCAGCGTGGCGATCCTGGTCAACGCCAACGGCAGCATCTTCGAGCGCGAGCGGCTCGGTCCCCTGCTCGTGGCGGGCCTTGCCGCCGGGCTCGCGGTCGGCACCAAGCTGACCCTGGTCGCGCCGGTGGCGCTGCTCACCGTCGGCGTCGTCTACCTGGCGCCGCGCGACTGGCGGCTCGGCTACTCCGGCGCCTGGCTCGCGGCGGTCGCCGCCACCGGCGCCTTCTGGTACCTGCGCAACGTCGTCCACGCGATCAGCCCGCTGCCGTGGGTCAAGCACCTCGGCCCGCTCTCGCTGCCGCATCCGCTCCGGCTCGAAGAGGGCCGGCCGCCGTTCGCGGTCTCGCACTACCTGCTCAACAGCCGGGTTTGGAACCACTTCTTCCTACCCGGCCTGCGGGAGGCGTTCGGCCGCTGGTGGGAGGTGATGCTCGCGATCGCGGTGCTCGGCATGGTGCTCTCGATCCTCTTCGCCGCCACCCGCACGCTGCGCGTGCTGGGCGCCGTCGGGCTTGCCGCCACGATCGCCTACGTGTTCACGCCCCTGACTGCGTCCGGCCCGGAGGGCTCGCCGGACGGCTTCGTGCTCAACCTGCGCTACCTCGCCCCGGCCCTGGTCGTCGGCGCCGCCCTTCTGCCCACCGTGCCGGCGATCGCGCGTCGCTGGTGGGCCGCCTGGCTGCTGGCGGCGCTGATGGTCTACACGCTGCTGCATACCGATCGCCCCGGCGAGATCGGCAAGTCGAAGTACGAGACCGGCGCCTACTTCGTCGCCGTCGCGATCGTGCTCGTGCCGGTGGCGCTGGCCTCCCTGCGCCGGCTGCGGGTGCCGCGCACCGCCCTGGTCGTAAGCGGGGTGGGCCTGATCGCCCTCGGCGTCGGGCTGCTGTGGCCGGAGGAGCGCGACTACCTCAACCGCCGCTACACGAAGGCCTACGCGAAGTTCCACCTCGACTCCGGCTTTCGCTGGGCGAACAACGAACGCGACCGGCGGATCGCCCTCGGGGGCACGACCTCGGCGTTCTTCCAGTACGGCTACTACGGGCGCGACCTCTCCAATCGCGTCCAGTACGTCGGCGCCCACGGGCCCCACGCGGCGTTCAACAAGGTGCAGAGCTGCGCCGAGTGGCGCCGGGCGATCAACGACGGGGATTACGACTTCGTGGTCACCTCGCCCCAGCTCAACCAGTTCACGCCCACCTCGCCGATCTACTCGCCGGAGGGCAAGTGGACTCGCACCGACCCCGCCGCGAAACCGGTCGACGTCGACGGCCCGGTCGTGGTGTTTCGCCTGACCGGCCCGCTGGACCCCTCGGGCTGCGCGCGACTCGGTCGCGCGGCCGAGCGCCGCCCGGCCGACGCAAATTCTTCGAAAACTAAGTAGGTATCGGTACCGATTTCGGTCTACCTTTGCTGACGATGCCCGATTGGGGCAACCGCATGCAGCTGAGCGAGGAGAACCGCCGCCTGCGACGCGAGGTGGCAGAGCTGCGGCGGGCGCGCGACTTCTGGAAGCGCACCGCCCACGCCTTCGCGACGGCGCTGAGAAGGGCGGAGGGCAGCGCCCGGCGCATCGGCGACGTCGACTGGCTCGAGGAGGAAGGCGACGAGATCGAGGCCGATGTCGGCGCACGCCGCTTGGAGCCGGCCGAGCGCCGCTTCGCGCCCTCGCGCCCCCGCAGCCGCGACCACGCGTAGCGCCCGCCGCGCCGGCGTCCGCGCCTCCGGAGGGCCGAGCGGCGATCGTTCCCGGGCTGCAGGCGCGCTGGCGGCGCCGGCTGCCGCCGTCTGCTTCCATAGCCACTCCGTGAACGCGAGCGGACGCGCCACTTCCTACCCGATCGCGACCGCCATCTTCCAGTGGGAGGAGGGCCATCGCCGGCTCGAGGAGCTGCGCGACGAGCCCCGGCTCTACCGGAGGGTGGGCCGCGCGGTCACCGCCGTCGAGGACGAGCTTCGCCGCCGCATCGGGCCGACGTTCTCGGCCGCCGAGCTCGCCGCCCTCTATGCGGCCGGCACCGATTGGTGCCTCGAGGTCGCGCTCGGTGCCGCGCCCGAGGAGGCGGCGCGCTGGGACCCGCAGATCGTCGCCGACGCGGCGTTCTTCCTCTACCTCAGGGGTGCCTACGACTACTCGGGCGGCAGGCTGGTCGAGCAGTAGGCTGCCGCGTCAGTCCTCGCCGTTCGAGGGCTCCTCGGCCGCCTTGGCGTCGTTGCCTTCGTCGCCGTCGCCTTCATCGCCCTCGCCGTCCCCGTCGGCGCCACCGGCGCGGGTGATCACGATCCGGTCGGCCTCGATCGTGACGCGCACGGCACGGTGGCCGGCCCAGTGCTCGGCGTAGTTCGGGTTGTCGCGCACCGCCGGGTCCAGCCACAGTCCGAAGCCCTCCTCCTCGCCGTGGTCGAAGGTCGCCTCGAGCGTGGCCCCGCGCCGGCCGCGGCCGCCGCGCCGCCGCCGCCGGCGGCGGCGGCGGGGGCGCTCCGAGCCTTCCTCGCCGGCGTCCTCCTCGCCGGCCTCGGTCTCCTCGGCCGCCGCGGTCTCGTCGGCCCCGGCGGCCTCGATCTCCGCCTCGATCTCGTCGCGCAGGTCTACCTCGCCGGTGTCCTCCTCGCCATCGTGCGTGAGCCCGTGCTGGCGCCGAAACTCGCGCAGCTGGGCCGCCGAGACCTCGAGCTGATGGGCGATCCAGGCATCGGTGCGCCCCTGGCGGACCCAGGCGCGAATCTGGTTGAGCTGCGGTTTGAGGGACTTTCTGGCCACGCTTGCGAGCGGGCGATACTACGCCACCGGGCGCGGGGGGCGCGGCGACGGCCCCAGCCCGCGACCGCAGGGTGGAACCGCGCCATGGCCACCAGTGCGGAGGCTATGCTTGTCGGCGAACCCCACGCGGTTGCGGGAGTAAGGGTGGCCTCGGACGGGCCACGACGTAGACAGGGGTCGGGAGGCGCGCAGATGCTCGTTCTGACACGCAAGTCCAATGAGAGCATCATGATCGGAGACGAGATCGAGATCTCGATCCTTTCCGTGCACGGGGAGAAGGTCAGGATCGGGATCGAGGCCCCGCGCGAGGTTCCCATCTTCCGCAAGGAGGTCTACCTCAACATCCAGGCCGAGCGGGCCGCCGAGGTGGACGGCGCCCTCAAAGAGCTGTCCAAGCCCGACTCCTAGACCGGTCAGACGGCGAAAACCGAGCCTGGCTAGGACGCAGGGAGGCCGGCGAGGGAGCGCACTGAAGACGTGCGTGACCGATGCCGGCCGACCGAGGACAACGCCAGGCGAAGGTTTGCAGCCGTCTCAGGCCATCAACCAGGCGAGCGTCTCGAACATGATGATGACCACGCTCACCACGGTGAAGCTCAAGGCCACGAAGAGCACGCTGAACCGGACCTTGCCGCGCTGCTCGGTCCGCTGGATGCGGCGGGCGCGGGAGCGGTGAGCGGCGCGCTTGCGCAGCTGCTCGCGGCGGCGTCGCTCGAGCGCCGCCTCCTGCTCGAAGGCGACCTCGAACTGCGTCATGGTCTGGCGCATCCGCATGGTCGGCGTGCTCCTGTGCGGGGCGGGGCTTCCCGTCTGGCCCCGATCTCAAACCCCCCGCGGGGCCGAACCTAGCAAAGCGACTGACGGCAAACCACCGCCTTCCGTCGATCGGGTGCCAATCAGCACTAAGTTGCGCCGAAATTCCGCCCGCGGCGGCCACGGCGAATTTCAGCAGGCGCTCCACAGCCCTCGCCCGGCGCGCCCGGCGGCGGCCTGCAGCCGCGCGAACAGGGCGGCGTGGGCGACGTTCGGATAGATCGTCAGCGTGCGGGCGTAGCCGCGCTGGACCAGCAGGGCGTTGACGAAGCGCCGGCCGAGGTAGACGTAGGCGAGCAGGCGGCCGTATCGGTCGCGCCGCTCGCGATCGAAGACGAGGCGCACGCGGCGGCCCTCGACGAGGGCGTGGTTGAAATGGCTGGCGGGCTGGCCGTAGCACTGCACCGGCGTTCCCGGCTTCACCGTCTCCGGCGTGTCGACGCCGATGTAGCGGACGTACTCCTCGCCGCCGCCGATGGACGCGACCACCGTGTCGCCGTCCACGACCCTGGTGACGGTCGCCGGGCGGCCGGCCGCGGCCCGGGCGGGCCCGCGGCGGTGGCGGCCCGGGTGGGCGGCGCCGATCCCGGCCTGGCGGGCGCCGTTGCGCGACGGCGACGGCGCGGCATCCGTGCCGCCGCGATGGCTGCGGTGGTCACCCCTCGTCCCGCCGGCGAGGGCGACGATCAGCAGGACCAGCAGGACGACGGCGACGCCGCCGCCTCCGCGCCGGCTGAGACCGCGATAGCCCATCTCCTCCTAAGGGTCGCGGCGGCCGTGCTCGCCCTGACGCACAGTCCGGGGCGCTACGGGATCCGGCGCACGCTGGAGAGCAGGATCTCCTTGATCTGCTCGATGATCTCCAGCGCGGCGCTCCACTCCCGCTGCCAGACGTTGCGGCCGAAGATCACCCCGGAACCGCCCGCCTCCATGATCATCCGGCAGTGGGCGAGCACCTCTTCGTCGTCCACCCGGGAGCCGCCGGACAGCACCACCAGCGCGCGGCCGGCCGATTCGACGCAGTGGCGGATCGCCTCCTCCTGGCTCGCCTCCATCTCGTTGTACGGGGCAGGGGAGTCCTTGTCCTTCTCGGGGTTGAGCTTGGGCAGGTTCAGCTTGACGACGTCGGCGCCCATCTCCATCGCCAGACGGGCGCCGTAATCGATCGCGTAGAGGGAGTCGCGGCCGCCCTTCGTCTCGATGTCGCGGCCGCGCGGGTAGGCCCAGATCACCAGCGGCATGCCGTAGCGGTCGCAGTCCTGGCGGATCGTGCGCAGCTGGACTAGGTCCTCCTCCTGCTTCGGGGAGCCGACGTAGAGCGTGTAGCCGACGGCGTCGGCGCCCAGGCGGACGGCGTCCTCGACGCTCGCGTTCACCGGCGACAGGGCCTCGTCGGAGGGCGGCACGTCGGTCTTGCCGTTGACCTTGAGGATCAGCGGCACCTGACCGGCGTAGTCGGGGTAGTACTTCGTCGCCATCCCGATCTGGCAGGCGATAGCCGAATAGCCGGCCTCGGCCGCGAGCCGGAACTGGTACTCGGGGTCCTTCGACGCCGGGTTGGGGAAGAAGTCGCGCGGGCCGTGCTCGATGCCCTGGTCGATCGGCAGCAGCATCAGGGTGCCGTTGCCGGGCCCGAACTCGAACAGCAGGCGGCGCAGCCGCGCCCGCTTGCCGGGCGCCAGGGTTGCAAGAAGCGACTTCTGCTCGGTGATGCTCTTCAATTCCATCGGCTGCGCCCTCCTTCGTCGGTACGCAGCGGAGTATAGGCCCGCCGACGCGGCTACCATCGGCGCGTCCGCCCGCTTCCTCGGCGCCTCTCCACGCTCACCTCAGGCACGCGGCCGTGGAATCAATCATCTACCGATGAACCACAACTTCACCGGCCCTCCCTTCACCGTCGGTGTGGAGGAGGAGCTGATGATCATGGACGCCGACTCGCTGGAGCTCGCCCAGGAGGTCGAGGCGATCCTCGCCGAGGTGCCGCCGGGCTCGCCGGGGCAGGTCAAGCCGGAGCTGATGCAGTCCGTGCTCGAGATCGCGACGGGGATCTGTCCGGACGTGGCGTCCGCGGAGCGCGAGCTGCGCGGCCTGCGCCGCCAGGTGGTTGCCATCGCCGCCGACAAGGGGCTCGCGATCGGCGCCTCCGGGACGCACCCGATCGCCCGCTGGGAGGACCAGGAGATCGTCGAGCGGCCGCGTTACCTGGAGCTGGCCGACGAGCTGGGCTACGTCGCCCGTCGCGAGCTGATCTTCGGCACCCACGTCCACGTCGCCGTCGACGGCCCCGACAAGGCGATCTACGTCGCCGACGGCATCCGCCGCTACCTGCCCCTGATGCTGGCGATCTCGGCCAACTCGCCGCTGTGGCGCGGCCAGGTGACCGGGATGATGTCGTCGCGCACACCGGTCTTCCGCGCCTTTCCGCGCGTCGGGATCCCGCCCCACTACGGCACCTGGGACGAGTACGAGCGGCGGATCGAGCTGATGGTGGCGAGCGGCGCGGTGGAGGACTACACCTTCATCTGGTGGGACGTCAGGCCGCACCCGAGACTGGGCACGGTCGAGGTCCGCGTCTTCGACCAGGAGACCCGGGTGGAGTACACCGTGGCCTTCGCCGCCCTGGTCCAGTCCCTGGTCCACCGTCTGTCGGCGCAGTACGACGACGGTGTGCCGGCGGTGGAGGATCCCGGCGAGCTGATCGACGACAACAAGGTGCGCGCCGCCCTGCACGGTCTGGAGGGCGACCTGGTGGACTTCGCCAACGTGAGGCCGAAGCCGTCGGCGGAGATGGTGCGGGACCTGATGGCGGAGCTGCGCGAGCACGCCGAGCAGCTGGGCTGCGCCGAGGAGATGTCGCGGATCGAGGAGCTGATCGACCAGGGAACCGGGGCCCGCCGCCAGCTCCGCGTCTACGAGCGCGAGCTGGACCTCCACGCCCTGGTTCGCCAGCTCTGCGACAGAAGCGGCGGCTGAGCGGGGCGGCAACGGGGGTATTCTCGGCGCGTGAGTCCCGAGGCTCCCGAGCTGAGCGTCGTCTGCAAGAGCTGCGGGTCCGAGGTGAGCCCGTATGTCACCGAGTGCCCCTACTGCGGCACCCGCCTGCGCAAGCGCGCCCCCAAGCTCGAGCGTCGCGGCGATGAGTTCACGCCCAAGCAGCGCCGCCGCCGCCGCACGCCCGCCATGCCCCGGCTTCGCATCGAGGGCGGGCGTTCCTACGCCACGATCGCCGCGATCGGCGCCTCGGCGGCGGTCGCGCTGGTGGCGAGCGCGACCGACCGCACGCTGAGCGACCTCGGGGCGATCGACGGCCCCGTCGGCTCGGACTGGTGGCGCTACCTGACGGCCCCCTTCGTCTACACCGACATCGGCTACCTGTTCGTGGTCGCGGTCACGATCGCAATCTTCGGGTCGGCGCTCGAGCGCCGTCTCGGCACCGTTCCCGTCCTGCTGCTGATGCTCGCCGCCGGCGCCCTCGGGATGCTCGCCGCGGACGGGCTCTATCCGTTGATCAACGGCAGCGACCACCTGCTGGTCGCTGCCGGCGGCAACGGGATCGCCCTGGCCATGATCGGCGCCTGGTTTCCGATCCGCCGCGCCGAGAGCCGCGGCTTCTCGGACGACTACGTGGACGTGATCGGCGTGGTCGTATTCGCCGCCGTGATCCTGCTGCTTCCCGCCGTGGAGAGCACGGCCGACTTCTTCGCCGGGCTCGGCGGCGGCGTCGTCGGCCTGGCGGCCGGCTTCACCGCCGCCTCGTCGGGCCGCGTCGCGGAGTAGCCGGCTTGCCCGACAAGTTCACGGCGATGAGCGCGGAGCTTCACCGCTACGCGGTGGAGCACGGCGCCCGCCAGGACGACCTGCTGCGCCGGCTGGCGGCGGAGACCGAGGAGATCGCGGGGGAGATGGCGATCATGCAGATCGCCGCCGACCAGGGCGCGTTCATCACCCTGCTGGTCAAGGCGATCAGGGCTCGCGACGCCCTCGAGATCGGCACGTTCACCGGCTACAGCGCGATCTGCATCGCCCGCGGCCTCCCCCCTGGCGGCCGCCTCGTCACCTGCGAGCTGAGCGAGGACTACGCCGCGGTGGCACGCCGCTACATCGCTGAGGCGGGCCTGGACGACCGGATCGAGATCGCGATCGGCCCCGCCCTGGGCACCGTGCGTTCGCTTCCGCGCGAGGAGCTCTTCGACTTCGCCTTCATCGACGCCGAGAAGCGCGAGTACCCCGACTACTGGGAAGAGGTGGTGCCGCGCCTGCGGACGGGCGGCCTGGCGGTGCTCGACAACGTGTTCCGGGACGGGTCGGTGATCGATCCCGCCGACGACTCCGACCGCGCCCGCGCCACGCGGGAGGTGAACGAGCGCATCCGCGACGACGAGCGCGTCGACGTCGCCATGATCGGCGTGGCGGACGGGGTCACGCTCGCCCTGAAGCGCTGATCCGCGGCCGGCCCGGGACGGCTGCCGGCGTGCCGTTGACACGAAATGATGTAATGGAGCCGTGAGTCGCGACCTCGTCCCCGCGGGCCTTGCAGGACCGCCCGCCGCCATCGGGCGCGCGGTCGGCCGCGTGCCCGCGCTGATCGGCGCCGCCGCGTCCGCCGGCGTCGGTCAGGCGCGGGCGTTTGCCCGGATCGGCGTCGTGCTGGAGCGGGCGGCTTCGCGCCTGGCGGCGATCGAGGCTCGTGTGGAGCGGCTCGACGAGGAGGTGGCGCTGATGCGCCAGGGGGTCGACGAGATCGGCGGCGACGTGGTCGGCGTGCGCGAGTCGGTGGCGCCGCTGGAGGCCAAGCTCGACGGCGTCCACGAGTCGGTCGAGCCGCTGCGCCGGTTCCGGCGGCGCCGCCCCCGGTAGGCTCGCTGCCGTGGACCGCGGCGAGTGGCTGGCGCGGATGCGCGACAGCATGGAGGCTTTCTTCCGCGTATCGGTGGACGCCACCGAGGACGCCCACGCGATCGAGCGCGACGGCGTCTGGGCGGGGGTGACGCCGGCCACCCCCGACCGCTCGGTGTTCAACTCGGTGATCTACGAGCGCCCCGAAGCGCTCGCGCCGGTGCTCGACGAGCTTGCCCGCGCCTACGACGAGGCCGGCGTCCGGGCCTGGACCGTATGGGTGCCCGAGGACCACACCGAGGTCCGTGAGCTGCTCGAGTCCGCCGGCCATGTCCTCGATGCGGCGCCGCGCGTGATGGTGCTCGACCTCGAGGGCTATCCAGAGCCCGACATGGACGGGATCGACTGGGCCACGGAGCCGGACACCGCGCCGGGGCTCGGCCGCCTGAACGACATCGCCTACGGAATCCCGGCCGCCGGCTTCGAGGCGGCGATGGGGAGCGGGCTGAAGGGCGTGCGCTCATACCTCGCCCGCCTCGACGGCGAGCCGGCGGCCTGCGTCTGCGTCACCGATCACGGCGGTGACGCCGGCGTATGGGCGGTGGCGACGCTGCCCGAGGCGCGCGGCCGCGGGCTCTCCACGGCGCTGATGCGAAGGGCTCTCCGCGACGCCGCCGGGCGCGGCTGCACGACCTCGACTCTGCAGGCGACCAAGCTCGGCGCCCCGGTCTACGAGAAGGTCGGCTACGGCGACATCGGCGCGATCGAGATGTGGGAGCGGCGCAGGAAGTGACGGGTCGCTACTCGGAGGCCGAGCTGGAAGCCGCGCTGGACGCGCTCGCCGACCCGGCGCGCTTTCGCGAGGCGGAGGAGGCCGTGGCGGCAGCGGCGCCCAAGCTGCAGCGGATCCTCGCCTCCGCGCTCGCCGAGGGCGGCTGGTTCGGCGACGCCCACGAGGCCGAGGTGCTGAAGCGGGCGACGCTGCCCGATGCCGACGAGCGGATCGCGGCGATCCGCACGCTGCTCGCCGAGGAGTCGCGGATGGGGATGATGGTCGGGGTCGCGGTCGGCTGGGCGCTGGCCGAGCGGCTGTCGCGGCGAGACTGAGGCGGCGGTTTGACCGCGCCGGGGCACCCTTCTACGCTCTGGGGGTGACCAGGGAGGGTCTCGTGCGAAAGCTGAGGGCCGTCGGCCTGGCGGCCGCGGTCGGTGCTGCGCTCACTGCGAGCGTCGCCCTGGCCGCGAATCCGGCGGCACTGGACACCTCCTTCTCGGGAGACGGAACGCGCAAGCTCGGCTTCGGGTTCTCTCCCCACAACGACTTCGCCGACGATGTGGTCACCACGCCCGCCGGAAAGGTCGTGGCGGCTGGCTTCAGCACTCTCAGTCCGGCCGACACCGGCCTGGCGGTCGCCCGGCTTGGCGAGAACAGCAAGCCGGACGTTGGTTTCTCGGGGGATGGCCGCAGGGTGGTCAACTTCGGGCCGGGCGACGATCAGGCCCACGGCGTCGCCCTGCAGCGAGACGGCAAGGTGGTGGTGGTCGGCTACACCGCAACCGGTTCCAACGTCTACCAGGCCGCGATCACCCGGCTGACGGCAGGCGGCCGGATCGACCGGACCTTTGCCGGTGACGGGAAGCGAATCACCGGGTTCGGGGGCGACGACGACGAGTTCTTTTCCGCGAGCGTGCTTCCCAGCGGCAAGATCGTCGCGGTCGGACTGCACATCGCCGGCAACACCAGCCGCTTTGCCGTGGCCCGCTACCTCCCGGACGGGTCCTTCGACCACTCCTTCTCGAACGACGGCAAACGTCTGGTCCCGTTCGAAACGCCGGAGGCGGAGGCAACCGCACTCGCTGTGGACGACCACGGAAGGCTGATCCTCGCCGGCCGGGCGGCTTCGGGCAGCATCTCCCACTTCGCGGTCGCGCGCCTGCATTCGAACGGTGCGCTCGACACGACCTTCTCCCACGATGGCCGCCGGGTGGTCTCGTTCGCGCCCACCGATGCGAGCTCGGCCACGGCGGTGGCGCTCGACCCTTCCGGTCGCATCGTCGTCGCCGGGTTCTTGTTCTCGGGCGGCGGTTCGAACATCGCCGTGGCGCGCCTGAGACCGGGCGGCGTGCTCGATTCGGCGTTCTCGTCTGACGGCAAGCGCCTCGACCAGCCGGGGACCAACTTCTCTTCGGCCGCCGACGTCGCCGTGCAGCCGAGCGGCAAGGTGCTGGTAGCGGGCGTCTCCGATCCGAGCGCCCCCGACGACTCGGACTTCGTGCTGATGCGCTACCGCGCGAACGGCACCCGCGACCCGAGCTTCTCCGGAGACGGCATCCGCTTCACCCCCGTGGAGACCCACTCCCATGCCCGCGCGAACGGAATCGCGCTCGACCGCGATGGGCGCATCGTCCTGGCTGGCTCGATCGACGACGACGGCGGGAACACCTCGTTCGCGTTTGCCCGCTATCGCGGCGGACCGTAGGGTCGTGGCGTGGGACGGTTCGTGATCGCTAGGCAGATCGCGCCGATCGCGCTCGCGGCGCTCGCTCTTGCCGCTGTCTGCGCGGCTGTCGCCGTCGCGGCGGGCGCCGGCAGCCTCGACCCGTCCTTCTCGAGCGACGGCAAGCGGCTGGTCAGGTTCGGCCAGTACGCAGACAACGGTTACGCCGTTGACGTCCAGCCGAGCGGCAAGCTAGTCCTTGCCGGCGCCTCGATCCGCTCGGGGGCGAACTACGACTGGGCGATAGCCCGCCTTCTCCCGGGCGGAGGCCTGGACAGCTCGTTCTCCGGCGATGGCAAGCGCTTCCTGTCCTTCGACAACGGCAGCAACGAGTCGGCATGGGACCTTGCGGCGCAGGCCGGGGGGAAGGTCGTGGTCGTCGGTTCGGCGGGGACGGCGGGCGGGCTCGATTTCGCGATCGTCAGGCTCAGGTCGAACGGTGGGCTCGATACCAGCTTCAGCGGCGACGGACGGCGGACCTTCGGCTTCGCCAACGGCACCCGGCCCGACCAGGCGCGGGGAGTGGGGATCCAGCCAGACGGCCGCATCGTCGTCGCCGGCGACTCCTACGACCAGGGGATCGACTCCAACATCGGGGTCGCCCGCCTGAAGCCGGGCGGATCGTTCGACGACTCCTTCTCCGGTGACGGCAAGCGCCTGGTCCGGTTCGACCCCGCCAGCGGCGGCGACAGCCCCCAGGACCTGGCGATCCAGCCCGACGGCCGCATCGTCATCGCCGGTTACTCCGGCGTGAGCAGCAACCAGGCGATCGGAATCGTTCGCCTGCTCCCCAACGGAAAGCCCGACCCGAGCTTCTCCGGCGACGGGCGGCGCCTTGTCAGGTTCGACAACGGCACCACCTACGGGGATACCGGCTTCGCCGTCGCGCTTGCCCCGGGAGGCAGGATCGTCGTCGCCGGCAACACCTACAACTCCGGGGGCGGCTCGTTCGCGGTGGTGCGGCTGCTCTCGAATGGCAACCTCGACCACTCGTTCTCCGGCAACGGCCTGCGCGCGGTCAGCTTCGGCCCGACGTCCAACGGAGCCAGCGGGCGCGCTGTGGCTGTGCGCGGGGACGGGCGAATCGTTGTCGCCGGGTCGTCGTCGCCGGGGATCATGCAGCAGGAGTTCGCGATCGCTCAGCTGCTGCCGAATGGCGACCTCGACCACTCCTTTGCGGGAGACGGCAAGCGCTTGCTCAGATTCGGTCAGCCGCCCGGCGACTCGGCTTACGGCGTCGCCCTGGCGCCAGGCGGCGGTGTCGTCGTCGCCGGCTCGTCGACAGCGCCGGGCGACCAGGACTTCGCCGTCGCCCGGCTGCTCGGTCCCTAGCCGTCTCGGTGCGCCGCGCGCGCGGCGGGTGTATCGTCGGGGCGATGCCCGGGAGGGGGCTCCGTGTCGGTCCAATCGCGGCCTGCGTGGTCGCGGCAAGCCTGTTGTTCGCTGCCGTTGCCTGGACGGCGGCCAACCCGGCGAGGCTGGACGGCTCCTTCAGCGGCGACGGCAAGCAGACGCTCGACTTCGGCTTCCCGGCGATGAGTGACCAGGCGAACGGCATGGTCGTCCTGCCCAATCGCAAGATTGTCTCCGCCGGCTACGTCACTCAGACCGGCTTCAACGATTCGTTCGCGGTTGCGCGCTTCAACCCGAACGGCGACCCCGATCCCAGCTTCTCGGGCGACGGCAGGAGGGTGGCGGACTTCAGCGCCGTCAGCGACACGGGCACCGCGGTGGCTGCGCAGGCTGACGGCAGGATCGTCGTCGCAGGCTACGGTCAGAACGGCACGAACGACTACGAGTTCGGCGTCATGCGCTTCACCGTCGCCGGGAGGCTCGACACTTCGTTCAGCGGCGACGGCAAGCGCATGACCGACTTCACCGCCGCCGGCGACGACGACGAGGCGTACGCCGTCGCCGTCCAGGACGACGGCAGGATCGTGGTGGCGGGATATTCGAACGAGGGCGCCGTCAACAAGTTCGCGATCGCCCGCTACAGGCTCGACGGCTCGCTCGACGGATCGTTCTCGCAGGACGGCAAGCGAACGATTGGCTTCCCCGGCGGCACAGGCGACGACGAGGCGTTCGGCCTGACGATCCAGCCCAACGGCAGGATCGTGGTCGTCGGCGAATCCGCTCGCGGCCCGGGCGACTTCGACTTCGCCGTCGCTCGCCTGCTCCCCGGCGGCAACGTCGATGACGCGTTCTCGGGCGACGGGCGCCGCCTGGTGTCCTTCGCCGGCAGCGACGTCGGTCGCGCGGTCGCCCTGGCACAGAACAGGATCGTCGTGGCGGGGGACAGCAACCAGGAAGGAGGCGAGTACGACTTCGCCGTCGCCGCCCTTCGCGGCGACGGGTCTTCGGATCCGGGCTGGTCCCAGGACGGAAAGCGCCTGGACTCGTTCGGCTCGAGCTCCGGGGATCGGGCCGACGGCGTGGCGATCCAGCCGAACGGAAAGGTGCTCGTCGCCGGGACCGCGTTTGAGCAGACCGACACCCACTTCGCCCTGATCCGCTACCGGTCGAACGGCACCCGCGACCCCAGTTTCTCCGGCGACGGCGTCCGCTTCACCGACTTCGCCGAGGGGCCGTACGACGACGCCAATGCGATCGGCCTCGACTCCGGCGGGCGGATCGTCGTAGCCGGCTACTCCCACACGGGCAGCTACACCCGCTTCGCCGTCGCCCGCTACCTGGGCGGGCCCTAGCCCCGAGCTCAGTCGTCCTGCGGGCCGCGCTCGAACCAGACGGAGCGGTCTTGCCAGTCGTGCGCGACCAGGGCCGTGCCGAGCAGGGTCCAGCGAAGCGCCCCCGACGGGGTGACCCGGCGGGCCGCCATGCCGGCCAGGCCGGTGCCGGCGACGATCAGGCCGGTGAGGCCGTGATGGACGCGCTGGCCGCCGATCCAGACGCGGCGCTTGTCGGGGTCGTAGCCGACGAGGCGGTTGCCCCGCTTCCAGGGGGTCTGTGCCGTGCGCTTTGCCATGTCCATGCCCCTCACGATGCGTTCACAGCAGTTATCGGCATGCTTTCGGGCGCGCTTTACCTCCTCCTGCCCGTCGGGGCCGGGCGAAACTGGCCAGCCAGCCAGTCGAGCGTGTAGCCTTGCGGCAGGCGAACGAAGGAGTGGACGTGGAGCCAACCCGGAGCACCGAGATCCCGCAGCCCGCCGACCAGCAGAGCCAGGCCGAGACACCGCGGCCCGCCGAGCAGCAGAGCCAGGCCGAAGCCCGTTTGCTTCGGGAGGACTTCCAGGCGACCCACGACCCGGCGGTGCAGGAGGCGGCCGACCGGGGCCAGGTCAAGCTGCTCGACTACGGCGAGCTGTACGCGCTCTGGGAGCGCCAGCAGTGGGCTACCCAGGACCTCGACTTCAGCCGCGACCGGGCCGACTGGGAGTCGTTCGACGAGGACGAGCGCTTCCAGCGCATGTACGGGCTCTCGTCGTTCTTCATCGGCGAGCAGAAGGTCACCGACGAGCTGGGCCCGATCATGCGGGCGATGCCGCGCGAGGACCAGCGGATCTTCCTCTCCACCCAGATTGCCGACGAGGCCCGCCACGTGCGCTTCTTCGACCGCTTCTACGCCGAGGTGGGTGTGCTGGAGTCGACCACCCTTAGCGAGCGCCTGAGCGAGACGAGCGAGCACCTCAACCCGGCTTTCGGCGAGCTCTTCGACGGGATGCTGAAGTCCCGCGTGGACCGGGTCGCCGCCGAGCCGGAGGACCTCGAGACCGCGGTCGAGTGCGTGACCCTCTACCACATGGTGATCGAGGGGATGCTGGCGCTCACCGGCCAGCACTTCATCATCGACTACAACGAGAAGGAGGGCACCCTGCCGGCCTTCGTGGAGGGCTTCAACAACGTCGCCCGCGACGAGCACCGCCACGTCGCCTTCGGCTCGCGCTTCCTCCGCGACGCCGCCGACCAGGACGATCGCTACCGCGCCGCGATCCAGCACACGCTCGAGCAGTCGGCCCCCGTCGCCGACGCCGTGCTGAGCCCGCCGTGGGTGAACCCGGAGGAGGACTGGGAGCTCTTCGGGGTCAGCCTCGCCGAGACGCGCGAGTTCGCGATGCGCGCCCTCAATCGCCGCCTGAAGGCGATCGGGCTGATATAGCCTGACGCGCCTGAGCGCGACGACGAAGGACGAGTTCGGCCCCACCCTCCCGGAGCTGTGCCGCTCCGGCTGGCGGCGGCTCGCACGGCGCGGGCGGCTGGCAGTCTGCATCGGCGGCGCGATCGCCGTCGCCGTCACCGCGGCGATCGTCTACGGCTTCGTCACCGGGCCGAGCTTCAGCTACGGCGGGGACGCCGCCCCCGCCTTCGGGTTCTCCTACGACGGGCTCGACCGGGTGTCGCCGAGGCCCGGCGAGCTGGTCCGGCTCGAGCATCGCGGCGCCGGAGGCGCCCCCGATGCGCTGGTGGCCGCGACCGCGGTGCGGCTGGCCGGCTCGCCGAAGCCGGTGTCCACCAGCCTTCCGTTCGCCGCCGGCGCCGCCGCCGCGGTGAGGCGCGACTTCCCCGGAGCGCATCAGGTGGTCGAGGGACGCGCCCGGGTGATGGTCGACCACGGACCGGTTGCCTACCAGTACGGCTTCGCAGGGCCGGACCGGCGCCGCCCCGGAAGCGTCGTCGTCGCAAAGGTCCTGGTGGTCCCGGAGCGGGGCGACCACCCGCGGCGCGCGGTGGCCCTCGAGCTGGGCGAGTCGAGCCGCGATCGCAAGGTCGTCGGGGCGGTCCGGGAACAGCCGAGCGGCCTGCTCCTGAGCTACCCAGTGCGCGACCGCGAGCAGGTGAGGGTGGCGGCGCAGACGTCCGGGCGCATCGAGCGCCCGGTCGAGACCTTCGCCCTGCGCTGAGCTAGATGTAGTTCCTCACCACGTTGTTCATCCGGGCCTCCTTGGAGGCTGGGGGTGTCAAAGCCACCCAGTCCCAAGGAGGACACCGAATGAAGCTGCACGCTAACGCCCGCACCTGCCCGAAAAGCCGCCGCCTGCTTGTCAAGCGTGCCTTGGAGGAGGGCTGGTCGCTGGCGGCGGCGGCCGAGGCCGCCGGCGTCAGCGAGCGAACTGCCCGCAAGTGGATCGTCCGCTGGCGCGCCGAAGGTGAGGCCGGGCTCGAGGACAAAAGCTCGGCTCCCAAGCGCAGGCCGACCCAGTTGCCCGCCTCGCGGGTTGAGGCGATCGAGGCCCTGCGACGGCTGCGGATGACCGCGGCTGAGATCGCCGAATGCCTGCAGATGGCGCTCTCGACCGTCTCGCGCTGGCTCAAGCGGATCGGGCTCGGCAAGCGCTCGCGCCTTGAGCCGCCCGAGCCATCTAACCGCTATGAGCGAGGCCGCCCGGGCGAGCTCGTCCACGTCGACGTCAAAAAGCTCGGACGCTTTCAGCGCGCCGGGCATCGGGTCACGGGCTCAAAGCGAGGTCGCCTCACCCAGACGACCGCGAAGGGACGAGGCCGGGGCGTAGTCGGCTGGGAGTTCGTCCACGTCTGCGTCGACGACGCTACCCGCCTTGCCTACGTCGAGGTGCTCGCGGACGAGCGCGGAAAGACGGCTGCCGGCTTTCTGCGTCGGGCAACCAGGTGGTTTCGCTCGATGGGGATCACAGTCGAGGCGGTGATGAGCGACAACGGCTCCTGTTACCGCTCGACCGTTCATGCCCTCGCCTGCCGGGAGCTGGGGCTCAGGCACCTCTTCACCCAGCCCTACCGGCCGCGGACCAACGGCAAGGCCGAGCGCTTTATCCAAACGCTTCAGAACCGCTGGGCCTACGGCGCCATCTACGGCAGCTCAGCGGAACGTGCGGCAGCACTGCCCGGATGGCTTACCCACTACAACTTCACGCGACGACATGGCTCCCTCGGCCACCGACCGCCCGCAGCTCGGCTCGCCGAGCTGGAGCAACGTCATGGGTAGCTACAGCTAGACGGCTAGGACGCGGGAGGCGGCGCGGTGTCGCCGCCGGTGTCGCCGCTCGGGTTGGTGTCGTAGCCGGGGTCCGTCGTCGTGGACCCGGAGCCGCTGCCGCCCGTGGTGTCGCCGGTCGTGTCGGTGCTGACGCTGTCGCCGATCGTCGGACCGCTGTCCGTCGAGCCGCCGGCGCTGTCGGTGGTGCCGGTGTCGCTCGGCTGGCCGCCCGCGGGTGGGGGCGCCTGGCCGCTGCTCTGCGGCGGGTTCGACTGCGCGGCGGGCGGCGCCGGCGCCGGATTGGTCGCGGTCGCCGGGCCGGGCTCGACGGTGGCAAGGGCGGCGGCCGGTGTCGCCTTCTCGGCCGTGCGGGCGATGTGCTTGACGGAGAGCGAGCTGCCGATCTTGGGCGCCACGGCCGGGGCGTACTGAGCCTGCGCGACGGGCTGCGCCGAATCGTGCGTCGGCGCGGTCACCTGCTTGACCTCGACCGCGCCGGCGGCGACGAGCACCGCGGTGGCGACCCCGGCGGCGGCCTTGACGCCGAGCGCGCCGCCGATCGTGCCGCCGATCCCGGCGGTGGTGCCGCTGATTCCGGCAGCGCCGCCGGCGCCCCCGGCCGCGCCGGAGACTGCCGAGCCTCCGCCGGCCGCGCCCGCCGCGCCGCCGCCGGAGGCATTTGCCAGGCCGAGCTTGGCGGCCAGTGCCTTGAGCGCCAGCGCCGGGCCGATCGGGAAGAGCGCAGCCAGCGCCTTGTTGTCGGAGCGAAGCTGGCTGCGGAACTCGCCGCATTGCTCGCAGGTCCGGGCGTGCCGCCGCACCGGTCCGGACGCGCGCGCGACCCCGGCCGCCGCCTCGGCCAGCTCCACCCGCACCTCCGCGCAGGTCAGCTGGCGCGCCTGACCAGCCTCCGCCAGCGAGATCCGCGCCCGCACGAGCAGCGACTTCACCGAGGGGATCGTCGTATCCATCGCCTCGGCGATGTCGTCGTAGGAGAGGGCGTCGATCTCGCGCAGCAGCAGCGCCGTGCGCTGGGTCTCGGGAAGCTCGCCGATGTCGGAGACGAGGTCGCGCAGGTCCTCGCGGCTCTGTACCCGGTCGTGCGTGGTGGTGCCGTTCTCGTGCGGGTGCACGTCCATCGAGTCCTGGCCGTCGGGGACGGGCCGGCGCAGGTGGTTGAGGCAGCGATTGCGGGCGATCCGGTAGAGCCAGGGGCGGACGTTGATCTCGCGGTCGTCGGCGAGCATCGCGTTGTAGGCGGCGACGAAGACCTCCTGGAGGACGTCCTCGGCGTCCTGCTGCGATCGGAGCATGTGCCGGCAGAAACCGAGCAGGCGCGCCTGGTAGCGCTCGAACAGGACCTCGAAGGCGCCGACCTGGCCGTCGCGGATCATCGCCACGAGGCGATCGTCGCCCTTCAGGCGCAGCAGCGGCGAGCGGCCCAGCAGGCCGCTGCGCCCGGCATGTGTGAGTGCGGAAGCTTCCACGCGGAAAGAGAGCCCTTCCCCGGCTCCTAGAAACACCGTAACAGGCACGGAGTTTCGTATCCACCGGGGTTTCCCGCACTCGGTGCCGCCCGCAAATTGCGCATTTTTGCCGCGGGCGCAAGGCTTTTTGCCGCGGGCGCAAGGGATGAAGCCCGACCGCGCACGAGGCGGGCGGGCGACCACTACGATCGCCCTGCCCGGGTAGACAAACTGGCAAAGTCAGCGCCCTTAAAAGGCGTGGCTCGTTCGCGAGCGTTGCGGGTTCGACTCCCGCCCCGGGTATTGAGCCGCCGACCGCACCGATGCGGGCTCAGAGGTGTTAGGAATTCCGGTGATGAGACGCCAGGGCGGGACAGCAGGGCCGAGGATCGTCGCCGCGATCGCGGCGACAGCGGTCGCTGCCGTCGTGGGGGCGGCAGTCGCCGGTGCCCAGTACGGGTCCCTCCTGGCGCCGAACACAGCCAGCGGCTGCCCCAACCAGCGCGACATCACGCTCGCGCCGCGGGTGCAGAAGAAGGCGATGCGCTGCCTGCACCGCTGGGCGCGAGCAAAGGACCAGGTCCCGGTCGTCAAGCCGAACCCCGAACTCGCGCAGGCAGCGCAGGCCAAGGCCCGCGACATCTTCAACTGCACCCGTCCCGGCTACGCGCGCCAGAGCTTCAGCCACAAGGCCTGCGGCCACCCGCGCTTTTACTGGCCGGCGCAAAAGGGCTACACGCCGCAATCGCCGGGCTGCTACGCGCTCGCCGAGAACATCGCCTGGGGGTCGGATGGGGCGGGCTCGGCGCGCGCGACCATGCGCGCCTGGCTGAACTCCGACCCGCACCGCTCGAACATCCTCAGATCGCGCTTCCGCGACATCGGCGTCGGGCTGCGGCACGGCACGTTCAAGGGCCAACACAACTCGCAGGTCTGGGTCGTGATCCTCGGCCGCCGCTGGACGACTTGTCCGGCGCGGCGATAGCCCGGCCTCTGGCGCGAGGCCGGGTGCATCGAATATGCTTTTCGCCTCTGCGTGGGGAGCGTAGGGCGCCGTAGAGACAACCCAGCAGGGGAAGCGAGCGGACTTGACAAGACCACGGTCTCTGCGGACGACGACGATCCCGCTGATCGCAATCGCGCTGGCGCTCGCCGCCCCCGCCAGCGCCTCGGCGGCGACGCGCTTCGTCGACGACAACGGCGACGACCAGGCGGGCGCGAACGACTGCACCACGCAGGCCACTCCCTGCAAGACGGTCGCCCAGGGCATAGGCCAGGCGGCGAACGGCGAGACCGTGGACGTCAGCGCCGGCAGCTACGCGCAGGCGGTCGCCCTGGGCGGAGGAAAGTCGCTGCAGCACGTCAACTTCGCCGGCGGCGACTCCGGCAACGCCGTGATCGACGGCGGCGGCTCGCAGGCGCTGACCGTCTCCTCCGACGCCGGCACGGTGCAGGGGTTCACGCTGCGCTCGGCGGCCGGCGCCGTCAAGGCGCAGGGGCAGGTGACGCTGAAGGACGACACGTTCGACTCCCCCGCCGCGAGCGCGCCGGCCGTGCAGCTCCTCGCCGGCAGCGGCGGCTCGCTCGTCGACGGCAGCGCCTTCCGCGACCCATCCCCCGGCGACTACCAGCTCGGCATCCAGCTCCAGAACGTCAGCTCGGCCACGACCGTGTCGAACAACACCTTCGCCGACTTCGGCACGGCAATCCTCGTGCAGGGCTCGCGGCCGACGATCTCGCGCAACACGATCACCGGCGCCTATTCCGCCAACGGCATCCCCGGGGTGGGCATCTGGGTGATCCAGGACGCGATCCCGAAGATCCTGCTCGACACGATCAGCGAGCCGGGCGCCGGCACGGCGATCGGGATCGTCGTGGCCGAGGACACGGCCACGGTCCAGGACACCGGCGCCGACATCGAGGGCACCAAGATCCTTGACCATTCGCCGGGCATCTCGGTCAACGACACGACCTCCACCGTCTACCTGTTCAGCGACCTGATCGCCCGCGCCGCCGATGCCGGCCTGGTGATGAGTGACAACGCACCGTCCGGCACCGGCGAGGGGGACGTGACCGCCCGCAACGTGACGATCTGGGGCGGCACGCCGGCCGCCGACGTCGCGATCCGCGGCGCGACCCTGACGATGGACTCCAGCATCGTCGGCGCCGGCGGGATCAACCGCGACGGCGAAGCGCACTGCTCGATCATCTTCTCGCGCGGGCCGTTCAGCGGCCAGAGCGAGTGCAACCACTTCTTCACCACCGCCAATCCGGGCTTCCGCGATCCGGGCGCCGGCGACTTCCACCTCAAGTTCAGCTCGCCCCTGATCGACAAGGGCAATCCCGCCTCCCCGTTCGTCGGCGCCACCGACTTCGACGGCGACCCGCGGGCGCTCGACGGCGACCACAACTGCTCGGCCGTGCGGGACGTCGGCGCCGACGAGTTCGTGCCGCCCGGCCCGTGCGTGCCGGCGCCGCCCTACCAGACGCGCGTGCTGCGGCGTAAGGGGCGCGACTTCAACTTCAGGCTGTTCGGCGAGCGCGGCGGCAACTACACGGTCTGCGTGCGCAGTCCGCGCCAGATCAACCACCGCCGGGTGCTGTGTCGCGGCGGCCGCCTGCGTCAGGTGGGGCCCGAGCGCTTCAGCGACACGATGCGCTGGGGGACCAACTTCCGCTTCCAGGGTCCGGGCCACTACAAGGTCTCCTGGTACCGGCCGGCGACGAAGAAGCTGCTGGGGCCGCGCAAGACGTTCGAGACCAACGTCTGCCCGCCGAAGCCGCAGTTGATGGACGGCATCTGGCACCCCTCGCCGCGACTGAGGGTGATCCAGCCCTGTGGCACGATCACGGGCGTGGCCACCTCCGGGGGAGGCGTCACCCGCCACGACAACGATCTCGTCGTCCACTTCCACACCGGCCACGGACACGGCATCCGCCACATGGAGCTGATCCCGCGCGACAAGGGACACACCCGGGGCAGCGGAAAGAGCCCGCACCCGGGCGAGGCGCTGCAGATGACCGGAGTGATCGTCTGCGACGGCTTCCACGGTCCCGTCGGCCACTTCGAGATGCACCCGGTCTTCCGCATCAAGTACCTGAACCGGCGCAACAACCCGGTCCGGATCAGCGGTCCCCAGTACGGCGGCACGCCGGGCGTGAACCTGCCGTTCCCCGGCTGGCATCCCTGTCCATGACGGAGTGGTTGCGGGGCTGGCGCGCGCCCGCGCTGGGAGCGCTGGTCATCATCATCGCTGTAGGCGCTTTCCTAGCGATCCACCGGGCCGGTGAGAAGGAGTCCGAGGAGGCTGCCGGTGAGCCGGCCGGCGAGGAGATCGTGATCAAGGATCCGGTGAAACGGCGCTACGTCGAGCACGCCAACGAGATCTGCCGGGAGACCGAGGCGAAGTGGACCGAGGCGGCCAGCGAGATCTTCGGATCGGGGCCCAACGCCCCCACCGTCGCGCCGGCAGCCGAGCTTCGCACCTATCTTCGTCTCGTGATTCCGAGCCTCAGGGAGATGATCGCCAAGCTTCGCCAAGTGCCCGACGTACCGCCCGGTGACGGGGCCAGGATCGACTCGTACTACCGGATGATGTCGAAGGCCCTGAGGGTGATGGAGAAAGCCCAGCGCGACCCCTCCAGTCCAGGCTTGAGGCGGGCACTGGACGCGCAGGCAACGCTGCGAAACCAGGACGCGATCAACTACGGCCTCGAGGCCTGCGGGCAGGAGGATTGAGAGGCCGCCGCCTGGCGATCGCGCTGGGCCTGCTCACGCTCGCCGTAACAGCCGCCGCCGCCGGCGGCTGCGGTGGCGGCCACTCGCAGCGGCCGAACGTCGTCATGCTGATGACCGACGACCAGACGCTCGACGACATGCGCTACATGCCGATCACGCGCCGGCTGATCGGCGACGAGGGCGTCGACTTCCGCAACTACTACATCTCCTATTCGACCTGCTGCCCCTCGCGGGCGACCTTCCTGACGGGGCAGTACGCCCACAACCACGGCGTCCTCGGCAACACGCTCCCGCTCGGCGGCTACTACCGGTTCGACAACAACGACGCGCTTCCCGTGTGGCTGCAGCGCGCCGGCTACGCGACGGTCCAGATCGGCAAGTTCCTGAACGAGTACGGCACCAGGGACCCGCGCGAGGTGCCGCCCGGCTGGTCGGACTGGTGGGCGGGGGTGGGCGAGTCGGTGCGCTACTACTGGGGCTATCTGATCAACGACAACGGCCACCTGCACCGCTACGGCACGTTCCGGGACGAGGACCCGCGCCTCTACCAGACCGACGTGATCGCGCGGCGGGCGACGGCGGCGATCGACCGCTACTCGGGAAAGCGGCCGTTCTTCCTCAACGTCGCCTTTCTCGCCCCCCACGCCGAGGGCCCCTACCGGGGCCAGCGCAGCCAGCGGCCGCGGCCGGCGCCGCGCGATCGCGGCAAGCTGCCGGACGTGAGGCTGCCGCGCCCCCCGAACTTCAACGAGGCCGACGTCTCCGACAAGCCCTCGTTCATCCTCGCGCGGGACAAAATCTCGCCGCTGGCGGCGCTGAAGAAGCGCTACCGGGCGCGGCTCGTATCGCTGCTCGCCGTCGACGACGCCGTGAAGCGGATCGTCGCCGCCCTCGACGACGCCGGCGAGCTCGACAACACCTACATCTTCTTCACGTCGGACAACGGGTTCTTCAACGGCGAGCACCGGATCGGGCGCGGCAAGGAGCTTCCCTACGAGCCGTCGATCCGCGTCCCCCTGCTCCTCCGCGGGCCGGGCATCGCCGCCGGCGAGGTGTCGCGCCAGCCGACCGCGAACATAGACCTGGCGCCGACGATCGAGCAGATTGCCAGGGCCCAGCCCACCGTCCCCCAGGACGGGCTCTCCCTGCTGCCCTACGCCGAGGACGCGGCGCGGCACGACGACCGCGCGATCCTGCTCGAGGTGCTCGCCGGTGCCCCCGCGCACGGCAACATCGTGATCCGCTACGGCGCCGTGCGCACGCCCCGCTACCTGTTCGTCCGCTACATGGACGGCCAGCGCGAGCTCTACGACCTCGCCAAGGACCCCTACGAGCTGCGAAACATCGTCGGCGACTTCCGCGCCCGGCCGGTGGTGCACCGCCTCTCACGCGTGCTGGCCAGGCTGCGCCACTGCGGCGGCCGCGACTGCCACGTCCGCGGCTAGGCCGCGCGGGTCACTCGAAGAAGGCCACCGAGGCGACGATCACGAACAGGGCGACCAGGGCAGCGCCCTCGTACTCGCGCGCCTCGCCGTCGCCCGTGATCTGCCAGATCGCCAGCGCGGACAGCGCCATCGCGGCGATGTAGATCGGCGGCAGCACGAAGGTCAGGGGCGTGGCGAAGAGCAGCGAGACCAGGATCAGCGCCGGGAAGAGGAAGACGGCGATCTGGGCGACCGAGTTCTTGACCACCGAGATCGCCAGGTCCGAGTTCCCCTTGCGGGCGAGGACCAGCGCGGTCGCGTTCTCCACGGCGTTGCCCGCGATCGCGACGATCACCAGGCCGGCGAATGCGCGGGAGATGTCGAGCGCGTCGATCGCCGGCGCCAGCGCGTCGATGAACCACTCGGACACGAACGCCGCGCCGGCGGCGGCGGCGGCGAGCAGAGCGATCGACGTCGTCAGCGACATCGGCGGGCCCGATGGCGTCACGGTGCTGGCCGTGTCGGCGCGAAGGTAGGAGCTCAGCCAGGCGGCGTACACCGCCAGCAGGCAGATCGAGGCGATCGCCGAGATCGCCCGCGCGTGCTGGGCCGCGACGTCGTGGCTGGAGGCCGAGATCCCGAGCAGCACGATGATGAACACGGCCAGCATCAGCAGCGTCATCGTGTCGTTGGGCAGCCGCGGCGCAAAGCGCATCACGCGGTCGGGCGAGCGGCGCGCCCCGACCACGATCGCCAGCCCCAGCACGAGCAGCCCGTTGGCGAGGATCGAGCCGACCAGCGACGTCTGCGCGACCAGCACCTCGCCCTTCTGCAGCGCGAACAGCACGACGAAGAACTCGGGCAAGTTTCCCAGCGTGGACTGCAGCAATCCCGTCACCCCGGGGCCGAAGCGCTCGCCCACCTCCTCGGTGGCGAAGGCGACCACCCAGGCGAGGCCGGCGAGCGCGATCCCGGCCGCCACGAACGCCGCGACCGCGGTGGCGCCCCCGTAGTGCAGGGCTCCGGCGATCGCCGTGGCGAGGCCGACCGCTGCGAGGATCGCGACCTGGGCCCGGGTCATCGCGGCGACACTAGAGACAGGTGAGGCCGGATTCGCCGCGGACGCCGGCCCGGGCCCCCCGGCCGGGGCTCTAGCTGTGCTGCCCACGGACGTTGAGAACGCGGCCGATCGGCGGCCGGTCCCCCAAAGAGCTGTGAGGCCTTCGCCGGTTGTAGTAGCGAAGGAAGGATCCCAGAGCGCGTGAGCGCTGCTGAGAGCTGGGCCAGGCATGCGCGTAGGCCCACTCCTCCTTGAGCGTTCTGATGAAGCGCTCCACCTTGCCGTTCCAGCGCGGCGTGTAGGCCGGGGTGCGGATGTGGCGGGCGCGGTGGCGCTCGAGCACGGCCCGAAACGCCCGAGAGTTGCAGTAGGCAAAGGCGTTGTCTGACATCACCGCCTCCGGTGAGTCCATGCCTAGCTCGCCGAAGTGGGCGATCGCCCGCTCGAGAACCGCCGCCGCGGTGACGCCGTCCTTTGCCTGGTGCTGCTCTAGGTAGACGTAGCGGCTGCGGTCGTCGATCACGACGTGCAGATAGACATAGCCCCAGCCGACGCGCTTCTCGGCGCCGCTGCTGTGGCGATCCTGTGTCACGGCGTGGCCGGGGCGGCCAAACCGCGCCAGCTGGGCCATGTCGACGTGAAGCAGCGCCCCCGGCCGAGACCACTCATAGCGCTTAGAGCTTTGCCTTTGTCCCCGACGCCGGCGCGACAGGCCGTGTCGGGCGAGCACCTTCCAGATCGTCGAGCGCGCCCGTCTGCAGATCCCGGCGAGCCGTCCAGGGCCCAGGCCGGTCTCGCGGCGAGCGCGCAGGATCGGCTCCTCCTGGGCGGCCGAGAGGCGGCGGGGCTGGCGATGGGGGCGCGAGGAGCGATCCGCGATCCAGCTGTCATTGCGACGCTCGGCCTCGCTGGCCCCCAGCCAGCGGTGCCACCAGCGGTGCGCGGTGGCCGGCGCCACGCAGAAGGCGGCGGCCGCCGCCTTCTGCGTCATCCCCGACTCGATCGCTTTGACCAGCGCGAGCCTTCCTGCCGGTCCGAGAGCAGCGTTAGCGTGAACCTTCATCCGGGTCCTCCTGAGGTCGTGGCTTAGGCACCACAAGCCTCTGGGTGGGCCCGGATGGCTTTTCAGCCGTTCACAACGTGTGTGGGCGGTTCATCTAGCCGCGCTTGCAGTGCACGCTGCCGGAGTCCAGCACCTTTCCCGACGACGACATGAAGGCGTAGCGGGCGACACCGGGCTGGAGGATCAGGCGCAGGGCGCCGTAGTCGGAGTCGTTGCCGAAGGCGAGGCCGGAGTGGGAGCCCACCGGGTAGCGCTCGTGGCCGCCGGCACCGGCGACGAACTCGGTGATCCCGTCGCGTGGCGCGAACCGCTGCATGTCGTGCTCGTGTCCGTTGAGCACGATCGAGGCGTCGCCGGCGAGCGAGTTCCACAGCGGCGCCACGTCCGGGTTGTCGCCGTGCACGGCGCCGGCGCTCATCAGCGGCCGGTGCCAGTAGCCGATCCGGCAGGTGCCGTACTGCGGCGTGGAGGCGATCGTCTTCTTCACGAACGAGACCTGGGGGCCGGAGGACTCCTCGGAGTCGAGCGAGAAGAACTGCCAGCCCCCTGCCGTCCAGTCGTAGTAGTGGGGCTGCGGTTTGCCCTTGACCTTCTGCCAGTAGTAGTCGTAGCCCGACCTGATGTTGGGCGAGTCGTGGTTGCCGGGGGTGGGCTCGGTGATCGAAGCGAAGGCGCCGAAGGAGGGGTCGTAGTTGTGGACGAACTCCGACGGCGTTCCCTCCTGGTAGACGTCGCCGAGGTAGATGAAGTGGTCCATCGTCCCGCCGGAGACCATCCGTGCCACGGCGCTGGCCGCCGAGCCGCCGTCGGCGCCGTCGCCGACCGCCCACACGGTCTGCGGCGGCGACTGAAGCTGCGGCGTCTTGCTCGGCTTCGGCAGGGCGCGGAACTGGCTGATCGCCAGCTTGGCGCCGCGCTCGCCGGCATTGCGCCCCGCCTCGTAGCCCTGCTTCTGGCCGTCGCGGAAGCCCTCGCTGCGGTTCTGGATGTAGCCGGTCCGCTGGGCGAGGTCGAAGGCGAGCCGGTAGGCGCTCTCGCGCGCCTCCCCGGCGTCGGACCCCGACTTCGCCCGCGTCTTGCCCATCGCGTAGGCGCCGGCCCCGACGGCGGCGATCGCCAGAGCGACCCCGAGGACGATGCCGAAGCGGGTGAGCCGGCGCGCGCGGGCGCGGCCGGCGCGGGTGTCGCGCGTCGCCGAGCGGCGTGGCAGGCCGAGCCTCACGGCGCCACCCCCGATTTGACCAGCTGGGCCGGCTTCACCCCGGCCTTGGAGAGCGTCTTGTAGAAGGCGTCGCGGTAGCCGCGCGGGCGGGCCTGGCGAAAGCCCTGCTCGAAGCCCTTGGTGTAGCCGGCCTGCGAGCCGCGGTCGCCGCCCTCGATCTTGCCGGCGCGCGTGCCCTGCACGCCCGCTGTCTTGAGGTCGGCGCCGGAGGAATGGCCCAGCGCGTAGCCGCCGACGGCGGCTGCGATCGCGAGGACCACGGCGACGAGCGCCGCCAGACGCCGCCCCCGGGGCAATGTTGCGGCCATGGCTTCCATGCGCAGGTAACCGTGAATCCTAGATATCCTGCCCGTCGAGCGATGAGGCTCGCTCCATAACCGCGGTTTCGGCCGCTGATGGCCTCTACCCGTCAACCGACGCAATCGGAGGCCACCGACATGGATGCGACCCAACTCGCCGCCGTCCTCGCTGCCGCAGTCGTCCTAGCCAGCATGCTCTCGGTCGAGCTGGGGCTGTCCGTCGCGCTGATCGAGCTGGGCCTGGGAGTGGCGTTCGGCAACGCCTTCAACCTCGACCCCGACGCCGGCTGGCTGGTCTTCATCGCGTCGTTCGCCTCGATCGTGCTCACCTTCCTCGCCGGCGCGGAGGTGGACCCGAGCGACTTCCGCGAGCGCTTCGGGGCGTCGGTGGGGATCGGCGTCGTCTCGTTCGTCCTGCCGTTCGCCGTCGCCTCCCTGGTCACCTACGCCGGCCTCGGCTGGACCGTGAAGGCCTCGCTGATCGCCGGCACGGCGCTGTCGACCACCTCGCTGGCGGTCGTCTACGCGGTGCTCGTCGAGACGGGACTCAACGCCACCCGCATCGGCAAGCTGATCATGGCGGCCTGCTTCGTCACCGACCTCTGCACGGCGCTTGCCCTGTCGGCGATCTTCATCAAACCGAATGCCTGGTTTCCGCTGTTCCTGCTCGTCTCGGTCGCCCTGATAGCGCTGCTGCCCAAGCTCGCGCCGTGGTTCTTCCGCCGCTACGGCGACCGCGTGATCGAGCCCGAGATCAAGCTGGTTTTCGTTTGCCTGCTTGGCCTGATGGTGCTCGCCGACCTGGCCAAGGGCCACGCCGTGCTCCCCGCGTTCGTGCTCGGTCTAGTGATGGCGCGCCACTACCAGCAGCATCGCACCGAGCAGGAGCGCCTGCGCGTGGTGGCCTTCGCCTTCCTCACCCCATTCTTCTTCCTGCGTGGCGGCATGAACGTCTCGCTGGGGGCCGTAGTCGCGAACCTCGGCCTGCTGGCGCTGCTGCTCGGCACGAAGCTGGTGCCCAAGCTCGCCGGCGTGCTTCCCCTGGCGCGGCGCTTCGTCCCCCGCCACGCCGAGTTCACGACGCTTCTGATGAGCACGGGGCTCACCTTCGGCACGATCTCATCGCTCTACGGGCTCAACGCCGGCATCATCGACCGCACCCAGTTCTCGCTGCTCGTCACCGTGGTCGTTATCTCCGCGATCGTCCCGACGGCGATCGCGCAGCGCTGGTTCGCGCCCGACGTCACCGAGGAGCGCGCCGCCGACCGCGCGGCCACCGCGGAGCCCGCGGTCCCGGTGCCGGCGGAGGAGTACGTGTAGGAGTTTGAGCGCAGCCGGGCAGGGGATAGGGTTGCCGACGGGAGGCACCAGTGGTCAGTCCGGAAACGTTGGCCGCGGAATGGCGCGGTCCAGGCGCCGCTAGGCAAGGACGCAGATGAGGCTGGGCCGCATTCCGATCGGGGTTGTCGTCGTCGTTGCGGCTGCCCTGGCGGCGCCGGCAGCCGCGTCCGCCGCCCGCTACGTCGACGACTCCGGCGACGACGCCACCGGCGGCACGCCCAACGACTGCACGGCGCAGGCGCAGCCCTGCCGCACGATCCAGCACGCCCTCGACCAGGCGGCGGGCGGGGAGAAGGTGAACGTCTCAGCCGGGGTGTATCCGGAGGCGGTCAGCGTCAGCGGCGGCAAGGCGCTTCGCCACACCGGGCCGGGCGCGGCGATCATCCACGGCGGCCTCGCCCCGGCCTTGCAGGTTCCCGGCGGCGCCGCCACCGTGATGGGCTTCACGTTGCGCTCGACGGGGATCACCGCGAAGCTCCAGGGGCCGACCACGCTCAGCGGCAACAGGTTCGACACGCCCGTGACAACGGGTCCGTACGTTCAGATGCTGCGGGGAGCGGGGGGTTCGACCGTGGAGGGGAACCGGTTCGCCGACCCCGACGCCACCGACTACCAGGTCGGCCTTCAGGTGAGCGGCGTCGGCGCCCACGCGACGATCGCAGGGAACTCGTTCAGCGGACTCGGCGACGCGATCCTCGTGCAGGCGTCGCGGCCCCTGGTCAGCGGAAACACGATCACGGGCTCGCATGCGCTGGGCTCGTTTCCGGGCATCGGGATCCTGGCCGTCAACGACGCCGTGCCGGACCTGTTCTCGAACGTGATTCGCGACCCCGGTGCGGGCCAGGCGATCGGGATCTGGGTGTCCGAGGACCTGGCCACGGTCCAGGACACCGGCGCCGACATCGAGGGGGCGCGGATCATCGGCCACGATCCTGGGATCCTCGTGGACGACGCCACCGGCGGCGTCTACCTGTTCAGCGACCTGATCGCGCGCAGCCCGCACGCGGGCCTGGTGCTGCGCGACAACCCGCCGACCGCTACCGGCGAGGGCGACGTCCGTGCCCGCAACGTGACCCTGTGGGGAGGGGCGGCGGACCCCGACGTCTCCGTGCAGGAGGCCGATCTGCAGCTCGACTCGAGCATCGTCGGAGCCGGCGGGATCGAGCGCACGACGACCGGCGGCCATTGCGAGATCGCCTACTCGCGGGGCCCCGTCGGCGGGCAAGGCGAGTGCAATACCTTCGACACGGTCGCCAACCCCGATTTCGCCGGCCCGGCGGCGAACGACTTCCACCTGGCCGCCGGGTCAGCGATGGTGGACGCCGGCAACCCGACGTCGCCCGCCGTCGGGGCCGAGGACTTCGACGGCGACCCGCGTGCCCTCGACGGCGACCGCGACTGCGAGGTGCGCCGCGACATCGGCGCCGACGAGCTCCAGCCGCCGCTCGCCGGCTGCCTGCCGCCCTACCAGACGCGGGCACTGCGCACGGACGGGCGCGACTTCGCGCTGCGCGTGTTCGGGCCGCGCGGCGGCGACTACACGCTCTGCGTTCGCGGGCCGCGGCGGATCGAGCGACGGTTGGTGCTCTGTCACGGCTTTCGCCTCCACCGCGTGCGCCCGGACCTGTTCGAGAGCATGGTGCAGTGGGGCCGAAGCTTCCGCTTCATGGGCAGCGGCACCTACACGGCGTCGTGGTACCAGCCGGGCACGACGAAGCTGATCGGACCGCGCAAGACGTTCACGACCGGCGCCTGCCCGCCACAGCCCCAGCTGATGGACGGCGTCTGGAAGCCGCGGCCGCGGCTGCGGGTGATCTTCCCCTGCTACACGGTGACCGGCTCGGTGACCAGCCGCCACGGGCCCTCCAGCCGCGACGGCGACTATCTGGTCGGCTTCAACACCAGCCGGGGGAGGGGCTTCTCGCACTTCGAGCTGGTGCCGCGCGACCGCGGGCACCTGCGTCCCGCGCGCCGGCGGGGCAGGCAGGCGCCGAACACGGGCGAACGGCTGCGGGTAACGGGCGTGTACGTCTGCGACGGGTTCCACGGCCCGGTCGGCCACTTCGAGATCCACCCCGTCTTCCGGATCACCTACCTGAGTCGCCGGCGCAGCCCGACCGCCGACAGCGGCCCCCAGTTCGGCGGCACGCCGAGCGTCCATCGGGCCTTTCCCGGCTGGCATCCCTGCCCGTGACCGGCCCGGTCAGGGCGCGCGCTTGACCGAGCCCTCGTCGCCCAGGCGCGGTTGTGGACGACCTCCCAGTGAAGTGGAGGCGCTGATCCACGCCCCCACCTTATTACCGGCGCATGCGCGCGGCCGGGTTCCTACCATGGGCCGCCTGTTGGGGCGGATGGGGCAGAGACTCGCGCGCGCGATGCTCGCGGCTGCGGCGGTGGCGGCCTTGGCGTGGCCGTCCGCCGCGGCGGCGAACTCGCCCAACGTCGCCGCCTACCAGTCGTCGTGGACCCACCGGGCGCTGGGGCTCCAGTACCGGCTGTCCAGCGACATGCCGTTTCGCAACCTGCCCTGGATCGGCACCCACAACTCGTTCAACAGCCGCGCCGAGATGGGGCCGACGCTGTCCGACACCGACTCCAACCAGATCATCGACCTCACCGACCAGCTCGCCCTCGACGTCCGCAAGCTCGAGCTGGACATCCACTGGTTCCCCAGCCTGAGCGGCGGCGGCTTCGCGCCGGTCGTCTGCCATGCCCGCGGCGGCACCGAGGGCAACTTCGGCTGCACGATCGAAAAGCCGCTGGCGACGGTGCTCGACGAGGTTCGGGCCTGGCTGCGCCAGCCCGCCCGCCGCGACCAGGTGCTGCTGCTCTACCTCGAGGACGACCTCGACGACACCAACGGCGACCCGATCCAGCAGGCCTACGACACCAGCGCCGGCGTGGTCGAGCAGAAGCTCGGCAACATCCTCTACAAGCCGGCGGGGACGGGCTGCCAGGAGCTGCCGCTCGGCCTCACCCGCAAGGCGATCCGGCAGGCCGGCAAGCAGGTGATCGTCGCCGCCGACAGCTGCGGCGCCGGCGACGGCTGGCCCAAGGTCGCCTTCAACTGGGTCCGGATGCAGGGCAGGACGACCAACGAGTACAGCGACTTTCCCACCTGCGGCACCGACTACACCCGCGCCCAGTACGACCAGAACATGATCCGCTACTGGCACGACGTCACCCAGCTCACCGCCCACGCCGAGGAGCCGGATCACGGGATCCCGCCCGATACCGCGGCGCAGATGGCCCGCTGCGGCGTCGACCTGGTCGACCTCGACAACATCACCTCCGACGACGGCCGCCTCGACGCGCTGGTGTGGAGCTGGGCGCAGGGTCAGCCGGGCGGGCGCCGCTGCGCAGTACAGCGGGTGGACGCCGCCACGCCGTCCGGTCGCTGGTTCACGCGGGGCTGCCGAATGCTGCGGCGCCCGGCCTGCCGCGTCCGCGGCCACTGGTTCGTGGGGGCGTCCTACACGGCGCAGGGCGGCGGCCCCGCCAGCTGCGCCACCGCGGGTGGGACATTCGCCGTCCCCCGCATCGGATACGAGGCGCAGCTCCTGCGCCTGGCGATGGCGGACGCCGGCGTCGAGCAGGTCTGGCTGGGCTACCGGCGCACGGGCAACCGCTGGACGCCCGCCGACCTTCGCGGGCGGCCTTAGCGGCGCGCCCGGCGTTTCGCCTTCAGATCCCTAGACAGCTCCGCCTTCGGCCCCTGCCCTGCGGACGAGGACAATGCTCGTCGCCAGCGTCCAGATCAGGAACAGCAGGAAGCCGCAGAGGCCGAGCTCGCCGTTGGCGGCGGAGAAGGCGCCGGTCTCCTTGAACGTGGAAACGGCGCCGACCACCAGCGTGAACACGGCGATCACGGCGCCGGCGATCGACAGCCACTTCGGCAGCGCCCCGCTGCGCAGCCCGACCACCGATGCCGCCCCGATGTAGGTGGTGACGCCGGCGCCGAGCGCGAACGAGAAGGTGAGGAAGGCGCCGTCCCAGAGGGCGCGGACCGAGCTTGCGTCGAGGTCGGGGTGATAGGTCCCCGCAAGCTGGAAGGCCGTGCCGACCATCGCCATCGTCCCCGCGGCGATCCCCCCGGCGAAGGAGACGGCAGCCAGCCTTCCCGGCCCACGCTCCTCGGCGAGCCGCAGGGCGCGCGCCAAGCTTCCCAGGAACCACAGGAAGAACGGTCCCGAAAGCAGCGTCAGCGCCGCAACCGCCTGAACCTTGTCGCGGTTGTCCTGGGCGTAGTTCGCCACCTGCTGGGCCGTGTCATCGAACCCCGGCGGCTTGTCGGTGGGGCCGAACACGAACGACGCGACGGCGAGGACTACGAAGACGATGCCGGTGGCGGCTCCGAGCCGCTCCTGCTGTCTCTGATCCATCACTTACCCCCGGGGCTCGATTGTGCGAAGCGCCGCAATTCTCATGCGACGATCGGACGGCCCACCTTGTCCAGGCGGTGAGGCGCATGCAACCGCCGCCCCCGTCGCTAGAGCTTCGTCCAGACGGTCTTCGTCTCGAGGTAGGCGTCGAGGTTGTGGTGGCCCTTCTCGCGGCCGATCCCCGACGCCTTGAAGCCGCCGAACGGCGCCGCCGGGTCGCCGCCGCCCCAGGCGTTGATGTACACCGAGCCCGCCTTCAGCATCGCCGCCAGGCGGTGGGCGTTGGAGATGTCGCGCGTCCACACGCCCGCGGCGAGTCCGTACTCGGTGTCGTTCGCGCGGGCGGCGACCTCGTCGAGGTCCTCGAAGGGCATCGCCACCAGCACCGGGCCGAAGATCTCCTCGCGGGCGATCGTCATCTCGTCGCCGACCCCGGTGAACAGGGTGGGGGCGACGTAGTAGCCGCCATTGCCGGTCGCGCCGTCGCCGCCGGCGTTCTCGGGCGGCCCGCCGCCGACCACGACCTCGGCGCCGGCCTCCCGGCCCTGCTCGATGTAGCCGAGCACGCGCTCGAGCTGCTCGGCGGAAACGAGCGGGCCCAGCTCGCTGCCGGGGTCGAGACCGGGGCCGAGCCTGGCCTCGCGGGCGTGGGCGGCGATCCGCTCCACCACCTCGTCGAAGCAGTCGCTGGCGACGAACAGGCGCGAGCCGGCGTTGCATGCCTGGCCGGAGTTGAAGTAGATGCCCTCGTATGAGCCGGCGACGGCGGCGTCGAGGTCGGCGTCGGGCAGGATGATGTTCGGGCTCTTGCCGCCCAGCTCGAGCGTCACCCGCTTCAGGCTGCGGCCGCACTTGGCGCCGATCTCGCGTCCCACCGCGGTCGACCCGGTGAAGGCGATCTTGTCGACGCCGGGGCAGTCGACGAGCGCTGCGCCCGTCTTGCCGTCGCCGCTGACCACGTTGAGCACGCCGGGCGGGATCCCCGCCTCCAGCGCCAGCTCGCCGAGCCGAAGCGCGGTCAGGGGCGTCTGCTCGGCGGGCTTGAGGATGATCGTGCAGCCTGCCGCCAGCGCCGGCGCCACCTTCCACATCGCCATCAGCAGGGGGAAGTTCCACGGCACGATCTGGCCGCACACCCCGACCGGCTCGCGGCGGGTGTAGCAGAGCACGTCGGGGGCCGAGACCGGGATCGTCTCGCCCTCGATCTTGGTCGGCCAGCCGGCGTAGTAGCGCAGGTGGTTGACCGCGGCGGCGACGTCGCCCTTGGCGTAGGCCAGCGGCTTGCCGTTGTCGAGGGACTCCAGCTCGGCCAGCTCGCCGAGGTTGGCCTTGATCTGGTCGGCGAGCGCCAGCATCGCCGAGGTGCGCTTCGACGGGCTGGTCTTCGCCCACGCTCCCTCCAGTGCCTCTCGGGCGGCCCCTGCCGCACGCTCGACGTCGGCGGCGCCTCCCTGCGCCACCGCGCAGATCGAATCGCCTGTGGCGGGGTCGATCGTCTCGAACGTGCGCCCGTCGGCCGCCTCGACCTGCTCGCCGCCGATCAGCAGCCGCTTGGGCGCATCGCCGACGAACCCCTGGGCGGGCTCGGATAGTGCCTGGGCCGTCGCCGTGGTCATCGGGTGGATGGTATGCGCTGGAGGCCGGGTACCCAGGGGTACCGATCGGGTACCCGTCGGTACCCGCTTACCACGGCACCTCGCCGAGCTTCGCCGGCTCGATCTCGAGGCCGGCGTTGGCGAGTGCCGGGTCATCGGTCTCCTCGTCAACTGACGCGCCGTAGCGGCCGGCGGCCTCGCTGACCGGGAATCCGATCCCCCTTCCCGCCCGGCGGGAGCCGACCATCAGCACGGTTGACGGACCGTCGCCGGCGCCGACGATCACGTGAGCGGTCCCGGGCGGCGCGAAGAGGAAGTCGCCCTTTCGCATCGTCCGCTCGCTGTCCTCGACGATCGCGACGCACTCGCCGTCGAGGACGAGGAAAGCCTCCTCCGCCTCCTCGCGGTGGTAGCGGGCGCTCGGCTGGCCCGGCTGCAGGCGCCGGATGTTGATGCCGAAGTCCTCGAACCTGGCGCCGACGCCCTCCTCGAACATCGCGCCCGCGCCGAGCATGTCGGTGCGCATCCCCTGGGAGTCGGCGACGTTGACGATGAACCAGCCCTCGCCGTCGGGGACGAGCCCGGCGCCGGCGTCGCGCAGGCTTGCCTCGGGGATCGGTTCGTGCATGGCGGCCTCCTGTGGGGCAGTCGACGGGCGGGGCGGACGCTATCGCCCCGCGCCGGCTACCGCTCCGCCACCAGCAGCGTCTGGGCGGCGCGGCCGATCGGGCCGCGCTCGTCGTACAGGCGGGTCTCGGTGAGCCCGACGCCGTGTGGCTCGGCCAGCGTGCGGGACTCCAGACAGACCCATTCGCCGACCGGCATCCGGTGCAGGTTGACCGACAGGTCCACGTTGATGAACAGGAAGCGGTTCCAGTCCAGCGTCCAGCTGATCCCGTTGCCGGTGTCGGCGGCCACCAGGACGCGGACGAGCGGCGACGGCTGCTCGCCCTCCACCAGCGGATGCCGCATCCGCAGCCAGGCCGTGGCCGGTCCCGGCTCGCTCCACGATCCGCGCACGAAGCTGTAGTCGATCGCGTCGTGATAGCCCGTCTCGTCGAAGCCGGGCGGGCGCGAGGGCTCGCCCTCGGAGGGGCCGGGGACGCCGTCCTCCGACTCGGCTTCGGGCAGGTCGACGCCGCCGTGCCTGATCAGCCATGACTTCGCCCGGATCAGCTCCGTCCCACCCGCTGACAGCGAGGCCTCGCAGAGGGCCACCCGGCGCCCCGGGCGAAGCAGCGAAGCGGAGGCGCCGAGCGTCTCGATCGGCACGGGACGAAGGATCTCGAACGTGATCCGCGCCACCTGGAACTCGGGGCCGAGGTCCTCGCGGTCGCGGTCGCGCAGGCGCTCGACCTCGCGACCGAGCAGCGCCGCCGGCGGCCCCGCGTGCTGGGAGTCGCGGTCCCAGGGGCCGCGGGTCAGTTCTGTGGCGACGTAGTCGTGTCCGTCTGGTCGGTAGAAGGCGGCGGCGTCGGGCACTGGGAGGTGTCGGCAGGGGGGCCGGTCGCGGACTGCGCGTCCGTCGAGGTCCCCGCCGGGGTGGAGTTGCTGGGGCAGGCCGGCGGCGGCGCGGAGGCGTCGGGGACGGTGGAGGTGTCGGGCGCGGTCGTGGTGTCCGGCGGCGTCGTCGTGGCCGTGTCCGGCGTCGTCTGGGTGGTGGCCGTAGTGGTGGTGGTGGTTGTCGTCTGCGTTGGCGCGGTGGTCGTCTTCGCCTTGTCGCGCTGGATCAGCTTCTTGTCGTCCTTCGGGCCGCCGTATGCCGAGATCGTCACCGTGTAGGTGCCGGCGCCCGTGTAGGTGACCGGCAGGCTGACCGTGGAGCCGCCGCCGCCCCCGCCGGACGCGACCGCACCGAAGTCCTGCACCGTGGAGTCGGGACGCACGATCTGGGCGGTGTAGTACTGGGCGTCGGGCACGTGGTTGAAGCTGGCGTTGACGTTGCAGTAGACGGCGGTGCCCGACAGGCCGCACGACCCCAGCGAGGCGGAAACGCCGAGGCTCGCGGTGCCGCCGCCGAAGGCGCGAAGCGGCACCACCAGCGCGAGGGCGACGTAGGCGAGCCAGCGAAGGCGGAAGCGCGGCCTCATGGCGCCGCTCCGGCCGGCGCGCCCGCGGGCGGCGTCTCGGTCGCCGGGCCCGCCTCGGGGGTGAACGATCCGTGGATCAGCGCCGCCTCGTTTCGCACCTCGGTGGCGGCCTCGGGCTGGACCGAGGTCGCCAGGTAGTACCGGTAGGGGCCGGCGGCGCGCAGCGTCACCAGATAGGGGCTGATGCCGCCACCCGTGGGGACCTCGGCGCGCAGCTGCACGATCGTGCCGCTGCCGTTGGGAGCCGGAAGGCGCTGGTGGACGGTGGCGTTGTCGGCGAGGTTCTTCAGGTTGGCGAGCGACCGCTTCTGGAACTGGGCGAACGTCATCGACGGGTTGCGCTCGATCCACAGGGTGGCGTCGGCGCTGCCGTCCTCGGAGACGGCGCGGAAGACGGCACCGCCGTGCGGCTGTACGACCTTCCAGCCGGGCGGCAGCGCCAGCGAGTAGTTGCCGGCGTGGATGAAGCGCGCGTCCCCGGGGGCGGCGGCGGCGGCGGAGCCCGCGGCGGCCGTCGAGGTGACGCGGCGCGGCGACTTCTCATTGCCGTTCAGTAGCAGCAGAGCGCCGACCACGGCGCCCACGATAAGCGGCACGCTTATCAGCTGCCAGGCGCGGTTCGAGACGTGGATGCGCCGCCGCCTGCGGACCGGGGCCTCCGCGGGCGCCGGGACCTCGGCAGCGGGGGCAGGTGCCTCCGCATCGTCGGGGGCCGGGACGTCGAGCGCGGGGACGGCGATCGCATCGTCAGACGCCGGCGGTTCCGTCGCCGCGTCGGCGGAGGCGCGCAGCTCGGCGGGGCCGGTGTCCTCCTCCGCATGCAGCTTCTGGCGCAGCAGCGCCGGGTCGAAGGCGCGCAGCTCGGCGCCGCAGCCGGAGCAGATCACCCGCTGCACGATCGCGGCGGGCAGGTAGGCGGGAATCCGCACGGCGGTCTCGGCGCCGCAGTCGTGCCGGCAGCGCACGATCCGCACGGGCTCGCCCAGCGGCGGCTCCGGAAAGCCGCCGTTGACGATCACGGGGCCGCCCGGCGGCTGGCCGGTCTCGGGCACGGCTCCCTCTTGGCCCCCGCCTTCGGCAGGGGCCCCTACGGGGCTCTGCAGCAACTCCACGTCTCCTGCATCGTCGCCACGCGGCATAACTTAAGCGCCGCGATCACGGTCACGGATTCTTTCGCATCGCGGGCGTCGATTCGCAATCGCCCGACCAAAAGCCCAAATTTCGGGGAGGGGGCGGGCAGGCGCCGGCAGGTTCAACGCAACTTCCGCGCCAACCGGGACAATGCCCCGGCCGATGCCGATCATCAACTTCGCCGCCGCCTTCTCCGGATCCGAGCCGCGCCTGCTTGGCTGGCTCTACCGGCGCCTCGGCCGCTGGTACCCGGGCGTGTTCGTGACCGTCGAGCTGCAGACGGCCTTCGTGGTCACGATCGCGACGCTCGCCCTCTACACCTTCTACTACGACGCCGGCCGTGAGGACTCCCTGACGCTGCTGGCGATCGTGCTCGGCCTCACCGCGGCGTCGGTCGCCTTCGCCCTGGCGCGCTCGTATCCGCGGCTGCGCCCGGTGAAGGCGTGGATCGCCGGGGCGCGGGGACCCGACGAGACGATCGCGGCGTGGCGCGCCGCGGTCGGGCTGCCGCTGGAGCTGGTCCGCCGCGACATGCTGGTCCCGATCGTCGGCGTCGCCGGGCCGGCGTCGGTGGCGGCCGTGGTGGTCCTGGGGCTGAATTGGCTCGCCTTCTTTCCGATCTTCGCCGGCGCCCTGATCGCGATCGGCTACTCGGGCGTGCTGCACTACTTTGCGATCGAGGCCGGGTTACGGCCGGTGGTGATCGACCTCAACTCCACGCTTCCGGCCCGGATGAGCGTCGATCCACGGGCCTTCCCGCTGCGCGTGCGGCTGATGGCATCGCTGCCCCTGATCAACGTGATCACCGGCGTCGTCGTCGCCGCCCTGACCACCAGCGGCGGCGGCGGCACCGCGCTCGGGCTCGACGTGCTCGTGGCGATAACGGTCGCGTTCACGGTGTCCTTCGAGCTCTCGCTGATGCTGTCGAAGTCGATCCTGCGGCCGGTGAGCGACCTCGAGCGCGCCACCGAGGCGGTGCGGGCCGGCGACTACTCGTACACGGTCCCCGTCACCACAACGGATGAGCTGGGTGCGCTCGGGGCCGCGTTCAATCAGATGGTCGCCGGCCTCGCCGAGCGCGAGCGGATCCGCGAGGCCTTCGGGACCTATCTGGACAAGGAGGTCGCCGAGTACATCCTCAGCGAGGGATACAGCCCGGAGGGCACCGAGGTCGAGGTCTCGATGCTGTTCTGCGACGTCCACGACTTCACCCGCCACGCCTCGGAGATGCCGGCCGTCGAGGTGGTGGCGCGCCTGAACGAGCTGTTCGAATGCGTGGTGCCGATCGTCGCCCGCCACGGCGGCCACGTGGACAAGTTCGAGGGAGACGGCCTGCTGGCGATCTTCGGCGCCCCGGAGCGGCGTCCCGACCACGCCGACCGCGCGGTCCGGGCGGCGGCGGAGATGGCGGAGCGCGTCAACGTCCGCGGCGAGGGGGGCGATTTCCGGATCGGCGTCGGCGTCAACACCGGCCGGGTGATGGCGGGCTCGATCGGCGGAGCGGGACGGCTCAACTTCAGCGTGATCGGCGATCCGGTCAACGTCGCCTCGCGGGTGGAGAGCGCCACCCGCGAGACGGGCGACGACGTGCTGATCACGGCGGAGACGGTGAAGGCGCTCGGCGAGTCGTTCGAGCTGGAGCCGCGCGGCCCGGTCGCGCTCAAGGGCAAGGACGAGCCGGCGGAGCTGTTCGCGGTCAGGGTGGGGGCAGAGGCGCGATCGGAAGGCGCCCCCGCTTGAGCCGTCGCCACGTCTCGCTCTCGCTGGCGGCGGCGCTGGCGCTCTGCCTCTGCGCGGCGCCGGCCACCGCGGCGGTGAGCCGTGCCGGGCGCGCCCGTGCGGCCGCCGCGGACCGCGCCCGCCCCGCTCCCTCGCGGGCGAGGCCCGCGTACGTCCCCGGCGAGGCGATTGTCCGCTTCTCCTCGGCGGCGACGGCGGCGCGCGCGACGAGCGCGCTGCGGGCCGCCGACGCCCGGCTCGAGCGCCGCCTGCCGGGAGTGCCCGGGCTCGGCGTCGTCCGGCTTGCGCGCGGCACCTCGGTGCCCTCCGGGATCCGCGCCCTGCGCCGCCGCCCCGGCGTCGTTTATGCCGAGCCCAACCGCTACGTGAGCTTCGACGCCGTTCCCGACGATCCCCGCTTCGGGCAGCAGTGGGGGCTTCGGAACACGGGCCAGCAGGTCCTCGGCGACGGCGGGCTGGCCGGCGCCGACATCGGCGCCACCGATGCCTGGGACACCCAGACCGGCGACGGGTCGGTGACCGTGGCGGTGATCGACACGGGCGTCGACTGGGACCATCCCGACCTCGCGGCCAACATCTGGACGAACCCGGGCGAGACGGGCGCCGGCAAGGAGACCAACCACGTCGACGACGACGGCAACGGCTACGTCGACGACTGGCACGGGTGGGACTGGGAGGACACCGACAACAATCCCGACGACGTCCCCCTGTTCCCCGGCGACACCGACGCCGGCCACGGAACGCACAACGCCGGGATCATCGGCGCCGTCGGCAACAACGGCCTCGGCGTAAGCGGCGTCAACTGGAACGTCAAGCTGATGCCCCTGCGCATCGCCACCCTGTCCGACGAGATCGCCGCCTTCGTCTACGCCGAGCGCCAGGGGGCAAAGGTGGTCAACTTCAGCGCCAGCGGCAGC
The DNA here is from genome assembly GCA_963708325.1 of uncultured Thermoleophilia bacterium. Taxonomy (GTDB): domain Bacteria; phylum Actinomycetota; class Thermoleophilia; order Solirubrobacterales; family 70-9. The sequence continues at coordinate 1,000,062 of OY970203.1, read as the reverse complement.
GGCTTCTCGCAGTCGGAGAAGGACGCGATAGCCAACCTGCCCGACGTGCTCTTCGTCTTCCCGGCGGCGAACGGCGGCGGCGACCTGAGGGGCGACAACGTCGACAGCTCGCCGCAGTACCCGTGCGCCCTGCCCGAGGCCAACATCGTCTGCGTCGCCGCCTCCGACCCGCGGGACCGCCTCGCCGACTTCTCCAACTTCGGTCCGACGACCGTCGACCTCGCCGCCCCCGGGGTCAACTCCGTCTCCACGTTCCCCGGCCATGCCTACTCGGTCGACCTCGACGAGCGTTTCGAGACCCCGCTCGAGCAGCGCTGGATCCGGGGCGGCCCCGGCCGTCACTGGCGCCCCGGCCCCGAGATCGCGCCGAACCTGACGCTTGGGGACTCGGTGTTCGCCAACTACCTCCCGAACAGCAACACCTGGGCGCGCAGCCACGGGATCGATCTCTCGGAGCGCCGCAGCTGCACGCTCGAATACTTTGTCTTCCTGCGCAGCCAGCGCGACCACGACTTCTTCTACGCCGAGGTCGCCAACCGCACCGCCGGGCCGTGGTACCGGCTGGCGCGCTTCTCGGGCTGGCGGGACGAGGGCGAGTTCGACTTCCTGCCACGGGCGGTGTACGGAAGCCCGCGCCTGTACGTGCGATTCCGCCTGCGCAGCGACGCCTCGATGCAGAAGACGGGCGCCTACGTCGACGACGTCGCCGTGATCTGCCGCACCACGGCCGACACCTACAACCACGGCGACGGGACCTCGTTCGCGACGCCGCACGTGGCCGGCGCCGCCGCGCTTCTGTGGGCGCAGACGCCCTCGCTCACCGTCGCCGACGTGAAGAGCGCGCTGCTTTCGAACGTCGACCAGGAGCCAGCCTTCGCCGGCCAGGTGGTGAGTGGCGGACGCCTCGACGTCGGGGCGGCGCTGCCCTAGTACGCTCGCTGCGATGGCCACCGAGCAAGCCACCGTCGCCGTCCACGGCGGCCGCCTCGTCGCGCAGGCGCTTCGGTCGCGCGGGGTGAGCCACCTCTTCACCCTCTCCGGCGGCCATCTGTTCTCGATCTTCGACGGCTGTCGCGAGGAGGGGATCGCGATCGTCGACACCCGCCACGAGCAGGCCGCCACTTGGGCGGCCGAGGGCTGGGCGAAGGCCACCCGCGATCCCGGCGTGGCGGCGCTGACGGCGGGGCCGGGAGTGACCAACGGCATGAGCGCGATCGCCGGCGCCCAGCAGAACGGCTCCCCGATCGTCGTGCTCGGCGGGCGGGCGCCGGAGATGCGCTGGGGTTCGGGCTCGCTTCAGGAGATCGACCACGTCCCCTTCGTCGCGCCGCTGGTCAAGTCCGCCGAGACGGTGCGCGAGCCGGACAGGATCGCGGCGGTGACGGCGGCGGCGATCGACACGGCGGCGGCACTTCCCACCGGGCCGGCATTCGTCGACTACCCGCTCGACGTCGTCTTCACCGAGGCGCCGTCGGAGGTTCCGCCGCCGCCGGAGCCCGCCGCCGCCGAGCCCGCGGCGGGCGTCGAGGAGGCGGCCAGCCTGCTCGCCGGCGCCGAGCGGCCGGCGATCATGGCCGGCACCGGCCTCTACTGGGCGCGCGCCGAGGCCGAGCTCGTCGAGCTGGCCGAGGCGCTGGGGATCCCGGTCTTCGTCAACGGGATGGGGCGGGGCTGCATCCCCGCCGACCACGAGCTCGCCTTCAGCCGCGCCCGCGGCGCCGCTCTGAAGGGTGCCGACGTCGCCGTCGTCGCCGGCGTCCCGCTCGACTTCCGCCTCGGCTTCGGCGCCAGCTTCGGGGAGGACACGAAGGTGGTGAGGGTGGACTGCGCTCCCAGCCGCCTGCGGTCGGCCCGGGCCGCCGACCTCGAGTTGATCGGCGACCTGCCCGCGACCCTGGCGGCGCTGCGCCAGTCGGCCGGCGGGGACCCGTCGCGCAGGCGCGCCTGGATCGACGAGCTGGCCGCGCTGGAGGAGGAGAAGCGCGCCGCCGAGCAGCCCGAGCTGGACGACGAACGCGCCCCGCTTCACCCGATGCGCGTGTACCGGGAGCTTGCTGAGATCCTCGACCGCGAGACGATCGTGATCGGCGACGGCGGCGACTTCGTCTCCTACGCCGGCCGCGTAGTGGAGACCTACGAGCCCGGCTGCTGGATGGACCCCGGCCCGTACGGCTGCCTCGGCGCCGGCCCCGGCCAGGCGATCGGCGCCAAGCTGGCGCAACCCGAGCGCCACGTCTGCCTGCTGCTCGGCGACGGCGCCTTCGGCTTCTCGGGGATGGAGTTCGACACGATGGTGCGCCACAGGCTGCCGATCGTCGCGGTGATGGGCAACAACGGCATCTGGGCCCTGGAGAAGCACCCGATGGAGTTCCTCTACGGCTACTCGGTCGCCGCCGAGCTTCTGCCCGGGACCCGCTACGACAAGGTGGTGGAGGCGCTCGGCGGCCATGGCGAGCTGGTGACGAAGCCCGCCGAGCTGCGCCCGGCGCTCGAGCGCGCCTTCGAGTCGGGAAAGCCGGCCCTCGTGAACGTCCTCACCGATCCCGAGGTCGTCTACCCCCGCAGGGCGAACCTGGCATAGGGCGGCAAGACGGGTGAAGCCGCTCGTCCTCCACGCCGCCGCGGCCTCGCGCCTGTTCTTCACCAGCGCCGCGGCGTGGGGCATCGGCGAGACCATGCTCGCGATCCGCGCCCGGCCCAGCGAGGGCTCGCGCGACCGCAGCCAGCTGCCGCTGTTCGCGCTGACCACGGCGAGCTTCTTCACCGCGCTCCTGGTCGCCGGCACGGCCACCGGCCTCGGCCTGCCGGGCGGCGGCGCCTGGCCGGTGGCGGTGGGGCTGGTGCTGTTCTGGGTCTCGGTCGCCTTCCGCGCCTGGGCGATTCGCACCCTGGGGCGCTACTTCATGTGCGTGGTCGTCGTCCAGGAGGGCCACGAGGTGATCGACATCGGGCCCTACGCCCGCATCCGCCATCCCAGCTACCTCGGCCTGATCGGGGCGATGCTCGGTCTCGGCGTCGCCCTCGACAACTGGGCGGCGATCGCGATCTGCACGCTTCCCACCCTGTTCGGCTTCTCGCTGCGGCTGCTCAGCGAGGAGCGCGTGCTCGAGCGCGAGCTGGGCGAGCCCTACCGCGACTACATGCGCCGCACGAAGCGGCTGATCCCGCGCGTCTGGTAGCTACTTGCCCTTGTTCGCCTGGCGCTGCAGGCGGCCGACACGGTTGTCGAGGCTGCGGATGTCGCCCTTCATCACCCGCTGCTCGTTGGTGATCCGCTTGATGTCGGCGGAGATCGTGTTGAGGCGGCGGTTGATCCCGGCGATGTCGTTCTGGGTCGCCACCTGACCGGAGGCGGCGCGACGCTGGGCCCGCTCCTGTGCCCGCTGCTGGGCGCGCTGGCGGGCGCTCAGGTTCTGCTCGGCCTGCTGCGCGTGGCGCGAAGCGGCGCCCTGCTTGAGGCCAAGCTGCGAGAGCTGCTGGTTGACCTCTTTCTGCACCGAGTCCGATAGCTCCTGGTCGGAGTGGTTTCCGTTCTTGGCGTTGATCGCGATCACCAGCGCCACGATCGCGACGGCAACGCCGATCGCCGCGACGATTCCTCCGATGAGCGGTCCACGGTCGGTCACGCGGCGACCCTATATGTGCGGGCGGCGGCAACGAGGGAATCGCGGCAGGAGCCCGGTCAGCGCCCGCCCGCCCCATCGCCGTCACGACATGAAACCGGCCGCCGAAGCGGCCGGTTTCGAAGGCCCCGTCAGGACGGGCAGGGGTACGTCTGCAGGGGCCTTATGGGGTATTCGCGACCCGGGCGGCGGGAGGCGCCATTGCGGCTAACGCCCGGGTCTATGGCCGGATCGAGAGATCCCTGACATCCCTGCCAAGGAGGACCCGACCCGGTGATGGCATTATTTCGGGTGGACGGACGCCGTCCACAGAAATGTGGACGGATATACCGAATACTGGGTAGTGAGCCGTACCAAGAAGTTGGTCTTTCGTGCCTGCGAGGGCGATTTTCGTGTCCGGTCTCCCCGCCGAGAGCGCGAACGAGCGATTCAGGCCGCCGCCAGCGCCGCCTCCAAAGCGGCCCCCCAGAGGATGTCGTGCTCGGAGACCTCGATCGCTTCGAGCCCGAAGGCCCGCATCACCTCGACCAGGATGACGACGCCGGCGACGATCGTCGGCGCCCGTCCCGGCTGGAGCCCGGTCACCTTCAGCCGCTCCTCCAGGGGCAGCGACGCCAGTTGCGACAGCAACCGCTGGATCACAGCGAGCGGAAGCCGGTACCCGTGCACGCGCTCGGGGTCGTACGGATCGAGCCCGAGGTCGATCGCCGCCAGCGAGGTGGGCGTGCCGGCCACGGCGATGCCGTCGCGCGCCGAGGCGAGCCGCTCGGGCGGGACCTCAGCGCGGATCAGGGCGTGGACGTCGTGGGCGAGGTCCTCGAGGTCGGTGGGAGTCGGCGGATCGGCGGAGATGTGGCGCTCGGAATGGCGCACGACGCCGGCCTGCAGCGAGGCGTAGTAGTCGACCTCGCGGCCGCTGCCCAGCACCAGCTCGGTGGAGCCGCCGCCGATGTCGATGATCAGGGTGTGGTCGCAGTGGTCGCGTCCCGAGCAGGCGCCGACGTAGGTGAGGCGCGCCTCGGTGGCGCCGTCGAGGACGCGGGCGTCGAGCGCGAACCGCTCCCGCAGCTCGGCGATGAACATCTCGCCGTTGGCGGCGTCGCGAACGGCGCTGGTGGCGATCGCCAGGACCCGCTCGGCGCCCAGCTCGGTATATAGCGCGACGTACTCGGCCACCGCCTCGCAGACCTCCTCCACCGCGTCGGCGGCCAGCTGCCCGGAGAGGTCCACGCCGCGGCCGAGGCGGGTGACTTGGCTGTGCCGCTCGACCTCGGACACCGCCCCCGCCTCGACGTCGGCGACCAGCAGCCGCGTCGAGTTGGTGCCCATGTCGACGACCGCTACGCGCACGCGCACGTCCTTGTCCGGCGCCCCGTTCCCACGGCCGCGGATCCTATTGCGCCCCAGCCGCCCGTTGCTACGATTGAGCCACGCCGCGGGGTGGAGCAGTCAGGTAGCTCGTCGGGCTCATAACCCGAAGGTCGCGGGTTCGAATCCCGCCCCCGCTACTCCTCAGAAGGCCCGCAACTGCGGGCTTTTCTGTTTCTCATTGGAGGCCGCCGATTGTCAGAAATCGGCTCCGTGCTACGAGGAGATGCCTCAGGGAGAGGTTCGGTACGACGATTGCCTTCACGAAGGTCTGGCCTTTAGACGCGATCCAGCCGCTCGAGGCGTCTCGAGCTGAGCCGACTGTTGACGACGAGTCGGACGAAGCGCAGACTGAGTAGTCGCCGGCACGGCTGACTCGCACCTTCCTAAGACAGCTCCCTGGTTTCCAGAACTGGCTTCGGCAATCCCGCCGAGACCTGACCGGAAATCAAAGGAGCACCCATGGGTTGATCCGACGCCTGCGGCCGGAATAGGGTGAACGACGACGACGAGCGGCCCCCTGTGCGATTCAAGTGGCGTCGAAGAGGAGGATGGAAAAGTGAACTCGTCAGCATTAAGGACCGTCGGCCAGGCTCTCACCCACCCGGTCACCCCCTCGGCGGCGACCGTCCAGAACGCGGCAAACGCAAACCGCCAGGAGGCCGAAAAGAAGTCCATTGCGAAGGGCGCCGGATCCACCAACGACGGCGATTCGCTCACCAAAGAGTTGCTCAAGGCGGCCGGCAAGGTTGGCGCCGCGGCGATCGCGGCCCTCGGCGGCTTCGTAGGGGTAGTCGCACTCGCAGGGACGGCGCTGCTGTGGGAGCGATTCGACCAGGCCGGCATTCCGGCGGAGCAGGCGCTCGCCAAGGTCGACCAAGGCCAGAGGATCATGTACGGGGCCGAGGCACTCATCATCGCGCTGCTCTTGGCGATCGCCGCCGTGGTGCTCGTGTGGGCGTTCGACAGCAACGCGACGGTGACACCGCTGAGCATCGGGGTTGTCGGAGTACTCGTCGTCGGCGGCGCCGTGTTCGGGGCCTTTCAGCACATCAGTTGGTACTGGGTCGTCGTCGCCGCCGCAATCGCGATCGTGCTCGGCGTCGCTGCCCTCGTAGTTGCCGACAGGACGGCCGGGCAGTTCGTGCCATTCGCGGGCGCCGTCGTGGTAGCGACGGCGCTGTTCAACTTGCTTGTCTTCTTCCTGGTCACGGAGGAGCACATCCCGGTCACACCAGCCGCCGTGGTGCAGCCCGATGGCACCAGCTTCAAGGGCTACTACGTTGCGGATGGAACCGACAACATCTATCTCGCCATCCCGACTGGCACCGCCAACGATGTCGTGCTCCGCACGATCCCGCGAGGTGAAGGAACCGATCTTGGTATCGGGCACGCGGTCGACCGCGCCGATGCCGGGCCGAAGATGACCGATGTTCTCAAGCAGCTTCAGGAGCAGCCGGCCCGCAAGCTCACTCCGCAACCCCCCATGCCGTAGCGGTGCCGGCAACTAGTCCGATGGATGGATGAGCGGGAGCTGAAACCAGTCCGCACCTGGGGCGACGGACAAATTGAACGTTAGAGCCGGCCAGATCACCGCTGGGTTCGCCTTGGTGCTGGTCACTGCGCTGCTCCTCGCTCAGCTCGGCGCATGGCAAAACTTCGATCAGAAGGTCGACGCCACAACAGTGGTCTTGCTGCTCCTTGCCTTCGCCTTAGCCTTTACGGTCCTCGCTCCTGATTCCACGGCCCATTTCTTGGAGCGGGTGACAACGCTCAAGCTCCCTGGGGGGATCGAGATCGGGCTGCAAGCCGTCGGCCGGGCCGAACGAGTGCAAGGCGGGGTCTTTGCCTCGACCGAAGATGTGCCGCTGCCAGAGGATGACGTCAAGGTCAGCCAGCGCCCCTTGGAAGGTGGAGCTCGGCGCCAGTTCCAGGCCGTTCAAGAAACGCTGCGGGCGCGCCTGCGGTTTATCCACACGGTCATTTTGGATACGGACATCGCCGAGGAGAAGAAATATGACGAGACCGTAGAGAGGCTCGGGAAGGAGCGTTTGCTCAAGGCGGATGAGCTAGCTGTAGCTACCCATGACGTTGCTCCAGCTCGGCGAGCCGAGCTGCGGGCGGTCGGTGGCCGAGGGAGCCATGTCGTCGCGTGAAGTTGTAGTGGGTAAGCCATCCGGGCAGTGCTGCCGCACGTTCCGCTGAGCTGCCGTAGATGGCGCCGTAGGCCCAGCGGTTCTGAAGCGTTTGGATAAAGCGCTCGGCCTTGCCGTTGGTCCGCGGCCGGTAGGGCTGGGTGAAGAGGTGCCTGAGCCCCAGCTCCCGGCAGGCGAGGGCATGAACGGTCGAGCGGTAACAGGAGCCGTTGTCGCTCATCACCGCCTCGACTGTGATCCCCATCGAGCGAAACCACCTGGTTGCCCGACGCAGAAAGCCGGCAGCCGTCTTTCCGCGCTCGTCCGCGAGCACCTCGACGTAGGCAAGGCGGGTAGCGTCGTCGACGCAGACGTGGACGAACTCCCAGCCGACTACGCCCCGGCCTCGTCCCTTCGCGGTCGTCTGGGTGAGGCGACCTCGCTTTGAGCCCGTGACCCGATGCCCGGCGCGCTGAAAGCGTCCGAGCTTTTTGACGTCGACGTGGACGAGCTCGCCCGGGCGGCCTCGCTCATAGCGGTTAGATGGCTCGGGCGGCTCAAGGCGCGAGCGCTTGCCGAGCCCGATCCGCTTGAGCCAGCGCGAGACGGTCGAGAGCGCCATCTGCAGGCATTCGGCGATCTCAGCCGCGGTCATCCGCAGCCGTCGCAGGGCCTCGATCGCCTCAACCCGCGAGGCGGGCAACTGGGTCGGCCTGCGCTTGGGAGCCGAGCTTTTGTCCTCGAGCCCGGCCTCACCTTCGGCGCGCCAGCGGACGATCCACTTGCGGGCAGTTCGCTCGCTGACGCCGGCGGCCTCGGCCGCCGCCGCCAGCGACCAGCCCTCCTCCAAGGCACGCTTGACAAGCAGGCGGCGGCTTTTCGGGCAGGTGCGGGCGTTAGCGTGCAGCTTCATTCGGTGTCCTCCTTGGGACTGGGTGGCTTTGACACCCCCAGCCTCCAAGGAGGCCCGGATGAACAACGTGGTGAGGAACTACAGCTAGCGCTGATCCGCGACCTGCTACATGGCCAAGAGGAGATCGTCCAGCTGCCCTTTGTCCTGGGTTCGGAGTTTCTTGACGCCAGCTGGACCTTTGCCGTCCGTCTGGCCACCCTGACCCATGAGCGGCTGGTACGCAAGAAGCTCACCCAAAACGGCTGGGCCCTGATGAACTTTGAGCAGGATCGTCGACACCGTCCCGATTTCTTGGCTCACAACGGCCGTGTCTGGTTGTTGGTCGCCGCCCGGGTCGAGCCCGGCAAGCTGAAACCAGTCCGGGAGCGACTAGCGGAGACCCCGGCGCCCTTTAGTGCTTGTCCAGTGATCGTCATCCCCGACCATCGCAGCGATGAAACCGATCATTCTTTTCCCGAGATCCTTCCGCTGCGGTCCGTTCTAGAGCGCGAGCTGCCCGACTGGACCAAGGTGCGCCGAGCCAACTGAACGGTTTTTCACGATCATGTCGGGTTCGCAATGCGTGATCGACCCGCAAGTCCTCCGTGAGAATCACCACGACGACCGCGGCGTAGCCGGTCTCCGAGCGAACCGGGGAGAGGTTGCGACGACTGCGGGCCCCGGTATGCCGCAGCGCTTTTGACTCCAATCAACGGGATAGGCGCCGAGCGAGCCTTGTGAGTCGGCCACCAAGTTCTGGGGTCGAAAGCCGTCCCGTTAGGGCTACCTCTCTCATTACCACCAGAGGGCCCTCCTTCGGGAGGGCTTTCTTGTTCTCGAAGGTGCTTTGACGGGGCTTTCGTTTGCAGGGCTCTGCTGTATAGGGTCGCCAGGTACGCGCAGGGGCCAGATCCCCGACACCCGGCTGAAAGGATTGTTCATGGCTACGTACGTGATCACCCACGAGGTAGACGACGTCGAGCATTGGCTGAGCTCGCCGAAGCGTGAAGAGGTGTTCGGGCCCATTGGCGTCACCGTCCGTCCTTTCCGGGACCCCGAAGGATCCAACAAGGTCGCGCTCGTCGCCGAGATCCCCGACATGGATGCGTTCCAGGAGTTCATGAAGAGCGACGCCGCGGCGGATGCCATGAAGTACGACGGTGTCAAGCCGGAGACAATTCTCGTTCTGAGCGAGGGTTAGCAGCGGACCGGCCGGCCCGTCGCAGCGGAATCCCGCCACGAAAAAAGGCGGCCGCAGGGCCGCCCTTCTCCTTCTTTTTTCACCCAGGATTTCGCAAAGTCAATACCAAGAAGTCGAAGGAATCGGGAGTCGTGGGACGGGCCCGAAACTACCGACCGAGGCGCTGTCGCTCGACGATCCGTGCGTCGCCGCGAGAGACGTACGTCGACTAAGTCCGTCGTCTTCGCCCAGCCAGTGACCCCGCTCCTCTGACTATCCCTCGCATGAAGGAAAGCGTGAACGGTCTTGGCCTATTTACGACCTCGAGCTTGAGGCCATCCGGATCGAAGAAGAAGACCGCGTAGTAGCCCGGGGTGTAATGGCGTTCGCCCGCCTCACCGTCCATTTTCGCGTTATGGCGAGCCCACTTACCCGCGGCGTCCACGGCTTTGCGCGAAGGCGCCTCGAACGCGAGGTGGTGCAGCCCGATCGCATAGCGGTCATAAGGCGGGTCGTCGCCTGTGCTTGGCCGCTCGCGAAGCCCCAGTACACCTCCCCAGTCCGGTCCCCATAGATAGTGGATCGTCTCGCCACGCTCGCCTCGTTCCTCCGTTACCCATACCCATCCGAGCGGACCGAGGAGCTCTCGGTAGAACGGCAGGCTGCGCTCGATCGAGGAGACCACCAAGTCGACATGGTCGACCAACGGCACGCTGCAGACGCTACATCAGCTTGTCCCACCGGAGACGTCGCGGCACCTGTGCACCACCGCTGCCGCTCTGCGCGAGAAGCAGCAGCTTCAGGAGCTCGGCATTCTCACCCTGACTCCCGAGTCGTCCTGCTCGGGGCCCGAGACGCCGCTCCCCCCGACCTCCGGTTGGCGCCGGCGATCGCCGTTCTCGGCGAATGGACGCTCGCCGTCGTCGCCCCGGTAGGGACCGGGCTTGTTCCTCGGCTTGCCGCCCGGAAACGCGAGGCGCAGGATCGTGCGCTGGACCATCCCCAGCTGCTGCAGAAACGGACCGCTGTTGTACGGGAGGTCGTAGCGCTCGCAGATCTCCTTGACGCGAGGGGCGATCTCCGCGTAGCGCGTGCTCGGCATGTCGGGAAACAGATGGTGCTCCACCTGGTAGCCGAGGTTCCCGCTGGCGACGTGGAAGAGGGGGCTTCCCTCGATGTTCGCGGCGCCGACGAGCTGGCGCACGTACCAGCCGCCGCGCGACTCGTCCGCCGCCTCCTCCTCGGTGAACGTGTACGTCTGATCGGGAAAGTGGCCGCAGAAGATGATCGCGTAGGCCCAGACGTTGCGAATGACGTTGGCCGTGGCATCCGCCAACAGGGTGCTCTTGAACGAGCCGGCGCCGGCACCCGCTGCGCGGCGAGCGGCCTGCCGGATTCTCTCGTTCCGGCCGCTTCGCCGCAGGCGCTTCAGCCGGCGCCGCGCCTTCGCGCGCACGCCCTTTTCGGGACGGATCAGCCCGAGGCCGAACTCGACCGCTGCCACCGCCGCGGCGCTCATCAGGGGCCAGGCGACGTAGTCCTTGACGATCTGGGTGCGAGCTTTGCCGGCGATGCCCCGCAGCTCCTTGCGCAGCTGCTTCTTCGACTTCTCTCCCTTGCGAATTGCCTCGAAGTCGAGGTCGTGCAGGGCGACGCCCCACTCGAACAGGAACATCAAAAGGACGTTGTAGAAGGGCTGCGCCAGGTAGACCGGGTTCCAGCTCTGCTGCGGATCTATCCGCATGATCTCGTAGCCCAGGTCCTTGTCCTTGCCGAGGATGTTCGTGTAGGTGTGGTGGACGTAGTTGTGGGAGTGCTTCCAGGCCTCCGAGGTCGAGGCGGTGTCCCAGTCCCAGGTCGAGGAGTGGATCTGGGGATCGTTCATCCAGTCCCATTGGCCATGCAGGACGTTGTGGCCGATCTCCATGTTCTCGAGGATCTTGGCCGCCGACAGCGCCGCGGTGCCCGCTGCCAGCGCGGGCTTGAAGCGCGAAAGGATCAGGAACGCCCGGCCCATCACCGCCAGGCGCCTGTGCATCTCGATCATGCTGGTGATGTAGCGCCGGTCGCGGTCGCCGAGGTCGGAGTAGATCTCGTCGTGGATCGCGTCGAAGACTTGGCCGAGCTCCTCGATCTGCTCGTCGCTCAGCTTCGCCAGGGGGCTCTCGATATCCGTGGGTGACACGCTGCTCCTCTCGTCCTACAGCTCGATTTCGATTGGCCCCTCCGGGGCGTTGATGCAGGTGCGGATCATCTCACCCTCGCTGCCGCTGATCTTGCCGTTGCGAAGGTCCCGGATCCGGCCCGAGCAAAGCTTTCCGATGCACGTGTGGCAGATCCCCTCGCGGCAGCCGAACGGCAGATCCAGGCCGGCCTCCTCACCGGCCACCAGGATCGGCTTCGAGCCGTCCGACTCGGCCTCCGCCTCGCTCCGGGTGAAGGCGATCGTGCCGCCCTCGCCCTCCTCGGCGACCCCGAGCTTGGGCTGAAAGCGCTCCATGCGCAGCCGCTCCAGAGCGCCGCGGGACTCATGGTGCTCGGCGAGGGCATCGAGCATGTCGCCGGGCCCGGAGGCAAAGGTCTCGCGCTCTTCCCAGTCGGGGCAGAGGCGGTCGAGGTCATCGGGGCTGATCCGGCCCGCTGTGCCCGTCTCCTGGATATGGAGCCGATAGCTCTCGCGGCGCGCGTCGAGATCGCTGAGGCGGTCGCCGAATATGACGTCGTCGGCCCGGCGGGCGGAATGCAGGTGGACGACGTCCTCGACGGACTCCTGGCGATCGAGGGCGCGAAGCATGCTCATGATCGGTGTGATCCCGCTGCCGGCGCTGATGAACAGGATCCGCTCGGGCGGCGGATCGGGCAGCACGAAGTCGCCTTCGACTCCGCCGAGCCGGACGACCGCGCCGGGACGGGCCTCGCGGACGAGGAAGGGCGTCACCTTGCCTTCCTCGACCAGCTTCGGCGTGATGCTGATCCAGCCATCCGGACGGTCGGGATCGGATGTCAGCGAGTAGGCCCGCCAATGGAAGACCCCGTCGACGACGACGCCGACCCGGAGGTACTGCCCCGGCTGGTGGCCCTCCCATTTGTATCCCGGCCTGATGCAGATGGTCACCGCGTGTCCAGCCTCGCGGTCGATCCGCTCGATGCGTCCCCGCAGCTCCTGCGTGGACCACAGCGGATTGATCAGCTCCAGATAGTCGTCCGGAAGCAGAGGTGTGAAGAGGGAGCGAGCGGCGTCGAGGGTCTTTCGCCGGACGCGGGAGACCTGAGGCTTTGCCCCACGCTCAGCCACGGCTGAGGTCCCGCCGCGTCAATGTGCCCAGTTGGAAACCATTACACCGATCAGTGTTGTATAGCGAACTCCCCCTTTCGCCCGCCATCGAAACCCGCGCTACGGCGGATCGCGACCCCGACCCAACCAGCAGATGCTCGACGATCCGTGCGTTGCCGCGAGAGACATATCGGACCCCCGCGCATTCACAAGGTTGCTTGCTCGGTGACGACCGCAGTATTTCCGGCCTGTTAGGTTCCCCCGCGAAACCAAGGGGCGCCGAACAGGAGGAAACGATGGGAGCAGAGGAAAACGCGGCGATCATGCGGCGCGCCTACGAGGCCTTCAACGTGGGCGACATGGAGACGCTCACCGACCTCTTCGACGAGGGCGCCGTATGGCACCTGCCGGGGCGGAGCTCGATGGCCACCGACTACGAGGGCCGCGACGCGATCCTCGCCTACTTTGGCCGGATCGGACAGGAGACGGGAGGCACGTTCCAGGCCGAGTTGCAGCAGCTGATTGCGGGTGATGACGGCCGCGTCGTCGGCATCCAGCGCAGCAAGGGGGAGCGAGACGGCAAGCACCTGGATGTTGGCAACTGCATTGTCTTCCAGCTCGAGGACGGCCGGGTCACCGACGGTCGGGAGCACTTTCACGACCTCTACGCTTGGGACGAGTTCTGGTCGTAACCCGGCTGAGGAGTCATGCAACCCGGCGGGCGTCCAACGAGGCCTCGATCAGCTGAAGCTTGGCTGCGCGGGGGAGGCGTTTGATTCGGGCCTCTTCGCGTAACGCGGCGGATCGGTCGGCAACCGGGATCACGAGGGCCAGCTCAAGCGGTCGGCGCCCTCGCGTGTACCGGCTGCCGGTGCCGGAACGGTGCGCAGCCAGGCGCCGCTGGATGTCGGTCGTCCATCCGCAGTAGAGGGTGTCGTCGGCACAGCGAAGCAGGTAGACGGAGGCCACCCGAACAGCTTCGCGAAGCCGCCGACGGTGACCTGCCTGGGAAGGCGCCGACGGTCACCTGCTCGGGCCGCATCTCCGTGGTCTCGAAAACCCAAAAATGGGGATGTCCGGGCCCTCGCGCCTCCCTAGGGTCGATATGTCAATCGCCCGCCGGGGGCGACGCCAGTAAGGGGGATCATGGTCAGGCTTCGCAAGGCAGCGGCACTGAGCGCAGTGGTTGCGATGGCGGCACTGCCCGCTGGAGTTGCCTCTGCATCGAACTCCCATGCCGGACAGCACGGCAACCACTGTGGCCTCGGGCATGCCAAGCACGTCAAGGGCCAGGGTGGCTTGAAGGTCGGCAAGTCCTGCGTCAAGGCCTCCCATCCGGTTCGGTAACGCCGCTCCTCGACGCGCAGGCGGCCATCCTCTGCAGCAGCACGGCGCGCACGCGCGTGTTGGCGGTCAGGGCCGCGGCGCGCTCGAACTCCCGGCCGGCCTCGGAGTTACGGCCAAGCTTCTCGAGCAGGTCGCCGCGCACCGCCGGGAGGAGGTGGTATTCGCTCAGCGCCGGCTCTTCGCCGATCGCGTCCACCTGCTCGAGCGCAGGCCCGGGGCCTGACGCCATGCCGATCGCGACCGCACGGTTGAGCTCGACGACCGGCGACGGCGTCAGCTGGGCGAGGCCGTCGTAGAGCGCGACGATGCGTTCCCAGTCCGTGTCCGCGGCGGTGCGGGCGCGGGCGTGGCAGGAGGCGATCGCGGCTTGCAGCGTGTAGGGACCCAGCGGCCCACCTGTCCCATAGGCGCGCTCGAGGGCGGCGAGGCCGCGCTGGACGAGCATCCAGTCCCAGCGTGAGCGGTCCTGATCGAGCAGCAGAATCGGGGCTCCGCCGGGGCCGACGCGCGCCCGCGCCCGCGACGCCTGCAGCTCCATCAGGGCAACGAGCCCGTGGACCTCGGCCTCGGACGGGAGCAGCCCGGCGAGGATGCGCCCGAGGCGGAGCGCCTCCTCGAGCAGCTCGGGCCGCAGCCACTGCTCGCCCGCGGTGGCGGAGTAGCCCTCGTTGAACACCAGGTAGGTCACCTCGAGCACGGAGCTCAGGCGTCCGGCGAGCTCCTGGCGGACGGGGACCTCGAACGGGACACGCGCCTCCGAGAGCGTGCGCTTCGCGCGGACGATCCGCTGCGCCACTGTCGCCTCGGGCACGAGGTACGCGCGCGCGATCTCCGCAGTCGTCAGACCGCCGAGCAGCCGCAGGGTCAGCGCCACCCGCGCCTCGGCGGAGAGAATCGGATGGCAGGCCGTGAATATGAGGCGGAGCAGGTCGTCGTCGAAGGGATCGTCGATCGCGGCGGCCAGGTCCGGTTGCTCGTGCTCGCCGCGCCGCTCGATCTCGAGCGCCAGCTCCCGTGTCTTGCGGTCGTGCAACCCGGCGCGCCGCAGGCGATCGATCGCCCGGTGCTTGGCGGTGGCCATGAGCCAGGCGCCCGGATTTTCCGGGACGCCTGACTCCGGCCACTGCTCGAGCGCTGCGACGAACGCCTCCTGGGCGACGTCCTCGGCCAGGCCGACGTCGCGCACGATTCGCGCTACAGCGGCGATCAGCCGCGCCGACTCGATGCGCCAGACGCCGTCGAGGGTGCGCTGGACATCGCCCACGAGCGGTCTACTGGTCGGCCTCGACCTGCTGGCGCAGTTCCTGCTCCTTGGCACGCAGCTCGGGGGTGAGCTCCTCGCCGAAGTCCTCGGTCTCGAAGACCGGGCGGATCTCGATGACCGACTCGCCGGGCATGGGGTTCGGAGCACGCTTGACCCACTCGATTGCCTCGTCCAGCGACTTGACCTGCCACAGCCAGTAGCCGGCGAGCAACTCCTTGGTCTCGGCGAACGGTCCGTCGATGACCTTGCGCTCGCTGCCCGCGAAGACGACGCGGGCACCAGCGGAGCTTGGATGGAGGCCGTCGCCGGCGAGCATCACGCCGGCCTTCACGAGCTCCTCGTTGAAAGCCATCATCTCGCTGAGCAGCTCCTCGCTCGGCATCTCGCCGGCTTCGCTCTGCTCGGTTGCTTTGACAAGGACCATGACTCGCATCTTGCTCCTCCTTGTGTGGGTGGGGTTCTATCCATGCGTCGAGCGAGCAGGAGGGAAATCGACATGGGTTTCAGATATTTGATCAGGAGCGAGCCCTGACGTCGGAATCCCACTGACCGCCTCGGAATCCCACTGACCTGAAGGGCGGGCAGCTTCCGGGCTGAGAGAATCCGGCGCATGGACAGGATCGGTGTCCTCAGGGACGTCTATGCCGAATGGGAGCGGGGGAACTACCGCGCGGGCGTGGAGCTTTACGACCCCGCGATGACCTTGGTCGTGCACTCCCCGATACCCGACGCAGGTGTCTATGACGGCCTCGTCGCCCTGCAGCGATACATGCGCCGCTTTCTCGAGACCTGGGAGGACTACAAGATCCAGGCGGTGAATCTCGCGCCAGAGGACGATCAGGTCGTCGTCCAGGTCCACCATGGCGGGCGGGCGAGTGGCGCATGGGCCGAGATGGACTTCTTCGCGGTCTGGAGCTTCCGGGGCGACAGCGTGATACGGATCGATTTCGCGCAGCGCCGGGACGTTGCGGTCGAGTCTGCACGAGCCGCTGCGGGGAAGTAGCGCCGGGGCAGGGACGGAAATTCTCCGTCGGGCCGTGCGCTATGGAAGAGAATGAAGCGGCTTTATCTCCTGCGCCATGCGAAGTCGAGCTGGGACGACCCCGCGCTCGCAGACTATGACCGACCCCTGGCGCCTCGTGGTCGCCACGCCGCAAGAGTCATGGCGGAGCATCTACGGCGAAATGGGATTTCGCCGGCGCTGGTGGTTTGCTCCCCATCGAGACGCACCCGTCAGACACTGAAGCGGATCGCGTCGGGCCTGCCGGAGAGCGCCGACTTTCAGATCAAGTCCGAGCTGTATGCGGCGTCTGCGGCCGACCTGCTCGAGGTGCTGCATGAGGTGCCCGACGAGGTCGGCTCCGTGATGCTGATCGGCCACAACCCGGGGATCCAGGACCTCGCGCTGAGCCTAGCCCGGGGCGGCCCTGAGGTCGCACCGGTGAGGAGCAAGTTTCCGACTGCGGCGCTGGCAACGCTGGAGCTCAGGGGGAGCTGGCGGGAGCTGGCGGCCGGCACCGCCGAGTTGATTTCGTTCGTGAAGCCGAAGGATCTGTCGAGCGGTGCGATGGCAGAGGCGTGAGCATGGGGTGGAAGAGGGCCCTCGCGGGTCTTCTCGTTTCAGATTGGAGCTCGATCGCGGAAGTCACAGCCGGTCCGCGGCGTAATTGATTCGGTTGGGTGCTGTTCGGTAGTTCGATCCCGGTCAGAATTTGGCCCATGGAACCCAACCATTCGATCGAGATCTACGTCCCGAGTACCGCCGAGGATCCGCGCGGGCGCGCGGCGGACTTTCCCGACGGGCTGACCGTCCGCCGTGGGCCCCCCCTTCATCCGGATGACGTGAGCAGCATCAACGGGATTCCGGTGACTTCAGTCCCGCGGACGCTGATCGACCTGGCGGAGGTGATGGACGAGGCAGAGTTGGGCGAGTGCTTCAGGCTCGCGCGCCGCCGGGGCCTGCTCGATCTCGACGAACTCGCAGCAGCGCGCGCCCGGGTGGAGTGGCGGCCGTCGCTCGAGATGCTCGACCGGGTGATCGCCGAACTCGCCTGATCGCCGTTGAATGTAGACTCGACATCTACATGAGGACGACAACCATCAGGGTGGCAACCGCAACGCGGGACCGCCTGAACACGCTGGCCCGAAGGCGGGGCACGGCTGCCGGCCAGCTGGTGGACGAGCTTGTTCGCGAGGCCGACGATTCGGCCCTGTTGGAAGCGGCCGAAGAGGCTTGGGGCCGAATGGCGTCGGATCTCGAAGTCGCGGCCGCCTATCGCGCCGAGGCCCGCGAGCTTGGTGACTTCGGATCGCCACTCCCAGGGGATTGAGCGAGCCGCCCCGCCAGGGCGACGTCGTCTGGGTTGATCCCGACCCGACTCGAGGACACGAGCAGGCGAAGCCGCGACCATTCGCGGTGGTCTCGGTCGATCAGCTCAATCGCTCGCCGCTCGGCCTCTCGATCGCTATTCCGCTCACACGCACCGACTTCGGGAATGCACTGCACCTGGAGGTGGCGCCACCCGAAGCAGGTCTGACCGAGCGATGCTTTGCGATGCCCGAGCAGATTCGCGCGCTCTCGCATGAGCGGATCGCGCGCCGCCTCGGCGGTCTTCGCGCGCCAACGCTGACAGAGCTGCTGCGTCGCTGCCGGCTGCTGCTGAGGGATCCAGGCTCATAACCCGCAGGTCGCGGGTTCGAATCCCGCTCCCGCTATTCGCAAGTGGGAGGTGCATTAACTGCGGGCTTTTTTGGGCCACGCCCGAGGAACCAGAAGCGGCTCCTTTCAGGCCAAGGCGGGAGTGATTCCGGCGCCCTTGGCCTCCGGCCAGACTGCTCGCCTGCGGGTCATACTTCGCCGCCCAACGGCCACTCGCGCGGGTCGGCGAACGAGAGGAGGGACGATGCCGCTTTATCTATCGAGGTTCAGCTACACGCCGGAGACTTGGGCCAAGCTGATCGGCAACCCAGAGGACCGCCGACAGGCCGCCCAGTCGTACATTGAGTCGATCGGTGGGAAGCTCCTCGGGTTCTGGTATGCCTTCGGCACCCACGACGGCTACAACCTATGGGAGGCTCCCGACAACGTGTCCATGGCCGCGGTTGCGCTGGCGATTAGCGGCGGCGGTGCGCTTAGCTCGTTTGAGACGACAGTCCTCCTGACCGTCGACGAAACGATGGATGCTCTGCGCAAGGCCGAGCAAGTCCAGTACCGAGCGCCCGGCGCGTAGCGGCTCGCGCGCCGCGAGTAGTGCCGATTCAGCAGGACTCCCGAAGCCGACGGCCAACTTTGTGAGTCGGTCAGCCAGCTTGGAGCTCGAAAGCCGTCCGGTTAGGGCTATGGACGGGCACGCCCCGCTTCGACGAGTTTCCGCAATCGGCGCGGGTCGCATTTGGGTGATCCGGGTAGGCGATCCGGGTACGTCCTATCGGACGATCGATACGGTCGCGTGGCAGCGGCCGAGCCCCGAGGAGGCGACGAGATGCCCGAGCATGCGATCGGAACCCGAGAGGAATGGGAGGCGGCCCGCGCGGAGCTCGCAAAGCTCGAGGCCGAGCAGGCTGAGCGAAACGAGGAGATCAAGAGCAAGCGTCTCGAGCTGCCCTGGGTCCCGGTCGAGAAGGAGTACGAGTTCGACACCGAGGACGGCAAGAAGACCCTCGCCGAGCTCTTCGACGGCCGCTCCCAGCTCCTCGCCTACAACATCATGTACGGGCCCGACTACACGCTGGGCGCCTGCCCGGGGTGTACGAGCCTCGGCGACGGGCTGGACGGCGCGCTGATCCACATCAACCACCGCGACGTGACCCTGATCTGCTTCTCGCGGGCGCCGATCGATCGGCTGGTCGCCTACAAGCAGCGGATGGGCTGGGAGTTCCCGTACGTGTCGACGTACGAGACCGACTTCCCCTTCGACTTCGGGCTGGCGATGACCGAGGAGCAGGCGCAGCAGATCCCAGAGATCAAGGAGATGATCGACAACCCGCCGGAGTGGCTTCAGGAGTGGTCGGGACAGGTCGGCGCCGAGCTCAAGGACGGCCTGCGCGAGGGCCCGGGGTGGATCGCCTTCGCGCGCGAGAACGGCACCGTCTACCACACCTACACCGTGATGGCGCCCGACCCATTCGTCGCGCCGTACGCCAGCTTCCTGCTCGACCGGACGCCGAAGCCCCAACCGGCCGAGCCCCGCACCTGGCGCAAGGACGAATACCCGGACTAGCCTCCGGCCGGGCGCAGGTTGGCGAGGCCGGCGAGCAGCGGCAACGCTGCCAGGGCGAGCAGGGCCGTCTCGCCGTTTCCGGCGCTGATCGCGGCGCCGATCGCAGGCATCACGATCAGCGGAAGAACGTTGCCGCCGACGCTGAACATGCCGACGGCGGCTATCCGGGCTCCGGGGAAGAGGGCCTCGGCCTCGTCGTACATCGTCGCGTAGGGGATCGCGACGCCCGCCGCGACCAGGGCCACGCCGGCGAGGGAAAGCGCGAGTCCCCCTGACACCGCGATCAGGACGAGCCCGGCGGCGGCGGCGAGCGGCGACACCCCGCCGATCGCCGTGGTCGAGCGCCCCTCCGCGTCGAGCCGCGCCCCCTCAGGCCGCAGCACCGTGCACAGCGCGTAGAGCGCCACCCCCACGACACCGGCCGCACCGGCGCTGAGGCCGGTCTCCGTGGTCAGGTAGGGAACGAGCCAGACGCCGAGCACGTAGGGGACGCCGAGGCCGGTGGTGAACAGGAGCTCGAGTCGCCAGGCTGACAGCCGGCGCAGGGAAAGGCGGAACGTCGCCGTCACGCTGCCGCTGGGGACCGTCGCCGCGCCCGTCGCAGGCAGCAGCGACAGCGCCAGCAGCGCCACCAGCGCGGCGAGGGCGAAGTCGAGGCGCCAGTCGATCCCGGCGGCGCGCATCGCGCTGCCAGCGCCCAGGGCGATCGCCGTTCCCAGCATCACCGCTCCCCCGAAGACCCCGACCAGGCGGACCCCGCCGGCCTGGCGGGCCAGCACCGGGCCGAGCACGAGCGCCAAGCCCAGGCCGATGCCGGCGAGGACGCGACCGATCGCGAGGCCGAGGTAGATCGGGCTCAGCGCCAGCAGGACGTTGCCGGCCATCGTCGCGACGCAGGCCAGCCTGGCGGCGCGGCCGGCGCCGACCCGCCGGGTGAAGTCGGCCGCGCCGAGCTTGGCGGCGGTGAGCCCGGCGAAGAAGACGGTGCCGCCGAGCACTCCGATCGAGGCCAGCGAAACACCGAGATCGGCGCTGATCGCCTTCGCCGCGGGACCGATGTCGCCCGCGCCCCAGGCGGTCGCCGCGCCGAAGAGCGCGAAGCCGAGCTCGACCCTAGCGCGCGAGCTTCACTCCATCGAGCGCTCGATCTTGACCTCGCAGAGGTCGACCGATGCGCGCGTGCCGGGGGTCTCGGAGGGATCCATCGCGTCGAAGACCGCGCTCGCCTCGTTCATCTTCTCCTCGTTCTCGAAGAAGCCGACGAAGATGGCGGTTCCCTGCGATTTGTCGACCAGCAGGGTCATCCCGGTCGAGTCGACCCCTTCCGGCGGGCCGTCCGACTCCTCGACCTGGCGGGCGATCTCCTCGATCCGCTCCGGCTTGACGTCGGTGAACCTGACGACGCGTGCATTCATGCTGTCTCTCCTCGGTTGGTGGGGCTGGGGCGAATGGCCCACCCTATCCCGTCCATGGATCGCTGAGGCTGCGCACGCGGGAAACCGGCAGCCGCGCTGAGCGGTCAGCGGCAGGGGCCGCGGGCTGATCGACCGCCACCCGACTACACTGCGACGTCGGGACGTATCCAAGGATGGATCAGGCTTCCCACTTGACAGGCCGCCGGGACCCGGCCTCGGATGTTGATGGCGCGCGCACGCGCACCGCTGACGAGATCGAGCGCCTCGCGTCGCTGGTCGCGCACGCCGACGATGCGATCGTCGCCAAGACGACAGACGGCGTGATCGTCGACTGGAACCGCGGCGCCGAGCGGCTCTACGGATACGGCGCAGAAGAGGCGATCGGCCAGCCGATCTCGATCATCTTCCCGCGCGAGATCGCCGCGGGCGAGAAGCTGCTCACGGAGCGAGCCGCTCGGGGAGAGCGCGTCGAGCACTACGAGACACGGCGGGTGCGAAAGGACGGAAGCGTGGTGCAGGTGTCGCTCACGATCTCGCCGTTTCGCGATCACAACGGCGACATCGTCGGGATTTCCTCGATCGCCAGGGACCTGACGGCGCGAAAGCTCGCCGACGATGTGGTCCAGAGGGCCCAGCTGCTGGACCTCGCCCACGACGCGATCATCGTCCGCGACCCGGCGCAGAGCCGCATCACCTACTGGAACCGCGAGGCGGAGGAGATATACGGCTACAGCGCCGAGGAGGCCCGCGGCCAGAGGACCCACGACCTGCTCGAGACGGTCGGACCGGAATCGCCCGACGTCATTGACGTCGCCCTGGCCGAGCAAGGGCGCTGGCAGGGAGAGCTGCGCCACACGCGCAAGGACGGCGCCCAGCTGGTGGTGTCGAGCCGGCAGGCGCTGCAGCGGGACGAGAGCGGGGAGCCGATGGCGATCATCGAGCTCAACTCAGACGTCACCGAGCGCAAGCGGTTCGAGGCGCAGCTCGTGCATCTGGCCGATCACGATCCGCTCACGGGCCTGCCGAACCGGCGCCGGCTCGACGCGGAGCTCGAGCGCCATGCCGACGAGGTCGCTCGCTACGGGATCCAGGGCGCGCTGCTCGTCCTCGACCTCGACCACTTCAAGTACGTCAACGACGCCCTCGGGCACAACGCGGGCGATCAGCTGATCGCGAGGGTGGGCAGCCTTTTGCGCGGGCGGCTCCGCACGACCGACACGCTGGCCCGCCTCGGCGGCGACGAGTTCGCGGTCCTGCTTCCGAGGGCCGGCGCCGACGAGGCGCTCAAGGTGGCCAACGAGCTGGTCGAAGCCATCCGCGAGCACGCGGTCGGCTGGAGCGACGAGCTGGCGCATCGCAACACGACCAGCATCGGGATCGCACTCTTCGGCGTCGACGGCGGAACGGGCGAGGAGGTGCTGGCGAGCGCCGACCTGGCGATGTACGACGCCAAGGAGGCGGGTCGCGACCGCGTCGCGGTCTTCTCCTCGGCCACCCACCGCGAGGCTCGGACGAAGAGCAAGCTGACCTGGGCGGAGCGGATCCGCAAGGCGCTCGCAAAGGACGAACTGGTTCTGCACGCGCAGCCGATCCGCGACGCGCGCTCCGGGCGGGTCAGCCGCTACGAGCTGCTGGTCCGCCTCCGGGACTACGACGGTGGCCTGATTCAGCCGGGCACGTTCCTCTACATCGCCGAGCAGATCGACCTCGTCCAGGAGATTGACCGCTGGGTCGTCTCGCGCGCGCTCGAGGCGCTTGCCTCGAATGGCGAAGCCCGCGAACAGCCCGTACTCGAGGTAAACCTCTCGGGGCTCTCGATCGGGGACGCCGCCCTGCTCGACCTGATCGAGACCGCGGTCGCGGAAGGCAGCGTCAATCCCGACGGCCTCGTATTCGAGATCACCGAGACGGCGGCCGTCGCGAACCTGGAGCGCGCCCGCAGCTTTGCCACCCGCCTCGGCGAGCTCGGCTGCCGCTTCGCGCTCGACGACTTCGGTGCCGGGTTCGGCTCCTTCTACTACCTCAAGCACCTGCCCTTCGACTTTCTCAAGATCGACGGCGAGTTCGTGCGCAGCTGCCTGACGAGCCGCACCGACCAGCTCGTGATCGAGGCCGTGGTGGGGATCGCCCGCGGCCTCGGCAAGCAGACGGTGGCCGAGTTCGTCGAGGACGGTGCAATCGCCGACTTCGTTCGCGGCCAGGGCGTCGACTATCTGCAGGGCTACTGGATCGGAAGGCCCGGGCCCGTCGCCGAGGTGATGGCCACGGCCTGAGCGACCGGGGGCCGGCGGGGACCTCCGGCTAGAGCGAGAGCACGTGCGCGGTGTCGGGGCCGACGCGGCCCTCGAGTACCTGGAGGTAGGCGTCGCGGACCGCCTCGAATCCCTCGCCGCGGATCACCCGGAGCCAGCCGGCCGTCCACTCGCAGAACGGATGCCAGGCGTCCGCGACCCTGGTCTCCAGCCCGAACCCGCCCCAGTCCGCGGTCCGCTTGACGATGCGATCGGGCGCGAAGAAGAACGTCGGCGGCGGGCCGGGGAGATCGCCCCCGCCCGTGCCCGGGCCGACGGCCTCCTCCCAGTGCGACACGCCGACGGCGATGCTGGCGGTCAGGTCGTCGCCGTAGTGCGCGTGGATCGCCTGGCGGACGTCGCGATCGCCGGCGACGTCCACGAAGGTGGCGGGACCGCGGTCGAGCGAGTCGATCGCGTCGTAGGCGACCGTGCGGCCGTAGATCCCCAGACCCTCAACGAACTCCGCGTTGCGCTGCGATGTGAGGCCGACCAGATCCGCGCCCTCGCGCTGGGCGAGCATGAACGCGGCGCCGATCGCCGTCTTGCTGGAGGCGCTGGAGATCACGATCGGCCCGCTGCCCACGAGGCCGTCGTCGTCGAGCTGGTCGTCGATCAGAAACGACGTGTAGAAGAGGGGGCGCAGAAGCATCTGCATCTCCTCGGTGTCGGCGCGGTAGAAGGGGTCGGTCGCTGTCGCCAGATAGCGCTGGTAGGCGGCAGGAAGCGGCGCGCGGTGGGGCGAGCCGTCCGCGAAGCCGTGTTCGTTCGTCTCGGCGGGCTGCACGACCAGGTGCGACGAGGGCGGCAGGTAGCCGTACACCCTCGTGCCGGGATCGATGCCGTCCGCCTCGCTGCGCTCGACCTCGGCGAAGCCCCACATCGGCACGCGCCCCCAGCCGTCCTCGGACGGGAAGAAGTCCCAGTAGGACATCGCCTCGCCCATCACCGCGTAGGTGACGTTGTTCGCCGTCAGCCCGAAGCTGTCCACCCGGAGCAGCGCTTGGCCCGGTTCCAGGTCGGGCACGGCCGACTCGGCGATGCGGCAGTCGCGCAGATCGTCCCGGCGCACCAGGAAGTCGGTCATCGGCCCGCATGCTCTCACGCCCGCGATGTCCCGGCGAACCGGCAGGGGTATGGTGCGAAGGCAGACCGTTCAGCAGTCCGACTACGCGAGGAGACAGCATGGCCGACGTCAAGCCGATCCCCGACAACTACCCGCGGGTGACGCCGTATCTGACCGTGGACGGAGCCGACGCCGCGATCGGCTTCTACACCGAGGTGCTCGGCGCCGAGCTGCGGGGCCGCCTGGACGGGCCCGGCGGCAGCGTCGGCCACGCCGAGCTTTCGATCGGAGACGGGCTGATCATGCTCTCCGACGAGTTCGCCGAGATGGGCGTGCGCGGGCCGAAGAGCATCGGCGGCTCGCCGGTGACCCTTCACGTGTACGTCGAGGACGCCGACGCCGTCTTCGAGGCGGCCGTCGCCGCCGGGGCAAAGACCATGCGGCCGGTCGAGGACCAGTTCTACGGCGACCGCAGCGGCCAGTTCGAGGACCCCTTCGGCCACCGCTGGAACGTGGCGACGCACGTCGAGGACGTGCCCCCCGAGCAGATGGAGCAGCGCGCCGCCGAGGCGATGGCCGCCCGCCCCGAGTAGCCACCGACTGAAGGAGCCAAGCGATGGACGCCTCGACATCACTCGTCAGCGGAGTCGACTTCGTGATGGTGCCGACGAAGGACCTCGAGTCGGCGATGCGCTTCTACGGCGAGGTCCTCGGGCTGCCGTGCTCGGTGCGCTACGACAAAGCGCCGGGCGCCGAGTTCGAGACCGGCAGCCTGACCCTGCAACTGCTCGAGGCCGAGGCGCTCGGCCTGGATTTCCGGCCGAACACGACGAACCCGATCGCCCTGCACGTGGACGACTTCGAGGCCGCCCGCGCCGAGCTCGAGTCGCGCGGCGTCTCCTTCCGCGGCGAGACCATGGATTCCGGCGTCTGCCACATGGCCTTCTTCGCCGATCCGGACGGAAACGCGCTCTGCATCCACAACCGCTACGCGCCCCGCACCTGACGGCCGCGGATGCCGGCGGCATCGGACACCACCGCCGGCGCCGATGAGCGCGCGGCGGCGGGCAAGGCCGCCCGCCGCGCCGCGCCCCGCTCCGCCCACGGCGAGTGGGCGCCGGCGGACGACAGGGCCGACCCTGTGGAGCTGCTGGAGCGCCAGGCCGTCACGCGGGCGCCCGAGCTGGTCCCGATCCGCTACGGGCGGATGCTCGTCTCCCCGTTTGCCTTCTACCGCGGGGCGGCGGCGATCATGGCGGCGGACCTGGCCGGCACCCCGCGCTCGGGGCTGAGCGTCCAGCTATGCGGCGACGCCCACCTGGAGAACTTCGGGATGTTCGCGGCGCCGGACCGCGAGCTCGTGTTCGACATCAACGACTTCGACGAGACGCTTCCCGGCCCGTGGGAATGGGACGTCAAGCGCCTCGCCGCCAGCTTCGCGGTTGCCGGGCGCGGTCGCGGGTTCGACGAGGGACAGCGCCGGTCCGTGGTGCTCGCCGCCGCCGGCGAGTACCGGACGGCGATGCGCCGTTTCGCCGAGGAGCGAAATCTGGACGTCTGGTACAAGCGGCTCAACGTCTCCTGGCTTCACGACCACTGGCAGGGCGCGACGAAGAAGAAGGAGCTTGCGGAGTTCGAGCGCGACATCGCCAAGGCGCGAACCAAGGACAGCCTGCGGGCCTTCTCCAAGCTGACCGCCCAGGTCGACGGCGAGCTGCGGATCATCAGCGACCCGCCCCTGATCGTCCCCATCGAGGAGCTGTTCCCCGAGAACGTCGACGAGGCCGAGAGGCGGGTGCGCGGGGTGATGCAGGGCTACCGCAAGACGCTCGCCGACGACCGTCGCCACCTGTTCGACCAGTACCGCCACGTTCACACCGCCCGCAAGGTGGTCGGCGTCGGCAGCGTCGGCACGCGCGCCTTCATCGCTCTGTTCATCGGACGCGACGGCCAGGATCCCCTCTTCCTTCAGGCCAAGGAGGCCGAGGCGTCCGTGCTCGAACGGTTCACGTCGCCGTGCGACTACGACCATCAGGGCCAGCGCGTGGTCGAGGGACAGCGTCTGATGCAGGCGGCATCCGACATCTTCCTGGGCTGGCTGACCGGGACGGGGCCCGACGGCCGTCGGCGCCACTTCTACGTGCGGCAGCTGTGGGACCAGAAGGGCTCGGCGCGCGTCGACGTCATGAATCACCGCGAGATGACCACCTATGGACAGATCTGCGGGGGGACTCTTGCCCGCGCCCACGCCCGCTCGGGCGACCGGATCGCGATCGCCTCGTACCTGGGCCGCGGCGACACGTTCGACCGGGCGATCACCGGCTTCGCCGAGACATACGCGGACCAGAACGATCGCGATTACCAGGCCCTCAAAGTGGCCGTGGAAAGTGGCGCGGTGACCGCGCAGACGGGCCTGTGATGCGGCCGCGCCTGTGGCGGCGTAGGCGGGGCCCCCGCGCAACGCTGCGAGCCTGAGCGGAATGGCAGAGCTGACTTCGCGTGATTACAGGCGCCGGGCGGCGGCGATGGCGATCTGGCGCGTGGTCAACCCGCCGGCGCGCCGTCTCGCCGGGATCGTGCCGGCCTGGGTGGTGCTCGAGACCGTTGGTCGCCGCAGCGGGCAGGCCCGGCGGGTGCCGCTCGCGCGCGGACCGGTCGACGGCGACACCGCCTGGCTGATCTCCGTACACGGCAACCATGCGTCGTTCGCTCGCAACATCGAGGCGAACCCACGCGTGCGCCTCAAGCTGCGCGGGCGATGGCGAAGCGGTCGGGCGGCGGTGCTTCCGATGGACGAGGCGGTGTTGCGTCGCTTCAACACCTATGCGCGCTCGGGACCCCGCACCATCGGCATCGAGCCGAAGCTGATCCGAGTGACGATGGACTGAAGCACCTTGCAGCGAATCACCGAAAAGTGGGGATGACAGGCGCGCCCGGCGGCGCGATGCTGCCGCTTTTGGCTCGGGCACGGCAAGACCTGGTGCGACGGCTGGCGCCGCTCGCGATCGCGCCGGCGCTCTGCCTGGCGCTCGCCGGCTGCGGCGGCGGTGACGGCGGTGACGGCGCCGCGCACGGCTTTGTCGCCGACGCAAACGCCGCCTGCACCGCGGGCCAGCGCCACGTCGTCGACCTCTACCTCGCCGGCGGGCTGCCGGCGAGCCCGCAGCAGCAGCTCGAGTTCGACCAGGCGGTCGTCCCCGTGCGCGTGGCGCTGCTCGGGCAGCTTCGCAAGCTCGTCCCGCCGGCCGACGGGCGTCAGGCCTTCCGGCGCTACGTCGGTCTGCGCCAGGCGGTGATCAGCCTCAGCAGGGACCTCGTGATCGCCGACGGCACGGGCTCCCCGGCGGCCGCCCGGATCCGGGGGAAGATCGACCAGACCCAGCGCAGGTCCAACGCGGCCGCCGCCCGGCTCGGGCTCGACGTCTGCGCCCTCAAGCTCTCGCCCGCCGACTCGAGGGCCGCCACCGCGGTCGTGAAAGAGGTCGAGACCACCCGCGATCCGCAGCGGGCCTGCAGGGACCTGGTCACGCCGCAGCTGATCGCCTCGCGCTTCCCCGGCGGCTACGACCAGTGCGCCGCCTTCGTCAAGCAGCACGCCTCCGACTTCCCAACGAGCATCAAGGTCACTCACGTGCAGGGCACGAACGGCGTCCTCGCGAATGTCGACTTCGAGGAGGTGCACGGGCAGCACCCGGGGAGCTGGGCGAGCGCCACCGTCTTCTTCATCGACGGGCGCTGGAAGGTCTTCGCCGCCCAGGCGAAGAGCTCGGGCGGCTAGCGCGCGTCCACGACCGAGCGCGGGTCCCGGGGGTTGTCGATGGGCCCTTCCGGGAAGGAGACTGCAGAGGAGGACGCGATGAGCGAGCACAGGACAGGCACCCGCGAGGAGTGGCTCACCGCCCGCGTCGAGCTGCTCGAGAAGGAGAAGGAGCTGACGCGGCGCAGCGACGAGCTGGCGCGCGAGCGCCAGGAGCTGCCCTGGGTGCGGATCGACAAGCGCTACGAGTTCGAGACCGTCGAGGGGACCAGGACGCTCCCGGAGCTGTTCGACGGCCGCTCGCAGCTGCTCGTCTTTCACTTCATGTACGGGCCGGACGACGACGCCGGCTGTCCCGGCTGCTCGTGGATGGCGGACCACTCCGATCCCGCCGTCGTCCACCTCAACCACCGCGACGTCAGCTTCGTCGCCGCCTCGCGGGCGCCGTTGGCGACGCTGAACGCCTACAAGGAGCGGATGGGCTGGAGCTTCCCCTGGGTCTCGTCCGGAGGCAGCGACTTCAACATCGACTTCGCCCTGTTCACTGACGAGCAGCGGCGCACGGGCACGGGCACCAACTTCGGCACGCCGCGCCGGGCCGAGATGCGGCTGGCGCCGGCCGACCCCGACGGCGTCGAGCTGCACGGCCTGAGCGCCTTCGCCCTCGAGGACGGCGTCGTCTACCACACCTATTCCACCTACGACCGCGGCACCGACGTGCTTCACGGCACCTGGCAGCTGCTCGACAGGGCGCCGAAGGGGCGCGGCGACGAACTCGGCGACTGGCCGCGCCGCCACGACGAGTACGGAGAAGACGCCTAGCTCCGTGGCGGAGCCCGCGCCACAGCCTCCCGACGAGGCCGACTCGCTGTTCGCCGTCCCGCTGGACGAGTTCACCGAGGCGCGCAACGAGCTGGCCCGCGAGCTGAAGGGCTCGGGGGACGAGGAGCTGGCCGAGCGGGTGCAGGGCCTGCGCAAGCCGACCCGGGCGGCGTGGGCGATCAACCAGGCGGCGCGCGCCGAGCCGAAGCTGCGCGACCGGCTGCTGAAGGCGGCGGGCGAGCTGGCCGCGGCCCAGGAGCAGCTGCTTCGCAACGGCGAGCGCGAGGGCTTCGACCGCGCCCGCGAGCGCCTCTCCGAGGCCGTGGAGGCGCTGCTCGCTGAGGCAGAGGCACAGCTGGAGCGGGGCGGCGGCGCCAGCGCTGCGATGCTCGACCGGGCGCGCGACACGCTGGAGGCGGCGGCGGGCGCCGAGGAGCTGCGCGCCGAGCTGGCGGCCGCGCGCGTCAGCCACGACTGGGAGCCGGGCGCGCTGGGCGGCCTCGAGGACGCCGCCGCGGAGACGGCGGATGGCGAGCGGACGCCTTCCGCGGCGGAGGGGCGCCGGCTGGAGAAGGCCGAGCGGCGGCTCGACGCCGCCCAAGAGGAGCTCGACGCGACGCGGGAGCGGCTCGAGCGGGCGCTGGAGCGCGCCGAGGAGGCGCGCCGCGAGCTGAGCGATGCCGAGACCGAGGTCGAGAAGGCCGAGAAGCGGCTCGAAGACGCCGAGGAGAAGGCCGAGGCCGCCCGCGACGCGGTGGGCTGAGCCGCGACCGCAGAGGCGGCGGACCTCTGCGGCGCCGGCCGGCCTACGGTCCCGGGAAGTGGAAGAACTGCTGGGTGATCTTGTTGCGGCCGCAGATGTGCCGGTGCGCGTCGCCGAGCGACAGGTCGATCCGCTTGCGGACCACCCTGACGGTGTAGGTGTCGGGCTCGGCGGCGGCGTGGCCGCGCACGCCCCAGGCGCCGTTGCGGCTGGAGCTGTCCACGTCGACGAGCTTCGAGTTGCCGTTGGTGTTGAAGAACAGCTTCACCGTGCGGTTGGCCAGGCACTTCGGGTTCGACGAGCTGAGCGAGCCGTTCACGCCTCCGGTGAAGCCGCTGGCGTTCGCGTCGGTCCCGAATCCCTCCGTCTCGATGTGGGTGGGAAAGACGACGCTGTGCGCGACCGCCACTCCCGTGGCGACGGCGGCGCAGGCGGCGAGCGTGGCGACCGCGGTCCAGGTTCTGCTGCGGCCCGGCATCACCTCACGCCGTCCTCGTCTCGGTGTCTCCGGAGCAGACGTGGTGGTGACCGCTGCCGAGGGCCAGGTCGATGCGCTGCCGGGCGAGCCTCACGGTGAAGCTGTCGGGAGCGCTGCTCGCCGCGCCCTTGACCGCCCACGCGCCGCCGCCGCTGGAGCGGTCGACGTCGGCGAGCACCCTCGTGCTGCCGTAGTTGAAGTACAGCCGCACCGTGCGCTGCGGCAGGCACTTGCCGTTGTGACTGCCGATGTGGCCGGTGGCGCGGATGTCGACCTCCGTGGAGGTCGAGTACACGAGCGAGCTTTCCAGCACGACGCTGCTCGAGAACACCCGGTCGTGGGCGGCGGCCGTGCCGGCGCCGATCAGCAGCGCGCAGGCGGCCATCGCGACGAGGACCTTTCCGAAAACCCTCCCCGGCATCGGAAAGAGCCTAGCCCGATTCGCCGCCCGTCACCAGGCCCCGGGGCCCGGCGCCGTCAGCCGCCGTGCACGGTCTTGCCGCAGCCGTCCAGCCTGATCGCGATCGGCCCGTCGCTCTGGATCGCGACTTCGACGTCGCAGTCCGCGCGGGCGCGGCGGACGTTGATCGCGGCGCTGGCGACGTTGGTGGCGGTGACGTCGATGCGGTCGCGCTTGGCGATCGAGGGCGCCTTGCCCCAGCGCTTCGCCTGGCCGCTGAACAGCAGGTCTCCCAAGTTGCCGCCGCTGAGGGTGCCGCTGCCCAGCTGGGTGGACGACGCTGGCGGGTCGCCTCTGCCGAAGCCGTGCGAGAGGGCGTCGATCTGGGCCTCGCTGCTCGAGGTGTCGCGCCGCCGGATCGCCGAAACCCAGTAGGCGTGGTTTCCGACCACGCCGAGGTTCGCGTGGTTTCGGTCGGCGTCGAGCACGTAGGTGACGTGGGGCGGGTTGCGGTTGACGCGGTGGCGGCCGAGGAAGGTGGCGACCGGCCTGAACTGGTCGTTGATCGCGAGCTGCAGGTGGTTGGCGAACAGCGGGCTGCACATCGGGTTCGCGCACGGCTGGAAGGCGTCCAGCTCGTAGCGGTAGCCGAGCGAGTCCAGCGCGTTCGCGGTCTGCTCGAACCCGGCCTCGTTCACCAGCTCGTCGCCGTGGTTGTTCCACATCAGCATCGGCACGTTTCGCAGCGAGGCGACGACGTCGTTGTTGGACTCGTCGCCGACCGTGGACTCGGCGCGGGCGAAGAGGTCGGGGAACTGGGCGCCGAGCTTGAAGGTGCCGATCGCGCCCATCGAGTAGCCGGTCGTCGTCGTCCAGCGCGGATCCAGCCGGTAGCGGCGGGCCACGTCCGCCCAGACGTCGAAGACGTCAGCGGCGCCGTAGTTCTCGTAGCCCTCGTCGGGGCCGCGCGCCTCGGGGGTGATCACGATCGATCCGGGCCCGCGCTCGCCGAGCTGGGACTGGTTGCGGGTGCCGAGGTACTGGTTGTAGTTGGCCGATAGCGAGTGCAGCAGCAGCGTCATTCCGTAGCCGCGCGGCGGCCGCGGCGTCTTCGGCACGTAGATCGCGTAGGGCTGCAGGCGCCCCTGGTACTGGCCGGGGCAGTCGGCCGCTGCGGTCAGGCAGACGTTGGAGAAGTCGGCGCCCTGGGAGAGCTCGAAGTGGCTGGGCAGGATGCGGTCCATCGGGCCGGTCCTCGGGACGGCGTGGTTGTCGCGGACGTGGCCGGCGAGCTTGGCGAAGTCGACGTTGGCGTGGAAGGGCGAGATGTCGCCGGCGGCGAGAGCCGTGCCCTGGGCCCGGTCGCGCCACCAGGCGGCGGTGGTGACGACGGCCACGCCCTCGGTCGGCTTCTGCACCGGCTCGCGCGGGCGGAAGGCGATGTTGAAGAACGCGGCCGGGTCCGAGGCGCTGCCCGCGCCGCCGGGGTGCGAGCCGTCGGCGCTCTGCTGCGGCAGCAGGTAGCGGTCGTTTGCCGAGTCCCACAGGCCGACGCCGGCGGCGAGCCGCACCGTGCGCTCGCCCGGGTCCCACTCGGAGTGGGGGATCCGCACCTCGATCTGGCGCCGCCGCCGGAACAGCGACACGGCGGGGGCCGGGCCGGGCACCGGCGTCCCGGAGGCGCGCACCAGCTCGCCGACCAGGCCGGCGCCCTGCGGATGCACGGTGAGAAAGAAGCGCGCCGGGGCGCTGACGTTGGCGCCGTCGGGGAACGGATGCAGGTTGCCCTTGCTGCCTCCGATCGCGATCGAAAAGGCGACCAGCGAGGGGTCCTTGAGCGTGTTCAGCGTCACCCGGAAGGCGGTGGAGCCGGCCAGCGGCCTGGCCCGCAGCTCGACCAGGTCGGCGGCGTTGTTGGCGTAGCCGGCGTCCGTCGGGTAGGTGTAGGTGCCGTTCGGCTTGGAGAACAGGTTGCCGGCGGTGCGCGGGTCGGCCGGGTCGGGGTCCTCGCGGGCGCCGTTGTCGTCGTAGAGGAAGTCCTGGTAGAGGAACTCGCCACGGCGGTAGGCGGTGGCGCCGGAGAGGAGGATCGGCCGCGCCCGCCACGGGGGGCGGTTGGTCAGCTGGGGCGAGGTCGCAGGCCCGGCGTAGAGGAGGTTGGGCCCGGGACGGTGCCCCGGCCCCGAATACAGCGAGCCAGCCCCAGCCCTGTGCCCCGGTACCGAGGGGAGCGAGCGCGGGGCCGCCTGCGCCGCGGCGGGCGACACCAGCGTCACCGCCGCCAGGGCGAGCGCGCAGCGAAATGCGTGTCCGACTCTCATCCCGTCCCGTCCTCCCGACTGGGCCATGAGCCTAACAGCGCTGACCCGCCGTCGAGCCGGGTATGACGAAGGGAGGGCGATCGCTCCCCGTCAGAATTGCTCTTGGTGAAATCCGCCGAAACAGCACGCCGGCGCCCCGGCCTCACCCTCGCCGTGCTGGCGCTGGGCGGGATCTCCTACGCCCTGCTGCAGTCGTTGGTGGCGCCGGCCCTGCCCGACATCCAGAAGGCGTTCGACACCTCGGAGAGCTCGGTCGGCTGGATCCTCACCGCCTACCTGCTCAGCGCGTCGGTGGCGACGCCGATCATCGGCCGCTTCGGCGACATGTACGGCAAGGAGCACGTGCTGATGATCGTGCTGGTGATGCTGGCCGCCGGCACGCTGGTCTCCGCGCTCGCCTCCTCGCTCGGCCTGATGATCTTCGGGCGGGTGATCCAGGGGGCGGGCGGCGGGATCTTCCCGCTCGCCTTCGCGATCATCCGCGACGAGTTTCCCCGCGAGCGCGTCGCCGGCGGGATCGGGATGATGTCGGCGCTGCTGGGGATCGGCGGCGGCGCGGGGGTGGTGTTCGCCGGGGTGATCGTCGCCCACCTCAGCTACCACTGGCTGTTCTGGTTTCCCCTGGTCGCGATCGTGGCCGCCGCGATCGCCACCTGGCGCTTCATCCCCGAGTCGCCGGTGAAGTCCCCCGGCGCGGTCAACTGGCTCGCGGTGGTGCTGATGTTGGTCGGCCTGACGGCGGTGCTGCTGGCGGTCAGCCAGACGACCAGCTGGGGATGGGGATCGGCGCGCACGCTCGGGCTGCTGGGCTTCGGCCTCGCGGTGATGGTCGCCTGGATCGCCGTCGAGCTGCGCTCCCGCGAGCCGCTGGTCGACATGCGGATGATGCGGCTGCGCGGCGTCTGGACGACCAACGCCGTGGCTCTGCTGCTCGGCGTCGGGCTGTACTCGTCGTTCATCCTGATCCCGCAGCTCGTCCAGGCGCCGACCAGCACCGGGTACGGCTTCGGCGCATCGGTGACCGCCGCCGGCCTCTTCCTGCTGCCGGCGACGATGGCGATCCTGATCGTCGGCCAGACCGCCGGGATCATCGAGCGCCGCTTTGGCTCCAAGCCGCCGCTTCTCGCGGGCTGCGCATCCGCTGCCGTGTCGTTCACGCTGCTCACGGTCGCCCACGGCTCGCACTGGGAGATCTACCTTGCGTCGGGCTTCCTCGGGATCGGGATCGGCCTGGCCTTCGCGGCGATGGCAAACCTGATCGTGGAGGCGGTGCGGCCCGAGCAGACCGGCGTGGCCACCGGGATGAACACCGTCACCCGTACCGTCGGCGGTGCCTTCGGCGCGCAGCTGGCGGCGACGATCCTCGCCGACAGCCTCGCCGGCGCCTACCCGACCGAGTCGGGGTTCACGCTGGCCTTCGCGATGTGCGCGGTGGCGCTGATCTGTGCGCTGGCGGTCGGCACGCGGATCCCGTCCACGGCGAAGCGCCCGGCGCCGGCGCCGCGGCGCGAACGGGCCGAGCCCGCGCTGGAGCCCGACGCGGCCTGACCGGCGTCTCGCCGGGGCATCGATTGCAGGACCGATAAGCGGTCACCCCGCGGCAGGAGGAAGGCGGCGGGGCATCGAAGCGTGCCCCGTTCCACCAACGGAGGCGCAGCGGATGCAGGTTCGAAGGCGATGGGGGACGCGGGGGGCGGCATGCCGCTCGGCAGCGGCCTGCACGGCAATCGCGGCGGCGGCCTGCGGCCCGCTGGCCCCGCCCGCCGCGGCCGAGCTGCCCCACGTGGTGCAGCCCGGCGAGACCCTCTGGTCGATCGCCGCGGCGAACAACCTCACCACGCGCACGGTCGCCGTCTACAACGGCCTCTCCGAGGACGCCGCGGTCGAGGCCGGCCAGACGCTGGAGGTGCCGACGGTCGCCGAGGGCGCCGCGGCCCTGGCCGGCGCCGGGGGGACCGCCTCGAGCGACGCGGGGACGGTGGCGCCCTCCGGCGGCAGCGGCTCGGGCGGCGGCGCCGCCCACACCGTTCGGCCCGGCGAGACCCTCACCGGGATCGCCGCCGCCAACGGGATCAGCGTCGGCAGCCTCGCCGCCTACAACGGGATCTCCCCGTACACCCACGTGGTCAGCGGCACGACGGTCTCGATCCCGTCCGCCCCGGCGGTCGCGACCTCATCCGGCTCGCCGGTGGACCCGAACACGATCGTCTCGGCCCCCGGGATGGGCCACGTGCCCTCGCCGTGGGGCGAGCTCCACCTCGCCCCCGCCGCCGCCGACGCCTGGAACGCGATGCGGGCCGAGTCCCTCGGCACCACCGGCACCGACGTCTACCCGGACGGCCCGCTGTCGGCCTACCGCACCTACGACCAGCAGGCCTACCTCTACGACCTCTACCTCTCGGGCCAGGGCGCGCCCGCCAACCCGCCGGGCACCTCGTCGCACGAGAGCGGCGACTCGGTCGACGTCGCCGACCCGGCGATGCGCTCCGTCGTCGACCGGATCGGCTGGAAGTACGGCTGGACCAAGGTCCATGCCCCGGGTGAGTGGTGGCACGTCGACTACGTCGGCGGCTGAGCCGGAGGCGCTCGGAGCCCGCGGGTCGGCGCCGGTAGGCTGAGGCGCGTCCCGCAATCTCGGCGCACGCCGAGCGAAACGAGGAGACGCAGATGGCCGTAGCGATCGTCAACACCGACTTCCCCGAGGGCGTCGGCGCAGACACCTACGACGCGGTCAACGCGGAGATGGGGATCGAGGAGAACCCGCCCCCCGGACTGCTCTTCCACTGGGCGGGCGAGGTCTACGGCCGCTGGGCGATCACCGACGTGTGGGAGTCGCGCGAGGCCTACGACCGTTTCAGCGAGGAGCGCCTGGGGCCGGCGATCCAGAAGGTCGTGGCCGCAGCCGGCGGCGAGATGGGCGAGGGACCGAAGACGTTCGAGTACCCCGTCCACAACTACATAAAGCCATAGCCGACCTGCCGGGCGGCGGGCGGGCCTCGGAGGCGA
This sequence comes from uncultured Thermoleophilia bacterium, assembly GCA_963708325.1. Taxonomy (GTDB): domain Bacteria; phylum Actinomycetota; class Thermoleophilia; order Solirubrobacterales; family 70-9. Next base: position 964,440 of record OY970203.1, on the reverse strand, counting down.
TCAGCCCGACCGCCCACTACACGGGCTACGTCTGGGCACGCAACGGCCTCGCCCCGCCGGAGCTGGAGACGCGGCGCGGGCGACTCTTCTTCGACGCCCTGCGGCCGGCGATGGCGCTCAGCGGCGCGCTTGGCGGCCCCACCCTGGAGGACTACCTGCTGGCGCGCCACCGCACGATCGACGCGCTGCTCGAGCGGGCGATCGACGAGCACGGCGTCACCCAGGTGGTCGAGGTGGCGTGCGGGCTCTCGCCGCGCGGCTGGCGCTTCGCCCGCCGTTACGGCGACCGGATCACCTACGTCGAGGCCGACCTGCCCGAGATGGCGGCGGCCAAGCGCGAGGCGCTGGCGCGGGCGGGCTCGCTCGGCGAGCGCCACCGTGTCGAGGAGGTCGACGCGCTGCGCGACGAGGGGCCCGAGAGCGTCGCGGCGATCGCGATGCGGCTCGATCCCGACCAGCCGGCGGCGATCGTCACCGAGGGACTGCTCGGCTACTTCGAGACCGCGGCGGTGCTGGGGATGTGGCGCCGCTTCGCCAGCGCGCTGCGCGGGTTCTCGTCGGGCCGCTACCTCAGCGACGTGCACCTCGAGCCGGAGATGGACAGCGTCGCCGTGCGCGCCTTCCGCGCCGGCCTGTCGGCGTTCGTGCGCGGGCGCGTCCACGTCAACTTCGCCGACGAGGCCACCGCCGCGGCGGCGCTGCGGGACTGCGGCTTCGACGAGGCGGCCGTGCATCGCGGCGACGCCGGGACCGGCCGGGGGGGCTCCGGCGCTGCCCTCATCAGGATCGCCGAGGCCGCTCTGACGGCGCCCTGACCTCGCCCGCGGCGCGCCAGCACCTCTTTCCGGTGTAGTGGGTAAAATGCCCACTATGTACGTGGTCAGGCACGGATCCGGTGCCTGGGAGATCCGCGAGTCGCGATCGACCCCGAGGGGGCCGCGCAGCCGCACGCTGGCGACGTTCAGGGAGCTGACGCCGGAGGTGGCGGAGCGCGCCGCGGAACGCGCGTCCAAGCCCGTCGACGCCGATGAGCTGCGTCGGATCGCCCTGCGTGCCGGGGCGCCGGTCGCGGTCGAGAACCCCGATCGCCTCGCCGGCGAGCTGCTTCACGAGATCGCCCGCGGGCACCGGCCGCGCCAGGCGCTCGCCCGGATGCTGCTCGATCAGCTTCGCAGCGAGGCCGGGAGCCTCTCGGCCGACGCGCGCTCGGCGGCCGAGTGGGTCGGGGCCTCGGCCGCGGAGCGCGGCGAGGCGCTGCGCGACCTTCTGCTTCTCGGCGACGCGCTGCCGGCGAAGCGACGTGGCGGGCTGCGCTTCCCGCCGCTCGGCCACGCTCGATGAGCGAACCCTCGCTGCCCGAGAAGGTCACCGCGGTCCACGATCGCCTCGACCGGGCCGGAATCCCCCACGCCTTCGGCGGAGCGATGGCGCTTGCCTACTACGCCGAGCCGCGAACGACGATCGACATCGACCTGAACGTCTTCCTGCCGCCGCAGGACTATCCCCGGGTCCGCGAGGCGCTGGAGCCGATCGGCGTCGGCGACGACGTGGACGCCGCGGCGCTGGAGCGCGAGGGCCAGTGCCGGCTGTGGTGGGGGCGCAACCCGGTCGACCTGTTCTTCGCCAGCATTCCCCTTCACGAGGCCATGCGCCGTCACATCCGCACCGTTCCGTTCGGCGAGGACGAGCTGCCGATCCTCGCCCCCGAGCATCTCGCCGCCTGCAAGGCGATCTTCAATCGCGCCAAGGACTGGCTGGACATCGAGCAGATCCTGGTCTCGGTCGAGCACCTCGACACGGACGAGGTCGAGCGCTGGCTCGACGAGATCCTCGGAGCCGGCGACCCGCGCGCCCGGCGCTTCGACCGGCTCGCCCGCGAGCTCCGCGGCGGCTGACGGATCTACGCGCGGGCGTAGCGGACATAGACCACTCGGGAGGCGAAGGTCCGAGTTTCAACCAGCTCCAGGTCGATTCTCTCCTCGGTGGCCGGGAAGTAGGGCGTGCCGGCGCCGAGTACGACCGGACTGACGAAGAGCTGGAACTCGTCGACGAGGCCGGCCTTGATCAGCGTGGCCGCGAGGCCGGCGCCCCCGACGGCCAGGTCCTTGCCCGGCTCCCGCTTGAGCTTGGCGGCTTCCTCGACGGGGTCGTTCCCTGCCAGCCGGTAATTGCCCACCACCTCCCGCAGCGTGGTCGAGAAGACGACCTTCGGAAGCTCCTGCCAGACCCGGGCGAACTCGAGCTCGTACTCGGAAAGCGACGGGTTTTCGTCGGCGGTCTCCCAATACGTCATCGTCTCGTAGAGCTTCCGCCCTAATAGGTGCACGCCGAGGTCCTGCACCCGCTCGTTGTGGAACCGGTGCAGCTCCTCGTCCGGTGACGACCAGTCGATCTCGCCGCCCGGCCCGGCGATGTAGCCGTCGAGCGACACTGACATCGAGTAGATCAACCTGCGCATCGGGATCCTCTCCGAGCGAACATGCCGGCGACGCGCCGCGAGGTCAGGCCCTCAGCTCGGGCTCGCGCTCGACGGCTGAGCCCAGCTCGTACGCCCCCGGCGCCAGCTCGGCGGTGCGGCGCCGGTAGGTGCGCCATAGCCACGGCCACTGGTTGGGGTCGTTGCCGTTCTCGTCCACGTACCAGCTGGTGCAGCCGGTGTGCCAGACGGTGCCGGCCAGCGCGGCGCGAAGCTCGCGGTCGAAGGCGGCGGCGGTCTCGGGGCGAAGCTCGATCCGGCCGGCGCCGGCGCGGCCGAGCTCGTCCAGCGCCGAGATCACGTGGTTCATGCCGCACTCGATCGTGTGGATCACCGAGCCGGTGCCGCCGTTCGTGTTGGGGCCGTAGAGCAGGAACAGGTTGGGAAAGCCCGGCATGCTCAGCCCCAGGTAGGCGCGCGCCAGCTCCGACCAATGCTCTGCCAGCGTGCGGCCGCCGGCGCCGGTGATCTCCATCGGCGCGACGAAGCCGTGGGTCTCGAACCCGGTGGCGAGCACGAGCACGTCGGCCGGCCGCTGGGTGCCGTCCGCGGTGCGGATCCCGTCCGCGGTCACCTCGTCGATTCGGTCCGTGACGAGGTCGACATTCGGCCTGGTCAGCGTGGGATACCACTCGTCGGTCAGCATCACCCGCTTGCAGCCGATCTCGTCGGCGGGGGTGACCTTGGCGCGCAGCTCGGGATCTTCGATCGCCTTCTTGATCTGGCGCCGGCAGACAACCCTGAACGCCGGCCGCATCCAGCTCTGGCTGGTCATCGCCGCCGCACCGAGGTCCATGAAGCTCAGGATCAGCTCGCGATCGAGCCGCTGGATCTGCGGGAAGCGCTCGAACAGGCGCATCGCGCGAGCGCTGTAGGCGTGGTCGGTCTTGGGGAAGGTCCAGCCGGGCGAGCGCTGGTAGACGTCCACCTGCTCGACGATCGGCTGGATCGCCGGCACCACCTGGATCGCGCTGCACCCGGACCCGATCACCGCCACCCGCTTGCCCGTGACATCGACGTCGTGGCGCCACTTCGCCGTGTGGAAGGAGGGTCCCTCGAAATTGTCGAGCCCGGGGATCGGCGGGATCTTGGCGACCGAGAGCTGGCCGCAGGCGGTCAGCAGGATGTCGGCCTCGTGCTCGCCGGCGCTCGTCTGGAGCACCCACTTGCCGCGCTCCTCGTCCCAGCGGGCGTCGGTCACCTCGGTTTCGGTTCGCACCCGGTCGAGGACGCCGTGGCGGCGGGCGACGTCCTCGATGTAGGCCCGGATCTCGGCCTGGGGCGCGTAGCGGCGGGACCAGCGCGGGTTCGGCGCGAACGAGAACTCGTAGAGGTGCGAGGGCACGTCGCAGGCGGCGCCGGGATAGGTGTTGTGGTGCCAGACGCCGCCGACGCGCTCGGCGCGCTCGAACACGGTGACGTCGCCGTAGCCGGCGCGCCGCAGCATCACCGCCGCCCCCACGCCGCCGAAGCCGCCGCCCACCACGGCGACCGACGGCGACCAGCGCGGGGCGGGGCGGTTGCCGTTGCCGCGCCCGTTTCCGTGCCCGTTGCGCGAGCCGATCGGTTTCACCCGGTCGAGGCTACTGGAGTGCTAGCGTCGAGATCTCCATGACGAAAACGCTTGCGATTGTGCTCGTCGCCCTGTCGCTGACCGGCCTCGGCGCCGCGGCCGGGTGCGGCTCGTCCGGCGGCAACGATGCCTCCCAGAGCGTCACCGAGGCAAAGCAGAAGGCGCAGGAGCGGGCCCGCAAGCTCGGCGAGAAGGTTCAGAAGTTCCGCGAGCAGGAGCAGCAAAAGGAGCAGAAGAACCTGCAGCAGTACCAGCAGGGAAAGAAGACCTGCCCGCCCGGGCAGAGCTACAACCCGCAGATGGACATCTGCCTGTAGCGGCAGCCTTGGGCGTTAGGGCCGCCGCCGGCGCTTGCCGTCAGGCGGCTTCGGAGTAGGCGGGCTCGGGCGTGCCGTGCCGGGCCTCGTGCTCCTCGGCCGGCTCCGCCACCGCGGCCGGGTCCAGCACCGTGACCGCCACGGCGATCGACGCGATCACCAGTCCGGCGCCGATCAGGAAGGCCAGGTGATAGCCACCGGTCAGCGCTGCGGCGGTGGAGTCGCCGCCGGCGAGCAGGCTGTCGGTGCGCGAGGTGGCCAGGGTGGCGAGCACCGCCAGCCCGAGCGCGCCGCCCACCTGGAGGGTGGTGTTGACCAGCCCGGAGGCGAGGCCCGAGTCCGAGCGGGTCGCGCCCGACATCGCCAGGGTCATCAGCGACGGGAAGGCGAGGCCGGCGCCGGCGCCGAGCAGGAGCATCACCGGCAGGGCGTCGCCCAGGTAGCTGCCGTCGACCGGAGCGCGGGCGAACAGGGCGAGCCCGGCGGCGATCAGGACGAGGCTCGGGATCAGAGTGGCGCGGGGGCCGAAGCGCATCACGAGGCGCTCGGAGAAGCCGAGCGACATCGTGCCGATCACGAGCGTCACCGGCAAGAACGCGAGGCCGACGCCGAGCGAGCCGTAGCCGAGCACCCGCTGCAGGTAGAGGGCGCCGAGGAAGAACATCCCGAACATCCCGGCGACGAACAGGGCCTGGACCAGGTTGGCGCCGACGACGTTTCGCGAGCGGAACAGCCGCAGCGGCATCAGCGGGTTCTCGATCGTCGCCTCGCGGGCGATGAAGGCGGCGAACAGGGCGGCGGAGACGGCGCTGAGGCCGAGCGTGTGGGCCGACGTCCAGCCGTAGCTGCCCGTCTCGAGGATCGTGTAGACGCCGAGCATCAGCGATCCGGTGACCAGGGCGGCGCCGGGGAAGTCGGCCCCATGGCCGAGCCCAATCCCCTCGTCGGCCTCGACCAGTCGGGTCGCCAGGAACGCGGTGGCGACGCCGATCGGCAGGTTGACGAAGAAGATCCAGTGCCAGTTGATCGCCTCGGTGAGGGCGCCGCCGGCGAGCAGGCCGATCGAGCCGCCGGCGGAGGCGACGAAGCTGTAGACGCCGATCGCCTTCGCCTGATCGCGCGGCTGCGGGAACATCGTCACGATCATCCCCAGGATCACCGCCGAAGTGAGCGCGCCGCCGATGCCCTGGACGAAGCGCGCCGTGATCAGCACGGCCTCACTCTGCGCCAGCGCGCAGGCGAGCGACGCCGTGGTGAACACGGCGAGGCCCGCGAGGAAGACCCGCCGGCGTCCGATCAGGTCGCCGAGCCGTCCGGCGAACAGCAGCAGGCCGCCGAAGGTGATCAGGTAGGCGTTGACCACCCAGGCGAGGCTGGACTGCGAGAAGCCGAGGTCGGTGCGAATCGCCGGCAGCGCGACGTTCACGATCGTCGCGTCGAGCACGATCATCAGCATGCCGACGCAGAGCACGTAAAGGGCGAGCCAGCGCGTGCGCTCGCCGTGCAGCGGCTGGGGGGTGGCGGCGTCGCTCATCGCGTCGCCGTCGCCAGGTCGCGGATGAACTGGGCGACGACCGCGTCGTCGACCCGCTCGCGCAGCAGCACGGGCGGTCGCAGCGGGAGCGGCCTGGGGGGTATCGGCGGTGTGGACGGCTGTGGTGCTGTGTTCATTTCGGCGTCCTTTTGGGGCAGCGGTTGTACGACGGTTGTCGTTGGTAGTACGATGATGGTCGTACCTTAGCAGATGTACGATGGTTGTCGTACAATCGCTGTGTGAGAACGATCACCGTGCCGACTCAGATAAAGACCGAGGCCCATCCCGCCGACGAGCTCGTCCACCCCGAGCGCGACGAGATCGAGCTGGGCGCGGTGCTGCATGCGCTGAGCGACCCGATCCGGCTGAAGATCGTGGCCGCCCTTGCCGGCGACGGCGAGCTGAGCTGCGGCGCCTTCGACGTCCCGGTGACCAAGTCCACCTGCACGCACCACTTCAAGGTGCTGCGCGATGCCGGCGTGATCCACCAGCGCCCGGTCGGCACCGCCCGGCTGAACACGCTGCGAACGGACGACCTCGAGGCGCGCTTCCCGGGGCTGCTGGAGACCGTCCTCGCCGCCTCGGAGCAGGCGCCCCGCGCCGCCGCCGCCGCCGCGTCGCGGCGCTAGCGTTCCCAGCAGCTAGGCGCGGCCGACCGCCAGCAGCACCACGTTGGAAAGCCTGATCGCGTCGCTGCCGCCGGACGCCTCGCTGACCGCATCGCCGATCGCGGCCCAGACCTCCTCCTGCACCTCCGGCGGCTGCGGATAGATCATCGCCGTGACCGGCGGCGCGATCTCCTCGACGAAGGTCGTGAACTCCTCCGGCGACTCCCACTCGAAGCTCACGTTGACGTCCTCGACCTCGACGTCGGAGAACCCGCCCGCCTCGAGCAGGCCGCCCAGCGCCTCCGGCGTCGGCCGCGAAAGCGGGCCGGGCATCCCCGGCGGCGGCGGCGGCATGCCAAGCCGCTGCATCGCCGTCCGCATCGGGATCGCCAGGAAGGGGACCTGCTCCGGTGTTCCCCACGAGCTGATTGCCATCCCCGTCCCCGGCTTGAGGAAGCCGCGAACGTGGGCCGCGGCCGCCTCGCCGTCGGGGTCGAAGATGATCCCCCAGCGCGACAGCGCCGCATCGAAGCTCTCGTGCGGGAAGTCCAGGTCCACAGCGGCCGACTCCATGAACTCGATGTTCCGTAGCCCGGCGTCGGCGGCGCGCTCGCGCCCGTAGCCGAGCATCTCCGCCGAGATGTCGGTGGCGACGACCGTCCCGCCCGGGCCGGCGACCCTGGCTGCGGTCAGGGTCGGCTCGCCGTAGCCGGCGGCCACGTCGAGCACGCGGCTGCCCGGCTCGACGCCGGCCAGCTCGACCAGTCGCTCGCTCACGTGGTGCGTCCGCTCGTCGATCATCTCCGAGTACTTGCGCCACCCGCCGGCGGCGACGTTCCACTGATTTCGCTGCGCCTCGCGAAACTCGCCCGGATCCAGCTGGTTCGCCTCCAACTTGCTCCTCCTGGTTCGGTTTTGCCCCCTGTTGTCGGGACGCTAGCCGAGTCCGCGGGCGCGCGGCCGGCTCGACGGCCCGGCCAGCGTCGCCTTCCCCGCTCAGACGGGGTCGCCGGGAAAGCGCAGGTCGAAGCGCTCGACCAGGCCGGGGACGCTGTCGGGATCCATGTCCAGCTCGTAGCGGGCGCACAGCTCGCCCAGCGTCTCCGGCGCCGCCGCGGCGACGCCGCCCATGTCCACCAGCTCCTCGAAGAAGCGCTCGAAGCCGGCCGGGGAGATGATCTCCAGGATCCGGGCCGGGTCCTCGCCGGCGTTCCAGAAGGTGTGCCACTGGCCGCGCGGCTTGAAGACGAGGTCGCCGGGACCCGCCTCGACCACGTCGTCCCCGAGCAGAGCGCCCATCCGGCCCTCGAGGATGTAGCTGTACTCGTCCTCGCGGTTGTGGCGGTGAAGCGGGGCGGCCAGCGCCCGCGACGATGGCGATCGTCAGGCGGCTGTTCTCCGCCTTTCACGCCTACGTCGCCGCCGCCGCCGACGTCCTGATCAAGGGCAGGCCCGAGCGCGGGCGCGCCCGTCGCCGGGTCGCCGCCGCGATCGGCCACGCCGTGGCGTTCACCACCTGGCGGTCACTCGCCAGCGAGCAGGGCCTCGACGACAGGCAGGCGGCCGAGCTGATGCTGTGCCTGGTCGCCGCCGCGAGCGCCTAAGCTCCGCCGGATGGCGAAGGCCGCGGCGGCGCTGGAGATCGAGACCCCTCACGGCCCGGCGAGGGCGCACCTGCACCTCGCCGATCAGCCGGTCGGTGCGCTGGCGCTCGGTCACGGCGCCGGGGGAGGGGTGGGGGCCCGCGACCTGGTCGCCGTCACCGACGTCGCCCGCTCGGCGGGATTCAGCGTCGCCCTGGTCGAGCAGCCCTATCTGGTGGCGGGGCGGCGCTCTCCCGCTCCGGCGCAGCGGCTCGACGAGGCGTGGACCGTCGCGGTCGAGCAGCTGCGCGGGGGCGAGCTGTCCGATCTGCGCCTGATCGTCGGCGGCCGCTCGCTCGGCGCCCGGGTGGCGTGCCGCACCGTCGCCGAGACCGGGGCGGTCGCGGTGCTGTGCCTGGCGTTTCCGGTTCACCCGCCGGGCCGCCCGGAGAAGACCCGCCAATCCGAGCTCGACGCGGTGACGCTGCCGACGCTCGTGGTCCAGGGCGAAAGCGACCCGTTCGGCAGGCCGCGGGGCAGCTCCACCCGCGAGGTGGTCCTGGTGCCGGGAAACCACAGCCTGACCGCCGACCTCGATGCGGTGGCCGCGGCGGTGGGCGACTGGCTTCCGCGCGTCTCCGCCTGAGCAACCTCAGGCAAGATCAAGGACGAGAAGCAAGGCTTCTTCGACGTCGCGCAGCTCGGCAGGCGTCAGGTGCCCCACGTGCCCCCCGAGCGCGCGGCTGTCAACCGCCCCGACCATCTCGCAGAGCACCCTCGTCGACTCGTCGCCGATCTCGATCTCCGGGTGAAAGCTCGCCGCGGGCGCGGAGGTGGAGGTGGGGCAGACGACCGCAGTGGAGAGCTCGAGCAGGTCGTCGGCCTGGACGATCACCGCGTAGCGCCGGCCTCGCTGGACGCGGCCGCCGCGGCGGGGGAGCTTGATCGCGTGGACGTCAGCGCGGACCACGCAGCTGCTCCATCAGCGCGGCGACCTCCCGCGCCTCCCGGACGTAGGCGCGATCCTGCATCAGCCGCCTTGCCTCCGCCGCCAGCCCAGCCCTGCGCCGTTCGCGTTGCGCGGTTTCGGCGATCGCCTGACGGGCGGCCTCGGCGCGGGTGATGCCACGACGGCGGGCGATCTCGTCGAGCGCGCTCAGACCGTCGCGGCCCAGGCGGAGCGACAGCGGTGGGATTGCGGCCATCTCGACAACCGTAGCGCGTTTTGCACTACAGAATGCACACAGAATGCTTCGACTCCGCGTCGCGTCCGTGCCGCGGCCGGCGCGGGCGCTACTTCTTCCGCGGCGGCGACAGCACCCTGCCGGGCAGGCGCATCAGCGCCTCCGGGGTGATGCTGGCCAGGCGCAGCAGCGCCATCCCCGCCTGCGCCCGCGCCGGGGTGCCGCGGCCGAGCACGCTGCCGATCCCCTCCTTCTCGGGCAGGCGGTGGTGCAGCGGCCCGGCGGGGCCGGCCTCGGGCAGGGTGCGGCCGATCACGAGGCGCTGGATCTCCGAGGTGCCCTCGAAGATCGTGTAGAGCTTGGCGTCGCGGTACCACTTCTCCACCGGCAGGTCGCGGATGTATCCCCAGCCGCCACACACCTGGATCGCGCGCTCGGTGGCGCGCACCGCCACCTCGGAGGCCGCCAGCTTCGACATCGAGCCCTCGGCGAGGTGGAAGTCGATCCCCTGGGCCGCCATCCAGGCCGCCCGCCAGGTGAGCATCCGCGCGGCGTCCAGCTCGACCGCGACGTCGGCGAGCGGGAAGCCGATCCCCTGCTTCTCGATGATCGGCCCGCCGAACGCCTCGCGGCCGCCGGCGTAGTCGCAGGCGAACTCGAACGCCGCCCGCGCGACCCCCAGCGCCTGGGCGGCGACCATCGGCCGCGTCTGCTCGAACGCCCCCAGCGCCGCCGAGCGGCCCTCGCCCTTGCGCGCCTTCTCCAGCCGCCGCTCCAGGCGCTCGTCGCCGCCGAGCAGGTGGTCGGCAGGAATGCGGCAGCCCTCGAAGCGGATCTCGGCGGTGTGGGAGGCGCGGCAGCCCAGCTTCTCCAGCTTGCGCACCAGCTCCAGCCCCGGCGTCCCGCCGGGAACGACGAACAGCGCCTGCCCCTTGGTGCCCAGCTCGGGCTCCACCGACGCGTTGACGACGTGGACGTCGGCGATCCCGCCGTTTCCGATCCACATCTTGTGGCCGTCGATCACCCACTCGTCGCCGTCGCGCCGCGCCCGGGTGCGCAGCGCGCCGACGTCGCTTCCGCCCTGCGGCTCCGACACCGCCAGCGCCGCCAGCTTGAGGTCCCCGGGCTCGCCGAAGAACTGCGGCGCCCACTTGACCAGCTGCTCGGGCGCCGCCGCCTGGGCGAGCGCCGACAGCGCCAGCGCCGGCATCACGATCGCCAGCCCGATTCCGGCGCAGCCCCAGAACAGCTCCTCCATGAACAGCGGCAGCGAGAGCCCGGTGGGGTCGGTGATCAGGTCGCGGTAGAAGAGCGGGTTGTAGAAGCCCTCCTCGGCCGCCTTCTCCAGCACCGGCCAGGGGAACTCCTCCTTGCGGTCGTACTCCTCGGCCACCGGCCGCACGACATCGGCGGCGAAGCGGTGGGTGCGCTCGATCAGGCTGTGCTGCGCCGGTGTGAGCTCCATGTTGAAGCCCATCGCCCGCCCCTAGCGCTCCATGATGCAGACGACGCCCTGGCCGCCGGCGGCGCAGATCGAGATCAGGCCGCGCCCCGATCCCTTCTCGGCGAGCAGCTTCGCCATCGTCGCCACGATCCGCGCGCCGGTGGCGGCGAAGGGGTGGCCGGCGGCCAGCGAGCCGCCATTGACGTTCAGCCTGGAGCGGTCGATCGAGCCCAGCGGCTCTTCGCGGCCGAGCCGCTCGCGGCAGAACTCGGGGTCCTCCCAGGCCTTCAGCGTGGCCAGCACCTGCGAGGCGAAGGCCTCGTGGATCTCGTAGTAGTCGAAGTCCCCCAGGGCGAGGCCGTTGCGCTCGAGCAGGCGCGGCACGGCGTAGACCGGCGCCATCAGCAGGCCGTCGTTGCCGTGCACGTAGTCCACCGCGTGCGCCTGGGAGTCGGTGATCCAGGCCTGCACGGGCAGGCTGTGGCGCTCGGCCCACTCGTCGCTCGCCACCAGCACCGCGGCGGCGCCGTCGGAGAGCGGGGTGGAGTTGCCGGCGGTCATCGTCGCCCCGTCGCCGTCGCCGAACACCGGCCGCAGCTTCGCCAGCTTCTCCGGCGAGGAGTCGGGGCGCAGGTTCTCGTCGCGCGACAGGCCCTGGTAGGGGATGAGCAGGTCGTCGAAAAAGCCGCGGTCGTAGGCGGCGGCCAGGTTGCGGTGGCTGGCGGCGGCCAGCTCGTCCTGCTCCATCCGGCCGACGTCCCACTCCTTCGCCGTGATCGCCGCGTGCTCGCCCATCGACAGGCCCGTACGCGGCTCGGCGTTGCGGGGGATCTGGGGGACGATCTGGCCCGGGCGCAGATGGCCGAGCAGCCTGATCCGCTCGGTCGTGCCCTTCGCCGCGTTCGCCTTCACCAGGAGGCGGGCGAGGTCCTCGTTCACCTCGATCGGGGCGTCGCTGGTCGTGTCCACGCCGGAGGCGATCGCGCTCTCTATCTGGCCGAGCGCGACCTTGTTGGCGACCAGGATCGTCGCCTCCAGGCTGGTGTCGCAGGCCTGCTGGACGTCGTAGGCCGGGGTGGTGCGGTCCAGGGCGCCGCCCAGCACGCACTCGCGGGTGAGGTTGAAGTCGCGGCTGTGCTTGAGCACGGCGCCGCCCACCACCTCGCCCAGCCGCTCGCCCTGCAGGCCGAAGCGCGCCACCAGGCCGTCGAGCGCCTGGGTGAGCATGTCCTGGTTGGAGACCTCGGCGTAGGACCCGTTCGACCGCGCGAACGGGATACGGTTGCCGCCGATGATCGCCGCTCGCCGGCCGTTGGCAGTCATCGTCGAATTGTTATCTGCCCGCGGGCCTGGGTAGCAAACGCGAGATGACCGATAGATACCAGTCCTTCGCCAATTCGGCGCCCGGGCGCATGTTCACGAAGCGGCTGGGGCTGCCGGCGCCGCCGCCCCTGCGCCGCTACGAGCCGGGCCAGCCGGTCCTGGACGGGTCGGCGCTGCTCGGGGCGGCGCCGGGGGGCCTGTTCGTGGACGCCGTGGCGGAGACGCTGCGCTCCGTGGACGCCGAGGTGTCGGTGGCGCCGGGGCCCGAGGCGCGCGGGGCCGGCCAGCGGGCGGGCGCCCGCGCCAGCGCCTGGAGCCCGGAGGCGAACGGCGACCGCCGCTTCGCCGCGCTGGTGTTCGACGCCTCCGGGATCCGTGAGGTCGCCGGCCTGCGGTCGCTCTACGAGTTCTTCCACCCGGTGATCTGGCAGATCGAGCGCTGCGGCCGCCTCGTCATCCTGGGAACGCAACCCGAGCTGTGCGAGGAGCCCGCCCACGCCATCGCCCAGCGGGCGCTGGAGGGCTTCGTCCGCTCCGCCGGCAAGGAGGTGGGGAGCAGGGGAGCCACCGCCAACCTCGTCTACGCCGCCCCCGGCGCCGAGCACGCGCTCGAGTCCACGCTTCGCTTCTTCCTCTCCGCCCGCTCCGCCTACGTCTCCGGCCAGGCGCCGCGGCTGGCGGCGGTCGAGCCGCCGCTGCCCGCCGACTGGGAGCGGCCGCTGGACGGCCGCGCGGCGCTGGTCACCGGCGCCTCGCGCGGGATCGGCGAGACGATCGCCGAGGTGCTGGCCCGCGACGGCGCCCACGTCGTCTGCCTCGACGTGCCGGCGCAGGGCGAGGCGCTCGCCGAGGTGGCCAACAGGGTGGGCGGCTCGGCGCTCCAGCTCGACATCACCGGCGACGACGCCCCCCGCACGATCGCCGACCACATGCGCGAGCGCCACGGCGGCGCCGACGTCGTCGTCCACAACGCCGGCGTCACCCGCGATCGCACGCTCGGCAAGATGAGCGAGGAGGAGTGGGACACGGTGATGGCGATCAACCTGGAGAGCCAGATCCGGATCAACGACCTGCTGCTCGGCGAGAACGTGCTGCGCCAGCAGGGCCGGATCGTCGGCGTCGCCTCGGTCAGCGGCATCGCCGGCAACCGCGGCCAGGCGAACTACGCGACCAGCAAGGCGGGGGTGATCGGCGTGGCCGAGTCGCTGGCGCCGGTGGTGGCGGAGCGCCCCGCGACGATCAACGCGGTTGCCCCGGGCTTCATCGAGACGAAGATGACCGCGGCGATGCCGATCACCACGCGCGAGGCCGGCCGGCGGATGAACAGCCTCACCCAGGGCGGCCTGCCGGTGGACGTGGCCGAGACCGTCGCCTGGCTGGCGAGCCCGGGATCGGCCGGCGTCAACGGCAACGTCGTGCGCGTCTGCGGCCAGAGCTTCCTCGGGGCGTAGCGCCGTGGCGGTGCGGGAGCTGTCGTCGGCGCCGAGCCTGCGGACGCTGTATCCGCGGGCGGTGCTGGGAGCGGGGCGGGGGGTGCTGGGCAAGCTGCCCGGACTCGGCGGCGGCGAGCCGAAGCTGCCCGACGAGGAGCTGGTCCTGGGCGAGATCGAGATCGACCGCGACCGGCTGACGACCTACGACCGCGTCTGCGGCTTCCCCCAGCGCGACGTTCTGCCGCCGACCTATCCGCACCTGCTGGCGTTTCCGCTGTCGATGAAGCTGATGACGGCCTCGGACTTCCCCTTCCCCGTGATCGGGATGGTGCACGTCCGCAACCGGATCGAGCAGCTGCGCCCGCTGCGCGTCGAGGAGCGGCTGGAGATGCGCGTGCGGACCGACGACCTTCGCCCGCACGACCGCGGCACCCAGTTCGACGTCGTCGCCGAGGCGCGGGTCGGGGGAGAGGCTGCGTGGCGCAGCCGCAGCACCTACCTGCGCAAGGAGAACGGCGGCTCGTCGGGCGGCGACGGCGGGGGGTCGCGTGATCGCGAGCGCGAGGAGCGCCCCGAGCCGCCGCGCCCGCAGGCCGTCTGGAAGCTCCCCGGCGACATCGGCCGCCGCTACGCCGACGTCTCCGGCGACCGCAACCCGATCCACATGCACCCCCTCAGCGCCCGCATGTTCGGGATGCCGGGCATGATCGCCCACGGGATGTGGCTGAAGGCCCGCTGCCTCGCCGCGCTCGAGGCCCTGATGCCCGAGCGCTTCGAGGTGGACGTCCGGTTCAAGCTGCCGGTGGCGATCCCGGGCAGGATGAGCTTCGCGTCGTGGGCTGTGGACGGCGGGCGGGAGTTCGCGCTGCACGACGGAAAGAACGAGAAGCCGCACCTGAGCGGTGCGTTCACGCCGGCGCGCGGCTGAGCAGGGCCCGGATCAACCTGCGCACGCGCCGGATCGGCGAGGTACCGTGAGCGTCGGATGGGGCGGGAGAGCGCCATTTCACCGCGCCGAGCCGTGGCTCGGCCGGCTCGCGGCTTCGCCGCCGGCCTCGTTGCCGCGCTGACGCTGCTGCTGGTCGCGGCCGCGTCGGCGGCGCAGGCGCGGCCGGAGAGCTTCGGCCCGCTGCCGGTCCAGGTCAGCCACGTCCAGATCCCGGTGCCGCCCGATCCCGGCGGTCCCGAGGGCGTCTTTCCGACGGTGGCGGCCGACCTCTACGTCCCCGCCCGTGGCGGCCCCTACCCGCTCGTCCAGATCTCGCACGCCTGGCCGGGCACGCTGCGCGAGTTCCCCCTGTCGGGCTGGGGCCGCAGGCTGGCCTCGCGCGGCTTCGTCGCGATCGTCTCCGACCGCCGCGCCGGCTCCTCGCTGGCGGCGACGCCGTCGCTCGACCAGCCGGCCGACCTGATCGACCTCAGCTCGCAGGTGAACAGCGAGGACATCCTCCGCGTCCTGCGCTGGGCGATCGCCCAGAACGCGGTCGCGGGGTCGCCGCTGCGCGGCAGGGTGGATCGGCGCCGGCTGGCGATCGCCGGCCACTCGCTCGGCGCCTACCACGCCACCTTCGCGGCGGTGCGGTCGCGCACGGAGGGCCCGCGCCTGTCGGCCCTGGTCCTGCTCGACCCCTCCGACGAGCGCCTCGGCGACTACACGATCGACTCCTCTCTGCCCGAGTCGCACGGGGTGACGGCGCCGACGATCGACCTCGCCAGCGAGGAGAACCAGCACCCGGTGATGTGCAACTACACGATGGGCAGCGACTGCACCCTGGTGGCGCCGCAGCAGTACCCGGAGCTGACCAGCGCGACTGCCAAGCTCGGCCTGCGGGTCGTCGGCTCCGTGCACGAGGACGTCGAGGACCCGAGCACGATCGGGACGCCGCAGTCCGTCGCCAACCTGCGCCTATACCAGCGCTACGCAATGGCCTGGCTGGAGCTGTGGCTGGCCCGCGACTGCGGCGTGACCGCCTACCTCGGCGGCCCGCGCGCCCTGGCCGACCAGCGCGCCGGGCGGATCGCCCTCTATCCGAACGGCACCCCCGCGTCGACGCTGCGACGCCGCGTCTGCGGCTGACCCGGGCGCTATCCTGTGTGTTGAAGCATCGCTCGGCGGATCTCCCCCTTCTTGCGTCGCGCGACCTGTTCCCTTAGGGGCAAGGAGCGACGATGAGCAGCCTTTCCGATCCGCCCGGCGGGGGCGAGGGTGTTAGCGCGCCGGCGCAACCCTGGACCTGCGACCGCTGCGGCGTGACCGCGACGCGGATGCCGGGGCACGAGAGCCCGGCCCGGCCGGCCAACTGGAGCGAGGATGGCGACGAGGTCTTCTGTCTCGGCTGTCGCCGCGCCCTGGCCGGGGAAGCCGGCCTGACGGACATCCCGCTCAACGCCAGCAACGCCGACCGCGCCAAGGCGCGCAGGGACGCCCTGGTCGAGTTCGAGGTCGAGCGCAACCCCGGCCGCTCCAACGGCGAGATCGCCCGCGCGATCCGCACCACGGTGACGGCCGTCCACAAGGCGCGCGGGCGCGTCGCCGACGCCGGCTGACCGCAGGGCCGCTGCCTAGAGCACCCGGCCTGCCCGGGTACGGGTGACGAGCAGCCAGGCGAGCGCGAACGAGCCCGCCACCCCCAGGCACGCCACCGTGAGCGCCTTCACCTCGGCGGGAACGCCGAGCGGCCGCATCGCGATCATCAGCCCGATCAGCACGACCCCCTGGAGCACGAAGGCGGCATAGGCGCTGCGCGCCATCGCGCGGCCGAGCGGTCCCGGGCGCCGATCGAGGCGCCGCTGCGCCATGCCGAGCAGCCACACCGACGTGCCCACGGCGAGCGGGCCCTCGAGTGCGGCCATCGTCAGCGATGCCCAGTGCAGTCCGGGGTCGAACAGCACCCCCCCGTCGACGCCGGTGGCGGCCATCGCCGCGGCCAGCACCATCCAGCCCGCGATGCCGCCGAGCGCGGCGATGCCGCAACCGTGGCGGATCCGGTCGGGCACCGGTTCCAGCCAGCGGCGCTGGGCGGCGACTATTCCGAGCCCGAACATCGCCACGAACTGGGGCCACTGCCACAGGTGCGACTGGCCGATCTGGCCGCTGGCGGCCGGAAAGAGCGGGCGCACCAGCACGGTGGCCACCGAGACCGCGGCGGCGAGCGCGACGAGCGTGCGCCCGGACAGCGGCGCGCGGCGATCCGGGGCGGCGCCGGGATCGTCCCGGTCGGCGCGGCGGCCGCGCCAATATCGCCAGCCTGCGTAGGCGAGCGAGTAGATCAGCAGCACCTCGACGAACCACATCGGGCCGGTGTCGAGGGCGGGATCGGAATCCCTGAACTGGGTGATGAACGAGTGGGTCTCGCCGGCCGCCAGGTGCGCCATCCAGATCGCGCCGGGCCAGACCACGAGCGTCCATGCCAACAGCGGCACGCCGAGCCGGACGAGGCGGTCGCGGGCGAAGGTGCGCGGTCCCTTGCGCGCCAGCGATCCGGGCGTGACCAGCCCGGAGATCAGGAAGAACAGGCCCATCGCGAACAGGGCGGCGGGGATCACGATCGCCGCCAGCGCGACGTTGCTGACCGCCCCGAGCTGGACCTCCTGGACGTCCTGGTAGGGCCAGGCGCTCTCCAGGTCGCCGTAGGCGAGGGCGCCGTGGCCGAAGATGATCACCGCCACCAGCAGCAGCTTCAGGTTGTCGAGATAGGCGACCCGCTGGCGGCGCTGTTTCGGGGCTGGCGGCGCCGGGGGCGACGGCGCATCCGAGCGGACGGGCGGTGTCGGGGCCTTCGTCTCCATGTGGTCTCCGCGACTGGTGTGGTTCCGATCCTGATGCCGCGGCGCTGCCGCCGCAACCGGGGCCGACCGAAGCGACGCGCGGGCAATTACTGACCCGGCGCGCTACGCTCGGCACGAGTGCTTCGCAGGGTTATCGCAGCAGCTTCGGTCGCGTCCGCCGGCCTGATCGCGTCCCTCGCGCTGGCATCCGCCGCGCAGGGGGCGACGACATGCACCTTCACCCCCACGGTTCACACCCTCGAGGTCGCGATGAACGCCAACTCCGATGTCGCCGCCCTCTCGGTGGATTCGCAGAACGAAATCGGAATCAGGGACGCGGCGAGCGCACCGATCTCGTGCGTCGGCGGCACGCCGAAGGTGACCAACGTCAACACGATCGAGATCACCGACACATCCACCGGAGGGTTGACCAGGGCCGTGATCAAGCGGCCGAACCGGTTCGCGCCCGGCTTCAGCGCCGCCGGCGAGGGCTCGGGGCCGAACGAGATCGAGTTCATGGTCGACCTCGGCGACGGCATGGGCGACGTCCTTCGCTTCGACGGCTACCCGTCGAACCGGCTGAACCTTCGCTACGGCCAGGCCGGGGTCAACACCAACGCCGTCGACCTCGGCTCGGCGATGCCCGACGTCGACGTCTCCGTCGCCAACGTCGAGGGCTATGAGGTGCGTGGCTCGAAGCTGGGCGACACCGTGATCGGCTACGGCGCGACCCCATCCGACAGCCCGGCCTACATCCCGCTGACGGTCAACGGGATGGGCGCGAACGACCTGCTCGGAGGCGGCGAGATCACCCCCGATGTCTTCAACGGCGGCTCCGGCACCGACACCGTCACCTACGTCGGCGCCACTACGTCGGTCCTCGGCTCGATCGACGGCGTGATCTACCAGAACAACACGGTCACGGGGCACGACACCCTCAGCCACGTCGAGAACCTGATCGGCGGCAAGGTCGGCGACGAGCTGTCCGGCGACGACGGCGCCAACTCGATCCACGGAGGCCCCGGCCCCGACGAGCTGAAGGGCAAGGGAGGTCGCGACCGCCTCTTCGGCGACCGCGGCAGCGACATCCTGCGCGGCAATCTCGGCATCGACAAACTCTTCGCCTTCGACCACAACAAGGACACCAGGATCGACTGCGGCGCCGGCTCCAACGCGGACGAGTCGGCCACCGCGGACCCGCAGGACCCCGGCGCCGGTCAGCTGCTAGGCCGTCGTGCGGTAATGGAGGTGACGACTCCGCTGCCGAATCGGCGCTCGTCCAGCAGCTCGAGCTCGATGCGGGCGCCGTCCGGGAGGGACCGCTCGCCGAGTAGATCAGCTTCGCCAGGGTGAGCCCGCGCCCGGATGTGGGCGGGCGCTAGGAGCCGCCCTCGGCGGCGCCGACCGCGACCCGCTCCACGTCCAGCCGCGGCAGCCTGCGCTCCAGCCAGCTCGGGATCCACCAGTTCCACTTGCCGAGCAGCTGCATCACGGCGGGCACGAGCACCATCCGAACGATCGTGGCGTCGAGGAAGATCGCCGTGGCGAGGCCTATCCCGAACAGCTTGAGGAAGACGTCCTGCGCGGCGAGGAAGGAGAGGAAGACGACGACCATGATCGCCGCCGCGGCGGTGATCACCCGCGCGGTTCTGGCCAGCCCGTCGGCGACCGAGCGTCGCGTGTCGCCGTCCTTCAGGTACTCCTCGCGGATCCGCGAGACCAGGAAGACCTCGTAGTCCATCGAGAGGCCGAAGAGGATCGCGAACATCATCACCGGCATGAACGGCGCGATCGGCACCTCGTGGTCGATCCCGATCAGCCCGCCGATCGCACCGCCCTTCGACACCATCGTCATCACGCCATAGGCGGCGCTGACCGAAAGCAGGTTCATGATCCCGGCCTTCAGCGAGATCAGCGGCGAGTGGAAGGCGACCAGCAGCAGCAGGAAGGAGAGCCCGACCACCGTCGAGATCACCAGCGGCATGCGGTTCTTCATGTAGTTGCTCTGGTCCTCCAGCGCCGCGGTCACCCCGCCGACCTTGACGGTGATCCCGGTGCCGCCGAGGCGGTCGGGCACGACCTGGTGGCGCAGGTGGTTGACCAGGTCCTGGGTCTTCTGGTCCTGGGGGGAGTTCTTCGGAATGACCGTGATCAGCGCCGTGTCGCCCTGCGCGTTTATCCGCGCCGGTGTGACGAAGGCGATCCCGGGCTCTGCGCGCAGCTGCTTGGAGAACGCCTGCACCCTGGCCTTGGCGGCGGGATCGGGGAGCGTGGCGGCGACGACCAGCGGCCCGTTGCTGCCGGGCCCGAAGCCCTCGGTGTTGAGGTCGTAGGCCTCGCGGGTCATCTTGCCCGGCGGGTCGTTGCCGGCGTCGGGGAAGCCGAGCCGCATCCCCAGGGCGGGAGCGGCCAGGCCCAGCAAGAGCGCGGTGGCGAGGATCGCCGCGGTCCAGGGGCGTCGCTGGACGCTGTGGCTCCACCGCGCCGCGGGCGAGTCGCGCAGATCCAGCGGCTTGTTGAGGGACCGGCCGAGGAACGGGATTCGCAGGCGGTCCACCTTCGGCCCGAGGAAGGAGAGCAACGCCGGCAGCAGGGTGACGGCGGCGAACATCACCGTGAGCACGGCGAACGACGTCGAGATCGCCACCCCGTACATGTAGTTGAGGCCCGTGAGGCAGAGGCCGAGGACGGCGATCACCACGGTGAGCCCGGCGATGATTGCGCTGCGCCCGGCGGTGGTGACGGCCTCGACGACGGCGTCGTGGCGGTCCTTGCCGTCCGCCATCGCCGAGCGAAAGCGGGTGAGGACCAGCAGCGAGTAGTCGATCCCGACCCCGATCCCGATCAGCCCCGACACCGCCGTCGTCCAGTCGGGGACGTCCAGCACGTTGGCGAGCAGGCCGATCAGCCCCGCCGAGGAGATCCCCAGCCCGATCGCGGCGATCGCCAGCGGCAACCCGGCGGCGACGACCGAGCCGAAGGCGATCAGCAGCACGATCGCGGCGCCGAGGAAGCCGAGCCCCTCCGGGCTGGAGCCGCCCTGGGCGGCGTAGATCGGGTCGCCGCCGAGCTTGATCTCCAGGCCGTTGCCGTCGTTCGCCTTGGCGGCGGCGATCAGCTGCTCGCCCTGAGACTTGGTGACGTCCCAGCCGGGCACGGTCATCGGCAGCGTCGCCGAGCCGATCTGGCCGTTCTTGGAGACGCGGATCGGCGTGTGCGGGGAGATGTCCTTCACCTTCTGGGCCTGGGCGAAGAAGGCGTTGATCTGCCGCTTCGCGGCGGGGCTGGTCGCGCCCGCCTGGTCCTTCCAGACGACGTAGACCTCCTGGCCTGAGTAGCCGTCGAAGCGCTTGGTGAGGTCGCTGGCCGCCTTGGAGTCCGAGCCGGGCGTGTTGTAGTCGGCGTTGAACTCGCCCTTTAGCGAGGAGCCGATGCCGATGATAAGGACGGCGCCGACGATCCAGGCGAGGACCACCCGCCCGCGGCGGCGGTAGGCGATGTCGGCGAGTCGTGCGAGTCGGCGCGTCATTCAGGGACCCCCTGCGATCTGGATCCTCGTGTTATAGCGAGATGCGGTTGTGGGCTTTGTCCGGGTCCAGGGGTGCCTAGATGCAGACCGCACGAATCGATTCGGGGGCCTAAGCGTCTGTCGCCGGGTTGCCTGAAACCTTCCGCCGGGCTTCGGCCCGGCGCGAAGCGGGTATGGGGGTCCGCACGCCACTCGAGGCACTCAAGGAGGAGACATGCTCATCGCTGCGGTCATCGCGTTCTGCCTGCTGGTCCTGGTCCTGGCCTTTCTCGCCCCGCGCCTGTCGCGCTACGTGCAGCGCGGCGGCGAACGGCCCCTGAGCGCCGCCCAGGGCGCCGGCTCGAAGGCGCCCGGGCGCCTCGGTCGCTGGCTGCAGAAGCCCTTCTCCAAGTCGCAGCGCGCCGTCGAGAAGAGCGGCTCCAGCGGCCGGCGCGCCCGCGCCCGCGCCCCGTTCTGAGACAGGATCAGAGCGTCAGCTCGAGCTTGTTGCGGTTGTGATTCCCGTGCGGATCGCGAATCCGGCCGGGCCGTAACGTCAGCTTGGTGCCGGGCGCGCCGGTGATCACGGCTCGCCGCCCGACGATCGCGACGTTGGCCTGCGCGCCGCCCAGCGCAACCCTGGCGATCGCCGCGACGGATGGACGCCAGGTGAGGTCCTGGTTTTCGACCGGCGCTGGATTGTGGAGCGCGATGACGGCTCGGCCGGGGGCCGAGTCGACGACCTTCGCCTTCAGGTTGCGCGACCGCAGCAGGCGGAAGGTCGCGGAATGCAGGCGATAGCGCTTCGCGGTGACCAGGAACCGGTAACGCCCGAACGGCGCGTCCAGCGCCGGCTCCCACTTGGCGCGGTAGTTGCCGTCGGCGTCGACCGCCCAGAGGATCCGCAGACCGAGATCGTTGTCCAGCGCTCGCCAGCGGCTACCCACCCGGCGCTGCACGGTGACGAAGGCGCGATCGAGCGGGCGGTCGAGGCCCTGCGGGGCGCCCGACCACCTGAAGATCGCGTGCCGGAGTCGGCGCGTGGCGCGGGGTTGGCGGATGACCGTGCCGGACGCGGCGCCGGGGTCGTACGGCGGGCCGTTGTCGACGACGCCGTTGCGCGGGTCGAACGGGTCGGCGGGCGGGGCGGACTGGCCGGCGGCGAGCCGTCCGGCGAGGTCGGCGAGGCGCTCCTGGAGAAAGACGCCCTCGTAGACGCCGAACAGCGACGAGCCCCCCTCGTAGTGCTGGGCGCCGTACTCCTCAGGCGTGGTGACGTACTGGATGAAGTCGCCGGCAAGCCCGGAGACGACGACGCCGCCGATCCCGGAGCCGCGGACGGCGGCCAACACCGCCGTGCGCAGCCGCCTGCCCATCCCCTCGCTCATCTCGCCGGGCACGGTGACGATCACGCGGTCGCCCACCCGCACGGCGGCGAGGGGCACGGCGGTGGGAAACGTCCCGGTGTCCTGGACCGTCTGGATCTTGTCGCCCTGCGGCCCGCTGCCCGCCGGCAGCCGGTGGCCCTCGAAGGGCACGCCGGTCTCGTCGAAGAGCGGTCCGCGGTTCTCCTCCGAGCCGGTGAGGAAGGGAAGGCCGACCACCGCATGGTCGTCCACCGCCCCGGCGGCGGTGTCGCGGCCGCAGAAGCAGGCCCGGGTCCAGCGCAACGCGACCGACGGGCTGGGGTCGAGGTGCGCGCCCGCCTGTCGCCAGGCACGCAGCATCGACAGCGCCTCGTCGCGGCCGACCTCGTTCGCTCCCGCCGGACCGGTGTGCTCGATCCCGGCGGTGATGTCGCCCTCGTCGCTGTTTCCGTACGAGTTGACCACCGTCTGACCGCGCGGGACGTGGCCGATCCGGCGGATCCGCCCCTCGGCGATCCGCGCCGCGGAGGCGTGGTGGTCGGCGTTGTAGTAGGTGAAGGTCGGCTTCACCACCGTGCCGTGGTCGGCGAAGGTGGACCACATCCCGATCGGCACCGAGCGGCCGCCCGCGAGCTTGTCGACGCGAAGCACGTTCACAAGCGGGTCGATCGTGTGGACGTATCCCTTCGGGTCCATCGAGACGTCGCCCTTGCCGAATGCGACGTCTATGCCGTGATCGGCAAGGTGCGCCTCGATGCTGCGGTTCTGGGTGACGTGAAGCAGCCGCGACGAGCCCCACGCCGCCTCGGCCGGGCCGAGGTCGTCGTCGGCGCGGCGTATGGCCGACGCGACGCGCTTGACGAGGAAGGTGTAGAGCTGGGTGTCGGCCGCAGGCGCCAGCGAGAAGTCGGTCGGCGTCGTGTCGGTGGGGGCGACGGTGTTGAAGGCGGGGTAGTTGAAGTAGCCGGTCGGCGCGCTGTGGGTGTGCGACGCCGAGACGATCACATTCTGCTCGCTGAACCCGCGGCCGGCGACCCGCTCGGCGGCGTCGGCGACCAGCCCGGCGGGGATCGCCCCGAGGTCGGCGGAGACAAGCGCCAGCTTGCGGTTTCCGCTCTTGAGCACGATCGCTCGCGCGAACAGCCGGGTCAGCTGTCCCTGCGAGCGAGCGTCCGAGCGCACCCAGCCGAACATCGCGTAGCCGGTGCGCGGGGTGATGTCGGCGCGGCCCGCTCCCGCCTGGAGCTGCGCGGCGCCAGCATCCGGGATCGCGACGGCGCCCGACGCCAGCGCGATCGCTGCGGTGCAGAGTGCGAGCCTCCCCATGCGCCTCCCGGCCACGCGCAAATCCTAGGTAAGCCAGGCGGAGCCGGTCGCGGTTGCCTGCCCCACCGACATTTCCGGGAACCCACCGCCCTGTATCCGCGGGGGCTCGGTGCGTGCGCCGACATCGACCTCGACTTCGGCGCCTCGCCGAACCTGTTCCGCGCCGGCGGCAGGGAGCTGGTCGGCGACGGCCAGAAGTCCGGCGTCTACCACGTCTTCAATGCCCGCACGATGAAGCCGGCCTGGTCCCAGATCGTCGGTCCACCGCCCTCGGTCGGCGGCATCATCGGCTCCACCGCCTACGACGGCCACGCGATCTACGGCCCGATCACGCTCCCGGGCTACCTGTGGTCGGTCTCGGCCGACGGCGGATCGCACCGCTGGCTCGGCCCGATCGCCGACGGCGTGCGTCTGCACGGTCGACTTCGCCGGCTTTCTCGACGCCTTCGACGCCGCGACGGGCGCGCCGGTGGGCAAGGCCTCCCTGGCGGCGGCCGCCGGAGCGCCGCCATCGCTGTCCTGGGGCGGAGTGAGAGTCGCCCGCAACACGGTCTTACGCCACGGTGGGGCTGGGCCGGGTCGCCGAGGAGACCGGCGGGTTGGTGGGGTTTCGGCCGTAGGGGGTCGGCCCGGTGGAGGTCCTTAAGAGACTCGTCGGGCTCATAACCCGAAAGTCGCGCGTTCGAATCCCGCCCCCTCAGAAAGGCCTGGAAACGGCGCCTTTCGGCGTTCAATAGTCGCTGTAATGTCGGAGTCGTGTCAAACGTTGAGTCAAACCCCCACGGGCCCATGGCCAGAATGCCCCGTTGCGGGACGCTCGACGCCGAGCCTTTACGAGGGCATTCCCAATCTGGGTCTGCCGCCACAGCACCGAAGTTTCACGTGCGGGTTACCAAGGAGGCACGACACCCGCAGGGAGCCACCCCCAAGTCCTCCCAGTCAGCGGCAGGTTGAGCAATGCCGATCGCAGCGGATCCCTGGTTGCGAACGTGAGGTGGAGCGTTCTGCCTCCCTCCAAGAACTCGATCGCCAGAGCATCCCCGGGATTGGGCATCGGGGCACGACGTTGAGTGCCGACATGGATCAACCCAGCGATGACGCCATGAAGAACATTGAGCCGGAGATCGGGGTTGCTCTTCCGGGTGCGACCCATTCCGACGTGCGTAATATTGCTCGGGTCGGTGCCCGAGTTCACGACATCACGTAACGCCGAGTCGAGCCTCGCCTCGATGAAGACATCGAGCCGTGGTTCCCCACGCTTCCCGAACGACCGCATCGGGAGTCTTGCGGCGAGATAGCGCGGATTCGGGGACAGCGCCACATACGGCGTACCCGCTCCTCCAGCGAAGCCCTTGAGATCGAGCGAGGAGAGAATCTTGAAGACGCCCACGGTTCCAGTTGGAAATGGGACAACACTGGCAGCCAGTCTCTCCACCGGAGGGGTCGTCCGCCGGCGTCGTCTGCGAGGCCGAGCCGGTGCTCCTACAATGCGCGCGAGCCGGCCGAAGCGACTTCTTGGCGTTACGTTCCCCGCACCGACTTCCGCTGCTCTTCGCGATGGCGCAATCGTTCTCTCGGCGGCGAGTTTGCGGATGAGCAGTGGGGTGATGCGCTTCGCATTCCGGCTCCTTCGCCTTGCCTTCTCCGGCCACTCCATAATCGCGTCGCGGATCTCGTTGAGCACTGTGTTTCCATCCTCGTCTGAGCGGAGCGCCAGGCAGGATTCGATGTTGTGCCCAATTCCGGGCACAGTGAGATTGGCTGACCCGACCAAGGCATGGCGCGTGCCGTCGGCGTCTTCGCAGTAGTACGTCTTCGGATGGAACAAAGCATCTGTCGCCGCCACCAGCGTGAATGACGCTTGAGTGGAGATCGCCGCTGCGATCAGATCCAGCGCGTCTTCGAGATCGGTGGCCGCGAGACGCTGCTCGTTTGCGCCAACCACAAGGTCGATCCTGCCGCCCGAGCCTAGAATTCGTCGGACGTCGCCTTCGATTTCAGCGAGCGCGGAATACCGAAAATAGCCCGTCTGGCAGGCGAAGCGGGTCGCCGTTGGCATGCGTGTCTTGAGCCAGGCGCGCACCGTCTGATCGTGTCGACGACGCGCCGAGTCGAGATACCGCATACCGCGAACATATCTGGCCGCGGTCAGCCGTTGCTCGCCCGTTGGGCTGCCTCGAAGCGCTGGGGTCGGTCGACGAGCCGATCGTCAAGTTGCGACCAGCCAAACCGCGGCTTCGGAGCCTATTCCGTTAGCGTGGTGCAGCCCGAAACGGGGCCAGGTCTCGAGCGGAATCAGCTCCTCGACTTGGTAATCCTCGGCTTGCGCGACGTCGGCGAGGAGTTCCGGTGTTTCTATCAGGATCTCGCCCGTTGCGCCTCGAGTGCGGTTATTGCCCACGATGAAGACCGCATGCTCCCCCGGACGCAGCGTGTTGCGGACGGCTCCAAGCGAGTTCTGCATCCCCGCGAAGTACCGGTACAGGAGCGCTGCCACCGCCCGTCGCCGGAAACCATCAGCCTCCCGCGTCTCACGCTTGATTTTTCCGCACAGCCGAACGATGCTCATCGGCAGCGCGTCCGAGTTGGCGCACAACCGCTCCTCCCAGCGGCCGTGCTCCGTCTTGGTCCACTCTCGGCTGCCCAACAGATTGCGCTCAAGCAGACCAATCTGGCTTCTCGACGCTAGCCCGAGCAGGATCATTGACAGACGATCGGTATCTATGTACGGCAGCGCCGTGGCATAGGGAGGAGATGTGATCACTGCGCATCGGGAGGTTCGCGAGGCCAGATGCCGGTAAGCCGCCTGTCCCTCGGCGGAGCCGCAAACCACATGGGCTGGACCCTTGCCGCGAACACCCATCGTGTGGAGTTCGGACAGCGCGGTCACAATGCGATCCGCCGCCTCAGCAAGCAATGGTCCAATCGGTGGGGCGACGAATCCAGGTGGACGTCGGCGGATACGTAGATCCTCGGGAAGCTGGAGACTGACGCTCCGGCAGAGCGAGCTGATGGCGACATCCGCCAACCGACGCGCCGTGACGGTTTCCAGCCGACTTCGAGAGGCGAGCGCCGCGCTCAGGGCGGCCAACGCCGGCTCAGTGAACCAATCCTTGAGATATTCCAAGCTCTCGGAGTCGAGGTGCTGGAGGCCTCGGAAGGGCCCTCTGGGACGCTGCTGCGCATGGTCGGCTGCCGTGCTCGCGTCTGATGCCCAGGTCGCGAGCTCTCCTGCGAGCTTTCCAGGGTGGGGGTGGCGCATGGCAGTTACCTTCGCCTCAGACAGAAAGGCGGCCATGGGGGAACGGTCGATACCAACTACACCGGCGCTCCACGAGAGTCCCTCAAGCAGAGCTGTTCCTGACCCGCAGAACGGGTCGAGAAGCCAGTCACCTTCCTGGACATCTAGGAGGCCCAAGAAGGCGCGCACGGTTTGAGGAGTGAACTTCCCCTTGTACTCGTGGATTCCGTGGAGGTGGTACCGCGTTGCCTGCCGCGCATCAGTTCGGCCGTTTCGACGTCTGTGCTCAGCCTCGAATCGCGCGCAATCGGGGATCAGGGACTGACCTCCTGGGAAGTCAATGCGATCGATGTAAGTGAGTCTCCGCAGTTTCGCACTGGATGCTTCCGAATCTATGACCGCCGTTCCGTTTTCGGCCTCGACGAGCGTGGCGGGAAGCGCATTTAACTGCCGCTCGACTAGCTCACGCTCGTATGGAAACAGCTCGTAGCGTGGAAGTGACAGCGTGAGCTTCATCCTGACGAAAAAAGGAGTACGTGTTCAGAGCGTGCACGAGCCACGGCGAGGTTGAAGGAGCGCCTCGTCGTTCGAATCATCCGGTGAGTAGATCCCACCAGCCCTAAGCCCTCCTCGGCTGCGATCTGCGTCAAGAGCTCTCCGTTGTCGACGTAGCGACCTCTGATCACCGAGTCGCCAACAACCACAAGCACTATTCCTGCTGGTACGAGGCGTTCGGACAGAGCCCGAAATACCGGACGTACCTGCGCTCCAAAATCGCGCTCCGTAAGCTTTCCGCTGCCAGAGTAGAAAGGACGGGCGCCGATCTCGGACGATCGAACAGCGATAGGGTCGAAGCCGAGCCAGTACATGCGGTACTTGTGGTAGAGCCAGTACTCGTAGGCGTTCGGATAGGGAGGTGAGAACACAGCGGCCGCGACGTCCTCGGTAAGACAGGTAGAGAGATCCGCCGCATCGCCGGTGATCACGCGAGCGTGGATTTGGTCTCTGGTTTCGGCGCTTAGCCGCCAAGCCGCGTCGGCCACGCGGTCAACCGCCCTGCCCAGGACATTGAGTGCCCGCTCGACGTCGACTGCTTTGTCGATAGCCGCATAGCGGGTGTCCGACTCCTGCCGGGAGATCTGCACGACGACACTCGAGAGAGCGCATGAAAGGCGAACCTTCCAAGGATCCGAATCCTCAAGGCCCTGGATGTATGAGGTAGCCCCGGCGAGCAGCCGCTGCGCCACCTCCGAAAACCAGTGATCAACACGAGGGATCTCAGCGCGAGCACGCTCAAGCGTCTTGGCGTGGCCCGAGATGGCGGAGCTCAGCAGAGCATGACGATGGGCCGGTAGCAGTTCGGAGTCTTCCGACGTCCAGCCCGAGAGCTTGGCCCTCGTAATCAGCGTCGCAATCGGATTCAGGTCGATTGCCAAAGCGGGTCTCTCTTTGCGTACCGCCTCGACAGGGGTCGTTCCGGCCCCGCAGTAAGGGTCGACGACAAGCCCCCGAGAGGGCGCGAGATCTAGCGCAGCCGCGGGGATCTCACGAATGAATCGCGCGGGATATGGATGCACGTCATGAACCGGATCGCGGTCGGAGTCCCGAAACGACCAGTCGATTGCATAAAAGCGTTCGGCGAGTCCACCATGCGAAGCCGGCGATGTGACGCTCATGCTCGGTCACCCTAGGTTTCGGCTCGGATGCTCACGCAGTCCGGAAGCTTGGCCACGATTGTCATTAGGGCCGATGAGACCGGATTCGAGGGCACAAGAGGCGCTTGCTTTGGAGATGGAAGCTGGCGGCTCTCCGCCGACATTGGCACGCGGCGCGAGTTCCTGATTGTCGCCATGGGCCCCCCGCGGTCTCGTTTCACCCGGTAGACGGGTTCGACGCCCCTGCAACTCTTGGATCGGCCGCTCGGGTCGAAGCGGCAGAGACCCAGCCGTTGCCCGATGATGCGATACCCGGTGACAAGGTGACGATCTGGAGGTAGCTGGCGACTGACGGCACGCTGCATCTGGTTAGACGCGAGTCTGTTGGCCGAACTCACGTGTCTCTACCGCTTCGGCCATTTCCACGAACCGGCACACTCCGTCGACCAACTCCATCGCCCCGAGCGTCGGGCAATCCGTATCCAGTACCCGAGGGCTGTGGACGAGCACTGCAAGGCACTGGGCGCGCGAGATGGCGACGTTGAGGCGGTGGGAGTCGAAGAGGAAGTCGATCCCCCGCGGGGCGTCCTCGCCCGAGGAGCACGTCATCGAATAGAAGACCACCGGCGCCTGCTGGCCCTGGAAGCGATCAACGGTTCCAACCTCGACCCCGGCCGGTACACGCTGGCGGATCGAACGAACGGCGAGGTTGTACGGCGCGACGACGAGGATGTCCTCAGCGGTCAGAGCGTGCGTTCTGCCCTCATCGTCGGTCACGGTCGCGCTATCGAGCAGATCCCGGCACGCCTGTGCAATCGCCTCCGCCTCCTCGGGGCTCGACTGGCTACGCCCCTCGTGGTCGATCGCCATTGCGCGCAGGCCGGTTCCCGTAAGAGCACTCACCGGCGCTTCAACCATTCGGCGCGTGCACGCCGGCCGGGAGTGAAGCCGCGAGTCGTAGCTTCGCTCCGAAACGAACGCGCACACGTCAGGGTGCATGCGCCAGGTCTCGGTCAAGAGCACCCCACGCTCAGAGGAGATCGTGGCTGCCCCTTCGAGCAGGTGCTCGAGCACGGAGGCGCCGGATCCGCCGGGGTGATCGGCCTGTGTCACCTGCGGCAGTTGCTGGGGGTCGCCGAGGAAGACGAGATTCGCTGCCGAGAGACCCCCGGCGGCGGCGTTCGCAAGCGCGTACTGGCCAGCCTCGTCGATGAACAGGAGGTCGAACCTCACCCGATGCTGCTCGCGTGCGAACAGCCATGCTGTGCCGGCGACGAGCTGGTAGTCGTCGGTGACGTTCGCGTTGTCGTCGGTGACCGCGACGAGATCGTGCGCACTCTCGTAGCCGTCACCCTTGTAGATGCCGGTGAAGCGCACCCCCTCGTCGGCCGCGTGAGCCTCGACCATGCCCAAGAGCGTCTGGATCGCGGCGTGACTCGGGGCGGTGACGCCGACCCGCCGGCCCTCGCCAAGGGCCGCAACAATCATCCGTGCTGCCCAGTGCGTCTTGCCGGTGCCCGGCGGCCCCTGCACGGGAAGGATCGAGCCATCGAGCCCCCGCGTTGCAGAGACCAACGCATCGGTGCCCTCGCCGAGGTATCCAGACTTGAGCCGCGGCCGCTCTCGGCGAAGCATGGCCCTCACTGCGGCTGCCCTTCCGTCTCCAGCGAGCACCGATCGCGCGAGCTCCATCAGGCCGTTGCGCAGCACCGCTACGTCGATCGGAGCGCTCGGTATTAGCGCCGTCGGCGCGGGCGCCGCAGCGTTGGCTCCCCGCCGGAGGACCACATGATCGTCCTCGATCCCGACTAGCTTGTGCGCCTCATCAGTGGTGGGGTCGATTACCCCGCCGAGATCGAGTCGGAACTCCTGGGGCGGAAACGTGAACGCGTAATCCAGGGAGCGCTTGAACGGGACTGGTGGCCGGCTCTCATCTCGGACGAGACCCGCCAACGCGTCGCGCTCATCGATCAACTCCGAGACGGGCGTGCCGCGCAGGTCGAAGTGGCGCCACCAGGCGGGCTTGCCTTCGCGGCGGTGATAGAGGAGCAGGTGCGAAATGAGCCGCCGCTCCGCCTCGTCGGGCGTGTCCTCGCTGCCGTCCGTTGGCAGCCCATCGACCAGTTCGTCGATGAGTGCCTGGACATCGGCTATCCAGGCCGGTGGCCCGTGCTCCTCTTGCAGCTCGGGCGTCCGGTAGTCGTCGAAATCCACGCTGAGTTCGGCCTCCGCCTCAGGGCGCATCTCCTCCACCAGCCAGTCGCGGAGCGAGACTGTCGAGCGGCAGTCCTCTTCGTTGTAGGCACGGATCGCCTCGAGCAGCTCCCGATCCTCGGTCTTGAGCCAGGTCTCATAGGCAACGATCGATCCGCCGCCCTCGCGCACGCGCTCCTCGAGGCGCTGGAAGTCGTGGTGGCGCTCGAGCTTCTTCAGCGAGTAGCTCTCCTCGCCGACCTGAAGCGCGTGGCGAACGACGGCGTAGAGGTCGACGAACACCTCGTCGCGCAACAGGCCGTCGATCTCCTCCTCGCGCGTCGCGTACGCGATCGAGAGGCTGCGCAGCTTGGCGCGCTCATGCGCCGCGTAGTGGTAGACGTGAAGATCGGGATGGCGGTGACGCAGCTCGATGACCCGGTCGACGAACCGCTCAAAGGCCGTCTTCTCGGCGCTCGCGTCGTGTGCCCAGATGCACTCGTACTCGGACCCGGCAGTCCACCAGCCCCAGAGATACTCAATCCCGCCGTCGCCGATATATGGGTCGCCCTCGAGGTCGAAGAAGATGTCCCCGTCGCTGGAGGTTGGGAGTTCCGCGTAGCCAGCCGCCCGGGCCGGCGGGAGGTGCCGATGGCGTGGCTCGCCGCTCACGCGGGAGGCGACCTGGAGGGCGGCCTGGTGGTGTAGGAGCTCGTAACGGTCGGGCCCCACCGTCCCGGTATCGGATCCGTCGCCCTCCGCAAGGGCCAAGACCGTCGGGATCCCGAGCTCCACGAGCTGATCGCGGTGCTCGCGGCGAGCGTGCGCCACGAGGCTGAGGTGGTCGTCCGCCACACGTCGCCCGTAGCACTCGGAGGCCAATGCGCAGATCTCGCAGTGCGCAACCGGCTCGGGGTAGGTGGGCTGGGCCAGCTGGGACACAACCCGCTCGAGGTTTCCGACCACATGCCGATGAAGGGCCGCGTAGCGGCGAAGCTCGATTGCAACCTCCGAGCCGTCGCCGAGGATCGCATGGGCGAGGTCTGGCTCGAGGCCCTGAACGTAAGCGAGCAGGCGGTTGTAGAGGCTCAGCTGATGGACGAAGTGCGGCTTTACCTCGCGCGCGAGCTTGGTATCGATGACCTCATAGGAATGCGTGCCGAGGTCGGACGGCTTCGCGACACGCCGCAAAAAATCCGTCCTGCCTTGCCAATGCCCACCGAAGAGTTGGGCCTGGTAGATCAGCGGTGCGCCGTCGCGCATTGCGGCGGCGGTCGTCTCAGCGGCGGCCTCTAGCTCCTCGCGGGTATTTGGGATCTCAGCGGACGAGAGGTCGATGTGACCACCGCACCCCGCGCTCAGCCTCTCCAGCTGTGCTTCCTCGTGAGCCTCACCCCGGGCGCGGATCAGATCCGCATGCGGATCGTGTGCGGGGCGCGACTTGCCGCGCTCTCCCCGGGCGATCGCGAGCTGCTGCTGGGTGAGGTGGGCGCAGGCGAGGTAGTTGGAGAGGTCCGTTGCGGCGAGGATCAGCGTGTTGTCAGCGAGGCTCAGCATGTCGGTTTGGTCGACTCAAGCGTCCCAAGCCTGACGAGGCTGGTTGCAGCGGCGCCGCACGGCTTCGGGGAAGGCTTGATGCTTAGCTCGTGAACACGCTAGTAGCTCTTGGCGTGCGTCCGGCTTGAAGGGGATGCGGCTCACGGCCTGTATCTGGCTCACGGCCTGTATCTATCCCATCGGCGGGGAGTTCGGATCGAATCCAGCGAACGAGCCGCGCTTTGCGGCCTCATCCAGCCACGCCAGCATTTGACTCGGGGTCAGCCTGATTGGGTCGCCGTCACTTCCGACCCCGAACTGGTGTCGGAGCTAGGTCGATCCTGAGATGCTCAGCGAAACGGGCCGCAAGTTCGGGATCGAGGCTTTGCATCAGGATCTCGACAAGTTCGTCCGGATGCGGCTGACCCAGCACGAGTCGGTAGTAGACCCGGGCGCGCTGCACGTCGAGGAACCGCTGGTAGTCGCGGCTGAAGCTCAGGACGGGAACATGGCGGTTGATCCCGTCGTCCGCGTTTCCCGAGGTCCACTCTGGCCGAAACCCAACGTCTTCCTTCGGTGCGGCCACTCTTCCGTGCTCAAGGAGCGACTCCCAGGGATTCTCTGATTCGAGCGCCGCAGGCCCATGGGTCTTTGCCATCGCCTGTCGAACGGAATGGCTCAGGAAGCGCTGAATTCGGCCCTCTCGCTGCTCGAGCTCGACGACGCTGCTCGGGACGTTCCAGTGAACGAGTGACCGGCAGTAGCGGTGAAAGTCGAGCCCCTCCTGCCCGACAGACGTAGTGATGAGGACCCACGGCCAGAATGGGCTGTTGAACGCTTGCCTGATCAGCTCAGGGTGCGGCCCGGCTTCCTCCCCGGCCATCGCGGCGCCGAACGGCACCGCGAACCGAGAGGTCATGAACCGCTGCCTGAAGGGACGTGCCACTCTGGCGCTGAGCGGGGGGTCGTCGGCACCCACGCGAACTGCCTCCAACTCGATTGCCGCAGCGGCTGCCTCCGAGATCTTCTTGGCCCGATCCTCGGAGTCAACATCAGGCGCGAGCAGGAAGAGGTACTCGTCAAGCACACCTTGGAGCGCTCCCGCGCTGCAGTATCGAAGGGCAAGTCGCCAGAACGGCTCACGACGACCCGAGCGCATCCGCTGACGCGGGAGCAGCTCGACGACCTGGCTCGCGTCGGGACGGTTGAGTAGCACCCGTAGCGCCCACCCGATCCGGGCAGCGGCCAAGAACGTGCTCGAGGCGTCAGCGTCCTGGGGCAGGATGTGTGAGAGCGCTCGCAAGGCGCAGGTGCCGGCACCCCCGAGCGCGGTCCACGCGACCACGTCCAGCAGATCCTTTGGTGGCGGACCCAGCTGGGTTCGGTCCTGAACTACGGCCCGCGCCATGGCAAGCGCGTTTTCGATCGCCTCCCCCTCACGTCGGCTCGCCCACACCGAACGAGCAAGCTTGCCGCTGCGCCCCAGCTCTGCGACGACGTCAATGCCTTCGTCGTAATCGAGCAAGAGCGGTGCTGCCCAGTACCACGCGTCAGAACGCCCTGATCCGTATTGAGTCGTGGCGCTCACAACGAGAGGCTCCAATGCCCTCCGTGCCGCCTTGTGAGCCTCAGACAGAGGGACGAGGTCTTCTCGCCCCCGGGAGGCGAGGTATGGATCGACCTTCTCGGCCAGGACGCGCGATGGCCACGTGACTGTGAAAGCGCCAAGCCCTTGCGGGCCTTGGCGCCTGTCGAATCGAAACGCGAGCAGCTGACGGCCCCTGTGGCGTGCCGAGCGCCGAGCCCGGGCGGCCGGAAGCGCGCGACGGTCAGCCTCGTGGCCGAGCAGGGAAGCTGTCGCTCCGGGGACGACCCGCCAGCCCGAGAACACAAGCGACTTCGTCGCCTTGGCCTCCCACGCAGCCGTGAAAGGTCGGTCGGGAAGATAGGGGGGCAACGTCGGCGGGACCCACAGGGCTTGCCACTGGCCATCCTCGAGCACGCGCTGCTCAAGGTCGCGGTAGCGGGCATTCGGAACGGCAAGTCGGCGGCGCCGCTCCACTTGGCCCCAAGGCAGAAGCACTGCCGGCCTCTTACTGAGCTCCCGCACAAGGTGTGCCCGCGATTGCCCTCCTCGCAACGCCGTGCGCAACGTTTCCTTCGCACGGTAGTCACGCATGAAGTTGATGACGAAGGGGGCGGACTTCCAAAGCTCAAGGGTGTCGTTGCGCCGGCGGCCGAGTTGCTGCGAGGCCTCGTCGACGATCCGCTGGGTGCGCACGTAAGACACGACGTCGGTTGTCGACGGCGTGAGCCTTGTCGGCCGAGCCTTCGCCTCGTGGACGGGCCGTTCCTGGCGGCTCATCACTTCGCGCAACTCGCTCTCCAGGGCCCGCTTGGCGGTCTGCACCTTTGTCATGGCGCTGGCGGCCCCATCGGTCTCCCCACCGCGGAGCCCCACAAGCGCTTCAGCGAGGGCCTCAAAGCAAGACCTCACGCGCTTGGCGCGCACCTCGTCGTCGTAAAGGAAGGTCAGGAGGTCAAACAGGTCGCGCTCGACCGTGAGCGAGTCGGTCCCGGGCGCCATGCGGTACGGCGTCGCGGAGAGCAGCAGGGTGGGAGTCCCGCCGATCAGCTTGTGTGCGGGATGGCCTCGATCGCGCGCCTGTCTCAAGACGTCTCGGTAGCGATGGAACTCATCCAGGATCACCAGATCGGTTGAAAGGCCGTCGAGGCACGCGTGAGCCAGAAGGTCGCGCAGCGCCCGGATGGCGCGGTTGGCCTGCGTTCTCTCGTCGCTCGATAGCCCGCGCCTGGCGGCGGGCCTTAGCGTCCGCATCGTCGCCAGTGCGCCCCCATCAGCCACGACCATCCGCCGAAAGCGGCCCGCGATCGTCGGATCGATGGAACTCCACTCCACCTCCTCGAGCGCCTTGGGGAAGCCCTGTACAGCGCTCGCCTGGAAGAACTCGATCTCGGTCGCCTCACCGGGGTTCCAGAGCCGTCGAACCATCCGGGCGATGAGGGCACGCTCACGGGCGATGCCTGTTCCCGCATGGGATCTGAGCGACGTCGCCGGTGTGAAGCCAAGCACGTGGGTTCCACGCTTACGCACGTTTTCGAGGTACAGCGGAAGCAACGTGATGCGCGGGGGCAGCTCCAGCTCCTCTTCCCCGACTCGCAGCACCCTGAGGTTCTGCCGGAGGATCTCCGCGTTCGCCGCCATGTAGACGACAATCGACGGGTTCCGCCTGGCGGGCAGGCTCGCGATCACCCCGTGCGCCACACGCGTCTTGCCAAGGCCGACCTCGTCCGCAACGAGGAAGCGCTTGGTTCCACGCGGGTCGCTGAGGCGCGTCCAGGCTGCGTCTCTGCTATCTCGCTGGAACGCCCGAAGGTGCGGTTTCCGCTCAAGTCGGCTCAGCGCAGCCTCGCGCTCATCAGGGTGTCCCACATCTCGACCACCTCACTCTCGAGGTCGTCACGCAGCTCCTCGAACCTCACTTGCAGGTCATCGAGCCGTTTTCCGCTGTCATCCCGGTCGTCGCGGAGGAGTCGCAAGAGCGGCTCGAGAAGCCGCTGCTCGGGGACCGCCCGGACCTCGCCTTCGTCTTTGGGATGGTCGGCCTCCTCGGGGCTGCTGTCCTCGAAGTCCAGCGTCGGCAGCAGGGAGTCTTCAGCACCGGCGACCAAGGCGAGCAAGAGCGCCATCGGATCCGGGACAAGCTCGCGTCGGATCTCGCGCTTCAGATCATCGAGCGAAACACCCACCAGCTCGGCGACGACTGTCCGAGAGAGCGGCGGGCTTGCATCGGGAATCGAGATGACGAGGAAGGTCGAGAGCTCCCTCCGGCCCACCCGCAGCGTCGCCGTGCCCCTTGTGGGTAGGTCGGCCTCATGTGCCCCGCCGGCGAAACGGACGGTCATCCTGTGGTCGATCGAGTGCCCTCCTTCGATCCCGATCCGGGCATCCATCATGTCGCCGTCCGTTGCCCGCACATCGGCGCGAATCGCGCGCGTCGCCAACTCGGCCAACGCGTCCTCGAGAGGGTGGGGTTCATCCCGTGGCAGGACGTCACCTGGTTGGAACGTGGTCACTACCTCGCTGAGGCCCTCCTCGAGCGTCGGCTCGATGCCGACCTCATCGACATCGCCGACCAGCTCGACAAGCAGCTCCGCGTTCCTGGTCACCGCCGCCTTCGTTGCGTTCGCTGAACCGACCAGCCAGCGAGCTTGGTGACCGCCCTCGCAGATGTAGAGCTTTGCGTGGAGCCCTGCACGCCCGATCCCCTCTCCCGACAACCGCTCCACGGACGCAAAGGAGTCAGCAAGGAAGTCCGGTGCGAGCGTTCTCAGGGCTGCGCGCTCGCTGATCAGACGGTGATTCGCGCCGGTCTCGGCGAGCGCTGCCAAGCGCACGCGATGCAGGAACGGTGAGACGACCAGGATCCGCTCTTCATTGCCACGAAGGAGCGCGGGATCGCCGCGCTCGTCGGTAAAGCCGAGCGGGACAAACCTGACGCTCGTGAACGGCGCCGGAGGTCGCCAGGCACAAGAGCGGACATCCGCGGCGAGGCTCTCTACGAAGGCCGTCGTCGCATCGTTGGCGTCCGTCGCCCACCCCGCCACCGCTTCGATTGCGTCTGCGAGCTCCTCGCTGCCCTGCCCGCTTCGGTCAGCTTGTTCGTCACTATCGACCGCGACGCCGACGTCCAGCGACCCTCCAGTCGTGAGGTTTCGGCTCATGCACACGGCGCGCAGGCGGTTAGTCCTACCCGTCGCCTTGTACCTCGCGAGCACCAGCTTCGGGTGGAACGAGGGGCGCCGCATGAACGTCCGTTGCGGTATCCCGACGGGAATGACCATCGATTGCAGGAACGGCAGTAGGTGGGCGATGGCCTTGGCGGGGGAGTAGATCGAGCGCGCGTCGCAGAAGATGCGGAAGTTTTCGGGCCGTGTCCGCAGCGCCTCGATCAGGTCCCAGGCCGGCACGTCGGCAGGATCCTCCCCGGCCCGATCGCGACCGCGTAGAAACGAAAGCGGGAGCGCCAGGGCCATCCCCAGATCGAGCGAGTACGACCACGCCATGAGCGCGTCACCCTCGTATCCGTCTGGCGGACGCAGAGCCTCCCCAAGTACGAGCAGGTCGTCGGTGCGCAGCACTACCGTCGCCCCAGGCCGTTACGGATGTCGGTGAGGACGGCCCGGGCCGTTGGCCAGCGGTAAGACATCTCGCCCGCGCCGACTCCCACGTCGGAATTCCAATCCTCGAGGAGCTCGTGACCGAGCAGTCGCGCACGCCCAGGCTTGACCTGGGCCTCCCTATCGGTGAGCAGATCAAGCAGCTCTTGTTGCGTGACGTCGGTGCGGAGAAGCTCGACGAGCTCACGTACAAAGCCGCCCGTCACGCCGCGGGCATCGGGTCCCCGGTCGAGTTCCTCTACCCGCTGCCAGAACACGTCGAGGTTCCAGCTCCGCCACTTGGTTTCCCCATGCCTTGTCCGCCAGCTGGAGAACTGCGCACGCCACCGCCCCTCCGTAGGGTCCTTTCGGAGTGCGGCACATCCCGTGTTGTAGAGCAGCATCGCCCCATGGATCGCGGCGCCAAGCCGGCCAGCATCACCGAGGAGGGGCCGTAGCGGCGCGCCTGCCGGCAGGGCGCCACCCCGAAGGGATCCGGGCAGCTCGCCGGGCGTTGCGTCGACCAGGTACTTCAGCAGCGACGTATGCGGGCGATCCTTGATTGCGAGGATGCGTTCCCGGAGGAACTGCGCCTCGGAGCGAGTCAAGTCCAGGGTTTCGGTGGTGAATAGCCGCGCGATGTCGTCAGGCAGGCGCCATCGGGGTTCGTCAGAAGGTTCCGGCTCATCCTCGGAGAGCCGCCCGCCGGCTGACAGGAGGCGCGCGTCGAGTATCCGGTGGTACTCGCGACGCGGATTCCGAAACAGCCTGATCCTCCACGTGCGCAGGCCGCTCCAATAGATCTCGCTCGCCGGGCGCATCGGGACCGTCCAATGCTTCTGGCCGATGATCCCGTCGTCTCCGTGCTTGTCCACCCCGCGCCTAAGCCGTTGCAGTAGCTCGTTCTCGAGCTCGTGAATCCGTGCCTCGCTGTCCCCCGTGGACTCGCTCTCGAGCTTTGTGTACATGGCCGGTATGAACAGGAAGTACTTCGCTCGCGTCTGCTGCGTCGTGATCCCCGGGAAGAACGCGTCCGCGATCGTGTCGCGCAGAGTCCCTATGCCGAGAACATCACGCGAGTCCGCGCTCGTGTCCGACTCAAGCCCGAGCAGCTCGTCCTGCTCGCGCAGGGTCCCCACAATCCACGTAACGCTGCTCATTCGGGCCGCTGCGTCGTTACGAGTCCACGGGCCCGATCCGACACGACGGGTTCGGGCCTGGGGCGCTTGGGATTGCGTTGTGTCCGCTGCGGCTTCACGGCTCCGGCGCTGGCGGCGGAGGGGGCTTCAAAGCAGCGAGGCGCGGCAAAGCTCTGGACCGCACTAGCGGACCACTTGGTTGCCATCCGCCATCAGTCAACACCCGGGCGTCCTTCATTAAGCAGCGCCTCACCGCCGCTCACCGCGACTTCTGCAACTTAC
This sequence comes from uncultured Thermoleophilia bacterium, assembly GCA_963708325.1. Lineage (GTDB taxonomy): Bacteria > Actinomycetota > Thermoleophilia > Solirubrobacterales > 70-9. The sequence continues at coordinate 925,769 of OY970203.1, read as the reverse complement.
GCGGCGAGCCTACCGGGAAGTCAGTTTGATCATTCCCCCCGCGGCGATGGCCGGCTGATGCTTCCGCCCCGCACCGTCCTCACACGATCCGCGCCGAACTCGTCACCTGGGAAGGCGGTTAGCTGAACCAGCTCGCGCTCCACCGATAGTCCGGCGGCGCCAATGCCGTCAGAGCCGATGACCAGCATCCTGCCGAGCCCGACAATGGCGTGGTCCTCAATCTCGGCGCCGCAGATCAGCGAGACAACGCCCTCGGCCTCGCCAAGTGCGGGAGTGTCAACGTCCTTTGCCTCGAGCGCATCGAGCGCGTAACCCTCAACCAGCGGGGCATGCAGGCTGGCGAATACCTCCCCGCGGCTGACGTAGTCGAAGACGCTGAACTTGCCGCCGACGGCAACCAGCGCGCCGCACTGGCCGTCGTGCAGCTCGATTGCCCGGCGAAGCTCGCCGAGGCGGTCCCGCCGTTGCTCGTATATGTCGTGCATCGCTCCGGTTGAGGAACCGGCCTGCATCCGTGCCGACTTCGCCGCCACCTCGTCCCACACCTCGCCCTGGTCGGCGCGGGCCTGCAGGCCGGCGACGGCGCGCTCGCGGACCCACCGCGACCTCGCTCGCCGCAGCTCCGGGTAAGCGGTCTGAGGGGAGGGCGCGAAGGCATCGGCGTGGCGGCTGTGCTCCCAGCGGCCGACCTCGACGCAGCTCACCGGCACCTTGATCGTGGCGCCGGCGGCCACCAGAACGGTGATGTCGAGAGTGCGGTTCTGCTGGGCGCCCAGGACCTCCTCGCCGTCGTAGAGAAGGACGGGGGTGTCGGTCGGGTTGGCGACGGTCAGGTCGTTGACGGAGGCGGCATGCTCGACCTCCTTGATTTCCACGCCGCGTTCGCGACCCTGGGCGAAGGACGCGTACGGCTGCTTCGGCTCGGGGCCGAAGATCGGGAAGACGGCAAGCGGCCCGGAGACGTCGGGCTCGCCGATGCGCAGGGGCTCGCTGAGGTACTGGTCGAGGGTGGGGCTTGAAGCTGTCTTGGGCATCGGATCTCCTTGGTAGAAAGGGGTAGTCGTAAGCAGGGCGGGTTTTCTGACACCCGCCCTGCTCGCGCGAGTTCAGCTACCGCTGAGGCGCGCGCCGAACCGCTGGGGCCCGCGCTGCCGTCGGGTTCGCCGACGTCGCCGCCCATTGCGGCGGATCGCCTGCGCAGATCGACCAGCTGGGAAATCGACCGTCCTCACAGACATCGAGCCAAAGCTGGAGCATGGACTCCAGTCGCGATCCCCCGAACGGCCGGGGTAGACTCGTTCAGGTGGACGGGACCACGCCCCCGCCGTCGACGATCCATGTTTTCCTGGCCGAAGGCCCGCCTGACGGACTGTGGATCGTGACAAAGCCGAACTGGACGGGCATTGCGCTGCGCTTCTCGCGAAACGCCTATAAGGGCGTCCGCAAGCGCGAGGAATTCGCAAAGCAAGGCATCTACGTGCTCATCGGTGATCCGACGGAAGAGCGTCCGGAAATCTATGTTGGCGAGGGAAAGGTCCGGGACAGGCTCAACAACCATCTCAACGGTTACGACTTTTGGACCGAGGCCGTCGTTTTCGTTGGGATCGGAGACGGCCTCAACGTGAGTCACACCAAATATCTCGAGGCGGAGCTGCTAGACAGGGCGGCCAAGGCAAAGCGCGCCACGCTAATCAACAGCCAGTGGTCAGTCCAGCACCTGGGGGAGAGCGAGGCCGCGGATATGAACACCTTTCTTCGAGAGATGCTCGTCGTCTACCCGATCCTTGGTGTATCGGCCTTCGAGATGCCCAAGAAGCAGTCGAAGGAGCGATTGAGCCTGAAGGGCAGGGACACCGACGCGGTGGGGCAACGTACCGATGAGGGCTTCTTAGTGTTCGCTGGTGCGACTGCGCGAAAGAACATGGTCAAGTCTGCAGACTCGTATCCCAAGATGGTTGCCCTGCGAAAGGAACTCCGCGAACAGGGAGTGCTCGAGCCCACTCCGTCTGGGGGTCTACTGCTAACTCAGGACTACGTCTTTAGTTCACCTTCCCTCGCGGCTGCCCTGCTGCTGGGACGTACGGCGAACGGCCGTAAGGAATGGAGCGACAAGCAACGCAAGACCTTGGCGGAACTCGAAGCCGCCGAGGCTGGCACCTGATAGTCGTCGCGGCCGATTCCTCAGGCGACCGATCGTGTGTCTTTTTGCGATTGGTGAGCCCGACAGCGCGCCATCGACCGGGAACCGTTGACCAGCCCGCGCCTACAAGCGTGCCTCATCTCGCGGGAATCACCGCCCGCAACCGCCGACTCATCGCCGCACCCGATGCCTGAAAAAGGTCGCACATCCGCTCGAACAGGTCCCGCTCGCCGCGCAACCGCTCGTAGTGCTCACCGATGAGGTGGGCCGGCATGAGCAGTGCGGCGGAGAAGATGTTGGCCTCCTCTTCGGTCACCGGGCGGGGCTCAGGTTCCTTGGCGGCGGTCGGGCCGCCATCGTCCACCGTCGTCGAGCGGCAGAACAGCGATTGCTGACCCGTGCGGTGGAGGTCCCAGTGGCCCAGCTCGTGGCCGATACTAAAGCGCTTTCGCGGCGGCCACTGGCGGGCTTCGTCTGCGTTGACCCAGATCTCGCCGCGCGAGACGAGCAGAAGGCCCGAGATCGACTGGCCGGGCTCGAGCTCGGGGCAGCCGGGGGCCGCGGTCATGTCGTCGACCACCCGCACATTGAGCCCAAAGCAGTCGTTGACGATGTCCTCGATTCCGACCGGAAGGCTGCCGTCCCAGACGTAGCAGGGCACCTGCGCGAGGATCTCCTCGGCGCGGCGCTCGATCAGCTCGACCCGCTCGGGCTCCACTCGGCGCGATCCTAGCCGTAGTTGCGACCGAGGCCCATCAACCTGTACAGCCTGGCGAGCACGCGCTCGGCGAGCGGGGTGTCGCCCGCTCCGAACGCTCCGCGCGGCATCAGCCGCAGCTCGGAATCGAGCCTCCGGCTGAGGATCCGGTCGCGGCGCATGACGCGGGCCAGGAGTCTGGCCAGAGCGCCATCGCCCTCGGCGAGGGCGAAGCGAAAGACGAGTATGGGGTCGTAAAGACGCTCGGTCATCTCATCGCCTAGTCGGTTCGAAACAGCCTGATCTGACGGTCACAGGCAGGGATACCGCCGAATATCGAGTCAGCCGCCGCGGAACAGCTCGTCGACTTCGTCCCACTCGGCTTCGGGACGGGCCGCCGGCGAAGCCTGGGCTGGAGGCGGTTCCGCCGCATATTCCGACGGCGCAGCCGTCCGCGCGAACACCTTCTCCGCCGGCCCCGGGCCCCCCGGCTCCAGGGCCTCGCCCATTCGGCGCAGCGAGTCGGCACTGACCCCGACGATTCTGCCCAGCGCCTCGAGCACGCGCTGCGACACGCCTGACGCCGGCAGCAGGCCCTGCTCCATCTCGTGGTAGTAGCCGGCGACCTTCTCGGTGCGGTCGGTGACCCCCAGCGCCTCGGCCAGCCGGCGGGCGAGGTCGGCTCGCCTCACCTCCGCGCTGGTTCGCAGTTCCGGCAGCACCGTCGGCCACAGCCCCGCCTGTCCCGCCAGCGATCGCTCCAGCGAGTCGACCACGCGCTCGGCGTTCGATCCGCGGTAGCCGGCGGGATCCCAGTCTTGCCGCGGCGCTTGGCGCAGGTAGGCGTCGATCAGCGCCTGCAGCTCGGTACGGTCGGTCCCCTCGAGCTGACGCAGGAACTCGCGCGGGTCGGCCCGGCCGCCCGCTTTGTGCTCCGCGATGTACTCGTCGAAGAGCCGTTCGACGTCGGTCATGGGCTCATTCCCGATTATCGTCGTCGTCGGGGTCGTCCTCGTCGTCCCCGGCGGACTCGTCGTCACCGACGCGCTCGGCGTTTTCGAGCAGCTCGCGCAGCTTCTTGCGAAAGCGGCTGGTGATCTTGTCGACGTTGGCCACCGTCATCGGGTCGTCGTCGCCGTTCGTGCGGTTGATCTCCGCGGCGGTCTCTTTTGCGGTCATCCCCATGAACACGCGCAGCTCGATCACCCTGCGGTGCCGCTCGTTGAACTTGGCGACGGCCTGGTCGATCACGTCCTCACGTCGACCGCTCCCGTCTCGTCCTCGACCAGAGGGGCGTCCTCCCTGAAGTCCTCGTCGCCCTCGTGCTCGTCGGCCAGCGGCGTGCGCTCGAGGCGCTTGCGGCGCCACCAGTCGGCGATGCGGCGGTCGACGATCGTGTGCAGCCAGCTGCGAAACTCGCCGATCGAGCCGCCGCTGAAGGCCGCGGCGAGCGCCGCCAGCATCGCGTTGCCGGCGACCTCGTCGATCGCGGCGTCGTCTCCCTCCGGCATCTTGTTCTGCACCCGACGCTCGATGTTCGGCATGTAGCCCTTGACGAGGACCTGGAGGCCGACCCGCGCCGCGTCGAGCTTGCCGGCGCCGCGCGCGGCGACGATGTACTCGATGAGCTCCTCGTCGCTGAGGCGGTCGAGTTCCTGCTCATTTCGCTCGCGGAATTGGGCCACGTGAGTAGGGGGATAGTTGGAAGTCGCGCGGCGGGCGCGAGACCTGACGGCAGACCTGACGTACCCCGGGCGACGAACCCATCAGACTATCGCTTGTATCGGATGGAACTTGGAGTCGAGAGCCGCGTCAGAACCGGCCGATCGAGGCCGACCCGTTCCGCATGGAAACGACAGTTGACGCAACGCTTGAGCAGGCCTTCGACCGCTTCGCCGACTTCCTCGCCGTCCAGAGCGCCCAGGGCCCCAATCTCACCCTGGAGGCGGTCGAGCTGCTGCAGGAATCCGTCGGGATCACCGTCTCCACGCGGCGCCTTTTCGCCGAGCGGCTGCGCGAGCTGAGTGAGAACTCGGACGCGGGCCAGGTGCTGCTCGGCTTGATACTGGGGCTGATCGTGGCGGACCTCGAGGCCGGGGTCACCACGACGGCTTGATCTTCGGCGAGACGGCGTCGTCAGCTCCTGGCTGTCGGCCACGACTCGAAGGACGTGACCGCAACGCTCGACCCTCACGCCCACGTCATGCCAGCCGACCCTCCCACGGAGCCGCTTCGGCCGGCGATGGCGCAGAACCGCCCCGGTTTCCGCACCAGCGGCGCGCCGCTGGCGGTCGGCTACGACATGCGAAGCGATTACTTCTGGGCGCTCGAGGCAGGCGCCATCTCGGTCCCCGACGTCAGGTTCGTCTACTTCGGCCGGCTTCGCCTCCGCTTCGATCCCCGCACGGAAACGATCCTCGGCTTCGAGGTAAGGCGCTTCTCCGAGTTCGACCCGATGAAGGGCGACGAGGCCGCGCTGTTCTGCTCACCGCCGTTCGACGTCCCCCAGATCGGGCTGACCGGCGCCCGTGTCGCGGAGATCATCGACGCGTTCCAGGCCGAGCTGGGATTCCGTAACGGGTGAGGTTGCACTGACGCCCGAATGCTGATCGCATCCGCCAAACCGATGCGCCTCACCGCCACCGACTTCTTCCCCTACTACCGTCCCTCGCAGTGCGATCTGCGGGTGTGGCTGCGCGCCCAGGGCGAGCCGGAGGCCGAGCCCGGCCCCTACGCCAGCGTGCTGATGCGGCTCGGCGCCGAGCACGAGCGCCGCCACCTGGCACGCTTCGACTCCCCCCTTGACCTCGGCGAGGGCACGATCGAGGAGCGCGCCGAGCGCACTCGCGAGGCGGTCGCCGCCGGTGCCGCGGTGATCTACCAGGGCGTGATGCGGGCGGAGACGACGATCGTCGGCGAGGAGGTCGAGATCGTCGGCGTGCCCGACTTCATGCTGCGCGCCCGCGCGGGCTACGCGATCCGCGACTCGAAGCTCTCGCGCCGGATCGATTCGCACCCCGAGATCCAGCGCCAGCTCGCGATCTACGGCTGGCTCTACGAACAGAGCTTCGGGCGACCCCCGGTGGCGGTGCAGGTCCACGCCGGCTCCGGCGAGGTGCTCGACGTGCCCTACCTGGGGGCCGATGCGGCGCTGGCCGACCTTGCGCGGATCGTCGAGATCCGCCGCCTCGAGGCGGAGCCGTGGACGCCGGTGGGCTGGTCGAAGTGCTCGGGGTGCGGTTACTTCGATCGCTGCTGGCCGGCTGCCGCCAACCGCGGCGACGTCGGCACGGTCGCGGGGGTGACGACGGCCCTGTCGTCGGAGCTCCATGAGCGGGGGATCGCCACCGTCGATCAGCTGCTCGCCGGGGTCGGCGAGGCCGAGCTGGCCGAGATCGAGACTCCCTGGGGGCGGCGGACTCGCAAGGTCGGCGCTAATGCGGAGAGGATCCTCGAGGCGGCCGGCGCCGCGCAGGCGGGCCGCGAGGTGGTGCTACGGCCGCCGGCGGTTCCCGAGGCCGAGAACTACGTGATGTTCGACCTCGAGGGCCTGCCACCGCAGCTCGACGAGCTGGAGAAGATCTACCTGTGGGGAATGCAGGTGTTCGGCGAGCGCCGGCACCCGTTTCGCGCCGCGCTCGCCGGATTCGGCCGCGACGGCGACCGCGAGGGCTGGGAGTCGTTCCTCGCCGAGGCTGCCGACATCTTCGCCGCCCACGGCGACATCCCCTGGGTCCACTGGGCGAGCTACGAGCGCGCCAAGCTCGACATGTACGTGCGGCGCTTCGGCGACCGCGACGGAATCGCCGCCCGCGTTCACGCCAATCTCGTCGACCTGCTCGAGATCACCTGGCAGTCGGTGATCCTGCCGCTGCCCGGCTACGGACTCAAGCAGCTCGAGCGCTACATCGGCTACGCGCGCAAACTCGACGACGCCGGCGGCGACTGGGCGATCGCCGCCTACATCGAGGCGATGGAAACCGAGGACAGCGTTGCCCGCGACCCGATCATGGACCGCATCCTCACGTACAACCGCGAGGACCTGGAGGCGACGTGGGCGGTGCTGCAATGGTTGAGGGGGCTTGGGTGAGCCACGGGGTCCGGCCGTGACCGACTCGATCGTTCAGCTGGTCGTCGAGCTGACCCACAGCCCAACCGGGTGGTTCGGCTGGAAGCGGGGTGCTCCCGAGCGGGGCGGCTTCACGGCAACCCTCGTCGGCTTTCCCGGTGTCGGCCAAGACACGACGGTCGCCGGGGCCTTGGACGACCTTGCGAATGAGTTGAGGGAGTGGATCGAGGCGCTCGATGCTGACGCCGACGACTACCCGCACCGTGACCCGAGCGAGTTCAACACCGACCTGAGCACGAGCGTGCGCCGGATGCTCCGGGCGGGCACTCTGCGCTCGGAACTGGAGGCGGCTGCCGGCGAGCCAGTGCTCGATTCGGGCTAGATCCAGGGGCGACCAGGGCAGTCAGATTCGCAGCGCCGCACACGACTTAGTCGGCATGACAGGCGAGAACCGCCAATCGCGCCGGCTTACCGAGCGGCAGGCTGCCGTACTGGCAGCCGTTGAGCGCGTTGGGCGTCCGGTGATGGCGGATCTGTGGGCGGAATTCCCGGACCTGGCGCCGAGTGCGATAAAGCGCGTGCTGGACAGCCTTGAGTCCAAGGGCCTCGTTGCGCACGCCGGCGACGAGAGCCAGGTCTACGTGCAGGGGGTCCATTGGTGGTCGACCGCTGCGGAGCCTGTGGAGGACCCGGCCCTGGCAGCGATTGCTGCGGCCCTCGAGCAAAGCAAGCTGGACGTCGAGCACTCCGTCGACGCGCACGCGGGTACGGTCCAGGTGTTCGTGCCCCTGGTCGAGTTCGAGGGCGAGCTTCAGGGACTCCCGAGTGCCACCCTCGACGGCGTGCGCTCGTGCATCTCGGACCTCGAGGCGCAGGATCACTCCGTTCGGCTGACGATCAACACAGAGATCACGAGCGATCCCGAGCCCATGGTCACGGTGCACTTGCACTCGCTGGTCGACGCGAGGTAGACAAACTTCACCGCCATGTGGTTGCTCACCACCCAAGGCTTCTACAGCGTCGTCGAGCACAGGGACGACCCCGATCGGCTGCTTGTCCGCGCTCGGTCGCGAGCCGACATCGAGGCGCTCCGCGAGCAACTCCCCGACCTCGAACCCTTTTCAGACGACAAGGCGGACTACCGCTGGCGCGCCGTCGTCACGCGCGAAGACTGGGCGCAGGCCCTAAAGGCGCTGGCAGGGGATATCGACTACGACAACTTCAAGAACGCGGTAAGCGATCGGCAGAGTGATGAGCGCGTCCGCCTATACCACGAGGTCTGGGCCATCCTGCTCAAGATCCAGACCCACGACGATTGAAGAGTCACCGCCGGCGTGCACTGGCGGAGCTCCGCGTCAGATCAGCCCCTTGGTCATCGACTAAGCTCCCGCAAGCCCATCCAGAGCGGCTGAGGGACCCGGCCCTGTGACGCCGCAGCAACCGACCGAGATCTCCGGATCGAGGCACGGTGCTACAGCCGGGACCGATGGAGGTCGAGATGACACTTCCTGGTCCGTATCGCACGATCATCGTGGAGCCGATCGAGGTTCCTTGGATCCAGCCCGACGAGCAGCCGGCGACGCCGGTTGAGCGGCCGAGCGAGCCGGAACCCGATGAAGCGCCCACCCCCGAGCGTGAGCCGGGGTTGCCGGCCCGTTCCGCGCTGGGGAGCGCTTGCTGATGGGCCCTCGACGCGAGGGGCCGGTCGGCCCGGTGGTGTTGATGCCGGGCAAGCTCCACGGCGTTCGCACCTGGGCCCTTTCCCCCGACCGGTCGGGCACGATCCGGCTCGGCGGCTACGCGGGGCGCCACTGGCGCCAGGCAGGCGAGACCACCTGGGCGGAATGCGAGCGCTGGGGCGGTCAGACGCCGCGGTTGCACACGGCGCCCGCGCCTCACGGACGGTGCTTCTGCGGGCTCTATGCGCTCCATCCGTGGGCCATCGACCGCATCCCGTTCTGGCGATCGCTGTCGCCCTGGCAGCTGTCGCCCTGGCAGTCTCAGTACTGGGTCGGCGGGCTTGGAATCGTGGGCATCGTTGAAGCCTGGGGTCGTGTCCACGTCCACGCAGAAGGCTTCAGGGCACAGTACGCGCGTCCGGTCGTCCTGGCGCTGATTGGTATGCCGCGCCGGTCGGAGTACGGAAAAATCGCGGCGGAACTCGCCGTCAGCCACCGAGCGGAGCTGCTCGAGTTCGGAAGCTTCGAACTGCTCGTTGACTACTGTCACGGCGCGGGAATCGGGATGAGGGGGAGCGTGGTGCGCAAGCTGCTGCGGCGAAGCTAGCCCGCTGGGTCGGGCGCCAGAACACGTGCTTCTCTCCGTGTCAGGTTCACGCTGTCGTTGACGACTATTCCTCGATGACGCACGAACCACAGCCCCGCCCCTACTTCGCCTACGGCTCCAACCTCAACCTGAGCGACATGCGCGCCCGCTGCCCGGGTGCGCGCCGGGAAGTTCCTGCGCGTCTGCCCGGCTGGCGGCTGACCTTCCGCGGCGTGGCCGACATCGAGCCGGCCGAAGGCCGGATCGTCCACGGCGCGCTGTGGTGGGTGAGCGACGCCGACGTCTGCGAGCTCGACGCCTACGAGGGCGCGCCGACGAACTATCGCCAGCGCCTCGTCGCCGTCGAGACCGACTCCGGCCCGCGCGAGGCGATGACCTACGTGATGACCCGCGACACGTACCTCGGCCTGCCCTCGGCGTGGTATCTGGACCGCATCGACGAGGGGTTTCGGGACTGGGGCCTGCCGGTGGAGGAGTTGTATCGCGCGGTCGATGAGACGCGCGATCGCCTCGCCGCCCTCGGGGTCAACCACTACCGTCCCGACGGCCGCAAGCGGCTGCGGGCGATCGTCGAATCCGAGGCGGGGGCGCGATGAGCGAGCTCGCGCCGGGGACGCTGATGCAGTGGCGAGACCCCGCCCCTGACGCCAAGCCGCTCGGGATCGTGCTCGAGCCCGTGACCGAGGACCTCGTCACCGTGCTGATGACCGATCGCGACGGCAACGTGGACCAGGAGCTCTTTGCTGCTCGCCTCGAGGCCACAGGCGTCAACGCCTCCGAGATGGTGATGCAGAGCATGGAAGTCGTGGACGAGCCGGACCCCGAGCTGGCCGCCAGGCTGGGCGAGCTGACGGCGGACCAACCGGTGCGCGCCGAGCCGCTGGTCCGCGCCGGGATCGAGGAGGCGACGCCGATGGGCCACTACGCGGTGGGCCCCTACGACGCCTACCTGATCAGCGACATCGAGTCCGGGCCGGCGATCTCCTACACCTGGGGCCTCGTCGTGACGGATGCCGGTCAACCTCACGTCCGGCTGCTCGTCACCGCCGAGCACAGCGACTTCGCGGCCGGGGTCGCGGCCGGGGTGATCCGGGACCTCGGCGCGCTCGGGCCCAACGAGGAGCCACCCCGGTTCCTCTGCACCTTCGACGAGGCCGGAAGTCACTCCAACTACGGAACCGACTGGGACCTGAGCACCGCGGAGGCGTTCCTGGAGGCGGCGATTCCGCTGGCGGCCCGATCCCTCGGGGTCAACGGATAGCCCGGTTCGGGGCTATCGGATTACTTTGAACGGGCGTCGCTCCCGGCACTGGCCGCCGGACTGACGCCTCGGCCGGGGCGCTATATGCTGCGGCCGCTTTCCGAGAAGGGGACGAGATGGGTTGGCTTGCAACGAATCCGGAGGTCGAGGCCACCGAGCTGGCCGACGGCGCGGTCCTGCTGAACATGGAGACGCGCCTCTACTACAGCCTCAACCAGACCGGGCTGGAGCTGTGGAATGCCGTCGACGCCGCTGACGGCCCCGAGCAGGTGGCGGAGCGGATGACCGGCACCTTCGAGGTCGACCAGGCCGCCGCGCTCGACGCCGTGAACGCGTTCCTGCCGGAGCTGGAGCGCGAGCGGCTGGTGGTGGAGTCGACCGAGCCGGCGGCGGAAGCCGCGCCCTCCCCGGAGGCCTCGAACGGCCGGCGCCCGTTCGAGCGGCCCCAGCTGATCAAGCACGACGAGCCGCTGCACGAGGTCGCCAACAAGGAGTTCGACCCGCAGCTCCCGCTTGCCGAGTAGCCGGAGCGTCGAGGGGAGGCGCTAGTGCCGGAGACCCTTCCCTTCGTATCGGTGGTGGTGCCGGTGCTGAACGCCGAGCGCACGCTGGAGGAGAGCCTGGCGACGCTGCTTGCCGTCGACTACCCGGCCGATCGCCGCGAGGTGATCATGGTCGACAACGCGTCCACCGATCGCACCGCCGAGATCCTTCGCGCGGCGCCGGTCACCTACATGCAGGAGCCCCGCCGCGGCACGGCGAAGGCGCGCAACCTCGGGATCGAGGCCGCCCGCGGCGAGATCGTCGCCTTCACCGACGCCGACTGCCTGGTCACCAAGCGCTGGCTGCGCGAGCTGGTTGCGGCGTTCGACGGCGAACGGATCGGCGGCGTGGCGGGAGACGTCCTGCCTTATCCCCCCGAGACCGCCGCCGAGCGCTTCGCCGCACGGACCAGGCACCTCGCCCCGCAGCGCTACCTGCACCGGCCCCAGCTTCCGTTCGCGGTGACCGCGAACCTCGCGTTCCGCGGCGACGTGTTCGATCGGGTCGGCCTTCTCGACCCCGAGGCTCCGCGCGGAGGCGAGTGCACCGACTTCTGCACCCGCTTCTTTCGCCAGACCGGACAGCGGATCGAGTTCGCCCCGCGGTCGGTCGTCTTCCACCGCCACCGCAGCACCACGCCGCAGCTGATCCGCCAGCACTTCAACTACGGGCGCGGGCACGCCTACCTCTACGACAAGTACGCCGACGAGCTTCCGTGGACCTGGCGCCAGCGGCGCCAGGCCTGGGGCGACGTGACCCGAAGCGCCGCCGCGCTGGGCACCACCGGGGCGCGTCGCGCCGCCGGGCGGGCGAGCCAGGAGGACCTGGAGTTTCGCTACTTCGATCTGATCCGAAAGCTGTCGGGGCGACTCGGATTCATCTGGCACCGCCTGCGGCAGGCGTCATGAAGGTCGGGATCGTCGGCTGCGGAGCGATCGCGAAGGCGCACATCGAGCCGTTGATGGGCCTCGACGTCGAGGTGGTGGCCGTCTCGGACCCCGACACCGACGCCGCCGCCCGCCTCGCCGATCGGTTCGGGATCCCGCAACGCTACGGGTCAGCCACAGAGCTGCTCGACCGCGAGCGCCCCGACGTCGTCCACGTGATCGCGCCGCCGCAGGCTCACCGCGACCTGACGATCGAGGCGCTGGAGGCGGGCTGCCACGTGCTGGTGGAGAAGCCGATGGCCCTCGACGCGGCCCAGGCCGACGAGATGATCGCGGCGGCCCGGCGCTGCGACAGGACGCTCGGGGTCTGCCACACGATGCTGTTCGACCCCAGCGTGATGAAGGCCCGCGAGCTGGCCGCCGCCGGCGAGCTGGGGCAGGTGGTGGCCGTGGACACCAGGATCAACTTCCATCAGGCGGAGGTGGATCGCACCGCCGCGGCCGGCTGGGTCTCGGAGCTTCGCGGCGGGGTGATCGGAGAGATCGGTCCCCACCCGATCTACCTCCAGCGCGAGTTCCTCGGGGAGGTCAGGGTCGCCTCGGCACTCGCCAGGCCGACTCCGGGAAAGCCGCCGCCCGCGGTCGAGTTTCGCGCCCTGCTCGAGAGCGAGTCGGGCACCGGCAGCGCGACGCTCTCCTTCGTCGGGCGCCCCCGCCAGAACGTGATGCGGGTGCACGGGACCGAGATGGGCGTCTACGTGGACATCCTCAACCACGTCGTCGTGAAGATGGGCCGCGACTCGGTCGGCGGCAACGTCTCGAGGACTCTGGTGAACGTCGACCTCGGCGCCCGGCTCGCCACCCGGGCGGTCACCGCGACCGCTGCGGGGCTGCGAAAGCCGTGGATGCGCGGTCACGACCACCTGATCCAGGCCCACTACGCGGCGCTTCGCGACGGCGGCGATCTTCCCGTCAGCGGCGAGGACGGCCGCGCCGTGATCGCCGTGCTCGACCAGCTCTGGGAACGCCTGGAGGCGGTGGACGCCAAGCGATGACGGCGGCCGGAAACAGCGCCGAGCGGAAGGCCGCGCCCTTCGTCTCGGTGGTCGTGCCGGTGCGAGACGGCGAGGACACGATCGGGCGCTGCCTCGAATCGCTGCTCAACGACGACTCCCATCCCGCCGAGCGGCGCGAGATCGTCGTCGTGGACAACGGCTCCGGCGACGGCACGGCCGCCGTCGTCCGCGACCACCCGGTGAAGCTGATCGCCGAGCCGGAGCCCGGGCTGAGCCGCGCCCGCAACCGCGGGATCGCCGCGAGCGAGGGGGAGATCGTCGCCTTCACCGACGCCGACTGCTACGTCAGCAGGGGCTGGCTCGGCGAGCTGACCGCTGGATTCGATGGCGATGCCGACGGCGCGGCCGCGGTCACCGCCGAGGTCGTTCCCTACCCGCCGACCACCCCCGCCGAGCGCTACTCCGCCCGGCGCAAGCCGAGCGTGGTCGGCTGGCAGGAGGGCCTCACCGAGCCGTGGTTCTGCTTCATGAACACCGCGGTGAGGCGCGAGGCCCTCGATCGCGTCGGTCCCTTCGACCCGGCCTTCGCCGGGGTCGGCTGCGAGGACATCGACTTCGCCTGGCGGTTCGCCGACGCCGGCCTCGTCGTTCACCGACAGGCGCGGCCGGTCGTGTTCCATCGCCAGCGGCTGACCGTTGCCGACCTGTTCCGGCAGAACCTGCGAAACGGCCGCGGCTGGGCGCTGCTTCATCGCCGCTATCCGCACCGGGCGGCGTGGGGCGCGCGCGCCGAGCTGGCGGCCTGGGCCGACATCGGGCGGACCGCGTTCGACGCCGGCCGGGCGCGGCTGCCGGGGCCGAGGCCGGCGATCGAGGAGGAGGACCGCCGCGACCTCGACCTGGTGCTGAAGCTCGGCCAGCGGCTCGGCTTCGTCGAGGGCAGCCTGAGGGGGTTGACCGGATGACCGAGTCGCCGTTCGTATCGGTCGTGGTTCCCGCCCGCAACGCCGAGGCGACGATCGGCGAGTGCCTCGATTCGCTGACCCGGCTGGACTACGACGGCGATCGCCGCGAGATCGTCGTGGTGGACAACGACTCGACCGATCGCACCGCGGAGATCGCCCGCGGATACCCGGTCCGCTGCCTGTTCGAGTCCGAGCGGGGCGTCTCGGCGGCGCGCAACCGCGGCATCGAGGCGGCGCGGGGGGAGATCGTCGCCTTCACCGACGCCGACTGCGTGGTCACCAAGCGATGGCTTCGCGCCCTCGTCCGCGAGTTCGACAGCCCGGATGTGTGGGGCGCGGCCGGCGAGATCGTCGCCTACCCGCCCCGCACACCGGCGGAGCGCTACCTGGCGCGGTACAAGGGGCGCTGGCAGGAGCCGGCGCTGGAGGCGCGGCGGCCGTTTGCGGTCACCTCCAACGCGGCCTTTCGGCGGGAGACGTTCGACCGGCTCGGGCTGTTCGACACGCGGCTGGTCAAGGCCCAGGACAAGGACTTCGGCTGGCGCTTCTTCGCCGCCGGCGACCTCCGCCTCGCCTACAGCTGCGATGCGCTGGTCATGCACCACCACCGCGCCACCGCCTGGAAGCTGTTCACCCAGCACGCCGGGTGGGGCTACGGGGCGGCCCTGCTGCATCGCAAGCACGGGCTGCCGTGGGGCGTGCGGCAGGAGCTGCAGAAGCAGGGGGAGGTCGTCGGCGCCGCCGCCGCCCTCGCGGCCGCGGCGGCGCGCCAGGCGACGGGCAGGGGTGACGGCGCCGACCTGCACGATCCGGCCTTCGAGCTGCTGCGACGGCTCGGCCTCCGCGCCGGAGCGCTGTACGGGCTGACCACGGCACGTCGCCGTCTGGCGTCCGGGGACGGGGACGCGTGACCGCGACCCTTCCTCGCATCGGCCCGCGCGAGCGCCGGCTGCTTTTGGCCTGCGCCCGCACCGAGCTGGACGGAGCCGACGAGGCGGCGATCGGCGAGCTGGTGCGCGAGCCGCTCGACTGGGACGCGGTCGTGCTGTACGCGCGTCTGCACAGCGTCGCACCGCTCGTCCACCGCCACCTCAGCCGGCTCGACGACGGCGAGGCGATCCCCGAGGCCCCGCGCCGCGAGATGCTCGCGGCCGCACACCGCACCGCCTACCAGGGCGGCATCTTCGCGCGGGAGAACGCCGCGATCCTGGGCGGATTCGAGTCCGCCGGCATCCCCGCGATGGTCTCCAGGGGAATCTCGACCGCCGAGTTCGCCTACGGCGACGTGGGGCTGCGGCCGCTGATCGACCTCACCTATCTGGTCAAGCCCGATCGGCTCGAGGCGGCGGGCGAGTCGATCCTGGGCCGCGGCTACGCGGCGGTGCGGGTGCGGCCGGCCCACGCCGCCTATCAATGGACGTGCCCCCAGCGCCGCTACGTCAGGCAGGACCGGACCAGGCTGCTGGCGCTGCTGAAGACCCACATGGTCGACATCCCGTCGAGGCGCAATCGCTTCCGGCTGGAGACGGTGTGGTCGCAGGCGCGACCCGCCACCGTCACCGGGCGGACCGCGCTCACCCCGTCGCCGGTCGACCAGATGCTCGCCCTGTGCCTGCCCGCGGACGCCAACGGGCATTTCAACCGGGCGGCGGTGGGGAGGTGCGAGCCGGCCGAGCTGCTGTTCGCCCAATGGAGCAACAATCGGCTGGTGCGGTTCGTGGACATCCGCGAGACCGCGCGCCGTCACGGCGATCAGCTCGACTGGGACCGCCTCGTGGAGCGGGCACGCTCCTGCGGGATCGAGGACGCCACGCACGTCTGCCTGCTGCTCACCGAGCGCCTGCTCGGCACCACCGTCCCGGCCGAGGCGCTGGAGGCGCTGTCCGGGCGCCCGCCCCCGCGGATGCGCCGGGCGATGCTGGCGGCGATCGCTCAGCCCGCCGAGCGGCCGTCGCCGCGGCGGGCCTTCGCGTCGGCCTGGGAGAGGATCGGCCAGCGCCGCCAGAAGGAGTTCTTCCGGCTGGCGGCGCTCGCCCGGTATGCGGTCCCCGAGCAGCAGGCGCTGCGCGCCGAGAGGGCGGATCGCTCCGCCGCGACGGCGGCGGGCATAACCGCCCTACAGGCCGTGACCACGGTGGCTCGCTCGATCTGGAGCTTCCTCGCGGCGGCCTTCCGCGGCCGCGAGGCGCCGGGATGGCCGAGCGTCGTGCGAGGACGCCAGGGCGGCGGCTGAGACCGCGTAGGCGGGCAGCTCCAGGACGCGGTCGCGCAGCCGGTCGACGAGCGATCGCGCCGGCTCTTCTCCGCCCGCCCTGGCCTCGGCGTAGGCGCCGAGCGCTGCGGCGGCGTCGCCCTGCCCGGCACGGGCGTCGAGCTCCGCCGCGACCGAGGCGGCGGTCAGCGTCAGCCGCGGCGCCCCCGCCTCGACGCTGTCGTGGAGCAGGCCGGCGCGGGCGGCGGTGAGCAGGAGGGCGATCGCACCGGCCCCGCCCGCCTCGGCGGCGCCGAGCGCATCCCGATGGGCCTCGACCGCGCGCTCCGCCGTGTCGCGGGCGGACCAGCCGGCCACGTTCGCAAAGCGGGCCGTTCCGCGGCCCTCGAGCAGCGCGAACGAGACCGGATCGGTGAGCGGGCACTGGACCGCGCGCAGGCGGGCGCGCCCCGGCAGCGCCGCCGTCGCGAGCACCAGCAGGCCGTCCTCGGAAAGGGCGGGGTAGGGGCCGCTGCGTCCGGCGAGGGCGGCGGCGCCGAGGGCGGCCGGGTCGGCGGGCGAGCCGGGAACCGGCGCGAAGCTCTCGTCGGGCAGCGCGGGACGGGCCAGCGAGCGCCAGTCGGCGAGCGGCAGCAGCTCCGGCTCGCGGCCGAGCAGCGCCCGCAGCGGGTCTCGCGCGCGAGCGCCCGTCACCAGCTCGTCCGCGCCGCCCCCGACGAGCTCGACCTCGGTGGCGCCGGCGGGCGCGACCTCCTCGGCGAGCCCCGCGGCGATCCGCGAGGTGAGGGAGAGCAGGTGGCCGAGCGCCTCGTCCAGCGGCGCCGCGGGAGAGCGGTGGAGCCGGGCGTGCAGGTCGAGCGCGAAGTGCAGCGCCTCGTCCTCCTCGGGAAAAAGCCGGATCGCCCGCTGCAGCGCGGCGCGCCGATCGGTGAACCGCTCGCCGCTGATCAGCGACAGCATCACCCGGATCGGCTCGGAGACGAGCTTGAAGCAGAGGTACGGGAGCCGCGGCCCCGGCGGGCTCGCGCAGGCACCGATCGCGTACCGCCACCAGTACTGGACCTCCAGCCACGCGGCTACGCGGAGCTGGTCACGCGACAGCTCGGGCGCAGCCGGCAGGGGCCCGCGCCCGGAGATCCGGCGCCAGTCGCGCAGCGGGCCCTCGATGCCCGGTCGGATCGCGATCTCCGCCGGGTCGATCCGCGGGGGGGCGCCGGCCTCGCCGCCGGCCTCCGGCGGGCACAGGCACGGCGATCCGGCGACGGCGCGGCGCAGGTCCGCCTCCTCGTAGACCGCGACATAGACGAGCAGCCGCAGCGGCGGGATCGCCGCGCAGAGGCGCTCGAAGCGCCTCCGCACCGCCTCGCGCGCCTCGCCCGGCCGTCCCGGCCGCGTCGGGACGACGACGACAAGGTCGATGTCGGACACCCCGTACAGGGGATCGCCCTCCGCGAGGCTTCCCCGCGCGAACGCCGCCGAGCCCGGATGGCCCCGGCGCAGGTACGCGGCGACGGCGCGGGCCGTCAGCCGGTAGGCCGCAGACCACAGCCTCCCCAGCGGTCCGCGGCCGCTTCTCAGCATCGCCCTTCTGAGCCGCTCGGCGATCGCCTCCACGGTCAGGCGGCCGGCGGCGCGAACCGCAGGCGTCGGGGCAGCTCGGCGAACGAGTCGGGCACGACGGCGATCGAGGACACCGACTCCCAGGGGTCGTTGCCGATCACGGCGGACGCGACCACCCGGCCGGCGCCGAGGTCGATCGTGTGCAGGGCGGTGGGCCGCTGGCTTCCCACCACGAACCTCTCGCCACCGAGCCAGGCAAGACCTCTCGCGTATCCGGGGTTCCCCGGCACCTCGACCGACCGCGCCGGGCCGCCGTTGCGCCGGTCGCGGGCCACCAGCCGGCCGTTGTTGGTGTCGTTGTAGATGAGCAGGTCGCCGGCCTCGAGGACGTTGTGGTTGGGCAGGTGGAGCCCGTCCTGGCGAAGCAGCACGTCGGCCGACGGCGCCGCGGCGGTCGCCGGGTCGGAGACCAGGACGAGCGCCGACGAGCCGGGCCCCCGGTCGGGCATCGGCAGGACGTCGGCGCGCGCCCTGCGCCGGTGGCGCCGCCCCAGCGCCGCCACGATCGGGCGCATCACCACCGCCCTCGCCGCCGCGCGCCGCGCCCGCCGCTCGAACCGGCGCGTGCGGTAGGCGCGCGGCGCGAGCACCCGGCCGAGCGAGACGATCAGGCCGTCGCGCGCCCGCGTCACCGCGTTCAGGTGACCGACGTCGTGGACGGCGTTGCCACGCTGGCGCGGGTCACGGTAGTCGAGCCCCTGCTCCGGCTCGGGCAGCGAGTCGAACCCGAAGCCGGCGGCGAGGGCGGGATCGCTCCGCCACGACCACGACGCGAGCACCTCGCCTTCCCAGCCGAGCTTCAGGAGCAGGTCGCAGGCCGCGCAGGTCACCCAGATCCCGTCCTGCTCGGCGAGCACCTCGTGGATGTCGGCGGTCCACGAGTTGCTCAGCTCGCGCTCCATCCGCCATTCGCGGTCGAACACGAAGACGCGCTCGGTATTCGCGAGCACGAACCGGTCGGCCGAGAAGCTCACCCCGCGCCCGCCGCGCAGCCCGCCGCGCGGGTTCGGGTCGACCGCGCGGTGGGCGCTCTGCGGGATCGGCCCGCTGACAAGCGTCTTGCCGCTGTCGAGGTCGACCAGGCGCAGCCGGCCGCTCTCCAGAGCGGGAGGGACGTTGCGGACGACCGTGCTGACGGCGATGCGTCGCACGGCGCCGCATCCTAGACCGGTGGCCTCGGCGGGATCGCCGGCCAGCGTCGGCTTCAGCCCTCACGGGTAGTCACGAGACATGCCCGACCTCGTCCTCGGCCCCCTGCTCCGCCATGTCGGCGAGCGCGACGCCACCGTCTGGGTGGAGACCGATGGGCCCTGCGAGGTCGAGGTGCTCGGCCATACCGAGCCGACCTTCTGCGTCGAGGGTCACCACTACGCGCTGGTCTGCATGGACGGGCTCGAGCCCGGCGAGCGACACACCTACGAGGTCAAGCTCGACGGCGAAACCCGCTGGCCGCGGCCGGAGTCCGACTTTCCCCCCAGCGAGATCCACACGCTCGAGCCGGATCGGCCGCTTCGAATCTCCTTCGGCTCCTGCCGGGTGGCGCTGCCGATGCACTCGCCCTACGTGATGAGCAAGGACGAGCACGACGAGGGCGCCGAGGTGGACGCGCTGCACGTCTACGCGCACGAGCTGTTGCGCAACCCGGACAAGCGCTGGCCCGACCTGCTGCTCCTGCTCGGCGACCAGGTCTACGTCGACGAGGGATCGCCCGAGACGCGGGCGTTCATCCGCTCGCGCCGCGACACCTCCCAGCCGCCGGGCGAGGAGGTGATCGACTTCGAGGAGTACACGCGCCTCTACCGCGAGTCGTGGTCGGAGCCGTACGTGCGCTGGCTTCTGTCCACCGTGCCGACGGCGATGATCATCGACGACCACGACATCTCCGACGACTGGAACATCTCCGCCTCCTGGAAGCGGGAGATGGAGGCCAAATCATGGTGGCGACCGCGGGTGCGCGCCGGCTTTGCCACCTACTGGATCTACCAGCACCTCGGAAATCGCTCGCCGCGGATGCTCGCCGAGGACGAAGTCCTCGCCGCGGTGAAGGAGTCGTGCGAGGACGCCTGGCCGGTGCTGTGCGACTATGCCGACCGCGCCTACGAGGACCGCGAGGGGCTCCGCTGGAGCTACCGGCGCGACCTCTGCCGCACCCGGGTGATCGTGATGGACTCGCGCGGCGGGCGTGTGCTGGAGCCGGGCAACCGCTCGATCTTCGACGACGAGGAGGGCGAGTGGGTGTGGTCGCAGGCCGAGGACGACTTCGACCACCTGGTGATCGCGACCTCGGACCCGTTCCTGCTCTCACAGGGCTTCCACCACCTCGAGGCCCTCAGCGAAGCCGTCTGCGACGGCGCTTGGGGGAAGGCGGCGTCACGCGTGATGGAGAAGATCCGCCGGGCGGTGGACTTCGACCACTGGGCCTCGTTCGGGATCTCCTTCCGCCGCCTCTCGCGGCTCCTGCGGGAGGTCGGCTCGGGCGCCAGGGGCGAGCCGCCGGCCTCGATCGTCGTGGTCTCGGGCGACGTGCACCACGCCTACCTGGCCGAGGTCGGCTTTCCCCGCGGCAGCGGGGTGCGCAGCCGGGTCTACCAGGCCGTCTGCTCGCCCTACCGAAATCCGTTGAGCGAGCGGGAGCGCGGCGTGATCCGCGCCTCGTTCAGTCGCCCGGCGGCCGTCACCACGCGGGCGCTGGCCCGCGCCGCCGGCGTGCCCGACCCCGAGATCGGCTGGCGCCTGCTCGAGGGCCCCTACTTCGACAACCAGGTGGCCTCCCTGACGCTCGACGGCCGCTCCGCCAGGGTCAAGCTGGAGAAGACCGAGCCGGGCGAGCACGAGGAGCATTCGCTCGAGACCTCGTTCGAGCGCACGCTGGCCTGAGCGACAAGCCCGGAAAACCCAGTCGCGCCAAAATCCGTAATTCCCACGGATAGGAGCCTAGGAGCGAAATTCCTATAGTGCGGCCCACATGAACTTCGCAGCTCGCGCAGGGCACTGGAGCGCGACTCACCGCAAGATCGCGATCTGGGGATGGCTGGCGTTCGTCCTCGTCGCCGTGTTCATCGGCAGCTCGGCCGGGACCAAGACGCTCGACCAGCAGCAGTCCGGAGTGGGGGAGTCCGGCCGCGCCGAGCGCACCGTCGACGACGCGTACCCCGACAAGAGCTCGGAGACCGTGCTGGTGCAGAGCGACAGGGTCACCGCCACCGACCCCAGCTTCCGCAACGTCGTGATCGCGATGCAGAACCGGCTCGCCGACATCTCCTTCGTGCGCAGGATCGAGGGGCCCTACGGCCCCGGCGGCCGCGGCAAGATCTC
Organism: uncultured Thermoleophilia bacterium; assembly: GCA_963708325.1. Taxonomy (GTDB): domain Bacteria; phylum Actinomycetota; class Thermoleophilia; order Solirubrobacterales; family 70-9. The sequence continues at coordinate 904,758 of OY970203.1, read as the reverse complement.
CCCCGACGGGCACTCCGCGCTGATCGACTTCGACATCCCCGGCAAGAGCGACGTCGCGAAGAAGCGCGTCACCGCCACGCTCGCCGCCACGGCGGCGGCGCAGCAGGTCAATCCCGGCTTCAGCTTCGGCGAGTTCGGCGATGCCAGCGCCGACAAGCAGCTCACCAAGGCGTTCGAGGACGACTTCCGCAAGGCCGAGGTCACATCGCTGCCGATCACGCTGATCATCCTGGTCCTCGCCTTCGGCGCGCTGGTCGCGGCCGGGGTGCCGCTGATCCTCGCCCTCTCCGGCGTCGCCGCCACGATCGGGATCGTCGGGCTTGTCAGCCACATCTCGCCGGTGGACGAGGCGATCAACTCGGTGATCCTGCTGATCGGGCTCGCCGTCGGGGTCGACTACACGATGTTCTACCTGCGGCGCGAGCGCGAGGAGCGCGCGGCAGGGCGTGAGCCGCGCGACGCGCTCGACGTCGCCGCCGCCACCTCCGGCCGTGCGGTGATCGTCTCCGGCTTCACGGTGATGATCGCGATGTCCGGGATGTACCTGGCCGGCGCCGCCACCTTCCAGTCGTTCGCCACCGGCACGATCATCGTCGTCGCGATCGCGGTGGTGGGATCGCTGACCGTGCTGCCCGCCGTGCTGGCCTGGCTCGGCGACCGCGTCGAGAAGGGCCGCGTTCCCTTCCTCGAGAAGCTGCGGCGCCGCCGCTCCGGCCAGGGCATCTGGTCGCGCGTCGTCGACCGGGTGATGCGCAGGCCGCTGTTGTGGGCGGTGGTCTCGGCCGGCCTTCTGGTGGTGTGCGCGATCCCCGCCTTCAAGCTGCACACGGCGACGCCGGGGGTGGAGACCCTGCCCCAGGACCTCGGCGTGATCCAGACCTACAACAAGATCCAGAAGACATTCCCTGGCGGGCCGATCCCGGCGCAGGTGGTGGTCAAGTCGCCGACTCCGAACTCGCCCCAGGTGAAGGCGGCGATCGCGAAGCTGATCAAGCAGGCGTCGGCCAGCCCGCTGCTCGAGCAGCCGATCACGACGGACGTCAGTCCCGACCGGACGGTGGTGCAGGTGAACATCCCGGTGGTCGGCAACGGCACCGACGCGCGCTCCAACGCCGCTCTCAACCAGCTGCGCGACAAGCTGATCCCCGCCACGATCGGCCAGGTGCCCGGCGCCAGCGCCGACGTCGCCGGCTACACCGCCAGCTCGAAGGACTTCAACACGGTGCTGAAGTCGCACGCGCCGATCGTCTTCCTCTTCGTGCTGACGGCGGCGTTCATCCTGCTTTTGGTCACCTTCCGGTCGATCGTGATCCCGATCAAGGCGATCCTGCTCAACCTGCTCTCGGTGGGGGCCGCCTACGGGATCGTCGTCTGGATCTTCCAGTTCGGCCACCTGGAGTCGCTGCTCGACTTCCAGTCGAACAAGTCGATCACGTCGTGGCTGCCACTGTTCCTCTTCGTCGTCCTCTTCGGGCTGTCGATGGACTACCACGTGTTCATCCTCAGCCGCGTGCGCGAGGCCTACGACCGCGGCATGAGCACCGGCGACGCCGTCTCCTACGCGATCAAGACCACCGCCGGCGTCGTCACCAGCGCCGCGATCGTGATGGTCGCCGTGTTCGCGATCTTCGCCACCCTGTCGCTGCTCGAGTTCAAGGAGATGGGCGTCGGGCTGGCGGTCGCGGTGCTGATCGACGCCACCCTGATCCGCGGGGTGCTGCTGCCGGCATCGATGAAGCTGCTCGGCGACTGGAACTGGTACCTGCCGAAGTGGCTCGACTGGCTGCCGCGGGTCGGGCCGGGCCGCGGCGACGGCGCCCGGGTCGGCGAGCCCGCGGGCGAGGGCGCGCCCTCCCCGGCCTAGCGGCTTCGCGCGATCGCGATCCGTTCCCCGCTACGGCTCGCGGCCGGTGTGCTCGCAGCTCCAGGTGCGCGAGAGGCTGAGGATCCAGGGGCGCGTGTTGTTAAGGCTGATCTTCACCACCGCCCACTTGTGACAGGTCGTCTTGCGCCCTGTGCTGTCGCGCCTGTAGATGTCGATGTCGCACTTGACGTTGTGGTCGGAGCGGCGGATGCAGGGCAGGGTGTAGCCGAAGGCGTAGCAGGAGGGCTTCGCGTAGCAGGCGGATCGAGAGCGCGTCTGCGCCTTGAGGGCGGCGTCGGCCTGGGTGAGCCGGTGGGCGAGGGCGGGGGCGGCGCAGAGAGCGAGCGCGCAGAGGGCCGCGATCACGATGCGTGAGCCGACGCGAGTCATCTTTAACCCCGCCCCACAATAGGCCACCGCCTAGGATCCCGGCCGTGGCATCGCTGATCCGCCGCGCCGGCCGCACCGCGCGGCTGACCGCCCTGGCGCCGATGGAGGCGCGCTTCCCGTTCCGCTCGCCGGAGGCGATCGAGCGCGCCCAGCGCCGCCGGATCGCCGCCACCGTCGCCCACGCCCACCGCCACGTCCCCTACTACCGCGAGACGATGCGTCGCCTCGGGATCGGCCCCGGCGAGATCACCACCGCGGCCGCCCTGGCGAAGCTGCCGCTGATCCACCGCGAGCAGCTGCAGCGCGACCCCGAGTACTTCGTGTCGGACGCCGCGCCGCTGGACAGCCACATCGACCTGCGCACCGGCGGCAGCACCGGGGAGCCGATCCTCTTCTTGCGCGACGTGGCCAGCGCCCTGCACCGCGTGCTCGCCTTCCAGCGCCACGAGCCCACGTTGCGGAGGCTCACCGGCCGCAGGTTCCGCCGTCGCATGGTGCTGATCGCGCCGCCGAGCAGCTCGACGGCCTCGGTCAACGCTGCCACCCGCTCGCGCCTGCTCCACCCCGGGGTGCACGCGGTGCGGCGCACGTTCTCGGTGTTCGACCCGCCCGAGCGGGTGGCGCGGGAGATCGACCGGTTCCGCCCCGACGTGATCACCGGCTACGGCTCATGCATCGAGGCGCTCTTCGCCGGCCCCGACGGCGCCGGCCCGATGCACAACCCCAGGGTGGTCGTCTACGCCGCCGACCCGCTCTCGGAGCCGACCCGCGCCCTGCTCGCCGAGCGCGGGATCGAGACGTTGAGCGTCTACCAGGCGGTCGAGACGCCGACGATCGGCTGGGAGTGCGAGCGCCACCGTGGCCACCACCTCAACGTCGACCTCTGCCCGCTGCGGGTGCTCGACGACGACCTGCGCGAGCTTCCCGCCGGCGAGAGCGGCCAGATCGCGGTCTCCAACCTGGAGAACCGCGGCACGGTGCTGCTCAACTACCTGCTCGGCGACCTCGCCACCCGGCTGCCCGACCCCTGCGACTGCGGCCGCAACCTGCCGCTGCTCTCCTGGGTTGAGGGGCGCAGCACAGATTGGCTCGTCACCGGGTCGGGCGGGCGCCTTCACCCGCAGGCGATCCGCGCCTTCCTCCGCTTCATCCCCGGGGTGCGCCGCTACCAGATCGTCCAGGAGCGCCCCGGCTCGGTGCGGGTGGCGATCGTCGCCGCACCGGACGCCGACCGCGACGAGATCCGCTCCCGCGTGGCCGCCGGCGCAGTGGACCTGGCCGAGCCGTTCGCGGCGGAGGCGGAGTTCATCGACGACCTGCCGCGCACCGAGGGCGGCAAGGTGCGGGTGCTCGTCGGCGGCGGCGGCAGCCCCGCACCCTCGGGGAGCGGGACCGGCGCCGGGAGTCCGGCATGAGCGCGCCGGGCATGCCGTCGCTCGCCCGCCGCGCCGCCTGGAGCGCGAAGCTCGCACTGCGGGCACCGCTGGAGGCGCGCTTCCCGTTTCGCTCGCCGGAGGCGATCGAGCGCGCCCAGCGCCGCCGCCTCGCCGCCACCGTCGCCCACGCCCACGCCCACGTCCCCTACTACCGCGAGACGATGCGTCGGCTGGGGATCGGGCCGGGCGAGATCCGCACCGCCGCCGACCTCGCGAAGCTGCCGATGATCGAGCGCGAGCAGCTTCAGCGCGACCCCGAGTACTTCGTCTCCGACGCGGCGCCGCTGGACAGCTACCTGAAGCTGCGCAGCGGCGGCAGCATGGGCGAGCCCATCGTCGTCTTCTGGGACCGACGAACGCTGGTCGAAGGCGGCGCCCACCGGGAGCGCTCGCGGGCGCTGCTGATCCGGCTCGCCGGCCGCCGCTTCCGCATGCGCCAGGCGCGGATCGTCTCGCCGCTGGACTCCACCGGCGCCACCAGCCGAGCCTTCGCGGTGACCAGCCTGCTGCCGTCGGCGCTTCGCTACAGCTCGCTGGAGCTGTCGATGCTCGACCCGCCCGAGGTCAACCTGTCGCGGCTGAACGACTACCGCCCAGACGTGATCGCGGGATACGGCTCCTACCTGGAGTCGCTGTTCGCCCACCTCGCCCGCACGGGCGAGCCGTTTCACCGCCCGAAGGCCGTGATCTACGGGGCCGACCCGCTGTCGGAGCCGATGCGGCGGCTGATCGGCGAGCGCTTCGGGATCGAGGTGCTGAGCGTCTACGGTGCGATCGAGGCTTTCCACATCGGCTTCGAGTGCGAGCGCCACGCGGGGCTGCACCTGAACGTCGACCTCAACCCGGTGCGGGTCGTCGGCCCGGACGGCGCCGACGCGCCGCCGGGCGAGAGCGGCGAGGTGGTCGTCTCCAACCTGGTCAGCCGCGGCACGGTGCTGCTCAACTACCGCCTTGGTGACGTCGCCGCGCGCCTGCCCGAGCGCTGCGCCTGCGGCCGCAACCTGCCGCTGCTCTCCTACCTGGAGGCGCGCAGCGACGAGTGGATCGAGACCGCCACCGGCGAGCGCCTGCACCCCCAGAACGTGCGGGCGCCGCTCTCGTCGCAGCGCGGCGTCTGGCGCTACCAGGTCGTCCAGCTCGCCCCCGGCCAGATCCGCGCCGAGGTCGTGGCGGCGCCGGACGCCGACCGCGACGCGATCCGCGCCCGCGTCGAGGCCGAGCTTGCGCGCCGCCTGGGAGAGGGCGCCGAGGTCGAGCTGGCGTTCGTCGAGACCCTGCCCACCACGGCGAGGGGCAAGGTGCGCCCGGTGATGTCCGTCGCCGCCCGCAGGGCGCTCCAGGAGGCGGTCACCCAGTCTCGATAGGACGCGGACGTTAGGCGCCGCGAGGGCGGAGCCGGGTGGCGGCGCCGAGGCGGCCTTCGGGCAGGCGCCGCACCGCAAGCCTGAGGGGGCCGAGGCGAACACTGCCCATCGTGCCGAGCAGCCGGTAGCCGGCGGCCTCGACCAGGGCCCGCCCGGCGGCGTTCTCGGGCAGCGAGGTTCCGAGCAGCGTGTGGCAACCCTCGGCGCGGAGCATCTCCTCGAAGTACACGCGCGTCGCCCTGGTGATCCCCATCCCGCGGGTCGCCGGCGTCGTGAAGAGGTCGAATGTGTGGCCGACTCCCTCCGGAAGCTCGAAGGCCAGCTCGAGGTAGGGCATCTCCGCCCGCCGGATCGCGAACCACCGGGCCGACACCAGCTCGCCGCGGTGCCGTGCCACGGCGCAGCGCTGGCCGGCGGCGAGGCGGCGCTCCACCTCCTTCGCCGTCTGGTCGGGCCGCAGCGCGAGGTAGTCGGCGATCCCGTCGCGGTCCAGCAGCTCGAAGCCCAGCTCGACCCTCGCAGATTGCGTCGGCGGTCCGGCGATGTCGCGGCTGAAGACGAGAAGGCGCCGGTAGAAGGTCACCGCCAGACCGCGCCAGAAGAGCCCCCGGAGCCCCTGCGCCCGGATCACGTCGGGGACCCTTCGCACCACCCCGCGCGGGGGCGCGACGGGTTCGCGGCCTGTGGACTCGGCCTCCATTCCCGGCAGCGTAGGGTGTTGCCGGCGATGAGAGCGAACGGCACGGAATCGCTGCTCCGCCGGTCGGCGTGGACGGCGAGGCTCGCCTGGCGGGCGCCGCTGGAGGCGCGCTTTCCCTTCCGCTCGCCGCAGGCGATCGAGCGCGCCCAGCGGCGCCGGATCGCCGCCACGGTCGCCCACGCCCACCGCCACGTCCCCTACTACCGCGAGACGATGCGCAGGCTGGGCCTCGGCCCGGGCGACATCGCCACCGCCGCCGACCTCGCCCGGCTGCCGCTGATCGAGCGCGAGCAGCTGCAGCGCGACCCGGAGTACTTCGCCTCGGACGCCTGGCCGCTCGACAGCTACCTGCAGCTGCGAAGCGGCGGCAGCACGGGCGAGCCGATCACGATCTTTCGCCATCCGCGGGCCCTGTTCGACTCGGCCGCCTACAAGGAGCGCTGGCGATCGATCTCGATGCGGCTGGCCGGCCGCCGCGTGCGGATGCGCCAGGCGCTGATCGTGCTGCCCGGCGCGGGCGGCGCCGCCGCCTCGTTCGACTCCAACACGCTGCTGCCCTCGGCCGTGCGCGTGCAGCGCCTGCGGCTGTCGCTGCTGGAGCCGCCGGCCAAGCTGATCGGCCCGCTGAACGAGTTCCGCCCCGACTCGATCGCGGGATACGGCTCCTACCTGGAGGCGCTATTCGCCTACGTGGCGGCGAGCGGGGTGGAGTTCCACCTGCCGAAGACGGTCGGCTACTCGTCGGACTCGCTCTCCGTTGCCGCCCGGCGCCTGATCACGGAGCGCTTCGGCGTCCACGTGCTGAGCGCCTACCGCGCGATCGAGGCGACCCACATCGGCTTCGAGTGCGAGCGCAACACGGGCTACCACCTCAGCACCGACCTCGTGCCGCTGCGGATCGTCGACCCCGAGGGGCGCGAGCTGCCGGCCGGCGAGCGCGGCGAGGTGGTGGTCTCCAACGTCGCCGGCGGCCACGGCACGGTGGTGCTCAACTACCGGCTGGGCGACGTCGCCGCGCGCCTACCCGGGGGCTGCGAGTGCGGGCGCAACCTGCCGCTGCTCTCGCTGCTCGAGGGCCGCAGCACCGAGTGGATCGTGGACCCGCGCGGCGAGCGCGTCCACGGACAGGGGGTCCGCGACCTGATGCGGCTGCGCGAGGAGATCCTCGGCTACCAGGTGGTCCAGGAGACGCCGACCTCCTTCGGGGCGGCGCTGGTCGCGCCCGGGGCCGACCGCGACGAGCTCGCCGCCTGGCTGGAGCAGAAAATGCGAGGCTGGCTCGGGGACGAGGTCGAGGTGGCGACGACGCTGGTGGAGGAGCTGCCGCGCACCGCCGGCGGAAAGGTGAGACCGGTCGTCTCCGTGCCGGCCGAGGCGGGCTCGCTCGCCGGAGAGCCGGTGTGAGCCGGCGCGCGGCCGTCGAGATCGAGCCGGCCCGCCCGGGTGACCGCGACGCGATCCTGGCGGTGATGCGCTCGGCCAACATGCACCGCGTCCCCTCGCCGGAGATGCCCGAGCTCGACCTCGAGCGCTTCTTCGTCGCCCGCATCGACGGGGAGGTGGTCGGCGCGGCCGGCTACGCCCTGCTCGGCGAGGGACGGGGCAAGACCATGCTGCTGGCGGTGCGGCCCGAGCACGGCGGCAACGGGGTCGGCGCCGCCCTCCAGGACGCCCGCCTGGAGCGGATGCGCGAGCTGGGCGCCGAGCGGGTGACGACCAACGCCGACCGCCCGGGAACGATCGCCTGGTACAGGCGCGCATACGGCTACCGCGAGGTGGGCCGCCTCGCCAAGCTGCACGAGTTCGGCGATCCCGGGGTCGACCACTGGACCACCCTGGAGCTGGACCTCGCCGCCTGGGCCGAGCGACGGAAGGCGGCGTAGGGCGATGTGCGGGATCGCCGGATGCGTGGTGCCGCCGGGCCGGGTGCCCGACCGCGGCGCGCTGGAGCGGATGGCGGCGGCGCTGGAGCGGCGCGGCCCCGACGACAACGGCGTCGTCGTGCGCGACAACGTCGGCCTGGCGGCGACCCGGCTGGCGATCGTCGATCCGACCGCGGCCGGCCACCAGCCGATGGCGAACGGCGACTGGCTGCTCGCCTACAACGGCGAGATCTACAACCACCTCGAGCTGCGCGACGAGCTGCCGTCGGCGAACGGCTGGCGCGGCCACAGCGACACCGAGACCCTGCTGCACGCCCTGGCGGCGTGGGGTCCGGAGACGGTGGAGCGCTGCAACGGCCCCTTCGCCTTCGCCGCCGCCGACATCCGCCGGCGCCGGCTGGTGCTCGCCCGCGACCGCTTCGGCAAGAAGCCCCTCTACCTCGCCCGCCACGACGGCGCCCTGTGGTTCGCCAGCGAGATTCGCGCCCTGCTCGCCGCCGGCGTGCCGGCGCGGCCGAACCGCGACGTGCTCGCCCACGCCGCCAGCAACGGCTTCGCCTACGGCACCGAGACGCCGCTCGATGGGATCCGCCGGCTCTACCCGGGGACGATGGCCACGGTCGACCTCGACGATCTCGCGCTCAGCGAGGAGTGCTGGTTCGACCTCGCCGACGCGGTGGACCCCGAGCTGGCGGCAGAGCTGGAGGCGCTCCCGCGCCAGCGCCTCGCCGACCACCTCGAGGAGGCGCTGCGGATGTCGGTTCAACGTCGGCTGATGTCCGACGTGCCGCTGGGGGCGATGTGCTCCGGCGGAATCGACTCCTCGCTGATCACCGCCTTCGCCCGCGAGCAGTCGCCGGGCTTCGTCGCCTTCAACCTGGCGGTATCCGGGGCGCCCTGGTCGGACGAGAGCCGCTGGGCCGAGCGCGTCGCGACGGCGCTCGACGTCGACCTCGAGCAGATCGACGTGAGCATGGACGAGTGGCTGGGGGCGCTGGTCGGGGCGGTGCTGCTGCACGAGTACCCGCTGTCGGGCCCCGGCTCGGTGCCGATCTCGATGATCGCCGAGCGGGCGCGCAGGCGGCAGATCAAGGTGCTGCTCACCGGCGAGGGGTCGGACGAGCTGTTCTGGGGCTACCCGATCCACCGCGCCGCGCGGGGGCGCTTCCTGCCGCGTCACGTCACCGTGCGCCAGCGCGCGATCACGCTCGCCCATTACCGCCTTGGTGCCGTGCGCGGAAGGCTGCGGAGGCGGTGGTTCCGGCGGGGGGAGGTCGATCTCGGACGCTCCGCCGAGTCGAACCGGGTGCGGCGCGAGGTCGAGGATCGCGCCGAGCGCGCCTACGCGCACCACCCCGGCGTGCGCGGCGAGCTGGAGGCGACGCTGCTGACCGGCGTCACCTGCTCGATGTTCCCCTACCTGCTCAATCGCATGGACAAGGACGCGATGGGGCACTCGGTCGAGACACGGGTGCCGTTCCTCGACCCCGGCGTGGTCAGCCTGGCGCTCAACATGCCCCTGGAGGCGCGCACGACGCCGCGCGTGAAGGGCGTGTTGCGCGACGTCGCCGCCCGCCATCTGCCCGCCGCCGTGGCGCGGCGCGAGAAGCATGCCGGCCTGTTCTTCAACGCGCGCGAGGCGGTCGCCTCGAGGGCGCGGCCGGAGTTCCTCGCCGACGGCGTCCTGCGCGACGCGCTCGCGATCGAGCCACAGAGCTGGCGCGAGCTGGTCGCCCGCTCCAACCACCGCGACGGCTTTCGCCTCTGGACCGGCGAGATCTGGGCCCGCCTGTTCCTGGAGGGCGAGAGCGTCGAGGCGGTCGAGGGCGAGCTGTGGACGGAGGCGTAGCCGTTCGGGCCGCGCCATAGCCGTTCGTCCAGCTCGCTGCATGGTTATGAGTAGGGCGCCGCGCTGCGGGGTATCCACGTTCGAGCATGGAAGCGCGGGCTTCGGCAAAGGATTCGAAGCAGTTGGGGACAATCGAGACGGACGTCCCCGCGCGGCTGGACCGGCTTCCGTGGTCTCGCTTTCACTGGATGATCGTGATCGGGCTCGGCGTGGTCTGGATTCTCGATGGGCTCGAGGTGACGATCGTCGGCTTCCTGGCGCCGACGTTGGTCAAGCCCGGAAGCGGGATCGGGCTGACGAACTCCGACATCTCGCTCGCAGCCGCCCTCTACGTGGCGGGCGCCTGCAGCGGGGCGCTCTTCTTCGGACAGCTCACCGACCGCTTCGGCCGCAAGCGGCTCTTTCTGATCACCCTCGCCCTCTACCTCTCGGCGACGGTCGCGACCGCGTTCTCGTGGACGCCGGTGTGGTTCCTGGCCGCGCGGTTCCTCACCGGCGCGGGTATCGGCGGCGAGTACGCGGCGATCAACTCCGCGATCGACGAGCTGATACCGGCCCGCGCGCGCGGCCGCGTGGACCTGATCATCAACGGATCCTTCTGGCTGGGAGCGGCCGCGGGCGCTCTGCTCTCCCTGGCCCTGCTGCGTGAGTCGCTCTTCGCATTGAACGTCGGGTGGAGGCTCGCCTTCGGGATGGGAGCGATCCTCGGGATCGGCATCCTGCTCGTCCGCCGCAACGTGCCGGAGAGCCCGCGGTGGCTGTTCATCCACGGCCGGGAGCGCGAGGCCGAGCAGATCGTCGCCGAGATCGAGCAGGGGGTGCGGGAGGAAACCGGCCAGTCCCTGGAGGAGCCCGACAGGACGATCACCGTCCGCCAGCGCAAGGCCATTCCGTTCCGCCAGATCGCTCGCACCGCGTTCAGGGACTATCCGCGCAGAGCCTTCCTCAGCCTTTCGCTGTTCGTCGGCCAGGCGTTCATCTACAACGCCGTCGTCTTCACCCTCGGCCTGACGCTGACCACCTACCTTGGCGTCGCCTCCGACAACGTCGGCCTGTTCTACGCGGCGTTCGCGGCCGGCAACTTCTTCGGGCCGGTGGTGCTCGGACGTCTCTTCGACACCGTCGGGCGGCGACCGATGATCGCCGGAACGTATCTGGTCTCGGCAGCGATGCTGGTACTGGTTGCGGTCCTCTTCAATGGGGAGCACTTCAGCGCCTGGGGCCTGACCGCCCTGCTGGGCGCGACGTTCTTCGTCGCCTCCGCCGGGGCGAGTTCCGCCTACCTGACGGTGAGCGAGATCTTCCCGATGGAGGTGCGCGCGCTCGCGATCGCGTTCTTCTATGCGATCGGGACGGCGATCGGCGGGATCACCGGGCCGCTGCTGTTCGAGAAGCTCGCCTCCACCAACGACCCGTCCCAGGTGATGATCGGCTACCTGATCGGTGCCGGGGTGATGGCGTTCGGCGGGATCGTCGAGCTCCTCCTCGGGGTGCGGGCCGAGCGAAGGCAGCTGGAGGAGATCGCGAAGCCGATCACGGCGAGGGAGGCCGAGGAGGCGGAGGAGCCTGAGGCGCGACCGGCCCCCGAGGAGAAGGCCGAGCGCCGCCGCCGAGCCCGCGAGCAGGCCCAGCGGGCGGGCGCGCGACGTTTCCGGCCAGGCCTGAGCAATGTGTCGTACTCGCCCTTCTTCTCCCATCCGGCCCCCACCGACGACGGCTGGCTCGATCGGGAGGTCGAGATCATCGTTCGCGCCCTCGACGAGGAGGGCGAGCTTCATCGGCGTGATCTCGGCCGCCGCGTGGGTGCTCGCTACTGGGGGCCCGGACGCTTCCGAGCGGCGCTGCGCGAGGCGGTCGGCGAAGGGCTCGTGCGGCGGCTGGCCCACGACAGGTACGGCCTGGCCGACGGCCGCGAGAAGGGCTGAGGCGGCCACCTCGGATTGCCCGACGCCGACCCTGGCTCGGTCGGCGCTGCAGGCGATGCGCAGCTCAGGCAAGCAGCTCGATCTCGCACTCGACTGCCGATGCCCGCGAGAGCCTGCGGTCCGCGGTCAGTACCGGCACGCCGAGAACCTCGGCCAGCGCCACGTAGGCTGCGTCGTATGACGTCAGGCTGTCGCGCAGCTCCCATATGCGGTCGATCAGCGGTGCATGCGGCGCTCGGGCGATCGGCAGAACAGCGAGGTCGGTGAGCGCCTGACGGCAGCGCTGGGTGCTGAGCCGACCGGCCCGCGCGCCGCGGCGCCAGACCGAGAGCACCTCCAGGTCGATCAGCTCGGGGGCGAAGAGCCGTTCCTCCGCCAGCCGCCCGCGCGCCCGCGCGCCATCGTCACCGTCGTCGCCGAGCGCCGCGGCGACCACGGACGCGTCGACGACGATCATCGCGAGTCGCGATCCGAGCGCACGGCCTTGGCGGCATCGGCGAGCGGGACCTCGCCTCCGCTGCGCTCTCCCGCCCGACCGAGGACCTCGTCGAGAGTGGGCCGGCGCGCATCCTCGAGCAGGCGGGCGCGCAGGTACTCCTGCAGCGACTGACCGGCCTCGGCCGCTCGCCGGCGCAATACGCGATGGACGTCCCGGGGAACGTCCTTGATCTGAACGCTGGGCATACGCATCAGTCTAGCGCCAATGTGGCGCCAGATCATGCAATTTGGCGCCATGATCGTGAACGGAAGTGGAAGGAAAGCGTTGCCTCGCCAGGGGCCGTCGGCCCCAGCGCCTACCCTCGAGCGGTGAGCGATCCCTATCCGGAGCAGGCGCAGGCGCGGCTGGCGCTGCAGGGGCTCGAGGACGTCGAGCCCGCCGCGGCGGCCGCGCCGCCGACCCGCCTCTACGACGGCCCCCGCGACGCCGACGCGCTGCTCGCCCACCTCGGCCACGCCTCCTTCCGGCCGGGCCAGCGCGAGGCGGTCAGCGCGGCGCTCGCCGGGCGCGACTCCCTGGTGGTGATGCCGACCGGCGGCGGCAAGAGCCTCTGCTACCAGCTGCCCGGGCTGGCCTCCGAGCAGCTGACGATCGTGGTCAGCCCGCTGATCGCGCTGATGGCGGACCAGTGGCAGCGCCTGCGCGCCGGCGGCCACCCGGCGGCAATGCTCGCGTCGGGGCTGTCCGACGAGGCGATGCGCGAAGCCACCCGCCAGGTGAGCGACGGGACGGCCCGGATCGTCTACTGCTCGCCGGAGCGGTTCGGCTCGTCCCGCTTCTGGGAGGCGCTGGGACGCCGCGAGGTCGGGCTTTTCGCGGTGGACGAGGCGCACTGCCTGGCCGAGTGGGGCCACGACTTCCGCCCCGACTACCTGCGGCTGCCGCGGGCGCTGGAGCGGCTCGGGCGGCCGACCGTGATGGCGTGCACCGCCACCGCGACCGAGGAGGTTGCCGAGGAGGTCTCACGCCGGCTCGGCCTGCGCGACGCGGTCTCCGTGCGCTCCGGCTTCGACCGCCCCAACCTCAGCTTCGACATCGTCGCGCTGGAGGGCGAGGGCACCAAGCGGCGCAAGCTCGCCCTGCTCGAGCACGGCCTCGCGGATCCGGCCAACCTTCCGGCGATCGTCTACTGCGGCACCCGCCGCGACACCGACGAGCTGGTAGCGATCCTGTCCGAGGCGGGGCTGACCGCGGTCGGCTACCACGCCGGGATGGAGCCCGACGAGCGCGCCTCGGCGCAGCACCGCTTCATGGGCGGCGACGCCGAAGTGGTCGTCGCCACCAACGCCTTCGGGATGGGCGTGGACAAGGCGGACGTGCGCTCGTTGTGGCACTGGGCGATCCCGACCAGCGTCGAGGCCTACTACCAGGAGGCGGGCCGAGCCGGGCGCGACGGCGTGCCCGCTCGCGCCGTGCTGCTGGCGGGGCGGGCCGACCTCAGCCGGCTGGTCCACTTCAACCAGCGCCGCGCGGTCGAGCCCGCCGAAGTCGCCGCCTACGTCGGGCGCCTGCGGGCCGGGGCCGACGACGGCGCGCTGACGATCGAGAACCCCCGCGACGACACCGAGCGGATCCGGCTGGCGATCGCCGAGCGCGCCGGCGCCCTGGCGGTCGAGCCGGCGCCGGGGGGACGGCTCGAGGTCCGCCTCGACGGCGAGCTCCTTCCCGGCTTCCTCGACCGCGAGTGCCGGATCGCGGGCGAGCGCGGCTGGCGCGCCTACCGCGCCGTGAAGGCGTTCGCGTTCTCCGATACCTGCCGGCGACGGGCGCTGCTCGACCACTTCGGCGACAGCGCTCCCGGCGCGGCTTCGGGACGCTGCTGCGACGTCTGCGACCCCGACGGCTGGCTCCCCGACCCCGAGACGATCTCCGTGCGGGCGCCGCGCCGCCGTGCTCGCGCGGCCGCGCCGGCGCCGGCCGACCTCTCCGCGGCCGACGAGGCGCTCTTCGACGCGCTGCGCGACTGGCGCCGCGGCGCGGCCGCCGGCAAGCCCGCCTACACGGTCGCCCACGACTCCACCCTGCGGGCGATCGCCTCCGCCCGCCCCGGCAGCCGCGCCGAGCTGGAGCGGATCCGCGGCGTCGGCCCCGCCTTTCTCGCCCGCCACGCCGATGGCCTGCTCGAGCTGCTGGCCGGCCGAGCCTGACGCGCGGCCGATGCCGAGCCACGCGGCCTTTCTGCGCGGGATCAACCTCGGCTCGCGGCGGCGGATCTCCGCCGCCGACCTGCGCTCGGCCTTCGAGCGGATGGGCTTCGACGACGTCGCCACGTTTCGGACCAGCGGCAACGTCGTCTTCGACGCCAAGCGCGAGCCCGCGGCGAAGCTGACCGCGCGGATCGAGCGCGGCCTGAGGGATTCGCTCGGGCACGAGATCACGGTGTTTCTGCGCACGGCGGCGGAGGTCCGCACGATCGCCGCCCACGAGCCCTTCGACGCCCGGACGGTGGCCGCCTCGGCGGGGAAGCTCCAGGTCGCGCTGCTGGCGAAGAAGCCGTCCCCCGCGAGGCGAAAGCGCGCGCTGGCCCGGGCCAGCGACGAGGACCGGCTCGCTTTCGGCGAGCGCGAGCTCTACTGGCTTCCCCGCGGCGGCACCCGCGACTCGGAGCTGGGCATGGCGGCGATCGACGAGCTGGTCGGGCCGACGACGATCCGCACGATGGGCACGATCGAGCAGCTGGCGGCCAAGCACCTGGCCGACTGACTCGCCCCCCGCGGGGTACGGTGCCGGCGTGGAGGCCGCTGCCCAGCCGCTCAGCGTCGCCGTCACCGGGCCCACCGGCACGTTCGGCTTCGGGCTGATCCCGCTGCTTCAGGCCGACGAGCGGATCGGCCGCGTCGTCGGCATCGCCCGCCGCCCCTTCGATCCCGCCGAGCACGGCTGGACGAAGATGGAGTACCGGCGCGGCGACGTGCGCAAGCCCGAGACGCTGGAGGCGGCCTTCGAGGGCGCCGACGTCGTCGTCCACCTGGCATTCATGATCACCGGCGGCACCGCCCCGCGGCAGAAGATCCGCGAGATCAACGTCGAGGGGACGCTCAACGCCTTTCGCACCGCCGCGGCCGCCGGGGCGAAGCGGTTCGTCTACGCCTCCTCGGTGGCGGCCTACGGCTTCCACCCCGACAACCCGACGCCGCTTACCGAGGACTGGCCGGTACGCCCCGCCGAGCACCTCTTCTACGCGCGCGAGAAGGCCGAGATCGAGGAGCTGCTCGGCGCCGAGGCCGACGCCCACCCCGACACCGGCCTCTACCTGCTGCGGCCGCCGGTCGTGCTCGGCCCCCACTCGGTCGGCGCCAAGCAGGTGCTGCCCGACTCCCTGGCGTCGCTGGCGCCGCTCGGCCGCGCCCTGCTCGACGCCCTCCGCAGCTTTCCCCTGCCGCTGCCGGCGCCGGCGCCGGAGCTGCCCGTGCAGTTCATCCACGAGGAGGACGTCGGCCGGGCGTTCCTGCTCTGCATCGTCGGCGCCGGGCCGCCCGGCCCCTACAACATCACCGGCGACGGCGTGCTCACGGCGGCCGACCTGGCGCGCGAGGTCGGGTTGGCGCCGCTGCCCTTCCCGGCCGGGCTGGCGCAGTCGGCGGCGCGGGCGGCGGTCTCGCTGCCGGGAATCGAGCACGGTCCCCCGATCGTGGAGTGGCTGGAGGCGATCAGCCGCCCGGCGATCATGGACGCGTCCAAGGCCAAGCGCGAGCTTGGCTGGACGCCGCGCTACACGAGCCTCGAGGCGCTGCGCGACACCCTGCGCTCGGCCTGAGCCGGGCTAGCTGAACCGCCCACACACGTTGTGAACAGCTGAAAAGCCATCCGGGCCCGTCCAGAGGCTGTGGGTGTCAAAGCTCACCGCCCAAGGAGGACCCGGATGAAGGTTCACGCTAACGCTGCCCTCGGACCCGCGGGAAGGCTCGCACTGGTCCGCCAGATCGAATCGGGGATGACGTTGAGGGCGGCAGCTGCCGCCCTCAACGTGGCGCCGGCCACCGCACATCGTTGGTGGCATCGCTGGCTCAGCGCCAGTCATGCCGAACGTCGAAGCGGCGCTTGGATAGCCGATCGCTCCTCACGGCCCCATCGCCAGCCACGACGGCTCTCGGCCACCGAGGAGGAGCCGATCCTGCGGGCGCGCCGCCAGACCAACCTGGGACCGGGCCGCCTCGCTGGGATCTGCCGCCGGGCCCGCTCGACGATCTGGAAGGTGCTGGCCCGACACGGGCTCTCTCGCCGGCGCCGCGGCGAGCGACAGACGTTCCGCCGCTATGAATGGTCGCGGCCAGGGGCCCTGCTCCACATCGACGTCAAGCGCCTGGCGCGCTTCGAGCGCCCCGGACACGCGGTCACCGGCCGCCGCGAGGAACGAAGCCGCAAGGTCGGCTGGGTCTACCTGCACGTCGTGGTCGACGACCACTCCCGCTACACCCACGTCGAACAACACGGGCGCGAGGACGCCGAGACCAACGCCGCCTGCCTCGAGCGGGCGATCGCCGAGTTCGCAGAGCTCGGCATGGCCCCGGTCGAGGCGGTAATGTCAGACAACGCCAAGGTCTACGGCTCGCGCCGCTTCGGGGAGGTGATCGAGCGAGCCGGGGCCCGTCACATCCTCACCCCGCCCTACACGCCGCGGTGGAACGGCAAGGCCGAGCGTTTCATCCGAACGCTCCAAGAGGAGTGGGCATATGCCCACTCCTGGCCCTCTTCAGCCGAGCGGGCTCGAGCCCTGCGATCCTTCGTTCGCTACTACAACCGAGCGAGGCCCCACAGCTCGCTGGGGGACCGGCCGCCGATCAGCCGTGTTCACAACGTCCGTGGGCAGGACAGCTAGCCCAGCCAGCTCAGCCGCAGGCTGCCCATCCGCATCCGCTGCGGATGGTCGATCTGGCCCGGGACGCCGACGGTGACGCTGTCCACCACCTTGCGCTTGGCGTAGGAGATCGCCGAGACCTTGTCGCTGCGGCTCCAGGAGATGAAGCAGTAGCGGCCGTTGCCGCTGTTGGTCACCCAGTAGGGCTTGTCGCCGACGCCGCGGATGATCTTGCGGTCGCGGAAGTTCCTGCGCGACACGATCGCCACGTAGTCGTCCATCGTGCCGGCCGCGCAGAGGGCGTTGCCCTCGGGGTTCATCGCCAGGCCGTGGTGGGCGGAGTCGAGCAGGTAGTCCTCGCGCGACACGCCCGACTCGTCCGGCATCCGCGCCACCCGCGTGATCTTGTCCTTGAGGAAGTTGTACTCGGCGAAGCCGTGGAAGAAGGAGACCTGGAAGTAGAGGAAGCGCTCCCCCGGCGAGAGCGCCATCGGCCGCACCGCGTCGCTCATGTTCGGGTAGCCGGCCTCGGCGAGCTTGTCGCCCATGTGGATCGTCTCGATGACGTGGTAGTCGCGGGTGTCGACGATCTGGAAGCGGGTGTCGCCCTTGCTCGTATCGAGGGCGGGATCGTCGGTGGGCGTGTAGACGCGGCCGATGCTGGCGTGGTAGAGGCGCGGGTAGTGGGCCGAGTAGTTGTTCTCGTGGGGCGAGTCGCCCGAGTCGAAGCGGTCCGTCTCCTGGCCGGTCCGCGTGTCGAGGATGTGGACGACGTTCCCCGTCGACGCCGACACGGCGACCTGCTTGCGGTCGGGCGAGATCGCCATGTGGTCGGCGCGGTAGCCGTCCACCACGAAGCGCCAGACGATCTCGCGGGTCTTGAGGTCGAGGGCGACCACGTCGCCGAAGCTCGGCCGCGAGACGATCAGCAGCCGGCCGACCGAGAACATGTCGTCGACGAGCTGGTCGTGGCCCTCGCCGATCTCCTGGCGGATCGCGAGGAAATAGGCGAGCCGGTCCGGATTGGTCGCGATCTCCGTCATCCGCTCGTCCTTGTCGGGGACGATGTCGTAGGTGCCGATCCGCCGAAGCCCGTTGCGGGTCTGCTGGATCACGTCGGCCGTGCCGCCCCAGTTGTTGCCGACGAACAGCACCGGCCGGGTGCCCGCCACGCTGGTCAGCGGCGGGGTCGCGGCGGGGGCCGCCGTGACGGCGATCGCGGTGACGAAGGCGAGCGCCGCCAGCGCCGCGGCCGCGACGGCGACCGCGATCGTTGCCCTCCTCTGCGGCGCGGGAGCGAACCCGAGCCTGCGCATGACACCTCCCAGGTGGATCGAGACGACGAAAATCCTAGCCAGGCCGCGGCCGGCAGGCGCCGGTTCTCAGCGGCTGATGCGGCCGGGCAGAAGGAAGGGATAGGGGCGCCGACGCACCCGCCGCCGCCAGGCGCGGTCGAGCTTTCGCAGCCGCAGCAGGGCGCTCCACAGGCGGGCGTCGGAGCGGTAGTAGCGGCGCACCTCGGTCTCGCTCAGCGGGGGGTGGACATGGCGGCTCAGCGCCTCGAGGAAGGCCGGCAGCCAGGGGTCGAGCCGCTCCTTGAGCAGGTTGCCGCAGACGTCGAGGTAGACCTTGCGCAGGTCGCGGTAGGTGTCGAGGATGCCGGGGGCGACGAAGCGGCGAAGCGGCGGCCGCAGGATCGCCGGGTAGGCCTCCGCGAGCAGGTCGAGGTCGAGCCGCGAGCCCCCTTCCGCGGACCAGATCAGCGGCGTTGAGACGTCGAAGTAGGTGAGCTCCCCGCCCGCCCAGGCCCAGTTGGCCAGCTGGGCGTCGAGCCCGAGCCGCGGGCCGACGGCGCCGGCGGCGGTCGCCACCACGGCCTCCACGAGGGGATGGCCGGCCTGCGGGTCCGCTCGCTCCAGCACCTCCGGCGCGAGCGTCTCCTGGGGGAGGATCGGCTGCACGACGTAGCCGGCGACCGCGCCGTCGCTGCGCTCGACGGCGCGCATCTCGGTGTCCACCACGCGCACGCCGGCGGCCGCCAGCGCATCCAGGTAGTCCGCGAGCGTGTCGCGGTAGGCGTCGAAGCGGGGGCGCGACGGGAACAGCGGCAGCCGCTTGCAGGCGAAGCGCGGCTCCTCCGCCGGCGCCGAGAGGACGAGCGAGATCTCCCCGAAGCCGAGGGTCGGCAGGCCGCGCTCGTCCCCCGAGGCGAGCGCGCGCTCGACCAGGTCCTCGAGGCGGCGCAGCTCGGCGTCGTCGAGGCTCGCCGCGGTGCGGGTCACGCCAGGGCGCCGCCGACGGCGGCGACGATCTCGTCCACGTCGGACTCACCGACGATCAGCGGCGGCTTGAACTGGGTGACCGAGTGGTCGTGCTCGGCGAACACGGCGAACACGCCGCCGTCTATCAGCCGCTTGCACGCCAGCACGCCGCCCTGCTCCTCGTCGAACTTCAGCCCCATCGTCAGGCCGAAGCGGCGCAGCTCGAACGGCATCCCGGCGAACCCGGCCTCGAAGCGGGCGCCGAGCACGTCCACCCGGTCGAGGAAGCCCGGCTCGGAGATCAGCTCCATCACCGCGCTCGCCGCGACGCAGCCGATCTCGGCGCCGCCGAAGGTGGAGACGTAGGCGAAGGGGTTGTCGTCGAAGAACGACTCCAGCTCCTCGCGCAGCAGCACGGCGCTGACCGGATAGATGCCGCCGCCCAGCCCCTTGCCGGTGACCAGCATGTCGGGCTCGAGCCCCTGCTGCTCGAAGTACCAGTTCGTGCCGGTGCGGCCGAGGCCGGTCTGGACCTCGTCGAGGATCACGAGCGCCCCCGCCGCGCGGGCGGCGCCGGCGACCTCGCGCAGGTAGCCGGGCGCCGGCGGCGGGAACCCGAGCGTCGCCGGGATCGTCTCCAGGATCACCGCGGCGGTCTCGGAGTCGATCTCCGCCCGCATCGCCTCGGCGTCGTTGAAGGGGACGTGGACGAAGCCCTCGGGGGCGAAGCCGAACGGCTCGAACCAGCGGCGGTCGCTGGCCGCCAGGGCGAAGCCGCTGAGGCCGTGAAAGGCGCCCTCGGCGGCGATCAGCTTCGGGCGGCCCGTGCTCGCCCGCGCCAGCCGCAGCGCCAGATCCACCGACTCGGTCCCCGAGGGGGTGAAGACGGCGTAGGGGAGCAGCCCGTCCGTGCTGTCGGCGAGCTGCGCGGCGAGGCGCGCCCGCCAGCCGCTGACCAGGTGGTGGTTGCCGACGTCGACGTGGTCGAGGCCCTCGCGGACGGCGGCGACGACCGCCGGGTTGCGGTGGCCGAGGTTGAACACGCCGCCGTTGCAGTGGCAGTTCCAGTACCAGTCACCCGAGTAGGCGTCGCGAAAGCGCGCCCCCGCGCGCTCGCCGACGACGATGTTGACCCCGAGCGCCTGCAGCGCCCGCGCCTTGCCGCGGCTGACGTGCGCGGCGAAGGCCTCGGTGGCCCGCTCGCGGCTCTCGTAGGGCTGGGTGCCGGCACCGGTTGCGGTGCCGCTCGTAGCTTCCATGCCCAACCTCCTTGTCGCCGTCGCTGCTCGCCCCAACCTATCGCGCCGGCATGGCATGGCACCCGCATAATGGAGGCGAGTGAATCGATACAGGCGCCGGATGCTCCTGCTCGCGGGGGCCTGCCTGGCGGGAATCCTCCTGCTGCTGGCGCAGGCGGTCAGGGACGACCGCGGGGCCGGCCCTGCCGTCGCGTTTCGGCCGGCCGGGCAGCACAGTGCGGTGGCGCTGGCGATTGCGCGCGAGGAGTCCGGCGTCCGACGCCGGCCGGCGACCGGCTATGCGCTGCCCGGCGGCGAGCTGCGGCTCCCGCGTCCGGAGCTGCTCGCATCGGCCTCGGGCCAGCCGATCGAGTTCCGCCTGCGGGTGGCGCGGCGTCTAGCGGGCGCATCGCTGGTGGTCCGCTTGCCGCGGCGCTGGCTGCGACGCGGCCCCGGCGGGCTGCCGACCACCGATCCGCCCCGGCTCCGGCGCCGCGCCGGCGGCCGCGCCCGCCTGGCCCGCGCCGGCGCCGCCGTGAGGCTCTCGATCCGCGATGCGCGTCCCGGCGACGTCGCCTCGTTTGCGCTGACCGATGTCGGGATTCCCGCCGGCAGCTACGACCTGCCGCTGTTCTGGCACCGGTCCGGCGGCAGCCGGATCGCGGCAGGCAGCGCCCGGGTGGTGCTCTACGCGCCGGCCCGTGAGCCCACCGATCTGCCGGATCCCGGCGTCGCCGAGAACGTCACCGCCGACAGCACCGAGGAGTCGGAGACCTTCATCGCGGTCGACCCGTCAGACAAGGACCGGATCGCGGTCGGGGTCAACTGGCAGGCGGCGAGCATGTCGGCGTGGATCAGCGGCGACGGCGGCCACACCTGGGTGCGGCGGACGCTGCCCCAGACGATCGACGCGCCGGGCAAGTCCTCGCCCGAGAGCGGCAGCGTCTGCTGCGATCCGACCTTCGCCGCCGACGACCTCGGAAACATCTGGTTCGGCGGACTATCGCTGTCCAACGGCGCCTCCAACCCGAGCCGGATCGTGGTCAACCGGATCGGCGCCGGAACCGACAACTTCCAGTCCCAGACCACCGGGTTGAAGACACGGACCTCCGGGACCCAGGACAAACCGATGATGACGATCGACGGCAGTCCCTCCAGCCCGGCCTACGGCCGCCTCTACGCGGTCTGGGACGAGCCGGCAAGCGGCGGCGTCAACCTGGTGATCTCCCAGTGCGACACCCGGCCCGGCGGTGCGCCCGACGCGGCCCACTGCGACAACGCAGACAGCTGGTCGACCCCGGTGTCAGTGACGCCCGCAACCGGCAGCTACATCTACGGCGACGTCGCCGCCGGCCCCGACGGCCGCGTCTACGTCACCTGGTGGGACTACTCGAGCACGAACGCGATCCGCGGCGACGTCTGCGACCCGTCCAGCCAGAATTGCGCCAGCGCTGCGGGATGGGGGACGCCGCAGACGATCACCACGCTCGACGCCACGGGCGGCAAGCCGGTGCCGTTCATCTGCCCGATCCTCGCCCAGCCCGGCGGCCGGGCATCGACCTCGCCGCAGGTGGAGGTGGACCGCTCGGGCGGAGCGCAGAACGACCGGGTCTACGTCACCTGGAGCGACCTGCGACCGGGCAGCGGAACGACCCGGTGCGCGGTGAAGCCCAACGGCGACGGCACCGCGCCGAGGTCGACCGACCTGACGTTCGACAGCTACGTCGCCTCGGCGCCGAACGGATCGCTGCCCGGCGGCAGCAATCCCTCCGAGTCGGTGGCGACGCGGCTGCTAAGCGGTGCCGAGGGGGCGCTGACCGCCGACGACTGGTTCGCGTGGCTGGCCGTGGACCAGTCCACCGGACAGGCCTGGGCCGACTTCTACTCGACCCGCGACGACTCCACCCGCAACAAGACCAACTTCTACGCGCGATCGGTGACGCCGACCTCGCCCACCGCAACCAGCCACTCGCTGGGGACCCTGAAGAAGGTCTCCCAGGCCCAGTCCGACTACAGCGCGAACCAGTGCTGCAAGTTCGGCAACGACTACGGCGACTACACCGGGATCGCAGCCGCGCAGGGGATCGCCAGCCCGGTGTGGTCGGACAACTCGACCGGAGACGGCGAGGCCTACACGTTCGTCAGCCAGCCGACGGCGCCGCCACCCTCGGCGGTCACAGGCGCCGCCGACTCGATCGGCCAGACCACCGCAACGCTTCACGGCAACGTCAACCCGCACGGCGCCGCCACCGACTACCACTTCGAGTACGGGGTCGACAATGGCGCCTCGACCGTCTACAGCTCGACCCCCGCGCAGAACGCCGGCTCCGGGACCTCGAACGTGTCGGTCTCGGCGAACCTGACCGGGCTGACCGCGGGTACGGCGTACCGCTACCGCCTCGTCGCCTCCTCCGGCTCGGGCATCACCACAGGCGCGGAACTGACCTTCAGCACCGCCTTTCCGCCGCCCGCCGTCACCACCGGCAGCGCGGACGCGATCGGCGAGGCCACCGCCACCGTTCACGGCAGCGTCAACCCCAACGGCGTCTCCACCAGCTACCACTTCGAGTACGGCGTCGACAACGGCGGATTGACCGTCTACACGTCGACCGCCACCCAGAGCGCGGGCTCGGGCACCTCAGCCGTACCGGTCTCGGCGAACCTGAGCGGGCTCGCGGACAGCACCACGTACCGCTACCGCCTGGTCGCCTCGTCCAGCGCCGGATCCACGACCGGTAGCGAGCAGACGTTCACCACCGCGACCCCGCCGCCGCCCAGCTCCCCGCCCACGGTCGCGACCGGCGCCGCCGACGGGATCGGGGAGAGTACCGCCACGCTGCACGGCACCGTCAACCCCAACGGGCAGGCCACCACCTATTACTTCGAGTACGGAACCACCGCGGCGTACGGCATGCAGATCCCCGACCCCGCCGCCGGCGCCGGCTCGGACGGCAGCGACCACGCGCTCTCGGCCACCCCGGGCGCACTCTCGCCGGGGACGACCTACCACTTCCGGATCGTCGCCGCCAACGACTCGGGGACAGCGATCGGCGACGATCACAGCTTCCAGACGGCCGCGCCGCCGCCCCCGACGGTGGGCACCG
This sequence comes from uncultured Thermoleophilia bacterium, assembly GCA_963708325.1. Taxonomy (GTDB): domain Bacteria; phylum Actinomycetota; class Thermoleophilia; order Solirubrobacterales; family 70-9. Next base: position 881,447 of record OY970203.1, on the reverse strand, counting down.
GCAGCGCCGACGCGATCGGCGAGAGCACCGCCACCCTGCACGGCATGGTCAATCCGAACGGCCTCGCCACCAGCTACCACTTCGAGTACGGCCTCGACGCCGGCGGCGCCACCGTCTATGCGTCCACCCCGACCCAGAGCGCCGGGGCCGGCACCTCCGCGGTCCCCGTCTCCGCCGCTCTGTCCAGCCTGGCTTCCGGCACCACCTACCGCTACCGACTGGTGGCCGCCAACGGCTCCGGCCCCACGACGGGCAGCGAGGCGACCTTCAAGACCGCCGCTCCTGCGCCCCCGCCGCCGCCTCCGGTGCCGACGGCGACGGCGCCGGTCCACAGGCTGGTCAAGGGGGAGATGCTGGGAGCGAGGAGCGTGCCGATTCGCCTCGTCTGGTCGGTCAGCGACGGCGACGCCTTCGCCAAGCCGATCGAGTCCTCGCCGCAGCGCCAGATGCGGCAGGCGGATGGCTGGGGCGGCTGGTCCACCGTGGCCGGGCCGATCGCCGCCACCCGCGCCGACCTGATGCTCGCCCCGAGCGCGCGAGACCGACGCTTCCGGATCGAGGCCGAGGACCAGGTGGAACAGGTGGGGACCGGATCGGCCGGCCGGGCGTTCGACGTCGCCGCGATCCAGGACTCCAGCCGGCGCGTCGCCTACGCCGGCGCCTGGCGCCGGATCCCCAACGCCGCCGCCAACGGGGGATCGCTGCGATCCGCCACGCGGCGGGGAGCGACCGCCACGGTCGGCTTCCGGGGTCGTAACGCGGCCGTCGTGATGCCGCTTCGCTCGATTCTCGGCGCGGTGAGAATCTGCCTCGATCCCGGCACCGCCGGACAGCTCTGTCGCGCCGTCGACCTCAGTCCCGCCGCCGGCCTCGGTCCCCGCCGGATGGTGTTCTCCCGCAACGGCCTGCCAGCATCGGTTGCCCATCGCCTGCGGATCACGGTTCTGAGCGGCCGCGTCGACCTCGACGCGTTCGTGGTGCTGGGCTAAGCGCCGACCTCGAAGCTGTCGCCGCGTTCAACGTCTTGGGCTGAGCAGCGCTAGCGGTGGCCGGACAGCTCGGTCACCTGGTGATAGGTGCCGCGGTTCTGCCAGGGGAAGGGGGGCGTGTCGACGGCGCCGGCCGTGTTGGGGACGATCTCGTCGCAGGTGTCGGGGTCGTCGCAGGTCGCCTCGACCTTCCACTGCGCCGGGTCCGGCCCCTGCTGCGCCGAGACCGCCGCGAAGGCGTCGCGCAGGGTGGAGAGCAGCACGCCGCGGCAGCCGGCGCGAGCCTGGCGAAGCTGGGCGGCCGAGGCGGGCTGGCGGCGCGGCCCGCCGCAGTAGACCCGCGAGTAGCGGCCCCGCTCGGGGCGGCCGAGCACGCTTCGCAGGTCCTTCTGCACCTGGGTCGCCCAGTCCCAGCCGAAGTCGCCCAGCCCGAGCACGCGGTCGCGCACGGTGGCAAGCAGCTCGTCGCCCAGCGCCGGCGAGAACTGTGCGGTGACGAAGCGCGGCCACCAGGCGTCCATCAGGGCGACGGCGTCGGAGTGGTCGTAGACATTGTCGCCGTTCGCGTCGAGCCGGTTCGAGCCGGAGCGGCTCCAGGCGTCGAGGATGTCGAGCAGCTTCTCGTCGTTGCCGCGGGCGCTGCCGATCACCCGGCGCATCCACGGATAGACGTCCTCGCCGCGCAGGTCGGTCGTGGCCGCCAGGTTTACTGCCCGGGCGAGCCCGGTGAGCGTCACCTTGCCGCCGTTCTTTCGCGCCTGCGAGAACAGCTTGTTCTGGAGGATCATCGAGTGGTGGACCGACCCGTTCGACCACTCGCGCGGGCCCTTGTACCAGCCGTGCGCCTCCTTCTGGTTCCAGGAGACGATGAACCCGTCAGACGGGTTGACCGCCTGGGGGCGGTGCGACGACGGGATCGCGCGGAAGTTGTAGCTCTCGGGGTCGAAGCCCTGCCAGTCGGCGCGCCCGTCTCCCCAGAAGGGCAGGTCGACGTCTGACCCCGCCGCGTGGCGGGGATAGCGGCCCGACTGCAGGAAGGCGACGTTGTCGCGGTCGACGTAGAACCAGTTCTCGGTGCCGGGGAAGGTGCCCATCACGCGCATGAATGAGCGCGGACCGGTGGGGCGGTTCTCTGCCAGCTTCATGAACGAGACCGAGGCGTTGAGCTCGTGGAAGTCGACCGCCTTGGCCTTGGCGAGGGCGACCGCGTGGCCCTGGGCGCGGGCGAAGGCGAAGACCGGGCCGTGCACCGAGCGCATCGTCCGGTAGGTGATGGTCTGCGGCGGCTGCGGGTCGAGGGGGGAGACCGGCGTCGTCACCGACTGGTCGCGCATCAGGAACGGCACGCAGCGGCCGCGGTAGAGGTAGTGCGTGCTGGCCTTCGTCGCGGTCGATCCGTCGGGGTTGCAGAGGCGCTCGACGAAGGTGTCCTGGTTGTCGCCGTTGGCGCTGGTGCCGCTCCAGGCGAAGTCGATGCCGTGGCCGATCAGCGGCCACGGGCTGGCGCCGGGAAAGCTGACGCCCTCGGCGTCGATGCCGCCGCCGTGCAGCTCGTACTCGACGAAGATCTGCGGCGAGTAGTAGCTCACCTGCGGCCCCATCGCCGCCAGCGCGTGGCCGTCGGAGGAGAGGCCGCCGGTCACCATCACCGCGTTCGACTCGACGTGGGGCAGCGAGCGCTTCAGGTTCTCGACGCTCCCCACCCAGGGCGGCTGGGCGGCGCGGGCGCTGGCCTGCCGGCGGGCGTCGGGGCCCGAGGTCTCGGCGTTTCGCGGCGTGACCGAGCCGAATGACGGCCGCACGTTCAGCCCCGGCTGGACCGGGCCGGGCCGGTCGGAGAGAAACGGCCGCTTGGCGACGACGTAGGCCTCGGGGTCGTCCTGCTCGCGCAAGTCGTGGTATGGCGCCCGCCAGTTGCGCCCGAAGCGCTTGCGGAAGGCCTGCTGCAGCGCCGCGTTGACCTCCTCGCCGCCGTTGGAGACGGTGAACTGGGTGACCAGCAGCACCGCCATCGCCCCGGTATCGGCCACAGTCCACGGCTGCGGGGTCGCTCCCAGGGCCGCGTACTCGGCGGGCATCTTGGACGGGTCGGCGTTGTCCTCGGAGATCCGCTTGTTGATCCCGTCCACGTAGGCGAGGATGTCGGCCTGGGTGCGCTCGCCGGCGGCGCCGAAGCGCTGCGAGAGCCGCTGGAACTGGTCGGTCAGCTCGGCGTCGGAGAAGTCCTGGTCGGTGAGCTGCTGCGCGTCGCCGGAGGCGGCGCTGGGCCCGAGCAGGCCGGCGAGGGTTCCCTTCGCCGTGCGGCGCAGCGCGTCCATCAGGAACAGGCGCTCCTCGGCGCTCGCGTAGCCGGCGCCGAACATCACGTCGTAGCGCGTGTCGCCGTAGACGTGGGCCATCCCGAAGTCGGCGTCGCGGAAGATATGGACGCCGGCCTGCGGGGTCTCCTCGGCGCCGATCCCGCCGGGCATCGCTCCGAACTCGGTGCGCTTGTAGTAGGTGTCGAGGTCGCCGGGGGCGAGCGATGCGGCGTGGGGCATGATGTCGACGTACAGCGGCTGCTGGCTCGTGAAGCTGTTCGGCGGATCGCCCGAGCCCTCGTAGGCGACCAGGTCGGCGGCGTTGATCGACTGGCCCTCGCCCTGGGCGAGCACGGAGCGAAACTGCCCGTAGGCGGGGACCGTGAGCGGCGGCGGCGCCGCGGCGGCGGCGCCCACCGGGCAGGCGAGGAGGGCCAGCGTCGTGCCGGCGAGTGCGATGCCCCAGCCCGCTCTTTGCCACAGCCGCAAGGCCACTCTCCCGGGCGCGATCCTAGCCGCGCACCGGCGGCCGTGCGCCGGTCGGCCGCGCGCGCCGGCGGGACGTATCCGCGGACGACGGGCGGCGTTGACACGCATCGGAGCCGGGGCGATACTCAGTCCACGACCCGGTCACCCGTCAGAAGCCCAGCGTCAGCCGAGGACGCGGCGGCCGGCGCCTGGCTGCGCCTCGCCGCGCTCGGAGCTGCCGCCGTGACGGGGCTCGTCGTCGTCAGCGGCGCGCTCGATCTCGGGCTGCCGCACAGGGCGCTGGTAGTGCTGGCGGCTCCGCTGCTCGCGGCGGTGGTGATCGCCGCGGCGAGCGCTCACCGGCGGCTGCTGCGGATCTCGGCGGCGGCGCTGGCGCTGCTGGTCGTCGAGAGCGGCTTCGGCGGTGCCGTCGCGCTCGGCGGACGGCCCGGGTGGGCGGCCGGGCTTCACCTCGCGTTCGCGGCGCTTGCCTTCGCCGCGGCGCTGCTCACCGCCGCGGCGGCGTTCCGCGGGGAGCACGTGCCGGCCGGCGCCTGGCGCGACTACGTCGCCCTGACCAAGCCGCGGATCATGGTGCTGCTGCTGATCACCGCCGCCGCCGGGATGTTCGTCGGCGCCCAGGGCGTGCCGGATCTCGCCCAGCTCGCCGTCGTGCTGGCCGGCGGGGCGCTCGCCTGCGGCGGGGCGAGCGCCCTGAACCACTTTCTCGACCGCGACATCGACGCTCTGATGGGCGAGCGCACGGCAAGCCGGCCGATCGTGGCGGGCCGCCTGACGGCGCCGCGGGCGCTCGAGTTCGGACTGGTGCTGTCGGCCTTCTCCTTCGTCCTGCTCGCCAGCCTGGTCAACGTCCTCACGGCGGCCCTGGCGCTGGTCGGAAACCTCTTCTACGTGATCGTCTACACGCGCTGGCTGAAGCGATCGACGGTCCAGAACATCGTGATCGGCGGCGCCGCCGGCGCGGTGCCGCCGCTCGTCGGCTGGGCCGCCGCCACCGGCAACCTCACCCTCCCGGCAGCCTTCCTTTTCCTGATCATCTTCTTATGGACGCCGCCGCACTTCTGGGCGCTCGCCCTGCTGATCAAGCGGGAGTACGCGGCGGCCCGGATCCCGATGCTGCCGGTGGTTCGCGGCGATCGCGAGACGTCGCGACGGATCCTCCTCTACTCGCTGGTCCTTGCCATGACGACCCTGCTGCCGTTTCTGTGGCACACCGTCGGCGACCTCTACCTGGCGGCCGCGATCGCCCTCGACGCCGCCTTCATCGGCCTGGCGCTGGGGCTGGCGCGCCAGACCAGCCCGGCGCGCGCCGGCCGGCTGTTCCACTTCTCGCTGCTCTATTTGGCGCTGCTCTACGTGGCGATGGCGCTCGACGTCGCCGTCGCCTGACGCCCGCCTCGCCCTCGTCTAGCGCGAGTAGACGGTGGCGGGGGTGCCTCGGCGGGCCCGCGAGGGCCGGGGGGCCGGCGCAGCCGGCTCCAGGCGGCGTCGCGCCTGCGGCACTCGCATCTCGCCGCGCGGCTGGCGGGAGAGGCGGTACGGAAGCCGCATCGCTGCGGTCAACAGCGCCAGCAACGCGGCGACTGCCACGATGTTCATAGCCACGATCAGTTCCATGCTCATGCTCGGCTGCCTCCTTCTGGGGCCGTCTGGGGAGCGGCCCTGTTCGGGTATAGGGGCATTGTTTGCCGCAGCCGGTTAGGCGCAAACCAGGGCCAGGTAAGCAGTTCGTAAAGCCTGCTCAGCCTGCGGAGCGCAGCGCTGCGCGCAGCGAGTCGAGCGTCTGCGGACCCCGCAGCACGTCGGCGATCCTCCCGCGGGGATCGAGGATGAAGGTGGTCGGCATCCCGACCAGGCCGTAGCTGTTGCCGACCCGCCCGTCGGCGTCGCGCAGGTTCGGAAAGGTCCAGTTGTAGCGGTCGATGTACGAGTGAGCCGCGCTCTCCCCGTCGTTCCAATCGACGCCGACCAGCCGCGCCCTTCCGTGCAGCGAACGGGCGAGGCGCTCCAGCGCCGGCGCCTCGCGGCGGCACGGGTCGCACCAGCTCGCCCAGAAGTTGATCGCGGCCGGCTTGCCGCGCAGGGAGGCGAGCCCGACTCGGGGGGGAACCAGCACGCTCGCCGGCAGCTGCGGGGCGGGTCTGCCGGGAGTGGACTTGTCGCTGCTGCCGCTTAGCAGCTCGACCGCGATCAGGGCGCCGACGACGGCGACGATCGCCAGCGCGGTGAGCAGACGGCGGTCGATCGCGATCTCCTACCCGGAAGCGGCCAGGATCGGCACGTCGTGGACGATCTGCGCCGGCTTGAAGTTCGCGGGGTACAGGGTGGTGATCCTGCCGTCGGCGCCGATCCCGTAGATCAGCGCCGAATGCTCGACCAGGTCGGGGTTGCGGCGCTTCGGCGACGAGCGCGAGACGATCTTCCAGTCGCCCCACACCCTCTCCAGCGCCGGCCGCGAGCCGATCAGGTACTCCATCCGGCCGGTCATCCGATGTGCTTTCAGGAAGGCGTTGACGGTCTTCGGCGTGTCGCCCTTCGGATCGACCGAGACGGCGACGATCTGAAGGCGCTTCGCCTCGGGGCCGAGCAGAGCCTGGGCGGTGCGCAGGTTGCCGACGATCAGCGGGCAGACATCGGGGCAGTGGTCGTAGATGAAGGTGACGAGCACCGCCTTGCCGCGGTAGTGGCGCAGGTCGACCGGGTGGCCGAGGGAGTCACGCAGCGCGAGCGGGGGGGCGGGCTTCTGCGGGGTTGCGGCCAGGCCGGCGAACTTCGACCTCGTCGACCCGTTGTGAGCGCTCGTACCGCTGGACGAGGTCCCGCCGCCCCCGCCGCCGCAGCCGGCGATCGCCGTGGCGACGGCGGCCATCGCCAGCACGCCAGCCAGGACCCGGCGCCGACCCGCCCCGCCGGCGGCCGACCGGCGACGGCGCCTCACTCGGGATGTCGCGCGCGCAGCAGCAGCAGGTACCAGAGAAGGACGGCGAGGAAGACGCCCAGGGGGATCGCCCAGGTGAGGATGCCCTGAGCGATGATCGAGGTGGCGACGGTCGGTGTCAGCGCCTGCATCCTTCTCCTTTCGAATCAGAGGTTTCCGGCCAGCGGGCGAGTCGCTTTGCCGGTCGGACCGGCCCGCCTCGGGTCGAGCCAGCGGTAGACGACGAAAAGGATCGCGATCGCGAACGGGATCGACCCCGGCACCCACATGATCCCCGCCGCCAGCTGCTGGTCGGCGAGCGCGGTGATCCCGCCGGGCCGGCTCGCCTCGGCGGCGTAGGGCGCGTAGAGCGGCGAGGTGGACAGGGCGAGGACGATCGCCAGCAGCCAGCCAACCAGCATGGCGGAGCCGACGTAGACCGCCCGAGCGGTTTCGGCGAGCGGCGATCGCCACGGCGGCGAGTCGATCACGCGCGTCCAGAACAGAAGCCCCGTTCCGAAGAAGAGCGCATGCTCCAAAGCGTGGACCATCGGCGATGTCAGTGTCGCGTCGTAGGCGCCCGGCAGGTGCCAGGCGACGAGAGTGCCGGTGAACAGAAGCCAGGAGGGCAGCGGATCGCCGAGGAAGCGCGCGGCGCTGCGAAGCGGCGCCGACCACCGCCCCTTGGCGAGGGCCCCCGCGCTGCGCCGCCGGAAGCCGAGCGGAAGCCCGTGCCACATCCGGTTCCACGGCCGCGCCAGAGCGAGCAGCGGGGGGGCCACCATCAGCAGCAGGATGTGCTGGACCATGTGCACCCAGAGGAGCTCGTCGGCCAGGTGGTCGATCGGCGAGCCGAGCGCGACGGCGATCGCGACGAGGCCGGCGACGAACGACGCCGTCCGCCAGCGGTGAACGGCGTCGGATCGGGCGCGCCGGTCGCGCCGCCCGCCCAGCCAGTACAGCAACGCGGCGCAGGCGACCCAGGTGAGCGCGGGATCTCCGGTCCAGGCGTTGGGCGTCGTCACGCCGGCCACGACCTCAGAGCACGTAGAGGATGAACCAGGTGAGCACGCCGATCACGGCGAGCAGCGTCCAGTAGAAGGCGGCGTCGCCCAGCCCCGCGGGGACGTACGGGCCGGGAGCGCGGCGGTTGCGCAGCCCCTCCGCGAAGAGGATCTCGACCCAGTACATCGCCATCAACGCGAAGACCACGAACGTGATCGTCCAGCCGAGGAAGACGCTGGCGTAGCCGCCGTCCTGCGGCCCGAACCCGAGGTGTGCGTACTCGAACACCTGCACCACGCAGCCGGCCAGGCCGAGCGCCAGGGACAGCCCCGCCGCGGCCAGCCAGCCGCGCTGGCGGCGGGCCGCCCGCGCCGCATAGGCGAACGAGGCGGCACTGGCCGCGTACAGGATCACGATCACGGCGCCGTAGGCCTGGGGCGGATCGACGCCGGCGGGCATCCACTTGCCGGAGTTGTCGAGCGAGCGCAGGTAGAAGTAGGCGAACACGAACGCAGCGAAGAACAGGAGCGTCGTGCCGGCGATCACCCGCGCGCCCGCCCACAGGTTGCGCTCGTGGACCTCCGGCGGCTCGGTCAGTGAATCGGCTGGGGCCTGGGCAGGCTCGCTCATGTCCTGTCCGGGTAGGTGGCGATGCCGGGGGCGGGTACGGGCCGGGGCGGCGGCGCCGGAGGGACGCCGTAGTCATAGGGGTCGGCGTCGATCACCGGGATGCGGTCGAAGTTGTGCACCGGCACCGGCGTCGGCAGCTGCCACTCCAGCGACTTCGAGCCCCACGGGTTCGCCTCCGCGGGTTTGCGGGCGAACACCATCGAGTAGACGACGTTGGCGATGAACACGAGCATCGAGGCGCCCAGCACGAATGCCGACACCGAGACCCAGATGTTCAGCGCCTGGAGGTGACCGGAGTAGGTGGAGACGCGCCGGGGCATGCCCATCAGGCCGAGTGCGAAGAGCGGGGCGAACGTCGAGTTGAAGGCGAGGAACATCGACCAGAAGTGGATCTTGGCCAACGGCTCATTGAATTTCAGCCCGGTCATCTTCGGCACCCAGTAGTAGATAGCCGCGAAGAAGGTGAACACGAGCCCGCCCATGATCGTGTAGTGGAAGTGGGCCATAACGAAGAAGCTGCCGTGGGTGCTGACGTCGCTGGGGACGTCGGAGAGGAACACGCCCGAGATCCCGCCGATCAGGAAGTTGAAGAACCAGGCGAGGCAGAAAAGCATCGGCACCGTGAAGCGGATCCGCGCCCGCCACAGCGTCGCCATCCCGCACAGGAAGATGAACCCGGTCGGGATCGAGATCACCTCGGTGGACAGCATGTAGAACGGTCGCACCGCCGAGTTGATGCCGCTGACGAACAGGTGGTGCTGCCAGACGAAGAAGCTCAGCAGCGCCACCCCGAGCATCCCGGCGACCGCCAGCCGGTAGCCCCACAGCGGCTTGCGCGAGAACACCGGCAGGATCTCGAGGAGGATCCCGAAACCGGGCAGGGCGAGCACGTAGACCTCGGGGTGGCCGAAGAACCAGAACAGGTTCTCGAACAGGTACTGGCTGCCTCCCGCGCTCGGCAGGAAGAACGAGGTCTGCAGGGTGCGGTCGAGGCCGGTCATCAGCAGGACCGCGATCAGGACCGGCGCCGCCAGCACCATCAGGCCGGAGGTCGTGAGCGCGCCCCAGCAGAACATCGGCAGCCGTCCCCAGGTCAGCCCCGGCGCCCGCATCGTCACGATCGTGGCGATCAGGTTGAGCCCGAGCAGGGTCATCGAGATCCCGACCAGGGCGAAGAAGAAGATGTAGGAGTCGTAGCCGAAGTTCGCCTGGTCGTTGAGCGGCCCGTAGCCGGTCCAGCCGGTCGGGAACCCGCCGAAGAAGATCGTGCTGACGAGGATCGTCCCGGCCGCCATCAAAAGCCAGAAGGTGAGCGACTCGATCCGGGGGAAGGCCATCCGCCGCGCGCCGATCATCAGCGGCACGAAGTAGTTGGCGAACGGGCCGAGGATGCCCGAGGTCATGATCCCCATCATCATCGCCCCGTGGAGGCCGACGAGCGTCAGGTAGTTGCCGGCGCCGAACAGCTGCGGCGACGGGCGTAGCAGCTCGGCCCTGATCAGCATCGCGTTGAGGCCGCCGATGAAGAAGAAGACGCCGATCCCGATCAGGTACTGCATCCCGATCACCTTGTGGTCGGTGCAGACGCCGAAGTAGCGACCGATCCCGCCGGTCTCGTTCTCGCGGTGGTGCGGCTCGCGGCCGGCGAGCCGCGCCAGCGGGTAGCGCAGGAAGCCGAGCCCGGCGACGAAGCCGACCACGAAGAACAGGTAGCCGAGCAGCAGGGCGACGTCGTTCTGGCCGGTGTCGTCGATGAAGTCGAGGCTGGGGGCGTGGATCCGGTGTCCCAGCCACCAGCCGAAGTAGAAGCCGACGATCCCCAGGAGGAGCCCGGTGAGCAGATTGAAGCCGAGAATGCCCCGCTTGGCGGGGGCGGAGGCGGGTTGGGCGCTCATCCGGCCCTCCTGTGGGGCTTGGGGTTGTAGTGGGTGCGGTAACGCGGCAGGACGCCGGTCGCCGGGGCGAACACCTTCTGCTGGCGGCGGATCCAGGCCGCGAAAGCGCCATCGGAGACCACGTTCCCGGTGTCGAACATGTGCCCGTGCCAGAGCCCGCAAAGCTCGGCGCAGCGCAGGTTGAAGCTCTCCACCTTGGTCGGGTGCAGGAAGGCGACGTTGTCGACGCCGGGATTGGCGTCGACCTTGACGCCGAGGTCATGTGCCCAGAACGAATGAACCACGTCGAGGGAGGTCACGTGCAGCTCGATGTTGCGGTCGACCGGCAGCACGATGTGCGGCGTCTCGACGCCGCCGAAGGTCGGGTAGCGGTAGGTGAACTCCCACTGCTGGCCGATCACCTGGACGGGAAGGCTGCCGCCGGAGGGCTTTGCGATCGGGTCCGAGCCCTGTCCGCCGCCGGCGCCCTCGTCGAACAGCCTGATGGTTCCGTAGCTGGCCAGAAAGAGAACGATCACCGAGGTGACGGCCAGCCATGTGGTCTGGACCGTGGGGTTGCCGCGGATCGCAGCTCCCTCCTCCGGCTCGCCCTCGCGGTGGCGAAACACGATCAGCGCGTAGGCGAAGTAGACGGCGATCAGGACGACGATCGGCGTGACGATCCCGAGCAGGACCGTGTTGTCGGTCACCTGTCCCGATCCCACGTTGGTGTCCTTGCCGGGCGGCAGCCCCGGCGCGAAGAAGAAGCAGACGATCGGAGTGGCGACGATGCTGAGCGCCACCCAGAGGATCAGGATGCGGCGCAGGTGAGGAGGCTCTGGCATCGCCGGCCCGGCTCAGACCACGTTCAGGAAGCCGTCCATGTAGCCGATCGTCTGCATCGGCCCTCCGAACCCGGTGAAGAACCCGGCGGCGCAGGGCACGAAGCACTGCCAGCGATAGCGCCCCGGCTTGCCGGTTCGGATCGTGAAGGTGACCGTCTCGTGTGCCTGATCGAGAGAGCACGGCATCTCGGCGCACTGGTTCTTGGCGTCATCGGCCACGCCGCGGATCGGCACCGAGATCCCCATCTGCGGCACCGTGAACGTGTGAGAGGCCGAGTCGGGTTCGATCGACTTCAGGGTCTTCCCGTTCACCTGCATCCTGCCCCCGACCGTGCCCTGGACCTGGGAGAGGAACTCGTTCCTCAGCCCGCTGCCGCCGTCGAAGTTGTCGACCGTGATGCGGACGAGCGAGTGCGCCGGCACCTTGAAGACGGTCGTGTGATTCCACTCGCCGTTCTCGCGCACCAGATACGAGACCCAGGTCGGATTCCCGCCGAGCTTGCCGACCGCCGGCGTCGTTCCGAGGTGCAGCTGCGCCACGCGCGCGGCGGGCTGACCGGCGGCGAACGGGGTCGGGGCCCGCACCAGCTTGTGCACGTAGAGGGCGATCGCCGCCGCCACGATCAGCACCCCGGCGAGGACCGCGACCAGCCGGACGGCGAGGGAGTTCGGCAGCTTCGTCTCTCCTTTCCGCTGGCCCCCCTTCCCTCCGCGGTTGCCGCGGGAGGGCCGGCGTCGGCCCAGAATAGATCAGCGGCGCCAACGCGGTCAAGACGGGCGGACGGCGCGTGACCGCCTACCGAGTTTCGACGATGGACACCGGCCAGGGCCAAGGCTAGCCTTGCAAGCCTGCGATGGGAGAGGCGCCGCGGGCGCTCAGGGCCGCAGGTGACCGCCGATGAAACGCCTCCTCGCCATCCCCGTTTGCGCGCTCGCCATCACCGCCCTCTCTGCGGGGACGGCGCCGGCGGCCCCTTGGCCGATCAAGTGGTCGGCGCGCGCCGTGATCGACCCGCCCGACCTGACCAATGCGGTCCGCGCCGTGTCCTGCGGTTCGTCGAGCCTCTGCGTGGGGGTGGACGGAAACGGCAACGCGATCACCTCGACCAACCCGACCGGGCCAGCGTCGGCCTGGAAGCGCGTCAGCATCGCCTCAGGCCACTTCCTGAGAGGCGTCTCTTGCGCCAGCGCCTCGTTCTGCGTCGCCGTCGACGGCACCGGCAACGCGATCGCCTCGACCGACCCGACCGGCGGCGCCTCGAAGTGGAAGCTCACCAACATCCACGGGGCGACTCCATTGCTGGCCGTCTCGTGTCCGTCTGCCTCCTTCTGCGTCGCCGTTGACAACGCCGGCCAGGCGGTCGGCTCCACCGACCCCGGCGCCGCGTCGCCGACCTGGACGGCGCACACGATCGACGGCACCAACGTGCTGGAGGCCGTCTCCTGCCGCTCCACCAGCTTCTGCGTCGCCGTGGACAGCGCCGGCAACGCGGTCAGCTCGACCGACCCGGCCGCCGCCAGCCCCACCTGGACCGTTCACAGCGGAATCGACGGCAGCAACGAGATCGGCGCCGTGTCCTGTCCCTCGATCGCGCTGTGCGTCGGCACCGACGAGGACAGCCTCGGCCTGGGTCACGTGATCAGCTCGACCACGCCGACCGCGAACACGGCGTGGCACAGCGCGAAGATCGCGGGCGGCGATCCCCTCTTCAACACCCTCTTCGGGGTCTCGTGCCTCTCGACCAAGCTGTGCGTCGCCCTCGACGACAACGGGAACGTCTTCACGTCGATCCATCCCACCGGCGGCGCATCGAAATGGACGTCGAAGAAGGTGAACTCCCGGGGCAGCCCCGACGCGATCTCCTGCAGGACGCGCGTCTGCGTCACCGTGGACAACCTCAGCGGCGCGGTTGCCGGCCGCCTCGTCCCGCCGGACACGACGATCACCTCCGGCCCGGCGAACAACTCCACCACCCACGACCACACCCCGACGTTCAAGTTCAAGTCGAACGCACTCGAGCCCCACTTCCGCTGCAAGCTCGACTCGGCGGCATACAAGTCGTGCTCGTCGCCCAAGACCTACACGACACCGCTCGCTCTCGGCAGCCACACCTTTCGCGTCAAGACGATCGACCCGCTCGGCCAGGTGGACCCGACCCCGGCCAGGCGCACGTTCAAGGTCACCTGAGGCTAGTAGCCGCGCTTCGGTGCGTCCCTGCGGACGGACGGCCGGCGGCGCGGCCCGCGGTCCCTCTGCTCGGCCTCGCGGCCCTCGCTTTGGCGACGCTGGATCACCCGTTCCAGCAGGCGCGGCAGCTTCGTGGTGCGGCGCATTCTGCGGGGCTCAGCTTCCGGCCCGCTCGGTCCGTGCGCGCGGAGGGGCTCCCCTGCCGAGCGACGGTTCGAGCACGAACGTCTCCGTTGCGCGCCCGCTCTCCACGTCACGACCGCTGGCCAGCGACCTGACCCGCTGCCGGGTCGCCCTGGTCACGGCGGCGGTGGCATCGCGCTCGTACTGCGCGACCGCCGCTTCCGGCGTGCCGCCGGGCGTCGGCACGCGCGCGGTGGCGACGTCGGAACCGGGGTCACCGTCGAACGCGTCGGTCAGCACGCAGGTGACGACGTTGCCGCGGATCTCGGTGCGGGCGTCGGACGGTCGCGCGCCCGTATGCCGCGTCCACAGCGAGGCGAGCGCTCCGGTGATCTCCTGCGCCAGTCGACCCATCGGCCGGATGGCAGGGGTGTTGACCATGAAGGTCCCTCTCTCTCGTTCCCTCTTAGTCGATACGGCGCCAAGCAGAGGGATACGGAAAGCACCCAGCGACGTACGTGCAGTCTAGACCACCCTTCGACGGGTTCCCTTGCCCCCTCGCTGGCAAACTTCTCCCGGTGGCGAATCGAAAGCAGCGCCCCAGCAGGCCCCCGCCGGAGACGGTGGACTACACCGATCCCGAGGGCAACGTCCTCACCCTGCGCCAGTCGCTCAGCCCCGGCACGATCCGCAAGATCGGCGAGCCGCCGGGACGGGCGGCGACGTCGCTCGAAGACGCCTGGCACCGGCGCACCGAGATGCTGTTCGAGCGCCTCGCCGTGCGCTGGGAGATCGCCGGGCTGCCGCTGACCGACCAAGCGATGCTGCTGGGCCGCTACCGGATGGCCGACACCGAGACCCAGAGCTGGGTGCGGGAGACGATCGCCGCCCACGTCGAGCGCCACATCCCGGAGCTGTCGGGCCCCGGCTGAGGCGAGCCGACCACCGGCCGTCGCTAGGCTGGGATCGGTCACTCGGTCCATGGCAAAGGGAGCTGATCAGCGGGGGCGTCCCGCTTCGAATGCCGCGCCGTCCGTTTCGGGCGCTGTGGCCCGCTTCGCGCTTGTCGGCGTGATCGCCCTTGCCGTAGTCGGCGTCGTCAGCTTCTTGGTGATGCGCCATATCGGCACCTCCGAGGCGATCGACAACGCCAGCGAGGTGACGGGGATAGTCGGCCGCGGGATCGTCCAGCCCAACCTGAGTCGGGGCCTGCTCGAGGGCAGGCCATCCTCGATCGCCCGCTTCGACGGGATCGTCCGCCGCCGGGCCCTGCGCGATCCGATCGTCAGGGTCAAGCTGTGGACGCGTTCGGGCCGGCTGGTCTACTCGGACGAGCCGCGCCTGATCGGCAAGCGGTACCGGCTCGGCGCCGACGACCTCCGTGCGCTTCGAACCGGTGAGGTCGCATCCGACGTCAGCGACCTCTCGCGTCCCGAGAACCGCTTCGAGCGGGGCCGCGGCAAGCTGCTTCAGGTCTACATGCCGGTGCGTGCCCCGTCGGGAAGGCCGCTCCTGTTCGAGGCCTACCAGCGGTTCAGCTCCGTCGCCTCGAGTGGGCGCAGCCTCTGGCTGGCGTTCGCGCCGGCGCTGATCGGCGCCCTGCTGATCCTGGAGCTGATCCAGCTCCCGCTGGCGTCCTCGATGGCAAAGCGGGTCCGGCGTGGACATCAGCAACGGGAGGCGCTTCTGCAGCGGGCTGTGGATGCCTCGACGGCGGAGCGGCGGCGGATCGCGGGCGATCTGCACGACGGGATCGTCCAGGACCTCGCAGGGCTCTCCTACTCGCTATCGGCCGCAGCCGATCGCGTCGAGTCGAACGGCGAGGGCTCGGCCGGGGCGGACCTGCGCCGGGGCGCCAGTCAGACCCGCGAGACGGTGAGGGGGCTGCGCAGCCTGCTGGTGGAGATCTATCCCCCCAGCCTCCGGGAGGCGGGCCTGGCCGCGGCCCTCTCCGACCTGGTCGCGCCGCTCGGTGCGCGCGGGATCGACGCCACGGCGACCGTGGCCGACGAACTGCAACTGTCAGCCGAACAGGAGGCTCTGGTGTTCCGGGTCGCCCAGGAAGCGGTCAGGAATGCCGCCAAGCACGGACAGCCGGGCTGGATCCAGGTGCGGGTCACCGCCCGCCCGGGCGGAGCGGATCTCCTCGTCAAAGACGACGGACGCGGCTTCGACTCGGAAGGCGAGCCGGCGGCTGAGGGGCACATGGGCCTTCAGCTCATGCGCGACCTGGCCGCCGACACCGGGGCCGACCTGGAGGTCGAGTCGGCGCGGGGGCGGGGAACGCGCATCCGGCTGAAGGTCTCCACCGCGTGATCCGCGTTCTGCTGGCCGAGGACCACGCCGTCGTCCGTGCCGGCCTCGAGGAGGTGCTGGCAGGCGTGGACGACATCGAGGTCGTGGCCGCCGCCGCCGACGGAGCGGCCGCCGTCGAGCTTGCCGCCGAGCACCGGCCCGACGTCGCTCTGGTCGACCTCTCGATGCCGGAGCTGGACGGGATCGAGGCGACGCGACGGATCCTCCAGCAGAGCGATGCCACCCGCGTCGTGATCCTGACGGCCTTCTCGGATCGCGAGCGGATCCTCGGCGCGCTCGACGCAGGTGCTCTCGGATATCTGCTCAAGGACGCGGCTCCGGGCGAGCTCGTCGAGGCGATCCGCGCCGCCGCCCGCGGCGAGGCGCCTCTGGCGCCGAAGGCGGCAAGCGCGATCCTCGCCGACCGCGCCGAGCGGCGCTCGGCCGATCTCACCGACCGCGAGCACGAGGTGCTGTCGCTTGTCGCCGCAGGCCTGCCGAACAAGCTGATCGCACGCCGTCTCGAGATCAGCGAGAAGACGGTGAAGGCCCACCTCACCAGGGTCTACGAGCGGATCGGGGTCAGCGACCGGACCCAGGCTGCGCTCTGGGCGCGGCGGCACGGCATCGCCGCTGACGACCCCGGACCGTGACGAAGCGAGCGGCCCCGTGGCGGGGCCGCTCGCTGACCGGCTCCAGGCAGGGCGCCGTCGCGCCCGGCCGCTCAGGTGTGGTTGAGGCCGTCGTCGCCGCCGTGGCGGACGTGGTTGGGGCCGTCGTCGCGACCCTGACCGTGACGGAGGTGCTTGCTTCTGTGCTGCTTGTGGTGTCCGGCCTTGTGCGCCACCGGGTCGTCGGCACCGTTTTTGGCCTGCGCGACGCCGATGCCGGCGACGCTGAGGGCGGCGGTGGCCCCGATCACGGCGGACAGACGGGAAAGTCGCCTGGTCACGTTGTCTCCTTGCGTCGTTTCCATTGCGGCCAGAATGCCGGCGGGCGGGTCGCGGTCTCAATTGGACATGGGTCCTACGACCTTCTGCCACGCACGCCCGCGGCTCCGCAACGGACGAGAGCCCACTAGGCTGCCGCCCGATGGCCAGAGTCGCGAGCAAGCCGACGCGCGCACTCGTCACCGGGTTCCCCGGCTTCATCGGCCGCCGCCTGGTGCGCCATCTGCTCGACGACGACGCCAAGCTCGAGGTCACGGCGCTGGTCGAGCAGCGCATGCTCGAGACGGCGAAAGAGGCGGCGGGGGAGATCGACGCCAAGCGGATCGAGGTGCTCGCCGGCGACATCGGGGAGCAGGGGCTGGGCCTGTCCGACGCCGATCGCGAGCGGCTGTCGGCCGAGGCGCGCTGGGTGTTCCACCTGGCGGCGATCTACGACCTCGCGGTGCCGCTGACGCTTGCCCAGCGGGTCAACGTCGAGGGGACCGGAAACGTGCTCGACTTCTGCGCCGGCGCCGCGGCGCTGGAGCGACTCGTCTACATCAGCACCGCCTACGTCGCGGGGATGCGCACCGGCGTGGTGTACGAGCACGAGCTGGTGATGGGCCAGGAGTTCAAGAACCACTACGAGTCGACGAAGTTCCAGGCCGAGGCCTGGGTGCGGGAGATGATGGACCGCGTGCCGACCACGATCCTGCGCCCCGCGATCGTGGTCGGCGACTCGCAGACGGGCGAGACCCAGAAGTTCGACGGCCCCTACTTCATCCTGCGGGTGATCGCCGAGGCCGACCGGTCCGGCCGCCCGATCCCCAACTTCGGGCGCTCCGAGGCTCCGTTCAACGTCGTCCCGGTGGACTTCGTGGTGAGGGCGATCGCCGCCGCGGCGGCCGAGCCGAAGGCGGCCGGAGAGACGCTTCACCTCGTCGACCCCGAGCCGCTCAACGCGGCCGAGCTGACCGAATGCCTGTCGCTGGAGTACTGCGGCCGCTCGCCACGGGGACGGATCGCGCCGCGGTTGGCGGAGGCCTCGCTGCACTTCAAGCCCGTGCGCGATCGTCTCGGCGGCTCGCCGCCGGAGTCGATCGCCTACCTCAACCATCCGGTCGTCTTCGACACCCGCCGCGCCGTCGCGCTGCTGGAGCCGCACGGCCTGCGGCCGCCCCACTTCCGCGACTACGTCGGGGCGATGGTCTCCTTCTTCCGCGAGCACGAGGCCGACCCGAGTCTGGTTCCGGGCGGCTGAGACGCCCCGCTACGGGCTCGCGGGGCGGCATGCGAGACTGCCGCCCGTGGCCGAGCCGGAGGAGCGAGACACCCCGCCGGGACCGCTGCTCGATGCGATCGCCAACCTGTCGCGCTTTCACCGCGAGCACGAGAGCTTCTACTCGCAGGCACCGCTTCGCGGGGCGGCCGAGATCCAGGCGATCTCACGGGCGCTGAAGGCCCTGGCCGCCCAGTGGAGTGAGGCGGAGCCAAGCGAACACCCGACGGCCAGCCCCTTCGCCGGCGCCGAGGACCTCAACGCACCCGGCCTGGTCGGCGAGAGTGGGATTCTGTTCATGGAGGGCGAGGGCGAGCCCGCCGAGATCGGCCGGATCAAGCGGGACCTCGAGACCGTGGCTGCCGACAACGAGCAGACGGGCGAGTGGCTGTCCGCGGCGATGCGGCAGGCCTGGCAGGTGGCGGGCGCGCTCGCCGCCTATCCGGCGCTCGCCGATCTGCTCGGCGAGCGGCATCGGATCATCGCCAACGACTGGCAGGCGGCCGGCCTGCAGGCGCTGGTGGCGCGGCTTCTGCGGCGGGCGCTGGAGTTACTCGAGCGGGTCGACTTCTCGCCGCAGGCGCTCAGAGAGGATCTCGCCGGCCCCCGTCAGAACCCCGGCTATCTGTACTCCGCATCTGAGCTGATCGACCGCGGCGCCGACCTGGAGGCCGAGTCGGCGATCCTCGTGCACGACAACGAGCGGCGCTGGCGCGTATTCGGGGACCGCGTCCGCAAGATTCAGAGCGATGCCGGTTAGCGTCTGGCGCCGGGCGCTGATCCCCGCGACCGCCGCTCTCGTCGGCATCCTGGCGTTGCCCGGCTGTGGCGGGGGATCGACCACAACCGTGATCGAGCGGACCGTTGTATCGCAGACGTCGCAGACGTCCGCACCCTCCCAAGCGGACTGCCCATCGTCGGGGCAGCCGAACGTCGTCAACCTCTCGGTCAGCGGCATGTCCTGTTCGGAGGCCGTCGCCGTGATCACCGACTTCGGCTCGATCAGCACCGCGTTCAACGTGGACGGGTTCGCCTGCGGCCAGCTCTCCGGCACCGCGATCTCCGGCGTCTGGCGCTGCACCCAGGGCGCCAAGTCCTTCCGCTTCGGGTTCGCGGATTAGCGGCCGGTCACGCAGCCGGCGCGAGGCCGGGGTGCTCGCCGACCTGGCGCGGCTCGCGCTCGTGCCGACCGCCGCGGTTGGCGAGCCGGAGCACCTCGGCCACCGCGGCGCGGCCGTAGAGCGCCTCGACCAGGCGCAGCGCCTCGTCGATGCTCTCGTCCAGCTGCTGACCGCGGGCGGCCCCGCCGCCGAGGCTGAAGCCGAACAGCCGGTTGACGCTGAGGCAGATCCCCGTTGCGGCCGTCGGCCAGCGGCCGCGGAGCAGAAGGATGGCCTCCTCGAGCAGCCGGATGCGGGGGTCGGCGCGGTCGGCCTTGGCAGTGATCGGGGTGGTGGGAGCGGTTGCCTCGGTGAGCATGCGGCCTCCTTGCTTGCGGTGCACGAAACGGTAGGCGGCGATCCGCCAAGGGAGTCCAAACGAAGGGAAAACCCCAGCTAAAAAGTGGTTCGGCTGTCGGTGGCCCCGAGCGCCACCTGCTACGGTGGACCGGTCGGGCGCCAATGACGGCGTTCGAGAGGTTCCGTTCTCGCTGTGCGCTCCAAGGCGCTTTCGGGGTCACTGAATCTCCCCGTTTGCCCAGTTAAAGGAGCACATACGCATGTCGCAGTCCTTCGCCGACCTCGGCGTTTCACGCCAGGTCGCAGGTGCCCTCGCCAAGCGAGGCATCACCAAGCCCTTCGCAGTACAGAGGCTCGCGATCGCCGACGTTCTCGACGGTCGCGACGTCCTCGTCCAGTCCCCGACCGGGTCGGGAAAGACCCTCGCCTTCGGCGTCCCGATCGTCGATCGCCTCGAGCCGAAGTCGCCGCGTCCATCCGCCCTCGTGCTGGCGCCGACCCGCGAGCTTGCCGGCCAGATCGTCGACGAGCTGGAGGGGGTGGCTAAGGCACGGGGACTGTCCATCGCCGCCGTCTACGGCGGCGTCGGCTTCGGACCGCAGATAAAGCGCGCCGCCAGGGCCCACATCGTGGTCGCCACGCCCGGCAGGCTCGAGGACCTGATGCAGCGCGGCGACCTCAGCGTCGACCGCGTGCGGATCCTCGTCCTCGACGAGGCCGACCGGATGCTCGACATGGGCTTCAAGCCCGCCGTCGACCGGATCGTCGCCCGCACTCCGACCAAGCGACAGACGCTGTTCTTCTCGGCCACGCTCAAGGGCGCGACCGGGAAGGTCGCGGCCGCGTACACCCGCTCGCCGCGCCGCCACGTGCACGAGCCCAGGGTGGAGAGCCGCGCCGTGGTCACCCACCGCTTCGTCCACGTCGATTCTCCGGCCGCCAAGCTGACGGCGCTGGTCGGCGAGCTGCGCGACCGCGATCGCGGTCGCGCGCTGGTCTTCGTGCGGACCAAGCGCGGCGCCGACCGGCTGGTCAAGCGGCTCGGCGCTCACGACGTGCGGGCCGCCGCGATGCACGGCAACAAGTCCCAGCCCCAACGGCAGCGGGCACTGGCCAGCTTCGAGCGCGGTGACGTCGACACGCTGGTCGCCACCGACGTCGCAGCGCGGGGCATCGACGTGGACGACATCACCCACGTGATCAACTTCGACGCCCCCGGCGACCGCGACGCCTACGTGCACCGGGTCGGGCGCACGGGACGCGCCGGACGCGGCGGCGCCGGGGTGAGCTTCGTGCTCGGGCCGGAGTGGAGGGAGATGCGCCGCATCGCCACCGACCTCGGCCTGGCGGGAGAGTTCGATCGCCACCGCAAGTCACGCAACGGTCGCGACACCCGCGCAGGCCGATCGTCCCGGCCGCGGCGGAAGCCACGCTCGAAAAATCGCTGACGGCGCGCCGATGGCCCGGTGCACCTGGCCCGCTCCGGGCTGAGCGCGAGCGGGAGGGCGGTCAGCCCGCCGCGGCCAGCGCGAACGGGCTGCCCTCGGAGTCGCGGCAGATCGCCCACCGCTCCCCCGGGTGGATCACCGAGCCGCCCAGCTGCTCGACCTGCTCCAGCGTCGCCCCCAGGTCGGCGACGGTGAAGTAGGGGAGCGACGCGGTGTCGCCCGGGCCGGGGCCCCGAGCGTGAACCCCGAGCCGCAGGCCCTCGCGGTCCGCCTCCCACCCGGACCCTGCCTCCGCCGGCCGCGGCGCCAGCTCGACGCCGAGCACGCCGCGCCAGAAGCGGCGGGCGCGGTCCGGATCGTCGGCGGGGAACTCGACGAGCGGGAGGGGCATGGCCACGAGTATCCGCGATCGGCGGGCATCGCCGCGCCGAGCCCCGCCCGTGCCGGGGCCAAGCCGATCGAATGCTCGGTTCGGGACCGAAACGGGCACCATGATCGGGTGCCCAAGCGTGATCGCCGCCAGGAGCCATGAGCCCGCCCCGCCGTGCCCTCGTGACCGGTGCGACCGGGTTCGTCGGGGGGCGGCTGGCGGTCGCGCTCGCCGACGCCGGTTGGCAGGTGCGCTGCCTCGTTCGCGACCGCTCGCGGGCGGCGGCACTGGCCGACCGCGGCCTCGAGCTGCACGAGGGAGACGTGCTGGATGCCGAGACCCTGGTCGGCGCGGCGAAGGGGGTGGAGGTCGCCTACTACCTGGTCCATTCGATGGGACGCGGCGGCGGCGGCGACTTCGAGGAGCGCGACCGCCGCGCCGCGCACAACTTCGCCGCGATGGCCTCCCAGGAGGGGGTGCCGCGGGTCGTTTACCTGGGCGGCCTGGGCGACGCTTCCCGCTCGAAGCACCTGACCAGCCGCCACCGCACCGCCGAGGTCCTGAGCCGGGAAGGCCCCCCGCTCACCTACTTCCGCGCCGGGATGGTGGTCGGCGCCGAAAGCGAGTCCTACCGCACGCTGCGGTACCTCGTGCAGCGGCTCCCGGCGATGATCGCTCCCGCCTGGCTGGCGCAGCCGACGCAGCCGATCGCGATAGACGACGTGATCGCCTACCTCGCGGCGGCGCCCGACGTCGCCGCCTCGGAAGGCCGCGAGGTGCAGATCGGCAGTCCCGACGTCCTCTCCTACGGCGAGATGCTCGATCGAATGGCCGAGGCGATGGGCTTGCGCCGTCGCCCCAGGATGCCGGTCCCGCTGCTGACGCCGTGGCTCTCCTCGCTGTGGATCGGCCTAGTGACCCCGGTCGATGCTGGAGTGGCGCGGCCGCTCGTGGAGAGCCTGTCGGGGCCGACCACCGTCACCGACCCGTCCGGGGCGGCGCTCTTCGAGATCGAGCCGATGCCGTTCATGCAGGCGCTGCGGATCGCCCTCGCGGAGGACCGCGAGGCAGCGGACACGAAGCGGCGCGGCGCGAACGTGCGTCTGCTCCCCGACCGGGTGGAGCCGACCGTCGGCACCGGCGGCGTCGAATCGGTGCAGGAGGCCGACGTCGTGATCGGCTCCGCGCCGGCCCTCGATCGGGAGCTGGTGGCGCGCGCAGGGGAGTCCTACTGGCGGTTTCTGACCCGCTGGTCGCTCGGGCTCTTCCGGGTGAGCGAGGCGCGCCAGGGGCCGTCCGTGGGACTGGTGGCGCGCCCGCTCTCCCTGCTGCGATTCGGGTCGCCAAGCGTCCAGGCGTCAGCGCGCAGCGGCTCGGTCACCTGGCCGATAAGGGACGGCCTGCTCGTCTCGCCCGCGGGTCGCGACCGGGGCCGCCTGCGGCTGTCGATGGAGCGCGGGGCGGACCCGCCCGACCCGGACGTAGAGCGGTTGCGGGTGCGGATGGAGGTCCACGGCTACCACCCGCTGTTCCTCGCCCGCGGGCCGCTGGTCGGCGTGCGGGCCTGGGTCTACCGCCACACCCAGCACCGCATCCACCGGCTCGTGACGCGGGGCTTTCTGCGCTCGCTGGCGCGGCTTTCGTAGCCCGGGGGGTCGGCTCTAGGCGGCCGAGCCCGACAGCGCCTCCGCCGGCGAGGCGGGCCTGGCCGGCGACGTCATCGCGACGCGGGTGCCGTGGCGGGGGGAGAAGGTGATGCTGCGGCGAGCGATCCGCTCGGGGGAGCGGCTGGTCGCCCGCAGGTCGCAGCGGCCGACCACCTCGCGCAGCACGATCCGCATCTCGAACTCGGCGAAGGCGGCGCCGAGGCAGCGCCGCACGCCGCCGCCGAAGGGGATCCAGGAGTAGGTGTCGGGCGGGTCCTCGAGGAAGCGCTCCGGGCGGAACTCGAGCGGCGCCTCGTAGAGGTCGGGCCGCGTGTGGGTGAGCCAGATCGCCGGGGTGACGTCGGTGCCGGCGGGCAGCGTGTAGCCGTCGACCCGCAGCCCCGAGGCGAGTCGGCGGCCGGCCAGCGGGATCACCGGTCGCAGCCGCAGCGACTCGGAGATCACGGCGCGCATGTACTCGTCGTCGCCGGCCTGGATCTCCCCGCGCAGGCGGGCGAGCTGCTGGGGATGGCGCAGCAGCAGGTCGAACGTCCAGGCCAGCCCCGTCGCCGTCGTCTCGTGCCCGGCGAGCAGCAGCGTGATCAGCTGGTCGCGCAGCTCGGAGTCGCTCATCGGCTCGCCGTCCTCGAAGCGGGCGGCGACGAGCATCGAGAGGATGTCCTCGCGAGCCTCCAGATCGGGGTCGGCGCGGCGCTCGGCGATCTCCGCGCGCAGGAGCTCCTCCACGGCCGCGTTCATCTCCCGCAGCCGCGCCAGGCCGCCGTCGCGGCCGAGCCTGCGGGCGATCAGCACGCGCAGCTGGAGCCGGGGCGAGGCGACCGTGCTGAGCAGCTCGCCGAGCAGGGCGCGGAGCCTCTCCAGCCGCTCGGGGTCGCTGACCCCGAAGACGGCACGCATGATCACCTCGAGCGTCACGGCCTGCATCCGCGGGTGGATCGAGAACGGCGTGCCGACCGGCCAGCTATCGATCTCCCGGGAGACGATCTCTTCGATGAGCGGCCCGTAGGCGCGCATGCGGTCGCCGTGGAAGGGCGGCAGCATCAGCTTGCGCCGCGCCAGGTGCTCGTCGCCTTCCAGGAGCAGCACCGACCGCGGTCCCATGATCGGCTCCAGGGTCAGGCTGCGCCCGGGCGGCAGCCCGTTTTCGCGCGCCCGGTAGAGGTCGCGGATCGCGTCCGGGTCGGTGATCATCACCATCGGCGTCGAAAAGCCCGCAAACTTCACCGAGAAGGCGTCGCCGAGCCGGCGCCGGCAGGCGTCCATGAACCGGATCGGGCGAAAGATCCAGTAGGCGGTCTGGGCGGCGGTGGGGAGGCGGGGCTCGGGGGGCAGGGCCATCGCGTCTCCAGGATCGCACGCCGGTCGCGGCGGCGTCGCCGGCCGCGGAACAATCGTCTAGGCGGCGGCCTCGATCAGCTTCACCGCGAGGTCCCACATCGCCAGCGCCCGGCTGGTGTTCTTGGAGCTGTTCAGCTCGGGCGCGGTGTTGCCGAGCAGCACGACCGTGGTGCGCTCGCTGGGCGAGTAGAGGATCAGCGCCGAGCAGCCGAACACGGAGCCGTCGTGGCCGTAGAAGGAGCCGAGCTTGAGGATGCCGAGTCCGTAGCGCAGCCCCGGCAGGCCGCTCGCCGAGGCGTTGACGGTGTGAAGCCGCCGCGCCTGGATCGCGGCGCCGAGCAGCCCGTGCCCGGTGGCCAGTGCGCGGGCGTAGCGGCGCAGGTCGGCGACGGTCGAGCCGATCGCGCCGGCCGAGGCCGCGAACGAGTAGCTCCAGTGGCTGGTGTCGACGCGCTCCCTGCGGCCGTTCAGCGCCCGGGTGAAGTAGCCGTGGGCGAACGGGGGCGGCAGGGCGGCGGTCCCCGGCGAGTAGTGGGTGTCGTCGAGGTCGAGCCGGTCGGACACCCCTCGCTGATAGAGCCGCGAAAGCGGCCGGTGGGTGAGCAGCTCGGCGATCTTGCCGAGCAGCAGGTAGTTGGTGTTCGAGTAGTGCCAGCAGGCGCCCGGGGCGCAGTAGCGCGGCTGGCGAACGGCGCCCCGAATCAGGCGGTTGAGGCTCCAGTGGCGGCGCGGGTGGGCGAGGATGAGATCGCCCTGGTGGTTGGAGATGTCGGGGATGCCGCTGGTGTGGTTGAGCAGCTCCTTGATCGTGATCCGCGGCCCCGCCGGGATGCCGCGGACGAACTTGGACAGCGGATCCCCGAGCCGGAGCTCGCCCCGCTGGACGAGCTGGAGGACCACGGTCGCCGTGAACGTCTTGGTGATGCTTCCGATCCGCACCGCGTCGCGGGCACGCATGGGGCGGTGGGTCCTCCGATCCGCCCTGCCGACGGAAGTGAGAAATTGGCCATTGCCCGCGACCCAGATGCCGGCGGAGAGGCCGGGGAAGCGGTAGATCTCGCGCGTCTTTTCGGTCGCGGCGAGCATCTGCGCGCGCTGGGCGGGGCTGAACGCGGGGGAGGGGGCCGCCACCGCTGCCGTGGCGCCGAGCGCGGCGCAGAGGCAGGCGGAGAGGACGGCGAGGCGGCTCAGGCGCCCAGTATGGCGTTCGCCAGGCTCGCGTCGAAGGCGCGCGTGCCGCGCGCCAGGCGCACCGCGCCGAACTTGCTGTGGGTGCGCATGTAGGCGAGCTCGCGGCCGAGGTCGCCGATGTCGTTGGCGGCGGGCGGCACCGCGTCGAGCGTGCTGAGCACTCCGATCGCCTGGCCCGAGGCGTTCATGTAGCCGCTGCCCGAGTCGCCGGGGATCCCCGGTGTGAGCATGTACACGGTGCGGCTCCATCCGCCGCCGGCCTGGTCGACGATCGTTCCCTGCTTGGGAGCGAGCTGGCGGCTCCCGCCGCGAAGCGAGGAGTTGCCGTAGGAGTAGACCGTGTCGCCGACGGCGGCGGTGCCCACCCCCGTGGGGCCGCCGAACCCCGGCACTGACGGGTTTACCCGTCGGCGGTCAGCTGGGGCGATCCGGATCAGGGCGAAGTCGTTGTAGAGGCAGAGGCTCGAGCGCTTTTCGTGCCTCGCCTGCATCGAGTTCCAGGAGTTGTAGACGAGCGTGCCGCGCCGCGAAGCCCCGTCGATCTCGACTCGCGTGCCGAGCGGCAGCTTGGCAGCGGTGCAGCCGTCCGTGTCGGTCTGGCTGCCCGTGCCCGAGCAGTGGGCCGCCTGGCCGAGGTAGACCTCGCCGCCGCCGGTGAAGACGAAGTTCGACGTGCACTGGGCTCCCTTCGTGAAGGTCATCACTCCGGGATGGACGTTCGCCTTCGCGGCGGGGGCCCAGGCGGAGGCGGCGGGAGCGGCCAGGGCGCCGGCGGCGAGCACGGCGGCGACGGCGCCCAGCGCGCGCCGAAGGGCGGACCTGCTCCCGCTCTGCACCTCGAGCCGCATGCTCTGCTTCCCCTTACCCGCTTTCGAGGACTGCGAGGCTAGCGCGAATGGCGGCGCTCGCGCCGCACTTCGGTCAGGGCAGCGCGATCGCCGCGCCGAGCCGGTTGCTCAGCCCGAGTGCTCGCCGCGCGAGAGGGCGTCGTGGGCGGCCCGGCTGAGGCCGGGGTCGGCGAGGTCGACGCCGGGGGGAAGCTCGAGGTGAAGGTCGGCGGCGGCGTCGATCGCGACGCGGCCCCTGCGCGGGCGGCACTCGAGCACGTGGCCGCCGCGGGCGCGGTCCGAGGTGATGAAGTGGAGGTGGTAGCCGCTCACCTCCAGCCCCTCGCTGTAGTCGGGAAAGCGGAACCCCACCACGCTGCCCTCGACGTCCGCCAGCTCGAACACGTGCTGGCCGGCGACGGCCTCGGCCAGCGGCCGGTACGGCCGCGACTGCTTCGGAACCGAGCGCGCCCTGACCAGGTCGAAGGCCCCGTCGATCCGGATCGCGCAGGCCGCTGTGCCGGCGGGGACGTGTTCATCGATGGTGGCGATCAGCGCGTCGTGTCCGAGCGGCGCCTCGATCTCGAACCCGACCGTGGGCGCGAACCAGGTCAGCACGGCGAACGGCGTGCGCGCGGTCGCGGCGACCTCGCTGATCGCACCGTCGACGTCGGCGCGGTAGAAGCGCCCGTCGAGGGCGATCATCTCGCCGTCGAGCGCGTTCAGCGTCCCCAGCCCGAGGTCGCCGTGATCGGCCAGCTCCGGGAAGGTGACGTCGCCGTCGTAGGCGCCGGCGAGCAGGGCGCCGATCGTGGACGCCTGGAAGAGGACGTGCGGCTCCCGCTCGGCATGGAGCTCGTCGCGCCGCAGCGCCTCCACGTGCAGGGCGGTGATCAGCCGCTCATCGAGCACGGCCGCGAGTATCGCAGCGTCGAGCGGCGCCCCGGACGCCTCGCCGTGAGGTTGGTCTTTCGCACCCGAGCAGGAACCGCTTCGCGATGAAAGCTGCTGGGATCCGGAGCGCCGTCAATTCTGCTTGCCCGACGGGCGGAAAGCAAGCGCCGAGGTCCGCTCGGAGCGACGTTCCCGCCGCTCCACGGCTCACGCATAGAGTCCCGCCGCAGATGGGGGCCGCCTTCAAGTCGAGCGCGATCTACGCGCGCACGCTGGCCACCTACTGGCGGCGGGCGGGCCCGCTGCTGCTGATCGGCGCCGTGGTGTTCGTGCCGCTCGGCCTGATCGACGCGCTCGCCAATCGGACGGGCACCCTCGAGGTGCATCACGCGGGCGACCTCGCCGATGTCACCAATCTGGCGCTGATCGCCGGCTTCGTGGCTCAGACGGCGACCGGGCTGCTCGGCGATGTCTTCTACTCCGGCGCCGTGGCGGAGCTGCTCGCACGCACGCCGCCGGGCCGCCGCTTCTCCTTCGGCCGCGTGGCGCGCCGCCTCTCCTACGGGTCGCTGATCGCGATCGACCTCCTGCTCGACTTCGGCGTCGCGATCGGACTACTGCTGTTGATCGTCCCCGGCGTCTGCGTGTTCACATGGTTCGCGCTTGCGGCCCCGCTGGTCGAGCTGGAGGGGATCGGCGCGCGCGCGGCGCTCGCCCGCAGCTGGCACCTGGTGCGCGGCAGCTTCTTGCGGGTGCTGGCCGTGCTCGGCCCGATCGTGCTGGTCACCGACGCGCTCGGCGGCGCGGCGCCGGCCGCCGCACACGGGGCGCTGGGACACGGCCTGCTCGCCGACTGGATCGTGGAGTCGGCGGCGAACGTCCTGCTGACGCCGCTGTACGCGGTGGCGGCGGTCCTGATCGCCCTGGCGCTGATCGCCGCCGATCGGGAAGTAGACTCGGCGCGGCGCGACAGTTGACTCCCGCGGCCTCGTTTCTCTCCCAGTTCTGGCACGACCAGCTCGTCGCCCACGACAAGCAGGCCGTCTTTCTGGTCCTCGTCGGCTTTCTGCTCTCGTTCAGCTTCATCCGCCTCAGCACGAGGCTGATGCGCAGCCCGAAGGTGCCGTGGTGGCCGGGATCGATCGTCAGCGAGGGCGGCGTCCACATCCACCACCTGGCGATCGGGATCTGCCTGATGCTCGCCGCGGGGACCGTCGGCTTCGCGCTGTACACGACCACCCCCGGGGTGGAGATCTGCGCCGCCATGTTCGGGATCGGCGCCGGGTTGACGATCGACGAGTTCGCCCTCTGGGTCTACCTCGACGACGTCTACTGGTCGCGCGAGGGGCGCAGCTCGATCGACGCCACCGTGGTCGCGGCGGCGGCGATGGTGCTGGTGCTGATCGGCGTGCGGCCCTTCGACGTGTCCACGGGCACCGCGGCCGACCTGGTCTCGAGCATCGTCATCGGGGCGCTCGTGTTCGGGCTCGTGTTCATCTGCTTCGCCAAGCAGCGACTGATGCACGGCGCGATCGGCTTCTTCGTCCTGCCGGTCGCCGTCTACGGCGCCGCCCGGATCGGCAAGCCCAGCTCACCGTGGGGCCGGCGCTTCTACGGCGACCACAACCCCGACAAGCAGGCCAAGGCAAGGGAGCGCTTTCGTGCCGACCGCCGCACCGAGCGCGCCAAGGAGCGGTTCCGCGACCTGATCGGCGGCGCCCCGAGCGAGCCCTCGCCCGGAGAGCCGGAGGAGGACCCCGCCGCCGAGGTCCGCCACCGCGCCGAGCGCCTCGGCTAGCTAGCGAACGTAGCGTCCGATCCGGGTCTTCGAGACGACCATCGCGCTGGGGCCGCCGGGGTCGACGTCCTTCTGGCCGAACTGCGGCGGGTGCATCAGGAAGGTGGCCTCGTCGGCGACCTCACGGGCGAGGTCCGGGCTCTGGTCGACGCGCAGGCCCTCGTTGTACTTGGACTCGGTCCACAGCAGCTGGCGGCCGTTCGGGCTCCAGGCGAACTCGGGGATGATCCAGCCGCGGTCGCCGTCGGTGGTGAGGCGCCGCACCTTGCGCGTGGAGAGGTTCAGCTCGTAGAGGTCGTTTGCCTGCTCGAAGACGGGCTGGAGGAAGCCGAACTCGAACACCGGCAGGATCAGCGCGTAGTCGTGGTCCGCGGGCAGCCCGAGCGCGCTCGCCAGCGTCGTCCAGTCGTTGAACGCCCCCGGGTGGTCGCGCGTGGACATGAAGATGACGCGCCTCATGTCGGGCGTGAAGATCGCCTGCTCGTCCCACGCCGGGTCATTGGTCAGTCGCACCGGATGCGGCCGCCGCCCGCTGAGGTCCATGAAGTAGAGCTCGTTGTTGATCGACGTGCCGTGGCTCTCCGTGTAGAGGAAGCCGCTGCCGTCGGGCGCCCACCATTGGGTCTCGTACCAGTGGCCGTTGGCGGGACGGACGACGCGGACGTGGGTCAGGTGAGGCCGCTTGCCGGAGAAGTCGACGTCGGCGACGCGGATCTCCGACTTGCCGTTTCCGGTCTCGGTGACGAAGTTCCAGTTCAGCGCCGTCCAGACGATCCGCCTGCCGTCCGGCGACCAGTAGGCATGGAAGTTGTCGTGCCCCTCCATGCTGCGCGTGAGGTTGGTGCGGCGGGTGCCGTCGGCGTTCATCACCCACACGTCGGAGCCCATGCCGCCGAATCCGGGCGCGCCGACGGTCAGGTTGTGGCCGTGCCAGGAGTGAAAGAGGATGTGTCGTCCGCCCGGCTGGACGACCGGGACCATGTTGGGGCCGTCGAGCCCGCAGGTGAGGCAGCGCTTGCGCCCGGTGCCGTCGAAGCGGCCGACGTAGATCTGCTCGCCGTCGCCGTTCTCGACGTCGTCGTGGAAGACGACGTGCCTGCCGTCCGGCATCCAGTCGGGCGCCTGGGGGAAGGTGGGGTGGTGGGTGGTGACGGCGAAACGGCCGCTCCACGGCGAGGGCGAGGCGGCGAACGACGCCGGCGCGGCGGCCAGGAACACGGCGGCGGCGACCAGCAGCACCGCGGCGGCGACCACGAACACGCCGTCCACGTCGCGGGCTGGTTCGCGGCTCTCCGTGCCTGGCTCGAGCATGCTCCTCCATGACAACGCGCGCCGGGCTCGCAGGTTGGGCGACGGCCGCTGCGCGCCGGGCCTGCAGCGCCGTGCCTGCAGGTGTGTCGCTGGGCGGGGGCGGGGCGGCGCCGTCAGGCGCGCCGCGCGGGGCTCAGGGCCTTCGTGGCCTGGCGCGCGGGGTCGATGCGGACGACGTTCCAGGCCAGCCCGAGCCGCTCCAGGGCGCGAATCAGCAGCGCCGAAGGGTCGAGCTCCCAGCGGCGCAGCCCGTGGGCGGCCGACGTCGGAAAGGCGTGGTGGTTGTTGTGCCATGCCTCTCCGAAAGTGGGCAGGGCGAGCAAGGCGAGGTTGCGCGACTGGTCGCGTGTGTCGAAGCGCTGGCGGCCAAACATGTGGCAGAGCGAGTTGATGCTGTAGGTCACGTGGTGTAGGACGAGAACGCGAACCGCCCCGCCCCAGACCAGGCCGGTGAGGCCGGCGGCGATCGACCCGCCCAGGGCGACGCCGAGCCCGAACGGCAGCGCCAGGCCGGCGGCCGCCCAGACGATGAACGTGCGGTCGATCGCCCGTACCACGGGATCGCTGAGCAGGTCGGGGGCGAAGCGCTGCTTGGAGCCCCGCTGGGTGTGGATGAACAGCCAGCCGACATGGGCGTGGAAGAGCCCGCGCAGGACTCCGCGCCAGCCGTCGCCGTGGTCCACGTGAGGGCTGTGCGGATCGCCCTCGCGATCCGAGCACGCGTGGTGCTTGCGGTGGTCGGCGACCCAGGAGATCACCGGCCCCTCGATCGCCGCCGATCCGAGCGCCGCAAGCACGGCACGGATGGCCCTGCCGGTGGCGAAGCTGCGGTGGGTGAGCAGGCGGTGGAAGCCGACGGTCACCCCGAGGCCGGTGAGCACGTAGACGATCGCGAATATCGCCACGTCGCTCCAGTTGAGGGCCCTGCTCCACAGCTGCCATCCGGCAAAGGCGAGCCCGAGGAACGGGACGATCGTGACGAGACCCGTGATCGTGCGGTCGAGCGGCTCGTTGGAGACAGGCTGGACCGCATCCGCCAGCGGCTGACGATCGTCGATCCGCGCTCGCGTCACGCGCGACTCCCGTTTAGCTCTGGCGGACGTTTGCCGCGGCGGGGCCCTTCTGCCCCTCCTCGGCGTCGAACGTGACCTTCGCGCCCTCGGTGAGCGTGCGATGGCCCTCGGCGACTATCGCGCTGTGATGGACGAACAGATCCTTCGACCCATCATCGGGGGTGATGAACCCGTAGCCCTTCTCGTCGCTGAACCACTTGACCGTTCCGGTCGGCATTTCGTTCCTCCGTGTTCGTGTGCTGCGGACGCGGAGGTGCTGGTGGGCAACGACTGCGAGCGCTCGGCACTTTTTCCGGTCGCCTATCGACCGGGGTGATGTGAGGCACCGTAGCAGCCGGGCCGCCGGCTTGCGATCAGGCTTCGGCGGAAGTCGAGACGACCCCCGCAGCGTGCCCGCCGGACAGGTGGGCCACCCAGCGCAGCTCGACCCGCGTATCGGTCCCGAGCCGCTCGGCGAGCTGGTCGAGGATGCGCCTCGCGGTCGCATCGCGATCGCAGCCGTCCCTGGCGATCGCGGCGATCGAGAGCTCGCCGGGGGCCCGCTGGACGATCCGGAAGCGCAGCAGCGCGCCGGCCTGCGCGTTCATCACCTGCTGGGCGACCAGCGGGTGGACGGCCTCACCGGAGCCCGTCCGGATCCAGTCGCCGATCCGGCCCTCGAGATAGGACAGCAGCGGCAGCCGGCGGCCGCAGCCGCAGCTCTCGGGGAGCCTCGTCGCCAGGTCGCCGAGGCGGTAGTTGAGCAGCATCGTGCCGCGCGAGACCAGGTTGGAGACCACGACCTCGCCGCCCTCGCCCTCGGCCACCTCGCCGCCGGCGGAATCGACGATCCGCACCGGGTTGAGGTCCTCGTTGAGGTGGTAGCCGCGGTGCCGCTCGCATTCGAAGCCGATGTTGAACGTCTCCACCGACCCGTACGAGCCGATCACCTCGAGCCCGAACTGCTCGGAGATCAGCCGCCGCGCCGGCTCGGCCAGCGCCTCGGAGCCGAACCGGACGACCCGAAGCCCCGGCAGCTCGACGCGCTCGCGGTCGGCCCAGGCGAAGAAGGCCTCGAGATAGGAGCCGAGCGAGAAGAACGCGTCGGGGCGAAGCTCGGCGATCAGCTCCGCGACTCTCCGCATCGGCAGCCGCGGCGACACGCGGGTCTCGTCGCGGGCCAGCGAGGAGGGAAGCAGGCTGCTCGCGCCGAAGGCGGTGCGGTTGCGGTCGGCGGCGTTGCCGGGCGGAGCCACCGAGAGCTGGCGCAGCCGCAGCCGCCTACCCGCCAGCTTTCGCACCACCGCCTCGCCACGCTGGCGGTAGGCGCCGAACGCGGTCAGCTCGGCGGGATGGTGAAAGACGGCGAGCGGGGTTCCCGTGGTGCCGCTGGTCACGTGGCGCACGCAGCGGTCCAGCGCCAGTGCGGCGGCGGTGAAGTACTCGGGGTCGCGCTGCACCTGGTCGCGCTCGATCAGCGGGAGCCTCGCCAGGTCGGCGGCGCCGCGGACGTCAGCGAGCGAGAGGCCCAGCCGGCGCATCGTCTCGCGGTAGTAGGGCACCTCGCGGTGGGCGTAGGCGACGGCCTCGCGCGCCCGCCGGTCGCGCGCCCGCCCGATCGCTGCGCGGGAGCGGAAGGGAAAGCGCGCCTGCAGCGGCGCCCGCGCCGCCATCGAGGCGGTCCAGCGCAGGCGGGTGGGAAGCGACTCGCTCACGGCCGTCGGCTCGCCGATCGCGACCGGCGGGCGCAGGCTACAGGGACGCGATCGCGTCGGCGATCGGCGTCTCGCCGGAGACGACGTCGAAGCCCGTGCCGACCGTCGCGTCCTGGTCGAGCGCGGCGAGCAGGGTGGCGGCGACGTCGTCGCGCGGGATCTCGCCGTAGCGGCCGAGGTGCTCGGCGGCGTCAACCAGGCCGGTGCCGGGATCGTCGGTGAGGCGGCCGGGGCGCACGATCGTCCAGCGCAGGCCGCTCGCCGCCAGCGCGTCGTCGGCCTCCGCCTTGGCCTCGTAGTAGGGCCGCATCGTCTCGGTCCAGCGGGAGCGGTCGCCGACACCGATCGCGCTCACCATCACGTAGCGCTCGACCCCGGCGGCCCGGGCTGCCTCGATCAGCTTGACGGCGGCGCCGAGGTCCACGGTGCGCTTGCGCTCGGGCCCGCTGCCGGCGCCGGCCCCGGCCGCGAAGACGATCGCGTCCGCCCCCTCGATGCATTCGCCGACGTCGTCGCGCTCCTCGAGGTCGCAGACGACGGGCTCCGCCCCCAGCTCGCGCAGGTCGTCAGCATGGCCAGGGTCGCGGATCAGGCCGCGAGCGCGGTCGCCGCGCTCCGCGAGCAGCCGCAGCAGCCTTCTCCCGACGCGGCCGTGCCCGCCGGCGACGACGACGTCCATCAGTCGACCCGGTCAAGCGCGGGCTCGGGCCGCTCGCCGAGGAACTCCACCCACCTCGTCTTCACGCACGGGTAGTGCTTGGCGGCCTCGACGAGGTCCATGAAGCCCGCGATCGTGTGCTCGAACCGGTCCTGCAGGCGGGGATCGGCGATCCGCCCTTCGGTATCGAAGGCGGAGTGCGCCTGGGCGAGCGAGAACATGTCGGGGAATATGCGGGCGCCGAGGTGCTCGAAGGGAACCCGCAGTGCCCACAGGCCGCGGTTCCCACCGACCATCGAGGGGGACGCCGACAGCAGCAGGCCGTGGCGTTCGTGGAAGGGCTGGGGGCGAAAGCGCGAGACCCAGTCGATCGCGTTCTTGAGCAGCCCCGGCATGGACGCGTTGTACTCCGGCGAGGCGATCACGAAGGCGTCACTGGACTCCAGGCGGCGGCGAAGCTCCTCTGCCCCGGGCGGAAATCCGTCGGCGTCCTGTACGTCTGCGCTGTAGGACGGCACTTCGAAGTCCCGCACCGCCGCGCTGTCCACCTCGCCGCCCTGGGCCTCGATCGTCTCGACCGCGAGCTGGGCGAGCCGGGTGTTGAGCGAATCGGTGCGAAGCGACGCCGAGAAGACGAGGAAGCGAACCGGCTCGCGCCTGGCGGCGTCGGCGTCCACGCTCACCAATCTACCCCCCTCGGCGCGACCGCCGCCGGGGTCGAACGACAACACGCACCTTGCCGGAGCCCGGGGCGGTGCGCAGCCGCAGGTCGGCGGCGCCGGGGTGCGAGACCACGCGAGCGCCGCTCACGCTGACGACGTAGCGACCGCCGGGATAGACGCGCCGCGGCACGATCACCTCGCTCACGCGGCTGTCGGGACGGCGGGCCGCGGCCGACGAGACCGCCGCGACCGGCGCGGTGTCGAAGCTCAGGCGGAACACCCTGGTCGCCCGGTCGAAGCCGTAGCGCAGCGGGGTCCCGGCCACGATGTACGGGTAGGGGCGCACGATCGCATCGAGCAGGGGCTGCTCCAGGTTCGAGGCGACGGGGGGACGGGTCGGGTCCTTGACGATCTGGCCGTTCGCCGCCCAGTAGCTCCAGAAGGTCCACGACACCATCGCCGCGTCGGCGAGGTCGGTGATCCGCCGCGACACGGCCGGGTCCTTTGTGTCGCTGAACTCGGAAAGCACCAGCGCGGCGCCGGTGCGCCGCGCGTAGGCCTCGGCATTGTCCAGGGTGAGCTGCTCACCGGTGCGGCAGGACTGGGCCGGGTCGGGGATCTGGGGCAGGCCCGGCGCGGCGCCGAGGCAGTAGTCGTGGAAGCTGAGGCCGGCGTTTCGGTCGCCGATGTCGCCGAGCCCCGTGGCGGCGCCGACGTCGAACATCAGGTTGGGCTCGGCGAAGACGATCCGGTGGGGATCGCCGCTGCGGATCGAGTTGGCGATCCGGCGCGAGAACGAGGTCAGCGTGGTCTGGTCGAAGCCGCCGGGAGGGCATCCCGCCGGGTTGGCGCAGCCCGGCCACGCCGTTCCGGGCCAGGGCTCGTTGAAGATGTCGTAGCCCAGCACGCGGGGAACGGCGGCGAGCCGCGTCGCGGTGCGGCGCCAGCCGCGCGCGAACTGCGTCTGGATCCCTGTGACGCCGGGACCGGCGATGTCCGCCCAGAAGTTGTCGTAGGCGCGTTCGAGGGCGGGGTCGACGAAGTAGCCGCCGGGGAAGCCGGGGTTGGGCTGGTTCGGCGCGCCGTCGTCGATCACCATCCAGTCGGGGAAGCCGCGCCCGAGGAACTTCGCGTTGTAGAGGTCCTGGTGGAAGTCGGGCATCGTCCACATACCCGAGCGGGCGACGGCGCGCGCGTAGCGGGCGAAGGCCGTCAGGTGGGCGGCGCTGAAGCGTCCCGGGCCGGGCTCGACGTTTGCGTAGAAGGTGCCGAGCCGGATCAGGCGGAAGCCCTGCCGGGCGAGGAATGCGAGGTGGCGGCGGCCGATCCCGTAGTGGCGCGGGGTGCCCGGCGGGCCCGGCGGGACGAGATTGGTGCCGTGGAAGATCACGACGCGGCCGCTGCGGTCGACGATCCAGCGCCCGGAGCTGTGCAGGGGTCCGTGCGGGCGGGCGGCGGCCGCCGGCGCCGTGACCAGGAGAACTGCCGCCGCGAGCAGCGCAACCGTGCGCGCCCGGAACTCTCCGCTCGGCGTCCCCCGCATGCCGCGAGTATCGCCCAGGCGCGCGGCGGGCGCGCCGGCCGAGATCGTTCGTCCCCCTAGCGGTCGAGCGGGGTGCGCGGATGGGGCGCGACGTGGAGGACGGTCGCCTGTATCTGGCGCTGTCCGTACGAGCCCCGGTACACCGGGCCGGCGGCGCTGACCGTGTCGCCGATCGCCGGTAGGGGATGCGGCCGCAGCCCGCGTTCGACGTCTATCACCGAGATCCCCGGCGCAGTGACGCTCTCTGCGCTGAGCAGGACGAAGTGCGCGTCGCCGTCGCCGTCAGGATCGACCGCCTCGACGTAGACGATCCGCCCGTCGGCGCTGCGGCAGTTCGCCGCGTTGGCCTGGCAGCGTGCCGGGGCGAGGGCGGGCGGCGCGGATCGCCGGCCGGCGGCGGAAACGGTGGCCGGGTCGCGCTCGGCGTGGGTGCTGGATCCGGTGGTCCCCGCGGGTTCGCCGGCGCCGCCGCAGCCTGCGGCGAGCAGGCACGCGGCGACGGCGACCGCGACGACCCGAAACGCTCCCGTCAACGAGCGAAGGGGGAGCCGGGCGCCAGCCACCGGCCGGCGAGGGGCAGCCAGAGGACGTTCACCCAGCTCACGTTCAGCAGCAGGCGCATGGCGGGACCATTCTCCCGCTAGCGCCGGGTCGCGTCAGCGCGGCAGCGAGAT
This sequence comes from uncultured Thermoleophilia bacterium, assembly GCA_963708325.1. Classification (GTDB taxonomy): domain Bacteria; phylum Actinomycetota; class Thermoleophilia; order Solirubrobacterales; family 70-9. Next base: position 844,976 of record OY970203.1, on the reverse strand, counting down.
CACGAAGCGGGCTCCCGAGCCGGGATCGTTCGACACGCTGACCCGGCCGCCCATCGCCTCGGTGAGCTCGCGCACGATCGCCAGACCGATCCCGCTACCGTCCGCCGCGGCCCGACGCTCGCGGCCGCGAAGGTGGAAGCGCTCGAACGCCCGCGGCAGCTCCTCCGCCGGGATACCCGGGCCGGTGTCGGCGACCTCGATCCGCCCCGGACCGGTGGTCACCGCGACCCGGCCCCCGGCAGGGGTGACGCGGATCGCGTTCTCGACCAGGTTCGAGATCACCTGGAGTACGCGGTCCCGGTCGGCGCCGGCGGTGGAATCGCCGCTGCCGCCGACGGAAAGCTCGACGCCTGCGCGCTCCGCCTCCAGCGCGAGCCGGCGATGCGCCTCCCGCGCCACCTCCGCGAGGTCGACGCGTTCGCGGCGAACCTCCAGTACGCCCTGCTCGAGGCGCGCGAGGGCCAGCAGGTCCTGGACCAGGCGTTCCAGCCGGCCCGCCTCGGCGACGATCACCGGTGCTGCGACATCGGCCGGAACGGTTCCGTCGCTCACGCCCTCGGCATAGCCCCGGATCGCGGTCAGCGGGGTGCGAAGCTCATGTGAGACCGAAAGGAGGACGGCCCGCTCGGCATCGCGCGCCGTCGCCAGCTGGGCGGCGAGATCGTTGACCGCGGCTGTGAGCTCGTCGAGCTCGCGGGTGCCCTCGGCGGGGAGCGGCGTCGGTCGCCGTCCCGCCGCCAGCTCACGCGCCGCCCCGGCGGCTCGACCGACCGGAGCGGCGAGCCTTCTGCTCAGGAGCCCGGCGACGATCGCGGCCAGCAGCACTCCGAGTCCGCTGGCCAGCAGCAGCCCGCGCACCGCCGACCCGGTGTCGGAGCCGATGTCCGCGGACCGGCTGAGGACGAGCACCTCGCCGCCCCGGGTCCGGCGGGCGGCGAAGAGCCGCCTCTCTCCGCCGAGATCGGCAGTGCCGTCGGCAGAGCCCGATCGGCGCAGCTCCTGCATGGCGTCGGCGGGAAGCAGCCGAGCGGCAGCCGCGAGACTGACGAGCCGCGGAGAACCGGCGTCGGGCTCTGGGGGAGGCAGGGGGATGCCCGGGCGTCCGCGTGGGCCCGGCGGAGGCGGCCGCTCGGCGCCGGGCGGGGGCAGCGCCGGCCCCGGCCGCGCTTCGGGAGCGATGCGGGGGAAGAGCCGCGACGTCCTGGCGAAGGCGTCAGCCTGCCGCGAGAGCTCATCCCGGATCGAGTCCCGGACGGCATGACGCGTCGTGACGACGCCGATGGCCAGCGATGCCCCGGCGGCGATCAGGACCGTGCCCACCAGGGCGATCAGCAGGCGGGCGTTGAGGCTTCGCGTCAAGGCCGGAGCTTGTAGCCGACGCCGCGCACCGTCTGGATCACCTTCGGGTCGCCAAGCTTGCGGCGCAGCTGGCCGACGTGGACGTCAACGGTTCGTGTGCCGCCCGGGAACCCGCCACCCCAGGCCAGCTCGAGCAAACGCTCGCGAGCCAGCACGACGCCGGGGTGGGACAGCAGCGCGGCGAGCAGGTCGAACTCCCGCGCCGTGAGGTCGAGCCGGCGCCCGTTGACGGTGGCCTCGCGGGACTCGCGGCTCAGCTCGATCCCGGCGCCCTCGAGCAGGTCCCCGGTGATTGCGGCCCCGGGCCCCGTGCGGCGAAGCACGGCGTTGACCCGGGCGACCAGCTCGCGCGGCGAGAACGGCTTCACCACGTAGTCGTCGGCCCCGGCCTCGAGGCCGGCGACACGATCGACCTCGTCCTCGCGGGCGCTGAGAACGAGGATCGGCACGGCGGTGCGAGCGCGGATCCGCCGGCACACCTCGAACCCGTCGATCCCCGGCAGGCCGATGTCGAGAACGACGAAGCGAACCGGGTGCCGCCCCAGCTCCTCCAGCGCCTCCTCGCCCGAGCGCACCCAGACCGTGCCGAAGCCGTTGCGCGCCAGGTAGGCGCGGACGATCTCGGCGATCGAGCCCTCGTCCTCGACGATCAGGACCGTGCCCTTCATCCGGCCCCAATCTGACAGACGCGAGGGCGGCGATGTGGCCGCCGCCCTCGCGCGCTCTCGAGGGATGGATGGATACGGGCCTGTCGCCGCGGCGGCGGCGTCAGCCGCTGCGCGCGCCGGGCGGGGCGGGCCATCCGGCCCCGGGCGGCGCCGGCAGCGGGGCTCGGCGCAGCGCGCCCGGGGGCCCCGGGGGGCGTCTGAACCTGAGGCCGCGGGGCTTCGGCGGGCACTTGGCCACGAACTCGGCGGCGCCATCGCCGACGCGGTGGGCGACGATCGTGTCCCCCTCGTGGATGTCGTCGAGGGTGGCCTTTCCGAATGGGCCGGCGAACAGGTTGGTGGAGTCGTCGACCGGGATCGTCACCTCGTCGCCGTTGGACTCGGTGATCCTGATCTCACTGGAGGAGACCGAGGAGACCTTGCCGCGGTCGATCCGCACCACGACCTCGTTGCCGTCGCGAACGACGTGCAGCTCGCCGTAGGCGAGATCTCCCATCACGGGCGGCGGGCCGGGCGGCGGGGGAAAGGCCCGCGGCTCGCGGGCGGAGCCGTTCGACCGCGCATCCCCGCCGCCGGCGCCGGCGGCGAAGGCGACTCCGCCGGCCAGGGCCAGCGCCGTCAGGGCGGGAAGCGCGAACTTCGTCAACCTCGTCATCGACAACCTCCTGGGACCTGCTTCGAGTTACGAAGCGATCCTCGCCGCCCGCTGTCAACGGCCGGTCAGGGGCATGTAAGCGCTCGGTAAGCGATCGCTCCGGCGGCCCGGCTCGCTAGCGGCCGACCTGCGACATGTCGGGATAGCGGTCGCCTGCGGCGGCGCCGTGCGGTGCCGCCTCGTCGATGCGGCGAAGCTCCTGCTCCGAGAGCTCGATGTCGGCGGCGGCGACGTTCTCCTCCAGGTAGGCGACCCGCTTCGTGCCGGGAATCGGCACGACGTCGTCGCCCCGCTGCATCACCCAGGCGAGCGCGAGCTGCCCCGGCGTGACTCCCTTGTCCGCGGCGATCTCGCGGACGTCGTCCACCAGCTCGAGGTTGCGCCGGAAGTTGTCGCCCTGAAAGCGCGGGCTGCCGTGACGGTAGTCGTCGGGCTCGAAGTCGTCGGGCGAGCGGATCTGACCGGTGAGAAAGCCCCGGCCGAGCGGGCTGTAGGCGACGAAGCCGATCCCCAGCTCGCGCACGGTCGGGAGGATCTCGTCCTCGGGGTCGCGGCTCCACAGCGAGTACTCGCTCTGCAGGGCGGTGATCGGATGGGTGGCGTGGGCGCGGCGGATCGTCTCCGCGCCGGCCTCGGAGAGGCCGAGGTGGCGCACCTTGCCCGCGGCGACCAGCTCGGCCATCGCCCCGACCGTCTCCTCGATCGGCACGTCGGGATCGACGCGGTGCTGGTAGTAGAGGTCGATGTGGTCGACGCCGAGTCGGCGCAGCGAGGCCTCGCACGACTCGCGCACGTACTCGGGACGGCCGTCGTAGGTGCGGTCGTGGGGGCTCTCGCCGCGGACGATCCCGAACTTGGTCGCCACCACGACCTGGTCGCGGTGTCCCGCGATCGCGCGGCCGACCAGCCGCTCGTTCGCGTACGGGCCGTACATGTCGGCGGTGTCGAGGAGGTCTATGCCGAGCTCGAGCGCGCGGTGGATGGTGGCGATGGCGGCGGCCTCGTTCGGCCGGCCGTAGAACTCCGACATCCCCATGCAGCCGAGGCCCTGGGCCGAGACCTCGAGCCCGCGGCTTCCGAGCGCGCGCTTCTCCATCGTCACGAGTTCTACCCGTTCGCCGGCGACCGAGACATCCGCCGATTGGCCGGAGCGAGGACGGTTCGGCCGGCGGGAATCCGGGTATGCGCTGGCCGCCGGCGGAGATCGCCGGCCGCCACCGGGAGCGCAGCGATGTTCGGCCTCAAATCGATGCGCAGCACCAAGAACGACCTCGACGTCACCGACGAGGCGATGGCCTACGAGCGCCTCTACGGCCGGCTGGGACTGCACGGCCCCGCCGGGCGCCCGCGGCGGCGCAAGGCGGCCAGCGCGACCCCGGACGCGGAGGGGCCGGAGACGGCCGAGCCCCGGGCCGAGGCTGTGCGGACCGCCGACGCCCCGCGCAGCACCGCCGACGCCTCCGCCTAACCGCTCCGCCGAACGGACGGTCGAACCGACCGGCGCATGGAGGGCGGCCCTGGCCGATAATCGCCGGGGTTACGTGGCCGAGGGCAGACTGACACGCCGCAAGCTGGTCGGAGGCGCCGCTGCGGGAGCGGCAGCGGCAGCGGTTCCCTACGCGCGGGCGGTCACTGCCGATGCCCGCACCCGGACCCGCACGACGGACGTCGTCGTCGTCGGGGCCGGCCTCGCCGGGCTGACCGCCGCGCGCGAGCTGGTCCGCGCCGGGCACTCGGTGGTCGTCCTCGAGGCGCGCGACCGGGTCGGCGGCCGCACCTTCAACGTCTCGATCGGCGGCGGCGAGGTGATCGACGTCGGCGGCGAGTTCATCGGGCCGACCCAGGACCACATAAAGCGGCTGGCGCGGCGGGTCGGCGTGAAGTGGTTTCCGTCCTACGCGCAGGGCGACAACGTCTACACGCGCGACGGGTTGCGGCTCACGTATCCCGCCGACACCCCTGCCGGAATCGTCCCGCCCGACCCAACCTACGCCGCGGATGCGGTCCAGATCGTCTCCCAGCTCGACCAGATGGCGACCGAGGTCTCGGTCAGCAACCCGTGGAACGCCTCCAGCGCCGAGGACTGGGACAGCCAGACGCTCTACTCGTGGATCAAGGAGCACCAGGCGAACCCCGACTTCATGCGCCTCGCCTCGACCGCGACCGAGCCGATCTTCGGCTGCGAGCCGCGCGACATCTCGCTGCTCTACACGCTTTTCTACATCGCCGCCTCCGGCAACGAGCAGAACCAGGGCACCTTTGAGCGCAACTTCAACACCCAGGGCGGCGCCCAGCAGGACCGCTTCGACGGCGGCGCCCAGCTGGTCGCCCAGCGGGTCGCGCATCGGCTCGGCGACCGCGTGGAGCTGAATGCCCCGGTGCGGCGGATCGAACGCGTGCGCGGCGGGGTGAGGGTCCACGCCGACGGGATCACCGTGCGGGCGGGCCGCGCGATCGTGGCAATCCCGCCGATGCTGGCGGGCCGGATCGTGTACGAGCCGAAGCTGCCGTTCCTGCGCGACCAGCTGACCCAGCGCGTGCCGCAGGGCACGCTGATCAAGATCGACGCGATCTACAACAAGCCGTTCTGGCGCGACGATGGCCTGAACGGCACGGGCCTCAGCGTCAACGGGCCGGTCAAGGTCGCCTTCGACTCGACCCCCAAGGACGGCGCGCCCGGAATCCTGCTCGGCTTCATCGGCGGTCACGAGGGGCGGGTGTGGGGCCGGCGCTCGAAGCGGGATCGCCGCAAGGCCGTGCTCGACCAGCTCGTCGAGTACTTCGGCTCGGCCGCGCGCAACCCGATCCGCTACCACGAGGCCCACTGGTCGCAGGCGGCTTGGAGCCGCGGCTGTCCGGTGGCGCTGTTCGGCCCCGGAACCCTGTTCGACTACGGGCGCGCGCTGAGGAAGCCGGTCGGCAGGATCCACTGGGCCGGCACGGAGACCTCGACCTTCTGGAACGGCTACATGGACGGCGCCGTCCGCTCCGGCGAGCGGGCGGCCGCCGAGGTGCGGGCAGCGCTCTAGACATCCCTCGTCGCCGGCGGCGTTTCGTGAGAGGCTCCCGTCGATGGAGGAGATCCTTCCCGGCGTCTTTCACTGGACCGCGCAGCACCCGCGCATCCACCAGCAGGTGAGCTCGTACTTCGTCCCCGCCTCCGGAGCGCTGATCGACCCGATGGTGCCGGCGGAGGGGATCGGCTGGTTCCGCGACCGCGACGAGCGGCCCGACGCGATTCTGCTCACCAACCGTCACCACCTGCGGGGCGGCGAAGAGTTCGTCGAGGCCTTCGGCTGCCGCGTGCTTTGCCACGAGGCAGGGCTGCACGAGTTCGAGGGCGGGCCGGATGTGGAGGGCTTCGCGTTCGGCGACGAGGTCGCGGACGGGATCACGGCGCAGGAGATGGGCGCGATCTGCCCGGAGGAGACCGCCCTGCACCTTGCGGCGCCGGGGGCGCTCGCCTTCGCGGACGGCCTGATCCGGATCGGCGGGTCGCTGTCGTTCGTCCCGGACGGGCTTCTCGGTGACGACCCCGAAGCCGTCAAGCAGGGTCTGGCGCGTTCGCTGCGGAGGCTGCTCTCGCTCGAGTTCGACGCCCTGCTGTTCGCCCATGGCGATCCGCTGCCGGGCGGGGGAGAGGCGGCGCTGCGCGATTTCCTCGAGGCCTGAGCCGGTCCGTCCGCGACCGGGGCGGGCGCTCCAGCTGACAGATCGGGCCTGACGCGGGGCGGCGGCGAGGGTTTCCGGCATAGAGCGCCGCGGCGCTTCGACCATCGTCCGTGCGTCCAGCACGGTCGATCAGCTCATGGACCACCGTCGCAGCGCCGATCCCAATCTCGATGAGCGAGGCGATCGCTTCGACCGTCCACGTCCCGGGCCGGCCGCTCCGGGTGCTGGGGGAGGAGCGGCTCGCTTATCTCGCCGCGCGCGGGGACGGGCGTGCGTTCGAGGCGATCTACGAGCGCTACCACCAGAGGCTCTATCGATATTGCCGCTCGATCCTCGGCAACGGCGAGGAGGCCGCCGACGCCCTCCAGAGCACGATGCTGCGCGCTCTGCGCGCGCTTCCCGGCGAGACACGCCAGATCTCGCTGCGCCCGTGGCTCTACCGGATCGCCCACAACGAGGCGATCTCGATCATTCGCCAGCGACCCGCGGTCGCGGACCCCGACACCGAGGCGCCGACGGCCTCTTTGGACGACCAGGTGGCGACGCGCCAACGCCTGCGGCAGCTCGTGTCCGACCTCGACGACCTCCCCGAGCGCCAGCGCGGGGCGCTGGTGATGCGGGAGCTGGGGGGACTCGGCTATGACGAGATCGCCCAAAGCTTCGACACCAGCGAGCGCACCGCCCGCCAGACCGTGTACGAGGCCCGCGTCGCGCTCGAGGAGCTTGCCGCGGGGCGCGAGATGACCTGCGCGGTCGTTCGCCGGTCGATCTCCGACCGAGACGGCCGGCGGCGGCGCGCACGAAAGCTCCGCGCGCACCTGCGGTCCTGCGAGGGCTGCCGAGCGTTCGAGGCCGCGATCGACGAGCGCCGCCGCGACCTAGCCGCGCTCGCCCCACCCCTTCCCGCGGCCGCCGCCGCGGCGATGCTGCACGGGATCCTGGGCGGCGGCGGCGGCTCGGGGTCGGCGGGCGGCGGCGGGCTGGCGGGGCTGATCGGCGGCAAGGCGGCAGGCGCCGCCGGCGTGCTCAAGGCGGCGGCGATCGTGGCGGTCGCCGCGGGCGTCGGCGCCGGGGCGCTGAGCGTGGCGGGGTCGGGCGGCGGCGGGGCGAACGGCGCCGCCGGATCGAGCGGCGACGGCTACCTCCGCGCTGCGGCGAGGGCCCGCGAAGTGCCGCGCCACGGCGGCCAACGCCTGGCGCGGCGGGCCCGGGATCTGTCGGGCGGAGCGGTCATGGCGGCTCGCTTGGTGGGCGGCCCGCCGGCGCCACTGCTGTTGCGCTGGAGTGTTGGTCCCACGCCCGCCCTCGTCGGTGCGCCTGCTCAGAGCGTGGGCGGATCCTCGCCCGCCGGCTCGCCCACGGGTGGTGGTGGCGGTGGTGGTGGACCGGTCGCGCTAACGCCGGCAGGCGGCTCAGGCGGCTCAGGCGGCTCGGGCGACACGGGCGAGCCCACGGGCTCCGGCGGCTCGGGCGATCCGGGCGGCTCGGGCGATCCGGGCGAGGGCGATCCCGGCTCGGGCGATCCCGGCGCCGACCCTGGCGCGGGCGATCCCGGCGGTGGCGAGACCGGGGACGGTGGCGGGGATGACGGTGGCAGCGCGAGCGGTTCGGGCGACCCGGGCGACACCGGTGAGGGCGATGACTCGGCCGAGGACGGCGACGGCTGCGAGTGCCACCTCCCGCCTGCGCACGGGATCTACGGCCCCGCGAGCGACCACGCGGTCGCCAACGGCGTTCCGGACGGATCGGGCACGCCGCCGCCCGGGCAGATCAACCCGCACGGTCCCGAGTAGATAGCTCCTGACAAGTCGGCGCCGGGCGCGTTTCGGCACCGAGGCGGACGCCTCGAGAAGGGCAAACCCGTCGTGAGGCGGCGACGCAAAGCAAGGGGCCTTCCGCGGAAGGCAGCCCGGCTGCCAAGGAGGCAAGACCAGATGAGATTCCACCGATACCTCGCTCTAGGGCTTGGAGTTGTGGCGCTGGCCCTGCCGGCGAGCGCTGCCGCCCACGGCAAGGGCAAAGCCGTGGGCCACGGCAAAAACCACCCAGTGACCTACGTGTTCAAAGGCACGTACAGTGGCGAAGGCTCCGTGGCCGTGGCTCACGGCAACGCCCATGTCCGCAGGGCGGGGCTGGTCGGCCAGACCGTCCAGTTCGATCTCACCAACGCCCGTTTGAAGGTCGCCGACATGAACGCCAGCGGCATCGCCGACATCGGCGATGTCGCGGTCGGCGACGCGGTGGTCGTGAAGGCCCGGCTGCCGCGAAACGACCCTCTGACCCAGCCTGTGGGGGCAAGGCAGCTGGTCGACCAGACCAATCCGCCGGTCGAGAGCGCCGGCGACGACAGCAACGGCTCCACGACCAACGACAGCGGCGCGGTGCCCTGATCGGGCTAGCAGACCGCTGAGGATCGCCTGCGATGCGCCCGGCCGTGCCGGGCGCTTCGCATTCTGCGTCCAGGCGAGCGACTGCGGCGTCCAGGCCGGCGCAGCGAGCTCATCGGTGCAGGCACGGGCGTCGATAAGGATCGTCGATCCGCGTGATCCCGTCGCAGCGGCGGTGTTCTAGGCGCAACGGACCGACCGGTTCGTGACGAACGAAAGACTGAGGGGGCTCCTATGAAGCGATACCTGCTACTTCTCGCCGCCGTGGTGGCCGTGGGCGCGCTCGCTCTGGGCGTGACGGCGGCCAACGCCCATGACGGCCAGAGCGGCGACCAGAGCGGCGACCCGACGCCGGGCGTGTGCGAGCCGAGCGGAGACAACCAGGGCGACGACACCGCCCAGGGTGACGAGGGCAGCGTCTCCGGCGACGAGACCACCGACCCGAGCAGCGAGGAGGGGACGAGCGAGGGCGACGACATGGAGGGCACCGAGGCCGACGACGACATCAACGGCAACGAGGGCGACGACCAAGTCGAGGCCGGCGAGGGCGACGACGACGTCTGCGGTGACGCCGGCGACGACGTGCTCGAGGGCAACCAGGGCGACGACGACCTGCACGGCAACGAGGGCGACGACACCCTCAACGGCGGTGTGGGCGACGACAACCTGAACGGTGGCGCCGGCGACGACGTCGAGAACGGCCAGGCCGGCCAGGACGTCGTGGCGGGCAACGCCGGCAACGACGTGCTGCGCGGGGGCGTCGGCAAGGACATCGTCCGTGGCGGCACCGGCAAGGACCACATCAAGGTCGGCGACGGACGTCACGACCGGGTCAACTGCGGCCCCGGGCATGACGTGGTCGTGGCGGACAGCCACGACAGCGTCGCCAGCAACTGCGAGGTGGTCAGGCACTAGCCCGACCTCCCCAGAGGCTGCGAGCAAGGGGCCGCGGCGAGAGCCGCGGCCCCTTCTCTATGCGCGGGCGATCCCGGCCTCGGCGCAGCCGGCCTCGAGTGCGTCGAGGCCGAACGCCTCCACGGGGCCGAGCGCGCCGGCGCCCTCCATGCCCTGCTCGGCCGCCCGCCCCGCGCCCCAGGCGAGCATGGCGGCGGTGAAGTCGTATCCGTTTCCGCCGCCGACGTGGACCTCGGCGAGCTTCTCGTCGCCGGCGTAGGCGATCGCAACGACGTGTGAGCCGCTCTTGGCCCGGCTGGCGGCGTCCGGCCCGCCGGTGGAGCCGCGCGCGAGGCGGCTCGTCAGGGCCCTCAGCGCGGACCGGCCGCCGGGCACGGCTCCGATCGTCGCCGTCGCCGCCGACATCGCCTGCATCGGCCGGCTCAGCGGCCCGAACCAGCCCAGGTACGCGTTCACCTCGCGCAGGTCGGGATGGATGCGGGGGAGGGCGAAGTGCTCGGATGACCCCACCGAGATCGCCGGGCGCTCGCGTCCCTTCACGGAGAAGCGCCGCACGCGGGCAGCCGCACGCTCGGTCCTTATCCGGCCATCGCGCCAGGCGAAGGCGGACTCGGCGATCGCCCCCGCTGTCGAGGCCCGCGTGCCGCCGCTCATGCCGCCCGACGCCTCTCCGGTCATGAAGTAGCCGACGTCGACCCGGGTGACGCTATCCCCGGACTCGCGCAGGGCCAGCTCGGCGGCGAGGTTGCCCGGGACCCAGTCGTAGCCGAACGCGGTGACCATCCCGGTGCCGGCGGCCTCGGCGCGGGGGCCGTAGGTCTCGAACACCCGCCGGATGAATGCGGGCTCGCCCGTCGAGTCCAGATACCACGCCCGCGCGTCGATCGCGGCCTCCGCGGCGGGCCCGCCCCAGCGGGCGAACGGCCCCACGGTGCTGAGCATGACGTCCCCCTCGCCGACGAGCGCGCGCACGCTCGCCGGGTCGGCGACGTCGGCGACCGCCGTCTCGAGTCCGCCTCCAAGCGCGGCGGCCTGGGCTTCGAGGCGGCCCCGGTCACGCCCGGCGAGCACGGGCCCGGCGCCCCGTGCGACGAGCGCCTCGGCGGTGAGGCGGCCGGTGTAGCCGGTTGCGCCGAACAGGACGATGCGGCCTGGCACGCCGCGAGCCTATCCGTCCGGGTGGGGTCGGCGTCCAACCGGCGATCGAGGCCGCCGATACTGCTAGCCTGCCGTGGCGTCGATGGAGCGGGGGCTGTTTTCGGGTCCAGTGGGCTTGAGAAGAAGGAACCGGCGGCCGATAGCTGAAGGCAGAGGCGGCTGCGGTTTAGGACCCGCTTAAAAGCGGAAGACACCATCCCGCGGCCGCGAACGTTCTCGCGACCACTGTCAGGAGGCGTCAATCAGCATCCAGATCGGACTTCTGCTCGCCCTCGGGTGCGCCCTGGGAACGAACATCGCGTTCCTGTACAAGCACCGCGGCGCGGTCGAGGCACCCGCCGTCAGCGGGCGCCATCCGCTGCGCAGCGCGGTCGGGTTGTTCCGCTCGCGCTGGTGGACGATCGGGATGCTCATCGCCGTCGGCGCCTGGGGGCTTCACGTCGCGGCGCTTGCCCTGGCGCCCCTGTCGATCGTGCAGGCCGTGATCTCCGGCGGGCTGGTCCTGCTCGCGGTCGCGGCGGAGCGCTGGTTCGGCCTCAAGGTGGGACGCCGTCAGTGGATGGGGCTGATTCTGAGCGCGGCCGGCCTCGCCTTCCTGGCGCTGACCGTGGCCGGCAGCTCGAGCGGCGCCCACTCCGGCTACTCCACCGCGGCGATGATCGCCTTCGAGGGCGGCACGATCGCCCTCGGCGCCCTGCTGATCCTGCCGGTGCAGATGGAGCGCGCCCCGCATCGCCACGGGGTCCTGCTCGGCGCCGCGGCGGGAATCCTGTTCGGCGTCTCCGACATCGCGATCAAGGCCCTGACCGGCATGGTCTCGGGGCCGCTCGACCTCCTGGCGCCGTGGACCGCGGTTGCGCTTGCGGCCTCCATCGCCGCCTTCCTGGTCTCCGCGCGGGCGCTTCAGACCGGCGACGCGATCCCGGTGATCACGCTGACGTCGGTCGCCGCCAACGCCTCGGCGATCCTCGCCGGGATCCTCGTCTTCGACGATCCGATCGGCGGCGACGTCCTCTCCGTGGCGATCCGCGCCGCGGCCTTCGTCACGGTGATCGCGGCGGCGGCGATCGTCACGCCGGCGCCGGTGCGGCTGGCCGAGTCCGGCAGCCGGGCCTAGCCTCAGCGGCGGCGCCCGCTGCAATCGAACGCCCCTCGACGGGGAGAGCGCCCGCCGCCTCCCGCAGAGGACGCCCGGCCGCGCGGCCTACTTGGCGATCACGGACCGGAGCTTCTCGATGCCGATCTCCATCGCTCGCCGGTCGACGTCGGGATTGGCCCGCGGCCTCGTCATCCGGGCCGGGTGCTGCGGGTCGTGCCGGGCGCGCTCGCGCATCTGAGCGGCGTCTGACCTGGCGCGCCGCTCCGCGGCCTGCACCCGGCTCGGGTCTGCGCTCGCCGGTGTCATCGTCGGCTCCTTCCCTCGGAATCGCGGGTTTCGTCTCCAATCCTCTCTTCGCCCCCAGCAGCTCCTGGCCTCGGCGCGAACTCGCCAATTAGCCGCAGGGGAGCGCTCGAAAACCTAAAGATCGAGGTCCCCCGAACGGGGGAGCCGGGATCAGGCCAAGGCCGCTTTCGCCGACGCCATGTCGTCGGTGGCGATCACGACCCGCACGCCGCCGAAGGTCGTGTATGCCAGGTCCACGTTGACGCCCGCCTCGGCGAGCGTGCGCGCCACCTCGCCCAGGGTGCCGGGGCGGTTGGCGACGTCGATCACGAGCACCTCCCGCCGGTCGGCGACCTCGATTCCGGCGTCCTCGAGGGCGGCGCTGCCGGCGCCCGCGTCCTCGACGAGGAGGTGGACCACGCCGCGTCCCTCGCCGGTGGTCGCGCACATGCCCTCGATGTTCACGCCGGCGCGGCCGGTCGCCTCGCCCAGCGCGGCCAGCTGGCCGGGGCTGTCGTCGAGCACGACGGTGAGGTCCGCGGGCATGCGGCCGCGATCCTACCCCGTCGTCAGATGCGGACGACGATCGCCGCGGTGATCAGCTGGGCGAGCGGGCCGGTGGGATAGCCGGCCACCGTGGCCTGGCCGCCGGTCACCCGGACCCGCCCCGAATCGCTCTCGACCCTGACGTCGAGGTTGAGCGGGATCGGCCGCGCGCCGCCCGGCACCCGGCCGACCGCGGCGCCGGTGGCGCTGCCGAGCAGGAACCCCAGCATCGAGCCCCCGCTGAGCTGGTTCGCGCCGAGGCCGGCGAGCCCCGCGGGGGTGAAGGACGACCGCATCCGCAGCTCGTAGGGACCGGACCCGTCGCGCGTCAGCGCGAACCGCGACACGTCGAACGGACCCGCGCTGACCCCCGCGAAGCGCACGTCGACGCGGTCGAAGCCGTCGAGGCGCTCCAGCGGGTCCTGGTGGGCCGCCGTCAGGTCGAAGCCCAGATCGCTGCCGCGGATGCGGATCTCGTCGCCGTGTCCGAACAGCAGCCGCAGCGCCGGGGTCGCCTGAAGCTCGACCTCGGCGCTGCCGCCGTGCTCGGTCAGGCGCTGCTCGACCTTTCGCTCAGCGAGCCCGGGGATCAGCAGCTGTCCCGCGACCAGCAGGATCGCCAGCAGCGCTGCGACCGCGATCAGTGCCGTCCGTCGCGTCGGTCGCATCCGCTTCATCACCGGCAGAGTATTCAGCGCCGTCGCCCTGCTCGGAAGCGCGGTCGGGGTCGAGGTCGCGTGCGTGCCGGGCGTGCGCGGAGGCGGCCTCGCGCTGGTCCGACGCCTGGCGGGTGCGCAGCTCGGACTCCGCGGCCTCGCGCCGCGCCCGCGCTGCCGACTCGTCGGCGGCGGCCTGCTCGCGCTCCGCCCGCGCCTGGCGCGTGCGCGCCTCGTCGCGGTGGGCGCCAGCCAGCTCGCGCCTGTTCTCGACCCGGCGCCTGCGTCCGGCCCGGGCAAGGCCGAGCACGACCAGGAGCAGGATCACTGCTCCAACTGCGATTGCGATGATTGCCAGTGCGCTCATCTCTCGCTCCCTTTCGTCGAATCCCTTCGTGCGGACCCGGCATCGACCGTCGGGGCGAGGCCGGTGCCCGCCGGATACCCGCTCAGCGCTCGTTCAATCCGCGGACCCGACTCAGCCGGTCAGCTTCGAGGCCGGCTCGAGGTCGGCCCACAGCTCCTCGACGGGGAGGGGGAGGCCGACGTGATAGCCCTGCGCGTAGTCCACGCCGTAGTCGCGCAGCATCGCCATCGTGCGGTCGTCGCCGACGAACTCGGCGATCGTCGCCTTGCCCAGGCCGGACGACATGTCCACGATCGCCTTGACTACCGCCTGGTCCGTCGTGTTGGTGGCGAGGCTGCGGATGAAGTCTCCGTCGATCTTGAGGTAGTCGAGCGGCAGGTACTTCATGTAGTAGAAGGAGGAGAAGCCGGCGCCGAAGTCGTCGAGCGCGAAGCGGCAGCCCAGCTCGTTCAGCGCTGACGCGAACTCGCGGGCGTCGTCCATGTTCGAGATCGCCGCCGTCTCGGTCACCTCGAAGATCAGCCTGGAGGGGTCGACGGAGGTGCGCTCCAGCTCGGCGGCGATCAGCCTCGGCAGGTCGGCGTCGTCGATCGTGCGGCCGGAGAGGTTGACCTCGAGCGTGAGGTCGGATCCGGCGCGACCGTGGCGCTCCAGCAGGGCGATCGCGTGGCAGGTGACCCAGGCATCGATCTGGGGAACGAGTCCGAATCGCTCGGCGCTGGCGAGGAACGCCCTCGGCGGCAGCAGCTCGCCGTCCTCGGCGACCATCCTCAGCAGCAGCTCGTACTGGGATACGCGGCCGGTCGCGAGGTCGACGATCGGCTGCGCGTAGAGGGCGAAGGAGTCCTCCTCGAGCGCCTTGCGCAGCCGGTCGGGCCAGGTCAGCCGCGCCTCGAGCTGCGCGTCGCGCTCCTGCTCGGGCCTGTAGACGGAGACGCGGTCGCGCCCTGCCTCCTTGGCCTCGTACATCGCCACGTCGGCCTGCACGAGGAGCTCCTCGCCGGTGCGCACGGCGTCGTCGACCAGGCCGATGCCGATGCTGGTCGTGATCCGCACCCGCTGGCCGCGAAACATTGCGCGATGGCGTCGAACCGCCTCCAGCAGGTCCTCGGCGACCGCCACCGCCTCGGCCTCGTCGGCGCGGGGCAGCAGCAGCGCGAACTCGTCACCGCCCAGACGGGCGAGCACGTCCGACTCCCGGACGCGGTCGCGCAGCAGTTCGGCGACGCTGCCGATCAGGTCGTCGCCGGCGCGGTGCCCGAGCGTGTCGTTGACGTACTTGAAGTCGTCGAGGTCGAGCATCAGGGTGGCGCCGCCGCTGCCGTAGCGGGCGGCGAGGGAGACCTGGCGCGAGATCTCCTCCTCGAAGCGGCGCCTGTTCAGAAGGCCGGTGAGGGGATCGTGGTCGGCGAGGTGCTGGAGTCGCGACTGGAAGCGCTCTCGCTCCGTGACGTCGCGGAAGCTCCAGACACGTCCGAAGATCTCGCCGCCGCCCCCCCGCTGCGGTTGCGAGTAGCGGTCGAACACGCGCCCGTCCTTGAACTGCAGGACGTCGTAGCTCTCCGCGGCCGGATCGTCGTAGAGCTCGCGCACCTTTCGCCGGAACTGGTCGGGGTCGGCGAGCTGGTCGAGCACGAAGGCGATCGCGCGGTCGTCGTCGCGTGCCTCGACCACGTCGTCGGGAATCCGCCACATCTGCTGGAACTTGCGGTTGAAGCTGACTATCGCGCCGTCGCCATCGACCACGAGGATGCCGTCGGCGGTCGACTCCAGCGCGGCGCTGAGCAGCGAAAGCGACGACTCCAGCTCCCGCCGCGCGGAGGCGCTGTCCTCGACGCGGCGGTTGAGCACGTCGCGCAGGAATCCGACCAGCACGACCGTGACCAGGAGAGTGCCCATCGTCACCAGCCATTGCTGGGTCTCGCTGCCGGTGTCGCGCTGGAGCACGAGCGCCGTGGCATAGGCAACGCCGATGAAGCCGATCTGGACCAGCGCCTGACCGCGGGTGAGGAAGTAGCCCGCGTAAAGCGCCACCCACACGTAGAACATCTCGCTGTCGTCGGGAAGCTGGCGGCTGAAGTAGATGCCGGCGGTGACCACCAGGGTCCCGCAGAGCAACAGCGGCTGGAAGGCGATCGCCGGGAGGCGCCTGCCGGCCGTGGCGGTGAGCGCGCAGAGCAGCAGCGCCACGGCGGAGGTGACGATCAGCCCGGTGCGGTTGGCCGCCGTGAGGTAGTCGGAAAGGGGGATCGACACGAGGCCGAGCATGCCGCCGACCCCGAAGAGACAGGCAAGCGAGCGCGCCATCGTCGAACGATCCTGCCCGGACGCGCCGTGTCTGGCCGGGCCCAGCTTGTTGGCAAGCCAGGGAATCACGCCTGCCCCCTCTATCGGTAGGGCACGAGCGCTGCTTGACCGGTCAGCGAACCGTGACCACGATCGTGCGCGCGGTCGTGCGCCCGAGCGAGTCCAGCGCCCACGCCGTGGCGCTGTAGCTGCCCGGAGCGGAGTAGGCGTGCGAGGGGTCGGATCCGGCGGCGTCGGAGAGGTCGCCGAACGACCACCAGTAGGCGGCCACGCCGTCGGGATCGGTGGCGGCGGCGTGAAAGCTCACCGTGCGTCCGCTTGGGGTCGCGGACGCGGTCAGCTGCGGCGCGGAGTCCCCCGCCGGGTACCACTGCTCGGCCGGCGGCGGGCGCGTGGGCGACGGCGGGATCTCCCAGCGCTCGCGCCCGGCGGTGCCGCCGCGCTTCGCGGTCAGGCGGCGGGCGACCCTGATGCTGCCGGCAATCGCCTCGCGCAGGCTGTAGTCGGTGCCGTCGATGGCGCGGTCCATCGCCAGGCCGCGGACGAAGCGCCGCGGGATCCGCCGGTAGCCGAGCCAGGTGCCGAGGATCGCGGCGGCGTTGTTCGGGTTGCAGTCGGAGTCCTGGCCCGCCCGCATCGCGATCCGGGTGGTGCGGGTGAAGTCGCCGCCTCCGTAGAGCAGGCCGAGCAGGACGTAGCCGCCGTTCAGCTTGGCGTCGTTGTTGTAGCTGTCGCCGCGATGCCGCGGGTCATGCTTGGCGGCGGGGACGTTCCAGTCCCGCTCGAGCAGCCGCCAGGTCGCCTTCCAGTCGCCCGGGTGGCGATCGTGCCAGCGCAGGACGTCATCGATCATCGCCCGGTAGGCCGTGCCCGCGGGGACGGCGCGCCTCCCGGCGCGGACGATCGCCGCGACGCTCGGGGCGTCGAAGGCGGCGGCGTGCATCGCCGCCACCATCGTCCCGCCGAAGACCCCGTCCCCGTACCCGACGACGTGCCCGGCGCGCCAGGCGAGGTCCGTGGCGGCGCCCGGCTGGGCCGGCGCCACGAGCCCGGCGAAGTCCGACTCGATCTGGAAGTCGATGTTGTCGGCGTAGGGGTTGCGGGTGGGGTCGCCGGAGGCCGGCGGCCCGATGCCGTCGCGGAGGTTGGCGCGGGCGCGGGCATTGGCCGCGAACAGCTTGAACGAGCTGCGGCGAAGGGCCGCCGCGAGGGCGCTCCAGCCCGCCCGCGGGCCGCGCCGGCGCAGGGCGTCGAGGAACGGGACCTCCACGTAGGTCTCGTCGGGGCCGCCCGCGGTCGCGAACGTGTAGCGGTTGGCCGCATTCACGCGCCACTCCGGCACGGCGGACGCGGGGATCGTGCGGCCGGTGTAGCGGAACTCCGTCGGCGCGCCCCAGGCGCCGCCGATCACGCCGCCGACCCAGCCGCCCTTGATCGCGTCGCGGACGCGGCGGTCCGAGAGCACGGCCGGCCCGGGATCGGGCGGCGCCGCGGGCGCCGCCGTGAGGCGGGCGTCGGGCCCGCCGGCGATCGCGGCGATCGTCGAGATCAGCGAGAGGAGGGCGACGAACACGCCCTCACCGTAGACGGTTCGCTCAGGCGCCCGTTCGGAAGAGCTGCCGCTGGCGGGACCCGGGGTCAGCGGCACGCCGCGGGCCCGCGGCGGCCGCCGGCCGGGGGCGCTCGCGGGTCCGGCGGCCCCGGCCCCAGCCCCTGACGCTTGCGCCGAGGCGGTCGCGCTCGCGCCGCGAGAGGTGGGCGCCGCGCGAGTACAGCCGCTCGTAGACCGGCAGCAGGTCGGGGCGCTTCGCCTCCAGCCAGCCGAAGAACACGTCACGGACCTCGTCGCGCAGGTGGAGCGCCGCGCTGCCGACGAAGGTCGCGCCCGCCTCGCGGGCCAGCTCAACGATCTCCTCGATCCAGGCCGGGTCGTCGTTTATGCCGGGCATCAGCGGCGCGATCAGGATGCCCGAGTCGATCCCCTGCCCATTCAGCTCGGCGACCGCCTCCAGCCGCGCCCGCGGGTGCGGCGTGTGGGGCTCGGTGGCACGCCAGGTCCTCTCGTCCAGCGTCGGCACGGAGAAGTTGACCGACGCCCCTGCACCGGCTGCCATCGTGCGGTAGAGGTCCATGTCGCGAAGCGCCAGCGGCGACTTGGTCAGTACCGAGACCGGCGTCTCGGCCTCGTGCAGTGCCTCCAGCACCGGCGGCATCAGGCGGTAGCGGCTCTCCACCCACTGGTAGGGATCGGTGTTCGTCCCGATCGCGACCAGCTCCCGCTTCCAGCCAGGCCGCGCCAGCTCGGCCCGCACCAGCTCCGGCGCGTTCACCTTGACGACGATCTCGCGCTCGAAGTCGCGGCCCGCGTCGAAGCCCAGGTAGGGGTGCGTGCGGCGGGCAAAGCAAAAGGGCAGGCGTGCGTGCACCCCCTATACAGGTTGATCGTCCAGTTGAAGCCATAGGGGCCTCCTGGGACGTGGTTCAGCGCCGACTTGGCGCGGACCTCGTGGAAGCGGGCGTCTAGGGATTCGGGCGCGTCGAAGGTGCGCACGACGGCGCCGTCCCCGATCCCGGGGAGGGTGTCGCCGCGGCCGCTGCGCTCCACTCTGAGGTTGTCCCAGCGCACGAACACATGTTCGCAGCCGGGGCGGACGGCTCGGTGTCTACTCCTCGGTGGTCGGCGGCTCGTCCGCCTCGGTCGTCGGCGGCTCGGGACCGGCGGTCGGAGCGCTCTCGGCGGCCGGCGACTCGGGCTCCTCCTCCAGCACGCGCGTCTTCTCAGCCTCGAACTCCGCGTCGCTGAGGGCGCCGCGATCGTGCAGCGTGGCGAGGCGCTCCAGCCGGCTCAGGCGGACGTCCTCGTCGCTTCCGAAGCGGGCGACCGCCCGTCCCGCCTGCTGCATCGCGCCACGCACCGAACGCATCCGCTCGCGCGCCATGTCACCCATCCCGATCCCGGTGGCGGCCGGGAACTCGCGCGCCGTCTGGCGGCGCAGCGCCTCGACGCCGGCGGCGCCGAACGCGGCGAGCAGCAGGGCCGTGATCAGGGCGCGGGTGCCGGCGGGCGGCGACAGGACCAGCCATATCAACACCACGGCGGCGTAGATGCTGAACACGATCACCGGCCGGTCGCGCATGCTCGGCGCGAGCGCGCGCCGGATGCCGGCTGCGCTGCGGGTGGGGGAGACGAGGTATGCGGCGAGGATGAAGAGCACTCCGTAGAGGATCGCGCTGACGGCGATGCCGCGCAGCAGCGAGGTGCCGATCGACCAGACGTCGTCGGCCGCCGGCCGGGCGCTGGGCGAATGCACCAGCTCGTTCACGAGTATGTGGCCGACCAGCCGCCGCGCCGCCAGCACCGCGATCCCGGCGACCACCAGGCCGATCCCGCAGCCGAGCAGCGTCACCTCGCGACGCCCGCGCGACAGGTAGATCGCCAGGCCGAACAGGACGATCGTCGCGATCGAGAGCAGCAGCGCCAGCCCCTTGATCGCCTTGGCGATCTTCTGGGCGAGGTCGAGCTGGTTCGAGCGCAGGATCTCGAGCTGGCCCGCCGAGCGCGGGATCTTCTTCGCCAGCGCGGTGTCCACGCCGACCCGCTGGGCAAGCTGGCGGACCAGCGGCCGCAGGTTGAGGACGACGACGCCGTTCCGCGTCGAGATCCCGGCGCTGCCGCCCTCGAGGACGCTGATCAGCTCCAGGTGGGCCGTGCGGTTGGCGTCCTCCCACAGCTTCTGGAAGCTCGTCGTCCCCAGCGACTTCGTCGCCGCGGTGGTGCCGAACTCGCGCAGCCCGCCCGAGGCCGGCCCGGCCAGCGGCTTGAAGTTCTTCGGCAGAGTCCGCTTCAGCTCCGCGGAGACGTTGACGTGGTTGAACAGCTCGTCCACGGCGTAGTTGGCGACCGCCTCGCGAACCTTTTGGTCCTCGAGCAGCCGGCTGCTGGTGCTGACCCAGTCGTCGGTGTTCAGCGCCTGGCGCTCGATCCAGATCGAGAAGATCGCGAGAAACGCGAGGACCGAGCCCGCGATGACCAGGGCCCGCACCACGGTGCGGTGGCGCTGCGCGTCAGCCACGCAGGCACCGTAGTTGGTGCGGCCGCTCGCGGTGGGTTCAGGCGTGCACGATGGGGGCGACGCGGCGCACGAGCGGGCGACCGAGGTTCCCGGCGTCGTCGACTGCGATCACCCGCACGCGGGCGGCTCCCGCCGGCAGGCCCACCGTCTGCGCATGTCCCGCCGCAGCCGTGGCGGCAACGCGCTTGCGGGAGAGCACCGACCCGTCGGCGCGGAAGAAGGTGAGCCTGTAGCGCGCCGCCTTGCCCACGTACCAGTCGTCGCCGGGCGCGCGCAGCGAGAGCTTGTGTCCGCCGTCGACGACGCTCGAGCGGCGGATCGCCCCGGGCGGGCGCGTATCGGCCCCGTGCTGGGCCGTATTGCGCTCGTCGTGGCGGTAGGACCACCACTCCTCGTTGGCGTCGGCGCGGCCGGGGGTGCGCCACACCATCAGGTACCCCTCGCGGGTCATCGCCGCCAGGTCGTTGCGCCCGTCGCCGTTCACGTCTCCCAGCGAGGGGCCCCAGACGATCCAGCCGGTCTGGAACTTGGGGAAGGAGTCGGCCTGACCGCCACCCTCCACGAAAGCGTGCAGGGCGGAGCTGTCGCCGCCCTCGATCAGGTCGGGCTTGCCGTCGCCCGAGACGTCGCCGATCACGGCGGCGCCGAGGAAGTCGAGCCCCTGGCTGGCGGAGGGGAATCCCGGCAGGTCGGCGGCGGTGCCGGCGTCGTAGGCGCGCAGGCTGCTGTGGATCGGCAGCCCGCTGCCGGCGAGCAGCAGCGCGCCGGCGGTGGAGGCGCCGCCAGAGCCCGGCTGGACGAAGGCGAGGGTGTCGGAGCTGCCGAACCGGCCGAACGCCCCCGACGTGGTGAAGGTGACCTGGGCATCGGTCGGCGGGTTCGGGCCGAGCACCTCGGTGATGTCCGTCTGGCCGGTGAGCAGCCCGAGGGTGTCGGACGGGACGGGGCCGTATACGCCGGCCTCCGAGCCGTCGCCCTCGAACAGATAGGTGGGGGAGAAGATCCCGGGGCTGTTGGCAATCTCAACGGCGCCGCCATCGCCGGGGATCGCGTCGGCGACCGTGGGGGCATCGGTGCCCTCAGTGACGAACTCCTGCGCGGATCCGTAGTAGCCGAGGATCGCGTGGGCACTGTTGGGGAAGCCGTCGACCAGGCTGCCGTTCGCGTGATAGGCGTAGAGATGGGAGACCTCATCGGGCTGGATGCCGTCGCCCGTGATCTCGTTGTCCTGGCTGCGCACGATCACCTCGGGCCTTCCGTCGCCGTCGAGGTCGCCGATCGCGGGCGGCAGGTCGATCTTGGAGTCGTTGACGATGAAGTGCCCCGATGCCGGCGTGAAGCCCTGGGGGAGCTTCACCTTCTTGGGCCAGCCCGCGAGCGGGGCTCCGCTCGGCTTCCACACGTAGACGTGGCCGTCCCATGCGGTCTGCACGATCTCGAGCTTGCGGTCGCCGTTGAGGTCGTAGAGGACGGGGGGCGAGCTGGTGCCCTGGACAGGCAGGCGCGTGTGGGCGAGGTCGGGCCGCGGGATCGCCGGCTTGGCGACGCCGCGGCGCAGCGCCTTCGGCCAGCCCGGGCGCCGGTGCCCGCGCTCGTCCCATACGTAGACGTTGCCGGTCGAGGTCGAGGCGACGACGTCGAGATGGCCGTTGTGGTCGAGGTCGCCGATTGCGACGTTCGCGAAGACGGGCTCGTGGCCGGGGTCGACGCCCCGATGCCGTTTCGTCACCCGCGTGCGGTTGGTCTTCACCGGCCAGCCGGGCAGCTCGCGGCCGCTGCGACCGTCGATCGCGTGGACGACCCCGTCCGAGTCGCCGAACACGAGCGCCATCCCGCCGCGTCCCTGAAGGTCGGCGAGCTGGGGCTGGGCCTCGCCGCCGGGCCCGATCAGCTTGGGGAAGTGGCGGCGCAGGGTGGGGTCGTGGTGGACGGCGATCGTGCGCCGGTCCTCGCCGACCCGACCGGCGGCGTCGAAGACACGCAGACGGATCGTCACCGTGTACTGCTCGCTGGTGGAGAGCTGCTTGTCGGTGGACAGCTGGTAGGCGTGCTTCCAGAACGACTGCGGCACCTTGGACAGGTCGATCGAGCCCAGCCGGCCACTGAAGCCGCCGCTGCCGTTTCCGCGGCCGGCGGTGATGAAGTCGCCGGACACGGGCTCGGCGCCGGGAGCGAACTCGAGGCGCCAGCGGTAGCGCGACGAGCGCGGCGCGGCGACGTGCCCGCGCACCGCGACGCTGCGCGTCCGCGTCGGGTCGTACAGCGAGTACCAGCGGGGCGAGTTGATCCAGCCGACCGGCGGGATCCGCCCCTTCGAGACCGCCCGCATCGCATTGAACACGTTCGGTCGGCCGTAGCCGAACTGGAGGTCGAAGCCGGGGCCGCTGGGCCAGTTCGAGTTGGGGTCGTTGACGTCGGAGGCGGTGGCGCGGACGACCTGGATCGCCTCGTCGGCGGTCAGCGGGCGGGCGATCTTGCCCTCGCGGGCGGCCTCCTTGCCGTAGGCGATCACCAGCGCCATCACCCCGCCGACCGTCGGCGTCGACTCCGAGGTGCTGCCGCCGTAGGTCTCGCCGGTGAAGACGTTGTGCGTGCCCCATGACGTCAGCCCCGAGCGCGCCCGGTAGGTGGTGGTCGTCTGGTTCTGCGGCGGGTCGGGGAAGCCGGCCTTGTCCTTCAGCATCCCGTTGCCGGGGAGGACGTGGGCGTGGAACATGCCGCCCTGGTGGTCGGTCGAGTCGAAGTCGTTCGACGCCTCGACCATCACCGTGTGGTTGCCGCGCCAGATGTGCTCGATCGCCTGCTCCATGAAGGTCGAGTAGCCGAGGTCGGCGGTGACCGAGACGATCACGTCGGCGCGCATGTCGGACGCGTACAGCCAGGCCTCGGCGAGGTCGTCGGTGCGGTCGAGCGCCTCGGCACCGGCCTTCACCGGCAGGATCATGCAGCGCGGGCACTCGCCGACGCCGCCCTGGCCGTTGTCGGCCTGGGCGGCCGCCCGTTTCATCTGCCCGTTGGAGTGGCCGTAGGCGGAGTCGACCGTGGCGGGGTCGTTCTGGTTGTCGTAGAAGTCCCAGCCGGAGATGTCGTCGGCGTATCCGTTGTGGTCGTCGTCGATCCCGTCGGAGAAGCGCTTGATGATGTCCTCGGGATCGACGATCCCGTTGGCGTTCGCGTCCGGGGTGTCGGCGTAGTCCCGCGCGTTGAGCACGCCGTCGTCCTTCGGCGTGGTGGGCGCGGGCAGCTCGCCCCTATTGAGGAAGACGCGGTTGGCCAGCTCGGGGGCGTCGCCGTTGTGCCAGTTGATGCCGGCCTCGACGTAGGCGATAACCGTGCGGCCGTTGCCGGCGGTGTAGGCCTTCCAGGCCTTGTCGATCGACATCCCGGCGGCGTTCTCGGGGTCGCTCGCGTTCGGGGTGCAGCCGGGGATGTAGGAGAAGAACGGGTAGTCGCCGCAATCGGCGTCGTAGTCGTTCGGGGGGTCCTGCGGGAAGGCTGCGCGGGCGGCGCCGGCCAGCGCCAGCAGCGCGATGGCCGCGAGCACGAGCGGTGGTATGGAGCGGCGCCGGATCATCCCCTGTCCCCCGAGGGCGAAAAGCTACCCGACCGCCGGTGCGCCCGCGCCGGTTGGACTCCCGACGCCAGCGGCGGTTAGTTTGAGGGCCCGATGGAGTGGCGCCCGTGACAGTCGAGGAGGTGATCGAGGAGCATCGCCGCGCCGGGCGCGAGTTCGAGGCCGCCGGCGTGAGGAGCTTCGCCATCGAGGGAACCCCGACCGCCGAGGGGGGCGGCGAGGCGGTCGTCCTGCTCCACGGCGTGCCGGTCTCGAGCTTCGTCTACCGCAAGCTCGTCGCCGAGCTCGCCGACCGGGGCCTGCGGGGGATCGCCTTCGACCTCCCCGGGCTGGGCCTCGCGGAGCGTCCGCAGGACTTCGACTACAGCTGGACCGGGCTCGGCCGCTTCGCCGCCGCCGCGACCGAGGCCCTTACGCCGGGCCGCTTCCACCTCGTCGTCCACGACATCGGCGGGCCGGTCGGGTTCGAGCTGGCCGCCGCGATGCCGGAGCGGGTGGCGTCGCTGACGATGCTCAACACGTTGATCGAGGTCGACACGTTCTCGCGGCCGTGGTTCATGGAGCCGTTCGCGCGGCGGCGCCTCGGCCGACTGTGGCTGGCCCTCCTGACGAGGCGCGCCAACCGCGTGGTGTTCGTGCGCAACGGGATCGCCGACCGCTCCCAGATCAGCGGCGAGGAGATCGACGCTCACCTGGCCCTGCTGAAGCGCGGCGACCGCGGCCGCGCCTTCCTGCGGATCATGCGCGGCTTCGAGCGCACCCGCGAGAAGCGCGACCTCTACGTCTCCACCGTCCGCGACGTCCCCTATCCCGTCCGGGTGATCTGGGGAGAGCTCGACCCGGCGCTGACGCTTGCCCGCCACGCCGAGGAGGCGCGCCGGGCAGCCGGCCTCGACTCGATCCAGACCGTGCCCGCGAAGCACTTCCTCCAGGAGGACCACGCCCCGGTCGTGGCCGAGCTGATCGCCCGGGCGGTGGCGGCGGCGTAGTCGGATCGGGCGCGATCGCCTCGTCCGCAGGATCGCCCTGCTCGCCCTGTCCATTGCCGCGCCCCGTCGGCTAAGGGTTCGGGTGGTCGCTGCCGACACCTAGCGCGAGGGGGGGACGCCTCCCGGTACGCGCATGGCAGATCCCGCGACCACAGCCGCGACCGTCGCCGCACCCGAGGGTGGGGCGGCGGGGACGGGCGCCGGCACGGCCGGCGCGGCGAGCGCCGGCAGCGGCTCCGTCGCGGCCACGCCGCCGGCACCGACGCCACCGCCACCGCTCGCCCGGCCTCCGGCCACGGCCGCCCGCAGCCGCCGCGCCGGGCGCCTGCGCAGGCACCGCTTCTACCGCTGGGTGGATCGCGGCGAGGGGCTCGTGTTCAAGCAGTCCTACTGGCACGTCTACGACGCCACCCACCGTCCGGGGCAGACGCTGCCGGCGCGGCCGCTGCCGAAGCCGCAGGATCCGCCGGCGCCGAGGGCGCGGCAGCCGATGGGCGTCTACTCGGGGCCGTTCGGCCGCGTGCAGGCAAAGCGGCTGCTCGACCGCGCCGGCTTCGGGGCGAAGCGGGGCGAGGCGGTCCAGCTCGCCAAACTGGGGCTGCGCGACGCCGTCCGCTCGCTCACCCGGCCCTCCGGCGGCGCCGTTCTCCATGGGCCCGCGCCCCACGACGACGACGGCAACCCGCTGGCCCCGAACGACGCCTGGGGGCACGACGGCCTCTGGTGGCTCGACCGCATGGTGCGCTCGAACCAGCCGCTCGTGGAGCGCATGGCCCTTGTCTTCCACGACTGGTTCGCGACCTCGAACGAGGGCGTCTCGAAGCAGCAGCAGATGATCGACCAGTCCGACCTGTTCCGGGCCGGCGCCTTCGGCTCGTTCAAGGACCTGTTCACGAACGTCACCAAGGACCCGGCGATGCTGCAGTGGCTGAACGGCAACGAGAACCGCAGGGGCGAGCCGAACGAGAACTACGCCCGCGAGATGATGGAGCTGTTCTCGCTCGGCGCCGACCGCGGCGCCTATACCGAGCAGGACATCCGCGAGCAGGCCCGCGCGCTCACCGGCTGGGACAACGACTGGTCCGACGAGCTGGGCGCCTACAACTTCCACTTCGACCCGACCCGCCACGACACCGGCGTGAAGACGGTCTTCGGCCGCAGTGGCAACTGGGACTGGCAGGACGCGGTGCGGCTCTGCGTCGAGCACCCGATGCACGCTTCGTTCTTCGTCGAGAAGCTGTGGAGCTACTTCGTCCCCACGCACCCCTCGGCCAGCACCCGCAGCGCCCTGATCGCCCTCTATACGCAGAACGGCTACGCGATCCGGCCGGTGGTCGAGGCGATCCTGATGCACCCCGACCTCTACCTGGGCGCGCCGATGGTGAAGCCGCCGGCCGTGTATTTGGCGAGCCTTCTGCGGGCGCTGGGGCGCTACGTGGACACCGACTCCTGGACCTGGCTGACGAGCCAGGCGGGACAGATGCTGTTCTACCCGCCGAACGTCTCCGGCTGGGACGACTCCCGCTGGCTGGACACGTCGCGGATGCGGGCGCGCTGGCTGATCGTCACCTACGCGCTCGAGAGCCGCAACTTCGATCCCTGGGACGACGCCAACCCCTATCCGTCAGACGAGGGCGCCCAGGCGGCCATGAACAAGGCTCTGGGGGCGTGGGACTGGCCGCCGTTGCGCGTCGAGCAGCACAACGAGCTGGTGCGCTTCTCCCGCAACGCCTACCCGGCGTCGCTCGCCGACTGGGAGCGCTCGCCGTATCGAGCGATGCGCGAGAACGCGCTGCGCCAGCTGATCGCGATCGGCCCCGACATGCAGCTGATGTGAGCGAGATGCGAGACCGCGAGAAAGCCGACAGATGAGCCACAACTGCTGCCGCGACTACACCCGCTCCCAGCTGATGCGTCATGCAGCCTCGGGCGCTTCGACGGCGCTGCCCGGCCGCGGCCTGCCGGCGATCGAGCCGGGGATGCCGCAGCCGGCCGGCACGGGGCTGTCGCGACGCTCGTTCCTGTCGCGGACGGCGGGGCTCGCGCTCGCCGTGTACGGCGCCTCCAAGCTGCCGCTGGCGGCGTTCGAGGAGGGGATCGCGAGCGCCGACGCCGGCCGACCGATCCTCGTGTCGATCTTCTTCGACGGCGGCATCGACTCGCTCAACCTGCTGCCGCCCGTCGGCGACCCGCTCTACGCGGGCCTGCGCCCGACCCTGGCGCTGGCGCCCGGCCAGGGGACGCCGCTGGCCGAGGACCCGCGCCTGCACTTCCATCCCGCCGCGTCGTCGCTGGCGACGCTCTATGGCGAGGGCAAGGTGACGGTCTTCCCGGCTATCGGCTACACGCACCCCGACCAGTCGCACTTCACCTCGCGCCACTACTGGGAGATCGGCGAGCTGGACGTCGGCAGCCACGCCGGCTGGCTCGGCCGCTACCTCGACATCGCCGGCGACAACGACAATCCGCTGCAGGGGCTGTCCCTCGACGGCGAGCTGCAGCCGGCGCTGGCGACCGCGTCCAAGCCGGTCGCCGCGGTCGACGACGTCGAGGGGTACGGGCTGTGGTCGCGCGTGGGCGACCCCGTCGAGGCCCGCATGTTCAACAGCTTCGGGCGGGTCGGGACCCTCGCCTCCGACTCGCCGGCGATGTCCCAGGTGCGCACGGCGACGGCGCAGACCGAGCGCCTGCGCGAGCAGCTGCAGCAGTTCACCGGCTTCACCAGCCCCGTCCAGTATCCGGACGGCAACTTCGCCCACCAGCTCGGCGGCGTGGCGGCGATGATCGCCGCCGGGCTGCCGCTGAACTGCATCACGATCAGCGCGGTCGGCGGCTACGACACCCATTCCGAGGAGGCGGGCGAGTTCGAATCGAACGTGCGGCGCACCTGCGACGCGGTGCTCGCCTTCCAGCGCGACCTCGAGGCGCGCGGGCTCGCGGACCGCGTCCTGATCGAGATGTGGAGCGAGTTCGGCCGCCGACCCGAGGAGAACGGCTCCGGGGGCACCGACCACGGCGCCGCCGGGTGCGCCTTCATCGTCGGCTCGAAGGCGGCCGGGGGGATGGTCGGCGAGTACCCGGGGCTCGCCAGCCTCGACCCGGACGACAACCTCAAGGTGACCAGCGACTTCCGGGCGATGTACTGCGCCCTGTTGGACCAGTGGCTGGGCGCGGACCCGGAGGCGATCATCCCGGGCGCCGCCGGCTTCTCGCCCCCCACGCTGGTGCGCCCATGAGGCACGCCTCCATCTGCCTCGGCGCGGCGGCGGCCGTCGCCGCGCTCGCCCTGCCCCCGGGCGCCGGCGGCGGAGCGGTGATGCCGCCGCGCGCGGCTGCCGGCACCTGCGCGTGGCACACGCACGTCCGCCGCCACGTCGTCTGGATCCACCACACCCACGCCAGCCTGCGGCCGCACCGGCACGTCAATCGCGTGACGAAGCGCATCTCCTACAGCGTCTTCCGCACGCCGACGGGCCACTGGCACCGCAGGCTGAGGGTGAGGCGGTGGCGGACCTGCGACCCGGTCCCGCCGGGGCGCCTGCAGGTGACCGCGCGCGAATGGAGCTTCCTGCTCTCGCGCCCCGTCGTGCCGTCCGGGGAGGTGATCGTGGAGCTTTCGAACGAGGGCGAGGACGCCCACAACCTCCATCTCCAGCTCGCCGACGGCAGCGGCCCGGACTACTCGATCGACGACACCGACTCCGAGCAGCGCTCCCAGGGCGACTTCGAGCTGGCCCCCGGGACCTACAGGATGTGGTGCACCCTGCCCACGCACGACACGCTGGGCATGCACGCGACCCTGCTCGTCAGATAGCCGTTTGGCCGCCGCCGCGGCGGGTACGGGGGGCGGACACCGAAACACGAAACCACGAGGAAGGTGATCTCCCTTGGCTCCCCAGACAGAGAGCCAGCGCAGGGCGGCAGCCGAGAAGGCGGCCGCGACACGAAGGCGCAACGCGGCGAAGCGCAGCCGCTCGGCAAAGCGGGCGGCGGAGACTCGCGCCCGCGCCGAGGCGAGCGCCGCGAAGTCCGTCGCCTGGCGCGCGCAGCGCGTCGCCGACACGGCGGTCGGCTCCGTGCTGATCGCCCGCGACGGCGTCGCCGACGCGACCCGCGGCGGCAGCCGCCGCAGCCCCCGGCAGCGTCTGGAGCGCTTCCAGCGCAAGATGAGCGCCGAGCTGCGTCGCGCCGAGCGACGCGGCGCCCGCGCCCGCAAGCGCGTCGAGCGCGAGGGTCGCGGCGTGCGCAGGCGGCTGGACCGCGAGGTCGGCCGCCGCCGTCGCCAGGCGGCCGCGCTCGTCTGAGCGAGCCTCGCCGTCCAGGGCGGCCCCGAGCTAGGAAGCGCCGGCGCGATCGCGCCGGCGCTTCTCTATGCGGCTTCGCGGGAAGATCGAGTAGCTGCCGATCGCCGTCGCCAGCAGCTCGCCGCCGTCCGTGCGCACCTCGCTGCGAAGAACGGCGATGCGATCGTTGCGGCGGTCCAGCTCGGTGACGCAGACGATCTCGCCCTCGGTGGCCGTACGGAGGTAGTTGATCGCGATGTTGATCGTCGAGATCGCCTCGCCCTCGTTGCGAGCGACCCACAGCGTCGAGCCCATGCAGTAGTCGACGAGCCCGTAGGTGACCGCGCCCGAGAGGATGCCGGCGGCGTTGATGTGCTCCGGCTGGATCTCCAGGCGCACCACGTTCGGCGCCTCCCAGCGAAGGCCGAGGAACCGCGCCACGCCGTCTATGTCGCGGCGCTCGGCCATCGGCGCGCAAGCTTAGATCAGTCGCCTATCCTGCCCCCGTCGCAATGAAGGGACTCAGGCGCCGATATCGGGGGATCCGGGTCGTGGTGCTCGCGACGGCGATTGTCGCGGCGGTGCTGGCCGTTGGAGCCGCGAGCGCGGCCACGGTCGTCGGAACCCGCGCCGCCGACAACCTGGTCGGAACGCAGCGCGATGACCTGATTCGCGGCCTCGACGGCGCCGACACGATCTATGCGAGGGCCGGCAACGACCTGGTGCGCGGCGGGAACGGCGCCGACGCGATCTACGGCGGGCCGGGCCGCGACGACGACCTCCGCGGCAACCACGGCCGCGACGCCCTGTTCAGCGGCCCGGGCGGCGCCGTCCTTCGGGGCGGCCTCGGCAGGGACCGTTACAACATGGAGGCTGACGGCACGCAGCTCCCCAGCCCCGGCAACGACACGATCTACGCCAACGACGGCATCCGGGACCTGATCAACTGCGGAGGCGGAGACGACGTCGCCGTCGTCGATCGCGCCGAGGACGGGGTCTACGACTGCGAGCAGGTGATCTACCCGTGAGCGAGCCGGTCCGCAACGAGGCCGAGGAGCGGTTCGCCGCCGAGCACCCCGACGCCCACCTGCGGCGGCGCGAGTTCCTGGCCCGGACGGCGGCGATCGCGGGCGCCGCCGGGCTGGCGTCGGCGATCCCCCTGGAGCGCCTGATGCGAGCCGCCGCCGGCGCCGAGGCGAGTCCGCTGCCCTCGCCCGGCAACCTGCCGATCGACACCTTCGTCGTGCTTATGCAGGAGAACCGGTCGTTCGACCACTACTTCGGCTGGCACCCGCGCGCGGACGCCCGCAACTCCGGCCTGCGCTACCCCGACGACCAGGGCGCCCTGCACCCGACCTTCCAGCTGGCTCCTGACTTCCAGGGCTGCGCCTACGGCGACCCCGACCACTCTTGGGAAGGGGGCCGGAAGGAGTATCACCGCGGGAGGCTCGACGGCTTCCTGCGGGCCAACGACGAGTTCGCGATCGGCTACTACCGCAGGAAGGACCTGCCGTTCAGCCCGCATTTCGCCCAGGCCGGAACCCTGTTCGACCGCTACTTCTGCTCGGTCCTTGGCCCGACGTACGTCAACCGCCACTTCCAGTGGTCAGCCCAGTCGGGCGGAGAGAAGACCAATGTGATCCCCGCCACCACCCAGGGCGAACACTGGGAGAACATCTTCGACCGCGCCGAAGCGCACGGGATCAGCGTCGGCTACTACTCGATCGACCTGCCGTTCGCGTTGCTCTACGGCGTGCGCGCGCTCAACTGGATACGGCCGGTCAGCCAGTTCTATGCCGACGCCGCCGCCGGCACGCTCCCGAACATCTGCTTCGTGGACCCGGCCTTCCTCGACGGTGGCGGCGGCGACGGGCTCTCGGGAGACGAACACCCGCATGGCGACATCCGAATCGGGCAGGCGTACCAGTCGGATGTCGTCGGCGCGTTCGTCGACTCCCCTCAGTGGCACCGAGGCGTGATCTTCGCCAACTACGACGAGTGGGGGGGCTTCTTCGACCACGTCAGCCCGGTCAAGGTTCCCGACGATCGCGAGAGCCCGATCCTGTGGCGCGACTTCGGGCGCACCGGCTTCAGGATCCCCGGGATCATGGTGTCCCCATACGCTCGCCGTAATCACGTCGGCCACCAGACCGTGACCCACGAGTCGATCCTCAAGCTGATCTCCTACCGGTTCCGGCTCGGCTGGCTGAACAGGCGCCATCGCTACGCCTCCAACATCGGCTACAGCTTCGACTGGGCCAACCCGAACTTCGACCCGCCGCAGCTTCCCACCGTGCTGCCCCCGGCGACCACCAGTTGCACCGCGCAGGGCCATCCCGGGCGCCGCCAGACCGCCCGGCAGCGCCGCACCGAGGAGCGCGAGGGGCCGTCGCTGGGCGGGCCGGAGTTTCGCGCCTACGTCGAGCGCTGCGGCTACGACCCGCCCGAGCCGACGCCGGAGAACATGTTCCGCAACCCCAGTGCCGTCCGCCAGGCGATGGCGGGGAGCGGGTCGGGGAGCGGGCGATGAGCGCCGTTCGCCGCCTCTGCCTGCCGCTGGCGCTGGCGATCGCCGCCCTCGGCCTCGGCGCCACGCCGGCGAACGCCCTGCCGCGGATCAACCACGTCTTCATCATCGTGCTGGAGAACAAGAACTACGACGAGACCTTCGGCCCCGGCACGAAGGTCCCGTACCTCGCCCGCACCCTGCCGGCGAAGGGGGCGCTGCTCGCCCGCTACTACGGGACCGCGCACGAGAGCAACGCCAACTACCTGGCGATGATCAGCGGCCAGGCGCCGAACGTCGACACACAGGCCGACTGCCAGTTCTTCACCGACTTCGTGCCGGGCACGCCGACCTCCGACGGCCAGGTGATCGGCCAGGGCTGCGTGTACCCGTTCGGCACCGTGCAGACGATCGCCAACCAGCTCGAGGGCCACGGGTTCAGGTGGAAGGCCTACATGGAGGGGATGGCAAACGAGGCGCCGCCGGGAGGCAGCCCCAACTGCATCCACCCGGCGCTCAATGCCCACGACGGCACCCAGACCGCTTCGGCCGGGCACATGTACGCGACCCGCCACAACCCGTTCGTCTACTTCCACTCGCTGATCGACGAGCACGGCGCCGGCGACCAGCCGACCAGCTGTGAGCTCAACGACGTCCCGTACACGCGCCTGGCGCGCGATCTGCGGCGGGCGTCGACGACGCCGAACTACTCGTTCATCGTCCCGAACCTCTGCAACGACGGCCACGACGAGCCCTGCAAGGACGGCAAGGCCGGCGGCCCCGCCCAGGTGAACAAGTGGCTGAAGGCGAACGTGCCGCCGATCCTCCACTCGCCCGCCTACCGCGACAACGGGCTGCTGCTGATCACCTTCGACGAGGCGGAGTCGCCACCCGACGCCTCCCCGAGCGATTCGGACGGAAGCGCCTGCTGCAACGAGCCGACCGGGCCCAATACCCCGAACCCGGCCGGCCCGATCCCGGGCCCCGGCGGCGGCAAGGTGGGAGCGGTGGCGCTCTCACCCTGCATCCGCCCCGGGCGGGTCTTCACCCGGGGCTTCAACCACTACTCGATGCTGCGCAGCGTCGAGGACCTGTTCCGCCTGCAGCACCTCGGCTTCGCTGCCCAGCAGGGCCTCGCGACGTTCAACTCGAAGCTCTTCGCCCGCACCCCCTGCCCGAACGTCGCCGTGGACCCGTCCGGATAGCACCGCCGGCTCAAACCGGGCCGCCGCCTGTCCGATAATCGAAGGATGAGGTACGCACTGCGCGCCGCGGTCGCGGCCGCGCTCGCCACGATCGCGCTGGCCCCTGCCGCCGCCGCCACCCCGGACCGGCTCGCGCCGCGCTTTCCCGATCGCGTGATCCGCGAGCCCTCGCGAGATCTGCGCGCGGTGGCCGCCGCGGCCGCCGGCTCCCACTACGCCGACGGGGACGGCCACAGCGTCCTGATCGAGCGCGACAGCGCCTACACCTCCGCCGACGCCCAGCACGTCGCCGACGTCCTCGGCAGCTTCAGCCACGGCTCCGAGATGAACCGGCTCCACGTGCTGCTCGCGACGCCCCAGCACATCACCTCGATCTGCGGTCAGGGAGTGCTCGCCTGCTACTTCCCCGGCGGCGAGCGGATGGTGGTCAGCGGCCGCAACGCGAGCGCCGCAGGAGGCGAGCCGTCGCGCGACTTCGTCCTCGCCCACGAGTACGGCCATCACGTCGCCGAGAACCGCGACAACTCCCCCTGGGACGCGATCGACTACGGCACCAAGCGCTGGGCCTCCTACGAGGGCGTTTGCAGCGGCGTGCGCAGCCATCGCTACTTCCCCGGCGACCAGGGCAGCCACTACTGGGACGACCCCGGCGAGAACTTCGCCGAGGCCTATGCGTTCATGGCCTATCCGCTCGAGGGGATCGGCTGGGACTACAACGCGACGCTGCGGCCGGACCAGCGCGCCTTCGCGCGGATATCGGACGACGTCCTCTCCCCGTGGCGCGGCAACCGCGTCCGCCGCTGGTCGGACACGCTTCCGGCCAGCCGCCGCTCCCGCAGCCGGTCCGTGGACGTGGCCTGGGACGGCCGCATGAGGGTGACCCTGAACGGGGCGGCCGGCGCCGATTTCGACCTCTACGTGCTGGCGCCCTCCAGCGGCAAGGTGCTGGCGCGCTCCGAGAGCCCGAGCGCCGACGAGACGATTCGCTACAACGTCTGCGGGCGCACCGGCGTGCTCGTCGAGGTCTACCGCTACAGCGGCTCGGGCGCGTTCACGGCGGAGATATCGCGCCCGTAGCGCCGCGGCTCGAACAGCTCGTCATCGCCGAGCCCGCCGCCGACTGGGAGGGGATCGGCTTCTCGGTCCGCGACGGTGCCTGCCGGGCCGGCTCCGTGCTGCTGCGCCTGAGCCCGGAGGCCGGCAGCGGGATAGCCGCCTGGACGCTCGCCGGCGTCGCCGAGGGCGACGTGGACGGTCTCGCCATCGTCGCGGGCCCCGACGGCGACGCGCTCGCCGGCGCCCCGGCCTCCCATCCCAACGAGGTCGTCTCGATCGACCACGTCGTCGTCCTCACCGACGACCTCGAGCGCACCGCTGCCGTCCTGGACGGGCTCGGCGCGCCGCTGCGACGCCGCCGCCGGGCGCAGTCGCCGCTGGGCCCGGTCAGCCAGGGGTTCCTCCGCCTGGGAGAGGCGATCCTGGAGGCGGTCGAGCCGCAGCGGGCCGGCGCCCTCCCGCCGGGGGCCGCGCGCTTCTGGGGGATCACCTTCGTCAGCGCCGACCTCGAGCGCTGCGCGAGCCTGCTCGGCGAGCGGCTCGGTCGCATCCGCGACGCCGTTCAGCCGGGCCGGCGGATCGCCCCGCTGCGTCCGTCCGCCGGCATCGGGCTGGCGGTGGCGTTCATCATGCCCGATCCCCGCCGCAGCTAGAGCTCGACGGCGGCGGGCGCCCTCAGCGGCGGGCGACCACGGTGGTCAGGGCCGACAGCAGCTCCTCGCGGCTGCTGCCGCGCTGGTAGAGCGCCTTGTCGAAGACCTTGCCGTACACCCGCAGCACCCCCATCAGGACGTCGACGGTGCCGACGGTGCGCGCCTGGCGCATCCGCGCGAAGCGCATCGCGTGACCGCTCACCTCCTCGACCGGATCGAAGTCGCGGTCGCGGCGGCGGCGGCGCGACCCCTCCGGGTCGGCGATCGTCTCCAACGGGGCCTCACCCACGCCCAGCGCCTGCAGCGCCGCCCCCACCTGGCCGTAAAGGCGCAGGGCGCGCATCCAGCGCTCCGCCTCGGCCTGCTCGGACCCGGCGAAAGCCATCGCCGTGCCCGCCAGCCCGAGGACGATCGCCGCGTCCTGGGACATGGGGATGTTTCGGTCCACACGGGCGATATCGGCTGCGCTGGCGGTTTGGTTGTGCCCAGCGGCGGCGCTTAGAACATACGGCCACGCCGAGCGCCCGCACGGATCGCAAACAACGACCCTGCCGAAGCTGAGAGTGGTCGCTGGAACGGAGCCTGCAGTGAGAGAGTCAGCAGTGGTGGAGGGCCTCGCCCTCCGAACGGAGTCGATCTCGCCCGCCGTGGCGAAGGTGATCGTGGAGGGCACGGTGGAGCGCGCCGACGCGCCCGCGCTGAAGCGGTGCATCGAAGACGCCGCCGGCGCGGGAACGACGCTGGTCGTCGTCGACCTCTGGGGCTGCGACTTCGTTGACCCGGTTGCGCTCGCAGTGCTCCTCGCCGCCCGGCTGCGGCTGGGGCACGGCGGCGGGCCCGCCCTCGTGCTCGCCCACGGCGACGTCGGACGCGCGCTCAGCGACGCCGGCATCGAGGGCGATGTCCGGGTGCTCGCCGCGCGCGCCTGCCCGGCGGTGTAGGCGCTCGGCGGCAGAGCGGTCGCCTGAACCACGTGGCGCGGCCGACTTCGCCTCGTCCGCGGCCGCCCTCGCGGGCCGCTCAGCTGTAGCGGTCCCACTCCTTCAGGTAGGGCAGCGGGTCCATCACGCTGCCGCCCTCGTACCAGCCCGGCGCCGACCACATCTCGAAGTGGAGGTGGCAGCCCGTGGCGTCACCGGTCTGGCCCACGTAGCCGATCCGCTGGCCGGTGTGGACGCGGTCGCCGTCGCCGACCAGGGCCGGATGGGCGAGGTGCATGTAGACGAAGTCCTTGCCGGTGCCGCGGCCGTCGATCACCAGGTAGTTGCCGGCGCCGCCGGCCTGGTAGGCCCGGTACTGGACGCGACCGCCGCGGGCCGCGACCAGCCGCGTCCCGCATGCGGCGGGCATGTCCTGGCCCTGGTGGGTATGGCCCGACCGCGGCGCGCCGACCCCGTCGCCGTAGCTGTGCTGCCCCCGGATCGGGAACTTGTAGACGTAGAAGTGATAGCTGTCGTCGCCGCGCGCGTTGCTGTCGTTCGCCGGCGTCCCCGAGGCCGTCTCGATCCGGTAGCGGTAGCTGCCCTTCGCCGCCACGTTGCCGTGTCTGCCGCGGCCGTTCCACAGCACGCGGTGGTTCACGCCGGGCTCGACGCCGTCGCGCGAGAAGGCCTTCACGACCTTGCCGCTGCCGCGGCGCGAGACGAGGATCCTCAGGTTCCGCTTTTGGCTGCCGCCGATCCGGTAGCGGAACTTCGACGGGTCGCCGTTGAAGAAGAAGTAGCGCTGCGGCGCGGCGTCCGCCAGGGCCACGCGCGGCCCCGACGCCGAGGCCGACCCGGTCCCGCCCGACGCGGGCGCGCGGGTCGGCTGCGTGGTCGTCGTGGTCGTCGTCGTGGTGGTCGGCTGGACGGCGGCGGTGGTCGTCTGCTGCGACTGCTCGGCGTCGGCGCCGGCGCCCTGCCCGGACGGCGCGATCGTCGTCGTGCCCGCCGAGGCGATCCCGGCGCCGGCACTCAGCAGCGCGGCCGATCCGGCCACGGCGATCCGGGCGACGGCCCTGCGTCGCCTCTGCCCGCTTGTAGGCGTGCCCATCAGCGTCCTCTCTTTCTCCGGCCTGCGGGGTTAGCTGTCGGGCTCGCGCTGAAAGAGATGCGCTACGGACCGTGCGGTCCGATTCGCCCCCGGGGCCGTCGGCCCCTTCGGTTCCCCCGCTCCCGCGAGGCGTGACCGCGCGGGATTAGGCAGGACTCGGTCAGGTTAAACCAGATCGCCGCGGAAGGTTGCGCCAGACGCGAAGCCGCCCCCGGCGCGAAGGCCCGTCGCGGGGCTGCTGGACGATCAATTCCAAACCCCCGCACCCACGGATGACGCGCCATCCCTTCGCTGGATCGGCACCCACGGCCTCGCCAATAGCGCTTGGGCTATTGGCTTCGGCCGCGTGCACCGCCCAGCTCGGCCTGGCGCGCCCCCGCGGGCACGCGGATTGGGAACAAATCGTCTAGTCTCGCGCCGCGGTCCGATCGGCGCGACAGTGAATGCCGGGAGCGCTGTCGGATTCTCGCCATGGCCCAAGCGAGAGAGTCACCTCGACCGGAGTCTGCGGCGCGGACGCCGGACCAGCCCGTTGACGGGGACGGTGCCGTGGTCGAGCCCCGCATCGAGGAGTGGGCCGAGCAGGCGCGCCGCGAGGCCGAGCGCCGTGTGGCCGAGTCCACCGACCGGGCGCGCCGCGAGGCGGGCGAGCTTGGCGAAGCCGCCGAGCGCGCCAGGGCCGAGGCGGAGGAGGAGTTCGCCGCCGAGCTGCGGGCGCGCGAGTTGGCGGCGCGCACGGCCGAGCGGCGGGCACGGGAGGCCGAGGTGGAGGCCAGCCTGCGGGCCGAGCAGGCCGAGAGGACGACGGTGGATGCGGAGCGGCGCCTGGCCGCGGCGGTGGAGAGCATGCGCGAGGCGGAGCGCGGGAAGGTGGAGGCCGAGGCGCGCCGACGCCGGGCGGAGGAGCGCGCGCAGCGGGCAGCCGCCGATGCCCGCGAACAGGCGCTCGCCGAGGCGGCGGAGCGAGAGTCCGCGCTGCGGTTGCGGGCGACGGAGGTCTTCGAGCAGTGGCGGGCGCGATCGCAGGCGCTGGAGCAGCGGCTCGCCGAGGCGAAGCAGCGGCTGTCAGCGGCCGAGGCGGCGAAGACCGGTGCCGACGCAAGCATCGCCGAGGCCGGGGCGGAGGCCGAGCGCGCGGTCGCCGAGGCGCGCGAGCAGGCGGCGAAGGAGATCGCCGATGCGAAGTCGGAGGCGGAGGCTGCGGTCGCCGAGGCTGTCGAGCGAGCGGATCGCGCCGAGGCGGAGATCGCCGAGCGCGTGGAGAGGGAGATGGCGGAGGAGCGGGAGCGCCATCGCGAGAAGGTCGAGGCGCTCGCCGGCCAGGTGGCGAAGGAGGCCGAGCGGGGTGTGCGCGCCGAGGCCGAGGCGCGGCTGCGAGAGCGCGAGCGTCAGCTTGAGGACGAGGCCGCCGAGCGTGCAGGGAAGGCGCGCCAGGCGGCAGAGTCGCACGCGCGCGCGCAGATGCAGATGCGCGTCCGCGAGGAGGAGGCGCGGATCCGCCGCGAGGCGGAGGAGCGCGCCCGCAGCGAGGCCGACCGCAGCCTGGAGGGACTCGAGACCCGCCTCGAGCGCGAGATCGGGCGCGAGGTCGAGGCTGAGTCCGAGCGCGTCCGCGAGGAGACCGAGCGGGGGCTTCGCGCCGCGGTGGAGAGGGCGCGCGCCGAGGCCGAGGAGCAGGTGCGGGCGGCGATGGAGCGGGCCCGGGCCGAGGCGGTCGAGGCGGCCGAGCGCGAGGCGGACGAGGCAGCCTGAGCGGCGACGCTCAGATCCAGCCGAGCACGGGGCCGAACAGCAGGATCGCGGAGGCGTCGATGGCGGCCAGGGTGCCGACCACGCGCAGCTGCCTGCGGCGATCGTCGCCCATGTCGTAGACCCAGGCGGCGAGCGCGAAGAACCAGGCGTAGCCGAGCACGACGATCAGGGGCACGAACGGGACGTTCCACCACCAGTACTCCCAGTGGAAGAAGCCGGTCGCATGGAGCAGCACCTCGACGAACACGCACAGGC
This sequence comes from uncultured Thermoleophilia bacterium, assembly GCA_963708325.1. Lineage (GTDB taxonomy): Bacteria > Actinomycetota > Thermoleophilia > Solirubrobacterales > 70-9. The sequence goes on along the minus strand of OY970203.1, from coordinate 806,522 downwards.
ACGAGAAGCCGAACACCATCAACCAGCGGTTCGGGATCCCCAGCACGCGCGTGGCCGGGTCGGGCGGCAGCTGCTTGACGAAGACGATCCCGGCCACGGCAAACAGCAGCGAGATCTCGATGGTGAGGCCGATCAGGATCAGGTAGGCGGTGTCCCCGGTCACCGTCCAGACGGCGGCGCGGTCGCTGAAGTGCAGAAAGAGCGCGTTGGCCACCTCGTTCACCCAGTCGGCCAGCCAGAAGGCGAGCCCGGCGAGCACGATGTCCCAGCGCCGCCGCTCCACCTCGACCGAGTAGACGTAGAAGACGAAGGCGAGCAGGGCGACGACGTACCACTTGAACTGGCTGCCGTCGCGCAGGATGCGCTCGGCCTCCTGGGTGAACTCCGTGACCGCCGGCAAGTTCGCGCCAGTCAGGCCGGCGGCCGCGAACGCACCAGCCCCGGGGTCGTCGCGCCGCCGCCACGGTCGCGGTCGGGGTGGTCGCGCTCGATGAAGCGCCGCACCCCCTCGAGGATCTCGGGGGTCTCGACCAAGCGGTTGAAGCACTCGGCCTCGATCCTCAGGCCCTCGTCGAGCGGACGCCCGAAGCCGCGCAGCGCGGCCTCCTTGTCGGTGTGGATCGCCGGCTGAGGAAGCGCCGCGATCTCGCCGGCCAGCTCGACCGCCCGATCGAGGCAGGTCCCGCCCGGCGTCACCTCGCTGACCAAGCCGATGCGCTCGGCCTCGATGGCGTCGATCACGCGCCCGGTGATGATCAGCTCCATCGCCCGGCCCATGCCGACGATCCTCGGCAGTCGCTGGGTGCCGCCGTCACCGAGGCCGATGTTCCAGCGCCGGCAGGTGACCCCGAAGCTGGCGTGCTCGTCGGCGATCCTGATGTCCGCCCAGCACGCCCACTCGAGGCCCCCCGCGTAGGCGACGCCGTTGACGGCGGCGATCGTCGGCTTTGCGAGGTCGGTCCAGCGGGTCGGGCCGATGATCCCGGGCCGCTCGCCGCGGGCATGGGCGGCGAGGTTCTCCGGCGAGGGATCGAGCAGGGGGTCGCCGGGGTCGGCGACGCTGGAGATGTCGGCGCCGGCGCAGAACGCCCGGTCGCCGGCTCCCGTGATCACCCCCACCAGTGCCTCGTCGTCGTCCCGGAACCGCGTCCACGCGTCGACGAGCTCGCGTGCCGTCACCGGCCCGATGCAGTTCATCTTCTGCGGACGGTCGATCGTGATCACCGTCACGGGCCCGCGCCGCTCGTAGGTCAGCTGCTCGTAGGTCACCCTCCGCGAGCCTACCGGCCGCGGCGATCTACGGCCGCGACAGGCTGTCGAGAGCGATCCGGGCGGCGCTGTCGCCGGCCCGCGGAGCGGGACCGAGGGCGCCGAGCTCGCCGCTGCAGGCGCTGGCGAAGCGCCACAGCCCCGGTCGCACGCCGGCGAAGCTGACGTAGGCGATCGCCGACGTGCCCGGAGGCGTCCGCGGTAGCCGCCGCAGCAGCACGTCGGCGGGATCGCGCTCCAGCTCGGCGGCGGCCATCGCCCGCCCGGCGTAGGCGAGGCGGCGGCGCGTGCCGCCGACGACGAGTCGCGGGCAGATCGCCAGCAGGGCCCGCGAATGGGTGCCGGTCACGGCCGCCGCGGCGTGGCGGCCGGCGTTGAAGCGCTCGCGCCCCTCGTCGACGTTGCGGTTCAGGTAGGCGATGTCGGATGGCAGCAGGGCGATCATCGCGACGAGGGCGGCTGCCAGCGCCCAGGCCGCCCGCCGCGAGCGCCGCACCCAGGTCACCGTCCCGGCGGCCAGGATCACCAGCGTCACGCCGGGGAGCAGCAGGTAGCGGGGGTGCGCCGGCAGGCCGGCCAGGTTGAGCGCCACGAACACCGTGCAGCCCGCGATCGCGACCGCGGCCAGGCCCGCCTCAGCCCTGCCGGCGGCCCCCAACCCGCCGCGGCGAAGTCGCGCGAGGGCGATTACGGCAGCAACCGCCCCCACCGCCAGCAGCGGCCACCCGATCACGTGCGGGAGCGCGTCGGCGAGGCGGGCCGGGCCCGACGGCTTCGCCTCGACGGGACCCTGCGCGAGGAAGTCCGCCGACCGCAGCTGGTGCACGCCCCCGCCCTTGGCGGAGTGCAGGGCGAACAGGGGATCCCCCGCGAGGGCGAGGTCGAACGCGGCCCACAGCAGCGGCGGGGCGATCGCCAGCGCGGCGATCGCGGCGCGGGTGCCGGGCCGGCCCTCGCGGCTGATCAGCCAGGCCCCGTAGATCGCTGTCAGCGCCCAGCCCTCCGGCCGCAGCAGACCGGCGGCGACGAGCAGCGCGAGAGCCTTCCAGCGGTTGCGCTGGGGGTCCTCCACGATCAGGGCGGCGGCGAGCAGGGCGAGCGCCGCAAAGGGGACGTCGACGGTCGCCTCCCAGGCCCAGACCTGGAGCTGGGGGCGGGAGGCGACCAGCAGCGCCGCGAGCAGGCCGACGCCGACTCCGCCGATCCGCCGGCCGAGGCGGAAGGAGGCGTAGACGAGGACGGCAAGCGCGACCAGCGAGATCGCGCTGAACACGTAGCGCGCCCCGGACGCCCCGAGCGGCGACAGCGCCGTGGATACCACGACGTTGAGGGGATGCGCGGTCGGCAGCAGCGGTCCGTCGAGCGCCGGGAGCCGCCCCCGCCACAGCTCGCCACCCCAGGAAAGCGCATAGAGGTCGTCGTTGGAAGGAGATACGAGCGGTGCGGCGACGAAGGCCGCCGCGATCACCGCCGCCCAGGCGACGAGCCTGCCGGCCCTGGCGCTTTCCCAGGGGCGGTGGTCCGGCCGCCGGCGGTCAGGCAACGAGGTTGATCTCGGCGAGATCGCCGGAGAGGTCGCCCTCCTCGAGGTACTCACCCCTGGTGTTCACCGACCAGACGTCGTGCGAGGCGCCGTCGATCAGGTTGAGCGTGGCGAGGATCGCCGTCCACATCGAATGATCCATGTTGTTGTAGCGGTGCAGTCCGTTGCGGCCGAACGTCCGCAGGTTCTCGAAGTGATCGAGGTAGCCGCGGATCACGGCGACGGCCTCGCGGTACTCGCCGTCGTACATCGGGTAGGCGGCCGGCACCCGCACCTTGACGCCGTCCACGACCCGGGCGGGGTCGATCAGGCCGATTGCGGCCAGCTCGTCCCGAGCCATCTCCACGGCCTCCGTGTCGGGCATCTGCCAGACCTCGTCCTCGGGAAAGCAGAAGTACTCGACCCCGAGGCAGGTCGTGCCGGAACGCACCATGTCGGTGCTCCAGGCGCCGAAGTTCTGGACCCGGCCGGCGCGGACTCCGGGGTCGTGCAGGTAGATCCAGTTGTCGGGAAACGGCTCCGGCTCCTCGGTGATCAGCGCGACCAGACACATCTGGCGGTACCGCAAGCGCTCCGCGGCGGCTATGACGTCCGCGGGCGGAGCCGGCTTGAGGCTCATCACCAGGTCGCGCAGGGGGATGCTCGACAGCACTCCCTCCACCGCATGCTCTTGCTGGGCGCCGTTGGAGCCGATCACGATGCTCTCGACGCGCCCGGCACGGTGATGGATCGTCGTGCAGCGCGATTGCAGCCGCAGCGCGATGCCGCGCTCCGTGACCCGGCGGCTGAGCTCCTCCCACATCTGCCCCGGTCCGAGGCGCGGATAGTGGAAGCGCTCGATCAGGGTCCTGACGTGCTTGCGCCGCATCCCGAGGATGCCGAGCAGCGCCTGGAAGAGGGTGAAGTTCTGGATCCGCTGGGCCGCCCACTCCGAGCGGATCTCGGACCCGGGGATGCCCCACACCTTTTCGGTGTACGAGCGGAAGAAGGTGTCGTAGATGCGGCGGCCGAATCGTCCCACCACCCACTCCTCGAAGGTCTCCGGCGTGGCGCGGCCGAGCCTGCGGTGCCAGCGGACGTAGGAGAGCGCGCAGCGAGCCGACTCGATCACCCCGAGGCCGCGAAAGACGTCGTCGGAGGTGAGCGGGTAGTTGAAGAAGCGGTCGCGATAGTAGATCCGCGTCAGGCGGGAGCGCTCGGCGAAGTCGTCGCCGAGGATCTGCTCCCACAGCTCCTGCACCGGTCGCAACTTGGTGTAGAAGCGGTGGCCGCCGAGGTCGAAGCGGTAGCCGTTGAACTCGACGGTCTTGGCGATCCCGCCGACGGTGCCGTCCGCCTCGAACACCGTTCCCGGGCGCCCCCTCAGCGCGAGGACGTGGGCTGCGGTCAGCCCCGCCGGGCCCGCGCCTAGGATCGCGGTGCCGACAGACCCCTCCCCGACCTCTGTGGGCTGCTCGGGCAAGGCGGGGAGTCTAGATCACCACCTGCGAACGGCCTCAGGCCAAAGTCGGCCGGGAGCCCGGCGAGCCGGTCGCCCTCGCGGCCCGTCGCGCGTGCGGGACCTAGAATCGTCGGCCTCCATGCCGACGCTGCACGTCGCGACGATCCACTGGAGGGACCCGCGGTGGATCGAGGTCCAGCTCCGCCATCTCGAGCGCCACGCCGCCGGCCCCTACCGCACCTATGCCTGCCTCGGCCACATCGATCGGCGCCTGCACTCGCGGTTCGACTACGCGATCGACCATCGCGGCTACATCAACGAGAACCTCGACCACCTCGCCGAGGTGATCTGCTCCGACGCCGCCGACGGCGACCTGATCGCGTTCATGCACGGCGACACGTTCCCGGTGGCGCCGCTGGTCCCTCGTCTGGCCGAGCTGCTCGGCGAGCATGCGCTGGTGGGGGCGCGGCGCGACGAGAACCTCGGCGATCCCGCGCCGCACGCGTGCTTCACCGCCACCACCGTTGGCTTCTGGAAGGAGATCGGCGGCCACTGGGGGCAGGGGCCGGGCTACTGGGTTGCGCCGATCGGGCGGGTCGTCAGGGAGATCGGCGGCGAGCTGCTGCGCAAGCTGACCGCCGCGGGGGTCGATTGGCATCCGCTGCTGCGCAGCAACCGGCGTGACCTTCACCCGCTCTGGTACGGCGTCTACGGCGACCTCGTCTACCACCACGGCGCCGGCTTTCGCGAGCCGCTGAGCCGGATCGACGCGGCCCTGGCGCCACCCCGCCGACAGCCGCTGGCGCGCTACAGGGCGCTGCGCCGCCAGGCCCGCGAGAGCGAGCGGCTCAGCGCGCAGCTGTACGAGCGGCTGGCCGCGGACGACGGCCTGATCGCCGAGCTGCGATGAGAGCCCTGCGGTCCGGCGCGCTTCCGAACCTGATCGTGATCGGGGCCCAGAAGTGCGGGACCAGCGCCATGCACTACTACCTCGACCTCCATCCCGAGGTGGGGATGTCGAGCCCGAAGGAGCTCAACTTCTTCGCCGACGCCTCGGAGCCGGTCGCGGGTCAGCCGGAGATCGACCCGTTCGAGCTCTCGCTCCTGCGCCGCGGGCCGCGAAACTGGAGCCGCGGCGTGGACTGGTACGCGCGTCGCTTCGATCCAGCCAAGCCCGTCCGCGGCGAGTCGTCGCCCCTGTACTCGTCGCCCGGGTTCCCCCGCGTGGCGGAGCGGATGGCGGCGGTGATCCCCGACGCCCGCCTGCTCTACCTGATCCGCGACCCGATCGAGCGCATGGTCTCCCAGTACATGCACAGGCGCGCCGGGGGGATCGAGACGCGCCCGATCGACGAGGCGTTCACGGCGCCGGGCAACATCTACGTCGGACGCAGCCGCTTCCACACCAACCTAGTGCCGTTCGTGGAGCGCTTCGGTCGCGACCGCATCCTGGTGCTGTGCCAGGAGGACCTGCTGGCCAGGCGCCGGGAGACGATGCGCGCCGTCTTCGCGTTCGCGGGCGTGGACTCCTCGTTCTGGTCGCCGCGGATGGAGCGGGAGCGAAACGCCAGCGCCGGCAAGGGGCTGCGGACGCGGCTGCTGTGGACCCTGCAGAGCAGCGCCGCGGCCCGGGTGGGGGAGCGGCTGCCGGCGGAGGTGAAATGGCGGATCGAGCGTGCCGCGAATCGCCGCCGGCGCGGCGCGTCCCGGCCGCGGCTGGACGAGGGCCTGCAGACGGAGCTGGCCTCGCAGCTGGCCGGCGAGGTCGAGGCGATCGCGGCGCTCGGCGGGCTCGACCTGGATGGCTACGCGGCGCGGCTCACGCGTCCCGAGCGGCCACGGCGCCCGGCGAGGCCCGCGGCGCCTCCAGCTCCGCGCGCATGACGGCATCCGCCGCCCGGCCGGCGCCGAACAGGTAGCCGATCGACTCGCCGGCGGCGGCGCCGGCGTAGGCGGCGGCGACCACCGGGAGGGCGACGACGACGGGGCGCCACACCGCCCGCCTGCCCGGCAGGGTGCGAGCGAGCCGCCAGGCGCGCACCAGGGGCGCGCTCAGCGGCGTGCCCAGGGCCCAGAGGACCCGCCGCCGGCGGCTCCAGCCACCGGATCGGGTGAGCGCGACGAGGCGGCCGTGGCTGAAGTTGGCGGAGACCAGGATCGAGACGCTGGTGAAGTACTCGTGCCAGATCAGCGCCCGCGGCTCGAGGAACATGCGGTGGCCGCGGCGGGTGAGCTGGTCGTTCAGCTCGACGTCCTCGATCAGGAAGGCGTCGAGGTCGTCGATCTCGTCGAGCACCGCGCGCTTGTAGGAGACGTTCGTCCCGGCCAGCGAGGGGACCTCGCCGGGGCGCGCCGGATGCATCCACTGTCCCGCCTCGCTGACGAGGGCGGCCCTGTTCACGTAGCTGTGCGAGTGCCGGATCGCGAACGCGTACCCGACCGCCGCCCAGGGTCCGCGGTGCGCCTCGATCAGCGCCTCGGCCCACCGCGGGGCCGGCACCGCATGGTCCTCGATCAGCGCCACGACACCGGCCGATGCGCTGCGCACGCCCTCGGCGCGGTCGGCGCCGTGAGGGATCCCGGGGCGCGACAGATAGCGGACGCGGAGGTTGCCGGGGACCTCCAGGCGGGGCGTCCCCGGCGGCGCGGCATCGACGATCACCGACTCGAGCCGGTCGACGGCGGTCTGCGAGGCGAGACCGGCGAGCGTGCGCTGGGCGCGCGCCCGCTGCGAGGTGACGACGGTGACGGTGGACAGCGCGGGGACGGCGTCCGGGGAGCGTCCGGCGACGGTCATCGCGGCTTCTCCAGGCGCCGCCGGGCGCTGTCGCGGGCCGGGACCAGCGCGCGGACCGCCTCGTGCGAGAAGCCGGCGAGGTTGGCGAGCTGCCAGAGCCCCAGCAGGCCGACGTGGCCGAGCTGGCGGTGCTGCAGCCGGCGTCCGGCCTCGCGCGCGACGAGGCCCGCGAACGAGGGGCTGAATCCGCTCATCCCGCGGCCGCGGCGAAAGCGGGCGCGGTGGTAGGCGAAGGCTCCGCGCCCGTACCCGAACTGCTGGCGCGCGAAGGAGCGCAGCGACAGGGGCGGCGCGTGGCCGGCGACGGCGTCGGGGGCGTAGGCGAGCGGCCGCCCGCTCTCCAGCCAGCGGTCGCAGAACTCGCGGTCCTCGGACGTCCGGAAGGAGGGGTCGAACCCCCCGACCGAGCGAAAGCCGGCTGCCGGCACGGCGATGTTGTTGGCGGCGAAGAAGCGAGGGCCCGCCCCGCCGGCGTTGTAGTGCTCGTAGGCCAGCTCGATGATCCTCTCGCTGGTGGCCGCGTAAGGATTCTCGCCGAGCAGGCTGACGGTGCGTCCGCCGACGGCCGCCCCCGGCGTGGCGAGAGCCCGCCGGGCGACGGCACCGCCCCAGCCGCGATCGAGGATCACGTCGTCGTCGACGAACGCCAGATAGTCGCCTTCCGCGGCGGCGGCGCCGGCGTTGCGAGCGGCGGCGGGCCCCGCGCGACGCTGGGCGAGCAGGGTGACGCGAAGGTCGCCCCGAAAGCGATCGACCACCGGGTGCACCGGCGTGCCGCCGCCGTCGTCGACCACCAGCACCTCGAGCTTCGAGCGCGGATATTCCAGCGCGGCGATCGCCGCCAGGCATTCGCCGAGCGGGCGGGGGCGCTCGTGGGTCGGGACGACCACCGAGAGAAAGGGGGTGGCGGCAGCTTCCATCGCGCTCCGCTCAGGCCGCAGCGACCGCGTCGCGGGCGGGCGGGACGGGGGCGCCGGTCCGCACCGACTCGATCGCCGCCAGCGAGATGCGGGTCGCCTCGAGGCCGTCCTGGAGCGTGCTCTCGAGCGTCGCCTCGCCGCGGACGCATGCCAGCAGGTGGCGCCACTCCTGCTCGTAGCACGCCATGAAGTCCCCGCCACCGCGCAGCGACCGGATCCCGTGCGGCAGGCCGCGCAGGGTGGCCCGGGCGCGCGCCAGGCGGCTGCGCGGGCTGCCCGAGAAGGAGTCGGCGGGCTCGAACGTGAGCCCGTCGAAGCGGTGCGCATCGATCTCGAGGCGGCCCCTGGGGCCGGCCACGGCGGTGCGGCTGGCCGCTCCCTCGGTGGTGACTAGCATCGCCGAGGCGATCGCGCCGCCCTCGACCAGCGCGGTGATCACCGACGCCCGGTCGATCCCGCCGTCTGCCAGCGAGACCGTCGACACCTGCTCGACCTCGCGCCCGAGCAGGTAGCGCCAGAGGTCGTACTGGTGGATCCCCTTGTCCACGAGGGTGCCGCCGCCGCGGTTGCGGTCGAGGCGCCAGGGCGAGAGGCGCCGGCCCGGCGCAAGCTCGGTCGGGGGCCCGAAGTTGACCGTGCCGATCGCCGCCGGCGTCCCGAGCCGCCCCTCGGCGATCAGCTCGCGCGCCGCGCGCACGAGTCTGTGAAAGCGCAGCGGCAATCCCGCCATCGCCACGAGGTCAGGGTGCCGGCGGCCGGCCTCCACCAGCGTCTCTGCCTCCGCCAGGGTGAGCGCGAGCGGCTTCTCGACGAGGACGTGCTTGCCCGCCTCCAACGCCGGCAGGACGATCTCCGCGCGCACCTCGGGAGGGGTGAGCACCGCGACGACGTCAACGCCGGGGTCCTCGACCAGCGCCCGCGCGTCGGAATGGCGGCGCTCGACGCCGAAGCGGTCCCCGAGCAACGCGAGCGCGCGGGGCTCGGGATCGGCGAGCGCGACGACCTCGGCGCCGAGCCCGCGCAGTATCGGCAGGTGGAGGACCTCCGCCGCGTTCCCGCATCCGGCGACGCCGACCCTTATCGATCCCTGGCGCGCCGCTGCGGCGGGGTTCTCGCTCGACATCGGCGGCGGACGATAACTCAGCCGTCCGCGAGCGGCTCGACGCGAGCGTCGCCGTGGGCGGGGGTGCCGATCGGACTGCGGTCGAGCGCGTACCCGGTGAAGTTCGCCGCCTGTGAGAGCACTATCAGGGCGGAGAGCGATGCCCGGCCGGAGCCGCGGGCGTGGGCGCGGGCCTGGCGGACCAGCTCGGCGTAGAACCCGGGCTCGGGGACGTTGCGTGCGCCGTTTCGCATCGAGCGCAGCCGGTGGAAGCGGCGGGCGCCGCGGCCGTAGCGGTAGTGCTGGCGCAGGAACGACCGCAGGGTCAGCTGCCTGAGGTGGTAGACGAGCGCATCGGGCGCGTAGCGCATCCGCAGCCCGCTGGCGATCCAGCGGTCGCAGAGCTCGCGGTCCTCGCCGCCGACGGGCGCGAAACGCGTGTCGAAGCCGCCGACCTCGCGCAGCGCCTCGGCGGGCATCGCCAAATTGTTGGAGGCGAAGAAGCCTGGGCCTGCCGGGTCGCGGTTCCAGTGCGCGTGAGCGGCGTCGATCACCGCCTGGCTCGCCGTCGAGTAGCGATTGCGGGTGGCGGCGTTCAGGGTGCGGCCGCCGATCGCGCTGGACGGGTTGCGCTGCAGCTCGGCGGCCAGGGCCGTCAGCCATCCGGGCGCAGCGACGCAGTCGTCGTCGGTGAAGGCGATGAACTCCGCGGCGGCGCGCTCGATGCCGCTGTTGCGGGCGGCGGAGACGCCGAGCGGCCGCTGGTGGACGACCGTCCGCACGTCGAGGCCGGCGGGCGCCGCCCCCGCGACGCGCTCGGCGAGCGGGTCGGGGCCGTCTACCACCACGATTGTCTCGTAGAGGCGCCTCGGGTAGTCGAGCGCGGCAAGCGACGCCACGCAGCCGGTGAGGTCTTCTGCCCTGCCGCGGGTGGCGACGACGATCGAGAATCGCGGCCGGGAGCCGGCCTCGGCGGCGCTCATCGCGCGTCCCCGACCGCGGCGCCGACGCTGCCGGCGGCCCCGTCGACCGTGACGGTGCCGGCGGTGTGAGCCGACTCGATCGCCGCCAGCGCTATCGAGAGCGCCCCGCGGCCGGCATCGAAGCCGCACTGGACCGGCACGTCGCCGCGGACGGCGGCAACGAACGCTCGCCACTCCTGCGCGTAGCTGGCGTCGAAGTCGTTGCCGTGGCGGCGGGTTCGCACTGCCGCCGGCAGCTCGCGAAGCGTGGCCGCGAGGCCGCCGAAGCGGGCGCGAGCGTCGCCCGGAAAGCCCGACGCGGGGGCCACCGAGAGCCCGTCGAACCGGTAGAGCGAGAGGTCGAGCCTGCCGGCGTCCCCGAGCACGCTGACCTCGTTGGCGGGACTGGAGGCCCGGGTGAGCAGCGTGGAGAGCAGCGCCCCGTCGCTCATCCGCGCCTGGACGATCGCGGTGCGGTCGTCCATCCCCTCCGAGCGGGAGACCGCGGCCACCTCGGAGACCTCGGCGCCGAGCAGGTGGCGCCAGAGGTCGAAATGGTGGACGCCGACCTCGATCAGGGAACCGCCGCCCAGCTCGCGGCGCCGCGCCCAGGCCGGCGAGCCGGCCTCGTGCCCGCCGACCATCGTCCGCATCGCCTCGACCCGCCCGATCGCCCCGGCGGCGAGCAGCTCGCGCGCCCGTCGCACGAGGCGGTGGAAGCGGAGGTTGAAGCCCGTCGCGGCCACGCGCCCGGAGCGCTCGGCCGCGGCGATCAGCGCGTCGCAGCTGTCGAGGTCGAGCGCGAGGGGCTTCTCCACGAAGACGTGCTTGCCGGCCTCGAGCGCCGCCCGCCCGAGCTCGGCGTGCTCGGTGGCGGGTGCGCAGACGGCGACGGCATCGACAGCCGGATCGGCGATCAGGGCGCCGGGTTCGCGATGACGCCGCTCGACCCCGAAGCGGGCCGCCTCGCCCTCGAGCCGGGACGGATCGACGTCGCAGAGGGCGGCGATGCGGACCTCGGGCAGGGACCGCAGCGCCGGAAGGTGCCAGCGGGTCGCCACCCGGCCGCACCCGATCAGGCCGACCGAGACCGGATCCGAGGCGGCGCCGCGGTGGCTGAACATGTGTGCCGGGCGCATTCGAGCGCCGAAGCCTAATCGCAGTCGGCCGCCTGGGCCTATGATCACGCACCGTCATCGATCCAGACGCCCTCGTAGCATCCGATCCCGCCTCGCGGGCGGCGGCGCCCGCCGCCCGGCCTGCGACGTCCCTGCTCGGCCGCGTCCAGCGCACGGGCGACGTCCTCCTCACGCTGGCGCTCGCCGACCTGCGCGCGCGATACGGCACCGGCCCGGCGCAGCTCGTCAAGTGGCTGCTCGACCCGTTCGCGCTGGTCGGCGTCTACCTCGTGTTCGTCGTCTTCTTCCTCAACCGCAGCGGGCCGGCGCCCGGGCTCAGCCTGGCATGCGCCGTCGTCCCCTTCCACGTCCTGATGATCACGATCTTCAACTCGATGGTCGCCGTCAACGAGCGCCGCTCGATCGTCCTCAACCTCGGCTTCCAGCGGGCGCTGATCCCGGCGGCGACGACGGTCACCGAGGCGCTCGGCTTCATCGCCAGCTTCGCGCTGCTGGTCACGATGATGGCCGTCTACGCCGTCGCCCCGACCGTCGCGGTGCTCTGGTTCCCGGCAGCGGTGGCGGTGACGCTGCTGTTCGCGCTCGCCTGCGCCTACCCGGCGTCGCTGTTCGGGGTCTGGTACCCGGAGCTGCGCAGCTTCGCCTTCAGCGTCGTGCGGGTGCTCTACTTCGTCGCCCCCGGCGTCGTCGCCCTGGACCAGATCCACGGCAGGGCACACGACCTGGTGCGGCTCAACCCGCTGACCGGGATCTTCGAGTCCTACCGCGACACCTTGCTGTACGGCCACGCGCCCGCCGCGTGGGAGCTGCTGTACCCGACCGGGTTCGCGATCGTGCTGCTCTGCGTGTTCCTGCCGCTGTACCGGCGCGAGGAGCCGCACCTGGCGAAGGTGGTCGGATGAGCGCCGCGATCGAAGCCCGCGATCTCGGCGTGCGCTTCAGCTTCGACCGCCGCAGCCGCGTGCTCACCCCGGCCCACGCCAGGATCTCGCCGGGGGCGACCGAGGCCTGGGGGCTGCACGGGGTCGACCTCGAGATCGAGCCGGGCGAGGGTGTCGCCCTGATCGGTCCGAGCGGGTCGGGCAAGACGACCCTGCTGCGGGCGATCGCCGGGGTGATGCCCGCGGATTCGGGCTGGATCTCGGTGCGGGGCCGGGTGGGGTCGCTGCTCTCGGTGGACGCCGGCCTGCTGCCGACTCTCACCGGGCGCGAGAATGCCGCGCTTCTGTGCGTGCTCGCCGGCCTGTCGAGGGTGGAGGCGAAGGCGTCGCTCGAGCGAGTCAAGCAGGCGAGCGGGCTCGGCGACTCCTTCGAGCGGCCGGCGTCGAGCTTCTCGCAGGGGATGCGGGCGCGGCTGGCGTTCACCGCGGCCGAGCAGGTCGGGCCCCAGGTGATCCTGCTCGACGAGGTCCACGAGGCCTTCGACCACGCCTTCCGCGAGGTCCTTCAGGCGCGCGCCCGGGCCGCGCTCGACGAGGGCGGCATCGTGGTCGCCGCCGGCCACGACCACGACGTGCTCGCCACGATCTGCGGCCGGGCCCTGTGGCTGTCGCGGGGCCACGTGGTGGCCGACGGCCCGTTCGAGGAGGTCCGCGCCGCCTACGTGCGCGACCCGAGCGCCCACGCGGAGGCCGGATGAGCGTGGACGCCGAGACCCGTCGACCGCGCCGCCCACCGGTCCCCGAGGGGACCGGGGCGCTGCCCAACCTGATCGTGATCGGGGCGCAGAAGTGCGGCACGTCCAGCCTGCACCGCTACCTCGACCTCCATCCGCAGGTGGCGATGTCCCGGCCGAAGGAGCTGAACTACTTCGTCGCCACGATCAACTGGCCGAAGGGCGTCGATTGGTACGCCCGTCACTTCCGCGCCGATGCCCCGGTGCGGGGCGAGGCGTCGGTCAACTACACGAACCTGCCCTGGTCCGAGGGCGCCGCCGAGCGGATGCATGATCTCGTCCCCGAGGCCCGGCTGATCTACATGGTCCGCGACCCGATCGAGCGGCTCGTCTCGCAGTACATCCAGCTCGTGGCGATGGGCTTCGAGCGTCGTCCGATCTCCGAGGCCGTCTCGGAGGAGGGCGGCAACCGCGGCCTCGTCGCCCGCAGCCTCTACGCGACCCAGCTCGAGCCGTTCCTGCGCCTGTTCGGGCGCGAGCGGATCCACGTCGAGGCGCAGGAGGATCTGCTCTACGACCGCGCCGCGACGATGCGGCGGGTGTTCGCGTTCGCCGGCGTCGACCCGGACTTCAGCGCACCCGGCTTCGAGCGCATGTGGGAGGTCTCGGCGGGCAAGGACCGCAAGTACCGCGCCGCCCTGCGAATCAGCCGCCGCCTCGGCCGCCACAGGTGGGCGCGCCTGCCGACGCCGCTGCGCTGGGCCGTCGAGCGCACCGCCTACCGTCCGCTCCGAGGCGGGATCGAGCGCCCCTCCCTCGGCGACGGCGTCCGCGAGCGGCTGGTCGAGCGCTTCGCGCCGGAGGCGGCCCGGCTGCGGGAGATCGCCGCGCACGACTTTCCCGGCTGGAGCGTCTAGATGACTGAGCGGCGGATGCGACTGAGCGCCGTCGTCCCGGCAACCGACTCGCCGCCGACGCTTGACCGCTGCCTGGCCGCGCTGGAGGCGGCCGAGCAGCCGCCCGAGGAGCTGATCGTGGTCGCCGACCCGCCGGGAACCGGGCCCGCCCAGGCGCGCAACGCCGGCGCCGCGCGAGCGGCCGGCGAGGTGCTGCTGTTCGTCGACTCCGACGTCGAGGTGCATCCGGGGGCGCTGCGGTTGCTGCGCGAGCGCCTCGGCGCCGACCCCGGCCTGGCGGCGGTCTTCGGCTCCTACGACGCCGACCCGGAGGCGCCGGGCGCCGTCTCGGGCTTTCGCAACCTGCTTCACCACCACGTCCACAGCCGTGCCGCCGGTCCCGTGACGAGCTTCTGGGCCGGGCTCGGCGCCGTCAGGCGGGAAGCGTTCGAGGACATCGGCGGCTTCGACGGCGAGCGCTACGGCGAGCCTTCGATAGAGGACATCGAGCTGGGCCTGCGCCTGTCGGCCGCCGGCGCGCGAATCGAATGCGACCCGCGCATCCAGGGCCGTCACCTGAAGGCCTGGGGCCTGGCCGAGATGGTGTCGACCGACTTCCGCCGCCGCGGCATGCCCTGGGTGGCGCTGATCGCCGGCCGCCGCGGCCGGGGCCTTCCGCGCAACGAGCTGAACCTCGGCTGGGAGCACCGCCTCAGCGCGCTCGCAGCCCTGGTCGCCGTCGCCGCGGCCGTGCGGCGGCGACCGGCGGTCGCGGCGGTCGCGGCAGCGGCGCTGATCGCGCTCAACCGCGACCTCTACGCGCTGATGCTCCGCCGCCGCGGGCCGCTACAGGCGGCTGCCGGGGTCGGCCTGCATGCGCTCCACCACCTTGCCTCGGCGGCTGCCGTCCCCGCCGGGCTGATCCGGGCCGTGGTTGAGTCCTAGGGAGACCAGCTCCGAGGCGCGAAGCTCCATCTCGCGGCGCTCGGTGGCCATCTGCAGCCTTTCGGGATCGCCGCCGAGCTCGCCCCAGCGGTCCAGGGCGGCCCCGTAGATCGCATCGAGCTGGTCGTCGGTGTGCAGCGGGTCGTGGTGGAAGAGCATCGTGCGCTCCGGGTTGGTGCGACGCGCGAAGGTGAGCGCGTCGGTGAGCCGCGAGTGCCCCCAGCCGACGTGGTTCCCGTACTCCTCGTCGGTGTACTGGCAGTCGTGCAGGAGCAGCGACGCGCCCGCGGCGAGCTCGTAGCCCGAGATCCAGTCGGGCTCGAGGCCCTCGAGCGGGGCGCCGAGCGCCGGCTCGTGGTCGGGGATGTAGCAGAGCGAGGTGTCGCCCTCGGTTACCCGGTAGCCGAGGGTGGGTCCGCGATGGGTGACCGACTCCGCGCGGATCCGCGCCGGACCGATCTCCCACTCGGTCGCCGGAGCGTCGAGGAACTCCACCGAGCAGGGGAGCTCGCGGACCTCGACCGGCGACAGCGGCGCGGAGATGTAGCGGGCGATGCGGTCCTCCAGCGACGCCTCGGCCGACGCCGGGCCCCAGATCAGGACCTCCGACTGCGGCCGGAAGAAGGGGGAGAAGAACACCATCCCCTGGATGTGGTCGAGGTGGAGATGGGTGAGCAGCAGGTGCAGCCGGGGGGCGTCGGCGGCCAAAGCCTGGCCGAGGCCGCGGATGCCGGTGCCGGCATCGAGGATCACGACCGTGCCGTCGGAGAGCGTCACCTGGACGCACGACGTGTTGCCGCCGTAGCGGACCATCTCGGGGCCGGGCGACGGCACCGATCCACGCGCCCCCCAAACCTTGATCCTCACGGGGTGGCCTCCGTGGCGCCGCCGTCGTGCACCGGCCAGAAGATCACCATCGCCCCCTGCTGCCCCTCCGCCGAGACGAGTGGGGTGGCGCTGGCCTCGATCTCGTGCTCCGCGCCGTCGGCGCTCCTGATGTGGAAACGGTGATGGGCGGGTCGCCCGTGTCGCAGGGCGATGGTCAGCGGCAGCTCGTCCAGTGGCGCCGGCTTGCCGTCCGGGCCGAAGGGGCCGAACTGCGCCCGCCACTCGTCCGCGTCCATCCTGCCGGTCTCCTCGAACCGCCTGCCGAGCAGCACCGCCGCGGCATCGTTGTAGAAGACCAGCATCGCCTCGTCGTCGACCAGGAACGCCGGGGTCGAGAGGTACGCAAGCAGGTTGCGGGCGAGGATCAGCTCGACCGGCTTCTGGGTGTTGGCCATCAGGCAAATCGTCGCAGTTCGCGCCGGCCGCGGGTGAACGGTCCGAACCGGCGCGGTCGCCGCGGGGCACCGCTATAAACGTGGCGACTGATGGCGTGCCGGACGACAGCGGTCGCATCTCTTCTCGTGGCGGCGGCCCTCGCGGCCGCGTCCGCCGCCGCCGCGGCGACGCCGATCCCGCAGGACCCGACCGACGAGCCGCCGGCCGTCCCCGCCTTCACCGGTTCGGCCGCCACGCCGCACCCGGTGCCGGCGCCGCGCGTGCCGCGCAATCCCCACATGGCCCCGAACGGCTCCTCGAACCTGCACGACGACGCCTACCAGACCGACAGCTACCGCTGGGCCGGCCCGCGCGGCAGCGCCACCGGCACGAACTCCAGCTTCTTCGGCGCCGAGTGCGGCTCGGTGACCTTCGACAGCAAGGGCCGGATAGTGACGGTCTGCGTCGGCCTGACCAACCCGACGCTGCGGATCCTCGACCCCGACACGCTGGACAGCCTCGCCAGCATGGACCTGCCGCCGCGCCAGCCGAGCGGCGGCAACCCCTTCACCGACTTCTCCGGGGGCGGCTACTTCTACCTCGACGAGCGCGACCGCGCCGTCATTCCCACCAACAGCCGCCATCTCTACATCGTCGCCGAGACCGCCGGCCCCGGCTTCCAGCTGACCCGCGACTTCGACCTCACCAACGTGGTCCCGGTCGGCGACAAGATCATCTCGGCCCTCCCCGACTGGAGCGGCCGGCTCTGGTTCGCGACCACCGGCGGCATCGTCGGCACGATCGACCGCCCCACGGGCCAGGTCCGCTCGAAGGACCTCGGCGAGGGGATAGGCAACTCCTTCGCGGTGGACGAGACCGGCGGCGTCTACATCGTCTCCAACCGGGCGATGTACCGGTTCGACGCCGGCCCGGGCGGCGTGCCCTCGGTCACCTGGCGCCGCGTCTACGAGAACACCGGCACGGTCAAGTCGGGCCAGTCCCAGCCGGGCTCGGGGACGACGCCGACGCTGATGGGCAAGCGCTTCGTCGCGATCACAGACAACGCCGACCGGATGCACGTCGTGATCTACAGGCGGCGGCGCGGGATCAGGCATCGCGTCCTCTGCAAGCACCCGGTGCTCGCTCCGGGTGCGGGATCCACCGACCAGTCGCTGATCGGCACGGCGCGCTCCGTGGTCGTGGAGAACAACTTCGGTTACGGCGGGCCGACGGCTACCGAGAACGGCGGCATCACCAGCCGGGGCATCGAGCGGCTGCGGATCCGCGACGGCCGCTGCCAGGTGGTGTGGACGAACGGCCAGCGCGCCCCCTCGGTGGTGCCGAAGCTGTCGCTCGCCAACGGGCTCGTCTACAGCTACACCAAGCCGCCGTCGGACCACGATCCCTGGTACCTGACGGCGATCGACTTCCGTACCGGAAGGACCGTCTACCGGGCGCTCGGCGGCACCGGCCTCGGCTTCAACAACAACTACGCCCCTGTGACGATCGCCCGCGACGGCGACGCCTACGTCGGCGTGCTCGGCGGGATCGTCCGCTTCGCCGACGGTGAGGCGGCTACGGGTTAGACCGGCTCACGCCAGGCCGCTGAGGCGGGCCAGCTCGTCCACGCTGCGGTCGATCCCGCCGGCGAGGTCGGCGGCGCCCGTCACCGCCTCGGGGTCGGTGCAGACGGAGAAGTGCATGGTGCCGACAAGCGACACGGCCGCGACCCGCAGGGCGTGGCGATCGGCGGGCTCGGCGATCGAATAGAGCTCGGAGACGTCGTGGCCCGCCAGCCGGACGCGCTCCCTCGGCCCGGGCACGTTCGAGATCGAGAGCGTGAACTCACGCGCCCCGGACGTGAATCTCGAGATCGCATGCGTCACCGGTCCGAGATGAGCGGTGTGGTGGAAGAACGAATAGAGCTCGTCGGCATCCTGGCGCTGCTTTCGCTCCACCGTCTCCGCATTGATCGCCTCCAGGCGCCGGATCGGGTCGGGCTCGTCGACGGGAAGGTCGACGAACAGGAACGAGTCACGGTTTCCCAGCTCGTCCGCCCGCTCGGCGCGGCTGTGCATGCTCACGGGCACCTGCACGCGCATCGCCTCGGGGTCGCGCCCGGCGGAGACGAGCCATTCGCGCAGCGAGCCCGCGACGGCGGCCAGCAGGACGTCGTTGACCGTAACCCGTCCGGCCACGGCGTCCTCGATCGCCTTCAGCTCGGCGAGCGGCCGGCGTGCGAACGCCACCTCCCGCGCCCCGGAGATGTTGCGATCGAGGGGCGAGGAGCGTGCCAGCGGCCGCAGCTCGCGGAGCATCGCTCCCGGTTCCCGGGCCGCTCGCGATGCCGCCGCCCTCCAGCGGCGCGGCGACGCCGCCGCGCGCGCCAGCTCGCCGGTGCGCCTGGCGGCGGCGCCGGCGCGGTCCGCGACGGCGGCGCGAAGCAGCGCCCCCGCTCCCGGATCGGGCAGGCTCGACGATGCGTCGGGCCCCTCGTCGGCGCTGTCCCACAGGAGCCCGGACAGCATCCTCAGCGCCGTGATCCCGTCGGCCATGCAGTGGTGGATGCGGACGACGATCGCGGTGCGCCCGCCGGCGACGGGCGAGACCACGTCAATCCGCCACAGCGGGTGCTGGTGGTCGAGGCGCTCGGACATCAGCTCCCCGACGATCTCCCGCAGCCGCTCCGGAGCGGTCTCCGGGCCGCTCTCGACCGGCGCGACGTGGCGCGCGACGTCGAAGTCGGCGTCCTCGACCCAGGCGGGCGGAGCGACCCGGAGCGGCGTCGGTGCGATGCGCTGGCGGCAGCGGGGCACGGCGTCCAGGCGCGATGCGACCCGCTCGCGCACGGCGTCGATGCCGAGGGGCCCCGCGGGGCCGGGCTCGACCAGCACGACCTTGCAGGTGTGGCCCTTGATCGCGGCTGTCTCCAGGCCGAGGATGCGGGCGTCGTCGGGGCTGAGGCGATCCATGGGAAGCGGCGCCCGTCACGCTGGTGACGGGCGCCGCCGATTATCTCTCCCCGCGCGGCGCCGACCGGATCCCGCGTCGGTGGGGCGGGGCGGGGGCGGCGCGGCGGGCGCCTACCTGACGGTGACCTCGCCCTTCATGCCGAGGTTCTTGTGACCGTCGATCGGGCAGTACCACTCGTACTTGCCGGGCTTCGTGAAGTCGACCTTCAGCGTTCCCGACTGTCCCGGGTTGAGGGGTGTCTGGAGGCGCTGCTCGCCTCCCGGCCCCTCCACCTCGATCGAGTGCTGGACCTTGCCGTCGTTGGTGGCCTTGAACGTGACCGTGCCCTTCTTCACGGTCGGATCCGAGGGGCTGAGCTTGTATTCGGTCTCGCTCACGTTCACGTTGGACGCGGCGGCGCCGCCGCTCGCCGCGCCGGAGGACTGGGCCCCGCTCGACTGCGCCTGGGCGGCGCCGGTGCTCGAGCTGTTGTTGTCGTTGCCCCCGCCGCAGCCGGCGATGGCGACGAACGCGACCAGGGCCATCCCCGCCAGGGCGGCGGCTGGGGTTCGTGCCTTCATCGTGTCGTCTCCTCTCGTTGGTTGGTCTCAGGAAGTCTGGGCAGCCACGGGCGCGACGAACGTGCGGTCGCCCGCGCGCACGCCGACCGCCGCTGCGTCGGATTGCGGCAGGGCGGCGCTGAGCACGGCGGCGTCGCTGTCGTCGTAGCGGTAGCGGAACGACCCCGCGGGGACGCGCGTGCCGTCGCCGCGACGCAGCCACACGGTGCACAGCGTGCCGGGGCGGATGCCGTGCACGCGCATGCGCACCTCGGTCCCCCACGGCCGCGGCGCGAGGGTCGCGGTCAGATGGACGCCGGGCGGCAGCGAGCGAAACGCCACGGCGCGCGCGGGCTGGCCCGGGCTCGACGGGCCGCCCCCGGACGCAAGCACCAGTGCGACCGTTACCGCGGCGACCGCGGCTGCGCCCGACAGGGCGAAGCCGACCCGGATCGTGCGGCGGCGGCGCACGGTGCGGCGCTCGGCGCCGATCCGGCGGGCGACGAGGTCGGCGAGGTGGGGGGGCGGGGAGGGGTCCCGTCCCAGCGTCGCCGGATCGGCGCGGTCGAGCAGCGCGGGCATGGGTGTCAGCGACTCGGCCTCGGCGCGGCAGTCGGCGCAGCCGTCCAGGTGGGCGCGCACGGCGGCGCGATCGTCGCCGGAGAGCTGGCGAAGGACGTAGGCGCCGAGCAGCTCGCGCCACTCGCGGCAGCGGTCAGCCGTCATAGCCCATCTCCTCGAGGGCGTTGCGGAGGGCCTTCAGCGCGTAGTAGACCCGGCTCTTGATCGTCCCCTCGGGCACGCCGAGCTCGGCGGCCACCTCGGCGTACGGCCGGTCGCGATAGTAGGTCTCGACGATCACCTGCCGGTGGGCCTCGCCGATCCGTCTCAGCGCCTCCTCCACCTGCCAGGCGAGCAGGAGGTCGTCGAACGGCTCGTGCGCGGGCTCAGGCGCGCCCGTGGCGATCGCCGGCCGCGCCGCCCGCGCCCGCCCCAGGTCGATCACCGTGTTGCGAAGGATCGCGAACAGCCACGTGCGCAGGGACCCGATCTCGGGGTCGAAGCGGTCGCCCGCGCGCCAGGCCCTGACGAAGGTCTCCTGCACCGCCTCCTCGGCGAGCCCCGAGTCCCCGAGCGAGCGCAGCGCGAAGCCGTACAACTCGCCGGCGTGCGCCGCGTAGGCCTCGCGCACGCCGCGCTCGCGCGTCAGCGACTGCTCGCCCATCGCCCAACAGTGTGGCGGTCAGGCCCCATCTGTCCGGTCTACGCGCGACCCGACGGGCCGGTTCAATCGGGCTCGCCGGTCGCCGCGGGGGGAACGGCGTATGCGGCCTCGTCGGCGTAGCGCCGCTCCAGCTCGACCAGCTCGTTGAACTCCTCGAAGGCGAGCATGCGATCGACCACCGCCGCGGTGGTCTCCCGCTCGCGCAGCTCCGTCAGCACGTCGGTCACGGCTTTGGCCGACGCGAAGAGGGCGGCGAGGGGGCACACGATCAGCGAGAAGCCGAGGTCGCGAAGCTGCGAGCGCGTGAGGTGCGGCGTGACCCCGCGCTCGATCATGTTGGCGACCAGCGGCGGCGGCAGCGCCGCCGCGATCCGCTCCAGCTCCTCCACCGACAGCGGCGCCTCGACGAAGAGGGCGTCCGCCCCCGCCTCCTTGTAGGCGAGGCAGCGCTCGATCGCCTGATCGAGCCCGAGCGGCTGGCGGGCGTCGGTGCGCGCGACTACGAACAGGTCCCGCTCGCCACGGGCGTCGCAGGCGGCCCTGATCTTGGTCGCGTGCTCGGCCGCGGGAACGACCTGCTTGCCACGCATGTGGCCGCACTTCTTCGGCCATACCTGGTCCTCGAGGAAGATGCCGGCGGCGCCGGCGTCCTGAAGCTCGCGCACCGCGCGGACCACGTTGAGCGCGTTCCCGTAGCCGGTATCCGCGTCGACGATCACCGGCGCCGCCGAGACCCGGCAGACCGCGCGGGCCGCCTCGGCCATCTCGGTCTGGGTGAGGAAGCCGAAGTCCGGCTCGCCCAGTCGAGCGGCGCTGACCGAGTAGCCGGAGATGAACACCACCTCGAAGCCGATCCGGGTGGCCACCCGGGCGGTGATCGCGTCGTACAGGCCGGGCATCAGCACGGCGTCGGCTGCGACCAGCTCTCGGATCCGCTGTGCGCCGGTCATCGGCCGCGAGCCTAGACGATCAATCCCGAACCCCCGCACCCACGGATGACGCGCCATCCCTTCGCTGGATCGCCACCCACGGCCTTGCCAATAGCGCATGGGCTATTGGCCGCGGCCGCCGCCCAGCTCGGCCTGGCGCGCCCCCGCGGGCACGCGGATTCGGAATCGACCGTCCAGACGACCGGCGCAAGCCGCCGCCCGGCCGGACTCCAGTGCGTGGGCGTCCGTGCCGATAAGGGACGCGTGCGGTCGATGCGACGGCGTGACGAAAGCACGGGAATTGCCGCGCAGCTTGCCGAGGCTCAGCAGCGTGTGGCCGACCTCGAGCGCCAGCTCGACAGCCAGCGCGTGCACGACCCGATCACGGGCCTGCTGACCATGCGCGCTTTTCGGGACCGCCTGGACGGGGACGTCAGGCGCTCCCAGCGCTACGGCAGGCCGCTGAGCGTGGCGATGCTCGACGTGGACGGCTTTCGCAGCCTCAACTCGACCCACGGCTACGGCGCCGGCGATTCCGTGCTCGCCGCGCTGGCGCGAACGATCGGCTCCACCACCCGCTCGAGCGATCTCGCCTCGCGCTCCGGCGGCGACGAGTTCATGATGCTCTTTCCCGAGACCGGGATGGACCGGGCGATGCAGGCGGCAGCGCGGATCCTGAACGAGCTTGAGACGCTCGAGGCCGGCCCGATCCGCGGGATCTCGGCGTCGATCGGGGTGGCCGGCCTGGAGCAGCGCCAGACGGCCGAGGATCTGCTCGCCTGCGCCCGCACGGCTGTCGAGCGGGCGCGGAAGGCAGGCGGCGGGCGGGCGGTCAAGTACGCGAGCGGCGACGAGGAGGTCGGCGCCGAGGGGGCGGACGCCCAGGCGGACGTCGTCACAGCGCTCGCCACCGCCCTGCTCGAGCGCGACCGCTACACCGGCGAGCACTCACACTCGGTGGTCGAGATGGCGGCGCGAGTGGCCGAGTCGCTGGCGCTCGACGCAGACGACGTCAACCGCGTCCGCATGGCCGCCGTCCTGCACGACATCGGCAAGGTTGCGATCCCCGACGACGTCCTGCACAAGCCGGGCCCGCTGGACGATCGCGAGTGGGTGCTGATGCGCGAGCACCCCGTGATCGGCGAGCGGATCCTGCGGGCGATCCCCGGGCTCGGTGGGGTGGCGCGGATGGTGCGCCACGAGCACGAGAGCTGGGACGGCAGCGGCTATCCGGACGGCCTCACCGGCGAGCAGATCCCGATCGGATCGCGGATCATCCTCGCCTGCGACGCCTATCACGCGATGACCTCGGACCGGCCCTACCGCGAGGCGATGTCACACGGCGAGGCGATCCGGGAGCTGTCGAAGCACGCCGGCACCCAGTTCGACCCCGGGGTCGTCGAGATCCTCGTCGGCCACCTGTACAGCCAGCGCCAGACCGGCGCCGGCGTCGGCTGACCGGAGGCGCGTTCCGCATCGCTTGGTCGCTGCCACCGGTTCGGCTAGGAGCGCCCTCGCTCTCCGCGCTGATCGCCCGCCTGCTGCTGCCCCTGGCGTGATGGGGCGGCATGCGGGTGGAGGGCGTCGACTACGTGCGCTTCCCGCGGCGCCCGCGCGTCAGGCTGCGCTTCTTCCGGCCCCGCCAGGGCGACCCCCGCCCGGACGAGGACCCGCAGGCGATGGCGACACGATTCCTCGACAAGCTTCGCTCGGTGACGTCGCCGGTGGCCGCGGGGCGCATGCGGAAGACGCCCGGCGCTGGGCGCCGGGCGCTCCGCCGCTGCCTCGGCGCCGCCTGGGCGCTCTAGAGCTTTCCGATCTTGAAGATCTTCGTGCCGCAGTCGGGGCAGACGCCCTGGATCGCCGGACGACCGTTCTTCATGGTCACCTGCTTGGGATCCTTGATCTCGACCTTCTTGCGCTCTTTGACGCAGTAACCCTCTGGCATCGACCATGCCTCCTTTCGGGAGCGACGGGTGTTCGCGCGGATTCTCGCCCTCCGCGGGGGCCAGGCGAGGCGAATGTAGCCCACCCGGCAGACGATTACCCGCAAACTGCGTGACATTCGGCACGTTCCTTGCCGCGCCGCCGACAGGATTGCCTCGCGCGCGGCGCCTCGTGCCCGACTCGCCACGCGGCCAACCATGGCTGAGGGGACGCGTTACAGGGAACAACAGTTCTATGAGCCTTCCCGGCAGATCCTTGCCCCCGCGGCGCGGGGGGAAAGGCGAGCGCACCTCGGCCGCCGCCAGCGTGGCGGCCGCGATCGGTGTCGCCGGCGGGCTCGCGGCGCGCCTGCTGCGACCGCGGCGCCCGGTGCCGACGGTCGTGCCGGCGACCGGCGGAGCCGGGAACGAGTACCTCGCCGACCTGGAGGCGATTGCCACGGCGACCCGGGAGCTGGCGCGCAGCACCGACCTGGACGCGGCCCGCGGCGCGATCTGCGAGGCGGCGCGGATGGTCTCCGGCGCCGACGTGGCGATCCTGTTCGAGCCCAGCGGGGACGGGCGCGGCCTCACGGTTTCCGCCAGCCTCGGGATCGAGCTGCGAGGCGTGCTGCTCCCCTTCTCCGACGCCGGCGCAGGGGCGGTCGCGACGTTTCGCTCGGGCAACCCGCATTTCGTCTCCGAACTTGACGACCACCCCGGCGTCCTCGCCCCGCTCGCGGGCGAGGTCCCGGCGGCCTCGGCGATGTGGCAGCCGGTGCTCGGAGAGGCCGATGCGACCGGGGTCCTCGCCGTCGTCTGGGAGCAGCGCTTCGACGCGGTCAGCGATCGCCTCGTCTCGCTGATGTCATTGCTTGCGGCGGAGGCGGCCGTGGCGATCGAGCGCACCGAGCTGCTCACCCGCCTCGAGGTCGTCGCCCGCACCGACGACCTCACCGGCCTGCCGAACCGTCGCTCCTGGGAGGAGGAGCTGCCGCGGGAGCTGGCGCGGGCCGGTCGCGAGCACCGCTCGGTGTGCGTGGCGATGCTCGACCTCGACGAGTTCAAGCAGTACAACGACCGCCTCGGCCATCAGGCCGGCGACCGGTTGCTGCGCGAGGCCGCCGCCGCCTGGCGCGGCTCGCTGCGGATGAGCGACCTGATCGCTCGCTACGGCGGCGAGGAGTTCAGCGTGATGCTGCCCGGCTGCCCGTCGCACGAGGCCGTCGCACTGATCGAGCGCCTGCGGGCGGCCACCCCGGAGGGGCTTTCCTGCTCGGCCGGCGTCGCGGCGTGGGACGGGCACGAGTCGCCGCGATCCCTGGTCGGGCGCGCGGACTCGGCCCTCTACGACGCCAAGCAGGCCGGTCGCGGCCGCACCGTG
This sequence comes from uncultured Thermoleophilia bacterium, assembly GCA_963708325.1. Taxonomy (GTDB): domain Bacteria; phylum Actinomycetota; class Thermoleophilia; order Solirubrobacterales; family 70-9. The sequence goes on along the minus strand of OY970203.1, from coordinate 781,655 downwards.
CCGGCAGTCACGCCGAGCGCGCCGGCGGGCTAGCCGCCGCCCGAGCCGGCGCCGCCCTGTGGGGCTCCGCCCGTGCCGCCGCCGGAGCCCGCGCCCGCCCCGGCTCCACCAGCTCCGCCGCCGGACCCGGCGCTGCCCGCTGGCGGCCCGCCGCCACCGCCGCCGCCGCCTCCGCCGCCGGGCGGCTGCGCCGCGCGCTGGTTGAGCTGCGAGATCTGTGACTGCATGTTCTTCTGCTGCGCCTCGAGCGCCGACAGCCGCTTCTGCAGCCTGGAGATCGGCTCGTTGAGGTGGGAGGCGGCCTGCTGCGCGCTCGTCGCCTGGCCCTGGAGCTGGTTGACCTGGTCCCGCAGCTTCGCGACGTCGTCCTTGGAGGCGGCGTCGCTGTCGGTACGCAGGGCAAGGAAGAGGGCCGCCCCGGCGGCCGCGATCGCAAGCGCCGCAAGCGCGGCGCCGATGTAGGTGCGCGTGCCGAGGCGTCGATCGATCCGGGTGACCCAGGCGAAGAGGCCGTCCACCTTCGCCGGCACGTCTTCGGGGGGAACAGGTGCCGCGAGCGCCGGCGTTCCGGGCGGGACGGGAGCGCCCGGGCCGGGGGGGAGGCCCGGACCGGCGACCGCCGGGATCTCGGCGGTCGGCGAGGTCGTCGGCGCCGGTTCGGGCCCCGGCGTCGGCGGGGATCCCGGCGGCGGCATCGCCGACGGCTCGGACGGCTGCGAAGGCTGGGGGCCGGGCTCTGGGTACGGCGGGGCGGGCGCCTGCGGCTCCGGGATCGCGCTCTCCGGGGGCGGTCCGTTGGAGGAGGCCGCGGCGGACTCCGTCGGCGCCGGCTCGCCGTCGGTCGCGGGACGATCCAAGCCGGGGGGCGGGGGGCCCGGCGGCGGCGCCGGCCCGGGCTGCTGGCCGGGCGGTGGCTGGCTCGACTCCATCGGCCCTCAATAGTAGGCCGACGCGCCGTGCGGCAGAGGGCGGTGACGCCGCTCTGCATCTAGCATTGCGTCCGCTCGCCCGCCGAAACACACGAAGGAGACATCCGAGATGCCCGAAGCCGTGATCGTCGACACCGTCCGCACCCCGATCGGCCGTGCCTTCAAGGGGTCGCTGGCCCAGCTGCGCCCGGACGAGATGGGGGCGTTCGCGGTCGATCAGCTGCTCGAGCGCAACTCCGAGGTGGCGCCCGATTCGATCGAGGACGTCTTCTGCGGATGCGGCCTGCCGCAGGGCCTGCAGGCGTTCAACATCGCCCGGATCATCGTGCTGCTCTCCGAGAAGCTGCCGGAGACGGTCAACGGCGTGACGATCTCGCGCTACTGCTCGTCCAGCCTCGATGCGATCCGCCACGCGGCGAACGCGATCAAGGCGGGCGAGGGCGACGCCTATGTCGCCGCCGGCGTCGAGTGGGTGAGCCGCTACAACGAGCGTCAGGAGGCGGCCGGCGTGGCGGACCAGAACGAGAAGCTGCAGGGCCGCGACGGAACGCCGAACGCCTACATCCAGATGGGCGACACCGCCGTCAACGTCGCCAAGAAGTACGAGGTCAGCCGCGCCGACATGGACAAGTACGCGCAGCGCTCGCAGGAGCTGGCCGTGAGGTCGCAGGAGGACGGCTTCTTCGACCGGGAGATCGTGCCCGTCACCCTTCCCGACGGCACCGAGGTCGCCAAGGACGACGGCCCCCGAGCCAGCTCCACGCTGGAGAAGCTGGCGGAGCTGCCGGAGGCGTTCGAGGGAGGCGGCGGCGTGACGGCCGGGAACTCGTGCCCGCTGAACGACGGGGCGGCGGCGGTCCTGCTGATGAGCGACTCGAGGGCGAACGAGCTCGGCCTGACGCCGCGGGCGCGAGTCGTCACGGCCGCCACCTTCGGCAACGAGCCCGAGTACATGGGCGTGGCCCCGATCGGCGCGATCAAGAAGGTGCTCGACCGCGCCGGGATGAAGATCGCCGACGTCGGCGTGGTCGAGCTCAACGAGGCGTTCGCGGCCCAGGTGATCCCGATCATGGACCAGTGCGACATCCCCCTGGAGAAGCTCAACACTCACGGCGGCGCGATCGCGCTGGGCCACCCATTCGGGATGACCGGCGCCAGGATCATGGGGACGCTGTTGAACGCGATGGAGACCGACGATCACCAGGTCGGCCTGGAGACGATGTGCGTCGCCGGCGGCCAGGGCAAGGCGATGATCGTGGAGCGCCTGAGCTGACCCCCGCCAGGCTGCGCGTCCGCGTTCGGCCGCGAGCCGGGCGCAGCGAGATCGCCGGCGAGCGCGACGGCGCCCGACGGAATTGACGAGGGCGCTCTCCGGCGCCGCCCTGATCTGACTGCTTCCGCTCAGGCTGCGCGACGAGCGCGGCTGGACGTCGCCCGCTCGTACGACATCCGGAACAGGTCGATCACGCGATTGACGTCCTCGGGCTCGCGGAGGCGGGCCGTCACCCACCCCGAGCCGGGGAGGACATGGTGGGGCTCGGCACGGCCGGCGGCGACCAGCTCGTCGCGGACCCGGCGGGGGAAGGGCAGATCGGCGAGGCGGTCGCCGTGGACGTGGCCCAGCTCGCGCCTGCCCAGCCGAAACTCGGTCCCTCCGAAGCGGTGCGGGGCGGAGGCCACGCCGGGCCAGCCGCCCACCTCGGCGGCGATCCGCTCGCCGGCACCCGCGACCATCAGTTCGCCGCCTCAGCCTTTCGCAGCCCGCGCAGCGCGAACACCGAGAGCAGCGCGACGGGCGCGCCGGCGGCGGCAAACGCGAGCACAACGTGGAAGGGGTCGCCGGCCATCAGGCTGCGTCCGGCCTCGAGAATCGCGGTCGTGGGATTGACGTGCGAGACGGCGTGGACCCACCCCTGCAGCAGCGCCCGAGGCACGTAGACCGGCGCCGTCATCAGGATGAAGAAGACCGGCAGCTGCATTGCCGGCGCCGCCTGAAGCGTCCGCATCCGGGTCATCATCCCCGCCGCGAACAGGAACGCGGCCGCGTTGACGACCACCGCCAGGCCGAGCAGCCCGGCGAGGTCGATCCCGCTGCCGCCGACCTCCATCCCGGTCGCAAGCGCGACCGTGAAGACCATCGCCCAAACGAACAGCGCCCGGACCAGCGCCGCGACGCCGAATCCCGCGATCACGGCCGAACGGTTCGGAGTCGCCAGGAAGAGGCGGCGGGTGAAGCCGGAGTCGAAGTCGGCCCCGATCGAAAAGCCGATGAACACCCCGCCGAACGCCGCCGACTGGAGCAGGACGAAGACGAACTGGAAGGCGTTGTAGTCGTAGTAGCCGAAGCCGGGCAGGTTGCCGACCGTCGACAGCCCGCCGGCGAACGCCATGTAGAAGAACAGCGGAAAGGCGAGCGGCGGCAGCAGCAGCGCTGGACGATGGATCACCGAGTGCAGGTTGCGCCAGGCGACCGTGCGGACCACAGCGAGGTATCGCGAACGGCCGGTCATGTGCGCTCCAGCCTGTCGCGCAGCGCGAGGGTGGAGGCCGTCAGGCCGGCGGCGAAGATTGCCACGGCGACGCCGAACCCCAGCGCGAGCGCCTCGGGGTCCCAGCCGGTGATCACCAGGCTGCGAAGGCCCTCGATCAGATAGCTCACCGGGTTGATCGTCGCCAGCGTGCGGAACCAGTCCTGGCCGATCAGGTCCCGCGGCAGGACCGCAGAGCTGAGGAAGAGGAAGATGAACATCAACGGGAAGAGCCCCTGCACCGCCTCCCCGGAGCCCGTGCGAAGCCCGACGAACAGGCCGATCGTCCCGAAGGCCGCGACGATCGACAGCGACAGCGCGAACATCACCGGCACGCCCAGCGGCCCTGCCGCGATCGTGGCGCCGGCGGCCAGCCCGGCGGCGAGGAAGGCCGCCGCCTGGATCACGCCGACCAGCAGGACTCCGCTGAGCTGGCCGGCGAGGAGCGACGACCCGCGCATAGGCGTCAGCGAGAGCCGGTTGAAGAACCCGGTGTCGATGTCCTGGGCGACGTTGGTGCCGGCCGTGTTGGTGGCGAACAGGGCGCCCTGCATGAACGGGAACGCCAGCGCGAACGCCAGGTAGGTGGTCGACGGAAAGCCCGGGATCCTGGTCGCGGCGTCGAGCCCGGAGGCGTTGATCGCCAGCAGGAAGAGGGGAAAGACCAGCGGCGGCACGATCACGATCGGCTGGCGCGCGGTGCGGATCACCGACCGCCAGGCCAGGTAGCGCGCCTGCCGGGGGAGCCGGGCTGTGGATGCGCCGGACATCGATCGGCTACGAGATCGCCTCGCGCCGGCCGGCGCCGTTCGCGGCCCCGTCGCCGTCTCCTGCGCCCTCCAGCGAGCGGCCGGTCTTGGCGAGGAACACATCGTCCAGGCTCGGCGCGTGCAGCTTGAGGTCGGCCACCTTGATGCCCTCCCTGTCCAGCCTGCGGATGACCTCGGCCAGCTCCTCGGTGCCGTCGGCGAGTCGCACGGCGGCGGCGCCGCGCGCGGCCGGCAGGGGCTCGCCGAACCGCTCGAGCACGGCTCCGACCTGCTCGACGCCGGCGCCATCCGCGGGCACGGCCTCGATCGTGGGGCGTCCGATCTGCGCCTTCAGGTCGGCGGGAGTGCCCTCCGCGACGATCCGGCCGCGATCGATGATCCCGACCCGGTCGGCGAGCGAATCAGCCTCCTCGAGGTACTGCGTCGTGAGGAACACCGTGACGCCGTCGTCGCGGGCGAGGCGGGCGACCTCGTCCCACACGGCCGCCCGGCTCTGCACGTCGAGGCCGGTCGTGGGCTCGTCCAGGAACAGGATCCGCGGCTCGTGGACGAGCGCGAGCGCGAGGTCCAGCCGCCGCTTCATCCCGCCCGAGTACCCGCCGACGCGGCGGTCGGCGGCCTCGGCCAGGCCGACCTGCGCCAGCAGGGCGTCGCCGCGGCGCTCGATCTCGCCGGCGGAAAGGCCGTGGAGGCCACCCTGGAGCTTCATGTGCTCGCGGCCGGTGAGCAGGGCATCGAGCGCGGCCTCCTGGAGGGCGGCGCCGATCGCGTCGCGAACCGCCGGGCCCTCGCTGACGATGTCGTGGCCCGCCACCCGGCCCGTCCCGGCGGTGGGGGGAAGCAGCGTGGTCAGCATGTGGACGGTGGTCGACTTGCCGGCGCCGTTGGGGCCGAGAAACCCGTAGATCTCCCCGGGCGGAACCTCGAGGTCGATGCCGTCGACGGCGCGCGGGCCGTTCTTGAACTCGCGGACCAGGCCCTGTGCCTCGATCCCGGTGCCGGTCGCCGATTGATCTCCCGCGGTCATCCGATCTCCTTCCGGGCGGTTCGTCCGGGCGACGCGATGCCGGTCGCCCTCGAAGGTTGAGGCTAGCAAATATCGCCCCGCTACAGTATTCTCCCCTTGTCGATGGGAGTCGAAACCGCCAAACGCAATCCGGCGAGATCCGCTGAGCGTGCCGGACGAGCGTCGGACGGCGGTGCGGCCGGAGCCGGAGGCGATCTCGCCAGCGAGGCCTGGGTGCTGCTGCAGCGCGTCGCCTTCTCCCAGCGCCCGGCCTTCGTAGCGATCGCCCGCGAGCTCGACCTGATCCCGCCGCACGTGATCGCGCTGCGTGCCCTCGATCAGCCGATGCCGATGGGCGAGCTGGCTCGAAACCTGGCCTGCGACAACTCGAACGTCACCGGCATCGTCGACCGGCTCGAGGAGCGGGGGCTCGTCGAGCGCACCGCGGCCGAGCACGACCGCCGCGTCAAGCTACTGGTGCTGACCAGGGAGGGTCGGAGCGTTCGCCAGCGGCTCGAGGCCCGCATGTCGGAGCCGCCGCCACCCATCCTCGCGCTCTCGCCCGACGACCAGCGCACCCTGCGCGACATCCTCCGCCGCGCAGCCGCCGAGCTGGACCCGGCTCAGTCCTCGAACAGCGCGTAGCCGTACTCGCCCCGCTTGTAGGCGAGCTTGGCGATCGCGGTCATGCGCTCGTCGTCGTTGGACTCGAGCTGGCGGAAGTTGGAGCGGACGCGACCGGCGGCGCGCTCGCAGAACGTCTCGGCGATGTAGCGCTCCTGGCCGGACGGCTCGACGCCGTGCTCGTCGAAGATCGCGCTCACCCGCGAGAGGACGGCGATCTGGGCGTAGATGTCGGCGGCGGCGTCGGCGATCCGCTTCTGCTCGAACTGGCGCTCCATGATCCCCTTGCGGTGTGTTCGCAGCAGGCTCTCCGTCACCGTGGCCAGCTCCTTGACCTGGTCGGAGACGGCGTCGGCGTGCGACTCCAGCTCCGCGTGCGCCTCGGAGACCTTGTCGGGGGCGACCTGGCGCTTCACCCGCCCGCCGACGTAGTCGGCGAGCACGCCGATCGAGCCGATCGGGTCGGACAGGCCGATCTCGCCCAGCTCGGAGAGCTTCTCGCCGACCGGCTTGAATCCCGAAAGGGCGACGAAGGCCCGCATGACGTCGTTGGCGCCCTCGAAGATCGGGAAGATGCGGATGTCGCGCAGCACCTTCTCGTAGGGCTCGTCCTTCATGTAGCCGGCGCCGCCCTTCAGCTGCATCGCACGGTTTGCCAGGTACCAGAGGAACTCCGTCCCCGCCACCTTGCAGATCGCCGACTCCAGCGAGTAGTCGCTGACGCCGGCGTCGACCAGGCCGCAGGTCAGATACGCCATCGACTCCAGCCCGAACAGGTAGGAGACCATCCAGCCGATCTTGTCCTGGACCATCTCGAAGTCGGCCAGCGGGCGGCCGAACTGGTGGCGCTCCTTGACGTGGTCGATCGCGAGGTCGAGCAGCCCCTTGGCGGCGCCCACCGACCCCGTTCCGAGCCCGATCCGGCCGTTGTTGAGGATCTCCATCGCGATATGGAAGCCCTCGCCGGGCTCGCCGAGCACGTTCTCCGGCGGCACGCGGACGTCGCGGAAGTAGAGGCGGCGCAGGTCGTTGCCGCGCAGTCCCATCGTGTCGAAGCGCTCGCCCACCTCGAATCCCTTCATCCCCTTCTCGAGGATCAGGGCGATGTGGCGGTCCTTGCCGCCAACCTCGGCGCGGGCGAAGGCCGTGAAGACGTCGCCCTTGCTGCCGTTTCCGATATAGCGCTTCTCGCCGTTCAGCTTCCAGGAGCCGTCCGGCTGCAGCACGGCGCGTGACTCGATGTTGTAGGCGTCCGAGCCGGCGTTGGGTTCGGTCAGGGCGAAGCCGGCCAGCTTGCGCCCGGTCGCGAGGTCCGGGAGGAAGCGCTGCTTCTGCTCGTCGGAGCCGAACATGACGATGCCCTTGAACCCGATCGACTGGTGCACGCCCATCACGATCGAGAGCGTCGCGTCGATCTGGGCGAAGGTCTCGAACACGCGTGCGTAACCCGTCTGCGACAGCCCCTGCCCTCCGTACTGCTCGGGGACGTAGAGCCCGCACAGCCCGCGCTCCCCCAGTTCGCGGACCACGTCGTCGCCGAGCCAGCGCTTCTCCTCGATCTCGTGCGGGTCGAGCCGATCGCCGATTTCCCGCGCGGCCGCGTTCAGCGCCCGGATCCGGTCCTGCTCCTCCGGATCCGGCTTTGGATACGGGAACACCATCTCCTCGTGGATCTCGCCGAGGAACAGCGACTTGGTGAACGAGGAGACGGCCTCGCTCTGCTCGGGCTCGGTGGTGGCGGCTTCCACGGGCGGGATTATTATCGGGCCCGTGGAGCACAGCCGCGGCGCGCCGGCCGCGATCACCTTCGCGGGCCACGCCACGGCGCTGATCGACACGGGCGAGGCCCGGATCGTCACCGACCCGCTGCTCCGTGACGGCCTCCTGGTCGTGCTGCGGCGCCACGGCGGCGTCGATCGGGCCCGCCTCGGCCGCGTGGACGGTGTGCTGATCTCGCACCTGCATCGCGACCACCTCGACCTGCCGTCCCTACGCGCCCTGGGAGACCCGCCGATCGTCGTCCCGGAGGGGGCCGGCTCGCTCCTGCGGCGGCGCCGCTTTACCAGCGTCACCGAGCTGGCTCCCGGAGGCACGACGACCCTCGCCGGGGTGCAGGTACGCGGCGTCGAGGCGCACCACCGCGGCGGCCGCATGTTCGGGATCGGCGGGGCCGGGGCGGTGGGGTACCTGCTGGAGGGCTCGGCCCGCGTCTACTACGCCGGCGACACGGAGCTGTTCGCAGGGATGGTTGAGCTGGGTCCCGGGCTCGACGTCGCCCTGCTTCCGGTCTGGGGCTGGGGCCCGAAGCCCGGCGAGGGGCACCTCGATCCGGAGACCGCGGCGCAGGCGCTCGCCCTGCTGCGGCCGCGGATGGCGATCCCGGTGCACTGGGGGGCGCTCGCCCTGCTCGGCATCGGACGCTTCTGGCACGGCCACCTCGAGGCGCCCGGGCGCAGCTTCGCCGCCCACGCGAGGCGGCTCGCGCCCGAGGTCGACGTACGCGTGCTCGCCCCGGGCGAGACGGCCGAGCTGCCGCGGTGAGCGGGCGCCGCCGCGCCGCCGTCGCCGCCGTCGCGCTCGCCGTCGCCCTGGCGGCCTCGGCGGCGTGGCTCGCGACTCGCCTCGAGCGCGGGGGCGGCGAGCCGGAGCCTGGACGCCCCGCGAGTCGCGCGCCCACCCACCGCCCGCGGCCGGTGCGCTTCACAATGGCCGTCAGCGGTGACCTCCTGGCGCATGCGCCGGTCTGGGAGAGCGCCCTGGCGGCGGGCAGGGGCCGGTACGACTTCGGCGCCCTGTTCGCGCCGATCAGGCCCTACGTGGCCGGAGCCGACCTCGCCCTCTGCCACGTCGAAACGACGCTCGTGCCCGGGCCGCCGCACGGCTACCCGGTGTTCAGCACGCCGGTCGCGCTGGCCGGGGCGATCCGCAAGACCGGCTGGGACGCCTGCGACACCGCCTCCAACCACTCGCTCGACCACGGTCAGGCCGGGATCGACTCGACGGGCCGGGCGCTGGACCGAGCCGGCGTGCCGCACACCGGCTCTTACCGCTCCGCAGCCGCCCGCCGCCGCACGCTGATCCTACGGGTGCGCGGGGTGAAGGTCGCGTTCCTCGCCTACACGCGGCAGACCAACGGCAATCCCGTGCCGCATCGCTGGTCGCTCGCGCTCGCCCGCGGCGAACGGATCGTCGCCGACGTACGGCGCGCCCGCGCCCGCGGCGCCGACGCGGTGATCGTCAACGTCCACTGGGGCGGCGAGTACGCATCGCAGCCCGACCCGCAGCAGATCGCCCTCGCCCGCCGCCTCGCGCCCCATGGCGTCACCGCCCTGGTCGGCCAGGGGCCGCACGTCGTCGAGCCGATCCGCCGCGTCGACGGGATGCCGGTCGTGTTCAGCGACGGCAACCTGATCTCGGGCCAGAGCGCCGCCTGCTGTCCGGCCGGGACGCAGGACGGCGTGATCGTGCTCCTCTCGATCAAGGTGCGTGGCGGTCGCGCGCGCGTGACCGGCGTGCGATACGTGCCGACGATCGTCCGCCGTCCCGACTACAGGGTGGTCGCTGTCGGCCGCGCGGCTCGCCGCGGCGACCTCGACCGCGCCACCGCCCGCGCCTCGTACCGGCGCACGGTGTCGGTGGTCGGCCGGGGGCGCGGGATCGTGCCGGTGCCGCGGCAAGCGCCCTAACGTCGGGCTCGGCCGCGATCCGGCGGCGCTCAGTCCCCCAGCAGGCGGACGACGCCGAACTCGGTGTCCGCGGCCCCCTGGTATGTCTCCCCGGCCACGACGATCCGTCCGTTTCTCTGGATCGCAACGCCCCCGGCCTGGTCGCTGCCACCGCCGAGGGCGATCACCCGCCGCCCGTCGCCCGAGAAGCTCGGATCGAGCCCGCCGCTTCCATTCAGTCGGACGGCGGCGAAGTCCTCGAAGGTTGCGGGGCGCGTGACGAGTCCGGCGAGGACGATCCTGCCGCCGGCAGGCGCAATGGACGCGGCGACGTCGAACTTCCCCCCGTTTCCGAATCCGACGATCCGCCTGCCGTCGCCGGAGAAGCCCGGGTCCAGGCCGCCGTTCAGGGTCAGGCGTGCGACCGCCCACTCGGAGCCCTTGCCCGCCTGGTAGGACTGCCCGACGATCACGGCCCGGCCGTCCCCCTGCAGCGCAAGGTCGTTGCCGAAGTCGTCCCGCCGGCCGTTGCCGAAGCCGAAGGTGCGCCGCCCGTCGCCGGAGAACGTCTGGTCGAAACCGCCACCGGGGTTCAGCCGCGCGATGGCGAAGTCCGTGTTCGGGCCGGGGCCGACGGAGAGGCCGCCGAGCACGATCCTGCCGTCCGGCTGGATCGCGAGCCCGCGGGCCTCGTCGTCACGGGCGCCGTTGCCGAACCCGAAGGTGAGGCGGCCGTCGGCGGAGAAGGTGTGGTCGAAGCTTCCGTCCGTCTTCAGCCGGGCGACCGCCATGTCGCGGGCGCCGCCGGTCCGCGCCGAGTACCCGGCGATCACGATCTTGCCGTTCGACTGCACCGCCACCCGGGTCGGCTCGTCGTCCGGAGGAAAAAAATTCGCGCCCGGGAACGCGAAGGTCTTGCGGCCGTCGCCGGCGAAGCTGTGGTCGAGGGTCCCGTCGCCCTTCAGGCGGGCCACGCCGACGCTGAACCCTGCACCGGTGCTCACGCTGCCCACGATGAGGATTCTGCCGTTCGGCTGTACGGCGATCGCCGCGCCGTACTCGGGGTCGGTGCCGTCGCCGAAGAGGAAAGTCCGCCGTCCGTCGCCGGCGAATGTCTGGTCGAAGCCGCCGCCGGGGTTGAGCCGGGCGACCGCGAACCGGGCGTCGATCCCGTCCGGGATGGTGTAGCCGCCGACGACGATCTTGCCGTTGCCCTCGGCCACGACGCCGAATGCGTTGTCGGTGATGGCGCCGGGCCGGAACCCGAACGTCTTCTTCCCGTCGCCCGAGAAGCCCTGGTCGAGGTCGCCGGCGGCGGCGAACGCGGCGGCGGCGAGGATCGCGGCGGCCAGGATGCAGCATGCGGCCACCACGGCCATGGCCGGCTTCCGTGCCGTCGCTGCCCTCCCCGGCGTGTTCATCGGGCCAACGCTATGTCGCCGCTCCAGCGGCGTCAACCCCGGGGCGCTCAGATGCCCAGCTCGCGCTCGGCGCGGTCGGCGATCAGGCGCGCCAGCGCGAGGGACGAGGTGGCGGCGGGGGAGGGGGCGTTGCGGACGTGCAGGGCGCGCTCGGTGACGTGGACGACGAAGTCGTCGACCAGCGTGCCGTCGCGGCCCAGCGCCTGCGCGCGGACGCCGGCGGGGCCGGGGAGGACGTCGGCGACGGTCAGCTCCGGCACGTAACGGGCGAGCTCGGCGGCGAAGGCGCGGCGGCTGGCGGCGCGGCGGACCTCCGTCAGGCCGGTGCGCCACCAGCGGCGGGCGAGGCGCCAGGTCCCCGGCCAGGCGAGGGTGGAGACGAGGTCGCGCGGCCGCACCCGGCCGACTCGGTAGGCGTCTCGTGCCGCCGCCATCAGCGCCGACGGCCCGAGCAGCACCTCGCCGTCGATCGTGCGGCTCAGGTGCGCCCCGAGGAAGGGCAGGTCCGGGTCGGGAACGGGGTAGATGCTCGCCCGGACCAGATCTCGCCGCTCCGGCCGCAGCCGCAGGTAGCCGCCCCGGAAGGGGACGATCCGCGGGTCGCGCGGGGCGCCGGCGGCGACGGCGAGCCGATCCGACCAGGCGCCCGCGCAGAGGACGGCCCCGGAGGCGCGGGTCTCCCCGCCGGCATGGCGAAGGACGACGCGGTCGCGCTCCACGGCGATCCCGTGGACGCCGCAGCCGGTGGCGACCCGCCCGCCGGCGGTCTCGACGTCGGCGGCAAGGCGGCGGGCGACGGCGGCGAAGTCGACGACGCCGGTGGCGGGCGAGTGAAGGGCCGCGATCCCGGCGGCGTGCGGCTCGATCTCGGCGATCTCGCCGGCGCCGACTCGCCGCAGGCCCGGCACGGCGTTCTCGCGCCCGCGCCGCTCGAGCTCGTCCAGGGCGCCCAGCTCGGCCTCGGATGCCGCCACGATCAGCTTGCCGGTGCGCTCGGCGGCAATGCCGTGCTCGGCGCAGTAGTCGTACAGCTCCCGGGCGCCGCTGACGCAGAGCTGCGCCTTCAACGAGCCGGGGCGGTAGTAGATCCCGGCGTGGATGACGCCGCTGGAGTGGGAGGTCTGATGCGCGCCAAGGCTGGGCTCGCGCTCGAGCAGCACCAGTGAGGCGTCCCGATGGCGGGCGAGCAGCTCGCGGGCGGTCGCCAGGCCGATGATCCCGCCGCCGACGACGGCGAGATCGCACTCTCGCGGCGGCTGGGAGGGCACGGGCCCAGTCTCGCAATACGATCGGAACATCAAATCCACCTGCCAGCCGCCTCACGCTGCGCGCTCGGCGCCGGAATCATGAAGCTGCCGCTGAAGCCACCGGTCAAGCCCCAGCTGGCGCTCTCCCGCAAGGAGCTTCCGCAGGGCGAGGAGTGGGCCTACGAGCCCAAGTACGACGGCTTCCGCGCGCTCGCGTTCGTGGACGGCGAGGACGTCTTCCTGCAGTCGCGCAACGGCAGGCCGCTGCGCCGCTACTTTCCCGAGGTCGAGCTGCCCCCCGGTCGCTACGTGCTCGACGGGGAGCTGGTCATCCTCGACGCCGATGGGCGCGAGGAGTTCGACGCCCTCCAGAACCGCCTCCACCCGGCCGAGTCGCGCGTGCGGATGCTCGCCGAGCGGACGCCGGCGCGCCTTCGCGCCTTCGACCTCCTGGCCCGCGACCGGGCCAAGCTGCTAGCCAAGCCGTTCGCGGAGCGGCGGGCAGCGCTCGAGGCGGCGATCGTCGAGCTCGGCGGCGGCAAGCGCCGCAAGGCGGTCGGCTCGGTCGAGCTGACGCCGCTCGTCGCCGAGCCGGCCGAAGCCGAGCCGTGGCTCGCGTCGGGGGAGGGCGTTATCGCGAAGCGGCTGGACGCCCCCTACCGGCCAGGCGAGCGCAAGGGGATGGTGAAGGTGAAGCGGCTGCGGACGATCGACTGCGTGGTGGTCGGCTGGCGCCCCGGCAAGGAGAAGGGCACGCTGGGATCGCTGATCCTCGGCCTCTACGACGGCGGCAAGCTGCGCGTCGTCGGCCACACCTCGGGCTTCAGTGCGAAGGAGAAGCGGGAGCTGCCGAAGCGGCTGGCGCCGTACGAGACCGGTGACCGCGGCAGCGGCGACCCCAGCCGCTGGGCCTCCGGCCGGGAGCTGGAGTGGATCTCGGTGCGGCCGGAGCTGGTCGTCGAGGTCAGCTTCGACCACGTCAGCGCCGGCCGCATCCGCCACGGCGCCAAGGTCGTGCGCTGGCGGGAGGACAAAGAGCCGACCGCGTGCACCTTCGACCAGCTCGCCTGAGCCGCCCGCCCCACCCGCGTCGTGGTCACTCCATCCCGCGTCGTGGTCACTAATGGTTGCCTTGCAACCAAAACCGGCTTGGTCATCCCGCCAGCAGTGACTGAAGCTCGGGAAGCATGAACCGAGGCGCCTCGAAGACGTCCCCCCAGGTAAAGCGCCGGAACTCGTCGCCGCGGGCGCGGGCCTCGTTCGCGCCGCCGGTCCTGTTCCCACGCATGCCGAGACCGGTGGTACCGGTAGCCGTCGAGCTCGACGGTCAGCCGGTGCTCGGGCCAGCGGCAGTCCACCCGGCGGCCGCCCGCGAGTCGATTGGTCTGCGGCAGCGGCAGCGCGGCTTCTCGCAGCACAGCAAGGAACCGCGCCTCGAGCTTGCTGAGGGTGACGGGAACTTCCCCCCCGAGGATCCGCCTCAGCTTGCCTGTGCCGGGAGCGGTCGGTCGCCGGGCAAGCACAGCCTCCACATGACCAGGGGCGGTGCCGTGGCGAATGCCCGCTTCGTGACAGGCGCGCGCAAGGGCATCGGCCCCGAGCACGGCAGCGAGATCGACCAACGTGCGGGCGGCAGTGGTGACCGGGATCCCCTGCCATTGCGTGGCATCGAGGCGGTCGAGGCGCTGCGATCGGTGTGTCATCACCCCGGGGATGCGGCGCCGAGTCGGGGCAGTGACCTCGGGAGGTGGGGCGGTCGCGCGCCTGAGAAGCCCAGGAGATAGGCCGCCGCCGACCCGCTGAGCAGGGCTCGCTCACCACAAGCCAGGACCGCGGCCATGTAGGTGGCCTCAACACTTGGAGCGCGGTGTCCGACCCGATAGACGCCGCGATGCTCACGAATCAGTGCGCCGCGCCTCACTCGCTGCTTTATCTCCTCGGGAGTGATCCCGGCGTTCAGCATCTGTCGCCGCGTCACCACTCCGTGAGCGCTGTCGGCAATCCGCCGAAGCGCCACCTCGACCGTGTTGCTCTGTGGTTGCACTGCAACCACAAGTGGCTTCGGCGGCTGGTTATGCGGGGCCGCTAGCTCTTGCGGGCCCGGCTCGGCTGGACCCGGCTCGGCTCGCCGCGCTGCTTGCGGAAGTGCGGCGGCCAGGGGGCGTCGCCGAGGCCCTCGGCCTCGTCGCGGGCCGCCAGCTCCAGCAGGCCGTCCAGCGATCCCGGGTTCTCGTCGATCGCCCGCGACGGGTCACCGCGCTCCGCAAGGCGGGCCGGCACGGTGTCCAGGCGCAGATCGGCTGGATCGGCGTCGGGGACCTCGTCCCATTCGAGCGGGCAGGAGACGCGGGCGTCGGGGACCGGGCGCACCGAGTAGGCGGACGCCACCGTGCGGTCGCGGGCGTTCTGGTTGTAGTCGACGAACACCCCGTGGCGCTCCTCCTTCCACCACTTGCTGGTGGCGAGCTTCGGCACCCGCCGCTCGACCTCCCGGGCGAGCGCCAGCGCGGCGCGCCGCACCTCGGTGAACGAGTGCTCCGCCCGGATGCGGACGTTGACGTGGATCCCGCGCGAGCCCGACGTCTTCGGAAAGCCCTGGAGGCCATGGTCGTCGAGCACCTCCCGCACGACCATCGCCACCCGGCAGACCGTGGTCCAGCGCACGCGCGGCATCGGGTCGAGGTCGACGCGCAGCTCGTCGGGGTGGTCGAGGTCGGCGCGGCGCACGGGCCACGGGTTGAAGTCGATCACGCCGAGGTTGACCGCCCAGGCGAGGTGGGCCGCGTCGTTGACCACCAGCTCGGTGGCGCTGCGACCGCTGGGGAAGTGGACGGTCGCCGTCTGCAGCCAGTCCGGCGCGCCCTTCGGCACGCGCTTCTGGAAGAAGAAGTCGCCGTCGGCCCCGTCCACGAACCGCTTCATCGTCCCCGGCCGCTCGCGCAGCTGAAGCACGGCGGCGTCGGCGACCGCCAGGTAGTAGTTGCAGACGTCCAGCTTGGTGTAGCCGGGCTTGGGGAAGAACACCTTGTCCGGATTCGACAGGCGCACCTCCCGGCCGGCGGCCTCGATCGTCAGCGCCTCGCTCACGCGCCCAGATTACGGTTCGGGCGCAGCCTGCCGCATCCGACGATCCAGGAGGGCCCGAATGGACAGCCTGAGCACGATGACCTACGAGCGCGACGGGCGGATCGCGCGAATCACCCTCGACCGCCCCGAGCGCGGCAACGGCATCACCCTGGCGATGCCGCGCGAGCTGTCCGAGTGCGTGGAGCGCGCCGACCTCGACCCCGCGGTGCACGTGGTCGCGCTGGCCGGCAAGGGCTCGGGCTTCTGCGGCGGCTACGACCTGGTCGAGTCGGCCGAGGGGGAGATGGGGGGTCTGGGAAGCGGCGACGCTCCCCCCGGCTCGCCGCTCGACCCCGCCGTGATCGCCCGCAACCACGCGCCGCGCAGCAACTGGGACCCGGTCACCGACTTCCAGATGATGTGGCGAAACGTGCGCGGCTTCATGAGCCTGTTCCGGGCGCAGAAGCCGGTCGTCTGCAAGGTCCACGGCTACTGCGTCGCCGGCGGCACGGACATGGCGCTGTGCGC
Organism: uncultured Thermoleophilia bacterium; assembly: GCA_963708325.1. Lineage (GTDB taxonomy): Bacteria > Actinomycetota > Thermoleophilia > Solirubrobacterales > 70-9. The sequence goes on along the minus strand of OY970203.1, from coordinate 765,871 downwards.
GGACCTGCTCGTCGTCGAGGACCGCGCCAAGATCGGCTACCCGCCGGCGCGAGTGTGGGGTGTGCCGACGACGGCGCTGTGGGTCCACCGGATCGGCGCCGCGCGGGCGAAGCGGCTGCTGCTGACGGGCGACTCGATCGACGGCGCCACCGCGGCGGAGTGGGGCCTGGCGACCGAGGCGGCGCCCGCCGCCGAGCTCGACGCCCGCTTCGAGGCCCTGCTCGAGCGCGTCGCCCGGCTGCCGATCAACCAGCTCGTCATGCACAAGCTGCTCGTAAACCAGACGATCGACGCGCAGGGACTCGCCTCCACGCAGGTCCTCGGGACGTTCTTCGACGGGATCGCCCGCCACACCGAGGAGGGCCACGCCTTCGTGCGCGCGGCGACGAAGGGGGGCTTCAAGCAGGCGGTGCGCGAGCGCGACGAGCCCTTCGGCGACCTCGGGCTCTAGGTGCTCATCTGAGCGTTCAGGGGCTGACCGCCTGGGATACTGCGCCGCCGTGTCGGAGCCGTCGCCTCAGGAGGTCGCCGCCGCGATCCGCGAGCGGATCGCCGGGAGCTTTCCCGGCGACCTCGACATCGAGCCGCTGGAGGCGTCCAAGTCGGGCGCGCGCGGGCGCCTGCTGGTCGACCGCCGCCATCTGCACCCGGGCGGCTACGTGCACGGCGGCGTCTGGGTCGCGCTCGCGGACTCCGTCGCCGCGTGGGGCACGCTGATGCACCTGCCGCCGGGGCACGACTTCACCACCGTGGAGCTGAGGCTGAGCGTCTTCGCCTCGGCGACGGCGGGCGACGAGCTGATCGCCGAGGCCGAGCCCCTGCACGTCGGCGGCTCGACGCAGGTGTGGGAGGTGCGCGTCCGCAAGGGCGAGCGCCTCGCCGCCAGCTTCGGCTGCACCCAAATGGTTCTGGCGCCGAGCGATTAGCGTCAGGTCGCGGGCGAGGGCCGGCGCTTCGGCCGCTTGCCGCGGGCGACCTGGGCAATCGTCCAGGCGATGATCGGCGAGCCGATCAACGTCGGCAGCACCCAGGGCAGTGGCGACGCGAACCCGGGGGTGCCGGTGAATGCCTTCCAGTTGACGACGAGGAAGGCGGAGAGGAGGGCGATGTAGGAGCCTCCCTGCCCGGAGATGTGCGGCGCCAGCCAGCCGCGCGGGCGGCGCTTCGCCGCGAGGTAGCCCATCAGTGCGAAGCCGTAGGAGCCGGCGCCGACCAGGGCCAGCCACCAGACCTCGCTCCAGTTGAGGATCGCCAGCCCCACGGCGGAGACGAACAGGGCGAGCACGGTCCAGTGGTATGCCTCTCCGGCGCGGGTGTGCGCACCCCGCCGCTTCGGGGCCAGCATCGCCACGGGCCCCAGCAGCAGGCCGACCGTGCCCGCCGCCACGTGGACCGCGAGGAACGGTGCGTGCATGTTCATCGCTCAGCCTCCGGCGCTCCCGCTACCCTCATCAAGTCCGAATCATACCGTCCGAAACAGATCATTGTCAAAGCGAAAGCTGACCGCGACCTCGTTCATCGTCCTCGGCCTCGTCGAGCGCGCCGGCGAGGCGACGCCGTACGCGCTTAAGGGGATCGTCGAGGCCACGATCGGCAACTTCTGGTCGGTCCCGCACTCCCAGCTCTACGCCGAGCCCGCTCGCCTCGCCCGCGATGGCCTGCTGAGCGAGAAGCGTGAGCGGGGCGGCCGGCGCCGGCGCCTGTTCCGGATCACGCCGGCGGGGCGCAGGGCGCTGCGCGAATGGGCCGACGAGCCCACCGATGCGCTTCCCGAGCTGCGCGACCTCAGCCTGCTGAAGATGTTCTTCGACGGCGACGCGGGCGCGCTGGCCCCGGCGCAGCTCGCCGCCCACCGGCGCAAGCTCGATGCCTACGAGGCGCTGATGAGCGCCGACCCGGGCACGGAGCCGAGGGCGCCGTGGCGCACGCTTTCGGCCGGGATCAGGTTCGAACGCGAGTGGGTGCGCTTCTGGTCAAGCCTCGTCGACGGCTGACGGCGCGGCGGCCCGTCAGGGCACCCGCTGGATCTCGAACAGGTTCGTCCCCAGCTCCTGCTCCGGTCGCCCGGCGGTGATCGCGATCAGGTCGCCCGGCTCGGCGATGCCGTGGTCGCGCGCGAGGCGGGCGCAGTCATCGAGCAGCTGCCCGAGGTGCTCGCGCTCGGGGCTGAGGACCGAGCTGACGCCGAACAGGAGCTTCAGCCGTCGCACCGTCTCGATTCGCGGCGATATCGCCAGCACCGGCATCCGCGGCCGGTGGGCGGAGACCAACCGCGCCGTGCGGCCGCTGTTCGTCGGCACGCAAAGCGCCGCCAGGCCGAGCCGGTAGGTCGCGGCCACCGCGCCGTAGGCGACCGACCCGGCGACGTCCTCGTCGGCGTGCCCGACCCGGTTGAGCAGCCAGTCTCCGTAGGGCAGCTCGCCCTCGGTCTCGCGCGCGATCCGGTCCATGACGCGGACGGCCTCGACCGGGTACGCCCCCACCGCGGTCTCCTCGGAGAGCATCACCGCGTCGGTGCCGTCGTAGATCGCATTGGCGATGTCGGCAACCTCCGCCCGGCTCGGGATCCGCGAGCGCACCATCGAGGCGAGCATCTGGGTGGCCGTGATCACGGGCCGCGCGTGGCGCCCGGCGATGGCGATCAGGCGCTTCTGGATCACCGGCACGCGCGACAGCGGCAGCTCGATCCCGAGGTCGCCGCGGGCGACCATGATCCCGGCCGTGACCGCGCGGGCGATGTCCTCGGCGTTCTCGGCCGCCTGCGGCTTCTCGATCTTGGCGATCAGGGGGATGTCCGACCGGCGATCGGCCAGCCTGGCCTTCACCGGATCGAGGTCGTCGGGCCGGCGCACGAACGACACCGCCAGCAGGTCGAAGCCGTGCTCGGTGGCGAAGTCCACCCAGTCGAGGTCGTGCTCGCCGGCCGCCGGCAGTCCGACGTCCGCTGCGGGCAGGTTGAGGCCCTTGTGCGACGACAGCGGGCCTCCCTGCTCGATCTCGCACACGACCTCGGCCCCGCGCACGGCCTCCACTCGCAGGCGGATGCTGCCGTCGGCGAGAAAGACGTGATCGCCCGGCTCGACCGACTCCGTCAGGCCCGCCCAGGACACCGACACGCGCTCGGCGCTGCCCGGGACCGGCTCGGTGGTGAGCACGAAGCTATGGCCCGCCTCGAGCTCGACGACGTCCCCGGCGATGTCCCCGACGCGCAGCTTCGGCCCCGGCAGGTCCCCGAGCAGGGCCACCTCCCGGCCCGCGGCCGCGGCCGCGGCGCGCGCCCGCTCCACCGTCTCCGCATGCTCCTCGACGCCGCCGTGGGAGAAGTTGAGCCGCAGCACGTCGGCGCCGGCGGCGATCAGCTCCTCGAGGACCTCCGGCGCCCGCGTCGCCGGGCCGAGGGTGGCGACGATCTTCGTGCGGCGCAGCTCCTGCGTCATCGGACTGCACCCGGCCCGTGCCCCGGCGGGCCGGGCGTCCCCGAGGCGGCGGGCGCCTCCATCGCCGCCGTCGGAGTGTGCGTGGGCGCCGGCGTGTCCGGCTCCGCCGGCGCGGTGGCGGGCGGCTCGCCGGCGTCTTCCGGCTCGGGCGCCTCGAGGCGCTGGATCGCCGGCAGCCGCCAGATCACGCTGGCGAGGACGAGGCCGATCGCGGCGGCGAGCATCGCCAGGAACCACTGGGCGGCGTCGAGCAGGGCGAGGTCGAAGAAGTCCCGCGCCGGCCCGGCCGCGAGCACGAGCGCGTAGAGGGCCCCGAGCCCGGCGACCAGCGCCAGCATGTAGCTCTGGATGGCGATGTGCTCGCGCCCGGGACCGCGCTCCAGCAGCAGCACGAACGACAGCCCGAGGATGATCAGCGTCGTCGTCGCCGCGGTGCGGCCGTCGATCAGGGAGCCGCCGAAGGCGGTGTCCACCAAGAAGAAGCTGATCACCGATCCGACGCCGCAGGCGATGCCGGCCGGGACCGCGAACGCCGCCAGCGCGCGCAGCAGCCGGCCCCGGTAGAGCGGGCCGTCGCTGGGGGCGAGGGCGAGCACGAACGACGGGATCCCGATCGTCAGCAGCGCCGCCAGGGTGAGGTGCCGCGGGAGGAAGGGGAAGGCGAAACCGAAGATCCCGACTGTCGCGATCAGGAAGGCGGCGTAGACCGTCTTGGTCATGTAGAGGCGCGCCAGGCGGTGGATGTTGCGGGCGATCCGGCGGCCCTCGGCGACGGCGCGCGGGAGCCTCGAGAACTCGTCCTGGAGCAGGACGATGTCGGCCACCCCCTTGGTGATCTGGGCGCCGGACCCCATCGCCACGGCGAGCCGTGCGCGCTTCAGCGCCGGCACGTCGTTGACGCCGTCGCCGATCATCGCGACGAAGCGTCCGGCGGCGGCGAGCGCCGAGACAAGCGCCTTCTTCTGCTCGGGCTGGATGCGGCAGAAGATCGTGTTCCGGCGGGCGGTCTCGGCGAGTGCGTCGGGATCCGCCGGCAGGCTCGATCCGTCGATCACGCCGGCGTTGCGGGGGACGCCCACCGCGTAGGCGACGGCCGTGACGGTCGAGCGGGCGTCGCCCGAGATCAGCTTCAGGTCGACCCGCTGCTCGCGCATGAAGGCGAGCGTCTCCGCGGCGTCGGAGCGCAGCGTCTCGGAGAGCACGATCAGGGCGCGAGGCGCGAGCCGGGGCGGCGGCTGCTGCGCGGGGTCGGCGGGCAGCGGAGCCGACGACTCGCCGAATGCGACCACGCGCCGGCCAGCGGCCGTATGCTGCTGGAGGGTGCGCTGGAGGGCAGGTGGGAGCTCCAGCGCCCCCGTCCTAACCAGGACGTCGGGCGCCCCCATCACGTAGGTATGCGGGGCGGCCCCGGCGACGGTGACGCCGCTCCACTTCCACTGCGAGGAGAACGGCACCTCGGCGGCGACGCGCTCCGGCCTTCCCGGGTAGCGGTCGGCGATCGCCTGCAGGGTGCGGTTGCGCTCGCCGGCGCTGGCGGCGAAGCGCGCCAGGGCCTCGTGGGCGGCCCGCTGGGCGGCGGGGTCCGCGACCTCGACGGCCACGAGCTCGAGGTTGCCGTCGGTCAGGGTGCCGGTCTTGTCGACGCAGACAGTGTCCACGGCGGCGAGCGACTCGGTGGCGGCGATCTGCTGGACCAGCGTGTTCATCCTGGCCAGCCGCACGGCGGCGACGGCCAGGGTGACGCTCATCAGCAGCACCAGGCCCTCCGGGATCAGCGTGATCAGGCCGGCCGTGGCCGTCTGGGCGGCCTCGTCGAGCGGCGTGGAGCGTGCGCGCAGGGAGATGATCAGCAGCGCGGCCAGCGGCAGCATCAGGTAGGTGGTGGCGAGGATCACCCGGTTGACCTCACCCTGCAGCGGCGACGGCGGATGGCGAAAGGCGCGCGCCTCGCCCGCGACCTTCTCGGCGTGGCTGTGCTCGCGCACGGCGTCCACCTCGTAGTAGCCCGACCCGCTGATGCAGAACGATCCCGACAGCGCCCGCTGCCCGGGGCGCTTGCGGACCCCGTCGGACTCGCCGGTGAGCAGGGACTCGTCGATCGTCAGGCCGCGCGACTCGATCATCTCGCCGTCGGCGACGAGCTGGTCGCCCGGCTCGACGCGAATGACGTCGCCGGGCACGACCTCGTCGGCGCGGAGCTCGACGACGGCCCCGTCGCGGACCGCCTTGGCGCGGGGCGCCACGAGCACCGCGAGCTCGTCGAGGGTCTCCTTTGCCTTGCGCTCCTGGCGGATGCCGATGTAGCTGTTGACGATCGCGATCAGCCCGAACACGGCGTCCGCGAACAGCCCGAGCGACAGGATCAGCACGAAGAAGGCGGCGATGACCGCGTTGAACAGCGTGAAGACGTTGCCCGCGACGATGCTCGCCACCGAGCGGCTGGAGCGATCCTCCGGCGGCCCCAGCCTGCGCAGGCGCTCCGCCGCCTCGGCGGCGGTCAACCCGTCGAGGGAGGACCGTTTGCTCACGCGCCCATCTATACAGAAACCAACGCCCCGATCCAGCTTGCCGCGTCAGTGGGCGGGACATAGGATCGAGTCTCCGAGGACGGGAGGAGTCCGATGCCGAACCCGATCGCCCGCGCCAACTCGGTTCTGTGGAAGCAGGTGAACCGGGCACGCGACTGGTGGGAGCTACCGAAGCCGCTCGCGCTGCTCAACCTGCGGGCGTTCCGGGACGACCTGCGCGAGCTCAACCTGTACGACACCGAGGCGCCCGCCGACGGCAGACCCGTGGCGGAGGACCTGCCGAAGTACCGGACCTACGACGGCTCCCTGCAGGACCCCGAGGACCCGAAGATGGGGATGGTGGGGACGCGGTTCGGCCGCAACGCGCCCACGGACGCGACGGCGCCGGAGGCCATGCCGAGGCTGATGCAGCCGAGCCCGCGGGATGTCAGCCTGAAGCTGCTCAATCGCGACACGTTCAAGCCCGCGACCACGCTGAACGTGCTGGCGGCCTGCTGGATCCAGTTCCAGAACCACGACTGGTTCGGCCACGGCGAGAACTCGCCCGACGAGTTCCTCGACGTCGAGCTCGACATCACCGACGACTGGCCGGACGGCAGCCCGATGAGGGTGAAGCGGACAAGCCCCGACCGCACCCGCTCCTGGAAGAGCGGGCTGCCGCCGACCTACGTGAACACCGTCACCCACTGGTGGGACCTCTCGCAGGTCTACGGGTCCAGCGAGGAGCGCAACCGCGAGCTTCGCAGCGGCGAGGACGGCAGGATGGCGATGGAGGACGGCCGCCTGCCCAACGAGAGCGAGCGCAAGCTCGACGGCGTCGACCTCACCGGGTTCAGCGACAACTACTGGATCGGGCTCTCCCTCCTCCACACGCTGTTCGTGAAGGAGCACAACGCGATCTGCGACCACCTGAAGGGCGCCTATCCCAGCTGGGACGACGAGCGCCTCTTCCTCACGGCGCGGCTCGTCAACTCCGCGCTGAGCGCGAAGATCCACACGGTCGAGTGGACGCCGGGAATCCTCGCCAATCCGGTGCTGGAGACGGCGATGCACGCCAACTGGTACGGCGCGCTGCCGAGCTGGGCGAGGCGGGTGCTGGGCGGGCGCAGCCTCACCGAGGCCCTCACGGGAATCGTCGGCTCGCCGCTCGAGCATCACGCGGCGCCCTACTCGATCACCGAGGAGTTCGTGTCGGTGTACCGGCTGCACCCGCTGCTGCCGGACGACTACGAGATCCGCGACCACGCCAGCGACGCCCTGATCGAGGCGACCGAGTTCGAGCCGCTGCAGGGCCACGGCACGCGCCCCTCGATCGACAGGTTCGGGATGTCGGACCTGCTCTATTCGTTCGGGGTCGCCCATCCCGGGGCGATCACCCTGCACAACCACCCGCGCTCCCTCAACAACCACGTCAGGCTCACCGGGGACCGCGTCGACCTGGGGACGATCGACATCCTTCGCGACCGCGAGCGCGGGGTGCGTCGCTACAACGACTTTCGCGAGAAGCTGCGCAAGCCGCGGGTCGAGCGTTTCGAGGACCTCACCGGGAACTCCGACTGGGCCGAGCAGATCCGCGAGGTCTACGACGACGACATCGACAGCGTCGACCTCCAGGTCGGCCTGCTCGCCGAGCCGCTGCCCCCCGGGTTCGGGTTCAGCGACACGGCCTTCCGGATCTTCATCCTGATGGCGTCGCGGCGGCTGAAGAGCGACCGCTTCTTTACCAACGACTACAGCCCCGACGTCTACACACCGGAGGGACTGGCGTGGGTGGAGCGGACCGGGATGCGGGAGCTGCTGCTCCGCCACCACCCCGAGCTCGCCCCGGCGCTGGAGGGAGTGGCCAACGCCTTCGCTCCCTGGAATCGGGTCGGCTAGCCGGGCCCGGGCGCCGCGAATGAGCGAATCACCCGGGCGCGAGCTTCCCGGCGCCTCCCTGCTGGAGAGCATCCGCTTCACGGCGCAGGTGATGCTCCCGAACGTCGTCCAGGGGCTGTTCCGCCGCCGCCGCCGCGCCGTCGCGGTGGCGACGAAGCTCGATGCCGACGGCCACGCCGTCGGCCTGATCGATGGCATCCGGCGCAGCCACGGGCCCGGCCCGGTGTGGGTGCGGGCGGGCACCGACCGGATGCTGCTCGCGCTCGACGAGGACGACGTGCGGCGCGTTCTCGAGGGCTCGCCGCACCCGTTCGCGCCGGATCCGGAGGCGAAGCGCCGGGGGATGTCGCACTTCCAGCCTGACGCGCTGACGATCTCGCGCGGAGAGCTGTGGCGCAACCGGCGGCGCTTCGCGGAGGCCGTGCTGGACACCGGCAAGCCGCTGCACCGGCTGGCCGACCGCTTCGCCGCGATCGTCGCAGAGGAGGTCGGCGCGCTGCTCGACGGCCTCGAGGGGACGGAGCTCGGGTTCGGCCCCTTCCACCTGGCGGGACGGCGGATCACCCGGCGGGTCGTGCTCGGCGACTCCGCCCGGGACGACGAGGACCTCACCGACCTGCTCGCGAAGCTGATGGACGAGGCGAACGGGCTGCCCAAGGAGCCGTCGGAGAGCCTTCCCCCGTTCGCGGCGAAGCTGCGCGGCTACGTCTCGGCCGCCGGGCGCGGCAGCCTCGTCGGGCTCTTCTCCGAGGCCCCCTCGGACGCCGACACCCGGGTCGAGGGCCAGGTCACCCACTGGCTGTTCGCGATGGGCGACACCCTCCCGATCAACGGCTTCCGTGCCCTGGCGCTGATCGCAAGCCATCCGCGCGAGCAGGCAGCGGTCGAGGCCGAGCTGGCGGCCGGCGCCGGCGGCGATGTCGACGCGCGCGGCGTCGGCTCGCTCGACCGCCTCGAGGCCTGCCTGCAGGAGGCGATGCGGCTGTGGCCCACCACGCCGATCCTCTCCCGCGAGACGCTCGAGGAGGTCGACTGGGACGGCGCTCCGGTGCCCGCCGGCACGCAGGTGCTGATCTCCAACACCTTCAACCACCGCGATCGCGAGCGCCACGAGTTCGCCGATCGCTTCGCCCCGGAGGCGTGGATCGACGGCGGCGCCGCCGGCGACTGGTCGTTCAACCACTTCAGCCACGGCCCGCAGGGCTGCCCCGGGGCCGACCTGACGCTGTTCGTCGCCAAGGCGCTGCTCGCCGGCATCATCAGCCGGCGCGAGGTCCGCCTGGCGGGCGCCCCGCTCGACCCGAACCGGCCGCTGCCGCACATGCTGGACGCCTTCGCCCTGCGCTTCGCGCTGGATCCGCGCGGCGACGCCGCAGCCTGATCGGGGTGGAAGTCATTAGGGTTCCGGGCCGAAATGACGACCCCCACCTGCCTGACGCCTCACGCTGTGCGTTCGGCGCCAAGGAATCATGACCCCCACCTGCCCGACGCCTCACGCTGCGCGTTCGGCGCCAAGGAATCATGACCCCCACCTGCCTGACGCCTCACGCTGCGCGTTCGGCGCCGAATTAACTTGCTCAAGCTCGGGCTGAATCTGGGGTACTGGGGGATCGGGCCCCAGGGCGACGAGGCCGTGGAGGTGGTCCGGGCCGCCGAGCGGGCCGGGTTCGACTCGGTCTGGGTCGCAGAGTCGTACGGATCGGATTGCGTCAGCGTGCTCGCCTGGCTGGCGGCGCAGACGGAGACGATCCAGCTGGGCGCGGCGATCATGCAGGTCCCGGCGCGGCCGCCGGCCGGGGCGGCGATGGCCGGCTGCACGATCGACGCGCTGTCCGGCGGTCGCTTCATCTTCGGCTTCGGCCCCTCCGGCCCGCAGGTGTCCGAGGGCTGGTACGGCGTCCCCTACGCGAAGCCGTGGGGGCGGACGCGCGAGTACATCGAGATCGTGCGCGCGATCGTCGCCCGCGAGGGCCGCCTGGAGTACACGGGCGAGCACTACACACTGCCGCTCGAGGGCGGCGAGGGCAAGGCGCTGAAGCTCAACTTCCATCCCGTCCGCAGCGAGATCCCGGTGTTCGTCGGCGCGATCGGGCGCAAGTCGGTGGAGATGGCGGCGGAGATCTGCGACGGCTGGATCCCGATCTTCTTCTCGCCCGATGCCTTCGAGCGGACGTGGGGCGAGCACCTCGAAGCCGGCTTCGAGAAGGGGGGCCGCAGCCGCGCCGACCTCCAGATCTCGCCGTCGCTGCAGGTCGCCATCGACGGCGACCTGGACGCCGCCCGGGCCGTGGCCCGCGCCGCGCTTCTGCTCTACCTCGGCGGCATGGGCTCGCGCAAGACCAACTTCTACGTCGACCTGACGCACCGCTTCGGCTTCGGCGAGGTGGCCGACACCGTGCAGTCGCTCTTCCTGGACGGCAAGCGCGAGGAGGCCTACGAGGCGATTCCCGACGAGCTGATCGACGCCACCACGCTGATCGGCACCGAGGACGAGGTGCGCGAGCGCCTCGATCGCTTCGCCGCCACCGGGATCGACCGGCTGATCATCTCGCCCTTCCACGCCGGCGCCGAGCCGGCGATCCACACGATCGAGCGCCTGGCGGCGATCGTGGGCGCCGGCTCGCCGGAGGGCGTCGCTTGAGGATCGGGGTGCCGAGGGAGACCGCGCCCGGCGAGCGCCGGGTCGCGCTGGTCCCGGAGGTCGTCAAGCTGCTCGTCAAGGGCGAGCACGAGGTCGTCGTCGAGGCGGGGGCCGGGGAGGGGGCGCACCACTCGGATTCGGACTATGAGGAGGCCGGGGCGACGGTCGGCGACCCGTGGGGCGCCGAGGTCGTGGTCAAGGTCCAGGCCCCGACCGAGTCCGAGATCGGCCGGCTGTCGTCGGGGCAGGCGCTGATCGGCTTTCTCGCCCCGCTGACGGCGGGAGAGACCACGAGGACGCTCTGCGATGCCGGCGTGACCAGCTTCGCGATGGAGGCGATCCCGCGGATAACGCGCGCCCAGTCGATGGACGCGCTCTCTTCGCAGGCGAACGTCGGCGGCTATCTCTCCGCCCTGATCGCCGCCCGCGAGAGCGGCCGCTTCTTCCCGATGATGACCACAGCTGCGGGCACCGTGGCGCCGGCGAAGGTGCTGGTGCTGGGCGCCGGCGTCGCCGGCCTGCAGGCGATCGCCACCGCCAAGCGCCTCGGCGCCGTCGTCACCGGCTTCGACGTGCGATCGGTGGTGAAGGAGCAGATCGAGAGCCTCGGCGGGCGCTTTCTCGCCGTCGAGGCCGTGAAGGACGCCGAGGGTGAGGGCGGCTACGCGCGGCCGCTCACCGACGAGGAGAACGAGCGCCTCCGCAAGGAGCTCGCCGAGGCAGCGGCCAAGCAGGACGTGATCATCACGACCGCGCAGGTGCCCGGCCGCCGGGCGCCGCTGCTGATCACCGCCGACGCGGTTCGGGGCATGCACACGGGGTCGGTGATCGTCGACCTCGCCGGCGACAGCGGCGGCAATTGCGAGCTGACCGAGCCGGGCGAGGAGGTCACCAAGGAGGGCGTCACAATCATCTCGCCGCTCAACCTGCCCAGCGAGATGGCCGAGCACGCGTCGCAGCTCTACGCCAAGAACGTCCAGAACCTGCTCGAGCTGCTGGCCGGCGAGGCGGGCGGGCTGGCGCTGGACTTCGACGACGAGATCGTCGCCGGCGCCTGCATCACCCACGACGGCGAGATCCGCCACGAGGGCGCCCGCGAGGCCGCCGGAGCGCGTGCCTGATGGACCTGATCACCGAGATCACGATCTTCGTGCTCGCCGCCTTCGTCGGCTTCGAGGTGATCTCGAAGGTGCCCACCACGCTGCACACGCCGCTGATGTCGCAGACCAACGCGATCCACGGGATCGTGATGCTGGGCGGCCTGATCGTGATCGGTGTCGCCGACGGGACCCTGGACAAGGTGATCGGCACGATCGCGATCGCCTTCGGCACGATCAACATCGTCGGCGGGTTCATGGTCACCGACCGGATGCTGGGGATGTTCGCGCGGAAGAAGCCCAAGCCGGAGGAGTCGCAGCCGGACGAGCCCGCGGAGGAATGAGCTTGCCGCTTGCCGCCCTCTCACCGAGCTCGGACTTCGTGACGGTCTGCTACATCGTCGCGTTCTCGCTCTTCATCTTCGGGATCCGCCAGGGCACCCATCCGAGGACGGCGCGGCGGGGCAACCTGATCGCCGCAGCCGGGATGGCGGTCGCGATCGCGGTCACGCTCTCGCTCGACGTGATCGGAAACTGGGGGCTGATCGCGCTCGGCATCGGCGTCGGCACCCTGGTCGGCGTGGTCGCCTCGCGACGCGTCCAGATGACCCAGATGCCGCAGATGGTCGCCCTCTACAACGGCGTCGGCGGAGGCGCCGCGGCGCTGATCGCCTGGTCGGAGTTCCGCGACCACGTCCAGCAGGGCGCGGCGATCCCCCTCGACGTGATGATCTTCACGCTGTTCTCGCTCGTCGTCGGCTCGATCTCCTTCTGGGGGTCCAACGTCGCCTTCGGCAAGCTCCAGGAGCTGATCTCCGGCCGGCCGATCCGCTTCGCCGGACAGCACATCTTCAACGGGCTGCTGCTTGCGGCCATCCTGGCGGCTTGCGTCGTGCTGTCGATAGACCACGACTCCGATCCCTCCCAGGCCCTGTTCGTCGGCGTGCTGGTCGCCGCCGCGCTGCTCGGCGTGCTCTTCGTGCTGCCGATCGGCGGCGCCGACATGCCGGTGGTGATCTCGCTGCTCAACGCCTTCACCGGCCTGGCGGCCGCCTCGGCCGGCTTCGCGCTCGACAACGTCGCCCTGATCGTCGCCGGCACCCTGGTCGGCTCCTCGGGAACGATCCTCACGCTGGACATGTCGCGGGCGATGAACCGCTCGATCGGCAACCTGCTCTTCGCCGGGTTCGGCGCGGTCGCTGCGGGTGCCGCGGGCGAGGCGGAGGAGCGCCCCGTCACGTCGATCGGCGCTCAGGACGCGGCGATCAAGCTCGGCTACGCCGACACCGTCGTGTTCGTGCCGGGCTACGGGATGGCGGTCGCCCAGGCCCAGCACGCGGTCAAGGAGCTGGCCAACGAGCTCGAGGAGCGCGGCGTCCGCGTCAGCTACGCGATCCATCCCGTCGCCGGGCGCATGCCCGGCCACATGAACGTGCTGCTCGCCGAGGCCGACGTCCCCTACGAGCAGCTGCGCGAGATGGACGAGATCAACCCCGAGATGCCGCAGACGGACGTTGCGGTGGTGATCGGCGCCAACGACGTCACCAACCCGGCGGCCAAGAACGACCCCGACTCCCCGATCGCCGGGATGCCGATCATCGAGGTGAACGAGGCCCACGAGGTGATCGTGATCAAGCGCTCGCTCAATCCGGGCTTCGCCGGCATCGACAACGACCTCTTCTACGAGCCCAACACCTCGATGCTGTTCAGCGACGCCAAGCAGGCCGCGGCCGACATCGCCGCCGAGGTCGAGCAGCTCTAGCCGCCCAGCGGGCCCCTAATCGTGCTCGTGGCGGCCGCCGCGGCGCACCCGCGGGCCCAGCCAGCCGATCAGCATCCCCAGCACGGCAGCGATCAGCAGGGCGAAGACCAGCGGCGTCGTCGCGGAGCCGACGATGAAGTTGATCTTCACCTGCTGCGAGTTCAGCGCGACGAACAGGATCAGGACGACCGCGACGAAGCCGATCAGCCAGTGCCGCCAGTTCGTCCCGCCGCGCTGGTCGCGTTGCGGCTTCGTCGGATCGGCCATGGCTGCGACTCTAATTCATCACCTGCGGCCGGGATCCGGCGATCCGCTGCGGTGACCTGCGCGCCCCGCCGGCCTAGCGTCGCCGCATGGGGCGACGGAGGATCGGCGAGCAGCGCGGCCAGGCGACGATCGAGTGGGTCGCGCTGGTCATGCTCGTGGCGCTGGCCGCCGCGGCGGCCCTGGCGGCGGCGGGGGCGCGGCTGCCGGGGGCCGGGCTGGCGCGCGCGATCGCATCGCGGATCGCCTGCGCCGTCAGCCTCTCGAGCGCCTGCCGGCGCGACCCGGCGCTGGTCGCGGCCTATGGCGAGGAGCTGGCGCAGCTGCTCCGCCACCACGCCCCCGAGATCGGCTACGAGACCGGGATGTCGGCGCTCCCGGTCGACTTTCGCCGCTGCCGCTCGACCGCCTGCGGCGACGGTCGCCCGCTCGGCCTGGTGTCGCGGACGGCGACCGGAGAGCCCGTGACGGCGTTCGTGCACGTGATCGACTGCCGCGGCGCCGCCCGCGTGCGCGCCGCGCTCGCGGGCGTGGACTGCTCCGGGCGGAGAGCGGGCCGCCTCTATCTCCAGTACTGGTTCTACTACGCCGACTCGGCGACCCTGCGCGGCGTCCCGGTGGCCGGCCGGCGCGGCTTTCACCGTGACGACTGGGAGAGCTACCAGGTGCGGATCGGCCCCGGGGGCGCGGACGCCCGCGCCAGCTCGCACCACGGCTACAACTACGCGCTCAGCCGGCGGAACTGGGCATCCGACGCGGGCATCCGGTCGCTGCGCGCGGCGACCGAGACGGTTGGCCTGCGGCCGCGAGGAGGTTGGGGCCCCGAGACGGGCCGCCTGTTCGTGGCGGGCGGCAGCCACGCCGGCAGCGCCCGCGGCGGCGGCGCGATTCGCGCCACCCGGCGGCGGGGAGTGCGCCTGGTCCCGATCGAGCCGCTCGCCTCGGGCGACGCTTCGTTCGCGATCACGCCGCCGTGGCTGAAGCTCGTCTACCTCGATCCCGAGAGCCCCGAGACCTGAGGACCTCTCTCGACGAAGCCGCTACCGCGGCGGCATCCGCAGGGCGCCGTCCAGCCGGATCGTCTCGCCGTTGAGCATCGGGTTGCGGACGATCTCCAGCGCCAGGTCGGCGTACTCCTCCGGCCGGCCGAGCCGCGATGGGAACGGGATCCCGGCTCCGAGCGCGTTGCGCTGCTCCTCCGGCAGGGCGGCCAGCAGGGGGGTGTCGAAGAGCCCGGGTGCGACCGTCACGACGCGCACGCCGCGGCTCGCCATGTCCCTGGCCGCCGGCAGAGTCAGGCTCGCGATCCCGCCCTTCGACGCGGCGTAGGCGACCTGGCCGATCTGGCCGTCCCAGGCGGCGATCGAGGCGGTGTTCACGCAGACGCCGCGCTCGCCATCGTCGCCGGGCTCGTTCTCCGACATCGACGCGCAGGCGAGTCGCAGGACGTTGAACGTCCCGATCAGGTTGACCTTGACCACGTTGGCGAATATCTCGAGGTCGTGGGGGCCGCCCTTCGAGGCGGTCCGCTGCGCCCAGCCGATCCCGGCGCAGCAGATCGAGGCCCTCAGGCCCCCATCCTGCTCGGCGGCTGCCGCGACGGCGGTGCCGACCGCATCGGGGTCGGTGACGTCGGCAGCGACGAAGCGGGCCCCGTCGCCGAGCTCGGCGGCGAGCGCCTCGCCCTTCTCCACGTTGAGGTCGCAGATCACCGTGCGGGCGCCGGCGCCGTGCAGGGCGCGCGCGGTGGCCTCGCCCAGCCCGGAGGCGCCGCCGGCAACGAGCGCGCTTGATCCCTCGATCCTCATCGGCGCGGCAGCTTATTCGAGGAGACCCGGCTCGAACCGAACGATGAGAGATCTGTTGCCCGCGAGGCGGCTTGGGTAGGGTCTTGCCATCGCGACCCCGGTGCAGGCAACCACGAAGGACGCGATCGTCGCGCGCTTGCACGAGGCAAGGGAGCGGACGCTTGCCCTGATCGAGCCGCTCTCCGAGCAGCAGCTGCAGAGGGTCTACTCGCCGATCCTCAGCCCGCTGGTCTGGGACCTCGGCCACATCGCCAACTTCGAGGAGCTCTGGCTGGTCAGGAGGATCGGCGGTCGCGAGCCGCTGCGGGGCGAGCTGGGACGCCTCTACGACGCGATCGAGAACCCCCGAGCGACCCGCGGCGAGCTTCCGATCCTGCCCGCCGCGGACTGCCTCGCCTACATGACGGAGGTGAGATCGCGCACGCTCGACGTGCTCGGCGAGGTCGAGCTCGACGGCGGCGACCCGCTGCTCGCCGGCGCCTTCGTCTACGAGCTGCTGATCGCCCACGAGCACCAGCACACCGAGACGATGCTGCAGCTGATCCAGATGGTGGAGCGCTACGAGCCGCCCGACCACGACCCCGGGCCGAGCTCCGAGCCGGTGTCGGAAGGCCCCGAGATGGTGGCCGTCGAGGGCGGCGCCCACGAGGTCGGCGCGCCGGCGACCGGGTTCGCCTACGACAACGAGCGCCCGGCGCACGAGGTCGTGCTCGAGCCCTTCCTGATCGACCGCACGCCGGTGACGAACGCCGACTACGCGGAGTTCGTCGCCGACGCCGACGCCGAGCCGCCGATGTACTGGGAGGGCGACGGCGCCGGCGGATGGGTGCGGACGGCGATGGGCCGGACGCTCCCGCTGGATCCCCGCGACCCGGTGGTCCACGTCTCCTGGCACGACGCCGACGCCTTCGCCCGCTGGGCGGGCAAGCGCCTGCCGACCGAGGTCGAGTGGGAGGCGGCGGCGGCCGGCGCCGACCGCGACCGCGCCAACCTCGACCAGCTCGGCCTCGGGGTGGCGCCCGCCGGCGCCTATTCCGACGCCCCGTCGCACGCGGGGGCGGTGCAGATGCTCGGCGACGTCTGGGAGTGGACGGCGTCGGAGTTCAGGGCCTATCCGGGCTTCGCCGCCTTTCCCTACCGCGAGTACTCGGAGGTCTTCTTCGGCGACGCCCACAAGGTGCTGCGCGGCGGCGCCTGGGCGACCCGCCGCAACGTGATCCGAACCAGCTTCCGCAACTGGGACCTGCCTCAGCGCAAGCAGATCTTCGCCGGCCTACGCTGCGCACGCGACCTCGACGAGCGCTGATCCGACCAGGGCCGACCGATCGCAGATGAGACGAAACGCGAGCAAGGAGGTGACGGACAGCTGATGGAAGGGATCGCCGCCGCCGATCGCGTCAGCGTCGACGTGCAACTGCCGCCGGGCGGCCCGCTGTCCGGAATGGCGGCCGATGTCCGCGCCGGGCTGACCAAGCCGTTCAAGGAGCTGTCGCCGCGCTACTTCTACGACGACCGCGGCTCGGAGCTTTTCGAGCGGATCACCGAGCTGCCCGAGTACTACCCGACGCGCTGCGAGCGC
This sequence comes from uncultured Thermoleophilia bacterium, assembly GCA_963708325.1. Classification (GTDB taxonomy): domain Bacteria; phylum Actinomycetota; class Thermoleophilia; order Solirubrobacterales; family 70-9. Next base: position 748,877 of record OY970203.1, on the reverse strand, counting down.
GCGATCCTCGTCGAGCGCTCGGCCGAGATCGTCGCCGCGGCGGGCGAGCCGGCGATGCTCACCGAGCTGGGCTCCGGCTCAGCCACCAAGACGAGGGTCCTGCTCGACGCGATGCGCGACGCCGGCTGCCTGAAGGCCTACGCCCCGGTCGACATCTCCGAGGAGATCACCCGAGGCACGGCGGAGCGGGTCGCCACCGAGTACGACGCGCTCGACGTCTGCGGGCTCGTCTGCGACTTCGAGCTCGACCTCGAGTGCGTCCCGGACGGGCGCTCGCGCGTGCTCGCCCTCCTCGGCGGCACGATCGGCAACTTCCCGCCGGCCCAGCGCGCCAGCTTCCTTCGCCGGGTGGCGAACCTGCTCGGCCCGGCCGACAGCTTCCTGCTCGGCACCGACCTGATCAAGGACCGCGCCACTCTGGAGGCCGCCTACAACGACTCCGCCGGCGTCACCGCCGAGTTCAACAAGAACGTCCTTGCGGTCCTCAACCGGGAGCTCGGCTGCGACTTCGATCCGGACGCGTTCGAGCACGTGGCCCGATGGGACGCCGACAATCTCTGGATGGACATCCGCCTGCGGTCGACGGCCCGCCAGACGGTCTCGGTCTCGGCGCTCGACCTGGTCGTCGAGTTCGAGCCCGGCGAGGAGATGCGCACCGAGATCTCGACCAAGTTCGCACGCCCCGGGCTGGAGGGGATCTACGCCGAGGCCGGCCTCGAGCTGGCCGGGTGGTGGACCGACCGCGAGGGACTGTTCGCGCTCAGCCTGGCCCGCGCCCGCTGAGCGCGGACCACCGATCGTCTAGGGGCCGAGCGCCTCGATCAGCTCGCCGATCCTGTCCGGCGTCGTCACCGGGGTGAGGATGGGTAGCGTGATCCCGCCGTCGGTGAAGGCCGCGATCCGCTCCTTCATCTCGGCCGGCTCGCCGAGCACGAAGATCTCCTCGATCAGGTCCCAGGGAGCCGCCGCGATCGCCGCCTGGCGGTCCTTGGCCCGCCATGCATCCACCATCGGGTCGATCCGCTCGCCGTGCCCGAGCCAGCGGAAGAAGGCCTCGTAGACGGGCACCGTGGCGTAGGAGGCGAACATCCATCGCGCGATCGGCTCCACCTGCTCGCGCGCCCCCGGCAGGCAGAAGAAGCGGCAGAGCATCTCGAAGCCGTCGCCGGCGGCGGCGACCGGCTCGACCACCTGCGGCAGACCCGACAGCGGCAGGAAGTTGGTGAAGGCGCCGTCGCCCTTCTCGGCCGCAAGCTCGAGCATGCGTCCGCGCAGGGCGGCGACGACGATCGGGATCGGCTCGGAGGGCGGCTGCTCGAGCTTGAAGCCGCCGGGGCCGCGCTCGCCCGCGAAGACCGCGCGCAGGATGTCGATCGTCGTCGAGACGCGGGCCAGCGGGCGCTCGAACGGGATCTGGTTCCAGCGCTCGACGATCACGTCCGAGGAGGAGCCGATTCCGAGCACGAACCTGCCCCGCGAGGCGTCCTGGAGGGCAGCCGCCTGCTGCGCCAGCAGCGCCGGTCCACGCGTGAATACGCCGACGATGCCGGTGCCGAGACGGGTGCGCTCGGTCCAGGCGGCGGCCAGGGCCAGCGGCGTGAACCCGTCCGGACCCTGGGTCTCGCCCGACCAGAGGTCGGTGAACCCGGCCGCCTCGGCCCGGCGCACGTGCTCCTCGTGGGCGGCCAGCGGCAGTGCCGGCAGCGGCAGGGTGAGGCCCCAGCGCCTCTCAGGCATCGCCGGCGGTGGCGCTCGGAGTGGTCCGGGTCGTCATGTTGCGGCGCGACCCTAACCGGTCGGATAGAGTCGCGCGCGATGGACTTCTCCCGGCTTCATCGCTCGGAGGCCATCGGCGCAATCGCTGCGCTGGTGCTGGCGGTGAGCCTCTTCCTGCCCTGGTTCACGCTCGACAAGGGCGCCGTGATCCGCCCCGACGCGGGGGCGTGGTCCTGCGGGGTGGGGGACTACAACTGCACGGGCTTCGAGACGTTCCCGATCATGCGCTGGCTGCTGCTGGCGGCCTGCACCGCACCCCTGATCCTCGCCTGGATCATCGTTCGAGGCCACAAGCTCTCGTGGCCCCCGGGCGAGGTCACCGCCGTCGTCGGCTTCACGGCGGTCGTCCTGATCGGCTACGACGGGATCGTTGCCAAGCCGGGCGTGCGCCCGGTCGGCGTCCACATCACCTGGGGCTACGTGATCGCCCTGCTCGCCTCGGTCACGATCGCCTTCTGCGGAGCCTGGCGGGCGACCGAGAGGCCCGCCGGCCGCAAGGCGCCGGGGACCATCTGACCGACCGAGCGATGTCGCCCGACGAGCAGGCCGGAGTGATCTCCCACGAGGTCCGGTCGGGATCCAAGCCGGACCGAAACCTTGCCCTCGAGCTGGTTCGGGTCACCGAGGCCGCTGCGCTCGCGGCCGCACGCTGGGTCGGCCGCGGCAACAAGGAGGCCGCCGACCAGGCGGCGGTCGACGCGATGCGGCTGATGCTCCACACGGTGCCGATGGACGGCGTGGTCGTGATCGGCGAGGGCGAGAAGGACGAGGCGCCGATGCTCTACAACGGCGAGCGGATCGGCGACGGCAGCCCGCCCGTGGTGGACATCGCCGTCGATCCGCTGGAGGGCACCCGGCTGACGGCCCAGGGCCAGCCGGCGGCGCTGGCGGTGGTGGCCCTGTCGGAGCGCGGCACGATGTTTGACCCGGGCCCATGCGTGTACATGGAGAAGCTGGTCGGGGGGCCGTCGGTCGCCGATTGCTGCAGCCTCGACGACACCCTCACCGACGTGATCGCGCGGGTGGCCGAGCGCAAGCGCACGGGGGTCGGCGACGTCACCGTGATCATGCTCGATCGGCCGCGTCACGACGAAGCCGTCGAGGAGATCCGCGGCACAGGGGCGCGCATCCGCTTCATCACCGACGGCGACGTCTCGGCGGCGCTGCTGGCGGTGACCGAGGGCACTGGCATCGACCTGCTGTGGGGGATCGGCGGCACGCCCGAGGGCGTGCTGTCGGCGGCGGCGATCAAGTGCCTGGGCGGCCGCATCCTCGGGCGCCTGTGGCCGCGCGACGACGAAGAGCGGAGCGCCGCAGAGCATCGCGGCTACGACCTCGACAGGGTGCTCGACACAGACGACCTGATCGGCGGGCAGGACGTCTTCTTCGCCGCGACTGGCGTCACCGACGGGGACCTGATGGCCGGCGTGCGCTACCTCGGCGACGGCCACGCGACGAGCGAGTCGCTGGTGATGCGGTCGCGCTCGGGGACGGTGCGCAAGGTGCAGGCGCGCCACGACCGGCCCAAGCTGCGGGAGGTGACCGGCGGCCTCTACGGCTGACCGGCGCCGCCCGACCGCTCAGCGCACGCGCGAGAGCACGGCGCCGCTACGCGAGACCTGTGCGAGGGCGCGGTGGTGCGACTGGATTCGCAGGCGGGCGTCGAAGTCGAGCGCCTCCCAGTCGGGGGCGACCAGCGCGGCGAGCGAGGTGACGTCGCTCGTCAGCGCGGCCGCCGCCGCGAGCCGGGCGTGCGCTTCGATCGCGGCTGGCGTGCCGGCGAGCTGGTCGAGGCGGCCGTAGTCGGCCCAGACCGGCTCCCCCGGGGTCGCCTCGGACATCACGGCCTCGCGCGCGGAGGCATCGTCGGAGACGGCGGCGACCGCGGCGACATCCGAAAGGGCCTCGCGCGCGAGCAGCGCCTCGACGGAGCCGGTGCGGGCCCTGCCGGCGATCACCACCAGGCGCGCCCCGGAGAGGGCCGCCAGCTGCCAGAACGCCGCCTGCAGGGCCTCCAGGGATGCTTCGTCGGCGGCCACCGCGAGGATGTGGTCGCGGGGTACGACGAACGCCTGCAATCTGCGCTCGAGCGCCTCCGCTCCCGGCGGAGAGGCGACCGCCTTCGCCGCCGCGGGCGCGGTCGCCGGCGGCCTCGGGCGCGCGGCCCGGCCGAGCGGCCTGCCGATCATCGCCTCCAGCTCCGACGCCGGGATCCGCCATTCCTTGCCCAGCTTCACGGCGCCCAGCCGCCCCCGCCGCGCCCAGCGGTAGATCGTGTCCGGCTTCATGCGCAGCACCGCGGCGACCTCCCTGATCGTGAGGAGGTCGGGGTCGGGGTTCGTTCCCCTGTGTGCCATACGTCCTAATCGGCGCCTTTGCCGCCAGTCTGAAGCGTATGCGCGCCCCCCGGGACGCGCCTCCCCATTAGTGGGGTTTGCTCAGGCGGCCAGCTCGGTCAGCGTGCCGGTGTCGTGCAGCTCGTGCCGCAGGGCGTTGATCACGGCGCCGGCCAGCAGGGCGAGGCTGAGAAGGTAGAACCAGATCAGCGCGATCAGCACGAACCCGACGGTGCTGCCGAAGCGGCTCAGGCTGGAGACGTTGGCGAGGTAGAACGGAAACGCCCAGTTGGCGATGCCCGTCGTCAGGGTGACGAACAGGGCGCCCGGCCACACCGAGGGCCACGGCATGTGGCCCTTCGGGACGGCCCAGTAGATCGCGCAGCTGATCGCGAAGGTGAGCACGAGCGCGGCGGCGATCAGCACGAGGTTGGCGAGGACGGCGATGTCGGAGAGCCCGAACGGCAGGCGGTCCGTGCTCGAGATCAGCGCCCCCTCGGCGATCGGGATGACGACGCTGGCGGCCAGCAGCAGCATCGCCACCAGCAGCATCCCGAGCGCGAAGCGCTTCTGCTCGACCCAGCCGCGGCAGTCGACGTGGTAGATGCGGCAGAAGGCGGTGTCCATCGCGCCCCAGAAGGAGGCGCCGATCCAGATCCCGCCGACCGCGGCCGCCAGCCCGAGCGTGGTGGCGTTGTCGCGGATCCGGTCGAGGGCGTCGAGCAGCGTGTGCTGCTCAACGCTGGGGAACAGCCGCTGGAGGTCGAGCAGGACGCTGGCCTCGACCGAGGAGCTTCGCAGAACCTGTCCGAACACGAACAGGACGAGCAGGACGAAGGGGAAGATCGCCAGCATCAGGTTGTAGGCGACCATCGCCGCCAGCCCGGTGATGTTCTCGCGATAGGCGCGATCCCAGAACGCGCGCAGGTACGGGCGGCGCAGCCAGCCCGGCGTCAACTTCGCCGGGCCGCCCCGCGGATGCCCCGCAGCGCGTGACCGGCCAGGCGGAGGCCGACGGCGGCGGCCTCGGTGGCGACGGCTGCGCCGGCGCGGACGAGGTCCTCCACACCGGCCCCGCCGGCGGTTCCGGGTTCGCCGGCCGGCTCGGCCCGCGGCGCCGCCCGCGACGTCCGGGCGCCAGCCTCCTGGCGGCGCGGGCTGCGCACACCTGGACGCCGCCGTGGCAGGTTCCCGAGCACCCCCGGCTCCTGCTCGCCGTCCTCGCGGGGTGCCTGAGGCTCGCTCATGGCCCCAAACCTACCCGGCCGGCCGAACGCGAGGCGTAACCAACGCGCCTGCCGCGTGTTTGGGTTCTGCAAGCACGCGCACAACTTTTGCCCTCGTCGCCCGTTCTAATCTGTGAGGGCGGCGGCAGCAGGCTGCAAAGCCCTTGACTTCAGAAAATATAGCGGTTACCATACGAACAGACGTTTGAGCGCAGAGAGGGCGGGAAACCGCCCGAGAACGGACGGATAGAGCAAAACCGCGGATCGGCCGACGCCGTCCGCATTTTTCTGGCCTTTAGGTCGCCGCGCTAGACACTGCGCCGGCGGTCGCACACGACACGAAACGAAGGGAAGCGCGCACAGAATGCTAGTCGCAGAGCTTCAGGAGCTCGAGGAGGTCAAGACCCTCGTCAACAAGGGGCAGCAGCTGGGCGTGCTCACGTTCGGCGACGTCGCCTCCGCCGTATCCGAGGTCGACCTCGACGAGTCCGACGTCGAGGACCTCTACGGCCACCTCGAGAAGAGCGGGATCGAGCTGGTCGAGGACGTCGACCCGGCCCTGCGCAACCAGGCCGAGCGCGAGGTCGAGACCGGCAAGCGGGGCCGGCGCCGCGCCAAGCAGACGCCGCTGGACCTGAAGCCCGACATGACAACGGACTCGCTGCAGCTTTTCCTCAAGGACATCGGCAAGGTCCGCCTGCTGACGGCGCAGGAGGAGGTCGATCTCGCGAAGCGGATCGAGCGCGGCGACCTCGACGCCAAGCAGAAGATGGTGGAGTCGAACCTGCGGCTGGTCGTCTCGATCGCCAAGAACTACCGCAACCAGGGCCTGCCCTTCCTCGACCTGATCCAGGAGGGGACGCTGGGGCTGGTCCGCGCCGCGGAGAAGTTCGACTACCGCAAGGGCTTCAAGTTCTCCACGTACGCGACCTGGTGGATCCGCCAGGCGATCGCCCGCGCCCTGGCCGACAAGGCGCGGACGATCCGGATCCCCGTGCACGTCGTCGAGAAGCTGAACAAGATCGGCCGGGCCGAGCGCAAGCTCGTCACCGAGCTCGGTCGCGAGCCCACCCCGGAGGAGATCGCCGAGGTCACCGGCATCGAGCCCGAGGAGGTCGACTCGATCAAGCGCTCGGCGCAGGCGCCGGTGTCGCTGGAGAAGCCGGTCGGCGACGAGGAGGAGTCCGAGTTCGGCCAGTTCATCGCCGACGAGCGGGCCGAGTCGCCGTTCGAGCGGGCCGCCGAGCTGCTCACCAAGGAGGCTCTGCGCGAGGCCCTCGAGAACCTCTCCTACCGCGAGCGCCGCGTGCTCGAGCTGCGCTACGGGCTCGGGGGCGAGCACCCGCGCACGCTGGACGAGGTCGGGCGCACGTTCAACGTCACCCGCGAGCGGATCCGCCAGATCGAGAACCAGTCGCTGAAGAAGCTTCAGTCGCTGGCCGAGGCACAGAAGCTCAGGGACGTAGCGTAGGCGGCGGGGCGGGCAACCGCCCCCCGGCTCAGCGGACTCTGGCTTCCCACAGGCGGGTTGCGGCCGCATCTAGATGCGTCCCATTTCGCCGGGGCCCGGTTGCCCGCCCCGCCTTGGCGCTGCCGGTGCTGCGCTTGCTGCGCCCGGCTCGCTAAAGGAGTTGGGCGTGGGGCCGATACAGGGAGCGATGTCGTTTGACGTTGACGCTGCCCTGCATTACCTCGTCGAGAACGAGGGCTCGGACCTGCACGTCAAGGTCCCCTCGCCCCCGATGGTGCGCGTGCACGGCGAGCTGCAGCCGATCGAGGGCTCCGAGCCGCTGAAGCCCGCCGACACCGAGGCGGCGCTCAACACGATCCTGGCCGACGAGCGGCTGCGGGCCGAGTTCGCCGAGGAGGGCGAGGTGGACTTCTCCTACGCGATTCAGGGGCTGTCGCGCTTCCGCGTCAGCGCCTTCCGGCAGCGGGGCAGCGTGTCCATCGCGATCCGCGCGATCCCGTTCAGCATCCGCTCGATCGATGAGCTCGGGCTTCCCCCGGTGATTCGCGATCTCGCCGAGGAGCCGCGGGGGATCATCCTGCTCACGGGCACGACGGGCTCCGGCAAGTCGACCACGCTGGCGGCGATGATCGACCACATCAACCAGACGCGGCCGCGCCACGTGATCACGCTCGAGGACCCGATCGAGTACCTGCACCGCGACAAGCGCTCGATCATCAACCAGCGCGAGGTCGGCGACGACACCGCCAGCTTCCCGAAGGCGATGCGGCGGGTGCTGCGTCAGGACCCCGACGTGATCCTGATCGGGGAGATGCGCGACGAGGAGACCGTGCGCACCGCCCTGTCGGCGGCCGAGACGGGGCATCTTGTGATGAGCACGCTGCATACCGTCGACGCCACCGAGACGGTCAACCGGATCATCGACTTCTTCCCGCCCCACCTCCAGCACCAGGCGCGGGTGATGCTTGCGTCGACGCTTCGCGGCGCGGTTTCGCAGCGACTCGTCCAGACCCCGGACGAGAACGGGCGTGTCGCCGTCTGCGAGGTTTTGGTCGCCACCGGGCGCGTTCGCGACCTGATCCTCAACCCGAACGAGACCGGGCGGATCACCGAGGTGATCGCCGAGGGCGGCTACTACGGCATGCAGACCTTCGACCAGGCGCTGCTCAAGCACGTGATGGCGGGCAACATCACCGAGGACCAGGCGATGGAGGCGGCCTCGAGCCCGCACGACTTCAAGCTGATGCTCTCCTCCCAGGGCCAGCGCGCCAGCGGGATGGAGCAGGTGATGGGCTCCGACGACGAGGACGACGATGACCCCGGCGCCGAGCAGAACGCCTCCTGGCACGTGCCGCGGACCGAGGAGTCGCCGGAGCCAATCCCCGGCGCGCCGGCCGCCCCGGTCGCGCCCCCGCCGGCCGCGGCCGCCCCGGTCGCCGTCCCCGACAACGGGCACGCCCCCGCCCCCGGCCCCGCCGGCGACGAGAGCTTCCCGCCCAGCGCGCCGCCGCCCGGCGCCTGAGCAAATCCGCGTTCAGCGCCGGTCGCTCCGCGCCTCCTCCCGCGCGTCAACCAAATACTTCAGTTGGTAAAGCATTGCGCTATACTCGCGAATGCGAGGCGATAGCGGGCCTTTTTCCACTGTCCAAGCAGTCCCGCACGCCCGCAGCGAAGATGGCGCTTTCCGAGTGTCCCGTATGCCGAACCGCCGAGATCATCTCCGGCAAGTGGACCCTTCTGCTGATCCGGGACCTCGCCGACGGAAGCCGACGGTTCTGCGAGCTGGAGCGCTCGCTCGAGGGGATCAGCCCGCGCACCCTGTCGCTGCGCCTGCGGGCGCTGGAGGAGCAGGGCATCGTCGTGCGCGCCACCTTTCCCGAGGTCCCGCCGCGGGTCGAGTACGCGCTCACCGAGAAGGGGCGGGCGCTGGTCCCGCTGATCGAGGACATGCGCGCGTACGGTCGCCGCTGGATCCCGCGTGACGGCGAGCGCGCCGGCGCGGCGGTCGGCGCCGCCGCCTAGATAGTCGTCTGACCCTCCCTTCGCTTCGCGGCGTCCCGACGCTGCAACCGGTCCTGCAGGCGCAGGAGCGCCGGGCAGGCGCGAGAAGCGTGGGGGCGTGCGAGACCTTTACGTCGAGGACGCCCTGCGTCGCGTGGCCGAGGACGCCGCCGACCGCTTCGCCGAGCTGATCGCCGCCGGGGAGGAGATCCCCTACGAGGTGGCCGAGCAGCCCGGCGACCTCGCTCCCCTGTACCGCTACGCGCCGAAGACGGCGGAGTTCATTCTCGCCCACGTCGCCGCGGTGCGCGAGCTTCCCTCATTCGCCGCGGCGCGGTCGGCGATCGCGCCGACCAGCCTGCCCGCCCCCTACCTGGAGGACGCCGGGCTGCCTGTCCCGGCGGACGCGGACCAGCGCGCCGAGCGGTTCGTCCTCCTCTTCCTCTGCAGGCTGTGGGAGGACAGCGTCGAGATGAGCGTGGAGGACGACCGTTTCGAGGCCGCGGTCGCCGAGCTGTGGGCATGCGCGACCGACGAGGGCGCGATCGAGGTGGTCGTGCCGATCGTCGGCCTGCGGATGGCGGAGCCGCGGCTGGAGCTGAGCGAGGCCACGCTGGTGCGCGCGGACGCGGTCGACGTGCCGGCTGACGCCAAGCGCAGCGAGGGGATGGACCGCGAGGCGTGGGAGCCGCAGATCCTCGCCGCCGCCCGGGTCGGCGACGGCGACGAGGTCAGGCCCGGCGGCCTCGGCTTTCGCCGCCTGGTGACGACGCTTCGCCTGTTCAAGGCCGGCGGAGTCGGCCTTGGGCCCCATGCCTGGACGCGGTCGGCGGAGCGCTGGAAGCGCGTCTCGACCGGCGCCGCGAGGCCGCGGTCGGACGGCTACGAGCTGAGCGCGGAGGAGTGCGACGAGCTGGTCGCCTTCTCGCGGGCCCTCGACACCCGCCGCGGACGCAGCCGCGCGCTTGCCTGGGCGATCGCGCGCTTCGAGATGGGATGCGAGCGGCAGAACCTGTTGGAGGCGCTGAGCGACTACGTGCTCGCCCTGCGGGGAATCCTCGAGGGCGGCGGGCCGGCCGAGGTCGGGGTCTCGATGCGGCTGGCCGCGCTCTGCGCCGAGCCCGCCGACAGGATCGCACTGAAGGGGACGATGGACCGCGCCCTTGCGCTGGAACGCAGCCTGATGGGCGGGGCGCCGGTGGACGAGGCCGAGTCGGGTGCCTCGCCGCTCGAGCTCACGCAGCAGGTCGAGGACCAGCTGCGGGCGATCCTTCGCGACGCCGCCTGCGGTCACCTCGGCATCGATCTGCGTGCCACCGCCGACGAGATCCTGCTGGCCGACGGCGTCTCCGCCGGCGAGGGGGCGGCGCAGGTGCACGGCGAGACCTCGGAGTGGCGCGCCGGGGCGCCCCCCGCCGACGATGGCGAGGAGCCGGACGCGCCCGACGACTTGCAGCGGCCCACGCCGGCGTCGATCGACGTCGACAGGCCGCTTCCCTGGGAGGAGCCCGGACCGGGTCCGCAGAAGGACACCGGCGAAGAGCACCCGACCCGAACGGAGACGATGAAGATGGACAGCGAGGCCGTCCGGCGGATCGCGATCGATCGCGACGAGGCCGAGGACTGGCTCGAGGAGGTCGAGGGAGCGGGCCGGCACACGCTGGAGTGGCCGGCGATCGGCGAGCCGCGCCGCCGCGAGGATCGCGACGCAGCCGCGGAGCGAGTGCGCCATCTGTTCCCCGTGCCGGAGGCCACCGAGTGGTCGGTCGGCGAGCTCGAGTACAGCCGCTCCAAGCACGACCTGGGACGCTGAGCGCACCCAGCGGGCGCCGGCTGCGCTAGATGTCCTGCCCACGGACGTTGTGAACACGGCTGATCGGCGGCCGGTCCCCCAGCGAGCTGTGGGGCCTCGCTCGGTTGTAGTAGCGAACGAAGGATCGCAGGGCTCGAGCCCGCTCGGCTGAAGAGGGCCAGGAGTGGGCATATGCCCACTCCTCTTGGAGCGTTCGGATGAAACGCTCGGCCTTGCCGTTCCACCGCGGCGTGTAGGGCGGGGTGAGGATGTGACGGGCCCCGGCTCGCTCGATCACCTCCCCGAAGCGGCGCGAGCCGTAGACCTTGGCGTTGTCTGACATTACCGCCTCGACCGGGGCCATGCCGAGCTCTGCGAACTCGGCGATCGCCCGCTCGAGGCAGGCGGCGTTGGTCTCGGCGTCCTCGCGCCCGTGTTGTTCGACGTGGGTGTAGCGGGAGTGGTCGTCGACCACGACGTGCAGGTAGACCCAGCCGACCTTGCGGCTTCGTTCCTCGCGGCGGCCGGTGACCGCGTGTCCGGGGCGCTCGAAGCGCGCCAGGCGCTTGACGTCGATGTGGAGCAGGGCCCCTGGCCGCGACCATTCATAGCGGCGGAACGTCTGTCGCTCGCCGCGGCGCCGGCGAGAGAGCCCGTGTCGGGCCAGCACCTTCCAGATCGTCGAGCGGGCCCGGCGGCAGATCCCAGCGAGGCGGCCCGGTCCCAGGTTGGTCTGGCGGCGCGCCCGCAGGATCGGCTCCTCCTCGGTGGCCGAGAGCCGTCGTGGCTGGCGATGGGGCCGTGAGGAGCGATCGGCTATCCAAGCGCCGCTTCGACGTTCGGCATGACTGGCGCTGAGCCAGCGATGCCACCAACGATGTGCGGTGGCCGGCGCCACGTTGAGGGCGGCAGCTGCCGCCCTCAACGTCATCCCCGATTCGATCTGGCGGACCAGTGCGAGCCTTCCCGCGGGTCCGAGGGCAGCGTTAGCGTGAACCTTCATCCGGGTCCTCCTTGGGCGGTGAGCTTTGACACCCACAGCCTCTGGACGGGCCCGGATGGCTTTTCAGCTGTTCACAACGTGTGTGGGCGGTTCAGCTAGACCGGCTCGCCGGCGGCGAGCGCCTCGCGCTGCTCTGCGGTGGCGAACAGGTAGCGGTTGATCTCGGCCAGGCCGGCGACGTCGTGGACGTCCTCGTCGAGGTAGGGGACGCGGATCACGTGCCGCTCGCGCAGCTCCGCCGCGAGGTGGTCGATGTTGCGGCGGTCGCGCTCGGCCAGCGCCGAGTGGTCGGCGAAGTTCGCCGCCACCCTGGCGGCGAGGTCCTTGTCCAGCGCCGCCGCGAGCTGCTCCTCGAGCCCCTCGTCATCGCTGCTTTCTCCGTTCGCCGCGTAGTGGACCTTGTTCACGATCACGCCGCCGAACGGCAGCTTTGCCTCCACCAGCTTGCGGTGGAAGTAGACGGCCTCCGAGATCGGCTCGCCCTGCGGGCCGCAGACCACCAGGAAGGCGGTGCGCCGGTCCGCGAGCAGCTCGTTGACGCGCTTGGCGCGGTCGCGAAAACCGCCGACCATGCTGCTGAAGGCGTTGAAGAACTCGGAGATGTCCTCCAGCAGGTCCATCCCGGTGACCCGCCGCAGGACCGACATCGCCATCGAGGTGCCGCGCCCGAACAGCTTCATCCCGAGGCCGGTGGGCTTCATGAACACCTGCATCGACCGGCCCTCGATGAACTGGGTGAGGCGCTTCGGGGCGTCGAGGAAGTCCAGCGCGTTGCGGCTCGGCGGCGTGTCGAGGACCAGCAGGTCGTAGCGGCCCTCGTGGTGGATCTCGAACAGCTTCTCCATCGCCATGTATTCCTGCGAGCCCGCCAGGGCGCTCGACAGCTGCTTGTAGATCCGGTTCTTGAGGATTCGCTCGCGTGTCTCCTCGTCGGGCGCGTGGCGGGCGATCACGTCGTCGAACGTCGCCTTGGCGTCGAGCATCATCGCCCACAGCTCCCCGCGCATCTCGATCCCGTGCTCGGAGAACAGCGCCGGATCGACGCGGCGCTCGGTGTTGCCCAGCTCCGGCAGGCCGAGCGAGTCGGCGAGCCGCTTCGCGGGATCGATCGTGAGCACGGCCACCTTCTTGCCGCGCTCGGCCATTCCCGCCGCGATCGCCGCCGCCGTGGTCGTCTTGCCCACGCCCCCGGAGCCGGCGCAGATGCAGATCGCCTTGCCCTCCAGCATGTCGACGACGCCGGCGATCAGGTCACCGACTTCGACAGGCGCCCGAGCGCCTCGATGCCGAGCTCGGGCTCGAACACGAAGGGAAGGCTCTTCACCGGGGCGCGCACGCGCCGGCGCAGGCGGGCGAGCTGGGCCCGGTGCGCATTCGCCCGGTGGTGCTCGCTGAGCGCCGCGCGGATCGCCGCCCTCGGGCGACCCTCGGCGTCGTCGACCGCATCGGCGAGGCGGTCGGCATCCTCCCGCGAGAAGCGTTGCGGGTAGACCGCGTTCATGTAGACGCGGTCGACCTCGACGCCGACGTCGTCGGTGAGGCCCCGTTCGAGCACCTCCGCCTCGTTGACGGGCATCTCCTCGGGGATCGCGACGATCGCCACGCCGGTCAGGTCGTGGTCGCCGATGAATGCCTGAATCGCTTCGGTCTGGGCCGCGATCGGGCCCACCCGGGCGATGTTGTGGAACGTGCGGGGCGTCTGCAGGAAGCCGATCCCGTGCCCGGTGGCGGGCGCGTCGACGATCACCAGGTCGTACTTGCGGCCGCGCTTCACCCTGCGGTCGAGCTGGGACAGCTCCCAGATCTTGCCGATCGTCACCAGCTCCTTGAGGCCGGGGGTGGCGGCTGCGAGGTAGGTGAAGATGCGGCTGCGGAAGAGCATGTCCCGCATCGCCCGCACGCGCAGCTGCAGCAGCACGTACTCCCGCATCGACTCGTCCGGGTCGATCGAGATCGCCCACAGGTTCTCGGACAGCTCGACCTCGTGAAAGCCGACCTGGGCGCGCCGGAAGGCGCGGGAGGCGTTCTCCTGGGAGCCCAGCTCGCAGACGATCGTGCGCTTGCCCCGCGCGGCTGCGGCGAGGCCGAGCGAGAGGGCCACGGTGGACTTGCCGACGCCCCCCTTTCCGGTGACGAACAGCAGGCGCTTGTCGAGCATGTCTGGCAAGCCCGCCATTCTTACCCAACCCCGCATGACGCCAACATCCCTGCCGGTGAAGGAAACCGGAGGCGCCGTGCGAATAACGGCCTGCAATGGCTTTTCTGAAGCGGAAATCGACCGATCCCCCGGTGAACGGCGGTCCGCCGTCGCAGGCACCCGAGACCGACGAGGACGTGCTCCACGGCGCTGCCGCCGAGCCGGTCCCCGAGGAGGTCGCCGAGGCGCGCCCCGACGACGATCGGGCTGCCGGCGAGCCGGACGAGGGACTCGAGGGCGCCGAGACCGACCCGGACGACGGACTCGAGGGCGCCGAGACCGACCCGCCGGCCGCGGATGCGCCGGCCGAGACCGAGCCGGTCGAGCAGCCCGACGCCGATCCCGACACGTCCGACGAGGAGGCGCGGATGAGCCCCGAGGAGGCGATGGCGCCGATGCGCCAGCGAGGGACGATTCGCTCGCCGCGCGACGGCAAGCGGGCCAAGATCATCTCCTTCGCGAACCAGAAGGGCGGCGTCGCGAAGACGACGACGACGCTGAACCTCGCGGTCGCCTTCTCGGAGTCCGGACACGACGTCCTCGCCGTCGACCTCGATCCGCAGGGCAACCTGACGATGAGCCAGGGGCTCGATCCCGACAAGGTCGAGAAGAGCATGTACGACGTCCTGGTCCACCACATCCCGATCAGCGAGGTGATCCAGAAGCGCGAGATCGACATCGCCGTGGCGTCGATCGACCTGGCCGGCGCGGAGATCGCGATGAGCACCCAGATCGGCCGCGAGCGTTCGCTGGAGAAGGGCCTCTCGGAGGTCTGGAACGACTACGACTTCATCTGCATCGACACGCCGCCGAGCCTCGGATTGCTCACGGTCAACGCGCTGACGGCGTCCGACAAGGTGATCGTCCCCGTCCAATGCGAGTATCTGTCGATGCGAGGCTTGGTCCAGCTCCAGAACACGCTCCAGATGATCAAGGAGAACCTCAATCCCGACGTGGAGATCGAGGGGATCCTGCCGACGATGCTCGACTCGCGCACCGTGCACGCCAAGGAGGCGATCGAGATCCTCGAGGAGAACTTCGGCGAGCTCGTGTTCAAGTCGCGCATCCGCAAGGCGATCAAGTTTGCCGAGGCGCCGGTCCGTGGTAGCTCCGTGCTCAAATACGATCCTGACGGCAACGCCGCCAAGTACTACCGCGAGCTGGCCAAGGAGGTTCTGACAAATGGCGCGTCGTAAAAGGGCGAGCATGCGGGAGGGGCCCCTGGCAGCTCTGTTCCGCTCCACTCTTGACGACTCCGAGGTCGAGGAGCCTCGCGAGTTCGAGCCCGGCGGGCGCGAGCGCTTGCAGCGGCCCGGCGAGACCGGGCCCGACGCGTCCGAGGAGCCGACCCGCGTGGAGCGGGCGCCGCAGGGCGAGGAGCCGACGCGCCACATGCCGGCCGTCGAGCGGCCCGGCGCAGCGACGGAGCGCGCGCCCGAGCCCGTGGCGCCGCAGCGCGAAGAGGCACCGGCGCCGACCCCGCCCGAGCCCGACTACGTCACCGCGTACCGCGCCGAGTCCGAGCAGGGAGTGCGCGCCCCCAAGGAGAGGCTGCGCCAGGTGTTCGCCGACGACATGCCCGCGGACATGCTGGAGGGCCCGATGTACGGACGCGAGGCCCCCGATCCCAACCGGCCGCCGGTGGCGCCGGTCGTGCGCACGCCGATCATCCGCGTGATCGGCGTCGGCGGCGCCGGCGTGAACGCCGTCAACCGCATGGTCGAGGCCGGCATCCCGGGCGTGGAGTTCATGGCGATCAACACCGACCTGCAGTCGCTGCAGCAGAGCACCGCGGACGTCACCGTGCACATCGGCGGTGAGGTCACCCGCGGGCTGGGGTCCGGCTCGGACCCCAAGCTCGGCTATCAGGCGGCGTTCGAGGAGCAGGACAAGATCAAGCGGCTGCTGAAGGG
This sequence comes from uncultured Thermoleophilia bacterium, assembly GCA_963708325.1. GTDB lineage: Bacteria > Actinomycetota > Thermoleophilia > Solirubrobacterales > 70-9. The sequence continues at coordinate 733,162 of OY970203.1, read as the reverse complement.
CTCCGACATGGTCTTCGTCACCGCCGGCGCGGGCGGCGGCACCGGCACCGGGGCGGCGCCCGTGATCGCCCGTCTCGCCCGCGACGTCGGCGCGCTCACGGTCGGCATCGTCACCCGGCCGTTCTCGTTCGAGGGCACGCGCCGGGCGGCGCAGGCCGAGGAGGGCGTGGACGCGCTCGGCTCGGAGGTCGACACCCTGATCGTGGTGCCCAACGAGCGGCTGCTCTCGATCCTCGAGCAGACGACGACGATGGTGGAGGCGTTCAAGGTCGCCGACGACGTCCTGCGCCAGGGCGTCCAGGGGATCTCGGACCTGGTCACGCTCCCCGGGCTGATCAACCTCGACTTCGCCGACGTGCGGACGATCATGGCCGACGCCGGCCCGGCCCTGCTGGGGATCGGCATGGCGATCGGCGACAACCGCGCCGTGGTCGCCGCGGAGAAGGCGATCTCCTCGCCGCTGCTGGAGACCTCGATGGAGGGGGCGCGGTCGATCCTGCTGTCGATCACCGGCGGCGACGGGCTCTCGCTGGTCGAGGTGTCCGAGGCCGCCAGGGTCGTCCAGGAGGCCGCGCACGACGACGCCAACATCATCTTCGGGGCGAACGTCGACGACGCGATCGGCGATCAGGTCTGGGTGACCGTGATCGCCACCCGCTTCGACTCGCGGGCGCGACCGGTGCGCAGCAACGGCGCCGCGCGCGAGCAGGAGCGTCCGCCGCGGCGCCCCGCCTCGCGCAACCTGGCGCCGTCGGACCGGCCCACCGGACTGGACATCGAAGTCCCCGAATTCCTGCCTCGGTAGAACCAGCGTCCTAGGCTGGATTCATGAACCGGGGGGTGATAGCCGCCGGCCATCCGGTGACCGCCGAGGCGGGGGCGTCGGTGCTGCGGGACGGCGGCAACGCGATCGACGCCGCCGTCTGCGCGGTGCTCACCTCGTTCGTGGCCGAGAGCCCGCTCACGGGGCTCGGGGCGGGCGGGTTCATGCTCGTCCACACGGCGGACGAGGACGTGCTGCTCGACTTCTTCGTCGAGGTGCCGGGGCGCGGCGGCGGCGCCCGCAGCGCCGAGCTGGTGCCGATCGAGGTCTTCTTCGACGAGACCCCGCAGGTCTTCAACATCGGCGCGGCGTCATGCGGCGTCCCCGGGACCGCGGCGGGGCTGGCGGAGGCGGCCGAGCGGTGGGGCTCAGTGCCCCTCTCCGAGCTGGTCCGTCCGGCCGTGCGTCACGCCCGCGAGGGCGTCGCCGTCAACGCCGGGCAGGCCTACATCTTCGCCATCCTCGAGCCGATCCTCACCGAGTACGCGGAGACCCGCTCCCTGTACGCGCCCGACGGGCGAATGCTGCGCGAGGGCGACACCTTCCGCTTCGCCGAGCTCGGCGACGCCCTGGAGCGCTACGCGGCCGAGGGACCGGAGCCGTTCTACCGCGGCGACATCGCCGCGGCGATCGCCGAATGGGTGCTGGAGCGCGGCGGGACGGTCGGGCCCGCGGACCTGGCGGCCTACGCGCCGGTGGCGCGCGAGCCCGCGCCGGCCGCCTTTCGCGGCGCCGAGGTGCTGACCAACCCGCCACCCTCCTCGGGGGGGATCCTGATCGCCTTCTGCCTCGACCTGCTCGACCGCCTCGGCGACTCCGGCCCCGAGGCGGTCGTGGGGGCGATGGAGGAGGCCAACGCCGCCCGCGGCGAGGAGTTCCACACGGGGCTCTACGCCGAAGGCTATCTGGAGCGCTTCCTGTCGGCGGAGCACCTGGCCGCGGCGGCGGAGCGGATCTCGGCGCGACGCCGTCCGGCGCCCGGGGACGAGTCGCCCGCCGACCGGCTCGGGTCGACCACCCACATCTCCGTGCTCGACTCGGAGGGGTGCTGCGCCAGCGTGACTTGCTCGAACGGGACCGGCTCCGGATTGCTGGTGCCGGGGACCGGCGTGCACGTCAACAACATGCTCGGCGAGGAGGACCTCAACCCGCTCGGCTTCCACGCCACCCCGGCGGGACGGCGGATGACATCGATGATGTCGCCGACGGTCGTGCTCGAGGACGGCGAGGTGATCGCAGGCCTCGGCAGCGGCGGCTCCAACCGGATCCGCTCGGCGGTGCTGCAGGCCGCGCTGCGCCTGGTCGCCGACCGCATGCCCGTGCGCGAGGCGGTCGATGCGGGGCGCCTGCACTTCGAGGAGGGCACCGTCCAGGCCGAGCCCGGCGTCGACGAGGCCGGGCTCGCTGCGCTGGAGCGGCGCGGCTACGCGGTGGCGCGCTGGCGGCGCCGCAACCTCTACTTCGGCGGCGTCCACGCGGTCGCGCGCGATCCCGCCACGGGCGAGCTGAGCGGCGGCGGCGACCCGCGCCGCGGCGGCGCCGTCGTGGTCGTCTAGCGCCGGGCTAGGAGTCCGGCTGGACGCGGACGCGGCCGTTGCCGGCGGCGCGCTCGGCGATTCGCTGCGCCCGGTCGAGCGTCTCCAGCAGCGCGGTCAGGGCGCGCTCGAGCAGGCGCATGCGCTCCGACTCGGAGCGCATCTCGAGCAGCTCCTGCTTGGTCTCGGGCGGCAGCTCCACCCGCGCGGCCAGGTCGTACGAGCCGGCGACGGCGATCTCGTCGGCGTCCGGTCGATCGCCGGTGACGCGCTCGACCAGCGTGCTGAAGGCGTCGCGCGCGCCGGCGGCCGCGACCGGGTCCGGCTTCTCGCCGCCCCCCGGCGTCGCGTCGATCAGCTCGACGTCGCCGGCCGGGTACCCGACGGCCTCGAAGCGGTCCAGCACCCGGAAGGGGTCGCCGCCGCTGACCAGGACGTTGAGGCGGCCGTCGTCGAATCGCTCCAGGACCTCGTCCACTCGGGCGGTGCAGCCGAGGTTGCGGGCGCCCAGCTCCTCGTCCCGGAGGACGATCCCGAACGGCTCGCCGGTCTCCAGGCAGCGCCCGATCATCCGCTTGTAGTGCTCCTCGAAGATGTGGAGCGGCATCCGCTCCCCCGGCAGCAGCACGGCGGGAAGCTCGAAGATCGGCAGCTCGAGCGCGTCGTCGTCCGTCATCGCGGCTGATTCTACGTCGCCCGCGGCCGCCGCCGCAGGGGTGCGGCGAGAGCGGCAGAATGGGCCGCGTGGCGATCGACTTCGAGGCGGAGGGACTGCTCAAGGGGACGCGCGGCAAGGCCCGCAAGGCGCGGCTGGCGCTGCTGCAGGAGCTGTCCCGGCAGAGCGTCTCGCTGGACGAGCTCAAGCGTGCGGTCGCCGAGGATCGCCTCGCTCTGCTCCCGGTCGAGCGCGAGCTGGGGGCGGAGACGCGCTTTACCGCCGAGCAAGTCGCCGAGCAGTCCGGAGTGGAGGTCGAGGCCCTGCTGCGCCAGCGCCAGGCTCTCGGCCTTCCCGTGCCCGAGCGCGACGAGAGGGTGCTGACAGAGCAGGATCTCGAGGCGGCCCTGAGGCTGCGGGGGTTCCGGGAGGCGGGGCTCCCCGACGAGGAGATGGCGGAGATCTCGCGGGTGCTGGGGATGAGCATGGCCCGGATCGCGGAGGCCACACGGCTTTCCATCGCCAAAGCGTTCACCCGGCCCGGCGACACCGAGCTGGACGTGGCGTTGCGGCTGGCGGAGGCGGCGCGGCAGATGGCGCCCCTGCTGGGAACGCTGTTCGAGCACGTCTACACGCTCCACCTGCGCGAGCTGATTCGCCAGGACACCATCCAGCAGGCGCAGATCGCGGGCGAGAAGATGCCGGGGGCCTCCGATGTGGCGGTGTGCTTCGCCGATCTGGTCGAGTTCACCAAGCTCGGGGAGAGGATTCCCGCGGATGGCCTCGGGACCGTGGCCACGCGGCTTGCCGAGATCGCGGGCGATGCGGTTGCTCCGCCGGTGAGGCTGGTGAAGTTGATCGGCGACGCGGCGATGCTCGTCTCCAGCGACACGCCGCAGCTGGTCGGGGCGGCGCTCAGCCTGGTCGAGGCGGCCGACGCCGAGGGCGAGGGGTTCCCGCAGCTGCGCGCGGGCGTCTCCTTCGGCCCCGCGCTGAGCCGGGGCGGCGACTGGTACGGGCGGCCCGTGAACCTGGCCAGCAGGATCACCGACATCGCCCGGCCGGGAAGCGTGCTCTGCGACGAGGAGGTGGCGAACGAGGCCGGGGACGACGGCTACCGGTGGTCGTTCGCCGGGGAGCGCAAGCTGAAGGGGATCGGCGGGGGCGTGAGGCTGTTCCGGGCGCGCCGCCGGGAGCCTGATCGGGAGGGCTGATCGGCCCGTAAGAGGGTTAGGGAGCGTTCTACCTCCCATGGAAAGGTTCGAGCCATCGTCCTGCTGATGATCTTCGCCCTGGTCGCCGGCGCCGCAACGGCGCTGACGCCGTGCGTGCTGCCGGTGCTGCCGATCGTGCTGGCCGCCGGGGTGACGGGCGGCCGGCGCCGGCCGCTGGGGATCGCAACCGGACTCGCGCTGTCGTTCGCCTTCGCAACCGTCGCCCTCGTCTACGTGATCGACGCGCTCGGCCTCGCGGACGACCTCGCGCGGAAGCTGGCGATCGCCGTGCTGCTCGCCTTCGGGGTGGCGCTGCTGGTCCCGGCGATCTCCGACAGGGTGGAGGCGCTCCTGAGCCGCTTCGCAGCCCGGCCGCGGATGACCGGGGGGGAGGGGTTCGCCTCCGGCCTGCTGGTCGGGGCCAGCCTCGGCTTCGTCTACGCGCCCTGCGCCGGGCCGATCCTCGCCGGGGTGATCACCGTCTCGGCCTCGCAGGCCTTCACGCTCGGCAAGCTGCTGGTGGCGCTCTCCTACGGCACCGGCTCGGCGCTCATGCTCTACGCGATCCTGCTCGGCGGCCGCAGCGTCGCCGCCCGCCTGACCCCGCACGTGCGGGGCATCCAGGCGGCGATGGGGGCGCTGATGGTGACGGTGGCGGTGCTGATGTACCTCAACCTCGACACCCGCTTCGAGACGGCGCTCGCCAGGCACGTCCCCGACGCGCTCGTCAACCCGACCCGGGCGATCGAGGACACGGGCTCGGTGCGCCGCCGCCTCGCCGACGTCCGCGGCGGCGGCCACGCCACGGCGGCTGCGGGTGAGGCCGAGGCGGCCGCCGGCCGGCGCCTGCCGGTGCTGGGGGCGGCGCCGGCGCTGACAGACACGCAGCGCTGGTTCAACACCCCGGGCGGGCGGCCCCTGACGCTGTCGGGGCTGCGAGGCCGCGTCGTCCTGCTCGACTTCTGGACCTACAGCTGCATCAACTGCCTGCGCACGCTGCCCTACGTGGAGGCCTGGGACCGCAGGTACCGCCGCGACGGGCTCACGGTTATCGGCGTGCACACGCCCGAGTTCCCGTTCGAGAAGGTCGCCGACAACGTCGAGCGCGCGATCGGCGACAACGGCATCCGCTACCCGGTCGTCCAGGACAACGACTACGGCACCTGGAGCGCCTATGGCAACCAGTTCTGGCCGGCCAAGTACCTGATAGACGCCTCGGGGCGGATCCGCTACGTGCATTTCGGCGAGGGCCGCTACGCGACCACCGAGCGGGCGATCCGGTCGCTTCTGGCGGAGTCCGGTCACGCCCGCCTCGGGCGCGACGCCCGCGCCCGCGCCGAGCAGGCGTCCCCCGGCGTGACCACCCCCGAGAGCTATCTCGGAGCCGCCCGCGCCGAGCGTTTCGTAAATGGCCCGATCCTTGTCGGGCATGGCCTCTACCGGCCGATCGCCGCGCCGCTGCCCCCCGACCACCTCGCCTACGGCGGCGGCTGGAGGATCACGCGCCAGGCCGCGACCGCGGGTCGGGGCGCGAGCCTCGAGCTGAACTTCGGCGCCCGCCGCGTCTACCTCGTGCTCGGCTCGCCCGGCCGGCCGAGGCCGATGCGGGTCATTCTCGACGGGCGTCCGCTACCCGACCGGCTTGCCGGCGCCGACGTCCACGGCGGCGTCGCGACGATCTCCGCGCAACGGCTCTACCGGCTAGTCGACCTGCCCCGGGTGGGGCGCCACGTGCTGAGGATCGAGCCGGCTGCGGGGATCGCCGGCTACGCGTTCACGTTCGGCTAGGGGCTCTCGCGCGGGGTGCTCGACGCGGCTGGCTTTCGCGCCGAGAGCACGAGGTTGTAGAAGAGCTGCGGGGGCAGCCGCGGCTCGAGCACGGCAGCGTCCACGCCCTGAAGGGCGAGGTAGCTGCGAAAGGCGAAGCTTCGCCACCTCACCGGAACCTCGTCGGGCTCAGCGGTGGACTCCAGGGTGCGAAAGGCCCAGCCGCAGGCGTTTGCGAGCAGCTCCTCGCCGCGGATCCGGACGTCGGCGAAGCCGGCGTCGCGGAGCAGCCGTCGCAGGTCGGCCGGCGCGAACGCGTGCACGTCGACCTCCGCCTCAAGCTCGTGCGCGTGGCCGCCGTCGCCGCCGCGGTCGCGGCGCGACGCGCCGACGATCGCCCGCCAGAGCGGCGCCGAGAGCAGCGCCGCCCGCTTGGGCACGGCCGCCAGCAGGTCGCCGTAGCGCGACGGCTCGCCGCAGAAAGCCAGCATGCCGCCCGGCGCCAGCACGCGCAGGAGCTCGGCGAAGGCCCGCTCCAGGGAGGGCAGGTGATGAAGCACCGCGTGCCCGAACACGAGGTCGAAGCTGCCGTCCTCGAAGGGGAGCCGCTCGGCGTCTGTGCGGCGCGTCTCCACCGCGAGCCCGAGGCGGGCCGCCGACGCGCCGAGCACCGCCAGCATCCCGGCCGAGATGTCGGTTGCCGTGGCCCGCTCGATCGCGCCGCTCTGCAGCAGGTTGAGGGTGAAGTAGCCGGTCCCGGCGCCGATCTCCAGCGCGCGCGGGAAGGGCCGCCGGGGCTCGGCGCCGAGCGCCTTGCGGAGCTTCGCGGCCACCTGCGCCTGGCCGACGGCACCGAAGTCGATTCCCCACTTGGCGTCGTAGTGCGCCGCCGCGACGTCGTGATAGCGCGAGTTGACGTCCTTGATGTGCGCGGCGGACGCGCTCGGCGAGGCGGGCATCGCAAACAGCGTATTGGCATCGGGCGAGGCAGACCGGCCGTGGCGGGGGTAGCGTGCCCGGCCGCATGGGCGACAGACATACCCAGCTGGGTCAGCCGGAGGGCGTGCCGCCGCTGGAGCTGACGGGCGAGCGCACGCTGCCCGACGTTCCCGACGAGAACTACTGGTTTCGCCGCCACCTCGCCGTCTACGAGTGGATCGCCGCCCGCTGCGGCGGGCTTCGGGTCGCCGACCTCGCCTGCGGAGAGGGCTACGGGTCCGACGTGCTCGCCGCAGCGGCCGCCGAGGTCGTCGGCGTGGACGCCAACCCGGAGGCGTACGAGCACGCCCGCCTTCGCTACCGGCGGCCGAACCTGCGCTTCGAGCGAGCCCTGGTCGAGGACTTCGACGAGCGGGTGGACGCGATCGTCTTCCTGCAGACGATCGAGCACGTGGAGCGGCCCGCCGAGCTCCTTGCCCGCTTTGCCCGGAGCGCTTCCCTCTGCTTCGTCTCGACCCCGAACCGGCTCACCCTGGCGCCGCCGGGGGCGCCGAAGTCCGACAACCCCTGGCACCTGCGCGAGTACACGCTGGGCGAGTATCGCGCCCTGCTGGAGCCAATGTTCTCGAGCGTCGAGCTGTTCGGCGTGTTCCACGCGCGCAAGCTGCGGCTGCACGAGCTGGCGCTGCGCGCCGGCTGGGACCGCGTCCATCCGGCGCTGCGGCTGACGCGCCCGTTCTACTCGCGATTCGTGCCGGCGATCGATTCCGGCGACTTCGCGCTGCGGCAGGCGGGCGACGGCGCCCTCGACTTCCTCGCGGTGTGCCGGGCATGAGCCGCGGCGCCCTGGCGATCGTGTTGCATTCGCACATGCCCTACGTGGAGGGCTTCGGCACCTATCCGTTCGGCGAGGAGTGGCTGTTCGACGCCGTCGCCCGCTCCCATCTGCCCGTGCTCGAGGTCGCGCGCGACCTGACGATGACGGTGACGCCGGTGCTCGCCGACCAGCTCGAGGCCCCGGGTGTGGCGCGGCGGATGCGCGAGTTCCTCGTCTCGCACCGGCTCGAGGCGGCCCGGAGCGACGCTGCCGATTCCCCGAGCGAGCTCGCGGCCGCCGCCGGCGCCGAGGCGGCGCGATACCTGGGCTCGCTGCGCCGCCTCGACGCGCTCGGAGGCGACGTGCTGTCGGCCTTCGTCGCCGCCCGGCACGAGCGCGGGGTGGAGCTGGTCCCCTCCTGCGCCACCCATGCGGTGCTGCCGCTGGCGGCGACGGTCGCCGGCCAGCGGCTCCAGATCGACGCCGGCCTCAGATCGCACCGCCGCCGCTTCGGCTTCGGCGGCGGCTTCTGGCTGCCGGAGTGCGCCTACCGCCCCGGCCTCGAGCACCGCCTGGCGGAGGCGGGCGTCACGCACTTCTGCGTCGACCAGAGCGCTCACGAGCCGGAGGCCGCCGCCCTCGACCCGATCGCGACGGCGGCCGGCCCGGTCGCCTTCGGCATCGACTGGCCGGCGGTGGAGCGGGTCTGGTCTCCGGAGGGCTATCCGTCCGATCCGGCCTACGCCGAGTTTCACCGGCTGTCGGCGAACGGCCACCGGCTGTGGTCGATCGGCGGCGGCCCCTACGACCCGGAGGCGGCTCGCGCGCGTGCCCGCGAGCATGCTGTCGCCTTCGTCGAGCTCGTCGGCGAGCGGCTCGCGCTTCACGAATCGCGGCACGAACGGCCGGGGCTGGTCACCTTCGCGATCGACACCGAGCTGCTCGGCCACTGGTGGTCGGAGGGGCCATGGTGGCTCGGCTCTGTGCTGGAGGAGGCCCCGGCGCGGGGGGTGGAGCTGCTCACGCTTGCGAGCGCGCGCGAGCGCTTCGAGGCTGAGCCGCGGCCGCTGCGGGAGGCGAGCTGGGGCGAGGGAAAGGACCTGTCCACCTGGGACGCCGTAGAGGTCGCCGACCTGACCTGGGCGGCTCGACGGCTGGAGCTTCGCCTGCTGCGCGAGATCTGCACGCGGCGCCTTCCCGAGGCGGCGGTGAGCCGCGCCGCGCGCGAGCTGCTCGCGGTTCAGTCGAGCGACTGGGCGTTCCTCGACAAGCGCGGCGAGGCCGGCGACTACCCCTACCGCCGGGCGGTCAGCCACGCCCAGAGCCTGATGGAGGCCATAGACTCCGCGCCGGCCCCGGATCCCGCTATGCGCAACCTGGCACCCGATCTGAGCCTCTCCCCGCTCCTCGAGCCGTGACCCGCGTCCTCGTCCTCTCCTGGGAGTACCCGCCGCTGATCGAGGGCGGCCTCGCGCGCCACGTGCGCAAGCTGTCCGAGAGCCTCGTGGAGCTGGGCACCGAGGTGCACGTGCTCACGCGCGGCAACGAGGAGTCGCCAGCCGAGGAGTGCGTAGCCGGCGTGCAGATCCACCGGGTGCGCGAGCCGAAACGGCCGACGGAGCTGGGCGAGTTCGTCGCCTGGGTCGAGCACATGAACGCCGACATGCTCGCCGCCGGCGTCGACCTCGGGGACCGCTTCGACTTTGACGTCGTCCACGGGCACGACTGGCTCGTCGCCGCCGCCTGCGACCACCTCGCCAAGCGCTTCAACGCGCCGCTGGTGACGACGATCCACGCCACCGAGCACGGACGCCACCAGGGCTGGGTGGACAAGCACCCGCAGTCCTACATCCACGGCGTCGAGCGCTGGATCGCGAACCGCTCCGAGCGCGTGATCGCCTGCTCGGTCTACATGCGAGAGCAGATCGCCGACATCTTCGGCGCCGACGAGGAGCGCATCGCCGTGATCCCGAACGGGATCGATCCCGAGGACCTGCAGCCCCACGATCCTGCCGAGCTGCGGCGGCTGCGCTCCCAGTTCGCGACGCCCGACCAGAGGCTCGTCCTGCTGATCGGCCGGCTCGTCTACGAGAAGGGCTTCCAGCTCGCGCTCGACGCGATGCCGCGGTTGATCGAGGCCGTGCCGGGGACCCGCTTCCTGGTGGCGGGCTCGGGGACGCACGAGCGCGAGCTGCGCCGCCAGGCGGCCGACCTCGGCCTGATGGAGCACGGCACGTTCCTGGGCTGGATCGGCGACGACGTCCTGCACTCGCTCTACCCGATCGCCGACATCTGCGTGGTGCCCTCGATCTACGAGCCGTTCGGCCTGGTCGCCCTCGAGGCGATGGCCTCGGGCTGTCCCTGCATCGTCGCCGACACCGGCGGGCTGCGCGAGGTCGTCCCCCACGAGGAGGCCGGCCTGCGCTTCGCCGCCCGCGACTCGGCCGCGCTCGCCGAGATGGCGATCCGCGTGCTCGCCGACGACGACCTCGGCCGCCGCCTCGTCGACGAGGCTCGCCGCCACGTGCTGCGCTTCGACTGGGGGGACGTGGGGGAGCGCACCGCCGCGCTCTACGCCGGCGTGGTCGGCGCCCCCATCTAGGGACCGAGGCCGGGAGGGAGTAAGCTCGCCGCGATGGGGGCGATCGACGGCGTGCCCAAGCGCAAGCGCATCAGGGCTGGGGCGACACTGGGCGACAGCGGCGTCAGCGTCGCGGTCAGCTTCGGGTTCCCGCTGACGGGGGTCGGCGTCGCGGTCATCTACGCCGCCGCCGTCGCGGGCGGCCTGCGGCTGTGGCTGATCGGATCGCTGGCGCTCGGCTTCGGGCTGGCGTCGTTCGGCTCGTCGAAGGTCCTGTAGCGATGGCTCGGAGGCCCAGCGACCGGCGGGTGATCCGCGGCGGGCCGACCCTGGGCGACTCGACGAAGCCGCGACGGCAATCGCGACGCCGATCGCCGTGGCTCGGCAGCGCCTCGGAGGGCTTCCGCCCGATCAAGCAGGTCGGGGTGGCCTACTCGATCGGCTTCCCGCTGATGCTGACCGGGCTGCTGATCCTGTTCGTCGCCTATGCCGCCGAGAGCGGTGGCTGGCTGTGGTACCTGGGCGGCGGGATGCTTGCGCTGGGCCTCGTCCTTGCCGCCTCCGGCCGCGTGCTCTGAGCTTCACACCGGCTCGGACAGCTCCTCGGCGAGCGGCGGCTCGACCGGGTTCCGCCAGCGCAGCGTCGCCGGCTCGTCGCGCATCCGGATCACCCGCGCCGGCACGCCGCCGACGACCGCGTTGGCGGGCACGTCTCCGGTGACCACGGCGTTGGCGCCGACCACCGAGTTGTCGCCAACGCGGACCCCGCGCAGGATGCAGGCGCCGTAGCCGATCCAGCAGTTCGAGCCGACGTCGACGTCGCGCATGTAGATCCCCTGAAGGCGGATCGGCCGCTCGATTTCGACGATGCCGTGGTCGAAGTCGATGAACATCGCCCGGTCGGCGATCACGCACTGCTCGCCGATCCGCACGCGACGGTAGGCGGAGATCGTGCACTCCTGCCCGAGCACGGTCTTGTCGCCGATCTCCACCTCGCCCTCGTGGCAGCGGATCTTGGTGCCGTCGCCGATCCAGACGAAGCGGCCGAAGCGGACGACCCCGCGGCGGGCGATCTGGATCTGGAGGCGGCGGCCGAAGAACACCATGCCCGTCGTCTGCCACCGCCACCCCGCGACGGTGAGAAACCGCCGGCGCAGGTAGCGCGCCAGCAGGCACGCGTAGCGCGGCGTCAGCATCCGGTTGCGGGCGCAGAAGGCGAGCAGCTTCAAGCGGCGCCGATCATAGGCGGGCGCGGGCGACCAGGACCCGCTCCGGCCCGCTAGTGCTCGAAGGAGCCGATGTCGGGGCTGGCGTCGCGCTTAGCGCCGCGCTGGTCGCGGTTCTCGGCGGTACTCGGGTCGGCCTTGCCGATCGCCGGCGAGCCGGCGTTGAGGCGGATCGTCTCGGTCGGGCCGCCGTAGTCGTCGAGCGGCGCCAGCTTGGGCTGCGCTCGGACGATGTCGCCGACCGCGCCGAAGCCGACACAGAACGGGTCGGCCGTTCCCCGCAGGTTGTGGCCGAGGCTGGTGACGCCGTGGGCGGTGACGCAGTTGGGATTGAAGCCGCCGCTGGAGCCGACCGTGTTCAGCGCGATCAGCGAGTTGCCCACCTTGAAGCTGCCCCCGGCGTCGGCGAACTCGGCGATCCCGCCGCCGTCGCCGCCGTTCATGTCGTCGCTGTCGGCGACGTTGCGCGCGATCGTGACGTTGTTGAGGAGCGTGAGGGGCGTGGGGCCGGCCGGCATTGGCACCTCCATCATGATCCCGCCGCCGCTGTAATAGGCGCGGTTGTTGGCGATCGTCGAGTTGCGGATCCGCAGCTGGCCGCGAACGTTGCGAATCCCGCCGCCGCTGGCGTTCGCTGCGGTGTTGCGGCTGACTGTCGAGCGCAGGATCGAGACGTTCGAGCCGGCGCCGAACAGCTGGATTCCGCCGCCGCCGCCTCCTCCGCCGTTGGTGAAGTTGCGCTGCACCGTCGAGTCGACCACGCGGACCTTGCCGTTGGTCCAGATCCCGCCGCCGCCGGCCCCGCCGAGGGCGTTGTTCTCGCGGACCGTGCTGTGGTTGAGCTCGGCGAACCCCCCCGGACCCACCCAGATCCCGCCCCCCTGGTCGGACTGGCTTCCGGCGACCACGGCGTGCGAGAGGACGAGGCGGCCGGTGGGCTCGACGGCGATCGCGCCGCCGCGATCGGGGTTGGAACTGCCGTAATAGGCACCGGCGCGCACCACGATCCCGCGAACGGTTGCGGTACCGGCATGGACGTCGAGGATGCGATCGATGAAGTTCGCGTCGATCGTCGCTTCCTGTGCGCCGCTGTGCTCGATGGTCAGAGTCTGAGTAACGTCCAGGTCGCCGGTCGCCGCCGCCTGCTCGTCCTTGCCGGTGATGGCGAGGTTGTAGACCTTGCCTCCCCGAAGCACGATCGTGTCCGGGCCAGGATGGTGATTGGCCCCGCGCACCGCCTCGCGCAGCGTGCAGTCGCTCTGGCTGCAGCCGTTGAGCGGATGGTCCCCCAGGTGGTTGGCGGTGTACGTGCTGGCGAGCGCCGCCGGCGAGGGGGCGGCCACGGCCGCGGCGGCCGCGAGGGCTCCGAGTGCGACGAGAGACTTTGCGCTGGTCGGCATCCTCCCCGCGGCGCATCGTCTCACATCGAGACGGTTGTTTGCCGTCGGTCCGGCTCGCGGCTAGGGTCCGAGGCTCGGGGGACGGGTGGACCCGGGTTCAACTGCTTCGGCCGCAAGGCGACGATCGTCGGAACCAACGGCAGCGATGTCCTGCGGGGCACGCCGCATCGCGACGTGATCGTCGCTCGCGGCGGCAGCGACGACATCACCAGCTTCGAGGGCGACGACGACATCTGCGGAAACGGCGGCCGCGACTTCATCGAAGCCGGCAGCGGCGACGACACGGTCGACCTTGGCCCCGGTGGGAACAATCAGGAGGCCCGCGGCGGAAGCGGCGACGACTACCTCCAGGCGGGCTTCGGCGTCGCGAGCCGGGTGAGCATCAGCGGCGGCAGCGGCGACGACACGATCTTCGACAGCCAGGCGACCGGGGACGGGCTCTTCGGCGGCAGCGGCGCCGACGACCTGAGCTCGCACGGGAGTGATAACTGCCAGCCCGGCGGCGATCCAGGCGACAGCTGCAACGTCGACTGACCTTCGGCCCGCCCGCCTAGACTCAGCGTGTGGCCCCGCGGACCACACCCGCCGCCGACGACTCGCTGGCCGAGCGCCTCGTAGCCGGCGACAAGCGCGCGCTGGCGCGCGCGATCACGCTGATCGAGAACGACGACCCCGCCGGCTGGGAGCTGGTCCGGGAGGTCTTCCCGTGCACGGGCAAGGCGCGGATCATCGGGATCACCGGTCCCCCCGGCGTCGGCAAGAGCACCCTGATCGGGGCCCTGACCGCGGAGATGCGCAAGGCCGATCGCGAGGTCGCGGTGCTCTCGATCGACCCCTCGAGCCCGTTCACCCGCGGCGCCCTGCTCGGCGACCGCATCCGCCTCTCCGACCACTTCCTCGACAAGGGCGTGTTCATCCGCTCGATGGCCAGCCGCGGCGCCCTCGGCGGGCTCTCCGAGGCGGCGCTGCAGACGGCCCTGCTGATGGACGCCTCCGGCAAGGACGACGTCTTTCTGGAGACCGTCGGCGTCGGCCAGGGGGAGATCGACGTCGTCGACCACGCCGACACGATCGTGCTCTGCCTGATGCCGGGCTCGGGCGACTCGATCCAGGCGCTGAAGGCGGGGGTGATGGAGATCCCCGACATCGTCGTCGTCAACAAGTCCGATCACCCGCTCACCGACACGATGGTGCGCGAGATCCGTGGCGTGCTCGCCCTGGGCGACTCCGGCAGCTGGCGCGTGCCCGTGATGAAGACCGAGGCCGCGAAGGGCGAGGGCGTGGCCGAGCTGGCGGCCAAGATCGCAGAGCACAGGGAGCACATCGAGCGGGAGGGGACGCTGGAGAAGCGCCGCGCCAGGAACCTGCGAAACGAGGTGATGGAGATCGCCGCGGCGCGGCTGCGACGCCAGCTGGACGCCGCCGTGGCCGACGACGCCGAGGTGTCGGAGCTGCTCGGCCGCGTCGTGCGGCGCGAGCTCGACCCCGCCACGGCGGCCGGCGAGTTGCTAGAAAGACGTGGCGATGGCTGACGGAACGCAGACATTCGGCGTCGACGTCGACGAGGCACTCGAGTGGGTCGGCGCCAAGCTCGACGAGGTGGGCGGCGCCAGCGTCGGCCGGCTCGAGGACGTCTACGTCGACGCGGACGACGGCGGCCCCACCTGGGTGATCGTCAAGGTCGGCCGCTTCGGCCGCTTCTCGGCGGTGCCCTTCGACCACGTCGCCGGCGCCGCCGGCCGCGTCTGGGTGCCGTACAGCCGCGAGGAGCTGCGCGGAGCGCCGACGCTGGAGCCCGGCCGGCCGCTGACGCGCGAGCAGGAGCTGGAGCTTTGCGAGCACTTCGGGCTTTCGCGCTCCGGCAGCCGCGCCGAGGCGCTCGCCTCGCGCCCCGAGGACGCCGAGACGTCGCGCCCCGCGCCCGAGCTGGAGCCCGAGGAGCAGAAGGAATAGAGCCGCCCGTCAGCAGCCCAGCTGGCGCGCGATCACCATCTGCTGCACCTCGTCGGTGCCCTCGCCGATCGTGAGGATCTTGGCGTCGCGGTAGAAGCGGCAGACCGGGTACTCCTCGATGTAGCCGTAGCCGCCGTGGATCTGCACCGCCTCCTCGCAGGCGCGCACGGCGAGGCGGCCGGTCTTCAGCTTCGCCTGGGCGGCGGTGAGCGTGAAGGGCTCGCCGCGGTCCTTCTCGATCGCCGCCTTGTAGGTGAGCAGCCGCGCGGCCTCGAGCTCGGCGGAGATGTCGGCGATCTTCGCCTGGATCGCCTGGTATTTGGAGATCGGCTGGCCGAACGCCCGGCGCTCCTTCGCGTATGACAATGCCTCGTCGAGTGCGCCCTGGGCGAGGCCGACGCCCATCGCCGCGACTCCGATCCGGCCTCCGTCGAGGATCTGCAGGAACTGCTTGAAGCCGTCTCCGCGCCGTCCCAGCAGGTTCGATTCGGGCACGCGGCAGTCCTCGAAGGCGAGCGGCCGCGTGTCGGAGGCGTTCCAGCCCATCTTGCGGTAGGGCTCGCCGGGCTCGTAGCCCGGGGTGCCGTTCGGGACGATGACGTTCGAGATCTCCTTGGTTCCGTCGCTGCCGCCGGTCACCGCCGTGATCGTCACGCAGCCGGAGATCTCGGTGCCGGAGTTGGTGATGAACTGCTTGGCGCCGTTCACGACCCACTCGCCGCCCTCGAGCTTCGCCGTCGTGCGGGTGTTGCCGGCGTCGGAGCCCGCCTCGGGCTCGGTGAGGCCGAACGCGGCCAGCTTGCGGCCGCTGCACAGCTCGGGAAGCCACTCGTCCCGCTGCTCGGCCGTCCCCCACAGGTGGATCGGCATCGTCCCCAGCGACGTGTGGGCCGCCAGCGTGATGCAGACGGAGGAGTCCACCCGCGCCAGCTCCTCGACCGCGAGGGCGTAGGCGAGGGTGTCGGCGCCGCCTCCGCCATCCTCCTCGGGGAAGGGGATTCCCATCAACCCGAGCTCTCCCATCTTCGCCACGATCTCGTATGGAAACCGCTTCTCCCGATCCAGCTCCTCGGCGACGGGCGCCACCTCGCCCCGCGCGAAGTCGCGCACGGTGTCGCGCAGCAGCCGCTGCTCGTCGGTTAGGTCGAAGTCCAAGGCCTCTAGAGCTGCAGCGACTTGACCTGGAGGTACTCCTCGATCGCGAAGCGGCCCAGCTCGCGACCGTGCCCCGACTGCTTGTAGCCGCCGAACGGCGCGATCGGGTTGAACACGCCGCCGTTGATCTCGACCTGGCCGGTCCGGATCCGCCGGGCCACGTCCACGGCGCGGGCCTCGTCCGCCGACCAGACGCCGCCGGCGAGGCCGTAGACGGAGTCGTTGGCGATCCGCACGGCGTCGTCGACGTCGTCGTAGGGGATGATCGACAGCACCGGGCCGAAGATCTCCTCCTGGGCGATCGTCATCTCGCTGCGCACGTCCGAGAACACGGTGGGGCGTACGAAGTAGCCGCGCTCGAGCCCCTCCGGCGGGTCCTCGCCGCCCGTCACCAGGCGCGCTCCCTCCTCCACTCCCCGGCGGATGTAGCCGCGCACGCGCTCCCGCTGCGTCTCGGAGACCAGCGGCCCGAGCTTGGTGTCGGGGTCGAACGGGTTGCCGACGGTGAAGGCCGCGGCGGCCGCGCCGGCGATCGCCTCCGCCTCGCCTAGCATCTCGCGCGGCACCAGCATCCGGGCCAGCGCGCTGCACGTCTGGCCGGAGTTGAGGAAGCACTTCGAGACGCCGTCGGGGACCGCCTTGGCGAGGTCGGCGTCGTCGAGGATGACGTTGGCCGACTTGCCGCCCAGCTCCAGCGCGACGGGCTTGACCGTCGCCGCCGCCAGCTCGCTCACCCGCCTGCCCGCCCGGGTCGAGCCCGTGAAGGAGACCATGTCGACGCCCGGATGGGCGGCGATCGCCTCGCCGACCACCGGCCCCGTTCCGGTCACCAGGTTGAAGACCCCGTCCGGCAGACCGGCGGCCTCGATCACCTCGGCGAGGATGAAGGCGTTCAGCGGCACCACCTCGCTCGGCTTCAGCACGACGGTGCAGCCGGCCGCCAGGGCCGGCGCCACCTTGGCGGCGATCTGGTGCAGCGGGTAGTTCCAGGGCGTGATCGCGCCGACCACGCCGACCGGCTCGCGGACCACGCGCGAGTTGCCGACCTCCTCCTCCCAGGCGACCTGCTCCATCAGCTGCGGCATCGAGCCGAAGGACATCGTCGGCAGCCCGGCCTGGATCATCTTCGACAGCCCCACCGGCATCCCCAGCTCGGTCGAGATCGTCGCCGCCAGCTCGTCGGAGCGGGCGCCGAGGCCGGCGGAGATCGCCTCGAGGAAGGCGGCGCGCGAATCGCGCCGCGTCGCCGACCAGCCCTCGAACGCCTCGCGGGCTTTGGCGACGGCGCGGTCGACGTCCTCGGGCGTGCCCTGCGGGATCCGCCCGACAACCTCCTCGGTGGTCGGGTTTGTGACCTCGATCGTCTCGGTCCCTGCGGGATCGATCCAGCGGCCGCCGACGTAGAGCTTGTCGCGGACGAGGGCGTGCTCGGCTACTGCCATCTCGGGATGCCTCCTAGGTGGTCGCGGCCGGCTCGGCGGTGCCGACCGGGCGGCCGGCCGCATCGGCGACCGCCTCGGCGGTGCGATGGGCGAGGGCCATGATCGTGATCATCGGGTTGGTGCCCGAGGCGGTGGGGAAGGCGCTGCCGTCGCCGATCCAGACCCCGGGCGTGTCGTGAAGCTCTCCGAACGGCCCCGCCACCGAGCTCTCGGGATCGGTGCCCATGCGGCAGGTGCCCATCTGGTGGGCCGTGAACAGGCGGTAGCCGCCGGCGCGCAGCGGCGGCCGCTGGGCGCGGGCGATGAACGCGTAGAGGTCCTCTCCCGAGCGCCAAACGGGCAGCCCCGCGGCGAGCGCCCAGATCTCGCGCGCTCCGGCGGCCTCGTGCAGGCGCACCTGCGCCTCGATCCCCTTGAGCGCGTTGCGCACGTCCAGCTCGTCGGTGAGCGAGTAGAAGGGGACGGCGTTGCCGTCGCGGTCGACCGTCACCTGGCCGCCGCCGCGGTCGCGCAGCAGGGCGACGAACGTGGAGCCGAAGCGGAAGCGCTGCATGAACAGCTTGTGCTCCTCGGCGGTCGTGAACGGGATCGCCGACGCGCCGATGCCGGTCGTGTAGTGGGCCGTCTCGACCAGGAAGCCGTAGCCGTCCTCGATGTCGGCGAACTCGTCGCAGAGGCCGCTGTGCGGGGCGCCCCACCAGGCCCGCTGGTCCTCGCCGTAGCTGCCGATGATCGCCGTGGAGGGATGAAGGCGCAGGTTCAGCCCGGTTGCGGGACCGCCGAGGCCGGATCGCAGAAGCAGCGCCGGCGACTCCAGAGCGCCGCAGGCGACGACGATCTGGGGAGCGCGCACGGTCACACGGGCGCTGCGGCCCGACGCTGGGTCGGCATAGGTGGCCTCCACCGCGGCGGCTCGGCCGCCCTCGGCGACGATCCTGTCGGCGCGGGTGCGGACGAGGACCTGCGCGCCGGATTCGACGGCGTCCTGCAGGTAAGTGCGCGCGGTCGAGCGCTTCGAGCCGGACTGGTCGCCGAAGCCCATGTAGCCGGCGGTCTCCGGCGAGTATCGCTCCGGGTCGGCGTTTCGGACCACGGTCTCGAACGACCAGCCGAGGCGGTCGGCCCCGTCCCTAAGCCGCAGCGTCGGCCCGTTGTAGTCGCTGCACGCGTCGGTGGCGCCGAGGCGGCCCAGCACGGCGTCGAGGTGAGCGTCGTACCGCGGCCCGTCGAGCCCCTCGAGGCCGAACTCCGTCGCCCACTGCTCCCGCACCCAGGGCGTGGTGCGCAGGCAGTTGGTCCAGTTGATCGTGGTGCCCCCGCCGAATGACGCCCCCGCCTGGATCGAGACGTTGCCATCCGCGGTGGGCTGCGGGCCGCCGCGCCAGTAGAGGTTCTGGTGCGCCCACAGCTCGAGCATGTTGAAGTCGGCCTCGTTGAAGTAGCCGCCGGCCTCGAGCACGACGACCTTGAGGCCGCGCTGCGCCAGGGTGCCGGCGATCACGCCGCCGCCCGCGCCCGAGCCGACGATCGCGACGTCCGCCTCGAGGTCGAGCTCGTCTCCCTCGGGGACCAGCGGCCGGATCGGCTTCGGCGCCTGCGGTGGCGCGCTGACCGGCCCGGGGTAACCGAGGGTGGCCCAGTTCGGGTTGCGGCCGGCCTCGTCGGGGAGGCCGTAGGAGAGGTAGAGCGCGGCGCCGACCAGCGTGCCGATCCCGGCGGCCGCCTCCGGGCCGGTGAGGGCGATGTTGCGGAAGATCTGCTCGCGCGAGCGCCGCGAGACGCGGCCGAACCCCTGCGCCTCGAGCGCGTCGAGCAGCTCACACATCCCCTGGCGCTGCTGGTCAGGAAGCTGCGAGATCGCCTCCGCGAGGGCGGCGTCGGCGCCGACGTCGCTCGCCCCCCGCGCCCAGAAGCCGTCGGGATCGTCGGCGCGCTCGAGGCGGGGGACGATCGTGTCGCAGGCTAGTCTCAGCGTCGCCATCCGGGACTCCGTGAGCTGATCTGTCACCTCTTCCTCCTTCACCTGCGGCCTACGAGCGACCCGTGACCAAAAGGGGCGCGGGGCGGTCGCCGCAGGTCCGTCTCGGCAGGACCGACCGAAACGGTATCGCGCCGAGCTTCCACGCCCTGCTGGAGCGGGGGGTCGAGCGCCACCCGGCGCTGGCGGCGGGGATGCGGGGGCGGGTCGCGCTTCGCTTCGCCGAGGAGATCGCCCCCCTGCGGATCCACTTCCGCGCGCGCACCGTGGTCGTCGAGGACGGCGACTTCCGCACTCCCGACCTGGCGATCAGCGGCCGCCTGCCCGACATCGTCCACTTCGCCACGGCCTCGAAGGTCGGCGGGGTCCCGAACCCCGCCCGGCGGCGCGGGCGCCAGGCGATCGCGAGCTACGCCCGCCGCCACGTGCGGCTGCAGGGCGACCGCAAGCTCGCCCGGCGGCTGATCCGGCTGCTCGCCCTGGGCTCCTAGCCGGTGCGCTGAAGCTCGACCAGCGGCGGCCACTGCGACGGTGGCCCCTCCGGCCTTCTGACGCGCTCGACGCGGCTGGCGAGCGGCAGCGCCGAGAGCGCCTTGGCGCTGGCGGGCTCGCGAAGCTGCGCGGCGACCGTGTGGCGGGCGGTCTCGATCACGGCGTTGCGCCGGCGGCGGCTCATCAGGTTCGGGCCCATCTCCTCGAGGTCCTCGCCCAGCGGTTGGATCAGCACGACCTCGGTCCCCTGCGCGCGCAGCTTCTTCGCCTCGCTGCCCAGCCTGCGACCGGCGGCGCGGTGGAGGAGCAGGCGCACGGCCGCGTCCGGGGTCAGCGCCCGCAGGGGATGCAGCGTCGACGTCGGGTTGAGGCAGATCACGAGGTCGAGCTGCTCGGCGCGCAGGACGTCGAGGTTCGAGTTGGAGTACACGCCGCCGTCCACGTAGAGGCGGCCGCCGATCTCGACGGGGCGGTAGAAGCCCGGGATCGCGCACGAGGCGGCCACCGCGTCGGCGAGCTCGGCGGGGGGCGAGCCGGCACGGCCGAACGCCACGCGGCGACCGGTCGCGTAGTCGCAGGCGACGATCCACAGGTTGGGGTGCGGGCCCCAGCCGGAGGGCACCACGCGGCGGATCTGGTCGCGCAGGGGCTCGGTCGAGACCGGGCCCCGGGGCAGCCAGCCGGAGAGCGCCGCCGCCGGGGTGTGGCGGCTCGGCTGCGACAGGGTCCGAGCGATCAGCTCGGGCGAGCCGGGCCACCACGGCACCCCGCGGTGCAGGCGGAAGCGTGCGCCGCCGGAGCGGTCGGCCTCGGCGGCGGGACGGCCGCGGGCATCCACGACCCCCTGGAAGGTCTCGCCGCGCGAGAAGGCGACCATGAACCAGGGCGGCACGCCGGAGGCGCACAGCGCCCCGATCATCGATCCGGCCGACGTCCCCACGACGTAGTCGGCCTCGGCCGGGTCCCACCCCGTCTCCGAGGCGAGCGCGTCCAGCCCGCCGGTCAGCCACGCCCCTCCCTGGACGCCGCCGGCTCCGAGGACAAGACCGACCCTCATCGAGCGGGGAGGCTAGCGGCAGCGCGGACGGCGCGACCGGATGCCGGCCTCACGGTCGGCGTCAGCCGCCCGCCAGCTCCCGAGCCAGCTCCACCAGCAGCCGCACGCCATAGCCCGATGCCCCCTTGCCGACGTACTCGCGGCCGACGTCCCAGGCGGTGCCGGCGATGTCGAGGTGCGCCCACGGCTTGCCGGCCACGAATTCCTCGAGGAACGAGCCGGCGTAGATCGTGCTCGCCTTGCGCTTTTCCGAGGCGTTGGTCAGTTGGGCGACCGAGCCCTTCGTCAGCTCCTTGTACTCGGGGTGAAGCGGCAGGCGCCAGGCAAGCTCGCCGGTGCGGTCTCCCGCGGTGGCGACGGCGGCGGCCAGCGCATCGTCGTTCGATATCAGGCCGGCGTAGGTGGAGCCGAGCGCGATCACGACCGCGCCGGTCAGCGTCGCGAGGTCGACGATCCGGTCGACGTCCTGCTCGGCGCACCAGGCGAGGGCGTCGGCGAGGATCAGCCGGCCCTCGGCGTCCGTGTTGTTGACCTCGACGGTCTTGCCGTTGTACTGGGTGATGATGTCGCCGGGCTTGATCGCCGTACCGCTCGGCATGTTCTCCGTCGCCGGGACCACGGTGATGAGATTCACGGGCAGCTTCAGGCGGGCGATCGCCGCGGTCGCCTCGAGCACGGCCGCCGCTCCTGACATGTCCATCTTCATCTCGTGCATCCCCGCCGACGGCTTGATCGAGATCCCGCCGCTGTCGAACGTCACCCCCTTGCCGACCAGCCCGACGTTGGGGGCGCCGTCACCGCTGGCGTGACGCAGCACGATCAGCCGCGGTTCCTCGGCGCTGCCCCGCGACACTGCGATCAGCCCGCCCATCCCCAGCGCCTCTATCTCCTCGCGGCCGAGGACGTCGGCGCTGAGAGAGTCGGCCGAGGCCGCGATCTCCTCCGCCCGCTCGGCGAGGAACGATGGCGTGGCGACGTTCGCCGGCAGGTTCTGCAGCTCCCGCGCCCGGTTCTGCGCCTCGGCGGCGACAGCCGCGGCATCGACGGCGCCCGCGACTCCCTCGTCGCCCAGCAGCGTGAGCGACTCCACCCGCGTCTTCGGATCGCTTTCCTCGTCCCGGTCGTCGTCCCCGCGGTAGCGGTCGAAGCGGTAGGTGGCGAGGATCGTGCCCTCGGTCAGAGCTGCGGCGATCGCCGCGGCGTCGCCGCCGTCGGGCAGCTGCCAGGCGACGCTTTGAGCCTCGAACGCTCCTGCCTGCCGGATCGCGATCGCCGCCGCGACCCTGGCCCGCTCCGGGTCGAAGTCATCGCGCCTCCCCAATCCAACGACGAGGGCCCGCGCGGGGTGCCCGGGACGAACGATCGTAGCCTTCTTGAAGCCGGCCTTCGCGTCCTCCGCGCCGGCCGCGCCGGCAAGCGGCTCGGGCAGCTCGCCGCCCTCGAACAGCCCCATGCAGAGGAGGTCGGCTTCGGCATCCGCGGGCGGTGTTTTTCGCACCTCGACTTGCATCGGCGGCCAGTCTAGCCGCGGTCCGCAGTCCGGCCGGCGCTAGCATTCGCCGTCCACTCCCGGAAGCCAACCAGAGGTCCAGATGCCACAGACAGTGATCCTCGGCACCGCCCGCACCCCCTTCGGCAAGATGGGCGGCGGCCTCTCGTCCCTGGACGCCACCGACCTGGGCGGCACCGCGATCGCCGCCGCCCTCGAGCGCGCCGACGTCGCTCCCGAGCAGGTCGAGCAGGTGGTCTACGGCCAGGTGCTGCAGGCCGGACAGGGCCAGATCCCGTCGCGACAGGCGCAGGTCAAGGCGGGGATCCCGCGCGAGGTGCCCTCGGAGACGATCAACAAGGTGTGCGCGTCGGGCATGCGCACGATCGGCCTGGTCGACCAGGCGATGCGGGCAGGCGACCTCGACGTGGCGGTCGCGGGCGGCATGGAGTCGATGAGCCAGGCGCCCTACCTGCTCCCCGGCGCCCGCTTCGGCTTTCGCATGGGCGACGTCACCGCGATCGACGCGATGACCCACGACGGGCTCACGAACCCGTTCACCGAGAAGCAGATGATCAACGAGGCCAGCGAGGTCTCCAACGAGCTGGAGATCACCCGGCCCGACATGGACCGCTTCGCGGTGCGCTCCCACGAGCTGGCCCACAGGGCGACCGAGGAGGGCCGGCTGGCCGAGGAGATCGTCACCGTCACCGTGAAGTCCAAGAAGGCCGAGACAGAGGTCGCCGCCGACGAGGCGATCCGCCCCGACACCAACCTCGAGACGCTCGCCAAGCTGCGCGCGGTCGGCGGCGACGAGGCGACGCACACCGCGGGCAACTCGCCCGGCGTGAACGACGGCGCCGGGGCCGTGGTGCTGGCATCGGACGATTGGGCGCAGAAGGAGAACCGCGCCGCGATCGCGCGCGTGCTCTCCTACGGCACCGTTGCCGACGACTTCGCCTACCTGGCGCGGACTCCGGCCGGGGCCGCCAAGCAGGCGCTGGAGAAGATCGGCAAGACCCCCGACGACGTCGACCTTTGGGAGATCAACGAGGCCTTCGCCTCGGTCGCGCTCAACTCGATGCGGATGCTCGGGATCGACGACGACAAGGTCAACGTCAACGGCGGCGCGATCGCGCTCGGGCATCCGATCGGCGCCTCCGGGGTGCGGATCGTCGGCGCCCTCGTGCACGAGCTGCGGCGCCGCGGCGGCGGCCTCGGCTGCGCCGCGATCTGCAGTGGCGGCGGCCAGGGCGACGCGATCGTTTTGGAAGTGAATGGCGCGTAGGGCGGCCGCTGCAAACCGGCGCCTGGCGTTGTCCTCGGACGATCGCCTCGCTCACGTACGCTCTCGGTACGCTCGCTTCGCCGATCATCCTGCGTCCTAGCCAAGCTTGGTTTTTGCGGCCGTTCGTGCTTCGACGATGAAGCGCTCCGCCGCTTTCTTCGATTTGGACAAGACGCTGATGGCGGGGTCGTCGGCGATGCACTTCGGCCGCGCCGCCTACCGGTCGGGGATGGTCAGCCGCACGCGCGTGCTGGCCTGGGGGATCGACCACCTGCTGTTCCGGCTGCGGGGCGCCAGCGACGAGCAGACCGAGGAGCTGCTCACCCTCGTCAGGGAGATGCTGGCGGGCGTGCCGGAGCGGGACATCGCCCGCATGGGGCCGGGGATGCTCGCCGCCATCCTGCCCCGGATCTACCCGCAGATGCTCGCGGAGGTGCGCGCCCACCAGGACGCCGGCCGCGCCACCTTCATCGTCAGCGCCGCCGGGCACGGGTTGGTGGAGATGCTGGCCCGCGTGCTCGGCATGGACGGCGGCATCGGCACCCGCTACGCGGTGGACGGCGACGGCATCCTCACCGGCGAGCTCGACGGGCCGTTCATCTACGGCGAGGGCAAGGTCGAGGCGATGCGCGGCTTCGCCGCCAGCCACGAGATCGACCTGGCCGCCTCCTGGGCCTACTCGGACTCGGCGTCGGACCTGCCGATGCTGCGAGCCGTGGGCAACCCGGTGGCGGTGAACCCGGACGCAAGCCTGGCCGAGGTGGCGAAGCAGGAGGGCTGGCAGGTGATGCGGTTCGAGAAGCTCGGCCGCCGGCTTGCGATCGCCGGCACCGCCGTGACCGCCGCGGCCGTCGGCGGAGGCAGCCGCGTGCTGGCGACGCGACGCCGGCGCAGCCGCCGCTTCTCCCTGGCCCGGCGTCGCTGACGGGGCGATTTCGTCTCCGAGGAGGAGACAAACTCGCCCGATCGGCGGAACCCGATCCGTCACTTGGCTCGGGATCGCCTAACTAAACTGCCCGCATGGCGATAGAGCCCGAGGCCAGGCGTCGCGCCCACCAGTGGCGGGAGGAGGTCTACGCCCGCGAGAGCGAGCGCGAGGCCCTGTTCGAGACGCTCTCCGGCGAGCCGGTGAAGCCGCTCTACACCGACGAGGACGTCCCCGGCGAGCCCGAGCGCGACCTCGGCTATCCGGGCGAATACCCCTACACCCGCGGCATATATCCGTCGATGTACCGCGGCCGCCTCTGGACGATGCGCCAGTTCGCGGGATTCGGCACCGCGGAGGAGACAAACGAGCGCTTCCACTACCTGCTCGACCACGGCCAGACCGGGCTCTCCGTCGCTTTCGACATGCCGACGCTGATGGGGCTCGACTCAGACCACACCCGCGCCGTCGGCGAGGTCGGCGTGGAAGGAGTCGCGGTGGACACCCTCGAGGACATGGAGCACCTCTTCGAGGGGATCCCGCTCGGCGACGTCACCACCTCGATGACGATCAACGCCCCGGCGGCGATCCTGCTCGCCTTCTACGTCTGCGTGGGCGAGGAGCAGGGGCTCGCGCCCGACCGCCTCGGCGGCACGATCCAGACCGACATCCTAAAGGAGTACATCGCCCAGAAGGAATGGTGCTTCCCGATCGAGCCGGCGATGCGCCTGGTCACCGACATGGTCGAGTGGTGCTCGGCCAACATGCCGCGCTGGCACCCGATCTCGATCTCGGGCTACCACATCCGCGAGGCCGGCTCCACGGCGCAGCAGGAGCTGGCCTTCACCCTGAAGGACGGCTTCACGTACGTCGAGCGGGCCCTCGAGCGCGGCCTCGACGTCGACGACTTCGCGCCGCGCCTCAGCTTCTTCTTCAACGCCCACATCGACTTCTTCGAGGAGATCGCCAAGTACCGGGCGGCGCGGCGGATCTGGGCGCGGGAGATGCGGGACACCTACGGCGCCCGCGACCCCCGCTCGATGATGATGCGCTTCCACACGCAGACGGCGGGGGTGTCGCTGACCGCGCAGCAGCCGCACGTCAACATCGTCCGCACCACGATCGAGGCGCTCGCCGGCGTGCTGGGCGGGACCCAGTCGCTGCACACGAACTCCTTCGACGAGGCGCTGGCGCTGCCCACCGAGCGGGCGGCCCGGATCGCGCTTCGCACCCAGCAGGTGATCGCCCACGAGACGGGCGTGCCCAACACCGTCGACCCGCTCGGCGGCGCCTACTACGTGGAGGCGCTGACCGACGAGATGGAGCGGGCCGCCTACCAGTACTTCGCGAGGATCGACGAGCTGGGGGGGATGGTCGAGGCGATCAAGCGGAGCTTCCCCCAGCGCGAGATCGCCGACGCCTCCTTCCGCTACCAGCGGGAGGTGGACTCCGGCGAGCGAATCGTCGTCGGCGTCAACGACTACCGGGTCGACGACGACGACCCGATCCCGATCCTGCGGATCGACGCCGCGCTGGAGCGAAAGCAGGCGGACCGCCTCGCGGGGGTGCGCGCCGGGCGCGAATCGGCGGATGTGGAGCGAACGCTCGCCGACCTGCGCCGTGCCGCCGCCGGCGACGGCAACGTGATGCCGCAGCTGATCGAGTGCGCGCGCGCCTACGCCTCGGAGGGCGAGATGGTGGCCTCCCTCCAGGAGGTGTTCGGTACCTACACCGAGCAGCCCGTGTTTTGAGCGGGCGAGGATCCAGGATCCAGCTCGGCGCCACGGTTGCCGTCGCGGTGACGCTGTCGGCGTGCGGAGGGGGCGGTGGCGATCATACGGCAGCCCAGCCGGCGACTGTGGATCGTGCGGCGGTCGAGGATTGCCTGGCGGGCGCCAAGATCGACACCGCCGCAGGGCCAGTCGTCTCCGGGTCCAGGGCGATCGGCGTCAGGCTGCCAGGCGGCGGGGGCATAGATCCTGGGAACTTCTCGGCTGCGATCTTCGTGGAGGGTTCGGAGGCGGAGGCCAAGCGAGAGGTGACCGCGCTTAGCAACGCCTTCGGTCCCCAGGTCGCCCAGGCAGCCAATCTCGTCGTGCTCTACGACGCGGACATTCCCGCCGATGCTGGATCGAAGATCGCGCGATGCACGCACACCGAGGCTCCGAGCGGCGCAGGCGGCACCGAGACGAAGGCCACCACCCGGCCCGGGGCGATGCCCGATCTCGTCGGCGAGGAGTTGATCGCCGCTGAAGACCGACTGAAGGCGGCGGACCACTTCGTGGACGAGGTGAAGGACACGGCCGGGACGGCGATCAACGAGTACTCCACCGGTGACTACGAGGTCTGCGCGTCGTCTCCCGCCGCCGGCTCGCCCCTGCCTCCGCAGGAGACGCCGGTCGAGCTGACCGTGGCCAAGCCGGGCCACTGCCCATAGCGGCGCCGCCGCCGCTCGGCCCGGGCGCCCGGCGATGACGGGCCGTCGCCGGCGCGGGGGCATCCGTGGCAAGCTTTGCGGCGTGAGTCGAGTGCGGAGGGGATTCCTGTTCGTGCTGGCGGGACTGATTGCGGCGGGCGTGGCGGCGGCCGCGGTCGGCGTCAAGCAGGGCCGGATCGGGCCGAGCAACGGCATCCAGGCGACCGGGCGCAAGCTGCGGCCAGTGGGTCACAAGACGAAGCTCGGCAACTTCCCCGCCGGCGGCGCGCTGACGGCGAACGGGCGCTTTCTGTGGACGCTGTCGGCGGGGCGGGCCCGCAACGACATCCGCATCGTCCAGGTGCGCTCCGACAATCCCTCCCGCGTGGGCCGGATCGTCCAGCGGATCCCGATGCCCGGCCTCAGCGGCGGCATCGCGATGGCTCCGGACGGCCGCACCGCCTACGTGTCCGGCGTCCCCGACTCGCCCCACGCCGACCAGAAGGCGCCCGCGAGCGTCCCCGGCAAGCAGGGGGATGTGATCCACGTCTTTCGCTACGACCGCCGCACCGGCCAGGCGACCCGCAACGGACTGATCCCGGTGCCGCCGCCCAACGCGGCGCCGATCGAGCAGGACTTCCCGCCCGGCACCGCGAAGGCGTCGTGGCCGCGGGACCTCGCCGTCAGCGCGGACGGCAAGACCCTGGTGGCTGCGCTCAACCTGGCCGACCACGCGGCGGTGATCGACACCAGGACCCGGGCGGTCAGCTACGTCCCGGTGGGCGCCTACCCTTACGGCGCCGCCGTCACGCGTGACGGCAAGTTCGGCCTCGTCGGCAACGAGGAGGACGGCACCGTCTCGGTGATCGACCTCGCCTCGGCGACCAAGGTCAAGGACATCCAGGTGGCTCCGCGCCACTCCCATGTCGAGGGGATGGCCACGGATCCGCGCGCAAACCGCGTGTTCGCCGCGGTCGCCAACCAGGACGTGATCGCCGTGATCGACACCAAGCACATGAACGTCGAGCGCACGCTCTCGGTGGCGCGGCCCCAGGGCACGGGCGCGACGCCGACGCAGCTCAGCGTCAGCCGCGACGGCTGCGACCTGCTGTCGGCCGACTCCGGCGAGGACGCCGTCGCGGTCTTCGCGCTGTCGCGGCGACCGGGGTGTGACGGGCTCGGCGTCCGCCACGGGGCTCGCGCCGCCGCCGCCTACGCCCTCGTGGGGCGGATCCCCGTCGGCTCCTATCCGACCGCGGTCGGCGCCACCCCCGGCCGGGCCAAGCTCGTCTGGGTGTCGGCGCGCGGGCTCGGCGTCGGCCCCAATCCCAACGGCCCCGATCCGAACTCGCCGAACGACTCCGACGACCACATCAACAGCTTCCAGTATCTGCCGTCGATCGTTCGCGGCATGTCGGGGATCCTGCGCTTCCCCACCGACCCGCGCGCGCACCAGCTGACGCCGATCTCGTCGCAGGACATCGTCCCCGTGAACGCCCAGTCGCCGCCGCAGGGGACACCAGTTGCCGGCCCCGGCCCCGGCCAGAAGATCCAGCACGTCTTCTACGTCGTCAAGGAGAACCGCACCTACGACCAGGTGCTCGGGGACATCCGCCGCGGCGACGGCGATCCCAACCTCACCCTGTTCGGAAACCACTTCACCCCCAACGCCCATGCGCTGGCGCGGCGGTTCGGCGTCCTCGACCACGTCTACGCGGACTCGGAGGCCTCGATCGACGGCCACTACTGGACCTCCGCCGGGGCCGTGTCCGACTACGTCACCAAGAACTGGCCGCAGAACTACGCAGGGCGCGGCCGTCCCTACGACTTCGGCGCGTACGAGGTGTCGCAGCCGCCGAAGGGCTACCTGTTCTGGCGCGCGCTCGACGAGGGCGTTTCGTTCTTCAACTACGGCGAGGCGCTGGCAGGCCTGAACCCCCTCCTGCCCGACCGAAACCGCAACTCGGCCGAGTCCGCCCGCAACACTCAGGTGCTGTCGAGCTCCGACATCCAGATCACCGGCGGCTGCTACGACAGCGACGTGGCGATCTTCAACAGCCCGCTCGGACAGGGACCGACCCCGGTCTACGACTCCTCAGTGCCGCCGGGGGCGGCTGTGGGCTCGCACTCCCGCTTCGACTGCTTCAAGAACCGGTTCGAGGCGCAGCTCACCGCCAACAACGTGCCCGCCTTCAGCTACATCGTGCTCCCCCTCAACCACACCCAGGGTGTGAGCCCCGGCAAGCGCACGCCGGACGCCGACGTCGCCAACAACGACTGGGGCCTCGGCCAGATCGTCGACGAGATCTCGCACTCCTCGATCTGGGGAAGCTCGCTGATCCTGGTGGAGGAGGACGACTCCCAGGATGGCGCCGACCACGTCGACGCCCACCGCATCCCGGCGCTGGCGATCAGCCCCTACTCCAAGCGCGGCGCGACGATCCACGATCGCTACGACCAGCTCTCCTTCCTGCGCACGCTGGAGATCATCGTCGGGCTCCAGCCCAAGCACCTCGCCGAGGCGCTGGCGGTGCCCCTCTACGACGCCTTCAGCTTGACGGCCGGCAACTCGGAGCCCTATGACGCGATCGTGCCGAGCGTGGACATGAACGCCGTCAACCCGGCGACCCCCCGTAACAGGCGCGCCTCCGGCGGCCTCAACCTGAACCAGCTCGACCGGCTGCCGCAGCGCCAGCTGGACGCGATCCTCTGGCGCTTCCGCCACGGGCCCGGCTCGACGCCCCCGCCGCCCGGGCCGAACGCGTCCGGGCGCGACGGCGGGGCGGACCCCGACGGCTAGACGGTCGATTCCGAATCCGCGGGTACGGGGTTCGGAATCGATCGGCTGGAAGCCGAGCCCGCCTCAGGCGGCGCGCTGCTGCGAGGCGACGATCACGACGACGGCGCTCGGCGGCTCGGAGCCGGCGAGGAACATCCGTCCCACACCGCGCTTCCGGGCCTCGCGACAGGCCAGATCGACCGCTGCCTCGCGCCGCAGTCCGGCTGCGAGGACGCTTCCTTGCTTTTGACGATCCACGTAGACGACGTCGTACACGGGTGCCCCTTCCGATTCGTCAACTGCGCTTCTAGCAGCTACAACGGACCGAAGGTCCGATTGTTGGGCGGACATCGTTACTTTCGACACTAGGCTCCCGTTCCTTTCCCGCAATCTGGGCGGGTTGCGGCGCGGGGGTCTTTCCCGGATCTTCGAATCTCAACCATCTGCAACACTCAGCGACCGTCCGGGCATGCAAGCCGCCGCCGAGAACGAATCTCCCCCCGCATCCGCCCGCAAGGTGCGCGTCGTGGTCGCCAAGCCTGGCCTCGACGGCCACGATCGCGGCGCCAAGATCATCGCCCGCGCCCTGCGCGACGCCGGCATGGAGGTGATCTACACAGGCCTTCACCAGACGCCGGAGCAGATCGCCGAGACGGTGATCCAGGAGGACGCGGACGCGGTCGGGCTGTCGATCCTCTCCGGGGCGCACATGACGCTCGTCCCACGCGTGATGGAGCTGCTGCGCGAGCAGGGAGCGGACGACGTCGTGGTCACGGTCGGGGGCACGATCCCGGCCGACGACGTGCCCGCGCTGAAGCAGGCGGGGGTCGCCGAGGTGTTCACCCCGGGGGCTTCGACAGACGAGATCGTCGAGTTCGTCCGCGACGCTGTGGGGACGGGCGCGTCCTGATCGCGCGGCTGAGAAAAGCTGGTTGACTGACCAGTCAATCGGGTAAGAGGGGCGCTAAGATGCCGCGGCCCGCAAACCGAATGACGCCGAAGGAGGGCACGAGTTGAAGATCTGCGTCCTGGTCAAGGAGGTTCCGGACGCCGCTGTGCAGAAGCGGATCGACGCCGGCACGAAGCGGCTCGATCGCAGCGGCGAGAAGAACCTCAATCCGTTCGACACGCACGCCATCGAGGCGGCGATGCAGATCAAGGAGGGTGGCGAGGTCCCGGTCGAGGAGGTCGTGGCCGTGACCATGGGGCCGGAGAGCGCCGTGCGCGCTCTGCACAAGGCCGTCGCGCTGGGAGCGGACCGCTCGGTCCACCTTGCCGACGACGCTCTCGCCGGCTCCGACGTCTGCGCCACCGGTTACGCGCTGGCCCAGGTGCTCCGCAAGGAGGACCCGGACCTCGTCCTGCTCGGCCAGCAGTCCGACGACGGCGAGTGCTACACGATCGGCGCCGTTGTCGCCGATCACCTGCAGATGCCCTCGCTCACCCAGGTGATCAAGATCGACGTCGCCGACGGCAAGCTGCGCTGCGAGCGCCAGGCGGAGTACGGCTACGACACGGTGGACGTCGAGATGCCGGCGGTGATCAGCGTCGGCGACGCGATCAACGAGCCCCGCTATCCCAGCCTGAAGGCGATCATGGGGGCGAAGAAGAAGCCGCTCGACACGCATTCGGCCGCCGACGCCGAGATCGAGGCCGGCCGGGTGGGCGAGGAGGGCTCCCGCACGGCGGTGCTGGAGATCAACCCGCCGCCCCAGAAGGAGGCGGGGGAGATCATCGAGGACGAGGACACGAACGAGACGGTCGAGAAGATCGTCGCCTGGCTCGAGGAAAGGAAGCTGATCTAGATGGCCGGCGGAATCCTGGTCTACGCCCTGCACGACGACGAGGGCAACTTCAACAAGAACTCGCTGGGCGCGATCAGCGAGGCCGGCAAGCTGGCCGCCGAGATCGGCGGCGAGGCGGCGGCCCTGGTCGTGGGCGACGTCACCGACGACGCATGCGCCGGGCTCGGTGCCTGGGGCGCCGCCAAGGTCTACCGGGCCAAGGGCGTCCCCGAGGGCCTGGCCCAGCCGATCGTCGACGCGATGGCGAAGGTGATCTCCGAGAACGACATCTCCTACGCGCTGTTCGGCGGGGGCCTGCTCGGGTTCGAGATCGGCGCCGGCCTGACCGCGCGGCTGAACGCCGGCGTGACGATGGAGGTGACCGAGGTGAAGGCCGCCGACGGCAAGCTGGTCGCCACGCGCCCGGTGCTTCAGGACTCCCAGGTCGTGGACGTCGGCTACGTGGAGGAGCCCGGGATCATCATCGGCCGGCTGAACGCGTTCGACTCCGAGGAGAGCGGCGGCAGCGCCGAGGTCGTCGACGTGGATGTGGAGATGTCGCCCTGGTCGGGCAAGGCGACGATGGTCACCCGCGGCGAGCAGCGCGGCGCCGACGTCAACATCGAGGACGCCGACATCCTCGTCGGCGGCGGGCGCGGGCTCGGCGAGGCGGACAACTTCAAGCTCGCCGAGGAGCTGGCCGACGCGATGGGTGGCGCCGTCGCCGCCACGCGCGCCGTGGTGGACGCCGGCTGGTACCCCTACGCCGCCCAGATCGGCCAGACCGGCAAGACGGTGGCGCCGAAGCTCTACCTGGCGGCCGGGATCTCCGGAGCGATCCAGCACAAGGTGGGGATGCAGAACTCGGAGAACATCCTCGCGATCAACAAGGATCAGAACGCGCCGATCTTCGAGTTCTCCGACCTCGGCGTGGTCGGCGACCTGCACAAGATCCTTCCCAAGCTGACCGAGGCGATCAAGGCCAAGAAGGGCGGCTGAACCGCCCCGCGGCGGCGGTCGAGACGACCATGCCCGTAGCCCCTGCCGAGTTCCCGCCCGCCATCGACCCCGGCGAGGAGTTCGTCGGCCCGATCACCGACGCCGAGGACGAGCGGATCGAGGTCGGGATCGCGATCGTCGGCGGCGGTCCGGCCGGCCTGGCATCCGCGATCAAGGCCGCGCAGCTGCTCGAGTCCGAGCCGGAGCTGGCCGAGAGGCTCGGCGAGGTGCCGATCGCCGTGGTCGAGAAGGGAAAGACGCCGGGCGCCCACCTGCTCTCCGGGGCCAATATGCGGCCGTCGGCGATGCGGGAGCTGTTCCCCGACCTCGAGCCGGAGGACTGGCCGGTCTATCAGGAGGTGACCAAGGACGCCGTCTACCTGTTGACCAAGCGGCGGGCGCTGCCCCTGAAGCCGATGCCGCCGAACTTCCGAAACCACGGCAACTACGTCACCTCGGTCGCGCGGCTCGGCAGGTTCCTCGCCGAGAAGGCGGAGGAGGCGGGCGTCTACATCCTCTCCGAGACCGCCGCCGACAAGCTGCTGGTAGAGGACAGGATCGTGCGCGGCGTGCGCTCCGGCGACAAAGGCCGCGGCCGTGACGGCGAGGAGCTGTCCAACTTCGAGCCCGGCTCCGACGTGGTGGCGCGGGCGACGGTGCTGGCCGAGGGCACGCAGGGGCACCTGACCGGCGCCGCGATCGACCACTTCGAGCTGGCGGGGCTGCTGCCGCAGCGCTGGGAGCTGGGCGTCAAAGAGGTCTGGGAGGTGGAGAAGCCGCTCGACCGGGTGATCCACACGATGGGCTGGCCCCTGCGCAAGCGGGCGAAGTGGAACGAGTTCGGTGGCAGCTTCATCTACCCGATGGGCGAGGACAAGGTGTGCATCGGCATGGTGGTCGGGCTCGACTACACGGACGCCACATTCTCCTGCCACGACGCCCTCCAGGAGCTCAAGACCCACCCCTTCGTGCGCAAGATCCTCGACGGCGGAAAGCGGGTCGGCTGGGGGGCCAAGACGATTCCCTCCGGCGGCTTCTGGGCCCTGCCGCGCACCCTGTCCGTGCCTGGGATGGTGATCGCCGGCGACGGCGCCGGCATGGTCAACGTGCCCGAGCTGAAGGGGATCCACTACGCGATGCACGCGGGGATGTACGCGGCCGAGGAGATCGTCGCGGCGCTGAAGCGCGACTCGGTCAACTTCGACGCCTATGACGAGCGCGTCCGCAAGGGCCTGATCGGCGACGACCTCTACCGCTCGCGCAACATGCGCCAGCCGTTCTCGCGCGGCTTCTTCCTCGGTGGCGCGATCGCCAGCCTGATGACGATCACGCGCGGCTGGTTCCCCGGCGGCCGCTGGAAGCAGCATCCCGACGCCGACGAGAAGATGCAGTTCGGCGGCGCCGCCGAGAGCTACCCCAAGCCCGACAACAAGTACGTCTTCGACAAGCTCAGCTCGGTGTTCGCCTCGGGCAACGCCACCCGCGACGACGCGCCGAACCACATCCGAATCCAGGAGAAGGTCGCCCGCGAGGTCGCCCAGACCTGGGTGTCGATGTGCCCGGCGCAGGTCTACGAGATCCCCGACGAGCAGCAGGAGAACGGCGCCGCCGAGGTGGACGTCCACGTGACGCCCTCGAACTGCGTCCAGTGTGGCGCGATCACCGCCAAGGGCGGCCGCCTGACCCCGCCCGAGGGCGGCGACGGGCCCCTGTATCAGGAGACCTGAGCGTCAGGAGACCTGAGCGCGGGGAAATCAGGCGGC
Source organism: uncultured Thermoleophilia bacterium (assembly GCA_963708325.1). GTDB lineage: Bacteria > Actinomycetota > Thermoleophilia > Solirubrobacterales > 70-9. The sequence goes on along the minus strand of OY970203.1, from coordinate 698,685 downwards.
ACCCGCCCGGCGCCCAGCCCTTGAAGTCGGGCGGGGCCGAGGTGTCCCTGGGGCGGGACGCTGCGGAAAACTACGGAGGCCGATCCGGGAAACGCCGCGATGTTGGTTTTGCGGCTTGCGCATATGTTGGGCCGGCATGGATGCAGGAGGCGAGAATCGCCGTGAACCGCGGGCGCGTCGCGCCCGGGTCGCCGGATTCGTCAACGGCGACCGCAGCCGCTCGGCGCTGCCCGGCGCCTCCGCGATCTGGAGGGGCATCGCCTCGTCGAAGCGAACGCGCGCGGCGATGGGCTGGGATGGTCCGGTCGCACTCCGCCGCCGCCGCGCGGCGCGCTAGCCGGCGGCGGAGCTATCCGCGGTCGCCGGGGTCCGCATGAACGCCGAGATCAGCTCTGCCAGCCGCTCGGGCTGGTCCTCGGGGACGAACGCGTAGGAGTCCTCGATCCGCTCCAGGCGGGCCTCCGGGATCGCCGCGGCGAGGCGCTCGGCGTTGGCGAGCTTGAAGAAGCGGTCCTCTGGGGCCCAGGCGATCAGGGTGGGGCGGTCGAACGAGCGCAGCCGCTCGGCGGCCTCCAGCGTGTAGCGCTTGTCGATCCCCCGCAGGACCTTGATGCAGTCGCGGCGCACGTCACGGTCGTCGAGGCTGGGCCGTGCCCAGCCCTCCGACACGTCGCGGTCGACCTCGTGCTTGATCAGCAGGCCGAAGGCGAGCGGCGAGCGCCGAACGGCGTAGGCCCGGGTTCCCTGCAGGGCGCCGGCCAGCCCGCCAGGGACGTGCGCCAGCCACTGCAGGGGGCGGAAGAACGGCGGCAGGAAGTTCTCGTAGGCATCGCACGGCGTCAGCACCAGCCGCCCCAGTCTGTCCGGGTGGTGGGCTGCGACGAGCTGGGAGATCGCGCCACCGGTGTCGTTGCCCACCAGGGTGACGTCGCTCAGCTCGATTTCGGCGCAGAAGTCGTCGACCAGCTTGGCGAGGCCGAGGGGGGAGAGGTCGGCGTCGGGGCGCATCGCCGGCGAGTGCGAGCCCAGCGGCCAGTCGGGGACGACGCAGCGGAAGTCCCCCTCCAACGCCGGCGTGACCTTGCGCCACAGAGAGCCGTTGACGAGCAGGCCGTGGACGAAGACGATCGGCTCGCCCTCGCCGCTCTCGCGGTAGCGAACCGTCCCCTGCGGCAACTCGATGCTCTTCATCTCGGAGGGCTCCGCCAAGCGCCTGGCAATCTACCTGCGACGAGGAGGCGAGGTGTGCGATCTTCGTCACGCATAGCGCTGGCGGACGTCCCACCTCGGCCGATGGGCGGGGCGCCCCGGTAGGATTTGTCCAGTGAAGGCCGGAATCCACCCCGACTACGTCCTCGCGCACGTGCGCTGCTCGTGCGGCAACGAGTTCTACACGCGCTCGACCAAGCCCGAGCTGCATGTCGAAATCTGCTCCAACTGCCATCCCTTCTACACCGGCAAGCAGAAGCTGGTCGATACCGGCGGGCGGGTGGAGCGCTTCCAGCGCCGCGCCGCCAAGCGGGCCAAGCAGAAGGGCTAGATGACCCCCGCGGGGGAGGGGAGGCCCGGGGCAGGACGGCTCGCCGCCGAGCCGGGATCGCCCGACGGCGACGTCCCGCGGATGCCCGACGGCGCCCTGGTGGCCAGGCGCGATGCCCCCGTCGGCGGCCAGGCGGTGCTCGAGGGGGTGATGATGCGCGGCGTCTCCACCTGGGCGGTGGCGGTGCGCACCCCGGAGGGCGAGGTCGACGTCACCTCCGAGCCGCTGGTCTCGTGGGCCAAGCGCGGCCGCCTGCTGCGCTGGCCCGTGATCCGCGGCGTCGTCGCGCTGGCGGAGTCGCTCAAGATCGGCTTCCGCGCGCTCGCGATCTCCGCCAACGCGCAGCTGGGCGAGGACGATGAGGAGATCGGCGGCTTCACCTGGGGTGCGACGGTCGCGCTTTCCCTCGTGCTTGCGATCGGGCTCTTCTTCGCGGTGCCGGTGGGGATCACGTCGCTGATCAAGGATGCGCTCGGCTCCGCCTTCCTCTTCTGGCTAGTCGAGGGCATCGTGCGGACGGCGATCTTCATCGGCTACATCGTCCTGATCAGCCGGCTCCCCGACCTGCGGCGCGTGTTCGAGTACCACGGCGCCGAGCACAAGACGATCTCCTGCTACGAGGCCGAGGACCGTCTGGTGCCCGAGCGCGCCCGGCTGTACTCACGGCTTCACCCGCGCTGCGGCACCAGCTTCCTGCTGATCGTGATGGTGCTGGCGATCTTCGTCTTCGCCCCGATCGGACTGCCCGCCTGGTACTGGCTGCTGGCCTCGCGCATCCTCGGCATCCCCCTGATCGCGGGGCTGTCATACGAGGTGATCAAGTGGGCGGGGAAGAACCGCCGCAAGCGCTGGGTGCGGGCGTTGATGTGGCCCGGGCTGATGCTGCAGAACCTGACGACGCGCGAGCCCGACGCGCGCCAGCTCGCCGTCGCGATCGCCGCGCTGGAGGCCGTGCTGGCCGTAGAGACGCCGGGCGAGGCCGCCGAGGCCGACGCGATCGAGATAGTCGCCTGAATCAATTCCGGCCAAATGCTCCGCTCACGCGAGTTCGCGCTTGCATGACCGGAAACCCCGCGAACTCGCGGGGGAGGCGCCCTTAGGGCGCCGAGGGGGCGTAGCCCCCATGTCCGCTTCGGCCGGGTTTGTGGCGACTCGTGCGCCCGTCACACTTACTCCCGTGATCGAGAAGCTGGTCGAGCAGGTGGAGGGCCGCGCCGCCGAGCTGGAGCGGCTGATGGCCGATCCCGAGGTGATCGGCGACCGGGAGCGGATGGCGGCGGTGGGGCGCGAGTACAGCGAGCTGCGCGAGGCGGTGGAGCTGGCGCGCCAGTACCGCCAGGCGGTCGACGACCTCGAGGGCGCGCGCGAGCTGCTCGCCGAGGACGGCGACGACCCGGAGCTGCGGCGGCTGGTGGACGAGACGCCGCAGCTGATATCCGAGCTGGAGGAGCGCATCCGCCTGGCGATGGTCGAGCGCGACCCGAACGACGCCAAGAACGTGATCGTCGAGGTACGCGCCGGCACCGGCGGCGACGAGGCCGCCCTGTTCGCCGGCGACCTCTACAAGATGCTCAGCCGCTACGCGGAGGACCGCGGCTTTTCCACCGAGGTGCTGTCCCAGTCGGCGGCCGAGGTCGGCGGCTTCAAGGAGGTGACCTTTGCGATCAAGGGCGAGGGCGCCTACTCGGTGTTCAAGTACGAGGGCGGGACGCACCGGGTGCAGCGGGTGCCGAAGACCGAGTCGCAGGGGCGGATCCACACCTCGACCGCCACCGTCGCCGTCCTGCCCGAGGCGGAGGACGTCGAGGTGGAGATCGATCCCAACGACCTCCAGATCGACGTCTACCGCTCCTCGGGGCCCGGGGGCCAGTCGGTCAACACGACCGACTCCGCCGTGCGGGTCACCCACGAACCGACCGGAATCGTCGTCTCGATGCAGGACGAGAAGTCGCAGCTGCAGAACCGCGAGCGGGCGATGCGGGTGCTGCGCGCTCGCCTGCTCGAGCGGGCGACCGCCGAGCAGCAGGAGCAGATCGCCTCGGAGCGCAAGGCCCAGGTCGGCACCGGCGAGCGCTCCGAGAAGGTCCGCACCTACAACTTCCCCCAGGGCCGGGTCACCGACCACCGCGTCAAGCTCACCTCGCACGACCTCGACGGCGTGCTCGGAGGGAGCCTGCGCGAGTTCACCGACGCGCTGTCCGCCGAGGAAAGGCGCCAGAGGCTGGAAGCGCAGGCCGCCGAGACCGCGTCCTGATCGGGTCGCTCAGCTCGGTCCGGCGCGGCGCGCATCGGCGACCGCGACGGCGGGGCTGCCGTGCCACGGCTCCCCGTGCCCGGGCAGGATCACCTCGGCGTCGACCTCCGCGAGGCGGTCGAGCGCATCGAGCGCCTGCCGGTCGGAGGTGTTAAGGGCGCCGGGCATGATCTGCGGCCCGCGCCGGCCGGTGAACACGTTGTAGGTGCACAGCGCGTCGCCCGTGAACACGGCGCCGCTGTCCTCGAAGCAGAACAGCACGGAGCCAGGCGTGTGGCCGGGGGCCGGGACCACGCGCGGCCTGCCGGGAACCTCGAGCACACCCTCGGCGAAAGTCTCGACCTCGGCGACGTTGACCGGGCGGCCGCCGCGGGTGAAGGCGACGATCAGCTTCCAGGCGGCGGGGTGGCGCAGGTAGGGAAGCATCCGCTTCTCGTGCTCTCGTCCCTCGCCCGTGGTGGTCAGCCGCTCGTCGTCCGCGTGGACGTGAACCGGGATGCCGTCATCGGCGCGCAGGCGCTCGGCGAAGCCCTTGTGGTCGCCGTCGCCGTGGGTGAGGATCACCGCCCGCACGTCGGCCAGGCTGCGGCCCAGCGCCTCGAGCCCAGGCTCCAGTTGGCCGCGGTACGCGGGGAGGCCCGCGTCGACGACGGTGACGCCGTCCTCGGCGTCGACCAGGAACCAGTTGACCAGCGGCGTGCCGAGGCGCAGCACGCCCTCGGCAACCTTCGCCGGCTTCCAGTCAGAGCCCATCCGGCGCGAGCTTAGAGCAAGCGACGCGCCCTCCCTACACTCGCCGGCATGGCGGTTCGAGAGGCGACATCCGTCGGCGACGCGCTCGCCGCCGCAACAGACGCGCTGGCCGCCGCCGGAGTGGAGACGCCGCGGCTGGACGCCGAGCTCCTGCTCGCCGAGGCCGCGGGCGCCGATCGTGCCGCCCTGGCCGCCGACCCCGGCGCCGGCGTTGCGCCCGCGGCCGCGCGCTCGTTCGCGGCGATGGTGCGCCGCCGCGTCCGCCGCGAGCCGGTCGCCTACATCCTCGGGCGGCGCGGCTTTCGCCGCATCGAGCTGGCGGCAGACCGGCGCGCCCTGATCCCCCGCCCCGAGACAGAGCTGCTGGTCGAGATCGCCGCCGAGAGGCGCCCGGCCACCGTGCTCGACGTCGGCACCGGCTGCGGGGCGGTGGCACTGGCGATCGCCGACGAGCTTCCTTCGGCCCGCGTGGTCGCCACGGACACGTCGCCGGGCGCGCTGGGGCTGGCCGGGGAGAACGCGGCGCGCCTCGGGCTCGCCGGCCGGGTGGAGCTCCGCGCGGGCACGGTGCCGGTAGACGAGGCGTTCGACCTCACCGTCGCCAACCTTCCATACGTGCGCGAGGACGAGTGGGACGGGTTGGCGCCGGAGATCAGGCGCTACGAGCCCCGCGATGCGCTCGTCGCCGGCCGCGACGGGCTCGACGCGATCCGCGCGGTCGTCCGCGTCGCCCGCGAGGGCATGCTCGCCCTCGAGGTGGGCGCCGGCCAGGCCGGCATAGTCGAGGAGCTGATGGGCGACGCCGGCTTCGCCGCGGTCGAGCGCCGCCGCGACCTCGCCGGCATCGACCGCGTGGTGCTGGGCAGGCGTTGACGGAGATGGTCTCGATCGACGGCGACGGTGCCCCCGCCGCCCGCGAGGCGCTGGAGCGCTGCGTCGCGGCGGGCGGGGTGGCGATCTTCCCCGCCGACGGGCTCTACGGCGTCGCCTGCGATCCGCTCGACCCGGCCGCAGTGGAGCGGATCCAGGCCCTGAAGGGGCGTGAGGACCGCAAGCCCTCGGCGGTGCTCTACTTCTCGCCGCTGGCGATGCGCGAGCTGATCGCCGTCCTCGGGCCGCGGGCGCGCGACGCGGTGGGGGGGCTGCTGCCGGGGCCGGTGACGCTGGTGGTGGCCAACCCCGAGCGCCGCTACCCGCTCGCATGCCGCGAGGATCCGCTGCGGCTGGGCGTCAGGCTGATCGAGGGCCCGCTCGCCGGCGCCGCCTGCCCCGTGCTCCAGACGAGCGCCAACCGCAGCGGTGAGCCCGCGCCCGCCGCCTTCGACGAGATCGATCCGGAGATCTTTGCCGGGGCGGACCTGGCGATCGACGGCGGCCGCCTCGGCGGTGAGCCCTCCACCGTGGTGGATGTCTCGGCGCTGGACGCCGGCGGTCCCTGGCGGGTCCTGCGTGAGGGGGCGATGCCGGTTGCGGAGCTGGAGAGGCGGCTGTCGCCGTGCTAGCTTGCGGCTGCCTTTCCGTTGGGAGGGAGCCCGTGAAGGCAGGGCGTTATCGAAGAACTTCGTTGGCCGCCGTCGCATGCGCGGCGGTGCTGCTGGCGAGTGCGGCCGTCACGCTGGCGGCGTTCCGGCCGATCGACCGGCAGCTGCGGATCTCGCGGACCGGTTCCGACAGCGACGGCCTGCGCGCGGTCAACCCGCAGCTCGCCTTCAATCCGGAGCGCAACGAGTACCTGGCGGTGTGGCGCTCCGACGTTCTCTCGGCGGGGAGCTTCGAGGTGTTCGGGCAGCGCCTGAGCCTGACCGGAGCGAGGCTCGGATCGCGCTTCCGGATCTCCAACACGACCGCTGCCGGCCCCGACAGGACCGTCGGAGAGATCGGTGTCGCGTACGACCGGCGGAGCAACCGCTACCTCGTCGTCTGGTGGGGCGACGGGCTCGCCACGGACAACCAGTTCGAGATCTTCGGCAGGCTCGTCGCGGACACCGGAGGGGCGCTGGGCTCGGATTTCCGGGTCTCCCACGCCACCGACTCCTCGGTGGGCGCCGTCGCCGACGCCGACGGGCCGGTTGTCGCCTTCGACCCGAATGCGGACCGCTACCTGGTCGCGTGGCGCGCCGACGAGGGGACGACGGACAACGAGTTCGAGATCTGGGGTCAGCTTGTGACCGCGGCCGGGGGCGAGGTGGGACCCGACTTCCGAATCTCCAACGTCGGCAGCGACGGCGACACGACCCGCGGGGTGCCGGCGAGCAGGCACCGCCCCGAGGCGGCCGCCGTCTATGAGCCGCTGGCCGACCAGTACCTGGTGGCCTGGCCCGGCAACCAGCTTGCGCGCGGCAAGTACGAGATCTACGGCCAGCGCCTCGACGCCGGCGGCAACCAGCTCGGCGGCGACTTTCGCATCTCGAACACCGGCCCCGCCGGCGACGGGCTCCGCGACGCCACCTCCGTGGACCTCGCCTACGACTCGCACGACAACGAGTACCTGGCGGTGTTCAACGCCGATCGCACGGCTCACGGCCCCGGCGAGACGCCGAACGGCAACGAGGAGGAGGTGTTCGGCCAGCGCGTCGGCCCCGGCGGGGCGCAGCGTCCGAGTGCGACGGACTTCCGCATCTCGACCACCGGCCCCGACGGCAACGGGTCCTACGACTCCAACGCTCCCAGCGTCGCCTACGGCAGCCCCGACGACGGGTACCTGGTGACCTGGACCTCGAACGCCGTCCGGGGCGAGAGCGACATCTTCGGCCAGCGCCTCGGCTCCAGAGCGAACGAGGTTGGCAGGGACTTCCGGATTTCCCGGGGCATAGGGCTGCACTTTTTCTCCGACGTCGCCTCCGCCGGCCGCGCGCGGGAGTACCTGACGGCCTGGGAGGGCAACGCGGCGGGCGCCCCCGACTACGAGGTCTACGCCCGCCGCCTCGGGCGGGGCGCCGCCTGCGCGGGCCGGTCGGCGACCCGCCAGGGCACGCGGCGCCCCGACACGATCGACGGCGGCAGCGGCGCAGACGTGATCGCCCTGCTCGGCGGCAAGGACTCCGCCCGCGGCGGCGGCGGCAACGACGTGATCTGCGGCGGGGGCGGCAGCGGTGACACCGTGCGCGGCAACGGCGGCAACGACTTCCTCGACGGCGGCCCCGGCGGCGGCGACCGGTGCATCGGAGGGCCCGGCGCCGACAGCTTCGGCGCCGGCTGCGAGATCAAGTCCCAGTAGTGCCCGGCGGCGCCGACAGGGACGCGCCGCCGCGCCGCCGAGCCCTCGCCTGGATCGCCGCGGCGGCGATCGCCGCGGCCGCGAGCCCGTTCGGGACCGCGCTGGCCGAGGCGTCCCCGTTCGAGTGGCGGGGCGTGGTCCAGGGCCACTACGGCCCCCCCTTCAGCCACGCCGAGCGCAGCCGGCTGATCCAGTTCATCGGCACCCACGGCTTCAACGCCTACCTGAACGCTCCCAAGGACGACCCCTACCAGCGCGAGGCGTGGCGCACGCCCTACCCGACCGGCCAGATGGTGGATTTCGTCGCGGAGATCCAGCAGGCGAGAACCCTCGGGGTGCGGTGGATCCCGTCGCTTAGCCCGGACCGGCCCCGCCACCCGGTGCCCCTTCCCGCGGGCGTCAGCCCGAGCGGCCAGATCTGCTTCTCGTGCCCCGCCGATCGCCGTGCCCTGCTCGACAAGTTCGAGCCCTTCCGGCTCGCCGGCGCGGCCACCTTCGCGATCGGCTTCGACGACTTCGAGCAACGGCTGACCCATGCCGTCGACCACGCCGCCTTCGGCAGCGGCGCCGCCGGCTATGGACGGGCGAACGCCTACCTGCTCAACCGCGTCTACGCGGCGCTGCGGGCCCGCGAGCCCTCCGCCCGCCTGCTCACCGTCCCCGCCGACTACCAGGGAACGCGGGACAGCGCCTACCTGCGCGGGCTGCGGTCCCGGCTCGGTCCCGGGATCGAGGTGATGTGGACCGGCCCGATGACCCGGGCGCGCGACTTCAGCCCCGGCCAGGCACGCGCCTTCGCCGCGCTGATCGCCAGGCGGCCCCTGGTCTGGGACAACTGGGTGAACAACGACGGCTCCGCCACGGACGGGGCGGGCCTTCCGACCCGGCTGTTCCAGGGCCCCTACCGGCGGCGCCCGGACATCGCCGGCGACGTGCGCGGGTTCTTCCTCAACGCGGCGACCGAGCCCGACCTCAACCTGCTGCCCCTCGCCACGGCCGGGGACTGGATGACCGCGCCGTGGAGCTATCGCGCCCATCGATCCTTCCGCTTGCGCCTGGACGAGCTGGGGGGATCGCGCGCGAGCACGCTGCGCGCCTTCGCCGAGACCGGCTATGCGACGGAGCTGATCCCGCGAGTGGAGGCCCCCACGTTCACCAGCCTCGCCGCCAGGTTCCTCGCCACCTACCGTGCAGGCGGCACGTGGCGGCGGCCGCGCCGCCGGCTCGACGCCGAGCTCGGCCTGGCCCGAGGCGCCGGGGACCGGCTCGGCGCCGATCCGGCGCTGGCCCGCTTCGTCGAGGAGGCGCGCCCGTTCCTCGGCGCGGCGAGAAAGCGCGCCCGCGCCGGGATGGCGGCGACGGCGCTGCTCGCCGCCGAGCGGCCGGCCCTGGCCCTGACCGGACGCGGGCCCGGCGGCTTTCGCGGCCACGTCTCGCCGCCGCATCCCGGCACCGCCACGAGGCTGCGTGCCTCGCTGGCCGCCGACGAGCGGGCGATCCGGCGCGACCCGCACGTCGCCTACGGCGGTCGCACCCGCCGCTATCGCCTCGCCGCGAACGCGCTGGACGGCTTCCTGAGCCGGGCCCAGGGGATCGACTCGCGCTGGCGAACGGCCGCCTCCGGCTCAGCCGTCTCGGTCGTCCTGCGCCTCGGCCGCACGCCCGTTCAGGTGAATCGGGACGGCTCCTTCCGGCTGCCGCACAGTGCCTGCGGCCGCCTGCTGACGGCCACTGCAAGCGTCGGCGGGGCGACCTCGCTGCGACTCCCCGCTTGCTCCTGAAGCCGCCACCGGGGGCGCCCGGCGGCCCGGCCCGCCGCCCGGAGGGCGCGCTCACCCAGGTCGCGTTCGAGAAGTTTGCGTAACCGGCGCCGGACCCCGCTGGCGTAACCGGCGCCGATCCCCGCCGGCGCGCCTAACCTTTGGCGCGATGGGCGGGCGGAAGGCGCTTCGAGTGCTGCGGCGCGGGTGGCTTCGGCGCGCGCAGCTGCGGCGCGGCTGGCTTCGGTGCGCGGCGGGCACCGCACGGCTGGCGGCCCCTGCGCCGCGCACGGCCGTCGCGGGGACGGCGCTTGCCGCCGTGTCGGTCCTCCTTACCCAGCCCTGCCACCCGGCCGTCGCCGCCTCCCCCTTCCCCTGGCGCGGCGTCGTCGAGGGCCAGTACGGACAGCCGTGGGACCACGCCCAGCGCATGCGCGTGCTGCGGTTCATCGGCGCACACGGGTTCACCGCCTACGTGCACGCGCCGAAGGAGGACCTCTACCAGCGCACGCAGTGGCGCGACCCCTATCCGGCGGCGCAGCAGGCCGCGTTCGACCGCGAGATCGCCGTCGCACGGCGTCACGGCGTCGAGTGGATCCCCAACCTCAGCCCCGGGGTGCCGCTGATTCCCACGCCGGCCCCGCCGCAGGGCCCGCCCAGCCGGGACGTCTGCTTCTCCTGCCCGGACGAGATCGCCGCCATCGAGGCCAAGCTGGAGCCCTTCTGGAAGGCGGGCGCGCGCACCTTCATGGTCAGCTTCGACGACGTCCAGAAGGTCTTCACGCATCCCGAGGACATCGCCGTCTACGGCTCGGGCGACGAAGCATATGGCGAGGCCAATGCCGACCTGCTCAACCGGCTCGACGCGGCCCTGCGCCGGCGCGACCGCGCTGCGCGTCTGCTCACGGTCGGCGCCGACTATTCGGGCACCGCCGACACCGACTACCTGCGCGGGCTGCGCGCGAGCCTGAGCCCGCGCGTCGCGGTGATGTGGACGGGGGTCTCCACCGGGTCCACCGACTTCACCGCCGCCCAGGCAAATGCCTACGGGCGCTGGATCGGCCGCAAGCCGCTGGTCTGGGACAACTGGACTGCGAACGACCTCGACGGCAACATCTTCGGCCAGACCACCCGGATCTACCTCGGCCCGTACGAGCGCCGGCCCGGCGTGGCCCGCGCCGTCGGCGGCTTCTTCCTCAACCCGATGAACGAGGCCGATCTCAACCTGCTGCCATTCGCCACCGCCGGCGACTGGATGGCCGATCCGCGCTCCTACCGGCCGCGGCGTTCCTTCCGCCGCCACGCGCGCGAGATCGGCGGACCAGTGGCGGGGACACTGCGTGCCTTCGCCGAGACCAGCTACTCGACACGCCTGGCCCGGGAATCCGAAGCGCCCACCTTCGTGGGCCGCAACCGTGCCCTCCTCGCCGCCTACAAGGGGGGCGGCGGCTGGCCGCGGCCGCGGCGGGCGCTGAACGCCGAGCTCGGTCGCGTGGCTGGCGCTGCCGGCGTGCTCGCGACGGATCCCGCGCTCGCGCACTTCGTCGCCGAGGCTGGCGCCTTTCTCGACTCGGCGCGCAAGGCGGCGCTGTCCGGGCGGACCGCAACCGCGCTGCTGGCCGCCGAGCGACCGGCGCTCGAGGTGCATCGGGGGGGCGCCGGCTTCGAGGGCCGCGCCACGCCGCCCGACCCCGACAGGGCGACGGGCCTGCGTTCCGCGCTCTCCGATCGCGACCAGGCGATGAAGCAGGACCTTCACTTCACCTACGGCAACCGCGGCGGCTTTGCCTTCGACCTGCCGCAGCCGGTGGAGACGCCGCCCAACGTGATGGACGTCTTCGTGGATCGCGTCCAGCAGATCGACTCGGCATGGCAGTCGCAAGCGGATCAGGCCGCCTCCTCGGTGAGGGTGAGGCTGGACGGGCGCCCGGTCGCGCTCGCCGCCGACGGCCGCTTCTCGCTCCCCGGCAGCACGTGCGGCGGCCGTCTCGTCGCGATCGACGGCGCCGGCGGCAGGACGGCGACTGACCTGCCCCGTTGCGGTGGCTGAGCCGCCCCGCTCCGATCCCCGGACGGCTGAACCGGGCCCGGGGCTCCCGCGCCGGCGGCGCCACGGCCAACCCTGACGCGACGACCCTCGTTGCTATCGTCGCCCGCATGATGCGGATCGCGCTCGGGTCAGACCACGCCGGCTTCGAGTTGAAGCGCAAGGTGGCGCCGCTGCTCGAATCCGCCGGGCACGAGGTCGTCGACGTCGGCACCGACTCCGACGAGTCGACCGACTACCCGCGCTACGCCGCTGCCGCGGCGCGCATGGTCGCTGCCGGTGAGGCCGAGCGGGCGGTGCTCGTCTGCGGCTCGGGAGTGGGGGTGAGCATCGTCGCCAACAAGGTCGACGGCGTGCGCGCCGTCAACGCCCACGACCCCGAGGAGGCCGAGATGAGCCGCCGCCACAACGACGCCAACGTGCTGGCGTTGTCGGGTCGCAAGATCGCGGAGGACGAGGCGAGGGGAATCGTCGACGCGTTCCTGGAGACCGATTTCGAGGGCGGGCGCCACGCCCGCCGGGTGGGCCAGATCAGCGCGGTCGAGCGCGGCGACGCCTAGGGCGGGCCGCGGCGCCGACCCTAGCGGCGCGCGATCTCGCGGGTGATCGCCTGTTCGAAGAGGCGCCGGGCGCGGCGCAGCTCGGGGGTGTCCCCGCCCTCGATCCGCTCCAGCGCCAGGCCCTCCACGCCCGCTCGAACGAGCAGGTCGGCGGCGCGGGCGTCAGCGGCGCTCAGCCGCGGCTCGGCCTCGCGCAGCAGCTCGACCAGCGTCTCGCGCCATCTCGCCCTGACCTCCCGCATCACCCGGCGAACGTCTGGCTCGACAACGGACACCGCCGTGAGGTCGAAGTACACGCGCGCGATGCGCACGTCGCGCTCCATCACCTGCCAGACGCCGCGCATCACGCCCCGAACCACGTCCTCGATCGAACGGGGCGGGCCGACCTCCGCGACCACCTCGGCGGTGATCTGCTCGCCGACCTCCCGCCCCACGGCCGCGATCAGGCCGTCTCTCGATCCGAAGTGGTACGAGATCAGGGCCTTGTTCTCGCCGGCCGCCGCGGCGACCTTGGCGATCGTCAGCCCGGCGTACCCGTCGGATTTCAGCACCTGGAGGCCCGCCTCCAGGATGCGCTCCCGGGCGCCCGTGGACGGGCGTCCGGGGCGCGGTTTCGCTTCCGCGAGCGCGCTCACGCCGCCGTGGGCTCGCCGAGCATCGCCGGGTCCAGGCCCATCGCCGCCAGCTTCTTCGAGAGCGACTTGGCCGCGTACTCGAAGATCTCCGACGAGTGGTAGAAGGGCGTGTCGAAGTTGTACGGGTCCTCGACCCACGGCGGCACGAACACGAGCGGCGCCACCGGCAGGCACTCCTTCAGCGTCTCCTCGACGATCCGTGCGTTGGCGCGGTCGTCCTTGATCGCCTCGGCGAGGAACTTCACGCCGAAGCCGACGTGACGCGACTCGTCGCGGTTGACGGCGGTGAACCCGGCGGTGAAGCCCGGGAACCAGCCGCGCTCCTTCAGCGACTTGATCATGAACCGCGCCGCGGTCAGCGCCAGCATGCCCTCGATCACGATCATGTACACGGTCACGCCGCGGACCAGGGAACCGAAGTCGCTCGGATCCTTGCGCAGCCGCTCCGCGCAGTCGTGCAGGATCCCGTCGAACAGGGTCTCCCAGTCCTTGTTCACGACGTAGCGCTGCTTGTCGATCATCGCGCCGAGGCCCTTGGCGTCCACTCCGAAGACCTCGCGGTAGAAGCCGTCCCAGAAGACGACGTGCTTGGCCTCGTCGGAGATCTGCGTGGTCAGGAACACCTGCGCCTCATGGGTGGGCGCCGCCAGGGCGAAGGGCAGCAGCTCCACCGTCACCCGCTCCTCGCCGAGGAAGAACTCGGAGAAGCCGAACTTGATGAACTCCCGCTCCTCGTCGGTGAAGGCGTCCGGGTCGGCCCACTGGCGGGCGTCCTCCTCGAACGAGAAGTCCTCGGTGGACCAGTGCTGGCGCTGCCAGCGCATGAACAGCCTCTCGTAGCTCGGTGCCGCCTCGACGATCCGGTCGAGACCGGACATCACCTTGTCGATGTCGGCGTCCATCAGGACGCTGAGCGCCTCGTCCTCGGTGTGCAGGTTGTCGGCTGTGGCTTCGGTCATCGGTCCTCCGGGGGAGAGCGGGCGGGATCGAGCCGATATTTAATCATACGATCAATAAATATGGTGGCGGCGGGCTCGAACGATGTTCGGCGGCGGGCTGGAACGATGTTGGGCGGCGGGCTCGAACGATGTTCGGCGGCGGGCTGGAACAGGCGCGACGAAGTCGTCCGACGGCGCGGCCGCGTAACGTTCAGCCCGATGAGCGAGCTTCCCGACGACTTCCAGACCGCGCCGCTCGCCGACGTCGATCCCGACGTTGCGCGCGTGCTCCAGCGCGAGCTCGAGCGCCAGCAGAACACCCTGGAGATGATTGCCTCGGAGAACTTCGCGCCCCGGGCGGTGCTCGAGGCAGCGGGGTCGGTGCTCACCAACAAGTACGCCGAGGGCTACCCCGGCCGCCGCTACTACGGCGGCTGCGAGGAGGTCGACGTCGCCGAGCAGCTCGCGATCGATCGCGCCAAGGCCCTGTTCGGCGCCGAGCACGCCAACGTCCAGCCCCACGCCGGCGCCCAGGCCAACAACGCCGCCTACATGGCATTGATCGAGCCGGGTGACACGATCATGGGGATGGCGCTCGACCACGGCGGCCACCTCACCCACGGGATGAAGCTGAACGTGTCCGGCCGTCTCTACGACGTAGTCGCATACCACGTCCGCCGCGAGGACCTCCTCTGCGACATGGAGGAGGTGGCGCGGCTCGCCGAGGAGCACCGGCCGAAGCTGATCGTCGCCGGATGGTCGGCCTACCCGCGCCAGCTCGACTTCGCCGCGTTCCGCGAGATCGCGGACTCGGTCGGGGCGCGGCTGATGGTCGACATGGCCCACTTCGCCGGCCTGGTCGCGGCGGGCGAGCACCCGAACCCCGTCGAGCACGCCGACGTCACCACCACGACGATCCACAAGACCCTGTGCGGGCCCCGCAGCGGGATGATCCTCTGCACCGAGAAGGTCGCCGCCGACATCGACCGGTCGGTGTTCCCGGGCCAGCAGGGCGGGCCGCTGATGCACGTGATCGCCGCCAAGGCGGTGGCGCTGGGGATCGCCGGCTCGGATGCCTTCCGCGCCCGCCAGCGGCAGACGATCGCGAACGCGAAGGCGCTCGCCGAGGGGCTGATCGCCGGCGGCATCGACGTCCTCACCGGAGGCACGGACGTGCACCTGATCCTGGTCGACCTCGGTTCGACGGGGCTGGACGGAAAGACGGCGGAGTCGCGCCTGGAGCAGGTCGGCATCACGGTCAACCGCAACGCGATCCCGTTCGACGAGCGGCCGCCGATGAACCCGTCCGGCCTGCGGATTGGGACGCCGGCGCTGACGACGCGCGGCCTCGTCGAGGAGGACATGCGCGAAATCGCCCGCATCATCGCCACGGCCCTCGCCGGCGACTTCGACTCCAAACGCGACGCGCTGCTCGAGCGATCGCGCGCGCTGATGGAGCGCTACCCCCTCTACCCGGAGCTGTCGGCGGTTGCCGCTGGGTAGCCGGGGCGCCGCAATCCCGTTCGCGGCGCGGCCGCCTTCGGCGGCAAAATATTTGGGGAGCGCCGCGCACGGGACAGCGGCGCCCCGGCCATGAACGCCTCGGTCGACGGCACAGGCTTGCGCTCGGTGCTGCGGTGTCGTCCCATGCGGCGCCACCCGGCCTGATGCGGGTCTGGGTCGACTGCACGGCTGCCGCGCATCCGCTCGTCCTGCGCCCGATCATCGAGAGCTTGAAGAGGAGGGGCCACGAGGTCGAGGTCACGGCGCGCGACTACGGCCAGACGCTCGGCATCCTCGACCGCCTCGGGATCCCATACGAGGCGGTCGGCCGCCACGGCGGCGCCTCGCGCTTCGCCAAGGCGGCCGCTCTGCTCGGGCGCTCGGCCCATCTGGCGCGATGGGCGCGCGGGCGCGGCTTCGACCTGGCGCTGGCCCACGGCTCGGTGGACCTCGCCCTCGTCGCCGGCGCGCTGCGCATCCCCGCGGCGACGATGTTCGACTACGAGTACGCCGGGCTTCAGCACCACGTCGGCTGCCGCGTCGCCCGGGTCGTGATCACGCCGGACGCGATCCCGCCGCAGCGGCTGGCGCGCTACGGGGCGAAGCCGGCGAAGCTGGCTCAGTTCCCGGGGCTGAAGGAGGACTACTACCTCGCCGACTTTCGCCCGGACGCCTCGGTCCTGGCGGCGATCGGGCTCGACCGCGAGCGCGTCCTGGTCGTCGTGCGGCCGCCTCCGGAGGTGTCGATGTACCACGCCGACAATCCCGTCTACGCGTCGCTGCTGGATCGCCTCGGCGAGGACGACGGGGCCGTCTCGGTCGTCATCCCCCGCACGGAGGAGCAGGCCGAGGCGGTGCGCGCCCGCGGGCGCGAGAACCTCGTGGTCCCCTCCGGGGCGATCGACGGGCAGAGCCTGATCGCCTTCGCCGACCTCGTCGTCAGCGCCGGCGGGACGATGAACCGGGAGGCCGTCGCGCTGGGAACGCCGGTGCTGACCACGTTCAGCGGGAGGCCGGGCGCCGTCGACGAGCGCCTGATCGCCGAGGGGCTGCTGAAGCCGCTGCATTCGCCGCGGGACCTGAGTCTGGTCAAGCGCGACAGCGAGCCCGGGGTGCGACATCCGCGCGACCCCGAGGAGCTGACGGAACTCGTTCTGCGGGCGCTGTCGTAGAGAATCGGCCGATGCCCGGCACGACGGATGCCCTGCTTGCCGCCGCGACGGCCTTCATCGTCACGCTCCTCTGCACTCCCCTGGCGAAGCGGCTGGCGATCAGGGTGGGAGCGATCGACGAGCCGAAGTCGCGCGGGCTGCACAGCGCGCCGACCCCGCGGCTGGGCGGCCTGGCGATCCTCGCCGGCGCGCTGCTGGCGGGGCTGATCTGGCTGCCGTGGAACAACGAGACTCGAGGCATCCTCGCCGGCGCGATCGCGATCGCGGCGATCGGGTTCGCCGACGACGTCTTCGAGCTGCCGGCCGCCGCCAAGCTGCTCGGCCAGGTGGGCGCGGCGACGATCCCGGTGGTCTCCGACGTTCGGGTCGACGTCGCCACGCTGCCCTTCTTCGGCAGCCTGGAGCTGGACTGGACCGCCTATCCGCTGACCGTGCTGGGGATCGTCGCCGTGGTCAACGTCGTCAACTTCATCGACGGCATCGATGGCCTCGCCGCCGGCGTCTGCGCGATCTCGGCGGTCACCTTCGCGGCGATAGCGCTCTCCCTGCAGCGCGGGGAGGCGGGGGTGCTGGCGGCGCTGACCGCGGGCGCGGCGCTCGGCTTCCTCCGCTATGGCTTTCCCCCCGCCGACAGCTTCATGGGCGACACCGGCTCCAACCTGCTCGGCTACCTGCTCGGCGTCACGGCGGTGCAGGGCGCCCTGAAGACCAACGCCGTGGTCGCCCTGGTCTTCCCCCTGCTCGTCCTGGCCGTGCCGATCCTCGACTCCAGCTTCGTGATCGCGAAGCGGATCAAGTACCGCCAGCCGATCTACCAGGCCGATCGCTGGCACTTCCATCACCGCATGGCGAACATCGGCTTCTCGCAGCGGCGCACGCTCGTCTACATGTACGGCTGGACGCTGACGCTCGCCGGCCTGGCGCTGGCGCTGCGATTCGTCCCCTACAGCGACAATCACGGCAACTTCGACTTCATCTGGACGATGGTGATCGCCGCCTGCGGCATCGCCACCCTCGCCGCCAGCGTCTACGTCGTCTACACGCTGGAGATCCTCAAGCTGAAGCGGGCGCGCGGCGGCGAGCTGGCGGACGCGCGCCGCACCCGCGGGGCGGCACCGCCGGCGGAGGAGGAGGTGGAGGCCGGCGTGGTGCGCGAGCTCGAGACCGGCACGTTCGCCGCCGTCGATCCCGAGACGGGCGAGTTCGAGGCGCTCGACCCCGAGACCGGCGAGTTCGAGGCCCTGGCGCGGCCCGACGACGGCGGCCAGTAGTCCACCAGGCGCCGCCCAGCGCTCAAGCGCCTCCCGGGCGGTGCCGATGGGAGCCGCAGCGACGCATCGCGTCGGGGTCATTCCTTGCGTGGGATCTCGAAAAGCCAGCGCAACCTCGTCCGGCTCGGAATCGGGGTCGCGGCCTGCGCGCTCGCCGTGCACGCCCTGCTGGCGGCGCTCGGGGTCCACGGGACCGTGCAGTGGAACTGGCTCTACGACGGCACCGAGCTGATCGCCGCCGCGATATGCCTCTGCCGCGCCGCCTTCGTGGCCGAGGAGCGCGGCGCCTGGCTGGCGATCGGCATCTCGCTCGTCTGCTGGGCGGGCGGGGATTTGTACTGGAGCGTCGCCTTCGCCGACCTGAGCACGGACGCGATCCCCTACCCGTCGCCGGCCGACGCCCTCTACCTGGCCGGCTATCCGGCGCTCTACATCGGCATCGTCCTGCTCGTCCGCTCCCGCGTCCCGCACTTCCACGCCAGCCAGTGGCTCGACGGCGCAATCGGCGCCCTCGCGGTCGCCGGGCTGGGGGCGGCGATCCTCCTGCCGGCGCTGATCGGCACGACCGAGGGCGCCCCGTCCCAGGTGGCGACGAACCTTGCTTACCCGCTCACCGACATCCTGCTGCTGGCCTTCCTCGTCGGGATCATGACCGTGACCGGCTGGCGGCTGGGCCGCGGCTGGGCGCTGCTGGCGGCCGGCCTGGTGGTCACGGCGCTGGCCGACGGCGCCTTCCTGATCCAGGACGCCAGGGGCACCTACACGGACGGCTCGCTGCTCGACTCGGCCTTCCTGCTCGGCGCCCTGCTGATCGGGTGCGCGGCGTGGGGCCCGCGCGTCAGGGCGCTGCGGATCGAGGGGCTGCGGCTGATGGTGATGCCGACGCTGTTCGCGCTGATCGCGATCGGCCTGCTCATGTGGGGGCGGATGCACCCGCTCACCGGGCTCGCCTTCGCCCTCGCCGCGGCCACGCTGCTGCTTGTCGTCGTGCGCATGGTGATGACGTTCGCCGAGAACCTGAGGCTGCTCGCCGAGGCACGGCACGAGGCGATCACCGACGCCCTCACCGGGCTCGGCAACCGCCGCAGGCTGCTGCGCGACCTCGACGTGGCACTTCAGCGTGCGCGCGAGGGCAACCCCACGCTGTTCTCGCTCTTCGACCTCGACGGCTTCAAGGCCTACAACGACAGCTTCGGCCACGCCGCGGGCGACGCGCTGCTGCGCAGGTTGGGCCGCAGCCTGGCGGCCGCGGTTCACGCCTCCGGGCGCGCCTACCGGCTCGGCGGCGACGAGTTCTGCGTGATCGCCTCCCCCGGGACGGGCAAGTCGGAGTCGATCTTCGCGGCGTGCGGGGCGGCCCTCTCCGACTCGGGCGAGGGGTTCCGGATCACCAGCTCCGGCGGCAGCGTCGCCCTGCCCCTGGAGGCCGACGACCCCGGCGAGGCGCTTCAGCTGGCCGACCGCCGCATGTACGCGCGCAAGGGCCAGCGGCCGGACTCGGCCGAGCGCCAGACCCGCGACGTGCTGATGCGCACCCTGCGCGAGCGCGAGCCCAAGCTCGGCCAGCACCTCGACGACGTCGCAAGGCTCGCCGTTGACACCGGCAGGGCGATCGGGCTCAAGTCCGAGGAGGTCGACGTGCTCGCCCGCGCCGCCGAGCTGCACGACATCGGCAAGATGGCGATCCCCGACGACGTGCTGCACAAGGCGGGGCCCCTCGACGAGGTGGAGTGGGACCTGATCCGCCGCCACACCGTGATCGGCGAGCGGATCCTCGGCGCAGCGGCGGCGATGGCCCCGGTGGCGAAGCTCGTGCGCTCCAGCCATGAGCGCTGGGACGGGAACGGCTATCCCGACGGCCTCGCCGGCGAGGAGATCCCGCTGGGCTCGCGGATCGTCGCGATCTGCGACGCCTACGACGCGATGACCTCCGAGCGGCCCTACCGCTCCACGGTCAGCCACGACGAGGCGCTCGCCGAGCTGCGCCGCAACGCCGGCTCCCAGTTCGACCCGGTGCTGGTCAGGGTGTTCTGCGACTGCGTCGGCGCCGCGACCGCCACCGTCTAGCGGATATATTCGGCCCCCGGCGCGTCCGGTCGGGCGCGCCTTGGAGGTTCTTTGTCCGGGCAGCAGTCAATTGCGCATCCCGAGGCGCCGGCGTCCGCTGGTCCCCCGACGCTGTTCGCGGGCGGCGACGGGGCCTCGCCGATCGCCTACGCCGACCTCGCCGCACTCGCCGTGGCGCTGCCAGTGTTCGTGATCGCCGGCTTCTCGATGCTTGGCTACGCCGTCTGCGCGGCCGTCTGGCTCGCCGGGCGGGGACTGCACCTGGCGGCTGAGCGGCGCGCCCGCTCGGCGCTGGCGCGCGGCGACCGCCGTCAGGCGCTGGGCACGATCGCCGCAGCCACGCTGGGCCGGGTGTGGCTGGTGGCGCTGGCGATCCTGCTCGTCGGGCTGGCCGACCGCAAGGCGGGGCTTGCCGCCGCCGTACTCGCCGCGGTCCTGGTCACCTGCTATCTGGCGGGACAGGCCCTTGCCAGGCTCATCGAGCCGAGGGCGGACCGGCGGTGAAGTCGACCAAGGCCAAGGTGCTGCTCGGCCTCGGGCTCTACCTCCTGATCGCGATCGCGCTCGGCCTGGCGTTCGGCAACGCCGGCAAGAACGAGGAGTTCAAGCCCCAAAACGAGTTCAAGCTCGATCCCTGGATCAGCCTCAAGGTCGGCTCGATCGACCTCAGCGTCAACAAGGCGGTCTTCTACCTGATGCTGGCCAGCATCCTGACCATCGCCACGATGGTCTGGATCTCCCGCCGCATGCAGCAGAAGCCGAACCGCGTGCAGACGGCGATGGAGGTCGCCTACGACCTCACCCGCAAGAACATCACCGGCGGCAACCTGGGGCCCGGAGTGATGGCCACCAGGTGGTTCCCGTTCCTGGCCACGTTGTTCTTCTACATCTGGTTCTCGAACATGATCGGCTTCCTGCCCCTGCCGTTGAACACCGAGAACGAGGTCAGCGTCTTCGGCCTTCAGCTCCCCACGTTCTCGATCTACGCGGCCACCGCCAACCTCTCGATCCCGCTGGCCCTGACGCTGGTGGTGTGGTTCTCCTACCACGTCGAGGGGATCCGGGCGCGCGGCTTCATCCCCTACCTGCGCAGCTGGCTGCCCCCGGGGTTGGAGGACATGAACCCGCTCGGCAAGGCCTTCATCTTCGCGATCGAGGCGATCTCGCATTTCGCCCGCC
Organism: uncultured Thermoleophilia bacterium; assembly: GCA_963708325.1. GTDB lineage: Bacteria > Actinomycetota > Thermoleophilia > Solirubrobacterales > 70-9. The sequence goes on along the minus strand of OY970203.1, from coordinate 677,789 downwards.
TGATCTCGCTCTCGGTGCGGCTGTTCGCCAACATCCTCGCCGGCCACCTGCTGCTGCTGTTCATGGGCGGCGGGCTGGCGGTCCTGCTCGGGCTCGCCGCACTCGGCGCGCTCACATTCCCGCTGGCCTTCTTCTTCTTCGTGCTGGAGCTGGGCCTGATCGCCACGCTGCAGGCGTTTATCTTCTCCACCCTGACAGCGATCTACCTCGGCGGCGCGGTCGCCGAGAGCCACTAGGACAAAGGAGTCAGTCAATGGATGTGTTCCTTCCGATCGCCCAGGCGTCCAGCGACCTCGGCACAAGCATCACCGACGCGGGCAAGGCGATCGCGCTCGGCGTCGGCGCCGGCCTCGGCTCGATCGGGGCGGGCATTGGGATCGGCTTCATCTTCGGCAAGGAGATCGAGTCCGTGGCGCGCCAGCCCGAGATGAAGGACGAGCTGCAGGCGATTCGCTGGCTCGGCTTCGCCCTGACCGAGGCGGTCGCCTTCTACACGTTCATCTTCGGCCTGATCGCGTTCTTCCTCTAGGTCGCCCGCTTGCCTACTCTCGGCCACATCGCGCCTCTGCTCCTCGCCAAGGGGAGCGGGAGCTTCCTGGTCAGCCCCGGGATTGGGCTGATGATCTGGACCCTGGTCCTGTTCATCTTCACGATGTGGGTGCTGAGCAAGGTCGCCTTCCCGCGGATCCAGGAGGCGCTCGACAGGCGGGCCAACGCGATTCGCGAGAGCGTCGAGGCCGCCGAGAGGCAGCGCACCGAGGCCGATGAGCTGCTCGCCGAATACCGCAAGCGGCTGAAGGAGGCCCGCGAGCAGGCCGACGACATCGTCGAGCGTGCGCGCAAGGCGGCTGATACCGCGAAGGCGGAGGCCGCCGCCGACGGCAAGGCCAAGCGCGAGGAGCTGGTGGCGGCGGCGCGGCGCGACATCGAAATCGAGACCCGACGGTCGCTGGAGCGGATCCGCAAGGAGGTCGCCGACCTGACCGTGCTGGCCACCGAGAAGGTGACGCGCCGCACCCTCGACGACCGCGACCACGAGCGCCTGATCGAGGAGGCCCTGTCCGAGGTCGACTTCGCGGCTCTGGCCGGCGACGGCGGGAACGGGGAGAGGGGATGACCGCGAGCCGCAGGCGACGGAGGGACGCATGGAGGAGATAGCCCGCGTCTACGCCGAGGCGCTGTTCGGCGCCGCCAAGGAGTCCGGCAAGCTCGACCAGATCCGTGAGCAGCTCGAGCAGTTCACGGACGCGCTCGAGCAGAATCGCGATCTCACGCTCTTCTTCTTCAGCCCCTACTTCTCGTCCGGGGAGAAGGTCGATGCGATCGATCGCGCCGTGACCGGCGCCGAGCCCGAGTTCGCCAACTTCCTCCGGCTCCTGGTCGAGAAGCACCGCATGCCGGTGATCTTCCGCGTGCGGCGCCAGTACGAGGAGCGCTGGGCCGAGGAGCACAGGCTTCTCGACGTCACGGTGACGAGCGCGGTCGAGCTCGACGCGAGGATCGTCGACGACCTGGGAAGCCGGATCGAGGAGCAGACCGGCCGAAAGGTGGAGCTGACCAGCCGCGTGGACGACGCGATCCTCGGTGGCCTCGTTCTCCAGGTCGGCAACATGGTGTTGGACGCGAGCGTCCGCAACCGCTTGGAAAGACTGAGAAAGAACATCGCCAAGGCGGCCTAGGTGCGTAGAGACAGCGACCGCCATCGAGAGGAGCACATCCAGTGGAGATAAAGCCGGACGAGATCGCCAGCATCCTGCGGGAGCGCATCGAGGGGCTGGAGAGCGACGCCGCCGACCTCTCCGAGGTGGGCACGGTCCTGTCGATCGCCGACGGGATCGCCCGCGTGCACGGGCTCGACAACTGCATGTCCCTGGAGATGCTCGAGCTGCCGCACGACGTCACCGGGCTTGCCCTGAACCTCGAGCAGGACAACGTCGGCGCCGTTCTGTTCGGGGCATGGGAGGAGATCGTCGAGGGCGACACGGTGAAGCGGACCGGGAAGCTGCTCGAGATCCCGGTGGGCGAGGCCCTGCTCGGGCGCCTGGTGGACCCGCTCGGTCGTCCGCTTGACGACAAGGGCGACATCGACACGAGCGAGACCCGGCCCGCGGAGTTCAAGGCCCCCGGGGTCGTGCAGCGCCAGCCCGTGAAGGACCCGATGCAGACCGGGCTGAAGGCGATCGACACGATGATCCCGATCGGCCGCGGCCAGCGGGAGCTGATCATTGGCGACCGTCAGACCGGCAAGACGGCGATCGCGATCGACACGATCATCAACAACCGCGACAAGGACCTGATCTGCATCTACGTCGCGATCGGCCAGCGGATGTCGACCGTCGTCCAGGTGATGGAGATCCTCGACGACAACGGGGCGATGGACAACACGATCATCGTCGCCGCCCCGGCCGACGAGGCGGCGCCGATCAAGTTCATGGCCCCGTACGCGGGCTGCGCGATGGGCGAGCACTTCCTCTATGACGGAAAGCACGCCCTCTGCATCTACGACGATCTCACCAAGCACGCGTTCGCCTATCGGCAGATGTCGCTGCTGCTCAGGCGTCCCCCGGGTCGCGAGGCCTACCCGGGCGACGTCTTCTACCTGCACTCGCGCTTGCTCGAGCGCGCCGTGAAGATGTCGGACGAGCGCGGTGGCGGCTCGCTGACCGCCCTTCCGATCATCGAGACGCAGGCCGGCGACGTCTCCGCCTACATCCCGACCAACGTGATCTCGATCACCGACGGCCAGATATTCCTCGAGTCGGACCTGTTCTACTCCGGCGTGCGGCCGGCGATCAACGTCGGGATCTCGGTCTCGCGCGTCGGCGGGGACGCGCAGACGAAGGCGATGAAGCGGGTTGCGGGCAAGCTGCGGCTCGATCTGTCGCAGTACCGCGAGCTGGAGGCGTTCGCGCAGTTCGGATCCGAGCTCGACCCCGACACTCAGAAGACCCTGGCCCGGGGCGAGCGCCTGGTGGAGGCGCTGAACCAGAAGGAGCGCAGCCCGCTGTCCGTCGCCGATCAGGTCGTCTCGGTGTACGCGGGCACCGGCGGCTTCCTCGACCGGATCAAGACCGACCGCGTCGCGGACTTCCTCCAGGACCTGGTTTCGAGGATGCACGCGGAGCACGAGGACCTGCTGAAGCAGATCAACGAGAGCGGCGAGATGGCGGACGCCGACGAGGAGACACTGGGGAAGGCGATCGCCGAGATGGTCGACGACTTCGGCCCCGACTTCGACGAGGAGGGCCAGCCGCTCGAAGAGGGCGAGTCGGACCGGATCAAGTCGGAGGAGGAGCGCGAGGAGGGTCCGCGGACCGAAGCCCGCGACGATGACGACGAGTCCGAGTCGGACTCCGGCGACGGGTCCGAGTCCGACGACGAGGGCGGAGAGGCCGACGAGGAGGAGCGCGAGAAGGAGGAGGCGACGGCATAGCCACCCAGAAGGAGGTCAAGACGCGGATCGCAAGCGTGAAGAACATCCACAAGATCACGCGGGCGATGGAGATGGTGGCGGCGGCGCGCCTGCGCCGAGCCGAGCAGCGGATCGAGGCGATGCGGCCCTACACGCAGGAGATCCGCAAGATGACCCGGCGGGTCGCCGAGGCCGTCGGCGAGCTGCCGAGGCTTCCCGTGCTCGACGAGCGCGACGAGGTGCGCAGCGCCGGGATCCTCCTGGTGACCGGGGATCGCGGCCTCGCAGGCTCCTTCAACTCCCAGATCATCCGTAGCGGCATCCAGCTGCGCCGCGAGTTCGAGGGCGACGGGGCGGAGGCGTCGTTCTCGGTGGTCGGCCGCCGCGGCGCCTCCTCGCTCCAGTTTCGCGGCGAGCCGTTGAGCGAGTCCTACGTCGGCTTCACGGACCGGCCGGCTTTCACCAACGCCCGCGAGATCGGCGACGCACTGCTCTCGGCCTACGTCGACGGCCACGTCGACCGCGTCGAGCTGATCTACAACCGCTACGTCTCGCCGCTGACCCAGTACGTGCGGCGCCAGACGCTTCTGCCGCTGCAGCAGGCGGAGGTCTTCGGGGCCGGGCTGCCCGAGCCCGAGAAGCCGGAGGACGAGGAGCTGGCGAAGGCGCATGAGCGCGCGCTGTGGGTGTACGAGCCCGAGCCCGAGGAGCTGCTCGCCCAGCTGATCCCTGAGTACGTGCACCTCTCGGTGTTCCGGGCGCTGCTCGAGTCGGCGGCCTCGGAGCACGGGGCACGGATGACCGCGATGCGAAACGCCGCCGAGAACGCGCAGGACATGATCGGAGACCTGACCCTCGAGATGAACCGCGTCCGACAGTCGGAGATCACCCAGGAGATACTGGAGGTAGTCGCGGGCGCCGAGGGGCTGGGCTGAACAGCTAGCCAGAAAGAAGAGGGATGGCCGAAAAGAACGGAAACGTAGGGCGGGTCGAGCAGGTGACCGGGGTCGTCGTCGACGCCGTCTTTCCCGACGAGCTGCCCGAGATCTACTCGGCCCTGAGGATCGACGTCCCGGAGGGGAACGGCCGCAACGCGATGAACCTCGTCTGCGAGGTGCAACAGCACCTCGGCGACGACCGTCTCCGCGCCGTGGCGATGGACTCGACCGACGGACTGCAGCGGGGAGACGAGGTGACCGACACCGGCGGCCCGATCACCGTCCCGGTCGGCGACGAGACGCTGGGGCGGATCTTCAACCTGCTCGGCGAGCCGATCGACGAGAAGGAGTTCAAGTTCGACGGCGAGCGGTGGCCGATCCACCGCGACGCCCCCGACGTCGAGGACCTCACCCCGTCGCAGGAGATCCTCGAGACCGGGATCAAGGTGATCGACCTCCTGGCGCCCTACGCGAAGGGGGGCAAGGTCGGCCTGTTCGGCGGCGCCGGCGTGGGCAAGACCGTGATCATCATGGAGCTGATCAACAACATCGCGACCAAGCACGGCGGCCTCTCCGCCTTCTGCGGCGTCGGCGAGAGGACCCGCGAGGGCAACCAGCTCTACCTCGAGATGCAGGAGTCGGGCGTCATCGACAAGACGATGATGGTGTTCGGCCAGATGAACGAGCCGCCGGGCGCGCGGCTGCGGGTGGCGCTCTCCGGGCTGACGATGGCGGAGTACTTCCGCGAGGCTGGCGGCCAGGACGTGCTGCTGTTCATCGACAACATCTTCCGCTTCGTGCAGGCGGGCTCGGAGGTGTCGGCGCTGCTCGGCCGGATGCCGTCCGCGGTCGGCTACCAGCCCACCCTGGAGACGGAGATGGGCGAGCTTCAGGAGCGGATCACCTCGACCACGCAGGGATCGGTGACGTCGGTGCAGGCGATCTACGTGCCGGCCGACGACCTCACCGACCCGGCGCCGGCGTCCGTGTTCGCCCACCTCAACGCGACCACGGTGCTCTCGCGCTCGATCTCGGAGAAGGGGATCTACCCGGCGGTCGACCCGCTCGACTCGACGTCGACGATCCTCAAGCCCGAGATCCTGGGCGAGGACCACTACCGCACGGCGACGGACGTCCAGGAGGTGCTGCAGCGCTACAAGGAGCTGCAGGACATCATCGCGATCCTCGGCATCGACGAGCTCTCCGACGAGGACAAGCTGATCGTCAGCCGGGCGCGGAAGATCGAGCGCTTCCTCTCCCAGCCCTTCTTCGTGGCGGCCCAGTTCACGGGGCGCGACGGTGTCTACGTCCCGGTCGAGGAGACGGTGCGCGGCTTCCGCGAGATCGTCGACGGCAAGCACGACGACCTGCCCGAGCGCGCCTTCTACATGAAGGGAACGATCGATCAGGTGACGGAGGACCGCGAGGCGGGAGAGGAGTAGCGGGCCTTGGCGCGCGAGCACAAGCTGCGGGCGCGGGTCGTCACCCCGGAAGGGGAGATCTTCGACGGCCATGTCGAGCAGCTCTCGACCCGCACCTCGGTCGGCGAGATCGGCGTGCTCGCCAACCACGTCCCCGTTCTCGCCCGCCTTGTGCCGGCGGAGCTTCGCCTTCACGTCAGCGAGGGCGAGACCGAGCGCTATGCGCAGGCCGAGGGCTGGCTCGAGGTCTTCGCGAACCGCGCCCTCGTCCTGGTCGGCGAGGCGATCCCGCCCGACCGGCTGGACGCTGGCACGCTGCGCGAGCAGGTCTCGGACGCCGAGCAACGGCTGAAGGAGGCCGACGAGGGCAGCGCCGCCCAGGCCCAGGCGGAGATGGACCGCCGCCGCGCCGAGAAGTTCCTCGAGATCGCGGAGGGCTAGGGGCCGGCTCGCCCCTTGCGCCACCCGGGGCGTCGTCGTTCAAACTTCCAGCCTGCATGGACGAACGCGTCCTAGCGGAGCGACTGATCGCCTACGACTCGTCGAACGACGAGGGAATCCGGCTGGCTGCCGGGTTCGTCAAGGGCTGGCTGGAATCGCGCGACATAGAGGCGCAGCAGCTCAGCGTGCGCGGCCTGCCCGTGATCGCCGCCGACGTCGGCCCGGCCGAGGCCAGGCATACGGTGGTGCTGCACGCCCACCTGGACGTCGTCCCCGGCCACGACGCCCAGTTCGAGCCTCGCCTGGAGGGCGACAGGCTGTTCGGCCGCGGCGCCTACGACATGAAGGGGGCGCTGGCGGCGATGCTGCTGGTGCTGAACGACCTCGGCGACCAGCAGGAGGTGCGGGTGCGACTCGGCGTCGTCCCCGACGAGGAGTCGGAGGAGGCCGAGGAGCGCGGCAGCGACTACCTCGTCGACCAGGGGTTCATCGGCGACTTCGCGATCACCGGCGAGCCCACCGACCTTCACATCGGCGTGCAGGCCAAGGGCGTGCTGGCGATGCGGATCGCCGTCACCGGCCGGGCGGCACACGGGGCGACGCCGTGGCTGGGCGACAACGCCGTGCTGAAGGCGCTCGACGTGTTCCGCACGATCGAGTCGCTACCGTTTGCTCGGCAGAGCTCAGACCTGTTCGACCGGCCGTCGATCAACCTCGGCCGCATCTGGGGCGGGGACGCCCTCAACAAGGTGCCCGACGCATGCGTGATAGACGTGGACATCCGCTACCTGCCCGAGCAGGATCCTGAGCGGATCATCGAGGAGGTGCGCGGGATCCCCGACACGCGAATCGCCTCGATGTTCTCGCGCCCGCCCGCGTTCGTGGACCGCGAGTCGGTCTTCGTCCGCGCGCTCTGCGAGGCCGCCGCGCCCCACCACGCCGGCGAGGTGATGAGCGTGGGCCGGGACGGCGCCTCCGACGCCGTCTCGTTCCTGCGCGCCGGCGTCCCGGCCGTAGAGTTCGGGCCGGTGGGCGGTGGACATCACGGCCCCGAGGAGTGGGTCTCGGTGGCTTCGCTGTCGGCCTATCGCGAGGCGATCGACGCCTTCGTCCGGGGGCTGCCCGCGCGGACGGCGGCGGAGAGCGACGGCGGCGATGCCTGACTGGGACGACGACGTCCTCCGCGGCGACGAGGACACGGGCGACGTGCCGGCGCTCGATCCGGAGCTGCGCAAGGAGCTCGAGCGCGTTTCGGGCAGGCCGCCCGGGAACGAGCGGGAGGAGGAGGTCGAGCAGCAGCGCGCGGCGCCCGAGAAGGCCGAGGAGCCGGAGCCCGAAGCGCAGGAGCCGGCGACGCCCCCCGAGGAGCCGCAGGAGCCCGAGGAGGCGGAGGAGCCCGAGGAGCCCGACCCCGGCGCGACCGAGGAGTGGGACCGGGCCGACGTTCCCGAGGCTCCCCCGGAGCCGCCGGCAAAGCCGCGCCGAACCGTCGTGATCGGCGGCGGGCCGGCGGGCGCGAAGCAGGCGCAGCCGTCCGGCGCGAAGCCGCCGGCCGAGCCGGCGCAGCCAGGGCAGCCGCCGAAGCCGGCGCAGCCAGAGCAGCCGTCGAAGCCGGCGCAGCCCCAGCAGACGCCCGCGGAGCGCGTCGCGGCCGGCGTCTCGCCGGTGACCGCGGCCGCGCGGGCCCCGGCCGCGACCGCTGCGCCCGCCGCCGGCGACGGCAAGCCGCCGGCCGAGGGCGGCGTCCCCCCCGGCATGACCCCGCTCGACGTGATCGGGGGCGACTCCGAGGGCGACAAGCCGCCGCGGCGGCTGTGGCTGCGGTTCTTCACCGCCTCCTTCGTGGTCGTCGTCTCGTTCGCCGCGGCCACCTCGACGAGCCTTCTGCTCTACCTCTCGGACATCGCCGCAGGGCTCGGCCGCGGCGCCGACCTGCGCGGGGTGAAGAACCAGCTCGCCGGCGTCGAGGGAGGCAAGCCCGAGACGATCCTGATCATCGGCTCCGACATCCGCCCGCAGGACCGCAAGGCCCACCTGCCCGGGCGATCGGACACGACCATGCTGCTGCGACTCGACCCCGACCGCAACGCGATCGCGCTGTTGTCGATTCCCCGCGACCTCAAGGTGAACGTCCCCGGCGTCGGGGTGGCGAAGTTCAACGAGGCCTACGCCGAGGGCGGGCCGCGGCTGACGCTGCGGGTGGTGAGGCAGCTCACCGGACTGAAGGTCAACCACCTGGTCAACGTCGACTTCACCGGCTTCCTCAAGGCGGTGAACTCGATCGGCTGCGTCTACGTCGACGTCGACCGCCGCTACTACCACTCCAATATCGGACTGCCGGCGTCGCTGCAGTACGACGCGATCAACATCGAACCCGGCTACCAGCGGATGTGCGGCAACAACGCGATCCACTACGTGCGCTACCGGCACACGGACACCGACCTCGTCCGCGCCGCCCGTCAGCACGACTTCCTGCGCGAGGCCCGCGACCGGATCAGCCCGGCGAAGCTGATCAGCGACCGGCACGAGCTGCTGCGGATCTTCACCGACTACACCTCGTCAGACATCGACGACCCGGAGACGATGCTGCAGGTGCTGAAGCTGTTCCTCGCCTCGCGCAACGCACCGATCAAGGAGGTCCACTTCCCGGCGCGGATCGGCCGTTCATACGTGACCTCGTCCCAGGCGCAGATCCAGAAGGCCGTGCAGCAGTTCCTCGGCATCCAGGCGACCCCGGGGCCGCGCGGTCATCTGCCGGCACGGCTGGCGAGCAAGGGCAACGGCTCGCGGGGCGGCGCCTCCAAGCAGCCGAAGAAGGCGAAGAAGAAGAAGAAGGGGCCGAAGCCCGTCGCTCCCGGCCTCGAGCAGACCTCATACGGGCGCAGCCTCGCCTTCGGCGTTCAGCGCAAGCTTCGCTTCCCGGTCTTCTACCCGACCGAGGTCGCCTCCGGCTCGATCTTCGACCAGGCGCCGCGGCCCTACACGATCATCGCCCCGGACGACCAGCCCTTCCGCGCCTACCGCTTCGTGATGAAGACCCCCGACTCCGACTACTACGGTCTGCAGGGGACGACGTGGACCGACCCGCCGCTCCTCGAGAGCCCCAGCCTGACGATCACCCGCGAAGGCCGCAACTACGACCTCTACTTCGACGGCGACCGCCTGAGGATGGTCGCCTGGCACACCGACCACGGCAGCTACTGGGTCGCCAACAGCCTGCTCGAGGCGCTCACCCGGAAGCAGATGATCGGTATCGCGACGACTGTCGACCGCGTGCGCCCGCATCGCAAGCGCCATAACCGCAAGTGAGTGAAGGGCCGCCCCTCGGGGTGATCGGCGTCGGCTGGGTGGGCCTGGTGACGGCCGCCTGCTTCGCCGAGCTTGGCCACAGCGTCGTCGCCCGCGACATCGATGCGGCCAGGGTCGACGCGCTCCGCCGCGGCGAGCTGCCGTTCCACGAGCCCGGCCTGACGGAGCTGCTGGCGCGAAACGCCGAGCGGCTCGCCTTCACGACCGAGACCGGCGACCTGCCCGTGGAGGCTCGGCTGCTGTTCGTGTGCGTCGACACCCCGCCGACCGCGTCGGGCGACGCCGATCTGAGCAGCGTCGAGGCGGTGCTGGACGAGCTCCCGGACCAAGCCGGCCGGGCCCTGGTGATGAAGAGCACCGTCCCGGTCGGCACGGGGCGCAGGATCGGCGCCGGGCTGACCGCCACGGCCTACGTCTCCTGTCCGGAGTTCCTTCGCGAGGGCTCGGCGATCGAGGACTTCATGCACCCCGATCGCGTCGTCATCGGGGCCGAGCCGGACGGCGCCGACGCGGCCGACGCGGTGGAGGGGATCTACCGCCCGCTCGGAGGGGAGCTTGTGCGGACCGACATCCCCAGCGCCGAGATGATCAAGCTCGCGTCGAACGCGTTCCTGGCGACGAAGATCTCCTTCATCAACGAGATAGCGAACGTCTGCGAGGAGGTCGGCGCGGATGTGACCGAGGTGGCACGGGGGATGGGGCTGGACGAGCGCATCGGCCCCCGCTTCCTGCAGGCCGGCCTCGGATGGGCGGGCTCCTGCTTTCCCAAGGACGTCGCGGCGCTCAAGCAGCTCGCCGGCAACAGCGGCTACCACTTCCAGCTGCTCAACGCCGTGATCGAGGTGAACGACCTGCAGAAGCGGCGGGCGATCCGCAAGCTGACCGCCCATCTCGGCTCGCTGGCCGGGCGACGGGTGGCGCTGCTCGGGCTCGCCTTCAAGCCGAACACCGACGACATGCGCGACGCGGTGAGCACGGTCCTCGCCGCCCGGCTCCGCGGGGAGGGCGCCGAGGTGAGGGCGTACGACCCCTTCGTCGGCGCGGCGGCCGCGCCCGCGCTACCCGGCGTCGAGTTCGCAGAATCGGCCCTCGACGCCCTCGACGGCGCCGACGCCGCGGTTCTGGTCACGGAGTGGCCCGAGTTCGCCGGCATCGACTGGGCCGAGGCGGCGCGGCGGATGGCGACGCCGCTGATCGTCGACGGTCGCAACTTCCTCGACCCCGCCGCGCTGCGTGCCGCCGGGCTCACCTACGAGGGGGTCGGCCGGCCGGAGGCGGGCGATCCGCCGCCGGCTCAGGCGGCAGCGCGCGATCGCGGCTCCGCCGGCGCCGGCTGATGCAGGCGCTGATCCTGGTCGGGGGGGAGGGCACCCGCCTGCGCCCGCTCACCTCGATCGTGCCAAAGCCGATCGTCCCGCTCGTCGGACGGCCGTTCATCGCCTACATGATCGACTGGCTGAGCGGACACGGCGTCGACGACGTGGTGATGGCGTGCGGCTTCAAGGCCGACGCGCTGCGCGAGGCGCTGGGGGAGGGCGGAGGCGACCGGCCGCAAATCCGGTACGTCGAGGAGCCGCGGCCGCGCGGGACGGCGGGCGCGATCAAGCAGGCGGAGCCGCTGCTCGCGGAGCGTTTCCTGGCGCTCAACGGCGACGTCCTCTGCGACCTCGACCTGACCGCCCTGATCGCCGCCCACGAGGAGAGGGGGGCCGTCGCGACGATCGCGCTTCACCCGGTCGGCGACCCCAGCGCCTACGGCCTCGTCCGCCGCAGCGACGAGGGAGAGGTGCTGGAGTTCGCCGAGAAGCCGAGCGCGGACGGCGGCGGCGAGATCAACGCCGGCGCCTACGTGCTCGAGCGCTCGCTGCTCTCCGGCGTGCCGGAGGGGCGGGAGGTCTCGATCGAGCGCGACGTCTTTCCCCGGCTCGTCGGCAAGGGGCTCTTCGGCCTGCGCCTGGAGGGCTACTGGATCGACATCGGCACGCCGGAGCGGTACCTGCAGGCGTCCTGGGACATCCTCGAGGGAAACGTGGACACCGAGGTCGGCCGCCGGCTGGGGACGAGCTTCCGCTCGATCGAGGACGGCGTCGAGGTGGACGCCGCCGCCCGCGTGGTCCCGCCGGCGCTGATCCAGGGTGGGACCGCGATCGCGCCACGCGCCCGCGCCGGCAGCCTCGCCGTCATCGGCAGGGATTGCGTGATCGGCGAGGGCGCCGTGGTCGAGGCGGCGGTGCTCCACGACGGCTGCCGGATCGGGGCGGGGGCCGTGGTCAACGACGCTATCGTTGCCTCCGAAGTGGAGATCGGCGAGTCAACGCGCATAGACCGCGGCGCAGTGATCGGCGAGCGCGCACGGATCGGCGCCCGCAACGACCTCTCCAACGGCGTGCGGGTGATGCCCGGCATCGAGATTCCGGACGACGCCGTCGGCTTCGAGCCGCGCGGCGAGCGCAAGTGAGCGCAACCGAGGCGCGGCTGCGCGAGCTCGATCGCGCCGGCCAGCTCGGCGACGTCCTGGCCCTTCCCGACCACCTGCGCGACGCCCTGTGGCGGGTCGAGTCGGCGCGCATTCCCTCGCCGGAGCAGGCCGATGCGGTGCTCGTCTGCGGGATGGGCGGCTCGGCAATCGGCGGCGACCTGGCGGCGGCCGCGCTCGGCGACCGGCTGACGAGGCCGATGGAGACGGCGAGGGGCTACCACCTGCCGCCATGGGCGACCCCGCGCACGCTGGTGCTGTGCTCCAGCTACTCCGGGAACACCGAGGAGACGATCGCCTGCTTCGAGGCCGCCGAGGCCCTGGGGGCGCCCCGGATCGTAGCCACGACCGGCGGGGCCCTCGCCGAGGCGGCCCGAACCGCAGGGGTGCCGGTGGTGGGGCTGCCCGCGGGGCTGCAGCCCCGCGCGGCCGTGGCCTACATGTTCGTCGCGGCGGCCGAGGCGGCGGCCCTGGCCGGGGCCGGGCCCGGCCTGCACACCGAGATCGACAGCTCGGCTTCGCACCTGGAGGCGGCCCGCGGCGACCTCGGGCAGCGGGCGGAGGAGATCGCCGCCCGGCTGAACGGCGCGATCCCGGTCGTCTACGGAGGCGGGCTGACGGCGCCGATCGCCTACCGCTGGAAGTGCCAGCTGAATGAGAACGGCAAGCTGCCGGCGTTCTGGGCGACCCTGCCGGAGGCCGATCACAACGAGCTGGTCGGATGGATGGGCGCCGCCGACGCGGCTCGCATGGTGGCGATCTTCCTGCTCGACTGCGACCAGCATCCGCGGGAGCGACGGCGCTTCGAGCTGACGGCCGAGCTCGTCCGCCCCACGGCTGCAGGCACGATCGAGGTCGAGACCGAGGGCTCGACCCCCACGGAGCGCCTGCTGCACGCGGTCATGCTCGGCGACCTCGTCTCGCTGCACGTCGCCGCCCGGCGCGGCATCGACCCCTCGCCCGTGGAGCTGATCGAGCGGCTGAAGGACGAGCTGGGCCGGCCGTGAGCGAGCCCGCGCCGGCAGCGCTGGCGATCGAGACGGCCGGCCTGGAGAAGGTCTACGGCGAGGGCGAGACCGCCGTGCGCGCGCTCGGCGGCATCGACCTCGCCGTCCGCGCCGGGGAGCTGGTGGCGATCATGGGACCGTCGGGATCGGGCAAGAGCACGCTGCTGCACCTGCTCGGCGGGCTCGAGACGCCGACGGCCGGCACGGTGGCGATCGCCGGTCGCCGCTTCGACGGCCTCAGCGACAACCAGCTGACGATCATGCGCAGGGACACGATCGGTTTCGTGTTCCAGTTCTTCAACCTGCTGCCCGCCCTGACCGCGGAGGAGAACGTGATGCTGCCGGCGCTGATCGCGGGGCGGGACGCCACGGCCGCGCGCGACCGCTCCCAGGCGCTGCTCGAGCGGGTCGGCCTCGCTCGCCGCAGGGACCACCTGCCGACGGAGCTGTCGGGTGGCGAGCAGCAGCGGGTCTCGATCGCGCGGGCGCTGCTGATGCAGCCCCAGCTCGTGCTCGCCGACGAGCCGACCGGGAACCTCGACACCCGCTCCAGCGGCGAGATCCTCGACCTGCTGCGCGAGCTGAACCGCGACGAGCGCCACACGATCGTGATGGTCACGCACGAGGCAGCCGCGGCGGCGATGGCGGGCCGGGTGGTCTTTCTGCGCGACGGCCTGCTCGCCGGCGAGGTCGAGGGAGGCTCGACCCAGCGCCTGATCGATCGTCTCGGGTCGCTCGAGGCCGAGCCGGTCGCCCGCCAGCCGGCATGAGCCGCCGCCGGCCCTGATGCGCTCGTTCGGCTCGCTGGCGCTCAAGCAGGTGCGCGCGCGGCGCCTGCGGGCCGTGCTCACGGTCGCCGGCATCATCCTCGGCGTGGGGATGGTGTTCGGCGTGCTGACGCTCTCGGCGACCATCCGCGGCACCTTCCGCGACCTGTTCGACTCCGTCTACGGTCGCACCGACGTCGTCATCTCGGGCAGGCAGGGCACCGGTTCGCTGCCCGCCCGGCGCCTGGCGCAGGTGCGGGCCACCGACGGAGTGGCCGCCGCCTCGGCCAACATCACCAACGTCTGGACGCTGGTCGGCGCCGACGGCAAGGCCAAGGAGGGACCGTCCGGCCAGCTCAACGTCGGCGGGATCGACCCCAAGGCGGTGGACCTGACGGCGTCCGACACGGTCGCCGGCCGCGACGTCCGCGGCGGCCGCGAGATCGACCTGCAGCAGAGCTGGGCGCAGGCCAACGGCTTCGACGTCGGCAACAGAATCACGCTGGCAACCCCGGCGGGCGTGGCGCACCTGCGGGTCGTCGGCCTGTTCCAGTTCTCGACCGGCCTCGACTTCGGCGGGCAGGGCTTCGCGAAGATGCCGATCGCCGCCGCCAGGCCGCTGATGGGCAAGCGTCACGTCTACGACGAGATCGACGTCGTCGCCGACGGCACCGGCGACGCCACGATCGCCGCCCTCGAGCGCCGCCTGCGAGGCCGGCTCGGCAACGGCGTCGAGATAACGACGCCCGAGGCGCGCAGCAAGGACATCGACAAGCAGCTGCAGGGCTTCGACGTGATCCTGATCTTCTTCGCCGGGATGGCGCTGTTCGTAGGCGGCTTTCTGATCTTCAACGCCTTCAACATGACCGTGCTGCAGCGAATGCGGGAGATCGGGATGCTGCGCACCCTCGGCGCCACGCGGTCGCTGATCACGCGTTCGGTGCTGCGTGAGGCGCTGATCCTCGGGGTGGCCGGCTCGATCCTCGGGCTCGGGCTGGGTGTCCTGCTCGCCAAGGGCCTGGTGGCCCTGCTGAAGGGCCTCGACTTCCCCGTCGGCGGGCTCGAGGTGAAACCGGGCGCCGCCGCCGCCGCGCTCGCGGTCGGCCTGGTGACGACGGTGGCCGGGGTGCTTGCGCCGGCGCGGCGGGCCGGCAGGATCGCGCCGATCAGGGCGATCCTGGGCGCCGGCCAGGTGCGCGACCGGCCGCGGCCGCGGCGGGCGGCCCTGGGCGCCGTGCTGATCGCAGCCGGCGGGATCGGCGCCTACCGGCTCGCCGCGGCGGCCAGCCCGGGCGCGGGCACGGTGGCCGGCGGGCTGATCGGGATCGTGGCGCTGTTCTTCGGGATCGCGCTGATCGCGCCGTTCGCGATCACGCCGATGGTCAGGGTGATGTCCTGGCCGCTGCGACACGTGTTCGGCGTGGAGGGCAGGCTCGCCGCCGATTCGGCCTCCTCCAGCCCGAAGCGGACCGCGGCGACGTCGACGGCGCTGACGATCGGGCTGGCGCTCGTCGTCGCCTTCGGCACGCTGGGGTCGAGCTTCCTGGGGACGATCTCGGACGAGTTCGACCACGACTTCGCCCGCGACCTCACGATCCAGCCGCGCGGGTTCGCCCCGGGCCAGGGGCCGCAGCAGACGATCGCGCCCGGCCTTCGCGACAAGCTCGCACGGATCCCCGAGGCGAAGGTGGTCGCGCGCGAGCGGATCCACTTCGCGCCCGATCTGCCGCGCCCGCCCGGCAGCCGCCACAAGATCGGGGGGCTGATCTTCGGCTTCGACCCGTCGCAGTACAAGCAGGTGGACCAGACCGACATCAAGGGGGCCTCGCGCGACCGGGCCTTCCGCGACATCGTCCGCGGCGAGGTCACCGTGGGCGAGGCATACGCCGACAACGAGCACCTGAAGGTGGGCGACCCGATCGTGCTGCGCGGGCCGTCCGGCCGCGACCGCACGCGCGTCGCCGGGATCGTCAAGACCGTCGTGTTCGGCGGCAACACGGTCGGCATGTCGACGCGCACGATGCGGCGCGTGTACGGGATCGACGCCGACTCCCAGCTCGCGATCGCGGCCACGTCGGCGGCCGCCCGCCCGGCGCTCGAGCGCAAGGTGCACGCGATCGTTGACCGCGCCCACCCCAACCTCCAGGTGCTCTCCAAGGAGCAGCTCAAGGCCGACATCGAGCGTCAGGTCAACCAGCAGTTCGGCTTCTTCAACGCGATCCTCGGCGTCGCCGTGATCGTCAGCCTGTTCGGGATCATCAACACGCTGACGATGTCCGTGATCGAGCGCACCCGCGAGATCGGAGTGCTGCGGGCGCTCGGCTCGACGCGCTGGCAGGTGCGCCGCTCGATCGTCGACGAGAGCCTGCTGATCGCGCTGATCGGCACGGCGCTGGGAATCGCGGTTGGCGCCGCGCTCGGCTGGGTGATGCTGAAGGGGATCGCCGCGAGCGTCCCGGGCGCCGGCTACAGGCCGCCCGTGGCGACGATCGTCAGCGTCGCCTTCGTCGGCGTCGTGCTCGGGTTGCTGGCGTCGATCCTGCCAGCCCGCCGGGCCGCCCGCCTGGACGTGATCGACGCCCTCAGCTACGAATGACCCGTGCTGTCTATCCTTCGCGCCTCCCGCAGCGACCGAAAGGGCTCATGGCAACCACCGCCAGCAACCACGACGTAGCCGACCTCTCCCTGGCCGACGGCGGCCAGCAGCGAATCGAGTGGGCCGACCGGCAGATGCCGGTGCTGGCGCAGATCCGCGAGCGCTTCGCCAGGGAGCGGCCGCTGGACGGGATCAGGATGGCCGCCTGCCTGCACGTCACCACCGAGACCGCCAACCTCGTGCGCACGCTGATGGCGGGCGGAGCCGAGGTGGCGCTGTGCGCGTCGAACCCGCTCTCCACCCAGGACGACGTCGCCGCCGCCCTGGTCGACCGCTACGGCGCCAGCGTGTTCGCGATCAACGGCGAGGACAACGACAGCTACTACAAGCACATCCACACGGCCGTCGACACCCGGCCGCAGCTGACCATGGACGACGGCGCCGACGTCGTCGGCATCCTCCACGGCGAGCGCTCCGAGCTGCTCGGGGAGGTGCTCGGCGGCACCGAGGAGACCACGACCGGCGTGATCCGGCTGAAGGCGCTGGAGGCGGAGGGCAAGCTCGGCTATCCGATCGTCGCCGTCAACGACGCCTTCACCAAGCACTTCTTCGATAACCGCTACGGCACCGGGCAGTCCACGCTGGACGGCGTTATCCGCGCCACCAACCTGCTGATCGCGGGGCTGCGCGTCGTCGTGATCGGCTACGGCTGGTGCGGCAAGGGCGTGGCGATGCGGGCCAAGGGCCATGGCGCCCACGTGATCGTCTGCGAGATCGATCCGCTGCGCGCGCTCGAGGCGATGATGGACGGCTTCGAGGTGATGCCGGCGATCGAGGCGGCCCGGCGCGGCGACGTCTTCATCTCGGTGACCGGAAACCGCGACGCGATCGCCGGGCCGATGTTCGACGTGATGAAGGACGGCGCGGTCGTCTGCAACTCGGGCCACTTCGACGTCGAGGTGAACAAGGGGGACCTGGCGGAGATCACCGAGTCCACCTACGAGGCGCGGCCGTTCGTCACCGGCCACCGCACGAACGACGGGCGCGTGATCTTCCTGCTCGCCGAGGGGCGGCTGGTCAACCTCGCCGCCGCCGAGGGGCACCCGGCCTCGGTGATGGACATGAGCTTCGCCAACCAGGCGCTGGCCTCGGAGCACATGGTCAAGGATCACGAGTCGCTGAAGAACCGCGTCTACACCGTGCCCGAGGAGATCGATCGCGAGATCGCCCGACTCAAGCTCGAGTCGCGCGGCGTCAGCATCGACACCCTCACCGAGGCGCAGACCAAGTACCTGAACAGCTGGGACCAGGGGACTTAGCGCCGGTCGCTGGTCGCTGGCACGTGGGATCGACGGGCGACCGATCATGAGGGCGATGATCCTCGCCGCCGGGCTGGGGACCCGCCTGCGGCCGATCACCTACGAGGTCCCGAAGCCGATGGTGCCGGTGGTCGGCCGCCCGGTGATGGAGCACATCGTGCGGCTCCTGCGCGGCCACGGCTTCACCGAGGTGATCGCCAACCTGCACCACTTCCCCGACGCCGTCCGCGACCACTTCGGCGACGGCTCCGAGCACGGGCTCGAGCTGAGCTACAGCTTCGAGGAGGCGCTGCTGGGCACGGCGGGCGGTGTGCGCAACGCGGCCGGGTTCTTCGGCGACGAGTCGTTCCTGGTGATCTCGGGCGACGCGCTCACCGACATCGACCTGTCGGCGATGCGCGCGGCGCACGAGTCACACGACGGAGCGGCCACCCTGGCCGTGAAGCCGGTCGACGACACCAGCCAGTACGGGGTCGTCGTGACCGGCTCGGACGGGCGGGTCCAGGGCTTCCAGGAGAAGCCCGACCCGGCCGAGGCGCTCTCGGACCTGTGCAACTGCGGCATCTACATGTTCCGGCCGCAGATCTTCGACTTCTTCCCGCCGGCGGGGACCAGGTCCGCGATCGCCGAGCCGGACTCGCCTGACGGCTTCGCCGACTGGGCGATGGACGTCTTTCCCGCCCTGCTCGACGCCGACGTGCCGTTCCACGTGCACAGCTTTGACCGCTACTGGAACGACGTCGGCTCGCTCGACGAGTACCGCCAGTCGAACTTCGACGCGCTCGAGGGCGCCGTCGAGGTGACGCCCGGTGCCCCCGAGGTCGCCCCCGGCGTGTTCGCCGCCTCGCCCGTGGAGGGCGCCGAGGTCGACGCTCCCGTGTTCGTCGGCGAGGGCTGCACGATCGGCGACGGCGCCGAGCTGCGCGGCCCGGTGGCGATCGCCGACGGTTGCGTGATCGGAGCGCGGTCGACGCTGCGCGAGTGCGTCGTGCTGGCAGGTACCGAGGTGGCGCAGGACTCGATCCTGATCGGCGCGATTCTCGGCACGAAGTAGGCGCGTCAGGCGCGGCGCCGCGCTCGAAGCTCGGGCGGTGGAGGCCGCCATCCGCCTGATCGCCTCGCTCGCCGCGCCGCCGAGATGCTGCGCCTGCGCCGGCCGCTGCTCGTGGCGAGAGGCGCTGTGTCCGACCTGCGACCGGGGCCTGCGACGGGCCCTGCCCAGGCTCGAGCCGGGCCCGGGCGGGGTGGACTCGGCGTGGTCCGCCGGCGCCTACGAGGGAACGCTCCGGTCGGTTGCGGTGGCGCTCAAGTACTCGGCGCGGTTGCAGGTGGCGCGGCGGATCGCCGCCGCGATCGCCGAGGGGGCGCCGGCCGCGCTGCTGACCGGGGCGCTGGTGCCGGTGCCGCCGGCGCCGCGGCGGCTGATCCGCCGCGGCTTCGATCCGGCCGAGGAGATCGCCGTGGAGCTGTCGGAGCTGACCGGCCGGCGGGTCGTTCCCTGCCTGGAGCGCAGCGACGGCCCGCGCCAGGTCGGAAGGCCGCGCTCGGAGCGCCTTTCCGACCCGCCGCGGGTGCGGGCCGCATTCCCGCCGCCGTCGCGCTGCATCCTCGTCGACGACGTCCACACCACGGGCGCCACCCTGTCGGCGTGCGCGGCTGCGCTGCGGCGCGACGGGGCGCAGGGAGTGGTGGCCGTGACATTCGCGCGTGCCTGACGTCCACTGGCGGGTCCGCGGCCACTTGCGGCCACTCCCCGGCCACTTGTTGAAACGCGCCCGTCCGCCTAGCATCTCGGCGGAGGCGTCTCCACCCCGACGCAACGGAGGAGGACAGCGTGCAGATCGAGATCCGGGGAAGGAATCATCTCGAGATCACGGAGGAGCTGCGGGAGCACGTCCGCAAGCGATTCGCGAGGATCGGCCGTCAGGTCTCCGAGCACGCCCGCCTCGAGGTCGAGCTGAGCGAGGAGCGCAATCCGGCGATCGCCGATCGCTACGTCGCGGAGGCGACGCTCCACCTCAAGGGGGTGACTCTGCGCGCCCGCGAGGCGACGCCGGAGATGCTGCACTCGATCCACGAGGCGGCGGAGGACATGCGCCGCCAGGTGAAGCGCCACCGCGAGAAGCGGCGCAAGCGCAGCCGCACCCGCCGCATGGTCAACCGTCTCCGCGGCCGGACCGCCTAGTGGTCTAGGTGGCGACCGCCACGCTGCCCGCGAGCTACGAGGAGGCCCGCGAGCGCCACCGCTGGGAGGTTCCCGAGCGCTACAACATCGCCGCCGACGTCTGCGACCGCCAGCCATCCGACAAGCTGGCGATGGTCTTCGAGGACTTCCGCGGCACGCAGCGCGAGGTCACCTGGGCCGAGCAGCGCTCGCTCGCCGACCGCGCCGCCAACCTGCTGGCTTCGCGCGGGGTGACGAGGGAGGACCGCGTGGCGGTCTGCGCCCCGGCCTCGGCCGAGACCGCGGCGATGTTCCTCGGAACGTGGAAGCTGGGAGCGATCCTGCTGTCGATGTCGGTGCTCTACGGGGACGAGGGAATCCGCCACCGCCTGGCCGACTCCGAGCCGCGGGTGATCGTCACCGACGCCGCCAACGCCGACCGGATGCCCGGCGACCTCGCCGACGAGGTGATCGTCCTCGACGAGGGCCTGCTGGACGGCGTCGACGACGAGTTCGAGACGGTGGACACGTCCTGCGACGACCCGGCCCAGATCTACTACACCTCGGGGACCACGGGCCTGGCCAAGGGGATCCTCCACGCCCATCGCTACGTGCTCGCGCACGAGGAGTTCGTCTACTGCCACGACGTCCGGGAGGGCGAGCTGTTCCACGGCATGGGCGAGTGGGCCTGGGCGGCGGGAATCGCGCCGCTGCTCGGCCCGTGGCGCTACGGCGCGATCCAGCTCGTCTACGCGCGCGAGGGCGGCTTCGACCCGCACAAGCAGCTCGAGGTGCTGTCGAGGCACGGCGCGACCAACGTCTTCACCACCCCCACGGCGATGCGGGCGATGATGGCGATCGAGGACGCGGGCCAGCGCTACCCGCAGCGGTTTCGCTCCGTCTGCTCCGCCGGCGAGCCCCTGAACCCGGAGGCGATCCGCTGGTTTCGCGACCAGTACGGCGTCACGGTGCTCGACTACTACGGGCTCAGCGAGTCGTACCCACTGTGCGCGAACTACCCGTTCATGGAGGTCCGCGAGGGCTCGATGGGCAAGCCGATGCCGGGCTGGGACGTGCAGCTGCTCGACGAGGACGAGCGGCCGGTCGAGCAGGGCGAGCGGGGCGAGATCTGCCTCCGCGCCCGATCGAACCCGCACTACCCGCTCGGCTATTGGCGCAACGAGGAGGCCGCCAGGGAGACGTTCGGCGGCGACTGGTTCCACACCAAGGACGCCGCCGAGCAGGACAAGGACGGATACGTCTGGTACGCCGGTCGCGCCGACGACGTGATCATCTCTGCGGGCTACCGGATCGGCCCCTTCGAGGTGGAGTCGGTCTGCATCGAGCATCCCGCTGTGCAGGAGGCGGCCGCCGTGGCGTCACCCGACGAGCGGAAGGGCAACGTGGTCAAGGCGTTCGTCGTTCTCGCCGAGGGGCACGAGCCCTCGGACCAGGTCGCCGACGACATCAAGGGGTTCGTGCGCCGCCACCTCTCCGCCTACGCCTATCCGCGCCGGATCGAGTTCGTCGACGACCTCCCGAAGACGCTGACCGGCAAGATCCGCCGGATCGAGTTGCGCGAACAGGAGCGCGAGCGCTCCGGGGCGTCGCGCTAGCCGCCGAGCACGTCGGCGACGGCGAAAGTCGCCCGCCCGAACCCGGGCGGCGGTTGCCCACCGACTCCGCGGGATGCATGGAGTTTTCGGGATGTCCGATGCACGTGGGTGAACTGGGATTGCCCAGGCGAATGGGATATTCGCGCGGCGAAGTGAAAATCCCGAAAACCGCAAGTGCCGCGGGGGTAGGGACGGGCCCGGCAGCACACGGGCGAGGGGAGAGATCCGGCCGCTCGGTTCTCGACGGCATGTGGGCCGTCACCGGCTCGACTAACACGCGCTCTTCCACCGCGGCCACACCGTTCGCGCGAGCAACTTCGACGACCTCGACGCCTTGACGAACTGGGAGCTGATGTACCGGACGCCGTACACGGAGATGGTCGGCGCCCGCCTGCGGCGACTGCGCCAGGCTCGCGGCCTCACCCAGATGCAGGCGCGCCAACGGGTCCGCCGTCCGCGCGGCGGCACCTACTCCCAGGGATTCATGTCGCGGGTCGAGAAGGGCTACGCCAACGCGCCGCTCTATGCCTACGTCCACCTCGCCGAGGCGTACGAGATCGAACCAGGTCGGCTGATGGGCTCCGACGAGACCCAGAAGCCGATCACGGAGGCCGAGATGACCCTGATTCGCTTTCTGCGGCGGGTCGGCGTCACCCCCGATGCCGTGCTCGAGCGAGTCGTCCGCCGCTGAGGCGGTCACGCCCGCGAGAGCCCGCAAAACCCGCTGCTAGCCTTGGCCCATGGCCAAGGCCCTGATCGATCGCGCCCTGCGGATGGGCGAGGCGCGGCAGTTCAAGCAGTACGAGAAGCGGGTCGAGTCGATCAACCGCTACGAGCCCGAGATGGAGCTGCTCGACGACTCCGAGCTGCGCCAGGAGGCCGACCGGCTGCGCGAGCGGGCGCGGAACGGGGAGGACCTCGACGATCTGCTCCCGGAGGCGTTCGCGCTGACGCGCGAGGCCGCCAAGCGCACGATCGGACAGCGCCACTTCGACGTCCAGCTGATCGGCGGGATGGTGCTTCACGGCGGCTCGATCGCGGAGATGAAGACCGGCGAGGGAAAGACGCTGACGGCGACGCTGGCCGTCTTCCTCAACTCGCTGCGCGGTGAGGGCGTCCACCTGGTCACGGTCAACGACTACCTCGCCCGCCGCGACGCGGAGTGGATGGGCCCGATCTACGACGCGCTCGGGGTCAGCGTGGCGGCGATCCAGGATGCCGACGACCACGCCACCCGCCAGCGCAAGTACGCCTGCGACGTCACCTACGGCACAAACTCGGAGTTCGGCTTCGACTACCTGCGCGACAACATGGCGGGCGAGCTGGCCGAGTGCGTCCAGCGCGGCCATCACTACGCGATCGTCGACGAGGTGGACAACATCCTGATCGACGAGGCGCGCACGCCCCTGATCATCTCCGGCGCGCCCGAGCAGGCAGCCGACCTCTACTACACCTTCGCCCGCCTGGCCCGCCAGCTCGCCGGCGTGCCGGCGAAGGAGAAGCTGAAGGCGCTGGGGGAGTCCCGCGACACCTCCGAGGCCGAGTACGACTACGAGTTCGACGAGAAGCACAAGACGGTCGCCCCGACCGAGCAGGGCGTGACCAAGACGGAGGAGTTCCTCGGGGTCGACAACCTCTACGTGTCCGAGCACGGCACGCTCGTCAACCACCTGGTCCAGTCGCTGAAGGCCGAGTCGCTCTACAAGCGCGACAAGGACTATGCGGTGATCGATGGCGAGGTGATGATCATCGACGAGTTCACCGGCCGCATCCTCGAGGGACGGCGCTGGTCGGAGGGCCTGCACCAGGCGATCGAGGCGAAGGAGAGCGTGTCGATCCGCGAGGAGAACCAGACGCTGGCCACGATCACGCTGCAGAACTACTTCCGGCTCTACGACAAGCTGGCGGGGATGACCGGCACGGCGCTGACCGAGGCCACCGAGTTCATGAAGATCTACGAGATCGCGGTCGTCGACATCCCGACCAACGTGCCGATGGTCCGCGACGACCACAACGACCAGATCTACAAGACCAAGGGCGGCAAGTGGAAGGCGGTCAGCCGCGAGATCGCCGAGCGCCACGAGAAGGGCCAGCCGATCCTGGTCGGCACCGTCTCGGTGGAGACCTCGGAGATGCTCTCCGAGCAGCTTCGCCGCAACGGGATCGACCACGTGGTCCTCAACGCCAAGCCCGAGCACGCCCAGCGTGAGGGCGAGACGATCGCCCAGGCCGGCCGCAAGGGCGCCGTCACGATCGCCACCAACATGGCCGGCCGCGGAGTCGACATCAAGCTCGGCGGCAACCCCGAGGGGATGGCGAGGCTGGAGCTCGCCAAGCGCGGGATCACTCCCGGGGACGGCGGCTTCGAGGACGCGCTCGCCTCGATGGTCGAGGAGCTGGTTCCGCGCTGCGACACCGAGGCCGACGAGGTGCGCGAGCTTGGTGGGCTGTTCATCTGCGGCACCGAGCGTCACGAGTCGCGCCGGATCGACAACCAGCTGCGCGGCCGCTCCGGGCGCCAGGGCGATCCGGGCGAGTCGCGCTTCTACCTGTCGGCCGAGGACGACCTGATCCGCCTGTTCGCCGGCGATCGCATCTACCGCATCCTCGACCGGCTCGGCCCGGTCGACGAGGAGGGCGAGGAGTGGCCGCTGGAGGCGAAGATGCTCACCCGCACGGTCGAGAACGCCCAGAAGAAGGTCGAGGAGCAAAACTTCCTGATCAGAAAGCGGGTGCTCGAGTACGACGACGTGATGAATGAGCAGCGCCGGGTCGTCTACGAGTACCGCCGCCACATCCTCGAGGGCGAGGACATGTCCGAGGCCGCCCGCGAGGAGCTGGTGGCGACGATCGGGCGCCTCGTCGACTCCTACACGGCGAGCGAGATCGTCGAGGACTGGGACGTGCCGGAGCTTCAGACCCAGCTGCAGCAGCTCTGGCCCACCGAGATCGACCTGGCGGGGACGGCCCCAGAGACGCTCGATCGCGAGGGGCTCAAGTCGAAGCTGGCCGAGGACGCGCTCGCCGCCTACGAGCGGCGCGAGGAGGAGTTCGGCGAGGAGCTGATGCGCTTCCTCGAGCGCTCGATCCTGCTCCAGGTGATCGACAACCGCTGGCGCGAGCACCTCTACGAGATGGACTACCTGCGCGAGGGCATCCACCTGCGCGGCTTCGCCCAGATCGACCCGCTCGTCGCCTACAAGAACGAGGGCTTCCAGATGTTCCAGGAGCTGATGGAGGGCATCTGGGAGGAGTTCTCGCGGCTGATCTTTCACGTCCAGGTCGACCTAGCCCCGGCCGAGGCGGAACAGATCTTCGCCCCGGCCGAGAGCCCGGCCGAGGTGCAGTACTCGGGCGGAACGCTGGAGCAGCCCTCGGCTCTCTACGACGCCGCCGAGGGCGCGGCGGGCGCCGGCGTCGCGGTCGCAGGGGGCGACGGCGGCCCGGCCGAGGAGGTCTCGGTCCCGGCGGCGCCGGAGGTCGTCGAGACCCGCGTCAAGGACGACCGCGAGAAGATCGGCCGCAACGATCCCTGCTGGTGCGGGT
Source organism: uncultured Thermoleophilia bacterium (assembly GCA_963708325.1). GTDB lineage: Bacteria > Actinomycetota > Thermoleophilia > Solirubrobacterales > 70-9. The sequence goes on along the minus strand of OY970203.1, from coordinate 652,777 downwards.
CGGGCAAGAAGTACAAGAAGTGCCACGGCGCCTGATCCCGGCGCGATGACCGCAGAGAGCGCCGCCGTCCGTACGGTCAGGCGCTTCTACGAGACGTTCAACGCCGAGGACGTGGACTCTTTCGTGAAGACCCTGCACCCCGACGTGGAGCTTCAGACCGCGCGCGGCCTGCGGATCGGGCTCGACGAGGCGCGCCGCTGGGGGACCCGGAACCCGGCGGGCGAGCTGCACCAGCGGATCGTCGTGGAGGAGCTGCGCGAGAAGGGCAATCACGTCGTCGCCCTGATCCGGCAGCAGTGGTGGTGGCGCGAGCACGACGAGCTCGCTCACGACGACGAGGTGGCGGCGCTGTTCACATTCCGCGACGGGCTGATCGCCCGCTGGCAGCCGTTCTCGGACCGCGCCGAGGCGTTGCGCGCCACCGGCCTGTGACTAATCTGTGCGCATGCCCGAGCCGCTCAGCCGCGAGGCCGCATCCGTCCGGCTCGACGAAGTCCGCGACCAGCTGAAGCTGCTCGCGGACTATCTTTGACCCCGCCGCGCTGGAGGCGGAGGTGGAGCGGCTCGAGGCCGAGATGCAGCGCCCGGGCTTCTGGGACGACCAGTCGGCGGCCGCCGAGGTGTCCGCGCAGCACGCGCGGGCGAAGCGGCGGCTCGACGCCTATCGCTCGCTGGAGTCCGACGCGGCCGATCTCGTCGAGCTGGCCGAGCTGGCCGAGGACGACCCCGAGATGGCGGCCGAGCTTGGCGAGCAGCTCGACTCGGTCGAGCGCCGGCTCGCCGAGCTCGAGGAGGCGCGGCTGTTCGGCGGCGAGTACGACCCCGGCGACGCCGTCGTCAGCGTCCACGCCGGCGCCGGCGGGACGGACTCCCAGGACTGGGCCGAGATGCTGCTGCGCATGTACCTGCGCTGGGCCGAGCGGCGCCGCCTGAAGGTGGAGATGAAGGAGGCATCCCCCGGAGAGGAGGCGGGGCTGAAGTCGGCCACCTTCATCGCCCGCGGCGAGAACGCCTACGGGCTGTTCGCCGCGGAGCGCGGCGTCCACCGCCTGGTGCGGATCTCGCCTTTCGACTCCTCCGCGCGGCGCCACACGAGCTTCGCCCAGGTCGACGTCGCGCCGCTGGTGGACGAGGGCGTCGACGTCGAGATCGACGAGGGGGAGATCAGGGTGGACACCTACCGCGCCTCGGGCGCCGGCGGCCAGCACGTCAACAAGACCGACTCGGCGGTGCGGATCACCCACGTCCCCACGGGCGTCGTCGTGCAGTGCCAGAACGAGCGATCGCAGGCACAGAACAAGGCGGTGGCGATGCAGCTCCTGCGCTCGAAGCTGATCGAGCTGGAGGAGCGCAAGCGCGCCGAGGAGCTGGCGAAGGAGCGCGGCGAGGTCAAGGACGTCGCCTGGGGTTCGCAGATCCGCAGCTACTTCCTGCACCCCGACCAGCGCGTCAAGGACCACCGCACGGGACACGAGTCCGGCGACACCGACCGGGTGCTGAACGGCGACATCGACGACTTCGTCCGCGAGTACCTGCTGCGCACGGCGGGCGCGTGAGCGCCGCCGCTGTCGGCGCCACTGACCTGACGTTTGCGGTCGCGGCGGCGTTTTGTAGGCAGCGATGAGCCTGCCCCCCTTCCAGGCGCTGGTCGATCAGCACGGGGCCGACGTGCACGCCTTTCTGGTCGCGTCGGTCGGGCCGCACGACGCCGACGACTGCTTCCAGGAGACCTTCATCTCCGCCCTGCGCGCCTACCCGCGGCTGACGCACGCCCGCAACCTGCGCTCCTGGGTGCTGACGATCGCGCACCGCAAGGCGCTCGACAGCCACCGCGCGCGCAGGCGGCGCCCGCTTCCCGTGGCCGAGCTGCCGCAGACCCCCGCCTCGACCAACCACGGCGCGCCGGAGCTGTGGCGCGCGGTCGGCGCGCTGCCGCCGAAGCAGAGGGCGGCGGTCGCGCACCGCTTCGTCTGCGGGCTCGACTACCGCGAGATCGGCCGCATCGTCGGCTGCTCGGAGGGGGCGGCCCGCCAGAACGTGCACGAGGGGCTGAACGCGATCCGGAAGGAGTGGACGAGATGAGCGAGCTCGGCAAGGCATTGAGCGATGCGGCGCGTGGTCCGGGCTCCGGCGACGCCGCGCAGCGGCTGCTCGCCAGGGCCGCCGCCGAGGGCCTGGTGGACGTCGCCTACGCCCTGGTGGGGTCCCCGTTCGGCGACCTGCTCGTCGCGAGCACCCCGCGGGGGCTGGTGCGGATCGGGTTCCTGGGGGCCGAGGACGACGAGCGGGAGCCCAGCTTCGACGAGGATGCGATGCTCGAGGAGCTGGCCGGCCGGCTCTCGCCGCGCGTGCTGGAGTCGCCGCAGCGGCTCGATCGGGAGCGCCGGCAGCTCGACGAGTACTTCGCCGGGCGCCGACGGCGGTTCGACCTCGATCTCGACTGGCGCCTGACGCGCGGCTTCAACCGCCGGGTTCTGCGCGCGACCGCGCGGATCCCCTACGGCGACACCTCGACCTACGCCGGTGTGGCGGCCGAGGCCGGCAACCGCCGCGCCTCCCGGGCGGCGGGCAACGCGCTTCACCGCAACCCGATCCCGATCGTCGTCCCCTGCCACCGCGTGCTCCGCAGCGGCGGCGAGGTCGGCGGCTACGGCGGCGGCCCGCAGATGAAGCAGTCGCTGCTGCGGATGGAGGGAGCGCTGTAGGCCGGCTGGCGCGGGCTAGGCTGCCTGTCCAGTGGCCATCGGACACCCGACACCGGCATCCGAGGCGCTCCGCGACCTGATCGCCCGCGCCCTCGCCGAGGACACCGGCGGTCGCGACGTCACCGCCGACGCGGTCGTGCCCCAGGACGCTCGCGGCCGGGCGCGGCTGGTCCAGAAGCAGCCCGGTGTCCTCTTCGGCCTCGACGCCGTCGCCGAGACCCTGCGACTGTGCGGGATCGAGGACCTCGAGGGGCTCGCCGCCGAGGGCGAATGGCGCGGGCGGGTCCCCGCCGACGTCGCTGTCGCCTCCGGCCCGGCGGCGTCGCTGCTGGCCGCGGAGCGCACCGCCCTGAACTTCCTCTGCCACCTCTCCGGGGTCGCCACGCTCACCGCCCGCTACGTTCGGGCGGTGGCGGGGACGGACGCGACCATCCTCGACACCCGCAAGACGACGCCCGGCCTGCGCGTCCTGGAGAAGGGGGCGGTGGCGGCGGGCGGCGGGACCAACCACCGCATGGGGCTCCACGACGCGATCCTGGTGAAGGAGAACCACGTCGCCTTCGCCGGGGGGGTGGGGCCGGCCGTGAAAGCGGCCGTCGCCACCGGGATGCCCGTCGAGGTCGAATGCCGCGACCTCGCCGAGGTCCGCGAGGCGCTTGCCGCCGGCGCCGGGCGGCTGCTGCTCGACAACATGGACCTCCTCGACCTGCGCGCTGCCGTCGCCGCCCGCGACGAGGCCGGCGAGGGGGCGACCCTGGAGGCCTCCGGCGGGATCACGCTCGACAACGTCGCCGAGGTCGCCGCCACCGGCGTCGACTTCGTCTCGGTCGGGGCGCTCACGCACTCGGCCCCGGCGCTGGACGTGAGCATGCTGATCGAGCCGCTATAGAGTGATCGGCCGATGGCGGTGACCAAGGCGCTGCGCGCCAAGCGCGAGGAGATCGTGCGGGAGCACATGGAGTCGGAGAACCGGCACGAGTTCGACGTCACGCTCGAGACCTTCGACCATCCCCGCTACGAGCTGATCGGCACCGGCGAGGTCCACGACGGGCCGGCCGAGGTGATGGCCTACTTCGAGGAGACCCGCACGGCGTTCCCCGACCAGCGCAACGAGCTGCTCGAGCTGCACCACTGCGACGACGCGGTGATCGTCGAGGCGATGCTCTACGGCACCCACGACGGGCCGTTCCGCGGCCTGCCGCCGACGGGGCGGAGGTTCAAGATGCGCTTCTGCGCGGTCTTCGTGTTCGAGGAGGACCGGCTGGTCTGCGAGCGCGTCTACTTCGACGCCGGCACGATCCTGCGCCAGCTCGGCATCGCCCACGATCCGCTCAGCGTCACCGGCCGCGTCGCCACCGTGTTCAACCACCCGATCACCGTGGGTCGCGCGCTCGCGCGCCAACTCGCCGGCCGCTGACACGCGAAGTGGTCATCGCGCTGTTTGCGGGATTCGTTCACCGATACCTCGACCGATGAGCACTCCGTCGACACGTTACGCCAAGTCCGGCGACGCATCGATCGCCTACCAGATCGTCGGCGACGGGCCAATCGACGTGGTCCTCGTCCTCGGCTTCGCCACCCACCTCGAGCTCCAGTGGGAGTCGCCTGCGTTCGCTCGCTTCTTCGAGCGGATCAGCTCATTCTCGCGCCTGATCATCTTCGACAAGCGCGGCACCGGGCTGTCCGACCCTGTCAGCGAGGTGCCAACCCTCGAGCTTCGGATCGACGACGTCCGTGCGGTCATGGACGCCGCCGGGTCAGAGCGGGCAGCCCTTTTCGGGATCTCCGAGGGCGGGCCGATGAGCGTCCTGTTCGCGGCCACTCACCCCGAACGCGTCACCGCTCTGGTGCTCCACGGGGCCATGGGGCGCACCACCGAGGCGCCCGACTACCCCTGGGCCTCGCCCGCGGAGGCGCTTCGGGAGTCCGTCACCGAGCTGATCGCCCCCGACTGGGGGCAACAGGCGGAGGGGATGGTCGAGCTCTTTGCGCCGAGCTTCGCGGACGATCCCGAGGCGGTGGAGTTCACCGCCCGCATGGAGCGCTCCGCCGCGAGCCCGGCGATGTCCCAGCAGATCTTCGAGATGTTCCTGGACATCGATGTGCGAGCCGTCCTGCCCACGATCCATGTTCCGACGCTCGTTCTCCACCGGCATGGCGACCGGGTCGTCAATCGACGCGCCGGCGAGGAGCTCGCCGCGCAGATCCCCGGCGCCCAGTACGTGGAGCTTCCGGGGATCGACCATCTGCCCTGGGCAGGCGACTGGGAAGCCTTGCTCGGGGAGATCGAGGAGTTCCTGACCGGCGCCCGCTCGGTAGCCGAGCCCGACCGCGTGCTGGCCACGGTGATGTTCACGGACATCGTCGGCTCGACCGAGCGAGCGGGGGAGCTCGGGGATTCGCGCTGGCGCGAGCTGCTCACGGCGCACCAGGCGGCGGTGCGGCAGGAGCTGACGCGCTTCCGCGGACGCGAGGTGAAGACGCTGGGCGACGGCTACCTCGTCACCTTCGACGGCCCGGCGCGCGCGATCCGATGTGGGCACGCGATCGCGGAGACGGCCCGCTCCATTGGTCTGGAGGTGCGCATCGGGCTCCACTCCGGCGAGGTCGAGGTGATGGATGAGGACGTTGGCGGGATCGCGGTCCACATCGCGGCGCGCGTCGGAGCCCTCGCCGACGCGGGGGAGGTGCTCGTCACCAGCACCGTCAAGGATCTTGTTGCCGGATCGGGGATTCGGTTCGCGGACCGCGGCGCGAAGCACCTCAAGGGAATATCCGACGAATGGCGGCTGTTCGCGGCAGTCCCGTAACGCCCGCGCGAAGAGCAGCGCCCGGAAGGCGCTACTTCAACAGCCGCGAAAGGCGGCGGTCCTTGAGCACGCGGCCCCCCGTCTGCTCGTTGGGGCAGTAGGTGGTGGTGTGCTCGGCGAAGTGCACCGCGGCCAGCGTCGCCCCGCAGCGCGGGCAGGGCTCGCCCTCGCGGCGGTGCACCCGCAGCGGCATCGGCAGCTTGTCGGGCACGCGCTCGCCGATCACCTCCTCGTAGTGCTCGATCGCCCCGTCGAGGATGTTCAGCGAGGCGTGCAGCCACTCGACCTCGTCGTCGTCGAGGTCGGACCCCTTGCGAAACGGCGACAGCGCCGCCGCCCAGAGGATCTCGTCCACCCACGAGCGCCCGATCCCGGCGACCACCCGCTGGTCGCGCAGCAGCGGGTGCAGGTGGCGCGGCTGGTCGATCGCCCGGGCCAGCTCGTCGAGCGGCGGCGCCGGCCACGCCTCCGGGCCGAGCGTCGAGACGAGCTCGTCGGCGGCGACGGCGTCGGGGGCGAGCAGCCTGGCCCAGGCGCTCTGCCTGGTGCCGAACTCGCGCAGGCGAAGCTCGCGGCCGTCGCCGAGGCGGACCAGCAGGCGCGAGCTGCGGTCGCGTGGCGAGCCGTGCTTGTCGAAGACCTGCAGCCTTCCCGCCGACATCAGGTGGACGAGCAGGGCGAGCTGCGCGTCCCCGCCGCCCGGGCCGAACTCGACCACCGGCATCTTGCCCACCCGGCGCACGTCCGTGATCCGCATTCCCGCCAGCGCGTCCAGGGGCGGGTCGTAGGTCTTCATCGTCGCCACCCCGGGGGCGAGCGCGGACTCCACCTCGGCGCCGCGCAGGGCGGCGCCGAGCCGGCGCACGGTGATCTCCACCTCGGGCAGCTCGGGCACTCCCGAGAGCGTAGACGCCATTACGCTGCGGCCATGAGCGACTCCGCGCTCGCCCAGGCGGTCCACCTCGACCTGATGCGCTTCAACGCCGTCACAACCGAGATGGAGGGCGGAGAGGTGGAGCGGCGCGACGGCGAGCTGCTCTACGCCGCCGCGATCGACTTCCCCTTCTTCAGCGGCGCGATGCGAGAGCGGGAGGGCCCGGGATGGGAGGAGACGATCGAGAGCGCCCGCGCCTGGTTCGGGCCGCGGCGGCGCGGCTACATCGCCTTCCTGCGCCCGGGCGACGGCGAGCCGCCCGCCGGGGCCGGGCTGGCCGAGCTGATGCGTTATCCGGAGATGGTCGTCAGCGAGCGGCTCGAGCCGCCGCCGCTGCCGGCGGGGGCGGAGCTGCGCCGCGTCTCCGACCGCGCCGGGGCGGGTGACTACTGGGCGGTCTGCGCCGCCTCATACCCGTCCCTCGGGTTCCCCGACGGGGTGTTCGAGGCGATGTCCGACCGGCTTCTGCTCGACCGCCGCGTGGCGGCCACCCTGGCCTACCTCGAGGGCGAGCCGGTGGCGGCGGCGATGGTGATGGTGGCCGAGCGCCTCGGGCTGGTGGCGTGGGTGGGCACCGTGGAGCGCGCCCGCCACAGCGGCCTCGGCGCGGCGGTGACGGTGGCGGTGACCAACGAGGCGTTCGAGCGCGGCGCCGAGGCCGCCCACCTGCAGGCGTCGCCGATGGGGGAGCCGGTCTACCTGCGCCTCGGCTACCGCGAGCTGTTCAGCTACCGGCTGTTCGGCGCCGCTCCGCCGGCGGCCGGCTAGCGGCCTGTCCAGAGCCGTCTGACCGGACAGACCGCTGGGCTGCGCAACGCGGCCCGAATGCCCGCGGTCGGTAGACTGTCGGTCGAGTTCATTCGCTTGGTTTGAGGCGCGTCGCGCCGGGCCGGCGAACATAAGCAAGGCGAGAGGGGCCCAATCCATGCCCGAGTACCCGCTTTTGACCCCGAGCGAAGTGCCGACGCTCGATCGCGAGCGCGCCCGCCTGCTCGGCGACGAGGTGCGGGCACTGGCCGCCGAGCGCAACGCCGTGATCCTCGCCCACAACTACCAGGTGCCGGAGGTCCAGGACGTGGCCGACTTCGTCGGCGACTCGCTGGCCCTGTCGCGCCAGGCGGCGGCGACCGACGCCGAGGTGATCGCCTTCTGCGGCGTTCACTTCATGGCCGAGACGGCCTCCGTGCTGTCCCCGGACAAGACCGTCCTGATCCCGGACCTGCGAGCCGGATGCTCGCTGTCGGACTCGATCACGGCCGACCAGCTGCGCGCATGGAAGGCGGAGCATCCGGGCGCCGCCGTGGTCATGTACGTCAACACCTCGGCGGAGGTCAAGGCGGAGACCGACTACTGCTGCACCTCGTCCAACGCGGTGGCCGTCGTCGAGCACATCCTCGGCGAGCGCGGACCCGACGCCGAGGTCCTCTTCGGCCCCGACATGTGGCTGGGCGCGTTCGTCCAGCGCACGCTGCGCGACCGCGGCCTGCGCCCGCGCCTGCACGTCTGGGACGGCGAGTGCCACGTCCACGCCGCGATCAAGCCCGACGACATCGCCCGCATGCGGGCCGAGCACCCCGAGTCCGAGTTCCTGATCCATCCCGAGTGCGGTTGCACGACCCAGGTGATGGAGTACGTCGCCGCCGGCGACGTCGACCCCGAGGGCGTGCACATGCTCTCCACGTCGGGGATGCTGCGGCACGTCGAGTCCAACCCGGAGGGCTCGTTCATAGTCGCCACCGAGACGGGCATGCTCTATCCGCTGCACGAGGCGGCCCCGGGCGCCGAGCTGATCGAGGCCAACCCCTGCGCTATCTGCCCGTTCATGAAGATGATCACGCTGCCGAAGCTGCGCGACTCCCTGCGCGACCTGCAGTTCGAGGTCAAGGTCGACCCGGCGGCGGCCGAGCGGGCCCGCGTCCCGATCGAGCGGATGGTCGCGATCGGCTGAGCGGTCTCGCCCGCTCGCGGGCGCGGCTTGCTAACTTGCGGCGCTCATGTCAGGGAGCGCAGAGTTCGTGGTTCGGGCTGCGCTGGCGGGCGTTCTGGTCTGGTCGGCGGGCGCGAAGCTGGTGCGCGGCGGCGAAGCGCGCGAGGCGTTCGCCACCTTCGGGCTGGCCTCGCCGGCCGCGCGGACGGCGGCCTGGGCCGCCGTCAGCGCCGCCGAGCTTGCGCTCGCCGCCGGGATCCTCGCCGGCCTCGACGCCGCCGCCTACGCCGCCGCCGGCCTGATGCTCGTCTTCGCCGCGGTGCTGGCCGCGGCGATCATCAGCGGCCGGGCGGGAAGACCGTGCGCCTGCTTCGGCGCCCGCACGCGCGTCGGCTGGCCGGGCGCGCTTCGCAACCTCGCTCTGGCCGGCGCCTTCGCCGCGATCCCGTCGCTCTCCGAGATCTCCCTGGGCACCGACGCCTGGCTCGCGATCGGGCTCGCGCTCGCGCTCTCGCTCTGCTGCGCGCTCGCGGTCGCGGTGCTGGCGCTCTTCCGCGAGGTGGGGATGCTGAGGATGCAGCTGGGGCCGCAGTCCGCGCTGGAGGTCCCGGAGGAGGGGCCCGAGCTGGGCGGCCGGACGGCCCTGATCGAGCGCTTCGAGTCCAAGCCCGGCGCGGAGCTGGCGCTGGCCGTGTTCGTCTCCGAAGGCTGCGGCGCCTGTCAGAAGCTCGAGCCTGCGATCGCGTCCCTGGCCCGCGACCCCGTCCTCCGCGTCAGCACCTTCGAGGAGGCGCACGACGCAGACGCCTGGCGCGAGGCGGACGCGCCCGGCAGCCCGTTCGCCGTCGCGATCGACCTCGATGGCACGGTCCTGGCCAAGGGCACGTTCAACAACCTGGCCCAGCTGGAGAGCGTCCTTGCGACGGCCGAGCGGCGGCGCGCGGCTGGGGCGAGGAGCGGCGCGCCGGCCGCGCCGATGACGCCGGAGGCCGTCGGTGACTGAGCGGATCGACGGGATGTCGGAGGCCGTCGCCCGCAACACGTCGCGGCGCGGGTTTCTCGCCCGCGTCGGCGGGGCGCTGATGGCGGTCGCCGGCGGCAGCATGGTGCGGGCGCTGATCGAGCCTGGCGAGTCGGACGCCTTTCACTTCTGCGGCCACACCTACACGACCGGCTCCTGCATCCACCCGCTCGGGCCGGCGCTGCCCCGGCTCGACGCGCACGGCTATCCGCTGCGGCCCTCCGACGGAAAGCCGATCGACAACCTCGGCCGCGTCGTCAACGGCAACGGCTATCCGGTCGACGGCTCGGGCAAGCCGCTGCTCGACCCGGACGGTCGGCCGCTGCCGCCGGCGCCCCGCACGAAGGTGTGCCAGACGACCGGAAAGGCCTACGGCTTCGAGTCGCACCTGCAGGGCTCCTGGTACCGCTGCTGCGACGGGCACGTCCGCAAGCTCTGGGACTGCTGCGCCCACCACAACCGGCGCATCAACGGCGATGCCTCCCTGACCGGCTACTGCTACGGCGGCCGCAAGGTGTTCTGCGTCACCTACTACGACACCAAGGTGGCGTGCTGAGCGCGCGGAGCGGATGAGCCCGATCGAGATCACAATCGCCGCCGCCGCCCTGCTGATCGGCCTCACGGGTGCATGGTCGCCGTGCGGCTTCTCGATGGTGGAGACCGTCGGGCCCCGCGGTCACTCGGGCGGTCGCGCCAGCACGCTGGCGGCCTGCGCGACGTTCACGCTCGGAGCCGTGGCCGGGGGCGCGTTCACCTTCGGCATGCTCGCCGCGCTCGGCGACCTCGTCCACGGCGTGGGCGGCCGCGCCGCCTACCTTGCGGCCGCCGCGATCGCCGTCGCGGCGGCGGCCGGCGAGGCTCGCGGCGTGCCGATCGTGCCCCAGATCCGACGCCAGCTGCCCGAGCCGTGGCGCTGGCGGATGCCGATGCCCGTCGTCGCGGCGCTCTACGGCGTCCTGCTCGGCCTCGGCTTCACCACCTTCGTGCTCACGCTCGGGGTCTGGGCCCTGGCGGGCATCAGCTTCGCGGTCGGCGCGCCGCAGCTCGGCCTGATCGCCGGGATCGGCTTCGGTGTCGGGCGCGCGATCCCGGTGGTCGCGCTGGCTCCCCTGATCGAGCGGCCGATCGGCGTGCGGGCGCTGGCGACGATGGCCGAGCGTCCCGGGATCCTGCGCGGGTTCCGCCTCGGCGACGCGCTCGTGCTGGTCGTCGCGGCGATCGCGCTGACGGCCACGGGCTCGGCCGCCGCCGCGACCGGCACGGTCACCACGAACGGCAGCGACCCGAGCTTCTCCAACGGCGACCTCGTCTGGCAGCGCGACGACGGGATCGCGGTGCTGCGCCGCTCCAACGGCCACCGGGTCCAGCTGCCCGGCCGGCAGGGGGCGGTGGGCGGTCCGTACGTCGCCGTCCGAGTGGGGACGCGCGTGCGGATCCTCGATCGCACGGACCTGAGCTTCGTGCAGTCGGTGCCGGCCTCCCGCGACGCCGACGCCCTCGCCGTCTCCGGCGGCTGGCTCGTCTACCGCGTGCGAACGGACAGCGGCAACGACCGCCTGCGCGCGCTTCCCCTGGCGCACCCATCTCAGCTGAAGACGATCGCCAGCGCCGATGCCCCCACCCAGCTGGGACGGCCCTGTCTCGATCACGGCCTCGTCGTCTTCGCCCTGGACAGCGGCGGGTCGAGCCGGATCGTCCAGGTCTCGCTTTCCTCCAACCGCAAGCGCACGCTGCTGCACGGCGACCGCGTCCTGCTGACGAGCCCCTCGGTGGCCGGAAGGTGGCTCGCCTACGTGCGCACCAGCCACAAGGCCCAGCAGCTGCGGCTGCGCCAGCGCAGCGCAGGGGGCGCCGGGACGGTCCTGTCGAGCCGCAAGCGCACGGGCGCGGCGCTCTGGTCCACCGCCCTGTCCGCCGCCGACGTCTACCTGACGCGCCTCAACTTCGAGGGGCGGCGCGGCCACGGCACCCTGCTGCGGGTTTCGCGCTAGCCGCCCGTCCCCGCCTGGCCCGGCGGTGGGCTGAGCGCGGTCGGCGGCACGTCGGCGACGCCGAGCGCGCGATAGAGCGCCAGGCTGGGCTGGGCGACGCGCCAGACTCCGCCGTCGCCGATCAGGTAGACGACATCGTCCTCGATCGAGACCGGCGGCTTGGACGTGTAGCGCTCCGCGACGGTGAGCGTCACCCGGGCGGTGCCCTGCCCGCCGCTCACCGCCGGCGCGCTGGCGATCCTGACGCCCAGCCAGCGGGGGTGGCCGGGAGCCGCACCACGCCCGATTCGCCGCCGCGCGGCGTCCGCGCAGGCCGATGTGCCCGCGGGCAGCCGGGCCTTTCGCCGGGCGTCTGCGGTCAGCAGCCGGCAGAGGCGGACGCCGTCGCGGGCGTCGATCGCCCGCACGTAGGCCCGCGTCGCGGCGGCCGCGCCGCGCTGGCCGGCGGTGTGCGGAGGCTCGCCGCTCGAGCCCTCCGGAGGCGGCGGCGCCCGGTGGCCGCCGGGCGCGGGCCGGGTGGCGCCGGTGGCGCCCGTGGCGCCCGTCGTCGCCGCCCCGGCATGCGTGTCCCCGCCGCCGTCGTTGCCGCCGCCGCAGGCCCCCGCGGTCAGGGCGAGGACTGCGACCAGCCCAAGCCCGCGGGCCGTAAGGGACGCCCGCACCGCCCTAGTGGCCGAGCGCCGAATGTCGGATTGGCGTCGCCATGGGCCCGAAATCCGACAATCAGCGGCCCTACTTGTTCTTGTCCGGCCCGCCGGGCCGGTTCTCGATCGAGTAGTCGGGCGCGTTCGGATTGGTGATCGTCGCGCTCTTCGGCGCCTTCGGGGCGGTCTTGGTGGTCGTCTTTGCGTTCGCGTGCGTGGTCGGCCGCGCCGGCGTCGCCGTCGAGCTGTCGTTGCCCCCGTCGTTGCATCCCGCCACCAGGAGCGCGGCCGCGGCAGCCACCGCCGCGCCGGCGGCGCGAATGCTCCGGTGCCTTCGGGCGCTTCGGATCCCGCTCGTCATGGTGTCTGGATCTTCCCGCATGGCGGATTCGCAATCAAAGCAGCAATCTGCGCTTTCGCCGGGCCGCGGTTCCGTCCTGCAAGCTGCATACGCTCGGAACGTGCCCTGCGCTGCTACGGTTTCGGCACCGCTCTCCGGGGGTGAGTCCCTCTGAACCCACCGGCGGAAGCGGCCCGCTCCCTAACCCCAGAGCAAGTGCACCTTAAGCCGGTACCGGACCCGCGGCGACCGCTAGCTCCGGTCGAGGACACCACCCACTCGATCGCCGAGCTGGAGCGCTACGCGACCGTGCTGCGAATGCACTGCGTGCGGATGCTCGCCGTAGCCAAGTCGGGCCACCTCGACAGCTCGCTGTCGGCGGCCGACATCGTCGCCGCCCTCTACTACCGCATGCTGCGCCACAACCCCCGCAACCCCGGCTGGCCCGAGCGCGACCGCTTCGTGCTGTGCAAGGGCCACGCCGCGCCGATCCAGTACGCGGCCCTGGCCGAGCACGGCTACTTCCCCGTCGAGGACCTGATGGGCCTGCGCCAGATCGGCGCCCACCTCCAGGGCCACCCCGACATGCGCCGGACCTCCGGCGTCGAGGTCTCCACCGGCTCGCTCGGGCAGGGGCTGTCGATGTGCCTCGGGATCTGCCTGGCGCTGCGGCTGGACGGGCTCGACGACCGCGCCCAGGTGTTCGGGCTGATGTCCGACGGCGACTGCCAGGAGGGCCAGAGCTGGGAGGCGGCGATGGCCGCCAGCCACTTCGGCGTCCGCAACCTCACAGCGATCGTCGACTACAACCACCTCCAGACAGACGGCACCACCGAGGAGGTGATGGACACCGGCGACGTCCGCGCCAAGTTCGAGGCCTTCGGCTGGGAGGCGGTCGAGATCGACGGCCACGACATGGCCCAGATCGTCGAGTCGCTGGAGTGGAGCCGCGCCCGGGAGCGGCCGGCGGCGATCGTCTGCCAGACGAAGAAGGGCCGCGGCGTGTCCTCGATGGAGGGCCGCTTCGGCTTCCACGGAAAGCCGCCCACCGCCGCGCAGGCCGAGGAGGCGCTCTCGGAGCTGGAACAGGTGCTGGACCGCCAGACCAAGGAGCTGGAGGCGGGCGAAGAATGACGGCGGACGCTAAGACCGAGCCGATCGCGACGCGCCACGCCTACGGCGACGCCCTGGTCGAGCTTGGCGAGGCGCACGAAGACGTCGTCGCCCTGGACTGCGACCTCGCCGTCTCCACCCAGTCGATCAAGTTCGGCAAGCGCTTCCCGGAGCGCTTCTTCAACTGCGGCACCGCGGAGGCGAACATGATGTCGATCTCCTGCGGCCTTGCCGCCACCGGCAAGGTCCCCTACGCCTCGACCTTCGCGATCTTCGCCACCGGGCGCGCCTACGACCAGGTGCGGCTGGGGATCGCCCACAACGAGCTCAAGGTGCGGATCGGCGCCAGCCACGGCGGCGTCTCGCTCGGCGAGGACGGCGCCTCTCACCAGATGATCGAGGACATCGCCCTGATGCGGGCGATGCCGCGGATGCAGGTGATCGTCCCCGCCGACTACAACCAGGCATACCGGGCGACGATGGAGTCCTACGAGCGCGAAGAGCCCATGTACCTCCGCCTCGGCCGCCCGGCGACGCCGATCGTCTACGAGGAGATCCCCGAGACCCTCGGCTCGGGTATCGACGTGCTGCGGCCCGGCAAGGACATCTCGATCTTCGTCTGCGGCCACATGGTCTGGCGCGGGATCGAGGCCGCCGAGATCCTCGCCCGCGAGGACGGCGTCGAGGCCGAAGTCGTCAACGTCTCGATCATCAAGCCGATCAACTCCGAGGGGGTGCTGAAGTCGCTGGCCAAGACCGGCGTCGCGGTCACCGCCGAGGAGCACCGTGTCGTCGGCGGCCTCGCCGACGCGATCCGCCAGGTGGCGGCCGAGCAGCACCCGGTTCCCGTCTTCGCGCTGGGGATGAAGGACGAGTTCGGGATCTCCGGTACCGGCGAGGCCTGCATGGAGCACTTCGGTCTCACCGCCTCGGGGATCGTCGACCACGCCCGCCAGGCGCTGGTGCTGAAGCCGATCGTCTCGCACCCGCCCCTGCTGGGCGAGGAGTGGACCTAGCCGCAGCGGCGAGGCAGGCGGTGGGCGGCGCGCTGAGCAGGTTGCACGGCTGCGCCCGGCTTATTCGGGTGCGGCGCATCGTGTGAGCATTTCTTTACACTGTCCGACTTCGACCGGATCGGGTCGGCGCCGGCCATGGGGGGACGGCGGAGGATTGGGACCCGGCCCGCAGAAATCAACCACTGCCATGGCAAGCACGGGCACGCAACCGACCACGCCGCAGCCGAGCCGCGCACCGCGCGACCCCGGGCCGCCGATTATCGACCTGCGCGACGTCACCAAGGTCTACCCGGGCGGGCACGTCGGCGTGGAGCGGGTCAGCCTCGCCGTGCACCGGGGCGAGTTCGCCTTCGTCGTCGGACCGACGGGCTGCGGCAAGTCGACGCTGATGAAGCTGCTGATCCGCGAGCTGGACCCGACCTCGGGGGAGGTGCGGATCGCCGGACGCGACATCGGCGCCCTGCCGCAGAAGAAGGTCCCCTACCTGCGCCGCAACATCGGCACCGTCTTCCAGGACTTCAAGCTGCTTCCCAACCGCACCGTCTACGACAACGTCGCCTACGCGCTGCAGGTGATCGGGGAGCCCCGCGCCGAGATCCGCGCCAAGGTGCCCGAGACGCTGCGCCTGGTGGGGCTGTCGACGAAGATCCACAGCTACCCCGACCAGCTGTCGGGCGGCGAGCAGCAGCGCGTCTCAATCGCCCGCGCCTTCGTCAACCACCCGCCGCTGCTGCTGGCCGACGAGCCCACCGGGAACATCGACCCGGTCACGTCGATCGGGATCATGCAGCTGCTCTACCGGATCAACCGGGCCGGGACCACCGTCGTCGTCGTCAGCCACGACCGCGAGATGGTGGACAAGATGCGCCGCCGGGTGATCGAGATGGAGGACGGGCGCGTCGTGCGCGATCAGGCGACGGGCGCCTACGCCACCGAGGAGTCGACGACCGAGTTCGCCGTCCGTGTTCGCGCCGAGATGGGCGTCGGCGACGAGGGTCATACCAACGGTCACACCAACGGCGAGACGGGCTAGGCGATGAGCAGGATTCTGTTCTTCATCCAGGAGGGACTGCGGGCGCTGCGCCGCAACGCCGCGCCCAGCATGGCCGCGATCGTGACGATCATCGTCACCGCGATCCTGCTCGGCGTGCTGATTCCCGTGGTCCAGACCACCCAGGGCAAGACCCAGGAGGTCCGCAACAAGATCGAGCTGAAGGTCTTCCTCTACGACGACGCGACCAAGTCCGAGATCGCCCACCTGCGCAAGCAGATCGCTGCGATCAAGCACGTCGACGGCGTCGAGTTCGTCTCCAAGGCGCAGGCGCTGCAGATCCTCAAGGGGCGGCTGAAGGACAAGTCGATCCTCAAGGAGCTGAACTCCAACCCGCTGCCGGCGTCGTTCAACGTCAAGCTCGACGATCCGAACAACCTCGAGGCGGTGCGCTCCTCGCTCAGCCCGCCCAATGCCCAGGGCAAGGCGAAGCCGATCAGCCCGATCGTCGAGGAGGTCAAGGACTCCCGCCAGGAGGCGAACAAGATCCGCGAGGTGACGGGCGCGATCAAGATCGTGCTGAGCGTGATCACGGCGCTGCTGATCGTCGCCTCGCTGATGCTCGTCGGCAACACGATCCGGCTGTCGATATTCGCCCGCCGCCGCGAGGTCGAGGTGATGCAGCTCGTCGGCGCCACCAACTGGTTCATCCGCTGGCCCTTCATGGTCGAGGGCGTGGTCGTCGGCACGATCGGCGGGCTGGTCGCGGTCGGCATACTCTGGCTGGGCAAGGTGACAATCGTCGACCCGCTCTCCGACAACTTCGCGCTGGTGGCCGCCCAGAACACGATCGACTTCCTCCCGCTGATCCTGCTTCTCTTTGCCAGCGCCGTCGTCGTCTCGGCGATCGGCAGCGGCATCACGCTGCGCCGCTTCCTGCGGGTGTGAGCCGGCGCGCCGCGGCGGCCCTGGCGGCGCTGCTCGGGCTCGTCGCCGGCCTCTGGCTCGGTGGCCATCCGGACCGCCTGCCGGGCGCCCTGCGCGACCTCTTCGTGTCGGACCCCGTGGCCCTCAACGCGCAGGCGCTGGGCGTGATCGAGGACGACTACTTCAAGCCGGTGAAGGGCTCCGAGCTCTCGGATGCCTCGATCGACGGGATGGTGCGGGCGCTGCGAAAGCGTTTCCATGACCGTTTCTCGCACTACTTCGACCCCAAGACCTTCGATCGCTTCCAGGAGTCCACGTCGGGTCAGTTCTCGGGGGTCGGCCTCAGCGTCACCCAGGTGAAGCGCGGGCTGAGGGTCGCCACAGTGTTCGCGGGCTCGCCGGCCAAGCGCGCCGGCATCCGACCGGGCGACGTGATCGTCGCCGTTGACGGCAGCTCGATCGCCGGGGAGGACGCGGACGTCTCGACGGCCAAGATCAAGGGGAAGCCGGGCACGAAGGTGACCCTGAGCGTGCTGCGCGACGGGCGCCGGCGGACGATCCGCCTCGAGCGCGCCGAGCTGAAGGTGCCGGTCGTCACCGGCGGCCTGCGCCGGGCGGGCGGCAAGCGCGTCGCCTACGTCCGCTTCAGCGACTTCGTCGACGGCGCTCACGGGGAGCTGCGCTCCAAGCTGCAGCGCCTCGAGCACCGCGGCGCGCGCGGAATCGTGCTCGACCTGCGCGGGAACGGCGGCGGCCTGCTCTCCGAGGCGGTGCTGGCGAGCAGCCTGTTCGTCGACAGGGGGGTGATCGTGACCACCGACGCGCGCAGCCAGGGCCGCCGCGTCTACCGCGCCGTCGGCGATGCCCTCCCGCCGCGGCCGACGGTGGTGCTGATCAACCGCGACACCGCCTCGGCGGCGGAGATCCTCACGGCGGCGATGTCGGACCACGGCGTCGCCACCGTGGTCGGCACCCGCTCGTTCGGCAAGGGCGTCTTCCAGCAGGTGCTCGGGCTCGACAACGGCGGCGCGCTCGACCTCACGATCGGCCAGTACCTGACGCCGCGCGGCAAGTCGCTCGCCGGCACCGGGATCCACCCGGACGTGCGCGCCCGCGACAACCCCCGCACCGCGCCCGACGAAGGGCTGCGGGCGGCGCTGAGCGTGCTCGGCCGCGAGCTGCGCTCGCAGTGAGCCGGCCGACCCGGAGGGGCCGTTTCGCCACGCAGGGGCGGCGGGCGGCGGTGGTGCAGAAGCGCGGCCGCTTCCTGGTCGCCGAGCCGCTCTTCGAGCGCGGCCCGCAGGTCGCGCTGGAGCGCGGAAAGCGCAGCGTCGCGCCGGGGAGGATCGCCCTGGTCGAGTTCGGCCCGGGCAGGGCGCGGGCGCTGCGCGAGCTGGGCTCGCCGGAGCGCGCCCGCGACGTCGTCGACGCCCTGCTCGCCGACCGCGGCTTCGCCCGCGGGTTCGCCGCCGGGGTGGAGGAGGAAGCGGCCTCGGCGGCGGCGGCGGCGGCGCGGGACTCGGGGTCGCGCCGCGACCTGGCCGACCTGGCGACGTTCACGGTCGACCCGGCCACGGCGCGCGACTTCGACGACGCCGTCTCGGCGTCCGCGGAGAACGGCGGCGTGCGCCTCTGGGTCCACATCGCCGACGTCGCCGCCCACGTTGGCGACGGCACGGCGCTCGACGCCGAGGCCCGCGCGCGGGCCACGAGCACCTACGTCCCCGGCTCGGTGGAGCCGATGCTGCCGGCCGTGCTGAGCACCGACGCATGCAGCCTCGGCCCCGGCGTCGAGCGCCTGGCGGTGACGACGGAGATGGTCGTCTCCGACGCCGGCGTCCCCACTTCGGCCGGCTTCTACCGGTCGCGGGTGCGCTCCGACGCCCGCCTCGACTACGACGGGCTCGACGCGATCTTCGCCGGGCGCAGCCGTCCGCCCGAGACGGTCGCCGAGCCGCTCGAGCTGGCCCGCCGGGCGGCCGCCGCGCTCGCCGACCGCCGCCCCGTCGGCTCGTTGGAGATCGAGTCCTTCGAGCCGGAGTTCAGCTTCTCCGACGGCGACGTCGTCGCCGCCAGGGCCGTCGAGCAGACCGAGGCCCACAAGCTGATCGAGCACCTGATGATCGCCACCAACGAGCTGGTCGCCGAGCTCTGCGAGCGCCGCCGCGTCCCCACGCTCTACCGGGTGCACGAGCAGCCCGACCCGCGGCGGATCGAGTTCCTCGTCGAGCAGCTTGCCGCCCTCGACCTGCCGACGCCGGCCCTCCCCGGGCGGCTCTCCCCGCGGCAGGCGGGCGAGCTGGCGGGGGAGGCGAGCCGGCTGGTCGCGGCGGAGGCGAGAAGGCGCGGCCACGGGCGCGCCGCGTATACATCGCTCGTGCTCCGTTCGCTCCAGCAGGCCTACTACACCGACCGCAACCTCGGCCACGCCGGGCTGGGCAGTGGCGCCTACCTCCACTTCACCTCGCCGATTCGACGCTACCCGGACCTGATCGCCCACCGCGCCCTGCTCTCCGCCGTGGGCGCGGGCGAGCGCGCGCCGCGGGCCGATGCGGTCCGCGACGCCGGGCCGCACTGCTCCGAGCGGGAGCGGGAGGCGATGAAGGCCGAGCGTGCCGCCGACGACGTATGCAACGCCTTCCTGCTGCGGCGTGAGCTGTTCGAGTCGGGATGGGAGCGCCGGTTCGAGGGCGAGGTCTCGGGCGTGATCGGTGCGGGGGCGTTCGTGGCGTTCGCGGGCGACCTCGGCGGTACCTACGAGGGCTTTCTGCCGGCGCGCACCCTGGCCGGCGACCGCTTCGACCTCAACGAGACCGAGACTGCGCTGGTGGGGCGGCGCACCGGTCGCGCCTTGCGGCTCGGCGACCCCGTGTCGGTGCGCGTGGACGGCGTCGAGGCGCCGCGGGGCAGGGTCGACCTGCTGGCCGCCGGGGAGGGGAGCGAATGAGCGCCCGCAAGCGCCGCAAGACGGCGCCCGGCGACGTCGCCACCAACCGCAAGGCGAGGCACCGCTTCGAGTTCATCGAGACCTTCGAGGCGGGGATCGAGCTGCGCGGTACCGAGGTGAAGGCGCTGCGCGAGGGAAAGGCGCAGATTGCCGAGGCCTACGCGGTGATCGACCGCGGCGAGGTGTGGCTGCGCGGGGCCCACATCCCGCCTTACGCGCCGGCGGCCGGTGCCAATCACGATCCGGAGCGAACGCGCAAGCTGCTGCTGCACCGCTACGAGATCGAGCGCCTGATCGGGCGCACCCAGCAGAAGGGGCTGACCCTGATCCCGACGCGGATCTACTTCAAGGATTCCCGCGCCAAGGTGGAGCTGGCGCTCGTTCGCGGCAAGGAAGGCCGCGACCGGCGCCGCGAGATACGCGACCGCGACCTGCAGCGGGAGGTCGAGCGCGAGCACAGACAGCGGCTGCGCTGAGCGCCGGGGCTCCGTTTGCCGTGCGTGGAAGAAAGCGTCCGGCGGGAGGTCATGCGGGGCGGGTGGAGAAGATGGCCCCGTTGATGCAAGGATTCGTGCCGATGCGACGCAGGCTGATCGTCCTGGCGTGCATGGTCACGCTGCTCGGGGGTGCGCTCGCCGCCCCGATCGCGCCTGTCGCGACAGCGGCGCCGCCGCCGGGCCAGCAGGCCGCGCCCCAGACGACGCCGTCGCAGGGCGGCAACAGCACGTCCGACGACGGCAACTTCTTCAGCGACAACCAGAAGGTGATCATCGTTGGGCTCGGCGGCCTGCTGGTCGTGCTGCTGGTCGTGCTGTCGGTGCAGCGGCGCCGCCGTGACGCCGCGAAGAAGAAGCCCGAGCAGGCGAAGGCCGCCCAGGCGCCCGGAGCGGGCGTTCCGGGGGCGGCCGTGCCGCCCGCCGGCCAGCAGGCCGGGCCGCCGGGACAGCCGCCGCCGGGACAGCCGCCGCCGGCCGGCACCGCGGCAACCGCCGAGATGCCGGCGGCGCCGTCTGCGGGAGCGGCGGTCGCCGGCGCGCCGGCGACGGCAGCCGCAGCACCCGGGGCCGCCGGAGCGGCCGTCGCGGCAGCCGGCGAGCAGAAGGTGTCGCGAGCCGACCGCAAGCGGCGCGCCCAGGCGGACAAGGCGAAGACCAAGCTGGAGCGAAAGCGCCGGCAGGACGAGGCGAAGCTTCAAAAGCAGCGCGCGCAGGAGGCGAAACAGCGGGAGAAGGCGGCGACGTCGGGCCGCGCCCGCCGCCGGCGCGAGAAGGAGGAGCGAAAGCGCCGGAAGGCGGAGGCCAAGCGCCTGGAGGCCGAACGCAAGGCGCGGGCCAAGATGGAGGCGGCCCGGGCGGCCGAGGCGAAGCGCCAGTCCAAGCAGGCCGCGAAGCAGACCAAGCAGACGGGCGAGGACCAGCGCAAGCAGACCCGCGAGCAGCGCCGCCGCCAGCGCACCGAGCAGCGCCGCGCCAGCGTCGAGGCCAAGCGCCTGAAGCGCGAGCAGCGCAAGGCGGCGAAGGCGGCGAAGAAGTCCGGTGCCCCGCCCGTGCCCGCGCCCGCGGCGCCGGCACCGTCGCAGCCTGCCGCGGGGTCGCCGACGATGCAGTCCGCCGAGGCCGCCGCCGGCCTCGGCGTGGCGGGAGCGGCCGCCGCTGCCGCCGCGGCGGCGGGGCGCGAGCCCGAGGCGCCGACCGCCGGCCCGCCCCCGTTCGCGCCGCAGCCGGCCCCGCCCGCCGCCGCGCCCGGTGCCCAGCCGGCGCCGGCCGCTCCGGGCCAGCCCGATGTGGCGCCGCCGCAGGCCGCTCCGCCCGAGGCCGCCGAGCCTCTGGCGGCTGAGACGCCCGCGGTCACCCCGTCCGCGCCGGAGGCCCCGATCGCGCCGCCGGTCGATGCTCCGCCGCCGTACGAGCCGCCCGGCACGGCGGAGGTGGCGGAGACAACGGCAGGCGCACCGCCGGTGCCGGTCGAAGCGGTGCCGGAAGGCACCCCGCCCGCGGTCGAGCCTTCAGCCGGGCCGCCGGTCGCGCCCGCCGAGCCCGCCGAGCCCGCCGCCGCCCCGCCGGAGCCCTCGATCGCCCCGCCCGCGCCGGCCGAGGAGGAGCGCGTGCTGGCCACCTCGGAGCAGTCGGCGCTCGGCGGTCTCGAGGCGGCGTCGGCGGAGCAGGAGCGCCTGCGCCGCGAGGCCGAGCAGCGCGTGCGGGAGGCCGAGGTCGCCCGCAGCCAGGCCGACGAGATCCACCGGCAGGTCGAGGCCGCTCGCGAGGAGGCGGAGGCGCGCGCCCGAGCCGATTCGGAGAAGCGGATCGGCGAGGAGGTGGAGAGGCTTCGCCAGCAGGCCGAGGAGCGCGCCCAGGCGCAGATCGCCGAGGTGCGCCGGGACGAGGAGAGGGTGCGCGCCACGGCCGACCAGCGACTGAAGCAGGCGGAGGAGCTGCAGCGTCAGGCCGAGCTTCGGGTCGAGTCGGTCAACCGGGAGACCGAGGCCCGGATCGCCGAGGCGGCCGAGGCAGCCCGAAAGGAGGCGGAGGAGCGCGCCCGCGCCGAGGCCGACCGGCGGGTGAAGGCCGAGGAAGAGCGCCTGCGCCGGGAGGCGGAGGAGCGCGCCAGCAGCGCCGCCGACCAGGTGCGCGTCGAGCGCCAGGAGCAGACGCAGGCTTCGATCGAGCAGGCCCGGCGCGAGGCCGAGCAGCGCATCGCCGCCGAGGCCGAGGAGCGCGCACGCAAGCAGGTCGAGGAGATCAAGTTGCAGAGCGAGCAGCGGATCGCCGACGAGGTCGCGCGCGCCCGCGCCGAGTCGGAGCGGCAGGTCCGCGCCGAGGTGGAGCGCAGGCTGGAGGAGGACGAGAAGCGGATCCGCGAAGAGGCCGACCAGCACGCCCGCGCCGAGGCCGACCGCGCCCGCCGCGAGGCGGAGGAACGCGCCCGCGCCGAGGCCGAGCGCGCCCGCGCCGAGGCGGAGCGGCGCGTCGCCGAGGAGGCCGAGCGCGCCCGCCACGAGGCGGAGGAGCATGCGCGCGCGGAGATCGAGCGCAGGCTGGAGCGCGAGGCCGACCGACTGCGCCGCGAGGGCGAGGAGCGCGTCCGCGCCGAGACCGAGGCCACAGCCGCCGACGCCAGGCGGCTGGAGGCGGACCTGCGCGCCACCGAGGAGCAGCTGGAGCAGGAGAAGTCCGCGCGCGAGCGCGCCCTCGACACCGCCGAGCGCCGCCTCGGCCAGATCGAGACGCGGGCGGCCCAGGCCGAGGAGCGCGCCCTGGCCGCCGAGCGCCTGGCTCGGCTGAAGGCGGAGGAGGCCCAGCGGGAGCGCCGCCTGCGCGAGGTGCTGGACTCCGTGGAGGAGGCCGAGGAGCGCGCCCGCCATGCCGAGGAGCGCGCCCGAGAGGCCGAGGTGGCCGCCGCCGCCGAGATCGAGGCGGCGGCGAAGGCGCGCGAGCCCGCCCCCAGGCCACCGCGCCCGGCGTCGCCACCGCGGCCGTCGTCGCCCCCGCGTCCCCAGTCCGAGCCCGATCCGCCGCGCGCCGCTTCGCCGCCCCCGCGTCGCGAGTCCGAAACCGAGCCGCCGCGCGCCGCTTCGTCGCCCGACGCACCGCCCCCCGATCCGCCCCGTCCCGAGCCGAACCCCGGCCCGCCGTCAGCGCCCCCCGCCTCCGCCGAGCGGGAGGAGGAGAGCGACGGAGAGCGCGACGACGACGAGGTCCTGGACGGCCCGACCGTCCCCGACGGCCCCGCGATCGACATCAACGAGGCGACCTTCGACGACCTTCGCGACCTGCGGCTGTCCGTGACCCAGGCGACCCGCGTGCTCGCCTACCGCGAGCAGTGGCGGCGGTTCGACTCGGTCGATCAGCTCGACGACATCCCGGGCTTCCCGGACGAGTTCCTGGCGCAGCTCAAGCGCCGCCTGACCCTCTAGGTACTCACCAGCCGCCGCTGCCCGCGGGGTGGCGCGCGCGGAACCCCGACGAGTCCCGCATCGCCGTGCTCCAGCCGGGGCCGCTGGGATCGCCGTCGGTGATGTATGAGGTGTCCCAGCGCAGGCCGGCGACCACCATGTACGCGTGTCCGTGGTGGGCGTAGACCGTCGCCCAGCGGTTGGCGCCCGCCCGCCCCCAGCTCATGAAGCCGGTCGAGTCGAGCGAATGACCGAGCAGACCGGCGCCGTGGAGCACGTAGCTGACGGCGCCGGAGCAGTCGTAGCCGTTGTCGGTCCAGCTGCCGTGGCCGCCGCCCCAGACGTAGGGCTTGCGCCGGATCCGGTTCCCCGCGGCGATCATGTCCTTCACCTGCTGCGGCGCCGACACCGGTGCGACGGCACGGGAGCCGACCAGGTGGGCCTTGGCCGCGGCGCCGGCCGAGGCCACGGCAAGGCTGGCGCCCGCCGCGGTGACGAGCGTCGCCGCGGCGGCCAACCTGGCCGCGAGCAGGATGAGACGGCGCCGTTCGCACATGCGCTCTGTCTCGGCCGGCGGCGTGCGCGGCGTGAGCCGGGCGGACCGATATCTGGGCCCCGTCGCACCGGGTGACGAGGGCCGAGCGGCGTAGAATGTGTTCCACATAGCACGGGGACGACAGGTTTCGACGTGGTCGATCGTGCGAACGGTTGCGAGTCGAGGTTCCCGGAGGCCTCGTAAAACCCCGGGAAAACCAACAAGTGCGGACCACGAGTTCGCCCTCGCCGCTTAGTTAGTAGCTAGGCAGTGAGAGTCGGCCCTCCTTCGGCCCGTGGGGAGGGGCACCGGCTTCAGAAACGGGCTCGCCCGAGGCGGCCCGCTCCCGCCGCCCAGGGGACTCTCAAGCGGAGCTGGCTTTCCGGAACCGCCCGCCGGCAAGGCGCCGGGAAGCGAGATCGAAGCGCCGGCTATGCTCGTAGACACCGTTCGTTTCGCGACTGCGGACCCGGGTTCGAATCCCGGCGTCTCCATTTTCGCTCGGAGGTTTCAGGTCGCAGACCCTCTCGGGCGTGGAGCGCGAGCTTCTATCGCCAGCATTGCGGCGCGAAGAGCGCGCTCTATCTGGGCAGTTCGTCGGCCTCCCATCACCGGCTCGATTGCAGTCATCAGGCGAGCTGCGCGGCGCCCTGCAAGCAGCACTCGCCACATCGGAGACCACCCAGGCTTTCGGATCGCGGACGGGTCACTAAGCGCGCTGACCCTCATGAGCTCAGCCACTCTTTCGATCACATCCCGGTCCCGCGCCTTCGCCGAAATCCGCGAGCGGCGGGGATCGGATGGGGGTGGGGCCAGGAAGCTTCCTTCGCCCTCGAGCAACCCCGCTAGCCAGTGGAGGCCAATTGGAATGGCTTCTGGGTTCTTGACGGTTCAGGTCGTGATGACCCAAACATACGTTCGCCCTGGGGTCGGAATTCCGTCCCGGGCCGCGGCGCGGCTCATCCTGCTCGCGGAGACATGTCCAGCACCACCCGGCAGCCCTTCCCCGGCGCCAGGGTGATGTTGCGGGGGCGGGGGCGCTCGGGACGGGGGTCGGCGGCGCGCAGCTCCGCCCGCTCGAAGATCGTTTGCAGCACGACGCGCATCTCGTACTGGGCGAAGGCGGCGCCGATGCAGCGGCGCACGCCGCCGCCGAACGGGATCCAGGCGTAGCTGTCGGCCTTGCCGTCGAGGAAGCGTTCGGGGCGGAATTCCTCGGGCTCGGGGTATAGGTCCTCGCGGTAGTGCAGCGCCGCGATCGCGGGAAGCACGAAGGTGCCGGCGGGAATCGCGTGGCCGCCGATCTCGGCGGGGGCGGTGAGCTTGCGGGCGACGTCGACGATCACGGGCCGGACGCGCAGCGTCTCCTCGATCACCGCGTCGAGGTAGTCGTCCTCGCCGGCGTCGATCGACTCCTCGAGCCTGGCGAGCGCGGCCGGGGTGCGCAGCAGGCGCTCGACCGCCCAGGCGAGCGCCGTCGCGGTCGTCTCGTGGCCGGCGCCGACGACGGTGACCAGCTCGTCGCGCAGCTCGACGTCGCTCATCGGGGTGCCGTCGTCGTGCTCGGCGCCGAGCAGGATCGAGAGCACGTCGTCGCGCTCGCCGCGGTCCGGCGCGGTCCGCCGCGTGGCGATCTCCTCGTGGAGGAAGGCGTCGAGCTCGGCGCGGGCGCGGCGGAAGCGGCCCCAGGGGCTGAAGCGCCCGAGATCGCGGCGAAGGAAGGGGATCTGGGTGATCCGGTTGGCGCGGCGGGCGAACTCGTCGATCAGCTCCGACGCGCGGCGAAAGCGCTCGGCGTCGCTCACGCCGAACACCGCTCGCAGGATCACCGCGAGGGTGATCCGCTGCGTATGGGGTCGAAGCGCGAACGGCTCGCCGACCGGCCACGTTTCCATGTCGCGCTCGGTCGCCTCGCGGATCAGCTCGCCGTAGCGGGCCACGCTGCGACCGTGGAAGGGCGGCAGCAGGAGCTTGCGCTGGCGCATGTGCTCGCCCTCGTCGAGCGTCAGCACCGAGTTCGGCCCCAGCGTCGGCTCGAGCACGGTGGCGTTCGCCTCGCCGGCATGCAGCAGGGCGGGGTCGCCGGTGAACACCTGCTTGACCAGCTCCGGGTCGGCGAAATAGACGACCCGGCCGAAGTAGGGGAACGAGACGGTGAAGACGTCGCCGTAGCGACGCCGAAGGCCGCGGAAGAACCCGATCGGGTCGCGCGCGTAGCGAAGCGCCTGCAGCGCCGCCGGAGCCCGCGGGCCGGGGGGAAGTGACGCGGCCTCGGCCGTCATCCGCCCCTCGCGCAGCCCCCGGCCGCCGCGAGCCGCGCCCGGTAGGTCTCCATGTCCGCCGCCTGCCAGTCCGCGTGCGTCTGGGTGCGCAGGCCGGGGACCAGCTCGTGGTGGTACGGCGAGCCGACGCTCTCGCTGTGGCCGATCACGTCTCGCACCGGGATCCCGTAGCGGCAGCGCAGCCAGCGCGTCAGCGCCAGCGAGGCGCGCAGCTGGCGGCGGTCGTCGAGCACGTCGGAGTCCGTGTACCCGACGTGCTCGATCCCGATCGCCGCGTAGTTGAGGCCGACCGTGTGCCGGCACATGAAGCGCACCGGGGTGAGCTGGTTGACGGTGCCGTCGCCGTCGATCACGAACTGCGAGCAGACGCCCGGCAGCTCGTGCAGCTCGACGTCGGGGACGTCGGCGGCGAACGTGTTGTAGACGGACCCGAAGTCCGCCGTCTCGGTGAGGTGCTCGACGATCACCTTCGGGCGCCGGATGTCGACGATCCCGGTGCCGTAATGGCGCCGCGCGTAGGCCCGCGTCTCGGCGCGGCGCTTCGCGGTGATCGGGATAAAGCGGCGCTCGATCGGGGGCCGGGCGACACCGGCCGCACGCACCCGGGCGGCGCCCAGATCCGCCGGGCCGCTCGCCGATCGGGTCACGCCCACCGGACGAGTCCTCGCCGGGGCGGACCGCTGCGGGCCCGAATCCCCGCAGGCGAGCAGCACGACGCAGGCGACGGCGAGCAGGGCGAGCGAACGGACCACGGGTCGCACTGTATTGGCGCGGTGCGCGCATCAAATCCCCGCAAGCGGGTACCGGGGGGCGAACGTACACCGAAGGGAAGGAAGCGATGTCCGACACCAATGCACGCGACGCGAAGCTGATCCAGTACCTCACCGAGGCCTACGGCAAGGAGAAGGAGCTGGAGACGGCCCTGGAGGCGCACATCGGGATGGCCCGGCGCGGGTCCTACAAGAAGCGCCTGCGCGAGCACCTGAAGGAGACGCGGTCGCACGGCCGCGAGGTCGAGCGCCGGATCAAGCAGCTCGGCGGGGGCGGCCATACGCTGGTCGAGCTGACCAGCCGGGGAATGGCGCTGGCCAAGGGCCCGCTGCACGCCCTGCGCGGCAGCGGCGAGGCGGAGAAGGAGCTCAAGAACGCCAAGACCGAGTACTCCGAGGAGGCCGAGGAGATCGCGACCTACACCGCGATCGAGGCTCTCGCGGAGTCGGTGGGCGACCGCGAGACCGCCAGGCTCGCGCGTTCGATCCGCCGCGACGAGGAGCGCATGGCGCGGTTCCTCGAGCGCCTGATCCCGACGCTCACCAAGGCCGTGGCGCGGGAGGAGATACCCGCCGCCGAGCGAAACGGCGGCCGCAGCTCGTCGCGGCGGCGCGGCACCCCGAGGCGAACATCGGCGGGGCGCAAAGCCAGAGGAACGCGGGCGCCGTCGTCGCGCAAGCGCGCGCCGGCTAAGCGCGCGCCGTCCCGCAGGACCTCATCGCGCCGCACCGCGCGGTCGTCGCGCTAGTCAGCGCGATACGTGCAGCGAGACCACGGTCTCTGCCTCGCGGCGGAAGATCTCGAGCGCGTCGCAGAGCTGTCGCGCGATCGGCAGCCCCCAGCCGCCCCCGGTCGGGCTGCTCGGGGGTAGCCAGCCGGCCAGGGGATCGCCGATCCCCGGGCCGGCGTCGGCGATCTGGCAGACAAGCTCGCCTTCCTGGGTCCAGGCGCGGACTCTGACCGGATCGCTGCCGTGGATCGCCGCGTTCCCCACGATCTCGTTGACGGCGATCACGAACTCGCCCGCGCGGTCCGGATCCATTCCCGAGGCAACCGCGTAAGTCTCGAGCTGCTCCCGTAGGGCGGCGGCCTCGGAAGGAAGCTCCAGCGCCGTCGATGGAGGCTCGGCCAGGGTCCCGGCCGCGAATTCGTGCGGCGATACGTAGGCGGCGCTGGGCTCGACGGAGCCGTTGACCACGCGCTCGGCGTGCGTGTGCATCGCGTGGTCGAGGATCCGATCGGGCAGAGCGCTGCCGTCGTACAGGCAGACGAAGCGCATCGGCGCCCGCGCCAGGGCCAGGTTGATGATCGACTCGTAGCGCGCCCACTGGCGAACCTCCGCGTCGGACCCCGCCCAGACGGGCTCGCCCATCGCCCTCAGCGTCGCGCCCGGCGACAGGCCGCCCACGAGCTCCCTGAGTGCCTGCAGGCGCTCGTAGGGCCGCGTGCGCCACTCGGTCGTGTCGTGCAGCACGAGCCGGTCAGCGGCGTACCCCAGCTCCTCCCGCAGCGCATCGCCGTTGGCCCGGGTTGTGGCGGCGAACACAGTGTCTCCGCGCGCGAGCCCGTTGCGAGCGAACGGCGCCATCGAGGAGATGAAGTCGTCGCGGGACGCGTAGACGAATGCCTGGTGTTGAAGGCTCGAGTCCATTCCGCCCGCCATTAAGTGGTTATCTCCACGAGCGGGATCTCGAAACGCCGCAAGGATCCGACCACCGTCGCGGACCGCAGGGCAAGCGGCTAGCGTAAGCAGTCCCTCAAACTATCGTGGGTCGTGACGGAGCACGAGCAGCGAAATCTCGGGCCGCTGGCGGCGCAGCACGCGATCGCCCGCCAACTTCTCCAGGCAGACAGCCTGGATGAGGTCGCGAGCAGATTCCTTGCGGCAATCGCGAGGCTGCTCGAATGGCCGGCCGGATCGTTGTGGGAGGTGCGGGCCGACGGCGAGGCGTTGCGCCTCGTCGACGGCTGGACCGAGCAGGCGTCGGGGGAGGACCCGTGGCGTGCCTGCCGCCAGCTCGCCCTTGCCCCCGGCCGCGGGCTCGCCGGCCAGGCCTGGACGACGGGCGAGGTTGCCTGGAGCTTCGACCTCGAAGCCGACGACGAGCCCGGATGCGTGCCGGCGCTCGACGACGCGGGGCTGACCGCCGGAGTCGCATTCCCCGTCCCCCTCGGGCGGCGCGAGCGCGTGCTGGCCGTGGCCGAGTTCTTCACGCCGTCGCTCGGCGACCCCGCTCCGGAGCTGCTCGCGCTGCTGGTCGGTTTCGGTGACCAGCTGGCGATGTTCATCGAGCGGCGTCGCGAGGAGGCAGCGCTGCGACTGAGCGAGGCGCACATGTCGGCGATCGTGGCCGCCGCCCTCGACTGCATCGTCACCATGGACGCCGGCGGTCGCATCGTCGAATTCAATCCGGCGGCGGAGCGCATCTTCGGCTACACGCGTGACGCCGTCGTCGGGCGGCCGGTGGCGGACCTGCTGGTCCCGCCGGAGCTTCGCGAGGCCCACCGCCAGGGACTTGCCCGCTACCTGCGCACCGGCCAGGGGAGGATGCTCGACCGCCGCACGGAGCTGCGGGCGATGCGCGCCGACGGGTCCACCTTCCCGGTGGAGCTGACCGTCACCCGCCTGCCGGGTGAGGGCGAGCCGATGTTCAACGGCTACCTGCGGGACATCAGCGAGCGCCACCGCGCCGAGCAGGTCCAGCGCCACATGGCGGCGATCGTCCTGCACAGCGACGACGCCGTCTACAGCAAGGACCTCGACGCGATCGTCACGAGCTGGAACCCGGGCGCCGAGCGCATCTACGGCTACACCGCGGAGCAGG
Source organism: uncultured Thermoleophilia bacterium (assembly GCA_963708325.1). Lineage (GTDB taxonomy): Bacteria > Actinomycetota > Thermoleophilia > Solirubrobacterales > 70-9. The sequence continues at coordinate 623,106 of OY970203.1, read as the reverse complement.
CGATCGGCCGCCACATCTCCTTCCTGGTCCCCCCCGACCGTCATCGCGAGGAGCAGCGGATCCTCGACCGGATCGTCGCCGGCGAGACGATCGGCACCTACGAGACCGAGCGACTGCGCGCCGACGGAACCCGGATCGAGGTGTCGCTGACGGTCTCGCCGATCGAGGACCCGGTCGACGGGATCGTCGGCGCCTCCGTGATCGGGCGCGACGTCACCGCCCGCAACCGCCGCGCCCGCGCCCACGCGTTGCTCTCGCGGGCGGGGGGCGCCCTGGACGCCTCCCTCGACCCGGAGACCACGGCGCGCACGATCGCCGAGACGGCGGTGCCCGAGCTGGCGGAGCTGTGCGTGGTCGACCTGGTCCGCGAGGACGGCATGATCGGTGACTCGACCGTGGCCGCGGTCGACCCCGAGGTGGGGCGGCGGCTGCAGGCGATCCGGCGCGGGACTCCGCTCGACCCCGCCGGCACCCATCCGGTCGCCCAGGTGCTGCGCTCCGGACGCACGGCGGTGTGGCGGGACCTGCGGGAGCCGGAGACGATCTCCCAGATCGTGCAGAGCTACGAGCACCGCGAGCTGATGAGCGCTGCGGGTTACAGCTCGGCCGTGGTGGTGCCGCTGCGGGCGCGCGGCCGCGTGCTCGGCGCGCTCAGCTTCCTGCACGTCCAAAACGACCTCCGCTACAACCCGGAGGACCTGTCGCTGCTCGAGGACCTCGGCACGCGGGCGGCGCTCGCCCTCGACAACGCCCGTCTCTTCAGCGAGCGCAACCGGGTGGCGGATACCCTCCAGATGGGCCTGCGCCCGGCTCAGCCCCCGAGCGTCGCCGGGCTCGACATCGCCGTGGCCTACAACCCGGCGGGCGAGGGGATCGAGGTCGGGGGCGACTTCTACGAGGTCGTCGCGCGGGAGGACGGCTGCCTCGTCGTGATCGGCGACGTCACCGGCAAGGGCGCCGAGGCGGCGGCGCTGTCGGCTCTGCTGCGGCACGGGGCCCTCGCCCTGGCCGGCGAGGGGCTCGGCCCGGCCGACCTGCTCGACCGCCTCAACCAGCTGCTGCTCGGCCACCCGCGCTACTCGCTGGCCACGGCCCTCGCCGCCTTGGTCAAGCCGCTGCCGGGAGGGGCGGCCGCGGTGCTTTCGCGCGCCGGGCACCCGCCCGCGCTGCTGACCGGAGCGGAGGGCAGCCGGCAGGTGGGAGGGCGGGGACCGCTGCTCGGCTGGGAGGAGCGCAGCAGCTACGTGGAGGAGACCGTGTCGTTGTCGCCGCAGGAGCTGCTGCTGTTGTTCACCGACGGCCTGCTCGAGGCGGGGCCGCTCGAGACCCATCTGAGCGAAGAGGCGCTGGCCGCCCGCGTTCAGGCGGCGGAGTGGGGGGACCTGGACGAGCTCACGGGAAGTCTCTGCCGGGAGGCGACGACCCGCGGCGGCGAGGATCAGCGCGACGACGTCGTGGTGATGGCGCTGCGCCCGTCGGGCGGCGAGCAGGACCCGCGGCTGCGCTCGCTCAGCCCTGCGATTCGGCGTGCTTCTTGAGCCCCTCGGCCGCGCTCCTGGTCAGGTGCTCTTTGACCTTGCCCTCCACCGGCCCGCGCAGCAGCAGGCCTAGCATGCGGCCGGTGTCGGTGCGCAGGCCGTAGGTGGCACGCGTTCCGTCGTCGCCGAGGTCCGCCAGCTCCCACGAGCCGGTCAGCCACTTGGTCTCGCCCTTCTCCTGCTCCCAGGTGAGCCCGCCCGGCGGGTCGTAGTCGAACCGCAGCTCCGAGCGGACCTTCTTCACCATCGCGTCGGAGACCGTCTCCACCAGTAGGGCGCGGCCCTGGTCGTCGCGCTCCAGCACCTCCACCTCCTCGAGCGTGCCCTGCCAGGCGGGAGCGTTCTCGATGTCGGCGGCGATCTCGTAGCAGCGCTCGCGCGGGGCGTCGATCTCAACCGTCCAGCTCGCCTCCAGCGTTCCCATCGCGCCAACCCTAGAGCGTCGAGCCACCGCCCGTAGTTCTCCGCAGTCGCGTGCGGGCTCGACACGGTGGCGCCGGCGCCACCGGCGACCTAGAGTGGTTCACCAGGAGCACGCTTTCGGTGACATCGACCACGCTCTCCCAACCGGTCGGCCAGGTCGGCCCCGAGCAGGCCGATCGCCTCGACGGCTTCGTGGAGCGCGCGCAGTCGGCGGCGCGCGACTTCCGCCGCCTCGACCAGGAGGCGGTCGACCGGATCGTTTGGGCGATGGTGGTGGCCGGTCTGGAGGCGGCGATCGAGCTGGCCGAGCTGGCGATGGAGGAGACCGGCTTCGGCGTGTTCGAGGACAAGGTGGTGAAGAACTACATCGCCACCGAGTTCCTCTTCGACTACCTGAAGGACAAGCGCTCGGTGGGCGTGATCGAGGAGGACGCCGAGCGCCATATCAAGTACATCGCCGAGCCGATCGGCGTCGTCCTCGCGCTGCTTCCGATCACCAACCCGACCTCGACCGCCCTGTTCAAGTCGATCGTCGGGGCGAAGACGCGCAACGCCACGATCTTCCGCCCCTCGGCGCGGGCCGCCCGCTGCGCGAAGCGCGCCGTGGAGATCCTCCAAGCCGCCGGAGCGGAGGCCGGCCTTCCCGCGAACGCCCTCCAGGTCGTTCCCGACCCGACGCTCGACGTCTCCCAGTACCTGTTTCACCATCCCGGCGTCGACTTCATCTGGACGACCGGCGGACCGAAGGCGGTGGCGGCGACCAACGAGGCCGGCAAGCCCTGCCTCGGCGTCGGCTCGGGCAACGCCCCCGTCTACGTGCACCGCAGCGCCGACGTGCGCATGGCCGTGGTGGACATCCTGATCTCCAAGACCTTCGACGCCTCGGTGATCTGCCCGGCCGAGCAGACGTGCGTGATCGACGAGCCGGTCTGCGACGAGATGCTCGCCGAGTTCGAGCGCATGGGGGCGCAGGTGCTGAGCGACGAGGAGGTGGCGCGCCTGTGCGAGAGCATCGTTGCCGACGACGGCGGCCTCGAGCTTGCCGCGCTCGGCCAGTCGTGCCCCGACCTGGGCGCGATGGGGGACATCGAGGTCCGCCCCGACGCCAAGGTCCTGCTCGCCCCGCTGCCGACCCGGCTGGAGGAGCTGTCGATCCACCCGCTACTCCAGGAGAAGCTGATGCCCGTGCTGGGCGTGGTGCGCTCGCCGTCGCTCGATCACGGCATCGCCGCCTGCGAGCTCGTCACCGAGTGCGCCGGGCTCGGCCACACGTCCGCGGTCTACGCACGCGACAGCGAGGTTCAGGACCGCTTCGCGGCGCAGATCCGCACGGGGCGGATACTCGTCAACGCGCCCACCGCCGTCGGCGCCCTGGGCGGCATCTACAACGCGATGACGCCGACCTTCTCGCTCGGCTGCGGGACCTGGGGGGGCTCGATGACCACGGACAACATCAACTACCGCAACCTTCTCAACGTCAAGGCGGTCTCCCACCGCCAGGCGCCGCCGCAGTGGTTCCGCGTCCCGTCGGACACCTACTTCAACGCCGGGTCGCTGGAGAGCCTGCGCGAGCTCCGCGCCGAGCAGGCGCTGATCGTCACCGACCCCCGATGCGAGGCGGCGGGGATGGTCGACGCCGTCCGCCGCCACCTGGGGGATATCGCCACTCACGTATTCGCCGACGTCGAGCCCGAGCCCGGGGAGGACCTGATCCGCGCCGGCGTCGAGGTGCTCGAGCGCTCCGAGGCGGACGCTATCGTCGCCGTCGGGGGCGGCTCCGTGCTGGACGCCGGCAAGGCGATGCGCCTGTTCGGCGAGAACCCGGAGCTGAGCATGCGGGAGCTGGCGCTGCCCTTCCTCGACGCCCGCAAGCGGGTCGCCAGCTACCCCGAGATCGACCACAGCGTCAAGCTCGTCGCGATCCCGACCACCGCCGGGACCGGGTCCGAGGTCTCGCCGGCGGCGGTGGTCACGGTCGGCGACCGCAAGGTCACCCTGGTGGACTACTCACTGGTCCCCGACATGGCGGTGATCGAGCCGGAGCTGACCGCCTCGATGCCGGCCGCCGTCACCGCCGACAGCGGCGTCGACGCGCTCACCCACGCGCTCGAGGCGGGTGTTTCGATCTTCGCGTCCCCCTACACCGATGCCTTCGCGATGCAGGCGGTCAACCTGATCCTGCACAACCTGCCACGGGCCTACGCGGAGGGTGGCGACATGGAGGCTCGGACGGCGATGGCGAACGCCGCCACGATCGCCGGCCTCGCTTTCTCCAACGCCTTCGTCGGCGTCTGCCACGCGCTCGCGCACGCAGTCGGCGCTCGCTTCGGGATCGCTCACGGCCGCGCCAACGGCGTCTTCCTCCCTCACGTTGTGCGCTACAACGCCGCGATCCCCTCCAAGTTCATGCCCGCTCCGGGCTACACGGCCTACGTGGCGCCGGAGAAGTACGCCCAGATCGCCTGGGTCTTCGGCCTGCACGGCCGCAGCGAGGAGGACCGGCGCGAACGGCTCTTCGCCCGCGTCGACGAGCTCCTCGACGCCGTCGAGATCCCCCGCTCGCTGGCCGACCTCGGGATCGCCGCCGTCGAGTTCGAGGGCGCCCTCGCCGACCTGGCACGGGCGGCGTTCATGGATCCCAGCGTGCGCACCAACCCGCGCATCCCCACCGTGGCCGAGCTGATCGAGCTGCTGCGCGCAGGCTACGCGGGAAGGCCGGACTGACCGGGGCCCTCGGGCCCCGACCGGTGGAGACGCAGGCACCGCTCCTCGTCGACCACCACCGCAACGTCGCCCTGCTCGGCGCCGAGATCGTCGCCAACCGATTGCGCGCGCATCTCAGCCCGCGACTGATCCTGCCGACCGGGCGCACCCCGATCGGGCTCTACGAGGCGCTGCGCGGGCACGCCGCCGACGGCAGCCTGCACTCCGAGCGGACGACCCTGTTCCAGCTCGACGAGTACGCCGGGCTCGGGCCGGCAGACGAGCGCAGCTATGCCGCCTACCTGACGCGCGAGCTGGGCGGCGTCAGGTTCGCCGCCGACCATCGCCTCGACGGCACCGCCGACCCGGGCTCCGAGTGCGCCCGCCATCAGGCGCTGCTCGACGAGGCGCCCGTGGACCTCGTCGTGCTCGGGCTCGGCCGCGACGGCCACGTCGCTTTCGATGAGCCCGGATCGGACGCCGATTCGGGGGTCCGGCTCGTGCGCCTGCACGCGACCACCCGCGCCGACGCCGCGGGCGACTTCGGCTCACTCGACGCCGTCCCGGAGCGTGCGCTGACGGTGGGCATGCGCACCCTGCTGAGCGCGCGGGAGCTGCTGGTGCTCGTTTCCGGCGAGGCCAAGGCAGAGGCGCTGCGGGCGATGCTGGAGGGGCCGCCGGGGCCGGATTGCCCGGCCTCGCTGCTGCGAGCCCATCACCGCCTGACCGTGGTCTGCGACCGGCCCGCCGCGCGGCTGCTGCGCCCGCGGCAGTCCTGGGCGAGCGACCGCGCCCTGGTCGTGCTCGGCCACCGCCAGCCGGGGGTGAGCGCCGAGCACCGGATCTCCGACGAGTCGCGGGCGCGCCTGCGTCGCGCGGTGGGCGAGTGCCGCGCCGAGGCGCCGCGCGCCGTGGTCCTCACCGGATACACGCGCACCCGCGTGGGGCTCTCGGAGGCGGAGCAGATGGAGGCCGAGTGGCCGCTTTCCGAGGTGCCGACCCTGATGGAGGACGCCGGTCGGGACACGGCAGAGAACGCATCGCGCTCGCTGCCGTTGATCCGGGCGGTCGGGGACGTCAGGCGTGTCACGGTCGTCACCTCGGCCTGGCACGTGCGGGCGCGCTACTTCTTTGCGCCCTACCGCTCGCTCGGCCTCGGGCTCTCGTTCGCCTACACGCGGTGGGGGCCGGGGTTCCGGCTGCTCGGCTCCGAGCTGCGCGTGCTTCCGTCGATGCGCTCCCGCCGTCGCATCGCGATGGCCGAGCTCCGCCTGCCCTCAGCGCCGGCGCTGCCGCCCGGGGGCGGCGCGGCGAGTTAGCCCGGGCCGCCTCCGTAGTTCGACCCGATGCCGTCGCGCGGCCGGTGCGCGAGCATCGGAGCGATGAGCGCTCCGCCGGCGACGACCGCCGCTGCGACCCCGCCCGGCATCGCCGAAGGGGTGCGCGAGGTCGTGCTGCCGCGCCGATCGAGGATCCCCTTCCGACCGCTCGACCCCGAGGCGTACGAGACCACCGAACGCGTGCTTGCGCGAATGCGCGAGCGGCTCGAGGGACAGGCGATCTGGCACGTCAACTCGTCCGAGGGCGACGGCATAGCCGACATCCTGCGCTCGGTGCTCAGCTACCTGCGCGACGGCGGGATCGACGCCCGCTGGCTGGTCGTCAGGGGGGACGGTGAATTCCATCGAATCGTTCGCCGCATCCACAACAACCTGTACGGCTCGGCGGGGGACGGCGGCCCGCTCGGAGAGGCCGAGCGGGAGGCGTTCGAGCGCTTCACCGCCGGGTGCGCCGAGGAGGTGACGGAGCGCATGCGTCCCGGCGACGTCGTCTTCCTGCACGACGGCACGACGGCGAGGCTCGTCGACGAGGCCAAGCGGCGCGGCGCGACGGTGATCTGGCGCAGCCATATCGGCGTCGACTCCGTGAACGAGCACGTCGAGCGTGCGCGGGCGTTCCTGGCGCCCTACCTGCACGCCGCGGACGGCTGGATGTTCTCCCGCCCCGAGTACGCCTGGCCCGGCCTGCAGCCTGCCCGCATGGCGACGATCCCGCCGTCGCTGGACCCGTTCTCGCCGAAGAACCAGGAGCTGGCGATGGGCAGCGTCTTCGCGATTCTCGACCGGATAGGCCTCACCGCCTCGGGCATCAACGCGTCGGCGGGATTCGTCAGGCTCGACGGCTCCGAGGGCCGGGTGGACACGGTGGCGACGATCGACCAGCTCGAGCCGCTGCCGAGTGACGCCGAGCTCCTCGTCCAGGCGGCCGGCTGGGAGCGGCTGAAGGACCCGCTGGGGGTGCTCGACTGCTTCGCCGACCATTGTCCGGACTCGCGGTTCAACCTCGTGCTCGCCGGCCCCGCCGCAGCCGGACTCGACGACGGCGGCGAGGACGACGCCGTGATCGCCGAGCTTCGCGAGCGGCTCGCGAGCCTGCCGGACGGGACGCGGCGCCGCGTCCACCTCGTCCAGCTCGGGTCCGAGGACCACGACGAGAGCGCCGCGATCGTCAACGCGATCCAGCGCCGGGCCGACATCGTCGTGCAGAAGAGCCTCGCCGAGGGTTTCGGTCTCTCGGTCACCGAGGCGATGTGGAAGGGCAAGCCGATCGTCGGCTCCGCGGTGGGCGGGATCCGCGACCAGATCACCGACGGTGAGAACGGTCTGCTGGTCGAGGAGCCGCAGGACCTTGCGGCGTTTGGCGCCGCGATCACGAAGCTGCTCAGCGAGCCACAGCTGCGCACCATGCTCGGGGCGGCGGCGCGGCGCAAGGTGGTCGAGCGCTATCTGACCAGCGAGCACGTTGGCCACTACCTGACGCTGGTGGAACGGCTGCGCTTGCATTAGGACGCGGCGGCAACCGTGGCGCCGGCGCCGCCGGGGTGAGAGAATCGCCGCCGGTTACGGATGCGACAGCTGACCAGCCTCGACGCCCAGTTCCTGGCGCTGGAGACGCCGCGCCAGAGCGGTCACGTCGCGGGCCTGGCGATCCTCGACGACTCCGAGCGTCCCGGCGGCCGGCTCCAGCTCGCCGACATCGAGGGCCTGCTCGAGGATCGCCTGCACCTGCTGCCGCCGCTGCGCTGGCGGCTCGCCGAGGTCCCATTCGGGCTCGACTACCCCTACTGGATCGACGACCCCGAGTTCGATCTCGACTTTCACGTACGCGAGCTCGCCCTGCCGGAGCCCGGCACCGACGCCAAGCTCGCCGAGCAGGTGGCGCGGATCGTCGCCCGCCCGCTCGACCGCTCCCGTCCGCTGTGGGAGCTGTACCTGATCCACGGGCTCGAGGCCGGCGGGGTGGCGATGCTGACCAAGATCCACCACGCCGTGATCGACGGTCTCTCCGGCGCCGAGGTGATGGGCGTCCTGTTCGACCTCGAGCCCGAGGGGCGCGAGGTCCCGCCGGCCGAGGACGGCGGCGCCGACCCTGAGCCGACCGAGCTGGGGATGCTGGCCCGCGGCATCGCCGGTATCCCGCGCTACCCGCTGCGCATGGCGCGCTCGCTGCCGGCGGCGCTGCCCAACCTCGACGAGACGCCGTTCGGCGGCCTGCCGGGGGCCGACACGGTCTCCCGCCTCGCCGAGCGGGCCCAGCGGGCGGTGCGCCGCGAGGGCGGCGTGCTCGAGCGCACCGCCCTGCGCGCGCCGCGCACGCCGTTCAACGGACGGATCTCTCCGCACCGCCGCTTCGCCTTCGGACAGCTGCCGCTCGAGGACGTCAAGGCCGTGAAGGACGCCCACGGCTTCACGGTCAACGACGTGATCGTCGCGATCTGCGCCGGGGCCGTCCGCCACTGGCTGATCGAGCACGGCGAGCTTCCCACCGAGCCGCTGATCGCCCAGATCCCCGTGTCGGTGCGCTCGGCCGAGCAGGCCGGCACCTACGGCAACCGGATCATGCTGATGAGCGCGCCGCTCTACACCAACCTCCCCGACCCGCTCGAGCGCCTGCGCCGAACGCACGAGGCGATGGGCGACATGAAGCAGCGCCACCGGGCGCTGCCCGCGGAGCTGCTGCAGGACGCCAACCACTTCATCCCGCCCGCGGTGTTCGCCCGTGCCGCCCGGGCGACGTTCGCGCTCTCGACCAGCGGCCGCGGCAGGCCCACCTGGAACCTCGTGGTGTCCAACGTCCCCGGCCCCCAGTTCCCGCTGTACTGCGCCGGCGCCAGGCTCGACGCCAACTACCCGGTGTCGGTGATCACCGACGGCATGGGCCTCAACATCACCGTGATGAGCTACTGCGGCCACCTCGACTTCGGCATCGTCGCCGACCGCGACCAGATGCCCGACGTGTGGTGCCTGATCGACTGGCTGGGCGAGGAGCTCGCCGACCTGCGGCCGCCCCGCCGCCGCGCGAAGGCGAAGCCGAAGGCCAAGGCTAGGAGCTGAGCGACCGGCTCGATCCGGCGCTCAGCGGTCGGCGGCCAGCGCCGACACCGCCGGCGCCGCCCGCCCTGCCTGTTCGACGATCGCGTCGATGATCCCCGGCCAGAGCGGTCGCGGCAGGTCGTGGCCCATTCCCTCGATCATCATCAGCGTCGCGCCCGGGATCGCCCGTGCCGTGGCGCGGCCGCCCGAGGGCGCGACCAGCCGGTCGGCCGTGCCGTGGATGACGAGGGTCGGGGCGCGGATCTCGCGCACCTCGGCGGTGCGGTTGCCCGAGGCGAGGATCGCCGCGAGCTGGCGGCCCGTTCCCGCCGGGTCGTGGTCGCGGTCGTAGCTCTGCGCCGCCCTCTCGCGCACCAGGTCGAGGTCCTCCAGCGGGCCGCTGGAGCCGATATGCGAGAACAGCCACGCCATGTGCTCGATGTAGGCGTCGCGGTCCGCCGGCGCCCGTCGCAGCAGGTGGCGGTAGAGGCCGAGCGCGGGCTGGCCCCTGAAGCGGCTGCCGGTGTTGGACATGATCGAGACCAGCGAGCCCACCATCCGGGGATGCCGGGCGGCGAGCGTTTGGGCGATCATGCCGCCCATCGAGGCGCCGACGACGTGCGCCGGCGCCAGGCCGAGCTCGCGGATCAGGCCGGCGGCGTCGTCCGCCATGTCGGCGAGCGTGTACTGCTCGGGGCCGAAGCGGCGGCGCAGGAGCTGGCCGAGGTGCGGCGGCCGGCCTCCCGACATGTGCGTCGAGCGCCCGACGTCGCGGTTGTCGAAGCGCACCACCCGAAAGCCGCGGTCCGCAAGCTGCGAGCAGAACTCCTCGTGCCAGGCGATCATCTGCGTGCCCAGCCCCATCACCAGCAGAACGGCCGGATCCGACGGGTCGCCGAAGTCCTCCCAGCAGAGGGCGATCCCGCCGCCGACCTCGCAAAGCTGCTCCATCGGGGTGCGAGTGTGCCATACGATCAGTCCGTGGCGACGCTCGCCGAGCAGGCCGTCGAGGCGATGAACGCCCGCTTCGGCGCGCACCCCGGATACCGCGCCGCGCACGCGAAGGGGATCCTGTGCAGCGGCACCTTCACGGCCACCCCGGATGCGGCGCGGCTCAGCCGCGCCGCCCACATGCAGGGCGAGCCGGTGAAGGCGCTGGTGCGGTTCTCCAACGGCTCCGGCGACCCGAACGTCCCGGACTACGCGCGCGACGGCCGTGGCATGGCGGTGAAGTTCGCCCTGCCGGACGGCTCCGCGACCGACATCGTCTCGCTGACGCTGCCGCGCTTCTTCGTCCGCACGCCGGAGGACTTCCTCGCCTTCACGCGCGCCGCCGCCGGCGGCATCGAGCGGGCCTGGAAGCTGCCGCTGTTCATCGCCAGGCACCGCGAGGCGCTGCCGGCGATCCGCGCCTTCACCTCGCTGCCGCTGCCCGCCAGCTACGCCACCTGCCGCTACAACGGCCTGCACGCGTTTCGCTGGGTCGATCCGGAGGGTGTCACGAGGCACGTGCGCTACAGCTGGCTGCCGGATGCCGGCGAGGAGAGCATCTCCGGTGCGGAGGCCAAGCGGCTCGGCAGGGACTACCTGAGAGAGGAGATCGCGCAGCGCCTCGGGCGCGGCCCCGCGTCCTTCGCCCTGCGCGTGCAGATCGCCGAGGACGGCGACCGCGTCGACGACGCCACCGCCGTCTGGCCCGAGGAGCGCGAGACGGTCGTCGTCGGCACGCTCCAGCTGGACGCGATCGAGGGGGAGCGCGAGGAGGGTGGCGAGGTGCTCGTCTTCGACCCGACGCGCGTCACCGACGGGATCGAGGCGTCGGCGGACCCGCTGATCCAGTTCCGCGCCGACGCCTACTCGGTCTCGGTGTCCAAGCGCACCTAGACGGCGTCGCAGTCGCGATGGGAGAGACGCTCAGCCTGATCACCGTCCCCCTGTTCACGGGGGTGATCGGCTACGTCACCAACTGGAGCGGCGTGTGGATGCTCTTCTATCCGATCGAGTTCCGCGGCACCCGGGTGCCCGGGCTCGCAGCGCTCGTCGGCCTGCTGCCGCGCAAGGTCCAGCAGGTCCCCGGGGTGATGCACGGCGGGGTGGGCTGGCAGGGGATCATTCCCTCGCGGGCGGCGAAGATGGGCAGCATCGCCGTGGACAAGGGGATCGCGAAGGTCGGGACCCCGGGTGACTTCTACAACCAGCTCCAGCCCGAGGCGATAGCCGAGCACATCCTCGCCAGCTCGCGCGAGGACATCCGCGACGTCGTCGAGCGGATCATGGAGCGCGAGCACCCGCAGCTGTGGCGGGACCTTCCCCCGCGCGTGCGCGAGGCCGTTCACCGTCGCGTCCAGGAGCAGCTCCCGGACATCGTGCGCACCGTCACCGGCGAGATCGGCGCCCACGTCGACCAGCTGCTCGACGTCAAGCTGATGGTGATCCGGCACATCGAGCAGGAGCCGGAGCTGGCCAACCGCGTCTACCTCGAGGTCGGGCGGCGCGAGCTGCGGTTCATGGTCAATTTCGGCTTCTTCTTCGGCTTCGCGCTCGGCATCCCCACCGCCTACCTGACCGAGGTCGTCTACCCGAAGTGGTGGCTGCTGCCGATCGCGGGCGTGCTGATCGGCTACACGACGAACCTGCTCGGCATCTGGATGATCTTCCAGCCCGTCGAGCCCCGGCGGATCGGGCCGTTCGTCCTCCAGGGCCTCTTCTTGAAGCGCCAGCCTGAGGTGGCCGGGGTGTACGCGGACATCATCGCCGACGACATCGTCACGATGGAGAACATCGGCGACGAGCTGCTGCGCGGGCGGCGCGCGGATCGCACCCGCCAGATGATCGAGACGGCGATGCGCCCGGCTGTCGACCGCGCCGTCGGGGCCGCGCGCCCGGCCGTGCGGGTCGCGGTCGGCACGCGCGAGTACGACAGCATCCGCGAGTCGGTGGCGACGGAGACGGTCCGGTACGCGATCACTCCGATGAAGGACCCCGAGTTCAGCCGCCGCCAGAGCGACCGGGTGCGGGCGATGATCGCCGAGCGGATGCGCGAGCTCCCGCCCGCCGACTTCTCCGAGATGCTGCGAACGGCGATGCGGGAGGACGAGTGGCTGCTCTACCTGCACGGGGCGGTGCTCGGCTTCGTCGCGGGGCTGATACACCTGGCGATATTCGGATGACCGAGGAGCGCCGCAGCGGCGAGACGACGGACCTCGAGGACGGGCTTCGCGACGCCCTGCCGGCGCTCGTGCGGGTCGCCGCGGGCGGCTGGCTGCGCACGGTCGGCTGGGGCATCCGCACGGCGAGGAGCCTGGTCGGCGGCGCGATCGACCCCGCCTCCGACGGCGACCGCGACGTTGCGGGTCGGGGCGCGCGCCCGGCCGACGCCGAGCCGCCGTCGCGACCGGTCCTGCGCGAGCGCGGGGCCGAGCTCCTGCGCCGCTCGGCCGACGTCGACTTCGACGACGACACCCACCCCGCCTACGCGCGCATCCTCGGCGACCTCGCTCCCGACGAGGCGCGGATCCTGCGGCTGCTTGCCACCTCCGGACCGCAGCCGTCGATTGACGTTCGCAGCGGCTGGCTGCCACTGGGGATCGGGTCCCAGCTCGTCGCGCCCGGGCTGAACATGATCGGCGCCGAGGCCGGGTGCCGGCATGGCGATCGCGTCCTCGCCTACCTGAACAACCTCTACCGGCTCGGGCTGGTGTGGTTCTCGCGCGAGGCGCTGGAGAACGTGCGCGACTACCAGGTGCTGGAGGCCCAGCCCGAGGTCACCGAGGCGACGCGGCGAGCCGGCCGCGCGCGCACGGTGCGGCGAAGCATCCACCTCACTCCCTTCGGCCACGACTTCTGCGAGATGTGCCTGCCGCTCGACACGGCAGAGTTCGAGGTCGTGGCTGCGGCCGCCGAGCCCAGGTCCTAGGGCGCCGGGACCAGAAGCTCGGCGCCCACGTCCTCGAGCGTGGCGGCGCCGCACATCGCCATCGTCAGGTCGAGGTCGGCGAGCAGCGAGCGCAGCACCTGCGTCACCCCGGCCTCGCCGGCGGCCGCCAGGCCCCACACCCAAGGCCGCCCCACCAGCACCGCGCTGGCGCCGAGGGCGATCGCCTTGACCACATCCGACCCCGTGCGGATGCCGCTGTCGAAGAGCACGCAGAGGTCGTCGGGAACGGCCTCGACGATCCGCGGCAGGGCGTCGAGGGCGCCGATCGAGCCGTCGACCTGGCGGCCGCCGTGGTTGGAGACGACAATGCCGTCGATCCCGCGATCGACCGCCTCGCGGGCGTCGTCCGGGTGCAGCACGCCCTTCACCAGCACCGGCAGCTCGGTGGACTCGCGAACGTAGTCGAGCCCGTCCCAGACGAGCCCGGGGTTGGGGAACATCGCCACCCAGTGGCCGATCGCCTCCTGGGGGTCGTCCTCGGGCGACGCCTCGAGCGCGCCCCTGAAGACGGGGTCCGAGGTGTAGTTGGCGATCCCCTCCGATCGCAGGAAGGGCAGATACGCGGTCTCGATGTCCCGCGGGCGCCACGGCATCAGGCGCGAGTCGAGCGTGACGACGATCGCCGAGTAGCCGGCCTCCTCTGCGCGGGCGACGAAGCTGCGGCCCAGCTCCGGGTCGGTGGGGGCATAGAGCTGAAACCATCGCGGCGTGTCGCCGAGCGCCTCGGCCACCTCCTCCATCGGCGTCGACGAGACGGTGCTGAGGACCATCCCCGTCCCGGCCTCCGCCGCCGCCCGGGCGGCGGCGGGCTCGGCGCCCTCGTGCAGGATCGAGAGCACGCCGACCGGGGCCAGCATCACCGGGCTCGACAGCCTCGTCCCCAGCACCTCGGCGGACAGGTCGCGCTCGGCCACGTCGCGCAGCATCCGCGGCACGATCCGCCAGCGATCGAAGGCGTCGGCGTTGTGCCGCACCGTGCGCTCGGTCCCGGCGCCGCCGGCCACGTATCCGTAGGCCTCGGGGGAGAGCGCCTCGCGCGCCCGCCGCCGCAGCTCCTCGAGGTCGACCGGGTGCTCGGGCGCCTCGCCGCCGAGACCGCGCGCGTAGACCTCGTACTGGTAGTTGCCGAACTGCACCGGGCGGGACTCTATGCGCTGGCCGGGGTTCGGATTCTCTAGGCTGCGGCGCGATGCCGACGGTGCGCGAGGCGGCCTACGACCTGTTCCGGGAGCGGGGGATGACGACCATGTTCGGCAACCCGGGGTCGACCGAGCTGCCGATGCTGGCCGACTTCCCCGAGGACTTCACCTACGTGCTCGGCCTCCAGGAGGCGGTGGTGGTGGGGATGGCCGACGGCTACGCCCAGGCCTCGGGGCGCACGACCCTGGTCAACCTGCATACCGCGCCCGGCGTCGGCAACGCGATGGGCGCGATCTTCAACGCGCAGGCGAACAAGTCGCCGCTGCTGGTCACCGCCGGCCAGCAGGTGCGGGCGCAGATGACCCTTCAGGCGAACCTGACGAACCGCGACGCGACCCGCATGCCGCATCCGCTCGTCAAGTGGTCGTACGAGCCGGCGCGCGCCCAGGACGTGCCGCTGGCGCTTGGCCGCGGCGCCCACATGGCCTCGCTGCCGCCGCGCGGGCCGGTGTTCGTGTCGCTGCCGATGGACGACTGGGGCGAGGAGGTCGACGCGGGCGACGCCGCCCATGCGACGGACCGCAAGGTCACCGGCCTCGCCGCGGCCGATCCGGCTGCCGTCGAGGAGCTGGCGAGGCGCCTCGACGGCGCCGCCAACCCGGCGCTCGTCGCCGGGCCCGACATCGACGCCGCCGGGGCCTGGGACGCCGCCGTCACGCTGGCCGAGAAGCAGCGCCTGCCGGTGTGGGCGACCCCGGCGCCGGGCGGGGGGCGGATCGGCTTCCCCGAGGGCCACGCGCACTTCCGCGGGGTGCTGCCGCCGGCGATCGCCCCGCTCGGCGAGATGCTCGCCGGCCACGACCTCGTCGTCGTCGCCGGCAGCTCGGTCTTCCCCTACTACCCCTACATCCCCGGCCCGCTTCTGGCCGACGGCACCTCCCTGGTGCAGATCACCAACGACCCCGACGAGGCGGCGCGGGCGCCGATGGGGGACGCGATCGTCGCCGACGTCAGGCTGACGCTCGAGGCGCTCGTCGCGGCGGTCGGCGAGTCGGAGCGGCCGGCGCCGGAGCCCCTCGGGGACCCGGGCGAGGTGCCGGAGTCGGACCCGCTCAACCCCTCGACCGTGCACCGCACGCTGGGCGAGGTGTTCCCCGACGACGGCATCGTCGTGCTCGAGTCGCCCTCCAGCACGCTTGCCCTGCGCAACCAGCTGCGACTCTCGCGCCCGGGCAGCTACTTCTTCGGCGCCGGCGGTGGCCTCGGCTTCGGCCTGCCGGCGGCGATCGGCGTCCAGCTCGCCCAGCCCGAGCGCCCGGTCGTCTGCGTGCTGGGCGAGGGCTCGGTCCAGTACGCCGTCAGCGCGCTGTGGAGCGCCGTCGCCTACTCGGTCCCGGTGACCTTCCTCGTCCTCCGCAACGAGGAGTACGCGATCCTCAAGTGGTTCGCCGAGATCGAGTCGGTCAGCGGCGCCCCCGGACTCGACCTCGCCGCCCTCGACAGCGCCTCGATCGCCGCCGGGTACGGGCTCAAGGCGCAGCGGGTGAGCGGCCGCGACGAGCTGCGCGAGGCCCTGGCGTCGTCGCTCGACTCGGATGCGCCGGAGCTGGTCGAGGTCGCCGTGGCGCCGGGGATGGCCCTCTTCTAGCGTGGCCCTGCTCGACCCCGACGTCACCCTGATCGCGCCCGAGGCGGGGCCCGGCGCGCCCGACGCCGCCCCGCAATGGGTGGCGCGCGGCACCCCGCAACCGCTGCGAACGCAGCTCGAGGAGCTGCTCGGCCCCGACCGGGTGCTGGCGCGGGCGAGCGACATCGTGCGCTACGCGTCAGACGCGAGCCCCTACCGGATGTTCCCCCGGGCGGTGGTGATGGCGCGCGACGCGGGCGACGTGGCCAAGGTGATGGCCTTCGCCGGCGGCGGCGGCGTCCCGGTCACCTTCCGGGCGGGGGGCACGAGCCTCAACGGCCAGTCGCAGGGCGACGGCCTCCTGGTCGACGTCAGGCGCCACTTCAACGGCGTCTCGGTGGAGCGCGGCGGCGAGGCCGCCCGGGTGCTGCCGGGGACGCTGCTCGGCCACGCCAACCGCGTGCTCGCGCCCCACGGGCGCAAGCTCGGGCCCGACCCGGCCAGCACCGACATCGCCACGGTGGGGGGAGTGATCGCCAACAACTCGGGCGGGATGCGCTGCGGCGTCGTCCACGACTCCTACCGGACCGTCAGCTCGCTCACCTTCGTGCTCCCGTCGGGGACGACGATCGACACGGCGGCGCCGGGGGCGGCCGAGCTGTTCGCGCGCGCCGAGCCCGAGCTTGCGCGTGGGCTCGAGCAGGTGCGCGACGAGATCCGCGCCGACGACGACCTGGCGGAGCGGATCTCCCGCAAGTTCGAGATCAAGAACACCACCGGCTACCGGCTGTGCGCCTTCCTCGACGCCGACGAGCCCCTGGAGATCTTCCGCCGCCTCCTGGTCGGCTCGGAGGGAACGCTCGGCTTCGTCGCCGAGGCCGTCTTCGAGACGGTGCCGGTGCCGGCGCGAACGACGGTCTCGTGGCTTCACTTCAGCGGGATCGACGCCGCCATCGCCCCGGTCTCGGACCTGGTCGCGATGGGGGCGAGGGCGGTCGAGCTGATGGTCGCCCCCTCGCTGATCGCCGCCAGCTTCAACATGGTCGGCGCGCCGGTGGAGTGGCGCGAGCTGCCGCCGGAGTCGGCCGCCCTGCTGGTCGAGCTGGGCGCGGACGGCGACGCCGAGCTCGACGCGCTCGAGGCCAGGGCGACCGAGGTCGTGGGCGAGGGCGAGCTGATCCGGCCGATCGACTTCACCCGCGACCCGGAGCGGATCGAGCTCGCCTGGCGGGTGCGGGAGGGGATGCACGGCCTGCTCGGCAGGCTGAAGCCGCCGGAGGCGGCGCTGATCATCGAGGACGTCTGCGTCCCGCCCGAGCGCGTGGCGGAGGCGGCGAAGGACCTGCAGGCGCTGCTCGGCGAGCACGGCTTCCTTCCCGGCGTGGCCGGCCACGCCTCCGCCGGCAACCTCCACTTCATGCTCACCCCGGACTTCGCCAAGCACGAGGACGTCGAGCGCTACGAGGCGTTCATGGGCGGGTTGGTGGACCTCGTCGTGGACAAGTACGACGGCTCGCTGAAGGCCGAGCACGGCACCGGGGTCAACATGGCCCCCTACGTCGAGCGGGAGTGGGGGCCGAAGGCGACCGAGCTGATGTGGCGGCTGAAGCGGCTCGCCGACCCCGGCGGCGTGCTCGCGCCCGGGGTGGTGCTGAACAGCGACCCTGCCGCGCACCTTCGCAACCTCAAGTCGACGCCGCCAATCGAGGAGGTGGCCACCAACTGCGTCGAGTGCGGCTTCTGCGAGCCGGTCTGCCCGAGCCGCCACCTGACCACGACGCCGCGCCAGCGAATCGTGCTGAGGCGCGAGATGGCCCGCCAGCCGGCCGGCTCGGCCGTGCAGAGGGCGCTGCTCCACGAGTACCAGTACGACGCGCTCGAGACCTGCGCCGCGGACGGCTCCTGCCAGCTCGCCTGCCCGGTCGGGATCGACACCGGCAAGCTGGTCAAGCAGCAGCGTGCCCGCGAGCGCTCGCGGGCGGCGGAGCGCTGCGCGCTCGCCGCCGCCCGCCGCTGGGACCGGGTCGAGCGGGGGGCCCGAAGCGGGCTGGGAATCGCCGACGCCGTCGCGCGGGTCACGGGCGACGCCCCCCTTCGCGGCCTCACCCGGGCGGTCCGCGCGGCGGTGAGCAGCGAGCTGGTGCCCGAATGGGGGGATGCGACCCCGCCTCCGGCGCCGCCGCAGCTGCCCCCGACCTCGCGCCAAGGGGCCGCCGCCGTGTACGTGCCCGCCTGCATAAACCGGATCTTCGGGCGCTCGCGCGCGCGCCCGAAGGGCCCGGGCCTCGCCGAGGCACTCGTCGAGGTCTCGCGCCGGGCCGGCGCGCCGCTGTGGATCCCCGACGACGTCGCCGGCACCTGCTGCGCCGTTCCCTGGTCGTCGAAGGGCTACCGCACCGGGCAGGCGTTCAAGGCGAACGAGACGGTCGAGCGCCTGTGGCGATGGAGCGAGGAGGGGGAGCTGCCCGTCGTGGTCGACGCCAGCTCGTGCACCCACGGCGTCGTCGATCCCGGCGAGGGCGTGCTGAGCGCCGCGAACGCGGAGCGCCACGGGGCGCTCGAGGTGCTCGATTCGATCGCCTGGGCGGAGCGGCTGCTGCCCGACCTGGAGGTCGCGCGCAGGGCCGGCGCGGCGACCGTGCACCCGACCTGCTCGGCGCGCCACCTGGGGCTGGCGCGGGCCCTGGAGCGGATCGCGGGCGAGCTCGCCGGCGAGGTCTTCGTGCCGCCGACGGCCACCTGCTGCGGGTTCGCCGGCGATCGCGGCTTCCTCCATCCGGAGCTGACCGCGGCGGCCACCCGCGAGGAGTCCGCCGAGGTGGAGGCGCGCGGCTTCGACTTCCACCTGTCGAGCAACCGCACCTGCGAGGTCGCCCTCGAGCGGGCGACCGGGCGGCCGTATGAGTCGTTCGTGTTCCTGCTCGAGGAGCTGACGCGCCCGGCGGCGCGGGCGTGAGCGGCCTCGAGGGGCTTCCCGACACCCGCACCAGCCTTGTCGGGGTGACCGAGGAGGGCGACGAGGCGTGGCTGATCCGCGGGATCGCCGCCAAGCTCTACCGCTGCCCGGGCTGCCACGGCGAGATCGAGATCGGCGCCGACCACGTGGTGGTCCAGTTCGTCCGGCGCGTCGGCGGCACCGATCACCACCACTGGCACCGGCGCTGCGCGCATGCCCTGCTGCTGCCCGATCTGCGCCGCGTCCGGCGGGAGAGCGCCGCCCGCTCCAGCCGCGCCCGGCTCGAGGAGCGCGGCAGGCGCCCCGCGGGGCGCCGCCGGCGCCGCTAGACGATCGGTCGCCCGCCCGCTCAGCGGGTCGGCAGCACCAGCCTGACGTCGCTGATCGTCGCCGACGACGAGAAGTTGTCGCGGCGCAGGTAGGTGGAGTCGTCCTGGGTGATCTCCAGCTGCAGCTGGTGGCCGGCGCGGAAGCGCCAGGCGTTTCCGAACAGCTCGTAGCGGGCGGTGTCGCCGCCGACCGCCGGGCTGAGGGCGCGGTAGGCGCCGCGGTCCACCAGCGTGCGCGTTCCGTCCGGGGCGATGTCCCAGAGGCGGCTGTTCAGCTCGATGTCGGTGGCCGCCGTGGAGAAGCCGAATCGCAGCAGCGGCAGCCCGGCCATCGTGAAGCCGACGCTGACCGGAGCGGTGTAGGTGGCGACGCCGGGGGGCGGCGGCGTCTGCGTCGTCAGGCAGCCGCGCCCTCGCTGCTGCGAGACCAGGACCGGGTCCAGGTCGGCCGCGCGCGGGTCCGAGAGCGGCGAGACGGTCTGCTGGGAGCCGCCGAAGCCGAACCGCCTGGTCGCCGGATGCAGGCGCGCCCAGGAGGGAGCGTCCAGGACGGGGCCGAAGCGGCTCGGGTCGCAGTTGGTGACCGCCGCCTGCACGCGCGGCTTCGGGCGGCGCCCGACCCCGCGCAGGTAGTGGTCGAGCATCGCCGTCGCCGTGTCGTGGTAGTGGCGCAGGTCGGGGATCTTCACCTGCGCCGTCAGGTGCTCGAAGTCGCCGAGGTAGAGGCCGATCGGATAGCCGGGGTCGGCCGCCCGCAGCGCCCTGTACATCCGCACCGCCTCCAGCGCCGGGAAGATCGGGTCCGTCCAGCCCTGCGCGGCCAGCACCGGTACCCGCCGCGCCAGACCGCTTCGCAGGGCGCGGAAGTAGCCGCCCTGGAAGTAGGCGGAGCGCTCGTAGGTGAGCGCCCGTCTTGCCTCGGGCACGACGGGGTCGCCCGGCTCGTCGTATGGCTCACCGGCGTTGAAGCGGGTCAGCCACTGCACGATCTGGGGGGTGAACTTGCTGCCGGCGGTGATCAGGAAGCCGTCGATCAGCGTCTGCTTGCCGACCCCGAAGGGGACGTCGGCGCTCGACCGCGGGATCGTTGCTCCGGAGAGCTGGTGCCCGTTCGGGGCGAGCGAGTAGAGCAGGTCGGTCCAGGTGTACTGGGGGACGATCGCGGCGAGCCGCAGCAACCGGCCCGCCGGGCTGCGCCAGGTGCCGTAGCGGGCTGCGCGCCGGCCCCGTGTCGTGAGCAGCAGCCAGGTCTGGCCGCCGCCGTACGAGCTGCCGAGGACGGCGATCCGCCCCGGGCGGATCAGCGTCAGCGGCCGCGGGGAGTCACGGTCGTCGGCGAGCAGCCCGGTCAGATAGCGCGTGTCCTCGACCTCGAGGTGCTTGCTCCCCAGGCCTATCTGCCCGCCCGAGGCACCCTGGCCGCGGGCCGAGTAGTTGAGCACGGCGTAGCCGCGGGCGGCGAACCAGACGTTGTTCCAGTGGGCGGTCTTGTAGGCGGCGCCGCCGCGGTCGGTCCCGGTGCCGCGCCGCGTCTCGCTGGTGTACTCGCCCTTGTCGGCGAGGAAGCCGTGGAGGAAGACGATCAACGGCAGATGGCGCCGACCCGCCCCGCGCGGGAGCGTCAGCGAGACGTCGAGGGGCGTGCCGTCGAAGCTGTTCACCGTTCCGCTGCAGATCACGTAGCGGGTGGGACGGGCGTCGGCGCTGACCCTGGGAGCGCAGCCGCTGCGCAGGTCGGCCAGGGGGTCCGGGCGCGCCGCCGCCGGAACCGGCGCGGTGAGCGACGCCGCGAGCGCCGCCAGCGCGGCCGCGGCCAGTAGCCCTCCGCCTCTCAATCCCGCCACGTGGGGAGCGTAGCCGCGGACGAGCGCTGCGGCGCCGTTACCCGGGGCCCAGGTACTCGTCCGCCCCCGCGGGCTTCCAGCGCGTCGTGACGGTCTGCCAGGGAACCGCCAGGAACCAGGTGACCACGGCGATCGTCGTGTTCGCGAAGGCGATCGGCACGGAAAGGACGAAGAACCCGACGGGGGAGAGCGAGATCAGCACGCCGTAGCGGTACACGTTCTCGGGCATCGGCCGGATCAGCAGGCCGTTTCGTTGGGCGTGGCGAAACTGCACGACCTCCAGCGCGCTGACGATCGCCACCGAGGCCGCGTACATGGCCACCGACAGCGGATTCTCGAAGTAGTTGCCGAGCAGGGCGGTCGGAAAGGGAAGGAAAGCGATGAACGCCAGATAGACCAGGTTGGTCCCGATCAGTCCGCGGTCGATGCGCCCCAGCAGGGCGAAGAAGGAATGATGGGCAGCCCAGTAGCGCCCGATCACCGCGAAGCTGATGAAGAAGCTGACGAAGCTGGCGGTGAGGTCGTTGAGCGCGTTGGCCAGGTCGGAGACGCTGTTGTGGTCGGCGAGCTTGGGAACCACGATCGCGACGACCAGGAGGGTCATAGCGATCGCGAACACGGCATCGCTGAACGCGAGCACGCGCGAGAACTCATCGGTTCCTCGCGCGTACCCTGAAGGGGCCCGCGTGGGCGACTGCTCGATCGCCGTCACACCGGAGACCCTATGACGCCGGCTCCCGCCGGCGCCGGCTCAGCCGTCCTGCTGATCGCCCTCCGGCTGATCGGCGGGGGAATCGCCCTCGCCCGGCTCGTCGAGGCCGCCGCCCTCGTCGCCGCCCTCGTCCTCTGAGACCTGCTCCTCGCCCTCCTCCACTTCAACCTGCTCGAACTCCATGTCTCCTCCGATCGATTAGGTGCCTCGGTGCCCTGCCTACCCGTTCTGGGGGAAAACACTCCGCCCTGTTCCATGGCGATAGCGTTCGCGCATGGCGGCGCTGACCCGACTGATCCCCGGATTCGCCGACCGCGAGCTGGATGCGCGGCGCGAGGACTTCGATCGCGACGGCTTCGTCCTGATGGAGCGGTTCGTGGACCCCGAGTCGTGCGATCGCGTCGTGGCCGACGCGGAGGCGATCTACGCTCGCAACGGAATCGAGCAGGAGCAGGTGGACCGCACGATGAACGTCCACCGGGAGTCGGCGGCGGCCCGCGGCGTGCTCGATGGCCGCCCGCTTCTGCGCCTGGTCGGCGCCCTGCTCGGCGGCCGCGCCGTGCTGTTCCAGTCGATCTACTTCAACTGGGGCTCGCAGCAGCACCCGCACAGCGACTACATGTTCATGACCACCGAGCCGGCGATGAGCCTGTGCGGTGTCTGGATCGCCTGCGAGGACGTGTCCGAGGACGCCGGGCCGCTGGTCTACTACCCGGGCTCGCACCGGATACCGAACGAGGGGATCCCGCGGCGCTACGCGACCGAGGAGCCGGGGATCCGCGCCGAGATCTCGGCCGACGAGGAGGCACTGCGCCGCCGCTACGCCGTGCAGATGGAGGGCGCGAAGCAGTCGCTCGCCACCTGCATGTTCTACGAGCGCTGGACGGCCGACCTCGACGCCGCGCTCGCCGACGGCGGCTTCGAGCCGAAGACGTTCCTGCCGCGCAAGGGAGACCTGATCGTCTGGCACGCCAATCTGGTCCACGGGGGCGTCCCGATCACCCGGCCCGACCGCACCAGGCGCTCCCTGGTTGCGCACTACGTCACGCGCGACCTCGAGCGCCTCTTCGTCATGAACTACGCCGACACCGGCAGCCACATGACCCTGCGCGACGTCCGCCGCGATCGTCGCCCGCCGGAGCTGTACCGGCGGGGTTAAACACCGTCGCCGCGGGCGCCGATACCTACTAATCGGGCTTTTTGTCACGTCAAACGGGAATTCACCTATGGTCGAACGCGACGATGTTGCGCGGCAGTTGAGGGGGCAGAGTTGAGTCATCTGCTGGCGAGGCGGGAGGATCCGTATGCCGGCGCGGACATGGCCAACGCGCGACGCCTCGGCGCCTTCGTCTGGCTGCTCACGGCGGCCGCGTGCGCGGCGGTGATGCCGCTGGCGCCGCCCACCGACGTGCTCGGAGCGGCGGGCTGGGCGGTCGCCGGCGCGGTGCTCGCCGGTTTCTGCCTGATCGCGGTCGCCTTCCGCCGCGGCGAGGGATGGATCACCTGGAACCTGATGTACGTCGTCAGCTACCTGTCGCTGGCGATGATCGTGCTGCTCGACTGGCTCGCCGGCGGCGACCAGCCTCCCTACGAGGTGTTCCTCGTGATCCCCGTGATCTACAGCGCGGCGATCCACCCGCCCCGCCGGGTGCTCGCCTTCCTCGTCGCGGTGGTGGCGGTGGTGGCCCTGCCGCTGCTGCTGAACGGCTGGAGCCGCGAGGCGGCGGCGAGCGCCGTCGCGCTGCTGATCATCTCGCTCGGCCTCGGCGCCCTCGGACTGCTGCTGATGGAGCGGGTGCGGGCACAGCGGATCGGTCTGCGCAGCGAGGGGGAGGAGGCGCGCCAGCAGGCGCGCGTCGACTCGCTCACCGGCCTCGGCAACCGTCGGGCCTTCGACGAGGCGCTCGAGACCGAGGTGGCACGGAGCCGCCGCACCAGCCTTCCGCTCAGCCTGGTGGTCGTCGACCTCGACGACTTCAAGGAGATCAACGACCGCTACGGCCACCTCGAGGGCGACCGCTGCCTCAACGAGGTCGCGGGGGTCCTCGCCCATTCGAGCAGGCGCCCCGACTCCTGCTTCCGCTGGGGGGGCGACGAGTTCACCCTGCTTCTGACGGGCACCGACGAGGACGGTGCGGCCCAGGCCGGGGAGCGGCTCGCGGAGGCGATCAGGCGGCGCGTTCGTCGCCCCGGGGGCGGCTCGATCACGATCCGCTTCGGGATGGCGCAGCTGGACCGCGAGATGAGTGGCGACGATCTCGTCGAGCGGGCCGACCTCGCCCTGCTGGGGTCGAAGTCGGCGAACTCCGAGGCCGAGCTGCAGTAAGCCGGGGCGACGGCAACCAGGTTTTCGGTAGGCCCCGATCAGGCGCGTCTGGGCGCAGCAGCGCAATGCGCGGCCCAATGTGATCGGCGTCACACACGGGGCCTGAAGCCGCTGCCACCCTGCGCGGCCACAACGGCAACGCCTGCCGGCAGCGCGCCCCATCCAGCGCGCACCTGACACCGCCGGCGGGCAGACCAAGGCTCGGACAGAGCCGCCTCCTGGCCGCACGGGCCGGTTCGAGGCGGCCGCGACAGGGGGGACTTCCTCACCGCACCGGGCCCCGACACCCACGGAGGTGGTTCCCCCGTGCACGCGAGAAGGTTCGTCGCCGCGATGGCGATCGCGCTCATCGCAGCATCCGGAATGGCGGCCACGGCCGCCGCGGCCGGTCAGCTCGGATTCCTCGAGCGCCCGGCCGACAGGCTCGGCCGCTCGATTCACAACCACAAGCACCGGGCGGCGCGCGAACGCAGCAGGCGGCGCACCCAGCGCCGCGAGCAGAAGCGGTCGCAGTGGACGCTGCCGGCCGGGGTCAGCCAGTCCACGCTCGACACGATCGCCGCCTGCGAGTCGGGCGGCGACCCGACCGCGGTCGATGCCTCCGGCACCTACCGGGGCAAGTTCCAGTTCGACTACGGCACCTGGGCATCGGTCGGCGGCAGCGGCGACCCGGCGGCGGCGCCGGCCGCCGAGCAGGACTACCGCGCCGCCCTGCTCTACGAGCGCAGCGGATCCAGCCCCTGGCCCGTCTGCGGCTAGGGCTCGGAAGAGCTGAGACACGAGACGGGCCGGCGTTCGCCGGCCCGTCTCGCTTCCCACGCCCCTGGATGATTCAGGCCAGGCCCTCGGCCTCGTACTCGCGCAGAAAGCCCTCGAACAGGCGGCGGTGGCCCTGCTCGTCGTGGAGGATCTCGATCACCATGTCCTGGGTGACCGGGTCCACGCCCTCGGTCGCCTCGATGATCCTCGTGTAGTGCTCGATCGCGCCGGTCTCGGCCTCGATCACGCCGCGAATCACGTGGACGACGTCGACCTGCTGGTCGGGCGGCTGCAGGAACGACTGCTCGGCGGCGAAACCCTCCGATCCCGGGACCACTCCGTACAGCTCCTTGATCCGCTCGGCGAACCGCCGGGCATGGCCCAGCTCCTCGTCCACGTCGGCCTCCAGCGATTCCTTGATCTCCTGCGCCCGGACGCCGTCGGGGTTGATCGAGTTGGCGATGTAGCTCATCACCGTCTCGATCTCCATCCAGTAGGCGCGCTCGAGCAGCGCGATCACCTCCTGGCGGGCGTCGGCGTTCTCGTCGGCGAGGATCCCCTCGCCTGCGCTGGCGGTCGATGGCATCTGTTCCTCCTGTTTCGCTTGTCCCGTTCCCATACCCGTCGGCGGCCGCCGCGAAGCGGGGCTTTGGCCGGGCAGCCCGAATGCCGATCAGTGGTGCATGGCCACGGTGAACGACCTCGTCCTCGTGCAGGGGATGCGCGACACGCGGGCGGCGCTGAGCGCCTGGAACCGCGATCCGTGGCCGGTGTTGCGCGGCTGGCTGGGGGCCGCCACGATCGTGGCGGCGGCGCTGCTCACGGCCGTCTTCGTCGTTTCCCTGCTCTCCGCCCCCGACCCGACGCCGCTGGCGCTTCCCGGCCTGAACGCCTCCACCGGCCTCGCCAACGTCGCCGGCGTGCTCTACCGCAACTCGCTGGTGCTGGCGCTGCACGCGACCGCCTGCGTCGCCGGCTTCATCGCCGGCAGCTCCCTCCACCACTCGGCGGCGCGGCGCTCCGGGCTGTCCCGGCGCGTTCACGAGGAGGCGGGGCCGATCGCAATCGGGATCGTGGTCGCGGTCACCTGCTTCTCGCTCGTCACCCAGGCCCTGGTGCTCGGCGGCCAGGCATCGACCGTCGCCGCCCAGCTCGACGTCTCCCGCGGCGAGCTGATCCTCACCCTGCTGCCGCACGCCGTGCCCGAGCTGATCGCCCTCTTTCTGCCGCTGGCCGCCTGGCTGCTGGCGAGCCGTCGCGACCAGTGGCAGGACCTGCTCGCGGCGACCTTCGCGACGGTGGCGCTCGCCGTGCCGGTGCTGGTGATCGCCGCGTTCGTCGAGGTCTACGTCTGGCCGCACCTGCTCGCGGCCACGTCGCCCCTGTACTGACCCGAATTCGGGCGGCGGCTCAGGCTGCCTCGTCGGGGTCCTCGCCCAGCAGCGCCCGCTTGAAGACCCGCTCCTCCTCGTCGAACAGGAAGGCCCAGAGGCGCTCCCGCTCGAGCAGGATGCGGCGCTTCGTCTCGAGCGCGGCCCCGGCGGGCATCGCGGCGATCCTCGCGGACAGCTCCAGCGCCCGCTCGCGAAGCCCGTCGCCCGGGACCACCTCGCTGACGACGCCCAGCCGCAGCGCCGCTGCCGCGTCGATCTCCCTGCCGGTGAAGGCGAGGTCGGCCGACGTTCCCGCCGGCAGCGCCGAGCGCGCCGACGCGTAGCTGGCGGGGATCCCCCTCGGCACCTCGGGGAAGCCGAACCTGGCTTCGGCGGAGGCGATGCGGACGTCGCAGAGCAGGGCCAGTGCGAAGCCGCCGGCCAGCGCCGGCCCGTTGACGGCCGCGACCACCGGCTTCGGGCAGCTGCCGACGGCGGCAAACGCGCCGGTGCTGGTCGCGACGAGCCGCCGCTTGTGCTCGCGGTCGCCGCCGAACTGGCCGAGGTCCATCCCGGCGCAGAACGCCGGGCCGGCGCCGGTGAGGACGACGCAGCCGACCTCGTCGTCGTCGGCCAGCGCCCCGAAGCATTCGGCGAGCTCGACGCGCAGCTCGATCGAAAGGGCGTTGCGCTTCTCCGGTCGCTGAAGCGTGACCATCGCGACGCCGTCCTGCCGCTCGATCGACAGCAGCCCCTCCACCGCCGCCATGCTATCCGTGCCGATCTCGCCCCAACTCCCGCCCCGCTCGAAAGGAGCCGCAGATGAGATCCCACACCGCCTACATGACCTTCGAGACCGACGAGCGCCGCGAGCTGGTGCGGATCACCGGCGACGTCCAGGCGGCCGTCGACGAGTCCGGGATCGCCGAGGGCCTGGCGCTGGTCTCGGCGATGCACATCACCGCGGGGGTGTGGGTGAACGACGACGAGCCCGGCATCCACGCCGACGCGATCGAATGGCTGGACAAGCTGGCGCCGCCGAGCTGGGCCGAGCCCGCCAACGAAGTCGCCGCGGCGCTGCTGCCGGAGGGGGGCGACTACCGCCACCATCGCGGCGGCGAGGACAACGGCGACGCCCACCTGAAGAACCTGCTGGTCCACCATCAGGCGATCCTGGCGATCACCGAGGGCCGGCTGGACCTCGGCCCCTGGCAGCAGGTCTTCTACTGCGAGTTCGACGGGCGCCGGCCGAAGCGGCTGGTGATCAAGCTGATCGGCGAGTGAGGACGGTCAGGCCGCGCGGCGGCTGGTGGCCCGCCACAGGCGCGCGCGCAGGCGACGCGGCCGTTTCGCGGGCCGCGGTGTGAAGGCCGCCAGCTGGCGCTCCAGGCACGTTTGGCAGCAGCACTCGGGAATGGTGAGCCCGGTGTGGGGACACTGGGTCATGTCACCACTCTTATCGGCAGGCACCGACGGCTAGGTTAGTCTCGTCGTCGGCGGAAATCGTGCCCAGCGAAGCGAGCGACAGATCCCGTCGGCCCCCCGGCGGCAGCCAGGCGTGACCGCTGGCGCCGAATCCGGTTCCGGCGAGGCGGTTCCGGCCCCGGACGCCGCTCAGGCGCGCCGGCGAAGCCTGCACGACGCCGTCGCCGAGGCGCGGATTCGCGCCCCGACCCGAGGCAACCGCAGGCTGGAGGCCTTCCTCGAGGCGCTCAACTCCGATTCCCGCGTGCGCGCCTGGTGGTACATGTCGCAGGTCACCTCGGAGCGGTTGGGGATGTCCGATCACTCCTGGGTGCACTTCCAGATCGTCGTCAACATCGCCCTGCGACTGCTCCGGCTGTTGGCGAAGGCCGGGATCGAGCCGGCGATGGTCAGTGACCACGGCATGGACAGGCGCGACGCCGAGGTCGTGGTCGCCGCCGGGGCCGCCCTGCACGATGCCGGCATGTCGATCCATCGCACCGACCACGAGGCCTACAGCCTGTTCCTGGTGGCGGGGCAGCTCGACGAGCTGCTCGGGGGCGTCTACGAGGAGCCCGAGCGCACCGTGGTGGGGGCGGAGGCGATGCACGCGATCATCGGCCACCGGCGCAGCGGCGACCCCTACACGATCGAGGCAGGCGTCGTTCGCGTCGCCGACGCCCTCGACATGGCCCAGGGCCGTTCCCGCCTCCCGGTCGAGTCGGGCCAGGTCGGCATCCATTCGCTCTCGGCGGCGGCCGTGGACGAGGTGCGGATAAGCGCCGGCGAGGAGCGGGCGATTCGCGTCGAGGTCGAGCTGAACAACTCCGCCGGCGTCTTCCAGGTCGACGACCTGCTGGCGACCAAGCTGCGCGGCACCCCTCTGGAGTCGCACGTCGAGGTGGTCGCCCACGTCAAGGGCGAGGCGGAGAAGCGTCTGATGCCCGACCTGCGGCTGTGAGTCGCTCGCCGATGGCGGGCCGCGGACATCCGACCGCGGCTGCGACGACCCCTTTGACTTGCCGCGGCCGGACGCCCGCGGCCCGCCGCTAGCTAGCTGTGCTGCCCACGGACGTTGAGAACGCGGCCGATCGGCGGCCGGTCCCCCAAAGAGCTGTGAGGCCTTCGCCGGTTGTAGTAGCGAAGGAAGGATCCCAGAGCGCGTGAGCGCTGCTGAGAGCTGGGCCAGGCATGCGCGTAGGCCCACTCCTCCTTGAGCGTTCTGATGAAGCGCTCCACCTTGCCGTTCCAGCGCGGCGTGTAGGCCGGGGTGCGGATGTGGCGGGCGCGGTGGCGCTCGAGCACGGCCCGAAACGCCCGAGAGTTGCAGTAGGCAAAGGCGTTGTCTGACATCACCGCCTCCGGTGAGTCCATGCCTAGCTCGCCGAAGTGGGCGATCGCCCGCTCGAGAACCGCCGCCGCGGTGACGCCGTCCTTTGCCTGGTGCTGCTCTAGGTAGACGTAGCGGCTGCGGTCGTCGATCACGACGTGCAGATAGACATAGCCCCAGCCGACGCGCTTCTCGGCGCCGCTGCTGTGGCGATCCTGTGTCACGGCGTGGCCGGGGCGGCCAAACCGCGCCAGCTGGGCCATGTCGACGTGAAGCAGCGCCCCCGGCCGAGACCACTCATAGCGCTTAGAGCTTTGCCTTTGTCCCCGACGCCGGCGCGACAGGCCGTGTCGGGCGAGCACCTTCCAGATCGTCGAGCGCGCCCGTCTGCAGATCCCGGCGAGCCGTCCAGGGCCCAGGCCGGTCTCGCGGCGAGCGCGCAGGATCGGCTCCTCCTGGGCGGCCGAGAGGCGGCGGGGCTGGCGATGGGGGCGCGAGGAGCGATCCGCGATCCAGCTGTCATTGCGACGCTCGGCCTCGCTGGCCCCCAGCCAGCGGTGCCACCAGCGGTGCGCGGTGGCCGGCGCCACGCAGAAGGCGGCGGCCGCCGCCTTCTGCGTCATCCCCGACTCGATCGCTTTGACCAGCGCGAGCCTTCCTGCCGGTCCGAGAGCAGCGTTAGCGTGAACCTTCATCCGGGTCCTCCTGAGGTCGTGGCTTAGGCACCACAAGCCTCTGGGTGGGCCCGGATGGCTTTTCAGCCGTTCACAACGTGTGTGGGCGGTTCAGCTAGCGGCGGAGGCGTTCCAGGTCCTGCTGGATCCGCTCGCGGCGGTTCTCCAGGCGGATCTGAATCAGCGAGAGGGTGATCACCAGGATCGTGAAGAAGCCCATGATCGCGAAGCCGAAGAAGGTGACCACCTTGTCGTCGGCGCGGCCCCACAGCCCGATTCCGTCCGCCGCCATCGCGCCCGGCGCGTAGGCGAGCAGGGCGGCGGCTGCGAGGGCGAACGCGGCGATCAGTCGCTTGGCGGGCCTCACGCCCCGGACTCTAACGCAGCGACCCCGCGCGACCCTCAACGCGAGGAGCCACGGTCGCGGAACCGGCGCAGCGGGACCAGGTACCAGAACCAGGCGAACGCGGCCGCCGTCGCGGCGGTCGTGACGATCGTCAGCGCGGGGCCGTAGAGGAAGTCGGTGATCAGCAGCACCACGCCGACCATCGCCGCCGCCAGGAACGCCTGGCCGGCGATCGCGCTGCGGTGGGCGTCGCGGACGATCTCCTCCTTCAGGTCCATTCGGAATTGCAGCCTGTGATGGACGGTCGGAGAGATCAACAGCACCGCTGATGCCGCGGTGAGCAGCAGCGTGACGAAGTAGACGTCCTTCTGGAATGGCGAAACCTGGTCGAAGCGCTGGCTGAACGGGAGGATGAGCAGGAAGGCGAACAGGACCTGCACGCCGGGCAGCGCCACCCGCAGCTCCTGGAGCAGCTCGGCGAGGTTGCGGTCGAGCCGCTCCTTCGGCGTCTCGTGGCGCCCGGTGTCGCCGTGCGAATAGTCGCCCTCGTCCATGCCGCGGACACTAGTGAAGCGACCGGGAGCGTTTAGGCTTCTCGCCGCATGACAGCCTCCGCCGAGATCCCCGTATTCGCACGCGGCTCCGCGCTGCTGGAGGGAGCCTACGAGGCCGCCCGCAGCGCCCACCAGGGGCCGGCCAGTCGCGGCGACACCGCGATAGGCCATCCGGTGGCGGCGGCCGGGATCCTCGCCGACGCCGGCTACGACGACAGCGTGGTCGCCGCCGCGCTCCTGCACGACGTGGTCGAGGACACGAGCATCGGCCCCGAGCAGATCCGCCGCCGCTTCGGCGACCGGGTCGGCGCGCTGGTCGAGGCCCTCACCGAGGACGAGACGATCGAGCCGTACAAGGCGCGCAAGGCCGACCACCGCGAACGCGTGCGCGCGGCGGGCGACGAGGCCGCGGCGATCTACGCCGCCGACAAGCTGGCCACGGTGCGCAGGCTGCGCGCCGAGGGCGCCAGCATCGAGCCCGACCGCCTCGAGCACTACGGGCGCACGCTGGCGATGCTGCGCGAGTCGTATCCGGACCTGCCGATGCTGGCGGACCTCGGGCGCGAGCTGGCCGCCCTGGCGCGCTCCCAGTGAGGGAGTCGCAGCCGCCGGTCCGGCCGGGCGCCCGGGTTCGCTAGTCTCCCCGCCCCAGGCATGGCGGAATGACACAGATCCAGCGCAGGCTCCTGGTCGCAGGGGCGATCCTCGCCGGCGCGGTCCTCCTGGTGATTAGCGCGATCTACTGGGCCGACCCGGCCAAGTCCCTTCCCAGCTTCTTCCCGGGCCACGAGGCCGGATCGACCCACCACCACGTCAAGCACGGGCTCGCCGCCCTGATCGTCGCGCTCGGCTGCTTCGTCTTCGCCTGGTTCGCGACCGGCCCGCGCAGCGCCGCCGGCTCGGGCTGAGCCGAGGACCCGCGTGCATCCGATCTCGTACTTCCAGGCGGTGGTCCTCGGCCTCGTTCAGGGCGTGGCGGAGCCGTTCCCGATCTCCAGCCTCGGGCACGGCGTGGTCCTTCCCCGCCTGCTCGGCTGGGACATCCACCAGAACGACGACTTCTTTCTCAGCTTCCTCGTCGCCACGCACCTCGCCACCGCGATCGTGCTGTTCATCTTCTTCTGGAAGGACTGGATGCGGATCTTTCGCGGCCTCGGCCGCTCGCTGCGCGAGCGCGAGATCCGCGATGACGACACCGATGCGCGGCTCGGCTGGCTGCTCGTCGTCGGGACCATCCCGGCGGGCGTGGTCGGTCTGCTGCTCGAGCACCCGCTTCGCAGCCTGTTCGCCTCGGCGGCGACGGCGGCGGCCTTTCTGATCGTCAACGGGGTCCTGCTGCTGATCTTCGAGCGGCTGCGGCGGCGGCCGCCGCGGCCCGGCGACTACAAGGGCGACTCCGACGCGCGAATCGCCCGCCTGCGCTGGCGCGAGGCGTTCGGCGTCGGCACGGCCCAGGCAGCGGCCCTCGTGCCGGGAATCTCGCGCTCCGGGGTGACGATGGGGGGAGGCCTCCTGTTCGGCCTTTCAAACGAGGACGCCGCCCGCTACGCCTTCCTGCTCGCCACCCCGATCATCGGCGCCGCGGCCGTGCTCAAGCTGCCCGATCTCTTCGGCTCGCAGGGCAACGGCGTGCGAGGTCCGGCCCTGGTCGGCGGGCTCTGCGCGGCCGCCGCCACCTTCTTCGCGGTCAAGTTCCTGCTGCGCTACTTCGAGACAAACACGCTGACGCCGTTCGGCATCTACTGCATCGTCTTCGGCGTGATCTGCACCGCTATCTTCGCCCTGTGAGCGAACTGGAGGCGCTGCTCCTGGGGATCGTCCAGGGGCTGACGGAGTTCCTGCCGATCTCCTCGTCGGGGCACCTGATCCTCGTCCCCTGGCTGCAGGAGTACACCTTCCTCGAGCAGCACCCGCACTTCAACAAGACCTTCGACGTCGCCCTGCACGCTGGCACGCTGATCGCGGCGCTCGCCTACTTCCGCGCCGAGGTGAGGACGATCACGGTCAGCTTCCTGCACTCGCTGCGGCGGCGGCGGATCGACAGCCGCGACGAGCGCCTGGCCTGGGCGATCGTCGTCGGCACCGTCCCCGCGGTGCTCGCCGGCGGCCTCGGCGAGCGCTTCATCGAGAAGCACCTCGGGGAGCCCTGGATGATCGGGATCCTGCTGATCTTCTTCGGGGTGCTGCTGGGGGTCGCCGACCGCCGGCCGCAGCGTCGCGGCGTCGAGGACATGCGGGTCCGCGACGGCCTCTACGTCGGGCTCGTCCAGGCGGTCGCGCTCGCTCCTGGCACGTCGCGGTCCGGGATCACGATCACCGCCGGTCGCTTCCTCGGCCTCGACCGCGACTCGGCGGCGCGCGTGTCGTTTCTGCTGCTGATCCCGGCGGTCGCCGGGGCGACGGTGTTCAGCGCCGCGAAGGCGGTCAACGAGGGGCTGCCCGAGGGCGTCGCCGGGCCGATGATCGTCGGCATGCTCGCCGCCGCGGTCTCGGGCTACCTGGCGATCTGGGGCGTGCTGGCGCTGGTGCGGCGCCACAGCTACGACGTCTTCGTCGCCTACCGCCTGCTCACCGGGGTCGCCGTCCTGCTGCTGATCGCGACCGGCATGCGCTCGGCGACCTTCTAGGGCGCATCCGGAGGGATTCGGCACGCTGCTTGCGGGGTTCCTCGCTGCGGATTCGCTTGAAAGCCGCTAAAAACAAGCGCGCGACCCGGGGCAGTGGGTCGCGCGCCGCTGACGAGAGAGGAATCTCGCATCGCAAGGATCGCCGCTGGCCGCCATCGGGCGGTGAAGATCTCGATAAGGGCGATCCTCGCGGCCCGAAAAGCCGCTCCTTGCATGTGAACGGCCTGTGAACGCCGCCGTGGGTTCGCCGCGCCCGGCTCTAGAATTGCTTCTGCACAGGCTCGTGGCGCCCCCTCGCGCCGCCCCCGGTGCCGAGATGACAGCTCAGACAGGCACATTGCGGCTCGCCGTGATCGACGATGACAGCGGCTTCGTCACCGTGCTGCGAAAGCGGCTCGACGCTGCCGGCTGGGAGCACCGCGTGCTGTCGGGCGGGGTCCCGATCGAGGAGCTGGTGGCGATGAAGCTGAACGCGCTCGTCGTCGACCCGGCGGTGTTCGGGCCGTCGGCCTGGGACTTCCTCGAGCGCGTCTGCTCCTCGATGCCCGGCCTCGGAGTGATCGTCTGCACCGCGCCGACCTCGGTGGCCCAGAGGGTCCGCGGCCTCCGCCTCGGCGCCGACGACTGGATCTCGAAGCCCTGCCACCCCGAAGAGGTGATCGCCCGCGCCGAGGCGGTGGTGCGCCGTCATCGCCGCGCCAGCGCCCGCGACGACGTCGGCCCGATGGTGATCGGCGAGGTCGAGCTTCGCCCCGACCAGTTCCAGGCCTTCGTCGCCGGCCGCAGCCTCGACCTCACCCGCCGCGAGTTCGAGCTCCTGCACGCGCTCGCCGAGGCCAGTGGCCGGGTTGTCGAGCGCGAGCAGATCTACCAGCGCGTGTGGGGATACACGATGGCCCACGGCGACCGCTCCGTGGACGTGTTCGTGCGCAAGCTTCGTCAGAAGATGCAGACGCAGTCGCCGAGCTGGGAGTACATCCACACGCACTTCGGGGTGGGCTACCGCCTCGACCCCCAGCCGCTCGGCGACCATTCCGCACCGCCGGCCGCCGGCTCCGAGGCGGACCAGGACGCCGACGCGGGGCAGGCTGCGGCCGACGAGAGCCAGGCCGTGGAGAAGAGCTCCGCCTAGCGGCCCACCGCCTCCGGTCAGGTCGTTTTGATCAGGGGCAGCAGGCGGCGCTGGAGGGGGCCGCCGCGGGCTCCCCGGCTTCGACGTCCTGGTGGGTGACGAACACCTCCCAGCTCTCGCCGTCGGGCGCAGTCACCCAGATCTTGTCCTGCTTGGCGTAGCAGCAGGTGGTGTCCATCTCGTCGAAGGTGGCGAGGCCGGCTTCGACCAGGCGGGCGCGGGCCCGGAGCACGTCGTCGGTGGAGGCGACCTGGATGCCGGCGTGGTTGAAGGCGCCGAGGTCGCCGTCGCGCCCGCCCACGTTGAGGGTGAGGTTGAGCGCCGGGCTCTCGACCTCGAACTTCGCGTAGCCGGGGCGGACCTTGCTCGGCTCGACCCCGAGGAGGGCGCGGTAGAAGCGGATCGACCGCTCGACGTCGCTGACGGTGAGCGCGAGATGGGGTCTCAGGACAGCCATGCGGACAGCTCCTTCAATGCGTCGGGGTTGACGTAGTAGTAGGCCCACAGGCCGCGGCGCTCGGAGCCGACGATGCCGGCCTCGCGGAGCACCTTGAGGTGATGCGAGACGGTGGGCTGGGAGAGGTCGAACAGCGGCACCAGCTCGCAGACGCAGACCTTGCCGGCGTGCCTTCGCAGCACGTCGACGAGCTGCATCCGGATCGGGTCGCCGAGTGCCTTCGCCACCTGCGCCATGCGCTCGGCGGCGGACCGCTCGATGTCGGGATAGACGACCGGCTCGCAGCAGGGCTCTCCGACCGGGCGCTTCTGCTTCGGGACCAACTCCAGATCGACGGGCATCTATCTACATATATCAATTGAACTAATAACTGTCAATGGAATATCCTTGGCCGGTCGCAAACGAGGAGTTGGAGGCTGTGAGATGACAGTCGAGCTCGATCCGGTCAGCCGCGAGACCTTCCGCCGCGAGGTCGCGGCACTATCCAAGGAGTTCGAGAGCGTGTTCTCCCGAGAGACGGTTGAGCGATACGTGTCCGAATCTTTGGATCGCCTGTCCGGCGCCCGGATATTCGACTTTCTCCCGCTGTTCGTCCACCGCTTCTCGCGCGAGCGGCTGCAGGCGCTCGCCCAGACGGAGGGCAGGATCACCAAGGAGGTCCCCGAGGTGCTGTTCGTCTGCGTCCACAACGCCGGACGCAGCCAGATGGCCGCCGGCCTGCTCAACAAGATGGCGGAGGGCCGGGTCCACGTCCGCACCGCAGGCAGCGAGCCCGCCGATCGGATCAACCCGGCCGTGGTCGAGGCGCTGGGGGAGGTCGGCGTGGACATGTCGGAGGAGTTCCCGAAGCCGTTGACCGACGAGGTGGTGCGGGCCGCCGACGCGGTGATCACGATGGGCTGCGGCGACGCCTGCCCGATCTATCCCGGCAAGCGGTATGAGGATTGGGAGCTCGAGGACCCTGCGGGGAAGGACCTGGAGACGGTGCGCCGCATCCGCGACGAGATCCGCGAGCGGGTAGGCGTTCTCCTGGATGGGCTCGCCCCCGAGAGTTGACGCGGCCTGACCTGGCCCGCCGGGCCGCCGCCGAGGGGATCGCCGCGTTCGCCCTCGTTTTCGCCGGTTGCGGTGCTGTGATCGCCGACGCCGAGCATCACGGTGCCCTCGGCACGGTCGGGGTGGCGCTGGTCTTCGGCCTGGTGATCATGGTGATGGTGTACGCGACCGGGCATCTGTCGGGCGCGCACATCAACCCGGCGGTGACGGTCGCGTTCACGCTCACCCGCCACTTCCCGGCCCGCGAGGCGCTCGCCTACGTCGCAGCCCAGCTCGCGGGGGCAACCCTCGCCGCGCTCGCCCTGCTCGCGATATGGACGAGCCAGCCGGCCCAGCTCGGCGCCACCGTACCCACGGTCGGAGCCGGCAGCGCCCTCGTCTACGAGCTGGTGATGACCGCCGTGTTGATGTTCGTGATCACCGCCGTCGCCACCGACACGCGAGCCGTGGGCGCCGCGGCGGCGATCGCGATCGGCGGGGTGATCGGCCTCGATGCCCTGTTCGGCGGCCCGATCACGGGCGCCTCGATGAACCCCGCTCGCTCGTTTGGCCCGGCGCTGGTCGCCGGGGAGTGGCGCGACTTCTGGGTCTACGTGGTGGGGCCTCTGGCCGGCGCGGCGATTGGCGCGGTCGCCTACCAGCTGGTTCGCGGCGAGCACCGTTAGGACGATTCACCGCATTCCAACACCGCCTCGTGGTCGCCGCCGTAGGCTCACGGCATGATGGAGACACATGTGAGAAAGGCGATGCGGAGGCTTGGTAGCCGCTCGGACGCGGCGGTCCTCAGCGGCTGTCCGGTGTGCGGGCGGCCCGTGACCTCCGCCGATCAGGGGGTGCGAGCCTGGCCGGGCGTCTACGCCCATCGCTCCTGCGGCACGTACGTGCGGCGGGAGCGTCGGCGCCGGGGCAGCTCCCCCTCCGCCACTTCACACCTTTTTCACAACCCGGCCACAGCCGCGTAACAAGGTGCCCGGGTGGCGCTGAGAGCCTGCCGCCAACCAAATCGGGTCAATCGAAGCTAAGGAGAAGCAGTGTTCCCAGTCAGGTTTTGGCTCGCCCTTGTGGCGCTGTGCGCGATGGCATTCGGCGCCACGGCATGCGGCAGCAGCAATGACAACTCGAGCAGCAGCGGATCCAGCAGCGGCCCCCTCACGGGCGCCGGAAGCACGCTGGTCGCGCCGCTGATGGCGAAGTGGCAGAAGGGCTTCAACGACGAGACCGGCGGCACAGTGACGTATGGGTCGATCGGCTCGGGTGGCGGGATCGAGCAGATCACCGCGAAGACGGTCGACTTCGGCGCCAGCGACGCGCCGCTCTCGGCCGATCAGCAGAAGGCGGCCCCGGACGTCCTGATGATTCCGTGGGCGCTTTCGGCGACCGATCCGGTCTACAACATCAAGGGTGTCTCCGACGGGCTGAAGCTGGACGGGCCGACGCTCGCGGACATCTTCCTGGGCAAGGTCAAGGCCTGGAACGACCCGGCGATCCAGAAGCTGAACTCCGGGACGACCCTGCCGTCTACCAAGATCACGCCCGTCTACCGCAGCGACGGCAGCGGGGACACCTTCATCTTCTCGGACTACCTGTCCAGGGTGAGCCCGGAGTGGAAGTCGAAGGTCGGCACCGGCACCGAGGTCAAGTTCCCGGCCGGCGTCGGCGGCAAGGGCAACGACGGGGTCTCCGCCGTTCTGTCCAAGACCGACGGTGCGATCGCCTACGTCGGTACCGCCTACGCCCAGTCGAACGAGTTCAACCAGGCGGCGATGAAGAACGCGGCGGGCAACTACGAGCAGCCCACGCTGGACACGATCAGCGCCGCGGCGGCCGCCGTGAAGGACGTCCCGTCGGACAACGCGATCTCGATCGTGAACCCGCCGGCGTCGGCCAAGAACGGCTATCCGCTGTCGAGCTATACGTGGGCGCTCGTCCCGTCGAACTCGGACAAGGCGGACTCGGCCAAGAAGTTCCTGACCTATGCGATCGGGTCGGGTCAGCAGTACGCGGCCGACCTCGTGTTCGCCAAGCTGCCCTCCCAGGTGCTGGCGGCGGACAAGGCGACGATCGCGAAGATCGGCGGATAGCTACGCCCGAGGGAAGCCAAGACGCTGTCTGAGGCAACCAGAGAGAACGGCAGGAACGACGCCCGGAGCCGCATGCGACGGCTCCGGGCGTCAGCCGTCCGCCCGTCACGACAACCTTGATGACCACGGAGACAGCAGCCGCAACCCTGAGACCGGTCCTGCGCGGCAGGAGCCGCGGGATCGTGGACCGCTTCGGCGATCGGGCCCTCTACCTGATCACCCTGCTCGCGGCGCTGGGGTCCGTGGCGATCGTCGCCGGTCTCGCCTACAAGCTGATCGACGAGGCCTCGAGCGCGATGTCCACCTTCGGCATCGGCTTTCTCACGACCAGCAACTTCGACCCCGTCCACGGCCAGTTCGGAGGCGCCCAGTTCATCTACGGCACGGCGATGAGCTCGTTCGGTGCGCTCCTGATCGCCACCCCGCTCTCGATCGCGATCGCCCTGTTTCTGACCGAGCTTGCACCGCGGGGGAGTCGCACCGTGATCGGCACCCTCGTCGAGCTGCTGGCGGGAATCCCCAGCGTGATCCTCGGGCTGTGGGGGATCATCGTCCTGGGACCCGTCCTGAACGACCACGTGGAGCCGGCGCTGCATGCCACGCTCGGCTGGATCCCGCTGTTCGGGGGCCAGTACTCGCTGGTCGGGCTGTTCCCCGCGATCCTGATCCTGACGATCATGACGGTGCCGATCGTCTCCAGCCTGACCAGGGAGATCTTCGCCACGGTGCCGCCGGACGCGAAGGAGGGGGCCCTGGCCCTCGGGGCGACCCGCTGGGAGATGATCAAGGCGGTGATGCTGCCCTACTCGCGGCCGGGGATCATCGCCGCGGTGATGCTCGGACTCGGGCGGGCCGTCGGCGAGGCGATCGCCGTCACGCAGGTGATCGGCAACACCGCGGGGATCCACTCCAACATCTTCCTTCCGGCGGACACGCTGGCGAGCCGGATCGCCAACACCTACCAGGGGGCGACAAGCGAGCTGACGATCTCGTCGCTCGCCTATTTCGCGGTGATCCTGTTCGTACTCTCGCTGATCTTCAACTCCGTGGCGCGCATTCTCGTCCGCACCGTCGAGCGCCGCGCCCGGAGGGAGGGGTAGGCGGTGACCGCCGACAAGCCGACTGCCACCCATCCGCTGCTCGCCCACACCGCCCACCTGCGTCGGCGCCGCCTCGTCAACCGCGGGATGGAGATCAGCGCCTGGGCCGCGGCGCTGTCGGCGGTCGCGGTGCTGGGGCTGGTGATCGCGAGCGTCGCGGTCAAGGGTCTGAGCTCGATCAACATCGACTTCTTCACCGAGAACACGGCGAACTTCGGCGGCGGCGGGATCGGCAACGCGATCGTCGGCACCGCGATCCTGGTCGGCCTGGCGACGCTGATGGCGGTGCCGTTCGGGATCCTGGTGGCGATCTACACGAGCGAGTTCGCGAGCCCGAGGAGCCGGTCGGCGATCCGTTACGTGCTGGACGTGCTCAATGGGGTGCCGACGATCGTCACCGGCATCTTCGTCTTCGGAATTCTGGTCGCCGGCCACCAGCAGAGCGGCACCGCCGGAGCGGTGGCGCTGGCGATCGTGATGCTGCCCCTGGTCGCTCGCTCGTGCCACGAGGTCCTGACCCTGGTCCCGGGCACGGTCAAGGAGGCCGGGCTGGCGCTGGGCGCGAGCCGCTGGCGCACCACGCTCTCGGTGGTCGTCCCGACCGCGCTCAGCGGCATGCTCACCGGCGCCCTGTTGGCAGTCGCGCGCGCCGCCGGGGAGACGGCGCCGCTCCTGTTCACCACGTCGATCTTCGCGCCCGCCGTCCAGACCGACCCGTCGCAGGCCCTGCCGAACATCCCGGTGACGATCTTCCAGTACTCGGAGTCGCCGGAGCCCGCAAAGCACGCTCAGGCGTGGGCGGCGGCGTTGGTCCTGATCGCCTTCGTGCTCGTGATCAGCATCGTCGCCCGGATCTTCTCGGCACGGACGCGCCGCCGTCTCGGCGCCGCCAGGTAGATGACGAACGGACGCAAGGGAGCGCACTCTGATGAACTACGAACCGGCTGACCTGAAGCTGGCGAGCCCCGAGGACAGGACGATGCCGCCGACCCCCGAACAAGCCGAGTCGCCGTTGCCCGCGCCCGGTGCGTCGGAGATCCCGGAGCCGCATGTCGGGATCGAGGAGATGCGTGCCACGCGGCACGTCCGCCTCGAGGACCTCCACGCCTACTACGGAGACAATCACGCGGTCCAGGGCGTGAACCTGGCGTTCGAGCCGGGCCGCGTCACGGCGATCATCGGCCCCTCGGGCTGCGGCAAGTCGACCATGATCCGCTGCGTCAACCGCATGCACGAGGAGATCCCCGGCGCCCGCTCCGAGGGGCGCGTGCTCCTGGACGACATCGACCTCAGGGGCCCCGACGTGGACGTCGTTCTGGTTCGACGCCTCGTGGGGATGGTGTTCCAGAAGCCGAACCCGTTCCCGACGATGTCGGTCTTCGACAACGTCGCCTCCGGGATGCGGTTCAATGGCATGCCGCGCGACGAGGTGAAGGATCGGGTCGGCGCCGCGCTCGAGGGAGCCGGGCTTTGGAACGAGGTCAAGGACAGGCTCGGCAGCCCCGGGATGGGCCTCTCCGGCGGCCAGCAGCAGCGACTGTGCATCGCCCGCGCCCTCGCAGTCGAGCCCGACGTGCTGCTGATGGACGAGCCCTGCTCGGCGCTCGACCCCGTCGCCACGCTGAAGATCGAGGAGCTGGTCGGCCAGCTGAAGGAGAAGGTGACGATCGCGATCGTCACCCACAACATGCAGCAGGCGGGCCGCGTCGCCGACACCACCGCGTTCATGCTCGACGGGCAGCTCGTCGAGGTGGGAGCGACCGAGAAGATCTTCACCGCCCCCGACGACGATCGGACCGAGCAGTACGTGACGGGGAAGTTCGGATGACTCCGGATACCAAGGTGCGCGCGAACTACATCGAGGAGCTCGCCAGCCTCGAGCGCCGCGCTCTGGAAGGCCTCGACATGGTGGTCGCGGCGCTGGACGGCACGCTCGAGGCGCTCAAGCACCAGGACATAGAGCTTGCAGAGCTGGTGATCTCCGACGACGACCGCCTCGACGGTCGCTATCTGGAGATTCACCAGAGCATCCTCACGCTGCTGGCGACGCAGGCCCCGGTGGCGACCGACCTGCGGTTGATCTCGGCGCTGCTCCACGTGATGAAGAACATGGAGCGGATGGGTGACCAGTGCGTGAACATCTGCAAGCTCCTCCCGCTGTCCGGCCACCAGCCTCCGACGGACGAGCGGATGATGGGCAACATCCTCAAGATGGGTGAGCAGGCTCGCTCGCTGACCTCCCAGGCGAAGCTGGCCTTCGCCGACCGCAACGTGGACCTGGCGCGCGACCTCGTCCGGCAGGACGACCTGGTGGACCACCTCAATCGCGACTGCTTCGCGATCGCGATCGAGATCGGCGAGGACGCAGACACGCGCGAGTGGGCGATGGCGATGATGCTGGTCGCGCGGGCGCTGGAGCGGATCGGCGACAACGCAGTCGACATCGGCGAGCAGGTCGCCTTCCTCGTCACCGGCCTGTTCCGCGAGTTCGAGGACGCCTCCCACCCGGGCGCCCAGCCGTTGACGGCCGGCCCCTAGGACCCGGGGCTTATCCGTCCTCGTCGGCGAAGCGGTAGCCGATCCCGGGGTGGGTGTGGATGATCTCCCGTTCCGGCATCGCCGCGCGAAGCTTCGAGCGAAGCCTGCTCACGTGGACGTCGACGCGGCGGTCGTGCTCGCTCGGCGACTCGCCCCACATCTCGCGGTACAGCCGCTCGCGGGTCATCACCTGCTGGGGGTGCGAGGCGAGGATGGAGAGCAGCTGCAGCTCCCGAAGAGTGAGGGGAAGCGTGCGCCCGTCGACGAGCGCGACGTACTCGGCCGGTCGGATCTCCAGCGGCCCCGAGCGGATGTAGCGGTCGGGGAGCGTGGGCCTCTCCATGCGGTCAAGTCTCGACCGGCGCGGCGCCGCCGGTGTTGCTTCGTTGTGAAGCTGACGTCAAGCGGTTGTTTCCCGGTGGTGTCGAGATGGCACCGGTTCAGGGCGCCCGCCGGGCGCCCTGCCGTTGCTCGTTCGATTGTCCGGCGATCAGTAGCCGTAGTGGCTGCGGCCCCACGACACAGCGAAGCCGAAGCCGCCGGTCAGGGTGCCGATCGCGAGCGCGAGGCCGGTGGCCCCGAGCGTATGGGCGAACGGCAGCCCGATCGCTACCGAGATCACCAGGACGATGGCCGCCGCGGCGGCCGCGATCGCCAGGCCTGTCCTGCGCGTGCCCGAGATCGCCTCCATCGATACCTGGGTAGTGATCATGGATCGAGCGTAGATCGCAGCGCTGCGGCGCCGGTGTCAATTCTGTGACCGTGTGGTTATCGAGTCGTTAACCCGAGAAACCGCCGCGGCCATCACCATTCCCACCATGTTGGAAACCAGCGTGCCCGGCCGCGAGACATCCGCCCCCTCTGAAAGGATGAATGGCCAGGGCGTGCTCTGCGCTGCGATCGACATCGGCTCCAACACGACCCGCTTGCTGGTCGCGGAGCCGATCGACGGTCAGCTGAAGGCCGCGATGGAGCAGCGCGCCTACACGCGCATCGGCAAGGCCACCAAGGACGGCCGGATCTCGCCCGAGAAGATCGAGGAGGTCGCCGACGTCGTCCTCACCCAGGTGCGGCTGGCCAGGGAGCTCGGAGCCGAACGCGTCCGCCCCGTCGCCACGGCGGCGATCCGGGAGGCGGTCAATCGGGACGAGATCGTGGACGCGATCCGGAACGCAATCGGTATCGACGTCGACGTCCTCGACGAGGAGGAGGAGGGACGTTTGTCGTTCATCGGCGCGACGAAGACGCTCGGCCACCCGGTCGAGGGAGACGTCGCGGTGGTGGACGTCGGCGGTGGCTCCAGCGAGGTGATCCACGGCACGATCACGGGTGGTGTGACGTCGGTGCGCTCCTTCCCGGTCGGCTCGGGTTCGCTGGCCGACGAGCTGCTGGTGGACGACCCGCCGTCGCCGGCCGAGCTGCGCGAGCTGCGCGAGCGGATCGGCGATCTCTTCGAGGACGTCGAGCTGGCCCAGCCCGAGCAGGCGGTCGCGGTCGGCGGCAGCGCCAGCTCGATGCGCCGCCTGGTCGGCGCCGTGCTCGAGTACGAGACGCTGGAGCGCGCCGTGCGCGTGCTGGCCAGCGACGAGATCGCAGACGTCGCCCGCCGCTTCGAGCTTGACCCGCAGCGCGTGCGAATCCTGCCCGCGGGCGTCCTGCTGCTGGAGAAGTTCTCCCAGCTGCTCGGCACCCCGCTTCAGATCGGCAAGGGTGGCCTGCGCGAGGGCGTCGTCCTCGACATGCTGAACGGCGGCACCGCCGGGGCCACGGCCGAGACCGCCGCAGCCTGAAACGACGATTTCTCGCCAATTTCCTTGGAAGTTAGACTGCGGTCTGGGCGTCCAAGGAGGACGAAGAGATAGCCCGTGCGCGACCGATATCCGACCTTTCGCCGAGCGACCGCTATGCCGCGGCCGCGGTGGCGGTCGTGCGGGTGCGCTCCGAGGAGCTGTTCGACCATGCCGACGGCGTGCTCGACATCGGCAACATCGAGCGGCTGCACGACATGCGGGTCGCCACGCGCCGCCTTCGCGCCGCTCTCGAGGTCTTCGGTCCGTGCTTTCCCCCCTCGTCTCACGAGCGCACGCTTGAGAGCGTCAAGACCCTCGCCGACGCCCTCGGCGAGCGCCGCGACCGCGACGTGGCGATCGAGCAGCTCGACGGGTTCGCCGCCGGTGTCCCGGGTCCCGACCGGCGCGGCGTCGCATCGCTCGTCTCGCAGCTGCGGGTCGAGCAGCGCGACGCCAACGACGCCCTCGTCCCGCTGGTTTCGCAGGAGCGCATGGAGGCGCTTCGCAAGGGGGTATCCGACCTGATCGCCGGTGCGGTTGCGTGAGGGCCCGCCGCGTACCGAAGCTCGACCCGCCGCGGACGCTGGCCGAGAACGCGGCGCGGATCGCTCGCGTCCGCCTCGACGAGCTCCGCGGGTTCGCGGACGAAGCCCTCGACCCGGATGGGTCCAAGGCCCAGCACAACATGCGGATCGCCGCAAAGCGGCTCCGCTACCTGCTCGAGATCACCGGCTTCTGCCTCGGCTCACCGGCGGAGCGGGCCCGCAAGAGCAGCCGCACGCTCCAGGATCTTCTCGGCAGCATCCACGACTGCGACGTGATGCTGCCGCGGGTCGCCGAGCACGCCGAGCACCTGCGCACCGAGGACATCGCCGCGATCCGGGCCCGAGCCGGCAACACGGACGACCTCGACGTCGCGGCAATGGCTGCGGCGACGAATCGCGGCTGCTACCGGGGACTCGAGACCCTGGCCCTTCATCTTCGCTCCCGGCGGGAGCTTCTATTCGAGCGCTTTCGCGACTTCTGGGCGCGGGAGGAGCGACGGGGGACGTGGAAGAACCTGGATCGCGCCGCGCGCGAGGTGCTCAACGCCGAGCGCGAGAAGCGAAAGGCCCGCGCCGCCGTCCCCGACCCGGTCGACGAGCCGGTGGGGCGGCGCGCCGAGGACACCGACGGCGCACAGCCGTCACCCGCCCCGGCGCCGCCGCAGCCGGCGTTCCCCGCTTCTTGACATGGCCACTCCCGAGCGCATCGATGCTTCGCCCGTGACCGATCCGCATGGCGCCGAGGCGCTGGTGGCGAATGGCCCGGCCGCTCCGAGCCGTGATCTCACCGACAGCGCGCTCTACGCGAATCGCGAGCTGTCGTGGCTCGACTTCAACGAGCGCGTGCTCGAGCTGGCCGAGGACCCGTCGATCCCTCTGCTCGAGCGGGTCAAGTTCGCCGCGATCTACGCGTCGAACCTCGACGAGTTCTTCATGGTCCGCGTCGCGGGACTGCTGGACCAGCTGGACGCCGGCATCGAGGCTGCCGGTCCCGACGGGCTCGGCCCGTCGGCGCAGATCGATGCGACCCGAGATCGCGTCAGGGAGCTGGGCGCTCGCCACGACGCCTGCTTCGAGCGGCAGCTGCGCCCGGCGCTCGCCGAGCACGGCATCCGGATCGTGTCCCCGTCCTCGGCGGGGACTGAGGAACGTGAGGAGCTGCAGCGGCGGTTTCGCGA
This sequence comes from uncultured Thermoleophilia bacterium, assembly GCA_963708325.1. Taxonomy (GTDB): domain Bacteria; phylum Actinomycetota; class Thermoleophilia; order Solirubrobacterales; family 70-9. The sequence goes on along the minus strand of OY970203.1, from coordinate 578,194 downwards.
GCAGATCTTCCCGGTGCTGACGCCGTTGGCGATCGGGCTGGGGCGCCCCTTCCCGTACATCTCCAACCTGTCGCTCAGCCTTGCCGTGCTGCTGCGCGACCGCGAGCAGGAGAACGAGGTGGTCGCGCGGGTGAAGGTGCCGACCGAGCTGCTGCGCCGCTTCATCCCGCTCGGCGACGGCACCACCTTCGTCGCCCTCGAGCACGTAATCGCGGAGAACCTGCCGGCGCTCTTTCCCGGGATGGAGATCATCGACCACAGCTTCTTTCGCGTTACCCGCGATGCCGACTTCTCGGTGTCCGACGAGGCCGACGACCTGATTCGCGCCGTCGAGGACGAGCTGCGTCAGCGCCGCTTCGGCGAGGTCGTGAGGTTGGAGGTCGATCGCGGGATGAGCGACCGCTTCCGCGGCCGCCTGGTGGAGGCCCTGAAGCTGGAGGAGCGGCAGGTCTACGACATCGACGGCCCGCTCGACCTCGGCGACCTCACCGATGTCGCCTCCGTGCCGGGGTTCGCCGAGCTTCGCTATCCGCCGTGGGCGCCCGTCACCCAGCCGCGCCTTCAGGCCGAGGACGACAAGGGCGCCGACGTGATGGCGGCGATGCGAAGCGGGGACCTCCTCGTCCACCACCCGTACGACTCGTTCGCCACCTCGGTCGAGCGCTTCGTCGATCAGGCCGTCGCCGACCCCGATGTTCTCGCGGTGAAGATGACGGTGTACCGGGCGGGGGACGAGACGCCGCTGGTTCCGGCGCTGATTCGCGCCTCCGAACGGGGCAAGCAGGCGGTCTGCATGGTCGAGCTGAAGGCGCGGTTCGACGAGCGCGCCAACATCCAGTGGGCGCGGGCGCTCGAGGAGGCGGGCGTCCACGTCGTCTACGGCCTCCCCGGGCTGAAGACACACGCGAAGTGCGTGCTGATCGTGCGCCGCGAGGGCGACGGAGTACGCCACTACGCGCATATCGGCACCGGCAACTACAACCCGACGACGGCCCGGCTCTATTCGGATCTCGGCCTGTTCACAGTCGATCCCGCGATCGGCGCCGACGTGGCCGAGATGTTCAACTTCATCACCGGCTACGGCCGCCCTGAGCGCTACCGGAAGGTCCTGGTCGCCCCGGGGACGCTGCGCGAGCGGATCCTCGAGGAGATCGAGCGGACGGTGGCGGCGCACAGCGAGTCCAGGCCCGCCCGGATCGTGATGAAGATGAACGCGCTGGTGGACGCCGAGTGCATCCGGGCGCTTTACCGGGCATCGGCCGCCGGTGTGCCGATCGACCTCAACGTGCGCGGCATCTGTTGCCTGCTCCCCGGCGTCCCGGGCGTCTCGGAGAACATCAGCGTCGTTTCGGTCGTCGGCCGCCTCCTCGAGCACTCGCGGATCTACGGGTTCGAGCGCGACGGCGAGCTGCGGATCTTCATCGGCTCGGCCGACCTGATGCCCCGCAACCTCGACCACCGCGTCGAGCTGCTCTCGCCGGTCGAGGACTCGGCCATCCAGGCCGAGCTGATGGACTTCCTCGAGCGCTGCCTCGGCGACGAGGCGAACGCCTGGGTGCTGAGGGCCGACGGCTCCTGGAGGCGGGTGGAGGGGGGAGACCCACCCCGCAACGTCCACGCCGAGCTGATGCAGCGCCACGGGGCCCGCGCCGCCGAGCCCCAGGCCTGACGCACTCCTTCAGTGGGCCACTAGGTGTGCTGCCCACGGACGTTGAGAACGCGGCCGATCGGCGGCCGGTCCCCCAAAGAGCTGTGAGGCCTTCGCCGGTTGTAGTAGCGAAGGAAGGATCCCAGAGCGCGTGAGCGCTGCTGAGAGCTGGGCCAGGCATGCGCGTAGGCCCACTCCTCCTTGAGCGTTCTGATGAAGCGCTCCACCTTGCCGTTCCAGCGCGGCGTGTAGGCCGGGGTGCGGATGTGGCGGGCGCGGTGGCGCTCGAGCACGGCCCGAAATGCCCGAGAGTTGCAGTAGGCAAAGGCGTTGTCTGACATCACCGCCTCCGGTGAGTCCATGCCTAGCTCGCCGAAGTGGGCGATCGCCCGCTCGAGAACCGCCGCCGCGGTGACGCCGTCCTTTGCCTGGTGCTGCTCTAGGTAGACGTAGCGGCTGCGGTCGTCGATCACGACGTGCAGATAGACATAGCCCCAGCCGACGCGCTTCTCGGCGCCGCTGCTGTGGCGATCCTGTGTCACGGCGTGGCCGGGGCGGCCAAACCGCGCCAGCTGGGCCATGTCGACGTGAAGCAGCGCCCCCGGCCGAGACCACTCATAGCGCTTAGAGCTTTGCCTTTGTCCCCGACGCCGGCGCGACAGGCCGTGTCGGGCGAGCACCTTCCAGATCGTCGAGCGCGCCCGTCTGCAGATCCCGGCGAGCCGTCCAGGGCCCAGGCCGGTCTCGCGGCGAGCGCGCAGGATCGGCTCCTCCTGGGCGGCCGAGAGGCGGCGGGGCTGGCGATGGGGGCGCGAGGAGCGATCCGCGATCCAGCTGTCATTGCGACGCTCGGCCTCGCTGGCCCCCAGCCAGCGGTGCCACCAGCGGTGCGCGGTGGCCGGCGCCACGCAGAAGGCGGCGGCCGCCGCCTTCTGCGTCATCCCCGACTCGATCGCTTTGACCAGCGCGAGCCTTCCTGCCGGTCCGAGAGCAGCGTTAGCGTGAACCTTCATCCGGGTCCTCCTGAGGTCGTGGCTTAGGCACCACAAGCCTCTGGGTGGGCCCGGATGGCTTTTCAGCCGTTCACAACGTGTGTGGGCGGTTCAACTAGGTCGCGCAGCGGATCGCGGCGCGCCGGCTGTCTCCGACGAGACGACGGAGCTCCGTGGCCACCCGTCCGAGCTCGTCGGAGAGCGGGCCCGCCTGCAGGTCCGCGAAGCGCTCGGCCAGGGCGGCGTAGTACCAGCAGACGTCCTCGCCCCTTCTGCCCGAGCGCGACCAGAGCTCCTCGCCCTGAACGCGGTAGTCGCGCAGAGCGGTGCGGGCATTGTCGAGTTTGTCGGCGAGCGAGACCCGTAGCGCGGCCGACGACGAATCGGCGAGATGCGCGACGTAGCGCTCCTTGCGAGCCCGCCAGGGAGGCTTTTGCTCCAGGTAGGTGTCGGTGCACTCATTGACGACCCTCGCGACCTCCTCGCCGTAGCGCTGGCGGATCTCGGAAAGGCGGTCGAGGCCGCCCTGGTCCTCGGCGGCGTCGTGCAGGAGGGCCGCGATCGCCTCGTTCTCAGAGCCGCCGTCCTCGATCACGAGTCCCGCGACCCGAAGCAGGTGGGCGATGTAGGGCTGACCGTCACCGGGATTGTGCTGCCCCGCGTGTACGCGTGCCGCGTATCCGAGCGCGTCCACGAACCGGTCCGTGAACTCGCGTTCGCGGCCGAGCTCGATCAGCTGCACCGTGGACAGCCCGATGCCGTTGCCGGGACGCTGGCTCACCATGAGCGCAGGGCGCGCATCCGCGAGGTCTTCTTGAACTGGTGCCCCTCCATCCTTCCCAGCAGGTCGTCGAGAAGGCCGACGGCCTCCGCTGCGAACGGCCCCTTGTTGAGCATCACGCACTCCGCGCGCTCGGCCATCGCCGCGTCGGTTATCTCCGCTCTGCTCCTGATCCCCTTGTGGACGAAGGTGTCGAGCACCTGGGTCGCCCAGATCACCGGCACGTGGGCGGCCTCGCAAAGCCACAGCAGCTCCTCCTGGACCTCGGCAAGCCTGCGGTGGCCGATCTCGACGGCGAGATCGCCGCGCGCGATCATCACGGCGAGCGGCTGCACCCCGGCGGCCTGCACGATCAGCTCCGGGAGATTCTGGATCGCGAGCTGAGTCTCGATCTTCGCCACAAGCGCGACCCGTTCGGGCCTGTCGAGCCGCTCGGCCAGCGCGCCCTGAAGCTGCGCGATGTCGTCCGGGCGCTGAACGAACGAGTAGCCGATCATGTCGGCGAGGTGCACGATCACGTCGAGGTCCTGCAGGTCCTTCGGCGTCAGCGGGCTGATCAGAAGCTCGGTGTCCGGGAAGTTCAGCCCCTTGTCGGACCGCAGCCGGCCGCCCTTCGGCCCGCACTCCGTGATCCGAAGCAGCGCGCTGCTTTCGAGCTTGCGCTCGACCTTGGCGCCCAGACGGCCCTCGTTCACCCACACCGCCTGTCCGGGCTGGACCTGGTCGACCGCCTCCGGAAGCGAGCACTGGAACTGCGCCCGTGTGTCGGGATGCGGCGACGGCGGGCCGGCGGTCATCAGCAGGCGATCGCCTGGCCGCAGACGGAGGTCGTCGGGCCCGATCACCGATCCGGTGCGGCAGCGGGGCCCGCAGATGTCCATGCATACGCGGCACGGCCGGCCGGTCTCGGCGACGGCGGCATTGACGTGCTCGCACATCGCGGTCCAGTCGGCGACCCCGTCGTGGGCGCAGTTGATCCGGGCCACGTCCATCCCCGCGGCGACCAGATCGCGCATCAGGTCGTAATCCGTCGCCGCCTGCGACGGCAACGTCACCATGATCCGCACATCGCGGTTCACCGGGGTCGGACCGAGCGCCGCCTCGGTCTGCTCGCGCAGGAGCCTGTTGCCGCGGAAGAAGTCGGGGCCGCTCGGCGGCTCCGGCAGGCCTTCGCTGGGAGTGCGAAGACGGTCCAGCGTTGCGATCACGGCATCGAGGTTCTCGAGCACGCGCGCCTCACAGCGTCCCAGCGACGAGAGCCCCCATGGCATCAGCTCGAGCTGAAGCTCGCGAAGCTCGTGACGCCGCAGGGCGATGTAGCGGGCGAGGTTCAGTGCGCTGGGGAGAAACTCGCGACGGCGGATGCGCGGGCGCCACCGCGCCAGGATCTGGTCGCCGTCGTCGACGACGTGGTCGCGCAGTGCCCTGAGCGACTCCGAGAGCTGTTCAGCGTCCTTTTCATCGGGAACTTCCAGGGGTGTTGTGGTCGGCGCCGCGACCCCGCTGTTGATAGCTGCGAGTGGCCGCCATCCTGTGAAGATCCTGGGAACGTGCCCGTGCGGTCCGGGCCGTGCCTACGCGGCGTCAGTCCGAACCGGGGGAGGCGGTTCCTCCCCCCAGGCGCGCATCCCGCGCTCGATCTCGGCGATCACGGTCTCGACCACCTTCACCCGGGCGAAGCGCTTCGAGTCGCCCTCCACCACGTGCCATGGAGCATGGGGGTTGTCGGTGCGGGCGAGCATGTCTTCCACGGCTTCGGCGTACTCGGGCCGCTTCTCGCGGTTTCGCCAATCCTCGTCGGTCAGCTTCCACGTCTTCAGGGGATCCTTCTCGCGGCGCTTGAAGCGGCGCAGCTGCTCCTCCTCGGAGACGTGCAGCCAGAACTTGACGAGGATCATGCCCTCGTCCGCCAGCGTGCGCTCGAACCCGTTTATCTCCTCGTAGGCGCGGATCCACTGCTCGCGGGTGGCGAATCCCTCCACCCGCTCTACCAGCACGCGCCCGTACCAGGAGCGGTCGAAGACCGCCATCCCGCCCCAGCCGGGGAGCACCGGCCAGAAGCGCCAGAGGAAGTGGTGTCGCTTCTCGTCGTGGGTGGGCGCGTCGAACTGGACGACGCGCACGTGGCGGGGGTCGATCTGGGCGACGAGGCGCTTGATCGCACCCCCTTTTCCGGAAGCGTCCCAGCCCTCGAAGACGACGCAGACAGGGGGGCCGATCTCGCGGTCGCCGATCAGGCCGCCGAGCGTGAGGCGCAGCTGCGTAAGACGCTCCCAGGCGGCATCGAGGCGGCGCGCCTCGTCCTTGCGGGAGAGCTCCAGGCTGAGATCGACGTCGTCGAGCCTGCTCACCGCCAGATCCTCGCAGCCGCCGACGGGGCTGATCAAGTCCGCTCGGGGCGCTCTGGTACGTTCCGCCGCAGTGGCACGGATCTCGCTCGTTCCCAAGGACCGCGTCTTCTTCGACCTCTTCGTCGAATCCGGCCAGAACACGCTGCGGGCGGCGAAGCTGCTGCGCGACATGCTGCAGAGCTGGCCCGACGACACGGGCCTGGCGCGCGACATCCTGAAGGCCGAGCAGGAGGGCGACCGCATCACCCACGACATCGTCCAGCGGCTGAACTCGACGTTCGTCACCCCGATCGACCGCGAGGACATATACGGGCTCGCCACCCAGCTCGACGACGTCGTCGATTACATCGAGGAGGCCGCCGACTTCCTCGGGCTCTACCAGATCGAGGCGCCGATGGACCAGGCGCAGCAGCTCGCCGAGGTCCTGGTCAAGTCCTGCGAGCAGCTCTACGAGGCGCTTCAGCACCTGCGCGGCTTCAAGGACCTCGACCGCTACTGGATCGAGATCCACCGGCTCGAGAACGACGGCGACCGGATCTCGCGCGACGCGGTCGCGTCGCTGTTCTCCAACGGGATCGACCCGATGGTGGTGATCCGCTGGAAGGACATCTTCGCGGTGCTGGAGCGCGCGATCGACTCCACCGAGACGGCCGCGCACGTGCTCGAGGGGATCGTCGTCAAGAACTCCTAGTGCTGCGTCGGATTCCGTGAGACGCTTCGGGACGGGCCGCTAGATGGGCTCGGACGTGATCCTGGTGATCGTCATCGGGACGGCGCTGGCGTTCGACTTCACCAACGGCTTCCACGACACCGCCAACGTGGTGGCGACGTCGATCTCGACCGGTGCGGCCTCCCCGCGCGTGGCGGTCGCCTACGCGGCGCTGATGAACTTCGCCGGGGCCTTCATCTCGCTCGCCGTCGCCGCCACGGTCGCCACGGACGTGGTCAATCCCGAGGCGATAACCACGACGGTCGTGTTCGCCGGCCTGATCGGGGCGATCAGCTGGAACCTGGCCACCTGGTACTACGGGCTGCCGTCGAGCTCGTCGCACGCCCTGATCGGCGGGGTGGTGGGGGCCACGATCGCGGCCGACGGCACAAGCGCGGTGCTCAGCGACGGCCTCTTCGGCAAGGTGCTGATCCCGGCCGTGATCGCGCCCATCCTCGCCTTCATCGTCGGCGGGATCGCGATCGTCTGCATCTACCGCATCGTCGGGCGCCAGCGGCCCGGGCCGGTCACCCGCGGCTACCGGCTCGGCCAGATCGTCTCCGGGGGGCTGCTGGGCCTCGCCCACGGGACGAACGACGCCCAGAAGACGATGGGCGTGATCACCCTCGCCCTGGTCGCCCACGGCGACATCTCCGCCAGCGACGTCCACGTTCCCACCTGGGTCGTGATCACGGCCGCCTCGGCGATCGCGCTCGGCACCTACAGCGGCGGCTGGCGGATCATCCGCACCACGGGCTCGCGGATCATCAAGATGGACACGGCTCAGGGGTTCTCGGCCCAGGGCGCGGGGGCCGCGGTGATCCTCGCCTCCTCGCACTACGGCTTTCCGCTGTCGACGACCCACGTGATCAACGGCGCGGTGATGGGTTCGGGAGCGGGCAAGCGCCTGTCCGCCGTTCGATGGGGGGTGGCGGGAAACATCGTCGCCGCCTGGCTGGTGACGATTCCGGCGGCCGGCGCGATCGGCGCGCTCACCTACGGGTTCGTTCGCATATTCGGCGCCAGCTCGGCCGTCGGGCCGGTGATCGTCACCGTGCTCGGCTGCATGATGATCGCCACCGCATTCGCCGTCCGGGCGCGCCGCGGCGCGCCGGTCGCCGCGGGATGAGGCAGTGATCGCCACCATCGTCGACACGAGCGCCCTGCTGAAGTCGATCGCCGCGTCGATGATCGCCGGGGTCGGGGTCACACTTGTGTTCTCGATCGCGATCTTCGGGGCCGCGCGCTTCGCGGAGGACCGCCGCGCGGATCGGGCCGCGGCCGCGGCCCTGTCGCTGGCGCTGATGGTCGTCGCGCTTGCGGTGTCCGCCGCGGCGGTCACCTTCGGCATCGTGATCATGACCCAGAAGTAGAACAACCCCGCCGGAATCCTCCGCTTCGCGTCCGGTTCCGGCGGGTGGTCGCATCTAGAATGGCTTGCGTGCGCGTGGCGCGCAACATCGCGATCGTCGCCGTGATCGCCGTCGCGGTGGCGGCGCTGCCGGGGGGCGGCAACGCCGCCAACCTCGTGCTGACGGCGCTGACGATGGGATTCCTGGCCGCGCTCGCGTTCTTCGTCTGGCGCCTCTACATGGAGAACCAGCTGACGATCTCCACCCTGAGCGACGCTCGGCGCGGGATCCTCTACGGCGCCGTCGGCGTGATCGGCCTGCTGATCGCCGGGGCGGACGAGATGTTCGGCACCGGCGGCGGCACTGTCGCCTGGATCGGGCTGCTGATCGCCTCGGTGCTGGCGATCGCCTGGGTCTGGCGCGAGGCGACGACCTACAGCTGAGCCCGCAGCGGCCGGCCTGACCCGAGCCGCGTTTCACAGCTGACCCGGGGCCGACACCGAGTCGGCGCTCCCGGCGCGCACCGCGCGCGCCGACCACGCCTAGCTTCGGGCGATGACCTTCAGGAGGCGGATCGGAAGGGCGGCGGGCGCCGCGCGTGGCGCCGAGGGGCAGGCAGCCGTGGAGTTCGTCGCGATCCTGCCCGTGCTGGCGCTGGGGCTGCTGGTCGCGCTCCAGCTCGCGCTCGCCGGCTACGGGCTCTGGTCGGCCGGGGCCGCCGCTCGGGCGGGCGCGCGCGCCGCTCACATCGGTCGCGACGGCGTCCGGGCCGCCCGCCGCGCCCTGCCGGCGCGGCTGCGGCGCGGCGCAAGGATCTCCGACTCGGACGGCGTGCGGGTGAGCGTCAGGGTGCCGCTGCTGATCCCCGGCCTGCCCTCGGTCGGCGTCCACGCCCGCACCGCCCTCGGAGTGGGGGAGGGCGATGGCTCCTAGTGGGAGCGGCGTGCGCGACGCCGCGGGGCAGGCGTCCGTGGAGATGCTCGCCGGCCTGCCCGCCCTGCTGCTCGCCGGCCTGGTGGCCCTGCAGCTGCTCGCCACGGGCTACGCGCTGACGCTCGCCGACGGCGCCGCCGAGGCCGGGGCGCTGGCGCGCGCCGTGGGCAGGCCGGCGCGCCCCGCCGTCCGCGAGGCGCTGCCCGGCTGGGCGCGGGGCCGCGTGCGGGTGCGCGTGGCCGGCGGCAGGGTGGTGGTGCGGCTGCGACCGCCGTCGCCGCTGCGCTCGCTGTCGCGGCGACTGGCGGTGACGTCGTCGGCCTGGGTCCGCCGGCCCCGATGAGGCTGCGCGAGAAGGCCGCCCGCGCGCTCGCGGCGGCCGAGGGCTTCGTGCTCTCGCCGTCCGCGGAGGTCGAGCCCCAGGCGCAGCCCGCCGCGCCGCCGAGTCCCCCCGTGATCGCCGCGACGTCGGTGGGGGCCGCGGGCGGTGCCGCCGCGCTGGCCGCCGCCGTCGGCGTCTGCGCGGCCAACGGCCGCGCGCCGCTGCTGGTCGAGCTGAGCGGGCGCCGTCCGGGCCGCAGCGCCACGCTGCTCGCCTCGGCCGCCGCGCGGGAGCTGGAGGACGAGCTGCGCCGCCGCGAGCCGGCCATGGAACGCGCCGTCGCGCGCGGCTACCTCTGCCACGCCAGCCTTCCGCCGGCGCCGCAGTCGCTGGCGCTCGCCGCCGCCGCGATCGAGGACGCCGGCGCCGGTCTCGTCGCAGTGGTCGTGCCGGGCGCGCTGTGGCCGCAGGCGCTGGACGACGAGCGCCTCGGCGTCTGCGCCGGCCTGATCCGCGCCGACCTGCCCGCCGATCGCTCGCTTGTCGCGCTGGCCGTCGCCGACCTCGGCCGCCGCGGCCTGCGGGCGCGCGTCGCCTCGCGTCCGCTCGGCCGCGTCGCCTCGCGGCGGGCGCTGGCGGGGGCCGAGCCGAGCGGAGCGGCCGCCCGCCGCGTGCGCCGACTCGCGCGCGGCCTGCTCGGCGAGCGCGGCCAGTCGCTGGTCGCGGTCGCGGCCGCGATCGCCGCGATCATGTTCGCCGCCCTCGTCATGGCCACGATCGGCGGCGCGGTCACCGGCAAGGGGCGCGCCCAGCGCGCCGCCGACCTGGCGGCGATCTCGGCCGCCCGCTCGATGCGCGACGACCTCGGCCGACTGCTCTCGCCGGCGCGCCGCGCCGACGGCTCGCCCAACGCGCGCCACCTCGGCAAGCCCGCGTACCTCGCGCGCGCCGTGCGGGCGGGTCGCCACGCGGCGCGGCGAAACGGAGTCCGCCGCAGCCGCGTCCGCATCACGTTCCCGGACCGCGGCAGCTTCGCCCCGGTCCGCGTCAACGCGCGCGTGATCGGCCGCATCGCCGCGCGCGACCTTCCCGGCGGGGGGCGCCGCCGCAGGCCGATCGCCGTCACCGCCCGCGCCGTCGCCGAGATCTCCGCGCCGCTCGGGCTCGGCGGGATGCCGGCGTACGCCTCCGGCGGCGGCTACTCGGGCCCGCTCGCCTACCGGCAGGGAGAGCCGATGCGGCCCGACGTCGCCGCCGCGTTCGACCGCATGGCCCTCGCCGCGCGGGCCGCCGGCGTCGCCCTCCTCGTCAACTCGGCGTTTCGCTCAGACGCCGAGCAGGCACGGCTGTTCGCCGCCAATCCCGACCCGCGCTGGGTGGCGCCGCCGGGCAGGTCGCTGCACCGCTGCGCCACCGAGCTCGACCTCGGCCCGCCGGGCGCCTACTCGTGGTTGGCCGCGCACGCCCGCCGCTTCGGCTTCGTGCAGCGCTACTCCTGGGAGCCGTGGCACTTCGGCTACACGCGGGGCCCCGCCCCCTGCTCGGCGGCGGCAAACGCCGGCCGCGGCGGCGACGGGCGCCTCGCCGGCGCCGGCGGCCTGCCCGCCTTCGTCCCCGGCCGCTACCGGTCGGCGATCCTGCGATCGGCGGCGCGCTGGAACGTCTCGGCGGCGCTGATCTCGGCGCAGCTGATGGCGGAGTCCAACTTCAACCCCTACGCGTCATCGGGCGCCGGCGCCCAGGGGATCGCCCAGTTCATTCCCGCCACGGCGCACGCCTACGGTCTGCGCAATCCTTTCGACCCCTTCGCCGCGATCGACGCCCAGTCCCACCTGATGGCGGACCTGCTGCGCCGCTTCCGCTCGATCCCGCTGGCGCTCGCCGCCTACAACGCCGGGCCGGGCGCCGTCGCCGGCTGCCGCTGCGTGCCGCCCTACCCCGAGACCCGCGCCTACGTCGCCCGCATCCTCGCCCTGCTCGGCGGCGCCCTGCTGACGCCGCAGCTCGAGGTGCGGCTCGTCGCCTGAGGCAAGGGCCGCCGCAGCTGCGCAGTGAAGGTCCGGGAGGTGATCGAGCTGGTCGAGCGAGACGGTTGGAAGCAGGTGCGCCAGACTGGTAGTCACCGGCACTACAGACACCCGGCCAAGCCAGGCACGGTGACGATTCCAGGTCATCCGCGAGACGATTTGCATCCGAAGACGCAGAAGAGCATCCTCCGACAGGCAGCGCTTGAGCCGTGACCGACGTCGATCGCTACTTGATCCTCGTGGAGGGTGGCCCACCCTCGAACTACTCGGCTTGGTCGCCGGACGTTCCCGGCTGCGTAGCGACCGGGGGCACGATCGACAAGTGCGTCAGGGAGATGCGCGACGCCCTGATCGGACATCTCGAGATCACGCGCCAACATGGCGAGCCGGTCCCGGAACCGAGCGGCCCGGGCGTCTACATCGAGCGCACGACCGCTTCAGCGGCGTAGCGACGAGCTGACCTTCCGAGGCCGGCGGAGTGCTCGCTTCGTCGTCATCGCTCGCGAGCGATGGTCGCGAGGAGACCGGTCGGTAGGCTCTCGCGCCGTGGAAGCGCTCACTGTCGAGGGGGTGGAGGGGCTCAAGGGGCTGATCGGCCGCGAGATCGGGCCGAGCGAGTGGCGCCAGGTCACGCAGGAGGACATCGACAGCTTCGCGCAGCTCTCCGGCGACGACCAGTGGATCCACGTCGACGTCGAGCGGGCGAAGACCGAGAGCCCCTTCGGCACCACGATCGCCCATGGCAACCTCACCCTGTCGATGATCGACGGCTTCCGCCGCACCCTGTTCAGCTCGACCGGCTTCAAGCTCGGGGTCAACTACGGCTGGAACAAGGTGCGCTTCCCGGCGCCGGTGCCGATCGGCAGCCGCCTGCGCGCCACCGCCGAGGTGCTCAGCGTCGAGGACGTCGGCGGCGGCTGGTGGCAGGTGGTCACCCGCTTCACCGTCGAGGTCGAGGGCTCCGACAAGCCCTGCTGCGTCGCCGAGTCCGTCGGCCGCGCCCTGCCGGAGTAGCCAGCCGCTACTTGACCGTCAGGGTGCCCTCCATGCCGCCTTCGCGATGCCCCGGCACCGAGCAGAAGTAGGTGTAGGTCCCCGGCTGGAGGCTGACCGACAGGTTCGTCTTGCCCTGGGCGACCAGGTCGGTGCGGGCGAGCTCGCGCCCGTTCTTGTCGATCACGGTGACGTCGTGGGACAGGCTGGCCGGGTTGTCGAAGTCGATCGTCACCGGCCCCGCCTTGGCGTTGAGCTTGTCGGTGTTGAACTTGAGCGCGCCGTTGGGGTCGGCGGAGAGCTTCAGGGTCGTGCCTGCGCCGGCGGCCGCCCCGCCGCCGCCGCCGCCGGCAGAAGCGCCGCCGCCCGACGAGGTGGAGGACGAGCCCCCGCCCCCGCCGCAGGCCGCCAGGCCGGCGGCGAGCAGCACGCACGCGGACAGGACCAGCAGTGCCTTCCTCATCGGGACCCCTTTCGCTCGCACACAGGCGCGAGTCTAGCGCCGCCCGGGCGTCAGCCCGGTGGCGACGCGATCCCCGCCACCCGAGATCATGGACGGGCCTAGCGTCCCTCGAATCGCGGCGTCTCGCCCGCGAAGAACGAGGCGACGCCGTTGCGAAGGTCCTCGGTCGCCATCGAGTCGGCGATCCCGTGCCGCTCTACCTGGAGGTGGTGGGCGAGGTCGTTGTCGAGGCTCTGGTGAACGAGCAGCTTCGCCATCCGCACGTAGTGCGGGGCCTTCGCCGCCAGCTTCTCGGCCTTGTCGCGTGCGGCCGCGGCAAGCTCGCCGTCGGGCACCACCTTGGCGACGATCCCCTCCTCGAGCGCCGCCGCGGCGGTCATGTTCGGGTCGTTGAGCAGGATCTCCAACGCCCGGCCGGGCCCGACGATGCGCGGCAGGAAGTAGGTCATGCCGCCGTCCGGGGACGCTCCGATGCGACCGTAGGCGCAGGCGAAGAAGGCGCTCTCCGCGGCGATCCGCGTGTCGCAGGCGAGTGCCAGCGAGAACCCGGCCCCGGCCGCCGGGCCGTTCACGGCGGCGATCACGGGATAGGGGATGCGCTGCATGTCGACGATCGCCTGGTGCAGAGTCTCGGCGCCGCGGCGCACCTCCGACGGCAGGTCGACCTCCTCCGAGTCGGTGCCCTCGCGGAACCAGTTGACGTCGCCGCCCGAGCAGAACGCCTTGCCGGCGCCGGTGATCACCAGCGCCCGCAGCCGCGCCCGGTCCGCGAGCCAGGCGAACGCCACGGTCAGCTCGTAGATCATCTGCGGGCTCATCGCGTTGAGCGAGTCGGGCCGGTCCAGGGTGAGCGTCCCGATCTCGCCGTCGAGCTCGAGCGACAGCGTCTCGAGCTCGGGCGGCTCGTCGGTCAGCGGCTTGCGGATGGCGAGTTCTGCGGCGTCGGTCATCTCTCCTCGTGCCTCGCGTTCAGGGTCATCTCGGTCGCAGCCTACCCTTTGGGGGATGGCCGACAGCGCTCCCACGCTCGCCGAGCAGCGCCGCTCCCTGCCCGACCAGCCGGGGGTCTACCTGTTCGCCGACGAGCGCGGCAAGGTCCTCTACGTGGGCAAGGCGCGCTCGATCCGCAAGCGCGTCGCGTCCCACTTCTCGAAGGCGTCCGGCGGCCTGCGCGAGATGGTCGACCGGATCGACTCGATCGACTTCCTCGTCACCGAGACCGAGGCCGAGGCGCTGCTGGCGGAGCAGAACTTCATCAAGCGCCACCGGCCGCTCTTCAACATCCGCCTGCGCGACGACAAGTCGTATCCGTACGTCGCCGTCAGCCTCGACGAGGAGTACCCGCGCGTGTACTTCACCCGGGAGCGCCATCGTCCGGGTCGCGCCTACTTCGGGCCGTTCTCCAGCGCCCGGCGCGTGCGCGAGACGCTCGACCTCCTCGGCAAGCTGTTCCAGTACCGCACCTGCGACGGGCCCGAGCCCGGCCGCCGCTCGGGGATCCCCTGCCTGGACTACTACATCAAGCGCTGCCAGGCCCCCTGCGTCGGCTACATCGACGTAGACGAGTACCGCCGCAACATCGACGCGATCATGGACTTCCTCTCGGGGCGCTACCGCCAGGTGGAGCGCGACCTCACCGAGAAGATGGACGAGGCGTCGCGGGCGCAGGAGTTCGAGCGCGCCGCCGTCCTGCGCGACCGCCTCGCCGCCGTGCGCTCGCTGATGCAGCGGCAGCGCGTGGCGAGCGACTCCGTCGGCACGGCCGACCTGATCGGCGTCGCCGTCGACGGCACGGATGCAAACGCCCAGGTCTTCCAGGTGCGCGACGGCGTCCTCGCCGAGCGCCAGAGCTTCTACATGGAGAACCAGGGCGAGCGCTCGCTGGCGGAGGTGACGGAGGAGTTCGCCGGCCAGTACTACGCGGCCGCACCGGCGGCGCCGCGGCTGATCGTCGTCGGCCCCGAGCTGCGCGACCGCGCGGAGCTGCTCGCAGAGGCATTGGGAAGGCGCCGTGGCGCCCCGGTCGAGGTCCGCGTCGCCGAGCGGGGCGACAAGCGTCGCCTGCGCGAGCTGGCGGAGCGAAACGCCAGGCTCGCGCTCGCCCAGGACAGGTTGCGGCGCGAGCACCGCCGCCAGCGACGCGTCGAGTCGCTCACCGCCCTGGCCGAGGCGCTCGGCATCGCCGAGCTTCCGGTGCGGATCGAGGGGTTCGACGTCTCCAACCTGGGGCCGACGCACACCGTCGCCTCGATGGTCGTGTTCGAGGGGGGCGCGACCAAGAAGGCGCACTACCGCCGGTTCGCGATCCGCGGCGACTTCGCCAAGCGCGGTGCCTCCTCCACCACGCGTCCGGGGGCGGGGCCCGACGACTTCGCCGCGATCGAGGAGGTGCTGTCGCGGCGGGCCGCCAGGTACGCCGAGCAGGCCGATCTCTCGCCACACGACGCCGAGCGCGACGAGAGCTTCGCCAGTGCCCCGGACCTGGTCGTGATCGACGGCGGCAAGGGCCAGCTCTCGGCGGGGATGCGCGCGCTCGGGCCGCTGGCCGAGGCCGGGACCGCCGTGATCGGGCTGGCCAAGCGGGCGGAGGAGGTGTTCGTGCCGGGCCAGCCGCGGCCGGTCGAGCTGCCCGCCGACTCCGAGGCGCTGAAGCTGCTGCAGCGTGTCCGCGACGAGGCCCACCGGTTCGCGATCGACTTCCATCGTGGGCGCCGCGACGCGGCGATGACGACCTCCGTGCTCGACGAGCTGGCCGGCATCGGCCCCGCCCGCAAGCGCGCCCTGCTGCGCCACTTCGGCTCTCCGGAGGGGGTGACGACCGCCAGCCGCGAGGAGCTGGAGGCCGTACCCGGCATCCCCGGCAAGCTGGCGAGACAGATCCACGCCCAGCTCAACCGGGCGGGTTGACATCATCGATGTAGCGATGAAGGCGATCCGAAGGCGAAAGCAGGCCGATCCGGCGCCCGGCGCGAGCGCCGACGGAGCCGGTGCCGGGGAGGCGCCCACCGCCAACCACGTCGACCTGGTCGTGATCACGGGCTATTCCGGGGCCGGCAAGTCGGAGGCGATCGCCGCCTTCGAGGACGGCGGCTACTTTTGCGTGGACAACCTCCCGCCCAGCATGATCAGCTCGCTTGGCGAGCTGTTCCAGCACGAGGGCAGCGGGGTCGAGCGCGCCGCCGTCGTCTGCGACGTGCGCGGCGGCGAGTACTTCGACGACCTGCTCGAGGTCCTCCACGAGCTGCACTCCGCTCCGGGCCTGGAGCCCAAGGTGCTCTTCCTGGTCGCGGACGAGCAGACGCTGATCGACCGCTTCAAGGAGACCCGGCGGCGCCATCCGCTGGCCCCGACGGGGCGCGTCACCGACGGCATCCGCGCCGAGGTGGAGCTGCTGGGGCCGCTGCGGGAGGGCGCCGACGTGATCATCGACACCACGGGGATCAGCGGCGCGGCGCTGCGCCAGCGGATCGCGGCCGAGATGCTCGCGCAGGACACGGCGGGCAAGCTGGCGCTGACGATCCTCACGTTCGGCTTCAAGCACGGGCCACCGCGCGAGGCCGACCTCGTGCTCGACGTGCGCTTCCTGCCCAACCCGCACTACGTGGACGAGCTGCGCCCGCTCACCGGCCGCGACCGAGACGTGATCGAGTACATCGAGGACGGCACCGCGGCCGAGGAGTTCTACCAGCGCCTGCTGCCGCTGCTCGATTTCCTCGTGCCCGCCTACGTAGCCGAGGGAAAGACGCACCTGACGATCGCGATCGGCTGCACCGGTGGCCGCCACCGCTCCGTCTGCGTAGCCGACCGCGTGCGGCGGGCGCTGGACCGCCGCGACGACGTCCTCGTGAGCGTCGTCCACCGTGACGTGGAGTTGTCCGAGTGAGAATCGGCGTCCTCGGCACCGGCATGGTCGGAAGGGCGATCGGGTCGAAGCTCGTCGAGCTGGGCCACGAGACGAGGATGGGCTCGCGCAGCGCCGGCAACCAGGACGCGGTGACCTGGGCGGCGGAAGCTGGCGATGCCGCGAGCGAGGGCAGCTTCGACGACGCCGCCGCTTTCGGCGAGCTGCTGTTCAACTGCACCGCCGGGACCGCCTCGCTGGACGCGCTGGAGGCGGCGGGCGCCGAGAACCTCGGCGGCAAGGTGCTCGTCGACGTCGCCAACCCGCTCGACTTCTCCCAGGGGATGCCGCCGACGTTGGCGGTCTGCAACGACGACAGCCTCGGCGAACGGATCCAGCGCGCTCACCCCGACGTGCGGGTGGTGAAGGCGCTGAACACGATCAACTGCGAGGTGATGGTGGACCCCGCAAGCGTGCCCGGCGACCACGCGATCTTCGTCTGCGGCGACGACGCCGGCGCCAGGGCCGAGGTGACGGAGCTGCTCGGCGAGTTCGGCTGGCCGCCCGAGCGCGTGCTCGACCTCGGCGGCATCGAATCGGCGCGCGGCACCGAGATGTACCTGCCGCTCTGGCTGCGGACCATGGGCGCCCTTGGCGGCGCCCGCTTCAACATCGAGATTCGCCGCCAGGGCTAGCGATCTGATCGGTCGAGGTTTCGCTCGCTTCGGACCGGGCAGTGATGGGGCATACGACCATGGAAGCGAGCACCGAGGACATGGAAGCCCTCAGCACCCTCGCAACGCCGACGCACCAGTTGAACGGCGAGGCGCATGGCGGCGCCCCGCTGGAGAACCCCGACGTCGAGGCGATCGCCGGAGACCCGCTGCTGGAGCCGCACCCTGACGAGCCCGGTGTCAAGACCGACGGCAGCGCCGCGCCGCTGGAGAACCCGGGGCACCCGGCCTAGCCAGCCCCGGCTCGAACCTGACGCGCCACGCGCGCTCCATAGAATCAGCCGCGGATGGCCGAGCGTGTGATCAGCGTCAGCGGGCTGCGCAAGTCCTACGGGGACACCGAGGCTGTGCGCGGTATCGACCTCGAGGTCGAGCCCGGCGAGGTCTTCGCCTTTCTCGGCCCCAACGGCGCGGGCAAGACGACCACGGTCGAGATCCTCGAGGGCTACCGGCGCCGCAGCGGCGGCGAGGTCAGCGTGCTCGGCGCCGACCCCTCGACGGCGGACCGCGCCTGGCGCGCCCGCATCGGGATCGTCCTGCAGACCTGCAGGCTGCAGAGCGTGCTCACGGTGCGAGAGTCGCTGCAGCTCTACGCCGGCTACTACCCGGCGCCGCGCCCCGTCGACGCCACGATCGACCTCGTCGGCCTGGGATCGAAGGCAGACGACCGCGCCGGCACCCTGTCGGGCGGGCAGCGCCGCCGCCTGGACGTCGCCCTGGCGCTGGTCGGCGACCCCGAGCTGCTCTTTCTCGACGAGCCCACGACCGGCTTCGATCCTTCGGCGCGCCGTCAGGCCTGGGACGTGGTCGCCAGCCTGCGCGAGCTGGGCAAGACGGTCTTCCTCACCACGCATTACATGGAGGAGGCGCAGGTGCTCGCCGACCGCGTCGCGATCATCGCCGCCGGTCGCATCGTCGCCGCCGGAACCCCCGCCGACCTCGTTGCCGGCGACGCGGCGACGCGGATCAGCTTTCGCCTGCCGGAAGGCGTCGGCGCCGCCGAGCTGCCGGCCGCGATCGGCGGCGAGCGCCAGACGGACGGCCAGAGCACGACGATCAGCGTCGCCGACCCGGTCCGCGCCCTGCACGACCTCACCGGCTGGGCGCTCGAGCGCGGGGTGGAGCTGGCCGCGCTCGAGGTGCGCAGGCCGAGCCTCGAGGACGTCTATCTCGAGCTGACCGACGCGGCCGGCTCGGCGGACGGGGACGAGGAGGAGGAGAGGGAGCAGTGAGCGCCGCGGCGCTTGTCGCCCATCAGTTCCGCTTCGACCAGAAGGTGTTCTGGCGCAACCCGGCGTCGGTCTTCTTCACGGTGATCCTGCCGATCATCTTCCTGTTCATCTTCGCGACGATCTTCGGCAACCAGACCGTCCACATCGCCGGGCACAAGCTGAAGGTCTCGACCTACTACGTGCCGGCGATCATGACGCTGGCGGTGATCTCGGCGACGCTGGTCAGCCTCGCGATCAACCTCACCCGCGAGCGCGAGGACGGCCTGCTGAAGCGCTCGCGCGGGACGCCGCTTCCTCCGTGGGTGTTCGTCGCCGGCCGCGTCGGCAACGCGATCGTCGTCTCGATGATCATGGTGATGCTGGTGACGCTGATCGGCCGCCTCGTCTATGGAGTGCGGATCCCGACCTCCACCGCCCCCGCAGTGCTGCTCGCGCTCGCGGTCGGGGCGGCGTCGTTCTGCTGCATGGGGTTCGCGCTGACCGCGGTGATCCCCAGCGAGGAGGCGGCGCCGGCGGTGACCAACGCGACCGTGCTGCCCCTGTACTTCCTCTCGGGGGTGTTCATCCCCCAGACCGAGATCCCCGCCGGGGTGCTGGCCTTCGCCAGCGTCTTTCCGATCCGCCACTTCTTCCAGGCGCTTCTGGCCGCCTTCGACCCGGCGACCACCGGCTCCGGGATCGAGCTGGGGCATCTCGCCGTCGTCGCGGCGTGGGGGGTCGCCGGCCTGCTGGTGGCGATGCGGACGTTCCGCTGGACGCCGCGCAGCGGGTAGGAGCGCACATCTACAGGTAGGGTTCGCGCGTGATCCACCACGTCGGCCTGGAGGTCTCCGACATCGAGCGCAGCGGGGCGTTCTACGATGCGATGCTCGGGCCGCTGGGCTGGCGCCGCCAGGTGGACAGCAGCGACCGGATCGCCTGGGGGATCAACAAGCCGGTGTTCGTGATCACGAACCGGCTGCCGCCCAGCCCCGGGTTCGGGCACGTCTGCTTCGGCGCCACCGGGATCGCCGCCGTGAAGGCGGCGTGGGAGGAGGGCATCGCCGCCGGCGGAAGCGACGACGGCGGACCCGGACCGCGCCAGCCGGGCTACTACGCCGCGTACCTGCGCGACCCCGACGGCTACCGGGTCGAGGTTGCGGTCGGGGCCGAGTGAGGCGCAGGAATAAGATGGAGGTACCAGCGACGAGGAGGGAACGATGGCGGTGAAGGTGGGAATCAACGGCTTCGGGCGAATCGGGCGCAACCTCTTTCGGGCCGCTCATGCAGCCGGATCCGACCTCGACTTCGTCGCCGTCAACGACATCACCGACACCGGCACGCTCGCCCACCTGCTCAAGTACGACTCCGTCCTCGGCCGCTTCCCGGGACGGGTGGAGGAGCGCGACGGCGCGATCGCCGTCGACGGCGAGGAGATCCGGGTGCTGGCCGAGACCGACCCCGCCAAGCTCCCCTGGGCCGACCTCGGGGTCGACGTCGTGATCGAGTCCACGGGCCTGTTCACCGGCCGCGAGGACGCCGCCAAGCACCTCGAGGCGGGCGCGAAGAAGGTGATCATCTCGGCCCCCGCCAAGGACCCGGACGTCACGGTGGCACTCGGGGTGAACTTCGAGCAGGCCTACGACGCCGACAAGCACCACATCATCTCCAACGCCTCCTGCACGACCAACTGCCTGGCGCCGCTGGCCAAGGTGGTGCACGAGACGGTCGGCATCCGCCACGGCCTGATGACGACGATCCACGCCTACACGGCCGACCAGCGCCTGCAGGACCTTCCCCACAAGGACCTGCGCCGGGCGCGGGCGGCGGCGATCAACCTGATCCCGACGACGACCGGGGCGGCGAAGGCGGTCGGCCTCGTGCTGCCCGAGCTGGACGGGCGCCTGAACGGGATCGCCGTGCGGGCGCCGGTCGCGACCGGCTCCGTCGTCGACCTGGTGTGCGAGACGGAGTCGGAGGCCAGCGTCGAGGAGGTGAACGCCGCCGCGAAGGCCGCAGCCGAGGGCCCGATGCGCGGGATCCTCTCCTACACCGAGGACCCGATCGTCTCCACCGACATCGTCACCGACCCGCACTCCTCGATCTTCGACGCCGGCCAGACGATGGTCGTCGACGGCACCCTGCTCAAGGCCGTCGCCTGGTACGACAACGAGTGGGGATACTCGAACCGCTGCGTCGAGCTGGCCGAGAAGGTGCTCCAGCCGGCCGCCGTGGGCGCGGCTTGAGCGATTCGCAGCGCGGCACCTTCACGAAGGCGAGCGTCCGCGATGCGGACGTCGCCGATCGCACGGTGCTGACCAGGGTCGACTTCAACGTGCCGCTTGCGGGCGGCGCCGTCGAGGACGACACGCGGATCCGCGCCGCCATTCCCACGATCGAGCTGCTGCGCGAGCGCGGCGCGGCGACGGCGCTGGTCTCCCACCTCGGCCGGCCGAAGGGCCCGGACCCGGCGCTCTCGATGCGGCCGGTGGCGGCGCGCCTCTCGGAGCTGCTCCAGGCTGACGTGCCGCTCGCGCCCGGGGTGACGGGCCCCGACGTCGCCGCGGCGGTCTCGGCGATCGCGCCGGGGGGCGCGATCCTGCTCGAGAACAGCCGCTTCGAGCCGGGCGAGACGGCGAACGACCCGGAGCTGGCCGCCGCCCTGGCGGCGCTCGCCGATGTCTACGTCGACGACGCCTTCGGCGCCGCCCACCGCGCCCACGCCACCACCGAGGGCGTCGCCCACCTGCTGCCGGCGTACGCCGGCCTGCTGCTCGAGCGCGAGGTGCGCGAGCTGACCGCGCTGCTGGCCGAGCCGGAGCGCCCGCTCGTGGTGGTGCTCGGCGGCGCCAAGGTCTCGGACAAGGTCGGCGTGATCGAGCGCTTCCTCCAGATCGCCGACCGCATCCTGATCGGCGGCGCGATGTGCTTCGCGTTCTTCCGCGCGCAGGGGGTCCCGACCGGCGACTCGCTGGTCGAGGCCGAGGGGGTGGAGCCCGCGGCTGCCGCGCTGAGGGCCGCGACCGATGCGGACTGCTCGCTGGAGCTGCCGGTCGACCTGGTGCTCGGCGACCGCCTCGACGCCGCCGCCGAGCGCCGCGAGCACGACGGCATCGATGTCCCCGACGGCTGGATGGGGCTGGATGTCGGCGCCCGCACCGCCGCCGCCTACGCCGAGGCGATCGCCGCCGCCGGCACGGTCTTCTGGAACGGGCCGATGGGGGCGTTCGAGCTGGAGCCGTTCGCCGCCGGCACCAGGGCGGTCGCCGAGGCCGCGGCGGCGTCGCCGGCGACCACCGTCGTGGGCGGCGGCGACTCGGTGGCGGCGCTGGCCGAGTTCGGGCTCAGCGACCGCATCGACTGGGTGTCGACGGGCGGCGGCGCCTCGCTGGAGCTGCTCGAGGGAAAGCGGCTGCCCGGTGTGGAGGCCCTGCTCGATGCCTGATCGCACGCCGCTGGTGGCGGCCAACTGGAAGATGAACAAGACCGTGGCGGAGGCGGAGGCGTTCGTGGACGCGCTGCTTCCCGCCCTGCCCGCCCGCGTGACCGAGGTCTACCTCTGCCCGCCGTATCCCGCCCTGGCGGCCGTGGTCGAGCGCTGCGGGCAGAGCCCGGTCCGGGTGGCGGCGCAGAACATGCACGAGGCCGAGTCGGGCGCCTTCACCGGCGAGGTCTCGGCGGCGATGCTCGTCGACCTCGGCGTCGACGGGGTGATACTGGGCCATTCGGAGCGCCGCGCCCTGTTCGGCGAAACCGACGAGGCGCTTGCGCGCAAGCTCCCGGCCGCGCTGGACGCGGGCCTAGTGCCGATCCTCTGCGTGGGCGAGACCGAGGAGCAGCGCGATCTCGGCGAGACCGAGAGGGTGGTGATGCGCCAGCTGATGGCGGACCTGGCGACCGTGGACGACGCCCGCCTGGCCGACGTCGTGATCGCCTACGAGCCGGTCTGGGCGATCGGAACCGGCCGCACCGCGACCCCCCAACAGGCGGAGGAGGCGGTCGCCTTCGTACGCTCGGTGCTGGCGGCGCGCGACCGCGAGGCGGCGGACCGGATGCGGATCCTCTACGGCGGCTCGGTCAACGCGGACAACGCCGCGGAGCTGATGATCCAGGCCGACGTCGACGGGGCGCTCGTCGGCGGGGCGAGCCTCGACCCGAAGGCGTTCGCGTGGATAGTCGGGGCGGCGTGAGCGCACTTCCCGCCGGCCCGTCCCGGGTCCCGGTGCCGTCCGTGGTCCTGGTCGTGCTGGACGGCTGGGGGATCGCTCCCGAGGGGCCGGGCAACGCGATCGCGCTGGCCGACACGCCGACGTTCGACGAGCTCTGGGCGACCTATCCGCACACCAGCCTGTCGGCGTCGGGACGCGACGTCGGCCTTCCCGAGGGCCAGATGGGCAACTCCGAGGTCGGGCACCTCAACCTCGGCGCCGGCACGGTCGTCAAGCAGGACCTGCTGCGGATCGACGACGCGATCGCCGACGGCAGCTTCTTCGAGAACACGGCGCTGAAGGCTGCCTGCGAGCGGGCGCGATCGTCTCCGCGGGGCCGCCTGCACCTGCTCGGCCTCGTCTCGGACGGCGGCGTCCACTCGGGCTGGGAGCACATCGAGGCCTGCATCGAGCTGGCGGCCTCCGAGGGGGTTCCCGACCTCGTCGTGCACGCGTTCACCGACGGCCGCGACACCCTGCCCACGGCGGGCGCCGGGTACGTCGCCGAGCTGGAGCGCTGGCTGCGCAGCGCCGGCCGCATCGGCACCGTCTCGGGCCGCTACTACGCGATGGACCGCGACCGCCGCTGGGATCGCACCAAGCTCGCCTACGACGCGATCGTTCACGCCCGCGGTGAGCGCGCGGCCTCGGCCGAGGAGGCGATCCGCGCCTCCTACGCCGCCGACGTCAGCGACGAGTTCATCCGCCCGACCGTGATCGGCGATTACGACGGCGCCGCCGCCGGGGACGTGGCGATCCACATGAACTTCCGTCCCGACCGGGCGCGGCAGCTGACGATGGCGCTGGCCGACACCAGCTTCACCGAGTTCGCCCGCGACGCCCCGGCGCTGGACCTGACCACGATGACGCAGTACCGGGCAGGATGGACCCATCCCGTGGCCTTCGCGCCGGCGGAGCCCCCGACCACGCTGGCGGCCGTGATCTCGGAGCAGGGAGAGCGCCAGCTGCACGTCGCCGAGACCGAGAAGTACGCCCACGTCACCTACTTCTTCAACGGTGGCCGCGAGCGCGAGTGGGAGGGGGAGGAGCGCTGCCTGGTGGACTCGCCGCGCGACGTTCCCACCTACGACCACAAGCCGGAGATGAGCGCGGTGGCCGCGACGGACGCGTTCTGCGAGCGCTGGGGGCCCGGCAGCCATCGCTTCGGGATCATCAACTTCGCCAACTCCGACATGGTCGGGCACACCGGCGTGATCCCGGCCGCGATTCGCGGCGTGGACACCGTCGACGGCTGCCTCGCCCGGATCGTCGCCGACGTGCACGGCACCGGCGGGGCCTGCATCGTCACCGCCGACCACGGCAACGCCGACAACATGCTCGAGCCCGACGGCTCGCCCAACACCGCCCACACCACCAACCCGGTGCCGCTGATCGTCACCGTCCCCGGGCTGGCGCTGCGTGACGGCGGCGTGCTCGCCGACGTCGCCCCGACGGTGCTCGAGCTGCTCGGCATCCCCCGGCCGGCCGAGATGACCGGTCGCTCGCTGATCGCGGGCGGCTGAGGGGGGCGGTCAGGGCGCGGGCACGGTGGGCCGGCCCATCCGGCAGGAGCCGCCCGCGCAATGCCTCAGCCTGTGCAGCTGCCCGCCGAGCATTCGCCGGACGCGACCGTAGCGGCGGTCGCCGGCGAGCGAGCGCAGCTCGCCGGGGTCCCGCTTGAGGTCGTAGAGCTCGCGGGAGCCGTTCGACCACTCCACGTAGAGCCAGCGGTCCCTGCGAATCGCGCTGTAGCTGGGCGCCTTGACGGGCGTCGAGGTGCTGTCGCGCAGCGGCACCGGAGCCTCGTGCAGCAGCGGCCGCCGGGTGACCACGCCGGGGTGCTCGGCGAAGCGCAGCAGCGAGCGCCCGTCCATCCGCCTGCTCGGCGTCGCCCCGGAGGCGGCGACGATCGTCGGCGCCAGGTCCACGTTGGCGACCAGCTCGCGCGAGACCACCCCGTGGGGGATGCCGGGCCCGCGCAGCAGCAGCGGCACCCGCGTGGCGGGGTCGTAGGCGAAGAACTTGTTCGCCTTGATCCGGTGCTCGCCATGGAAGAGGCCGTTGTCCGAGGTGAAGAAGACGTAGGTGTGGGAGAGCTGGCCCGTGCGCCGCAGGGTGTCGATGATCGCGGCGACGGAGCGGTCCACGTCGAGCAGCGTCTCCAGACGGTCGCGGTAGCGGCGCACGATCGCGTTCTGCTGGTGGGGCCCGATCTTCTGCCGCCGCAGGAACGGCGGCTTGTCGGACACGTCGGCCTCGTTGAACGAGGGCGGATGGGGAAGCCGCGCGTTGGAGAAGCGGCCGACGTCGCGAGGGGCCGGCCGCGGGCCCGGCGAGCCGTATCCGCCCGCCTCGGTGTGGGGGGCGAGGAAGGCGACGTTGAGGAAGAACGGCCCCCTGTCGGCGTCGCGGCGGATCGCCCGCTCGGCAATCCTGGTGTAGACGTCGGTCTGGTAGGTGCGCGGGTTCTCGACCCTGGGGCGCCCGTAGGTGACCAGGTGGCCGTCCTCGTTGAGCGTGTAGCCCCAGTAGCGGTAGGTCGTCGGGTCCACCGAGCCGCGCCACTCGGTCCACCCGGGCGGCACGGCGCGGCTGCGCTTGACGCCGTAGCCGTTCAGGTACTTGCCGATGTGGATCGTGCGGTAGCCGGCCGCCTTCAGCCAGACCGCCAGCGTGTGCCTGCCGTTCAGGCGGCCGTAGCCGCCCCTCGGCGGGTTCTGCGAGAGCACGTTGTGGTTGTGGGCGTAGCGCCCCGTCAGGAACGTCGCCCGCGACGGGCAGCAGAGCGGGTAGGAGACGAACGAGTTGGCGAAGGTGACGCCGGACCCGCCGATCAGCCGCCGGGTCTGCGGCATCACGTGCATGTCCGACGCGTTCTGGTCGTCGGTCATGATCATCACCACGTTCGGCGGCCGCGGCGCCGAGGACGCCGGCTCCGACCGGTGGGCGATCGCGACGAGAGCGATCAGCCCGAGCGCCGCACAGACGATTCCCCTGCTCCGCATCGTCGCGAGACTATCTCAGCTCGCTCCCGCATCCGGCAATCGCCGCCCGCCGGCGGCAGGGGCGGCGTCGAGGGCGGCGTACCCGGGCAGTGGCCATACCCTTGCGCCGTGCGCGTTGACCCCGCACGGCTGAGTTTCGAGATCGGTGCCCGCGACGGCAGCGCCCGCGCGGGCACCGTGCACACCGCGCACGGGGCCGTTCGCACGCCGGCCTTCGTCCCCCTGGCGACCAAGGCGACGGTGCGCTCGCTGACGGCGCGGGAGGTGGGCGAGCTGGGCTACGAGATGGTTCTCGGCAACACCTTCCACCTGATGCTGTCGCCGGGGGCCGAGGCGATCGCGGCGCGGGGCGGCCTGCACCGCTTCATGGGCTGGGACGGCGCCGTGATCACCGACTCCGGCGGCTTCCAGGTGTTCTCGCTCGCCCACGGCACCGTCGCGGACGAGATCAAGGGGCGCCGCCGCCGCCCGTCCGGGCAGGGCGCCGTGCTCGAGATCGCCGAGGAGGGGGTGCGCTTTCGCTCCTACGTGGACGGGGCCGAGCGCTTCCTCGGCCCGGAGGAGTCGATGCGGATCCAGGCGGCGCTCGGCAGCGACATCGCGCTCGCCTTCGACGAGTGCACTCCCTACCACGCCGACCGCGACTACACGGCCCGCTCCACCGAGCGCACCCACCGCTGGCTGGACCGCTGCCTCGCCTGGCACGCCGCCGAGGGGCCCGCCGGCCAGGCGGTCTTCGGGATCGTCCAGGGCGGCGTGCACCCGGACCTGCGCCGCGCCTCCGCCGAGCGCGTCGCCGCCGCCGCCATCGACGGGGTGGCGATCGGCGGCACCCTCGGACGCGACAAGGGGGAGATGTACGCCGTCCTCGACGAGACCGTGCCCCACCTGCCCGCCGGCGCCCCCCGCCACCTGCTCGGCATCGGCGAGCCCGACGACCTGATCGCGGGCGTGGCGCGCGGGATCGACATGTTCGACTGCGCCGTCCCCACCCGCCTGGCCCGCCACGGGATGGCGCTGGCGCCGCTGCCGGGCGAGCGCTTCCGCTTCGACGTGCGGCGCTCGGCGAGCGCCGACCGCGAGGGGCCGCTCGTCGAGGGCTGCCCGTGCGAGGCCTGCGACCGCCACAGCCGCGCCTACGTCCACTACCTGTCCCGGGCCGAGGAGCTCACCGGCGTCCGCCTGCTCACCCTGCACAACCTCACCTACACGGCGGAGCTGATGCGCGGCATCCGCGCCGCGATCGAGGCGCAGCGCTTCGACGCCTACGCCGCCGCGATCCGCGCCGGCGACGCCCCCTGGTCCGCTTGAATAAACGCGCTCTCGTTGCCTGAATGTTGCGTTTGGTGCGCCATCGTCCTCGGGCGGGGGCCCAAACTCGCCGGAGTACCATGCGAACGATGAGCGATTCGCTGCGCTTCACGATCCTCTTCGAGCAGGGCGAGGAAGGCTGGATACTCGCCCGCATCAAGGAGGTCCCCGGCGCGCTGAGCCAGGGCCGCACGCGGGAGGAGGCGCGCGAGAACGTCATCGACGCGCTTCGCCTGATGTTGAGTCCCGAGCCCGGCGATGCCGATGCCGACGCCGAGTCGCTCGAGCTGGCCATCGTCGCTTGAAGCGACGCGATCTCGAGCGGCACCACCAGCTCGGGATTCCCGGTCCTAGAGGCCCTCGTTAGATCGGCGCTACTGCGTGTTGTCCTGGATCAGCTTCTTCAGCCCGTCGACCTGGTCGTTGACCGTCTTCTTGACGACCTGCTCGATCTTCGGGCCGCTGGCCTTGTCGGTGGTCACGATCACGATCCCGGCGACCGCGGCGGCGAGCGCCAGCAGGACGATCAGGGCCGCCAGCATGCGGAAGATGCGACCGGCCGCGGAGCGCCTGCGGGGCCGGCGCGACGGAGGCGGCGCGGGCTCGCGGCGGCGCGGCGCGGGACGGGGCGGCGGGGCCGGGCGGGACGGCGCCGCCTCCTCGGCCGGCAGCCGCCGGGTGGCCTCGGTCTGGGTGCCCGCCAGCACGCGCGTCTGCGCGGTCTCGGGGCCGACCTCGGCGACGGTCGGCTCCTGGCCGGAAAGCCCCATCCGCAGCGCCCCCGACAGGGACCGCGCGCTCGAGTAGCGCCGCGCCGGGTCGCTCTCCAGCGAGCGCAGGACGGCCTCGCCCAGCGCCGGCGGGACGTCGTCGTTGTAGGCGCTGGGCGAAAGGGGCCGCTCGCTCTGCTGGCGCACCGCCAGCTCGGCCAGCGAGGAGCCCTCGTAGGGAAGCCGCCCGCAGAGGAATTGGTAGAGGACGACGCCGAGCGCGTAGACGTCGGACGCCGGCGTCGCCTCCTCGCCGCGGGCCTGCTCGGGGGCCAGGTAGGCGGCGGTGCCCACCACCGAGCCCACCTGCGTGATCCGCGTCTGCTCGGCGGCCCGGGCGATCCCGAAGTCGGCCAGCTTCACGGTCATCTCGGAGTCCGTCCCCGGCTCGCCCATGATCAGCAGGTTCCCCGGCTTGACGTCGCGGTGGACGATCCCGTTGCGGTGCGCGTACTCGAGCCCGGCGCACGCCTGGCTGGCGATCGCGACGGTGCTGCGCGGGTCGAGCGTCCCCAGCGCCTGCAGCAGCTGCGCCCCCGAGCGGCCCTCGACGTACTCCATCACGATGTAGTGGCGGCTGTCGTCGATCCCCGTGTCGTAGACCTGGACGATGTTCGGATGGATCAGCTTGGCGACGGCCAGCGCCTCGCGGCGGAAGCGGGCGACGAAGCGATCGTCGTCGGACAGGTGCTCGGCGAGGATCTTCACCGCCACCGTGCGCTCGAGGATCGTGTCGGTGGCGCGATAGACCGTCGACATCCCGCCCGACCCGAGACGGCCCTCGAGCTCGTAGCGGTCCGAGATGATCCCGTCGGTGCTCACGGCGTCGTGCCCCCGCCGGTCCCGCCGCCCCCGGTGCCGCCCCCGCCGCCACCGCTCGGGGTGGTCGGCGGCGGAGTCGTCGTCGTGTGCGTCGGTGGTGGCGGTGGCGGTGCATGCGTGGTGGTCGTCGGCGTCGTCGTCTGCGTCGTGGCGGTGGTCGCGGTGGTCGTCTCGGTGGTGGTGGCGGTGGTCGTCTGGGTGGGCGAGCACTTGTGCGGGTTCTCGGCGAGCACCTGGAGCCGGTCGAAGCCCTGTTCCAGCGCCTGCTTGAGGTCGGGATCGACCTTGGCCGGAAGCGCCTGCACCGCCGCCAGCCCCTCGGCCGCCGCCTGTGCCGCCGAGGCGCAGTCGCCCTGGCTGGCGTACTGCTGCACGGTGTCGAGGTTGGCGGCGAGCTGGTTGGCGCTGGCCCCGGGCAGAAGGTGCGTGGTGTCGCGCGATCCCCCTCCGCACGAGACCAGCCAGGCGCAGGCGGCGCCGAGCATGAGGGAGAGCACAAGTACGGGGATTCTCGGCATCGCGGCGCGAGTCTACTGACCGATATAGAGCCGCTCGGCGAGGTGCTCCGGCAGCCCCGCGGCGCGAATCGGCGCCGCGGCGGCGTCGATGTCGTACTCGACCCGGTGGTAGGTGGCCGACCAGTCCTCGGTGTCCAGCTCGAGCCAGGCGGCCCGCGGATCGCCGTCGCGCGGCTGGCCGGCGCTGCCGGGGTTGACCAGCCAGCGGTCCTCGCTGAGGTCGAGCTGCCTGCCCCCCGGCGCCAGCTCGCCGGTTACCTCGTCGGTCGAGCCCGGCCCGGCGTAGGGCTCGGGGCCGCGGAACCAGAGGGCGACGTGGGAGTGGCCGATCAGCGCCACGCGGCGGGACTGCACGCCCATGCAGTCGGCCGCCTGGTCGGTGGAGAGCACGTACTCCCAGATCGGGTCGCGGGGGGAGGCGTGATAGAGGGCCGGGTCGCGCTCGGCATCGGATGCGCTGCGGCCGCGCAGGAAGTCCAGCGTCGCCGCCTTGCAGGTCTCGCGCGTCCACTCGGCGGCGGCGGCTGCCGCCGGCGAGAAGACCTCGGTGTCCAGCTCGCCGAGCACGGCGAGGTCGTGGTTGCCGACGATGCAGAGGTCGCAGCGCTCGGCGACGAGCGCCGTGCACTCGTCGGGCTGAGCGCCGTAGCCGACCACGTCGCCGAGGCACCAGCGCTCGTCGACGCCGATCTCGTCGATCGCCGCGAGGACCGCCTCCAGTCCGGGCAGGTTGCTGTGGATGTCGCTGATGATCGCGAGGCGCACGTGCGGCGGACTATCGTAGATGGGCGCCGAGGCCGCCCGGCGCGTGGGTGTCGATGAATCGAAACAGCCGAGCCTCCAATGCGATGCGTCGCCTGCGCGAGCCGGGAGCCTGGCGCGTCGGGGCGGTCGCCGTGGCGGCCGTGGTGGTCGCCGAGGCGGCCGTCTGGCTGCTGCGGCCGAAGCCGAGCGTGGACCCCGTCAGCGTGCCGGAGCGCTCCTACTTCTCGGCGGCGGAGGTCAGGCGCGCCTCCGACTTCCGCGACGGCCAGCGGCTGCTCTTCTTCGGCGGCCTCGCCGTCGAGGGCGGTGTGCTCGTCGCGCTCGCGCTCGCGCGGCCGGCGCCGCTGCGGCGGGCGCTCGACCGCGCCGGCCGGCGCCCGGTGCTCGGTGGCGCCGCCGTCGCCGGCGCGATCTCGGTGACGCTGGCGGTTACGGCGCTGCCGCTGTCGGCGATCGCCCAGCGGCGCGCGGTGGACGTCGGCCTCAGCACCCAGAGCTTCGGGGCCTGGCTAGGAGACGTTGCGAAGTCCACGGCGATCGGCGCCGCGCTCGCCGCCGCCGGTGGCGCGCTGGCGATCGCGATCATGCGGCGCCTCGGCCGGCGCTGGTGGATCGGCGGCGCCGGGCTGATCGTCGCCTTCGCCGTGCTGTTCACCTGGCTCGCCCCGGTGCTGCTGGCGCCCGTCTTCAACCGCTTCGAGAAGCTCCCGCCCGGCCAGGTCCGCTCCGACGTGCTGGCGCTCGGGGACCGCGCCGGCGTCGACATCGGCCAGGTCTACCGCGTGGACGCGAGCCGCCGCGGCACGGGCCTCAACGCCTACGTCGACGGGATCGGGCCGACCAAGCGGGTCGTCCTCTACGACACCCTGCTCGACGGGGTGCCGCACGCCCAGATCCGCTCGGTCGTCGCCCACGAGCTCAGCCACGTGAAGGGGCGAGACGTGCCGCGCGGGATCGCCTGGGTGGCGATCGTGGCGCCGCTCGGGGCGCTGTTCGTCGCGCTCTCCACCGACGCCCTGTCCCGCCGCAGCGGCGACCGCACGGGGACGCCGGGATCGCTGCCGGCGCTGGCGCTGTCGCTGGCCCTCGCCAGCCTGGTACTCGGGATCGTCTCCAACCAGCTCTCGCGGGGGGTGGAGGCGCGCGCGGACACCTACGCGCTGGAGCTGACCGACGACCCCAAAGCGCTGATCGCGGTCCAGCGCAGGCTCGCCGACACCAACGTCGCCGAGCCCGACCCGCCGGCCGCGCTCAGCTTCCTCTTCGGCACCCACCCTACGACGATGGAGCGGATCGGCGCCGCCGTGGCGTGGGAGCGGGGGGCGCGGCCGTGAGCCGCCGGCTCACTCCTCCGCGTCGTCGTCCTCGGCCGACCACTCCGGCAGGCTCTTGATCCCCTCCCGCGTCTGCCACTTCGAGTAGTTGTCCTCCATCGCGTCGATCAGCTCGCGCATGAAGCGGGGCGAGAGTGCGACGCGCGAGACGACGATCCCCGGCACCTCGTCGTCCTCGACCTCGTGGTCGACCCGGGCGAAGGTGATCGTGAACTCGTAGTCCGAGTGGCTGACGTTGGCGAAGTTCGCGTAGACGCCGGCCATCACCTCCGGCGAGGTGTGGATGTTGATGTGTCGCTCCTGCGGTTCCTCGGGCATCGCGCCTCTCCTCCTGGACGGCGACGGACACGCCTAGTATCGCAACGCCGTGAAGACCACGCTGATCTGCGTCGGCAAGGTGCGGGAACCGCACGCTGAGGCCGACGCGCACTACCGCAGGCTGCTCTCCCGCTACCAGCCCGTCGAGGTGATCGAGGCCCGCGACGACGACGAGCTGGTGCGGCGGCTGCCGCGCGACCGCGCCCACGTGGTCGCCCTCGACCGAAGCGGCATGGCGCTCGACTCGCTCGGCTGGAGCCGCTGGCTGGACCGCCGCCGGCTCGACGCCCGCGACGTCTGCCTGCTGATCGGCGGGCCGCGGGGGCTCCCGGCCGCTGCCCTGGAGGCCGCCGCCGAGCGGATCTCGCTGGGACCGCCGACGCTCGCCCACCAGCTGGCCCGCGTCGTCCTGTTCGAGCAGCTCTTCCGCGCGGCGAAGATCCTCGCCGGCGAGCCATACCATTACTGACCTTGACCGGTCGGCCGGCAGCAGCGGAATGAGATGAGCCTCGCCGATCCGCTTGCCGAGCTGCGGGCGGCGATCGACGCCGCCGCCGACTCCGTGCGAGGCGCGCCGGCCGATGGCGCCGCCCCCGCGCTGGAGCGGCCGCCAAAGCCCGAGCTGGGCGACTACTCGACCAATGCCGCGATGCTGCTCGCCCCGGTGGTCGGCGCCGCCCCGCGTGAGCTGGCCGAGCGGCTGCGGGAGGACCTCGGCTCGCGCCTGGAGGAGAGCGCCGAGCGGGTCGAGGTGGCGGGGCCGGGGTTCGTCAACCTGTTCCTCTCGGACGCCTGGTACCGGCGCAGCCTCGCCTCGGTGCTCGCCGCCGGCGAGCGCTTCGGCTCCGACACCGCCGATACGCCCGAGCGCGTCTTCGTCGAGTTCGTCTCCGCCAACCCGACCGGGCCGCTGACCGCGGCCGGCGGCCGCCATGCCGCCTACGGCGACTCCGTTGCGCGCGCCCTCGAGTTCGCGGGCCACGAGGTGCGGCGCGAGTACTACGTCAATGACGTCGGCGGCCAGGTGGACCGCTTCGCCGCCTCGATCGCGGCGCGGATGTCCGGCGCGGAGATGCCCGAGGACGGCTACGAGGGCGACTACGTGGTCGAGCTGGCCGAGCGCCTCGCCGGCGAGGGCGCTGACCCGGCGGACCAGAGCGCGCTGGCGGGCCGCGGCGTCGAGGCGATGCTGGAGGCGGTGCGGGCGACGCTCGAGCGCTTCGGCGTGCGCTTCGACACCTGGTTCTCCGAGGCGGCGCTGCACGACCGCGGCGCGATCGACGCCGCGGTCTCCGCGCTGCGGACGGCCGGCCACGTCTACGACAGCGAGGGCGCCGTGTGGCTGCGCACCACGAGCTTCGGCGACGACAAGGACCGCGTGCTGATCCGCTCCGGGGGCGAGCCCACCTACTTCGCCGCCGACATCGCCTACCACCGCGACAAGCTCGAGCGCGGAGCGGAGCGGATGATCGACGTGCTCGGCGCCGACCATCACGGCTACGTCGAGCGGATGCGCGCGGCGATCGAGGCGCTGGGCGGCGACCCGGACCGGCTGGAGATGCTGATCATGCAGCTCGTCCACGTGATCGAGTCGGGCGAGCGGGCGCAGATGTCCAAGCGCCGCGGCGAGTTCGTCACGCTCGACGAGCTGGTGGACGACATCGGCGCCGACGCGGCGCGCTTCTTCATGCTCCAGCGCAGCCACGACACGACCGTCGACCTCGACCTCGACCTGGCGCGGCGGGAGTCGAGCGAGAACCCGGTCTACTACGTCCAGTACGCCCACGCGCGGATCGCCAGCATCCTGCGAAAGGCGGGGGAGGACGCCGCCGGGCGGGCGCTGGCCGCCGACCCGGTCGCCGTCACGGAGCCCGTCCATCCGTCGGAGCGCGCGCTGGTCAAGCGCCTGCTCGAGCTACCCGGAGAGGCCGCCGAGGCGGCGGCGAAGCGCGCCCCCCACCGGTTGTGCGCCTACGCGATGGCGACCGCCGCCGACTTCCACGCCTTCTACCGCGACTGCCAGGTGGTGGGCGCCGAGGGCGACGGAGTCGAGTCCGCCCGCCTAACGCTATGCGTGGCGACCAAGCGCGCGATCGCGACGACGCTGGGCCTGCTCGGGGTGGGCGCGCCGGAGCGGATGTAGGTGATGGGGGCTCGCCAGCGCGGTGGGCTTCGCCGAGCGGTTGTTCCGATCGCCACCGCCGGGCTGGTGCTGGCCGGGTGCGGCTCCCACCGCGAATCCTCCCTTCGCGCCATCGGCGAATCCGCGCGCATCCGGGTGGGTACCGCGGTCCAGGCTGTTCTCATCCATCAGGACGGCAGGTACGAGGCCACGCTGGGTCGTGAGTACGACTTGCTGACGCCCGAGAACGACATGAAGTGGACGACGATTCATCCCTCCCCCGGGGCCTACGACTGGGGCCCGGCGGACTCCCTGGTTCGTTTCGCCAAGACGCACGGGATGCAGGTTCACGGTCACAACCTCGTTTGGACGCTGAACCCGCCCTGGGTCAACTATGTGCCGTCGGGCCAGCTCGCGCGAGTGCTGCGTGATCACATCCGAAGGGTTGTGGGCCGTTACCGCGGGCGCGTGGCCGAGTGGGACGTCGTCAACGAGGGAATTGGTGACAACGAGCAGCTCAAGGACAACGTCTGGCTGCGGGGCATCGGCCCGGGCTACATCGAGAAGGCCTTTCGATGGGCGCACCAGGCTGACCCCCACGCCCGGCTCTTCTACAACGACTACGGCGCCGAGGGCCTGGGGCCCAAATCGGATGCTGTCCTTGCCATGTTGCGCAGCCTGAAGAGACGTGGCGTGCCAATCGATGGGGTAGGCCTGGAGATGCATCTGGTGGACGGGCGAGTCCCAGAGGGGTTGGCGAAGAACATGAGGCGGCTCGCCGCGCTGAGGCTCGAGATCGCGATCACAGAGATGGACGTCCGCCTGCGTCTACCGGCGACGCGGGCGGCGCTGCGAGCCCAGGCCGCGACTTACCGGGCCGTCGCCCGAATCTGCGCTCGCCAACCGAGTTGCAAGGAGATCACCACCTGGGGGTTCACGGATCGCAGCTCCTGGATACCCGGCATGTACCCGGGCTACGGCGCTGCGCTTCCATTCGATCCCAGCTACCGGCGTAAACCGGCGTACTTCGCGCTTCGCGGAGCCCTGGACGGCTCCGGCTAACGGCCGCGGCGCCCGATGACGTACGGAACCGTGCGCAGCAGGATCCGCACGTCGCTCCATACCGACCAGTCCGCGACGTAGAGGAAGTCCAGCATCACCATGTCGCGCAGCGGGATGCGGGACGAGCCCAGCGCCTGCCAGTAGCCGGTGATCCCCGGTGCCAGCTCGAGACGGCGGCGCTGCCAGCCCTCCACCAGTGCGTCTTCCTCCGGGATGAGTGGCCGCGGCCCCACCAGGCTCATCTCGCCGCGCAGCACGTTGAACAGCTGCGGCAGCTCGTCCACCCCTGTGCGGCGCAGCCACCCGCCGACCCGCGTGACGCGAGGATCCTCGCTGAGCTTGAACAGCCCGTCGGCCTCGTTGAGATGGAGAAGGTCCGCCTTTCGCTCGTCGGCGCCCGTCACCATCGTGCGGAACTTGAGGATCTGGAATGGCTCGCCGTTGCGGCCGATCCGGGTCTGCGAAAACAGGACCGATCCGGGCGAGCTGAGCTTGATCGCAATCGCGACCGCGATCAGAAGCGGCGAGAGCAGCCCGATCAGCAGCGCCGATGCGATCACGTCGAACCAGCGCTTCAGCACCCGCGAGGAGTGCGTCATGTCGAAGCGTCGCACGCCCAGCAGCGTGATCCCGTCGAGCTGATCGCGCTCCACCGACGCGCCCACGATCTGGGAGACGCCGGGAAGCACGCTCACCTTGACGCCGCGCGACTTGACCTCCCGAATCGCCTCGAGCAGCTCCTCCGTCCCCCCGGGGCCGGGCGCGATCACGACGCGGTGCGCCTCCACCTCGTCGAGCAGGGCGGGAAGGCCGAGATGGTCGACGCCCTCGTCGGACTCGTCGATCGGGATCCACAGGACCACCCGCGCCTTGATCGCCTCCGAGGCCTCGAACTTGCGTCGCAGCTCGTCGATCTGGTCGCGATGGCCGACGACGAGACAGCGCTCCGTCGTCACCAGTCGCCTTGACACCACCCGGGCGAACGAGCGGGTGACAATCACCCCGGCGAAGAAAAGCACCCACATACCGAGGATCTGGCGCTGTCCGAGCGTGCCGTTGACGATCAGCGGGCCCGACAGCCAGAAGAGTAGGGCAGCCAGGGTGGCCAGGTTGAACAACGCGGGGATCTCATCGAGCGTGCTCTTGTGCAGGCGGTTCTCGTCGCGGTCGTAGAGGCCGAAGACCTTGGCGGCGAGGATCACCAGCGGCAGGGCGAGGAGGGATTCGACGTTCAGCGAGTCGTCTCCCAGCGCAAGCGTTCCCACCACGACGGCAAGGGCGGCCGCCGTGCAGTCCGCGAAAGCAAGGGCGCGGCGGAAGGTGGAGTCCCGGCGCCGGATCGCCTCCTGCGTCGCTCCGCTCACCCCGGAACGAGTGGTGGTGACGGCGGTCGCTTCGGCGACCGTCGCGATGTCTTCGGCTACGCGGTCGATCGCCACCCTGTGCCCCCAGTCATCTCTCGCTCCCCCGGCTTCGGCCTATCCTCCGCCCGGCGGCTCCGTGCGTGCCTGTCCCAGGCGGCCGGCGCCGGCGATACCGACCCGAACCAGAATCGCAGCCCCGAGCAGACCACCGAGCAGCAGGACGATTCCCGTGACGGGGTAGCCGGTGAGCGGAAGGTCCGTCCCGCCGGAAGCCTGTCCGGCGCTCGAGCCTTCGCCTGCGCCCTGCGCGCGGCCGCCCGCTGCCGCGGCCAGCTTCGGCCCGCCGCCGTGAGCGCCGGCGGTGGCCGGTCCGCCGCCGCCTGGGCCACCGCCGACCGTGCCGCCGCCCGGCGCGACGCTCTGGCCGTGTGCACCCTGGCCGGTGCCGTTTCCGAGCTGGCCGCTGTGGTGTTGGCCCCCACAGCCCGGCTGATTCGGATAGACGCTGCACGGCGGCTGGTACTCGTCGAAAGCCGCCGTCGAGTTGCGGGCGGCCTGCGCTGCCGGCGCGAGCAGCATCAACACCACGGCGGCAAGCAGCGAAAACAGCCCCCGGCCGTGTCTAAAGTAAGTGGCTCTGTTGCCCACCAAACCTCTCACAAGCCTCGTCTCCCGCTTTCTGACCGTGGCAATCCTACGCCTCCCGCGCGCGTCATGCGACGATTGCGGCGATTTCCGCGTCGTGCCGGCGCACGGGTGAGAGCTTGACGTCGGGGACAGCGGTGCCGGTGTCGCCGCCGGACACGCGGCGGCGCGGGCGCGAACGCACAGGTCGGCCCCGGCTCCTCGCCCGCCGGGCCGCGGCGTTTGCCGTCGGCGCCGCGATCCCGACCTATCTGGCCCTGCGCGGCGGCGCCTATGACCTTGTCGTCCGCCAGGAGGCGGCATTGGCGGTGTGGTGGCTGATCGCGCTCGGCTACGCCGTCGGCATCTTCCCTCGCGGCCGCCCTTCCATTGCTGCCGTCTTTCCCGCGGCCGGACTCGCGGTGCTGATCGTATTGACCGCGCTCAGCCTCACCTGGACCGAGAGCAGCGGGCGCACCTTTGCCGAGCTGGCCCGGGTGATCGGCTACGCCGGATTGGTCGTGCTGGCGCTGTCGGCGCTGAACCGGTTCACGTGGCGAGCGGCGGCCGGCGGTCTGTCCGTTGCGGCGCTGTTCATCGCCGGCTTCGCGACGGCCACCAGGCTCTTCCCCGGGCCGCTGCCCACCGACACGGTGGCGCAGGCGCTCGACAGCGACCGGCTCAGCTATCCGCTCAACTACTGGAATGCCATCGGCGCCTGGGGCGCAATGGCAGTCGCGATCGGGCTGGCCTGGAGCGCCCACGCCCGCCTCACCCTGACGCGCTGCGTCGCTCTCGCGGCGGTCCCGGTTGCGGGGCTGTCGGTCTATCTCACCTACTCCCGGGCTGGAGTGATCGGCGCAACGGTGGCGATCGGCGCGGTGGTCGTCCTCAGCCGCAACCGCTGGACCGCCGTCATCCACTCGCTGACCGCCGCCGGCGGCACCGGCATCGCGATCCTCGTCGTACGCAGTCACGACAAGATCGCAGACGCCACCGGAGGGGCGGGCGGGGGGAGCGTGGCGCTCGCCCTCGCCGGCGCGGCAGCCGCGTGCGCAGCAGTTGCCTGGCTGACCGCGATGGCGAGCACGGATCGAATCCGTCTTCCGCAGCAGGCGGCGAGGGTCGCCGTTCCGGCGCTGATCGTCGTGCTCGGCGTTGCGTTCGTGGTCGGCTCGACCCCGGGGCGCCCGATCGACAAGTACTGGAACGAGTTCCAGAACCAGAAGACGGTGTCGA
Organism: uncultured Thermoleophilia bacterium; assembly: GCA_963708325.1. Taxonomy (GTDB): domain Bacteria; phylum Actinomycetota; class Thermoleophilia; order Solirubrobacterales; family 70-9. Next base: position 540,375 of record OY970203.1, on the reverse strand, counting down.
CCGGATCCGATCCGGCGTCCCGCCTGATCACCGCGGGCGGAAACCGGCACGACCTGTGGTCGTCGGCGCTCGACGCCTCACGGGCCCATCCGTGGGACGGCACCGGTCCGGGGACATTCGAGTTCTGGTGGCTACGCGACCAGAAGACCCCCGAATACGTCCACGATGCCCACTCGATCTACCTGGAGAGCCTCGCCGAGCTGGGCTATCCGGGCTTCGTCGCCGTGGTCGCCTTCCTCGCCGCGCTGTTGGGGGCGGCGCTGTACGTGCGCCGTGGGCTCGAGCGCCGCGGTGACCTTGGCGCAAGCGTGGCGATGACCGCGGCCTTGGTCGTCTTCCTCGTGCAGGCCGGGGTGGACTGGATGTGGGAGCTGACGGCGGTGGCGGCCCTGGCCGTGGCGGCGGCGTCGATTGCGATCGCAGGGGGGTCGCGACGCCGTCCGCGAATCCCGGTGTGGGCGCGAGCGGTGATCGTCGCCGGCGCGGTCGGGATGGCCGTCCTTGAGGTCCCGGGCCTGGTCTCCACTCAGAGGGTCCGGTCCAGCGAGAACGCCGTCGCCGGCGGCGACGTGGCGCGAGGGCGCGATCTCGCGAACGCCGCGATCGACGCGGAGCCGTGGAGCGCTGATGCGCACGTGCAGCTTGCGCTTGTGGAAGAGAGCACGGGCGACTTCGGTGCCGCGGCGGCGGACATGAAGGATGCCGCCGATCGCGAGCCGACGAATCCGAATCTGCTGCTGCTGACCGCGCGCATCGAGGGCGAGCGAGGGAGGGCGCGCGCCGCCGACCGGGCGCTGCTCAAGGCCAAGCGGCTTGCCCCGAAGCATCCGGCGCTGGCGCCCTACTACTTCACTTTCGTCGTCCCGGCCGGGCAGAAGGCGGGCCGATGAGCCCGCCCGCTCCGAACCGGCGGTTCCGTCACCGTTCGATCTCTATCCTGATACCTGCCGAACCGGCGAGGACGGACACTCGAAGCACACCCCGAGATTCGGCGGCCAGATGAGCGAAACACCACGGTACGCGACGCTCCAGGACTACGTGCGCGTCTTGCGCAGGCAGCGCTGGCTGATCCTTGCCGTGACCATGGCCTTCACCGCGGGTGCCCTCGCCATCGCCCTCGCCCAGTCCAAGAGCTACACGGCATCGGCGCAGATGTCGTTTCGCGACGTTCTCCAGGACCTCCAGTTCGTAGCGCCGAACGCCGGCGCCTCGCAGACGTCTCCCCAGGAACGCGCGGCGGCAAACGCCGCCTTGATCAACCGCCCGGCCGTCTCGCAACGCGTGAAGCAGGAGCTCGGAACGACGAAGTCAGCAGACGAGCTCGCCGCTTCGGTCTCGGCAAGCGTTGGCGCCCACACAAACCTGGTCACGATCCAGGCGCATTCGGGGGATCCTAAGTTCGCCGCGGATCTCGCGAACGAATACGCGCGCCAGACGACCCTGATCGCCGAGCAGAATCTGCGCAGGAAGCTCGACAAGGCGGTCAGGAACCTCGAGCGCGAGGTGCGCTCGGGCCCAAGCCTCTCGAACCCGACGTTCAGGCAGTCGGTCGCCCAGCAGCAGCTGACCCAGCTTCAGACCGTCCGCAACATCACACGGCCGGCCGAGATCGAACGCCTGGCCGAGGTGCCCGGGACGCCCTCATCGCCCAAACCCGTGCGCAACGCCATTCTCGGCGCGCTGATCGGGCTCACGCTCGGCATCGTCGCCGCCTTCTTGCGCGACTCGCTCGACCGCCGGCTGCGTGGCACGCACGAGGTGCACGAGCAGCTCGACCTGCCGGTGCTCGGCAGAGTCAACGACACCGCACTGGGCTACGCCGGACTGGCAGCCAACGGGGCCGGAGTCGTCTCCGACACCGACCTGGAGGCATTCCGGGTCCTGCGCACGAACCTGGACTTCCTCAGCGCCGACTCGCCGGTGCGCTCAGTGGTGGTGACCAGCGGCCTTCCCGAGGAGGGCAAGTCCACGGTCGCCGCCTCGCTGGCCGGCGCTGCCGCCGTCGCCGGGAAACGCACGCTGCTGGTGGAATGTGACCTGCGACGCGCCTCTCTGGCGGCGCGGCTTGCGCTCGCGCCCGAGCCGGGGCTGACCGATTATCTCGTGGGCCGCGCCAAGCCAGCGGACATCCTCCAGACGATCGACCTCGGCGCGGCACCCGGCGGGAACGGATCCAGCGCCGCCGGCACGGCCTCGGCATCCGGGGGGCATGGCGAAGGCGACATCGAGCCCGGCGCCGGGAACGGCTCCGCCGGCAGCGATCGCCCACGCAGGCGCCTGGTCTGCATCGTGGCGGGAGGCCCTGCGCCACACCCCGCCGAGCTGCTCGGCTCCGAACGCTGCAAGGAGTTCCTGCGGAAGATTCGCAAGGCCTATGACCTCGTCGTGCTCGACACCAGCCCGCTCCTTTCGGTGGCCGACGCGCTGGAGCTTGTCCCCCACGTGGACGGCGTGATCCTCTGCGTTCGTCTTTCGCAGACGACGCGGGAGGAGGCGAAGGCAACGAAGTCAGCACTCGAGCACCTGCCCCCTCGTCCGACCGGGGTGGTCGTCACGGGTGTCGGCACCGGCGAGGACGACGCGTACGGGTACTACACGTACTCCTACGGGTATTCCGCGCACTAACCAGGGCCACGCCCGGGGATTCTGCTAGATGAGCGAAGCTGTTCTGGTCACGGGTGGCGCGGGGTTCATCGGGTCCCACCTCGTCGACCGGCTCGTCGAGGCAGGGCGCCGGGTTCGCGTGCTCGACAGCCTCGAGGCCCAGGTCCACGGCACGGGGCACGGCCATCGAAACCCTGACGCTGAGTACGTCCCGGGCTCGGTCCTCGACGAAGCGACCCTGAACGGCGCGTTGGACGGCGTGGAGGCCGTCGTCCACCTGGCAGCGAAGGTCGGGGTCGGGCAGTCGATGTACGAGGTCGGCGGGTACGTCAGCGACAACTGCCTCGGGACGGCAAGGCTGCTGGAGCGACTGGCGGCCGTCCGGGATAGAGTCGCATCGCTCGTCGTCGCCTCGTCGATGTCGATCTACGGCGAAGGGCAGTACGCGTGCGACAGTTGCGGCGACGAGAACAGCCGGGTGACCCGTTCCCGCGACGCGCTTGAGCGCCGCGAATGGGAGCCCGTCTGCGTCCGCTGCGGATCCCCGGCAAGACCGCTTCCGACCGGGGAGCTGGCCCACCTCGAGCCCGACTCCGTGTATGCGACGACCAAGCGCGACCAGGAGGAGCTTTGCCTCGTGTTCGGGCGCAGCTTCGGCATCCGCGCGCTTGCCCTGCGCCTGTTCAACGTCGTCGGAGCGAGGCAGTCGCTGTCCAATCCGTACACCGGAGTGGCAGCGATCTTCGCCAGCCGACTGCTCGCCGGAAGGCCGCCGGTCGTCTTCGAGGACGGCCTGCAGTCGCGGGACTTCGTCGACGTCTCCGACGTCGCCAGGGCGTTCGAGCTGGCTCTGGACCGGGTGGACGTCGACGGGTTGGCCCTCAACGTCGGGACGGGGACGCCGTCCACGGTCCTGGACGTCGCCCGCCAGCTCGCCAGCGAGCTGGGCGAAGACCTGGAGCCCGATGTCGCCGGGCGGTTTCGCCAGGGTGACGTGCGCCACTGTTTCGCGGACATATCCGCCATCCGCGAGCGGCTCGGCTTCGAACCGCAGGTTCGGCTCCCGGAAGCGCTTCGTGACCTCGCCGAATGGATCAGGACCGAGTCACCGGCGGCAGAGGACAGGACGGCGCTTGCCACGGCGGAGCTTGAGAAGCGGGGGCTGATTCTCTAGTGAGGCTCGCCTTCGTGGTGGTCAACACGAACGAGCTTCATCACCTTCGGAAAAGCCTCGAGCCGCTCGTCGGCGTGGCCAGGGAGCTGGAGGCGCGCGTGGTGGTCGTCGACAACGCATCGTCCGACGGCAGCGCGGAGTTCCTTCACGAGCGGGAGCGGGAGCGGGACGCGGGATCGCTCACGGTGATTGCCAACGAGCGTAACCGCGGCTACGGCCCGTCGATGAATATTGGCGCAGCACACGCCCCCGGGCACGACGTCTTCGTGCTCAATCCCGACGTGCAGGTGGATTCAGCCGACGCGGTCCGGCGGCTCTGGGACTTCCTGCGTGAGTTGCCCGCTGCCGGGATCGTCGCGCCCCGTCTGCTCTCGCCCGACGGCAGCGTTCAGTCCTCCGTACGACCGTTCCCGAGCGTGCTGGCGATGGCCGGACATTCATCGGCGGCGCGGCACCTCCCGATCGCACGGCGGGCCGCCGAGCGATACCTGTCGCTTCCCGTCGGCGAGGAGCCGCGTGTCGTGGACTGGGCGATCGGCGCGGCGCTGCTCGTCAATCGGTCGGCCTGGGACGCGATGGGGGGGTTTGATGAGCGCTTCTTCGTCTACCTGGAAGACGTCGACCTGTGCCTGCGCTGTGGGCGCGCGGGATGGCAGACGTGGTACGTCCCCGGGGTGGCGCTCCAGCACGGCTACGAGCGGGCGAGCGATCCGTCACGCGGATGGATCGCGTCGTCGGCCGCGCGCCGCCATCACATTGCCAGCATGTTGCGCTTCTTCTCGAAACATCCGCGCCTGGCGTTCCGCCGCTGACAGCACCCGGGCTGGTCGCACGCCGGTAGCTCCCCTCAGAGCAACAGCGTTCGGTGTTTGATGCTGCCCCACACCATCGCGGCGAACTCGCTCAGGTCGATCGCGAGCCGGCCGGGAAGCTCGGACAGGGAACGCAGCACCCCACGTGGGTGTTTACCGTGGTCCGGCCAGCCCGATGCGGCCCACGGCGCCGCGAGGAGGATCAACGCTGACCGCTTGCGGCCGAGCAGAAGGCCCAGCACGGCTAGGGGGAGCCAGATGTGGGTCCGCTTCCAGAAGTAGCGGGCGGGGAAGTCGCTGCGGGTCTCGGGGTGGGTCTTCACGAGCTGTGGAAGCGAGCGCCAGCGAAACGACCAGCGAACACGCTGCCAGAGGGTCTGCTCGTGGACGGCGTGGTAGGTGACGACCTCGGGCGCGCCGACCCACTGCGCCCCAACGCGCTTTGCCCGCAGCGCCAGGTCGGTGTCCTCGCCCTCTCCTGCGTTCAGCGCGTCGTCGAAGCCGCCTACCCGTTCGAGCAGCCCTCGCGGGTAGATGATGTTGCAGGTCTCGGCAAAGCCGGTGGGCGGGGAGAGGATGTACTGGCTGAGGAAGTGGGGCGCCGTAGTCATCCGCCATTCCTCCGGATCCGGCTCCGTCCTGCCCTGGACGATCGAGTCCGGATGCCGCAGCGCGGCCTCGAGCGCCCGGGACAGCCACTCAGCCGGGGGTCTGCAGTCGTCGTCCGTGAAGAGGATGAAGCGGCCGCGGGCGAGGCGCCAGGCGGCGTTGCGGTTGCCGGCCGCGGTCACCGAGCCGGGGCGCTGGGAGACGTGGCGGAGGTGTCCGGCCCGGGCGAGCGGATGGTCGCGCAGCAGAGTCTCGGTCTCCGGGCCGGAAGAGTCGTGGCCGACGACCACCTCCCAGCGCGAGCGGTCGAGGGTCTGCTCCTCCAGCGCGTTGAGCAGCCAGAGCAGCCGGATCGGGCGGTCGCGTGAGGGGACCACGACGGAGATCGCCGGCCCGTTCGGGTGTCGCTCGGCCGTTTCTGCGGATGCTTCGATCAAGGCGGCCCCGATTATGCGTGACCGAGCGCTCCCGTGGCGAGGTCAATACCCTCAGCCGCCATGGATCGGGACAGGCCTGAAGCCTCCATCGTGGTGGTGACGCGGGATCGCGCCGCCCGGCTGGAGAGCCTGCTGCAGTCGCTGGCCGCGCAGGCCGCGGGGCTGGAGACCTTCGAGGTGATCGTCGTGGACGACGCGTCCAGCGACGAAACGCATGCCGTGCTCGACCGCGAGATCGCCTGCGGCCGGATGAACCTCGCAGCCCTTCGAAACGAACGGCCGATCGGCCCAGGGGGCTCCCGCAACCTTGGCTGGCAGAGGGCAAAGGCCCCGACGATCGCCTTCATAGACGACGACTGCGTCGCGTCACCCGGCTGGTTGGCAGCCGGGCTGGCAGCATGCTCCGGCCGCCCCGGCAGCTTCGTGCAGGGCCGCACCGAACCGATCCCCGCAGAGATGGAGCTTCAGGGCCCGTTCTCCTACACGATCGAGGTCTACGGCCCCGGCCCCTACTACGAGACCTGCAACATCTTCTACCCGCGCCAGCTGCTCGAACAGCTGGGCGGCTTTGACAGCGCCGCCTTCCCGGGTCCTCGCGGCGAGGACTGCGACCTCGCCTGGCGGGCGATCGAGGCGGGGGCCGAGCCCGCGTTCGCGGCCGACGCGCGGGTCTTTCACGCCGTCCACCGGCTCGGGCCGGTGGGCAAGCTGCGCCGCGCCGCCAGCTGGACCGAGGCGATGCTGATGTTCGCCCGACACCCCGGCCTGCGGTCGGCGGCACTTCACAACGGCGTTTTCTGGGAGGTGCGCCACCAGGGACTTCTCCGTCTCCTGATCGCGGCCCTTCTGCCCCGTCGTCTTGCGGCCCTGCGGATCTGGCTCGCGGCGCCCTACTTTCGCCACGCGCTGGACCGCGTTCGGGCGGAGCAGACGAGAGTTCTCGTCCTTCCCTACTACCTGGTGCACGACGCGATCGAGATGGGGGCGGTCGTCAGGGGCGCGATCCGCTACCGGACGCTCGTGATCTGACCGATGGCCCCGCGCGTCAGCGTGATCGTCCCCGTGCGTGACGGCGAGCGGGAGCTCCCGGCTCTGCTCGACAGCATCGAGCGCCAGGACATGGCACGCGAAGACTTCGAGGTGGTGGTAGCCGACAACGGGTCGAGCGACCGCTCGGCGGAGGTGGCGCGCCGCTGGGGGGCAAGCGTCGTCAGCGAAAGGGAACCGGGGCGGGCGCGGGCCCGCAACCGGGCGACCGCCGCGGCGCGTGGCGAGTTGCTCGCTTTCACCGACGCCGACTGCGTCACAGAGCCGACCTGGCTGACCGAGCTGACCGCCTGCCTTGCCCACGCGCCGCTGGTGGGCGGCGAGGTGCGCGTCGCGGTCGGCGATCCGCCTACGCCCCTGGACCGACTCGAGGCCCTGTGGCGCTTCCGGCAGCGCTACTGGGTGACGCAGGAAGGCTGGTCGGCGACGGCCAACATGGGGATGAGGCGGGACGCCTTCGAGTCGGTTGGCGGGTTCGACGCCTCGTTTCGGCACATCGGCGAGGACGTGGACATCTGCCTGCGTGCCACGGCGGCCGGCTTCGCAATCGGATGGTGTCCGCGGGCTGTGGTCACACACCCGGCCGAGACCAGCCTGCGGACGATGTTCCGACGCGCGGCCGCCCAGGCCCACTCCGAGCGGCACCTTCATCTCGTGCACGGCCGCGAAGGGGGCGACCATTGGCGGCACCCGGGGCCGCTGTTTCGTGGCGACTGGGGTCTGCGGCGCTTCGGCGTGGACCCCGAATCGATCGAGCCGAGGATGCGGCGCCGCATGCTGCGCTTGGCGCGGCTCGAATACGCGGGAAGGATGGCGGGCTCGTTGTGGGCACGGCTCTCGCTGCGGTCATCCTGACCGACAGTGGCCGTCCACCGCGGATCAGCGCTTGTGGTGGACGATAAGCAGCGCTGCGCTGAAACCCGGCAGGCGGAAGCGGTAGTTGCCTCCGTTCCCTCTCGGGATCTGCTGCACCACCTTGCCCCCCTCGAGGTTCCCGGTACGCGAGGGGTTGGCGACGGACTGCCCGGCGAGCGTCACTCCGTTTCGCTGCTCCGGGTCCTGCCCGCGCAGTCGCTGGAGTGAGCCACCCCGGAACGGTCCCGGGGCCTTGATGACCGCCCAGCCGCCCTTCGGTCCCTTGTTGAGCAGCAGCACGCGAAGGTCTCCCGAGCCGTCCACGGCCGCCCAGACGCGGGTGTTCGCCCCCTGACCGCGTCGCTCGTTCAGCGTCGCCTCCGGCAAGAGGTGTGCCCCATGACTCGTCGCCCGGGCGAACATCAGCATCGCGTAGTAGAGGGGTCCGGCGGAGACCTCGTAATGCGGGTCGAGCGGGTTGTTGACGTAGTCCACCGTGAATGGGTTGCTTCCGATCTGGTGGAAGTCGGCTCCCTTGAGGCCGTGGAATACGAGGTCGTACATCCAGTCCAAGGCCCATAGCGCGGTCGCGTAGCGCGAGTCCTCGGCGCAGGCGTTCGGCGTGGTCTCGGTCAACCGCACCCCGAGGCCGTGCCTCTTCGCGATCTTCGCGTCCGGGGCGAGACGGTTGACGCCGAACGCAAGCAGCTCGTCGCTCATCATGTCCTTCAGAGCGATCTGTCCTTGGTAGCACGACGGGTAGTGGTGGTAGGTGATCAGCGACAGCCGACCGCGGGCGCGATCGAAGATCCGCGGCAGTCCGGGGCTGTCCCACGATCGCTTGCAGCAGGCGCCGGGTGCCGCCAGCGGCAGCCAGCTTCGCAGGCCCTTCAGGCGCCGCATGAAGCGCCCCAGCTCGTCGAGGTAATTGGCGAAGCCCCAGCCGCTCGGCCGGGCCTTGCCCGATCCGAACCCCCGCTGCTTGTAGATGTCGGGTTCGTTGCCGATCTCGAACGCCCTGATCGCCCGGCGCCCGAGCCCGTTCAGCGCCGCTCGCGCCCAGTCCACCGCAATCCCGGGGCGGTTGGAGGCCATGTTCAGCACGAGGATCAGCGGTAGGTGGGTGAGTGTCCGGAAATCCCGCAGCGCCGCGACAAAGTCCTGGTTGAGGTCATAGTTGATCCCGTTCGGTCGAGGCTCTCCGTCCGGGTTCCACCACGATTCGTCGCCGCTGCCGCCACCGATCCGCAACGTTGGCGCGCCCGCGCCGGCGTCCGTGACGTTCCGAAACAGCTGCGCCAGGGGCGCGTCCGTTTGACCCGTCGTTGCCGGGCTGCCGAAAGCACCAAATACGTGGGCATACTCGAGTGAGAGGCCGCCGAAGTGGCGAGGCACGCCGATCTTCGGGCTGTGCGGATCCACGGTCGTGGCGATCACCGTGGTCCCGGCCGCCGCGCTTGCCGTCGGTTGCGTCTGCCAGGTGAGCGCAGCGACGGAGGTCACGCAGGCGAAGCCAACCGCCATTAGCCCGGTCGAGCGCCGCCTCCGGGCAGGGGGGGCCGTATGCCTCCCTGGCAAGCGCGGCATCGGCCGCCGAGTCTAGCTACCGGATGCGTTGACCGCGGTGGTGTGCCCGCCCGCTGGCAGGTTCTCCAGGGCGAGCCCGAGCAGACGGGCGAGGCGCTCGGCGTCGAGCCGCGATCGCTCGTCGGGTCCGGCCAGAATGCGGCCGGTGCTGCTGCCGGCGATCCTGCGCGAAGCAGGAGCGATGCGGCGAAGGGGGGTTCTCGCAGGATCGGCGTGTCTCGGTCCCGACACCACGTCACGGACGGTGCGGATCGGATGTCGCAGGATGAGCCAGCCGAGGTCGATCGCGTGCGTGATCGGTCCCTCGTCCTCCCAAAAGTGCGGCGAGAGCGGTCGCGCGGCCTGCCATGCCGCGTCGTCGGCGCGCGTCTCGGCCTCGATCCGAATGACGCCATCGGCGCGGCCGATCCGCCCAGGGGCGGTGGGACCGGTGCGTTCGGGGAAGCTGGTGAGCACGACGGTGACCGCAGGGCTGGCTTCGGCCGGTGTCGGTAACGCTCGTGGCGCGTTGTCGGCGAGCCGGCCGATCCGTTCGCTGATCGCGACCAGCCCGTCGATCGCCTTGAAGGACGCCCTATCGAACTGCGCGATAAGCGCGAACCCGATCGTTCCGGCCAGCGCCCGGGCAAGCGCCGCGAGCAGCGGTGGCGGCGGCAGCGAGCCCGGGTGGCGGCGGTTGAGCCAGGCGGCGCCGCTCGCGTTGCGAAGCACCTGGCGGAGCAGCGCCGACACTGTGCCGCGGTGCTCGTGCTCGATTCTTGCTTTCGGACGAAAGCCGAGCTTCCACCCGGCGCGCTGGAGGCGCCACGAGAAATCCACGTCCCCGGCGGCGGCGCGCATCCCCTCGCAGAAACCGGTGATCGAGGCCCATGCCTCGCGCCGAACGAGCACGTTCGCCGTAACGGCCGCCGGCATGTGGGGATGGCCGCGGCCCGCTGACAGGCTGAGGAGACTGCGGGCGCGGGCGTAACGCGCCGCCAGGCCGGGCTGCCGCGGGTCTCCGACGATCTCGCCGGCGAGGGCGCCGCAGCGCGCATCGATCGGCTCGCGGAAGTAATCGTCGAGAAGGGTCGAACTTGGGTGGCAGTCGGCGTCGAGAAACAGCAGCCATTCATTCGAAGCCTCCTCTGCCCCGATGTTCCGGGCGGCGTAGGCGGACCGCTTCACTGCCGCCGCGATCGCCCTGACCGGTTGCGCCGCCTCCGTGCGGACGTAGATCTCGTCGGCGGTGTTGTCCACCACGATCAGCTCGTCCACGTCGCCTAGGTCCAATCGCTCGAGCGCCGTCCGCGTGGAGCGGGCCGACCCGGCGTCGCCGAAGAAGGGCACGATCACGCTGACCGCCGGACGCGTACCGGGGGCACCGGACACGCGCGCGAATGTAGCGGACGAGCTGCGTGGAGCCGGGTCGAGCCTGGCTACCATCTCAGCCGATGCTGTCCTCGGGTGGAGCCTCCGCGACGCCGCGTCCGGTCATGTGGGAGTGGTTGCCGGCGGCAATCGTTGCATCCGCGTGGGCGGCCGCCATGTTCGCGATCGAAACCGACAGGTGGCGCGTTCCACACGGCTTCCTGCTGCTCGCGCTTGTGCCGGCGGCGCTCTGCGCGGGCCTGCTGCTGGCGAGGCGCCCCGTTCCTCGACCGGTCTTGACGGCGGCGGCGTGCATCCTCGGTGTGAGCCTTGCGATGGTCAGCGCCAGGCTGGTCGGCGCCGACTCCCGGATCGCCCTGGGGGCGCCGGCGGCGCTCGCGAGTGCGGCGCTGTGCCTGCGGTTCCCGGCCGGGGCCATGGTCGTCCTGGTTTTTCTCGCCGCGGCGTTCGGCAGCATAGAGGCGTTCACCGGTCAGACCGTCGGCGCCTTCATCGACCTTGCCATCGCCGGGCTGGTGATCGCCCTGGTTTGGAGGTTTCTGACCGGGGAGCGCGAGGGTCGGGACATCGTCCCCGTGGGCGTGGCATTGCTCGTCGGCTACGTCGCTGTGAGCGCGATCCAGGTGCTCGTCGCCCCCAGCATCGCCGTCGGACTGAAGGCCTTCCACAGCGCCGCCTGGTTCGTCCTCGCCTTCGCCGTCGTGGCCCTCGCCGCGTGGCGGCTCGAGACCTACGAGCGCATAGCCCGCGGGATCGTTGTCGTGGCCGCTTTGGTCGGCGGTTACGCAGTCCTGCGCTACGCGATCGGACCGGCCGAGGTCGAGCGCGTGCTCGCCATCCAGTCGGCGCCGGTCAACACGCTGATCGGCGGCAAGCTGCGGCTGTTCGGGTCCTTTCTGAGCGGCCACCAGCTCGCCGCCTGGTGCGGGGTGGCGATCCCATTCCTCGCGGTGGTGGCCTCCAGCTCGCGCGGGCGCTGGCGTCTGCTTGCCGCCGCCGCGGCGGTTCTGTGCGTGGTCGCGCTCTTCGGCACCGAGGTGCGGGCCGGGTTAGTCGGCGCGATCATCGGCATGTTCGCGCTGGGGTTGCGGTCGGTCGCGCGCTCGGTGCCGGGGGTAAGGCTGGGGACAGTGGTAGCGGCCACATTTGCGCTGCTCGCTGTGGGCGCGACCGCCTTCGTGCTCATCATCCCCAACCAGCCCGATTCCAGGCATCGCTATACGGCCGTGATCGCCCCGGGCACGGACCCCGCGTACCGTGAGCGCACGGAGAAGTGGTCGCGCCTGATCGCCGACATCGAGCGCCACCCATTCGGCCATGGCCTCGGGACCGCCGGGGGGATCCAGCAGAAGTCCGGCGCGACGATCACGCTTGGATCGGAGCCGATCGACAACTCGTACCTGTACATCGCCTACCAGCAGGGGGTCTGGGTGGCGGTGCTGTTCGCCGCGGGAGTACTCGCGGTCCTGGTGGGCATTGTCCACCGCGCGATCACGACGTCGGACCCTCGACGGGCCACCCTCGCGATCGCCTCGTCGGGAGCGTTCGCATCGTTCGCCTTGATCCTCTTCACAGGCGACTACGTGGAGGGGCCGACCAGCCTACTCGGGTGGCTCATCGGCGCGTTTGGAATCGCCGCCGGCGGCGGACGGCATATCAACGAGACAGCGATCCCGGTTGAAACGGCGGCTCCAGCGGAGTCACAGGGTGGCAGCGAAGCGCTGCCGCGCCTAAGCGACTCCGCACACGCGCGGTGATCCCAGAGACGCGGCCACATGGCTCCCGCGTGCTCTTCCTGTCCCTCGGGACCATCGGGGAACGCATGGCGGGCCCGGCGATCAGAGCCTACGAGCTTGCCCGGGTGCTGGCTCCGCTCGCTGACGTGACCGTGGCGACCACTGGTGTTACCGGAACGGCTCCCCCTGACCTGCCGTGCGTGACGTTCGACCGGCACGACCACCGCACGCTGGCGCCGCACCTTGCCAACGCCGATGTGGTGATAGCCCAGCCGCAGTGGCCTCTGGTGATGAACGGCCTCCGCCGCTCGAGGGCTCGGCTGATCTTCGATCTCTACGCTCCAGAACCGATCGAGACGCTCGAGCACACTGCCGATCGCGGGCGAGCGATGGGCAGAGACCTGCTTACGATCTTCGCGCTCGATCGTGTAAACGAGGCGCTTCGGATCGGTCACGGGTTCATCTGCGCGAGCGAGACCCAGCGGGACCTGTGGCTGGGGGCGATGCTCGCCGCGGGGCTGTTGGGACCGGCCACGTACGACCGCGACCCCACCCTGCGATCCCTGATAGCGACCGTGCCCTTCGGCGTGCCGGAGGACGATCCGGTGCGGGGCCCCGACCCGTGGGCGTCAATCGCTGGCATCGACCCCGACGACGAGGTCGTGCTCTGGAACGGAGGGGTGTGGAGCTGGCTCGACCCGGCCACGGCGATCCGCGCGGTCGGCGAGCTCTCTCGGCGCCGCCCGTCAGTCAAGCTGGTGTTCATGGGCGTCGCGGGACAGCGCGCCGCCTCGCGCATCGAGGAGATCAAGTCGCTCTCCGCGACGCTCGGCCTTCTCGACCGGGTCGTCTTCTTCAACGACGCATGGGTTCCCTACGAGCAGCGGGGGGCATGGCTGCTATCGGCGAGCTGCGCTCTCACCTGCCATGTCGTTCACCTCGAGACCAGATTCGCTTTCCGCACGCGGCTGCTCGATTGCTTCTGGGCGGGGCTGCCGGTCGTCTGCACCGAGGGCGACCTGCTCGCCGCCGAGGTCAAGGACCAGCAGCTGGGCGCCGTTGTTGCCGCGAGCGATCCGACCGCGGTGGCTGCCGCGCTCGAGCGGGTGCTGGATCGCGGCAGGCAGGGCTATGCGACCAACCTCAAGCGCGCGGCGGACCGCTACAGATGGTCGAAGGTGGCGGGCCCGCTGGTCGACCTGGTGACGGCGCCCGAAACACGCCCCCGTCTCGGCGCCAACCGCCCGCGGCATCCGGCGCATCAATTCCGGAGTGCCGCCTATTGCGCCACCCGAAGGGCGTTAAACGCGGCGGGAATCAACGGCTGGCCGGGGCGGTCGAGGTCGCGCTCGTCCAGCGTCGAGGATCTCGGAAGCTGATCGCCGCGGTCGGTCCGCAGACCGCTCAACCGCCGCTCGGGCGTTAGCCGGTGGCCACGGACGCGGGTGGCCCGCGACGATAGCCCTTGGCGTACGCAGCCATCAGGACCGCGGCCCACGCACGCTTCCGGAGCAGGCCCCTGACCGGCGTGCGCAGGAGCGCCCGCCCCGCAGCGGCCGCAAACGGATAGGCGATCCAGCGCGGTGCGGGTCGCGACACAGCCGCCGGAGTCCGATCGGGCCAGCGTTGATGCAGCAGGCACGCGGCCTGGCCAACCAGCTCCATCCGATGCGCGAACTCCGCCACGTCCTGCGGATGATCGTGGTGCACGAGCAGCTCCGGGTGGTAGTCGAGCCGCACGCCCGCGCGCTCCAAGCGGATGCCCAGCTCGGTGTCCTCCGCGAGAAAGGGAAAGCTTTCGTCGAAGCCGCCGACCTCGAGCAGGGTGGAGCGCCTGGCCGAGACGTGGGAGGAGTAGAAGTGGTCGGCGGTGGCGACGATCCCCGGCGCGAGGCGATCGAACGAGAACTGGAAGCCCGCGTCATCGAGCCATTGGAGGAAGGGGTCGGCCTGGTGCTGCGGCGCCCAGCTGATCCGCCCGAGCACCGCGTAGCGCGGATCGGGCTGGCACCTATGCAGCGCCAGATGCCCGGCAAGCAGGCCGTTGGAGGCTGGGGACGTGTCGTCGCCCAGCAGCAGCACGATCGAGCCCGCGGCACATTGGAGCCCCACGTTCCTCGCCGCGGACGCTCCGGGACGGGGCTGCGAGAGGACTCGGGTGGGGAGCGACGCGTCGCGCCCGGCGAGGGCCGCCGGCGTGCCATCCGCGGAACCGTTGTCCACGACGATCAGTTCCGCGCTCGCGCCCTCCAGATCCTGCCGATCCAGCGCGGCGAGCGTCCGCTCGACCCGGTCCCGGCGGTCTCGCGTGGGGATGACGACACTCAGGTCCATGCGCTCGAACGGCGTTGCCGGGTCCGACTACCGACGGACCCGTGACGGGAAGCGGGGCAACGTCCGCCACCAACTTCGGTCCGTTTCGTACCCGAGTTGGACCAACAGCTCGCCAGCGGCATCGTCGCACTTGCGCCCTTCCCGGCGCGATAGCTGCTCGCGCCATGCCCCCGCCCGGCCGTGGCGTCGGAATCCGCTCTCGCGAGTCTTCCGGTCGTACGTCGACAGAGCCGTTGCCTGGTGTATTCGTGCAAGCAACTTCTCGTCGTGCGGTACCCCGGCAAAGTCGAACAGCAATCCGCTGGCGGCGACGACGTCCGCGACGAGATCCTCGAAACGGACCTCGACGTATCGCCCGTCGAGCGCCTCCGCCTCGGTACGGATACCTTCGACGCCTTTGCACCAGCTTGCGGCCTGGCTCGCAAGTGATCGCTGCGGGTCCATCTCCGGCGCCCAAGAGCGGGCCGCGGCCCGCATCGAGAGCGCGACGTCGCGCCCATCTCGCAAAACGTGTACGAAGCGCGCGTGGGGGAACATCGCCGCGGCCGCGGTCATATCCAGCGGACCCTTTTCCACCAAGTAGCGCTGGTCGCGATTCATCGCCCTGACAAGCCAGCCAGCGACAAGCTCACCCAGGTCACGCGCGGCCTCCTCATATGGGAGCAGTTGCACGGCACCCGACGGCAGCCCGATCTTGTCGGTGTGCTGCCTTGAGAACTCCGGGACCCATTGGGGCTGATGCAAGACCCCGGTGACGCCGCTCCCGCGGGTCAGTAGCCAGGTCTCGAATACCGCGCACACCTCGGGATGTTGGGCGAACAGATCGAGGACCCAACTCGTGCCTGAGCGACTGTAGCCCGTGATGAACACGGGCGGTTGCGCGAGGCGCGAGAAGGCACTCGGCATCATGAGTCCCTCACCCTCCATACCAGCCTGTCGGGGGCTGAAGACAGATTCCCCGATGGCGAAGGCGCTGCTTTGCTTATCGCGATCCGACGTCAACCGTCCAGGAATGTCAGCGTGTGAACTCCCAATTCGGTACAGCCTCGAAACATGCGGTGCGGCCGGGCACCGCGATCTACGCTGGCAGAGCCGCCGGCCGGCGGCCACGCACATAGTCGAGCGCTTCGCGTAGGAGCTGGCCTTCGATCAGCCACGTGGCGGCGATGGTCACCGCCAAGTAGACCGATAGCTCCGCCGCGGCGACTCCCGCCGTGCGGTCACCCGATTCGACCGCACGCATCAAGAGCACGGTCGCGAGGGCCGGCACGCTTGGCACGATCGCACGGAGGGCGTGCCGGGCGAAGGCAAAGCTGTGAAACAGCTTCTGAAGGTAGTAGGCGCGGCAGGCGACATGGGCCACCATCTGGACCCCGAGCCCGAGTGCCAGCCCACGCAAGCCGTATACGAAGAGGAGTGGGATGCCCGTCGCAACGAAAGCGATCGCGGCGCAGCAGGCGGCGATCGCGATTGGTCTAGTCTCGCCTCGCGCGCGGAAATAGGCGTCCCAGTTGTAGCCGATATGGCCGATTGCGGCCACGAAACCAGTGACCTGCAAGAGGACGACTGCCGGCTCCCATTTGTCCCCGATCACGAACGTCACGAGGTCCGAGCAGAACAACGCAAGCCCGCACCCGAACGGCACGGCCCACATCAGAGCCAGGCGATTGGACTTGACGAACGACTCCATCAGCAGCTCGGTGCGATCCTTGACGGCACATATGAACGGGTAGAGCGTCTCTGTCACGAACCGGTCGACCTGGTTTGTGAACTGATTGATGGTCGCGGCGAGAGTGACCGCTCCCGCGGCAGCCAGCCCCAGGTGCAGGTAGCTAGCGAGGATCGCTCCCTGAGCAATGACGACGCCGCCAATCCCGGCCACGAAAAGGGGCCAGGAGAAGCTGGCGTAGTGGCGGAGCGCCCCTCGGTCGTAGCGGAAGCGGAAGCGGTACGGGGAATTCACCACCATGACCAGAGCACCGGAGTAGACGCCCGCCGCGTACCCGGCGAACAGCGCCCAATACCCGGCCCCGGCAGCTGCAAGGCCAACGGCGACGATGAAGGCGATGATCGGCTCGACCGCCAGCAGCAGTCGCTGATGCACGAACTTGGCTTGGCGGTAGTAGACCATCACCGGCATCTGGAGTGCCGCGGCCGGCAGGCAGAGGACGACCAACAGCCCCGGGAGCAGAATCTCGGGTTCGCTATAGGTGAGGACGATGAGGGGTAACGCGGCGAGCAGCAGTGTCATCGACAGGGCGGTGAACAGGATCTGGAGGGTCCATGCCTTGTGAAAGGCGAGCTCCTGGTCGCTTTCGTTCTGCTGGATGTATTTGTCCCCGATGCCGATCTCGGTGAGCCACAGGAGCGTGCCGAGCGAGATGACTGTGATTCCCCAGACGCCGAAATCGGACGTGCCCAGCAGCCCGGCGAGGATGACCCCGCGCAGGAGCCCAAGGGAGCTCATCGCAATCGTGAACCCGCCGTTCACCAGTACGCCACGGGCGGCGTGAACGCGGAGCGAGCGGCCGCGCAGGTCCAGGCGGGCCGCCGGATCGTCGTTTCGCACGGCCTGGGCCTCGTCTCGCTCAGAGGACCCGTCGCCGAGCAGGATTGAGGGGGGTACGGGGGTGCGCGTGGGCGGCTCAGGCATGGGTGCGCGAGACATGGTAGTGACGGCCTCACCGTGCCACGCCGGACCGAACTGACAACCGGCTGCTAAGTGCGGTTGCTCGGTTCGTCAGCGGAGCGGATGGAGTTGAGCGTGTATGACCGGACCCCGGACGCACCGGAACCTTCGATGTCGTCGTTTGTGGCACGCTGATGCTGCATCTGCGCGCCCCGCTGTGAGCCCTCGATGCGATCCGCAGCGCGTGTCGCGGGCAGTTCCTATCGGCGGAGGGAATCCGGCTGCCCCTCAGCATCCGCCATCGTCATCATCCCTTGCTAACGCGGTCAATCATCTGGCAACGACGGGGCGCCGTCCTGGCGACGCCACTCGCCGAGTCGAGCTAGTCGGCGGCAACAATTGCCTCCTGGCCGCGGCCAGATGCGGATAATCAATGGCGTGCTGCGAAGTGGTGATGGCAGGCGACCGATCGGTATTGCACTACTGAACCCGTGCTACTGGCCTGAGGTGCGGCGCGGCTCCGAACGCCTGATCAACGACATCGGACTTGGCCTGGTCGCAGGGGGTCATGCGGTACGCCTGATCACAAGCCACCCTGCACCACCGTCGCGAGACGTCGAGGACGGGTTGGAGGTGATCCGTAACTGGCGGCCGCCGCAGGGCCGGCTGAAGCGGCGCCATCATGAGGATTACCTCACGCACGTCCCGCTCAGCTACCTAAGCCTTGTCCGTGGGTCCGACGACGTCGCCCATGCCTTCTTCCCCACGGATGCCCTCGCCGCGGCACACTGGTCGGCGCGAACCGGACGGCCTTCGGTCTTCACCTACGTTGGCATTCCCGATCGCACCTGGCTTGTCCGCCGGCGTCGGCGCCTCGACATCATGCTTCGTGCCGCGCGCGGCAGCAGCGCGGTGATCGCCCTTAGCCAGGCGGCCGCGGAGGCGTCGCGCCGGTGGCTCGGCATCCAGGCCGAAGTAGTCCGTCCAGGTGTCGATCTCGATGCGTTTTCGCCCGGGGGCGAGCGCGATCCCCGGCCGACGGTCTTCTGCGCAAGCGCTATCGACAACCCCGCGAAGCGCTTTGACCTCCTCTTGGACGCATTTCGGCTCGTGCGCCACGCACGGCCCGACGCACGACTCCTCGTGTTTCGCCCCGCCGAGCCACTTGCCGCGGAGCTTCGCGACGAGCGCGGTGTCGAGCTCATCGATCCGGAGCGCCGCGACCTGGTTTCGCTGTACCGCCGCGCGTGGGTGTCGGTCTTGCCTTCGATTGGTGAGGCGTTTGGCCTGGTGCTGGCCGAAGCCCTCGCCTGCGGCACGCCGATCGTGGGCAGCACGCACGGAGGAATACCCGAGGTTGTGAGCGACCCGGCCATTGGCCGCACCTTCGAGGACGCGGATGGCGCCAAGGGGCTGGCCCACGCGCTGCTTGAGGTGATCGACCTTTGCGGCGACCCCGCCACCCCCGCAGCGTGTGTCGCGCGGGCGGCCGAGTTCGACAACAATCGCGCGGTCGCAGCCCACGAGGCGATCTACCGACGTGTGCTTAGCGAGTCCGGAGGCGCCGAGCGTGGGGACGAGCGAGTACGGGTCCCCGCGGTCGGCAGACATGCTCCTTGATAGGTGGCGGATTGACCGTGCCACGCGTTCTCGCCATCGGAAGCATGTATCCGCCACAGTACCTGGGCGGCGCCGAACTCGTCTGGCATTCGGCGATGTGCTGGCTGCGGGACCGCGGCTACGCGGTGCGGGTCCTGACTACCGATTTTCACGTCGCCGACAATGCCGAGGAGTGGGATCCCGACGTTTATCGCGAGCTTCGCTGGTATTGGCGGGATCACGAGGTGCCCGCGATCGGCCAACTTGCCCGGCTGCGTCTCGAACGCCATAACAGGGCAGTGCTGCGCCGGCATCTGCGTGGGTTCCGGCCGGACGTCGTGATGTGGTGGGCTCTGGGGGCGATGTCGCTGTCGCTGATCGAGCAGGTTCGCCGAGCGGGTATCCCCGCGCTTGGTCACGTCGGCGACGACTGGCTCGAGTACGGGCCCTACTCCGATGCCTGGTCGCGGGCGTGGTCAAAACGACCAAGCGGCCGCGTCGTCGGCTTGATTGCTCGAGTCCCGACGCGGTTGGAACCCGGCCGCGCCGCGTTCTGGCACTTCAACAGCCAGCGGACACTTGACCGGGCGCGCGAGCTCGGATGGGACCTGCCGCGGGTCCGCGTTACCCCGCCCGGCATCGACCCAGAGCTGTTTCTGCCGCATCCACCCGAGGACTGGCGTTGGCGTCTGCTCTACGTGGGAAGGATCGACCGGCGCAAAGGCACCTCGACGGCCGTCGAGGCGATTGCCCGCCTCCCGGAGGCTGCGACGCTTGACATCGTCGGCGCTGGAGACTGGCGCCACGAATCCGAGATTCGCTCATCGGTTCAGTGTCTCGGGCTGGAGGAACGCGTTCGACTGTGCGGACCGACAGAGCATTCCTTGCTACCGACCGTCTACGCCGCGGCCGACGCCGTTCTTTTCCCGGTCGAGTGGGAGGAACCCTGGGGTCTTGTGCCGCTTGAGGCCATGGGAGTCGGCAGACCCGTCGTTGCCACCGGCACTGGTGGTTCTCGAGAGTACCTGCGCGACGGCGAGAACTGCCTTCTGTTCGAGCGTGGTGACGCGGACTCCCTGGCTACAGCGGTACGGCGGCTGGCGAACGACCCGTCGTTGCGAGAGCGGCTCCGCACCGGCGGAGCCGAGACTGCGGCGCGGTACACCGAGGCGGCGTGCAACGCTGCCCTCGAGCATTCGATCGAAGAGTTGCTGTCGATCAGGAAGATCTCACGCCGTGATGCACGACATGGCGAACCGAGAATCCGTCCCGAGATTTCATCTTGAATTTGCTCTGTTCGAACACGCGATCGAATCCGGCGCCCCAAATCATCCGTTTCCATGTGCGGACGCTTGGCAGCCAGAAGACGACGTCCTGCTCGCGATCGGCGAGATAACGCGAAACCGGGAAGGGCACCAGACCGCTGAGCGGGTCGTACTCCTCAGCCGAAATGAAGACACCTGTGCACAACCCGGCAATGCGCTCAAGAGCGAGCAGCTGGTCGCGGAGGTGGATCAGAACGGAACCGCAGACCACAAGATCGAAGGTGCCCAGGTCACCCGGATGCGCGTCATAGATGCTTTGCACCACGCGTTCGACGTTCGAGCCGAGTATCTCCTTGGCCACACGAAAGCCCTCCCCACGCCGGTCGGAGAAGCTGTCGGGTCGGCGGCGGGGAGGCCAATCGAGCGCGCGCTCGTCGTCCAAGTCGAGCGCGACGACCTCGGCCCCGCGGCGCTCCATTTCAAACGCCCAAAAGCCGTCCCAGGTGCCGACATCGAGCGCCCGCTTCCCATCGAGCCTATCCGGCAGTCCGTAGTGGCCGACGTAACGACGGAGGTCGAACCATCCGTCGGTGGTGAACTCCGGCGTCAGATCCAGCGTGTGGTACCAGCTCATGTTGCGCGCACGTTCCAGGAGGTCCATTCGGGGCAGGATACGATGACGGCTACGGAAGCCTTCGCGTGAGCGTCGGGACCCGAAACGCCCCTGAGATCAGCGTGATCGTTCCGGCGCGTGATTCGGCAGCCACCATCGGGCGAACGCTCGGCGCCCTCGCCAGACAGGAGGTGGACCGTCCCTTCGAGGTGATCGTCGCGCTCGACGGGCGGAGCGCGGATACTGTTGCCGCTATCGAGCGCTCGGCTCTTCGGCCGAAGGTGGTGCCGTCGCCGGCGAACGGTCCGGGCGGTCCCGGCGCCGCCCGGAACCGGGGCGTCGAGGCGGCGCGGGGGCGTGTTCTCGCCTTCACCGACGCCGATTGCGTGCCCACCCCGAATTGGCTGCTGGAGGGCAGCAGGGCACTCGAGCAGGCGGATCTCGTCCAGGGCGCCGTCCTACCGGACCCCGGCACCCCCGTCGGGCCGTTCGATCGCACCGTCACCGTCGTCAGCGAGGTTGGGCTCTACGAAACGGCCAACATTTTCGTCAGGCGAGACCTGTTCGAGCGCCTGGGCGGGTTTGAGGACTGGATGCCCGAAAGCGAAACGGATACGCGGCCGCCGATGGGAGAGGACGTCTGGTTCGGATGGAGGGCGCGTCGCTCGGGCGCGCGCACCGTCTTCTGTCTCGGGGCGCTGGTCCATCATGCGGTGTTCCGCGGTGGCGTGCCCGAGTACATCGCCGAATACGCCCGGCTGCGGTACTTCCCGCCGATGGCGCGGCGGATCCCGGAGCTGCGCCGCCGCTTCTTCTACCGGAGGTATTTCCTGACTCGCCGATCGGCAGCCTTCGACGCGGCGGCGGCGGGGGCCGCCCTTGGGCGACTCGCCGGCTCGCCGTGGCCTTTGGTCGTGGCGATTCCGTATGCGGCCATACTTGTGCGGGAAAGCCAGCGCTACGGAGGGCGGTCCGCCATCAAGCGCGCTGCGGCGACGTTGGCGGCGGACGCGGTTGGCCTCGTGGCGCTCGCGCATGGAAGCGTGAAGGCCCGCACCCTCGTCCTCTGACTCTCAACGACGAGGTGTGGGGTGCTTCTGTCGGGGGGAAGCGCGAAAGAGGATCAGGCGCTCGCTGTGCGTCACCTCCCGGAAACCAGCGAGCCGGGCGCAGTGCTGCGCGAACACGTGGTGGCGGGGTTGGGGAAACCCTCGCCCGACGATCAGGAGGTCGAGACGATCGCGTCGTGTGCGGGCGGCGAAGCTCGAGCAGTTCGTGTACCGGCGCAGCATGCCGCGAACGAAGGGCCCGACGTAGGTGACGTGGTTCCCCAAGCGTGGTCCAAAGGCCGGCCACACCGGCGGGATTCCGTAGATGCTCCAGACGCCGGCCAGGCCGACCCGGTGGTCAGAGCGAGCGTGGCGCACCACTGGGTCGAGCGCACGATCGGCTCCTATGTAGCGGTGGTGGTTGAACCTCCTCTGATCTTCGTAGCCAGCCGTCATGACGGCCACGATCGTCAGACCGATACAGGTTGCCGCCAGCATGCGTCCGGCACCGCCTTCGAGATGGGTGAGCAGCCGGCGGAGGACAAGAACGGCCCCCGCAGCGACTGCCACCAACGCCACGATTTCGGCTGTCGCAGTGAGCCCGATGCCGAGCCCGTGGCGGAGCGCGTCCATGATCGCAGCGAGAGCGGCGATCTCGAGCACGAGCCGCGCGCGGGCACTCAGAAGGGCCGAGCCGGCGGCGACCACCGGTGCGGCCACCAGCAACGCCGGGACCAGGTAGCGCGTGTTCGCGTCGGTCTGCACCGGGCGGCCCTCGGGCCCAAAGGCGGAGTAGGGCGTGATTGCGTAGACGGCGGCGAGAACGAACGCGCACACCGCGACGGTCAGCAGGCGTGGATCGGGGCGGATGTCGGTGCGGGCCGCGTACAGAAAGTGGCCACCGCGCCTCGCGGCGCGGCGAGCTGCCGAGCCGACCAGGGCGAGCGCGACGGCGAGAGGCGGCAGCAGCGTGCTCAGCCCGAGCGTGCGCCGGAAGGCTGGAAGCAGGTATTCGCGCCAGACATGCCCATCCGTCAGGTAGTGCACGATCGTGAAGCCGCCCAGCTCCCGTGCCCTGTCATGGGGCGCATCGAAGATTGTCAGTCCAGCAAGCTGCACCTTCGCGGGAAAGATCGGGTTGCCGGACGCGACGACGTTGCGGAGAAGCCAGAACCCGCCCGCGAGGGAAATCGTCGCCACGAGGACAAGTCCATGGCGAAACACCTCTGGGACGGGCCTCCGTGCGAGGAGCATCGCAACCAACCAGACGGCTAGGACGGCTATCACGGAGGAAACGCCGTACCACTTCGTGCCGAACGCGATCCCGAGACCCAACCCTGCGAGCACCAGCTCGGAGAGGCGGCCCGTCCTGGCGTGCCGCAGCAGGAAGAGGATGCCGCCGCCGAAACTCGCGATCATCACTGCGTCTGGCATTGCGTCCCGCGCAGCGGGCTCCAGCACCGCCGGCGTAGCCAACGCCAGCGCAGCGAAGATCGCGGCTGCTGGACGCGGTGCGCGCAGCTCGATGGCTACCGCATAGGTCGCAATGCCCGCCAGGGCAAGAAAGGGCAGGGGCACGAAACGCACGAAGGCGTCGTTGTGCCACGGGAGCGTCGCCGCCAGGAACATGAGGTCGCCGTTGTTGGGGTAGTTGCCCTGTGCGAGGTTGGGAATGAACTGATGGATCCCCCAGACGCTTCCGGATTGGATCCACCGCGCCACCCGGGGCAGGTGGAAGTCAAGGGCGTCCGTTCCCGTCGTAGGAAAGATTGCCGCCGCCCTCAGGTAGGCGAGCGTGTACAAGACCACCGCGGCCACCGCCAATCCCGCCAGGACTATGTCCCACCGACGGGACGGCGCCGTCTGGTTTTCGTGCTGCTCGTCCGTCGGTACGGCGGACTCCCGAGGGAAGCGGGATGCGATCAGCAATGCGAGGGCCGCACTTGCGACCACGGAACCGCGACTGAGTATCCCGAGAATGCCCGGCACCAGATGCACGGCGATCAGCGTGAGGGTGGCGATAACGCCGAAAGCGACGGCTCGTGGTGCGCCGACGAGAAACGAAAAGCGACGTCGCACGACGATTACCGTCGCGACGACAACCGCGCCGACCGTGACCACGAGCAGCGCCAATCCGCTGACGTAGTCGCCCAGGGTCATAGCGTCACTGCCCGGACCGGCGACCGGTCCAGAAATCGGCAAAACCCCTGGAAAGGCATCGCCGCAGGGTAGTCCTTGGCAACCACGAAGCCGCTCGCATCCAGCGCGAGGGCCGTCTTAGGAGGGACCACTGGCGATCACGAGCATGCGGTCACGAAAGTCGGGAGCCCAGAGACGGTCGGCAAGGCCGAGAGCCTCGGCCGAGCGGGTCGCCGCCTGCGAAAGCGCAGGACTGTAGCCGCCGATGCGTCCCAGGTAGTAGCGAACCGTGAAGCTCTTCGGGGCCGTCCGGATGGAAAGCGGAACAAAGCCCTGGCGCGTGAGAAGTGTGAGCATGCTTTGCCGCGTGAAGTAGTGAACGTGCGTGGGGATCACCGACCACCAACGGGCAGCCATTACCCGCGCGAGGCGGCTGCCGGCGTCGGGAAGCGTCATCGCCAGGACCCCGGCGGGCGCGAGCAGCTGGCGGAAGCGAGCCAGTGCTTCAGGGGCGCGAGGAATGTGCTCGATCACGTCGCCGAGGAAGATCGCGTCGTACTTCCCTGCCGGCAGCTCCGCGTCGAAGACCCCGGCCGTGATCACGTGGAGTCCAAAGACGTCGCGCGCGTAGGCAGAGGCGAACTCGCTCGGCTCCACCCCCATTGCGTTCCAGCCGCGGTTCCGGGCCTCAGTGAGCAGGAAGCCGACCCAGCAGCCGAGGTCGAGCAGGGAACCGGGATCGACGTGGCGCTCGATCTGAGCGAGGATGGCTTGGGCGGTGGCCCGCTGACCGCTCTCCTCGGCGATGTAGTCCTCAGAGGCGGCCTCGGTGTAGGCGTCCGAGAGGTTCGCCTCGACTGGGAAGGACTCTAGCTGCATGTGACCGCAGCGCGGGCAGCGAGCGATGTCCGCAAGTGCGGTGCCGAAGCGGTCGGTGGTCGGTATCAGGCCGGGTGGTCCGGGGTCGCCGGCGACCCGAAGATGGGGCACCAGCCCGGACGACCCGCACACCGCGCAGACTGCCGCTTTCCCGGTCTTTGGCCGTCCGCCCTCCTGCAAGCCCTCAGTCACCGGCTCAGCGTAGCCAGAGCGATCCGCGTCATGTTGGAGCGCATCCCGGTACGTTGGGCGGCATGCCCGGTCTTGCGACAGGGGTCGGCAACGGTGAGCCAGAGGCTGCGCGTGAGCTGAACCTGCTCAGCGTCGTCGCCCCCGTCTACAACGAGGTCGACATCATCGAGGCGTTCTGCAATCGGGTGCGATCCGTACTCGGCAGCGTGCCCTACGAATTGATCCTCGTGGACGACGGGAGCGAGGATGGCACGGCCGGCGTGCTCGATCGACTGGCCACCGCGGACGAGCGGCTGAAGGTCGTAGGCCTGTCACGCAACTTCGGCCATCAGCTGGCCTTGACGGCCGGATTGGACCATGCCCGCGGAGACGCCGTGGTGATGATGGATGCCGACCTACAGGACCCGCCCGAGCTGATCCCGGAGATGCTCGATCACTGGCGGGATGGCTCCGACGTCGTCTATGCCGTGCGGCGCGCCCGTGCCGGCGAAACGCGGCTCAAGCTGGCGACGGCTCGCTGGTTCTACCGCGTGTTCGCTCGGCTCGCCCAAATAGATTTCGAGCAGGACGCCGGCGACTTTCGGCTGCTTGATCACAGCGCCCTTGAGGCTCTGCGGACGATGCGCGAACGCAGCCGCTTCCTGCGCGGGATGACGGTCTGGGTTGGCTTCACCCAGGCGTCCGTGCCATACGAGCGCGACGCTCGTTTCGCCGGGAACACGAAATACTCGCCGCGGCGGATGCTCCGGTTCTCCCTGGATGCAATCTCGTCGTTTTCGAACGTCCCGCTGCAACTCGCCACTTTCCTCGGCTTCATCTTCTCCGTCGTTGCGTTCCTCGGGATCCCCTTGGCGATCGGCTTCAGGATCGCCGGCGAATTCGTGCCCGGAATCACCACGGTCCTGCTCGCGGTCCTGCTTCTGGGCGGTATCCAACTGATCACGGTCGGGATCATCGGCGAGTACCTCGGCCGCGTGTACGAGGAGGTGAAGCGACGGCCGCTCTACGTGGTCCGGGGTCGCCGCAACGTGACGGCGCTCCCCGGCCAGCAGAGCAACGACGTGGCAGGGCCGGAACGCGAGCCGACCACCGCGGCCTGAGCGGACCATTGCGAGCGAGGCAAGAGGGTCCAGCGCGGATCGCCGTGGTTGGCGCCGGCATGACGGGACTGGTCGCGGCCGACCGGCTTTCCGCCAGCGGGTGTCACGTGCATGTGTACGAGCGCTGGCCCGGGCTGGGAGGGCAGGTGGCGACGCTCGACGTGGGGAATGGCTGCCTCCTCGAGCGCTACTACCACCACCTGTTCACTAGTGATGTCCACATCGCCGCGCTGTACGCCGATCTCGGGATGCCGCAGGCGATCCAGTGGATCCCGTCGAGCGTCGGAATGCTCGCCGAGGGAGCGGTCCATCCGTTTACCACGCCGCTCGACCTGCTTCGCTTTCGGCCGCTGTCGGTACCCGCGCGCGTGCGGATGGGCGTCGGCGTCCTTCGGCTACAGCGTCAGCGCTCGCTCGAGCCGTTCGAGCGGACAACCGCACGCGAATGGGTCACCCTGAAGATGGGGGAGGAGGTCTGGGAAAAGGTCTGGGGGCCGATGCTTCGCGGCAAGTTTGGCGACCGCGCCGACGATGTCGCCATGAGCTGGCTGTGGCGCAGGGTCACGGTTCGCCGCCAAATCAGGGGTGAGAGCAGTCGCCGGGAGGTGCTCGGCTATCCCCTCGGCGGATGGCAGCCGCTGCTAGACGCCTTGCGCGACAGGATCGAATCCGCGGGTGGACAGGTGATGATTGACCGGCCGGTGGCGCGCATTCGCCGACGCGACGACGCGCTCGAGATCGTTGGCGGCGCTCCTGATTCCTTCCGGCGCGGCCACGACCCGCACGCCTTCGAACCCGCCGGGCCTCCGCAACGTTACGACGCCGTGATCGCGACCGTTCCCAATGACATCTTCGAGCGGCTTCTCGACGACGACCTGCTGTCGGCGCTCGGCTCCGAGTACCTCGATCGGCTGCGCGCAGTCGAGTACCACGCGGCGCTCTGCATGCTGCTCGAGATCGACCGCCGCTTCTCGCCGTTCTACTGGATAAACGTCGTCGATCACGATGTGCCGTTCGTCGGCCTCGTCGAGCAGACCAACCTCGTCGAGCCGGCGCGGTACGGCGGTCGCCGCTTCCTGTACGTGGCCAACTACGTCGCGCGCGACGATCCGCTCCTGGACCTCGAGCCGCCCGACCTGCTCGGCGTCTACGAGCCCGCACTGCGGGGGGTGAACTCGCGTTTCGACGCATCGTGGATCCGCAATACCTGGCTATTCCGCGAACCTGCCGCGCAACCGGTAGTCACCGTCGGGTACGGAAATCGCATCCCGCCGATGCACACCGGCGTTCCCGGACTCGTGCTTGCCAACACCACCCAGATCTATCCGGAGGATCGGGGCACCAACTACAGCGTCAAACTCGGAGACGAGGCCGCCGCCGCTGTGCAACGCGCGCTAACCCAGCGCGATGCGGCCATCGCCGACTGACCACATCAGCGGTCCGCTATTGCGCTGAGCCGGCGGAACAGCGGTCGCGGCAGATACCGGACCACGAACATCACCCATCTCAGCGAGGACGGCACCCAGATCGTTGAGGATCCGCGCTCAAGCGCGCGGCCGATCGCTTCCGCCACCGCATCCGACGTTGTTGCCCAGGGTGGCTGTCTGCGGCCCGCATTCATCTTCGTGCCGACAGAGCCGGGACGCACGACGAGGACCGACACCCCCGAGCCTGCGAGCGCGTCTCCAAGTCCCTGGAAGAAGGCATCGGCCCCCGCCTTGGAGGCACCGTAGACATAGTGCGATCTGCGCGGACGCTCGGCGGCGGTGGACGAGAGCAGGACGATGACGCCCTGGCCCTGGTCCCGGAGGCGGGCTGCGATAAGCGCCGTAACCGAGACGACCCCGACGAAGTTCGTCTCGGCGACCTGCTGAGCGACTGCGACATCAGCCTCGCATTCCGACTGGTCCCTGTAGACGCCGAACGCGACCAGGACGCCGTCGATGTCGCGGTCGCCGTCGAAGACCATTCGCACGAAATCGCCATGGGAATCGAGGCGCGTGGCGTCGAACTCGAAAGCCTCGGCTTCGGCGCCGTCGCGCCTGAGGCTCTCCAGGGCCTGCGCCGACCCCGGCACGTCGCGTACGCCCAGCAGGACCCTCTGCGTCCCCCGGGCCACGAGCCGCCGGGCTGTGGCAAGACCGATCTCCGAGTTGCCGCCGAGGACTAGGAGGGTCTGCGGTATGCCGAGCGAGTCGCGCATCGTCAGGTCAGGCAGAGCCGCTCGGAAAGGTCGGAGCACAGCACTCCATCGGGATCGATCCTCTCCCGCGCACTGCGCCAGCGTGGGAGCCCCGAGTACATCGCCGCGACGACATCGGGTCGTAGGCGGGCGTCCTTAGCCAGGTAGATGCGTCCGCCTGCTTCTGCGACGGCGCCGTCCAGCGCGTTCAGCTCCTGCGCCAGGCCGGGGCGGAGCGGTATGTCGAGGGCCAGCATCCAGCCCGGCATCGGGAACGAGAGCGCGCCGGAGCTTGCCCGGCCGAACCGCTTCAGCACCGCGAAGAACGGGCCGACCGACGAGGCCGACAGCCGCTCGATCGCCTCCCGGACGAGGTCGTCCCGCTCCAGCGGGACGACGAACTGGTACTCGACGAACCCGCGCCGCCCGGTCAAGCCGAACCAGTTTTCGACTCGGTCGTGCAAGTGGAAATACCGCCCGAGAGGCTGAAGGTTCTGCTGCGCCCTGACCGGCGCCCGCCGGTAGATGGCCTCGTTCAATGCGCGGGCGCCGGGTCCCCGCAGGAGTGAAGGCAGGCGCTTTGGAAGGCGGACTCGCGGTCCGAGCGAAAAGTCGAGCGAATCCCCTCCTCTAAGGTTGTGGGCCTGGTCCCGGGTTGCATGATCGGCGGAGACGAGCACCCCTCTTCCCCGCGATCGCCCGGATGCCAGGCAGTCGATCCAGGCCGCCGAGTAGCGAGAGCGTCCGTCTGCCGCCGTCAGCTTGACCATCGCGTCATCGAGATCGGTGATCCGTTGAGTCTGAACGAGCATCTGGGTCGACTCGATCCGCGTCAGTCGGAGGGTCGCTTCGAGAACCACGCCCGTGAGGCCCATTCCGCCCGCCGTCGCCCAGAAAACGTCGGGGGAATCGGCGGGACCGAGCGTCGACGCCGCCCGGGGCCCCAGCAATCTGATCGAGTTCACGTGGTCGGCGAAGCTGCCGTCGCTGTGCTGGTTCCTTCCGTGGACGTCGAACGCGATCGCTCCGCCCACCGTCACGAATCGAGTGGTCGGCAGCGCGGCTGGCAGCCAGCCACGAGGAACGACGAGGCGCATCAGCTCTCCCAGGCTCATGCCGGCCTGCACGGTCACGGTCCCGCGCTCGTCGTCGAAGGCGACGAGACCGTTCAGGGCGGATGTCCGGATCACGCGCCCACCGGCCCGCTGAGCCGCGTCGCCGAGGCTGTGTCCCGCGCCGCGCGGGATCGTCCCTCGGGGGAACGGCAAGCCAAGGAGCGTTTCGACATCGGCTTCGGTCTGCGGATCGAAGACGTGAGAGAGCGCGACGGGCGATCTCGCAGCCCAGCCGTGGAGAAGCTCGGGGCGGGCGGTCGCGGCCACTAATCCCTTGGGCAACGCGGAGGCATCGCGGCTGGGAGCATCAATGGATGTCCTTCGCGCCACCGGCGGACCAGGGTACCCGACCGGCGCCGTACCGACTCGCACGTTTGACCGCCACTAGACTCGACCGTCGAGCGAGGTGAGCTGGATGTCGGCGTCGTCGGACAGTCGGGAGACGGAGAGCGGCAGCACGGACGAGTGGGCCGTGCCGGAGGAAGACGACTCCGCCGTGGCTCCCGACTCGGTTGGCGAGCACGATTGGCTCGAATCCCGGGCAGATGCCGCCGAGCCCCGGGAGGACGACACGAGCACATCAGGCCCGATCGAGAGCAAGCGATCCGAGACGCATGATTCGGGTTCCACTGGCGAGTGGATCGTCATTGGCGGCGACACGTCCGAGTCGAGCGAGGCGGATCCGCTCCCCGAGGCCTTCGTCGAAACGGGTGCGGGGGTGACGGAGCCCCTTGGGCAGGACACGGCGCAGTGGCTGGCGCCGGGCGTGGCGAGTGAGGCGGTACCCGAAACGTCGGCAACGGAGTGGCCGGCCAAGGGCGACGTCGCCAGGACGTCCGAACCGAGCGAACTGGAACCCGAGGTCCCCCGCGAGAACTGGCGTGCCCGCCGCCGCCGCCGGCGACGCGAGAAGCACATGCTCAAGGACGTCAAGGACAGCCGCAAGCGCGTGCAGCAGCGAGCCCGGATGCGCGAGAAGGCCGAGATGGACCGCCGAGAGGCCGAATTGGAGCTGCGTGACGAAGCCGCCAAGCTGCGCGACGAGGTCGCCAGCCTGCGCTCGGAGATCCGCGCCGCCGAGCGTCGTTCCGCCAAAACGCAGAAGG
Organism: uncultured Thermoleophilia bacterium; assembly: GCA_963708325.1. Classification (GTDB taxonomy): domain Bacteria; phylum Actinomycetota; class Thermoleophilia; order Solirubrobacterales; family 70-9. Next base: position 509,941 of record OY970203.1, on the reverse strand, counting down.
AAATGGAAGCCACGCAACGCGAGGCCGAGGAGCAGTTGCGAGAGGAAGCCGAGCGACGGGTCCATGAGGAACGCGAGTGGGCCGAAGCAGCCGAGCGCAAGCTCCAGGAGGAGGTCGAGCGCCTTCGCCGCGAGGCCCAGGAGACGATCGCCGAGCTCGCTCGCGCGCGCGCCGACAGCGAGGCGGCTCGCCGGGAGTCCGCGGAGCGCGACCGCGAGGGTGCGGCCGACAGGGTCCGTGAGGAAAGGGAGTGGATGGAGGCCGCCGAGCGGCGCGTCCGCGAAGAGCCCCAGCGTGCCGCGGAGGAGGCCCGAGAGCGGGTGCTCGCCGAGGCCGAGCGCACGCCACGGTCCGCTGCGCCGTCGTTGCCCCCGCCGGCGACCGCGGCCGGCCGCGCCGCGCAGCTGGCGCCCCCGGCGCAGGAGGTGTCATCCGAGCGCTCCGAGGAAGCGCCGGTCGAGCCCGAAGAGGCGTCAGTTGGGCCCGCCCAGGAGACGCCGGCTGCTGCCGCGCGAGCCGAAGCCGCCGAAGGTGCCGCCGAGGAAGAGCGGGCGGCTACCGGAGTTGCCGAGCTCGCTGAGGCGGCGCACGCCGATAGCGATCCGGAGCCACTGGACCTCAACGCCGCCGGCTTCGACGAGCTGCGCGCCGTGGGGATGTCAGTCACGCAGGCCAATCGCACGATCCGCTACCGCGAGCAGACGGGCGGGTTCGAATCGTTCGAGGATTTCGAGCGGGTGCCGGGCTTCCCGGACTCCTTCCGCCGCCAGCTTCGCGACAGGCTGCGGATCTGACGGCGCCTCAGAGGTCGTAGCGGGCGATGTCGCCCTCGAGCCGGTCGGCCTCGGCGGGGGACAGCGCCTCCGGGCTCGGATCGCCGCGGCCGCCGCGACGGCGCCAGCGGAGCACGCCGAGGACGATCGCCACGGCGGCCGCGACGAAGGCGGCGATCGGCACGAGCCAGGCGGTGAGGTCGAAGTCGTCACCGCGCGGCGTAGCCAGCACCCCCTGCCCGTACTCGGCGACGAGCGCGTCCTTGATCTGCTTTTTGCTCTCGCCCCTGGCGATCAGCCGGCGGATTAGCGCCCGCTCGCGGGCCGCCTGGGGGGAGTTGGAGAGCTCCAGCAGCGTTCCGCAGATCGTGCACATCACCTCGTCCTCGACGTCGGTGAGCTGGACGCGGGGCTGGGCGGCGAGGGCGGCAGCGGGCGTGAGAAGGGAGAGCGCCAGCGTCGCCGCCAGCAGCGTCGAGCAGAGGCGGATCACAGCAGCGGGGCGACGAAGCGCCGCAGATAGTCCTCGGTCACCGGGCCGCGGCGGATCAGGCGCAGCCTGCCGCGGGGGTCGACAAGGAAGGACTCGGGAAAGCCGGTGGCGCCGAACGCCCGGCGCACGTCGGCGCCGTTGCCATCGTGCAGCATCGGATAGCTGAGCCCGTAGCGCCGCACGAATCCGCGGGCATCGCCGGTGGCGTCGTCGAGGTCGATTCCGAGCACGGTGAAGCGTCTGGCGCGGTTGCGCCGGTGGAAGCGCTCCAGCAGCGGCGACTCCGTGCGGCACGGCTCGCACCAGGAGGCCCACAGGTTGACCAGCACCCAGCGACCGCGGTAGTCGGCGATCCGTCCCGTGCCGCCGGCACCCAGCCTGTCCAGCGACCGATCGGGGACGTGGTCGCCCACTGCGATCGCCTCACCGCCCTTGCTGATCAGCCCGTAGGTGAGCAGGCCGACGATGGCCAGGACCGCCATGAAGACTGCAAAGGTGCGCGCTCTCACGCAGGTGAAGGGTAGAGAGACCGGTTGCGCTGGCGGACGGCGCGCCGTACTAGATTGACTCGGCGATGGACAGGACATCGGAGATGAGGGAATTCTGGGATCGGCGCGCCGATGAGGAGCCGCTCTATTTCGTCGACAACACGCTCGACTACAAGGATCCAGACGTCGAGCGGTTCTGGGACTCCGGGAGGGATGTCGTCGACCACTTCCTCGACGAGCTCGGCGTCAGCTTGAGGCCGACCGACACCGTCGTCGACATCGGCTGCGGAGTGGGGCGGACGACACGAGCTTTGTCGGAGCGAACGGCAAGGGTCTACGGCGTGGACGTCTCGGGGCGGATGCTCGCGCTCGCTCGAGAATGGAACCCTCAGCTGGCAAACGTCGAGTGGTTGCAGGGAGACGGGGTCACTCTCAGCGGGATCGCGACCGACGACGTTGACGTCTGCTTTTCCCATGTGGTGTTCCAGCACATCCCGGATCCAGCCATCACGCTCGGCTACGTGCGCGAGATCGGTCGCGTTCTGCGCCCTGACGGCTGGGCAGCCTTCCAGGTGTCCAACCTGCCTGCCATCCACAGGCGGCCCGGTCTTGGATCGCGCGTACGAGGATCCCTGGCGGCGCTTAGGGGACGGGCGCCTCATGGACAGGCGCACGTCGCCTGGCTGGGATCGGCGATCGACCTCGATGATCTCGATCGCGTCGCCTCGGCGGCGAAGCTGAGGCGCGAACACGTCGTGGGAGAGGGAACGCAGATGTGCCTCGTGTTGTTGCGCAAGGAATGAGCCGATCGACCGCTCCGCGGTTTGCGGCTTAACGGTTCGGGCTGATCTCCGACATAGAATTGGCCCGACGCGGACGTAGCTCAGCTGGTAGAGCGCGAGCTTCCCAAGCTCGAGGTCGCGGGTTCGAGACCCGTCGTCCGCTTTACGGCTCAGGCTCCCTCTTGATTCATTCGCAGCCCGTAGCCAGCCCCACCGTATCCCAGCGGTCCGCCCCCACTTAGGATGCTTTTCGCGCGAGAACGTAGAGGTCATTGCCGAAAAGACGGCGAAGGGGAGACGCTGCCGCGATCCGCGTCGCCATGCCGGTTAGTCGCCCTCCGTTTGCCATGCCGGCGGTGAGGTGGTAGCCGCTGCGGACGATGTCGGGGTCGAGCCAGACATCGATGTCGCGGAATCCCGCGCTCGAGATCACGCGCTTTAGTGATCCGAGCGTCTGCTCATTGACGTGGTACTTCGTCGCCAGCTCGAGGAATTTGTCGACTTTGCGAACGGTGTCGCGATGCCCCAGGGCGCGGAGCGGCAGGCGTGCGAGAGGCCACCCAATCTGCCTGAACAAGAGGTTTGGCGCCGTATGCAGCGCCAACCAGCCGCCCGGTCGAAGCACGCGGTGGATCTCACCGAGGCTGAGCGCCGCCTGCTCTTCGTCGAGGTGCTCAATCACGTCGTCGGACATCACCCGATCGAAGGAGGCCGCGGGCCAGGGTAGCTTGGTGAGATCCCCCTCCCGGATGTCGGAATCGGGGAATTCATCCAAGGTCTCGCGGGCGATCTCAACCGCCGCGCGGGAGTAATCAATGCCGGCGACGTCCGCCTTCTCATGGGCGCATGCCAGAAGCTGCTCGCCCCGGCCGCAGCCAGCGTCCAGCACGCGAACCCCCGCGCGTGGCTCGACTAAATCGACCAGGCGTCGCTTGCGTGACGAGACTCCGCGGTCCCGACTGAACTCTTCGTACCCCTCACATAGATCCGAGAGGAAGTATTCGCGGTCGTAGACCTCCGCGGGAATTCGCACTGCTTGGAAGCGTATGTGTTTTGCGCCGTGACCCATCTGCGCCAGCCGTAGCTGGCTCGGACCGAACGCGACGACGCTTGAGCCGAGAGGTTCGAGGCGATGATCGTCCGCCTATTGGCCCAGCCTCGCGTTGACCTCGTCCGTCGCCTGGGCGATCTCGGCGGTCGCCTTCGAGCTGGCGGCGATGAAGTTGGCCTGCACGTGAACCAGCGTGGCCTGGCCGCCGGAGCGCGCGATGCGAGCAAGCTCGATGGCGCGCGCTCGGAGGCCGGCGAGCGCGGCGATCAGGCGGCCGTGCTGGCCGGCGACCTCCTCCGGCGGGTCGATCCCGCGCAGCTCGGCCGCCGAGCTTCCGAGGGTGTCGGCGAGGCGGTCGAGCGCCTGCGCCGCGACGGCGCCGCTGGCGGCGCTGTCGGTCTCGGCGCTCGCCTGCTGGATGTCGGCGGCGAAGCGTCCCTGCACGTCGTTCACGCGCGAGGTGTAGTCCGCGGCCGAGCTGCCGCCGCAGCCGGCGACGGCGAGGGCGGCCAGCGCGACCGGGATGACGACGCGCGGACGCACCCGTCGCTCAGAGGGAGCGGCAGGCGATCTTGTGGCGCTGGGAGTGAGAGCCGCGGTTCGTCCAGGCGCCGCCGAACATGCTGCGCTTCCAGAAGCGGAGCAGGTAGCGCTCGTCGCACTCGCGGGTCTGGTTGGCGTGGGTGAGCGTGCACGACCATCGCGCCGCGAGGCCCCCGGGGGTGACGGTGCTGGTCGCGACGCAATGCAGATCGGTGACGGTCTCCGCGGGCCAGAAGCTGCGCGCCTTTGCGTTCGCTTTGCCGCGGCCGACCGGGCGGTTCACCCTGGCGCCGCAGGCGGGGACGACGATCGTCCCGTGCCGGTCGTCCGCGGGGTCGCCGTTGGCGTTGCGGACTATGGCGTGCCAGTTGTGGTTTCCGGGGCGATCGCAGGACCACATGTAGTCCACGAAGTCGGTGTTGCCCGGGTACTGGTCGTTGTCGAAGTTGTGCGTGGACACCAACTTGCGCACGCCCTTGTAGTAGATCGCCACCCGGTCGCTGCCGCAGCTCATCAGGAACGGGCAGCCGGGCGACGTCAGCGTGAATTCGGTGTAGCCGGGCTTGGGATGGTCGGCGACGCTGATGTTGGCGGCGCTCGCCGAAGCAGCGCCGAGCAGCAGCACGGCTGCGGTGATCAGTCCTGCGACCCCCCGTTTCACGAAAGAAACTCTAGCCAGACTGAGTGATCGGGCGCACCAGTACCTCGTTGACGTCGACGTGGGGCGGCTGTCCGAGCGCGTACATCACGGCGGCGGCGATGTCCTCGTCGGCGAGCGCGTTGCTCGGACGCTCGTCGAAGAAGGCCGTGTCGGTCATCCCCGGCTCGATCAGCGTCACCCGGACGCTGTGGTTGTCGTGCATCTGGCGAAGCTCCTGGCGCAGCCCCTCGCCGATCGCCGTCACCGCCCACTTCGTCGCCGCGTAGAGCGAGCCCGGCAGCGTGCGACGCCCGGCGACCGAGCCGGTGATCAGCACGTGGCCGCGCTCCGCCTCGAGCAGCGCCGGCAGCGTTGCGCGGATCGTCAGCGCGACGCCGTAGACGTTGGTCAGCACCATCGCCCGCCAGTGCTCGGGGTCGGACTCCAGAAAGCCGCGCTTGGCGCCGACGCCGGCGTTGGCAAACACGGCGTCGAGGCGGCCGAAGCGCTCCTGCGCGAGGTCGGCCAATGCCTTCACGTCGTCCCACTCGGTCACGTCGCAGCGCATCGCCGCGGCCCGGTCGGGGCCTCCTGCTTCCGCGACGAGTGCCCCCAGGAGCTCCTCGCGGCGGGCGCCGAGCACGAGCCTGTAGCCCGCCGCGGCGGTGGCGCGGGCCGTGGCGGCGCCGATCCCGCTCGACGCCCCGGTGATCAGAATGACGGGGTCGGCCATGGGCGCGATTGTAGAAGCGAGGGTTGCTGCGAGGTGCGGCCGGGCCGCGCAGGCGCGCTGCGATAATCCCTCGCCTGCCGATGGATCCCGCGCGCAAACGCAGAATCCGCCTCGCGGTCGCGCTCGGAGCGGCGGTCCTGCTGGCCGCGGCGCTCGCCTACACCTCGTTCAGCGCCTCGACCGAAGCCAAGCAGCCCTCGCAGCTGCTCTCCGCGAACCCCGGCAGCACCTACGACCTCACCGGCAAGGTGGTGCCCGGCTCGGTGCGCCACAGCGGCGAGGCGCTGCTCTTCCGCGTCTCCGACCGCGACGGCGCCGGCCCCAGCCTCCCCGTCCGCTACACCGGCACCGTCCCGGACCCGTTCCGCGCCGGGCGCGAGGTCGTCGTCACCGGCAGCGTCAAGAACGGCACGTTCGTCGGCGAGCGCGACAGCCTCGTCACCAAGTGCCCCTCGAAGTTCAGCGAGGACAAGAGCGCCTAGCGGGCGCGAGGCGATGATCGCGCTCGGTTCCGCCGCCCTGGCGCTCGCGCTGCTGACCGCGCTCTACGCGGCGGCGGCGGCGCTTTACGGCGCCCGCTCCGGCGACCGCCGCTGGGTGCACTCCTCGCGGCGGGCGGTCTACGCGCTCGCCGCGGTTCTCACCCTCTGCGTGGTGCTGCTGGAGGCGGCGTTCCTTCGCAACGACTTCTCCTTCCAGCTCGTCGCCGACCACTCCTCGACGACGACGCCGGCCTTCTACAAGCTGACCGCGATGTGGTCGAGCCAGGCGGGCTCGCTGCTGCTCTGGGCGTGGGTGCTGTCGCTCGCCTCCAGCGCCGTGCTGGCCTTCACCCGCGACCGCCATCGCGAGATCGTCCCCTACGCCACCGCGGTGCTCGCCGGGCTGGGCGCCTTCTTCGTCGGGCTGATGCTGTTCGACGCCAGCCCGTTCGTGAAGCTCAGCCCGGCGCCGGCCGAGGGCGCAGGGCTGACGCCGCTGCTGCGCCACCCGAGCATGATGATCCACCCGCCGATGCTGTACTCGGGCTACGTCTTCTTCTCGATCCCGTTCGCCTTCGCGATCGGGGCGCTCGTCACCCGCCGCCTCGACGCCGCCTGGATCCGCTCGACGCGGCGCTTCGCCCTGATCGCCTGGACGTTTCTGTCGATCGGGATCCTGCTCGGCGCCCGCTGGTCCTACACCGAGCTCGGCTGGGGCGGCTACTGGGCATGGGACCCGGTCGAGAACGCGTCGCTGATGCCGTGGCTCGCCGGCACCGCCTTCCTGCACTCGATCATGGTGCAGGAGAAGCGGGGCATGCTGCGGGTGTGGAACGCCTCGCTGATCGTCGCCACTTTCTCGCTGGCGCTGCTCGGCACGTTCCTGGTGCGCTCCGGCGTGCTGCAGTCGATCCACGCCTTCGGCGCCTCAACGGTGGGCGCGCCGATCCTCTGCCTGATCGCCGTCGTGCTGGTCGGCTCCACCGCCCTGATCGTCTCCCGCCTCGACGACCTGCGCTCGGAGAAGCGGATCGACTCGCTGCTCTCCCGCGAGGCGATCTTCCTCGTCAACAACCTGCTGCTGCTCGGGCTCTGCGCCGTGATCTTCTGGGGCACGTTCTTCCCGCTGATCTCGGAGGCGGTGACCGGGACCAAGGCGTCGCTGGCAGCGCCGTGGTTCGCCCGCTACACGACGCCGCTGGCGGTGGGCCTGGTGCTGTTCACGGGGATCGGGCCGCTGGTCGCGTGGCGTCGGATGAGCGCGCGCTCGGCGCTTCGCGCCCTCGCCCGGCCGGCGGCGTTCGCGGCCGCCGTCGCCGTCGTCCTGACGCTCGCCACCGACGCCGCGCAGAGGCCGTGGGCGCTGGCGCTGTTCTGCTTTGCCGCCTTCGCGCTCGCTGCGCTCGTGCAGGAGTTCGCGCGCGGCGCGGCGGCGCGGCGGTCGCTGTCGGGCGGGTCGCGCGCCGCGGCGCTCGTCGCCGTCGTGTCGCGAAACCGGCGCCGATACGGCGGCTACATCGTCCACGCCGGGATCGCCGTGCTGCTGATCGGGATCGCCGCCTCGTCCAGCTTCCAGACCAACCGCGACGTGCGCCTGCGGCCCGGGCAGTCGGCGAAGGTCGGCGGCTACGACCTCCGCTACTCCAAGCCGACCACCGACGTGACCAACGAGCGGATCGCCTTCGGGTCGGTGCTCGACGTCAGCCGCGACGGCAAGCATGTCGCGACGCTGCGGCCGACCCGCAACTACTACCCCTCGACGGATCCCTCGGTGGGCCCGCTCGGTCGCTACTTCGACGGCGACTCGACCAGCGAGGTGGGCATGCGCGCCGGCGCCGGCAAGGACCTGTGGACCGCCGTCCAGCCCGACCTCACCCAGGTGCGGCGCACGGTGCGCTCCGCCCAGCGCCGCTTCCGCGCCTACGCCGGCGCCCTGGCGGTGCGGGTGCGCGCGAACCCGCGGGTGATGCCCCGGGTGGCGGCGCTGCTCGGCCAGGTGCAGGCGGCCACGGTGCGGCGGATCGCCGCCGGCTACACGCGCCACGCGCCTCCCGCCACCTTCCGCGTGATCGTCAACCCGCTGGTCACGTGGATGTGGATCGGGGCGTTGACGGCACTCGCCGGGGCGCTGATCGCGATCTGGCCGTCGCCCGAGGCGCGCCGCCGCCGCGTCACCAGCGCCTACGGCGCCCGCCTGGGCCGCGAGCTGTCGCGCGCCTGATCGCGCCGGGGCCCGCGCGGGGCTCTCTAGCCTTCGCCCGATGGAGATCCTGCTCGCCGCCCTGATCCTCGCCGTGGTGGTGCTGTTCGTGACCGTGCCGCTGCGCCGCGGCGCCGCCGACGCGACGGCCGCCGAGGACCCGCGGATCGCCGACCTCGAGGCGCGCAAGGAGGCCAAGTACCGCGAGATCCGCGACGCGGAGATGGACCACGCCGCGGGCAAGCTCTCCGACGAGGACTTCCGCCGCCAGGACGCCGAGCTGCGCCGCGAGGCGATCGAGATCCTCAAGCGCCTCGACCGGCTGCGCGAGGACGCCTAGGCTTCCAGCCGGCCGGGCGACGCGGGCGGCTACCATCCACGGCGATGGAGACCCTGCTCAGCGTCGTCCAGGTGATCATCTCGGTCGTGCTGATCTTCCTCGTGCTGCTGCACTCCGGGAAGGACAGCGGCCTGTCCGGCGCCTTCGGCATCGGCGGCGCCGGCGGCAGCCCCTTCGGCGGCGGCTCGCTGGTCGAGCGCAACCTCGACCGCTGGACGATCTTCTTCGCGGTCCTGTTCGTCCTCAACACGATCGTCCTGCTGAAGATCGGCTGATGGGCGGCGGGCGGCGGGCGCTCGCCGCCGCTGCCCTCTGCCTGATCCCGATCGCCGCCGGCTGCGGCGGTGGCTCGGCGACGACGCCGGCGCCGGGGCCCGGGACGGTGCAGCCGGGGGGAGGGGGGAGGCTCGCCTATGCCCTCGCCGCCCGTCCGCCCGGCCTCGACCCCCTCGCCGCCAGCACGCGGGGCGACGAGACCGTCGTCGCCCAGCTCTACGAGCCCCTCGTCGCCAGCCTCGCCGGCCCGTTCGGCGACACCCGCCGCCGCCGCGGCCTGGCGGTCGGGTGGCGCAGCTCGGCGGACCGGGTGATCTGGAGCTTCGAGCTGAGACGGCGCGTGCGGTTCACCGACGGCACGCTGTTCGACGCCGATGCCGTGCTCGCCAACGCCGCCCGCTGGCGCTCGCTGCCGGCGGGCCGGCGCCTGCTCCCGGGCCTGGCGGCGGCGGACGCCCCCAGCCCCAGCGAGGTGCGCTTCGTCTTCGACCGCCCGACGCCGGACCTGCCGCGCCTGCTCGCCGACCCGCGCCTCGGAATCGTCTCCCCGACGGCCCTGAGGCCGCGCAGCGGGGTGGGGGCGAAGGTCGTGAGCGCCGACTCGGGGACCGGGCCGTTCGAGCTTCGCCAGGGCAACCCGGCCCAGATCGCGATGGCTCGCAACGAGCGCTGGTGGGGCAGCCGGCTCGGGCTCGGACCGGCCCTCGACCAGCTGCGCTTCGTGATCGTCCCCTCCGGGGGCCGGCGGGTCGCCCTGCTCCGCGACGGCGAGGTCAAGGTCGCGGAGCGACTCGGCTCGGCGGAGGCCCGCAGCGTGCGGCGCGACCCGCTGCTCTACACCCTGCCCGCCGGGCCGGAGGGAACGCTCGGCCTGGAGCGCTCCGTGCGCGGGATCTCGGGGCGGGGCCCCGTCACCTCGTTCGCCGACGTCTGGCTGACCACGGTAGGCACGGGCTAGCCAGGTGTCGGCATGCGATGCGCCTGAGAGGAGTCGAACCTCCACGAGCCTTGCGGCTCACAAGGCCCTCAACCTTGCGCGTCTACCAGTTCCGCCACAGGCGCGCTGGACGCGGATTCTAGACGCAGGCTCGAGTAGGCAGCCGCGAGTGGCTGCTGCGCCCTGCCCCTTGTGCCGCCCCTTCGGGAGCGCTGGCCTACCGTTACGTGCGCATGATCTCGACGCCCCACAGGGCCTGGCGCGACTGGAGGAGCCGCCGCCGCTGGCGGAACCTCGCGGGGCCGAAGGTCCTGCGCGAGTTCGCCACCCGCTACCCGCGGGCGGTCTTCATCGAGATCGGCGCCAACGACGGCGCCTCTCACGACCATCTGCGGCCGTTCATTCTCTCCACCTCCTGGACCGGCGTCATGGTCGAGCCGGTGCCGTATCTGTTCGAGAGGCTGCGCCAAAACTACGCCGGCGTGGAGCGGGTGGCACTCGAGAACTCGGCGATCGCCGACCGCGATGGAGCCCTGCCGTTCTTCTACTTGGACGAGCTGGAAGATGCAGCGGCCGACGGGATCCCCGAGTGGTATCACGGGCTCGGCTCGTTTTCGCTCGAGGGAGTGCTCGAGCACGATCGCGAGATCCCCGACATCGAGCGAAGGGTGGTTCGCGCTGAGGTTCCGTGCCTGACCTTCGACACGCTGTGCGCGAGGCACGGCATCGAGCGCCCGGATCTGGTCGCGATCGACACCGAGGGATATGACTACGAGATCGTCAGGAGAATCGATCTCGACCGCCATCGACCCAGGTTGCTGGTCTATGAGCACTTCCACCTCTCGCCGCAGGCGCGGGCGGATTGCCGGGCCGATCTCGACCGCAGCGGATACGAGACGATGGAGGAGCACTTCGACACGTGGTGTCTCGACCCCGGCGACGACGAGTTGACCCGCGTCTGGCGACGCCTGCGCCCGGCTCTGCCGGGGGTCTCCGCCCACGATCTCGCCTGAGGCGATACCCAATGACCTCGCTCCACATCGCCTGCGCGGCCAGCGGAGCCTACATCCCGCACAGCGCGGCGATGCTGCATTCGGCTCTCGCGAACGGCGACGATCGCCACATCACGGTCCACTACCTCCACGGACCGGACATGAGCGCCAGTGACTCCTCCCGGATAGCGGAGATGGTCGAGCGCGGCGGCGGCTCGAGCGTCTTTCACGCCATCGCCGACGATCGGGTGGCGGGCCTGGCCACGGGCGATGGCTTCCCCTCCGTGATCTGGTACCGGATCTTCCTGCCGGAGCTGATTCCCGACGTCGATCGCGTCATCTATCTCGACGTGGACACGATCGTCCTCGACAGCCTTGTCCCGCTCTGGGAGGTCCCGCTGGGCGAGCACTGCCTGGCCGGCGTCACCAATGTGTTCCAGGAAGACCACGCGGATCGCTCGGCCAGGCTCGGCCTCCCGGGCCCGGGCTCCTACTTCAACACCGGGGTCATGGTGATGAACCTGGCCGCGATGCGGCGCGAGCGCAGCACGGCCGCGCTTGCGGCGTGGGCGCGCGAGCACAGCGAGACGATCGGATGGCCCGACCAGGACACCTTCAACGTCGTTCTCGGCTCCCGGCGCATGGCGCTGCATCCTCGATGGAACTGCATGAACAGCATCATGCTCTTTCCCTGGAGCGCGGAGGTCTTCGGCGCGGAGGCGGTCGCCGACGCGCGGAGGAATCCGGCGATCCGCCATTTCGAGGGGCCCGGCGTGAACAAGCCCTGGCACTACCTCTGCGACCGTGAGGGCAGGGACATCTATCGGGCGCATCGGCGAGCGACCCCCTGGCCCCGATTCAGGCCGGAGGGCAGGACGCCGCGGAACGTCGTCAGGCGAGCCCTGGCGCCGGCCCGCGCCCGGAGCCAGCGGCCGGCGAGCGGCGTCAGCGCTTGATCGCCAAACGTCCTGCGTAGTCGATCCGACTGAGCAGAACGGGCGGGGCGTGGCCGTCGAAATAGGCATCGACCGCGCGCATGCATCCCTCCCAATGCCCGTAGTCGTCGACGATCAGGACTCCGCCGGCATGCAGGCGGGGATAGAGGTGGACCAGCTCGTGCCAGGTGGACTCGTACCAATCGGTGTCGAGTCGGAGCAGGGCCAGCTGCTCGGGGGCGTGATCGGGGACGGTGTCTTCGATCGCCCCCGCGACGAAGTGCAACCGTTCCTCGGGGTACCCGGTGCCGGCGACGGTGGCCCGGACGGTCTCCTGGTTGAACGTCTGCGGATCGAAGAACTCGGGCCAGGGGCGCCCGTCGGCCTGCTCCCAGATCTCGAGCCCAGGCCGATCGAACTGCGAGACGTCCCGCTCGGTGGGCTTGGTCATCCCCTCGAACGTGTCGTAGAGATAAATGTCGCGGTCGGTGTTCCCGAGCGCCTGCAGCGTCGTGATCATCGCGACGACGGACCCGCCGCGCCACACGCCGCATTCGGCGAATGCGCCCGGAACCGCGGCGCGCTCGCAGTAGCGCACCGCGTCGATCAGCGCCTGCAGGCGGGGCACGCCGGTCATGGTGTAGGGCAGGCAGCGTTCGATTATCGGACGGTCCCCGGGGTCGGCCCGGGCCAGCTCGGCCTCGATCTGGGCGGCAGGCGAGGCGTCGCGGCGGCGACGCAGGCCGTGAAGCGCTCGTCTGATCATGCCCCGGTCACCTGGCCCGCCGGATCGTCGCAGACGCAGCCCCAGAGGTGGGAAACCCCGCGCTTGAAACCGTCCGAACGCCTCGCTACTGTTCCGAACATGTGTTCGCGTCAATCAAGCGCCGACAGGAGAGCGAGCAGATGGACCTGACCGAGAGGCAGAAGGAGATCTTCGACTTCATCCGGCGCTACGCGCGCAAGTACGGCTACCCGCCGACGGTGCGGGAGATCGGCAAGGCGGTCGGCCTGCACTCGTCGTCCACGGTGCACGCTCACCTCTCCAACCTGGAGAAGGTCGGGCTGCTGCGGCGGGACCCTGCCAAGCCCCGGGCGATCGAGCTGCTGGTGGACAAGGCCAAGCGGGTCGTTCGCGGCGGCGCCCTGCCGCTGGTCGGCCAGGTGGCAGCGGGACAGCCGATCCTCGCCGAGGAGAACATCGAGGACTACGTCGAGGTCCCCTCCGTGATCGGCGGCGAGGGGGGCGACTACGTGCTGCGGGTTCGTGGCGACAGCATGCAGGGCGCGGGAATCATCGAAGGCGACTTCGTGGTGGTGCGGCCGTCCGAGGAGGCAACCGACGGCGAGATCGTCGTCGCCCTGCTCGGTGACGAGGCGACCGTGAAGCGCTACTTCCGCGAGCCCGACCACGTGCGGCTTCAGCCCGAGAACGACGCGATGGAGCCGATTCGCAGCGACGACGTGCGCCTGCTCGGCAGGGTGATCGGCGTGATGAGGAAGGTGTGATGGCCGCCAGCGCCCTCGCAGCCGACCTCGAGCGCGAGGCGATCGCGGAGCCCCAGGCGCGTCCAGCTCCGCGCTTGTTCGAGCCGAGGGGGCGGACCCTCGAGGACCTCATCGCCGGCGCCTGGGAGGACCTGGTCGCCGAAGGCGCCGCCGATTGCCCGGTGTGCGGCGGCACGATGCGGGTCGTCTCCGGCTGCGACAGCTGCGGCGCGGACCTTTCCTAGCCCGCGCCGGCGTCCTACAATCAAGCCTGCGGGCCAATCAGCCGCGGAGGTGATGCCTTCGAGGAAAGTCCGGACACCACAGGGCGAGGGCGGTGGGTAACGCCCACCCGGGGAAACCCGCGGGAAAGTGCCACAGAAACACACGGCCGATGGCGCGGCCGCACGTGAGTCGCGCACAGGCAAAGGTGAAATGGTGCGGTAAGAGCGCACCGGCGCCGCGGTGACGCGGCGGCCAGGCAAACCCCGCCCGGTGCAAGGCCAAGCAGGACCGTCGATCCGGCCCGGGTAGGTCCAGGTAGGCCGCAGGGCGAGAGCCCGGCCGGCGCAAGCCGGCCAGACAGATGGCTGATCGCGACAGAATCCGGCTTACAGGCTCGCTACGGAAAGCCCCCGCAGACGCGGGGGCTTTCTAGTGCCCGCCGGCGACCGCTAGCTGTAGCTACCCATGACGTTGTTCCAGCTCGGCAAGCCGAGCTGCGGGCGGTCGGTGGCCGAGGGAGCCATGGCGTCGTCGGAAGTTGTAGTGGGTAAGCCATCCGGGTAGCGCCCTGGTGCGCTCCGCCGAGTTGCCGTAGACGGCGCCGTAGGCCCAGCGGTTCTGCAGCGTCTGGATGAAGCGCTCGGCCTTGCCGTTGGTGCGCGGCCGGTAGGGCTGGGTAAAGAGGTGCCGAAGCCGCAGCTCGCGACAGGCGACGGCGTGGACGGTGGAGCGATAGCAGGGCCCGTTGTCGCTCATCACCCGCTCGACCGAAACGCCCAGCGACCGAAACCACCTGATCGCTCGTCTAAGAAAGCCAGCGGCGGTTGCCCCGCGCTCGTCGGCGAGCACCTCGGCGTAGGCGAGGCGGGTGGCGTCGTCGACGCAGACGTGGACGAACTCCCAGCCCAAAGCGCCGCTCTTTCGCCTCCGATAGCGCACGTGCTGGCTGCGCCGGTCGCCGGTCATGCGATGCCCAGCCCCCGCGATCCGCCCCAGCTTCTTGACGTCGAGATGGACGAGCTCGCCTGGCCGTGAGCGCTCGTAGCGGTTCGGCGGGTCGGGCGGCTCGAGCCGCGAGAGCCGCCCCAGGCCGATCCGCCCAAGCCAGCGCGAGACGGTGGAGAGCGCCATCTCGAGGCACTCGGCGATCTCGGCGGCGGTCATCCGCAGTCGACGCAGGGCCTCGATCGCTCCGACGCGCTCGACGGGAAGGCGGCTCGGAATCCGTCTCGGAGCGGAGCTGCGATCCAGCAGGCCGGCCTCTCCCTCGGCGCGCCAGCGGGCCAGCCACTTGCGGGCGGTTCGCTCGCTGACGCCGGCGGCCTCGGCCGCCGCCGTCAGCGACCATCCCCTCTCTTCGACGCGGCTGACGAGCAGCCGACGGCTATTCGGACAGGTGCGGGCGTTAGCGTGCAGCTTCATTCGGTGTCCTCCTTGGGACTGGGTGGTTTCGACACCCCCAGCCTCCAAGGAGGCCCGGATGAACAACGTTGTGAGGAACTACAGCTAGTGCTCGGAGGGACGTGTCATGAACTCGTCCAGCCCGGCGCGGGCGCGCCGCCGCACCGAAGCGCGCAGCAGCGGCGTCCACCCAAGCAGCGTCCCCACCGGGCCCAGCGCCTGCCGCGACCAGCGGTGAAAGTCGAAATCGTCGCGGTGCTCCGCGATCAGCCCGCCGGCGAAGCGAAACGACGCGCTCACGTCGTTTACGACGGGGCGGCCAGTCTGGGTGAACGTGTAGTGGGCCCGCCACCGCGCCAAGCCGCGATCCCCGTCGGCATCGCGTTCCAGCAGCTCGATCCGCAGGTCGTCGGCGCGCGCGGTCAGCATCCGCCACATCGCCCCGGCCTGCGCCCCGCGGAGGTCGGGGAAGACGGGGTCCGAGAAGCGCACGTCGGGCGCGTAGCAGGCGACCATGCCGGCGCCGTCGCGCGCGGCGAATGCGGCGTAGAAGCGCTCGATCAGCTGCTCGTGCGCGACTTGGTCCTGCGGATTGGGGGACTCCATTGCATCCACCCTAGTGGGGCCGGGCTACGATGCGAGCGAATGGCCTGGGCGGGGAGAGCCTGGCTTCGCCGCATTGCGCATACAGGCGCGCGGATTCTGCCGACCACGCTGCGGCCCCGACTCCGGCGCCGCTACCACATGCTCATTTACCGCGGCGATCGAGTCTGGTGTCCGTGCTGTGACCGCACCTTCCGCACGTTCATGCCCGATCCATCCCGAGGGCGGCCGAACATCAACTGCCCAGGCTGTCAGACGCAGGGACGTCACCGGGCGATGTGGCTCTACCTCGTGCAATCAGGCGCGCTGGAGCGAGCCCACCGTGTGCTGCACTTCGCGCCCGAGGAGGTTCTTCAGTACCGCCTCAAGAGGCTCGCGCATCTGGAGTATGTGAGCGCGGACGTCGCCTCCCCCCTCGCGAGTCGTCATTTCGACATTGAAGCGATCCCCTTCGAGAATGACGCGTTCGATCTGGTGATCTGCAGCCACGTGCTGGAGCACGTGCGTGACGACCAGCGAGCGCTCCGGGAGTTAAACCGAGTTACGCGGCCCGGTGGACTGGCGATCATCGGTGTTCCGGTCGACCCCTCTCGATCCCATACACATCAGGATCCCGGCATCGTGGAACCCGCCGACCGGCGGCGCGAGTATTGGCAGGAGGATCATCTTCGGCTGTACGGCACCGATTTCCCCGAGATTCTGCGCCGGGTCGGATTCGGCGTTTCCAGCATGGATTTGCCAGGGTGGGACGAGGCACTGCGACGACGGTGCGCCTTGGAGCCATGGGGCATGTTCGTCGCCCGCCAACCCGACTGACGCCGGCCGCAGCCGGCTCGGATGACCAAGCCGAGGCTTGCTCATGGGGATCGACCACACAGCACGCAGGTCGCCTACTTCCTCCGAGAACGACCATCGCCCGAGTGGGCCTTGACCTGGTCCAGCTGGCGCTGGAACGCCTCTTCGACCACGCGCGTCATCGTCGGCTGAAAATAGGCGAGCAGGGCCTCCGCCGCAAGCGGCCGCAGGCGCTCGATCGCATCCCTCACCTTCGGCCACTCCTCCTCGGGCATCCCCGCCTCGCGAAACGGCTTCCAGACGCCCTCGGTGAACAGCTTGGCGAAGGCGCGGGCGACCCCCTCGGAGTGGCGCTTGAGCTTGTCGGCGGTCTCCAGCGCCATCTCGTTGGAGACCCCGAGCGCGATCAGCTCCTCGCCCGCCTGGATCAGCGTCGGGCTGGGGATCTCGAAGCGGTCGTCGCCCAGCGGCCGCAACAGGCCGAGCTGCTCCGCCTTGCGCAGCAGCTTTTCGTCGGGCGGGCCGAGGCGGCTGGCAAGCTCGTCGGCGGTCACGACCTCGGCCTGCTCGCTCTCGAACGGGGCGAGCAGCGTTCGCTTGAAGTCGAGGATCTCCTCGCCCGACGCCTCCGCTTGGGAGAGCAGGCGCTCGATCGCGTGCAGGTTGAAGCCGTCGGCCTGCATCTCGCGGATCAGCCGCAGGCGGGCGACGTGCTCGGCGCCGTAGTAGCCGGTGCGCCCCCTGACCTCCGGGGCGGGCAGCAGCCCGCGCGACTGGTGGGCGCGGATGTTTCGCACCGTCATCCCCGCCTCCTGGGCGAGGTGCTCGATCGTCAGCTCGTTCTCGCCCTCCGTGACCATGCTCACAATCCTACAGGTAACTATGTGCCATAAATCGGTGTAACATCGCCCGATGGCGGGAATGGGAACTCGCAGATGAGGGCAGACCTTCGACCGAGGAGAGGCGCATGACCATTGCGACAGCCAGCTCAGCCCCCGCCGGCGGCGCCGCGATCGGCGACGTCATCCTCGCCACGGTGGGCGGCGCCGTCGCCACCGCCGTCGTCGTGCTGCTGGCCTGGGGCCATCGCAGCGGGCGGCTGAAGGCGCTCGGGCGGGCGGCGGCCTTCGCCGAGCGCCAGTCCGGCCTGCCGGGGTGGGTCGCTCTCCCCTCGGCAATCGCCACCGTGTCGCTACTGACGGCGCTGTTCGGGATGTACTGGGACATCTCCCTGCACATCGACGTGGGCCGCGATCCGGGACCGCTGGCCAACCCCGCCCACTACTTCATCCTCGCCGGCCTGTTCGGGATCTTCACCGCCGGTTTCCTCGCCGTCGCCCTGCCGGAGGGAGATCCCGGCCCGACGTCGGTGCCGATCGGCCCGGACTGGCGCGCGCCGCTGGGCGGGCTCGTGATGCTGCTCTGCGGCGGCTTCGCCCTGATCGGATTCCCCCTCGACGACGCCTGGCACCGCCTTTTCGGCCAGGACGTCACCCTCTGGGGCCCGACCCATCTGATGCTGATCGGCGGCGCCACGATGTCGCTGCTCGGCCAGGCGATCCTGCTCGTCGAGGGCGAGCGGTACAGCCGCGAGCATCCGCAGCCGGCGGCGGCGAGCAGCCGCCTCGCCCGCAACCAGGCGCTCGCCGCCCGGGTACGCATGACCGCGCTCTGCGGCGGCTTTCTGATCGGCCTCTCCACCTTCCAGGCGGAGTTCGACTTCGGCGTGCCCCAGTTCCGGATGATCTTCCAGCCCGTCCTGATCGCGCTGGCCGCCTCCGCCGGGCTGATGATGGCCCGCCAGTGGGGCGGCCGCGGCGCCGCGCTCGGCGCCGCCGGCTTCTTCCTCGCGGTGCGGGGGATGCTGGCGCTGCTGGTGGGGCCGGTCCTCGGCGAGGCCACGCCGCACTTCCCCCTCTACCTGGGCTCGGCGGCAATCGTCGAGCTGGTCGCGCTCGCCGTGCCGGCACAGCGGCCGCTCGTCCGCGGCGCCGCCGCGGGCGCCCTGCTCGGCACAATCGGGCTGGCCATCGAATACGGCTGGTCGCACGCCTGGATGACGCTGCCGTGGCCGCAGGCGCTGATCGGCCAGGCGCTGGTCCCCGCCCTGATCGTCGCGATCGCCGGCGGCATGCTCGGCGCCTGGGCCGGCTACTCGCTGCGTGTCGGCAGGATCGCGGCGCCGGGCGCGGCGCGGCTGATCCCCGCCACCGCCGCCCTCGCCGTGGCCGCGATGGTCGGCTTCGGCCTGCTCACGACCCCCGAGCGGGGCGTCAGCGCGAGGGTGGCGCTGACCACGGTCCAGCCCGGGCAGCAGCGCGAGGTGCAGGCCCGCGTGACGATCGATCCGGCCTCGGCGGCGCGCGACGCCGACTGGCTCACCGCGACCGCCTGGCAGGGCGGCGGCCTGGTGGTCAACCGGCTCGAGCGCACGGGCAACGGAACCTACCGCACGACCGAGCCGATCCCGGTGCACGACGACTGGAAGGCGCTGATCCGCCTGCACGCCGGGAACTCCCTGCTTGCCGCGCCGATCTACCTGCCCGCCGATTCGGCGATCCCCGCTCGCGAGGTGCCCGCCGAGCGCCGGTTCGACCGCACCTTCATCGCAGACCACAAGATCCTGCAGCGCGAGTCGAAGGCCTCCTCGGGCGTGCTGACGCCGCTCGCATACGGCGCCGTTCTCGTTCTCGCCCTCGCCCTGATCGCGATGCTCGGCTGGGCCGTGGACCGGGTGGCGGCGACCAGCACGGACAGCCGCGCCCGTGGCCGGCGGGGGGAGCCGGCGCCCGGCAAGAGGCGCCGGCCGGTCCCGTCCGGCCGCCCGGCGGCGGTGGGTCGATGAGCGAGGCGGGGGTGGGGGAGCGGCTGCTGATCATCGGCGCCGGCTTCGCCGGGCTCGGCGTGGCGAAGGCGTTCGCCGACGCCGGCATCGCCTACGACCAGGTGGAGGCCGACGACGCGATCGGCGGCAACTGGTACCACGGGGTCTACGACTCCACCCACCTGATCTCGTCGCGCGACTCGACCCAGTACGGCGACCACCCGATGCCGCGCGACTACCCGGACTTCCCCAGCCGCGAGCAGATGCTGGCCTACCTCGACGACTTCGCCGACGCCCACGGCCTGCGCGAGCGGATCGAGCTGAGGACCGCGGTCGCCCGGGTGGAGCCGCTGAGCCCGCACGGGATGTCGGGCTGGCGGGTCACCCTCGCAGACGGCGAGCGGCGCGACTACCGCGGCATCGTCGTCGCCAACGGCCACCACTGGGCGAAGCGGGCGCCCGACCACCCGGGCAGCTTCTCGGGCAAAGCGCTTCATTCCAAGGACTACAAGCGGCCCTCCGACCTGGCCGGCCGTCGCGTCCTCGTCGTCGGCGCCGGCAACTCGGCCTGCGACGTCGCCGTCGAGGCGGCGCGGGAGGGGTTCGAGACCTGCATCTCGATCCGCCGCGGCACGCACTTCCTGCCGAAGACGATCTTCGGCGTGCCGACCTCCGAGTTCGATCGCTGGTGGCTGCCGACCTTCGCCCAGAAGCTGCTGATGCGCGCGCTGCTGCGGATCGTCGTCGGCTCCAACGAGCGCTACGGGGTGCCGAAGCCCGAGCACGACATCTTCGAT
Organism: uncultured Thermoleophilia bacterium; assembly: GCA_963708325.1. GTDB lineage: Bacteria > Actinomycetota > Thermoleophilia > Solirubrobacterales > 70-9. The sequence continues at coordinate 490,143 of OY970203.1, read as the reverse complement.
CGCCATCCGACCGTCAACTCGGAGCTGCTGCACGCGCTGCGCCACGGCACGATCCGGGCGAAGCCCGGCGTCGCCCGCCTCGACGGGGACTCGGTCGAGTTCACCGACGGCAGCCGCCTCCAGGTGGACACGATCGTCTGGGCGACCGGGTTCGACGTCGCCTTCCCCTTCCTCGACCGCGACCTCTTCGAGTGGGAGGACAAGTACCCGAGGCTCGCCGGCCTGATGCCTCCCGGGATCGCCAACCTCTACGTGTTCGGGCTCGGCCAGCCGCGCGGCGGCGCCGGGCCGCTGATCACCGCCGGCAGCCGCCTGCTGGCCCGGATCGTGCTCGCGCAGCGAGACATGGACCACCCGATCTCATCCGACCTGGCGCGGCTGCGCCGCCCCGAGGCCCGCGAGCTGTTCGGCGTCTCGGAGATGATGCGCCAGATAAAGCTGGGCGGCCAGGCGGTGCGGCTGATCCACTGGCGGGCCCGCCGGGCGCGGGCGCGGGAGCGGGCGACCGGCGCCACCGACGGCAGCGCGGCGCCCGGCGCCGCGGACGACAGGGCGGTGCCCGCAGCCCCGGACTCCTCCAACGGCGGTGATCCGGCGGCCGAGCGCGAGGCTACGACGGCGGCCAGCGCCCCGACTCGACGCGGCGCTTGAAGCGCCGCTGACGGCGGCGGGCGTCGCTCAGCAGCAGCGGCAGCGACGCGATCGCCAGCCGCGGCCACGCGTCGAAGACGCGCAGCATCGCCCCGCGCCAGCGCGGCATCACCAGCAGCGGCCGCGGCCGGTCGAGCAGCCCGGCCACCCGGCCGGCCACCGCCTCCGGCGTGAACATCGTCCCCGAGAAGGAGGCCGCCGCATCGGGGTCCTCGAGGCGGTCGTGCAGCATCGGGCTCCAGATCCCGTCGGGGCAGACGGCGGAGACCTCGATCCCCTTCTCGCCCGATCGGCGCAGGTCGAAGAGGGTGCCCAGCGTGAAGGCGATCGCGGCGTGCTTGGTGGCCCCGTACACGGCCTCACCCGGGGCCGCCACCAGGCCGGCGAGCGAGATCACGTTGATCACGTGGCCGCGACCGGCAGGCCGCATCAGCTCCAGGGCGGCGACCGTGCCGTTGATCGTGCCGATCGCGTTGACGTCGAAGAGGGTGCGGCGCGCCTCGGCGTCCAGCTCCCAGGCGAGGCCGGTGGCAAGGATGCCGGCGTTGTTGACCCAGGCGTCGAGCGAGCCGGCGCGCTCGGCCGTGGCGGCGGCCGCCGCCCGGCAGGCCTCGCCGTCGCGCACGTCCAGCCGCGAGCCCCAGGCGCCGGCGCCGATCTCCTCCGCCCGCGCGGTCACGGCGGCCTCGTCGACGTCGGTGAGGTGGGCGACCATCCCCCGGGCGGCCAGCGCCCGCGCGATCGCCAGCCCCAGCCCTCCGCCCGCCCCCGTGACCAGTGCCGCGCCGCTCATCGGCCGGCAGCTTATTCGCCGCGCCCGGGCCGGACGCGCTCGCACCGGGAGCGCCCGGCCGAACGCATGCCCACTCATGCGGGAGGAACTGGCTGCCGATGAAAGAACTCTTTCGCAGAGGCCGCGGCTCCGTGCCGATTGGTACTACCAAGAAGTGGGTAGTGCCGCCCGGCGAGGTTGCTAGGATGCCGCGACCTTCGCTGAGTTCCCGCCACATATCGCGGGGATCGGGGGACCCAAGTTTGGGGCGAATCGCCGGCTCTGCCGCGTAGCGCGACTCTTTCAGCGCGAGCCCGTCAGCTAACCCCGTAAGCACAGAAAGAGAGAATGCACGAAGGCCATGCCCGCCGACGGCGGGTCCGACATCGAGACGGGGGCACCCGAGCCGGATTCGCCGGCGGTCATCCCGACCGCGCGGCCCTGTGGGCGGTCTTCCTCGCCCTGTTCGCGCTCGCCGTGGCCGCCACCTCGGCCCACGCGGGCAGCGGCGGGACCTCGCCGCCCGGGTCGAACTCGACCTACTCGTCGGCCCAGTTCGGCGACCGCGTGCTGCGCGAGGGCATGCGGGGGTCCGACATCCGCATCCTCAACGGGATCGTCGAGTCCAAGAGCTATGGCTCCACGGTGCCGTTCAGTGGCAACTTCCGCAGCCCCACCACCCACGCGGTGAAGACCTTCCAGCGCCGCGCCGGGATCAACGTCAACGGCGTCGTCGGCCGCGGCACCCGCACCGCGCTGATCCGGTCCATGCCGCGCAAGGGGGCCACCTGGTACGGGCCCGGCTTCTACGGCCACCGCACCGCCTGCGGCAAGACGATGAGCCGCGACCTCGTCGGCGTCGCCCACAAGTCGCTGCCCTGCGGCACCCGCGTCACCTTCGCCTACCACGGCCACTACCTGACCACCCGGGTGGTCGACCGCGGCCCCTACCGGGCCGGGTACAGCTGGGACCTCACCTACCGCGCCGCGAAGCGGCTCGGGTTCACCTACACGGACACGGTCCGCTCCGCGGCGGCACGCTAGGCCCGTCCGCGGCGGCTACGCCGGCGACACGCTAGGGCCCGTCCGCGGCGGCTACGCCGCCGACGGCAGCACGCTCGCGCTGGACTGGTCCAGCGGCAGCGCTCCGGCGCGCGCGACCAGGCTCTGGAACTCGTTGAGCGCCAGGTAGCCGACCGCCTCCAGCAGCTCCTCGTCGGACCAGCCCGCCTCGCGGGCCTCCTCGTGCAGGTGCAGCGGCGGCGCGCCCTCCTCGGCAATCACGGCGTGCAGGAAGGCGAGCAGGGCCGCCTCCTGCGGGTCGGCGGACTTGAAGCTGCGGGCGCGCGAGACCTCGTCCAGGCCGAGCCCGGCGGCGCGGGCGCTGCGCGCGTGCTGGGCGATGCTGTAGGAGTCGCCCCGGTGCTCGGAGACGGCGAGGGCGATCCGCTCGCGCGTCGGCTGTGGCAGGGAGCCGCTGCGCAGCTCGGAGCGCATCCGCATGTAGGCGCGCAGCACGGCCGGGGCGCCGGCCAGCACGCCGAGGAACTTCGAGACCTCGCCGCCCGCGGCGCCGATGCCCTTCAGCAGCCCGGAGCTCCCCTCCGGCGCGGTCAGCTCGTCATGGATGTGGAATCGGCTGATCTCTGTTTTCACTGTCATCTCGGGGGCCTTCCTCCTGGCTTCTCCGTGGCGCAAGGCCTCACGCTTATTGATCGGGGCTTTACCGGGCCTTTACTTTACTTTTAGCCGGTAACTTACTGGACGTAAGTTATACCGCTTCCGCGAATCCTTCGCAAGCTGATACGACGGGGGCGCGCAAGCGGTTCACAGGCCGCTGACGCGCCTCGGGCCGGCCGCCGGCTCTCATATAAGGTTCCGCCCCTCGTCAGCCCCCAAACCCCCTCGAGGAGCAGATCAGATGAGCGCCGATCGGCCGCAGACAGCCAGCGACGTGATGAAGATCGTCGCCGACCGCGACGTTCGCTTCGTGCGCCTGTGGTTCACCGACGTGCTCGGCCAGCTGAAGAGCTTCTCGATCAACGCTGCCGAGCTGGACGACGCCTTCGAGGGCGGCATGGGCTTCGACGGGTCGTCGATCACCGGCTTCAATCCGATCGAGGAGTCGGACATGATCGCGATGCCCGACCCCGAGACCTTCGCGATCCTCCCCTGGAGGCCCGAGGAGGACGGCGTCGCCCGGATGTTCTGCGACATCAGAGTCCCCGGTGGCGAGCCCTACGAGGGCGACCCGCGCTGGGTGATGCGGCGGGCGCTGGAACGGGCGCGCGAGATGGGGTTCGACGCCTACAACATCGGGCCCGAGCTCGAGTACTTCTACTTCCGCTCGGCCAAGCCCGACGACGGCACCCCCGAGACCCTCGACGAGGGCGGCTACTTCGACCTCACCACGCTCGATGCCGGCACCGACGTGCGCCGCGAGACCATCCTCGCCCTGGAGAAGATGGGTATCCACGTCGAGTACGCCCACCACGAGGTCGGCCCCTCCCAGCACGAGGTCGACATGCGCTACAAGGACGCGCTGGCGATGTCCGACGACTGCATGACCTACCGGATCGTGGTCAAGGAGTACGCGATGAAGTACGGCTGGCATGCGACCTTCATGCCGAAGCCGCTGTTCGGAGAGAACGGCTCGGGGATGCACGTCCACCAGTCGCTCGGCAAGGAGGGAAAGAACGCCTTCTTCGACGCCGACGATCAGTACTACCTCTCCGACGTGGCGAAGGCGTTCATCGCCGGCCAGCTCCGTCACGCCCGCGAGATCGCACCGCTGTTCGCCCAGTGGGTGAACTCCTACAAGCGGCTGGTGCCGGGCTACGAGGCGCCGGTCTACCTGGCCTGGTCGCGCCGCAACCGCTCGGCGCTGATCCGCGTTCCGCTCTACCACCCCGGCAAGGAGGGGGCGACGCGGGCCGAGCTGCGCTGCCCGGACCCCGCCTGCAATCCGTACCTGTGCTTCGCCGGGATGCTGCACGCCGGCCTGGAGGGGATCGAGAAGGGCTACGAGCTGCCCGAGCCGATGGAGCAGAACCTCTACCACCTCACCCCCGAGGAGCGCCAGCAGCGGGGCATCGAGCAGCTCCCCGAGACCCTGGGCGAGGCGATCGAGATCGCCGCCGAGTCCGAGCTGGTGCTGCGCGCGCTCGGCGAGCACACCTTCAAGCGCTTCATCGAGATCAAGCGCCAGGAGTGGGAGGACTACCGCGTCCAGGTCACTCCCTGGGAGATCGAGAAGTTCCTGCCGGTTCTGTAGTAGGCGCGGCTAGGAGAGCGCGGTGGCCAGCTCGTCCGGCTCGGTGACCGGCGCCTTGCAGGCGAAGCGCTCGCAGACGTAGGCGGCGGCCGCGCCGTTCACCGCGGGGCGGTCGCGAAGCAGCTCGGGGCGATCCGTTCCCTCGACGCCTCCGGCCATCACCACCGCGGGTCGGTAGGTGGAGCGCACCACGGCTGCGAGCTCGCCCAGCCCGTCACCCTCCGCCGGCGCGATCAGCGCCACCTCCTTCACGGGGGACAGGTGGAAGGCGAGCGCCTGCAGCAGGTGGCCGAAGCCGTGGGGGTGGCGCGCGGCGACGCGGTGCAGCAGCCGCAGCACGCCCACCGCACGGTCCTCGTAGGCGCGCTCGCCGGTCAGCGCCGCCAGCCGCAGCAGGCCGAAGGCGGCGGCGGCGTTGCCCGAGGGGATCGGGTGGTCCTCGAGGTCCTTGCGCCGCGCGATCAGCTCCTCGTGGTCGTTCGAGGTCGTGAAGAAGCCGCCGCGCTCGTCGTCCCCGAAGCGCTCGACCATCGTCTCGGCGGTGGCGCGCGCGGCATCGAACCAGCGCACGTCGAGGGTGGCCTCGTAGAGCGTCAGCAGCGCCTCGACGAGATAGGCGTGGTCCTCGAGGTAGGCGTTCAGGTGGGCCCCGCCGTCCTTGTAGGTGCGCAGCAGGCGCCCCTCGGCGTCGCGCATCTCGCGCTCCACGAACTCGGCGCAGGCGACCGCCGCGTCGACGTATTCCTCGCGGCTCAGCGCCGCCCCGCACTCGGCCAGCGCGGCGATCATCAGCGCGTTCCAGGAGCAGATCCGCTTGTCGTCGGTGCCGGGCCTGACCCGCCGCGAGCGGTGCTCGAGCAGCATGCGGCGCGCCTCGTCGAGGTCGGCGGGGGGATCGGCGCCGGCCCCGCCCGCTAGGTGGAGGATGTTGCGGCCCTCGAAGTTGCCCCGTCCGGTGACCCCGTAGTGGGCGGCCACGGCGTCGGCCCGCTCGCCGAGCACGTCGGCGATCTCGTCCGCGCCCCACACGTAGTACCTCCCCTCCTCGCCCTCGGAGTCGGCGTCGAGAGCGGAGTAGAAGCCTCCCTCGGGACCGCGCATCTCGCGCAGCGCCCAGTCGAGCGTCTCGGCGACGACGCGCCGGTAGCGCTCGTGGCCGAGCGCCTGCCATCCGTGCAGGTAGGTGCGGGCGAGCAGGGCGTTGTCGTAGAGCATCTTCTCGAAGTGGGGGACGAGCCAGCGCTCGTCCACCGAGTAGCGGGCGAAGCCGCCCCCGAGCTGGTCGTAGATGCCGCCGGCCGCCATCGCGTCCAGGGTCACCTCGACCACGTCGGTGGCGCCCCGCATCAGGCAGAACTCGAGCGCCGAGGCCGGCGGGAACTTGGGCGCCCGGCCGTGGCCGAACCCGCCGAGGCGCATGTCCGCCTGCTCGCGCAGCCCGCCTAGCGCCCGCTCCAGCTCCGCCTCGTCGAGCGGGTCGTCGGAGGCCTCGAGACGGCCGATGGCGGCGAGCTGCTCGCGCACGCGCGGGGCGCGGGAGCGGATCTCCTCGCGCTGCTTGTCCCATGCCTCCACCACCGCCTCCATCACCTGGCGGAAGGAGGGCATCCCCTGGCGCGGCTCGGGCGGGAAGTAGGTGCCGCCGTAGAACGGCACGCCGTCGGGATCGAGGAACGCGGTCAGCGGCCAGCCGCCCTGGCCGGTCATCTGCTGGACCGCCTCCATGTAGATCGAGTCCACGTCGGGGCGCTCCTCGCGGTCCACCTTGACGCAGACGAAGTGCTCGTTCATGTAGGCGGCTGTGGCGGCGTCGGTGAACGACTCGCGCTCCATCACGTGGCACCAGTGACAGGCGGAGTAGCCGATCGACAGCAGGATCGGGCGCTGCTCGCCGCGCGCCCCGGCGAGGGCCTCCTCGCCCCACGGGTACCAGTCGACGGGGTTTTCGGCGTGCTGGAGCAGATAGGGGCTCGTCTGGTCGCCGAGGCGGTTCGTCATCGCCCCCACGTTACCCGCGGGCGGCGCCCGCCTCGTTTCGCCGCACCGCCGGCGGGTAGCCTGGCCGTATGGCCGATGCGGGTGTTTCGACGGCCGCCCGCGCCGGAGAGATCGCCCTCGGAGACGACCTCGTCGTCAACCGGATGGGCTTCGGCGCGATGCGGATCACGGGTGCCGGCGTCTGGGGCGAGCCCCCGGACCCCGACGGCGCCCGCGCCCTGCTGCGCCACGCCGTCGCGCTCGGGGTCAACTTCATCGACACGGCGGACTCCTACGGACCCGAGGTGAGCGAGCGCCTGATCGCCGAGGCGCTGTACCCGTATCCCGACGACCTCGTGATCGCCACCAAGGGCGGCCTGACGCGCTCGGGGCCGGGCGAATGGGCTCGCGACTGCCGGCCCGAGCGCCTCAAGCAATGCTGCGAGGCGAGCCTGCGGCGGCTGCAGGTGGACCGGATCGACCTCTACCAGCTGCACGCGGTCGACCCGCGCGTGCAGCTGGAGGAGTCGGTGGGGGCGCTGGCCGAGCTGCGCGATCAGGGCAAGGTGCGCCACGTCGGCCTCTCCAACGTCGGCGTCGACGAACTCGCCCGCGCGCGCGAGATGGTCCCGGTGGTCTCCGTACAGAACCGCTACAGCGTCGCCGGGCGCGAGTCCGAGGACGTGCTGCGGACCTGCGAGTCCGACGGACTGGCGTTCATCCCGTGGTTTCCGCTCGGCGCCGGCTCGCTGGCGGTGAGCGGCACGGCGCTGGAGCGGATCGCCGCGGCCCGCGGGGCGACGCCGTTCCAGGTCGCGCTCGCCTGGCTGCTGGCCCACTCGCCGGCGACGCTGCCGATTCCCGGGACGTCGTCGCGCGCGCACCTGGAGGAGAACGTCGCGGCGGCGACGATCGCCCTCTCCGAGGGCGAGGTCGCCGAGCTCTCGGAGACGGCCGCCTGAGCCAGGCGGCGGTCGGCTGGCGCTAGCCGACGGTCCACGTGTCGCCGGAGCGCAGCAGCGCGTCCAGCTCGGTGGTGCCGAGGTCGCCGCGGTCTCCCTCCAGCCTCTCGGTCATCGCCTGCGCGTAGAGCGGACGCTCCACCGCCCGGAAGACGCCCAGCGGCGTCGGCCCGGTCGGGCGCTGTGAGAGGTGGGCGAGGGCGAAGGCCATGCTCGGGTTGGGATCGTGGGCGTCGTGGACGAGCAGCCCGTCGCTGCCCACGTCGGCGACGTCGACGATCTCGAGACGGCCGTCGCCGCCGCGAGCGACGCCGCGCTCACCCTCGGCGCCGAACCGGATCGGCTGGCCGTGCTCGAGGCGGATCTGGTTCGCCTCGGTGCCCTTGCCGCGCACGGCGTCGAAGGCGCCGTCGTTGAACACGTTGCAGTTCTGGTAGATCTCGACGAAGGCTGAGCCCGGATGGCCGGCGGCGTCGCGCAGCACGTCGATCACGTGCTCGCGGTCGGTATCGACGGCGCGGGCGGCGAACGTCGCCTCGGCGCCGAGCGCGAGCGCGATCGGGTTGAAGGGGTGGTCCTGGGATCCGAATGGGGTGGACTTGGTGACCTTGCCCTCCTCGCTCGTCGGCGAGTACTGGCCCTTGGTCAGCCCGTAGATCTGGTTGTTGAACAGCAGGATCTTGATCGGGACGTTTCGCCGCAGGGCGTGGATCAGGTGGTTGCCGCCGATCGAGAGGGCGTCGCCGTCGCCGGTGATCACCCAGATCGAAAGGTCGGGGCGGGCCAGGGCGAGGCCGGTGGCGAGGGCGGGCGCGCGCCCGTGGATCCCGTGGACGCCGTAGGTGTTCATGTAGTAGGCGAAGCGCCCCGCGCAGCCGATCCCGGCGACGAAGACGAGCCGCTCGGGGGGCATCCCCAGCTCGGGCAGGTACTGCTGGACAGAGGCGAGGATCGCGTAGTCGCCGCAGCCCGGGCACCAGCGGGTCTCCTGATCGGAGGCGAAGTCCTTCTTGGTCAGCGCCGGCGCGCCGTTGCCGCCGGCTCCGTTGACAGGCCCCGCGCTCACAGCCGCTCCCAGATCACGTCGTCGAGCTCCTCGGCGAAGATCGGCAGGCCCTCGACCTTGGTGAAGCTGATCGCGTCGACCAGGAACTCGGCGCGGATGATCCGCGAGAGCTGGCCCGTGTTCATCTCCGGGATCAGCACCTTGTCGTAGGAGCGCACCACGTCCCCGGTGTTGGCCGGCAGCGGGTTGAGGTGGTGCAGGTGGGCGCGCGCGACCTTGCCGCCGCGCAGCCTCACGCGGCGCACGGCGCCCTTGATCGCGCCGAATGTCGAGCCCCAGCCGAGCACGAGCATCTCCGCGCCCTCCTCGTGGTCGACCTGAAGGGCCGGAATGTCATCCTTGATCCCGGCGATCTTCTCGGCGCGCAGACCGGTCATGCGGGCGTGGTTGTCGGCCTCGTAGCTGATGTGGCCGCTGCCGTCCTCCTTCTCGAGCCCGCCGACGACGTGCTGGAGGCCGGGCGTCCCCGGCAGCGCCCACGGCCGCGCGCCGCGGTCGTCGCGAAGGTAGGGCCAGAACTCGCCGTCGCGGTTGGGGGCGGTGGCAAAGCCGGGGTCGATCTCGGCCAGCTCGGCGGCGTCGGGGATCCGCCACGGCTCCGAGGAGTTCGCGAGGAAGGTGTCGGAGAGCAGGATCACGGGGGTGCGGTAGGCGACGGCCAGGCGGGCGGCCTCGAGCACGGCGTCGAAGCACTGCGCCGGGGTGGCCGCCGCGACGACGGGCAGCGGCGACTCGCCGTGGCGGCCGTGGATCGCCATCAGCAGGTCGGCCGCCTCAGTCTTGGTCGGCATTCCCGTGGATGGCCCCGCCCGCTGCACGTCGATCACCAGCAGCGGCAGCTCGAGCGCCACCGCGAGGCCGATCGTCTCGGCCTTGAGGTCCATCCCCGGCCCGCTCGTCGCCGTCACCGCGAGGTTGCCGCCGAACGCGGCGCCGAGCGCCATGTTGGCGGCCGCGATCTCGTCCTCGGCCTGCACGGCGCGGACCCCGAACCTGGTGTGACGCGAGAGCTCGTGCAGCAGCTCCGAGGCGGGCGTGATCGGGTAGCTGGCCAGGAACAGCGGCAGGCCGCTGCGCACGCTGGCGGCGATCAGCCCGAGCGCCGACGCGGTGGTGCCGTTGATGCCGCGGTAGGTGCCCGGCTCGGCCGGGGCCGGCTTGATCTCGTAGTGGACGTGGAGCAGCTCCGCGGTCTCGCCGAAGTTGTAGCCGGCGCGAAACGCGGCCAGGTTGGCGTCCTGGACGGCCTCTTCGGCGGAGAACTTCTGCTCGATCCAGCGGAGCGTCACGTCGGTCGGGCGGCCGTACATCCACGACACCAGCCCGAGCGCGAAGAAGTTCTTCGAGCGGGCCGCGTCTCGGGCGGTGATCCCGTCGATGCCATCGGTGGCGCGGACCGTCATCGAGGTCATCGGCACGCGGAAGACCTGGTAGTCGTCGAGCGTGCCGTCCTCGAGCGGATCGGCGTCGTAGGCGGCCTTGCGCAGGTTGCCCGGCGTGAAGCCGTCCTCGTTTGCGATCACGATCCCGCCACGCTCCAGCTCCGGGAGGTTGGCCTTCAGCGCCGCCGGGTTCATCGCCACCAGCACGTTCGGCTGCCCCCCCGGTGTGAGGATGTCCCTGGAGGCGAAGTGGATCTGGAAGGCGGAGACGCCGGCCAGGGTGCCCGCCGGAGCGCGGATCTCGGCGGGGAAGTCGGGCAGGGTGACGAGGTCGTTTCCGATCACCGCCGTGGCGGCGGCGAAGCGGTTCCCTGCGAGCTGGATCCCGTCGCCGGAATCCCCTGCAAAGCGGACGATGACGCGTTCCTTTTGCTCAACCGTCTTGGTCATCGCTCCATCGACCGATTGTAGGGATCGACCCGGGCGTGCCAGGGGTGCCGCTAAGCGGTGACGTCGCGCGCAAATTCCTCGAACACGGCGGCGTATCTGTCCAGATCCTCGTCGGTGTGGGCGATCGACAGGGTCCATTCCTCCTCGACCCCGGGGGTCATGAACACGCCGCGGTTCATGTGGTACAGCCAGGCGAGCGTGGAGAGGTCGGCGTCGACCATGGTGAGGTAGTCGCGGTACTCGCGCAGCGGCTCGGGCGCAAACACGACGCATCCCTTGGCCCCGAGCCCCTCGGTGCGGGCGGGGAGGCCGTAGCGGTCGATCACCTCCTCGCAGGCGCCGCGCAGCCGGTGGTTGGAGGACTCGAGCTTCTCGTAGGCGGCCTCGCCCAGCACCTCAGTGAGCGTCGCCTGCGCCGAGGCCATCACCAGCGGGTTGCCGTTGAAGGTGCCGTACTGGTGAACGGTGCCGTCGGCGACGATGCTCGCGATCTCGGCGCTCATCCCGATCGCGCCGCCCGGGTAGCCCCCGCAGATCGCCTTGGCGAGGGTGATCATGTCGGGCTCCACGCCGAACCGCTTGGTGGCGCCGCCGTAGGCGATCGTCGCCCCGGTCTTCACCTCGTCGAAGATCAGCTTCACCCCGTGATCGCGGGTCAGCTCGCGGACCTGCGCGAGGTAGCCGTCCGCCGGCGGCACGATCGTGATGTTCATCATCGCCGGCTCCATGATCAGCCCGGCCACCTGGCCGTCGAGCTTGTCGAGCACGCGCTCCAACGCCTCGGCGTCGTTGAACGGGACCGCACGCGTCAGCTCCGTCAGCGCCCGCGGGTAGCCGGCGCCGTAGGGCACCGAGCGCGGGTCGTCGCGCTCGCCCAGCTCCTCCAGCGCCGGGTAGACCGAGACCATCACGGCGTCGTGGTGGCCGTGGTAGGAGCCCTCGATCTTGAGGATCACGTCCCGGCCGGTGGCGCCGCGGGCGAGGTGGACGGCGTCCATCGTCGACTCGGTCCCCGAGTTGGTGAAGCGCCACTGCGGCAGGCCGAAGCGGCGCTGCAGCTCCTCGGCGACGGCGATCGAGCCGTCGGTCGGGGCGGCGAAGTGCGTGCCGAGGTCGACCCGGGCCTTGACCGCTGCGCCCACCGTGGGGTTGGCGTGGCCGATGCACATCACCCCGAAGCCGTTGTGGAAGTCGACGTACTCGTGGCCGTCGACGTCCCAGACGTGGGCGCCGTCGCCTCTTTCCAGGTAGACGGGCCAGGGGTCGTTGGCCTCGAACGAGGAGGGAACGCCGTTGGGCATCACCTTCACCGCCCGCTCGAAGCGCTGCTTGGAGCGCGGCGTGCGCTCGGTAAGCCGTGCCATCTCGCGGTCGGTCAGCTCCTTGACCCGCGCGCGGTCCACCGCCGTGCCGGTTCCCTCCGTCTCGACGCTCACGCGATCAGCGTAGCGAGGAGCGCAGCCGGGCCCTCTGGACCTTGCCGCTGGCCGTCTTCGGCAGGGCGTCGGCGAACTCGACGATCCGGGGGTACTTGTAGGGGGCGGTGACCCTCTTCACGTGCTCCTGCAGCTCCGTCGCCAGCTCGGGGCTTCCGTCTCCTTCTCGCAGCACCACGATCGCCCGCACGACCGAGCCGCGCTCCTCGTCGGGCGCCGCCACCGCCGCCGCCTCCGCCACGGCCGGATGGCTGACCAGGGCGGACTCCACCTCGAACGGCCCCACCCGGTAGCCGGAGGTGACGATCAGGTCGTCGGCGCGGCCCTCGTAGCGCAGGTACCCGTCCGCGCCCTCGCTGACCAGGTCGCCCGTCGCCCACCACTCCCCGCCGAAGCGCTCCCCGTCCAGGTAACGGCCGAAGAAGGTGGGCGAGCTGTCGGGTCGCAGCTGCAGCTCGCCGTCGGCAACCCTGATCTCGATCCCCGGCAGCGCCCGACCCATCGTGCCGGCACCGGCTTCGTCGCCCACCTGGACGCCGGTCACGGCGCCGGTCTCCGTCTGGCCGTAGCCGTCGCAGATCGTCAGGCCGGCGGCCTCGCGGAAGGCGGCGATCACCTCCGGGTTCAGCGGCTCGCCGGCCGACACCATCCGCCGCACGGACGGAAGCGGGCGGATCGACGCGCGCTTGGCGATCATCCGGTACTCGGTCGGCGCCTGGCAGAGCACGTTCACCCCCTCGCGGTCGATCACGTCCAGCCGCTCCGCGGGGTCGAAGCGAGCGTCGCAGATCAGCGCGGTGGCGCCCGTCAGCCAGGGGGCGACGAAGGTGTTGCGGGCCGACTTGGACCAGCCCGGCGCCGCCGTGCACCAGGCGAGGTCGCCGTCGCGGGCGCCCAGCCAGCGCTCCGCCTGCACCGCCTGGCCCGTCAGGTAGCGCTGCACGTGGACCACCCCGCGAGCCTCGCCCGTCGTGCCCGAGGTGAAGTTGACCATCGCCGGGTCCTCGGGGCCGAGGTCGGCCGTCGGGGCAGGGGCCTCCTGGGGGCGCTCCTCGTCCATCACGGCGGCGACGTCGGCTGTCGTCATCACCTCGATTCCGTCCGGCAGCTCCGGCGCGACGTCGTCCTCGGCGACCGCCAGGACGGGCCCCGCCGCCCCGATCCGCAGCTCGAGGTCGTGGCGGCGAAGCTGCGTGCTGCAGGGCAGCGCGACCGCGCCCATCCGGAAGCACGCCAGCATCGCCAGCACCCATTCGACGCGATCGCCGACAAGGGTGAGCACGATGTCGCCGCGGCCGACGCCGCGCGCCGCGAAGGCGCCCGAGAGCCCGGCGCTGCGCGCGATCAGCTCGCCGAAGTGCCAGACGCGGCGCTCGCCGTCGCGGTCGATTGCGACCAGCGCCGGCTTGGAGGCCGGGAAGCGCTCGAGGACGTCGTCGACGAAGTTCACGCGGCGACGGGCGGCGAAGGGGGCACGGTTCGGACTTATATGGGACGGAGATTCAGGACGGGGCCAGCGACCACGGACCCTCGAGGACGAGAGGCGGTCCCGCGGGGCCGTTTGGCAAACCCAGCTCCGCGTAGCTGGTACCATATATGGCACATGGTGAAGACGACCGTATATCTGGGCGAGGAGCAGGCGGCCGCGCTGCGGCGTCTCGCCGCGCGCACCGGCCGCTCGCAGGCCGAGATCATTCGCGACGCGATCGCCCGCGAGACGGCCACGGGCAAGCAGCGGGTGTTCCGCTCCCACGGAATCGGCCGGGGTACGGGCGAGGCAATCGCCGAGCACGCGGACGAGATCCTGCGCCGGGAGTGGGGACGTCGCCGGCCCTGATCGTCGACAGCGGCGTCCTCTACGGGACAGCTGACCGATCGGATACGCGCCACGACGCCTGCCGGGAACTGGTCGCGACCTGGCGAGGGGAGCTAGTCGTTCCGGCATTCGTCGCCGCGGAGGCGGACTATCTCATTCTCAGCCGACTCGGGGTCGACGCCGAGCTGGCGTTCCTTGACGATCTCTGGGCCGCCTATCGCGTGGACAGCCTCGATGCGCCGGGGCTGCGATCCGCCGCGGATCTGTGCCGCCGCCACCGCGACCTGGAGCTTGGCTTGGCCGACGCCTCCACCGTGGTGCTCGCCGATCGCTGGTCAACAACATCGCTCGCGACCTTCGACGAGCGCCACTTCCGCGCCGTTTCTCCCCTCGCCGGCGGGAGCTTTCGCATGCTTCCGGACGACGCCGGCTGAAATCGGTTGAAGCTACCGGCGCAGCTCGGTGCCATCGTAGAGCTTGCGCACGGCGACGGTGCCGTCCGGCGCGGCGTCGAGGCACAGCTCGCAGAGCACGCACTCGTCGAGGTTGGAGCGCACGATCTCGACGCGGCCGTCGGCGGCGCGGAAGATGTCCACCGGGCAGACCTCCTCGAGCTTGGCGGCAAGCTCGGCGTCGTTCGCGATCGAGTCGTCGACGTCGACCTCGATGAAGACGGCCTCGAGCCGTGCTGGCGCGTCGCCGGCCATCACACCCTCGCCCCCAGGCGCTCCTTGACGGCATCGGGGATCTCGTCGATCCGCTCGACGACCCGGATCCCGGCCGCCTCCAGGCGGGCGATCTTCTCCGCCGCGGTGTCCTCCTTGCCCTCGACGATCGTGCCGGCGTGGCCGAAGCTCATCCCCTGCATCTCCTCGTCGTCCATGAACTTGCCCGCCATGAAGGCGACGATCGGCAGGCGGGAGTCGTTGTCGGCCACCCACTCGGAGAGCTGGGCCTCCATGCGGCCGCCCGGCTCCGTGTAGATCACGATCGCCTCGGTCTGCTGGTCCGCCTCGAACAGCGGCATCAGCTCCGCGTAGGTGGAGCCGATGATCGCGTCGCCGCCGATCGACACGGCGGTGGAGACGCCGAGGCCGGCTGCGGTCAGCGACGAGGAGATCTCGGTGGTCATCCCTCCCGAACGCGACATCACCCCGACCGGACCGGGAGCGTAGGCCTTGCGGGCGTCCCTGGCCGGGCCGCCGATCCCGCCCATCTTCGCCACCTCCGGGGCGATCACGCCGAGGCAGTTGGGGCCGATGATGCGCGCGCCGCGGGCGTCGGCCAGCTCGACCATCTCGGCGACGTCGCCGCGCGGGATCCGCTCGGTGACGATCACGATCAGCCCGATCCCGTTCTCGAGCGCCTCGAAGACCGCGTCCTTGGTGAAGGCGGGGGGGACGGTGACGACGGAGCCGTCGACCGGCCCGCCGTGGTTCTCCACCGCCTGCGCGACCGTGTCGAACACGGGCACGCCGTGCACCTCGCGGCCCTTGCGCCCGGGCGTGACGCCGCCGACCACCTTCGAGCCGTAGTCGAGGCACTCCCGGGTCAGGTTCACCGCCTCGCGTCCGGTGATCCCCTGGACGATGAAGGTGGTGTCCTCGCGTAGCAGGATGCTCACGCCGGCGCTGCCTCCCCCTGAATCTTGGTGACCGCGCGGCGGGCCGCCTCCCACATCGACACCGAGCGGTCGCAGTACTCTACGCCGTGGCGCTCGAGGATCTTGAAGCCCTCCTCCTCCCAGGCGCCGGGGATGCGGAAGATCGCGATCGTCTCCGCCGGGTCGCGGTCCAGCTCGAGGCAGGCCTTGATCACGCCCCGGGCGACGATGTCGACACGGGTGTTGGAGACGATCGACATCATCACGGCGATCTTCTCCACGCCCTCCTTCTCCAGCACCGCCCTGGCGAGGCCGCAGGCCTTCGCAACCGAGGGGTTGCCGCCGATCTCCGAGTAGTTGGCCGGCCGGCCCCCCTGGCTGCGGACCGCGTCGGTCAGCGTCAGTGAGCCCCCGCCGGCGCCGATCACGAGACCGAGGTTGCCCTTGAAGCCGTGGTCGCGCCCCTGGATCACGCCGCGATGGTCGGCGGCGTCGATCGCGGTCACGGTGCGCTCGAACTCGCTCGGCTCGTACGGCTCGCGGGTGTCGTCCTCGGCGATCCCGAGCTCGTCGCGCAGCAGCGCCCGCTGGCGCCCGACCGCCTCGTCCTCCATCTCCATGTGCGCGTCGAGGGCGACGAAGCTGCCGTCGGCCAGCTCCGCGAGGGGGTTGATCTCGGCCAGGGTCATGTCGCGCTCGCGGAAAAGGCGGGCCAGCCGGGCGAGCACGGGCGTGGCCCGGTTTAGCTGGGACCCCGTGACGCCGACCGAGGCGACCACCTGCTTGGCCTCGAAGTCGGAGATCGGCATCAGGTTGGAGAGGTGGCCGCGGCCGACGTGGTCGGGGTGCTGCTCGGCCACCTCCTCGATGTCGATCCCGCCCATGTCGCTGAACAGCATCATCGGCCGCTTGCGCGTGCCGTCCCAGACAACGCCGGCGTAGTACTCCTGCTTGATCTCGGCCTTCGGGTCGACCAGCACGCCGCGCGGCATGTGGCCGTTGATCTCCAGCTCGAGGACCTCGGCCGCCAGCGCCTCGGCCTCCCCGGGATCGTCGGCGAACTTCACCCCGCCGGCCTTCATCCGGCCGCCGGTCAGCACCTGGGACTTGATCACCACCGGGCCGCCGATCTCGTTCGCCGCGGCCCTCGCCTCGGACGCGGTGCGGCAGAACCCGTACTTCGTAACCGGGATCCCGGCGAGCTCGACGATCCGGCGCGACTCGTATTCGTAGAACCTCACAGGGGGCGGCAGGATAGCCGCAACCGTGCGAGGTCGCGGGAGCCTGGACCGCGGGCTTCAGCACGGCGGCCTGGCCGCCGGAGAGCTCACCGAGGTCGTCGGCGCGCGGCGGCTACAGCAGCGGTGTCAGCACGGCCGCCTGTCCGCCCCCGAGGGTCACGCTCGTCACCAGGACGCCGTCGAGGTTGCGGTAAATGCGCGGGGTGAAGCTGATCGTGCGCGCCGGGGCCCCTGGCGGGTTGAGCAGGACGAGGCCCTGCTGGAAGTCGCGCTCGTAGACGCCGTTTGAGCGCAGGAACGCATGCCCGGCCGGCGTCCCGAGGTCCGTCGCGTATGCGCCCCACCAGGCTCCCGAGCAGCCGTTGCGGCCCGTGTTCTCCGGGCAGGAGCGGAAGCCCGTCGAGTACATGTCCCTGCCGGTCGAGATCAGGAAGTAGGCCGCCATCTCGAACTCGGCCCGGGCGCGGGTGCCCTGCGTGCTGTCGAGGTTGACGCCGAGGCCCAACTGGTGGAGGCGGTCTACGTAGGCGAGCAGGCCGGCGAAGGGCTCGGGCCCGAACGTGTCCGCCGTGCCCCGCTCGATCTCGAAATCCGTCGCCGCGAGTACCCCGCGTCGCACGTCGGGATCGTCAAGGCTGCTGGCGTGCCGCCACCAGACCGTATTGACCATCCGCTCCTTCGCCGGAAAGGCCGCCTTGATCCGCTCGAGGAAGTCGGCCATGTAGCGCCGCCAGTTGCGCTCGGTCATCGGGCGTCCGGTGCGGCGGTCGATCGGGCGCACGAACCCGCCGTGGCGGTTGCCGACGTTGACGTGCCAGTTGACGTCGTCGATGAAGATCCCCCTGTAGAGCGGCGACCAGCGGCGGACCTGGGCGATGTAGTGGTCCTGGAACGCGCGGCTGCCGATATCGGCGGCGAACATCGGGCAGGTGCCGCCACCGCAGCCGAAGCGCACGAACAGGCGGTGGCCGCCCGCGTCCTTCAGCACCCAGCGCGGCGTGATCGGAGCACCGCGGCGGTGCTTGTAGATCGCCTGCACGTCGGCGTAGCCGAGGGCCCCGCCGTACTGGCGGGCGCAGGAGTCGGCGTACGGCGAGAACATCTGCAGCCGCGAGTAGCGGCCGGCGTAGTAGGACGCGCAGCCCGCCCCCCTGCCGGTCCAGCGGTCGAAGCTGCTCCCGGCCTGGTGGAAGAGGTGGGACTTGCCGGCGGAGGCGGAGAAGGCGGCGCTGGAGCCGCCGCCGGCGAGCAGCACGATGGAGGCCGCAAGGCCGAAAAACGCCGCCCGTGCCCACAGGCTCCGCACGCGGACGAGGGTACCTGTCCCCATCCGGCGGGCACCCCGATTCGGCGCCGTCGGGACCGCCCCGGCGGGGTATGCGAAAGAATGCCCGGCCTCCCCCCGATCCCTGAGAGGAGTTGATCCGCCAAAAGTGAGCGAGAGCACGACCGCCGCCGAGGCACCCACGGAGCACCGCCGGCTCGTCTCGTGGGTGGACGAGGTGGCCGCGCTGACCGGGCCCGGGTCGATCCACTGGTGCGACGGATCCCAGGCCGAGTACGACCGCCTCTGCCAGGAGCTGATCGACGCCGGCACGTTCGAGCGGCTCTCGGAGGAGCGGCGCCCGAACTCCTACCTAGCTCGCTCCGACCCCGATGACGTCGCTCGCGTCGAGGACCGCACCTTCATCTGCTCCGAGACCGAGGACGCCGCCGGCCCGACCAACAACTGGCGCGACCCCGCGGAGATGCGAGAGACGCTCACCGACCTCTTCCGCGGCTCGATGCGCGGGCGGACGATGTACGTGGTGCCCTTCTCGATGGGGCCGATCGGCTCCGAGCACTCCCAGATCGGCGTCCAGCTCACGGACTCTGCCTACGTCGCGGTCTCGATGCGGATCATGACCCGGATGGGGACGCCGGCCCTGGAGGCGCTCGGGTCCGACGGCGAGTTCGTCCCCTGCCTGCACTCGGTCGGCATGCCCCTGGAGGAGGGCGCCGACGACGTGCCCTGGCCCTGCAACGAGACCAAGTACATCGTTCATTTCCCCGCGTCGCGCGAGATCTGGTCGTTCGGCTCGGGATACGGCGGCAACGCCCTGCTCGGCAAGAAGTGCCTGGCCCTGCGGATCGCCTCGGCGATGGCCCGCGACGAGGGCTGGATGGCGGAGCACATGCTGATCATCAAGCTCACCTCGCCGCAGGGCGAGGCCAGGTACGTGGCGGCGGCTTTCCCCTCCGCGTCCGGCAAGACGAACCTGGCGATGCTGCCCCCGACGCTGCCGGGCTGGAAGGTGGAGACGATCGGCGACGACATCGCCTGGCTGCGCTTCGGCGAGGATGGCCGCCTGTACGCGATCAACCCGGAGGCCGGCTTCTTCGGCGTCGCCCCCGGCACCAGCGAGCAGACGAACCCCAACGCGATGGAGACGGTGTCGCGCGACGCGATCTTCACGAACTGCGCCCTGACCGATGACGGCGACGTCTGGTGGGAGGGGATGACCGACGAGCCGCCCGCGCATCTGGTCGACTGGCGCGGCGGCGAGTGGACGCCGGACTCGAGCGAGCCGGCCGCGCATCCCAACTCGCGCTTCACCGTCTCGATCAAGCGGTGCCCGACCTTCACCGAGGAGTGGGACGACCCCGATGGCGTGCCTATCGACGCCTTTCTCTTCGGCGGGCGGCGGGCGACCGTGGTGCCGCTCGTGCACGAGGCGCTCGATTGGGAGCACGGGGTCTTCCTCGCCGCGACGATGTCCGTGGAGACGACGGCGGCCGCGGCCGGTGAGGTCGGACAGCTTCGCTTCGACCCGATGGCGATGCTGCCCTTCTGCGGCTACAACATGGGCGAGTACTTCCGCCACTGGTTCGAGATCGAGCACCGCTCGGACGTCTCCAAGCTGCCGCGGATATTCATCGTCAACTGGTTCCGCAAGGACGAGAGCGGCAACTTCCTCTGGCCCGGCTTCGGCGAGAACATCAGGGCGCTCGACTGGGTGCTGCGGCGCTGCGCCGGCGAGGGAGAGGCGATCGAGACGCCGATCGGCCTGGTCCCCGCCGAGGACGCGATCGACACCGAGGGGCTCGACGTGCCCGCCGAGGACATGCGCACGCTGCTGAGCGTCGAGCCGGACGCGGTGCGCGAGCAGCTGCCCCAGATGAGGGAGCACCTGGCGCGGTTCGGCGACCATATGCCCGCTGAGATCCGCGCCCAGCTGGAGCAGCTGGAGCAGCGGCTCGGTGACGGCTGAGCCGCGCCGTCCGCTGCTCGAGCGGGCGCTGATCCCGCTCGTCTCCTCGCGGCCGGGATCGTGGTTCTACGTCCACGTCGCTCCCCACCTTGACCGGGGGCTGATGCGCCTCAGCCGCGGCCGCTTGACGACGGCCGGCCGGGACCGCGTCGGGCTGCTCAAGGTGCGAGGCGCGAGGTCGGGGATCGAGCGGCACACGCCGCTTGTCTTTACCCGCGACGGGGACCGGCTGCTGCTGGTCGCCTCCCGCGGCGGAGACGTCAGGCATCCGGCCTGGTATCGCAACCTCGTCGCCAACCCGGACGTTTCGTTCGCGATCGACGGCGACGAGCGCAGGGCGCGCCCCTACCGCGCCCGCACGGCGACCGCCGAGGAGCGCCCTCGCATGTGGGACCTCGCCGTGCGCCGCTACCCCGGCTACGCCGTCTACGCCCGCCGCGCCGGCGACCGCGAGATCCCCGTGATGGTCCTGGAGCCGAGCGAGCCCTCGGCTGGGTAACGGCCCCGCGGGGGCGAATCGCCGTTGCGTCGGGGCGAATCAGCGCTCGTCCTGACTTCTCCGGCCAGTGGCCGGAAAAGGCAGGACGGTGGAGCGGGAGCTGGCGCGGATCGCCTCGGTTTCGCACGGGGTGGTGACGCGAGCGGAGCTGCTCCGCGCCGGCGTCAGCAAGGACGAGATCGACCGGCGGCTGCTGACCGGCGCCCTGATCCGCGAGCATCGCGGCGTCTACCGCGTCGGTCACAGAGCACCGAGCGTGGAGGCGCGATACCTGGCGGCGGTGCGGGCCTGCGGCGAAGGCGCTGTATTGAGCGGGCGCGCGGCCGCTCACCTCTTCGGCCTGCTCAAGGGCTCCGCGCCGCCGCCGGAGGTGACCGCGCGGACGGAGCGGCGCGTGGCGGGAGTCAGGACCAGGCGGTCCCGCCGCATGAGCGCGATCCGGACCACGAGGTGGCGCCGGATCCCGGTCACGACGGTGGCTCAGACGCTGGTCGACCTCGCCGCCGAGCTGGACGAGGACGAGCTGGCGCGCGCATGCCACGAGGCCGGGGTCCGTCACCGCACCAAGCCGGCGCAGGTGGAGGCGGTGCTGGCCGGGCATCCGCGCACCCCCGGAGCGGCGAAGCTGCGCCGCGTCCTGCGCGGGGATGTCCGGGTGACGCTGAGCAAGCTGGAGCGCAGGTTCCTCGCACTGCTCGACGAGGCCGGGCTGCCGCTTCCCCTGACCAACCGGATGGCCGACGGCAGGAGGGTGGACGGTCGCTGGCCCGAGCACCGTCTGACCATCGAGCTTGACGGCTATCGCTACCACAGCTCGCGTCACGCGTGGGAGCGGGATCGCCGGCGCGAGCGGGAGGCTCATGCCCGCGGCGACCGTTTCCGCCGTTACACCTACGGCGACGTGCTCGAAGATCCGACCACGATGCTCTTCGAGCTGCGCACGCTCCTACCCAGCGATCCTCCAGGAACCGGAGTCGATCGCTGAGGGCGGGCGGGCCAGGGAGGGCGTGGTTGCGCCCAGCGTTGACGGGCGCGGCCTCGGCGACCGGGTGACTCAGGAGGACGCGGCTTCGGCGGACGTCGTCGTCACGTCGGCGCCGTCGGCCATCCCGTAGGCCTCCGCCAGCTCCGGGTCCTTCTTCGCCAGCATCTCGGCCAGCGAGACCATCACCTTGCACTGCTTCCAGGTGGCGTCGTCCTGCATCTTGCCGTCGATCATGTGGACGCCGCGGCCGTCGGGGATCGCCTCCAGCACCTTCTTCGCGAAGCGGACCTCGTCGGCCGGCGGGCTGAAGACCCGCTTGGCGATCTCGATCTGGGCCGGGTGCAGCGACCAGGCGCCGACGCAGCCGAGCAGGAAGGCGGCGCGGAACTGCGTCTCGCAGCCCTCGGTGTCCTTGATGTCGCCGTAGGGGCCGTAGAAGGGAAGGATCCCGGCCGACGTGCAGGCGTCGACCATGCGCGCGATCGAGTAGTGCCACGGGTCCTGCTGCGCCGTCGCCCGGGGGGCCTCCGGGTCGTCGGGGTCGGGGTCCTCGATCACGCGGTAGGCGGGATGGCCGCCTCCGACCCGCGTCGTCTTCATCCGCCGGAAGGCCGCGAGGTCGGCTGGCCCGAAGCTCATCCCCTGCATCCGCGGGCTGGCGGTGGCGATCTCCTCCAGGTTGACGACGCCCAGCGAGGTCTCCAGGATCGCGTGGACGAGCAGGGGCCGGTCCAGTCCGGCCCTGGCCTCGAGCTGGGCCAGCAGGCGGTCTACGTAGTGGATGTCCCAGGGGCCCTCGACCTTGGGCACCATGATCACGTCGAGCCTGTCGCCGATCTCGCCGATCAGCTCGGTGAGGTCGTCGAGCACCCAGGGGCTCTCCAGGGCGTTGATGCGGGTCCACAGCGCGGTATCGCCGAAGTCGGACTCCTTCGCCGCCCGGATCAGGCCCTCTCGCGCGGCCACCTTCTTGTCCACCGGCACGGCGTCCTCGAGGTTGCCGAGCAGGATGTCGGTCTGGGTGGCGATCTCGGGCGCCTTCGCGACCATCTTCTCGTTGGAGAAGTCGAGGAAGTGGATCATTCTCGAGGGGCCGAACGGGATCTCGCGCGGCGGCTCGGGCGCGTCGATCGCCAGGGGCTTGAGGAAGTCGCGGGGGTTTCTCACGTTCCGTCCTTCGCTGCCGGGGCGGCGAAATCTATCGGGACGCCTATTCTCGCCGAATGGACGTCGAGATCCGGGCCGCGAGGGAGGACGAGGTCGACGCGATCCTGCCGATGTACGAGTGGCTGTTCGAGGATCCCGGCAGCGAGCCCGAGCTGTGGGACCCCGAGCGCGCCCGCGTCGCCGTTCGGGAGGCGATCGCCGCCGAGGGCAGCACCGTCCTCGTCGCCGACGAGGGCGGATCCCTGGTGGGGATCTGCACTGCCTACCTCGACCTCAACTCGGTCCGCTTCGGGCTGCGCTGCTGGGTCGAGGACCTGGCTGTCCACCCGGAGCGCCGCTCTCGCGGGATCGGCGCCGATCTGCTCGGAGCCGCTCGCCACTGGGCTGGCGAGAACGGCGCCACCCACCTCGAGCTGGACACGGCGCACCCGCGAGCGCGGGCGCGGCGCTTCTACGAGCGCCAGGGCCCCGTCTGGAGCTCGGTCAGCTACGCCTGGGACGTCTGAGGGTCCAGCCCGGCGCGGCGCAGCGCCTCGGAGCGGTCGGCGTGGAACTCGACCCGCGTCACCCTGCCGTCGCAAACCGTCCACAGCGCCGCCGCGGGCGCCTCGATCTCGACCCCGCCGGTCTTGGTGCGCCCGACCTGCCGCACCATGGTCACGACCTTGTCGCCGGCGTCGATCACCTCGCCGATCTCGATCCGGAAGCTCTCGAAGGCGGTCATCCACTCGCCCCAGATCTGGCGGAAGCCCTCGGGGCCCCTGCCCGTCAGCTCGCCGCTGTCGTACTGCGGGCCCACCATCACGCATTCGAAGTCCGGCCCGGCTTCCGCTGCCAGGTCGGCGTCTAGGTTCGCTGCTTCGACGGGATCGGCGAGGCTGGCGACGATGTCGTCGGTCGCCAGGATCTCCGTGAAGCGCGCCACCGCGCCAAGGCTCTCCTCGGACATGGCGCGATTTCACCACAGTCCGGCCCGGGCTGTCAGGGCAGGCCGACGGCGGCCCTCGCTTCGTCCGCGTCGAGATAGGCCTTCAGCCGTCGAGCCCCGCCGCCCGTCTGGCCTCGTCGACGTCGAGGTGGAACTCCACCCGGGCGACCCTGCCGTTTCGGATCGTGAACACCGCCGCCGCGTCGTTATCGACCTCCACGCCTCCCGTCTTGGTCACCCCGATCTGGCGGCCGAGCAGCAGCACCTTGTCGCCGGCGTCGAGGATCTCGCGGGGCTCGACCCGGAAGCTCTCGAAGGGAATCAGCCACTCCTCCCAGAGGTCCCGCAGCCCCTCGGCGCCGCGCCCCGTCTGCTCGCGGTTGCGGCGCATGTAGTCGGGGCCCACCATCGTCGTCTCGAAGTCGGGCTCGGCCACCTCGGCCAGCGCCGGCGTCAGCTCGTCGATTCGCCCCGGGTCGCTGACGAGCGTCATCACGTCGTCGATCCCGAAGATCGCGCCGAACCGAATTACCAGCTGTACGTTCTCGTCGGACACGGACCGATTATCCCCGCCGTTATCCTTCCCGCCCCATGGCCGTCGACACCTCCCTGATCGAGAAGACCGACGAGCAGCAGGCCATCACGGAGATGGTCCGCAAGTTCGCCGACGAGCAGATCATCCCCAACGCCGAGGAGTTCGACGGCGAGGACAAGTTCCCCAAGGCGATCGTCGAGCAGATGAAGGAGCTGGGGCTGTTCGGCGTGACGATCCCCGAGGAGTACGGCGGGATGGGCCTCGACCTCACCACCTACGCGATGATCGTCGAGGAGCTTTCGCGCGGGTGGATCTCGATCTCGGGCGTCGTCAACACCCACTTCATCGGCTCGTACCTGCTGATGAAGTTCGGCACCGACGAGCAGCGCGAGACCTTCCTGCCGAAGATGGCGACGGGCGAGATCCGCGCCGCCTTCTCGCTGTCGGAGCCCGAGGTCGGCTCGGACGTCCAGGGGATCAAGTCCACCGCCAAGAAGGGCGAGGGCGGCGACTGGGAGATCAGCGGCCAGAAGATGTGGGTGACCAACGGCCTGCTGTCCGGGCTCGTGTTCGTGCTGGTCAAGACCGATCCCAAGGCCGATCCTCCGTACCGGGGGATGACCTGCTTCATCTGCGAGAAGGAGCCCGGCGCCGACCAGGTCCCCGGCCTGACGATCCCGCCGAAGATCAAGAAGATGGGCTACAAGGGGGTCGAGTCCACCGAGCTGGTCTTCGACGGCTTCGAGGTGCCCGAGGAGCGGATCCTGGGCGGCCCCGACGGGATCGGGGAGGGCTTCAAGCAGATGATGGACGCGCTCGAGGTCGGCCGGGTCAACGTCGCCGCGCGCGGGGTCGGGGTGGCCCAGCGCGCGCTCGAGCTGGCGCTTCGCTACTCGCAGGAGCGAAAGGCCTTCGGCAAGCCGATCGCCCAGCATCAGGCGATCACGTTCAAGCTCGCCGAGATGGGCACGCGCGTCGAGGCGGCGCGGCTGCTGACGATGAGGGCGGCGCGGCTGAAGGACGCCGGCGAGCGCTCCGACCTGGAGGCCGGGATGGCGAAGCTGTTCGCCTCCGAGGCGGCGCGCTCCAACGCCGAGGAGTCGCTGCGGATCCACGGCGGCTACGGCTACTCGAAGGAGTACGAGATCGAGCGGATCTACCGCGACGCGCCGCTCCTCCTGATCGGCGAGGGCACCTCCGAGATCCAGAAGATGGTGATCGGGCGCAAGCTGCTGGAGCGCAACAAGATCTAGTGGCCCTTCCCGAAACGTCTCACCGGAAATGGCGGCCCCAGGTCGCCGCCATGCGGCGTCCTCGGTCGCCCGAATATGCCCGCATATTCAGGCTCCCTGCGTCCTTGCCTGGCGACGCCTGGCCCTCGCCATTTCCTGGCGAACGTTCCGAGAAGGACCACTAGTGGCCCGTCGCAGAGCGGACCGCTAGTGGCGTCCACGCCCCAGCTGATCGAGACGGCGGTGCGGCGGTTCACCGCCGAGGTGCCGGCGCTGGCCGGACTCAAGCTCGTCGTCGAGCTGGAGCTGCGGGGCAGGGGGGACGTGCAGATGTTCCGGGTCGAGCTGCCCGGCCCGAAGGTCTCCAAGGCGGTCGCCGACGACGCGCGCCTGACGGTGACGATGCCGCGCTCGAACTTCAACGAGCTGGCCGCCGAAGGCAACGTCAAGCACTACCGCGACGCCTACGAGCGCGGACACATCAAGGTCTCGGGCGACCCCAACGTGCAGAAGCTCGTCGCCTCGGTGATCGAGCGCCACGAGCAGCGCGCGAGGCTGAAGAAGGTCCACTAGGCTGCGCCGCCGATGAGCGACGAGCCACAGCAGCTGGTCACGGACCAGGCGGGACGCGAGGCGACGGGAGCGCGCCAGTACGGCCGCTACCTGGAGGAGTTCGAGGTGGGCGCGGTCTACAAGCACTGGCCGGCGAAGACCGTCACAGAGGCCGACGACCACCTCTTCTGCCTGCTGACGATGAACCACCATCCGCTCCACATCAACGACGTCTACGCGGCGCAGTCCCAGCAGGGCCAGAACGTCGTCGTCGGCCCTCTCGTCTACTCCCTTGCCGTCGGCATGACCGTCGGCGACGTGTCGGGCAAGGCGATCGCCAACCTCGCCACCGAGGACCTCAGCCATCCGGCGCCGGTGTTCCACGGCGACACGCTCTACTGCGAGTCGGAGGTGCTGGAGGTCCGCCCGTCCAGCTCGAAGCCGGATCGCGGTGTGGTCAAGGTCCACACCCGCGTCTACAAGCAGGACGGCACCCTGGTCGCCGAGTTCAAGCGCTCGGTCCTCGTGCCCCGCAAGCCGGACGGCGGCGAGGCCGAGGTGGAGGCGGAGACGAACGTCGACTGACGCCCGGGGCCCCCGCCGCCGCTACGATCGCGGCGATGCGGGCAAGGGCGGCGGCTGCGGCGATCGCGGGACTGGCGTGCTGCCTGCTGCTTGCCTCCGCGTCCGCGGGCGTCGCCTCCGACGCGCCGAACACGAACTGGTCGGCGCTGCTGCCGGCGCTGCCCGGG
Organism: uncultured Thermoleophilia bacterium; assembly: GCA_963708325.1. Lineage (GTDB taxonomy): Bacteria > Actinomycetota > Thermoleophilia > Solirubrobacterales > 70-9. The sequence continues at coordinate 463,612 of OY970203.1, read as the reverse complement.
CCGCTGCGGCCCCAGCCCGGGCCCGTGCCGAACTGCCGGCGGCCCACCCTGGAGTGCATCCGCAGTGAGGCCCGCCGCCTGCGCGGCCTGCGCGACAGGCTCGGCTGCGACCACCGCGCCGTCTTCGCCACCACCTATCTCGAGCTGACGCGGACGCTGAACCGGACGATCCGGCGCCAGCCGCACCTCTTCCGCTATCCGCGCTACCTGTTCACCGAGGACGCCCTGTTCGCCGACGTCTACTTCCGCACGCTCGCCCGCTGGCACCGCCACCAGGCAATTCCGGAGGCGTGGCGGATCGCCCTGCAGACGGCCCGCTCGGGCGAGGTGAACGGCGCCCAGGACATGCTGCTGGGGATAAACGCGCACGTCCAGAACGACATGCCGTTCGTGATCGCTGCGCTCGGCACGCGCACGCCCGGCGGCGCCACCCGCAAGGTGGACCACGACCGCGTCAACGAGGTGCTCAACCGTGCCTACGAACCGGTCGTGCACGCGGTCGCGCGGCGCTACGACCCGTTCGTCTCGACGACCAACTCCGACGCCACCCCGCTCGACGACGCCGGCGGGCTGGAGCTCGTGCGGGGCTGGCGGGAGGGAGTGTGGCGCAATGCCGAGCGCCTGCTCGACGCCGGCTCCGCCGCGGAGCGCGCCCAGGTCGGCGACCAGATCCGCGCCAACGCCGCCGCCTGGGCCCGCGCGATCGCGGCGGCGCCGCAGCCCGGCTCTCGGGCGCGGCGCGATGCCTACTGCCGGGCCGCTCTGGGGTAGGTCCGATGGGCACGCAACGGCTGTGCACGGCTGTGCTGGCGGCGGCGCGCGACCTGGCCGCGGCGTGTTAGCGCTTCGCCTGACGGCCGCCGTGCTGGCGGCGGCGGCGTGCGTGATGGCGACAGCGGTCCCGCCCGGCGACGCGGCGGGCGCCGGCCCGTGTCTCGGAGACACCGATCCTGGCGCGGTGGCGGTGAAGCCGGGGCACTCGCCGCTTCGCTTCGGGATCACCCCCGGGGGCCAGGCCGGCGCGCTCGGCCCGGGGGTCACGGTGACACCGGGCGACCACGCCAAGACGCTGGCGGCGCTGGCGAAGCTGCGCCCCGAGGCGCCCTTCGTGCTGCGACTCAACCGGTTCTTCTGGTCGCGAGGCGACGGCGGGTTCCAGGCGTTCCTTCGCCGTGCCCGCGCATACACGCGCCGCGGCTTCGAGGTGGAGCTGCAGCTGCGCTATCACCCCCGGCCCGACCAGGAGGGCGACATCCCCGCCTGGAAGCGCTTCGTCGAGCGGGTCGTGCGCCGCTTCGGCGCCGACCCGGGCGTAGTCGCGCTCCAGATCGCCAACGAGGTGAACTTCTACCCGATTGCCCCCGACGCCAGCGACAGCTCCTTCGACGGCGCCCGCTCCGCCCTGATCCGCGGGGTGATCGCCGCCAGGCGCGAGGCGCGGCGGCTCGGATACGACAGGCTGCGGATCGGCTTCAACTGGGCCTATCGCACCGATCCCGACCGCGAGGCGTCGTTCTGGCAGCAGCTCGGCGATCGCGGCGGCGGGAGGTTCAGGCGCGCCGTGGACTGGGTCGGCCTCGACGCCTACCCCGGCACCGTATTTCCCCCCACCGAGCCACCCGGCGGAGAGGACGACGGGATCGTCAATGCGATGAGCCAGCTGCGTGATTGCTATATGCCGATCGCCGGGCTCGGCCCGCGGGTGCCGATCCACGTCGAGGAGAACGGCTGGCCGACCGGGCCGGGCCGCACCGAGCAGCACCAGGTCCAGGCCCTGCGCCTGATGGTGCGTGCGGTCAACCGCTTTCGCGGCACCTACGGCGTCAGCGACTACCGCTGGTTCGACCTGCGCGACCACGACACCTCGTCGCAGAACTTCCAGCACCATTACGGCCTTCTGCGCGACGACTACTCAGCGAAGCCGGCGTTCGGCGCCTACCGGGCGCTGATCGCGGCCCTGGCGCGATGAGCGGACGTGGCGAGCTGTCGCGGACGACCCCCATCGCGGCGCCCGCGGACCAGGTCTGGGCTCGGGTGACGAGCATCGAGGGCGTCAACGACGAGCTTCGGCCCTGGATGCGGATGACCGTCCCGCGCGGGCTTCGCGGCGCCACGCTCGACGACCTGCCGCTCGGCCAGCGTGCGGGGCGGAGCTGGATCCTCCTGTTCGGGGTGGTTCCCTTCGACTGCGACGACCTGATGCTGGTCGAGCGCGAGCCGACCCGCTTCCTGGAGCGCTCGTCGATGCTCAGCATGCGCGTCTGGGAGCACGAGCGAAGCGTGCGGCCGCTCGGCGAGCGGGGCTGCGAGGTCACCGACCGGATGGCGTTCGAGCTGCGCCGGCCGCTCGCCCTGCTCGGCCTTGCCAGGCCGGTGCGGGCGATGATCGCCCGGCTCGTCGCCCACCGCCACCGGCGGCTGGGACGGTACTTCGATAACTAGTGGGCCTCGCCGGGCGCGTGGGCCGGGGGGCGTGACTCCTCGGCCAGCGAGGTGATCTCGAGCACGCCGCGGGCGGCCTCCTCCAACACGTCGGTGGCCTCCTCCGCGGAGCGGGCGTACAGCTCGACGAGCAGGTGGACGACGATCTGCTCGCCCTCGTGCTTGTGGAAGCGCACGTGGGTGAAGAACTCGCGCGTGCCGGCGTCGCCGAAGGCGCCGTAGGTGAGCGACTCCGCGGCCTCGGGGCCCGAGCAGGCCTCGACCATGTCCTGATCGACCGTGACCGTGCACGACGCCACCCAGGGGGTGCCCGCCACCATCCGCCCCCAGCGGTCCTCTATCGGGACCACCTGGTCGTCGAGAATCGTCAGGTGGGGCTGGTCGTGCATGCAGTCGAGGCACTGGACGACGGCCTCCTGGACCTCCTCGACGCGCTCGGTGGGCTTGCCCGTCTCGGGATCGATCCGCAGGATCGCGTCGTAGTGGAGCTGGACCTCGAGATTCTGCGACCAGCAGCGATAGCAACGCAGCCAGGCGCTGCGGTCCTCGTTCAGCTCTTCGTTCACAGCGCTCAGGCTAGCTTCTGCGACGACGCCGGGCGACCGTTGTCGCCGGTACCGGCGACGGGCGACCGGATCGGCTCGGAGTCAGGAACGCGAGCCCGTCGAGCGCGTCTGGTGGTCGAGCCAGACGAGCAGATGGATCGCGACGCGGGCCAGCCGCATCAAGCGGCGCTCCAGTCAGTCGCCACGGGCCCGCGCACGAGCCCGAAGTTCGACCCGACGAGATCCTCGACGACGATGATCACGCGCGTCAGCGAGCGGCACTCCTCGAGCTGCACCACCTCGTCGGCGCCGTCCCGGTAGACCCGCGCGATCATGAACAGGTCGACGCCGTCGGTGACGTAGGCGCCCTCGTCGAGATCGTGCCAGCGAACCGGCGGGCGGCCGTCGCGCAGCGCGCGCGGAGCGGTCGTGAGCGTCACGGCGACCACGCTATGAGCGGCGCCCCCCGCCGGCATCCGGGCCGGGTGCTGAACATCGATCCGGGCTAACTACGGTCTGCGCGGACTCAGTGGCAGGCTGCCGAGCCGGAGTCCCGGAACGCGTGCGGCGAGGTCGGCCTGGCCGGGACGAACCGCCATCTGTACCTGGAGGGGCGCAGGACGAGGCGAAGCACGCCGAACGTGCCCAGCTCGCGCACGCGCGTGTTCGCGACGCGCTCGCGGAACGGTCCCTCGAAGTTCTTGCCCCCGGTGCCGACCACGAACTCGCGGATCCCGGTCGCGCTGGGGTTGCCGTTCGCATCCTGCGGAGCGAACCGCTCGTAGGTGTGGTCGTGGCCGGTCAGCGCCACGTCCACGCCCGCGTCCTGCAGGGTCTGCCAGATCTCTCGCATCCGCACCGAGTCGCCCTGCGGCCCCGACGTGAACAGCGGGTGGTGCCAGTAGGCGAGCGTGCACTGGCGCTGGTGGGTGAGCAGGTCCTGGCGCAGCCACAGGGCCTGGGCGGACGCGACGCCGCAGCCCCCGATGCGATCGCAGTTCGAGTTCAGGGCGATCAGGTGCCAGTGCCCGAGGTCGAAGCTGTAGTAGCCCTGGTTGCGGTTGCCGGCGCGGCCGCTGAAGTTGCCGGGGCCGTTGAAGTAGTCGAAGTAGCCGCTCGCGGTCCCCGTCTGGTACTCGTGGTTGCCGGGCACCGGGCGGGTGATGCTGCGCACGCGGCCCCAGGTGGGCCCGTAGGAGCGGTTGAACTTCCACAGCCGCCCGTCGCGGTACTGGAGATCGCCGAGTGCGAGCACCCGCCGGTAGTCGTGGTGGACGAGCAGGTCGGAGGTGTAGCGCGCCCGGCAGGAGTCTCCCGTCCCCCTCAGGGCGCGGAACTTGACGTTGCCGGGGTCGCAGGCGATGTCACCGGCGGCGGCGATGACGGGGTCCGACGGCACGGCGGCGGCGCCCGCCCGGCCGATCCACCAGGCGGCCGCGATCGCGACCACCGCGAGCACCGACGCTCGCGCGATTCGCCTCCCGGATATGCGCTCTCGGTACACCCCACCTGCCCGTCAGCCGCAAAAACTAGCCGCCCGCCGACCGGGTCGCAACCGGGAACCGGCGCCTCGAGCCCCTGCAGCCGGCGTCGATCCGGTTGCTCAGGCTGCCGCGGCGACGCCGTTTCGCTCGGCGACGAGGTCGACGATGTCGCCCATGATCCGGTTGATCTCGAAGTCCTTCGGCGTGTAGACGCGATCGACGCCGGCGTCCCGGAGGGCGCGTTCGTCGGCGGGGGGAATGATCCCGCCCACCACGACCGGCACCTCCAGCCCGGCCTCGCGCAGCTGGCTCACGACCGCGGGCACCAGCTCGCGATGCGAGCCGGAGAGGATCGAGAGCCCGACCACGTCGACGTCCTCGTCCACGGCGGACGCGGCGATCTGCTCGGGCGTCAGCCGGATCCCGGCGTAGACGACCTCCATCCCCGCGTCGCGGGCGCGCACCGCGATCTGCTCGGCCCCGTTGGAATGGCCGTCCAGGCCCGGCTTGCCGACGAGCATCTTCAGGCGGTGGCCGAGCGCTGCCGAGACAGCGTCCACACGCTCCCGGACGGTCGCCACGAGGTCGCCGTTCGCCGGCGCCGCGGCGGAACCGACGCCTGTCGGCGCGCGGTAGTCGCCGAAGACGTCGCGCAGCACGCCCGCCCACTCCCCCGTGGTGGCGCCGGCCCGGGCGGCCGCGAGCGTCGCCGGCATCACGTTGGCGCTCTCGTCGCGGGCCGCCTCGGCGAGCTGCTCCAGGGCCGCCTCCACGGCCGCCTCGTCGCGCTCGGCCCGCCAGCGCTCCAGGGCGGCGATGCACTCGCGCTCGACCTCGGGGTCGGGCGTCAGGATCCCGCCGTCCTCGCCCGTGGTCAGCGGCGAGTCCTCGGTCTCGGTGTGGACGTTCTGGCCCACGACCCTGAGCTCGCCGCGCTCGATCCGGGCGATCCGCTCGCGGTTGGACTGCACCAGGCTGGCCTTCATGTAGGGCACCGCCTCCACGGCGCCGCCGTGCTCGGCGACGACGCCCATCTCCTGGCGCGCCCCCTCGGCAAGCTCGGCGACCAGTCCCTCCATCACCGTCGAGCCCTCGAACAGGTCCGGGTACTCGAGCAGGTCGGTCTCCTCGGCGAGGAGCTGCTGGATCCGCAGGCTCCACTGCTGGTCCCACGGGCGCGGGAGGCCGAGCGCCTCGTTCCAGGCCGGCAGCTGGATGGCGCGCGCCCGGGCGTCGCGGCCGAGCGTGACGGCGAGCGCCTCGAGCACTATTCGCGGCACGTTGTTCTCGGGCTGCGACTCGGTCAGGCCGAGCGAGTTGACCTGGACGCCGTAGCGGAAGCGAAGGTACTTGGAGTCGGTGACGCCGTAGCGCTCGCGTCCGATCTCCTCCCACAGCCGCCCCATCGCGCGCAGCTTCGCGTGCTCCTCGACGAAGCGCACGCCGGCGTTGACGAAGAAGGAGATGCGCCCGAAGACCCGCGGGAACTCGTCGGCGGGGACCTGGCCGCGCCGCTTCACCTCGTCGAGCACGGCGACGGCCGTGGAGAGGGCGTAGGCGATCTCCTGCACCGGCGTGGCGCCCGCCTCCTGCAGGTGGTAGCTGCAGACGTTGATCGGGTTCCACTTCGGGATCTCGCGGACGGTGAAGGCGACCATGTCGGCGATCAGCCGCATCGAGGGCTCCGGCGGGAAGGCGTAGGTGCCGCGCGACAGGTACTCCTTGATGATGTCGTTCTGGGTCGTGCCGGCGAGGGCGCTGCGCTCGACGCCGTTCTCCTCGGCGACCGTGGCGTACAGCGCCAGCAGCCAGGCGGCTGTGGCGTTGATCGTCATCGAGGTGTTCATCTCGTCGAGCGGGATCCCGTCGAGCAGCGTGTGCATGTCGCCCTTGTGGACGATCGAGACGCCGACCTTGCCGACCTCGCCCCGCGCCAGCGGGTGATCGGGGTCGTAGCCGGTCTGGGTGGGCAGGTCGAAGGCGACCGACAGGCCCGTCTGGCCCTTCGCCAGGTTGCGGCGGTAGAGCTCGTTGGAGCGGCGCGCGTCGGAATGGCCGGCGTACGTCCGCATGACCCACGGGCGGTCGCGCTCGGGCAGGCGATGCTCGCTCATGCCGCAAATGATATTTGCGATCGCGGGATCGGCCGCATCCTTCGTGCCGGTCGCGTGTTTCTCCCCTGACGGCCCGCCCCGCCCCGAACTCCCGCGCGGGCAGTACCCTGCCGCAGACGATGAGAGCCCGCTCGACCACAGCCACGCTCGCCGCGATCGCGATCGGCCTGGTCCTCGCCGCGAGCGCCGGCGCGGCCGCGGTCCTGCTGAAGAGCTACAGCTTCTCCAGCCTCAGCGACGTCAAGAACATGAAGTTCGTCGGCGGCAAGAACTGCACCAAGAGCTGGGCCTCCCATCGCGCCTTCGGGATCAGCGTGGGCAAGAACACGCTGGAGTGCTCCTACCGCACCACCGTTGCCGGCCCCAGCCTCGACATCAGTGCGACCGCGAGGATGCTGTCCGCGACGCCGAAGGCGATCCGGGGCAAGACCTTCGTCGCCGTCACCGTGCGGCGCTCCTCGAACAGCGGCTACCAGCTCCAGGTCTTCCCGAAGCGCAAGGAGTTCAAGCTGTTCCGCCGCTTCAAGGGGGGGCGCGAGCTGGTCCCGAACGGGAGCGGCACGCTCAACCGGATCAACGGGGTGGGCCAGCGCAACAAGATCCGCCTGCGCGCGTTCCCGCCCTACCAGAGCCACCCCGGCGAGCTGAAGATCTTCATAAACGACAAGCGCGTCGGCGCCGGTCAGATCAGCACGACCCCTGACTTCAGCAACATGGACGGCCAGGACTCCACCGTGTCGGTGGGGCGCGCCCGCAGCGCCTCGGGATCGATCCGCGGCGCCAGGGTCACGTTTGACGGGGTCGTGCTGCGCACACGCAATCCGTTCGGGTAATCGCCTCTCCGCCACCCGGCGGCGCTCTATCCTCCCGGCGGCGGGAGCGAGCGACGATGTCCACCACCACAGTCGAGCGACCTCGAACCGCCGGCCCCGGGTCCGGGCTGGGGGGGAACTGGATGGTGATCGTGCGAAACGACAACCACAACACGTTCGACCACGTGGCCAGCACGCTCGCCCGCGTGATCCCCGGGGTGAGCCTCGACTCCGGATACCGGATCGCCGACACGATCCACAACGCGGGCAAGGCGGTCGTCTGGACGGGACCGAGGGAGCCGGCCGAGCTCTACTGGGAGCAGCTCTCCGCCGCGGGGCTGACGATGGCCCCGCTGGAGCAGCACTGAGCGCCGTGCGCGGCCAATAGGCTTCAGCGCTTCCGCCTCCGGATCGCCGACCCTCCTTGCCTCTCGACGTCCTAGCGCTGCTGGTCACGTTCGCGCTCGCGGGCGCGCTGCTCGGCGCGATCGCCGTTCCGGAGCGGATCGGCGTCGTCGAGCGCATCTTCCTCTCGATCGCGCTGTCGGTCCCGGCGACGATCCTCGCCGCCGCACCGGGGCTGCTCGTCCATCGTTTCGGCGCGGTCGCCCTCCTGCTCGGGCTGGCGGCGCTGGCGGCGGCGGTGATCGCCCGGGTGCGACCTTCCGGTGGACGCATCCGCGACCGCGCGGCCGAGCTGCGCGGATGGCGGCCGACATGGCTGCAGGCCGTCGCCACGGCCGCCGCCGTGGCCGCGACGTGGTTCGCCGTCGTCGGGCCGCAGGTGGACGCCTATCACGGCCAGCCGCGCTCGACAATCGTCTACTACCACTGGGGCGTCGCGCAGCGGGTGCTCGACGATGGCAAGGTCCCCGCCACCCTGCCGGAGTGGGGGCAGCCGCGCCCGTTTCCCGTCGAGTACCTGTTCTCGGCGGTCCACGGCGCGTCTGCCGGCGCGCTCGCCGGGGGCGCCGGGTTCGACCTCGCCGAGCGCTACCGCCTCGCCGTGATCGCGTTCGCGCTGCTTGCCCTGCTGGCACTCGCCCGCCGCTGGCTGCCCGCGTGGTGGGCGTGGCTCGCTGCGGTGCTCGTGCTCAGCCTCGCCCACCTCCAGGAGCGGCTGCTCAACTACAAGCCGGAGGTGCTGGCGGTCAGCCTGGTGCTGTGGTCGGGCTGGATGGTCGACGAGGCGATCGAGCGGCGCTCGCTGCGCTGGGGCGGGATGGCCGGGGCGCTCGTCGCCTGCGCCTATCTGGCCCATCCCGTCGGCTCGATCCTCGCCGGGCCGCTGTGGCTCGGGATCCTCGCCGGCCGAGCCCTCTCGCACCTGCTGCGGCGAAGCGGGGGGGCGCGCGCCGGAATCGCGGCGCTGGCTCCGGCGGCGCGGGTGGTGGTCGTGGCCGCCGTCCTGTTCGCGGCGGTGTTCGCGGTCACACGCGGGATCGCCGGCAGCACCGGCCAGGACCTGCTCCAGAGCCCGCGCCACGGCGTCGATCCCACCCGGGTCATCTATCGCCTGGCCTACCTGGGGCCGGCGGCCTCGGGGAGCGTGGCGGCGGCGACCCGGGTCGCCCAGGCCGCCGGTGCCCCGACCACGGCGGAGTGCGCGCATCCGTTCGGGCGGCTGCCGTCGATCGCCCCGTTTACACGGCTGAACCTCTCCGCCCGGTCGACCCAGGCGCTGCTCGCCGCCGCCTTCGCCGCCTTCTGCGTGCTTGCCCTGACGCTGCTGCCGGGGCGGCTGGAGGTCCCGTTGATCACCTTCGCCGTCTACGGCTTCGCCGTCTACGCCGTGGGAGAGCTGGTCTGCGGCGTGTACCACACGTGGGCGCCGGAGCGCGTGGGCCCGCTGCGCCTGATCCCCTATTGGGGGGTGGCGCTGGCGGTGCCGATCGCGACCGCCTGCTGGGCACTGGCGGACGCCCTGTCGCGGTGGAGCCGATGGCAGGGCTTCGTGGCGCGGGCGCGGCGCTGGCGGGTCGTCGCCGCGGCGTTGCCCGCCGCCGCGCTCACCGTGGCGGTCCTGCTGGTGCTGACGCCGATGGGGGGCGCCCGGATCGTCACCCAGCCCGGCGAGCCGCTGTCGCCCGCCGTCCGGGACGCATACGCTTGGATAGACCGCAACTCGCCGACGGATTCCGTGATCCTCGCGAACGGCTACACGGAGGGAGTGATCGCCTCGCTGGGACATCGCACGGGGGAGCTGGACGGACGCACCCCGTATCTGCAGCCCGACCCCTGGCGCGCCCACGCGATCCGCGAGCTGCGCGGCGTGCGCGCGTTCTTCCTGCGACCGCGGCGCCACCCGGGCGCGCTGCCGAAGCGGGCCGCCTACGTGCTCGTCGGCCGCCGCGGCGTCAACCTCGGCGGCAGCGCCTTCCCGGCGCGCTGGGCGGCAGTCCGGCGGCTTCCCTACCTGAGGGTCGCGCAGGCGTTCGCCGACCCCGGCGCCCCGGCCGGCTCCGACCTGGTGCTCTACCGGGTCGTTCGCCGTCCACCGGTGCGCCACGCGGCCCCGGGGTGAGCCGGTGACCGGCCGCGAGCCGATCGACTGCATGTACCTCGGCGTCGACCGGATGATCGGCTGCTGGCCGCTCGGCGACACGCTCGTCGACCCGGGGCCCGAGAGCTGCCTCGAGACCCTGCTCGCGGCGCTCGCGCGCCCCCCGCGGCGGCTCCTGCTCACCCACGTCCACCTCGACCACGCCGGTGCCGCCGGGGCGCTGGTCGAGCGCTTCCCCGGCCTCGAGGTCTTCGTCCACGAGGTCGGGGCGCCCCACCTGGCCGATCCATCGCGCCTGGTCGCCAGCGCCGAGCGCCTGTACGGCGACCGCATGGACGAGCTGTGGGGCCGGGTGGCGCCGGTGCCCGAGCGCAACCTGCGCCCGCTGCGCGGCGGCGAGCGGCTGGACGACGGGATCGGCGTCATCCACACGCCGGGCCACGCCGATCACCACGTTGCCTACCTGCACGAGGGCACCGCCTTCGTCGGCGACGTCGCCGGCGTCAGGATCCCGCCGGCCGGCTTCGTGCTGATGCCCACCCCGCCGCCGGACATCGACCTCGAGCGCTGGCACGCGTCGATCGCCCTGGTCGAGGCACAGCGCCCGCGGCGGCTGGCGCTGACGCACTTCGGCGCCGTCGACCGCGTCGCCGAGCACCTCGCGAACGCCCGCGCCAGCCTCGACGAATGGGCCGAGAGGGCCCGCGGGACGGATCGCGACCGCTTCGTGGAGTCGATCCGCTGCGCGATCGCCACCGCGACCGACGCCGAGGCCGCCGCCCGCTACGAGCAGGCGGCTCCGCCCGACCAGCTCCACATGGGGCTGGAGCGCTACTGGCGCAAGCGTGCCGAGGCCGGCGCTACTGCCTGACGTCGTTCGTGCCGGGCCCGCCGAAGAGCTGGTCGAGGCCCGGCCCGCCGCGCAGCAGGTCGTTGCCGTCGCGGCCGTAGAGGCTGTCGCGCCCGTCGCCCCCGTAGAGCTTGTCCGGCCCCGCGCGCCCGTCGAGGTGGTCGCGGCCGGTGCCGCCCTTCTCGGTGTCGGCGCCATCGTCGCCGACCAGGTTGTCGGCGCCGGCGCCGCCGCGCAGGATGCCGGGGCTGTCATCCGAGCCCTGCACGAGGCGGTCCGCGAACGCGGAGCCGATCAGGACATCGCGGCGGTCGCCGCCATCGATCACGTTCGTCAGGTTGATCCCGGTGAAGCCGCCTGCCTTCGCAACGCCCGAGAGGTCGAGGCGTTCGGCGGTGTCGTTGCCGTAAAGCCTCACCTTCTTGACGATGCCGCAGGGAACGGGGCTGTTCGCGTTGGTGACGTCCTGCGTCTCCTCGATCTGGGCGTTTCCGTTGAAGCTGTGGGAGACCTCGACGTGCCCGACGCCGTTGCAGTAGACGCGGATCGTCTCGTTGCATCCGGTCTCGGGGGAGCCGTCGTCCCTGACCAGGACCGTGCCGAAGCCGAAGTCGTTTTGGCCGAGCGGACAGCCCGACGCCGCCCGTGACGGCACCGGTCCGGCGACGGCGAGCGCGAGCACGACGGCAGCGGCCGCTCCCACCGCGGCCGTCAGCCAGCGCAGCATCCGCTCACCCCTCCTCGACCAGCGCGTGCCAGGTGGGCAGCAGCGGCTTGTTGAACAGCGCCAGGGCGTCCTGTCGGATCGCCGAGACCTCATCGGAGAACCAGTAGCGCTCGAAGTCGCCGCGGTCGTCCCAGACCGAGATCTGGCGGAAGTGCAGCGGGTCCTCCTCGTTGCGGGTGATCAGGTAGTTGCGGGCGCCGAAGGCGAGCGAGCGCGCCGCCGCCGGCTGCCAGACCTCGTACCAGCGCTCCGCCCGCAGGGGATGGACGTGCCAGTCGATCACGCACACCTCCGGCCCCTCGGCGCCCACGGCTGCCCTACGCCCCGACCTCGGCCCGGATCGCGCCCGGGCCCTCCTCGGTCTTCCCCTCCTCCTCGGACTCGGCGCCGACGAGGATCGAGATCTTCCCGAGGTGCTTGTTCTCGTGCAGCAGCTGGTGCGCCTCGGGGACGCCGTCGAACCCCATCGTCCGCCACAGCACGGGGCGGATCTTGCCCTCCGCCATCAGGTCGTTCGCCCGCATGCACTCGTATGCGTTGGCGAAGTGGGAGCCGATGATCTGCTTCTGGCGCATCCACAGGTAGCGGACGTCGAAGTCGAGGGCGTAGCCGGAGGTGGCGCCGCAGATCACGACCTTTCCGAACGGCTTGACCACGAACACGGAGGTCGGGAAGGTCGCCTGGCCGACGTGCTCGAAGACGAAGTCCGGGGCGTCGCCGAGGATCTCCTTGACGCGCTTGGCGAAGCCGCGGGAGACCTTGAAGCGCTCCTTCTCCTCGTCGGCGGACTCTCCGCCCTTGCGCATCATCCCCGCGAACTCGTTGCGGTCGATGAAGTCCACCGCGCCGAGCTGCTTGACCAGCTCCCCCTTCTCGCTCGAGGAGACGACGCCGACCGCGTTCGCGCCGGAGGTCGCGCAGAGCTGGGTGGCGAAGACGCCCAGGCCGCCCGCCGCTCCCCAGATCAGCACGTTGTGGCCCGCCTGCAGCCCGCACTGGTCGATCAGCATCCGGTAGGCGGTGAAGTAGGTCAGACCGTACGCCGACGACTCCGCCCAGCTGAGGTTCTGGGGGCGGGGGAGGAGCTGCTGCGCCTGCACCTTGGTGAACTGGGCGAACGAGCCCCAGGTGGTCTCGTAGCCCCAGATCTGCTGGCTGGGGGCGGCGAGCGGGTCGAGTCCGTGCACCTCGACGTCCTCGTAGGACGCCTGGTTGCAGTGGATCACGACCTCGTCGCCCGGCTTCCACTTGGTCACTCCCTCGCCGACCTTCCAGACGATCCCGGAGGCGTCGGAGCCGCCGATGTGGTGGCCCCAGTCGGGATGGTCGCCGTAGCCGAACACCGACACCGGCTTGCCCAGCGCCGCCCAGACGTTGTTGAAGTTCACCCCGGCGGCCATCACCCGCACGATCACCTCGAACGCGCCCGGCTCGGGCACCTCGATCTGCTCGAGCTGGAAGGCGTCGGTCGGCTCGCCCTCGCGCTCGGGCCGGATCACCCAGGCGGCCATCGTCTCCGGCAGCTCGCCGGGCTCGACGTCGAGCTTGGAGACCTCGGAGATGTCTACGGCCAACTTCCCTCCCGGGGTTGATGCCGGCGCCGAACGCGCAGCGTCAGGCGTCTGGCAGGTGGATGTCGTGCTGCTGGCGGCGCCATCCTAGCGCTGTGCCCGCGTCAGGTTCGCGTCCGGCCGCGCGACTACCTTCGTGAGTCCGAATGGAAGCCTCCGAGACACCAAGGTTCCCCCTCGACGATGACGACAACGGCGTCGTCCGAGCGCTCGACGACCGCCTGGTCATCGAGCGGCTCACGGTTGACGACGAGCGCGCCGCGCGCGTCGTTCGCGAGCGCGCCGAGGGCGGCGAGCCGGCCCCGGACACCGTGCGGGCCACGATCGAGATCGGCGCCCGCGTGCTCGACAACGAGGCCACCGCGGCCAACGTCGACTATGTGCGGGCCGAGTTCGAGCGGCACGGCGCGGCTCTGGGCGAACGCCTGGCGCGTGCGCTGGAGGCCGGCGACGAGCAGCTGGCGGAGCGGATCGCCCAGACCTTCGACGGCGAGCGTGACGGCTCGGTGCAGAATGAGATAGATCGTCTCGTCTCGGGGGCGCTGGCGGAGCAGCGGGAGAAGATCGCGAAGCTCTTTTCGAGTGAGGACGGCGCCAACCCGCTGACGGACTTCAAGGCCGCCGTGGTGCGCGGATTCAAGGCGCTGGAGGCCCGCCAACTTCAGGAGGGAGAGGCCAACCGCGATCGCATCGAGTCCCTTCAGCGCGAGGTGGTCGAGCTGAAGGAGCGCGACCAGGCCGACCGTCGCGTCGCGGAGGAGGCCGAGCGCGGAACGGCGAAGGGGCGCACTTTCGAGGAACTGGTCCACGCCGCGATCGAGGCGCTGGCGGACGCGCAGGGAGATGCCGCCCACCACGTCGGCGACGCCAGCTCGGAGTCGGGCGGGAAGAAGGGGGACACCGCCGTGGAGCTGGGCGCTGCCACGGGCACGGCGCTGGCAACCGTCGTCTACGAGGCCAAGAACCGCAAGCTGTCCAAGAACGATGCCTGGGCCGAGCTGAACGCGGCGATGGCCGAGCGCGATGCCTCCTATGGCGTCCTGATCGTTGCCGGTGACGACAAGCTTCCCGCCGGGCTCGAGGAGCTGACCGAGTACCAGGGCAACAAGATGATCGCGGTGCTCGACCGCGAGGATCCCGATCCCCTTGCCCTCAGGCTGGTCTACCGCTACGTCCGTGCGCGCGTGCTCGCGGCGAGTGCAGCCACCCTCGAGGTGGACGCCGCCGGCGTGCGGGCAGCAGCCGAGGAGGCCTCAGCCCGGCTCAAGGCGGCAAACCGGATTCGCAAGTCGCTGACCGGCGTCACCAGCAGCGCCGAGCGCGCGCGCGACGAGCTCGACGAGATGATCGTGGACGTCGAGCGATCCCTGGCCCGGATCGAGGCGCTCGTCGCCGCCGCCGACGCCGACGGAGCTTCGACCGGCTAGGGCAGCAGCAGGTCGTTCTGGGCGGAGCGGCGCTCCGGGCCCACGCTGAGCAGGAATGGCCGAGCGGCCGATTTGTCGCCGGCGGTCGCCTCGTAGTCGCCGGCCTTGAGGTCGACCTTGAGGTTGCCGGTGCCCCCGGCCGGGATCGAATCGCTGCTCGTGTTCACGGGCCCTGCGAGCGTGAAGCTGGCGTCGGCCGCGGACTGGTTGGCGATCGAGAAGTTGACCGTGCCGGCGCCGAAGTTCGCCGGCTGGATCCGCACCTGGTTGTCGGTGATGTACGCGGTGATGGTGATCGGGTTGGCGGCGCGAAGCTCGGTCTTGTGGCTGCTCGCGCCGCATCCCGCCGCGACGAGCGCGATCACCGCCGCGCAGGCAAGCAGGGCCATGCTCGGCCTCGGTCGCTGCATCGGGCCAAATCTAGCCGAAGCGACGGTCAGCCGAGCCAGACCGACCTGCGCTCGGCCAACAGGTCGTCGAGCGTCGACGCGATCCGGCGGCGAATGTCCTCGGCGATCTCCTGCACTGCGCCGGAGTCCTCGGCGGTCTCGGGCGGGTAGGCGGACATGTCGATCGGCTCGCAGAAGTGGATCTTGAACTTCGCCGGCAGGTAGGCAAGCCCGGCGAGCAGGCCGAGATGGGGGAACGCGTGGTTGAGCGGGAAGTAGATCAGCCCCGTCAGCCGCTGCAGGGGGCGCAGGTGGGCGAAGATCGGCATCGCCTCCTCGCCGCCGACCAGGGCGATCGGGACGATCGGGACGCGGGCGCGGATCGCGGTCCGCACGAAGCCGCCGCGGCCGAAACGGCGCATCCGGTAGCGCTGCCAGTAGACCTTGCGCGTCCCCTTCTGGCCCTCGGGGAAGACGATCGCGAGCCGACCTTCGTCGTGCAGCAGGCGCTGCGCGTTGGCCGGATGCGCGGCGACGAGGCCGATCTTGTTGGCCAGCATCCCCACGCCCGGGTAGCCCTTGAACCAGTCCTCGCCGAGCATGTAGAGGGGGCGGGGGGCGGGGTGATCGTTGCGGATCGCCTGCATGATCATCGGCGCGTCGGGGGGCAGCGCACCGGAGTGGTTGGAGACCAGCAGGGCGCCGCCCTCGGCGGGCACGTTCTCGATCCCGCTGTGCTCGACCCGGAACCAGTAGCGGTAGTAGAAGTTGAGCAGAGGGTCGACGAGCGAGGCGACCTGCTCGGAGCGGCCCCAGTCGTCGAGTGAGCGCTCCGCCTCGGTGGCCGGAAGAAGCGCCCGCAGGTCGGCGAGCGCGCGCACCGGCTCGCGCTCGACCGGCAGCGGCTCGGAGTAGTCGTCGGCGTGGGCGTCGTAGGCCGGCGCGGGTGCGTCCGCCTCGACGTCGCCGACGCCCTCGGCGGCGATCGGCCCGCCGAGCAGGGGGCTGCTCGGCGTCAGCGGCTCGCCCCCGAGCCCGCGCCCGCGCTCGCTCATCGCGCGAAGGGAGGCTCGACGACCTCGGCCGTGGCCGGCCCGCCGGCGACGGTCAGCACGGTGCCCGGCTCGGCCTCCCGCCGCACGATCGCCAGCGCGATCGGCCCCTGGGCGGGGGAGATGCAGGCGGTGCCGATCCGGCCCAGCTCGCGGCCGTCCAGCTCGAGCGGGTCGCCGGCGCCAGCCGGGGCGCTGAGCCGCAGGCCGCGCAGGTGGCGGTTCGGCTTGCCCTTGTAGTGCAGGCGGGCGACCGTCTCCTGGCCGATGTAGCAGCCCTTCGTGAAGCTGACGGCGCGGTCGTTGATCCCGGCCTCCTGGGGGATCGTGGCGGTGGTCATCTCGGCGCCGAAGCGGGGGCGGCCGCTCTCGACGCGGAGCACCTCGACCGCCGCCTCGGAGACCTGGGCGGCGCCGGCACCGACGAGGTGCGCTCGCAGCGTCCCCGCATCGGCGGCGGCGGCGATCAGGTCGACGCCGAGCTGGGCGGCGACGGCGCGGCAGCGAACGCCGCCGACCTCGGCCTCGCGGTGGGCGTGTTCGGGGGCGAGCCCCTCGACGCCGGCGAGCTCGGCGGAGCGCGGCCCGACGAGGGAGATGATCGCGCGGCTGCCGGCGGCATCGACGACCTCGACGTCGCGCCCGATCCGGTACATGTCGAGGTGGCGGCGGACGGCGTCGGCGCAGACGGCCTCCGTGTCCAGCCAGATCGCGTTCGGCGCCAGGCGCAGCACGCGCATGTCGCCCTGCATGTGCCCCTTGCGGTCGAGCAGGGCCGAGTAGCACCCCTGGCCAGTCGCGAGCGCCTCGATCTCGTTGGTCAGCTGGCCCTGCAGGTACTCGGCAGCCTCGGCGCCGAGCGCGTCGATCATCCCCCGCGGCGAGCGGTCGATCAGGCCCGCGTCCTCGCGCAGCGCTCGGTACTGGCCGTCGATCTCGACGGTGGCGGCCTCCATCGGACCGATTCTACGCCCCAGCGCCGCGGCGACCGCTATATTTAGCCTCAGCTAAGTTCTGGATTTGCCGATGCCAACTTCGCACGCACGCATGCATCCGGGCCGCGCCCCCGGCGGAGCCGGCGTCCCGCCCTCTGAGGCGATCGAGGACTACGCGAAGGCGATCTACGCGCTGCAGCCGCGCCGCAAGGGCCCGGTGGGCACCACCGCTCTCGCCAATCGCCTCGGCGTCGCGCCGCCGTCGGTGACGGCGATGCTGAAGCGGCTCGGGGAGATGGGGCTGGTCAGCTACGAGCCCTACAAGGGGGTGACGCTGACGCCGGCGGGCGAACGCCTCGCGCTCGAGGTGATGCGCCACCACCGCCTGATCGAGTCCTATCTCGCCGAGGCGCTCGGCATGCCCTGGGACCGAGTCCACGACGAGGCCGAGGTGCTCGAGCACTACATATCCGAGGAGCTCGAGGAGCTGATCGCGGTCAAGCTCGGCGACCCCGAGCGCGACCCCCACGGCGATCCGATCCCCCGCCGCGACCTCTCGCTGAGCGAGGACGAGACGCTGCCGCTCGACCAGCTCGAGCCCGGTCAGGCGGCGACGTTCGCGCGCGTCTCCGACAGCGACCCGGCGATGCTGCGCTACCTGGCCGAGGAGGGGATCCGGCCCGGCGCCGAGCTGACCGTAACCGCACGCCAGCCATTCGCCGGACCGCTGTTCGTCCGCTCGCAGGGCCGCGACCACGTGCTCGGCGGGGACCTCGCCCGCAGCGTGCGGGTCGTGCCGGTGAGGGACAGCGAGGACTGATCGGGTTGGAGCGCGGGGCGGAACGGAAAGTCGAGGAGCCCGCGGGGGAGGCGGAGGCCGTGAAGCTCGCCGTCGCCCCACCGGCGTCCGGCGGCGAAGCAACGGTCGAGGACGTCCTCCCCGGCGAGGCCGCCGTCGCGGCCGCCGCGCGAGCCTCGCTCGAGGGCCGCCGGCGCGGAATCCCGCGGATATGGCCGTTCCTGGGCCCGGCGTTCATCGCCGCGGTCGCCTACATCGACCCCGGGAACTTCGCCACCAACGTCGCCGGGGGCGCGAAGTTCGGCTACCTGCTGCTGTGGGTCGTGCTGGCCGCGAACCTGATCGCGATGGTCGTGCAGACCCAGTCCGCGAAGCTCGGCATCGCCACCGGGCGCAACCTGCCGGAGCTGTGCCGGGAGCTGTTCGGGCGCCGCACCGCGCTCGGCCTGTGGGTCCAGGCCGAGGTGGTCGCGATGTCCACCGACATCGCCGAGGTGGTCGGCGCCGCGCTCGGGCTCAACCTGCTGTTCGGCATCCCCCTGTTCCCGGCGGGGTTGATCGCCGGCGCGGGGGCGTTCGCGATCCTAGCCCTGCAGCAGCGCGGCTTCCGCCGTCTGGAGGCCGTGATCGCCGGGATGGTTGGCGTGGTCGTGCTCGGGTTCGCCTTCGAGATCCTCGCCTCGCATCCCGACGGGGGCCAGATCGCGCGGCACCTCGTGGTCCCCGGTTTCGCCGGCACCGAGAGCATCCTGCTGGCCACCGGGATCATCGGCGCGACGGTGATGCCCCACGTCATCTATCTGCACTCGGCGCTGACCCAGCGCCGCGTCGTCGGTCGCGACGCGAGCGAGCGGCGCAAGATCCTCGGCTTCGAGCGCGTCGACGTCGTCATCGCGATGAGCCTGGCGGGCGTCGTCAACATCTCGATGATGACGATGGCCGCGGCCCTGTTCCACGACAGCGGCCTCGCCGGCATCGACACGATCGACGGCGCCTTCGACGGGCTCCACAGCCTGGTGTCGGCCAACGCCGCCACCGCGTTCGGCATCGCCCTGCTCGCATCCGGCTTCGCCTCCTCGTCCGTCGGGACGATGTCGGGCCAGGTGGTGATGCAGGGCTTCATCCGCCGCCGGATCCCGATCTTCCTGCGCCGCGCAATCACCCTCGCCCCGGCGCTGTTCGTGCTCGCGGTGGGCTTCGATCCCACCGCCGCGCTCGTTGTCAGTCAGGTGGTGCTGTCGTTCGGGATCCCGTTCGCGCTCGTCCCGCTTCTCCTGATCGCGCGGCGCCGAGACGTGATGGGCGCGCTCGCCAACCCGCGCTGGCTCTCGCTGCTCGCCGGAACGCTGGGCACGCTGATCATCGCCCTGAACCTCTTCCTGCTCGAGCAGGTGTTTCTCGGCTAGACCTAGACGGCGGACCGCCGCCCGGGCGAGAACCAGCTGACGACCACGGCGCCGAATTGATGGGCGACCACCCGGGCGCGGTTGATCTCGGTTCGGGTCCAGGGCCGATCGGCCTCGGTGAACGCCTCGAGCAGCCCGACGGTGAGGCCCCGCGAGATCACGGGGACCATCAGCAGCGACCGGTAGCCGAGCTCGAACAGCAGGCTCACCTCGGCCGAGTCGCTCTCGGGGTCGCTCGCGTACACCTGCGCCGCCACCTGGTCGGTGAGCACGCGTGAGGTCTCCGGATAGTCGGCGATCGCGAACGCCTGCTCGCCCTCCCAGTTGTTCTCGGCCAGTGTCTCGACCGTACCGGTCTCCGGCATCCATCGCGACAACGACACCTTCTGCGCGTGCAGCTCGGCGGCGATCAGGGCGATCGCGCTGTCGAGGTCGGCGCGTGAGCGCGCGCCCGAGAGACGCGCGCTGAGATGCTCGAGGCGGTGGTCTCCGGCGGCGGAGCCGGGGTCGACCGCCGACGTGGCCCGCAGCGCGCGCGCGAACGCCGTCCGGCAGGCCTCCGAGGCGGCCCCGCTGACCTCGGCCCAGGGCGCAACGGGCCGCCCGAGCACGTATCCCTGGCCCCAGCTGACGTCGAGGTCGGCGAGGGTGGTCAGATCCTCCAGCGTCTCGACCCCCTCGGCGCACAGCACCGCGCCGGTGCGCCGGGCGAAGCGCACGAACGCCTCCACGAGCGCCGTCTTGGCGGGGTCGGCGTGGATCCCGTCGGTGAGGTCGCGGTCGAGCTTGACCACGTCGGGCCGCACGTGCATCACCTGCATCAGACCGGAGTAGCCGGCGCCCGCGTCGTCGACTGCGATCAGGGCGCCTCGCTCGCGGAGATCCGCGATCCCCGCCGTGAGCGCGTCGTCGCCGGCGACCAGCTCGTGCTCGGTGAGCTCGATCAGGATGCCGTTGAGGTCGGCGGGCAGAGCGTCCCTCACCGGGCGGCTCGCGAGGGCCGACGGGCTCACGTTGACCGCGAGCCAGGTGCCCGCCGGCCGCCCGTCGACCGCCAGGGCGGCGCTGATCGAGGCGGCCTCCAGCTCCGGGCCGAGCCCGCATCCGTGGGCCTGGGCGAACATCGCCGCCGGGTTCCTGCCCGGCTGGCTCGGGAACCGCGCCAGCGCCTCGAAGCCGAGGACCGTTCCCCGGGCGAGGTCGACGATCGGCTGGAAGACCGGCTGCACCGGCTGCTCGCAGGCGAGCACGTCCTCGACCTGCTGGCGCTGGTCGTCCGACCACGCCATCGTCACGTTGTTCGGGTCGAACCGCCGCGTGCGCCCCTTCCCCGAGCCCTTCGCCCAGTACATCGCCCCGTCGGCGAGCTGAAGCAGCGACTCTCCGTCCTCGGCGTCCGCCGGGAAGCAGGCGACGCCGGCGGAGCAGGACAGGCGGCCGCTGCGGACGGCGACCGACTCGACGGCGAGCCGCGCCCGCTCGGCGACGGCGTAGGCGAAGTCGGCGTCGGCCCCGGGCAGGATCAGGGCGAACTCCTCTCCCCCGAGGCGGGCGGCGACGTCGGCCGCCCGCACCGTTTCCCGCAGCTGGGCGCCCACCGCGCGCAGCACCTCGTCCCCGTAGGGATGGCCGTAGGTGTCGTTCAGCTCCTTGAAGTCGTCGAGGTCGAGGCTGACCAGGGCAAGCTGGCCGCCGGTGCGGCGGGCGCGCGCGATCTCCGCCGCCAGCCGCTCGTGGAAGTGGCGGTGGTTGGCGACCCCGGTGAGGGGATCGGTGGCGACGAGGCCCTCGAGCCGCGCCCTCTGCTCGCCGACGATCTCGGCCATCCGGTTGAAGCCGGCGGCCACCTCGCGCAGCTCGCGCGCTCCCGTCGCCGGCAGGCGCACGTCATAGTCGCCTGCCTGAACCCGGCGAAGACCCTCGCGCAGCCGCTTCAGCGGCGCCGCCATGCCCACCTCGACGAGGACGCACACCGCCGCCACGAAGGCCGCGGTGATGAGCACGCCGACCTTGCTCGGAATCGGAACGGCAAGCCGCAACGCGACGATCGTCGATCCGACGCCGGCGACCAGGAGCAGGGTGGAGCCGCGCAGGCGCCGGTTCCGGGTCCTGCGGGGCCGGGCGCTGGTGTCGGGCGTGGAATCGTTCATGGGCGACACAGCCCGGCATGCCGGGCTGTGCGTGATATCGGCATCGCCGGCGCCGCAGCTTGAGCAGGCGCGGGCGCCGGTAGGCTTCGCCCGTGGCGCTCGCCGAGCAGTTCGCCGAGATCGTCGGCTCCTTGCCGCAGGACTGGACGGACCTGGTGGCCGACCTTCGGATCGACGACGAGGAGCGCTACGTGGACGCCGCGGTGATCATGTCCCAGGTCAACGCCCAGCCTTACTCGCAGGCGGACTGGCACTGGCGGATCAACGTCGCCCACACGTTCGGCCACGCCGCCGCGGCGGAGACCGTCGCCGGCGCCCTCGCCGCTCTCGACAGCGAGCGGATCGCCGGGGAGCTACGCCTGCGGGACGTGCGCGAGGGCCGGGCCGAGATCGTGCAGATGTGGGGCCGGCCGGAGAGCGCGCGGCGCGAGTTCAGGGCGCGCCGCTCGCTCTAGATGAGCAGTTCCAGCTAGTGGCGCGCGTCGGCGCTGTCGTCTCGGACCTGCTGTTCGCCAGCAAGGTCACGGAAACGCTTGCTGCTGCCGGCCACGAGGTCGCCCTCGTCGCCGCCGTGGGCGATCCCGCGCTGGAGGACGCGTCGATCCTGATCGTCGACCTCGCCGAGGTCGATCCCGCCACCGCCGTCGCCGCGGGCAAACCGGTGCTCGGGTTCTATCCGCACACCGACGCCGCCGTTCGCGACCGGGCGCATGCTGCAGGGGTCGACGTAGCGGTGCCGCGCTCTCGCTTCGTGCGGGAGATGCCCGCCCTCGTCGAGGGCCTGCTTCGCTCCTAGCGCCGCCGCTCGTTCAGATCGAACAGGCGGCGCACCGGCGGCGGACGCTCGAGGATGCCGTGGCGCGCGTCCCAGTGTGTCCAGGCGCGCAGCACCGCCGGATCGAGCCGGCCGACCGGCCGCAACGCCGGCAGCAGCACCCGCAGCTCGGCGGCGGTGGCGGCGCGGTCGAGTCCGGGCACGGACACCCTGATGTCGGCGAGCCCGCGGCGCGGGCTCGCCAGCACGAAGCGGTAGCCGCGCTCGGTGGCGGCGACCACGCCGGAGACAAGGCCGGGGTCGTCGCGCAGCAGGCGGCGAGTGGTGGCGAGCACCAGCTCCGGGTAGCGGGGCGCCCCGTAGTCGTCCACCCGAAACTCCCGCACCGCGATTCCCCTCCGCCTCAGCGCCACCCCCTCCACGTTCCAGAATGCGGTCGCCGCGTCGACCTTGCCGGCCGCGAGCAAGGCGACGGCCGCGAAGCCGATCGTCACCCGCTTCACTGCCGCGGGATCGCCGCCGTCGGCGGCCACCTCGGAGTCGAGGACGGCGTCGTCCGAGGGCAGTCCGGTCACGCCGACCCGGCGGCCCTCCAGGTCGCGCGGGCGCCGCACCGGGCCGGCGCCGCGGGCCAGGACTGCCGCCAGGGGCCGCTGCACGATCGGAGCGACGGCGACGAGGTCGAAGCCGCGCTCGGCGGCGATCCCGAGGTCGTGAATGTCGAGGATCGCGAACTGGGCGCGACCAGCGCGCAGCAGGCGGGGGGCGTCGGTGGAGCTCGACGGCTCGCGCACCTGAAGCCGCACGCCGCGGTCGGCGTAGAAGCCGCGGCGCAGCGCCGCGTATATCCCGGTGTGGACGGCGTTCGGCTGGAAGTCGAGGACGAGGGTCGCGCCTCTTGGCGCGCCCGGTTCGGCACCGCCCCCGCCGCATGCTCCCAGAGCCAGTGCCGCGAGCGCGGCCGCCAGCGACGCGGCGACCCTTCGCATTCGGCGGCGAAGGATATGTTGTCGACCGCCTACGGCTGATCGAGACGCCTTTCCTGTATAGACTCCCGCCGCTTCGCCCTCCGGGGCACCGGCCACGACAGGAGGACCGCTTCCGTGCAAGACCGAGGACTCGCCGCCTACATCGCAGAGCTTGTCGGGACGATGTTCCTCGTGTTCATCGTCACGAGCGTCATCGTCCTCTTCGTGGCGACCGGCAACAACGCCCAGTTCGGCTCCGACTTCTCAGTCGTCGCGCTCGCCCAGGGGTTCGTGCTCTTCCTGCTTGTCCTCACTCTGGCCGGGGTCAGCGGCGGCCATTTCAACCCGGCGGTGACTCTGGCCGCGGCGGCGCTGCGGCGAATCGATCCGATCGACGCCGTCGTCTACATCCTCGCCCAGCTCTCGGGCGCCGTCCTCGGCGCGCTGATGACGAAGGGATTCTTGCTCGACGAGGGCCGTGCCAGCCACTACGGCGCCGCCACGGTGTCGCCGCTTCTCGGCGGCAACTTCCAGGGGATGCTGATCGAGGGCCTGGGCACCTTCCTGCTGGTGCTGGCGGTGATCGCCGTCGCCCTCAACGTGCGCGCCCGCAACGAATGGGCCCCGCTCGCGATCGGCCTGGCGCTGACGGTGGACGTGTTCGTCTTTGGGCCCCTGACCGGGTCGGCGGTCAACCCGGCGCGCTGGTTCGGCCCGGCCCTGGTCGGCAACGACTTCGGCGGTGTCTATCCCTACCTCGTCGGCCCGATCATCGGATCGCTGCTGGCGGTCGCCTTCTACGTGTTCGTCGTCCAGGCGGGCCAGCAGGTGGTCGGCGCGCCCGGCACAGGCGAGGAGGAGCCGCCGAAGGCGACTCCGCCCTCGCGCAAGAAGTAGCGCCCCGCCGGCCGCCGGTGGCGGCCGGGCCCTTGCGCTAGGTTGCGCGGCGTGCGCCGCGTCACCTTCTCGCGCAACTACACGCTCTCCGCATCGCGCACCTGCCAGTGCTACTGCAAGTACTGCGCCTTCGCCACGCACCGCGCGCACGTCTACGCCCCGGAGGAGGTCGAGCGGCGGCTGGACGATGCCGCCAGCCGCAACTGCAAGGAGCTCTTGGTGCTCACCGGCGAGCGGCCGGAGGTGAACCCCGAGGTGGCGGCGCGGCTCGCGTCGTGGGGCCACCGGGACTTCACCTCCTACGTCGCCTGGATCTGCGGGCGGGCCTTGGAGCGCGGAATCCTGCCCCACACGAACCTGGGCGTGCTGTCGCCCCGCGACCTCGGCCGCCTGCGCGAGGTGACGGCGTCGCAGGGGCTGATGCTGGAGTCGGTCGCGGAGCGGCTGATGGAGACCGTCCACGCGGGCTCGCCGACAAAGCATCCCGCCCGCCGGCTGGAGACGATCGAGGCGGCGGGCGAGCTGCGAATCCCGTTCACGACGGGGATCCTGGTCGGGATCGGCGAGACCGAGGACGAGCGCGTCGCCTCGCTGGAGGCGCTGGCGCGCGTGCAGCGGCGGCACGGCCACATCCAGGAGGTGATCCTCCAGAACTACGTGCCTCATCCCCGCTACCACGGCCGTGAGGTCGCGGACATCGCCGACGACGCGGCGCGGCGTCGCTGGTCGGAGGACGGCGGCAGGCCGGAGCCGGCCCCCGGCCTGCCGGAGTGGGCCTGCGAGATCACGCTCGAGGACATGAAGCGGCTCGTCGCCGAATGCCGCCGGCTGATGCCCGACGTCGGCATCCAGGTCCCGCCCAACCTCTCGGACTGGTGGGCGGACCTCGTCGAGGCGGGGGCGACGGACCTCGGCGGCCTGTCGGCCAACGGCGACCACATCTCGCCCGAGCACCCCTTCCCCAGCCCGCACCAGGCGCGAAAGGCGCTGGCGCCGCGCGGCTACGCACTCACCGAGCGACTCTGCGCATATCCCCAGTACCTCGACCCGGACTGGATGGAGCAGAGCGTGCTCGACGTGGTCAAGCTGCGCTACTGGAGCTTCATCCCCCGCCGGGGATCGGGGCGGCGGCGGGAGGAGCCGATCGATCCGAAGCTGGCCCCGCGCGCGATCGAGCGGGGGCGGCGCGGCGATCCGCTCAGCGAGGACGAGCTGACCGCCCTCTTCGCCGAGACGCGGCCGCCGGTGATCGAGGAGATGCGCGCGGCGGCGGACGAGCTGCGCGCCGAGCTCGCCGGGGACCGCGCCACGTTCGTGGTCAACCGCAACATCAACTTCACGAACATCTGTGTGGTCGGCTGCGCCTTCTGCGGGTTCGGGCAGGGACGGCGGTCGCCCGACGCCTACCACGTCAGCGAGGAGGAGTTCGGGGCGCGCGTGCGCGAGGCGATCGACTTCGGCGCCACCGAGATCTGCATGCAGGGCGGCATCCACCCCGAGTACACGCTGGAGGACTACGGGCGCTGGCTGCGGCGCGCCAAGCAGGCCGCCCCCGACATCCACCTGCACGCCTACTCGCCGATGGAGGTTCACTACATGTGCGAGCGCTCGGGCAAGTCGCCGCGGGCGGTGTTCGACTACCTGATCGAGTGCGGCCTCGGCTCGACCCCCGGCACCGCCGCCGAGGTGCTCGACGACGGCGTGCGCCAGCGGATCTCGCCGAACAAGCTCCCGGTCGGGCGCTGGGTCGAGATCATCGAGGCCGCCCACGGCGCCGGGCTGCGCTCCACCTGCACCGTGATGTTCGGCCACATCGAGGAGCCGCGCGAGCTGGCCCGCCACATGCGCGTCGTCCGCGCCCTGCAGGAGCGCACCGGCGGGTTCACCGAGTTCGTCCCGCTCAGCTTCATCCCCTTCAACACGCTGCTCGGGCGCACGCACGGGGTCGAGGAGATCTCCCGGGCGGAGAACCTCAAGCACACCGCCGCCTTCCGGCTGGCGCTCGGGCGCACCGTCCCCAACCTGCAGGCGAGCTGGGTGAAGATGGGGCTGGACGCGGCGACCGAGAGCCTGCGCTGGGGCGTCAACGATCTCGGCGGGACCCTGATGGAGGAGAACATCTCGCGGATGGCCGGCTCGTACCACGGCGTGCGGCTCGAACCCGAGCAGCTGATCGAGGCGGCTCGCGCCGGCGGCCGCGTCCCCGCCCAGCGCACGACGCTTTACGAGATCGTCGAGACCTACTGATCCGCCCAAGGGATGGTCGCGCCAGCGAGAGCGCGATGATTGAGCGATGCGCGCGATGGTGCTCCGGGCCCAGGCCGAGCCGCTGCAGCTCGAGGACTTGCAACCGCCCGAGCCCGGCCCCGGCCAGGTCGCGGTCCGCGTCGGCGCCTGCGGCGTCTGCCGCACCGACCTGCACGTCGTCGACGGCGACCTGACCGAACCGAAGCTGCCGCTCGTTCCGGGCCACCAGGTCGCGGGCATCGTGGAGGCGGCGGGGGAGGGGGCGGACCGCCTTGCCGCCGGCGATCGCGTCGGCATCCCCTGGCTGGGCTGGGCCTGCGGCGAGTGCCGCTACTGCCGCTCCGGCCGCGAGAACCTCTGCGACCGGGCCCGCTTCACCGGCTACGACATCGACGGCGGCTATGCCGAGCGCGCGGTCGCCGACGAGCGCTTCTGCCTGGCGCTGCCGGAAGGCTTTGGCGACCTCGAGGTGGCGCCGCTTCTGTGCGCCGGGCTGATCGGCTACCGGTCGCTGCGTGCCACCGGCGACCCCGAGCGGCTCGGCCTCTACGGCTTCGGCGCTTCGGCCCACATCGTCTGCCAGGTGGCGGCGTGGGAGGGGCGGCGGGTGTTCGCGTTCACCCGTGCCGAGGATGCCGAGGCGCAGCAGTTCGCGCGCTCGCTCGGCGCCGAGTGGGCCGGCGACGCGATGCGCCCGGCGCCGGAGGAGCTCGACGCGGCGATCGTGTTCGCGCCGGTCGGCGAGCTGGTGCCGGCGGCTCTGCGGGCGACCGCGAAGGGGGGCACGGTGGTCTGCGCCGGCATCCACATGAGCGACATCCCGGCCTTCCCCTACGAGATCCTGTGGGGCGAGCGGGCGATTCGCTCCGTCGCCAACCTGACCCGTCGCGACGGCGCCGAGTTCCTCGACTTGGCGCCGCGCGTGCCGGTGCGGACCGAGACGAACACCTATCCCCTCGAGGACGCGAACGAGGCGCTCGCCGACCTACGCGGCGGTAGGGTTCAGGGGGCGGCGGTGCTCGTCAACGCTGGGTGGAAGGAGTCGGTGTGCCAGACGTGACGGTCAAGCAGCTCGAGGAGTTCGAGGCGATCTTCGGTGGAGGCTTTCGGCGCGTGCGAGCCGGCCTCGGCGTCAGCTCGTTCGGGATCGCGGTGATGGACATCCCGCCCGGCTTCGAGCATTACCCCTACCACGACCATTCGCACGACGGCCAGGAGGAGGTCTACACCGCCCTGGAGGGGCGGGCGACCCTGCAGGCCGGCGGCCAGGAGCATCAGCTTGTCCCCGGCGTCTACGCTCGGGTCGGGGCGAGCGAGAAGCGCAAGATCGTCACCGGCGAGGAGGGCGCGCGGATCCTCGCGATCGGCGCGGTGCCGGGCGGCGTCTACGCGGCGCCCGAGTTCAGCGAGGAAGGCGCCCCGGATCCGCTGCTCGGCAAGGGCGAGCCCGTGGACGAGGTGGGACACGCGACCAGCGGCGCCGTCAGCGGAACAGATCGTCCGCCGCCGGCCGCCTGATCGCGGCGCCGCCCGGGCCGTCGTCCTCGCCGACGAGGTGACCGAGCCCGCGGACGACGACGGCGGGGACGCCGTCAGCCTTCCTCCTCACCAGATCGGCCGCCGCCGCGATCTCGTCGGCGACGGCAACCAGCGTCGCGGTCAGCTCTCGGCCGTCGCGGTCGCGCCCGCCGCGCTCGTCGCGCAGCGGCTCGATTCCGGCGCAGCCGATCGCCACGTCGAACTGCCCCAGCCGCCACGGGCGGCCGAAGCTGTCTGCGATCACGACGCCCGCGGTCACCCCGGAGTCGGCCAGGATCTCGGCTCGGATGCGGCGCGCCGACTCATCCGCGTCTGACGGCAGCAGCGTCACCCGCCCGTCGCCGGGCACGTTCGAGTTGTCGATACCGGCGTTGGCGCAGATCCAGCCGCCGCGCGTCTCCGTCACCAGCACACCCGGCTCGGCCCGGATCACGGCAACGCTCTCCTCCAGCACGAGCTGGACGAGGGCCGGGTCCTTGCCCACCCGCGCGGCGATCTCGCGGGCGCGGGCATCGGGCTCGACGCGGGAGAGCTCGCGGGTCCGTCCCTCCGCCTTGGAGACGACCTTCTGGGAAACCGTGACGACATCGCCGGGCTCGATCGCCGCCGCGGCGGCGATCAGCGCTCCGATCGCGTCGCCGGCGCCGATCTCGGGCAGCCCCGCGACCGGGATCACCCGCAGCTCGCTCATCGCCCGAGCGGCGTGCCGGCGGTGACGGCCGCCAGCGCGGCAGCGGTGGCCGGGGCGCGAAGGCGATCGGCCGCGAGCACGCGGCGGAGCTCGTCGAGGTCCTCCGGGGTGTCGACGTCCAGGGCCAGCGACTGCACGTGCTGCGCGACGCCGGGCATGCCCGCCCGCGCGGCGAGTCGCAGGTGCCGCTCGCGGCTTCCCGGCCCGAAGGCCGGGCGGATCGCGTCCGGAGGCGAGAGCACGAGCGCGTTCGTGCCCGTGCCGTGACGGTCGGGGACGACGACCGCGCCGGGATCCGGCGCCGCGTCGAGCAGATCGTCCAGCTCGGCGGGGTCGAGCAGGGGGCAGTCCCCGGGAAGGAGCGCCGCGCGCCTCGCGCCGCCCTCCAGCGCCGCGCGGACCCCGATCAGCGCCGCCTCGGGATGCCCGGCGTCGGCGGGGTCGGCGAGCACGGACGCGCCGTGGGCGCGCGCCGCCGTCTCCGCGCGCTCATCCCCGGTCACCACCAGCACCCGGTCGAGGCGCGCACAGGCGCCGGCCGCCGTCAGCACGTCCTCCAGCATGGCCGCGACCAGCGCCTCTCGCGCGGCGGCCTCGGGCATCTCGCCGAGGCGCCGCTTCGCGGCGCCGAAGCGCTTGACCGGGATGACCGCCATGGTGGTCATCACGCCAGCGAGCGCGCGAACTCGAGCACGCGCTCGGCGAGCGCGCGGCGCGTGCCGGCGTCGCTCATCAGCGTCCGGCAGGCCAGCGCGGACAGCCCCGCGGGGGGCGGCTCGGGGTCGCCCTCGTCGACGACGATCCCGTCGAGCAGCCCCGCGTAGAGGTCGGCGACCCCGGAGGCGGTGGCTGGGCGGCCCACGGCGGCCATGAACAGCTCGGTCGGGCCCTTGATCGCCCGCCCGGCCACGAACGGGCTCACCGCCACCACCGGAGCGTCCGCCTCGGCGATCGCCTCGCGCATGCCGGGAACGGTGAGGATCGGCCCGATGCTCACGACCGGGTTCGAGGGGCCGATCACGATCGCCTCGGAGCCGGCGAGGGCCGCGAGCACATGCTCGGTCACGTGCGCCAGCTCGACCCCCTCCAGCGAGATCTCGTCGACGTCGGGGCGGGCGCGATCGAGGATCAGGTACTCCTGGAAGCTGCGCCAGCCGTCGCCGGTCCGCACCCGGGTGCGGACGGGCTCGTCGCACATCGGCAGCACCGTGGCCCGCACCCCGAGCGAGCGGGCGATCTGGGCCTGCGCCGCCGTCGGCGTGCCCCCCTCGGCGAGGAAGTAGGTGCGGTAGAGGCAGGTCGCCAGGTCGCGGTCGGAGAGCCGAAACCAGTCGGGCGCGCCGAGGCGGGCGAGCCGCTCGAAGGCGGCGAAGCCGTCGCCGGCGATGCCCCATCCTCGCTCCTCGTCGATCTCGCCGGCGAGCCAGTAGGTGATCAGGTCCGGGTCGGGGCAGACGCGGATGCCGAGCACATCGGTGTCGTCGGCGGTGTTGGCGACCACCGCCAGATCCTCTGCGAGCACGTCCGCGAGCCCGGCGGCGAGCTTCGCCCCGCCGGTGCCGCCGGCGAGGACGACTACGCCCAAGGGTCTCCGTCCGGCAGGCCCGTGACGCGGATTCCGGCGTGCGACTTGTAGCGGCTGTTGATCGAAATCAGCAGCGGCGTCAGCTGCTCGACGATCCGGGCGGCCTCCAGGGCGCCGGCGTTGACCGGCCGCAGGCCGGGGACCAGCTCGACCAGGGAGGCGACGCGCGCCTTGTCGACCTTTCGGTCGCCGCAGATCAGGACGTCCTCGTCCAGGGGCCGCTCGAGGTCGGCGAGCAAGCTGGCGCCGACGGTGTGAAAGGCGGCGACCACGGTGACCCCGTCGGGGACCATCTCCTGGGCCTGCTGCGCCGCCGATCCCTGCCAGACGCCGACCGTCCGCATCGCCTTTCCGCCCACCGCCGCCGCGGTGGGGACCGTGCAGTCGACGAGCAGCTGGCCCTCGCGCAGCGGCTCCCTCAGGTTGTTGAGGTTCTCCGACTGGGCGCGGAAGGGCACGGCGAGGACGACGAGCGGCCCGCGCGTCGCCGCCTCCTCGTTGACCAGCCCCTCGACCGCCGCGCCGGGAACGGCGGCGGAGACGCGAGCGGCCGCCTCGGCGGCGCGCTCCGGGCTGCGCGACCCGATCGCGATCTCCCGTCCGGCCTTCGCCCAGCGCAGCGCGAGGCCGAACCCGAGCGCGCCCGTCCCCCCGATGATCGGAATCGGCTCAGCCACGGGGCCAGTCTAGATCGCACCCGCGCGGGGGCTCGCGCTGCGTCTTCGGCGCTCGCATACATATGCTCTTCCGCGATGAGGCTGGAGGGCAGAAACGCGCTCGTCACGGGCGGGGCCGGCGGAATCGGCGCGGCGATCGCCCGCCGCCTCGCCGCCGAGGGGGCGCGGGTCTTCGTCGGCGACCTCGACCGCGACGGCGCCGCGGCCGTCGCCGCCGAGACCGGCGGGGAGGCGCTGGCCCTCGACGTCACCGACCAGGACTCGGCCCGCGCCGCCGTGGAGGCCGCCGACCCGGCGATTCTCGTCAACAACGCCGGCGACGACGAGTTCGGCTTCTTCGCCGACACCGACCCCGAGATGTGGGGCCGGGTGGTGGCGGTCAACCTCGGCGGGGTCCTCGCCTGCACGCACGCCGCCCTTCCCGGGATGCAGCGGGCGGGCTACGGCCGGATCGTCAACATCGCCTCCGAGGCGGGCCGCGTCGGCTCGAAGGGCTCCGCCGTCTACTCGGCGGCAAAGGGCGGGGTGATCGCCTTCACGAAGACGATCGCCCGCGAGAACGCCCGCTTCGGGATCACGGCCAACGCGATCGCGCCCGGCCCGATCGACACTCCGCTGCTCCGCCGCGCCGAGCAGCTCGGCGAGCTGGGCTCGAAGATCATCGACACGATGCGCGGCGCCACCCAGATGCGCCGGCTCGGCGAGCCCGACGAGGTGGCGGCGGCCGTCTGCTTCCTCGCGTCCGACGACGCCTCCTACGTCACCGGCGAGACCCTCGGGGTCTCCGGCGGGCTGGGGATGGTTTAGATCATCTGATGGCGGCCGCCTACGACGACCTCACCCGCGGCGGCACCCTGGAGCCCGGGATCGAGCGCAGTGACGAGTTCACGGTCGAGGACCGCCTCGTCACCGACGTCGGCGGCTCGATCGGGGCGGCCGTCCTGTCGACTCCGGGAATGGTGGCGATGATGGAGCGCACGGCGGCGATCCTCTCGCTCGAGCACCTTCCCGAGGGCAAGGCGACGGTCGGCTTCGAGGTCTGCATTAAGCACGTGGCGGCCTCGCCGGCGGGGGCGACCTGCAAGGTGCGGGCGACGCTGCGCGAGGTCGCCGACGGCCGCAAGCTGCGCTTCGACGTCGAGGTCACCGAGGGGGACCGTACGATCGGCGTCGGCACGCACGAGCGCCGCGTCATAGACGTGGGCCAGCTGCGGCAGTGACCGCTTCGACGCCGCAGCGCGTGCAGATCCGCGAGGTCGGGCCCCGCGACGGGTTTCAGAACGAGCCCGAGGTGATCGCCACCGACGACAAGGTGCGGCTTATCGGGATGCTCGCCCGCAGCGGCCTGTCGCGGCTCGAGGTGACCTCCTTCGTTCGCCCGGACGTCATCCCCCAGCTCGCCGACGCCGAGGAGGTGCTGGCCCGGGTGGACCGCCCCGAGAGCGTCGCCTTCTCGGTGCTGATCCCCAACGAGCGCGGGCTGGAGCGCGCGCTGGGCCAGCGCGACCGTTTCGACGAGGTCAACCTGTTCCTCTCGGCGTCGGAGACCCACAACCAAAAGAACGTCAACCGCTCCATCGCCGAGTCGCTGCTGGGCCTCGAGCGCACGATCGAGGGGGCGCGCGGCGCCGGGCTGCGATGCGAGGGGGTGATCGCGGTGTCGTTCGGGTGCCCCTACGAGGGCGAGGTGCCGCGCGACCGGGTGCTCGAGATCGCCGAGCGCCTCGCCGCGGCCGGCTGCGCCGAGGTCGGCTTCGGAGACACCACGGGGATGGCCAATCCGCGCCAGGTGGCGGAGTTCTTCCCGGCGGCCCGCGAAAGGCTGCCCGACGTCGAGCTGACGGCCCACTTCCACAACACCCGCGGTCAGGGCCTCGCCAACGTGCTGGCGGCGCTGGAGGCCGGCGTGGCCTCGCTCGAGAGCTCGTTCGGCGAGCTGGGCGGCTGCCCCGTGCCGCCGGGGTCGACCGGGAACATCTCGACCGAGGACCTCGTCTCGATGCTGCACGAGATGGGGATCGAGACCGGCATCGACCTCGGCGCCCTGATCGAGGCCTCGGGCGAGGTCCAGCGCCTGCTCGGCCGCTCGCTCGGCGCCCACGTGCTGCGCGCCGGGCCGGTGGACTGGCGACGCTGAGGGACGATCGCTTGCCGCTTGTCAGGGCCGCGCCCGGGGAAGCTCCGCAAAATGCGTGTTTGGCAATCGCCAAACGGGCAACCCTCGTTTAGCGTTCGCTAACAGTTGGACTGTGCCGGGGCACGCCCACTCTCCATGAGGAGGCCGTGATGTCCACCCGCCTATCGCCTCTCGACGATGCGTTCCTGGCTGTTGAGAGCCCGACCGCCCACATGCACGTCGGCTGGGCGGCGCTGTTCGAGCCTCCGCCGTCGGCCCCGCGACCGAGCTTCGCCGAGCTTCGAGATCACATCGCCGTCCGCATGGGCCGGGCGCCCCGCTATCGCCAGCGGCTCGTTTCCGTGCCGCTCGACGTCCATCGCCCGGTCTGGTCCGACGACGAGGCCTTCGACATCTCCAGGCAGGTGGTCGAGTCGCGACGGCGCAGGCTGACCGCGGTGATAGACGACTGCATGTCGGAGCCCCTGCCGCGCGATCGCCCGCTTTGGCAGATCCGGATCGCCAACCGTCTCTCCGACGGCCGCATCGCGGTGGTCGGCAAGGCCCATCACTGCATGGTTGACGGGCTCGCCGCAGTCGAGCTTGCCTCGCTGCTGCT
Organism: uncultured Thermoleophilia bacterium; assembly: GCA_963708325.1. Classification (GTDB taxonomy): domain Bacteria; phylum Actinomycetota; class Thermoleophilia; order Solirubrobacterales; family 70-9. The sequence continues at coordinate 430,292 of OY970203.1, read as the reverse complement.
CGACCCCGAGCCCGATCCGCCGGCGGTCGAGCCCGACCGGTGGGAGCCGGAGCCGCGGGCCGGGCGCTTCGAGCTGCTCGGCCGCGCCGTCGGCGACCGGTTGGCGGAGCAGTTCGAGCTGACGCAGATCGCGGCGCGGGTCGCGGCGTCGCCACGACGGCTCGCCAGGCTCGGCCGCGAGGCGGAGCGGGCGGCACGGGCGCTCGCGAACTCCGCCCGCCCGACCCGGCCGGTGCGCCCCTTCAACGAGGGGATCTCGCCGAAGCGCCACCTTGCCCTGGTGGAGCGGCCGCTCGACGATCTGAAGCGGATCCGAGCCGCCTTCGGGGTGACCATCAACGACGTCGTGCTGGCCGCCTCGGCGGGCGGCGTGCGGCGCTTCCTTCGCGACCGCGGCGAGTCGCCGATGCGGCTGAAGACGATGGTGCCGGTGAGCGTGCGCGACGAGGGTGCGGCGGGCGATCTGGGCAACCGGATCTCGTTCATCTTCGTGGACCTTCCCTGCGACGAGCCCGACCCGGTTCGCCGCGTGCGCGCGGTGAACAGCGCCACCACCGAGCGCAAGCGGTCGGGCGAGCCCCAGGGCGCCGACGCCGTGCTGCAATCGATCACCTACGCGCCGCGGGCGATACAGGCGGCGATCTCGCGCATCCTGGCCAGCCCGCGCGCGTTCAACCTGACGATCTCCAACATCCCTGGCCCGCGCGAGCCCTTGTACATGCGCAGCTGCGAGCTGGCCGAGGCCTATCCGGTCGTCCCGATCTCCGATCGTCACGCCCTCTCGATCGGGATGACGACGGTTCGCGACCGTGCCTGCTTCGGCCTCTATGCCGACCGGGAGTCCCTGCCCGACGCCGACGCGCTCGCGCGGAGGGTGGACGAGTCGATCGACGAGCTGCTGCTGCTGGGCGAGCAGGGGAGGCGCGCGCCGGTCGATCTCGACGCAGAGGCGGCTGCGCTTCGCACCGCCTGATCGGACGCCGGGCTCCGGCCCGGTTGCGCCAGGCCGCGCCCGCCTAGAGGCGTCCCACGGGCCGCGCGTAATGCGCGACGAGGTCCCAGCTGGAGACCACGCCCTCGGGAATCCGCTCCGGCGACTTGCCGACCAGCAGGTGGCTGACGTTGTTGTCGACCATCCGCTCGGCGGCGTCGTCGACGGAGTCCTCGGGGTCTATGTAGAGGGGCTCCCGGGAGACGACGTCGGCAGCGACGGTCGTCAGCGGGTCGGAGCGCAGGTGGTGGAGGATGTCGTGGTGGAAGACCCAGCCGAGCGGCTGGCGCGTGCGGTCATCGACGACCAGGACGGCATGGGTGCGGCGCTCGTGCATCGCAGCCGCGCACGTGGCGACGGTCGTGTCGCCCGATATGACGATGATCCCGGGGCTCATCACGTCACGCACGAAGGCCGCGGACTTCTCCATCTGCACGCCCCCCAGCGGGTTCGCCATGCGGCGAGCATATCGCCGCGTATAGGCTGCCGCTTCCGCAAATCGAACCCAGGGTGGAGGCTCTAGGCAGATGGAGATCAAGACTGTCGGCGTGCTGGGCTGCGGCCTGATGGGGCACGGGATCGCCCAGATCTGCGCCCAGGCCGGCTGGGACGTGGTGGTCCGCGAGGTCGACCAGGACACGCTCGACAAGGGCCTGGGCAAGATCGAGAAGCAGCTCGCCCGCGCGGTCGAGAAGGGCAAGGCCGAGCAGGCGGACGCCGACGCCGTCCGCGGCCGCATCCGGGGCACGCTGCACTACGGCGACTTCTCCGACTGCGACCTCGTGGTCGAGGCGATCACCGAGGACCTGCAGATGAAGCTCGAGATGTGGCGCGAGCTGAACGAGGTGATGAAGCCCGACACCGTGTGCGCGACCAACACGTCGTCGCTGTCGGTCGTCGACCAGGCGGTCGTGACCGAGCGGCCCGATCGCTTCGTCGGCCTGCATTTCTTCAATCCGGCCCAGCTGATGCCGCTTCTCGAGGTCGTCCAGACGGTGACCACCGGCGAAGAGGCGCTGGCGACCGGCTTCGAGGTGGGAGAGAAGCTCGGCAAGACCACCGTCCACGCCAAGGACAAGACGGGGTTCATCGTCAACCGCCTGCTGGTCCCCTACATGCTCGACGCGATCCGCGCCTACGAGGAGGGCGTGGGGGGGATCGAGCAGATCGACACGGCGATGAAGGCCGGCGCGAACCACCCGATGGGGCCGCTCACCCTGCTCGACTTCGTCGGCCTCGACACGACCAAGGCGATCGCCGAGATCATGTTCGACGAGTACCGCGAGCGCCGCTTCGCCGCCCCCCCGACCCTGCGCAAGATGGTCGCGGCCGGCTTCTTCGGGCGTAAGTCGGGCCGGGGGTTCTACGATTACTCCGGTGATCAGCCGGAGCCGGTCGACCCGGGCCTCTGAGCGCGGGGCGGCCGAGGAAGGGGGAAGGGCGTGAGCCAGGACAGCATCGACCGGATTCGCAGCGCGACGTTCACGATCGCGCGCAAGGGCTACGAGAAGCGCGAGGTCGACCGGTATCTGAGCCAGCTCGCAGACTGGCTGGAGGCGGGCGGTCTCGACGACGCGGGCGCGGACGCCGTGCGGCGCGAGCTGGAGCGAATCGGGCAGCGTACGTCGGGGCTGCTGACCAGCGCCCACGACATCGGGGAGCAGCTCAAGGCGGAGGCGGCCGAGGAGGCCGATCGCGCGCTGGCGGCGGCACGGTCCGAGACCGACTCGCAGCGCGCCGCGGCCGAGAAGCATGCCGCGCAGCAGCGCGAGGAGGCGGACGCCTATGCGCGCAAGACGCGATCCGGGGCCGACTCCTACTCGGAGACGATTCGCACCGAGACGGACCGTCACGCCGAGGCGGTGCGGGAGAAGGCCGAGCAGGCCGCCGGCGCCGCGCGCGCGGGGGCGGAGCGCAAGGCGGAGCAGACGCTGGAGTCCGCGACGGCGCAGGCCAAGCGCACGGTCGAGGAGGGAGAGAAGCGGCGGCGCGACATCGAGACCGTGATCGCCGACCTGGAGAGCCGCCGCGACGCGGTTCTCGCCGAGCTGGAGAGCCTGGGCTCGCAGCTGGGGGCCGCCGTCGGCCAGCATCGCCATCCGCCGGCGAAGCTCGAGTCGGCGCCGGCCGGGTCCGCCGAGGGCTCCGGCGCCGAGCCCAAGCCGGCGCCGAAGGACGATGCCGCCGCCGGCAAGGCCCCGGGCCAGGCCCGGCCGCAGGGCAAGCCGGCGGAGCAGGCGAAGCGCAGCGGGCAGCGCGCTCAAGCTCGGTGACGGACATCCGCCCGGCGCTCGAGGCTGCGCTCGGCGGCGGGCCGGAGCGGCATCACCGCAAGGTCGCGGAACAGGACAAGCTGCCGGTTCGCGAGCGCATCGCCGGGCTCGTGGACCCCGAGTCTTTCGCCGAAGAGGCGCTGCTCGCCAACTGGGAGCGCGAGGGGCTGGGGGCGGACGGCGTTGTCACCGGCCTCGCCCTGGTGGGCGGGCGCCGGGTCGCGCTGATGGCCAACGACCCGACCGTCAAGGCGGGCTCGTGGGGGGCGAAGACGGTGGAGAAGATCCTGCGCGTGCAGGAGCGGGCGTTGCGGCTGCGGGTGCCGATGGTCTACCTGGTGGACTCGGCCGGCGCCCGGATCACCGACCAGGTGCAGATGTTCCCCGGGCGGCGGGGGGCCGGGCGCATCTTCTACAACGAGGTGGTCCTCTCCGGCCAGGTGCCACAGGTGTGCCTGCTGTTCGGGCCGAGCGCCGCCGGCGGCGCCTACATCCCGGCCTTCTGCGACGTCGTGATCATGCGCGACGGCAACGCCTCGATGTACCTGGGCTCGCCGCGGATGGCGCAGATGGTGATCGGCGAGGACGTCACGCTCGAGGAGATGGGCGGGGCGCGGATGCACACGGGGGTGTCGGGCTGCGGGCACTTCCTCGCCGCGTGCGACGCGGAGGCGATCGACATCGCGAAGCGATACCTGTCCTGCATGCCGTCGAGCTGGCGCGAGCAGCCGCCCGCGGCGCCGCCCGCCGATCCGGCGAGCGAGCGGCGGCCGTCGGAGATCGTCCCCGACGACGAGAAGACCGCGTTCGACGTCGCCGAGCTGCTGGACGCCCTGCTCGACGCGGGCTCGTTCCTCGAGGTGCACGAGCGCTGGGCGAAGGAGCTGGTCGTCGGCTTCGGCCGGCTCGATGGACGGGTGGTCGGAGTGGTGGCCAACCAGCCGTCCGTGAAGGGCGGCGTGCTGTTCGTGGACTCGGCCGACAAGGCGGCACGGTTCATCTGGACTTGCAACGCCTTCAACGTGCCGCTGCTCTTCCTCGCCGACGTGCCGGGATTCATGATCGGAAAGGAGGTCGAGCGCCAGGGGATCATCCGTCACGGGGCGAAGATGATCAGCGCGGTCTCGGAGGCCACTGTGCCGAAGATCTCGGTGATCGTGCGCAAGGCCTACGGCGCCGGCCTCTACGCGATGGCCGGGCCGGCGTTCGAGCCGGACTGCTGCCTCGCCCTCCCCGGCGCCCAGGTCGCGGTTATGGGCCCGGAAGCGGCGATCAACGCGGTCTTCTACAACCAGATCCAGGAGATCTCGGACCCGTCCGAGCGCGAGGCATTCATCGCCGCCAAGCGCACGGAATACGCGGCGGACATCGACATCCTCCATCTCGCCTCGGAGATGGTCGTCGACGCGGTGGTCGAGCCCGACACCCTGCGCGGCGAGCTGATCAGGCGCTTCGCGATGGCGGAGTCCAAGGACCGCCGCTTCGCCGAGCGGCGAAACCCGATCACGCCGGTCTAGGCGGTCTGCTCCTCGGGGACGACGTCCGTGCGGTCGCCGTTCCGGGGCGCGGGCCAGTGGCCGGGGGTGCCCGCGAAGCGCGGCTCGCGGCGGCCCGGCGCGCTCGTGCCCGCCCAGCCCGGTCGCTCCGCGACCCGGCGCTTGGCGGCCTCCAGGTAGTCCTGGACCAAAGTGAGCCCCTCCAGCCCGGGCAGCTCGGCGATCATCTCGTCGATGTGCTTTGCGGCCTCGGCTCCCTCCTCGCTGCCGTCGCCGAGCAGGTAGAGGCCGAGCGCGTCGACCTCCTCCTGGCTCTTCACCCCGGCGCCGACCGGGGTCCAGAACGACTTCAGGGCGCGACGCACCATGCGGCCGGCGGCCGCGCTCGCCTCCATCCGCGCCTTCGCCTGGGCGCGGTAGAAGGCGAAGTGGCGGCGCTCGTCCTGGATCACCTTGCGCAGCATCTGGTGGAGGACGGGATGCGACGAGCGGCGGATCAGCTGGTAGTAGCCGGTGAGGGTCGTCAGCTCGTTGATCGCCCCCCAGGTCATGTGGATGGCGATGAAATCCCTGGTCATCGCCGAGCCGATCATCGAGGGTAGGATCGCGAAGCCGTTGCCGACGCCGGCGTTGACGCGCATTGCCCGCAGCCGGTTGGGACGCGTGGGCAGCGGGGTGGAACCGTCGGGGAGCCGCGGCTCGATCGGCTCCTCGATCCCGTAGGCGCGCAGGAAGTCCGAGAAGGCCTCGCCGTGCCAGAACTCCTCGTAGACCCAGCAGGACAGAAAGGCGGTGATGTGCGGATCGGCCGCAGCGCGCGTCGCCAGCAGGTCGCGCATGTAGATCACCGTGTGCGACTCGATGTCCATCATGTAGTGCATGCACATCACGTCGCCGTCGGAGAGGGAGTGGTTGGGGATGTCCTCCCAGTCGATGTCGGACAGGTCCACCTTGCGCGAGTTGCGCATGTAGCGGTCGATGTCGAAATCGATGACGGGCTTGTCGCTCATTGCGGCCTCCAGGCGGTGATCGCGGTCCGTCGCGGTGTCAACATCCGCTTCCTTACGCTCGACCGGCGGCAACGGTTCAGAAGGCGCCGCCTGCCGTCCCGAATCTAGCTCACCGGCGGCGGCCGCGGCCAGGCGCGCGCCTGGACGATTTCGGTGTCAAGCGCGGGCCGATTCGCGCCGATACGAGCCACGATGGCGTTGCTTCCGGCCCGCCTGAGGCCGCAGATGACCCCGCCGCTTCGAGAGCGCCTGCGCTGGACCGGCCGCGGCCGTCCCGGCGTGCGCATCTCCGGCGACCGCGCGCTGATGGCGCGCACCTTTGCCTACCTCTTCGGCCTCGGGGCGACGCTGCTCCTGCTCACGCTGGTCCTGCCGCACTCGCCGGACCGCTACACGCTCGGGCTCGCCGGTTGCGCGTTCGCCGCGTACCTGACGGCGGCGACGTTCCTGATCGGGTTCGACCGACTGCCACTGTGGCTCTTCCGCGTCTCGCCGGCGCTGGGCTCGGTGCTGGTCAGCCTGGTCGTCTACTACGGGGGGGTCGACGCGGTGGGCGCCTACGCGATGTACTTCTTCTGGGTCGCCCTGGCCGCCTTCTACTTCTTCGAGCTGCGGCTTGCCGTCCTGCACATGGCGTTCGCCTGCTTCGCCTACGCCGTCGTGCTCGACGTGCGACCGATCGGCCACGTGCCCTTCCTTTACTGGGTGATGGCCGCCGGCACGCTCTTCGTCGCGGGCACGATGATGGGCGTTCTGCGCGAGCAGGTCGAGGGGCTGCTTCGCCAGCTCGCCAGCGCCGCGCGCACGGACGTGCTCACCGGCGTCACCAACCGCCGCGGCTTCGACGAGCGCTTCGTCCAGGAGTTCCAGCGCGCCTCGCGCGGCGGCGCCCCGCTGGGGATCATCGAGCTGGACCTCGACTGGTTCAAGTCCGTCAACGACCGCTTCGGCCATCACGCGGGCGACCGCGCCCTCGAGCTGTTCAGCGACGTCCTGCGCGAGCACACTCGCGAGATCGACACGGTGGCGAGGATGGGCGGGGAGGAGTTCGCGGTGATCGTGCCGGAGGCCGGCGAGCACGAGACCTACATGCTGGCCGAGCGCCTGCGCCAGGAGACGCGCGCGACGTTCGCCGACCGGGCCGAGAAGCTGACGGTGAGCTGCGGCGTCGCCGTGTTCCCCAACCACGGCGGTGCCACCGACGTGCTGCTCAAGGCCGCCGACCAGGCCCTCTATGCCGCCAAGCAGCTCGGCCGCGACCGCTCGGTCATCTACAGCACCGAGCTCGCGGCGAACATGACGATGGGGGACCTCGGCGGGCGCCATGCCGCGCAGCGAGCGGGGAGCCTCGCCACGGTCGTCTCGCTGGCCGAGGTGCTCGACATCCGCCACACCGGCACTGCCAATCATTCGCAGATGGTCGGTCGCTACGCGGAGGCGATGGCGCGGGCGCTCGACCTCGCCGAGGAGCGCGTCGAGCGGGTGCGGCTCGCCGGGATCCTGCACGACATCGGCAAGGTCGGCATCCCGGACTCGATCCTCGACAAGCCCGGCCCGCTGACGGAGGAGGAGTGGGTGGAGATGCGCAAGCATCCGGAGATCGGCGCCCGCATCGTCCGCAACGCCAACCTCGACGACATCGCGATCTGGATCCTCGCCCATCACGAGCGTCCCGACGGCGCGGGATACCCGCTCGGGCTGAGTGGGCTGCAGATCCCGATCGAGGCCCGCATCCTCGCCGTCGCCGACGCCTTCGAGGCGATGACCGCGCACCGCGCCTACAAGCAGGCGCTGCCGGCGGCCGAGGCGCGCGGGGAGCTGCGGCAACACGCCGGCAGGCAGTTCGACGAGCGGGTCGTCGCGGCCTTCCTATCCGTGCCGCGGCTCGACCGCGATCTTGCCGCCGCACGCCACGCCGGCTGACGGCGGCGAGGCGTCGCGAGCAAGAAACCCCAATTTTGACGATGACGGGGGCCTTCGCCGCGGATAGCGTGGTGGTCGTTCAGCAGCCTCGCCTACCCGCAAGGAGGCCCCCACGGCAAGGACGCCGACTTAAGAGGCTCTGAACACGAGGCGCCCCGGATCTCCCGCCCGGGGCGTCTTTCTGTCTGCTCATAGAATCGACGCCATGAGCGAGGTGGCCTGGGAGCCGACGGCCGAGTACGTCGAGCGGGCGAACGTGACGCGGCTGATGCGGGCGCATGGGATCGGGACGATCGCGGAGCTGCGGCGGCGGTCGGTCGAGGACGTCGCCTGGTACTGGGACGCCGCGGTCAGGGACCTGGGGATTCCGTTCGCGGTGCCCTACGAGCGCGTCCTGGACGACTCGGACGGGATCGAGTGGGCGCGGTGGTTCGTGGGCGGCCGCATCAACCTCGCGGTCGCCTGCGTGGACCGCCACGCCGCCGAGCGCCCGGACGCCGTCGCCCTGATCGGCGAGAGCGAGACCGGCGAGGTGCGCCGGATGACCTTCGGCGACCTCGCCCGGGAGGTGGACCGGGTGGCCGCGGCGCTGCGACGCGACGGCGTCGGCAAGGGGGACGCGGTCGGGGTGTTCATGCCGATGGCGCCGGAGGCGATCGTCGCCGCCTACGCCGTGGCCAAGGTCGGCGCGATCTACCTGCCGATCTTCTCCGGCTTTGCAGCATCGGCCGTGGCGGCGAGGCTGCGCGACGCGCGGGCCAAGCTTCTGTTCACCGCCGATGGCACCTGGCGCCGCGGCTCGCACGGGCTGATGAAGCCCGTCGCCGACGAGGCGGTCGCCCAGGTCCCCTCGATCGAGCGCGTCGTCGTCCGCGGCCACCTCGGCGTCGAGGTGCCGATGCGGGAGGGACGCGACGTCAGCTGGGGAGACTTCGTCGACGGCCTCGACGGCCCGGTCGAAGCAGAGGACACGGAGTCCGAGGACGTCTTCATGCTCGCCTACACCTCCGGCACCACGGGAAAGCCGAAGGGCTCGGTCCACGTGCACGCAGGCTTTCTGGTGAAGATCGCCTCGGAGGTCGCCTACCAGACCGACCTGCACCCGGGCGAGGTCGGCTACTGGGTCACCGACATGGGCTGGATCATGGGGCCGCTGATGATGGTCGGCTGCCACGCCAACGGGGCGGCGATGGTGATGTACGAGGGCGCCCCCGATTACCCCGGGCCCGACCGCGTCTGGGCATCGGTGGAGCGCCACGGCGTGCAGATGCTGGGGGTCTCGCCGACGCTGATCCGGGCGCTGAAGCAGAAGGGAGACGAGCACGCCACGGCCCACGACCTCTCGTCGCTTCGCATCATCGGCTCGACGGGAGAGCCGTGGAATCCCGACCCCTACCGCTGGCTGATGCGGATCAGCGGCGGCGGGGTGCCGATCATCAACCTGTCCGGCGGCACCGAGGTGGGCGCCTGCTTTCTGTCGCCGTTTCCGGTCGAGCCGATCAAGGAGTGCTCGCTCGGGGGCCCCAGCCTGGGGATGGACATGGACGTCTTCGACCCGCACGGCCGCAGCGTGCGCCGGGAGGTGGGCGAGCTCGTATGCAAGCAGCCCTGGCCGGCGATGACGCGCGGGGTGTGGGGGGACCGCCAGCGCTACCTGGACTCGTACTGGTCGATGTACCCGGGGGTGTGGCGCCACGGCGACTGGGCGATGGTGGACCCCGACGACCAGTGGTTCCTGTTCGGGCGCTCCGACGACGCGATCAACGTGGCGGGAAAGCGGGTCGGCCCGGCCGAGGTGGAGTCGGTGCTCGTCGGCCATCCGAAGGTCGCCGAGTCGGCCGTCGTCGGAGTGCCCGACGAAGTCAAGGGCGAGGCGATCTGGTGCTTCTGCGTCACCGCCGACGCAGCCGACGAGGCAACCGCCGAGGAGCTTCGCGAGCTGGTCGCCGACGAGCTCGGGCGGCCCTTCAAGCCGTCGCGCGTCGTGTTCGTGGAGGCGCTGCCGAAGACGCGCTCGGCGAAGATCATCCGTCGCGCCGTGCGGGCGGTGGCCGCGGGCGAGGATCCGGGCGACCTCTCCAGCGCCGAGAACCCCGAGTCGCTCGACGCGATCCGCGCGGCGCTCGGCTGAGCGCGGCCGCCGGCGGCCTCTCAGGCGAGCTCGCGCGCGATCTCGCGGTCGAGCAGCCGCACCAGCTCGAGGGTGAAGCCGTGGGCCGCCTCCAGCGCCTCGGGCTCGACCCGGTCGGGGGTGTCGTCGGCCGTGTGGTACCAGGGCGGCCCCACTCCGCCGCGCAGGCAGGAGATCGTGGTCGAGGCATAGCCCAGGACGCGAGGCGGCAGGGCGTCGGTGCCGAGCGGCGCGTAAACCGGCTGGGCGTCGTAGCGGCTCTCGCCGGCGCGGTCGCTGTCGGCGAGCGCGTCGCAGAGGTCGGCGAGGCGGCGGTCGAGGTCGTAGGTGACGACGAGGCCCTCGCCGACCCAGTAGTGGACCGACCCCCAGCCGACCGTGTCGACGTTGACGAAGAAGGTGCTGGCCCGATCCAGCTCGCGGCGGTGGGCGCGCACGAACGAGCGCATGCCCTCCATCAGGCTCTCCTCGGCCCCGGTCAGCAGGACCCAGACGTCGAGATTGGGCGGCGGCTCGCGGTCGAGCTCGGCGGCGACCGAGAGCACGGTGGCGACGCCGGAGGCGTTGTCGTTGGCCCCCGGAACCGTGTCGGAGAGGGCGATGTCGAGGAGGAAGAGGACCGCCACGATCAGGATCGCGGTGGGGATCAGCTGGAGGAACGCCAGCGCCCCGAAGTCGAGGCCGGCGAGACGGGCGCCGACGATCGGGACGAGCGCCGCCAGCGACCAGAAGACGATCCGGAAGGGGCCGAGCAGAAGTCGCGCGCGCGGCGGCAGGGCGCGCGCCCGCTCGGTGGTGCGGGGGCCGTACACCATCCCGGTGCGAGCGGCGTCGTAATGGGCGCAGAGGATCACCCGCGCCGGGGCGTCGCTCCGGCCCCGCGAGACGACGTTCTGCGAGGCGCGGCGGAAGAACAGGCGGCGCAGCAGGTAGAAGCGCGTGTTGAGGTCGCCGAACATCGAGGTGGCGGCGACGAGCACGCAGAGAAAGCCCGGCAGCGGCGCCACGATCGAGAGCAGGCTGCCGCCGACCGCGAGGGCGACGTGCGCCGCCTCGATCGAGCCGAAGTCCGCGTGGACGTGGGTGGGCTCGACCTCGGCGCGGCGACCGGACCGGCCGATCTCGGCGGCAAGCTCGTTCGCCGCGCGCCGCTCGGCGTCGGTGCCCGGTCCGCGGCCCTCGAAGGAGCACAGCCGCCGGATCAGCTCGATGCGTGCGGCGACGTCCACGAGCGCGGCATTATCACGATGCGCCGCGGCTATCGTTGGATATGCGCCGGAGTGGCGGAACTGGCAGACGCTATGGATTCAAAATCCATTGCTCGCAAGGGCGTGTGGGTTCGAGTCCCACCTCCGGCACTGGTGACCGCAACCATGCGGGCGGCGACGGGTTGACGCCGTAGAATCCGCGGCTGCCGCTGGGGAGGAGCGGCGCCACTCAGCCCTCGGTGGGCCGCCACTCGAGATGGACCTGCAAGGACCGAGACAACAGATCGCGGACCGGGCCTTTGTCGGGATCTCCGCGCTGGTCGCGGCCACGACGCTCGTTTTGGGGCTGCTTCTGTCGGGGGCGCCGCCGGCGCGCTCGGCCGGACAGGACCCGGTGATCGCCGCCGCCGGCGACATCGCCTGCGACCCCCAGGCCCGGGGCTTCGCGAACGGGCAGGGCGTGTCCGACGAGTGCCGCCAGCTGGGCACGTCGAACCTGCTGCGACCGGCGCTCGCCGCCGTGTTGCCGCTCGGCGACAACCAGTACACCGACGGCCGTCTGTGGAAGTACCGGCACTCCTTCCATCTCTCCTGGGGGCGTTTCCGGGCGATCGAGCGCCCGGTCCCCGGCAACCACGAGTACGCGATCCCGAAGGCGTCCGGCTACTTCAAGTACTTCAACGGGGCCCAGAAGACGGGCCGGGCGGGCACCCGCGGCGACGGCTACTACAGCTACGACATCGGCAGCTGGCACCTGATCGCGCTGAACTCGAACTGCGGCAAGGTCTCGTGCGCGCACCGGTCCCGCCAGCTCGACTGGCTGCGGCAGGACCTGCTCGCCCACGCCACCTCGCAGTGCGTGCTCGCCTACTGGCACCACCCGTGGTTCCTGTCAGGGCATCCGGAGGGCTTCAAGCCACGCACGAGGCCGTTCTGGGCGACGCTGTACACGGCCGGAGCCGACGTCGTCCTCAACGGCCACCTCCACGCCTACGAGCGCTTCGGGCCCCAGGACCCGGACGGGCATGGCAACCACGCCAACGGGATTCGCGAGTTCATCGTCGGCACCGGCGGGCGCAGTCACGAGCGCTTCGGGCCGCCGGCGGCGAACAGTCGGGTTCGGATCGCGGACGAGTTCGGAGTGCTGAAGCTGACCCTGCTGCCCGGGCGCTACCGCTGGCGGTTCGTGACCGAGGACCATCGCGTGCTCGACCGCGGCTTCGACAGCTGCCACTGAGGCTCGCGGCCTTCGCCGCCGGGTCGCCCGGCGGACACCAGGCCGCCGGCCGGCGCCGCGTCGCTCGCTAGCCTCGGGGCATGTGCGGGCGCTTCACCCTGACCGACCCCGACCCGCGGATGCTGCGGGCTCGCTTCGACCTCGCCGAGTCCGTCGAGCTGGAGGAGCGGCCGCGCTTCAACATCGCTCCCACCGACCCGGTCCTGGCGGTGCGCCGGTCGAAGCAGGGAGGGCGTGACGCCGGACGGCTGCGCTGGGGACTGGTCCCGTACTGGGCGCGCGGGGAGTGGAAGGGGGCGCCGATGATCAACGCCCGCGCCGAGACCCTCGCCGAAGTGCCGGTCTTCCGCGAGTCCTTCGAGGGCCGCCGCTGCCTGATCCCGGCGGACGGCTTCTACGAGTGGCAGCAGACCGAGGAGGGAAAGCGGCCCGTGTGGGTATCGCTCGCCGGCGGCGGCCTGTTCGCCTTCGCCGGGCTGTGGGCCTCGAGCCGACGCGACGACGACGACCGTGTCTACAGCTGCGCGATCATCACCTGCGAGCCCAACGATCTGCTGCGCCCGATCCACGACCGCATGCCCGTCATCCTGGAGCGCGACCTTGAGGAGCGCTGGCTCGACCCCGAGGCGCCCGCGGACGAGCTGGCGGCGATGCTGCGCCCGTTCCTCGACGACGGGCTGGACACGCGCGAGGTCTCCGACGCCGTCAACGACGTGCGCGACGACGGCCCCCAGCTGCTGGAGCCGCCGCTGAAGCTCTTCTAGGCGGGCCGCGCGGCTACGCCGGGGCGGGCTCGTCGCCCGCCGGGCCGGTCGGCGGCGGGGGCGGCTCGTAGTCCTCGTCGGGGGGTCCCGGCGGGGGAGGCGGCGGCTCGTACTCCTCGTCGGGGGGGACGACGCCGCCGATCGGGCGCTCCTCCTCGACGTGCCACTCCTGGTTGAAGGCGATCAGCGCCACCACGATCAGGATGATCTGCACGAACACGGTGAGCAGCGTCAGCAGGCCGAGCAGCTCCTCGGGGAAGAGCGGGCTCGAGAAGCCGTCCTTGGCGCGGTCGAACCAGGTGGGCGTGGCGATCGCGCAGAAGATCGCGAGGACGATCGACAGGGCGGCGGAGACCGGCAGGATGCCGCGGGTCCAACGCGCGACGAGGAAGGCGAACATCACGTAGAGCAGCGTGTAGAAGATGCAGACCGGGGCGCCGCCGGAAAGGCGCGACCAGCCGCCGATCGTGATCAGCCCGCACAGCCCGGCCGTGACGAGAAGCAGGAAGACCATGACCAGCTTGGTCGACTGCGAGGAGGCCTTCTCCCGATTCGGCCGCCAGAGTTCATACCCCGGTCTGCTCGCGGCTTCCACGAGCCCAAGTCTAGAATCTTCCGGAGACGCGCGCGACGATTGTGCATGCAACGCATGCGGGCGTCGTGCGTCAAGCAGCTTCCCCCGGTTTGCTTATCGCTTCGGTCCGACGAAGGCGTCAAGTGCCCGAACAGCGTCCTTCCGATACACGGCGATTTGCTTGTCACATGGTCGCGTCCAAGGTATCCCGAGCGCATCCAGGGCGTCGCAATAGAGTCGCTTGATGTCCTCCGACCGGTTGGAGAAGTGGTAACGGACGCTCCGCACCCCACGATCGTTGGCGACCACCCTGCATCCGTCGCTGAAGATGAGGCCCCGGACGAAAGCCTGCGGCTGTCGCTCGACGATCCCATGCTGCCAGCGGGCGAGCTTGATTCGTCGCTCGTGCTTCCGACCTGGTCCGTGCTGCGGAAAAAGGCAGGGCCAGTGGTTCCAGTAAATGACGACAACTCGGCACCCCGGCGACCCATGACGACCGATCCATGCTGTCTTGCCTTGTGCGACCGCCTCCATGGCTTCGGCGCATGACCAGATGAGCCGTCGATACCTCGCGTCGCAGAACACCCGGAGTGTGTACGTGCGGCCACTCCGGGATATGCATCCATCACCCAGGTAGAGGCCAAGGAGGTAGGCGTATTCGGGTTCGGGCAATGCTTTGGCTCCCGGCCCGCAAGCCGGGCAAACGTCTTGTCGAGCGCGCCTTTGCCGGGCCCCATCGTCTCCGAGACCTCGTCGGTGACGCCAGTCGTGAATTGTTCTTCGAGGGATGCCCGTGCGCCGTGCAATATCGCGGTCGTTGAAGCCCGCGGTCAGCAACTCACGCACAAACTGGAGTTCCTCAAGCGAACGCATCGAACATACGTTCGTAAGGTACTCGCTCCGCCGGACGCCCAAGCGAGCCTAGAATTCGAGCGAAGCGGGCGTGCCGGAACTGGTCCACGGGCCGGCTTTAGGTGCCGGTGCTCGAAAGAGCTTGGGGGTTCGAGTCCCTCCGCCCGCATCTGGATCGACGCCGTTACGATCGATCCCTCGGGGCAGTGGCCAAACTGGCTAAGGCACCGGTCTCCAAAACCGGCGATTCCAGGTTCGAGTCCTGGCTGCCCCGCTATCCAGCTTTCGCTGACCGCCGGTTCTATCGCTGAGCGCGTCCGCGAGCGTCAAGGATCCGCCTGCAAATGCCGATCCCGAATCCGATGACCATCCGGCAAGGAAGGGCTTGGGCCACCGCTGCGCTGGTGGCCGCCGCCGGCATCCTCACGCTGGTGCCGGGGGCCGGAACCGCCCGAGCGGCCGGGTGCCCGCACGCCGGCACGGCCGCCAGCGCGGTCACCTATAGCGAGGCCAAGGCGGCCGTGATCTGCCTGCTAAACCGCCGCCGTGCGGCGCACGGGATGGGCGCGCTCCGGAGCAACGCGGCACTGCAGATGGCAGCGCGCCGCCACACCGCAGACATGGTGCACAACGGCTTCTTCTCCCACGTCGGCTCGGACGGCAGCAAGCCGGTGACGCGGATCCGCCGCACCGGCTACCTGACCGGCTACTCGACCTGGGGCGTCGGCGAGAACATCGCCTGGGGCACCGGCTCCTACGGCACCCCCGCGAGCATCGTCACCGCCTGGATGCACAGCCCCGGGCACAGGGCCAACGTCCTCAACGCCCGCTACCGCCAGATCGGCGTCGGCGTCGTGCCCGGCGCCCCCGAACATCCCTCCGCGTCCGGCGGCACCTACACGACGGACTTCGGCTACCGGCGCTGAGCCCGGCCGGCGGGCACGAATCCACCCTCAAGGCGGGACCTATAATCGGTGATCGGCGCGGGCGTGGTGTAGCTGGTAACACTGGAGCCTTCCAAGCTCCCGTCACGGGTTCAAGTCCCGTCGCCCGCTTACCTCGGGCCGCCGGCGTTTTCCGAGGGCAGCGTAAACTGGACCGCGCATCGGGGCGTGGCGCAGCTTGGTAGCGCGTTCGGCTGGGGGCCGAAAGGTCGCGAGTTCAAATCTCGCCGCCCCGACTGGGCTGGCAGGCACTCCGGAAGGTCTTTCACACAACCCCTAGTTTTGGGGTTGCTAACGCCTCCCGAGTCACATAGGTTCCGCCGGACGGTGCGCTGACCGGCTGACCAGCCGACGCTCGACTCGCCAACTGCTTGGCCTCCGCCGCGTCGCAATCAATTTCAGGGAGGCCCGATGTCAGCCACGCTCCGAACGCTCTCGAAGGGTGCGCTGGTGGCGCTGCTGCTGTTGGCCTCCGCGCTTCTCAGCGCACCGCCCGCCTCCGCGGCGAACTGCCTGGACGGGACGACGACGTCGTGGACCAATGCCTCCGGTGGCGACTTCGGACTCGATACCAACTGGAGCGCCGGCGTCCCTACGGCCGGGTGCGACGCGGTCATCAATGTCGACGGGTCCTACACCGTGTCCCTGGGGTTCGGCGCCGCGGCCAAGAGCCTGACTATCGGGACGGCGACCACGACCGGAACTCAGACCCTGAGCATTGCCAGCGTCGGCGCCAACACCGGCCTCACGGCGGGCAGCGGAATCACGGTGGGGTCGCGGGGCGCGCTCACGCTCGACAGCACCGACGGGAACGTCTTCATCGACGTCGTGGCGAACACGCTGACCAACTCCGGCACGATCACGACGACGGGGGCGACCAACGAGGCGACGCTCCTCGGCAACCTGACGAACACCGGCACGGTTCAGGCCAACGCGACGACGACGCGCTACCGCAACAGCGGCACGGTCGCGACGCTGCTCAACCAGGGGACGATCGCGGTGGCCACCGGTTCGCTGCTGCGGGCCGAGAGCGGGACGAACGTGACGAATGGCACCGGTGGACAGATAAACGCGACCGGCACCGGCCAGCTGGAGTCTCAGGCGGCGTACACCCAAGGGGCGGGGACGACGAGCGGCTCGCCGGTGAAGGTCACGGGTGGAACGCTGAGCTACACCGGCACCGGGGCGAGCAGCGTGCTCGTCAACGCCGGTATCACCATGACCGGCAATATCGCGGCCGGGCAGTCGCTCAAGATCCTGACGGTGGGAGCGAACACCGGGATAACGGCCGCCGCGGGCTTCACGAACGGCGGGTCGATCACGCTCGACAGCACCGACGGGAACGTCTTCATCGACGTCGTGGCGAACACGCTGACCAACTCCGGCACGATCACGACGACGGGGGCGACCAACGAGGCGACGCTCCTCGGCAACCTGACGAACACCGGCACGGTTCAGGCCAACGCGACGACGACGCGCTACCGCAACAGCGGCACGGTCGCGACGCTGCTCAACCAGGGGACGATCGCGGTGGCCACCGGTTCGCTGCTGCGGGCCGAGAGCGGGACGAACGTGACGAATGGCACCGGTGGACAGATAAACGCGACCGGCACCGGCCAGCTGGAGTCTCAGGCGGCGTACACCCAAGGGGCGGGGACGACGAGCGGCTCGCCGGTGAAGGTCACGGGTGGAACGCTGAGCTACACCGGCACCGGGGCGAGCAGCGTGCTCGTCAACGCCGGTATCACCATGACCGGCAATATCGCGGCCGGGCAGTCGCTCAAGATCCTGACGGTGGGAGCGAACACCGGGATAACGGCCGCCGCGGGCTTCACGAACGGCGGGTCGATCACGCTCGACAGCACCGACGGGAACGTCTTCATCGACGTCGTGGCGAACACGCTGACCAACTCCGGCACGATCACGACGACGGGGGCGACCAACGAGGCGACGCTCCTCGGCAACCTGACGAACACCGGCACAGTTCAGGCCAACGCGACGACGACGCGCTACCGCAACAGCGGCACGGTCGCGACGCTGCTCAACCAGGGGACGATCGCGGTGGCCACCGGTTCGCTGCTGCGGGCCGAGAGCGGGACGAGTGTCAGCCAGTCAGCGGGCACGACCACCGTCGCGACCGGCGGGAACCTCTCCGTGACCGGCCCCCTGACTCTTTCCGGCGGAACGCTCAACGGCACCGGCACCGTCACCGGCTCGGTGAGCAACACCGGCGGCACGGTCTCCCCAGGCACCAGTCCCGGCACGCTTGCGGTCACGGGCAACTACACCCAGGGCGCCGGCGGCACGCTTGCAACCGAGATCAGCGGGACCACGCCGGGCACCGGTTACGACCGGCTCGCGGTGAGCGGGACCGCGACGCTCGACGGCACGCTGGCGATCACCACGCCGGGGTTCACCCTCTCGCCGGCGCAGAGCTTCCAGATCCTGACCGCCGCTTCACGAACCGGCACCTTTGGGACGGTCACCGGTGGCAGCCGGTTCAACGTCCAGTACAACCCCGGCGATGTCACCCTGGCCGTCACTGACGCCGACGGCGATGGAGTTCCCGACGGCTCCGACGCCTGTCCGACGGGGGCCAGTGCCGGCACGGATACCGACGGCGACGGCTGCAAGAACGTCGGCGAGGACTCCGACGACGACAACGACAGCGTCGCCGACGGCTCCGACAGCTGTCCGACCGGCGCCGCCGCGGGAATCGATACTGACGGCGATGGCTGCAAGGACACTGGGGAGGACTCGGACGACGACAACGACGGCGTGCCGGACGCGACCGACGGCTGCGACCTGGTCGCGGGGTCGGCCGTAAACGGCGGCTGCCCGGGACCGTGCCAGGTGGAGATCGTCGGGACGGTCGGCCCCAACACGATCAACGGGACGGCCGTCAGCGAGTTGATCCGGGGCCTAGCCGGCGCCGACACGATCAACGGGCGCGGCGCCAATGACTGCATCTACGGCGGCTCCGAGGACGACACCATCCACGGCAACGGTGGCAACGACAAGATCTCGGGGATGGGCGGAGGCGACAAGATCTTCGGCGACTCCGGAAACGACAATCTGGTCGGCCGGCTCGGCTCCGACCAGCTCACCGGCGGTGGCGGCACCGACACCTTCGACGCGGGCGGCGGCGAGGACTTCGTCAACTCCAAGGACGGAAGGCCCGAAAAGGTCAACTGCGGTGCCCGCAAGGACAGGGCGAAGGTCGATCACTCCGACACGCTTACCTCCTGCGAGACCGTCACGTTCTAAGCGAAAACGAGTCGCAGGCCGTGGTACCGCTTTGGTACCGACCGATGCGTCCTATGTGTCCAGATCTTCCAGAAACGTGGACGCATAGGAAGATCTGGACGCTCCTGGACAGATAGGACAGCTTTGCTGTTCGGCTGGGGGCCGAAAGGTCGCGAGTTCAAATCTCGCCGCCCCGACTGGGTTCGAGTCGAGATACTGCCCGGGCGATGTCGCAGGAGAACCTGGGCGTGGTCCGCGACCAGTATGCGGCCACGAACGAGCGCGACTTCGAGCGCGTGATGTCTCATTACGCCGACGACGTCGAGCTCGTCGTGCCACGCGATTCCGGGTACCTGCAAACCGGAACCTTCAGGGGGCGGGATGCTGTGGGATCGTGGTTCGGGGACTGGCTCAGCAGCTTCCAGCGCGACGCCCGCTTCGACATCGAGGAGCTGACCGAGCTCGGCAACGGTGCCATCCTCGTGCTCGCTGCTCACCACGCACGGGGCAGGGCCAGCGGCGTCGAGGTTCACGGAACCGTGGTCTGGCTCTACCACCTCAGTCAGGGCAAGATCGCGCGGGTCGAGGGTTTCAAGTCCCGCGACGCCGCCCTCAAAGCCGCCGGGCTGTCGGAGTAGCTAAGGCCGCCTTCGTCCGCAATGCCACTCGCGTGGTACCGCTTTGGTACCGACCGATGCGTCCTATGCGTCCAGATGGGGAGTTCGGCTGGCAGCGGGACTGCTGGACGAACTTGAGCTCCACGTCGTTCCGGTGGTGCTCGGCGACGGTGCTCGACTCTTCGACAACCTCGGGGACGCGGGCGTGCAGTTCGAGCAGGTCCGAGCCATCGAGGCGCCCGGTGTCACCCACCTCAAGTACCGGAGCGTGAAATGAAGCGGGTCGCCGAGCGCCCTGGCATGACTCGGCGGTCGCCGTTTAGCCATTCCGGCAGCGGGTAGCGCCCGGGTCGAACTCGGCCTCGTATCGAAAGGCAGGTTGCCCATGGCTCGCAAGGCGTGTCCGCTAATTGTGCTCACGGCATCGGCGCTGCTCGCACTCGCGCTCGCGGCGTGCGGAGGCGGAAACAGCAAGAGCGACCTCGTCTCCGAAGCGGACAGCGATTGTGCGGAGAACGCCGTCCGCCTGGACCGGCTCCAGGCACGGCCTCCCCGCACCTTCCAGGAGGCGACCGATTCCCTCGCCAAGGTGGTCCCGCTGCGCAAGGCGCTGGACTCGAAGCTCGATGCGCTCGAGCCCCCCAGCGACGTGAAGGCCGAGTTCGACAAGTACGTCAGTCTGCGGCGCCAAGTGACCGGGCTCTATGCGCAGGAGGTGGCGGCCGGCAAGCGCAACGACGAGGCCGGGTTCCAGAAGATAGACAAGCAGTCAGCGAAGCTGCGCGACCAGCAGCTTGCCGCGGCTGGGCAGGCCGGCCTCCAGGATTGCGCCGGGAAGGCGGCGCCCGACGACGAGAAGCAGGTGCGCGACCTCGTCACCCGCTACGTGGAGACCTCTCAGCCGGGGCTCTGCAACGGCGAGCTTGCCGATGCCAACTTCGTCACGGTCGTGTTCAAGACGAAGCAGAACTGCGAGAAGGCGCAGAAGGGCCAGCAGACGGACAAGGTGAAGATCGAGAAGGTCGTGGGCACCCGCAGCGACGCGGTCGTCACCGCCGAGCTCGTCGGAGGGGCCCACAAGGGCGCCAAGTTCACCGCCATCCTGCTGAAGGAGGACGGCAAGTGGAAGCTGTACACGCAGGGCTGACGGAGGACTGCAGGTTGAAGGAGTTCCGACAGGGGCGCGTGACAGCGCGCTAGGGCTTCGCCCAGACCGACTTCGTCTCGAAATAGGCGTCGAGGATCGAGCCAAAGGTCGTCGATTCAAATCCTGCCGCCCCGACTGATCGAAAGCCCGCCTGCGCTTAGGGTACGACCTCACCGCCTTGACTCTTCAATTCGCGGTAATTGCAGCCGGGCCGGACCTGGGATGCCTCGTCGTAAATGCTCGTGTTCATACGAAACGATTCCCAGTCGCGCTGCAATTGGCTGATCTGGGCTTCCAGGCCACTGACCAGTTTGGGATCGGCGAGTTCCAATGGGCACAGGGAGCTTTGGCCATGGTTGATCTGAATCTCAAAGCGCCGCGCACTGGTACCACCGGAGGGCTTGCCTAGTGTTTGGCCCGATTTCACTTGGTCACCTTGGGTCACGGTGAGGGCAATCAAGTGGTCGTAAATGAGGAGCCAGGTTGATCCGTCGCCGGGCGACACACGAACTTCGAAGTCTTCGCCTTGGTCTTCGACGGCAACTACCTTCCCGTCGGTCATTGATCTGACGAGCATGTCGGGGGCCAGCCCTCGATACTCGAACGTGGGTAACAGCTTTGGTCCGTCGGGGCCGGAGACAGTGGCGCCGAATTCGAGGAAGGCCTTGTCCAAGTCGGCTTCCTCGCTTACGCCATTGGCAAAGACAAAGTCACCTGCTTTCCCCGTTGACGGATCGTAAGGACCGAACTCGATTCCCAAATTTTCGAGGACGGGACGACTGTCAACGGGTTGGGGGGGGCCGAGGAAGCGGGCGACGCCGAAGTCGATCGAGGTGAGGGGTTGCTGCGACTGGCCCGCGACCACGATCCGCCCGTTGGCCTGGATCGCGACGCCCTGGGCGCTGTCGTAGCCGGATCCGTTGCCGAACGCCGTGACCGCTCGCCCGTCTCCCGAGAAGGTGTGGTCGACGTCGCCGTTCGGCCTCACGCGGACCAGGGCGAAGTCGGTGCCGGAAGCGGCGCGATTGGTATCGCCGGCGACCACGATGTCGCCGTCGCCCTGAAGGGCGACCGCGCGCCCGTATCCGCCGTCGCCCAACCCGATGATCCGGCGGCCGTCGCCAGAGAATCCGTGATCGACGTCGCCGCTCGGGTTGAGGCGGACGACGGCGAACTGGGGGGTGGAGCTCTGGAACGCGTAGCCCGCCGCGACGATCCTGCCGTCGCCCTGGAGGGTGACCCCCTGGCAGACGTCTCCGCCGTTGCCGGCGGCGACCGACAGGGCCAATCGACCGTCGCCTGAGAAGGTGGGATCGAGATTGCCGTTCGACTTGAGGCGGGCGAGGGCAAACTCGTCGCCGTTGCCGGGGCCCTGGCTCGATTCGCCGCAGGTCACGATCCTGCCGTCGCGCTGGATCGCGACCGCCCCGGCGTCGTCGAAGCCGTCGCCGTTCTTGAATCCCAAGAGGCGGCGTCCGTCGCCAGAGAACGTCTGATCGAGGTTTCCGTTCGGATTGAGCCGCGCCACCGCGGCCTGGTAGCCGGTGGCGGCGCCCTGGTCCGATTCGCCTCCGAGCACGATCTTGCCGTCGTGCTGGATCGCGAGGCCGTAGACCTCGTCGTCGCGAGCGCCGTTGCCGAAGGCGAGCGTGCGACGGCCGTCGCCCGAGAAGCTGGTGTCGGTGCCGCCGCTCGACTTCAGCCGCACCACGGCGAAGTCGTTGCGGTGGGCGGGCCCCTGGTACGAGCGACCGGCGAGGACGATCCTGCCGTCGTGCTGGATCCTCATCGCGAAGGCGTCATCCGAGGCGTTGCCACTCCCGATCGCGATGGTGCGGCGCCCGTCGCCGGAAAATGTCGGATCAGGACTGCCGTTCGGATTGAGGCGGATGACGGCGAAGTCGTGTCCGGTGCTGCCGCCGCCCTGATCGGAATATCCGGAAAGGACGATCTTGCCGTCGTGCTGGATCGCGGTCGCGGTCGCCGCGTCCACGCCGCCGCCGGCGAACGCGAAGGTCCGCTTGCCGTCCGAGGAGAAGCTGTGGTCCAGGGCCCCCGCCGCCGCCAGCGCCTGCGCGGCGACAATCGCCAGGATCAGCGCGCAGAGCGCGATCGTCCCTGCGAACAGCTTGTTGCGCGGCTCGTCCCTGGCCGGCACTCTCATCGCCCGTGATCTCCTTCCCCGGCCGCTGGACAGTAGCCCCGCCGGGTCATACGGTCAATCGAGCCGGAGCGGTCGCGATCGCGTACCGCTTTGGTGCCGAACGATGCGTGCTATGTGTCCAGGGGCCGATTCGGATCGCATCCGAGATCGTTCCAAAACCCCAAAATTGGGGATGTTCGGTCCCCGCCCTCCGCCATAGGGTCGATCCGTTTCGTCCAACGCCCACTCGGGGGCGGCGATAGTGTGTCGGCCTAAACGCCGGCGCGAGGCCAGCCGTCCTTCCGGGCCCCAGGGGAGGTTCTCATGCTGGCTCAGGTCCGTTCACGGCTCCTGTTCGCGAACGTGGTCGCCACGTTCACACTGTTCATCGCCCTCACCGGCACGGCTTGTGCGGTAAACGGCCCCGCGCCGGGGATCAACTCGGTCGGCACCTCCGACATCATCAACAAGGAGGTGCGGGGCGCCGACATAAAGCCGCTCACGGTGGGCAACGGAAAGCTCGCCGCCGACGCGGTCACCGCCGCCAAGGTCCTCGACGGCACCCTCCAGGGCGCCGACATCCTGGCCAACTCGCTCACCGGGGCCGACATCGACGAGTCCACGCTCGGCTTCAGCGGCGGCCCCTGCCCGAGCGGGCAGTTCGTCCGAAACCTCAGCCTGGCGACGCTGACCTGCGGGCCCACCGGATCCAACGCCGCGCTCGGCGAGAACGCCCTCGACTCCAACACCACCGGCATCTTGAACTTGGCGCTCGGTCAGAACGCGCTGACGGCCAATACCAACGGCGCGGGGAACACGGCTGTCGGGGCCCTCGCACTGGAAGCAAACACCGGCCACCTCAACTCGGCAGTCGGCGAAGAGGCGCTGACGGACAACACCACCGGCGGCAACAACACGGCAGTCGGGGCCACCGCGCTGACCGCAAACACCACCGGCAGCGACAACTCAGCGGTCGGTCGAAACGCGCTGAGAAACAATTCCACTGGAGGCTCCAACTCGGCGCTCGGCGGAAGCGCGCTGGGGGCTAACACAACCGGCAGCGACAACTCAGCGGTCGGCACGGACGCGCTGAACTCCAACACCACCGGCGCCTTGAATTCGGCGGTCGGCCATACCGCGCTGAGATCCAATACGACTGGAAACTCCAACTCGGCGCTCGGCGACAACGCGCTGTTCTCTAACACCACCGGCTTCGGGAATGCGGCGGTCGGCCGTACCGCGCTGAGATCCAATACGACTGGAGGCTCCAACTCGGCGCTCGGCCAGGCCGCGCTGTTCTCTAACACCACCGGCGGCGCCAATTCGGCGGTCGGCGGCGACGCGCTGTTCTCCAACACCACCGGCGACTCGAATTCGGCGGTGGGCTTCCAGGCGCTGAACAACAACACTGCCGACCTCAACTCGGCGCTCGGCCACAACGCGCTGAACGCGAACACCACCGGGACAAGGAACGCCGCGGTCGGAGAGGAGGCTCTGTCGAGCAACACAACCGCCAGCGACAACACGGCGCTGGGCCAAAACGCGTTGGACTCCAACACCGGAGCAGGCAACACCGCGATCGGCCGAAACGCGGGCGGAGACCTGACGACCGGCACTAACAACATCGATATCGACAACGCCGGCAACTCCGGGGAGTCGGACAAGATCCGGATCGGCGACACCCAGTCGGAGACCTTCCTGGCCGGGGTGTCCGGGAACACCGTGACCGGCGGCGCGGCCGTGTCGGTTTTGGGGACCGGGGAGCTCGGCACCATCACCTCCTCGCGGCGCTTCAAGCAAGACATCCACGCCTTGGCCGGCCGCAGCGACCGGCTGATGCAGCTGCGTCCAGTGTCCTTCCACTACAAGCGCCAGTACCTCGACGGCCCCGACTCGCTCCAATACGGCCTGATCGCCGAGCAGGTCGCCAAGGTCTATCCCGAGCTGGTTGCGTACCGCGGCGGCCGGCCGTACACGGTGCTCTATCAGGAACTGCCGGCGATGCTGCTGGCGAAGGTCCAGGACCAGGAGCGGCAGATCGGTGCTGTACGGGAAGAAAACGGCCGCCTGAAGGCACGCGTCCACTGGCTGATGCGGCACGTGCGGCTGCGCTAGGTGTAGCTACCCATGACGTTGTTCCAGCTCGGCGAGCCGAGCTGCGGGCGGTCGGTGGCCGAGAGAGCCATGTCGTCGAGTGAAGTTGTAGTGGGTAAGCCATCCGGGCAGTGCTGCCGCACGTTCCGCTGAGCTGCCGTAGATGGCGCCGTAGGCCCAGCGGTTCTGCAGCGTCTGGATGAAGCGCTCGGCCTTGCCGTTGGTCCGCGGCCGGTAGGGCTGGGTGAAGAGGTGCCTGAGCCCCAGCTCCCGGCAGGCGAGGGCATGAACGGTCGAGCGGTAACAGGAGCCGTTGTCGCTCATCACCGCCTCGACTGTGATCCCCATCGAGCGAAACCACCTGGTTGCCCGACGCAGAAAGCCGGCAGCCGTCTTTCCGCGCTCGTCCGCGAGCACCTCGACGTAGGCAAGGCGGGTAGCGTCGTCGACGCAGACGTGGACGAACTCCCAGCCGACTACGCCCCGGCCTCGTCCCTTCGCGGTCGTCTGGGTGAGGCGACCTCGCTTTGAGCCCGTGACCCGATGCCCGGCGCGCTGAAAGCGTCCGAGCTTTTTGACGTCGACGTGGACGAGCTCGCCCGGGCGGCCTCGCTCATAGCGGTTAGATGGCTCGGGCGGCTCAAGGCGCGAGCGCTTGCCGAGCCCGATCCGCTTGAGCCCGCGCGAGACGGTCGAGAGCGCCATCTGCAGGCATTCGGCGATCTCAGCCGCGGTCATCCGCAGCCGTCGCAGGGCCTCGATCGCCTCAACCCACGAGGCGGGCAACTGGGTCGGCCTGCGCTTGGGAGCCGAGCTTTTGTCCTCGAGCCCGGCCTCACCTTCGGCGCGCCAGCGGACGATCCACTTGCGGGCGGTTCGCTCGCTGACGCCGGCGGCCTCGGCCGCCGTCGTCAGCGACCAGCCCTGCTCTTCGATGCGGCTGACGAGCAGCCGACGGCTATTCGGACAGGTGCGGGCGTTAGCGTGCAGCTTCATTCGGTGTCCTCCTTGGGACTGGGTGGTTTCGACACCCCCAGCCTCCAAGGAGGCCCGGATGAACAACGTGGTGAGGAACTACAGCTAGGTCAAGCTCTGCGCGTGGTACCGCTTTGGTACCGACCGATGCCTCCTCTGCGTCCAGATCTTCCGCTCAGATCTCCAGCCGCGACTCTTCAAGATCAAGGTCGCGCTCGACGCGCCGCATGACCTCGGCCGAGATCCGGCCCTCGTTTCTCATCCGCACGAGCGCCGCCCGCTGGGCTTCGATCACGTCATGCATCAGGCGCTGATAGGCGAGCGACTGATCGACGATCCCGTCCTCGTCCTCGATGTCGCCGCGCAGGGTGGCGAAGCGGCGGCGGCGAAACACGTACAGCCTCCGCAGTCGCTCGACGCTGTTCTCACGCGTCCACTCCTCCTCGGCGAGCCCGTCGAGCGCCTCGAGTGCAGCCTCGGCCGCTGAGATTCGGGCGGCGTGCTCCTCGGCCTCTTCCTCTGTGCCGTCGTCAACCACCCCGAGTCGCCGAATCAGCGCCGGAAGGGTAAGGCCCTGGACGACCACGGTGAACAGGACGACGCAGTAGGCGAGGAAGATCACGAGGTCACGCTCCGGAAGAGGCGCGCCCGCATCGGTCGCCAACGGCAACGAGAGCGCCGCGGCAAGCGAGACCGCGCCACGCATCCCGGCCCAGCCGACGACCACCCGCGGGGCGGCGCCGACCCGCCGCTCGACCTGGCCCGGGCGGCGGTCGAGCGCCCGGAGCAGGTATGGAGTCGTGAACAGCCACAGGAAGCGGGTGCCAACCACGACCCCGATCGTTGCCAGCGCGTAGCCGGCGAGAGTGGTCTTGTCGATTCCCGAGACAGCGTCCAGGATGCCCGGGAGCTGCAGGCCGATTAGCACGAACAGCACGGCGTTGAGCAGGAAGACGACGAATTCCCACACCGCCCTGCCCTCCATCCGCATCTGCGCGGTCGACACCTGGGGCGCCAGCCAGCCGAGGTAGATCCCCGCGGTGACCGCGGCAAGCACGCCCGAAACCCCGAGTTCCTCCGCCGGCAGGTATGCCGCGAAGCCGGTGAACAGCGAGATCGTGATCTCGACGGGTACGTCGTCGAGCCGCCGGCGTACCTCGGCGATCCCGGCGCCGACCACCAGGCCCACCCCGATTCCACCCAGCACCGCCACGACGAAGTCGATACTCGCGTCGAATAGCGAGAAGCCACCCCCGATTGCGGCCGCCACCGCTACCCGATATGCGATCAGCGCCGACGAGTCGTTGACGAGGCTCTCCCCCTCGATAAGGGTGACGAGCCGGCGCGGGGCGCCAAGCTCGCGCGCGATCGTCGTCGCCGCAACTGGATCGGTCGGCGAGACGATCGCGCCGAGCGCGAACGCGATTGCCCAGGGTAGGCCGATGAGCTCGTGGCCGACGACGGCCACCGCGCAGGTCGTGACCAGGACCAGGCCGATCGCGGTCATCGACAGCGCGCGGGCATCGGCCCGCAGCGCCCGCAGGTCGGCCATGAAGGCCGCCACGTAGAGAAGCGGCGGCAGGAAGATCACGAGCACCAAGTCAGGGGGGAGCTCGACCTCGGGGACGCCGGGCACATAGCCGAGCGGGATCGCCCCGAGCACGAGCACGATCGGATAGGGGATGTCGAGCAGCCCAGCAATGACGCTCAGCGCCGGGATTGCGACGCACAGACCGAGGATCAGGATCCCGGTTTCGTGCATTCAGCTCGGGGTGTCGAACACGCTCGTCAAGTACGTCGCAAGGATGATCGCGATGCCGATGCCGCGGCGGGTGCGGTCGTGATCCTCAAGCTGTCACTCATCGATTGCGGGTGCGGCCCCGTACTCCTCGTCGGTGACGTGTTCACCCCACGTCGCGCTCGTGCCTGCATTGTCGACCTCGCTACGACGTCTTCGTCCGCGATCCTATAGCGCTATACAACGATCTAGTTGTGCTACTCTCTCCTTCGTGAGTGCCCCCGTCGCCATCCCTCACCCGCTCCCAGCTCCACTCGTCGCATTGATCGCCGAGCGCTTTCGCCTGCTGGCCGAGCCGATGCGGATCCGCCTGCTCGACGCCCTTCGGGACGGAGAGGCGACGGTGCAGGACCTTCAGGACGCGACCGGCGCCTCGCAGCAGAACGTCTCCAAGCATCTTGGTGTTCTTCTGCGCGCCGGCGTCGTCGATCGGCGCAAGGAGGGCAACTTCTCCGTTTACTCGATCGTTGATCCGCTGGTCTTCTCGCTCTGCGAGGAGGTTTGCGGCGGGCTGCGCCGCCAGGTCGACGAGCTGGACGCGCTGCTTCAAGGAGGCAAGTGAGGTGCGCTGCGCCGCTAGCACTCGCTGGCCGCTGGAGCGGATCCTGTTCCTGATGGCGGGGACGATGACCGGCGTCAGCGCCCTGCTCAGCGCTCTCATCAGCCCCTGGTTTCTACTGCTGACCGCGTTTGTCGCTCTCAACCAGCTGGCTTTTGTGACCCTCGGCGACTGCCCCAGCTCCTGGCTGCTGCGCCACTATGTCGGCTTCCGCCGCGCCGGCGAGCGATGAGTCACCTCGGTCCGGTCGGGCGGCTGGGTCGCCTCGCCGCGGCCCGGCCACGGCGAGTCTTCGTGATCTGGGTCTTTGTCGCGGTTGGCCTTGGCGTTCTCGCCCCCCGCGTCGAGACGGCTCTGTCCGGGGCCGGCTGGCAGGCCAACGGCTCGGAGTCCGTGCGTGCCAGACAGCAGATCGACCGCAGCTTTGCCGGCGCCGGCTCTTACGCCATCCAGGTCGCCGTGCACTCGCAGGGGCTCACGGTGGCCGACCCGGCCTTCCGCCGGACGGTGGCGCGGGCCGAGCGGGTACTGCGCAGGGACTCCGCAATCGGCCGGATCATCACGCCGCACCGCGGGGTCTCGATCTCCAGGGACGGGCACACCGCCGTGATCGTCGCCGGAGCGAACAGGGACCCCAACGGCATGGTCGCCGCCGCCGATGGGCTCAAGGGAGCGCTGGCGGCGAGCGCAGCGACGGGCGTGGCGGTGAACCTGACCGGCGCCACGGGGATGTGGTCGGACTTCAATCAAGCAAACCGCGACGCGATGCTTCGCTCGGAGCTTTTCTCCTGGCCAGTCACCCTGCTGATCCTGGTGCTCGCCTTCGGCTCGCTGGTCGCCGCCGGGCTGCCGTTGATGCTGACGATCGTCGGTCTCGTGGCCTCCGCCGGCGTGCTCTTTCTCGGCACGCTCGTCTCGCCGATCTCGATCTGGGCAATGAACTTCGCGCTCATGTTCGCCCTGGCGCTGGGGATTGACTACGCCCTGTTCATCGTCATGCGCTTTCGCAACGCCCACTTCGGCCAGGGCCTCGCTCCGGTCGACGCGGTCGCGGCGACGATGGACACGGCCGGGAAGGCCGTGCTCTTCTCCGGGCTGACGGTGCTGATCTCGCTGTCCGCCGTGATGCTGGTGCCGAGTCCCGCCTTTCGCTCGATGTCGCTGGGGATCATGGTCGCGGTGATCTTCATCCTCGCAGCGACGCTGACGCTTCTGCCCGCCGTGCTGGCGAAGCTCGGCCCGAGGGTGGACAGGCTCGGACTGCCGTGGGTCCACAGCGGCGAGCATCGTTCCGCCAGGTTTGCCCGCTGGGGAGAGCTGCTGTGGCGCCGGCCGCTGGTCTTCGGGGGGATCGCATTGGTCGTCCTGGTCGGGCTGACCCTTCCCGTGCTCGATCTGAGGACCGGGATGCCGTCGATCAAGGTCGTTCCCAGCGGCGATCACTCACGGCTCGGATACCGACAGGTCACCGACGGGTTCGGCCCCGGGGCCCCAGGCGCCCTGCAGGTCGTCACCCCCTCCGCCCAGAGCGCTCGGGTCGTCTCAGCGCTGCGCGCAGACCCGGGCATCGCCCGGGCGCTGCCCCCGCAGCCAGGCAAGGGCGACGCCTCGCTCATCCAGGCGATCCCCGCCAACGGTCCGTCGACGCCGGCGCTGGGCCGAACGGTGGATCGCCTCCGCTCGACCTTGCCGCCGTCCGCGCTGGTCGGCGGCGCGGCGGTGGAGAACCACGATCTGGAGGCGGCGCTGGCCTCGAGGACGCCCGTTGTGATTGGGATCGTGCTCGGTCTCGGGTTCCTGCTGCTGCTGGTCGCCTTCCGATCGCCTCTGGTCGCCGCGATCGGGGTGATTACGAACTTGCTCGCCACCGGAGCGGCCTTCGGGATCGCCAAGTGGATCTTCCAGGACGGCCAGCTCTCGAGCCTGCTGGGCTTCCAGCCCCAGGGCTTCCTCGACGCGTGGGGGCCGGTCTTCTTCTTCGCGATGATCTTCGCGATCGCCATGGACTACACGGTGTTCCTGCTCTCCTCCGCACGGGAGCACTGGGAGGCGTCCGGCGATGCGAAGGAGGCGATGGTCAACGGCATGGCCCACTCCGGTCGGGTCATCCTCGCCGCCGGCGCAGTGATGGTCGCCGTGTTTTTCACCTTCGCCCTGTCGGGACCGCTGCCGCCGAAGGAGATGGGCGTGATCCTGGGCATCGCCGTGCTGCTCGACGCGTTCCTGGTGCGCCTCCTGTTGCTGCCGGTGTTCCTGCGCCTTAGCGGCCCCGCCGCCTGGCACCTGCCGCGGTGGCTGATCCGGGTCCTCCCCCACGTGCGCTTCGGTCACGGCGATCAGATCGCGGGTGCGAGCGAATCCAATGCCGACGGATCTTCGGCCACGCCATCTACTCGTCGCGTGCCGATCGCCGGCTGATCGCGGAGGCTCGCCGGCGAGGACCGCTTTGTGCTCGCGGTACTCGGCAGCCCGAATCACTTTGAGGCGGCCCGCGATCAGCCGATAAGCCGAGCCCTAACGGTGGCGGCGATGTCAATGCCGAGCACCCGACGTGTGGCCTGGGCGGCAGCCAGGAGGGCGAGTGCGAGGGCGGGGACGATCACGATGATGTAGCTCGGCGGCTCCGGGTGCAGGCCGATCTCAAACCAGGCCTGGGCGATCCGCTGCGAGAGCGGCGAGGCGATCAAGAGCGCGAGCGGGATGGAGAGTGCCGCCGCCGCGGCGGTTTGGACAAGGGCCTCCTCGGCGACGATCCCAGCCAGCTGGCGCCGGCCGTACCCCAAGGCCAGGAGCGTGGCGAACTCGCCGCGGCGGTCGAGGTAGGAGAGAGCTAGGGTCGAGACGAGGAACAGGGCGCCGACCCCGAGGCTGATCGCCTCGAGCACGGCGATCAGCCCGGTCAGCTCCTCGATCAGATCCTGGCCGCCTTGCTTCGCGGACGCCTTGGAGATCACCCGGGCGATTGACGGTTGGTCGCGCAGCCGCCGTGCGGTCGCGTCCGAGCCCCTGAGCAGCACCGTGGTCGCCTCTCCCGGCAGGCTGAGCAGGGATGAGGCCTGGCGCCGGGGGAGATAGACCTCCTCGCCGGCGAGCGTGCGAGCGAGCCCGGTGACCTCGACCTGGGCCGCGCCGCTGGGGGTGCGAAGCTCCAATCGATCACCCACCGCCGCGTGCGCGCGCCGGGCTGTCTGCTCGGCGAACACAGCGCGGCTGGGGCCGGGGAGGGTCCCGCCGGTGAGGTCCAGCCTGAGCAGGGGAGCGCCTTGGGGAAGTCCGACCAGCTTCGCCGGTACCTGACCTGAGGGGCCGCCAAGCTCGGCCGGGCCCTTGACGATCGCCTCCGATTTCTGAGCCCCGGCCCCGAGCGCCGCCGCCGCCGCTCGCGAAGCAGGCCGGGGAGAGGTGAGGTCGGCCGAGTGGGTCCAGGCCTGGCGGTCGAACTCTCGCTCGACGGCGTTGTTGGTTGAGGAGATCAGGATGTTGAGCGCGGCCGCCAGCCCGATTGCCGCTCCAATGCTGATCACCGTCGCGGCGCTGAGCAGAGGACGTCGAAGCAGTGTGCGCGTCGCGTAGACAACTGGCAGAGGACCGGTGGCGGTGGCACGCTTCAACCGGGGGGAGAGGGCGAAGGAGCCAACGGCCTCTCCCCGCATCGCCTCAACGGGCTCTAGGCGCGCAAGCCGGTAGGCGGGCACCAGCGCGGCGACCAGCGTGGAGGCGATCGCCAGCCCGGCGCCGAGAGCCATTGGGCCGAGGCTGAGCGAGTGGGAGGTGAAGGGAAAGCCGACCGTGCTCGAGTACTCGGCTGCGACCAGGCGACCGACGCCGACCGTGACCAGCACGGCCAGCGCCGCGCCCGCCACAGCAAGGACGGAAGCCGGAACCAGGACGGTGGCGACCACAGAGCGCGGCGGGTAGCCGAGTGCGAGCATCGCCCCGAGCTCGCGCCGCTGCGAGCTCACCAGGCGGCGCAGGCTGAGCGCGATCAGCAGCAGGCCGACGAGCGCAAAGACGATGCCCATCACCGGCGCGAAGACCGAGAAGCTCCGGATGTCGGCATCGGTGAAGCGCAGGCTGAACTGCTCGGAGCGGGGAGTGATCTGCGCGGCGCGTAAGCCGCTGGTGATCCGCTGCGCATTCGGCCCCCCGCCGCCCCCCGGGAGATCGACCGAGATGTCGTTTACCCGGTGGCCGACACCTGCCAGCCTCTGCAGCGCTGAGAGCCGCATGAAGACCACGGCGAGTGATCCCTTCTGCGGCACCAGATAATCCGGGTCGGCGGTGGCGAGCAGGTACTCGGGGCTGCGGACAAGGCCCCGGACTCGCACCTCGATCGCATGTCCGGCAGCGCGAAGCGGGAGCCGGTCTCCCGGTCCGAGGCCGTAGCGCCGCGCGAAGTCGGCCTCGAGCACAACATCGCTGGGTGTTGCTCCGGCAAGGCCGGAGCCATCGACCACGGCGACCCTGTTGAGCCGTGCATCCGGCTTCATGCCGAGCAGCTCTGCCGTCGGCCCTCCGTGGGAATCGAGCAGCGCCTGACCCGAGAGCACCAGGCGGGTTGCGGCAGCGGTGGCGTGGGCGGCGTGGGCTCGCGCGAGCAGGGTGGCTGGAGCAATCGGCTGCCGCAGCCGGACGTCCAGGTCGGCGAGCGAGTAACGCGCATAGAAGTCGTTGCGCGTCTGCTTCACGTCATTGAGCGCCAGCGAGATCCCGGCCGCCGTGCCCGCGCCGGCGCCGATCACCACGATCATCAGGGCCGCTCGTGCGCCCATCGCACGCAGGTCCCTCAGCCCCTTGCGGAGCAACATCATCGTGAGCCGCCCTGAGCGGCGCTGGCATCCTCGACGACGCCGTGTGAGAGGCGGACGATCCGCCGGCCGGCGCGAGCCATCGCGGGGTTGTGGCTCACCGCGACGAAGGTGACGCCCGTCTCCTCGTTCAGCTCCCGC
Source organism: uncultured Thermoleophilia bacterium (assembly GCA_963708325.1). Classification (GTDB taxonomy): domain Bacteria; phylum Actinomycetota; class Thermoleophilia; order Solirubrobacterales; family 70-9. Next base: position 397,361 of record OY970203.1, on the reverse strand, counting down.
ATCAGCGCAACGACGCGTGCACCCGTCTTCTCGTCGAGGTTGCCGGTGGGCTCATCGGCGAGGACGAGACGGGGACGCTTGGCGAGCGCGCGGGCGATCGCCACGCGCTGCTGCTCGCCCCCGGAGAGCTGGGAGGGGAAGCGCTCGCTCCGGGCGGATAGCCCGACCCGCTCGAGCAGGTCCTTCGCCCGTTCGCGCGCCTCCTCGCGATCCACCCCTGCGACCCGCACCCCGGCCTCGACGTTCTCCAGCGAGGTCAAGGTTGGCAGCAGGTTGTAGAACTGGAAGATGAACCCCACCGCGCCGGCGCGGTAGGCGGTGAGCTTCGTGCGGGAAGCCCCCGTCAGCTCGACGCCGCACGCCTCGACCCGCCCGGCATCGGCCGTGTCGAGGCCGCCGATCAGGTTGAGCAGCGTGGTCTTGCCGCAACCGGAGGGCCCGAGCACGACCGCGAACTCCCCCTCGTCGATCGCGAGGGAGAGGCCGGCAAGCACCTGCTGCTCCGCGATCCCGGTGCCGTAGGACTTCCTGACGCGATCCAGGGAGACAAGGGGATCGCTCACCGGACCCGCTCCCGGCCTGCGGGCAGCGCGGCCCCCCCCAGGAAGAGGTCCACTACGAGCTCGGGGAGCTGGTCGAGCTGTGGCCAGGCGCCTCCCGAGCCCCAGTGCTGGATCAGGGCGACGTCGGCCAGCCCGACGAAGAGCAGCGCGAGCTCCTCCGGGGGCGGCTCGGCACGGATCTCATGGCGAGCGACCCCGTCGGCGATGATCTCGCGCACCCGGGAGATGAAGGGTGCTGCCGCCTCGATCACCCGCGGGTAGAAGCGGGAGTCGGAGGTGAAGACCTCGCGGAGGAGGACGCGCGCGAAGGCCTCGTGCTCGCGCGCCCAAGCGACGTCCGAGGCGAGCACCGCTCGCAATCGCTCGCGGGTCGTTTCGCGGGGAATGTCGTCGGCGCCCTCGGCGGCAAGCACGCAGGCCTGTTCGACGACGGCCAGGAAGAGGGCCTCCTTGGAGGGGAAGTAGTTGTAGACCGTTCCCTTTGCCAGCCCAGCTGACAGCGAGATCTGGTTGATGTTCGCTCCCGCGAGGCCGAGCCTGGCGAACTCATCGGCCGCCGCGGCCAGCAGCCGGTCCCGGTTCGCCGCCTTCATCCCCGCAGTGAGTCGCGGCATTCGACAATTATATGGGTGACCGCCCACCCACATAACGCGTTGCTTGAGCGCGCGAGAACTTCGCTGCCCGTGGCCGGCGACCACCTCAATGGCGAGGACCTGATCGGCGGCGGCGATACTGGCACCCAATGACACCGGCCGCGTCGATCGTCGTACCGACCAGGAACCGAAAGGCAGCGCTGCGGGATGCCCTGCAGTCGGCTTTGGCCCAGCGCGCCAGCGTCGAGGTGATCGTGGTGGACGACGGATCGACCGATGGCACGTCGGAGATGGTCAGGATGGACTTTCCCACCGTGCGCCTGGAACGGCTCGAGACCACCCGGCAGGTGGCCGCCGCTCGCAACCGAGGCTGCGAGCTGGCGCTGGCGCCGGTAGTGATCGCGATCGACGACGACGTCAGGATGACCTCGTCGGACACCGTGGCGCAGGCGCTCCGGGATCTCGCGCATCCCCGCGTCGGCGCGGTGTCGATCCCGTGGATGGACTTTCCGACGGGAAACCGCCTGTCCTGGGACCCCGACACCCGGCGCGAGCTGGTGGAGCGCGGCGGGGCTCCCTCTCGGGACGGCGTGTGGGTTAGGCATGCATATCGGGGCTCGGCCTATGCGGTGCGGCGAGACCTCTTCCTCGCCCTCGGCGGCTACAGGTCCGAGCTCGGCCAGGACTTCGAGGAACCCGAGCTGTGCCTGCGCATGCTCGACGCCGGATATGTCGTGCGCGCGGGACGGAGCGACCGCGTCGACCACTTCGCGGCCGTGCGCGACGAGGCGCTGCGAATCATCCACGGCGGTCGCAACCCAATCCTGTTGGCGGCCTGGAACGTGCCCGCCGGATCGCTTCCGGGGCGCCTTCTCAAGATCCATTACAAATTGCTGATGAGGGCGCGATGCGCGCGCCTCAGGGGCCCAGTGGTTCGCGGGCTCGGCCTCGGGTACCGCGACGCGATCCGGACCCGGCGCAGCCGGCGTCCGGTTCGGAGGTCGACCTGGCATCTGTGGACGGCCCTCCTTCGCGCCGCTGCCCTGCCTTTCGAGGAGATTGCCGGGCGCCTGGCGCCACCGCGGTGGGGGGACCTCCCCAACTTCGAGGTGGACATCTCCCGCGGTGCGGACTAGGTTTGTCGCCTGCGGTGGGGAGCGGCGCTCAGGGCGTCCGGATGCGAGACGAAGGTCAGGATCCCCTAGCCGGCAGCGTGGTGCCGCTGTGGTACCGACCGATGCGTCCTTTGCGTCCGGATCTTCCGGAAACGTGGACTCATCGGACGATCGGGACGCTCCCGGACTCATAGGACGGGATTGCGTTGTGGGCTGGCCGATCACCGGGCACAGGATCCGCGGTGGCGAGGTGCTCACGCTGCGGAGACGAGGAACTCGTGGAGCCGGTTGACGAAGCCTGGCGCCGCAGCGACGAAGTGCCCGGCACCGGGCGCGACCAGCCGTTGGGCATCAAGGACCGTGGAGAGCGCGTCGCAGATCCGCTCCAGCCCTGGAGCGTGACCGCCCGAGGCCACCAGCGAGGGGATGCCGGCGTCTCTTACTAGCTCCAGCGCCGGGCGGGCCTCGCCCGGCAGGCGGCCACCGTGGGCGCGACGAACTCCGCGGGCGACCTCGTCCGGAAGCGGCCCGTCATCTACCTCGGGCGCTCCCGCGAGACGAAGGAACTCGCGCAGGGTAGCCGCGTCCGCCTCGAGGCCATGGGTCAGCACTGCGTTCCCCATACGCTCCAGGCGCGCTACCTCTCGGTCACCGGGAACGAGGTAGAACAGCGGCGGCTCGATCAGCGTCAGCGAGCGCACCCGCGCCGGCGCGCGCGTCGCCGCGATCAGCGTCCCCAAGACCCCGTATGAGTGCGCGACGATGTGTGGGCGCGCATCGACCAGTGAGGCGACATCCGCCGCGTCGACTTCGAAGTCCTGGGCCCCTTCCGGGGGCGGCGGACTGGGCGGGTAGCCGCGGCGGTAAACGCGAGCGAGTGTCCAGCGTGCCCTCAAAGGCGCAAGCGCTCCCCACGTGGCTTCCGGACTCGCGCCGCCATGGACGAGCAAGACCTCGGGTCCTTCGCCCTCGCGGATTACTTCAACGGCATTCATCGCAACGACGTAGAGAAGCATCCCGAGAAGGCCCTCCAAGCCGCCGGGCTGTCGGAATAGCCAATCGGTGATCCGGACGCTCCCGGATGGTTTCGTGTGCCGGAGCGTTTCGCTGCGTGCTGGGGTGGTTGCTTCACGCGGATCTCGCGCGGTACGTTTTCGCGTCGACAGGGGTTTTCAAACTTCGCGCGAGAGGAGATCCGGATGGCCGTCGTCGTAGTGAACGAGATCGAGGGAGGAAACCAGGAGCTTTACGACCGGGTCAATCCCAAGGCGATGCCGGAAGGCAAGCTCCCCGACGGCTGCCAGCTTCACATCGCCGGTCCGGTCGACAACGGCTGGCGGGTGATCTCGGTGTGGGAGTCGGACGAGCGGTTCCAGCAGTTCCGCGACGAGACCCTGCTTCCGGCGATGCGCGAGAGCGGCGCCGAGGAACGCATCGCGCCGAAGATCAGCACGAGCCCGGTCTACAAGCTCCTGGCGAGCTAGGCACCTCGGGCGGGGCGCGAAGCCTGCGTCAGCTCCTCGTCCCGGCGGGGGCGAACCGCCGGGAGGACGCTCGCCTCGGTCCTGCCGCCCTCGGTCTGGGCCTGCAGCACGGCTCCCTTGCCACCGGTCGCGGTTGCTGCCGCTTGCCGTGCCGCGGCGGTCGCAGCGCCGTTCTCCATCCCGGTCGCCCGCAGGAAGCTCAGCGCGTCGGCCATCTTGGCTCCGGGCTGCAGCTCCAGCGTTTCGGTGCGGCGGAACGCTCTGGCGGGCGCGTCGAGCACTCGCAGCACGCACGCGGCCATGTCGTCCTTCGTGCGGTCGGCCTCACGGCGGACCCGGTCGAGCACCTTCGGCGCGGTGGCTTGATCGCCGAGCTCGGCGAGGACGCCGGTGAGGCGGTCGCGACCGATCACGCCGTCGCCCTTGCGGGCCTCGACGAGGCCGTCGGTGTAGAAGCAGATCAGCGATCCCTTCGGGACGAACAGCTCGGTCTCGCGGCGCCCGGTGGGGAGGCCGAGCCCGAGCGGCGGGGATGAGCAGCGGATCACCGGCCGGTGGGAGAACCGGCCGAGCACGATCGGGGGCGGATGGCCGGCGCAGGCATAGGTCAGCGTTCCCTGCGCGGTGTCGTGGACGGCCGCGGCGACCGTGGCGAACGTTTCGTCATCGCCCTTCGGCAGCACGTCGTTGAGCAGCCGCAGCGCGGCGCGGGGAGCCAGCCCCGCCTGGAGGTAGGCCAGCAGCGAATGGCGCAGCAGCGCGGTGCGGGCGAGCGCGGTGCGGCCATGGCCCGCGACGTCGCCGACGATGATGCCCGCAACCCCGGGGCGCAGCTCGGCCACCTCGTAGAAGTCGCCGCCGGCGGCCGGGCCGTCGGCGGGCCGGTACGCCACCGAGGCGGCCAGCGCACCGAACTTCGGCGGGGCCTCGGGCAGCAGCGCGCTCTGCAGCAGGCCCACGTCCGCGAGCAGCTGCTCGCGGTTTCGCCGCAGACGGCGCGCGCGGCCCGCGCTCACGGCCGCAAGCGACGCGAGCGCCAGCGCCAATCCGCCGAGCGCCGCCAGGGCAGCCTTCAGCGGTGCCGGGATCACCTCGACCACGTCGCGGACCACCCGCGGCAGCGGCGAGCTGGGGCTTCGGTGCGGTTGCCGCGAGTGTGTGCCGCTGCCCGGCGACCTGGTGCCGCCGGCGGGCGTAGCCGCGCCGCCCCCCGACGCCGCCGGCGCGCTCACGGTGCCAAAGATCGTGTGTCCGAGTCCTCCTCCTGCGCGAGTGCGGGGCGGCCGGCCCGCGGCTGAAGGCCCGCGGGCGCCCGGCGCGTTCGGCGTGCCGGCGTTCGGCTGGGGGGTCGTTTCCGGCGGTGTCTGCGCGGGGCCGGGCGGGTTCCCTTCCGAGCCTCCCGAGCCGCCTGTTCCCGGCGCCGGCTGATCGGAGCCGCCCGACTTCGAGGGCTTCTTGCCGTGGCCGTTCGCGCCGTGGTTTCCGTTTCCGTGCCCCGAGGAGTTGCCGCGGCCGCCGCCGGCGGCCGCGGGTTCGTGTCCGCCGCCCGCGCCCGCGTGCCCATTGCCGCCGCCCCCGGCCTTCCGTCCCCCGCCCACGAGCCCCTGCCCTCCGCTCCCGCCGTGGTCACGGCCGCCCCCGCCATGGTGATCGCCGTGGCCCGAGCCGTTCGGCTTGGCATCGACGCCGGGCGCAGCGATCGCCAGGGCGGCGATCAAGGCCGCCAAGATGCTGACGGGAGAAGGGTGGGCAGACCGCCCCACACCGGTTGGATCGGCCGCGGAACCTGAAACCTGGGCTTCGGGGCCGCAAACTGATACATGCGTCCAGGCGCCGCGGGCACGATGGCGGAGTCCGCGGCGTTCGCTCGTGCAAAGTCGGCGCAGGGCCCCAATATGGGAGCGATGCCTACGTCGGTTGCGGCAAGCCTCGCGCGCGCGGTCGTGGACGGCGGCTACGCCAGTCTCGTCCTCGATCGCCTCAACAGACAGGCGCGCGGGCTTCTGGACGTTGATCGCACCTCGGTGCTGGTCCGCGACCCCGGTGACGAGCACCGGGCGATCGCCGCCGCGGTCAGCGGTCCCGGCGGAGAGGACATCGTCGGAAGCCGCCTGGTGATCGCCGGTCTCGCCGAGCGGGTGCTGCGAGCCGGGCGGCCGGCTTTCCGCGAGCAGCGATCGGGCAGGGGCGGCCGGACCGAGGATGTCGTCGAGGCCCACGCCGGCGCGCCGATCGAGTGGAGGGGCGGAACCCGTGGCGCCCTGCTGGCCGACGTCGAGCGGAGGGGCCGTGGTTTCGACGACGGCGAAATCGAGTTGATGTGCGAGCTGGCGGGTCTGCTGGGAATCGCCCTCTCCCACGCCGAGAGGCGCCACGAGCTGCACCCGGCGGTGCGTTCGAAGATGGCGGCGCTGACCGCGATGGTGGATCTGCGCGACGGCTACTCCGCCGACCATGCGAAGGCGGTCTTCGAGCTTGCCCGGCGGGTGGGGACGAGGCTCGGCATGGGCCCCGCGGAGCTGTTCGAGCTGGAGCTGTCGGCGCTGCTCCACGACATCGGCAAGGTCGGGGTCCCCGAGTCGATTCTCAACAAGCCGTCAGCGTTGACCCCCGAGGAATGGGACGTGATGCGGTGCCATCCGGAGTGGGGAGCGCGGATGCTGCCGAACGTGCCCGGCCTCGAGCCGGTCGGGACCGTCGTCCGCTACCACCACGAGCGCTGGGACGGGTGCGGCTACCCGCAGCGGCTGCGTCGCGAGCGGATCCCGCGCGCGAGCCGCGTCCTCTCGGTGTGCGACGCTTACGAGGCGATGACTTCCGACCGCCCTTACCGGCGCGCCCTGACACGGCAGGAGGCGATCGCCAGGCTGGACGCCGGGGCCGGCTCGCAATTCGACCCGGTGGCCGTGCGCGCGCTGGTCGAGCTGGTCGAGGAGGAGGAGGAGGGGTTGTTCGTGGTTGGCGGGGCGACGGGCAAGCAGGTGCGCTGGGCGGGATGAGCTTCGAGGTCACAGACCACCCCCTGGACGGCGAGATCGGCGTGGTCACGGTGGGCGGCGAGCTCGACCTCCAGGCCGCGCCAGAGGTCAAGCAGTCACTGCAGCGGGCGATAGACGAGGGCGCCCGGCAGCTGGTGGTGGACCTGTCGGACGCCACCTTCATCGACTCCACGACGATCGGGGTGATGGTCGGAGCGCGCAAGCGCCTCGACGAGCGCGGGGGCAGCATGCACGTGGCCTGCACCAACCAGCACATCCTCTCGGTCTTCGAGATGGCGGGGCTGGCCGAAGCTTTCGACATCCACGACAGCCGCGAGCAGGCCCTGTCGGGCGCTCGCGACAAGGCGTGACGCCGTGCCGGTGGGCACGCGGATCGAGCGTGAGCTTGAGCTGCCGGCCGATCCCGCGGAGCTGAAGCGCGCCCGCGACTTCGTCGCGGAGGCGGCTGCCGAGTTCGGCTTCGACGACGCGGCGCGACGGGACCTCACGTTCGCCGCCAACGAGGCCTTCACCAACGCCCTCCAGCACGGCGCGCCGTCGGTGGACGGGACGCTGCGGATCAAGGTGGTGGAGGAAGACGACGCCCTGGCGATCTACGTCTGGGACTGGGGCCGGTTCCACGCCCGGGCCCCCGAGGCCGGGCCGCTCGCCGAGCGCGGCCGGGGTCTCGACTTCATCGCCGCGGTGGTCGACGAGGTCGAGATCAGCGCCACCGGCGAGAGCACGCGGATCAGGTTGGCGAAGCGGCGCTGAACCGGGCGTTTCCGCGGCCGGCTCGGTAAGGGAAGCGGGTCGTCAGCCGGGGCCGGGGTGGGCGCCGTTTCGGCCGCGGACGAGCTCCTTGGCGAGGCCGAGGATCCCGTCGGTACGGACGCCCGCCTGGATTGCGCCCACCGCCACCCGCGCTCCGCCGTTGCGCTTCGCAGCCCTGAGCGCGTCGTCCGCCGCGTCGAGCAGGTCACTCGCCGACATCTGAGCGTCCCACTGGGCGATGCCGATGGAGGCCTCGATCGGGACGCTGCTCAGATCCGCCGTCGAGGAGCGGATCGCGGCGCGATGGCGCTGGGCTATCCCGCGGGCGGCGCGACCGTCGGTCTCCGGCAGCATGATCACGAACTCGTCGCCTCCGAAGCGGGCCACGGTGTCGTGGCCGCGGGCGCCGGCACGCAAACCGGCGGCTGCGGCGGCGAGAGCGCGGTTCCCCTCCAGGTGCCCGTGGTCGTCGTTGACTCGCTTGAACCCGTCGAGGTCGAGAAAGCAGCAGGAAAGCGCGTGGTGGTGTCGCTGCGAGCGTTCGATCTCGGCCCGCAGAACGCGCAGCAATCCGGCGTAGTCCAGGCATCCCGTCAGAGCGTCGAAGCTCGAGGAACCGACCGCGGCGGTGAGCCCCGGGTTCCCCGCCATGCAGAGCGCCGCGAGTCGGCCATAGGAGTCCGCGGCCCAGCGAAGCTCTCTCTCCCCGAGGGAGGAGGCGGTCGCGAACCCGGCGTAGATCACACCCAGCGTCTCGCCGGCGGTGAGGATCGGCGCCGTGACAGCCCTGGCCGCGGGCTCCCGGCCCTCGGCTCCTGGCGGTTCGGGCGCATGCTCGACGAGTGCCGATTTGGCCGCGAACGCCCCGTCCAGGAACGTTCCGGAGATCCACGGCGTCACCGCCCTCCGTTCGGCTTGACCGGCGGCGCAGAGCAAGCTCGTCGTGCCGTCCTCCGTCCTGCTCAACACCATTCCGGTCTCGGCACCGACCGCGTCCAAGAAGCAGCGAAGGACGACGTCCAGCGCCTGCCGCTCGGGCGAGCTGCGTCTGGCGTCGCCGTTCTGTGAAGGCTGTTCGACGGGTCTAGCCATGGCAATGGTCATCCTCCGGACGCGGTTATTCCTCCGGGATCCAAAGCCAAGGCGCCTGGCCACCGCGATGTGACCGCTTACCCGTCTCGGGACTTTCGGCAGGCCCAGCAGCCGCCGCAAGGCAACCCCTGAACCCGCTTATGCATTCTTGCACGCCGGGCAGTCAGCCCCACTGCGGCGGCCACTGCTCGTGCGCGGTCAGAACGTCCAGGACGGTCTGGCGTCGAACCCACTCGGCCTGCCCGCTCCACGCGAGTAGCCACAGGGCCGCCTTCTCGTCATCCGAAACCCCCATCGCTTCGATGCGATCCTCGATCTCATCGAAGGGACGATGATCCGAAAGCATCCGCTCGACCTGTATCGCGAGGGCAGTCATCTTGTCTCCCCGTCGTTGGTCGAAGCTGCTTTCGCACGTGACCATCGCACAGTGCGGGGATGAGCACAATGCGCGTTTCTGCAAATACGGCGTTTTCAGTCGCGCGCCTGGTCGGCGGCTTCGCGCCCCGGACCCGGCTCAATGATCTCCACCGCGCCGAAGCCCTCGAGCGGACCGTCCATCACGAATACTTCGAGCGTGACGTCCGGATCCATGTGAGCCTGGCTCAGGAAGGCCACCACATTGCGGCCGGTGAGGTCCTCGATCACCTGCTTGAACTGCACGCTCATCATCGTCTGGAACTCGTGCCGCATCCGCACGACACGGTCCTGCTCGCCCCGGTCCATCATCGTCTGTTCGATCGGGATCATGCCGTCGCGAAGCACGCAGACGACGAGATCGTCGAGCACGTAGGTCTTAGCCTTCATCGGGCCGCGGCCGTAGTGGTCGCGGAGGAGCGCGACGATCTTTCTGGAGATCGCCGCCAGCAGCTCCCCGCCCGATAGTGGTTCGTCGGCGCTCATCTGGTCGCTCGTGGAGCGCATCCGCTGTCCATCGCGAATTCAGGGTAGCGCGGTCGCGGGGCCCTGGCTGGAAGCCATTGAGAGTAGTGTGGAAGACAGCGCCGCGGGCTTGGTCCTCACCCTCTCCGCCTTCTCGCGCGTTCGATGAGAGGGGCGAAGGAGATCAGATGACGACCAGCGATCTGCTGCACGAGCGGCTCCGGTGCTGACGGAGGAAGAGGCTCGCGACCTCGAGCGCTGGGTGATGGTTGCGCGAGCGTGGGGCGAGTCCTCCCAGGAGCACGTAAGGACGTCGACTCGCCTCTCGATCAACTCGCGGGACCTCGCCGATCGCATCGGCGAAGCATCGGCAACGGCGGAGTTCCCTCAGCGCCCTCAGCGCGAGGAGCGCGCGGAGCTCAAGCGCGAGCTCTGCGCCTTTGCCGATGCAATCGAGCAGCAGGCCCGTACGCTCCGTGACGACTACCTTGTCACGGCGTCGGCCCTGATGGACCTGGCGTCGATCCGCTGAAGGCTCGGTCCGCGATCAACTCTCGGAGATCGGGCACGAACTCCTCCGACGGCGGGACGGGCACCGACAGCTCGTCCGGCTGGGGCAGTTCGACGCCTTCGGCGAGCGGATGATGCCGGTTCTCGACGAGGTCGGGATCGATCCGGGCGAGCCGACCTTCATCGAGATCCACAACATCGTCAAGGGCTAGCAAGAGGGAGCCCGCCCCCGGCCCGGCTTGCCTTGGCGGCCGGGCCCTTGCGCGGGGACCGCTGGCGGATAGGGTCTCGATCGACGGCGAGCCGAAGGAGGTCGGATATGTCCGAGGAGAACGTGGAGCTGGTCCGCAGTGGCTACGACGATTTCAACAGCGGCAACATCGACGGCGTTATCGCCCGCTACGCCGAGGAGATCGAGTGGGTCGAACCCGGCGGCGGCAACGCTCCTTCAGGCACCTTCAACGGGCCCGACAGCGTCGCCGACGATGTCTTCGCCACCGTGCCGCAGAACTTCGACGAGTTCTCGTGCACCGTCGAGGACGTCCGCGACGAGGGTGATTCGATCCTCGCCACCGTGCGCTTCAGGGGAAAGAACAAGAGCGGCGCCGAGCTGGACGCGAAGGCCGAGCACGCCTATGAGGTTCGCGACGGCAAGATCACGCGGTTCGAGAACAATGTCGACCGGGAGGCGTGGGCGCAGGGCTGGAGCTGAGCCCGCCGGCCGGTCGCTGGACCGGCCCTAGCCTGACGGGGCCCGCTCGCCCGCCTGCGAGGCGATGCCGGTCGCTGGCGTTGCCCGGGCGCGCAGCAGCCCGCCGAGCACCCCGGCCCCGAGCGTGAACAGCCCGACCGCGGCGATCCCGAGGACCGAGTCGTCCGAGCCGGGGTCGACGGCGGTGGTGAGCAGGGCGAGCGCGAAGACGGCCGCGCAGAGGATCGCCGTCAGGCGGCCGCCCGGCGTGCGGATCAGTCCGTCCCACACGGCGGCGATCAGGGCGGCGACGATCGTCGCCGAGAGGGCGTAGCCGATCGCCTTGGCCCCGGCCCCCGCCTCGTCGCTGAGGAAGTCGCCCGGATTGACGACCGAGCTGACGCTGACCAGAAGGGTCGCGAGCAGCAGCCAGAAGGCGGTCCAGACGATCAGGACTCTGCCGGTGACGTTGAGCGCCTGCGAGCGTCCGGTCATGATGCGCCGATCGTAGTGCGTGGGGAGGGACTGGAAATAGGCCGATCGGCCTATTTACGCCCGCGGTGCCGGCACGCATAATCCCGCGTCGCCCGTCAAGCGCGAATCCGGCAGGAGGGTGTTGGTTCGGGCTCGGGCGGGATCGGAAGCGTCGACGTAGCGCGTTTCGGACGAATGGACATGAACGGGACCTTCGCGTCAGTCTCACGCCACGCTGCCGTGCTTGCGGTCGCGGCCCTGCTCGGGGCAGTCGCCGCGCTGCCATGAACCATTCCGGCACCCGGCTGTGGGTGGGCCTCGCCGTGCTGATCGGAGTGGGCCTGTGCGGCGGAATCGCGCCCGCCCACGCCGTCGCCCGCGCACGGATCACCGTGAACGGGACCCACTCCTCCCGACGCGCCCTGAAGCTCGCGGGCCGGACAATCGCCGGCAGGGTGTTCGTCTCGGTGGCCGGGGTGAAACACGTTCGAAGTGCCACCTACTCGGTCGACGGCAACGCGGTAGGAACCGCCAGTGTGGGGCGCAACGGACTTCCTCCCGTGGCGCTGGGGACGGGGAAGCTCAAGGACGGCCGCCGTCGTGCCAAGGCCGTCGTTCACACCTCCACCGGCCGGGTGGTGTTGCGCGCCCCATTCCGGATCGCCAACCGCGTCCCAGCCGAGAACCTGATCGCCACCGCGCTGAAGCTGCACAGGATCGACTACGGGAAATCGCTGCTCGATCGGATGTACTCGATCTGGGGCGACGCGAGCCTGCCCAGAGAATTGCGCGGCACCGGCGCGCGAAACGACGACGCCTCGGTCGACAAGGCCTACTTCGACGCCTCCAAGGCGATCCGCACCGGCAGCCTGCCCGACACGGAGGCCAGGGCCCTGCGGCCGTTCCTGCGCCGCCCCGCCGATCCCTCGAGCGTCTTCCGGCCGCCGATTCCGCGGAGGACGAGCCCGTTCGCCGACGCATCGGCCGACGTCGGGTGCCCGTCCGGGGTGTGGTACACGGACACGAGCGGCAAGTTCAGGGGGTGGTCCAACGCAGACGCCCAGGACCCGGCGGCCGATGTCACCAGGGTCCTGACCCTGGCCAATACCGACCTGGGGGCGATCACGCCGGACATGGGCAATCCGCTTTCGGATGGAAACAACGCGAGCAGCTGCTCGCTCGGCAACCCCGACGCGCTGATCGACGTCTACCTGCTGAACCCGAGCGACTACCAGCCGCGGAGCGGGCAGAGGCTGACCGATTGGGCGAACCCGCCGAACGCATACGCGCAGCCGCTCGCGTACGGCAGTACGAACAAGTGTTCTGCGTTCATCGTGCTCAACCGGAAGAACCTCCCGGCCGACAACGACCTGAAGCAGGCGCTCACGCACGAGCTCTACCACCTGGCCCAGGATCGCTACAACTGCGACACCGAGACCTGGTTCCGGGAGGCGAGCGCGACCTGGGCGCAGCTTCACTACGACACCGGGAATCCCGCCGCGGCGGCGTACGACTCCATGATGTTCGACGGTTTCCAGGGGATCTGGGGCTATCAGGGCCTCGATCCCGGATGCATGGAGTGCTACCCGGCCTACTACGCATTCCTCTGGCCGCAGTTCATGACCCAGGAGGGGGCGAGCGTGGCGGCGGCGTGGAAGGCGATGCGCGGCGTGAGCTCGGCGGCGGGCGCCAACGCAACCTTCGACGCGGCGTTCTCGTTTCGCCACCTCCGGGACTTCGCCCTGCGTGAGGCCGGTAACGATCCGAGCGTTTTGTCGTGGCACGAGAGAGGTTCGAGCCAGCCCGCCACCCGGTTCGAGACCGCGTCCACCGACCCCCTGCCGGCGTCGTTCCCGAACCGGGCCCCATCGTCGCTTCTGGTCACCCCGACGAAACTGGGCCCCACGGGAACGAAGGTCGCGACCGTTCCCGTCGTCCTGCCGGGCAGCCTCGGCTCGACCTACAGGAGATTCTCGATGCCGGACACACAGGACTCGCGGTCGGTGAAGATCGACCTCACGAAGCTGCCGAAGACGGTGGACGCCGACGTCCTGGTCAAGGTCGAGGGCCAGGGCGGGTACGAGCATCGCCGGCTTGGGAGCAAGAAGCTCGAGTACTGCCGGGACGATGCGGGAGACGACATCTCCAAGATCGTGCTCGTGTTGACCAACCACTCGCTGAGCGGCGAGAAGCAGGGTGTCGCCCCCGACCTCAAGTACCGGACGGCCGACTGCGGGCGGGAGACCTTTCCGCAGACGTGGAGCGGCACGGTCGACGGGACCGCGGACCTGACCGATCCGAGCTATACGGACTGGAGCGAGCACTGGGACTTCACCTACCACGTCACGTTCACCCGGTCGGCGATGAGCTCGGACGGCGCCTCCTACGACGTCACCCCGGGCAGCACGGTCACGGCGACCGTGGACGGAAGCGGAACCGCCGGGGGCAACCCCTGCACCTGGCATGCGACCGACACCCTGCCCGTGCACACGAACGGCGACGAGCTGCAGATCTACAAGGAATACAGCAGCGGCCTGTACCGCTACGGCGGCTCCGTGTTGACCGGTTACATGGACGTGCCCTACAGCTGCAAATACGCCAGCCACACCGAGCAGGAGTCGCCGCCCGCCGTGCTTTTCGGAACCCAGACCTACCCGCAGAACGCGTCGTCGCTGGAGGGCACGTGGGACTACAACTACCAGGACAGGACCATCGAGCACTTCCACTGGTCGCTCGCGCCCGGCGGTTGACTCCAGACGCGAGGCCGCCGCCGGCGGATTCGTTTGAGCCGCGGCATTCGCGGGCATAACTCCGCGCATGGCCAGGGGACGCGGTCTGCGCAGATGGGCTCCGGTGGCCCTTGCGTTGGCGCTGGCGTTCGGCTCGGCCGTCTTCTCGGCCGCCTCGCTAGGAGCTGGTGGCGAGCAGACGCGCGCCGGGACGCGGACGTTCGACGGCAGCTGCCGGCTGTCGGGGCGGGTCCGCTTCGATCCCCCGCTGACAAACTCTCCGCAGCACGGAACCGTCAGCGCCGTGATGCGAGGATCGTGCTCAGGCACGCTGACGAACCGGCGCGGGCGCCCCCGGTCGGTGGACGGCCAGATCGTCAGGTTCGTCGGATCCAGCTCGGGGTCCGAATCCTGCGGCGCGGGGCAGGGCACGGGGCGTGGCTACCTGGCCTTCCGCCGCCACCGGCTTCGTTTCACCTACGACGAGGTGCGAGTCGGCCCCGCCCCCTTGATTAGGCTCCAGGGCCGCGGCGGCGGGTCGGCTGTCGCCGAGGCCAACGTCAGCCCCAGCGCCGATCCGGCCGCGATTGCCCAGGCGTGCGGCGGCTCGGGTCTGGTCGGGGCGCCGATCGACGCCACCCTCAGAACCACCCCGACGATCTCGGGCTAGCCTCGAGAGCCCGAGCCGGCCGCTCGCTCCAGGCGCTTGGCCAGCCGGTTCATTCCCCGCGCCCGGGCCGCCGCCGCGGCGCCCTTCCAGTTTGTCCTGCGGTCGCGGGGGCGCCTCACCTCCGCGTCCTGCAGTGTGGCGATCCGCTTGAACGCGAGCAGCTCGTCGCGCTGGCCGACGAGCGCCTTGCGCCGGGCCTCGCTGGGCTCGCGAATCGCAGCCTCCAGCACCGCCTCCAGGGAGCCGTGGCGGCGCAGCAGCTCGGCGGCGGTCTTCTCGCCGATCCCCTTGGCGCCGGGAATCCCGTCGGAGGGGTCGCCGCGTAGGGCGATGAAGTCGGGGACCAGCTCCGGGCCGATGCCGTAGCGCTCGCGAACGCCCTTGGGGGTGACGTCCTCGACGCCGCGCTCCCCCCGGGCGGGGTAGAGGACCGTAACGCGCTTGCCAACGCACTGGAACATGTCGCGGTCGCCGGTGAGAAGCAGAGCGCTGCCGCCCGCCTCGGCCTCCAGGCGGGCGTAGGATCCGAGCAAATCGTCCGCCTCGAGGTCGTCGGCGACCGCGATCGTCCAGCCGAACGCTCCGAAGAAGTCGCCGCTGTCCTCGAACTGAGGGCCGATCTCGTCGGGGAACGCCTCCTCGCGGTCGGCGTGGTAGGCGGGATAGAGCTCCGTGCGGTACTCCGCAGCGTCGGGGCCGAAGCACAGCACGACGGCGCGCGGGCTGCGGCGCTCCACCTCGCGCAGGATCATGTTCGCGGCGCCGAGCAGAGCGTTGACCGGCCTTCCGTCGGGCCCCTTGATGGAGCTTGGCAGCGCGTAGAAGGCGCGGAAAAGCATCGAGGGCGCGTCGACGACGAGCAGGGGCCGAGCCATCGGGGCACCGTAGCGGTCGGCCCGCGGCGCCGGCAGGCTATCTTGCCTCGCATGTGCCGAAACATCCGAACGCTCTACAACTTCGAACCGCCCGCGACCGACGAGGAAGTGCGCAACGCGGCGCTTCAGTACGTGCGCAAGGTCAGCGGCTTCACCAAGCCGTCGCAGGCCAACGCCGAGGCCTTCGAGCGCGGCGTTGACGCGGTGGCCGAGGCCACGGCGACGCTGCTCGCCGCCCTGGTCACGGCGGCGCCGCCGAAGGACCGCGAGGCCGAGGCGGCCAAGCGGCTTGCGCGCAGCGCGCAGCGGTTCGCCGCCTAGCAGGATCGCGCCAGCCGACCGTCGCAGCGGCGATCCCACTCTGGGATCCTCTCCCTGATGCGGACGGGGGGCGTCCTGATCGCGCTTTTGGCGGGAGCCGCGGCATGGCCGGGGGCTGCGAACGCGGCCCAGCCAGACCCGTTCACGCTCTTCTACGACGGCCTCACCGGCGGGCTGCAGTCGCAGAGCCGGCCGCGCGTCTGCCCCGAGCTCAGCGGCGGCACGGCGGGATCGCCCGAGCCGGGCGTCGCCAGCCAGGCGCCGGACCGCGGCAACGGCCTCGCCGCGGGCGACCCCACGAGCGCGCCGGCGTCGCTGCCGCGGAGGGTCTACCTGCGCACCACCCGGCGGACCTACAACCGCCGCTACTGGTTCGCCCTCGCCGGTGGCCGGATCTACTTCAAGTCGAACGCCGCGGTCACCGGGATCGCGCAGCCGTGGGCGGCGCTGCCGACCCCGCCTTGCTTCGAGGGACGCGTCGAGGGGATCTCGGCGGACGACGACGAGCTGGTGGCGCTCGCCCGCGGCCGCCACGTGTTCACGATGGACGGCGCGCTCAGCGATCCCGTGGCCTTCAACTGGACCGTGCGCTGGGGCCCGTCCTTCTGGACCGGGCCCGGACGGACGATCCCGCGCGGGCAGGCGTGGTCGTGGTCGGTCTCCTCGCCGCGCGAGGACGGCACCTTCACCGACAGCGCCGGAAACTCGCACGCCTTCGGCGAGGGCAAGGTCTCGCACGTCTGGCTGCTCAGCCACGGTGGCCAGCGGCTCACCTACATGGACCCCTGGCTGCCCGCCGACCGCAGCTACGAGATGTGCGGGCCGAGGCGAGGCCGCTTCCGCTCAGTGGCGATGGCGGCGAGCGGCTCGACCGTGTTCGTGGTCAACCGGTTCGGCGACATGTTCACCCGCCTCTACGACTTCGACATCTCCGGCGCCGACTCGGCCTTCTTCGACTACTCATACACCGACCAGCGCGACAAGCAGAACGACTCCACGATCCAGCTCCCCTCGCCGCCGTGGTTGCTCCAGCCGAAGGTCCCGGGCGCGATCACCAGTGCGATCTCGATCGAGAAGGTCGGCGCCGGCAGCGTCCACCGCACGCTGCGGGTGGAGGGGACGCGCGGTGGCCGGCGCGGCTTCTGGCAGAAGGACATCGTCGACGCCGGCAGCGCGGCGTGGAAGTTCACGCCGACGGGCCAGCCGCTGCGCGGCCGGCCGCTGGCGAACCCTCGGTCCAACACCTCGGGGCGCGGTCTCGGCCGGGCGGAGGACATGCGCTTCGCAACGGGCGCGCGCGGTGACGGGATGCGCGTCGCGATCCCCGACTTCAACGTCTACTGCTCGCCGGCAAGGCTCCGCGTGGTGCTGGCTGACGGCACGGCGCTGCCGCTGCGCCTGCACAGCGTGGACGCGATCCGGCAGACGGCGCGGGCGCGCGGCCTGGACTCGAACCCGCGCCTCGTCCAGGGCACGATCGAGGCGCCGCGATCGGTGCTGCGAAGTCGCGACCCGGGTGCCCGCGCGTTCGTGGCGCGCCACCTGACCGGCGGCCGCTTCACCGCCGCCAAGATCGAGGCGACGGCGGGCGCGCTCGACTTCCCGGACCAGTCCTGGACGCTGCGGCGGGTGCGAGCGGCCGGATAGCGGTCCTCGGTGCGGGGTTCGCGCCCGGTATGCGACGCTGCGGCGATGCCAGCCACGGGATCGGCGGGCGGCGACCCGCCGCGCGGCCGCGAGGGGCTCCGAGACGACCTCGCCGAGGCGCTCGAGCGCCGCGCCCTGACTCAGGACGAGGCGCGGCCGGAGGCGGTCGATCACCGCCACGCCGCCGGCAGGCGGACGGCGCGCGAGAACATCGAGGACCTCGTCGACGCCGGCAGCTTCGTCGAGTACGGCGGGCTGGCGATCGCCGCCCAGCGGGCCCGCCGGCAGCTCGCCGACCTGTTGGCACGCACCCCGGCGGACGGCCTGGTCGCCGGGACCGCGCGGATAAACAGCGACCTGTTCGGCGAGGCGAGCGCCTGCGCGGTGCTCTCCTACGACTACAGCGTGCTCGCCGGCACCCAGGGAGCGATCGGCCACCGCAAGAAGGACCGCCTCTTCGAGCTGATCGAGCGCATGCGGCTGCCGACCGTGTTCTTCGCCGAGGGAGGCGGCGGCCGGCCCGGGGACACCGACTACGCCGTCGTCTCGGCGCTGGAGACGCGTGCCTTCGCGCTGTGGGCGCGCCTGTCGGGGCTGGTGCCGCGGATCGCCGTCGTGTCGGGGCGCTGCTTCGCCGGCAACGCCGTGATCGCGGGCTGTGCCGACCTGATCGTCGCCACCGGCGACGTCTCCCTCGGGATGGGCGGGCCGGCGATGATCGAGGGAGGCGGCCTCGGCCGCGTCGACGCCGACGAGATCGGGCCGGCGGCGATGCAGAGCGCCAACGGCGTGATCGACGTCGAGGCGCCCGGCGAGGCCGAGGCGGTGGCGGCGACCAGGCGCCTGCTCGCCTACTTCCAGGGAGCGACAGCCGCCGCCGATCAGCCCGACCAGGCCGGACTGCGCGACGCGGTCCCGGAGCGCCGGCGCCGCGCCTACGACGTCGGACCCGTGATCGAGACGCTCGCCGACTGCGGCTCGACGACCTTCCTGCGCGAGCGGTTCGCGCCGGGCATGGTGACCGCGCTGGCCAGGATCGAGGGGCGTCCCGTCGGGATCGTCGCCAACAACCCGATGCACCTGGCCGGTGCGATCACCAGCGACGGCGCCGACAAGGCGGCTCGCTTCATGCAGCTGTGCGACGCATTCGCGCTGCCGCTGGTCTCGCTGATCGACACCCCGGGGATGATGGTCGGCCCGGACGCCGAGGCGACCGCTCTGGTGCGCCACTGCTCGCGCCTGTTCCTCGCGGGCGCGGCACTGCGCGTGCCGCACGTGGCGGTGATCCTGCGCAAGGCGTACGGGCTGGGTGCTCAGGCGATGGCCGCGGGAAGCCTGCACGAGCCGCTTCTCACCGTCGGCTGGCCGACCGCCGAGCTGGGGCCGATGGGCCTGGAGGGGGCCGTGCGGCTCGGTTTGCGGCGCGAGCTGGAGCAGATCGCCGACGAGGCCGAGCGCGAGGCGCGCGTGCACGAGCTCACCGAGGCCGCGCACGAGAACGCCAGGGCGCTCAACGCCGCCACCCTGTTCGAGCTCGACGACGTGGTCGACCCCGCCGAAACGCGCCGGCTGATCGCTTCGACGCTCGCAGCGGCGCCCCCGCCGCCGCGTGACGGCGCCCGCCGCTTCGTCGACTCCTGGTGATGCCCCGCGGTGGCCGCGAGCCGACCGTAGCCCCGACGACGTCACGGTCCCGGATCGCCCGCGCCGCCCACCGCCTGATCCTGCGCACGGCGCGCACGCCGCTGCGCCGCCTGTGGCCGGCCGCCTACGCGCTCGTCGCGCGCGCGGTCACCGCCTACGTCGGCTGGGGGGAGCGGGGCGCCGCCGCATACGCTCGCGGCGGCCTGGCGGATGGCGATCTCGTGCCGGGCCTCTCGGACGTCGATACGGCCGTCGTGCTGGCGCCCGATCCGGCAGGCGCCGGCATCGCCGGGCGGCGGGCGCGGCGGCGCTGGCGGCGGCTCGCCGGCGCTCTGCCCTCTCTCGGGCTGCTGGTGGACGGGCCGGTCGTCTGCGAGCAGCCCGAGCTGGATCGGCTCAGCGGCAGCTCGGCGCTCACCTACGGGCTCGACGAGCCGCGCGCGCCGGCCGTCCGCCACCCCGACGACTTCCGGCGCGGTGACGCGGACGAGTGGGTGCGGATGGTCCAGCGACCGGGCCTGTACGCGGACGAGGTCTGCGGCTGGCGGCCGCTCGCCGGGCCCGACCGGCGCCCGCCCGGGCGTGCCCGCGACCGCCAGGCGTGCCGCATCGCCGCCTGGCTCGAGCTCTGCTTCTGGTGGCGCTATGCCTTCGGCGCCTGCGTCGATCCCTCCCGGCCGCGCACCGCCGCGCTCTGCGTGAAGCTCGTCGCCGAGCCCGTCCGGGTCTGGCTCTGGCTCGCCCACGGAGTGCGCATCAGCGGCCGCGCCGAGGTGCTGCGCGCCGGCCTGCGCCGGCTGCCCGAGGAGGAGCTGGCGATGCGCCGGGCGCTCGAGCTTCATGCCGCCCTCACGGACCTCCCCGATCCTCCGCTCGACGAGGTGATGGCGGCGCTCGTTCGGATCACGGCGCGCACGGCCGAGCTGATCCGCGCCGAGGTCGGCGACCGCGGCGCGACCGAGGTGAGTCTGCGCGGCGGCGATCCGCCGGAGCTGATCATGCCCGCCGCAGCACGGCCGCCGGCCTTTGCGGACGGCGGTCGCGACGGCCGCCTGCTGCCGCTCGCCGACTGGCGCGGGCTGGTCTGGCCGCTGACGGCCGACGAGGCGATGGCGCCGCTGCCCGGCGACCCCGGCGACCCCGCCGCCGTCGGCGCGGCCGCGGTTGCCCTTCGGGAGGGCGCCTATCCGGCGCTGCGGGGATCGGGCCTGATCGCGATGCCCGCGGTCGACCTCTTCCGCAGCCGGCTCCGCGCCGTGCAGTGTCCCTCGACCGACCCGGTCTCGTTCGCGCTGCTGGGCGGCAACAGCGTCGCCAGCTTCCCCGAGGTCCGCGGCTGGTCGGCGGCCGACTCGGCCCGTCGCGCCGTCGCCGAGCATCGCGCGCGGCTGCAGGCCGGGGAAAGCGCCGGGGGAGACGGGCCGAGATTCGGCAACGGCGACGCGCTGGCGATGCTGCTGACTGCGGCGCGGGCGGGGCTGTTCGCCGAGAGCCTGCGCGACGGCGGGCCCGAGCTGGCGCTGACGGCGACCGAGACCGCGCGGCGGCTGGCGGAGCGCTCCCCGCCGGCGCGGTCGGCGGCGGAGACAGCACTCGGGGGCCTGCGAGACTTTTCCGCCGGCGGGGCGGAGCCGCCCGGCGACGCCGTCGCGGCGCTGCGGGCCGCAGTGCTCGCGCTGCCGCCCTATGCGGAACGGGAGTCCAGCAGCGTGCGCAGGGCCTCCCAGTTGCGCTCGTGATCGCGCCCCAGCCAGAGTCGCCACACGCGCGCCCGCGAGAGCGCGGCCCCGGCGCACAGCGACCGCGTCGCCGCGACGCCGAGCTTGCCGGCCACGTCGCGGAGGCCGTGCTGAAGGACGAACTCCATCCCCTGGTAGATGCCGACGCCGACGACCGCCTCGCGAACCAGGGTGCCGAGCGCCGAGCGCCGAGGCAGCCGCTCCAGCCGGGCGCTGCGGGCGAGCGTGCGCTGGCCGATCACCAGGTCGCGAAGCGGCCGAGGCTGCGGCTCGATGCGGTCGGCGAACGCGTCCACCTCCAGCGCCATCTTTGGATGGAACTCCATCCGCTCCAGGCGGCGCACCTGGCCGTCGGGCAGCAGGGCGGCGTCTGTGGCGTTCACCCCGATGCGCAGCGGGAACGGATGGACGACCCCGCGGCGGTCGATCAGCGGGCTGTCCTCCGACAGCAGCCTGACGCCCGGGTCGCGGAGTGCCCGCAGCGCCAGGGTGCTCTTGCCGCCGCCCGAAGGAAGCATCACCGCGACGGCGCCGGCGGGGGCGCTGAGCCCGAGCGCGTGCAGGCGCACGAGCCCGCGGGCCTCCAGGTGCTCGCCGATCCGCGAGAGCAGGAAGTGGTAGGCGGCCTCGTGAACCAGCGCCCGGTCCTCGCCGCGCACGACGATGTGGGCGCGACGGCGGTCCAGGACCGAGACGGCCCGACCGAAGTAGTCCACGACAGTGGTGGCGCCGTCCTGGTAGACGACGTTGCGGGGTGTCACGAATGACGCCCGCAGGTCGCCGAGCGCGTCGAAGTCGGGCGCCGCCCGGCGCACCTCGACCCGGACCGCGGGCGGGGCCGCGTCGGCCGTTCGAAACCACGCGAAGTCCCGCCCGAGGTCCCCCGCCACTTCGGGCCAGTCGCCGCCGATCCGCGCGCGCAGTCCGTAGACGTCGAGCGCCAGCGCCGGCGCCTCCGGCCCGGCCGGGTCCGCCGTCTCAGCGAGCTGGGGCTCGGCCATCGGTGGAGCTTAGATGCACGCCTCAGTCGGCGATCAGCTCGGTGATCCGGCGCACGACCGCGGCGCGCCCGGCGATCAGCTCCCGCTCCCATCCGCCCGCCTCGGCGAGCCGCTCCCGCATCGCCCCGGCGCCACGGGCGAGCGCGTCGAGGGCACGGGGCAGGTCCGAATCCCCTATCGGATCGCGCGGCCCGTCCGTGAGCGGCACCGCCAGGCCGAGCTGGCGGCAGCGCTCGGCCAGTGCCGGCTGGTCCCAGAAGAAGGGGTAGGAGATCATCGGTACGCGGTTGTAGATCGCCTCGTGGGTCGATCGAAGCCCGTTGTGGGTGACGAACGCATCGGCCTCGGCGAGGACGCTCCACTGGTCGACGAAGGCGGCGACGGCGACGTTCGGCCTCTCCAGGGCGCGGACCTCGGCCGCCGGCAGCTCGGCCCCGCCGAGGCTGATCAGGGCGCGCAGGTCCGGCAGCTCGGCGGCCGACCGCGAGATCGCCGCCGCCGCCGCCAGCGCCTCGCCGGGCCAGTAGCGCCACGCCACCGTGCCGAAGGAGACGAAGAGCTGCAACCCGCTCGCGTCGCCGTCGAACCGCGCCGCGCCGCGCCCGGGTCGCTCCGGCTCTGAGTGAGGAGACGCCGGCAGGCAGCCGTAGAACGCCACGGGCTCGAAGGCCTGCCGCTGCTCGTCCGTGAGGAAGGCCTGCGGCTCGCCGTAGACGTTCAGGTTGGGGCTGAGCCCGGAGGCGAACATGAAGGGCGAGGCGTCCGCGATGCCGTGGCGGTCGCGCAGCACCGCCACCGCCTCCGCGCAGCCCGCCGAGATCCGCACCCCCGGCAGCGAGCGCACCAGCGCCGGCAGCCGCTCGGGGCTGACGTTGTGGGCGGGCGCAACGCTGACGCCGGGGATGGCAAGCGAGCGCGCGACGACGCGGCCGACCACCGCGTGCTCGTCGTAGACGACCAGCGACGGGCCGATCTCGGCTAGGTCGTTCGCGATCTCGGCGGCGTAGCGCCCGGCGTAGCTGACGAACCGGCACGGGAACGGGTGCGACTCGTCGTCAGCGGCCTCCAGGGGGTAGCGCCCGAAGACGTCCACGAACGTGCCGCCGGCTCGCTCGACATGGGGGCGAAAGGCCCGGTCGGTCAGCACCTGCGCCTCGAGCCCGGCGCCGGTGAGGCCCGAGATCAACGGCACCAGGTTGTGGAAGTGCCCCTCCTGCGGCATCGCGAAGAAGGCGACCGAGCGCCCGCTCACCGTTCCGGCACCTCCAGCTCGTCCATCAGCGTCGCCATCGCCGCCACGTGGGGGCGGCACCAGTCAAGCTCGGGCGGGAGCGGTCGCCGATAGAGCGCCCGGTAGCGTCGCGCCTTGCGGACCAGGGCCGCGCGACGCGACGACTGGTGGCCGCCGATCAGCGAGGTCTCCGACGCCAGCGACCTGTTCATCGCGCTGAGGCGCCCTCCGATCTCCTTCACCGTCCCCGGGGGCCCGCCCTCCAGCCACCGGCCGGCGGCGACGTGGACCTCCAGCAGGGGCCGCGTCCCGGGTGCCTTGGGCATCGCGTAGTTGTTGGTGGCGCAGAAGAAGCGCGGCCGCGTTCGCGGCATCAGCCGACGGCGGATCACCCCGAGCCTGTGGCGGAAGTCGATCGGGACCTCGAAGAAGGTGCGCGTCCACCGGTAGCCGGCGACACCCTCCTCGCGCTCCCGCTCCAGCACGGCGGCGAGGTCGGGCGAGAACCAGTCGTCGTCGTCGACCGGAGCGACCAGGGCGCCGTCGGGGATCTCCTCCCAGGCGGCGCAAACGGCGCCCTCGACCCGCGAGTGGCTCGCCTCGGCGATCTCCCGCAGCCTTTGCCGGAAGGCGTGGAAGGGGATGGCGAAGGTCTCGTTCCACAGATCCACCCGCGGCCTCAGGCGGGGATCGAGCTGGTCGCGAACCGCGCGCTCGTCGTACCAGTCGATTGTTCGCCTCACCCAGATGTAGATCATCCGAACCGGTGCCGTCGCTGCATCGGTCTCGACCGTCAGTAGGTGCTGCGACCGCCGCTCACGTCGTAGCACTGCCCGGTGACGAAGCTGGCCTCGTCGGATGCGAGGAAGTGGACGACAGCCGCCACCTCGTCCGGCGTCCCCATCCGGCCCAGCGGGATGCGCCGGAGCGCGTAGTCGATCACCTTCTGCGGCAGGTCGTCCACGATTCGGGTCCGCGTCAGCGCCGGGGCGACGCAGTTGACCCGGACGGCCGGAGCCACCTCCCGGGCCAGCGCCTTGGTCAGCGCCACGACCCCCGCCTTGGCCACGGAGTAGGGCACCTGGCCGGGATTTCCCTCCTTGCCCGTGACCGAAGCGACGTTGACGATCGCGCCGCGGCCGCCGCCGCTGATCGCCGGCAGCACCGCCCGGCAGCAGTAGAAGACGCTGGTCAGGTCGGTGGTGACGACCTCGTCCCAATCGGCGTCCGTGAGCTCGGTGATCGGCGCCGAGCGGCCCGCCACCCCGGCGTTGTTCACGAGCACGTCGACCGTCCGGCCCGGCTCGACGCAGCCCTCGAGGCCGGTGGCGATCGCCGCCGTGTCGGTCACGTCCACCTCGAAGGCGCGCACATCGCCACCCGCCTCCCGGAGTCGCGACGCCGCCCGCTCACCCTCCTCCGAGTCGCTGTCCCAGATCGCCACGGTCGCCCCCGCCGCCGCGAAGCGCCCGGCGACCGCGAGCCCGATCCCCCTCGCCGCCCCGGTGACGATCGCCAGGCGTCCGTCGAGGCGAAGGAATCTTTCAGCGGCGTGCCGTCGATTCGCCGGCGTCGCCTCGCTCATTCGACGCGGGCCTTGGGGTTCGGGAACCGGCGCGTCCACATGGAGCCCATCGGCGACACCCTACTCAGCGACGGTGGAGCGGCCGACCGTGGCAGAATCGTGGCGTGGACGAGAGGGTTGGTGACCCGGCGGAAGCTGTCGCCGCCGAGGACGTCGTGGTCGCCCACCGGCGCATCCGCGACGAGGCGACGCGGCTCGCCGGTGGCCCGGGGGACATGCCGCAGCGCGTCGCGCTCCTGCACGCGATCTTCGTCGACTCGGGCGGCAACCACGCCTTTCCGGAGGTGGCGCTGCACGGGGCGCTGTGGGCGTACGCCTTCTACGAGCGGCGCGGCGCGGTCAGCCGCATGATCACCTACCGCTACTTCTACGACCGCGAGGAGCGGGCGCGGCGCGCCTACATGCTGTTCGTGTTCTCGCAGGGGTTCAAGGAGGCGAACCGATCCGTCTTCATCGACACCTACACCAACTACGTCTTCAGCAAGCGCTTCGGCGAGGCGGCCGGGGCGGACAGGGTGCTGCCGCCGCAGCTCCTCGACGCGCTCGGCCGCGTCCACAACGCTCGCCGCGCCGGGCGGCGACTGTCGCGCCCGGAGCGCGCCAAGGTGTTCGAGACCGCGCTGCTGTTCGAGCAGGAGCGGACCGTGGGGCCGAAGGTGCGAGAGGAGGTGGCGAAGTTCGACTGCCCGGTGCTGACCGCGATCGTGCTCAAGCCGATCGTGCGCTTTGCCTACTTTCCCCGGCTCAGCCTGCTGCGCTTCCACGACTTCGGCGACACCGACGAGCGGATAGAGAAGGCGATCCGAAGCTACGAGCTGGCCGAGCGGGGGGGATGGCCGCGCGTTTCGGAGGCGATCCGCTTCCAGGGCGTGCTGCCCGGGCGCTGCTTCGACGATCCCGTCGGCTACGCCACGACCCTGGGCGCGGCCGGCCTGGATGGCTGATTCCACGACCCCGCGCACCCGGATGCCGCGCGTGGCGCGCCGCATCTCTTCGTCCTCGGGTGCTCGCGTGCCTCTGGCACGCCGCGCACCCTGCGTCCTCGACCTGCTCGGCCACGCGCGTCCCCAGGCACGCGCGGCCGTGGAATCAATCATCTCGCCGGCGGGTTTGTGAGAGAACGCTGAGCTTGCGCAAAGACGCCTTGGCACGCGCGCCCCACGCCTGGCGCCAAGGTGGGGCCCCGCCCGGTTTGCAAGGTTTCGTCCAGGTTATTGGCGACCTGCTCACGTTCCGTTAAGGATCGTTTAGCCTGCGCGACCTGCTGGCCTCGCCTTTGGGGATCCGGCAGGGCCGATGGTCATACGCCCTACCGACACGCGCAGCAGGAACGTCCGCGGGTGGATCCTGCTCTTCTTCGCGCTCTTGCTGGCGTGCCTCACGGTGCTTTATGCGCGCACCGACCGCGCCGGCGCGGACCTGCAGAGCAAGTTCGACGGCAAGAAGGCGCAGCTCTCGCACGTCAGGGACGCCCAGTCGAGCCTTGCGACCACGATCGCCGAGAGCAACCGGCAGGTCGATGCGCTGATCGGCCAGGTGGCCCAGGCCCGCCAGCAGGCGGCCGCGATCCGCGCCGAGCTGGAGCGCAAGCAGGCCGAGCTCGACCGCGCCCGGGCCGAGGTTGCGGCCGAGCGTCGCCACCTCCAGGTCGTGCGCGCGCACCTCAAGCGCGCCAAGGCGGCGCTCGCCCGCGAGCTGGTGGCGGTCTACAAGGCCGACAGCCCGGACACCCTCAGCGTCGTGATGGAGTCGTCGAGCTGGGCCGACGTGGTCGCCAACAGCCAGTACCTCGACAGCTTCCAGAGCTACGGCGAGCGCGTCGTGGCCCGCGTGCGCGAGCTTCGCAACCAGGTCCGCGAGGCTGTCGCCCAGATGCGGGAGGCGCGCGACCGGATCCGGGCGGCCCGCAACGAGGTGGCCGCCCGCAAGAAGCAGATCGACGCCACACGGGCGACGCTCGACGGGCGCATGTCTCAGCTGCGCGCGGCGCGGGCGGCCCGCCAGCACCAGCTCGACTCGCTCGAGGGCCAGGCGCAGGCACTGCAGGACAACCTAGCCTCGATCACCTCGCAGATGCAGGCCCAGGCCGCGGCGGCCTCCGCTCCCGCTCCGTCTCCGGGCGCAGCGCCGGCGCAGCCGGCGCCGCTGGCCCCCGGGGACCACGCCCAGCTGCTCGCCAACGGCGACGCCGCCGCGCCCGCCGGCGCCCCCGCGGTCGTCAAGTCGGTGATCGCGGCGGCCAACCAGATCGACAACCTCCCCTACGTCTGGGGCGGCGGCCACGGATCGTTCAGCTCGTCCGGCTACGACTGCTCGGGCTCGGTCAGCTTCGCCCTCCACGGCGGCGGCCTGCTGTCGAGCCCGCTTGACTCGACCGGCCTGGAGACCTGGGGCATTCCCGGCGCCGGGCGCTGGATCACCGTGTACGCGAACTCCGGCCACGCCTGGGCCGTGATCGCCGGGCTGCGCTGGGACACGTCGGGCGACGTCAGCGGCACGGGGCCGCGCTGGCACTCGGACATGGCCTCGACCGGCGGGTTCATCGCCCGCCACCCGTCCGGCCTCTGAGCCAGGGCCGGGCTGGGCTCAGTCCAGCTCGGCCTCGTTCTCGTGCCCGCCCGCCGCGGCGCTCGTTCGCGTCGAGACGTGGCCGTGACGGTGCCGGTGCCGATGGCCCTGCGGCTGGGGTACCGGGGCGCCGCTGGTGTTGGTCACCAGCATCTTGGTCGCACCGTGGGCCCCGCCCGCGGTGGCCGCGCCGCGCGAGATCACGACCGGCGTTCCGGGGCGTCCCGGATTCGTCGCCAGGGCGACGCCGGCGAGGCCGCTGAGCGCCACCACGATCCCGAGCGTGGCGAGCTTGGCCCGCAGGCGCCGGCGCGCTCGCGGCGGGGCCGCGCCGGCAGGGCTCTGGTTGTTTGGGACGCTGCTCATCGGAATTCGTTCCTCTTCGTCGATTGGTGGACTTCGATTGTGCTGCGGGCACAGCAAGCGCAGGCCAAAGCGCTACCCAAGAGAACGCAAGGCGGCCGTGCTCAGGCTCGGCGGGTGCTGCCGACCGCGGCCACCAGGTCCCCGACGGAGATGTCGGCGAATTCGCTGCGGCGCATCGGCATGTGAGGATGGATCGCGTATTGGTTGCGCCGGCCGTCGCGGACGCGGGCGACGTAGCCCTCGCGAACCAGCTCGCCGACGATCCGCTGGGCCGCCCGCTCGGTGATCCCGACGCGGTCGGCAATCTCGCGGAGGCGGATGCTGGGCTCCTGCGCCACGCACACCAGCACGGCGGCGTGGTTGGTGAGGAAGGTCCAGCGCCGCCCGTTCGGTTTGCTGCGAGGATCGCTCACGTCGCTAGCTTGACACGCGGATGAGCACTCGGGGGAGCAGGAGCCCGCCGCGGACCGCGGGTCGCAGGCAGGTGCCGGAGCGCATCGCCCGCCGGCGGGCTGCCGCGCGCCGGCGCACGATCCGGCGCCGCCGGCTGACGGCGCTGACGACTCTCGCGCTGGCGGTCGGTGTCCCCGTCGTCGTGCTCGGCGCCGGGGGCGGCGCCCCCGGGCCAGCCGCCTCGCTGAGCTGGCTCGCCGACACCGAAGGAAGCCCGGCGTCGATCGCCGACGAGAACGGCAACGCCGGCAGCGGCGCCTGGAGGCTGCCGGCGGACTTCCGGCGACGGGGCCGGGTCGACGCGTACGTCTCCTCCCAGGACGCCTTTCCCGGGGACACGGAGCGGATCTACCTGAACGCGCCCGGGGCGCGCAGCGTGCGGGTGCGGATCTTCCGGATCGGCTGGTACGGCGGAGCCGGCGCGCGACTGGTGGCGATCAGCCGCCGGCTGCCGGCGATCTCGCAGCACCGCTGCCGCCACGACGACTTCACCGGGCTGACCGAGTGCCGCTGGCGCGAGCCGCTCAGCTTCGAGCTGCCCGAGGCGCTGGTGAGCGGCGTCTACGTGGCCCGCGCCGACACCGACCGCGGGGCCGCCCGCGAATGCATCTTCGTGGTCGAGAGCAGGGACCCCGGCCCGGCGATCGCCCAGATCCCGACCGCCACGTACGAGGCCTACAACGGCTACGGCGGCGACAGCCTTTACCCGGGCGTCCACACGACCGGCGCCACGGGCGTGCGGCAGGGGGTCGAGGTCTCCTACGACCGCCCCTACGACTCCACCGGGGTGGGGCAGTTCCTGCGCGGCGACGTGGCGATGGTGCGCTTCCTCGAGCGCGAGGGCTACCCGGTGAGCTACACGACCAGCACGGGCGTGGACCTGCATGGCAAGCGCCTGCGCGGGCGCCGCCTCGCGATCGACCTCGGCCACTCGGAGTACTGGTCCGCGAGGGCGGCGCGCGCGTTCGAGCGCGCCCGCGACGCCGGCGCCAATCTCGCCTTCTTCTCCTCCGACACGCTGGCCTGGCGCGTCCGCTTCGCGCCGGCCACGCGCGCCTCCAGCGAGGCCGGGGCTCCCGACCACCGGATCATCGCCTACAAGGAGTACTCGGGCCACGACCCCCGCGGGCAGCCCGCGACGTTCCCCGACGGCGGCGCCTCGCTCACCGGCGGCGCCTACCAGGGATGCATCACGCCGCGCGTCCCGCCCGGGCGCAGGGCGACCTACCACTACTACGCGTGGCGCCCCGGCCGCCGGCTGGCGCCGTCCTGGCTCTATCGGGGCACGAGCCTGACGCCGCGGTCTCGGGTGCGCGGGATCGTCGGCTACGAGCTGAACTCGACCACCGCCCAGAGCCGGCCGGCGGTCACGCGGGTGGGTTCCGGGGCGGCGCCCTGCGCCAGCCTCGGCCGTCGCGGGTCCGCCGACACGACCCTGTACCGGGCCCGCTCCGGGGCGATCGTCTTCGCCACCGGCACGCTCGGCTGGCAGCTCGGGCTGGAGCCGGTGCCACAGGCGTCGCCCGACGCGCCGCGGCGACCGGACCCGCGCCTCGTGCGCCTCACCGAGAACCTGATCTCGGCGCTGCTCCGCCAGGGCGGCCCGGGCGGCTAGCGGAAGGGACGCGCTTCTAGAACGGCGCCCGACCGCCGGAGGCGCGCTCGGCCGCTTCCAGCAGCTCGTCGCGGAAGTCGGGATGGGCGACGGCGGCGAGCGCCTCGCCACGCTGGTGCACGGTCTTGCCCTGGAGCTCGGCGGCGCCGTGCTCGGTGACGATCACGTCCACCTGGTGGCGGGGGCTGGTGATCACGGCGCCGGGGCCGAACCAGGGGACGATCCGCGAGAGCGGCTCGCCTCCGACCGTGACGGTCGAGGGCAGGCACAGCAGCGCCCGCTGCTCCAGCGAGAGGGCGGGGCCGGCGATGAAGTCCTCGTGTCCGCCGATGCCCGAGTACTGGCTCGCGTTGACCGTGTCGGCGACGGCCTGGCCCTGGATGTCGATCATGATCGCGCCGTTGATCGTCGTCATCGTCCGGTTGCGGCCGATCAGCTCAGGCGAATTGACGACGTCCACCGGAAGGAAGACGACCTGGTCGTTTCCGTCGAGCCACTCGTAGAGCTCCTCGGTGCCGCCCGCGAACGTCGCCACCGAGACGCCATCGAACTGGCCCTTGCGATTGGTCACCTTGCCCGCCTGGTGCAGGCGCATCAGGCCGGTCGTGAACATCTCCGAGTGAACGCCGTAGTCCCCGCCGTCGCCGCCGGCGAGCAGCCCGGCGATCGTCGAGGGGACGGCGCCGATTCCGGTCTGCAGGGTCGCCCCCTCGGGGATGAAGGGCCGCGCGTTCTCGGCGATCGCGCGGTCGACCTCGGTCGGCTCTGAGTCCGGGATCGCCAACGGCGCGCGGTCCGACTCCACGAGCAGGTCGATCTGATCGACGTGGACCGCGTGGCGGTGCTCCGGTGGCAGCCCGGCGGTGCGCGGGAAGCGCTCGGAGACCTCGACCACGAGCAGGCGCTCGTCGTCGGCGGCGGCGCGCGCCAGCTCCCCGACCGACGCTCCGGCGTGAAGCGAAAGGCTGCACCAGCCGCCGTCGTCCGGAGGGGCGGCGGCCGTGGTCATCACCCGCGGGCGCTGCTCCTCCAGCAGCGGCTCGAAGCGGCGGAAGTCGGCCGGAGCGAAGCTGATGTTCGCGCCCGCGTCGCGCAGCGCCCGCTCGAAGGGGCCGAAGAACCCGGACAGGTAATGGACGTTGGGGTGGTTGAAGAGCTCGGTGCCGACCGACAGCAGGGCGCCGTAGACCCGCAGCTCCTCCCAGTCGTCGCGCCGTCCCAGGGCCTCCATCAGCGCCGGCGGCTGCCCCGGGCCGAGTGGGATCCCGACGGTGTCGCGGCTCTCGATCCTGGCGGCGGCCTGCTCGGGGCTGATCGGCGTGGCCATCGCACGCACCCTAACCGGGCGGCGGCGACCGGTGGGGCGGCCCCGGCCCGCGCCGCCCGGCCGTTTCCCCGGCGGCCGCTGCGGGTACGCCTGCCACGGTGGCGAGTCCGTCCGTGATCCTGGACGTCGACGGGACGCTTGTCGACACCAATTACCACCACACGATCGCCTGGCGGCGCGCCTTCGTCCGCCATGGAGCTGATCCTGCGCTCTGGCGGATCCACCGTCACATCGGCATGGGCGGCGACCAGCTCGTCGCCGCGCTCTGCGGGGACGAGGTCGAGCGCGAGCGCGGGGACGCGATCCGGGCGTCCGAGGCGGAGGCCTACGCCGAGCTGATCGGAGAGGTGGGCGTGATCGCCGGTGCGCGCGAGCTGATCGAGGACCTGAAGCGACGCGAACGCACGGTGGTGCTCGCCAGCTCCGCCAAGAGCGAGGAGGTGGACAGCTACCTCGACCTGCTCGGCGCCCGTGACCTCGCCGACGCCTGGACCACCGCGGCCGACGTCGAGGCGACCAAGCCCGAGCCGGACCTCGTCGGGGCGGCGCTTCGGCTGGCCGGCGGGGGGCCCGCCGTGATGGTGGGCGACACGACCTGGGACGTGGTCGCGGCCGCCAGGGCGGGCGTTCCGGCAATCGCCGTGCTCACCGGCGGATTCGGCTTTGACGAGCTGCACGGAGCGGGAGCGGTCGCCGTCCACGAATCCGTCGCCACGCTGCGCGAGCAGATCGACCGCCCGCCGCTGTCGGGCTGATCCGCGCCGCGGTCGGGGGCCGGCGGCGCTTTAGCCCTGCTTGAGGTCGGGCGCCGAACATGCCGCCCACGCCACCGGTATCGTGGCGCGCTCGATCGCCGAATCGCCGAGGCGATCGCCCCGTCCCTCTTAGCCACCACCGTCTGCTAACCGCTTGAGCCCCGACTCGTCAAGGGAGGCGGCACTGCTGAGCGCCGGCGCCGAACCAGGACCCCGATCGCGGCCCTCCCCGGCCACCGACTTCGCAATCGGCTTCGACCGGCGCGACCGCGAGCGCCTGCACGAGCTGTGGGACGAGGTCCTGGACTCGGAGCGCTGGTCCGAGGGCCCGATGCTCGACCGCTTCGAGCGCGCCTGGGAGGCACACAACGGGCTGGCCAGCGTGGCGACCTCCGGCTGGGCCGGCGGCGCCGCGGCCGCGCTGGACTTCGCCGGCGTCCGCGGCGAGGCCGTGCTCTGCCCGTCGAACACGTTCATGGCGACGCCGCTGTCGGTGATCGCCGCGGGGGGACGGCCGCGGTTCGTGGACTGCAACCGCGAGGACCTCTGCATGTCGTTCGCGGACTTCGAGGAGAAGGCGGAGCGCCACCGGCCGCGGGCGGCATGGCTGGTCCACATCGGCGGCCACATCGCCTTCGACGTGGAGCGGATCGCGCGCTACTGCGCCGAGAACGGGATCTTCCTGCTCGAGGACTGCGCCCACGCACACGGCGCCCGCTGGCACGACCGGCGGCCCGGCACCTGGGGAGACGCGGGCGTCTACTCGCTCTACGCGACGAAGACGATCTCGACCGGGGAAGGCGGCGTTGTCGTTACGCGCCATGCGGATCTGACCGAGCACGTGCGCCGCTACCGCAACTACGGCAAGCCGGATCACGCGATCGCCGGGTCCAACCACCGGATGAGCGAGTTCACGGCGGCGCTCGGGCTCGTCGAGATCGAGCGGCTCGGCGAGATCGTCGAGTGGAAGAACGAGCTCGCCCGCAGCGAGCTGGACACTCGTCACCCGGCCCGGCTCGAGCTGCCCGAGGGGATGGTCTCCGGCCTCTACAAGTACGTCGTCTTCGAGCCGATCGAGCGGTCCACCGGCAAGGTCTACGAGCGGCCGTGCCACCGCATCCTCGGCGTGGACGTCGACCTGCCGAACACGGACTGGGTGGCGGAAAACCACTGGTGCGTGCCGCTCTACTACCACGGCGGCCGCGGCCCCGGCAAGGCTGGGAAAGCTCCGTGAGCGCCACGCCGCCCGGGAGGACGGTGCTCGTCACCGGGGGATCGGGGTTCATCGGCTCCCACGTGGTCGACGAGCTTCGTCGTCGGGGCTTCGTGCCGCGGATCTTCGACCTGGCGCTGCCGGCCTATCACCCCTGCGACGAGGTGGAGGCCGTCGTCGGCGACGTCAACGACGGGCCGGCGCTGGCCGCGGCGATCGCCGGCTGCGACGCGGTCGTCCACCTCGCCGCCGTCGCCGACGTCGCCGACGTCGACGCGGACCCGGAGCGCGCCGTCGCGATCAACGAGGGCGGCACGGTGAGCGTGCTCGAAGCGGCCGAGCGGGCCGGCGTACGACGCGTGGTCTTCGGCAGCACGGTGTGGGTCTACAGCGACTGCGAGGAGCGCGCCGTCGACGAGTCCACGCCGATCCGGCCGCCCGCGCACACGTACACGGCGACCAAGATCGCCGGCGAGCGCACCTGCCGCGCGTTTGCCGAGCGGGGCTCGGTGGAGTGCACGATCCTGCGCTTCGGCATCCCCTACGGCCCGCGCGCCCGCGACGCGGCCGTCGTTCCCGCCTTCGTGGGGCGGGCCGCGCGGGGTGAGCCGCTCACCCTGGCCGGCGGCGGCGTGCAGTCGCGCCCGTTCGTCTACGTCGAGGACCTCGCCGCCGGGATCGTCTCCGGGCTCGATCCGGTCGCCGCCAACCGCACCTACAACCTGGCCAGCGAGCGGCCGGTGACCATCCGCGAGGTCGCCGACGTCGTCCGCAACACGGTTGGCGACACCGAGCTGGTCCACACCCCGGCCCGCGCCGACGACTTCGACGGCCGCGTGATCTCCAACGAGCGCGCGGCGCGCGAGCTGGGCTGGTCTGCGCGGACGCCCTTCGAGGAGGGAGTCGAGCGCTACGTGTACTGGTGGCGCACGACCGTGCGGCGGCGCGTCCTGGTCGTCAGCGCCGACATCGGCGAGGGCCACGACCTGCCGGCGCGGGCGATCGCCGCCGACCTCGTGCGCGAGGCTCCCGGCACCGAGGTGGCGATCGAGGACGGACTGGCGGCGATGGGCCGCCTGGCGACGAAGGTCGTTCGCGACGGGTCCTGGCTCGCGTTCAACTGGCTGCCGTGGCTGTTCGAGGCCCAGTACTTCCTGCTCACCCGCTTCGCGCCGACGCGCTGGTTCTCGATTCGTACCGGCCTGGCCCTGTTCGGCCGCGGGCTGATGCGTGCGATCGGCTCCTTTCGGCCCGACGCGATCGTCTCCACCTACCCGGGCACCACGGTGCTGCTCGGCGAGATGCGCCGCCGCGGCACACTGGAGCTTCCGGTCGTCTCGGCGATCACCGACCTCGCCGGGCTCCGCTTCTGGGCCCATCCCGGCGTCGACCTCCACACGGTCACCCACCGGGAGTCGATCGCGGAGGTGGAGCGAATCGCGGGGCCGGGATCGGCCCGCTGGGCCCGGCCGCCCACCTCGCCCGAGTTCCTCGCGCCGCGCTATCGAGACGATGCCCGCCGCGCCCTTGAGCTTCCGGCCGGAGGGAAGTTCGTGGTCGTCTCGGGCGGCGGCTGGGGGATCGGAGACCTGACCAGCGCCGTGCGCGCATCGCTGCGCGCCGGCGCCTCCACGGTGGCCTGCCTGTGCGGCCACAGCGAGCGAGCCCGGGAGCGCCTCGAGCGCGAGTTCGGCGCCGACGAGCGAGTCCGCGTGCTCGGCTTCACCGACCGCATGAGCGACCTGCTGGCCGCCGCCGACGCGCTCGTCCACTCGACCGCCGGGCTGACTGTGCTGGAGGCGCAGATCCGCGGCTGCCCGGTGGTCTCCTATGGCTTCGGCATCGGCCACGTCCGCGTCAACGACCGCGCCTACGAGCGCTTCGGCCTCGCCGCCACGGCGCGGTCGCCCAAGCGGCTCGAATCCGCCCTCCGCGACGCCCTGCGCAAGCGCCCCGAGCCCGATCCGAGCTTCGCCGCGCTGCCGTCGGTGGCGTCGCTCTGCCTGGCGGCGCAGCCGCGGCGGCCCCGCGCCGCCTCGGAATGGAGACGGCGGGTGACGCGGGTGGCCACGCGGGTCGCGATCGCGGTCTTCGTCGGCGGCTGGGCGCTGGCCTCCGACGACGTGTTCCCGATCTTCGCCGGCACCCTGGACATGCGCCCGACCACCTCGGTGTCGACGGCGCGCGCCGAGGTCGGCCTGATGATCGATGCCCCGCCGTCGTCGGCGCCGCGCCTCGCGGCCCTGCTCCATCGCGACGGGGCGCGCGCCTCTTTCGTCGTCCGCGAGCCGGACGAGGGGTGGCTGCCGGCCTCGCTGACGCCGCTCGGCGACGAGGCGATCCCCGGGATCGGCGCCGGCGGCCCGATTCACTGGATGCGGACGAGGGGCGACCTGAGGGCGACCGCGGAGACGCTCGGCCTGTCCGGGCACTTCGTCTACGCGGCGCCCCCGAAGGGCTTCTCGCTCGGCAGCTACGCGATGGCGCACTCGCTCGGCGCGCCCGTGGCCCCCGCCGTTCGGATCAGCAGCCGGCGACCGGGCAGCTCGCCCGACCGCGGCGACATCGTCGAGGTCGACAGCAACTCGGGCTCGTCGCGCGAGGTGGACGCCGCGGTTGCGAGGCTCCGCGCCGCCGGGCTCCGCGCGGTCCCCGTCGGGGTTCTCCTAGGCCGCCCCGATCACTCCCGCGACCGCGCGGGATCGGCATAGCGCCGCCGAGCCGGCGACGACGAGCGCCAGCATCGCGATCACGGCAACGGCCTGGCCGGCCGATCCGCCCAGGCTCTCGCCGGCGACCAGGGGCGCGGCCAGGACCGGCACGGTCACCTGGGTGACGAACACGAGCGGCGCCACCCGCGTCGCCGGCATGCGCTGCAGGGCGGTCATCTCGGTGAGCAGGCCGACGAGCGCGACGCCACCGGTTGCGGTCAGCCAGGCAAAGGCAGCGGCGCCGTCGCCTGCGGCCAGCTCGTCCGACACGAGCTTCGCGGAGATCCCCGTCCAGGCGTAGGCGCAGCCCGCGGCGATCGAGATCGCGACGCCGCCGCGCATCAGCGGCGAGTCCCGCAGGGCTAACGGCGCCATCGCCGCCAGGGCAAGCGCGGAGAGCGGCCCGACCAGCGCCACGGTGCCGGCGTGCTCGCTGGACTGGTCCGGCGCGACGATCGCGAGGCCGGCGACGCCGACGACGATCGCCGCGGTCGCCGCCACCTCGCGCCGCCCGACCGGCTCGCCAAGCATCCGCGACCCGATCGCGAGCAGCAGCAGCAGCCCGGCGGCGAGCGCCGGCTGGACGACGGTGAGCGGCGCCAGGCCGAGAGCGACGATCTGGACCGGGAATCCCGCAAGGGCGAGCGCCGTGGCGGCGACCCAGCGGCGCCGGCGGGCGAGCCTGCCCAGCAGCGAAGGACGCAGCGCGTGCTCAGCCGAGACCTCGCGCGCCTCCAGCGCCTGCAGGGCGATGCCGAGGTCGTAGAGCATGGACGCCCCGCAGGCCGCGGCGAGTCCCAACGCGACATCCGACATCCGCGGCCATCATAGGCGGATGCGCTTCGCACCCCTGGCGGGAGCGGCACTCGCGGTCCACTGCGGCCCTGCGCTCGCCCCCGTCGTCCCCGCCGTGGCGGGGGGGCTTCGGCTGCCGCGCAAGATCGCCTCCGACGGCGCCGCCGCGATCAGCTTCGACGACGGCCCCCACGCCGAGGGGACGCCGGCGGTGCTGAGGTCGCTCGCGCAGGAGGGCGCCCGCGCGACGTTCTTCCTCGCCGGGGAGCAGGTGGCCCAGCGCCCCGCGCTGGCAGCGGAGATCGCCGCGGCCGGCCACGAGGTCGCGCTGCACTGCCACCGCCATCGCAACATGCTGCGGCTGACGCCGCGCCAGATCGTCCACGACCTGCGGCACGGCCAGGCGGCGATCGAGGACGCCACCGGCACGAGCCCGCGCCTGCAGCGTCCCCCGTACGGGATCTTCAGCGCCGTCGGGCTCGCGATCGCGCGCCGCCGCTGGACGCCGGTGCTGTGGTCGCGCTGGGGACGCGACTGGCGCGCGGACGCGACGGCGGGCTCGATCGCCTCCCGCGCCGCGGCCGAGGCGGGCGCGGGCGACGTGATCCTGCTGCACGATTCCGATGCCTACAGCGCCCCGGGCTCCTGGCGGGCGACCGCGGCGGCCCTGCCCCGCATCCTCGACGCGCTGAAAGGCCGCGGGGTCGCGCTGGTGCCGGTGGGGGAGGGGCTGCGGCCAACGCCTCCGGCAGCCTGACCGCGATCAGGACGGCGACCAGGTCTCCTCCCGCCCGAGCGGCTCGCGGGCCGGGCGCCTCAGGTCGCCCGCGACGCCGCCACGAGCCGATCGCGCCCGAAGTCGTCGAGCAGCCGGCGCAGGCGCGGCGGGCCGCCGTCCTCGACGACGATGCAGGTGCCGGGCCAAAACGGGCTCTCGGCGGGCGTCTCGCCGAGCAGCATCGGTGTGCCGAACCAGCTGCCGCTGTTGTGGAGGAGGCCACCGCCGTCCAGGGCCCACCAGTCCTCGCGCGGGCGGGGCCCGGGACGGTGGGTGTGGCCGAAGACGACGTGGGGGGCGTCCACCCCGAGCGCCGCGACCACCTCGCGCATCGCCCGGACGCCGGCGCGCCCGATCTCGTCGAGCGAGAGGTCGCTCGCGTAGGGGCCCAGCCCGGCCCGGTTGGCCAGCCACACCGCACCCGGGATCGCGATCCCGCCGATCAGCCAGGAGCGCAGCCGGCGCCGCCGGTTCCGGGTCGCCGCCCAGATCCGCGCCGACGGGTTCGGGCCGGACCCGGCGTGGACCGGCGGGCGCCCCTGCGCGATCGCGTAGGTGAGCGCGTAGAGCGGCGACTCGGCGTGCTCGTAGGCGTCGGCGCCGCCGTCGCGCCGGTCGACCCCGGTGACCCGCGCGATCGTGGAGATCGCCAGGTTCTCGACCGTGGGCACGGTCAGGTGGCAGTCGAGGTAATGGCCGTGGGTGGCGTAGATCTCGGGCCGGAGCCAGGCACCGGGGTAGGCGAGCTCGATCTCGGCGGGAATCCGCCGGGCGATCGAGGCCAGCGGCCCCGACGCGGGGGAGAAGCGCTGCTCCGGCCCGAGCGGCCGCCGACGCAGCCGGTGGCGGTCGATCAGCGGCGACGCGATCTGGTGGTCATGGTTGCCGGGCACCACCAGGATGCGACCGCCATCCAGCGCCTCGGCGACCTCCTCGAACAGCGGACGGGCGAGGTCCACGGCGTCGCCGAGCGGCAGGTGACGCAGCTCGAGCACGTCGCCGAGCAGGACCACCTCCGACGCGCCCTGCACCTCGCGCAGGAGCGCCTCGCGTACCGCGACGTCGCGCAGCAGATCGCCGTGGCGGGCGCCGAGGTGCAGGTCCGAGACGATCAGGGTGCGCACGCCTCTAGGCTGACATGTCGCGCTCCGGCATCGCGTGGTAGGTGTGCCAGTAGAGCACCGGCCCCCGTCCGAAGGCGCCCTCGGCGTCGAGCGCCAGCAGCCCCGCCACGGCCTTCGCCGTGTAGACGGGGTCCAGCTCGATCCCCTCGCGCTCGCGCATCAGCGCGGCCGCCTCCTCGGCCGCGGCCGTCCGATGCCCGTACCCGGCGCCGAGCCAGCGGTCGTGAAGCTCGACGCCGGCGGCGGAGAGCGCCACCGGCGCGACATCGAGGCCGTGCCGCCGCAGCAGCCGCACGGTGCGGCGCGCCTTGCGGGCGATCGCCCGCGCGCCCACCGGCACCCGGTCCTGCACGACGATGCCGACGAGGCGCGAGCGCAGCCCGGCGAGCCGCAGCCCGGCGAGCAGGCCCGCGGCCGTGCCGCCGGTGCCGACGGTGACGACGACGTGCGAGGGCTCGGGCAGCAGGCCGGCCCGCACCTGGCGCCCCAGCTCGAGCCCCGCGGCGACATAGCCGACGCTGCCGAGCGCCGAGGAGCCGCCGACGGTGAGGAAGTAGGGAAGCGTGCGCCGGCGCAGGTCGGCGTTTGCGAGCATCACCCACGGGACCAGGGCGAGGGCGCGAAGCGTCCCGCCCGGCCGGTAGATCCGGGCGCCCGAACCCTCCATTCGGGCGAGCTGGCGGCGGACGTGGTCGTCGATCGGCTGCGGCACCAGCAGCAGCACCGTCCGCAGTCCCTGCTCTTTCGCGTACAGCGCCGTGGCAAGGCCGTGGTTCGTGCCCAGGGCGCCGCCCGTGAGCACCGTGCTCTTGCCCCTGCGAAGCGCGTCGGCGAGCAGGTACTCGAGCTTGCGCGCTTTGTTCCCGCCCCAGCGGCCGCCGTAGAGCCCGTCGTTCTTGATCCACAGCGACCTCGCCGCCCCCTCGCCGGAGAGCGCGGCGAGCTCCCGCACCGGGGTCTCGTCGCGCCCCAGCTCCAGCCGCGGAAGCGAGCTGCGCAGCCTGTCCATGCGCTTCACCGTAGATAGACTCGGCAGCCGATGGCGGGCGATCGAGACGCGCGGGTGCTCGCGATTGACGCCGGCGGCACGATGACCGACACGTTCATCGTCGACCGCGACGGCTCGTTCGTCGTCGGCAAGGCGCAGACGACGCCCGACGACGAGTCCGCCGGCTTCATGAGCTCGGCGCGGGACGCCCTCGAGCAATGGGACACCGTCCCCGAGCGGGCCTTCCCGGGGGTGGTCTCGGGGATCTTCAGCGGCACGGCGATGCTCAACCGGCTGCTGTCGCGCAAGGGGCTAGCGATTGGCGCGATCGTCACCGCCGGCCAGGAGGACTACCTGCAGATCGAGCGCGGGATCCAGACCTACCTCGGCTATCCCTACTCCGACCGCCTCCACATCGCCACCCACCATCACAACGAGCCGATCGTGCCGCGCGACCGCGTCAAGGGCGTGCGCGGTCGGATCGACGTGTTCGGCGAGGAGGTGCTGCCGCTGCGCGAGGAGGACGTGCGCGAGGCCGCCGCCGAGCTGCTCGACGCCGGTGTGGAGGGGATCTGCGTGTGCCTGCTGTTCAGCTACCGCAGCGCCGAGCACGAGCTGCGCGTCGCCGAGATCCTCGAGGAGGAGAAGGGCGCGCGGGGTGTGGACGGCGAGGTGCCGCTGTTCCTGTCCTCGCAGCTCTACCCGATGCGCCGCGACCTGCCGCGCCTCAACTCGACCCTGATCGAGGCCTACGCCGCGGAGCCCTCGCGGGGCACGCTGCAGGCGGTGCGCGACGTCACGAAGGATGCCGGGGCGGGATTCGAGCTGCGGGTGATGGCCTCGCACGGCGGCACGATCTCGATCGAGGCGCGGGAGCTGGCGCGGACACTGGTCTCGGGCCCGATCGGCGGCGTCGTCGGCGGCCAGGCGCTGGCCGAGCGGATGGGAGAGCGAAACGTGCTTTGCACCGACATCGGCGGGACGTCGTT
Source organism: uncultured Thermoleophilia bacterium (assembly GCA_963708325.1). Lineage (GTDB taxonomy): Bacteria > Actinomycetota > Thermoleophilia > Solirubrobacterales > 70-9. The sequence continues at coordinate 357,084 of OY970203.1, read as the reverse complement.
CGACATCGCCCTGATCACCGACGGCCGCTTCGAGATCACGCAGACCCCCGACATCGCCCGCTTCGTCCTCAACATGCCGCTCGTCAAGATCGACTCGATCGGCGCCGGCACCGGCTCCTTCGTGCGGGTGAACCCGAACTCGGGCCGGCCGGAGCTGGGACCCGATTCGGCCGGCTCGCGGATCGGGGTCTGCTGGCCGCAAGGGCAGCTGGAGACGGTCTCGATCACCGACCTCAACCTCGTGCTGGGCAGGCTCAACCCCGACTACTTCCTCGGCGGCGACGTGGCGCTCGACCCGGAGCGGGCCCGCGCCGAGGTCGGCCGCCAGGTCGCCGAGCCGCTGGGGCTCGGCGTCGAGGAGGCGTCCGCCGGCGTAATCGAGCTGTTCGAGCAGACGCTGCGAAACGAGGCGGTGGGGCGGATCCTCGGCAAGGGCTACTCGCCCGCCGACTACACGCTGCTGTGCTACGGCGGTGGCGGGCCGCTTCACGTCGCCGGCTACACCGAGGACGTCGCCTACCGCGACGTCCTCGTGCCGGCATGGGCCGCGGGCTTCTCGGCCTATGGCTGCGCCTGTGCCGACTTCGAGTACCGCTACGACCAGACGATCGACATGCCGATCCAGCCGCAGCAGGACGAGCTCGAGCGGTCGGGGATCGCGATGATGATCACGGGGGCGTGGCTGGGGCTCGAGGACAAGGTCGCCGAGGAGTTCGCGAAGTCGGGGATCGATCGCGACGCGATCAGCTTCACCCATCTGGCGCGGATGCAGTACTTCGGCCAGCTCAACGACATCGAGATCGTCTCGCCCCACGCCGAGCTCGAGAACGACGCCCAGCTCGACGACCTCGTCGCCGCCTTCGAGGACGCCTACGCGAGGGTCTACGCCCGCTCCGCGCGCTCGCCCGAGCTGGGATACGTGGTCACCCACGCGATCGTGCTCGGCTCCGTGGACGTGGAGAAGCCCGCGCTGCCCGACTTCGACGAGCGCGAGGGGGCGCCGCCGGTGAAGGGAACGCGCGCCGTGTGGTGGTCGGAGGACTTCGTCGACACCGACCTCTACGAGCTCGACGACGTCGAGGCCGGCAACGCGATCGACGGCCCCGCGATCGTCGAATCCGTGGCGACCACCTTCGCGATCCCGCCCGGGCGCAGGGCCCGCCTCGACCGCCACCACATCTTCCACCTGGAACACGGCGACTGACGCGGTCGCCGGTGGCCCTGCCGCCCGCCACCAGCCACCTTCGCGTGGGGATCACAACCAGAAGCCCGATCCGAAAAGGCACACCGAACGGCCCGCCGGAGCGGGCCGTTCGACGGTTGAAGCGGGATGCGCGTCCCGCGCACGACCGAGTTCCCGAAGTGTACGCGCGGAGGGCGCGGGACTCGAACCGGAACCGCCCCACGAGGGCCGGTCGCGACGATCCTCGGTCGTGCATCCCACCTCGGGATTTCAACCCTCCGCGCGGATCGAATCCGAGCAGATAAGACGTCGCGGATGGGACGACGAATGTGGCAGCTCCGGGTGCCGACGAACCCGTAGTAGATTCACCGCGAACCATGGCGATGGTCGATCGCACCCGGGAGCTGGAGCCGCTGGCGGCGGAGCCGCGGGCGATCGGCTGGGACGGACGCACGGTGGCCGAGATGCTCGCCGAGTCCGAGCGCCTGTTCGCCGAGACCGGCTCCTACTGGGGGCTCGACGGCGAGCTCGAGCTGAAGCGATCCGACCCGATCGGCTACGAGAAGCTGTTCGCGCGCCTGCGCGGCGGGTTGGTGTCGGCGCGGGAGACGGCCCTGAACATCTCGGCCAGCCCGATCGTGCGGGAGCTGGGGGAGCTGTGCTTCGCGCTCTACACGCCGGAGGGCGACTCGGTGGCGCTGTCCACCGGGATCATCGTCCACGTCCACACGATGTCGGACGCGATCAAGTACATGGTCCGCTCCGGCTACGAGGACAACCCGCAGATCAGGCCGGGCGACATCTTCGCCAACAACGACCCGGTGATCGGCGACGTCCACAACGCCGACGTGCAGACCTTCGTGCCGATCTTCTGGGAGGGCGAGCTGGTCGCCTGGGCCGGCGGCGTCACCCACGTGCTCGACATCGGCGCCTCGACGCCGGGCGGGGTCCCGGTGGGGCCGACGATCCGTCTGGACGACGGGATCGACCTGCCCTGCATGAAGATCGGGGAGGGCGACGAGCTGGCGCGCTGGCACCTGGAGCGCTGTCGTAAGCAGACCCGCGCGCCGATGTACTACCTGCTCGACGAGCGCACCCGCCTGGCGGGATGCCACATGATCCGCGAGGCGGTCGAGCGGGTGATCCTCGAGGAGGGCGTCGACCGCTTCAAGTCGTTCAGCCGCGAGGTGATCGAGGAGGGGCGGCGCTCGTTCAAGGCGCGGATCCGCGAGATGACCGTCCCCGGCCGCTACCGCTCGCCCGCCTTCTTCGACGTCACCTTCGCCGACAAGCCCGAGTTCCCGGCGCGGGCGCGCCGCGACTTCATGATGCACTCGCCGTTCGAGGTGCGAATCGGCGGCGACGGCACCTACGCGCTCGACTACGACGGCTGCTCGGCGTGGGGCTACCACTCGATGAACTGCACGCCGTCGGGGATGCAGGGCGCGATCTGGGTGATGTTCACGCAGACGCTGATCTGCAACGACAAGGTCAACGACGGCGCCTACCTGGCGATCGAGACCAATTTCCCGGAGGGGACGATCGCCAACCTCGGCGAGGGGGAGGGATCCACCGGGATCGCCTGGGCCTTCCTGCAGCCGTCGTTCACCGGCTTTCCCCGCACCCTGTCGCGGGCGCTGCAGGCGCGCGGCTTCATCGAGGAGGTGATCGGCGCCTACTCGTGCTCGGGCAACGTCCAGCAGGGCGGCGGGATCGACCAGTACGGCAACTCCTCGGCGATCATGAACTTCGAGATCGCCGCCCAGGGGATGGGCGCCAAGTACGTGCTCGACGGGACCGACTTCGCCGCCGCGATGTTCAACCCCGAGGGCGACACGGGCGACGTCGAGATGTGGGAGCTGATCTCGCCCTTCGTCTACCTGTCGCGGCGGGTGAAGGCGTCGACGGCGGGTCCGGGTCGCCACCGCGGCGGCTCCAGCTTCGAGTCGCTGTTCATGATCTGGAAGACGCCGTTCTGGGAGCTTCAGAACCTCGGCACGACGCGGATCTTCTCCTCGCCCGGGCTGTTCGGCGGCTACCCCGGCAGCGCCTCCTACATCCACAACGTCCGCGGGGCCGACCTGATCGAGCGCGCCCGCCGCGGCGAGGCGTATCCGGTCGCCGACGGCGACTGGGCCGACCCGGCGTTGATGGCGATCGAGGGGGAGCGCGAGTACAAGCAGGACAACTTCACGGCGCTGGCCCCGTACGCCGAGGGCGACCTCTACCTATCGGTGATGAAGGGCGGCTCGGGGCTCGGCGATCCGCTCCTGCGCCCTGTCGAGGCCGTGCATGACGACGTCGCCGAGGGGCACCTGCTGGCGCGCTACGCCGAGCCGGTCTACGGCGTCATGCTCGACGATGGTGGCGCCGTCGACGCGGAGGCGTCGGAGCGGCGCCGCGAGGAGATTCGCCGCCAGCGGCTGGCGCGGTCGCGCCCCACGCGGGAGTGGTGGGTCGCCGAGCGCGTGCGCGTCCTGGCGCAGGAAATCATCGAGCCCGTGCGCGCCGCCTACGCCGAGTCGATGAAGCTGTCGCCGCGCTGGGCGGCCGAGATGCGCGGGTTCTGGGACCTTCCCGACGACTTCGACTTCGACGCGGAGACGCCGACGGTCGCCGCGGCGGCGTCGACGCCCGGCAAGGTGACGCCGGAGGAATCGGCGGACGCCTATCTCGCCGCCGCGGAGGCCCACGGCGAGGCGCCCGCGACGGCGGCCGGCGCCACGCTGGAGCGCGAGACGCTCACCGACCTGCTCGACGAGAAGCTGTCCCGCCGCGCCGTGAAGGACATCCAGTCCGGCTACAAGGACTCCGACCGCTTCGACAAGTGGATCGCGGTGCTTCAGGAGCGGGTGCCCTACGGGGAGCCGATCGTGCTCCCCTGCGGCGAGGGCCTCAACGTCGTCCGAACCGCGGACGGGGAGCTGGCGATCCGCTGCGACTGCGGCCACGACTTCTGCCCGCCGGCGCGCAACTGGAAGATGGAGGCGCTCGTCCACGTCCGCGCCGACGCCGAGTCGATGCGGGAGATCTACCCGCCGATGGCGCACGCCGACCCCGAGTGGATGGAGCTGCGCGAGTTCATCTGCCCGAGCTGCGCCCGCCAGCTTGAGGTCGAGGCGGCGGCGCCGGGATACCCCGTCGTGCACGAGTTCCTGCCCGACATCGAGGGCTTCTACCGCGGCTGGCTTGGCCGCGAGGTGCCGTAAGCGATAGGTTTCGCGCGTCAGGTCGAGAGGAGGAGGATGTGACCACCAAACGGGATCAACCGCTGTCGCCAGGCGAGGCCTACGAGCCGCCGCAGGTGGACGAGATCGACAGCGAGGCCAGCCCGGCGGTGACCGCGGCCGGCAACAGCGTGACCGACAACCTGGGGTGAGCCGATGAGCGACGAGCGACCGCAGCAGCGCGAGCCCGAAGAGGCTCCGTACGAGAGCCCCGAGGTCGACGAGATCGACACCGAGGCGAGTCCGTCGATCACGGCGGCCGGAACAAGTCAGGGCGACCAGCCGCTCGGCTGACGCCGGAGCGAGAGAGCGGAGGTGAGCATGGAGCACCGGATTGCGCGCGACGACGCGGCGGAGCAGTACGAGTCGCCCGCCGTCGAGGAGATCGACACCGAGGCCAGCCCGGCGGTGACCGCCGCCGGCGGCAGCCAGACCGACGGGGTCGGGTGATCGGGATGAGTGGCGACAGCGCGGTGGAGCGCGAGCCCGCTTCGGAGCCGTACGAGGCTCCGCAGGTCGACGAGATCGACAGCGAGGCGGGCCCGCCGGTGACGGCGGCCGGGCTCAGCGGCAGCGACACCGAGACCACCCCGGGATAGGGCGCAGCGGATCGGTGCCGTGGCGATGCGATCGGCCGCCAACCTCATAGACGAGAGCTACACGCTTCGGCGGCTGGGCCGCCGCCTGGGCTACCGGCCGGGCGCTTCGCGGCCGCAGCCGCCCGAGCGCCCCGTCGGCGTCAAGCTCGAGGTCACCTACCACTGCAACCTGCGCTGCGGGTTCTGCTACACGGATTCGCCGCGCCGCACCCTGGAGCGGTCGGTGGAGCTGTCGGACGACGCCTGGCGCCGGGTCGTCGGCGAGGCGATCGACATCGGCGTGATCGAGGCGGTGATCACGGGCGGCGAGCCGCTGCTGCGCCGAGACCTGGTGCTGGAGACCGCCGAGCGGCTGGACGCAGCCGACATCAGCGTGACGATGAACACCAACGGCTGGTTCGTGGACGAGGAGATCGCGGAGCGGCTGGGCGCGATCGACGCCATGCGGGTACACCTGTCGATCGACGGCGTGACGCCGCAGCTTCATGACGCCTCCCGAGGCGTCCCCGGGAGCTGGCGCCGGGTGGTGCGCGCCGTGCACCTGCTGCTCGAGCGCGGCGTGCGGGTCCAGGTCGTCCACGTCGTCACGCCGCGCAACGAGCGCACGCTGCCGACCTTCCTGGAGCAGATGTGGACGCTCGGCGTGCGGTCGCTGCGGCTCTCGCCCGTCGTCCGGGTGGGGGCGGCATCGCGGTCGGGCGAGTGGGCGGTGGACCGGCGCAGGCTGCGGCGCGCGGTGGCGGAATTCGAGGCGCGCCACGGCGACGACGACCTCGTCATCCGGGTTCAGGCCGGAAACGCCGGTCTGCTCGCCTCGCGCGACGACGTCGCCCCGGCGGCGCTGCTGGTGCGTCCGAACGGCGCCGTCCTGGCGGACTCGCTGCACCCGTTCGCGTTCGGCGACATTCGCGACCAGACCCTCTCGGAGTGCTGGGAGGGCCTGCGCGCGCACTGGCGCGACGAGGAGATCTCTCGCTGGGCGGCGGCGATCCCCAACGCACGCCAGCTCGGGCGGGCGAAGCTGGTGCCGTACCGCGACGAGGAGGTGGCGGTCGGGTTCGAGCCCAAGCGGGCCCCAAACGGCGAACGCGACGCCGAGGGGGCGGAGGCGGCGCGGCGAAGGGTCGAGAAGGCGCTGGAGCTGATGAAGTCGAAGTCGCCCGACTTCCCCGAGGACGGCGTCGGCGACCTCGACGGGGCCCGTGACCACGTGCGCGACCTGACGTTGTCGCGGCGCTATCGCCTCGGCGACATCCGCTGGAGCGGCGACGGCGACGGCCCGAGGTTCGCCCGCGTGCGCACCACCCAGCGCACCCATCACCTCAACAGGACCGCCTCGATGGTGATGGACGCCTGCGCGGGTGGCACCCCCGCTGACGCCGTGGCGATGCTCCAGGGCAGGTTCCCCTCGGCCGGCTCCGAGCGGCTGGTCCGCGATGTGGTCGGCGCGGTTCGCCGGCTCTCCGCGGCGGGCATCCTTGCGACCGCCCTCGGGCCCAGGCGCGACCCGGCGGCGGAGGAGCCGCTCGCCTCCGGAATCCAGCAGGACGTGGACTAGCGGTCCGAGAGGGTGGCGGGCTGGAGCCGTACCAGCCCCTTGGCCTGCATCTCGGTGAGGAACGCGGCGACGTCGGCCTCTGCGCGCGACTCGTCGATTCCGTAACCGGCGGCCAGCGCGGAGGCGAGCGACGCCGCGTTCGACGGCTCCGCCAAGGCATCCCAGAGCAGCCCTGCGGTGGCGTTGAGCCGCACGTAGCTGTCGCCCAGCGGGTCGAGCAGCACGGTTCCGCCGGCGAGCCGCTCGGAGACGACCTGCTCGGCGCGCGTGACGATCGTGTCGGGGGCGACCTCCGCCTGCGTCATTTCCAGGCCGGTTAGCGTACAGGCGTGCTCTCGACCGGCAGCCTTTACGGGTACGCGATCGAGTCCGAGGTCGAGCTGCGGCGGCTCGGGACCGAGCCGGGCGCCCGGGGCAGGGTGGCGCTTCGCCGTGCAGGCGCCGGGCCCACCGAGCGGTGGGGCGAGCTTGCGGCCTGGATCGAGTCGACGGAGGGCGACCCGGTGTTCGCGCTGGCCCGCGACGAGCGTGGCGACCTGATCGCCTGGTTCGCGGACGGGGGCGGCTTCACGATCCGCCCCGCCGCGGCCGCTATCGACGCGGGCCTGGAGGCCGGGCCGACGCCGCTGTGGGAGCACTTCCTGGTCGCGACCGTCGTGCCCTTGCTCGCCGCCGAGCGCGGCGACCTCGTGCCGCACGCCGCGGCGGTGCGCATCGGCGACCGCGCGGTGCTGTTCTGCGGACCCAGCGGCGCGGGCAAGTCCACCCTTGCGCTCGCCCTGGCGGCCGCCGGGCATCGGGTGCTCGCCGAGGACGGCGCCGCCGTCGAGCTGGGCGACGGCCCCCCGCTGGCGTGGCCCGGCGCCCGGGGGATCTGCGTCGCCGACGCGGTCGCCGCCGAGCTCGCGCCGGGCTGCGAGGCGATCGATGGCGCCGTGCGGGCGCAGAAGCGCGTCCGCCTGCCCGCCGGCACCGATCCCCCCGGCGCCTGCGAGGTGGGGGCGCTGGTGATGCTGGATGGGCCCCGCGGCGCGTCTCTGGAGCTGGAGCGCCTCGAGCCCACGGCGGCGCTGCGCAGGCTTCTGGGCAGCCTGATCTTCGCCGGCCCGGACGCCCTCGGCGATGCCTTTTCGCGGGCGGCTCGCCTGGTCGACCTGGTGCCCGGCTACCGCTGCCGGATGCCCGACGCGCTGGACGCCGCTGCGGCCGCGGCCGCGGAGGTGGCAGCGGCGGTGTCCGCGGCCTCGCCGCCGGTTGCCAGGACCTCGGCCAGCGTGGCGGAGTTCTGAGCGCCGTTCCAGCGCGGCCGGTCGAGCTCGGCTGCCAGGTCCCGCGCCCGGGCGGCGATGGCGGAGTCCGTCAGCGCATGGCGCACCGCGCGTCGGATCGAGCCGCGCGGCACCCGCGGCCAGCGGCCGAGACCCGTTCCGAGCCGCTCGACGCGCTTCAGCCAGAGGATCTGGTCGCCCAGCCGCGGCAGCACCACGACGGGCTTGCCGGCGAGCGCCGCCTCGCAGCTCGTCATGTGGCCGCCGTGCGTCACCGCCACGTCGGCAGCCTCGAAGGCGCGGCGTCCGCTGAAGAGGTCGACAGCGGTGACGTTGGGCGCCAGCGAGCGCAGCTCCGCCGCCGTGCACAGGCCACCGGTGCAGGCAAGCACGTCCACCGGCTCGTCCGCCAGCTCGGCGACGCTGCGGCGGAGCAGCTCCGCCGAGCCGGTCGAGCCCTGGGTGACGTAGACGAGCGGGCGGCCGCTGCGCTTCGGGGTCTCGGCGTCGTCCTCGGCGGGGGCGGACCAGACGATCGGCCCGGCGTACAGCCAGTTCCGGGGTAGCCCGCGGGCCGGATCGAGGAGGGGTGTGGTCGTGCAGGCGACGGCGGTGGCCCAGGCGACGATCCCGTTGGCGTCGGGGTCCGCGGGGGGGAGGCTCAGCTCGCGGCGAACCTCCTCGAGGATCCGCTGGAGGCGGGCCTTCGGGTCGCTGCGGAGGCGCGCTCGCAGGACCCGCCAGGCCCGGGCGGGATGGCGCAGGTCCGACCGGCGCTGCGCCCAGATCCCGACCCGGCGCGCGTATCGAGTGATCGGCAGATAGTGCATCAGGCAGAGCTGGGGGCAGCCGGTGGCCTCGCAGGCGATCCCACCGACCCCCGAGCTGGTCAGGCAGACGTCGGGCCGGACAGCCTCGATCAGGGCGATCCTCGCATCGACCAGCCGGCGCAGGTCGGCGGGCTCCTCGAACCAGTCGGCCGCGTTCACGACCGGGACCTCGGGCAGGCGGTGCCAGTCGTAGCCCCGGCGGTCGAGCAGCTCCGGGCGCGAGCCCCCGTAGCCGAAGACGACCTCGTGGCCGCGCTCGCGGAGGACGTCTCCCACGGCGGAGCAGGCGCCGACGTGGGCGAGCATGCCCTGCGGCGCCAGCGGCAGCATCAGGAAGCGGGCCACGACCTCAGCGCCTCCGCGGAGCGACGCCGGCGGCGGTGCGGCCGAGGTGGCGCAGGGCGAGCCGCCAGGTGGGCGCACCGTCCTGGCCGACGGTGCCGCGGAGCCCGTCTCGGGAGGGGACGACGACGTCGCGAACGTAGCGACCGCGCTCGCGCCAGCCGAGCGCGACGAGCCGGCCGACGTGGGTGGACGCGCGCATGTCGAGCTCCTCGACCGCGCGGAGCGGCCCCCAGGCGGGCGGCGGTGGGGCGGGGGCGGGCCGGGGGCGCTCGAAGCCGAGGTGGCGGCGGGCGTAATCGAGGGCGCGATGCAAGGGCCAGCCGAGGCCGGTGCCGGCGGCGACATCGAAGGCTGCGCGCCATTGCTCGTCGTCGGCGGAGCGGGCGACGCCTCGCACGTCGTCCACCCAGATCAGGCGCTTGGCGCGGTCGCCGAGCAGGTGGAGGGCGGCGACAAGCAGCTGGTGCGGCGCGTCGGGGACGGAGACCGCCCTGCCCTCCACCTCGATCCGCTCCGCGGCCGTCGTCAGGCGGGCGTGATCGAGCGCCTCGCCGAGCGGGTCGTCGCCGATCCGCCAGTGGAGCTCGACGTCGGCCTGGTGGGCACCGATCCGCCGAATCGCATGGACGTCGTGGCCGTGGCGCTCGGCGAATCCGGGGCGGAACTCCTCCAGCGTCTCGTAGCCGGCGCCCCCGAGCGCGGCGATCGCCGCCGCCAGGCGGTCCCGCGGGACCAGCAGGTCGACGTCGACGAACGGCCGCAGGCGGGGGTCCGGGTAGTAGCGGTCGGCGATCGCCGCCCCCTTGAGCAGGATCGGGGCGGCGCCGGCGGCCGCCTCCATCGCCGGTGCGACGCAGGCCAGCTCGCGCCGCATCAGCGCCGTGCGCAGCGCCGCCACGGCGGCGGCGTCCGACAGCTCCCGCGCCACACCGGCGGGCAGCTCGAGCCGGCCGTGGGCGAGGGCGTCCGCGGCGGCGACGGTGAGCCGGTGGTGGCGGGCGGCGCGCGCGAACCGGTCGGAGTCGCCGGGCCGTACCGGGACGCCGTCACCTTCGTGGTCGCCGTCGAGCACTGCCGCCAGCAGCGGCACCTGGTCCTCGTAGGGCAGGCTGAGCGGCCGGCGGCGGATCATCGCGCGTGACTCTAGTGCGGCTGAGAGGAGTCGAACCTCCACGTCCCGAGGGACACGGCGACCTGAACGCCGCGCGTCTACCAGTTCCGCCACAGCCGCGGGAAAGCCAAGCTTAGCGGCCGAAAACGAGCCCGCCGACCCCGCCAGACGGCTGCTGGGCCGTTGCTAAGATCGCGCCCCCGCGCCGCTATCGTCTAGGGGACTAGGACGCCGGATTCTCAGTCCGGAAACCCGGGTTCGAATCCCGGTAGCGGTGCCTAGGCCAGGAGTTGCCTCTGGGCCAGCGCCATCACCTTCGCGGGGCTGCGCCCGCCGTGATCGGCGGCGATCAGGTCTCGGCCGAGGAAGAGCGACAGGGCGAGCAGGCAGCGGACCTCGACCTCGTCCTCGTCGCGGCAGAAGGCGCCGAACAGGGAGCGCATGTACTCCATCCGGCGGTTGTCGATCCGCCTGAGGCGCTTGGCGACCGTCTTGTCGCGCCGGGCCCACTCGCGGATCGCCAGCTCGATCCTCATCAGGTCGCCGCCGGACCCGGCCAGCGCGAACAACCGTCGCAGCTTGGCCCTCGCATCCCCGCCCTCGCGCTCGACGCGCTCGATCACCTCGTCGATCACCACTCGCTCCCACGCGTCCAGCATCTCCTCGAGCAGCGCGCGTCGGTCTTCGAAGTGCCAGTAGAAGCCGCCCTTGGTGACCCCGAGCGCCCGCGCTAGCTTCTCGATCCGGACGGCGTCGGGTCCGCCCACCCCCAGCGTGCGAAGTCCCTCCTCGATCCAGCTGGCGCGGGGCGTGCGGGTGGGGGCGGCCATGGCTCTGTCTGCATCCGCGTCGGGTTGACGGCGCGAGCAAATATACGCTAGCGTATAGATACGCTACCGTACGGATGGAGGAAGCCTAATGAGACTCCCGGACAGCGCCCACACACGCCGGCCCTGGCGCATCCACGAGATCGCCCCCGACTTCCGGCTGGAGGACGTATGGGGGCTGCCGGCGCCGGGCGGCCCCGATGACTTCGGTCGTGCCGTCCGGCAGATCGCCTCGTTCGACCCGTCTCGGAGCTCCTCGCGCGTCGCGCGCAGCCTGTTCGCGATCCGCTGGAAGGTCGGGGAGCTGCTCGGCTGGGATGACCCCGATGCCGGCGTCGGCGCCCGCGTGCCCACGCTGCGCGACCGCCTGCCGGCAGACCTGCGCGACACCCCGCGCCCCGAATTCGACGCCCTCCCCTTCACCTCGCTCTATCTGCTCGACGACGAGTGGGCCGCGGAGACCGCCAACCAGACCATGCACGGCATCATGCACATCGGCTTGGTCCCCGACGGGGCAGGAGGCGAGCGCGGCCAGATGGCCGTCCTGGTGAAGCCGAACGGGCGCTTCGGAGAGGCGTACATGGCCGCGATCAGGCCGTTTCGCCACCTGATCGTGTACCCGCCGCTGCTGCGAGAGATCGAACGCAGCTGGCGGCAGGGAGCCTCCGGGACTGCGAGCCCGGCGCCCGTACAGGGCGTTGCATGAGCCGAGCCATCGATCGGGAGGTTGGAATGGATCAGTCACTGCGAAGCGGGCGCGACTGGCTGCTGATCGCCGCCGGAGCGTTCTTGGGGGCGAATCTGCTCCACGGTGCCGATCACATGCGGCAGCATCTGGCCGGCGTCGATACGGAGGTCCTCGTCGGCGGCGCGCTGCTGACCGTGTCGGCCGCGGCGGTCTTCGTCGCCGCCCAACGGCGATCCCAGCGCGCACCCCTGCTGGCCGCCCTCGTAGGGTTCGCCACCGCCGTCCTGGTCGCCGCCAGCCACGTCGCACCGCACTGGAGCGCGCTCAGCGACTCCTACGTCGACGACATCCACCCCGACGTCCTCTCCTGGGCCGTGATGGTGCTGGAGATCGCGGCAGGCTGCGTGCTTGGGATCGTCGGGCTGCGCCGGCTACGAGAGCGGGCGCCGGACGCAACCCATGGCGCGCCCCTGACGGCCGGCATCGAGCCGACGTAAGGCCCGCCACCTTCCGCACCCACGGGGGGCGCCCCGCCCGGGTTCGGCCCGGCCGGCGACGCGCCCGCGGCCGGGATCTCCGCGTTCATGCCGCCGGAGAAGATGCTGTTCTTCGGCATCGGGTAGTCGTCGGCTCAGGAGATGTCGCTGCGTACCGCCTGCACAGCAGCCTGGATCCGATTCTCCAGTTAGGCGATCGTCGCCGGTGCCAGCAGGATCCGCGAGGCGGGGGCGAGCACGCCCAGCTGCTCGGTCACCTGGATCCCACCGGCCCGTTCGGATCCTCGAATCAGGTCCGATCGGACCATTTACTTCGCAGCCGCGGCAGCGTAGATTCGTGCGATAGGAGCTGGCGTCGCCAAACGGACCATCGCCAAGTCCTTCGAGAAGGAGCAATGGTGAAGAAGCTGCTCAGCGCGCCCGTGACCTACAAGGGGAAGACGATGTTCATCACCTCCACGGCCGTTGCCCTTCAGGACACTCAGCAGGATCCAACCCTGGCCCCGGCGATTACGCCGCCTGGCGCAGCCGGTGCCTGAGCAGTCGGCGGGACCGAGCGGCCTCGCAGCCGCTGGCCTGCTCACGGAGGTCTGGCTGTGGGGCCCCTTCTCGTCTCACTCGGGCGCCCTGCGGTTGAGCGAGAGAAGGCTCACCTTCACCCGTGACGACGGCAAGGAGGGGTTCGACGCGCCGATCGCTGAGGTCGCCAAGGTCGTCTTCCCGCGCTCCGGCGCGGGCGTCCGCATGAACGTCCGGGTCGCAGGGAAGCGGTATCGGTTCAGCTTCGTCAAGCCGGTGAATGCGAGCGACGGGGCGGCGTCCGACGCCGTCAGCGAGCAGTACGCAGAGATTCGGGCGACCGCCGACTCGCTGCTCACGTATCCGGCCGGTCGCGAGGCCGGCAGGGCGTGGATGCAGGCGATGGACTCGCTTCGCGGCGACGCTGGCTGAGCCCGCCGCGGCCGTTTAGGAGCGGCTCAGAGAATGGCCAGCTCGCCGTCATCACGACGGCTGGACGCAACTGGGCCCCGCGCGTGGAACTTCATGGTCAACGCGGACTACTCCCGGTCATCACCGGAGCCAGCGGCGGACCCGCCGACGATGCCTCCGACGAGCACTCCGGAGCCGAGGTGCGCACCGAGCACCGGCCCCACCTGCGTGCAGAACAGCGGTTCCGCGCCGAAGATCGCGGTGCCCTCTGCGACCAGACGATCGGCGTCCCCGGGCGACTGCGCGTGCTGAACGATCCAGTCCGTGGCGCCGCGGTCGTGCAGCTCGTTCAGGTAGGCGCCCATCCAATCCAACGCCCGCCGCCGCGTTCGGACGCGGCCGACCGGTGTGATCTCGGTGCCGAAGGACAGGATCGGCTTGACCCTCAGCGCCGTCCCGATCATCGCCTGTGCCGCCCCGATGCGCCCGCCGCGACGCAGGTATTCGAGGGTGTCGAGGCAGAACCGGATCTCGAGCCGCTGGCGGGCCTTGCGCACAGCCTCGACGACGGCGTCCAGCTCCGCGCCTTGCTCGGCCGCGCGCGCGGCGGTCACGACGAGGCAGCCCAGACCGCCGGCGCCGGTCTGGCCGTCGACGACCTCCACGCGCCCGGGATGCCCCTCTTCCGCCACGACCCGCGCCGCCTCGGTCGCGCTCTCGCAGGTTCCCGATAGGCCGCTCGCCAGGTGGACGGAGACGACGTCGCGACCGGCGCTGACCAGCGGCTCGAAGCAGGCGCGAAAGTCCCCCACCGAGGGCTGCGAGGTTGCGGGCAGCTGCGGGGACTCCCGCAGTCGCAGGTAGAAGGCATCGAGGTCGTCGTACTCGCGCTCAGGCCGAAGATCGCCATCCCAGCCCACGTACAAGCTGACCTGCTGAATCCCCCACCGGTCGACCAGCTCCGGAGGCAGGTACGGCGTGCTGTCCGTGACGACGGCGACATCGGCGCGCGCGCCGGCTGTCCGGCTGTCCCCAGGGGCGGTCATGCGAGGTTTGGAGCCTACGACGCGGACGCATCTCCGGGCAGGCACCCTGGGCCCCGGTGGCCGTGCCTCGACCGGCCACCGGGGGTCGGCTTGGGGTCAGGGCATCGTTGCGCGGGCCGTGCAGACCTCTCCGGACGGGCTCGTCGCGCGACCGGAGATCGTGTCGGGCCCGGGACCGTTGCCCAGCGTGCGGCGAACCGTGAACGAACCGCTCGGGGCGTGAGTCGTGGGGTTCGCGGTGGCGGCGAGGGTGCCGTTGCGCCGCAGCTTCACGGTCCACTTGATGCCGTTGCGGTTCTGGTCGACCTGGAACTCGGTCTCGATCCGACCGTTGTCGAGCTTCAGCTTGATCTTCGTGGTCGAGTTCTTCGTACAGGTCCCGGCGCGCTGGATGTCGCCGTTCTTCGCCAGGGCCGAGGCCGGCGCTAGCGCGGCGGCGGTGACGAGGCCGATGACAAGGGTGCGTTTCGCGGACATTTGGGTTCCTCCTGTTGACGTTGCGGTCGTCATGCGTTCTCGATCCTGCGCCGTCCAGGGTGGGGCCTCGGCGGTCTCGTTCACAAGTGGACATTGGTCGTAGGACCCCCGATCCGACGCTTCGAATCGCGGTGGCGGCGCCTTTCGGGCCTCGGGTACGGTCGCGCCGCGCTTCGGCGGGTGGTGCCCCACTCCGCAGCCCGGGTAGCCGCCGGGGGCGCCAGGCGCAATCCTTGTCGCCGTGACCCGGACCCGGCTCGGCAGCCTGCGCTCCCGCGCCACCTCGCTCGGCGTCGCCGAGCCGCGGGCGCTGGCCGCTCTGATCCTCTGCGCGCTCGCCGCGGGCGGCCTTCTGCACGCCCTCGGCGCGGGCCGCGCGGGCGACCTCGTGTGGGCGCTCGCGACGGCGGCGGCGCTGCTTCCCCTCACGTGGTCGGTCGGGCGCAGCCTGGCGCAGGGGGACGTCGGGGTGGACGCGATCGCGCTGGTGGCGATGGCAGCCGCGCTGGCGCTGGGCGAGTACCTGGCGGGGGCCGTGGTGGCGCTGATGCTGAGCGGCGGGAACGCGCTCGAGGCCGCCGCCGGTCGGCGGGCGAGGCGCGAGCTCACGGCGCTGCTGGAGCGGGCGCCGCGGATCGCCCATCGCCGCAGCGGGGACCGGCTCGAGGAGGTCCCGGTCGAGCGGATCGAGGTCGGCGACCGCATCCTCGTTCGCGCCGGCGAGGTCGTCCCCGTGGACGGATCGGTGCAGAGCGAGGGCGCGGTCGTGGACGAGTCGACGCTGAGCGGAGAGCCCCTCCCGGTCACGCGCAAGCGCGGCACCACGGTCGCCGGCGGCACGGTCAACGCCGGCGACGCCTTCGACATGCGCGCCACCCGCACCTCGGCGCAGAGCGCCTACGCCGGCATCGTCACGCTGGTGCGCGACGCCGCCCGCCAGCGTGCCCCGTTCGTGCGCATGGCCGACCGCTATGCCGCGATCCTGCTGCCGGTCACGCTGGTGGTGGCCGGTGCCGCCTGGGTGCTCAGCGGCGACTCCGTGCGCGCCCTCGCCGTGCTCGTCGTCGCCACTCCCTGCCCGCTGATCCTGGCGGCGCCGGTGGCCCTGATCTCCGGCGTCTCGCGAGCCGCCAGGCGCGGCGTGATCGTCAAGGGCGGCGGCACGATCGAACAGCTCGGGCGGGCGCGGTCGGTGCTCTTCGACAAGACCGGCACCCTGACCAACGGCCGTCCGGAGATCGAGCGCGTGACGAGCTCCGACGGATTGGCGCCGGAGGCGCTGCTGCGGCTCGCCGCCTCCGTCGATCAGCTCTCCGCCCACGTGCTCGCCGAGGCCCTTGTCCACGGCGCCGAGGCGCGGGGGATCGCGCTGCTCTTCCCCGAGGACGTCGTCGAGGACCCGGGGCAGGGGATCGAGGGCTCGGTGGACGGGCACCGCGTGGCGGTGGGCAGCGCCGACTGGCTGCGTCGCCGCGGCTACTCCGGGGCCGCGGCAGGCGCACCCCTGATCGCGGCGGAGGTGGAGCCCGGCTGGGCGCGGGTCCTGATCGGAGTGGACGGCTCGCTGGCCGGCGCCGTGCTGATGGCGGACCGGCTGCGGGCCGATGCCGGCGAGCTCGCCCGCGGCCTTCGCAGGGCCGGGATCGAGCACATCGCCCTGGTCACCGGCGACCAGCGGGCTACCGGGGACGCGGTCGGAAGCGCCGTCGGCGTGGACACCGTCTATGCCGAGCGCTCGCCCGCCGACAAGATCGAGGTGGTGCGCGAGACGCAGGCGCGCTCCGAGGCCGGCACGGTGGTGATGGTGGGAGACGGCGTCAACGACGCCCCGGCGCTCGCCCTCGCCGACGTCGGCATCGCGATGGGAAGCGCCGGCGCCACGGTCTCCTCGGAGACCGCGGACGCGGTGATCGCGGTGGACCGGGTCGATCGCGTCGTCGACGCCGTCCGCATCGGCCGTCGCTCCCTGGCGATCGCGCGGCAGAGCGTCCTCGCCGGGCTGGGGATGAGCTTCGTGGCGATGGGCTTCGCCGCGTTCGGCTACATCGCGCCGGTGGCCGGGGCGCTGCTGCAGGAGGGGATCGACGTCGCCGTGATCCTCAACGCTCTGCGGGCGCTGCGCTAGGCGAGTCAGCCGCCCCCGTGGGGACGCTGGGCGAGCCGCACCCGGTAGCGGCGCGCCAGGCCGGCGCAGCGCGGGCCCGCGGAGGGGCCGCAGGTCTCGAGGTTGCCGAAGGCGAACTGGATCGCCGGGCGGCCCTCGTCGGCGTGCTCGGTCAGCCAGTACCAGTCGGCGTCGCGCAGGCACCGGCGGAAGCCCGGCGCCCGCGCTGTCGAGCGCGCGTAGTAGGCGCAGTAGCGGTGGATGAAGATCGCCTTCTGCGCCTCGTCGCGGCGGACCGCGGCGGGGACGCGCTCGGTCGCCCCGCCACCTCCGCCGCAGCCGGCGGGGGCGCAGGCGGCGACGGCGGCCAGGGCGACGAGCGAGGCTCGGCGCAGGTCGGTCCTCACCGGCCCGACTCTAGCCTCGCGCTCAGGCGGCGGCGCGCGGCTTGCCGGACTCGGCGCGGCTAGGCTTCGCGAAACGCGATCCCGAGAGGAAGACGATGGAAGAGCGCGACGAGGAGAGGCTGGACGCCGACGAGAGCGAGGACGAGGAAGAGCAGGAGGCCGAGGCGGCGGGGCGCGAGGCGGCGGGGATCGGCGGCCGCGCCGGGGACGAGGACGTCGATCCCGCGCAGCGTCCCCTGGTAGAGGGCGGCGAGGGTGTCGCCGAGGGCTTCGAGATATCCGAGGAGGACCTCGTCGAGCACGCCACCCACGGAGATCCCGGCGGCGATCCGCTGGCGGACGAGTTCCCGGTTGCTGAAGAGGAGGAGGCGGACGCCGACGACGAGCGGTTCGGCGAGGCCGACCACGAGCACTCGTCCGAGAACTAGGAATCCATCGGGGCCATCGGGTAGCGTCGCCGACGCCAACCCCGGGGGAGAGGAGAGCTCATGGAGAGCACGATCGCTGCCGAGCGCCAGGCGCTTCGCGGCATATCAAGGCTGTGGTGGCTCTGGCTGGTGTTCGGCATCGCCTGGATGCTGGTGGCGCTGGTCATCCTCCAGTTCGACCAGGCGTCCGTGACCACCGTCGGGGTGATCATCGGCCTGATGTTCTTCGGCACCGGACTGCAGCAGCTGACCGTGGCCTCGCTGGCCGAGCGCTACAGGTGGTTCTACGCGCTTTTCGGGGTGCTGTTCATCGCCGCCGGGGTGGTCGCCTTCATCAGCCCCGAGAACACGTTCGCCGCGATCGCCGACGTGCTCGGCTTCCTGTTCTTCATCGTCGGCGTGTTCTGGATCATCCAGGCGTTCGCGGTCAAGGACGTCAACGACCTCTGGTGGCTGATGCTGATCGCCGGGATCCTGATGGTCATTCTCGCCTTCTGGACCGGTGGCCAGTTCTTCATCCACAAGCAGTACGTGCTGCTGGCTTTCGCCGGGATCTGGGCGCTGATGCACGGGATCACCGACGTCGTACGGGCGTTCCAGATCCGCAAGCTGGGCCAGCTCGTCTAGGACCGCAGCCGCAGCCGCACCCGCCGCCGCCGCGCGGCGGCTAGGCTGAGGGTGTGAGGAGGAGCCTCGCCGTCATCGCCTCCCTCGCGGCCGCAGCCGCGCTGGCCGCGCCCGCCGCCACGGCCGCGGGGAACAGCGGGATCCGCGGCAGCGTGGTCAACACCACCTGCCCCGGGCCGTGCGCCTACCCGCCGCCTCCGCCGCCCCTCTACACCGGCGACGGCCTCACCGTACGCGTGCGCAGCCTGCCCGGCGGCCAGGTGGTCGCTGTGCGACATCCGAAGGAAGGCCGCTTCCGGATCGAGCTTCCGGCCGGGCTCTACCGCGTGCGGGCGCAGGTGGAGGGCAGGTGCTGGGACGGGGAGGCGAAGCGGGTGCGCGTCTACGGCGACGCCTTCGCGCGCGTGCGGCTGCACGTTTCCAACGCCTGCGTCGTCTAGGGGCGGCCTAGATGCGGCGGCGTGCGGGGGCGATCCGCGGCCAGATCAACAGCGCCAGGCCGATCAGGATGCAGAGGATGCCCAGCGCGTAGTGGACGAGGATCGCGATCACGATCCCGATCACGATCAGAAGAAGCGGGAGCTCCATGCGCACTCGGATACCCGTGGAGCGCGGGAGGAAAACTCGGTCGAAGGAGCGCCCGTGCTCAGTCGCCGTCGGAGCCGGCCTCGCCCTCGCCGCCGGCGCGCTCGATGGCGAGGCTGCGCAGCTGCTCGACGACGTGGGGGAGCTTGCGCTGCATGCGCAGCAGCTCCCATCGCTTGATCTTGATCACCCGCGTGCGCTCGGTGGCGACCACCGTGGCCGCGCGGGAGGTCTTGCCCAGCACGCCGGCCTCCCCGAAGATGTCGCCCGGCCCCAGCTCGGCCACCTTCTCGTCGCCGTGGCGGACCTCGGCGGCGCCGGACTCGATCGCCATGAACTCGTTCGAGTAGCCGCCCTCCTTCATCAGCGTTGTCCCCTCGGACACCTCCTCGTCCTCGGCGAACGTGGAGACGATCCGCAGGTCCTCGTCGGGGATGTCCGCGAACAGGGGGATCCGCTTGAGCTGGGCTGTGTCCATCGATCTCCTCCGTCGAGCTGGCCGGGGCAAACCTAACGGATCGCCCCTCGCGGTGCGGAGCGTCGCAACTTCGGCCCCCCGATCTGCCTCAGTGGACAGCGGCGCCGCATCCGATACCGAGCTTGGCGCTCTGCAGAGCGAAATAGGCACGCATACCCGATTTTCGGGTTTTCGCAAAACGGTGCGGCTTTACCCCGATACTCGGCCTCCGAGCCGGTGTTACGTTGACAGACAAGCCAAGTGCGCGACGTACGACCGGCGAGTGGTCCGAGCGGGACGCGCGTCAGATCCAAAGGAGTGATCAGGCAATGAAGAAGTATCTAGTAGGCGCATCAGCGCTCGCGCTCTCCCTGACCGTCGCGGGCATCAGCTTCGGCAGCGTCGCAAACCAGAGCATCGTCGGCAAGGTCTGCTCGTACACGGGCGCCAACAAGTGCGGCGAGCCGCGGCCTTTGCCGAACACGGGCATCGGCGCCCCGGTTCAGATGAAGGTGTTCCTGGCGAACACCCAGACCCCGGCGAACACCCAGCCGGACCCGTCGAGGAAGGCCGTGGTCAAGTTCGACAACAGCATCGCGGTGGACACCAAGGGCCTGAAGTATCTGACCCCGGGCCAGCTGAGCGACAAGACCACCGCCGAGGTGCGGTCCGATCCGGCCTTCGCGCCGGCCAGGGTGGGCCAGGGCATCGGCCACGTCTGCGTCGGCACCGGGTTCTCGACGGGCGACCCGTGCGGCTCGACGATCGACGCGGACATCACCGCGTTCAACGGCAAGCCGACCGTGGGTGCCCATCCGCATCCGAAGCTGCTGCTGCACGTGTCGAACGACGCCCTCGGCACGGCCGGGCAGACCAACCCCGACCCGATGGTCGGCGTGCTGACCAAGACCACCGGCGACCTCGGCAACGTGCTGACGGTGGCGACGGTCGGCCAGCCGGCGCTCGGCGGTCTGACCGACTTCAACGTCAATTTGAAGCGGCACTGGCGCTACCAGGGCAGGGGGCATGACTACCTGCACGCGGTCTGCAACGACAGCTCGCACAAGCTGAACTACAAGGCGACTGTCACCTTCGACAACGTCGGCGACAAGGCCGGGAACGACACCTCGACCTGCAGCTGATCACTCGCAGGGATTGATCTAACGACAAGGGGCGGCCCTCGGGCCGCCCCTTTCGTTTGCAGGGGCCCGGCGTCGCACGAGTTAGGGCCTATCCTGCGGCGGGTAGATGCGGGAATGAGATGGCCGCCCCCCGCACGCCGCATCGAGCAGGCGGCATGCCGGCGGATCGCTACCCGGCGGTTTCCGACTACGGCGTTATCGGCGACTGGCGCACGGTCGCGCTGGTTTCGCGGGCCGGGTCGGTGGACTGGTGCTGCATGCCCCGGCTCGACTCCGGCAGCTGCTTCGGGCGGCTGCTGGACTGGGACGGGGGCGGCCACTGCTCGTTGGGCCCGCCGGGCGGCAGCGCGCGGGGCCGGCAGGAGTACGTCGAGGGGACGATGGTGCTGACCACCAGCTTCGAGACCGCCGAGGGCAGCGCCCGCGTGACCGACTGCCTTCTGCTCCCCCGCGACGACGCCGAGGCGGGGCCCGAGCGGCTGCTGCTGCGGATCGTCGAGGGCCTGCGCAAGGAGTGCGAGCTGGAGCTGCGCGTCTCACCCCGCTTCGACTACGGCGAGGTGCGGCCGGCGCTGCGCCGGGTGGCCGCCGACGCCCACGTGGCGATCGGCGGCGACGACGGCCTGCACGTCTGGAGCGAGGCCGGCCTCGAGCGCGGGGGCGAGCACGACCTCGTCGCGCGGTTTCGCCTGCGCGAGGGCGAGCGGGTGCGGACCGCGCTGCGCTTCGCGCGCCCGCACGAGCTGGAGGATGGCGTCGCCTCGCCCGATCCCGACCGTCTCGAACGCGAGCTGCGGGCGACGGTGCGCCGCTGGCGCGACTGGTCGGCGACGATCCGCCCGCCGCCCGGCTGCGATCCCGCCGTCGCCGGCTCGGCGCGGGTGCTGAAGGCGCTCACCCACGCTCCCACCGGGGCGATCGCGGCCGCCGCGACGACGTCGCTACCGGAGGCGGTCGGCGGCGAGCGCAACTGGGACTACCGCTACAGCTGGGTCCGCGACTCGGTGTTCTGCGCGCGGTCGCTGGCGGAGCTTGGCTGCGAGGCCGAGGCGGACGGTTTTCGCAGCTTCATCACGCGCAGCGGCGCCGGCCACGCCGACGAGGTCCAGGTCGCCTTCGGGGTCGGCGGGGAGCGGCGGCTGCCCGAGCAGGAGCTCGAGGGGCTGGAGGGCTACCGCGGCAGCTCCCCGGTGAGGATCGGAAACGGCGCCGCCGGCCAGTTCCAGCTCGACACGTTCGGCGAGATCGTCAACCTCTGCTGGCGCTGGCACCGGCGCGGGAACTCACCGGACGACGACGACTGGCGATTCGTCAGCGACATCGTCGAGACGGTCGCCGAGCGCTGGCGCGAGCCCGACGCCGGGATCTGGGAGTGGCGCGGCGAGCCGCGCCACTTCGTCCACTCCAAGGCGATGTGCTGGGTGGCGCTGGACCGCGGCCTGCGGCTGGCCGAGGAGTGCATGCGCAGGGCCCCCGAGCGCCGCTGGCGGCGCGTCCGCGACGAGGTGCGAGAGGCGGTGGACGAGCAGGGCTACGACGACGGTCGCGGCTGCTTCCTGCAGGCCTTCGGAGAGAGCGACCTCGATTCGGCCGTCCTGCTGCTGCCCGCGGTCGGCTTCTGCGACTGGGACGACGGGCGGATGGTCTCCACCGCCGACGTGCTGCGCGCCGAGCTGGACGACGACGGCATGCTGCGGCGCCACGACTGCGACGACTCGCTGCCGTCCGAGGAGGGGGCCTTCGTCGCCTCGACCTTCTGGCTGGTGGAGTGCCTGGCGCGGCAGGGGCGGTACGAGGACGCGCGCGAGGTGTTCGACCGCGCGGCCGCCGCCGCGAACCACCTCGGCCTGTTCGCGGAGGAGCTGGACACGGCCTCCGGCGAGCCGCGGGGCAACTTCCCCCAGGCGATCAGCCATTACTCCCACATCGTCGCCGCCTTCGCCCTGGCCGAGGCCGCGGAGGTCGCGGCTCCGGCTGCGGCGCAGGCGCGCTGAGCGACCGCTAGCCGGGCGGGCGGCCCTGCGTGGTCTCGAAGCCGCCGGCGGCGGTGCGCCGGACCGTGCCGCCGGGGAAGCCGCGCAGGGGATGGTCGCCGCCGCGGCGAAGCTGCTCGCAGGCCCGCTTGGTCACCCAGAAGGCGAGCGGCGGCAGGACGAGCGCCGCGATCCGGAACAGCCACACCTGGCCGCTGTAGGGCACGCCGAACTGGACGAAGATCCGGTCGGCGGCGCCGGCGAAGAAGATCGTCGCCACCCAGGTGAACAGGGCGGCGCCAATCGCCGTGCGCAGGGGGTTGTCGCGCGGGCGGTCGAGCAGGTTGTGCTGGCGGCGGTCGCCGGTGATCCGCCGCTCCAGCACCGGCCACGTGTAGAGGAAGCCGAACACGACCGCGGGAAAGAGGATGCCGCCGAAGAACGGGTTCGGGATCAGGGTGTAGGAACCGATGTGAACCTCGATCGGGGGCATCAGCCGCAGCGCCCCGATCAGCCAGCCCAGGTACCAGTCGGGCTGGGCGCCGTTGGTCGCCTGGTACGGCTCGTACGGCCCCCACTGCCAGACCGGGTTGATCTGCACCAGGCCGCCCATCGCGAACAGGACGGCGGCGACGCCGAAGAACAGGCCCAGCGAGCGCAGCGCGTAGCCCGGCCACATCGGCGTGCCGACGACGTTGTCCTCGGTGCGGTCGCGGCCGCGGAACTGGGAGTGGTGGGGGCGGGCGATCAGGGCGAGGTGGACCGACATCAGCACCGCGATCGCGATCGGGAAGATCAGCACGTGGGCGATGAACAGGCGCGAGATGAAGTCCGCCGCGCCGGGGAACGGCGCGCCCCAGATCAGCAGCGCAACCTGGGCTCCGATCACGGGGATCGAGAGGGCGACGCCGTAGCCGATCGCGAGCCCCATCCCGGAGAGCAGGTCGTCGCCGAGCGAGTAGCCGGCGTATCCCTCGACGACGGCGATCACCAGCATCGTCAGGCCGACGAGGTAGTTGACGTCGCGCGGCTTGCGGTAGGCGCCGGTGAAGAAGATCCGCATCAGGTGCATGACGATCGCCGCGACGAAGACCAGCGCCGCCCAGTGGTGCGTCTGGCGGATCAGCAGCCCGGCCTTGACGTCGAACGACAGCCGCAGCATCGAGGCGTAGGCCTTCGACATCTCGAAGCCGTCGAGCGGCCCGTAGGAGCCGTGGTAGGTGGTCTGCGTGAGGCTCGGCTCGAAGAACAGGGTGAGGTAGATCCCGGTGGCGACGAGGACGACGAACGAGTAGAGGGCGATCTCGCCGAGCAGGAACGACCAGTGGTCGGGAAACACGTAGCGCAGCGCCTTGCCGAGGAAAGAGGCAGAGCCGGTGCGCTGGTCCAGCCAGCGGACCAGGGCGCGGATCACGACTGGCGCACCCCCTCCCAGGCCGGCCCGACCGGCCCCGAGAACCCCCCGCCGGCGACCAGATTGCCGTCGCGGTCTATCTCGAGGGGCAGCTGCGGCAGCGGCCGGCCGGCCGGCCCGAAGATGCGGACGCCGCCGCGGCGCACGTCGAAGGTCGAGTAATGGCAGGGACAGACGAGCGCCGGGCCGGGCGACAGCGGGTCGTAGAGCGGCGAGCGGTAGAGGTTGACGGCGCAGCCGGCGTGCGTGCAGATCTTCGAGTAGGCGAGCAGCCCGCGCGGCGCCCAATCGGCGCGGTCGGGCGGCAGGTCCAGCTCGTCCTCGCGAACCCGGACGACGACCAGCGCCGCCGCGAGCTGGCGCTTGTCGCCGCCCTCGGGAAAGGCGGTGACGAAGGTGCCGGTCTCGAGGTCGCGGGCGCGCACGGGGGTTCCGTCCTCGTCGACGAGGCGCACCCCCTTCCGCCACGGGCTGGCGCGGAGGCGGTCGCCGACGGCCGGCCCGAGCGAGGCCGCCGGGGCGATCAGCGCCGCGCCGAGGGCGCCCCCGGCCGCTACCCCGGCGGCGCCGATCAGCTTGCGCCGCGAGATCCCGTCGACCCCCGCCCGGATCACCTCGGCGGTCTGGGCGGCGGCGGCCTCGGCATCGCGGCTCTCGCGCTCGGCGAGGTCGCCGGACGCCGCCGGCTTGGCGAAGTCGGGGCGCTGCTCGGCCACCCGCTCGCCCGGCACGAGGGCGCGGCTGGCGACGATCAGCGCCGCCGCGATCAACGCCAGCGCCAGCGCCAGCGCGATCCCGAGCAGCTGGGTGTCGTTCCCGGTCGCGTACAGCGCCACGAACGCCGCCGAGGCGCCCGCGGAGCCGAGCAGCAGGGCGACGACGGCGCGCTCGCCGCGGCGGCTCGCGCGCACTCGGCGCTCGAGCTGCTCGCCCTCGGTCGGCACCGGCGGTCCTTCCAGCTCGGCCACCTAGTCCGTCCTCTCCCCGATCAGGCGGGCCACAAGCAGAAGCGCCACCCCGGCGAGCACCCAGGCGACGAGCCCCTCCGGCACGGGGCCGATGTGGCCGATCCCCCAGCCGCCGGCGTCGTCGGGATGCTTCGCCAGCTCGACATAGCGGGCCAGCGAGTCGAGCTGGGGGTCGGATATCTGGGCGCGCCCGAAGGACGGCATCACGTAGGGCCCGACCCGAGTGGCCTCGCCGACCTGGGTGGCGGTGGCGCTGTCGAGCGGCGGGGCGTAGGCGCCGACGACGACGCCGCCCTTGGCGCTGATGCTGTGGCAGCCCGAGCAGTTCGCGGTGAACAGCTTCAGCCCCTCGTTCAGCGTGCCCCGGCTCGGGTGGATTTCGGGGATCGGCGGCCCCCCGAAGGAGCCGACGAAGGCGTCGAGGGCGCGGATGTCGCGGTCGCCGAAGCGGGGGTGCGATCGAAGCGGCTGCTCGCCCGGGTCGTCGATCGGCATCCGCCCGGTGCGCAGGTAGAAGTCGGCGGCGGCGGCCCCGGCCCCGCGCAGCGATGGGCCGCTGCCGGGCACGCCTCGGGCGTGGGCGCCGTGACAGGAGGCGCACTCCTCGGCGAACAGCGCCCGGCCGCGCTGGACGAGGCCGGCGTCGGAGCCGCCGGCCGACGCCGCCCCGCCGGATGCCGCGGCGCCGAGCTGGAGCAGGGCGAGGGCGCCGCAGACGGCGGCCGCCGCGGCTATCCCGATCCGCCTAGCCCGCGCCACCGATCGCCTCCAGCCGGACCGCGCGCCGCTCCTCGGCGATCACCCAGCGCCACGCGCACAGCGTCGCCGCCAGCCCGAAGGGCAGCATCCCCGCCAGCATCGCCGCCCCGGCGGCCCGGTGCCCGGTCGCCATCAGCCAGGCGCCGACGGCGTCCCCGGCCGGCATCGCCAGCAGCAGGTAGAGGGAGCGGGCCGGGTCGCGCAGCCGGTATGGCCGCGGCTCGGCTCCGATCGCCGCCGTCCAGACGAGGAGCGCCGTACCGAACAGCAGCGCGTGCTCGGCGGCGTGAAGCGCCGGGTGGCGATCGCCGAGCGGGAGCAGCAGCGTGACGTGGTAGACGACCATCACCGTGGCGAACGAGAGCAATGCCACCGCCGGATGCGCGAGCACGGCGATGGGGCGGCAACCGGCGAGCGCGGCCAGCTCGCGGCGCGGGGGCGGTGGCAGGGCGCGCAGGGCCAGGGTGAGCGGGGCGCCGAGCACGATCAGCGGGGCGGACACGGAGGCGATCGCGGCGTGCTCGACCATGTGCCGCGGCAGGGTCGCGTCGCCGACCGCGAGGGCGGCGACCGACGCCGCCAGGCCACACAGGAACGCCGCTGTTCGCCAACCGGGCCAGCGCACGCCGCGGGCGGCGGCCACGTAGACGCCCCCGAGCGCGGCGGCGGCGATCGCGACGTCGATCATCGCGCGCTCCGGTCCCGCGCGGCGTAGAGCTCGCGGGCGACGCCGGCGAGGCCGAACAGGGCGATCTCCGCTCCCAGATAGATCAGCCAGAGTCCGGCGAACAGCCCGTTGAGGATCGCGCCGATCCCGAGCGCCAGCACCACCGTCGGCAGGCTGAAGGCGACGATCGCGCGGGGTCCGCTCGAGTCCGGCGCGGGGCGGATGGCGACGAACAGCCCGATCAGCGCCACCGCGATCGCCGCCATGCTCAGCAGGAACGGGGCGAGCCGGTCGGAGCTCCAGATCCAGAGCATTCCCGAGAGGGCGCCCAGCCAGGCCGCCCAGCCGAGCAGGAAGGCCGCGCCCGACCTCATCCGCCGGCCTCCCGAGCGTCGAGCAGGGGCGCGTGCGACCGGATCGGGGGCAGGGCGGTGAAGTTGAGGGGCGGCGGCGGCGAACTGGTCGCCCACTCCAGCGTCTGGCCCTCCCAGGGGTCGTCCCCGGCGGGCACGCGCGAGCGAAGCGAGACGACCAGGTTGGCGATGAAGATGCAGATCGCGAGCGCGATCACGAAGGCGCCCACGGTGGCGACCACGTTGAGGTCCTGGAAGCGGGGCGCGTAGTCGGCGACCCGCCGCGGCATCCCTTCGTAGCCGAGCAGGAACATCGGAAAGAAGGTGAGATTGGTGCCGACGACGAGCACGGCGAAGTGGAGCTTTCCCAGCCCCTCGCGCAGCATCGCCCCGGTCACCTTCGGGAACCAGTAGTAGACGCCGGCGAACAGCCCGAACAGGCTGCCGGCGAACAGCGTGTAGTGGAAGTGGGCGACGATGAAGAAGCTGTCGTGGACGTGGTAGTCCAGCGGGGGGGAGGCGACCATCACACCGCTGACGCCGCCGATCAGGAACTGCAGGATGAAGCCGAGCGCGAACAGCATCGGCGTGCGCAGCAGGATCGAGCCGCCGGCCATCGTCGCGATCAGGTCGAAGTACTCGATCCCGGCGGGGACGATCAGCGCCGTCGAGGTGAGCGCGAAGTACTGGTTGGTCACCTGGCCCGTGGCGAACATGTGGTGCGCCCAGACGCTCATCGACAAACCGGCGAAGGCGAGCAGAGAGAAGACCAGCGGGCGGTAGCCGAAGAAGCGCCGCCGCGAGAATGTCGCCACGACCTCCGACACTGCGCCGACGAAGGGGAAGAACATCACGTATACGACGGGGTGGCCGTAGAACCAGAACAGGTTCTGGTAGGCGATCGGGCCACCGGCGCCGTCGAAGACGCCGCCGAGGTGGCGGTCGGCGAACAGCAGCGCCATCGCCACCACCAGTACCGGGAAGGCGACGACCACCATCAGCGTCGTCACCAGCATCGTCCAGGTGAACACCGGCAGCCGCAGCATCGTCATGCCGGGAGCGCGCAGGCGGACGATCGTGGTCAGCACGCAGGCGGCGAGCAGGAAGCTGCCGGCGGCGGCCAGCATCACCCCGATCACCCACATGTCCATCCCCGTGCCGGGTGTCGCCTGCTCGCCCGAAAGCGGCGGGAACGCCGTCCAGCCCGCCTTGGCGGCGCCCTGGTCGGAGAGGAAGCCCGCGTACATCGTCGTGCCGCCGCCGAGCAGTAGCCAAAAGCCGCCAAGTGCCAGCCGCGGCGCCGCCAGCTCCGCCGCCCCCACCTGGAGCGGCACGAAGTAGACCCCGAGCGCCAGCGCGATCGGGGTCATCACCAGGTAGATCATCCCCGAGCCGTGGATGGTGAACAGCTGGTTGTAGGCGTCGCGGGAGAGCAGCTGCAGGCCCGGCTCGGCCAGCTCGGCCCGCATCAGCAGCGCGAGCGTGCCGCTGACGATGAAGAAGCCGAAGGCGGTCAGCGCCACCCGCGCGGCGGTCCGCTTGTGGTCGGTGCCGGCGATCCAGCCGAGCACCCCGGCCCTGGCGGCGCCCGCCGGTGCGGCGACCGTGCTCATCGCCGCTCCGCCAGCCACTGGTCGAATCGTCGCGGCGAAAGCGAGAGCACGTCGAAGGTCATGTCGGCGTGGTGCAGGCCGCAGAACTCGGCGCATCGCCCCGCGTTGGACCCGGCGCTGTCGAAGACCAGGTCGAAGCGGGTGGTGCGGTGGGGGAAGGCGTCCCGCTTGAAGCGCTCCGCCGGGATCCAGAACGAGTGGATCACGTCACGCGAGGTCAGCTGGAAGCGGACCGTGGTCCCGGTCGGGACGGCGAGGGTGGGAGGCGAGCGATCGTTGCCGAGCAGGCTGACCCCACGCTGCGGGTAGTCGAACCGCCAGCCCCACTGGAAGGCGGTGACGCGGACCACGAGGCCGGGCCGGCCCCTGACGCTGTCCACGCGCGCCTCGGTGCGGAACGTGACCGTGATCAGCAGCGCGGCGATCGCCGCGAGGGTGAGGGCGTAGACGCCCTCGACGACGGGCAGGCTGTGGCGCCTGGACGGCTCCCGGCCCTCGCGGCGGCGGAAGCGCACGACGCAGAACAGCACGGTCGCGAAGACGATCGCGACGACGGCCAGCGCGATCGGCAGGTAGAGCCGGAGCAGGTCGTCGAACTCGTGGCGCGTGTCGATCAAGTCAGCTGCGGATCGGGTCGCGCGCCATTCTCTCCGCTTGGACGCCTCAGCGCGAGGCCGCCACCGCCGCGGCGCCGGCCGCCACCGCCACGGCCGCCGCCCCAAGGGCGCGGCGGTGCTCGTTCATCCACAGCTGGGCGCTGTGCCGACGCGCGCCCTCGTCGAAGCGCCCGTGGGCGCCGTGGTCGCCGCTGACCGGCTCGAAGAGGTTGTCGGGGCGGTCGCCGTTGACCGGCTCCGAGGTCTGCTGGGACTCGTAGCCGTTTCGGGCCAGGTAGCGGTCCGCGAACCAGGGCGCGATCCTGTTGCCCCACACCGTCTTCAGGGTGGGGCCCCCCACCTTGACCTCGCGGCGCGGGTGGTCGGCCGCCCAGACGATCGCCTCCGCCGCCACCTCGGGCTCATAGATCGGCGGCACCGGCTGCGGATGGCGAGGCAGCCTGGTGCGCCCCACCTCGAACTGCGGCGTGTTGACCGCGGGAAGCTGGACCATCGTGATCCGCACCCCGCTGCCGTCGTGCAGAAGCTCGCAGCGCACCGACTCGGTGAAGCCCTTGATCGCGTGCTTGGCGCCGCAGTACGGCGCCTGCAGCGGGATGCCGCGGTAGGCGAGGGCGGAGCCGACCTGGACGATCGTGCCACGGTCGCGCGGGACCATCCGCCGCAGCGCCGCCCGCGTGCCCCAGACCGTGCCGAGGTAGGTGACGTCGGTGGAGCGCTCGAACTCCTCCGGCTCGATCTCAATGAAGGGGGAGAAGATCGTCGCCATCGCGTCGTTCACCCAGACGTCGATCGGGCCCAGCTCGCGCTCGGCCCTGGCGGCCGCCTCCTCGACCTGCTCGGCGTCGGCGACGTCCGTGGGGATCGCCAGGGCGCGGCCGCCGGCGCTCTCGACCTCCTCGCGGGCGGCCTCGAGGCCATCGGCGCCACGGGCCAGCAGGGCAACGCTGGCGCCGCGTTCGCCAAAGCAGCGGGCAGCAGCGCGGCCGACGCCGGCCGATGCGCCGGTGACGACAACGACCTGACTCTCACTCTTCATCGCGGGCTGTGAATACCCGCCGCCGGTTGCCGAGAAACGAATCCCCTGCACGCGCTGCCCATCTCAGGAAACGGGCGTCGCCGTTTTTACCCGCGGGGTCACGGGTATCCGACCCGCAGTCCCGCCAACCGAAAAGGAGCGTCCGATGGCCAAGACAGTCGCCGACTTCATCCTCGAACGCCTCAGCGATTGGGGGGTGGACCGGATCTACGGCTATCCGGGCGACGGGATCAACGGCCTCCTCGGGGCGCTTGACCGAAACGACGACAGGATCGACTTCGTCCAGGCCCGCCACGAGGAGATGGCGGCGTTCATGGCCTGCGGGCACGCGAAGTGGACCGGCGAGGTAGGCGTCTGCCTGGCGACCTCGGGGCCGGGGGCGATCCACCTGCTCAACGGCCTGTACGACGCGAAGCTCGACCACCAGCCGGTGGTCGCGATCGTAGGCCAGCAGGACTCGATGGCGCTGGGCGGCAACTACCAGCAGGAGGTGGACCTCGTCAGCCTCTTCAAGGACGTCGCCCACCAGTACGTGACCATGGTGACGACGCCGGAGCAGGTGCGCCACGCGATCGACCGCGCCGTGCGGATCGCCGCCGCCGAGCGCACCGTCACCTGCCTGATAGTTCCCAACGACGTGCAGGGCGAGGACGCGGTAGAGAAGCCGCCGCACGTCCATGGCAGCGTGCACTCCTCGCTCGGCTACAGCCGGCCGAGGGTGTTGCCGCGCGACACCGACCTGCGCGCCGCCGCAGAGGTGCTCAACGCAGGCGAGCGGGTGGCGATGCTGGTCGGCCAGGGGGCGCTGGGGGCGAGCCGCGAGGTGCGCGAGGTCGCGGAGCTGCTCGGCGCGGGCGTCGCCAAAGCGCTGCTGGGCAGGGCGGTGCTCCCCGACGACCTTCCCTACGTCACCGGATCGATCGGGCTGCTTGGCACCAAGCCGAGCTGGGACCTGATGCAGGACGCCGACACCCTGCTGATGGTGGGCTCGAGCTTCCCCTACTCGGAGTTCCTGCCGCAGGAGGGCCAGGTGCGCGGCGTGCAGATCGACATCGACGCCAAGATGATCGGGATCCGCCATCCGATGGAGGTGCACCTGGTGGGCGACGCCGCCGAGACGCTGCGTGCCCTTGTCCCGCACCTCACGCGCAAGCAGGACCGCTCGTGGCAGAAGAGGATCGAGGGCGAGGTCGAGCGCTGGTGGAAGATCGTCGAGGCCAGGGCGATGCAGGACGCCGATCCGATCAACCCGCAGCGCGTCTTCTGGGAGCTCTCGTCCCGTCTCCCCGACGACTGCATCCTCAGCTCCGACTCGGGCTCGGCGGCGAACTGGTTCGCCCGCGACCTGAGACTGCGGGAGGGGATGAAAGCGTCGCTCTCGGGGACGCTGGCGACGATGGGCCCCGGCGTGCCTTATGCGATCGCGGCCAAGTTCTGCTTCCCCGACCGTCCCGCGATCGCGCTGGTCGGCGACGGCGCGATGCAGATGAACGGCAGCGCGGAGCTGGTCACCGCCGCCAAGTACTGGGAGCGCTGGAGCGACCCGCGGCTGATCGTGCTGGTGCTCAACAACGGCGACCTCAACCAGGTGACCTGGGAGCAGCGGGTGCTCCAGGGCGACCCCAAGTACCCGGGCACCCAGCAGATCCCGGACTTTCCCTACGCCCGCTACGCGGAGCTGATCGGCTTCCGCGGGATCAGGGTGTCGCAGCCCGACGAGGTGGGATCTGCCTGGGACGAGGCGCTGGCGTCGGATCGCCCGGTTGTGCTCGAGGCGGTCACCGATCCCACCGTGCCGCCGTTGCCGCCGCACATCAAGGTGGACCAGGCCAAGGCACTCGCGTCCGCCCTCTTCAAGGGAGACGAGGACGCCTGGCGGATCGTCCGCAGGTCGTTCGCCGGCAAGGTCGAGGAGTTCGTCACGCGATGAGCGCCGGCGTGGGGGCCGTCGGGGCAGGGATCACCGTCCCCTCGGCGCCGACCGGCGTGGAGGATGAGCGGGGCGCCGTGGTGGAGGGCCTGGACGTCGCGGTCTACGAGGTCCCCACGGAGGAGCCGGAGAGCGACGGCACCCTCGAGTGGGACTCGACCACGATCGTCGTCGTCGAGGCCAGGGCCGCCGGGATCCGCGGGACCGGCTACACCTACGGCGACCGATCGGTGGCGAGCATGGTGGAGTCGAAGCTCGCCGACGTGGCCACGGGCGCCGACGCCCTCACCCCGGCCTCGACGTGGGGGCGAATGCAGACCGAGATACGAAACGCCGGTCGCCAAGGGGTCGGCGCGATGGCGGTCTCGGCGGTGGACGTCGCGCTGTGGGATCTGCGAGCCAGGCTGCTGGGCGTCTGCCTGGCCGACTCGCTGCCGCGGTTCAACGAGGTGGTGCCCGTATACGGAAGCGGCGGGTTCACCTCCTATTCGGACGCCGAGCTGGCCGATCAGCTCGGCGCCTGGGCGAACGCGGGCATCCCCCGCGTGAAGATGAAGGTCGGGCGAGATCCCGATAGCGACATGCGGCGCGTTGCCGTCGCGCGCGATGCGGTGGGGGGCGGCGTGCAGCTGATGGTGGACGCCAACGGCGCCTACACGCGGAAGCAGGCGCTGCTGTGGGCCGAGCGCTTCGCCGAGGCGGGGATCGTCTACCTCGAGGAGCCGGTGACCTCGGAGGACCTCGAGGGTCTGCGGCTGTTGCGCGACCGCGGGCCGGCCGGGATGGCGATCGCCGCCGGAGAGTACGGCTGGGACCTTCCCTACTTCCAGCGGATGCTCGACGCCGGCGCCGTCGACGTCCTGCAGGCGGACGTGACGCGCTGCGGCGGGATCACGAACCTTCTGCGCGTCGACGGGCTGTGCAAGGCCAGGGCGATCGAGTTCTCGGCCCATTGCGCTCCGGCGATCTCCGCGCATGCCTGCTGCGGGATGGAGACCCTGGCGCACCTCGAGTACTTCCACGACCACACCCGGATCGAGCGCAAGCTGTTCGAAGGGACGCTCGAACCGGAGGGCGGGTTCCTGAAGCCCGACCGGTCGCGCCCCGGGCATGGACTGGAGCTGAAGCGATCCGAGGCGGCGGAGTACGCGATCTGAGATGGCCGTCACGACCGGAAAACGGACCTGGACGAATCCCGCGGTGAAGGAGATCCGCGCCCGGCGCGACCGCGGCTCGGGTGGACACGACCAGCTTCGCCCAGGCTACGTCGACGAGGTGGACGTCACCGCCTTGGCGCGCGACCTGAAGGAGGCGCTGCGCGGCGAGGTCCTGTTCGACGCCGGCCATCGCGCGATCTACGCCCACGACAGCTCCAACTACCGGCAGACCCCACTGGGCGTGGTTCTACCGCGCGACGGGCGAGACGTCGAGGCCGCCATCCGGGTCGCCCGGGAGCACGGGGCGCCGATCCTGCCGCGCGGTTGCGGCACCAGCCTGTCGGGGGAGACGTGCAACGTCGCCGTCGTGCTCGACATGTCCAAGCACATGCGCGAGATCACGGAGATCGATCGCGACCGCGGCCTCGCCCGGGTGCAGCCCGGCGTGATCCGCGACCAGCTCAGCGATCGAACCGAGGCGGAGCACAACCTCACCTTCGCCCCCGACACGTCCACCCACGAGTACGCCACCTTCGGCGGGATGATCGGCAACAACTCCTGCGGGATCCACTCGGTGATGGCGGGGCGCACCTCGGACAACGTCCACTCGCTCGACGTCGTCACCTACGACGGGCTCCGCATGACGGTGGGAGAGACGGGCGAGGAGGAGATCGAGGCGATCGTTTCCGCGGGCGGTCGGCGCGGCGAGATCTACGCCGCGATGCGAGATCTGCGCGATCGCTACGCCGACCTGATCCGGGAGCGCTTCCCGGACATACCGCGCCGGGTGTCGGGCTACAACCTCGACGAGCTGCTCCCGGAGAAGGGGTTCAACGTTGCCCGCGCCCTGGTGGGGAGCGAGGGCACCCTGGCCACGGTGCTGGAGGCCACCGTCCGCCTCGTCCACAGTCCTCCTGCCCGCGCCCTGCTCGTGCTCGGGTATCCCGACGTCAACCGCGCGGCAGACCACGTCCCCGAGGTCCTGGAGTACGCCCCCGTAGGGCTGGAGGGGATCGACGCGGAGCTGATCTCCGACATGCAGCGCCGCGGCATGCACAAGAGCGAGACGCCCCTGCTGCCGAACGGGGAGGGATGGCTGCTCGTCGAGTTCGGCGGGGAGTCGACGGAGGAGGCGGACGAGCGTGCCAACGAGTGCATGGAGCGCCTGCGCAAGGACGGAGACCCGCCGTCGATGAAGCTCTTCGACGACATCGCCGAGGAGGAGAAGCTGTGGCAGATCCGGGAGGACGGTCTGGGAGCCACGGCCTACGTGCCCATGGAGCGCGACCACTGGCCGGGGTGGGAGGACGCCGCCGTGCCTCCGGAGCGGCTCGGGGACTACCTGCGCGAGTTCGGCGAGCTGCGGAAGCGCTACGGCTACCGGGGGTCGCTCTACGGGCACTTCGGCGACGGCTGCGTGCACACGCGGATCGACTTCGACCTGAGAAGCCCGGGCGGAGTGCGGGACTGGCGCAACTTCCTCGACGAGGCCGCCGATCTCGTCGTCAGCTACGGGGGGTCTCTCTCCGGGGAGCACGGCGACGGCCAGCAGCGCGCCGAGCTGCTGCCCAAGATGTTCGGACCCGAGCTCGTCGCGGCGTTCGAGGAGTTCAAGGCGATCTGGGATCCCGGCAACCGGATGAATCCCCACAAGGTGGTGGACCCCTATCCGATCGTCTCCAACATGAAGCTGGGCTCCGGGTACAACCCGCCCGAGCCGGCGACGCACTTCTCCTATCCGGAGGACGGCGGCAGCTTTGCCCACGCCGCGCTGCGCTGCGTGGGAGCGGGCAAGTGCCGGGATACCTCGAGCGGAACCATGTGCCCGAGCTACATGGTCACCCTCGACGAGCAGCATTCCACGCGTGGCCGCTCGCGGATCCTCTACGAGATGCTGCAGGGCGACACGATCTCGGACGGCTTTCGCTCCGACGAGGTCCACGAGGCCCTCGACCTGTGCCTCTCGTGCAAGGGCTGCAAGACCGACTGTCCGGTCAGCGTTGACATGGCCACCTACAAGGCCGAGTTCCTGTCGCGCTACTTCAAGCGCCGGCTGCGACCGCCGCAGGCGTACACGATGGGCCTGATCATGTTCCACGCCCGTCTGGCCACGCTCGCCCCGGGATTTGCCAACGCCCTGACGGGCCTCCCCCTGGTGGGGAGGGCGATCAAGGGCGCCGGCGGGATCAGCCCCGAGCGCTCGATGCCGCCGTTTGCCCGCGAGAGCTTCGTCTCGTGGTGGCGGAGGCGCGCCGCCGTCAACCCGAACGGCCCTCCGGTGGTCCTCTTCGCCGACACCTTCAACAACTACCTGCATCCCGAGCCCCTGAAGGCAACCGCGGAGGTGCTGGAGGCGGCGGGCTTTCGGGTGATCCTCCCCAGCGGTCAGCTCTGCTGCGGACGCCCCCTCTACGACTACGGCATGCTCGATACGGCGCGCCTGTTCTGGCGCCGGATGCTGCGCGCGCTGCGGCCGCACATCCGCGAGGGCGTGCACCTGGTCGGCGTCGAGCCGAGCTGCGTGGCGGCGTTTAGAGACGAGCTGCCGAACATGCTGCCCCACGACGAGGACGCGAAGCGGCTCTCCCTCCAGACCCTCACTCTCGGCGAGTTCCTGACCGAGCACGCCGACGCCTGGAGCGCTCCCATCCTGCGGCGCCGGGCGATTGTCCACGGCCACTGTCATCACGAGGCCGCGATGGGTCTCGACGGCGAGCGGAAGCTGCTCGAGCGTCTCGGCCTCGACTTCGAGGTGCTGGACTCGGGCTGCTGCGGAATGGCGGGATCGTTCGGATTCGAGCGCGGGCATCACGACATCTCGGTGAAGATCGGCGAGCGCAGGCTGCTACCGGCGGTGCGCGAGGCGGGCGACGACACGCTCGTCATCGCCGACGGCTTCTCGTGCAAGACCCAGATCGAGGAGCTGACAGATCGACGCGCGCTGCACACTGCCCAGGTCATCAAGATGGCGATCGAGCACGGGCCCGAGGGCGTTCCCGGAGCGAATCCCGAATCTGCCTATCCCGACGTCGAGCCGGCGCGGCTGGGCCTGCGTGGCGTCGCCGCGGCGAGCGCGCTGATCGCCGGGGGGACCGCGGTGGCACTGGCCGCGGCGAGGCGGCAATGATCGGGGCACGGCGCAAGAATCGGATGCGGGAGACGTTCGCCGCCGGCCGGCCGCTGGTTTCCGGCGAGACGGTGACCCCGGGGTGCTTCACCTGCACCCGCTGCGGATACGAGCACGAGGTCGCTCGCGGGGTGACCAACCTGCCGGTCTGCCCCCGCTGTCGCAACCAGCGGTGGGAGCTTTCCTAGTGGCCCGCCGCCATTTCCGGTCAAACGTTGTGGATGGCCAACGTTTCCGGGCGGACCACTAGCGCTTGGAGGCGGAGCGGGGGGCGAGCCGCCGCGCGGCGAGCATCTCCAGCGCCACCGCGAGCAGGTAGGCGACGGTGGCGAGGAAGGCGGCGACGAACCACCCCACCGCCGTGGCCAGGAGCGTCGCGCTCAGCGCCGCCGTGCCGGCGCCGCCCAGCACCGACAGGTAGCCGATGGCGCTCCCCAGGGCGACGACCTCGGGCGTCTCACCGCGCGGCCGCACCCTGAAGCCCCGCGTGGCGACGCCCTCCACCGCCGTGAACGCGGTGATAGCGCCCGCTGCGTACAGGAACAGCTCGCCCAAACCGGGGGTCCCGGCGAGATTGCTCACCACCCCGAACGACACCGTGATCGTGATCGAGTACCCGTACGCGGAGGCGTTGTTGCGCACGGAGGTCTGCGCCTCGTGGAGGAAGCCGGGGCGGCGATCGCGCGTCATCACACCCGAACGGGCGTCAAAGCAACAGGCTGACGACGATCGCCACGGGCACGCCTACGAGCACGAGCCCCTCGGCGGCGCGCTCCCATTCGCCGCGGTAGCGCACGCTCTCGAAGAACAGGATCGCGACGATGTGCCACAGGCTGATCAGGAACGCCCCGGTGGCGATCAGGATGCGCGCCGCGTCGGCACCGGCCACGTTTCCGCTGCCGTGTCGCACCGCGGCGAGGAGAAGCAGCACCAGCGTGCCGACGATGCCGACCAGCACCGTCGCCCTCTCGCGGATCGTCGTCTGGGGCCAGTTCCCGCCCAGCGACCAGCCGCGCTCGGGGTGCTCGGCGGGGTCGCCGATGCGGTCCGCGCCCTCGCCCTCGGGCGAGGCGACGATCACCTCGTCGACGGAGACGTCCTCGGCTGCGAGTTCGCGCAGCGCGTCCTCTACGGCGAGCTGCGGATCGACATCGCCGACCTCGCCGCGTGCGTCGATTCCCTCGTGCTCGAGCACGGCGAGCGACTGCGCCAGCCGATTCTGGGCGCGGTCGATCCCGGCGTCCACGTCGCCCAGTCCCTCCTTGAACGGCGGCGACAGCGCCGGCGCCACCACGCGCGCCGCCACCGGGCGGCCCCGGGCTCGCTCGCGGACCTTCCTGACCGCGGATTCGTCGACCGGCTCGTTGGCGACGACGAGCACGCGATACGGCGAGCCGTCCAGGGTCTCGGCGGTCGCGGCCATCGTCAGCGCTTCGTCTCGCCGGAGCGGGCCCGCTCCTTGTTCACGGTGCGGGCGGCGATCTCCTCGGCGCGACCCTCGGACCGCCCCTGCCGCTTCTCGCTCTGCTTCACGTGCTCGTACTGGCGGGCGCGCTTGGTGCCCTTCCTGATCCCGCGCGGTGGCATCGGCCTGCCTCCTTCACGTCTTGTTCCCTGCTCAAGCGGTACCCGGCGGCCTGGGGGGCAAAACTCGGCGGTTGCGCTGCGGCTGCGCTTGCGCGCGGCTATAGACTGCCCCACATACGGCCGGTGGCGAAGGGAAGTCCGGTGCGAATCCGGCGCGGTCCCGCCACTGTGACCGGGCGAAGTGCGTCGCACGACGCGAGTCAGCCACTGGGGTCGCCACGCGGCCCCGGGAAGGCGCGGCGCATCTCCCGGAAGCCAGGAGACCTGCCTCCGGCCAGCCACGACAACCCTCGCGGAAAGGGCGGCGACATGAAGCCATCTCTCCTCCTCCGGGGCGCTGCGGCGCTCGCGGCGGCCACCGCTGCAATCGCGACCGCGGCTGCGCCCGCTCCGGCGGCCTCGACCGTGGCGCAGCTGCGCGTCGAGGCGCCGGGCACCGTGCTGGAGCCGGGGGCGGCCTATGCGACCGACGGCGCCAGCATCAGGACCGACCCCGGCGCCGACTGCTTCGGGCCGGGCACCGGCGGCAGCGGCGGGCGCGCGAGCGTGCCCGGCGCCACCGCGCTCGGCCTCGTAGACGACGGCGCCGCCGTCAACACGCTGCTGCGGCCGATCTCGGTCTCGGACCACTTCGGCTTCGGGCTGGCGATCTGCGGGATCGGCGGGGAGGAGGCCGGCGGGTCGGCCTCGTGGTACCTGAAGGTCAACCACGTCGGCGCCCAGGTGGGCGGCGACCAGTTTCAGCTCGATCGCCGCGACCGGGTGCTTTGGTTTCTGGCACCGGGCTTTCCCTATCCCGACGAGCTGGCGCTGGCAGCGCCGGCGAACGCCCGGCCCGGCGTCCCGTTCGGCGTCCACGTCTCCGCCTACGCCGACGACGGCAAGGGATCGACGGCGGCCGGCGCGAGCGTCGCCGGCGCCAATGCCCCCGCGACGACCGACTCGGGCGGGGACGCCACGGTGACCGTGGCCGATCCCGGCACGGTGGTCCTGCGCGCCACCCGAGGGTCGGACATCCCCTCGAACTCCGTCCGCGTCTGCGTAAGCGACCAGCCGCAGGCCTGCCCGGCCCACCATGGCCTGACGATCTACGGGACGCGCGGCGCCGACCGGCTCCGCGGAACGGCCGGCTGGGACGTGGTCCGCTCGCGGGCGGGCAACGACGTCGTCAACGTCCGCTTCTCCGGCAGGGACCGGGTCAACTGCGGCCACGGACGGGACACCGCGCACGTGGACGGGCGCGACGTCACGGTCGGCTGCGAGACGGTGCTGCGGCGCTGATGGCGCGCGCCGCCGCGGCCGCCGTCGTGCTGGCGCTTGCGGGCGCGGCGGCCGGCTGCGGGCTCGGCGCCGGGGCGAAGTCGGCGCAGGGCGCGCAGCTGCGGGTGACCCGCGACTACGGCGCCGAGCAGCTGGTCGCCCCGGTGGCGCAGCGGGTGGCGGAGTCAGAGACCGCGATCCGGCTGCTCGAGCGCCACGCCGACGTCACGACCCGCTACTCGGGCCGCTTCGTCCAGTCGGTTCAGGGGGTGGCGGGCGGCGGGAGCGGCGGCCACGCCGACTGGTTCTTCTACGTGAACGGGATCGAGTCGCCGTCCGGCGGCGCCGACTACCGGGTGCGCGGCGGCGATCGCGTCTGGTGGGACTACCGCGACTGGCGCGCGGCGATGAGCGTGCCGGCGGTGGTCGGGTCGTGGCCCGAGCCCTTCCTGCACGGCTTCGCCGGCCGGCGCTGGCCGGTGGCGGTGGTCTGCCGCGCGCCGGTCGCCGTCTGCGCCACCGTGCGGGCGCGGATGCGGGCGGCTGGGGTGGCGGCGGCGCGCCGGGCCGGGTCGGAAGCGCTGCGCGTCTTCGTTGGGCCGTGGAGTCGCCTGCGTGGCGAGGAGGGCGTCGCCGCGGTGGAGCGCGGGCCGGCCGAGAGCGGCGTGTTCGCGCGCTTTGCGCGAGTGAAAGGCGGCTGGGCGCTGCAGGCGCTCGACGACCGCGGGGAGGTGCGCGAGCGCCTCGGCCCGGGCGCCGGCCTGGTGGCCGCGGTCGGCAGGCAGGTGGCCCAGCTCGGCGCCTTTCCCGGCGGTTCCGGCGTGACCCCGCCCGCGTGGCTGGTCACGGGCACCGACACCGCCGGCGTGCGCGCCGCCGCCGCCCTGCTCGACGTTCCGGACCTCGCCGGCCGCTACGCCGTCGTCGTCCGCGGCGGGCATCCGATGGAGGTGCCGGTCCCGTGAGGGCGGCGGTCGCATACGTCCCCCGGCGGCGCCCGCTCCAGCTCGCCGGCGCCGGAGCGGCCCTGGCCTACTGCCTCTCGTTTGCCGTGGTCGCGTTCGCCTACTCGAACCCGATCGTGCTCGCCGGGGCCGGCGCCGCCGCGGTGGCGGCCGGCGTGGCGGCGGGCGCCGGGCGCGCGGTCGCGGCCTCGCTGCGGCTCGGCGCCGTGCTCGCGCTGACGATCGTCGCGGTCAACGCCCTGGTCACCGACCGCGGGCTCACAGTGCTGGTCCGCGGTGGCGAGGTTCCCCTGCTCGGCCGCGTCGACCTCACGCTCGAGTCGCTCTGCGCGGGCGGGGTGATCGCCCTGCGCATCTGCGTCGTGCTCGCCGCCTTCGCGGTCTACTCGGCGTGCGTCGACCCCGACAAGGTGCTGCGCCTGATCCGGCCGCTGGCGCGGCGCTCCGCCCTGACGGCGAGCCTGATCGCGCGGATGGTCCCGGTGGCCGCCGCCGACGCGGGGAGGGTGGCGGACGCCGCTGCCCTTCGCGGCCCCGGCGCCGCCCCGGTCGGCCGCGCCGCCCTCGCCCGCCGCCTCGTCGCCGGATCGCTGGACCGCGCCGTCGACGTCGCCGCCACGCTCGAGCTGCGCGGCTACGGTCTGGCCGCGCCGCCCGCCGGCCGAAGAGCGTCGCGCTCGCGGCGCGACCGCCGCCTGCTCGTATCGGCGGCGGCGATCGCGCTCGGCTCGCTCGTCGCCCGCGGCGCCGGCGTCGGCGGCTTCGAGGCCTATCCCGTGGTCTCGATCGACGCCGACCCGGCGACGTTCGCCCTCGCCGCCGCGCTCCCCGCCCTCGCCCTCGCCCCGCTTGCCCGGCCGCCGCGGCGGCGGGCGGCCACGCCGGCAGTCGAGGCCGCCGGTGCCTGAGACAACGGTGCTCCGCGCCCGCGGCCTCGGCTACCGCTACCCGTGCGGCCGGGAGCCGGCCCTGCGCGAGGTCGACCTGACGGTGCGGGCCGGCGAGTTCGTCGTCCTCGCCGGAGAGTCGGCATCGGGCAAGTCAACGCTGCTGCAGGCGGCTTGCGGCCTCGTGCCCCACTTCCACGGCGGCGAGATCCGGGGCGAGCTCGCGGTCGGGGGGCTCGACGTTCGCGCCCACGGCCCCGCCGAGCTGGCGCCGGCGGTTGGCTTCGTCTCGCAGAGCCCGGAGTCCCAGGTCGTCTCGACGACGGTGTCCGCCGAAGTCGAGCTGCCGCTGGAGCTGCGCGGCCAGCCGCCGCCGGCGCGGGCGCGCGCCGTGGAGGAGGTGGCGCTCGCCCTCGGGATAGCCGAGCTTCTGCCGCGCACCACCGCCACGCTCTCCGGCGGGGAGCTGCAGCGCGTCGCCCTCGCCGCGGCGCTCGTCAGCCGGCCGGCGCTCGTCCTGCTCGACGAGCCGACCTCCCAGCTCGATCCGGTTGCCGGGGACGAGCTGGTCTGGCTGCTGCGCCGGCTGAACGAGCAATGGGGCGTCGCGGTGGTGCTCTGCGAGCACCGGCTCGAGCGCTGCCTCGCCGCCGCCGACCGCGTCGTCGCCATGACCGCTGGCGCGATCGGCTTCGACGGCCCCCCCGGCGACTTCCTCGAGTGGGCGATCCGCGACCAGCCGGTGCTCGCCACCCCGGCCGCCCGCCTGTTCGACGCCGTCGGCCTGCGCCCCCTTCCGACCGGCGTCAAACAGGCGCGCGAGATCCTTGTCGGCGCTCGTCCTGAGGACGCCTCTTCCGCGGGTGGCAGGGGATCCGCTGCCTCCGCGAGACCGTGGCAAACGACGCAGCTCGCGGAGGCCGGTCCCCTGACAGGACCCGCGGCCGAGCGCCCTGGACCCGCCGGCAAGCGATTCGCGGCACTGAGCACGCGCGACCTCTGGGTGGAGCTGGATCGCGGCGACGAGATCGTCGAGGTCCTGAGCGGGGTCGACCTCGAGGTCGGCGCCGGGGAGCGCGTCGCCCTGATGGGGCGAAATGGCGCCGGCAAGAGCACGCTTCTGCGAACGGCGGCCGGACTGGTCAGCCCGGCACGCGGGCGCCTCGAGACGCCCGGCGGCTGCGCCCTGCTCGGCCAGGACCCGGGCGACTACCTGGTGCGCGAGCGGGTCGGCGACGAGCTGCCGGGCGCAGCCGGGAAGGAGGCGCTGTCCGTGTTCGCGCTCGACCGGCTCGCCGACGCCGACCCGCGCGACCTGTCCGGGGGCGAGCGCCAGCGGCTGGCGCTGGCGATCGTGCTCGCCGGCCGCGCACCCGGCGACGGGGCTCCCGGCCTCGTCTGCCTGGACGAGCCGACCC
Organism: uncultured Thermoleophilia bacterium; assembly: GCA_963708325.1. Lineage (GTDB taxonomy): Bacteria > Actinomycetota > Thermoleophilia > Solirubrobacterales > 70-9. The sequence continues at coordinate 315,014 of OY970203.1, read as the reverse complement.
GGGGGATGGACCGCGCCCGCAAGGCGGATCTGGCGTCGCTGGCCTCCCGCCTGGCCCTCGCCGGCTCGGCGGTGGTGATCGCCACCCACGACGTCGAGTTCGCCGTGGAGTTCGCCGACCGCGTCGTCCTGCTGGGCGCCGGCGAGGTGCTCGCCGACGCGTCGTGCGAGGAGGTGCTGGCGGGCGGCTGGTACTTCACCACCGAGGTGGCGCGGATAACCGGCGGAGCCGCGATCGGGGTCGAGCGGGGCGCCGCCCTGCTGGCGCCCTCGGCGGCGGCCGGATCGGCGCTGGCGGGGAGGGCGCAGCGATGAGCTGGCAGGTGGCCAGCTTTGCCGTGCTGGGGATCGTGCTGGTCGGCGGCTTCGCCTGGTACGAGCGCTCGCGGCCGCCGTCCGCGGTCGTCGCCCTGGTCGCCGCGCTGGCGGCGCTCGCGGTCGCCGGCCGGCTCGCCTTCGCCGCGATCCCGAACGTGGTCGCGACGACCGACATCGTCCTGTTCACGGGGTACGCGATCGGCGCCGCGCCGGGGTTCGCGGTGGGGGCGCTCGCCGGCCTGGTCTCGAACCTCTGGCTCGGCCAGGGGCCGTGGACGCCCTGGCAGATGGCGGGGTGGGGGATGACGGGCGTACTCGGCGCCGCCCTGGCCGCCGCCAGCGGGCGCCGCCTCGGAAGGCTGCCGCTTGCCGCCGCCTGCGGCATCGCCGGGATCGCGTACGGCGCGCTTCTGAACTTCTCGCTGATGGTCACCTACGGCGGCGAGGTGTCGCTGGACCGCTTCGCCGTGCTGTCGGCGCGGGCGATCCCGTTCGACCTGGCCCACGCGATCGGCAACGTCGTCCTGGCTCTGGTCGCCGGCCCGGCGATGGTACGGATGCTGGTCCGCTACCGCGAGCGGTTCGAGGTGACCTGGACGCCCGCGCGCGGCGTCGCCGCCGGGCTGGCGCTGCTCGTCCTCGTTGCCGCGTCGGTCCCGGACGGCGGCGCGGGCGCCGCCGCGCCCGCCGCGGAGACCGCAGCGCGCGGCGCGACCTCCGCGGCCGCCTGGCTCGCCCGTGCCCAGAACCGCGACGGCGGCTACGGCGCCGAGCGGGGCTCGGCATCCGACCCGCTGATGAGCGGATGGGCGGCGCTCGGGCTCGAGGCCGCCGGACGCAACCCGCTCGACGTCCGCCGCGGCGGGCACAGCGCCGTCGGGTACATGCGCCGGCACGCCGGCTCCGTCAGCGGCGCCGGCGACCTCGAGCGGACAATCCTCGCCCTCGCCGGCGCCGGCGTGGACCCGCGGCGCTTCGCCGGACGCAACCTGGTGGCCGCGCTGCGCTCGCGGCGGCGCCGGGACGGTTCCTGGTCGGGCCAGGTGAACCTGACCGCCTTCGGGGTGCTGGCGCTGCGCGCCGCCGGGGTGCGGGGCGGCAACCCGCGCTCGGCGCGCTGGCTGAAGCGCGCCCAGAACGGCGACGGCGGCTGGGGCTTCGTGCGGTCCGCCCCGAGCGACGTGGACAGCACGGGCGCCGCCCTGCAGGGGATCGCCGCCGCCGGCCGGCCGGGGCGCGCCGCGCATCGCGGCGTCGCCTTCCTTCGCCGCGAGCAGGTTGCGAGTGGCGGCTTCGGCCTGCGCGGCCAGTCGGGCGCCAACAGCCAGTCCACCGCCTGGGCCGTGCAGGGCCTGCTCGCCGCGGGGGCGCGACCGGCCCGCGTCCGCCACGGCGGCCGCAGCCCGTTCGACTACCTCTCCGCGCGCCAGGCGGCCGACGGCCACTACCGCTACTCGCGCGCCAGCGACCAGACCCCGGTCTGGGTGACGGCCCAGGCGCTGCTCGCCACGGAGAGGGCCGCCTTCCCGTTGCAACGCGTTCCCCGGCAGGCGGCGGCGGGCGGGACTGCGGGGGGTCGCGGGGCCGCGGTCGCCGGGGCTGCCGGCGCGGCGCCGGTCGGGCCGGCAGCCGCCGGTTCAACGGGCGCGGTCGGCGGCGGAGCCGGGGGGCCGGGCGCTGGCGGGGGCGGATCGGGCGAGGCCGTGCCGGGCGGCGCGGCCGAGCCTCAGAGCGCCGACGCCCCGGGCGCCGAGGGAGGCCCGCGCACGGTGACCGCCGACCGCGCCGCGGCCCGGTCCGGGCGCGGCCGCTTCGAGCGCCGCGGCCCCTACGCGCTGGCGGCGTTGGGAGCGCTGTTCGCCGCGCTCGTGGGCGGCTGGTTCGTCTACCGGCGGCGCCTGCCCTGATTCGGCCGGCCCGGGCCGGGGCCCGGCCGCGTAGGCTTCGGCCTGCTTGGACCTGCGCGCGATAAGCCCCCGCGAGGCGTCGATCTACGCCTGCCTGGTGGACGCCGTCTGCGCCCCCGCCGGCGACCTGCCGCCGGTGCGCGAGACAACCGCCGTGGCGTTCCTCGACGAGTGGCTCGGCCGGGCCCCGGGGCTCAACCGGATCGGCTTTCGTGCCCTGCTCTACGCCTGCGAGGCCGGTCCGGTGCTTGCCGGCTACGGGCGCAGGCTGCGCCGGCTCGACCGGGAGCGGCGCCGGCGCTACCTGACCGGGATCGCCCACAGCCGCGCGCCCGCCCTGCGGGCGGCGTCGGAGGTGGTGCGGATGGCGGCGAGCATGGGCTACTACGGCGACACCGCCGTGATGCGGGCCGTGGGCTATGACCCGGAGGCGAAGCTGAGCGCCTCGCTCGAGCTCCGCCGCCGGGAGGGGCGGCCGTGACCCCGGGCCGAAACGGAAGCGACGGGACCAGGCCGACGGGAGCCGACGCCTACCGCTCGATCGAGGGCATGGCGGTGCCCCACGAGGTGCGGGTCGTCGACGGCGCCGCTCTCGCCGACGACGCCGACGTCTCGGTGGACGCGGTCGTCGTCGGCACCGGGGCCGGCGGCGCGCCCGTGGCCAAGGAGCTGGCCGAGGGCGGGATGCGGGTAGCGATGATCGAGGACGGACGGCGCTTCACCATCGATGACTACACGGCGAAAGCGAGCGAGATGACGGCGCGTCTGTATCGCGACGCGGGCCAGGTAGCGACCGTCGGCACGCCGCCCGTGCTTCTCCCCCTGGGCCGGGGCGTCGGGGGCTCGAGCCACATCAACTCCGGCACCTGCTTCCGCACGCCGCCGCCGGTGCTGGAGATGTGGGGGCGCCGCTTCGGGCTCGAGGAGCTGACGCAGCATTCGCTCGAGCCGTTCTTCCGCAGGGTGGAGCGCGTGCTCAACGTCTCCCAGGTGCCCGAGCGCGAGGCGGGCCGCAACACGGCGGTGATCAAGCGCGGCGCAGACGCGCTTGGCTACTCGGGCGACTACGTGTACCGCAACGTGCGCGGCTGCGTGGGCAGCGGGATCTGCAACTTCGGCTGCCCGACGTCGGCCAAGCAGCACGTCGGCATCACCTACGTGCCGATGGCCTGGGACGCGGGCGCCGTCACCTATGCCTCCGCCCGCGTCGAGCGCGTCGTGGTGGAGGGGGGACGCGCCGCCGGCGTCGAGGCGAGGACGGGGTCCGGTCGCCGGCTCACGGTCCGCGCCCCGCTGGTCGTGCTCGCCGCGGGCACGATCCACACGCCGCTGCTTCTGCAGTCGAGCCGCCTCGGTTCCGGCTCCGGCCAGCTCGGACGCAACCTCTCCCTGCACCCGTGCAGCGGCCTGCGGGCCGTGTTCGACGAGGAGGTCGACATGGCGACCGGCGTGCCGCAGGCTTACTACATCGACGAGCTCGCCCCCGAGGGGATCATGTTCGAGGGGGCGGCCGGACCGCCCGACTACATCTCGATGTCGGTGCCGTTCATCGGCGACCGCCACCGCGAGGCGATGGCCTCCTACCGTCACCTCTCCCAGTTCGGGTTCATGATCTCGGACGAGTCCCGCGGCTCGGTCCGCCGCCTCCCGGGGGGGCGGCCGCTGATCCGGTACGACCTCGCCGACGCCGACGTGCGCAAGTTTGAGCGCGCGTTCCGCGTCCTCGCGGGGATCTACTGGGCGGCGGGTGCGTCGATCGTCTACACCCCCGTTCCTGGGGCAACGGAGCTGCGCGACGGCGACGTCGCGCCGCTGCATGAGCGGACGCTGGCCGCCGCCGACCTCGATCCGATCGCGTTTCACCCGCTCGGCACCTGCCGCGCCGGCTCCGATCCCGCCTGGACCGTGGTCGACGGCGACCTCGCGGTGCGCGGGGTAAAGGGGCTTTTCGTCGCCGACGGCTCGGCGGTCCCTTCGTCGATCGGCGTCAACCCGCAGATCACGATCATGGCGCTGGCCACGCGACTCGCCTTTCACCTGCTCGGCGCCGACCCACCTGCCGACGAGCCCGAGCCCGAGTCCTACGCCCGTCCGAGGGTCGCGCTGGAGCAGATGGCCTGATGGAGCTGGCCGACGCGATCCGCAGCCGTCGCACGCACAAGGCCTTCGGACCCGAGCCGGTTCCGCCCGAGCTGCTCGGCGAGCTGTTCGAGCTGGCCCGCTGGGCGCCCAACCACAACCTCACCAACCCGTGGCGCTTTCGCGTCGTCGGCCCCCGGTCGCTGGAGGCGCTGAAGCGGGCGGCCGGGCCCGAGGGCGCGTCCAAGCTCGACCGCTGCCCCACCCTGATCGTCTGCTCCGCGGCGCTCACCGGCGACCCGATCGCCGACGAGGAGGACCTGCACGCGACCGCCTGCGCCGCCTACATCGTCCTGCTCGCCGCGCACAACCGCGGCCTGGCCGGCTACTGGCGCACCCCGACGGTGCTGCGCACGCAGGAGGGGCGCGACGCGGTCGGACTGCCCGGCGACGAGCGCTTCGTGGCGCTGCTGCACGTCGGCCGTCCCCGCCAGGAGCAGCGCACCCCGGAGCGCTCTCCCGCGTCCGAGTTCGTCAGCTTCCTCGAATGATCTCCCGCGCCGACGCCCTCGAGGCCCTCGCGGGCGAGCGCTTCGACGTGGTCGTGGTCGGCGGTGGGATCACCGGCGCGGGGACGGCGCTGGACGCCGCCTCGCGCGGCTACTCCACGGCGCTCGTCGAGCGCGACGACTGGGCGGTGGGGACGTCGAGCCGCTCCTCGAAGATGGTCCACGGCGGCCTCCGCTACCTGCAGAACTTCGACCTCGGCCTCGTGCGCGAGGCCCTGCTCGAGCGCCAGCTGATGGTCCAGCTCGCGCCGCACCTCGTCTACCCCACGCCGTTTCTGATTCCGAATCTAGGCGGGGACCGGCGCAGCCGGCGGCTGGGGGTGGGGCTGAACATGTACGACGTGATGGCGACGACGCGGGTCGGCCAGGCGCGCCGCGACCGCGCCGCCCGCGCCGCCGCCGAGGCCTACTGGGCGCCCGACCGCCACCGCACGATCGACGGCGCCGAGGTGATCGAGCTGGTGCCGGCCCTGGCCGCCCGCGAGCCGAGCGGCGCCTACCTCTTCTACGACTGCCAGACCGATGACGCCCGCCTGGTGCTGACGGTGCTCGGGGAGGCGGAGCGCTACGGCGCCGTGCTGGCCAACGGCGCCGGGGTCACCGACGTGCTGGAGGCGAACGGCCGCGCCGACGGCGTCGCCTGCGTCGACGCCGAGTCCGGCGAGCGCTTCGAGGTCCGCGCCGACAACGTGATCAACGCCACCGGCGTGTGGGCGGACCGGATCCGCCCCGAGGAGATCCTGCGCGAGGAGGACGTGCCGAGGATCAGCCCCAGCCGCGGCACCCACCTCGCCCTCGACGCCGACGCCCTGCCGGTGATCGGCGCCGCCTGCATCATCCCGGCGGGCGAGGAGCGCACGATCTTCGCCCTGCCCTGGTACGGGCGCACCCTGGTGGGCACCACCGACAGCGACTACGAGGGCGACATCTCCCACCCGGCGCCGCCGCCGGCGGACCTCGACTACCTGCTCGACGCCGTCAACGCCTTCTTCGGCACGGACTTCGACCAGTCGGACATCGTCGGCGCATACGCCGGCGTGCGCCCGCTGATCTCGACCGGCGACCCGCGCAAGTCCGTCGACATCTCGCGCAAGGCGGAGCTGTACGAAACCTCGTCCGGCCTGCTGACGATCACCGGCGGCAAGCTGACGACCTGGCGGCGGATGGCCAAGCAGGTCGTGGACCGGCTGGTCGAGCGCGACGGCCGCGTCGCCGAGTGCCGCACCGCCGAGGTCCCGCTCGGGATGGAGGCCCGCCCCGAGGACCTCGCCGGCCGCGGCGACGTCGGCTCCGAGGCGATCGAGCAGCTCGCCTTCCGCTATGGCCACGCCGCCCGCACCGTGCTCGACCTGGTCGACGAGCGCCCGGAGCTGGCGCGGCCGATCGTGCCGGGACGCCCCGACCTGCTGGCGGAGGTGGTGGTGGCGTGCCGGCTCGAGCAGGCCCGCTCGGTGGCCGACGTGCTGCTGCGGCGCACCCGCCTCGGCCTGCTCGCCGCCCCCGACCTGCGCGGCGCGGAGTCGGTCCGCGGCGTCGCGGAGCTGATGGCGCAGGAGCTCGGCTGGAGCGCCGCGCAGCGCGACCGCGAGGCCGAGGCCTGGGTGGAGGCGGCGCGGGTCGAGGGGATAGATCCGGCGGCGGGCCTAACCTCGCTGGCGTAACCTTCAGACGACGAGGAGGATCGCAGTGAGGCTTTTCATCGACACCGGCAGCGTCGCCGAGGTCGCCGAGATCGCGGCCTGGGGCGTGCTCTCGGGCGCGACCACCAACCCGAGCCTGCTGGCCAAGGAGGAGGGCGACCCGGGAGAGATCGTGCGCACGATCTGCGACCTGGTGAAGGGCCCGGTCTCGGCCGAGGTGGTCTCCGAGGACGCCGCCGGGATGGTCGACGAGGGCCGGGCGCTGCACGAGCTTCACGAGTGCGTCACGGTGAAGGTGCCGTTCTGCAGCGCCGGCCTGGAGGCCGCCCACGTCCTCACCGCCGACGCGATCCCGGTGAACATGACCCTGGTGTTCTCCGCCAACCAGGCGCTGCTGGCCGCCGCCGCCGGCGCCACCTACGTCTCCTGCTTCATGGGCCGGCTCGACGACATCTCGGTGGACTCCGCCCAGGTGGTCGGCGAGATCGTCGACACGTTCCGCGCCGGGGGCGTCACCTCGCAGATCATCGCCGCCTCGGTGCGCCACCCCGAGCACGTGATCACCGCCGCCGGGCTCGGCTGCGAGATCGCCACGGTGCCGGCGAAGGTGCTGCGCCAGATGCTCGACCACCCGCTCACCGACGCCGGGGCGGAGCGCTTCCGCGCCGACTGGGAGTCCCGCCCGGAGTTCGGCGAGTGGCTGCGGGCGCTGACGCAGAAGCGCCTGGCCCGATCCTAGGCAGCGCTTGAAGGTCCTCGTCACCGGCGCCAGCGGCTTTCTGGGCGGGCCGGTGTGCGAGCGGCTCGGCGCCGCCGGGCACGACGTCGTGGCGCTTGTCCGCCGATCCGGTTCGGCGCCGGCGAGCGTTCGGGAGGTGGCCGGCGATCTGACCGACGCCGAGGCGCTGCGGCGCGCGCTCGCCGCCGAGCGGCCGGAATGCGTCGTCCATCTCGCCGCCGAGAACGGCTCGCAGCGCAGCGCCGAGAAGATCCGCGAGGCCAACGTCGAGGGCACCCGGCGCCTGCTCGAAGCCTGCCGGGCGAGCGGCTCGCCGCGCGTTGTGCTGGCGTCCACGGTGGTCACCGGGGACGCCGGGGGCCGGTTGCTTGAGGAGGGGTCGGAGCTCCCGGTCCAGACCGCGTACGGCCGCTCCAAGCAGGAGTGCGAGCGGATGCTGCGCGAATCCGGTCTCGACTTCGTCGTGATCCGGCCGTCGCACGTCTACGGGCCGGGCGGCTGGTACGCGGAGGAGTTCGTCAAGCGGCTGCGGGCGCCGGGCCGCTTCGCCGTGATCGGCAGCGGCGAGAACCTCTGGGACGTCGTCCGTGTCGAGGACGTCGCCGACGCCTTCGTGCTCGCCGTGGACCGGGCTCCCGCCGGATCGACCTACCACGTGGTCGACGACGAGCCGGTCAGCTTCTATGACTTCATCGCACTGACCGCCGACGCGCTTGGCGTGGGGCCGCCGCGACGCGTCCCCGCCTGGCTCGCCCGCCTCGCCGGGGGCCGCGACCCGGTTGCCGCGGTGGTGCGCTCGGCGCGCTCCTCCAACGCCAGGATCAAGCGTGAGCTGGGCTGGGCGCCGCGCTTCGCGACGGCCCGCGAGGGCGTCCCCGACGCCGTCGCCAAGCTGCCCGCCTGAACCTCGCCGCCGCCGGACCGGGCGTCGGTATGCTGGCGCGCCGATGGGCGGGACGAAGCCGGAGGCGAGCCACCTGGCCGATCTGCATGCGGCGGCGCGCGAGCTTGGCGTGCCCCGCTTTCGCCTGCTGTCGCGCGACGAGCTGGTCGCCGAGATCGCCCGGCGCCGCGGCGAGGAGGGCGCGAGCGCCCCGCCGCCGCCCGAGCCTGGGGCGGACAACGGCGCCGGCACCGCCGAGTCGGAGGAGGAGCGCGAGCCGCCCGCCGAGCCCGCCGCCGTGGACGAGGAAACCACCGAGGAGGCAACCGGCCTGCTCGAGGTCCTGCCCCAGGGTTACGGCTTCCTGCGCGTGGCCGGGCTCGACGACTCCGGCGACGACGTCTACATCTCGGCCTCCCAGATCCGTCGCTGCGAGCTGCTCGAGGGCGACGAGGTCTCCGGCGCCGCGCGCCAGCCGCGCCGCGGCGAGCGCCACCGGGCGCTCGTCCGCGTGGAGCGGGTGAACGGCGTGCCGGCGGCCGAGATCGGCGACCGCGCGCGGTTCGAGTCGCTGACGCCGGTGGCCCCGCACCGGCGTCTGCGGCTGAGTCCCGAACGCGCCGACGTCCTCACGCGCGCCGCCGACCTGCTGGCGCCGCTCGCCTACGGCCAGCGCGTGCTCGTCCTCGCCGCCCAGCGCTCCGGGCGCACCGCCCTGCTGCGCGGCATCGCCGCCGCGATCGCGGCGGCGCCGGACCCGCCGGCGCTCGTCGTGCTGCTCGCCGACGAGCGGCCGGAGGAGGCCACGGAGTGGCGCCGCGCCCTGCCCGGCGCGACGATCGCCGCCGGCACCGCCGACACGGACCCCCGCGATCAGGCCGTGATCTGCGACATCGCCCTGGGCCGGGCGCAGCGCCGGGCCGAGGCCGGCGAGGACGTGGTCGTGATCTGCGACTCGCTCACCCGCCTCGCGCTCGGCCACCGCCGCGCCGAGGACGTCAAGCGCTTCTTCGGCGCCGGCCGCGAGCTGGAGGAGCCCGGCGCAGGCTCGCTCACCGTGATCGCCACCGCGCTCGCCGACGACGGCCCCGAGGGCGACGCGGTGCTCGAGTCCGTGCGGACGACCGAGAACGCGCTGATCCGGCTCGACCCCGAGCTCGCCGCGGCCGGGGTCACCCCGGCGCTCGCGGTGGCCGACTGCCGCGCCGCGGAGGAGGAGGCGCTGCTCGACGCCGACGCGCTGGCGGCCCTGCGCGCGTTGCGCGAGCAGCTCGAAGGTCTCGAGGCGCGCGCCGCCGCCGAGCTGCTGCGCGAGAGGATCGAGGGCTCGCGCGACAACGACGAGCTGCTGCGCTCGCTCTAGGGGCGGCGGCCGGCGGCCGCGGGAGGGTGGTGGCTACCGCCGGTACGCGATCCGCCGCCAGGACGGCTCGCGCTGGAGCTCGATCAGCTCGGAGTCGCGGTCGGGCTGGACGTAGCCGAACGTCTGCGTCTCCTCGTCGAAGACGACGTCCAGCTCGCCCTCCTTCACCCGCTGGTCCAGCCAGGCGCCGCGGAAGACGAGCCGGCGGAGCCAGTGGACGAGGCTGCGGTTGGACGGTCCCGCCAGCTCGTCCCAGTGGTCGTTGACGTGGTCGCCGAGCGGCGAGGAGCAGTCGCGGATCTCGCCGTTGACGGCCAGCTCGAGCAGGTCGTCCAGCTCGTCGGACGCCAGCCCCTGGTGGACGAAGCCGAGCTTCACGGCGGCCTGCTCGACCCGCTCCGCGAAGTCCTCCTCGTTGAAGGAGAAGCGAAGCTCGCCGTATTCGAGGACGTAGTCCTGGCCGGACTCGTAGTTGCCTCTGCGTTTGGTCTTCTCGTCCAAGGTTCCTCTCGGCGTCCGAAGCCGCGCTCCCGGCGCGGCGCACATCTTGCCGGTGATTCTATGGTCGGGCCGCCGCCACGGGAACCCTGAACGACCCTTTGCAGGCTCGGGCCCGGGGAGACCCGGTTCCGGCCGCCGCTTGGACAGGCATGCAGCGCCGAGAACCGCCGCCCCAGCGCCCCTGGCGGCTGCGGGGGCTGCCCGGGGCGCGGGTCGCCGGCATCGCGGTCCCGGTCGCGGTGACGAGGCGGTCGCGCCTGCTCGGGCTGGCCCTGCTGCGGCGCGAGCGCGCCGGCGCGGGGCTGCTGATCCCGCGCTGCCGCAGCGTGCACACCCTCGGCATGCGCTTTCGCCTCGACGTCGTCTTCCTCGACGCCCGCGGCCGTGAGCTGTCGCGGCGGCGGGCGGTCCGGCCCGGACGGGTCGTCGCCGATCGCGCCGCGCGGGCGGTGCTGGAGCTTCCGGGGGACGACTCGGGCGAGTCGGTCAATCGACCAGGCGCCGCTCGACCGCCCAGCGGCTGAGCTCGTGGCGGCTGGAGAGCTGAAGCTTGCGCAGGACGGCGCCGACGTGCGCCTCGACGGTCTTCGGCGAGATCCCGAGCCGCAGGGCGATCTCCTTGTAGAGGTAGCCGCGGGCGATCAGCCGCAGCACCTCGCGCTCGCGCGGCGTGAGCTGGTCGAGCTCGGGGTCGACCTCGGCCTCGCTGATCTCGCCGTGGAAGGCGTCGAGCACGAAGCCCGCCAGCCGCGGGGAGAAGACCGCGTCGCCGTCGCGAACCCGGCCGATCGCGGCGGCCAGGTCCTCGGCCGAGATCGACTTGGTGACGTAGCCGCGGGCGCCGGCGCGAATCACGGCGATCACGTCCTCGGCCGCGTCGGAGACCGACAGCGCCAGAAAGCGCTGGGCCGGCCGCTCGCGCGAGACGCGGCGGATCACCTCGACGCCGCCCCCGCCCGGCATGTGCACGTCGAGCAGCACCACGTCGGGCTTCTCGCGCAGGATCGCCGCCGCCGCCTCCTCCACCGACTCGGCCTCGGCACGGACCTCGACCAGCCCGTCCAGCTCGCCCCGCACGCCGGCGCGGAACAGCTCGTGGTCGTCGACGATCACGACGCTCGGCGGCCGGCTCATCGCCGCTCCCCGTCTCCGGTCGGGCCGATCGCCAGCCCCACCTCGGTCCCACCCTCCGGCATCGAGCGGACCTCCGCCCGCCCGCCCGCCCGCTCCATCCGCGCGATGATCGACTCGCGCACGCCGCGGCGGTCGCCTGGGACGGAGGCGAGCTCGAAGCCGGGGCCGCGATCGCGGACGAAGGCCTCGATCCTGCCGTCCTCGATCTCCGCGTAGAGACGGATCGGGCCCAGCTCCGCCGCGTGCTTCGCCGCGTTGGACAGCGCCTCGCGCGTGGCGCCGAGAATCGCCCGGGCCCGCTCGTCGAGTCCGCAGTCGCCGACCACCACGACCTCGACGGCCACGCGGTGGTCGTCCTCGACCTGCTCCGCGGCCACGCGAAGCGCCGCGGCCAGGCTCTCCTCGCTCGAGGGCCGGCTGCCGCCCGCGAGCCAGTCGCGAAGCTCGCGCTCCTGGCGGCGGGCAAGCGCGGCCACCTCACGCGGGTCGTCCGCGCGCTTCTGCATCAGGGTCAGTGTCTGCAGCACGGAGTCGTGAAGGTGGGCGGCGAGCTCGGCACGTTCCTGGGAGCGGATCCGCTCGGCCCGCTCCGCGGCCAGGTTGCGGCCCAGCCGCCACAGAAACGGCGCGAGAATCAGACCGAGGGCCACCACCACCACGATCGAGCTCAGCGCCGCGTCGCGCAGCCCGCCGAGGATGTGGTTGGAGGAAAGGAAGAGCAGAGCGGCGCCGACCACCAGCAGCACTCCGAAGACGCCGCTGTACAGCTCGGCGAGCCGCGACGTCGGACGCGGCGCGACGGGGCCGCCATCGGCCTCCGACGATGCTGCCGACCGTAGGGACTCCCACCCCGCCGGTGGTGGCGAGGGCTCGCGAGATGCGGCGGGAGCCCTGAAGCGGCCCCAGAGCAGCGCGGCGCCGAAGGCGGCGAGCACGAGCGGCCAGACGAGCGCGTCGCTCCACCAGATGCCGAGCTGACGGAAGGCCAGCAGCGCGGAGAGCGTCAGCAGGCCGACGCCGGCGGCGACCAACCAGCCGCTGCGCTCGTGGAGCAGGCGGGGAAAGCGCAGCAGCGCCGAGGATTCGCCGACCGCCGGAATCGCCGCCCAGGCGACGAGATAAGCCAGCAGCGCAAGCCCGCCGGTGGCGATCGCGGCGACCACGAAGCCGACCCGCAGGATCACCGGATCGATGTCGGTGCGCCTGCTCAGCCCGGCCAGCACGCCGGCGACCATCCCGCCCCGGGTGTCACGGCGAAGGGGAGGCGATCCGGCTGGGCGGTTCATCGCGTCAATCGTGACGCCCGGCGCCGGATTCGGCGACCCCGGCGATCAGCAGGATCGCTCCGATTGCGCCTGTCAGCGCCACCGCCGACCAGCCCGGCGAGAGGTTGACGGCGTCCAGCGAGTCGAGCAGCACGAGCGCGCCGAGGGCGGCAACCGCCACCCCGGACGCGAGCGAGACGCGGTCGACCCTCACCCGGTCGCGCAAGCCCTCGCCTCCGCCGCCCGCAGCGGTGCCGCGTCGGCGCCGACCGGGCTGCCGCCGACGCCGGGATCGTCCACGTTCGCCGTGTCGCTGTTGATCACCCGCAGCTGGCCGACGTCGACGCGGGCGTCGAGCGTAAGCGTCGGCGCGCGGCGGCTGTGCGCCGCGATCGCGCTGTCCACGTCGATCCCGTCGCTGCGCTGGCCGGCGACGTCGCTCTCGCCGACGCCGGCATGCCCCGTGCCCGTCACGCACACCCGCTCGGGGACGAAGACGTCGGCCTGACCCGCGCCGAGGTCGACCTTCAGCTGAACATCTCGCCGCCCGTGCCAGTCGAGGTCGCGCAGATCCACCACCAGCCGGCCGGCGCCGAGCCGGTAGCCGTCCGCCGGGATCGAGGCCGCCGTCAGCGGGTGGTACTGGCGCTCCCCGATCCCGCCGCGAAGGTCGAGGTCGGTGGCGGCGGCCGACCCGGCGCCGATCGCGAGCGCGAGCGCCACCGGGATCAGCCAGCGGCCGCCCCCGCGCAGGGCGAGGAGCGCGATGATCCCTCCGATCCCGACGATGATGATCCCGACCGGGACGCCCCAGCCGAGAGCGACGGCGAAAGCGGCGCTGCCGGCGAGCGCGGTGAGTCCGGTCAGGGCGAGCACGACGAGCGCGACGATGCCGAGCGCCCGCCAGAAGCCCATCCGCCTGAGGCGACGGCCGAAACGCTGCGCCGTGTCGGGATCGCCGTCCGTGGGGACGAAGATCGCCAGCAACAGATACGCCAGCCCGCCGGCTCCGCCGAAGAACAGCGAGACCGCGAAGCCGATCCGGAAGATCAGCGGGTCGACGCCGAAGTAGCGCCCGAGCCCGCCGGCGACGCCGACCAGGACGCGGTCGCTGGAGGAGCGAAGCAGCCGCCGCGGCTGCTGCTGTTCTTGCTGTCGCGGCGGTGTGGTCTCGCCGCCGGCGGGGCGATCGCCGCCGTCGGGCTGCATGTTGGGAGTGTCGTCGTTCATCGAGATTGCCTCCTTGCTTGGGGGGTAGCTGATTCGACCCCAGGCTTCCACGGCACCGGTCCCCTGCCTATTGGGGATGTCCCCTAGCCGGCCCGGATCATTCCCTCACGGCGGGGGGAGAGACGGGGCGGCCGCCCCCTTAGGCGGGCATGCTTCCCGAGGTCAGCTCCCTCGCCACGGTGGTGGTGTGCGAAGACGACGCGCCGACGCGCGAGCTGCTCTGCGACCACCTCGCCGCCGACCGCTACACGCCGCTTGCCGCCGAGTGCGCCGGCGACGCGCTGCGCCACTGCCACTACAAGGCGCCGGACCTGCTTCTCCTCGACCTCGTCCTTCCCGACGCCGGCGGGCTCGACGTGCTGCGCGAGATCCGCCGCTCCGAGGGGGCCACCGGCCGCTACGACCCGCTGCTGCCGGTGATTGTCCTCAGCGGCCGCGCCGCCGAGGCCGACCGCGTGCGCGGCTTCGTCGAGGGGGCCGACGACTACGTGACCAAGCCGTTCTCGTACCCGGAGCTGGCCGGCCGCATAGCCGCCGTGCTGCGCCGTCGCAACGGCCGTCGCGAGGGCGCGATCAGGGTGGGCGAGCTGTTCGTCGATCCCTCCACCCGCGAAGTGCGGGTCGGAGAGCGCCGGGTGAGGCTGGCCAACAAGGAGTTCGCGCTGCTGCGCACGCTGGCCGCCGAACCGCTGCGCGTGTTCACCAAGGAGGAGCTGCTGCGCGACGTCTGGGGCTTTCGGGCGATGGGAAGGACGCGCACCCTGGACTCGCATGCCAGCCGCCTGCGGCGAAAGCTCGATCCGGAGCACGCCCGCTACGTCGTCAACTGCTGGGGCGTCGGCTACCGACTGATCGACGGGTGAGGGCGGCGCCCGACACGGTGGCGGCGGGATGGCCGCTCGCGACCTGCCTGGCGCTGGAACTGGTGCGCGACCGCGTTCGCGACGGGCGCCGCCGCCGTGACCTGCGCCGGGCGGTGCACGAGCTGCGCCGCTCGCTGCAGGCGCTCGCCCTCGGCGCTCCGGCAGGGGAGGGCACGGGCTCCCAGCTGGAGCTGGCGCGAACGGCGCTCGCCGACCTGGAGGCGGTGGTGTGGGGAGAGCCGCCGTCGCCGCGGCCGCGCCCCGTCGCCGGCAGGCCGCTGCTGCAGGCGGCGATCGAGCGCTGGCGGCGGATCGTCGCCGATCCGATCGAGCTGCGCTGGAACGCCGGCGCCGCCACCCTGGTGGCCGTGCCGGAGCGGATCTCGCAGGCGGTCGACAACCTGATCGCCAAGGCAGTTGAGGAAAAAGTGTCGAGAGCCTTGTTGCCTACCTGGTCAACAAAGATAGCGCTCACGAAGGTCAAGCCGCCCGGATCGATGCGCCCGCCCCGAGAGCCGGCGATACTTGACGACGGTGTCTAAGCGCTGGTCAGAGCGCCCCTTCACTGAGGAAGTACCCCGGATCTTGCGGGAGCGCGGGATGAGCCTCCGCTCGCTGGCCCGAGACGCTGAGGTCAATCCGGCTCATCTATCGCGCGTCCTCCGCGGTCGCGAGAGCAAAGCGACAAGCACCGACCTAGCCCGGCGAGTTGCTGAAGCGCTTGATCTACCTGCCGACTACTTTCCTGAATACCGGGAGGGTTTGCTAATCGAGCGCGTCAAGACCGATCCGGCCCTGCGCGACCGTCTCTATCGCCGCCACGCCGCCGGCGACAAGAAACGAGCCGGCCGTTGATGGCCCGGTCCGGGCCGAGGCCACGTGGCATTTCAGGCTGTGCAAGCCTCGCTGCAGCTACCTAATAGTCAAAGTTCTGCCCGCGACGCCTTTAGTTCGACGACCTCGGGGTCGAGAATGACGGCAGGGTGTCTGGAGCAGACTCAGGCAGGCGTTGGGCGGCGCGCTCGAAACGCGGCCGGAGAATGCGGTATGGCGTCACTCTTCTCGTCGCCCTCATCTCCGCTCTGGCAATCGGAGCGTCCCCGGCCTCGGCCTACCGCTTCCCGGGGCTTGCGATGTGCGAGGGCTCGGCGCCGGTCTGCGGCGGGGTCAGTGACGATGGCAGCCGGTTCATCTTCGGCACCGATCGTCAGCTCGTTCCTGAAGATGTCAACGGCAACAGGGATGTCTACCAGCGCTTCGAGGGTCAGACCAAGCTGATCTCGACCTACCCCGACGGCACGCCGATTCATCAGGGGGCGGATCTCCTCGGTATGTCCTCCGACGGCACGCGGGTCTTCTTCGAGACCCAGGCGTCCTTGACCCCCGATGACGTCGACGACTTCGACCATCGCGAGTTCTTCTGGGACATCTACGAATGGCACAACGGCCAGATCACGCTGATCTCGGCCCACTATCCGGGCCTGGACCTGATGGGTGATCCCCACCCCGCCAGCTATGCCGCCGAGTTCGCGGGGAACTCCGAGGATGGCCGCCACGTCTTCTTCAACAGCTACGCCCATTACGCCCCGCCTGATCCTGATAACCACCAGGATGTCTTCGAGCGCTACGGTGACACCACCTACCTCGTCTCGACCGGGCCTGGAGACGATTCCGGCACGCTGCAGCCACCTCTTGGCGAGCTCTCACGCTTTCTCAGTTCGACTCCCGACGGCAGCCACGCTTTCTTCCAGAGCAGTATGGATCTTGCCGGGAAGACCGGGCCCTCGGACGGGCTCTTCGACCGCTACCACGGACAGACGACCTGGCTGAATCCGCTGCCTTCCGACTACCCGGTCGATCATCCGAGGTGGGGTGGTTCGACCCCCGACGGAAGCCACGTGTACTTCAGCAGTGAGCGCAAGCTCACGGCCGACGACCAAGACGAACACATGGATCTCTACCAGCGGTATGGGGATACCTACAAGTTGATCTCCGGTCCTTCGCCCACGGACGCCGACTGCGGCGATGCCTACGGTGACTGCTACGCGCTCTTCGGCGGCGTTTCCGACGACGGATCGAAAGTGGTCTTCGAGACCGATCAGCGCCTCGATCCCAGCGACACCGACTCCTCGATCGATCTCTACGAGCGCTCCGGCGATCAGTTCACGCTGCTCTCGACCGGGCCCCAGGGCGGCAACGGTCCCTTCAACGCCTTCACTGACGCCGTTTCCTCTGACGGCTCAAAGGTCGTCTTCCACACCAAGGAACGATTGGTCAGCGCGGACGAGGACGATCAATCCGATGTCTATGAATGGGACGACGGCACCACCCGCTTGATCTCCACGGGGCCGTTCAGCAAGAGCGCTGACCTTCCCGCCGTCTGGGCCGGGGGCTGGGGCGACTTCGACGTCATCTCCTTCCGAACCGCAGAGGCTCTGGTTCGCAGCGATACCGACAAGCTCGGCGACATTTACGCCCGCACCGTCGGGACCGACACCACGACCGCGGCAGCTCGAGCGAGTGCGTCGGCAGCCTCCGGGGCCCAGACCCGGCTGATCTCCAAGGAGGCGATTCCCCCCAGGGTGACGATTGGCCCCCGCCGGGCCGCGGTTAGCAATGGCCTGGCCCATCTGAGGATCGGCTGCCCGAAGGCCGAGCAACATGGTCCTTGCCACGGCTGGCTCCACCTGATGCGAAACGGAGCCCGGGTCGGCTCAGCGACATTTCGTGTATCGAGTGGCTCGAGCCGCGGCGTCGACGTTCAGCTTTCAAATCCGGCCCGTCATCAGCTTGGCAATGGTCCGATCACGGTTCGGGCCAAGGCCCGAGGTAAGGACGCCTTCGGTAACGCTAAGACCGTCCGCCGGCGAGTCATCCTCTCCCGATCGTAAATCGCCCAGAAGCCGGCCGCCGACAGAAACAAATAGATACCCAGAATTGGTGATGCGTTCCTAGGGCAGGCCGCCCATACTGGCCCTCGGTCTTGGGGGTTCCGGGGAAACAGTCGCGTCAGGTTGAACGGGGGCGGCGCGTCTGAATTCAAAGAGGCGGAGAGCGAAGCCGTCCCCGGGTCGCTCGAGGCTTCGCGTAGCTCTCGCGGTTTTCGTTCTCGTTGTGGCCTCGGGCCTGCCCACGATCGCCGTTGCCGACGATCCCCAGTCGGACATCTCGGCCGATAGCTCGGCCCCCGGGTCGACGCCGCAAGGCCAAGCGCTGCTCGACCAGCTTGCCCGCGAAACCGACGCTCAGGATTCGGCGCGCCAGGCGGAGCTGCAAAGCGCCGACGCTGAAGCGGAGCGACAGAGGTCCCGCATCGCCTATGCGGGGCTCAGCGACGGCGACGCGGCCAGCCTCCTGCGCGAACAGTTCTCCCGCTTCCTAGACTCGCGGCAGGTCGATCCGAGCGAGCTCGTCCCACCGTCCGAGGTCGTCAAATACCTCAGCGACACGAGCGCTCGCATCGATGGGGGCCCGGGCCAGCCCGATCAGATCGTCGAGTCGACGATCCCCTTGCGGGCAAGAACGGACTCGGGCCAGAAGGCGCCAGTCGATCTGAGCCTGGACCGGCAGGGCACCGCCTACGCCCCAGCCAACCCGCTCGCCGATATCTCCGTTCCCGTCGACATCGGCGATGGGATCGACCTCCCCGACGCCAACGTCGCGGTTGAGGCTCCGTCCGCGCCGGCCAACCCGGCGCCGGCCCGGATCCTCGACGGCGACACCGCGTTCTATCCGAACATCGCAACCGACACCGACCTCGTCGCAATGCCGACGGCCGAAGGGCTTGAGGCGCTGGTCCAGCTTCGCTCCGCCGACAGCCCCGAGGTCATCGCCTTGGACCTCAACCTACCCGCAGGCGCGGACCTCCAGGAAACTCCCGGGGGCGGGGCCGCTGTCGTCAAGGACGGAAAGCCGATCCTTGCAGTCCCGGCACCGATCGGAATCGACGCCCAAGGCCAAGACGTCAAGACGTCGCTCCGGGTCGACGGGAGCGCCCTGAAACTGGTCACCGATCATCGCGGCGCCGATTACGCCTACCCGATCCTGATCGACCCGACGATGACCTTCCCCGAGGCGACCTGGGCTTGGTATCAAACCGTCAATCAGACCGGGCTCAATTATTGGACCAGTTGGACGAACGCTACCCCCGGGAAATACGTGATGGCGAAGACCTGCGACCCGGCCAATGGCCAGACCTGCTACGGCTATGCGCAAGCCAATAACCACGGTCTCTATGTCTACGCCAAGCCTGGCTTCACTTATTCCGTAACCGCGACCGGTGAGTGGTACTACACGGCGCCAGGGTCGGCATTCATTCATGACCTGTATATGAATGACACCTATTTTGCTCGTCATGGTGACGGGCAGGGTGATCCGCGCCTCTTCGGTGGAATCTGGAGCCCCAGCTATGGCAACTGGACCGGGACTGAGAACTGGACCGGACCGCAGAGCGACCAGAATCTGCATGTCTATCCGGGTCTCCACAGCAGTGGTGTTCCGGAGAACACCGGCACCCAGGTTGCCGTTGGCCTTCGGGCTAACAACCAGGTCAACCTCTCCTACTACCACGACGCCTACGTCGGGGGGACGGCGATCACCCTCGGCGATGATTGGCCGCCGACTGTCGTCTCGCCAGGCACTGCGCCAAGTAGCTGGATCGATAATGGGCAAAAGACGCTCAACCCTCAGCTCCGTGACCAGGGCCTTGGCCTCATTGCCGCGTCGCTCACCGTTCCAACCGATAACAACGGCGGGCAGAGCACCCAGACGGTGACCGACACCTGCACTGGGGCCAGCGCCGCACCCTGCGTCGCCGACACGACGATCACCCTGCCCTACACCACGGCGCCGCACAACCTCACGGCCCTGACTTATGACGCCGGCGCCCTGCCGGAGGGGTACCAGAAGCTGACCGTTGATGCCAAGGATCCGAGCGGGCAATGGGCGAGCGCGGCGCAGGCGGCGAGCCAGCGGCAGATCACCGCCAAGGTTGATCACAGCGCGCCGACGATCAGCGAGACCGGGACGCTGAAGGACAAAGCGGGCCAGCAGATCAACGGCAGTTTCGGACTCTCGGTCCACGCCACCGATGGCTCGACCCAGGACAACACCACCCAGCGCTCCGGCGTGGCCAGTATCTCGGTCAAGGTCGATGGCACGGAGAAGGCCTCGGCGACGCAGACCTGCAGCACCAGCACCGATAGCTGCTCGCTCGATCTGAGCAATTTCAGTTTCAACACCGCCGATTACAGCGAGGCCCAGCACACAATCAGTGTCACGGCGACTGATCGGGCCGGCCATGTCTCGCCGGCCGATAGTTGGACGGTGACCGTTGATCGGACTGCCCCCGACAGCTCAATCGACTCCGGTCCCTCCGGCCCGACCAGCAACAATCAGCCGACCTTCGCCTTCTCGGCCAACGAGTCCGGCTCGACCTTTCAATGCTCGATCGACCAGGGAACGGCAAACTTCGGCCCCTGCTCGGGCCCCGGGGCCAGCCACACTCCAAGCAGCGCCCTAGCCGACGGCTCCTACACCTTCCGAGTCAAGGCCAGCGATCCGGCCGGAAACAGCGACGACAGCCCGGCCACTCGCGACTTCACCGTCGACACCACCAAGCCGGCCAAGCCGACCCTCTCCTCGACCGCCCCGGCCTCGCCGGCGAACGACAACTCGCCGAAGATCCTCGGCTCGGCCGAGTCAGGCTCGACGGTCAAGCTCTACACGACGTCGGACTGCTCGGGCTCGGCGGCGGGAACCGGCTCTGCCGCCAGCTTCACTTCGCCTGGGATCGCCGTCTCGGTCGCCGACGATTCCTCGACCAGCTACCACGCCACGGCCACCGACGCCGCCGGCAACGTCTCGGACTGCTCGACCAGTGCCGTCACCTACAGCGAGGACTCGACCAAGCCGGCCAAGCCGACCCTCTCCTCGACCGCCCCGGCCTCGCCGGCGAACGACAACTCGCCGAAGATCCTCGGCTCGGCCGAGTCGGGGTCGACGGTCAAGCTCTACACGACGTCGGACTGCTCGGGCTCGGCGGCGGGAACCGGCTCTGCCGCCAGCTTCACTTCGCCTGGGATCGCCGTCTCGGTCGCCGACGATTCCTCGACCAGCTACCACGCCACGGCCACCGACGCCGCCGGCAACGTCTCGGACTGCTCGACCAGCGCCGTCACCTACAGCGAGGACTCGACCAAGCCGGCCAAGCCGACCCTCTCCTCGACCGCCCCGGCCTCGCCGGCGAACGACAACTCGCCGAAGATCCTCGGCTCGGCCGAGTCGGGGTCGACGGTCAAGCTCTACACGACGTCGGACTGCTCGGGCTCGGCGGCGGGAACCGGCTCTGCCGCCAGCTTCACATCGCCTGGGATCGCCGTCTCGGTCGCCGACGATTCCTCGACCAGCTACCACGCCACGGCCATCGACGCCGCCGGCAACGTCTCGGACTGCTCGACCAGCGCCGTCACCTACAGCGAGGACTCGACGCCACCGCAGACGACGATTACTTCGGGGCCAAGCGGAAACACCCCGCCGACGCCGGCCTTTGCCTACAGCTCAACTGAGTCGGGCTCAACATTCCAGTGCCGCATCGACACCGACCCCTTCGCGGCCTGTCCAAGCGACGGCTACACCACGCCCTATCTGGCCGAGGGGCCGCACACCTTCTATGTCAAAGCCACCGATCCGGTCGGCAATGTCGATCCGACGCCGGCTACGCGCAGCTTCACCGTCGATCGGGAACTGCCGTCAACGATCACCGGCAACACGACCCTCCACAGCGGTGACCCCTACACCGGCGACAGCGTGACGATCCCAGTTGGCGTCACCGTGACCGTCGACCCCGGAGCGACGGTGAAGCTGTCCGGCGCGCTGACGGTCAACGGAACGCTCGACGTCCAAGGAACGGGGGCCAGCCCGGCCCTCTTTACCTCGAGCGCCAACTCCTCGTCCTGCCAGTCGCCGGGCGTCGGGCAGTGGACCGGGATCGACCTTCACAGCAGCAGTTCGACCCTCGACCACGCCGAGGTTCGCTACGCCACCAACGGGGTCACGGTCACCGGGACGGTATCGCCGTCGATCACGAACTCCAACGTCCACGACAACTGCCAAGTCGGGGTCAAGGTTGCCAATGACGGCAGCCCGCTGATCAGCGGCAACACGGTGCAAAGCAACGGTGATCGGGGCATCTACCTGGCCAACGGGGGAAACGGTGATGTCGCCGGCAACACCGTCACCGACAACGGCGCCAACGGCATCGCCTACACCGCCTGCTGCGCCCAGCAGGGTCAGGTCAAGATCCACGACAACGTCGTTCGTAACAATGTCGGCGACGGGATCAACGTCTCCCAGCCGGTCAACGCCAGCTGGAACGTCCAAGGGCAGACCCTCTCCGGCAACACCGTCACCGACAACGGCGGCAAGGCGATCGTCTATTCCTCGGCGTCTGGCTCGCTGCCTGCTGACATCGACGAGAATCCGGTCCCGACCGGTAACGGCTCCAACGCCATCTGGCTCCGCGGTCACGTCGCCCAGAGCACGACCTGGAGCGATCACGGCTACCCGCTGGTTGTGATGGCCCAGTACGGCGTCGCCGTCGAATCGGGGGCGACGCTGACCTTGTCGCCGGGAGTGGTCTTAAAGGGCGAGTACGGAGCGAGCAGCTTTTTCGACGTCGCCGGTGCTCTGAATGCTCAGGGAACCGCGGCCAACCGGATCGTCCTTAGCTCGATCCGCGATGACTCGGTCGACGGCGACACCAACGGCGACGGCAGTGCCACCAGCCCGGCGCCGGGCGACTGGGGCGGGCTGGCGATCGAGTCGTCGACGGCAAATTCGACCCTCGATCACGTCGAGGTGCGCTACGGCACTGACGGCATCAGCCTCACCGGTGGTGCCTCGCCGACCATTACCCACTCCACGGTGCGGGACAACGCTTGGGATGGCATCCGCGGTGGCAGCCCGCAGATTACCGACGACACAATTGAGGACAACGGTCTGCTTGGGATCTATGTGGACGGGGGCGGTAGCCAAGAAATCGCTCGCAATACCGTTGTCGACAATGGCGGGACCGGCATCGCCTACACCCCCTGCTGCGCCCAGCAAGGCGTGGTCAGGATCGACGACAACGTCGTCCGGGGAAACCAAGGCGACGGGATCAACGTCTCCCAGGCCTTCGGTGGCTACTGGAACGTCGACGGGGGGACGCTTGCCGGCAACACGGTCACCGACAACAGCGGCAAAGCGATCGTCTACTCCTCAGCGACCGGGTCGCTGCCCCCGGACATCGACGAAAACGCAGACCTGACCGGGAACGGCTCAAACGCGGTCTGGCTACGCGGCGATGTTGCCCAAAACACAACCTGGAGCGATCACGGCTACCCATTGGTCCTGATGCCACAGTACGGCGTGCGTGTCGAGTCCGCGGCGACGTTGACGCTCTCGCCCGGACTGGTCGTGAAGGGCGATTACGGGACGAGCAGCTTCCTCGATGTCTTGGGCGCCCTCGACGCCGAGGGCACCCCGGCCAACCCGATCACCTTCACCTCGACCCGTGACGACGCGATCGGCGGGGATACCAACAGCGACGGTTCAGCGACTCAGCCAGCAGCCGGAGACTGGGGTGGGATCGCCATTGATGCGGCCTCAGCGCATGGCGTTATCGACTACGCGAACATCGCTAACGCAGTCGAGGGCTTCCAGGTCATTAGCTGCAGCGGCGGCTGTGCGACGCCGAGCACGGTCCGGCACTCAAGATTCACGAATAACACCATTGGCGTCTACGCCAATGAACAGCCATCCCTGGTCACTTGGTCCTCCTTCCATGGCAACACAATGGCCATCACCAAGAACGGTGCGGTCACGGCGGAACCAAACAACGACTATGGCTCGGCGTCTGGACCGAAGCCCTACGGTTCCGGTGATCCAGTCGGATCCGCGATCGATCCGTTCCCATGGAACTTCCTGCGCTCGGCGTTTGGCGCCCTGCAAGGGCTGTCTAGCCAGGGTGGGCTTCACCTGGATCCCGTCGTTGTCAGTACCGGTCAGCTCGTCAACGCTCACACCGACCTCCGCCTAACCGGAAAGAGTCTTCCGCTTCAATTCACGCGGGTCTATAACTCTGGCGATCCCTCCGATGCCGGCCTTGGTCCCGGTTGGTCGCACTCCGGCCTGATCTCGGCTATCGAACTCGAGTCCGGCGATGTTGTCGTTCGCCGCGCCGACGGCCGCCAGGACACCTTTACCAAGACTCAGAGCGTCTATACAGCTCCCTCAGGGGTCCACGACACCCTGACCAAGAACCAGGACGGCACATACAGCCTCACGACCCTTGACCGCACCGTCTATGCCTTTAACCGCTCCGGTCGCATCGCCACGATCACCGATGATCACGGCTTAGTCACGACCTATGGCTACGACTCCGGCGGTCGCCTGGTCTCGATCACCGATCCTTCCGGCCAGCAGCTCAGCTTCGGCTACGACTCGTCGAATCACATCACCGATATCACCGACTCGACCGGTCGCCACGTCCACTTCAACTACTCGCCTAGTGGCGATCTAGTCAAAGCCACCAATGCCTTGGGTGGCGAGACCGAATACGCCTATGACACTCAGAACCGTCTGACCTCGATCACCGACCCCCGCGGCCACACGATCCTCACTAATACCTACGACGGCCAAGGCCGGATCATCGCCCAGCGCGATGGGCTCAATCACCTTTGGAGTGCCGACTACTCGTCCGGGCAGACTGCGGTCACAGCGCCCGAAGGGGGGACCGCAACCTACGGCTTCGATGGCCAGGGCCGTCTGATCTCGGAAGCCGACGCCCTCGGCCATACCACAAGTTACGGCTACGACAGCCAAGGCAACATCAACAGCGTTCATCGTCCCGGCGGTGCGGACTGGAGCCTCAGTTACGACACGGCCGGCAACCTGAGCTCGGCAACCGATCCCGGGGGCGGTGTTCGCGCCTACGCCTACGATGGACATAACCGCCTGACCAGCTACACCGACCCCCGCAACAAGACTTGGACTTATGGCTGGTCGAACGCCAATGACCTGACCTCGATTTCCGATCCGGCCAGCAACACGACGACATTGACCCATAACGGGGCTGGCCAACCGCTAACGATCACAGACGCCAATAACCACACGACGAGCTATGCCTACGACTCTCGCGGCAACTTAGCCTCGCTCACCGACCCCCTCGGCCACACGACGAGCTACGGCTACGACAGCGACAACTATCTGACCTCCAGAGCGCAACCGGGATTGTCAGCCGAGACTTTCATCCGCAGCGCCCTTGGCGATCTCCTCTCCCGAACGACGCCCGACGGCAACACAACAAGCTACGACTACGACGCCAACGGCATCCTGGCTTCAATGACTGACCCGGGAGGCAACCTCTGGCAGATCGAGCGCAACGCCGCGGAGTTCCCGACGGCCTACGTCGATCCCCTCGGTCACCGGACCGAGATCAGCTACAACGGCGATTTCAAACCGACCCTGGTCACCGATCGCCGCAGTGAGGAAACGCATTACAGCTATGACCTCGCCGACCGGCTAACCCAGATTCAAAGACCGGAGGGAGATAGCTGGCAGTTTGCCTACGACGGCCGCGGCAACCGGACCACAGTCACCGACCCGCGTGGTCACACGACCGACTACCAGTACGATCTTCTCGATCGCCTCACTGAGGCTGACGAGCCGCTCAGCACAGTCAGCAGCTACGGCTATGACCCAGCGGGCAATTTGACCTCGGTCAGCGATCCCCGTGGGCATGAGACTGACTTCGCCTATGACGCTCTGGGCCGGATGACCGAGGTCGACCAACCCCTTGGCAAGACGACGGCTTTCACATATGACGGCGTCGGCAACCGGCTGACTCGAACCACGGCGCTCGGATCCCTCAGCTACGCCTACGACGCCGCCGATCGCTTGGCCTCGATATCGAACGGAGCGAGCGTTCTTCGCGCTTACGGCTACGACGACGCCAACCGTCTTCTCTCAGCCACCGATGCCGATCACCAGGCGACAACGTTTGGCTATGACGACGACGGCAACGTCACGACTCTCGACGACGGCCGTGGCCAGACGGTGGCCCGCGGCTTCGACTCCCGCGGCGATCTAACGTCGCAAATCGATGGCCGTGGGGCCCTGTCATTTGGCTACGACGCCGCGGGTCGGATGACCTCACTTACCGATCCCGAGAGTCAGAACCTCGGCTTCACCTACGACCCCGAGGGCAACCTGACCGAGGCTGATTTGCCTAACGGCGCGGCCACGACCAATAGCTATGACGACGATGGGCGGCTGACAGCGACGACCTCGCAGACGGGGAGCACGACGCTGCAGTCCTTCACCTACACCTACGACGCCGCTGGAAACCGCACCGCTCAGACTGATCGCCTCGGCGCCCAGACCGGCTACATCTACGACGCTCTGAACCGCCTAACCGAGTTCGATCCACCCAGCGCACCGGCCGTCTCGTACGGCTACGACGGGGCTGGCAACCGGACCACCGTCGGCGGGACGAGCTACAGCTACAACGCCCTGAACCAGCTCACAGCGTCGTCTGAGGGAACAAGTTACAGCTACGACGGCGCCGGCCGTCTGAGCCAAAAGAGCAATGGCTCGCAAACGACGACCTACGGCTGGAACCCGCTCGATGAGCTGGTCAGCGTCGACGACGGCAGCCAGACCACAACCTACAGCTACGACGGCCTGGGCCGCCGGAGCGAGCGCAGCCAAGGTCCAAGCCTTGAAAGCGCGCACTACGGCGACCTCGGTGACCTGCCAATCCTCGACACGGACTCGAGCGGCCAGATCGTTCAGACCTACGTCCAAGGTCCGACGGGCCTGGCCGAAGAGCGAGCTGACTCGCAGACCAGCTTCCCGCTTGCTGACGTTCATGGCGATATCACGACCATGAGCGATGCTTCCGGCGCCGTCAGTTCCCGTCAAAGCTACGACCCCTGGGGGACGCAGCTTGCCGGTCCGACCCAAGCGATGGGTTATCTGGGCTCGTACGAGCGGCGCAGCGATCCGTCCACGGGCCTAGTGCAGATGGGCGCGCGGGCCTACGATCCAAGCCTTGGCCACTTCACAAGCGAGGATCCAGTTCTAGGCCATCCTGGCTTGGGCCAGTCGAATGATCGCTATGGGTACGTCTGGGACAACCCCCTTAACGTCTACGATCTGGACGGGCAGAGCCCCTGTCCTCCTGCAAGCCTCACGCCGCCCTTTGCTGAGGATGCCTGCAAGTGGACCACCAAGGCTATTTCGAATACCGGTGCTTGGCTCGTGAACGCCGGAAATCAGGGCATGACCTGGGGCGTAAATACGCTCAATCCAATTCTCAATGTTGCCTGTCCGCTATCGCCCCCCGGACTGTCGCCTATCACCGCCCTGTGTGCCTCGAGGTACCCGGGATATGTTGAAGACGTTTCAAGCTTTGCGCTCAACAGCCCGCTCTATAAGTTCGCAGCACGTAACGCTGCGGTCTGTGTCGAAGCTGGCGGCATAGCAGCTGGGGTGGTTGGGGTCTACGCTCTGGCATTTGCGCCGAGCGAACCTCTCGCTACTCCGACCGCGGCCGTGCTTGGGTGCGCAGCTGGTGTAGGGGCCAATGAAGGCTTATCCCGGCTCGCGGGCCTGTAGCTTCCCGCGGAACGTGCAGCGGTTCGCAGCCTTAAGCCCGGCATGGATCCGTTAGAAAGAGCAAGGAGCGCCCTACTCTCACCAAGCGAACTGCGCGCTCAACGGAATTGGCGGCAGATACCTAGGTCGACGCGCCACCGCATCTCGCGCGCGCTGCGTCGTGGAGAGATAAGTATGGAGCCGGCGTTGAAACGCAACGCAGCAGACGGCGGTGTCGTATGGCTTGCGGCCCTTCGCATTCAGCAGAGAACGCTGGTCATCCTCGCAGTGTTGATAATGCCGGTAATCGGTTTAGCCGTTATCGGAGACAATCTGATTCTTGCCGGTGTGATGGCGGCCATCGTTGGTGGTTTGGGTGCCCTGTGCCTAGCCACGGGTCGACGGATCAGGCAGTTGCGCGAGGTGTTGGGTCGGCTAGAACAATCCAATCGACCGGGAATACGCGCGTAACCGCGCCCCCGTGATGCGGTCGACGTCGGTGCAGTGCGTCGCGGATCGCGACGGCCGGGTTTCCGAGCCTTCAGGCTTTGGCGGGAGGCTATGACGCAGTGCCAATGGAAACGTGGCGCCGGCGTTCCAGCATAGTCGTAGCCGAGCCGCTGACGCTTGAAACCGTAAACGCCTAGCCGCCCTGATTGACCGGGCATCCCGGTAGTTGCCCGGTCTGCTCGGAACAGGTCTCGATATACCAATGACCGCCGTGGAGAACGAGATGAACGGTCTCGTGTCCGCCTGGCAGCTCGACGTGTCCCTCGGCTTGGCCGGCGTCTTTGTTGACGTCAATGCCACTGAGGTGAAGATCGGAGCTATGGAAGGCTTCGTTGACGGCGTTTTTCACCGCCCCTTCCTCGCCCGAGCCACCACAGCCTGGCGCTAGGGCAAGGACGGCGACTAGGGCAAGAGGCAGTAGAGCGCGGACGAGCACGATTACCTCCTAGATCTTGAACTGGGCCCAGAGTGGGCGGTGGTCGGAGATGTAGTAGCGGACGTAGGCCAGGAAATCCTGGCGCGAGCGCGACTCCCAGAGCTGGCGAAAGAGGGCGCCGTCGAAGTCAAAGACCCCCGATTGGCCACTGAACTGCTTTTCCGCCCCGCCCGGGAAAAGGCGATCTGGTCGTAGTGCTCATCCGCGGCGATGCTGGAGCCGATTGCCGTTGAATGGGCTGGGAGATGAAGGCCGCGACTGGTTAGCTGATCGTAGATCGGATCGCCCGGTTCACTCTTCGGAAGGTTGAAATCGGCGAGGGGGATGATGTTCGCCGTTGAGGCGTTCTTGCTCTTGCGCCGTCGATCAGCCCACCAAGCGACGGCGAAAGTTTCAAGCTTGCGGCGCTCGATCGCCTTGCCGCTCTCTCCGCCGAAGTAGAGGTGAACGCTAGCCAGCTGCACGACGAAGGAGCCAGCCTGGAAGAGGCCCAGGTAGGGGTTGCGATCGAAGCCCTGGAACTTGGCGCTGACGCCGGGGATGGCGATATCGGCCAGATCGCTCGGCGGCAGGGCCAGCTCGCCTACCTCCTCTAGTTGTTTGACCTTGCGAGAGTTGTAGAGAAAGGTCAGCCGTTCGTTATTGCCGGCGGCGTCGGAGTAAAGGGCGCGGTAGTAACTCGGCAGCTGAGCGCGGATTCCGGCCAGCCCGCTGAGGTTGTCGTTGACCTCTTGCAGGGCAATGAGGTCAAACCAGCTGATGATCTTGGCGATCAGGGCATAGTCGGATTCGCGCCGCTCTTGCAGGCCGCAGTTGGCGATGTTCCAAGTCAGGAGAAGCAGGTTGTCCTTGCTCTTGGCCGGGACTTGCCGCCCCGGCTCGTTGTCGCGCCAGCTCTCGAGGGCCTTGAGCTCGGCCTTTAGCTCGTAGTCGTAGCTGAAGCGCGGTTTGGGAAAGGGAGGCATGTCAGCGAGGCCGGGCCCAATCGCGGCAAAGCTGGATTCCGCGCTCGTGGCGACAGCCGAGGAGAAGCGAGGCATCCATCTCGTCAACTATCTCCAAGCTGGGCCTGGCCCTCAAGGGGCCGGCCTTGACTTGCTCGGCCGGTTGTCAGAGGCTCTGGGCTGCGGACCGAGAAGGAGGCGCCGTTGCCCGATCTGACTAGCTCGCCGGCTCTTGATGTCGCCATTGGCCTGAGCCTGGTCTACTTCGTCCTGGCCCTGCTTTGCTCGGGCCTTAATGAGTTCGTCGCTCGGATCTTCTCCCTTCGAGCCAAGAAGCTGGAGCAAGGGATCCGCAACCTGCTCAACGACCCACAGGGAGTCGGGAAGGCCAAAGATGTCCTCTCCCACCCCCTGGTTCAGGGTCTGAAGGAGAACGGAGCGGCGGCGAATGCGAAGAAGGGAAAGACCCCTTCCTACATCCCCTCCGCAACCTTCGCCCTCGCTCTTTTCGACACCCTGGCTCCGCCCGAGAAGGGCCAGAGTCGCGACCTTGTCGCCAAGGCCAGGGAGGCCGTAGACGGACTTCAGGACGATGAGTTGAAGACGGCACTGGCGACGCTAGTTGACGACGCCGAGGGCGATCGCGATGCCTTCCGCAAGAACGTCGAGGACTGGTTCAACGCCGCCATGGACCGGGTCTCCGGTTGGTACAAGCGCCAGGTCCAGGTGATCCTCTTTTGCGTAGGCCTGGCCCTGGTCGCTCTGCTCAACGTCGATAGCTTCCAGGTCGGAAACTCACTCTGGAACGACAGCGCCGTGCGCAGCGCCGTTGTCGCTCAAGCCCAACAGACGGCTAAGAAGTCGACTACGGGTAAGGGCAATCAGGACCTCAGGCGGGCGGCCAACCAGGTCAACCAACTGAAGGCCCTGAAGCTGCCGATCGGCTGGAGCTCGGCCAAGAACGATCCTCGCAATCCGCCAAACGGCTTTTCGGCCTGGGCGGCCAAGGTCCTCGGCTGGCTGATCACGGCCTTGGCGATCAGCCTTGGCGCTCCCTTCTGGTTCGACATCTTGGGCCGGGCCAGAAGTCTGCGGGCCAGTGGCAAGCCCGAAGGGGCTGGCGCTTCCGCTCGCTCGGCCTAGAGCCGGTGGGCGAGGTCTGCCTACAGCCCCGACTGGCGTCCGACCGCCGCTTGGCGAAAGGCCTGGCTCGCTTCGAGGGCTCTAGATGAACGGTGAAGGGCAACTCAACGAGATCGAGCACATCGTTGTCTTGATGATGGAGAACCGTTCCTTCGATTCGATGCTCGGCTACTTAAAGCGTGATGGGATGGATCAGGTTCGCGGCTTGACCGGGGCGGAGTGGAACCCGGATGAGCGCGGTCAGCGTTGCCCGGTTCGGCCCTGCGATCTAAGCGAGCCGCTGACCAAGCTCTATGACCCCTGCCACGGGGCTGATTGCGTCGCTGAGCAGCTCGCCGACGGCAACCACGGTTTCGTGACCAACTTTATGGACAAGTTCATTCGCGATGACGGGACCGTCGATCCGGCCTTCGATCCGCAGTACCGGGATCTGGTGATGCGCTACTACACCGGCGATCTCTTGCCGGTCTACGACGCCCTGGCCCGAGCCTTTTGTGTCTGCGACGCCTGGCACAGCTCCGTCCCCGGCGATACCTGGCCCAATCGTCTCTATTCCCTGGCTGGGCGCCATGCCAAGCGCGCTCCGCCATCCTGGTTCGAGCGGGTCCGCAATCTGCTGCCCGGCGGGCTGAAGAAGAAGCTGGGCAGTATTCCGATCTACGAGGTGGAAGCCTTCACCCGCC
The DNA here is from genome assembly GCA_963708325.1 of uncultured Thermoleophilia bacterium. Lineage (GTDB taxonomy): Bacteria > Actinomycetota > Thermoleophilia > Solirubrobacterales > 70-9. Next base: position 284,169 of record OY970203.1, on the reverse strand, counting down.
AGCTCGAGGCTCGGCAATGGCGCTGGTATTCGCACGATCCAGCGACCTTACGAATGGCCGACAAGAGCTATCGCGACTTTCGTCGCCAGAAGATGAAGTTCCGCGACCTCCAGCGGGACAACTTCGCCTACTTCGATCGCCGCCGGGTCAGCTTTCTGACTGAGTTCGTCGAGGGAAAGGTCACGGCCCGAGACAGCTTTCTCGACGATGCCGCCCGCGGCCAGCTCCGCAACGTCTCCTGGATCGACCCCAACTTCGTCGACGTCAATGTCCTCGATCCCGACTCCAACGACGATCATCCGCCGACTAGCGTTCTCGCCGGCCAGGCTTTAGTCCTCGAGGTCTACGAAGCGCTCTACAAGAGCCAGGCCTGGAACGAGACCCTGCTGATTGTGGTCTACGACGAGCATGGTGGCTACTTCGACCACGTTGAGCCGCCTGCGGCCCACGACGATCCCGAGTTCAAGACCTTAGGAGTCCGGGTTCCGGCCCTGGTCATCGGCCCCCGCGTCCGGCAGCAGGTCTGCCACACCCTCTTTGACCACACCACCCTGATCAAGACGATCTTGACTTGCTTTGTTTCCGAGGAGGGAGGGCAGAGAGCCCGGGCCCTGGCGGCAATGCCGCGGCGAGTGCGGGAGGCTGAGCATCTTGGCTCAGTGATTGGCGACGAGGTGCGGACCGACCTTCCCGCTCCGGCTGAGCTGCGACCGAAGGTTGATCGCAACCTGGCCCTGATGCGCGATTCTCGCCGGGCGGCAGAGAAAGCGGCCTCGCGGGCCCCGGACGGGGTTGGTCAGCTGCATGAGTTTCATGAGTTTCAGGAGGAGTTCTTGCGCTTTGCCCAGCGGATGCGCGAGAAGGGCCTGCCGCCTGGACAGCCCTGAGGCCGAGGGGGCGCGAAAGGGCCAGCAGACAGGCTAAGGGTTCTACCCGTCAGCCCTTGCCCGGTTTCGTGATTAGGGTCGGGACGATCCTGGCTAACCGGTCAGCCCGTCTGAATCGGCCGGTGTCCGTCTGCCCGCGCTCTGGAGATCTGGACGGAGGATCGGCGAGGTCCTATCATCACCTTGGGTGGTCTGTCGTTGGGCATTAGCCCATCGTGGGCCACCTTTATCTGTCCGGCTTAGGGACCTCAAGGTGGGCCAGCCGTTGCAGCTGTTCCTCAGACAGGTGGGCTTTCTCGAGCTTGCTCGCCCCTCGCAGCGTGCCGAGCGCGACGTCATCGAGCGTCGCTTTGCGAAAGTAGGTATCGGCGACATTGGCTCCTTCGAAGTTCGCTCCGCGCAAATCGGCGTCGAGATGGGCCGCTTGCAGCTTGGCGTTGCGGAACTTGGCCCTGCGTAGGTCGGCGCCCTCGAAGTGGGCGTTGACCAGCTCGGAGTCATCAAAGCAAGCCCCGGCGCAGCGAGCCTCCGGGAATCGAGCGTTGACTAGCTGTGCTCGCTTGCTGAGATCTGCCTTCTCCAGTTGCGCTCCGCGGCCCTGGACATCGTTCAGCTTGGCCCTGCTGAAGTCGGCGCCGGTGAGGATGGCGCTTCTGAGATCGGCTCCGCTGAGCTCGAGGCCCACCAGGCGGACTTCGCTTAGTTGAGCGCCGGAGAAGTCGAGTTCCGCGGCCTCGAAGGGCTCATCCGTGGTCATCGCCGCTTCAAAGGTCCGGATTAGGAGCTTGACGATCGCCGGTCGGTGTTCGACTTTGAGGTTGGCCAAGGCGATCAGACGTACTTGGTGGTGGAAGGCCTGGTGCTGCGGTCGGAGAAAGGTCAGAAGGGAAACGGCGGCTCCGGCCTGCAAGGCCTCACTCACGGCGCCGAGATCAGCCAGGATGGCCGAGAAGCGTTCGTCCAGGTCTCGTCGACTCTCGCGCTCTCGTTGGATCCGGTCGGCCTCCCGCTGGTCGCGATCCAGACCGCGCTGCCGGCTTTGCTCAGTGATCTGCTTCCAGGCGGCAAGGAATAGCCCGACCAGAGCAACGAGGGCGGTGACAAACGGTGCAAAGTCACTGACCCAGCCGCGCCAGCCGCCGGAATGATCATTCTCGAGGCGCAACTTGCGCGTCTCTTGGCGCAGCTTCTGCCTCTCCAGACGAGCTGTCGCCTTCTGGCCAGCAGGGGCCGCCGCAGGGGCGGTGAGCGGGGAACACAGGCCCAGGCCAAGCAGACAGAGGCAAAGCAAGGCAATCGCCAAGGGCTGGACCGATCGGGTCCTCATCGCAGGCCAACTAGCCTCGCAGCTGGGATTGCTGCTCTCAAGCTGGTCGCCCAGTGCATCGGCCGACGCACTGGTGAGGTGGCGTCACAGCAACGACCGTAGCCGGCCAGCAGGACTAGCAGGCCGGCTATGCGGCCCCTAGCTTGGCGATGGCGAAGGTCATTAGGGCAGTGGCCATATGCCGACGAAGCTGGGAGTCCGCAGCGCCGGAGAGGCCTGGATGCGAACCGGCGCGACCGGCAAAGACCATGAACTTCTGGATCAGCTCGGCCTCGTCCTTTTCGAGATGCCCCTTCTCCTGCAGCCACTTCCGAGCTTCGCCGCCACGCTTGTCCTTGCGGCAACCGTTGGCGTGAGCAAGGGCGTCAAAAACCGCTTCGCAGGCGCTGCGCAGCTGTGCGTTGGCCGCCTCCCACTCACGACGATCGAAGGCGCTGTTGGCCTGCCCGTAATGCCGCTGGGCCACGGCCAGCTCTGGGCGCCGGCCAAAGAGGGCAGCGATGTGTGTCGCCAGCCGGTCGGCCGGCTCGTCCTGCGGACGAACCTCCTTGAGCTCGTCGCCGGCGAGCAGTAGCCCGTCTTGGTCGAGAGCACGCTCGAGTTCACTCGCGTCAACAAGCTCCCGCGCCATCAGCAACGTGGCGAGATCAGCGGTCACCAACCGCAGCTTGTCGGCGTCTGCTTCGACCGGGAGCCGATCGCGCCCCTTGCCACCTCGCTGGAGGTTGCGAAAGCCGAGGATTACCCGCTGCTGCTTGTTCGCCTCTTCTTCCGGCGGGATGTAGTCGAGGGCATCGGCAGCCATCCATATCTGCTCGATCATCGTGTGACTTGGACCGCCGCCGCCTTCGAAGGGACGGGCCAGGAAGGCCAGGGTGCGGTTCGAAAGGCTCACGTTCGACATCTTGGCGTGGCACGGGGCCGCGGAGGTTGACGGCGAGATCCAGGAGGTGGGAGTCGCGACGATCGTCCGGGTCGCGTGCGGCCAGAACCGAAATTGTCCGCTTTGTTCTTTGGGGGCGGCTGGCCCGCAGCCATCAGAGCGGACGCGGCAGGTCAGGGAGGATTACCCTCAGCGACATGCACGCTTCGGCCACCGAAGACGTTCGTGCCGGTCAGCGTTGGCGCCTTGCCAGTGGACATGAGGTGACGGTGGACGAGGTCCGAACAGACGGCCACGTCAGCGGCAGCCTCCATCCGGTTGAGTTCAGCGCCGGTCGGCCCGGAAGGGTCTCCGAGGCCATTGCCGCCTTCGAGGGAAACCTCAGCCAATTCGAGGGCGCAACACTGATCGCGCCCGTTTGGCGCCTTAGCCTCATCGCCTCAGTCGTCCCCGAAGGCATGACTGGCGAAGTCCTAGCGATACTCAGCCAGGTCGGAACGGTCGAGTCAGGATCAACGCCCCGCATTGATTCAGCAACCAGCGCTGTCCGTGGTGATGTCGCTGAGTACGTGGTTCAGGTTGCTGCGGCCAATGCCGAGGCCCCGAGGACGCGATGCGCCAAGCGCTCGGGGATCGACTATCCGAGATTCTCTCGATCGTGCCTGGCCGAAGCCAGGCGGCGCAGCTCGTTCCAGACACCCGGCGCGTCCCGTCAGACGCCTTGGCTGCTTCCAAGGTGCATGACGTCGAGCCCGGTCCTCTGTCCAAGCTCATCGGCGACGACGTGGCGATGGCAACTGCCAGCATCGGCCTCATAGCAGAGGAGACAGGTCCGGCGGGTCGTTACCAGCTCCGCGGCTCGCTCCAGAGCATCCTCTTGGGCCAGTAAGTAACCACGGTAGTCGTCCCAGTCGTAATGACCGCGCTCGCGGATCTCGCGCATCATCGCCGGTGGGGTGCCGAGCCCCCGCTCGTGGGCGTAGTCGAGACCTTGATCGCGGAGGGCCTCGCTCAGCGTCGATTTCGATAGCCCGCGCTTTCGGCTCTGCGGCCGGTAGCGGACATCGAGCAGGCACTCAATTGCATGCTTGCGGAGCAGGGCGATGACTTCCTCCGGGCCACGGCCTTCGTAGCCGATCGTAAAGACGGTCCTGGCCGCCTTCCGTTTAGCAAGCGATGAGAAGTTGCGCTTCGCCATTAGGCGGCTGAGACGATAGCCAACGGCTGCGTCGGCACTGGGAAGACGTTTGACTCGGTCTGGTGGCGACCGCAGACTGTCTGCCGATGAACTTCTTTCATTGGGATGGGCGCCGCCTGTTGAGTCAGGCGGTACTTGGCGAGGTCGATCGCTCATTGCGGCTGGAGCTTGAGGACGGATCGGTCCTCGAGCATCCGCGCCGAGACGATTACGAGGCCGCCTTTCGTGCTGCCGGTCGCCTGGCGACCTCGGAATCCCTCCTGGAACGTTACGAGCTCGCGGCTGCCGCCCAGGCCCACTGGCACGCCGCCAAGTGCAACAGCTGCGTCTTCAGTGCCTACCTGAGCCAGGAACGAGCGACGCATGGCTGGGAGACCTTCGTTATCGCCGCTGGTGGTGAAGCGGCGGAGGAGCTGGCCGAAGGAGTCGATGAGCTGGTCAGGCCCCGTCTGCTCGCCGCCGAAGTCGAGATCGTCAGCATTGTCTTGCCGGCCCTGGAGGCCAGTGGCGACCTGGCCGGGTTGCTGGCCTGTCTGGGTGCGCTGCCACACTGGAGCATCCTTGAACTCGGGACGGAGGACGATCCAGATCACGGGCGGCTGCTGCGTCTTGGCCTACGGACCGAAGTCGAATTCGGTTATCAATCCGAGATCCTCGGTTTTGGCCCTCAACCAACCGGCGCCAGGACCCGGTGGGCACCGTTTACCGAGCTGGCGATTCGAGCCAAGCCCCCGCCGCGCGAGAAGGGTCATGGCCGAGCCGTGATGGCCGACGTCCAGCTGGCCGGGATCGAAGGCGCGCAGATGGGCGAGTGGGGGGCCGAGACGGCTGAGTTGCGCCAACGAATGCTAGGAACCGGCCACGATCAGCGGGGCAAGGCTAAGGTCAGCTTTGTGATCCCGGAAGCGGACTGGAAGGGCGGTAAGGAATGACGACGCGTCGCAGCCGTTTCCAGACTGAGATTTTCACCGCCGGACTTCAAGCGGTGGCGGTCGCGGATTTAATCGGCGATCTAAGCGTTGAAGACATCGAGTTGATGCTCGATATTCGTCGATCACCGTCGCGCTATTCGGACCGGCACAGCCCGGTGCGCTTGGCTCGGGCCTGCCGCGCGGCCGAGATCTACTACGTCCACCGCCCTGAACTCGGCCCAGCGATGCAACACCTCCGCCCTGGGGGCCAGGGCTTGATTGATAACCGCCGCTTTCGGCGCGAACTTCGAACGACGCACACAGCCGTGGTGCAGTGGGCTGCTGGGATTGCCCTGCGACATCGGACCTGTGTCGTCTCTCACTTCCGCCATCCGGCCGACGCCGACCGGCGGATCGTCGCCGAGGAGTTAGCGCGTCTCGCCGGGCTGCGGGTTCTGCGCCTCCGTGGTCGCCCCCGGGGCGAGTGGCGCCCGGAGGAGTCTCCGCGGCCCCTCGCCGCCAGCCGGCACGAGCTGGACTGGCTTTCCTAGCCCTCCAGCCTGCCGCCCGGGCCCCGCTACCTTGCGCTGACCGTGTCTCGTTTCCGATTCGGCAAGCGCATCGGTTCCGGTGGCTTTGGCGTTGTTCGCGAGGCGGTGCGTCTTGCCGCCGACGGGGAAACGGTCGCTGAGAGCGGGTTGGCCGTTAAGACTCTGGCACAGGAACACCTGGACGACGCTGAAGCCCTGGCCCGCTTCCGACGCGAGGTCCAGCTTTTGGCGGAAGAGCTCCACCATCCCAACATCATCGAGGTCGTTGCTCGCGATCTCGAGGCCAGACCACCGTACTTCGTCATGCCGCTGGCGGAGAGCAATCTGGAGGCCGAGATCGAGGCCGGTCGAGCCGGCGATGGCGAGTGGATCGTTCCCGTGTTCAGCGCCTTGCTCGAGGGCATGGCCCACGCCCATAAATGCGAAAGCCCAGTCCTTCATCGCGATCTCAAGCCATTGAACATTCTCTTCGTCAATGGCATTCCCAAAGTGACCGACTTTGGCCTTGGCAAGCGCCTCGATCCTGAGGCGACGGCGTTGACCCGGACCGACGTTGGGATGGGGACTGAGCCGTACATGGCTCCGGAGCAATTCGACAACGCCAAGGCAGTTGGTCCCCAAGCCGATGTTTACGCCCTCGGCAAGATCCTCTGGCAGATGCTGACCGGTGATGTGCCGGAGATCCTGCATGTTGATGCCCAGGCAGTCCCGGCTCGGTATCGCTATTTCATCGAGAGATGCTGTCGACGCGACCCGGCTGAACGCTACGCCAATGCCGCCGAGGCGCTGGAGAACTTCCGGCGCTTGGCCGTCAACCCGCAGGTCGTCGATCCACCGATCGACACGGCAGAAAAGTTGCTAGCCGCCTGGGACGGAGCCAGCCAGGATGATCGGCTCCGGACGGCCCGAGACCTCGATGAGCATCTTCAGCGCAGCAGCAGCGAGTACGAGCTCTATTTCAAGGTCGTGCCGCGACTGCCGGCGGGATTGATTGATCTCTACATGGACCAGATCCCCGCTGGCTTTGCATCCATGCTTCGGGCCTACGATCGCCATATCAGTGGCTCATTGCCCTTTGCCTACTGTGATCGGGTCGCCGATCTATACCAGCGGATATTCAGCCGAACCGCCGATCTAGAGCTGCAACGACTGACCTTGGCCCGGCTGCTGCAGATGGGCTCAGCACACAACCGCTGGTACGTCGGTGAGGTCGTTGGCAGGCTTCTCGGCGCAATCGAGGATGTTTCGACGGCGATGATCGCTGCCGAGGTCGTCCATCAGCACCCGGATAGCGCTCGCTGGTATTGGAGCCCGTGGGTCAAAGACCAAGCGCTGCTTGCCCCGATCCGCGAGGCCTTCGAGGCTGTCGAGGGGAAGGACAGCTAACGGCGAGCCGCGGGATGGGGGGCGGCGAACCGGGAGGGCTTGCGATGCATTGGCGCTGGTGATCGCCAGACCTCTGCTGGGCCGACCTCAAAGAGGGAGCGCTGATGGCGGCCGAGGCGGTCATCAACCGCGGCGCTGCGCTCGGTTGATCCGTCGCTGCGGATGTGCATGACCTCAACGCCGCGCTGGCTAAAGACACGGGCCAGGAGGAGGTGGCGATGGCAGCGTTCCGGTTCCTCCTCAAGACAGACCAAGGCGAGGGGGCGTCGCTCAGCATCGAACTCGACCCTGGCGATCGCCTTCATGAACCATTCCTCGTGCGCCAACGGCTCGTAGAGGGTGTGGCCGTCAGCGTCGTAAAAGCGATCGCCTTCCGGGATTCCCCCAAGGGCATCTCCGTGCCAGGCATAGTCGAGCCCGGCTTGGCGGAGAACTGGCTCTAGGGCCTCACGGTTGAAGTGCTTCGCCCACTTGCTCGCCGGCCGGGATCGAACATCGACAACAAGCTCGATGCTGTGCAACTCGAGCAGCGAGAGAAAAGCATCGAGTCGATGGTGGGCATGACCGATGGTCCAGATTCGCGGGCCAGGCGGGAAGTCATCGCTGAGTCGTTCCATGGCTTCCCACCATTCTTGCCAAGCGGTCGGATCGTTCGACTGATGCAGCGGCCAGAAGTGATCGCCGCGGGAAGACGCCTGGCATAGTCAGCTCGCTGACAGACGAAGCTCAGGTTCCTTACGGAGCCCGGCAGCCTTTGAAACCTTGTCGTGACCATCTCCTCGGCCCATGGCTGAAGTATGCGAACGGAAGATCAACCTCCTCAGGTTCCGCCGCCTGACTCCGGATCACCTTCGATACGGATGATCGAACGCCAGGTTGGCATACCGCGACTCCGACGTCTGCCTGTTCACCCGAGCCAGCCGACGACCACGGCGGTAAGCGATCGAATTTCGCCGGCGCGACACAGCATCCGGCAACTGATTGATAATCGAGATCATGCGGAAACGAGCCCCGAGCCCTGTCTCGGAGAGGCTTGGTGTATTAGGCCGGTATCAGCTACGGGTTGCAGCTGCAGCTCGCTCTGTCCCGGTCGACAGCACGAGGGCGCTAGCTGCCTTCCAGCTCTCCAAGTCAGTCCGTGACCTTGCCCTTGGCAAACAAGCAGCGCTCGCAACCAACGCCGCCTTGAAGTCGCCTTGGCTAGATGTGAGCCGACAGGTATTGGGAATCCGGCCGCCTATGCAGAACCATCTCCAGGCATTCCACGCCCGGCCCCGGCGTGGCCTGATCAACGTCGGGAGGGACGGGGTGGCTCTTCGCGGCCTCAAGATTGCGCCGTCAGTAGCCGGCTTATCCCGCCGTGCCAGCATCGGTAACGCTTCAACAGCAGCTCTTTTTCGCGGGGCCGCTGGTGGCGCATTGCTCAATCAGCGCCTGCGGCTTGCCGGGCCTGTCACGGGCACCTTTCGACAGCGTGGTGTCGTCCCAACCCTCCATCGAGCCTTTCTTGACTCCGCCCTCGGCATTGGTCGCACCAAGGGCGTGCGGGAGGTGTGGACTCGTCAGCATCTCCTTGCCTACCGCTCGCTCACCGATCAGCTTCACTCCACGCCCTGGCGGCGGGTCGTGCGCTCGGTCGAGCGGGTGAAGTTCCTCTTTGCTCGGATCAACGAACTCGAAGAGGAACTGCAGGCGGCCGACCCGGCTACGGCCCATCTCATAGCCGTTCTCCGCCACGTCGGCGTTGGTCGGGCTCTCGAGGTTATGGAGGCGATGGCTGCCCACGGGCAAGGGCCATTGATTGAGTTGCTTGCCGATGTACTGCTCGAGGCAGAAGTACCAGATCTCTTAGCCGAAGCGCTCGATCAGGCCGGCGACCTGCGCTACTCGGTAAGGAATGACCTCAGTCACGCCTTTAGGCATCTCAGTCGAGGTGAGTACCACGATGCTTTCCCGCCACTGGTCGCCGGACTCGAAGGTGCTCTGGTTGATACCGCAAGCGCAAAAAGCGACCAGCGCTCTTTTCCGAACGCCCAATCAGCCGTGATGGCCCTGCAGATGGACCGAGAGCTAGAGCTGCTGTTACGCGAGGTCTACCGGCAGGCGAATCCAGGGCGACACGGCAGAGAACTCGACCGCCGGGCGGCCGTCGTTCTTTGCCTTGTCGGCCTTGCCTGTTGGATCGATCAAGCCCTTGAACTACCGGCGATGAAGTGGCTCGGTCATCAGCTGGATGGGCGCCTCCACCAACGCGATCTTCCCGCCTAAGCACGACGCGGCGGACCACGATCTGCCCCTCTTGGGCTGTCGACGGGGACCCGGTACCGACTAGTTCACCGCGAGCACCGCAGCGGAGCAAACCTCTGACTTCTTGTTCCCAGCCCTCGCGATGAATGATGCGCGCCTGGTGAAGACTGTTGCGAAGGATCTCGGCCTTGTTCAGCTGGGAACTAGAGTGAGCGAACGGCCTTCTCCTATCCAATCGCTCTTCACTTCGGTGCTGGTGCGTCACTTGCCTCTCCTGCACGACGCCCCCTCTTTTTCACTCTTCGAGAGTCCCTCATGCACGCGCTCGACATCGCCATCGACCCACAGCTAGGCGATCGCGCTGCGCCTGAAGCGCTGCTTCAGCGATTTGCAGCCAGTGGCGTTGATGTCGAGAGGCTGATTAACGAGCTGCTCGCCGGCGGAGAGCCGAACGCATCTCATTTCGTTGCTGCCGAAATACTTGCTGGTGGCGGCACGGTGTCGACGACGAACCTTGATGCCCTGATCGAGGTCGCCGCTCGCCGGCGATCAATCGACTATCACCTCATCCACTTCAAAGACGACCCCGCGTGTACTTGCCCGCGGGGTCATCTCTTTAGCCTCCACGGCAGTGTCGAGTCCGGGCCCCTTGCCCTTAGCTCCGATCAGGTTCTGACCTCCATTGGTTCTCAATGGCAAGCCGCCCTGTGCCGCGCTTTCAAAGGGCGAGAGGTCGCTGTTCTTGGCTACGCCGGAAGGGACCTCGATCTTCGCGACGCCCTCGATCAGGCTCTGGCGGAGGCAAAACGAGTGGATTGGTTCGCAATTGCCAACGACCCTCAGGGGCGCTCGCGCTTTGAGCGGTTGCAGAGATCCGGACGGCTTCTGCTGCACGAAGCCGGTGGTCCAGCTGTCCGTCATAGCCGCCCAGATTGGCTGTTCCTTGACTGGGCGAAATCCAGGTCGCTCACCCGGAGCGTTCCGCCGGAATTGCTAGATGAGATGCGGCAGCCGGCTTACCCGGCGCCACTGAAGCTCGGAGATTTCAGACCACCTCCAGTGACGCAGGGCGAGGTCCTTGATGCTTTCGGGGACATCGCCGGCGCCCGGGAACGGTTTCGCCGCGCCCTCCACGAAAGCGGTCTTCGTGCCCGATTACACGCCGCCGGTCGACTGTGGGGTTTGGGCTTGCGGCATGGGGCCCCGTGGCGCGAAAGCGCGCTGTCGGGCCTAGCCCTGCTCACCGAGAGGACACCTCTCACCTACGTGAAGAAGTTCTGGCGATGGCGGCTGCGTGGCCTGACCCATATCTATCGGCCATCGACGACCCTTCCAGTGGCAGAGAAGGCGCTCGAAAGGTTCCAGGACGATGACGACTTCCAACTCCAGCTCGCCAACGCGGCCAAGCTCGTTGGCCAACTCGATCGCGCCCGTCAGCTGGCCCTATCTGCCCGAGACAAGTCGAGAAGCAGCGGGAAAACCGAACGTGCAGCGACCGCCTCCCTCAATCTCAGCATCACGCTTCGCTGGCTCGGCGATCTGGCCAGTGCGCAACGCGAGGCCGACCATCTTGCCAGCGACCTCGGCCCTCTGGCTGGCCTCAATCACCAGAGCTGGGGTGTATCTGAACAGGGCTGTGTTGCAGCGTTACGTGGTCGAGAAGCAGAAGGACTTCTTCGACGAGCTATCGAGGATTTCGCTCTTCTCACCGACGATACGAGTCTGATCGACGCCCAGACGTTCTTGATCCCCGTCTTGCGGCTGGCTGGCGAGCGAAAAGAAGCTGAGGAGCTCCTAACAGCGACGCAACGACAGCTTGAGGCAGTGCAAACGCCATCCCGATTCCGGGAGGAGGCACTCCTCATCGAGGTCGCAGAGTTGGCCCGCATCGACCGTCGGTACCCCCGGGCCGGGCAGATCTTTTCCAAGCTGGCCGAATCGAACCATCTGATCCATGCGATCCTTGCGCTCCTCGGACTCGGCGAATGCCAACGTGAGGAAAGGGAACGGCCCGAAGCGGCAGAGCGTGCGCTCGAGCGGAGTCGCGCCGCCGGTGTTCGTTTTGGTGCCCTCCATGCGCTGGTTACATTGGGCCGAGACGAGCCCAGGCGCACCAGCGAATGTGAAGCGGAGATCGCGCGTCTCGGTTACCCAGCTCCGGAAAGAACCGACGGGACGACTGGTCTTCTCCGATTTTGCCTTGGCCCCGACCCCGAGCGGCACCAAATCGCCTTCCCCTGAGGCGAGGAATTCATGCCCAGCGGCATCACGATTCTTCCCCGTCCAGCCTCTTGGCAATCCACGCCGATCAAGCGCGGATCTCACAGGTGCCGCCGAATCCATCGGAGGCATGCACGTGTTGATAGACCTGACCAGTCGCTAGTCGCAGAAGCTAGCTTGGGATCCGACCGCCGAACAGTCGCCTTGATCATCACGGCCAGATCAGAAGCGCGACGGCATCAAGTAGCGCTCCGATTGCCAAAGAGGCGAAGAGGGGCTTTCTGGGCCTGGGCCAAGCAGAGGGACTCCTAGCAGAGGGACTCCTAGAGAGGATCACAACCGTTAGGACGTACTGCAGCACAGCTGTCATCGTCAGTACGCGCACGGCGGTCATGAAGCAACGGTCGTTGACGCACGCCGCTAGTGGGCTGAATTACGATCGCCAGATGCTGGTGGGCTCGGCCGCAGCGTTTTGGGCGCTAATGGCTGCTGGGCTGATTCCTTTGACTGTCGTCGTCACAGCGGTGGCGCGAATGGCGGTTCCGATTACCGCCAAGGCGATCATCGTGCTGACCGTTGCGGCGCTCTGGACACTGTTGTCTCTGAGCTTGCGATAGGCAGACGCGGCGCACTGACCTGCCACGCTGACTTGCCGCCGATCCGGCTCACGACTGAAGTCTTCACTCGCGCGAGCCGACGGTCGCGGCGATAGCGATCGAATTTCGCCGGTGGTCGCTCGTGCCGGGAGAGGAAATCGACCAACTCCCGCGCTTCGGATGGTGTCAAGCAAGGCTCGCCTTGCTTGACACGCTTCTCATCGACAACGAGATCCTCGGCCACGGCATTCATTCCTCCTTTGGCGTAGTTGTCGAGGCGCTCTTTGACTGACTCGAGCGGATCTACTGTCTCGTCCTGGCCGAGGTGATCGGGGATGATCCAGCCGCGGACCTCAAGGCGAAAGGTCGATTCGCCGTCTCCGGCACCGTCTCCGTCGCCGCGATCAGCGCCAGTCTCCTCATGCAAGACGACGCTGCTAACCAGAGCGCGAACCAGGGCCGCGCGGGCGATGCGGTGATCGGGGTCGGTCGGCGTTTCCTCGGTCAGGATCTTGTTGACGCTGGTTAGGTAACCGTCGCGGTCAGCGGCGCTGATGACATTGCGCTTGCGACGGGGCGTAGGAGGGCGCTCGAGAAGCTCAATCTGTCGCTCGAGACGATCGCGCTCGGCCCGGTGGTCAGCGGTCATCTCCTTCCAGTCGCTGATCTCTAGTTCGCCCTCAGTTAGACCGTCAAAGAACTGACGCTTGACGGCCGCGAGGCTGGTCTTTACCTCAGCGAGCTTGACCTCGAGGCGGCGGTACTCGGCGGCATCGGCATCCTCGGTTGAGCGCCGCTGACTGGCAAAGGGAGCGGCCGCGGCCTCACTCTCGGCGAACGCTTCAGCGACGGCCTTTGACTGCAGGGCTTGCCTGATCGCGCCGATCAGGGCTCGCTCCACCGGCTCCTTCAAGACACGAAAGCGCCGGCAGCCCGCGGGTGTGTGACCCATATGGCGGTAGGCCTGGGTCTTAGTGACGTTGAAGCCCCGGAGCAGCGGCGGGCGGCCCTTCTGGCCTAGGTCTCCTTGGCAGGGGGCGTGGTAGAAGGGGACGTAGTTGAGGAGAAACTCGCCGAGAGCCGTTTCTTCGTTGTGGGCCTTGCGGAGGGCGAGGAACTCCTGCACGCGCTGGTAGTCCTCGGCCTTGACCGACTCGGTAAAGGCAACCGGTCGGCAGGCAACGGCGTAGCCCTCGTAGGTGACGTGCCATTCGCCAGTAACGTAAAGGGGGTCGATCAGGATCGTTCGGATCCGTTCATGGGACAGGTTGGCGCCCCAGACCTCGGCCGCCTCCCTCTTTAGCTGGCGCAGGCTGCCCTTGCCAGCGTCGCGCATTTCCAAGTAGCGAGCAAAGAGCCAGCGAACGATCTTCATCTGCTCGGGGTCTTCGACTAGATAGAGGTCAGGACCGCGCTTAGTGCCAAACCGGATCGAGGCGGGCCAACCGCGGCCTTCGAGCAGATAGCGGCGGATGATCGCTCCGTGGGTGCGCTCCTTGATCTGCCGCCCTTCGGCCGAGGAGGTCAGGGCCCAGGCGGCGAGGAGCGAATCGTCGCCGTGCCAGTTGATCTTGCGGTCAATCGTGCCGACGTAGAGATCGACCCGGGCGCTGCGCAGCATTTCGTAGATCTCTTCCAGAGGGAGACGGTCACGAGCGAGGCGATCGGCGTAGCTGACGGCCAGCCAAGCGACCTCGCCGCTTTGGATCTTGCTCTCGAGAAAGAGGAGGTCTTGGCGGAGGTTGAACGGTTGGTAGCCGGAGTTATTGAGCGAAGCAACGGCAAAACGCGGCGTCAGCCCAGCCCGCTTTGCCGTCTCCGAGGCCGACTGGATGTGAAAGCCGATCGTCTCGCCCTTTTGAATCTCATCGCTGGAGAGACGGGCGAAAGCGAGGCCAGCGCCGTGGGGATCGAGAAGGCCAGCGTTAGCGGCCTTAGCGCAGCCAGCCTCGCGGGCATCCCAGATCATCATCTGCGCTCCGCGATGGCTGAGGGTTTGCGGCTCGCCGAGGCGCTCGTAGAGCTCCCGCGTCGCTGAGCTGACGGTGAATGGTGTTTGCCGCGGTCGTCGCCCGCCCTGGCCTGGCTTGTCGGTCGGATTCACAGCGCGGCCTCCATTGCCAGCCAGTTGTCGCTTGCGCCGCGAACCTCGACCCGGATTTCGCCTCTCCAAGACGGCGCCAAGGTCGCGAGCGCGAAGAAGATCGCTCATCGGCAGCGGCGCTCGCTGCGGCCGCCGCTGCTCGAACAGCTCTTCCGGGGAAAAGCCAGTCCAGCTAAAGGCCTCGCGCAGCTGGACGTAAGAGATTGGCTGCGAGGCATTGGCAGTAGCACTGGCCTCTTCAGCGGCCGCGGCGGCGTCGCTGAGCCTCTTTTCGCTTCCCGCCTCTAACCCTGACCAACGGCGCGGCGCTAAGACCTTCGGGCCGAGAACGCTGGCCTGCGGTTGGCCGCGCAAGATGGCGACAGCATTCCGCGCTGCCGCTTGGCGCTGCGCCTCACTCTCGGCGGCATCGACCCAGGTCAGGGCAACCGATGGTCGGGGAGGGGGTGGCGAGGCGGTCTGAGCGGATCCGGTCTGCGCCTTGCCGCCGTTTTCACTGCCGCGATCGACTCGCCTGTGGCGTCCTTGTTGGCGTCTCGTCTCTTCTCTCTTCATCTCCATCCGCGCTCCTTCACCGCTTCCTTCCGATGCCTGTGGCCTGGGACCGGCGCTCGGTTTCGGCAGACCGCCGGCGGCGTAGTGGAGGGGCCCTTGGGCCCCGGGGGCGGCCATCTCAGTTCCCGCCGAGTGGTCTGGTCCGGTTGGCGTCCTAGTGTTGACCACATGGGCAACACTAAGAAGGCAACTGGACCAGACGGCGCAACCGCCAGCGATCAGGGCGCCATCGGCCCTGGTAGGCAGGGGGAAACCAAGGCGCCGCTAAAGCTGAACTCAGCAAGACGGAAGCTCAGCGGCCGCTCAGTGAAGAGCTTTAGCCCGACCGCGCTCGAGAGCTTCCGGAGCTGTCCGAAGCAGTTCGAGTTCTCCTACGTCCTTAAGACCAAGGCCCGGGAAGCGCCGACGCCGCAGCTCGTCCTCGGCAACGCCATCCATCAGACGATGGCTTTCCTTTACCGCTTGCCGGTCGAGGAGCGTGGGGAGGAGGCCGCCCATCGGGCCTTGCGCCACTTCTGGGCCCAGATTGGCGATCGTGGCGAAGCTTTCTTCGATGAGGAAGAGGAGATCGTCTGGGGCGAGCGAGCCCTCGCTGCCCTGAGTGACTACTGCGCCAGCTACGACCTGGCGATTCGGCCCGTAGCCGTGGAGGAGTGGATCAGGGCCCGGCTGCCGAATGGCCGGATCGCCTCAGGTAAGGCTGATCGCGTTGATCGGGCCCGGGGCCGCGATCGCGGGATTGAGGTCGTCGACTACAAGACCGGGAAGTGCCGGATCGATGACGACGAGCTGCACGCTGTCCTCGCCGCTCGTCTTTACGCCCTGGCAGCGAGCCGGACCTTCCGCCAGCCCGTAGTTCGCGTCCGCTTCCTCTACTTGGTCGAGGGCGTCGAGCGGAGCTGGTCCCCCGAGAACGAGGACCTAGCTCGGATCGAAGACGAACTCGTTGAGCTAACCGAGGAAGTCACTCAGACCGAGGTCTTCGTCCCCCGGCCGGATCCGTTTCGTTGCAAGTGGTGCAAGTTCCGCCAGCTCTGCCCAGCGAGCGATGAAGCGTCGCTTGAGGAACTGGTCTTGGCCGAGGAGGCCCCGTTCTAATGCGCCTGCGCATCACGGAAATCGGTGATCAGCGCGTCGCCGAGGTCACCCTCTCGCGCCGCAACCTCCTCGCGCTCTTGCGCAAGCTCGAGCTTCATGGCTCGGGGCGGGAGATCTGGACCGAGTACGACTGCCCCGAGGGCTGGATTCTGATCGCCCGGGCCGAGGACGACGATGAGCACTACGCCGAGCGCGAAGCGCCGCCGGGGCCGATGCGTCCGGCCTCGGAGCTGTTCATCGCTCTCGCTGAGCGAGAGGGAATGGAGCCCGTCGTTGTTGGGCCCGAAGGTGAACAGCCTGAGCACGCTGACCCAGTGGCAAGTGAGGGGGTCGGGGGCCGGAGCGAAGGTGAGGAGGATTGCCGCCGGGCCATGCCCTCGTCGGCCGATGACCTCGATAATGGAGAGCGCGATCCGGGCCAATGAGGTTGGCGTTCTCCATCACAGGACCCTGAGTCAGGGTCGCTACTGGTGGGATCGATTCGCCGGCGGGCATGTGATCGCGCTGATGCCGCTCGATTACCTGCTCGGCGTCAGGAACCACCTTGAGCGGCAGGCCGACGAGCTCTATATCGCGGAGCTCGGCGTCGAGCTCGGCGAGCGGCTAAGCGGTAGCTTCAGCCGGCCCGATAGCTGCACAGCCAGCAAGCACAGCGACCCTATGGCATGGCTGCGGGCGACGCCGCTCTACCAAGCTCTCCGGGCTTGTGCTGAGAGCAAGGCGGGCCTGGAGGGCGACAAAGCGGGGGGGGCGGGATGAGGTCAAGCGCACGCGGCGGTGCGACGGACCTTCGCCGCTCAGTCGAGTGTGAGGGATTCGCTCGCTTAGCTAGCGGCGAAGACCCGAGCAGCTTCCCGCAGTCGGTCGGGGCCGCCAGCGCTGGGCAACACCTCGAGCGGCGTCCGCCCGCCGAGGATGTCCTGCCGCTGTCGCAGGAAGTAGGCCTGGCCAATTGCGCCGCCGTGAGCCAGGAATACTGTGTCGAGGGAGTGGACCACCCTCTGCCAGTCGAGATCAGGGTTGGCGCGCTCGGCGTCGTCGAGTATCGCGTCACCGACGCCGAGCGAGTGCACCACTCGCCGAGCGGCCCAATGATCTCGCTGTTGTTCGGTGACTACGACCACGTTCTCTCGCTCGAATATAGGGCTCGTCCGACCAGCGCAGGGTTGTTCTAAACAAAGGTCCGACGAGAAGTCCCGCTACGCGCCATCCTCCTTAGGAGGGCGTAGGGCTAGGGTCAAACCATAGAGGCTGCCATCGCTTTCCTGCGGCACCGCCTTCTGGCGATCGCCGGCGCTCACCCGGATTACCTGGGTCGTGACCGGATGCAGAGCGGCGGTCAGCGTCATGATCAGCGCAAAGATCTTCGGTCCAAGGGGTACGAGCGCGATGCGGTTCTCGTCCTCGAGCCGGGCGATACTGGCTTCAAGTCGGCGAAAGCAGGCGAACGGATCGGCGACCTCGT
Source organism: uncultured Thermoleophilia bacterium (assembly GCA_963708325.1). GTDB lineage: Bacteria > Actinomycetota > Thermoleophilia > Solirubrobacterales > 70-9. The sequence continues at coordinate 266,741 of OY970203.1, read as the reverse complement.
AGTGGATCTCGTTCGGCTCCAGGTTCGGAACGTCGATCAGGCCCTGATTGGCAGTTTGCACCGCCTCGAAGTAGCGCTCGTCGGTACCGATTGGGACGTAGATCTGGGTGGTTTCGGGTTCGAGCACGTCGAGGGCGCTGGCGGCCCGTTCAAGTTCGTAGCCGAGGCCGACGACCACGTACAGCGGCTTGTCGAGAGCGCTCCACCACCCGGCGAAATAGCCGCTGACCGGTGCGACACTGAACACCGGTGGCTGCTCGCCCTCCTCCGGCGGCGGCTGGAATTTGGCGGGCGTGTAAAGGAAGTCAACATCGAGTTCGGCGCTCAGAGGCAGATCGAAGACCCCTTCGACGACATCGGCGATCCGGTCCCGGCTCATCGAGGAGACGTCGATCGCAACCCGAACCGGCTCGTCCAGGCCTGACAGCAGAGATCGAAGCCAGTCGGAGACAGCGGTGTAGCAGTCCGATTCCTCCACCGACAGAAGATCCCAGCCACTCGACTTGAAGAACTTGAGGTTGGGCTCGAACTCAAGTTTGCGCCTAGTAGCGAATGGGATCGCCGCGCCGGTAATGCCCAGGGCCTCCGGAATTTGCCGGCTGCGCTTCTCGTATCCGACGCTGGCTAGCGCCGAGTGGTAGGGGATTTCACCAGCTTCGTCGAGAGTAGTTGCCGCGAACGGCCTAATCCGGGGTGAGCGGCTCATTTCATCCCTTCCTGCCAGCCGACGACTAGCTGATCCATGAGCTTGGCCTTGTCGGCCAAAATCGAGCGCAGGGCATGGGAGCGGCCCTTCCTAAGCGGCAGCACATAGATCGGGGCGAATGTATGGGCGAGTCGAAAGCGCTCCGGCTCGACCTGTACGACGGCTCCGTAGTGGATCAGCTGATAGAGGATCGGCTGCATCACCGACCCCTCGAGGGCATCGCGGGAGATCTCGAACGAGAGCGCTGGCTCCGGATCGAACTTCTCCCCCATCACCCCTTTTTGAAAGTGCTCACCGATCAGATCTATCAGCCGCTGCGGCAAGAGTTCGAACGGCGCAGTCTCCGGCACCTCAAGCGCTCGCAGGTGCAGGTGGTACTCCTCGGAGATCTTGCCGATCACCTCGACTCGGCTAGTGTCGGAGATAACTCCTTCCTTGGCCCGGGCCATGAGCCTGGAGACCATGGTCTGCAGAAGCCGCGGGTTGTTCTCGCAAACTGCATAGGCCGATAGCTCACCGACATAAGTTCGCGGCGCTTTGCGGGTCCGGGGCGAAAGTTGCGAGCGGATCTCGTGCAGATACTCGTTACGGAGCAAGACGATCGGGATCGCCTTGCGCAGCGTCGACGCGCGACGCTCGCCGACCGTCTGCGCTGGGTTCTCGGCATCGATCGCGTGCTTTTTTAGCCAGTCGGCGAAGGACGGGTCCTTGGCGGCAAGTGATTTGATCGCCTCAGCGTTCCTCGAGCCGTTGCGATAAGCATCGCGCCCCGCCGGCATCTCGAAGAATCCAGGCTCGCCGAGCAGGTCTTCCGCACTCATCGCCTGGTCGGCGACCTCCTTCTCGATCAATGCCCGGCTGAAGGCGTAACCGTCCTCCTTCTCGGAGAAGGTCAAGTCGACGGTCTCGAGATCGTGTCCCTCCCAGCCCTCCAGGGGACCAGCCACCACATCCGAGCCGAGCGTATAGGGCGCCAAGGAGAGCTTCTGCAGGATGCGCGGATCGCGCCCGCGCATCGACGTGTGGATGAAGCGGTGAACGCCCTGCGGCAGGAACTCGAGCTCATCGATCAGGAAGGCCCAAACATGATCTTCCTGCCCTGCGGCATCGTTGAACCGCTCGATGAACGGGACCGTAGCGTCGATGATGTCGAGGTCCATCGCCCGGTGGGCAGAGAGCTCCTCGATCGCCTCGGGGCGGCGCAGCGACCGGCGTGCCAGGTTGCCGATCTCGGCAAGCAGAGTGCTCAGCGCCGACGCCAGTCCAGCAAAGCTGCCCACTGGCTCCTCAAGCGCCCAGGTGCGCCAGGTGTGGCCAACTACTTGCTCCTCCTGCGCACGCTCGAGCTCGGCGCGATCGTGGCGCACGACTCCCCTAGGCTTGCGGACTCGTTCGGCTGCGCACTTGCTCAGAGCCCGGAGCACATGCAGCGTGAAACAGGCTCGCCCCACGGCGCGGCGCACTTCACTGTCCTCGATCCAGCGACCGTACGTATCCACCTGCCCGGCCCAGGAACGGTCGGCTGGGATCAGCACACCGCTGTACGTGATGAGGGAGCGAGCCCTATTGGCCTGTGGGTCCTGCCAGCGCTCGAGTCCGGGGCCCTGCAGCATCTTCAGCAGCGTCGTCTTGCCCGAGCCCCTCGGACCGATCAGCACGGTGTTCCCGGGCTGGGCGATTTCCCAGTACTGCGGCGGGGCAACGAATCCCTCGGCCACCTGCTCGGGGGTCTTCGAGCGGGCATTGCGGTGCCCGAAGACACCGGTTGTCGGATCGTTCACCACGAGAAGGTCACCTCGTTGACATCGCTTTGAACACCGCCGCCAAGGCGTCTGACGCCGGCATCGAAACGGCTGCGATCGCAGTCGGCGAGGAAGGCGCACCTCGGCTCGGCCTCGATTACCTCCTGCCAAGTCCATGTCCTCTGATTGCGCTGCCGAGCCTGCGCGAGCACCCAGCTGGCCAGCTCCATGCCATCGCGGCGATAGCCGAACGAGGACTGAGCTGGCAGCACCGACGTCGCTCCGGGATCGACCCATCCGACGCCGGGATCCCATTCGAATGTCCGCACCGTGCCGGCTAGGAACAGCCCCAGATTGATCGCGGAGCCGTCGAAGTCGATGACATGCATCTGATTTCGCACCCGAGTGCCGCTCTCTCCAAGGAGGTCGGCACCGATGCTCCCGCTTGCAAGGCGCACGGGCCCGGCTGACGTACCACCGAGATAATCGAGCCGAGGGTGGTGCTTATGACCATGAATCAGCATCCACCTCTCGTCGCGGCCTTCAAGGAACTCGATCAGGCGATCGCCCTCAAGCATGTGGTTGGTCTCCTTGTCTGAGTCCTCGGTCCACTCGTGGGGATGGTGGTGGCAGACGCAGACATTGACCACGGGAGACGGGCCCTCGCCGAGTATGCCCGGCAGCTCCTCGAGGCAGTCACGTGTGAATCGTCCGTGCTTGGCTTCGTCCTTGTCGAAGCCGCCGAGCGTGGCCGATGAGTTGATGCTCAATACACGCCAGCTCTCCCTCTCCACGACCGCAAGATCGTGCCCCCAATAAGTGGCCACGCATTGTGTTTCGTCGAACGGGAACTTCGGTCGCAACGCCCGCAGGCTCTTCTCCGGCTTATCCCCGCCGGTGGGCTCCAGCAGCAAGTCATGGTTGCCCGCTGATCCGATTAGGTCGGCGCCAAGGTCGCCGGCGATGCCGTGTAACTCGTCCCAGGTCCACAACATCGCGTCGGTGACGCCCCCGTCGACAAGGTCCCCGGGGCAGATGACCGTATCGGCGCTTCCGACCTCTGCAGCTAGCTTCTCGCGCGCCCCAACCAGGGCATTGGCGACGCCGTCCTCATTGGTGTTCTTGGCGACGTTGGTAAATGGATCGCCGTTCTCGGTGGCGTGGATGTCGCTCAGGACGACCATCCGCACCTCGCCGCTCTGACCGGCCGCAGTCTCCTGGGCCGCAACCTGCTGGTCGCCTGCCATCTAGCTCGCGCCTTCGCCAAGACGATTGGCGATCAGAACCTCGGGGCGCGCGGTGCGCGAGTCAAGCGACGCCGCGATCTGACCCCTGGTGCTTACGTGCTCGACGGTCCAGCGCTTCGGCAGGCGTGAGATCAAAGCCGGCTCGGCCGCGTAGGAAAACAGGAACGAAACGCCGCGCGCGTCAAGAGCCTCGAGGCACCACACCGCCCGGTTGAGGTCGGCGGCGACGAAACTTCCGTAGCCGAATAGGCCATAGGCAACCGATGGGGCTGCGGTGTAAGGCGGATCGAGATAGATCACATCACCCGGCCCTGCGTCGGCGACCGTCGACTCGAAGTCGCCGGCCCTCAGCTCAGCCGAGCGAAGGGCCACCGAACAGCGGTAGAGGTGGGCCTCGGTCGGAAGACGGCCTGTGTTGGTCCCGTACGGAACGTTGAACTCGCCGCGCCTGTTCGTGCGGTATACGCCGTTGAAACACAGGCGGTTCAGGTAGATGAACCGAGCAGCTCGATCGATTCGGGTCAGGTTCTCAGCGGACAGGGCACGCACCCGGTAATAGGGGCCCTTGGCGATCGGCCACTGGCGCATAGCGCGCGAGACGAGCCGTGGATGGTCACGGACGGCCATGTAGGTCTCAATCAGCTCCCGATTGAGGTCACCAAGGACCGCCATGCTCGGCTTCGCTGCGAAGAACAGGCAAGCCGAGCCGGCGAACGGCTCGAAGTAGCGATTGTGCTTCCAATCGATCCGGGACAAGAGCTGTGAGAGCAGCGGTCGCTTGCTCCCGGGCCATCGCAGCATCGGACGACACCAGGGCCGATCGTGATTGGACGGGGCACGTGGCATCGGCCAACAGTTTCACAGTCATCCCTGCGGATTCGACCACTCGATCGACCGAAGTGCAATTGCGGGAACCATGAAGCCCGTGCACGGCGCATTGCCCTCTGAGCTTGATCTGACCCGCTCGTACCAACCACGATGGCCCCCAACTCTGGCGGGCGCGGCACCGGAGTGACCCTGGCCAGGCACGAGCCGTGCCTGGCTTTCCGGACAGCACGAATTGCTTACAGACCGGATTTCTCAACGGCCGGATGCGAAAAATCGATCCAGATCAGGCGATAGCCGTGATTCTCGTCCGGTGGCAACTGTCAGACACCAATCAGTCCCAGCTGCGCCTCGTCAGGCCCTGGCCGCAGCGGCTGGGGTGATCACCGCTGACCTTGCCCTGCGCCACCCAGGCTTCGACTTCCTAGTCCGGCCAGGTGAAGCTCCGCGTCGGGCCGTTGTCGCGACCACGACGCGGCAGGTCCGTCAGCGCCTGTCCGCGCCACAGGATCAGGACTCGCTTCTCGAGGTCGCTGCGGCCGGGGCCGCGGACGAAGACGGCATCGATGCTCGCCGTTAGGCCCCGACGCCGCGTCTCGAAGTCCGCCTCCTCCCACCAAGCATCGACGTCCCATCGCCAAGAGGTGGGGTCGAAGCCACCGACCTGGAAACAGCCTCTGCTCAGGGCAGCAAGGGCCTGCTCCGCTTCCTCAACAGCGCCGATTCGGGCCTCGAGAGCCGATTCATAACGACCAACATCGCGCAGCCGCGCTGCGCCGCCGAGGTCGGACAGGAATGCATCCAACTCCCCTTGGGTGACGGCCAAGGCAGCCTGCGCCTCGCTCAGCTCCGCCGATGCCGGGATGGCGCGGATCTGCAACTGGCGCATCTCCTCCTTCCAAGCCCGAACGACAAACTCCTCGATTGCATCCGCCAAGACCGATTGCGCCTCGGGACAAGCCCCGCCTACGGGTCGGACATTGCAGCGATAAACGCGCCAGCGCTTCGTCCTACCATTGCGTTTTGAAGTGCCATAGCCCTCTTTGAGGACGTAGCGGCACGAGGCGCAGCGCAGCAGCCCGCGCAGGAGAATCGGCTTTTTGCCCTCGCGCGGCGTTAGCGCAACGCCGCGGATCTCATTGGCCGATCGGAAGAGGGCCTCGCTGACCAGGGGCTCGTGCGCCTTCGGGTTGCAATGCTCGCCGTAGAAGGCCTCGCCTAGGTAAGCGCGCTTGGCGATCATTCGCTGCACGGCCGATGTCGACCAGCGCCGCTTCTGGCCCTCCTTCCCGGCCGGGCGCGGCGCCTCCTTGTCGAGAAACTGAGCTAGCTGCCGCCAACCGGCACCCTCGGCCCGGCGGCGAAAGATCTCAGCGACCAGTTCAGCCTGGTCATTAGGCACATAGATCCGCTCCGGGCCGAGGTCGTAGCCGAAGGGCGGGTTGTTGGCGATATGGATCCCCCGTTCAACGGCGCTCCGCGTTGCCGTTTCCCAGCCCTCGCGGATGCTTTCCCGAACCAGCTCGGCGAAGACGAACTGCATTTGCAGAAAGGCCCGCTCTTGCGCCGTGACGTAAGAGATCCGTTCTGAGCAGCTGGCAAAAGCCGCTTGGTGCTCACCAAGCTCAGCCAGGGTGTTCAGAGCGCTAAGAAGGGAACGGGCGAAGCGATCAACGCGGTAGACGACGATGCCGCCCGATTGGCCCTGGCGGATCCGTTCCATGATCTGGTTGAAGACCGGGCGGTCCATCGTCCCGCCACTGCGATCGAGTTCCGGCTCTTGGACGATGACAGTGGTCTCGTTTTCCTTAGCCCACCGCTCGATCGCCTCCTTCTGAACATCGGGGGAGATAAAGCCATCGCGACGGCTGCGTCCGCCGACGCGGGAGACGCGGATATAGCCGTCGAGCGGTAGCTGGCGGCCCTGGCCGTTGCCGTTCTTGCTCATCGCGGCCAGGGTGCCTGCTGCTGTGCTCACTTGTCTGTTTTTTCGCTTCGCCAACGCGATCGAGCACGGCAGGCCGCCGGTGCTGGTCTCCGCCTCGATCTTCGGCGATCGCCTGCGGATCGCGGTCAAGGACGGCGGCGCGGCCCCGCCGCCGCCCCCCGCCGGGCGCCCGGGGGCGATCGCGACCGCTGTGGCGACGCGACTGCGCGCGAGCGGCAGGCGCGGGCACGGGCTCGCGATCGTCTCGTCGGTGGCGGCCGCCCACGGCGGCCGCTTCGCGATCCACCGCTCGGCGGCCGGCACCGTGGCGATCATCGAGCTGCCGCTCGCCGGTCACGGCGGCGCCCGCGCCGCGTGAGCCGGCGCCGGCGCGCCGCCCTCTTCGCCCTCGGAGCGCTCGCTTGCGCAGTCGCAGCGGCGGTCGCGGCCAGCGGCTACGGTCGCAGCGCGGCGCGGCGGTTCGGCGAGCTGCGCCCGGTCCTCGTCGCCGCTCGCGACCTCCCGGCCCGGCGCCCGATCGACGTCGTCTCCGCGCACACGTTCCTCGACGTTCGCCGCGTCCCCGCCCGCTTCGTCCCCGCCGGCGCCCTGCAGTCGCCCGCGCAGGCCGTCGGCGAGGCGCCCGTCGCCCCGGTCCCCGCCGGCGCCTACCTGCTCGCCTCGCAGCTGCGCTCCTCGAAGCGGGACCATGACGGCGACGGCGCCCGCATGCCGCCCGGGCGCAGGCCGGTGGAGATCGCCGTCACCGCCGCGGAGCCCCTGCTTGCCGACGAGCACGCCCCCAGGGGCGAGCCGGTCGACGTCGTCGTCACGACCGAGCCCGGCGCCGGAGGGCGCGGTCGCACCTACGTCGCCGCCTCGGCCGTGCCGCTGCTGGCGCTGCGGGCCGGCGGCGCCACCGCCAACCCGGACCAGGACCCGGCGACCGTGTCCACCGCGACCCTAGCCCTGACCAGGGCGCAGGCGCTCGAGCTGATCGACGCCGAGAGCTTCGCCCGCGCGGTGCGGCTGCTGTCGCGGTGAGCGCCGGCGGCGGCGCCGTTCAGCCGGACTCGATCGCTGCCGTGAAGGCGCTCTCGGAGTCCTCGCCGTGCACCGCGAAGACGACGCGCTCCAGGCCGCTGTCGGCGTCGAGGTGGCGGCGCACCTCGGCCACCTCGATCCGGGCCGCCTCGTCGAGGGGAAAGCCGCCGACACCGGTGCCGAAGGCGACCAGGGCCAGCGAACGCGCGCCGAGCTCGTCCGCCTTGGCGAGGGTGCTCGCGGTGGCCCGGCGGATGATCTCGGCCGAGGTCGGCCCGCCCAGCTCCATCGTCGCCGCGTGGATCACCCAGCGCGCCGGCATCTCGCCGGCGGTCGTCTCCACGGCGTCGCCGAGCCCGATCGGGCCGCGCTCGTCGCTCTCGGACTGGACCGCGGGGCCGCCGGCGCGCGAGATCGCCCCGGCGACGCCGCCGCCGTGCTGGAGCTGCGTGTTGGCGGCGTTGGCGATCGCGTCCACCTTCAGCTTGGTGACGTCGGCGCGCTTGACCTCGATCTCGGCCATCGGTGCTCCTTCGCACGCTACCCCAGACGGGGCTAACGCCGCCGCCGGGTGGCTTAACGGGGCATGGCGCCGCCCGACCACGCCGACGCGCTCGCCGTCGAGCTCCGCCGCCGGCTGATCGAGCGCCGGCGCGCCGAGGCGGCGGCCGGGAGCGCGCCCGGCGCCGATCTCCCCGCCGCAGTGCGCGCCCTCGTCGACGCCGACGCCGCGATCCTGCCCGACGCGATCCGCGGCGACCTCGTGGAGCGGATCCTGCGCGACACCGTCGGGCTCGGCCCGCTGGAGGAGCTGCTCGCCGACCCCTCGGTCGAGGAGGTGATGGTCAATGGGCCCGACCGCGTCTGGGTGGAGCGGCGCGGGAGGATCGAGCCGACAGGAATCCGCTTCGCAACGGCCGAAGCCCTGCGCGACACGATCGAGCGGATCCTCGCGCCGCTCGGTCGCCGCGTCGACGAGCTCAGCCCGATGGTTGACGCCCGCCTTCCCGACGGCTCGCGCGTCAACGTGGTGATCCCGCCGCTCGCGGTGGACGGTCCCGCGATCTCGATCCGCCGCTTCGCCTCCGTGCGTCCCGGGCCGCGAGAGCTGGTGGGGCTGGGCACCCTTCCCGCCGAGCTGATGGACCGCCTCGCCGGTGCGGTCGCCGAGCGCCGCAGCATCCTGATCACGGGCGGTACCGGCAGCGGCAAGACGACGCTGCTGAACGCGCTGTCGTCGTTCATCGACGCCGCCGAGCGGGTGATCACGATCGAGGACGCGGCCGAGCTGGCGCTGCGCCAGCGGCACGTGGTGCGGCTGGAGAGCCGCCCACCGAGTGTCGAGGGCAGGGGGGAGGTGACGATCCGCGACCTCGTCCGCAACGCTCTGAGGATGCGGCCCGACCGGATCGTGATCGGCGAGGTTCGCGGGCCCGAGGCGCTCGACCTACTCAGCGCGCTGAACACGGGACATACGGGCGCGCTCTCCACGCTGCACGCCAACTCGCCCGGCGACGCCCTGCGCCGCCTCGAGACGCTTGCGCTGATGGCGGGGGTGGGGCTGCCGCACGCGGCGATCCGCGAGCAGGTGGCGCGCGCGATCGATCTCGTCGTCCACCTCGCCCGGGATGCCGCCGGCGCCCGCCGCGTCGTCGAGGTCGCGACGGTGAGCGAGTCGTCCGGCGCCGTCGAGACGCGCCGGACCTACGCACTGGCGGCGCCGGCATGAGCGGGGCGCCCACGATCCTGCTCGGCGCCGCGGCCGGCGGGCTCGCCGCCGTCGCCGCCCGCGACGCGGTCCTCGCCACGCCCGGGGCCGCGCGCTGGCTTGCGGCCGCGATCGAGCCGCTGCGGCGCGCCGGCAGCGAGGGGCACGTGGCGACCGAGCAGGAGCGGCGCCGGCTGGCCGCGGTCGGGGCCGGCGCGCTGCTCGTCGTCGCGCTCCTGGTCGCCGGGCCGGGGCCCCCGGCCGCGCTCGCGGCCGCGGGGCCGGCGGCGGCGGGGTGGGCGCTGAGTCGCCGGCGCGCCCGCTACCGGCGCCGCGTGGAGAGGCGGATGCCCGAGGTGGCGGTCGCGGTGGCGGACGCCCTGGCGGGCGGGCGCTCGGTGCGGGGCGCGCTCGCCGTGGCCGCAGTGTCCCTGGACGGGCCGCCGGCGGCGGAGATGGCGCGCGTCGGCGCCGACCTCGAGCTGGGGGCTTCGACGGCGGAGGCGCTCGAGGGGCTGCAGCGACGGCTGGGGTCGGATCGGGTGGACTCCTTCTGCGTGGCGCTGCTCGGCCAGCACGCCGCCGGCGGTGACGTCGGCGCGCTGCTGCGCCGCTACGCCGCGGCGGCGGCGGAGCGCGACCGGGTCGCCGCCGAGGCGCGGGCGGCGACGGCGCAGGCGCGGTTCACCGGCCTGCTGGTGGTGGCGATGCCGACCGGGGCGGCCCTGTTCGCCGAGCTGGTGGAGCCGGGCTTCCTCGGGCGGATGCTGGCGGACCCCGCCGCGGCGGCACTGCTGACCGCGGCCGCGGCGCTGCAGCTGGTCGGCTTCGTCGCGATCCGCCGCCTGGCGAGGATCGAGCGGTGAGCGGCGGGGGCGGCGCCTGAGCCCGGCGCTGGCAGCCGCCGCCGCGCTGCTCTGCTTCGCAGCGGGATGGGAGGCGCTGGGCAGCCGCGGCGAGGAGCTGGCCACTGCGGCGCGCCGCGCGTGGCTCCGCCTCGGCGGCGCGGGGACGGACGCGGGCCCGCTGGCGGCGATCGCTCGCGGCGCCCCGGAGCGACTCGCCCGCGCCGGCCTCGCCCACCGCATCCCGATCCGGGCCGTGGTCGCGGGCCGCCTGGCCGGCGCGGCCGCTGGCATCGGCGCCGCGGCGGTCGCGTCGCCCGCCGCCCCGGGACGGCTCGCGCTCGCCGTCGCCGTGCTGCTGCCCGCAGCCGGCTTCCTGGCGCCGGACGCCCTGCTGGAGCGCGCGGCGCGGATGCGCCGGGAGCGGATCGCCGCGGCGCTGCCGGACGCACTCGACATCATCGCCGTCGGCGCCGCCGCGGGGCGCTCCGCGGCGCAGAGCATGCGCGAGGTCGCGGAGCGGACCCGCGGCCCCCTGGCGGCGGAGCTGGGCGTATGCGCCGCCGAGATCGCCGCGGGGACGTCGCAGCCCGAGGCGCTGCGGCTGCTCCGGGCCCGCATCGGCGGCGGAGAGGTTGCGGCGCTCGTCGCCGCGATCGAGCGGTCGCAGCGCCACGGCTCGCCGCTCGCCGACCAGCTTCGCGATCAGGCGACCGCGCTTCGGCGCGACCAGCGCCGCCGGATCGAGGAGCGCGCCTCGCGCGCGGCGCCGAAGATCCAGCTCGTCGTGGCGCTGGTCCTCGTCCCCGCGGTGCTGCTGATGATCGTCGCCGCGCTGGCCGCGAACTCCGGGGCCCTGCTCGGCGGGCTCTAGCAGCGACGCCGCGGTCCGGCCGGGGCCGCTCAGCCCTCGGTGGCCTCGCCGCGGATGCGGGCGGCGACGTGGCCCGCCATCGCGCACAGCCCGTCGAGCTGGGACGACTTGGAGTCGTGGCCCTTCACGTTCACGCAGAGCTCGCCGCCCTCCAGCTCGAATGCGAAGTGCTTGGGCGCCTGCTCGGTGAGCCAGACGATGAAGCTGGGGGAGAAGAGCTGGCGAAGCCAGTTCTCGTCCTCGTCGGGACCGTAGAAGATCTCGTAGCGGTCGGCCAGCGTCTCGCTTTCCAGCTCCAGCCGCTTGTTCTTGCGAAAGGCGTCCTCGACGCCCTCGAGGAAACGAAAGCCCGACTTGCGGTTGAGGTAGAGCTTGTTGACCTTCGCGGTGAGCTCGGGCATGTCGAAAAGCGCCACCGTGAAGTGGTAGTAGGACGTCTGCCGGTTGCCCTTGCTGTCGGTGCTCTCCTCCTCGTAGGTGAACAGCGACAGCGTGCCGGGCATGCCGCCGGGAAGCATGCCGCGGAAGCTGTTCTCCGAGTAGCGGTCGTCGCCCTTTCTCAGCAGCGGGGTCACCGGCGGCAGCTTCTCGCGGCTGCCGTTCCAGGTGAGCCCGCGGGCGGCGGCGTAGGCGCGGTAGAAGTCGTCGGCCGCCTTGCTCGCGGCGATCGCGTAGACGATCAGCAGGGTCAGCATGGCGACGGCAACGACGCCGACCAGCCCCACCGCGGGGCCGGCGATCAGGGTGCCGGCGACGAACGCCGCGATCGCGAAGGTGGCGCCGAGGCTGAGCGTGAGCGGCTTTCGCAGCAGCCGTCGCAGGTGGTAGCCGCGCATGTCGTCGGTGTCCTGCGGCCCCCCGACGGGCCCCGCCTGCTCGCTCGGCGGCGGCGCGGCGGCGGTCGGCGGCGGGGCGACGTCGCTGGGCGGCGGTGCCTGATCCCCCGGTGGCGGGGGCGGTGGGGGCGGAGTCGCGCTCATCGCCGCAAGCCTACCGTTGCAACCCGGCTTGCAAGCGGGGCAGGGGCGGGCGCGGTCCTGCGCCCCTGCCGGGCGCGGCGTTTTCCGCTCTGCAGCGCGGAATTCGCGTCGTTGCGGGGGCGGGTAGCAATTCCGTCCGACGGAACGGCTCCAATTCTGTGTTGCAAAGTGGGGCAGCGTGGGTTAGCGTGGCGCCCCGAGTTGAGGAAACGGACCGGGGTGGCGAGGCTCCTCCCACCTCGTCACCTCGGTTCGACTCTCTCCCCGGCTGGCGCCACCGCACGAAAAGGACCCTCAACGTTGTCGTTTCGCGGCCAATACGAGCACAGCCTCGACTCCAAGGACCGCCTCACGGTTCCGGCCCGCTTTCGCGCACCGCTCTCCGACGGAGTGGTTCTCGCCGCCGGGCTCGACCCCTGCGTGGAGGTCTGGACCGCGCAGACCTACGGCACCTTCACGGAGACCTTCCTCGCCCAGGCCCACCCGCTGACGCCGGAGGGGCGCATGGTGCGGCGCTTCTTCCACGGCCAGTCGTTCGACGAGAAGCTCGACTCGGCCGGCAGGGTGCGGATGCCCGGGCACCTCGTCGAGCACGCCGGGCTGGAGGGCACCTGCGTGGTGATCGGGGTCGGCGACCACTTCGAGGTGTGGAGCGCGGCCAACTGGCAGCAGCAGCAGAGCGAGAGCCGCGCCCGCGTCAGCGAGGCGGCGGCGGAGATGGCGAAGGGCGGATGATGATCGCCTCCGCCGCCGCCAGCATCGGACCTACCTACATGCCCACCGAGCACGTACCCGTCCTCGCAGCCGAGCTGGTCGACCTGCTCGCGCCCGGACCGGGCGAGACCGCGATCGACTGCACCTTCGGCGGCGGCGGCCACGCCCGCCTGGTCGCCGAGCGGCTGGGGGCGGCGGGCGAGATCGTCTGCATCGACCGCGACCCGGCCGCCGAGCGGCGCTTCGCCGAGTTCGCCGCCGAGGCCCCCTGCCGGGCGCGCTTCGTTCGCGCCGACTACGCCGTCGCGCTCGGCGACCTGCGGCAGGAGGGCGTGGCCGCCGACCTCGTCTACATGGACCTGGGGATGTCCTCGCTCCAGCTGGAGGGCTGGGAGCGCGGCTTCTCCTACGCCTACGACGCCGTCCTCGACATGCGCATGGACCCCGGCCAGAAGCTGTCGGCGGCCGAGGTCGTAAACGAGTGGCCGCAGCAGCGGCTGGCGCGGATCCTGCGCGAGTACGGCGAGGAGCGCCACGCCGGCGGCATCGCCCGCGAGATCGCCCGCCGGCGCCCGCTCTCGACGACGGCGGAGCTGGTCGAGGCGATCAAGGCCGGGATGCCGCCCGCGGCCCGCTTCGGCCGCGGTCATCCGGCCAAGCGCAGCTTCCAGGCGATCAGGATCGCCGTCAACGACGAGCTGGGGTCGCTGGCCGGCGGCCTGCCGCAGGCGTGGACGGTCCTGCCCGAGGGCGGACGCTTCGGCGCGATCGCGTTCCATTCGCTCGAGGACCGCATGGTCAAGCGCTTCCTTGCCGAGCGCGCGCAGCGCTGCATCTGCCCGCCCGAGCTGCCGGTCTGCCGCTGCGGCTCGCGGCCCGAGGCGGAGCTGCTGGCGCGTCGCGCCGTGGTCCCCGGCGCCGCCGAGCTGGCCCGCAACCCGCGCTCGTCCTCCGCGCGCCTGCGCGCGGCGGTCAAGGTCGGCCCGCCGAGGGGGGTTGCCTGATGGCCGCGACAGCGGCCGCACGCAGGCTCGCCGCCGAGGGCGTCGCCGCCGCGCCGGCGCGCTCCAAGCGCCCGCGCTCCGGCGCCGCCTCGCCAGCCCGCCGCCGGTCGCGCCCGGCTGCCGGACGGCGACCGTCCGCCGCCAGGGCCCGTTCGCGGCGCGCCCAGGCCCATCCACAGCGCGGTCAGCTGATCCCGCTGGCCGTTGGGCGCACGGCTGTGGCGGTGCGGCGTCTCCCGGAGGCCCGCCTCGTTCACCGGATGACCCGCGGCCAGCTCTGGATCGGCGTGCTCGGCACCCTGCTGTCGGGGATCGTCGCGCTCAACGTCGTCAGCCTCAGCCTGAGCACGTCGTCGGGCCGGGTCGCCCAGCAGGTCGCCGGGCTCGAGCAGCAGAACTCGGAGCTGCGCGCCCGCCTGGCGATGCGGCTCTCCGACCAGCGCATCCAGGACCGCGCCGGGCTGCTCGGCCTGGTGGTGCCCGACCCGGGGCAGATCCGCTACCTGACCGCCGGCGAGCGCTACGCCGAGATCGCCGCCCGCCGGCTCGGCGCCGGCGACTTCACCGTGTCGGGCGCGCTGGCGCCGCTGCCGGCGGCGACGGCGCCTACGGCGGTTGCGCCCACACCCGCCGACGCCACCGCCGCGACGGCGCCGGCCCCTTCACCGACGACCACGACGACCGCCGCCGCGCCGCCGCCGACCGCGCCGGCCACCACGGCGCCGCCCCAACCCGTTGCTCCGGCGCCCGCTCCAGCGGGCGGCGGCGGGGTGGCGGCCCCCTAGGGCGGCAGCGATGAGGACCGTCGAGCGCCGCGTCGGGGTCCTGTTCGGCGCCTTCGTGCTGCTCTTCTGCGTGCTGCTGGCACGCGCTGTCTGGATCCAGGCGATCGAGGGCGGCTCGCTCAGCGCCAGCGCACGCAGCCAGCAGACCGAGACCGTCGTCGTGCCCGGACATCGCGGCCGCGTGCTGGACAGCGGCGGCAAGGAGCTGGCCGTCTCCGAGGACGCCTCGACGGTCTTCGCCACGCCCTACCAGGTGAAGGACCGCGAGCGCGCGGCCGAGCGGCTCTCCGCCGTCCTGCACGTTCCCGCCGCCGAGCTGCTGCGCAGCATCTCGGATCGAGGCTCGGGCTTCGCCTACCTGGCGCGCAAGGTCAGCCTGACGACCGCCGACCGCGTCCGCCGGCTGCACATCGCCGGGATCGGCCTGCTGCCCGACAGCCGCCGTGTCTATCCGCAGGGCGAGCTGGCCTCTCAGGTGATCGGCGCCGTCGGCATCGACAACCAGGGCCTGAGCGGTCTGGAGGCGGCCGACGACAAGGTGCTGCACGGCACCGACGGCGAGCGCCGGGTGGTCAAGGACGCGCTCGGGCAGGCGATCAAGCTCGAGACGCTCAAGCAGGCCTCGACCGGACACGACGTCCGGCTCACGATCGACGCCCCGCTGGAGGCGCGCACCGAGCAGGTGCTCGCCGAGCTGGGCGCGAAGTATTCGCCGAAGGGGGCAAGCGCGATCGTGATGGACCCGCGCAGCGGCCGCGTGCTGGCGATGGCCAACTGGCCGACCGTGGACGCCGCCGACCTCACCAAGGCGAGCCCGGACGAGCTCGAGAACCGCGCCACCGGCTTCACCTACGAGCCGGGCTCCACCTTCAAGGCCTTCACCGTGGCCGGGGCGCTCCAGGACGGCCTGGTGACGCCGCGGACCCCGTTCGACCTGGCGCCGGAGATCACGGTCGCCGACCGCACGATCGGAGAGGCGGAGCCGCGCGGCCCCGCGACGCTCACGGTTGCGGACATCCTCGCCCAGTCCTCGAACGTGGGCGCAATCACGATCGGCCTCAAGCTGGGCGCGAGCCGCTTCGGCGACTGGGTGCGGCGGTTCGGTTTCGGCCGGCCGACCGGGGTCCAGTTCCCGGCCGAGGAGCGCGGGATCGTCCCCGCCCCCTCGGACTACTCCGGCTCCTCGATGGGGAACCTGCCGATCGGCCAGGGCCTCTCGGTCACGCCGATCCAGATGGCCCAGGCATACTCGGCGATCGCCAACGGCGGCATCCTGCGCCCGCCCCAGCTGGTCGAGCGCGTCGGCGGCGAGCCCATCGCAGCCGCCCCGGGACACCGCGTGATCAGCGCCCGCACGTCGCGTGAGCTGCGGACGATGTTGGAGGGGGTGCTGGCGCCGGGCGGCACCGCCTCGGAGGTGAAGGTGGACGGCTACACGCTGGCCGGCAAGACCGGGACGGCGCAGAAGGCGATCGACGGCGGCTATTCCGACTCCGCCTTCGTCGCCTCGTTCGTCGGGTTCGCCCCCGCCCAGGACCCGCGGCTGCTGGTCGCCGTGATCGTCGACGAGCCCCAGGGCGACATCTACGGCGGCTCGGTCGCCGCCCCGGCGTTCGGCGAGATCGCCCGCTTCGCGCTGCCGTACCTGGGCATCCCACCGCAGTAGCAGGGGCGGCGCAACCTACAATCGGCGCCCGATGAAGCTGGCCGAGCTGACCGCCGGGCTGGAAGCCGAGGCGCTGACGGGGGACGCCGAGGTAGAGATCTCCGACCTCGCCTACGACAGCGGCGAGGTGCGCCCGGGCACCCTCTTCTTCTGTTTTGCCGGCCTGCGCGCCGACGGCCACGACTTCGCGCCGGCTGCGGTCGAGGCGGGGGCCGCGGCGCTCGTCGTCGAGCGCCCCCTCGACCTACCGGTCGCGCAGGTGCGCGTCGCCGACGCCCGCGCGGCGATGGCGCCGCTCGCCGTGCGCTTCTGGGGCGACCCGACGGCCGAGCTGCGCGTCGCCGGCATCACCGGCACGAACGGCAAGACGACGACCGCCTTCCTGCTGCGCCACGTGCTCGAGTCGGCCGGGCGGCCCAGCGGCCTGCTCGGGACCGTGCAGCGGGTGGTCGGCGGCGTCAGCGAGGAGGTGGAGCGCACGACCCCGGAGGCGATCGACCTGCAGCGCACGTTCCGGCGCATGCTCGAGGCCGGCGATGCCGCCTGTGTGATGGAGGTCTCCTCGCACGCCCTCACCCTGAACCGGGCCGACGGGATCCGCTTCGCAGTCGCCGTCTTCACCAACCTCACCCAGGACCACCTCGACTTCCATGCCGACATGGAGGACTACTTCGCCGCCAAGGCGCGGCTGTTCTCGCCGGGTCGGGCCGCCGCCGCGGTCGTCAACGTCGACGACCCCTACGGGCGGCGGATCGCCGCGCAGACGGACGCGATCGGCTTCTCGGCGGCCGGCGACGAGGCCGACTACCGCGCCGCCGACGTCGACTTCGACGCCGCCGGGGCGCGCTTTCTCTGCCACGCGCCGGACGGAGTGGTCGAGGTCCGCACCGCGCTGCCGGGGGAGTTCAACGTCGCCAACGCGCTGGCGGCGATCGCGGCGGCGGGGACGCTGGGCATCGGTGCCGAGCGGGCCGCCGCCGCCCTGGTCGGCGCCGGGCGGGTGCCGGGCCGGTTCGAGCCGATCGAGGAGGGCCAGCCGTTCACCGTGCTGGTGGACTACGCCCACACGCCCGACTCGCTCGCCAACGTGCTGCGGGCGGCGCGGCGGCTCACGGCGGGCAGGCTCGTTTGCGCCTTCGGCTGCGGCGGCGACCGCGACCGCGACAAGCGCCCGCTGATGGGGCGGATCGCCGCCGATCTGGCGGACGCCTGCGTGATCACCTCCGACAACCCCCGCTCGGAGGACCCCGCCGCGATCATCGCCGAGATCGTCGCCGGGTCGGGACCGCCGACGGGGATCGACTCCGGCGCCGGGATCGAGGTGGAGCCAGACCGCCGGCGCGCGATCGCGCGGGCGCTGGCGGTCGCCGACGCCGGCGACGCCGTCGTGATCGCCGGCAAGGGGCACGAGCAGGGGCAGGAGTTCGAGGGCGGCCGCAAGCTGCCTTTCGACGACCGCGAGGTGGCGCGCGAGGCGCTGCGCCGCCTGCGCGACGGGGCGCCGACGTGATCTCGCTGTCCGCCCCGCGGGTCGCCGAGGAGGCGGGGGCGGAGGTCGTGCGCGCCGGTGCCGCCGACGGGCCCGATCGCGTGATCGTGGACTCGCGCGAAGCGAGGCCCGGCGACCTCTTCGTGGGACTGACCGGAGAGCGCGCCGACGGCAGCGAGTTCGCGGCCGGCGCACTTGCGGCGGGGGCGTGGGGAGTGATCGTGCGCCCCGAGCGCGCGGCCGAGCTCGACGGCGGCTGGGTGCTCGCCTCCGCCGACCCGCTGGCGTCGCTGCAACGCCTCGCTCGCGGCTGGCGGCGCGAGCTGGGCCGGCCGGTGGTCGGGATCACGGGATCGACGGGCAAGACCTCGACCAAGGACATCTGCGGGGCGTTGCTCGGCGAGCGCGTTCACGCCAGCCCCGAGAACTACAACACCGAGGTCGGGCTGCCGCTGGCGATCCTCTCGGCGCCACCCGACGCCGAGGTGCTGGTCGTGGAGATGGCGATGCGCGGCGCCGGCCAGATCGCCGACCTCTGCGCGATCGCCGAGCCCGACGTCGCGGTGATCACCAACATCGGCCCCGTCCACCTGGAGCTGCTGGGGACGGTGGAGGCGATCGCGGCGGCGAAGGCGGAGATTGTCCCCGGCCTGCACGAGCACGGCACGGCCGTGATACCGGTGGACGCCCCGTACCTCGACCCCCACGTGGAGGGGATCAGGACGCTGCGGTTCGGGCCGGGCGGGGACGTCGAGGCGCGCGAGGCAAGCGCCGGCGACGGCGCCACGGAGGCTCTGGTCGCCACCCCGGCGGGGGAGCTGCGCTTCCGCTTCCCCTTCGCCGAGCGCCACAACTTCGACAACGCGCTGGCGGCGATCGCCGCCGGCATCGCCCTGGGGATCGCGCCGGAGGCGATGCGCGAGCGGGCGCCGGGGATAGTCTTCTCGCGCCTTCGCGGCGAGCTGGTGCGGCTGGGCGAGGGCATCGTCCTTGTCAACGACTGCTACAACGCCAACCCGATGTCGATGCGCGCCGCGCTCGACCACCTGGCGTCGCTCGGCGCCCGCGGACGGCTGATCGCGGTGCTGGGGGGGATGCGCGAGCTGGGCTCCGGCAGCGAGCGGTTCCATCGCGAGATCGGGGAGCACGCCCGCGAGGCCGGCGTCGACGTCGTGATCGGCGTCGGCGAGCTGGCGGCTGCATACGATCCGGACGAGCGCGCCGCGGACGCGCGCGCGGCCGCCGGCCGGCTGGCCGAGCTGCTCAGCCCGGGCGACGCGGTGCTCGTCAAGGGCTCGCGGGCGCTCGGCCTCGAGGAGGTCGCCAAGGAGCTTCTGCGCGGCCCCCTCGGCGACCGCGGCGCCGCCCAGGGCGCGGGGGGAGCGGGCGCTTGACGGCCCTGGCGCCGGCGGCGACCGTCGCCGACGTCGCGATCGACCGCGGCGCGATCCTGATCGCCGGGATGGCGGCGATGCTGATCTGCATCTTCCTCGGCCCCCGCTTCATCTCCTACCTGCGGGTGAAGGAGTTCGGGCAGCACATCCGCGAGGAGGGCCCGCAGGAGCACCACTCCAAGGCGGGCACCCCGACGATGGGGGGCCTGCTCGTGTTCATCGCGATCGCCGTGCCGTACCTGGTGCTCTCCGACCGCGACACCGCGAGCATGGCCGTCTTCGGCGTCGCCTTCGGCAGCGCGCTGCTCGGCTTCATCGACGACTTCCTCAAGATCGTCAAGCGACGCTCGCTCGGCCTGCCGGCGCGCTGGAAGCTGGTCTGGCAGCTCGCACTGGCGCTCGGGCTGTGGTGGGTGGCGAAGGAGAAGGTCGGGCTGGACCCCACCCTGCA
This sequence comes from uncultured Thermoleophilia bacterium, assembly GCA_963708325.1. GTDB lineage: Bacteria > Actinomycetota > Thermoleophilia > Solirubrobacterales > 70-9. The sequence continues at coordinate 247,340 of OY970203.1, read as the reverse complement.
CGTGCGGATCTCGCACGCCGAGGTCTCGATCGGCCAGCCGCTTTACGTGCTGCTCATCTTCCTGGTGATCGCCGGGGCGAGCAACGGCGTCAACCTGTCCGACGGCCTCGACGGCCTGGCGGCGGGCTGCTGCGCGATCGTGCTGCTCGCCTACACCGCGATCACGATCACCAGCGGCCAGGAGGGGCTCGCCGTGCTGTCGGCGTGCCTGGTCGGTGCCGCCGTCGGCTTCCTCTGGTTCAACGCCTTTCCGGCGTCGATCTTCATGGGCGACACCGGGTCGCTCGGCCTGGGGGGCGCGATCGGGGCGCTCGCCGTGATGACCCAGACCGAGGTGCTGCTGATCATCCTCGGCGGGATCTTCGTGATCGAGGCGCTCTCGGTGGCGATCCAGGTGCTGTCGTTCAAGATGTTTCGCCGCCGCGTCCTGCTGATGGCGCCGGTGCACCACCACTTCGAGCTGATGGCGTGGTCGGAGACCAAGATCATGCTTCGGTTCTGGATCGTCGCCGCCGTCTGCTCGGGGATCGGCTACACGCTCTACCAGCAGTCGATCGGCTGAGTCAGCCCGGGGCCAGGGGACAGACCTCCACCGAGTCGCCGATCGCGAGCGTCGCGGTCAAGCCGCCCTCGGTTCCGACCGTCGGCGGCGACTGCCGAGCCCCCGCTGTTGGAGCCGGTGCTCACCGCGGCAGCCTACGCGAGCCGATCCGGCGCAGGTCAACCGCGGCGCGAGCGCGAAACTAGCGGCGTGAAAGCGTCCCCTTCCAGGCCGAGACCGCCGCTTCCGCCCGGCCCCTTCGTCGTCATCGGGCTCGCCCGGTCGGGGGCCGCCGCTGCGCGAATGCTGGCCGCTCGCGGCGCGGAGGTACGCGGCTGCGATTCCGCTGCGCCGAGCGGGGCCGCCGGCCTGGAGGCCGACGGCATCGGCGTCTGGCTCGAAAGCGACGGGCTGCAGCTGCTCGAGGGCGCGCGCACCCTGGTGAAGAGCCCCGGCGTCCCCACCGACGCGCCGGCGGTCGCGGCCGCGCGCGAGCGCGGGCTCGCCGTGATCGGCGAGCTGGAGCTGGCCTGGCGGGCGCTGCCGAACCGCTTCGTCGCCGTCACCGGGACCAACGGGAAGACGACGACAGTCGAGCTGATCGGACACATCTTCCGCACCGCCGGCGAGCCCGTCGCGGTGGCCGGAAACGTCGGAGCGCCGCTCTCCGCTCTCGTAGCGAAGGTGGACGTCGAGGCCACCGTGATCTGCGAGTGCTCGAGCTTCCAGCTCGAGGACGCCGACGCGTTCGCGCCGGAATGCGCCGTCCTGCTCAACCTCGCGCCCGACCACCTCGATCGCCATCACAGTCTCGACGCCTACCTGGCGGCCAAGCTGCGCATCTTCGCCCGCCAGGCCAACGAGGACACGGCCGTGTACAACGGCGACGAGCCGGCGCTCGCCGGGCGCGACCTCGGCGGCTGCGCCCGCCGCGTCGCGTTCTGCGGGTCGCGGCCGGAGCAGCGCTCGGCGCGGACGCTGCCCGAACCCGACTGCGAGGTGGCGCTTTCCGCCGGCACGATCTTCTGGCGGGACCGCCCGCTGGTCGAGGTGGGTGAGCTTCGCCTGTTGGGCTCGCACAACGTCGAGAACGCGTTGGCAGCCGCCGCCGCGGCGCTGGACGCGAACCTCGACGTCGAGGCGATCGCCGAGGGCCTGCGCACGTTCGAGGGGGTGCCGCACCGGCTCGAGCGCGTCCGGGAGGTCGGCGGCGTGCTCTACGTCAACGACTCCAAGGCCACGAACGTGGCCGCCGCGCGGGCGGCGATCGAGGCCTTCGACCGCCCCGTCCACGCGATCCTCGGAGGCCGCGGCAAGGACGAGCGTTACTCCGCCCTCGGCGATCCGGTGATCGCCCACGCCCGCGCCGCCTACCTGATCGGGGAGGCGGCGGACGAGATCGCCGCCGACCTTTCCGAGGCGGCGAAGGTGGGAGTTCCGCTGCGCCGCTGCGACGACCTCGAGCACGCCGTCCGCGCCGCCGCCGCGGACGCCGATCCCGGGGACGTCGTGCTGCTGTCGCCGGCCTGCGCAAGCTTCGACGCATACGCCGACTTCGAGCAGCGCGGCGACCACTTCCGCGAGATCGTCGAGGCGCTCACTTAAGCGTTTGGGGACGGCCGGCCGGCGTCGGGGCGGGCGGCCGGCATCGGGCCGCGGGTACCCATCGGTACCCGGCCGGGTACCGAGTGGGTACCCCTGCGGCACGACGCCGGCCGCCCGCCCAGCCCCCAAGCGCAGGCTTGGCGATGTTCGTGTCGAAGTCGTACCGGATGCGCAGTCGGGCGGCCGCCGGCAACCAGACCACCGAGTACAAGCTGCTGCTGACGGCGACCCTCTGCCTGCTCGCCTTCGGGGCGGTGATGGTGTTCAGCGCCAGCGCGCCGACCTCCCTGCTCGGCGGCAGCGGCGACGGCGCCTACTACTTCAAGCGCACCGTGGTCTACGCGATCGTCGGGCTGCTGCTGATGCGGACGCTGTCGGCCCGCGGGGTGCGCGCCGTGCGGGCGATCACGCCGCTGCTCGTGCTCGTCTCGCTGGTCCTGCTGGTCGTCGTCCTGGTCCCGGGAATCGGGGTAGGCGCGAACGGCGCCCGCCGCTGGATCGGCGCCGGCCCCTTCCAGATCCAGCCGTCCGAGCTCGCCAAGCTCTCGCTGGTCCTCTACGGCGCCCACCTGCTGGCGGCCAAGCCGCGCACCGTCGCCAGCGTGCGGGCGATGCTCCCCTACCTGATGGTGGTCGGGCTCGCCGGCGGCCTGATCGTGCTCGAGCCCGACCTCGGCACGGCGATCGTCTCGGTCTTCGCGGTGGCCGCGGTGCTGGTGGCCGGGGGGGCGCGGTTTCGCCACCTGATGCTGGTCGCGGGGCTGATCGCGGTCGCGGTGCTGATCGCGATCACCCTCGAGCCCTACCGCCGCGACCGCCTCACCGGCTTCCTGCACCCCGGCGCCGACGCCGGGGGCTCAGGCTTCCAGGCGATCCAGGCGCAGATCGCGCTGGGGTCCGGCGGCCTGACCGGCGTCGGGCTGGGGGAGAGCGTGCAGAAGGTCTTCTACCTCCCCGAGGCCCACACCGACATGATCGCCGCCGTGATCGGCGAGGAGATCGGGCTGCTCGGGATCACGGTGCTCGTCGGCCTGTTCTCGCTGTTCGGCTTCGCCGGGTTCCGCACCGCCCAGCTAGGGCGCGACCGCTATGAGAAGTTGCTCGCCGCCGGGCTCACCTCGCTGGTCCTGATACAGGCGGTGATCAACCTGTTCGCGGTGATGGGGCTGGCGCCCCTGACAGGCGTCCCCCTGCCGTTCGTCTCCTATGGCAACAGCAGTTTGCTGGTGATGATGGCGTCGGCAGGGCTGATCCTGAACGTGGCGGGCGGCGGCTCCGCGGCCGCGGCGAGCGCGCCGGCGCGCCGGCGGCGCTCGGGCCGCGCGAGCGCGCGGGCGAAGGCGCGCGCTCCCTCGGGCGGCCGGACGGCGGCTGCCCGAAGGCGGGCAACGAGGCTGCGCGTCGTCGACGGCGGCGGCAGGCCGGGCGGCCGCCGCGCGCCGCGCGCGGCGCGACGCGAAGATGCTCCGGGAAGGAGAAAGAGCGAGAGTCGTGGCAAAGGTCGTGATAGCGGCGGGCGGAACCGCGGGGCACGTCGTGCCCGCGATAGCCGTCGCCGACGCGCTGCGGGCTAGAGGCGCGGAGGTCTCGTTCGCGGGGACCGCCGCGCGGGCTGAAGCCGAGCTGGTGCCGGCGGCGGGATACGAGATCGAATTCCTGCGGGTGAGCGGGCTCGACCGCCGCAACCCGCTGCGGGCGGCCGCGGCCGCGTTCCGGGCGGCCGCCGCGGTGCCGGCGGCGCGGCGGCTGCTGCGCCGGCGCGGCGCCGACGCGGTGATGGGCGGTGGCGGCTACGTGGCCGGGCCGGTCGGGCTGGCGGCGGTGACGGCGGCGGTGCCGCTCGTTCTGACCGAGGCCGACAGCCACCTCGGGCTCGCCAACCGTCTGCTGGCGCCGCGGGCGCGGCGGGTCTGCCTCGCCTTCGCGATCCCGGGCTGCGAGGGCCCCCACTACCTGGTCACCGGCCGCCCCGTGCCGGCGGCGGTGCTGCGCGCCGACCGCGCCGCGGCGCGAAGCCGGTTCGGGATCGCGCCCGACGGCCGCTGCCTGCTGGTGTTCGGGGGCAGCCAGGGGGCGCGCTCGCTGAACCTGTGCGCGGTCGAGGCGTTCGCCGGCGCCCGCGACTTCGACGTGATCCACATCTCCGGGCGGCGCGACTTCGGCGAGCTCCGCCGGCGCCTGGCCGCCGCCGGCGATCCCGGCGGCTACACGCTGCTCGAGTACGAGCCCCACCTGGGAGAGCCGCTGGCCGCCTCCGACCTCGTGCTCGCCCGCGCGGGCGGCTCGATCTTCGAGATCGCGGCGGCCGGCCGCCCCGCCCTGCTGGTCCCCTATCCCCACGCCACGGCCGACCACCAGACCGCCAACGCCGCCTGGATGCGGGAGGCCGGCGCGGCCGAGGTGATCCCGGACTCGCTGCTCGACGCGGCGGCGCTGTCCCGGGCGGTGACGGAGCTGATCGGCGATCCCGCCCGCCTCGAGCGGATGGCGGCGGCGGCTCGCGCGATCGCGCGACCGGACGCCGCCGACCGGATCGCCGATGAGATCCTGCGCGCGGCAGATGGCTGATCCACGGCCCCGCGCACAGGGACGGTCCAGCGGATGAGCGACTGGGGCGGGCGAAAGCTCCACTTCATCGCGATCGGCGGCGCCGGCATGAGCGGACTGGCGCTGATCGCCCGCGCCCGCGGCGCCGAGGTGACCGGCAGCGATCGCGCCGAGTCGAGCTATCTCCAGCGCCTTCGCGACGCCGGGCTGGAGCCGCGGATCGGCCACGACGCCGCGGCGCTGCCGGCGGACGCCGAGGTCGTCGTCTCGACCGCGATCGGCGAGGACAATCCGGAGCTGGCCGCCGCCCGCCAGCACGGCCAGCGGGTCATTCACCGCGGCGAGCTGCTGGCCGAGGTCTGCGAGGCAAAGCGCCTGCTGGCGGTCTCCGGGACGCACGGCAAAACGACGACGACGGCGATGGCGGCGTTCGCGCTGCGGGCCGCGGGCGCCGACCCCGCCTTCGTTCTCGGCGGGGAGCTTCCCGGCGCCGGCCCCGGCGGGGAGGCGGCGAACGCAGCCTGGGGTGCCGGCGAGTGGATCGTCGCGGAGGCCGACGAGAGCGACGCCAGCTTCCTCCGCCTTCGCCCCGAGGTCGCCGTGGTGACCAACGTCGAGCTCGACCACCACTCGCGCTGGGCGTCGCGGGCGGAGCTGCTCGAGGCGTTCGAGCGCTTCCTCGAGCCCGCCTCCGGCGCGGCGGTGGCCGCCGACCCGAGCCTCGATCGGCTCGCCGGGATCGCGCCGCGGACGATCCGGTTCGGGATCGGCCTGCCGGGCGGCCCGCCGGCGCCCGACCTGGGGATCCCGGGAGCACACAACCTGCTCAACGCCCTGGCCGCCCTGGCGGGCCTCGACCTGGCCGGCGCCGACGTCGACGCCGCGGCTGCCGCCCTGGCCGATTTCCCCGGCGTCTCGCGGCGGCTGGAGTTGAAGGGACGCCGCGACGGCGCCCTCGTCTACGACGACTACGCCCATCATCCGACCGAGGTGAGGGCGGCCCTCCGCGCCGCTCGCGAGCTCGCCCCCGGAAGACTGATCGCGGTCTTCCAGCCGCACCTCTACTCGCGCACCAGGGCGCTGGCGCAGGAGTTCGGCGCCGCCCTGGCGCTCGCCGACGAGGTCGCCGTGCTCGAGGTGTACCCGGCGCGCGAGGAGCCCGTAGGGGAGTTGGAGGGCGTCAGCGGGCGCCTGGTGGCCGAGGCGGCGGCGGACCGCTGCGGCGGGCGGCCCGTGTGGTGGCTGCCGGACGTCGAGCAGGCGCGGCGCGCGCTGGCCGGCCGGCTCGGCGAAGGCGACGTCCTCGTCACGCTGGGCGCCGGGGATGTCTTCCGGCTCGCCGACGCGCTGGTCGCGGAGGACGGCGGCGACGGGGAGGGGCGATGACGCCCCCGTCGGCCCCGCCGGCGGGGGTCGAGCGCGACTACCCGCTCGCGCGCCTGACGACGATCAGGGCCGGCGGGCCGGCGGACTGGTTCGCCCGGCCGGAGAGCGGCGAGCGGCTCGGCGAGCTGCTCCGCTGGACCCGGGACGAGGCCCTCGCGGTAGGAGTGGTCGGCTCCGGCTCGAACCTGCTGGTAGCCGACGAAGGGTTCCGCGGTCTTGTGATCAAGCTGGACGGAGAGCTGGCGAGCTTCGAGCGCGACGACACCCGCGTGGTGGCGGGCGGCGGCGCCCGCCTGCCGTCGGTGTCGGCCAAGGCGGCCGGCTGGGGCCTGGCCGGCCTCGAGTTCGGCGTGAACATCCCCGGCACCGTGGGCGGGGCGGTGCGAATGAACGCGAACGCCTACGGCGGCGAGCTCGGCCGCGTGCTCGAATGGGTCGACGTGTGGACCGCCGCGGGCCGCGACCGTCGTCCTCCCGAGCGGCTCGCGTTCGCCTACAGAAGCTCGAACATCGGCCCCGGCGAGGTCGTCGGGACGGCCTCCTTCGCGCTGAGCGAGGGCGATCCGGCCCGGATCAGGGAGACGATGGCGGAGATGCGGGAGCGCCGCCGCGAGGCGCAGCCGTCGGGGATAAAGACCTTCGGCTCCACCTTTCGCAACCCCGACGATCCCCGCGCCGGCGGGCGCACGGCGGGCCAGCTGCTCGAGCAGGCCGGCTGCCGCGGGCTGGCGGTGGGGGGCGCGAAGATCTCCGACAAGCACGCCAACTTCGTCGAGAACAGCGGCGACGCCAGCACCGCGGACGTGGTGGCGGTGATGGCCGCGGCACGAGCGCGGGTCAAGGAGCGGTTCGGAATTGCGCTGGAGCCGGAGGTGCAGGTGCTCGGCCACGTCCGCTGGCCGGACGAGACGGGGGCGGGGGACTGATGGCCCAGGTGCTCGCCCTGCCGCTGCGCGCCTTCGGCCTCGCCGCGTCGCGCCGCTGGGGGCGCCGCGCCCTGGCGCTGCTGGCCGTCGGCGCGGTGCTGGCCGGCGGCTACCGCTTCTGGCTGCGCGACTCGTCGCTGTTCGCGGTTCGAAGCGTCAAGGTCGACGGCCTCAGCGCCGACAACGCGACCCGGGTGCGGCTGGCGCTGAAGGGCGCGGCGCTGGAGATGACGACGCTGCACGTGCGGATGGACGCGCTGCGTGGCGCCGCCCGTCCGTATCCGACCGTGAGATCGCTCAGCGTCGACCGCCACCTTCCGCACGGCCTCACGATCCACGTCACCGAGCAACCGCCCTCCGCGGTGATCGCGGCGCAGGGCCGCACCGTGCCGATCGCCCCCGACGGCGCCGTGCTCGCCGGGATCGCGGCGCCGGACGGCCTGCCGCGGATCACCACCGGCGCCTTCCCCGGCGGCCGCGTGCTGCGCGGCGACGCGCTCGACCAGGCGCTCGTGCTGGGCGCGGCGCCGCCGGCCCTGCGTCCGCGCGTGCGGAGCAGCCGGGCCGACTCCGGCGGCGTCAGCGTACGGCTAGACGACGGCCTGCGGCTTGATTTCGGCACCGCGCAGCGGGCCGCGGCCAAGTGGGAGGCGGCGGCCCGGGTGCTCTCCGACCCCCGCATCGACCAGCTCACCTACATCGATCTGACCGTGCCGGAGCGCCCGGCGGTGGGCGGAACGGGCGTTTCGGCGCCTGTCGCGACCTCACCCTGAGACTTGTCCGCGACGCCGCCATAGCGGGGAAAAGGCCCCCAAGGGCAACCCTCGATCACAGGTCGAGAGTGTCCAAAGTCTCAACCCAAGGTCGAGAAATCGCGCTTGCACGATCTATTGTGAGGCGTTGACAAGGGCCCGATAATCCCCTACTTTCGACCTCGTTTGCAGGCATAACGCCCAGGCAACCCTGAAGCCCGGCTGAAGGCCTGCCCCCTCGACTCGCATCTCACACAGCCAATGGAGTCCTCCTATCTAGCGGTGATCAAGGTCGTCGGCTGCGGCGGCGGCGGCACCAATGCCGTCAGCCGCATGGTGGACGCCGGGCTGAAGGGCGTGGAGTTCGTCGCCGTCAACACCGACGCCCAGGCCCTGCAGGCCTGCGACGCGGACATCAAGCTCGCGATCGGCCACCAGCTCACGCGCGGGCTGGGAGCGGGCGGCAACCCCGAGGTGGGCGCCGGCGCGGCGGCGGAGAGCCGCGACGAGATCAAGGAGGCACTGAAGGGCGCCGACATGGTCTTCGTCACGGCCGGCGAGGGCGGGGGCACGGGCACCGGCTCGGCTCCGGTGATCGCCGAGATCGCCAAGGAGGAGATCGGCGCCCTCACCGTCGGTGCCGTCACCAAGCCGTTCGAGTTCGAGGGCCGCCACCGGATGGAGCAGGCGACCGAGGGGATCGAGATGCTGCGCAAGCAGGTCGACGCCCTGATCATCGTTCCCAACGAGAAGCTGCTGCACGTGGTCGAGCGCCGAACCAGCCTGCGCGAGGCGTTCCGCGAGGCCGACAACATCCTCCGCCAGGGGGTGCAGGGGATCACCGACCTGATCACCGTCCCCGGGCTGATCAACCTCGACTTCGCCGACGTCTCCACGATCATGAAGTCGGCGGGCTCGGCGCTGATGGGGATCGGCACCGCATCCGGCGAGAACCGCGCCGAGGAGGCGGCCAAGAACGCGATCTCCTCGCCGCTGCTCGAGGAGTCCGTCGAGGGGGCGACCGGGATGCTGCTCAACGTCACCGGCGGCGAGGACCTCGGCCTGTTCGAGGTCAACGAGGCCGCCGAGGTGGTCACCGGCGCCACCGACAAGGAGGCCAACATCATCTTCGGCGCCGTCGTCGACCCCAGCCTCGGCGACGAGGTGCGGGTGACGGTGATCGCCACCGGCTTCGAGGGGACCGAGCTGGTCGCGCGGCGGCCCGAGGAGCTTCGCCGCCGCCACCGGCCACGCGTGACCCGCGGCGATCGCGACCTGCGGTCGCTCGAGGTGCGCGAGGACGAGATCGACGTCCCGAGCTTCCTGAAGGACCGATAGGGGTTCGGTCCCGGCCGCCGGGGGCCCGGGCGGCGTCGGCTAGCCTCCACGGGCGTGGAGGCAACGGCCGCCCTCAAGCAGACGCCCCTGCACGACTCCCACCTCGCCGCCGGCGCCAGGATGGCCCCGTTCGCCGGCTTCGAGATGCCGGTCTCCTACCGCGGCATCCGCGAGGAGCACCTCGCGGTGCGCGCGGCGGCCGGGGTCTTCGACGTCTCCCACATGGGCGAGATCGAGACGTCGGGGCCGCAGGCCGAGGCGCTGCTGCAGCGGCTGCTGTCCAACGACGTCTCGAAGATCGCGGTCGGCGGGGCGCAGTACTCCTGCCTGTGCCGCGAGGACGGCGGCGTCCTCGACGACCTCTTCACCTACAGGCTCGCGCCGGACCGCTTCCTCACGGTCACGAACGCCGCCAACCACGAGCGCGACCTCGCCTGGTTCGCCGAGCAGGCCGCCGCCTTCGACGCCGAGGTCCGCGACGCCGCGGCGGACTACGCGATGCTGGCCGTGCAGGGCCCGGCCGCGCGCGCCGCGCTGTCCCCGCTCGCCGACGGCGAGCTGCCGTCGCGGATGCGGGCGGCGCCGCTCGAGGTCTGCGGCGCCGCCGCGCTCGTCTGCGGCACCGGCTACACCGGCGAGGACGGTGTCGAGGTGCTGATCGGCCCGGCGGCCGCGCCGGAGCTGTGGCGGCGGCTGCTCGCGGCCGGCGTCGAGCCGGCCGGGCTCGGGGCGCGCGACACGCTGCGGCTGGAGGTCTGCTTCCACCTCTACGGCAACGACCTCTCCACCGAGCGGACTCCGATCGAGGGCGGCCTCGGCTGGTGCTGCAAGGAGCAGACCGGCTTCATCGGCGCCGAGGCGATCGCCGCCGTGCGCGCCGCCGGCCCGGCGGAGCGGCTCGCCCCGTTCAGGCTGACCGCGGCCGGCATCCCCCGCCGGGGCAACCCGGTGATGGTCGGAGGGAACCGCGCCGGCGAGGTGACGAGCGGGACGATGTCTCCGTCGCTGGCGGTCGGGATCGGCATGGGCTACCTGCGCTCCGAGCTGGCCGAGCCCGGGACCGAGATCGAGATCGACGTGCGCGGCAAGCGCCGCCCCGCTCGCGTCGCGACGAAGCCGCTCTACGCAAAGGAGGACGATGGCTGACGAGACCTATCCTGATGATCTGCTCTACCACCCCGAGCACGACTGGGCGCGCGTCGAGGGCGGCGAAGCCACCTTCGGCGTCACCTGGTACGCGCAGGATGCCCTCGGCGAGGTCGTCTTCTACGACCCGCCGCAGGTCGGCGCCGAGCTCAACAAGGACGAGCCCTACGCGGAGGTGGAGTCGGTGAAGGCGGTCTCCGACGTCTTCGCCCCGATGTCGGGCGAGATCACCGAGGTCAACGAGGGATTGGGCGATGGGCCCGAGGCGATCAACGACGACCCCTACGGTCGCGGCTGGCTGGTCCGCGTGAAGCTTTCCGACGCCGGCGAGGCAGACTCGCTGATGGACGCCGCCGCGTACAGGAAGATGCTGGCCGAGCAGTAGCGAGCGAGCAGCGATCATGACCCGCTACACGTCGGCCACCGAGGACGACCGCCGCGAGATGCTGGCGGCGATCGGCGCCGCCTCGGTCGCCGAGCTGTTCGCCGAGATCCCCGACCCGGTGCGGCTGGGGCGTCCTCTCGAGCTGCCCGACGGCCTGCCCGAGGCGGAGGTCGAGGGCCGCATGCGGGCGCTGGCGTCGCGAAACGCCGACGCCGACTCGCAGACGTGCTTCATCGGCGCCGGGATGTACGACCACCACGTGCCGGCAATCGTCGACGCAATCACCCAGCGCTCGGAGTTCCTCACCCCCTACACCCCCTACCAGCCGGAGATCTCGCAGGGCGGCCTGCAGGCGATGTTCGAGTTCCAGACGGCGATGTCGGAGCTGACCGGCCTCCCGGTCTCCAACGCCTCGCTCTACGAGGGGCCGTCCTCGGTCGCCTCCGCCGGCTACCTGGCGATCGCGGCCACCGGGCGCAGGCGCTTCGTCACCTCGCGCGGCCTGCATCCCCACAGCCGCGAGACGCTCGCCACCTACGCCGCCGGCTACGACGCCGAGATCGCCGAGGTCGGGCTCGAGGGCGGGGTCACCGATGCGGCGGCGCTCGCCGAGGCGGTGGACTCCGACACGGCGGCGGTGTTCCTTCAGAACCCCAATTTCGTCGGTGCCGTGGAGGACGTGGCGGCCCTTGCCGAGGCGGCGAAGGGAGTCGGCGCCCTGGTCGTGGTGGCGGTCGACCCGATGACGCTCGGCGTGCTGCGCCCGCCTGGCGAGTGCGGCGCCGACATCGCCTTGGGGGAGGGCCAGCCGCTCGGCAACCGGCTCGACTTCGGCGGGCCGTCATTCGGGTTCTTCTGCGCCACCGAGGAGCACCTGCGGCGGATGCCCGGGCGGATCGCGGGCGAGACCACCGACGTCGACGGCAGGCGCGGCTTCGTGCTCACCCTGCAGACCCGCGAGCAGCACATCCGCCGCGAGAAGGCGACCCACAACATCTGCACATCGCAGGCGCTCAACGCGCTCGGCGCGATCATCCACCTCGCCTGGCTCGGCAAGCGCGGATTCGTCGAGCTGGGCGAGCTGATGGTGCGCCGCGCCGCCTACGCGCGCGAGCGCCTTGCCGCGCTCGACGGCGTCGAGCTGCTGCACGACGCGCCGGTGGCGCGGGAGTTCGCCCTGCGCCTCGATGCGCCGGTCGGCGCGGTGCTCGAGCGCTGCGCCGCCGACGGGATCGCCGCCGGCTTTCCGCTCGGCCGCGAATACCCCGAGTTCGAGGACGGCCTGCTGGTCGCGATCACCGAGCGTCGCACGCGCGCCGACATCGACCGCCTGGCGGACGTGCTCGGCGGCGCCGTCGCCGCGGTGCGGGCGCAGGACACCGCGGCCGCGGCCGGGAGGCGCGAATGAGCGGCGATCCCAGCCGCGGCGCCGAGACGCCGATGCAGCGCGACCGCGCCGTGACGATCTTCGAGCGCTCGCGCCCGGGACGCCGGGCGGCGGCGCTGCCGTCCGCGGACGTGCCCGAGACGCCGCTCGACGAGCTGATCCCGGAGCACATGCTGCGCGAGCGCCCCGCCCAGCTGCCCGAGGTCTCCGAGCCCGAGATCGTCCGCCACTACAACCGGATCTCGCGGCGCAACTTCGACCTCGACAGCGGCTTCTACCCGCTGGGGTCGTGCACGATGAAGCACAACCCGAGGCTGAACGAACGCGTCGCAGCCCTCTCCGGGCACGCCCGCCTGCACCCGGCCCAGGACCCGCGGCGGGCCCAGGGCGCGCTGGAGCTGATGTGGCTGTTGCAGGAGGCGCTCGCGGAGATCTGCGGCCTGCCCCACGTCAGCCTGCAGCCCTCGGCCGGGTCCCACGGCGAGCTCGCCGGTTTGCTGCTCACGCGCGCCTACCACGCCGACCGCGGCGAGGACCGCTCCAAGGTGCTGACCCCCGACACCGCCCACGGCACCAACCCGGCGTCGGTGACGATGGCCGGCTACGAGGTGGTCAAGGTGGCGACCAACCCCCGCGGGGGCGTCGACGTCGACGACCTGCGTGCCAAGGCCGACGGCGACGTCGCCTGCCTGATGCTGACCAACCCCAACACGCTCGGGCTCTTCGACGAGAACATCGCCGAGATCGCCGAGGTCGTGCACGCGGTCGGCGGGACGCTGTACTACGACGGCGCCAACCTGAACGCGATCATGGGCCACTCGCGACCGGGGGACATGGGCTTCGACATCGTCCACGTCAACCTGCACAAGTCGTTCTCCCAGCCGCACGGCGGCGGCGGGCCGGGCGGCGGCCCGATCGCGGTGTCCGACCGGATCGAGCCGTACCTGCCGCGCCCCCAGGTGATCCGAGCAGACGGCTCCAACGGCGCCGAGCCGGGCTTCGACCTCGACTACGAGCGGCCGAAGTCGATCGGCAGGCTGCGCGGCTTCCAGGGCAATTTCGGCGTCTTCGTGCGCTCCTACGCCTACATCCTCAGCCTCGGCGGGGACGGCCTCGCCGACGCCTCGGAGACCGCCGTGCTCAATGCCAACTACCTGCTGGCGCGGCTGGGCGAGGGGCGCGCCGGCCGCTACCTGCCGGTCGCGTTCGACCGTCGCTGCATGCACGAGTTCGTGCTCTCCGGCGCGCCGGCGAAGCGCGAGCTGAAGGTGAAGACCTTCGACATCGCCAAGCGCCTGCTCGACTTCGGCGTCCACCCGCCGACGGTCTACTTCCCGCTGCTGGTGGACGAGGCGCTGATGGTGGAGCCCACCGAGACCGAGACGAAGGAGAGCCTCGACGGCTTCGCCGACGCGCTCGAGGAGATCCTCGCCGAGGCCGAGCGCGATCCCGAGATCCTGCGCAACGCCCCCTTCACGACCCCCGTGAGGCGTCTCGACGAGGTCGGCGCCACCCGCCGGCCGCTGGTCCGCCAGCCGGCCGACCGCTAACCGCGGGCGGCGCAACCGTCCGGGAATCTCGCTAGCTTGCCGCGTTCCGCCCTGCCGTGGGAGGCATTTCTCGATGCGAACGTCCGGAACCAGATCTCGGGCGAGCGCGGCGCTCGTCGCCGCGCTCGCCCTGGCTGTGCTTGCGGCTGGCCAGGCGTCGGTCCTGGCCTCCCCGGCCGGCGCGGCGAACCGTGTCAAGTTCGTGCGCGACGCCAACTCGGGCTTCGACTCTTACACCTGCGCCCACTGCTCCAGCTCGGCGGAGCACCGGTGGATGCGGCGCCACTACTGGCGGATGAAGGGCTACACCCCATGGTTCGACAAGAGCAACGGCTCGGCCAGCGCGATCCACTGGGCGCCACCGAGCTGGGTCTACAAGGACGTGTCCGCGATCTACCGCGATCGCCGGGCGGGCGAGGCCAGCAAGTGGATGATCCACAGACATCCGGCCTGGGTCCTGCGGTCACGTCGCAACGGGCCGCCGCTGTACATCCCCTGGGGCTGCGGCGACTCCGCGCCCGGCTGCCCCCAGTACGCCGCCGACTTCGGCAACCGCGGTTTTCGGGCCTGGTTCATCCGCCGCCTGCGGCACGTGGCCAGCCGGGGCTACGGCGGCGTCTACCTCGACGACGTGAACATGGAGATCCGCACCTCGAACGGCAGCGGCCAGCGGGTGCGGCCGTGGGACCCGCGCACTCACCGCAAGATGACTCTGGCGAGGTGGCGGCGGTACATGGCCGGATTCATGGCGCAGATCCGCCACGCCCTGCCGCGCAAGCAGCTGGTCCACAACTCGCTCTGGTGGATGAGCCGCCGCGACCGCTCGGTCCGCCGCCAGCTCGGCGCCGCGAACATGGTCGTGATCGAGCGCGGATACGACGACCCGGGGCTGACCGGCGGCTCGGCGCGCAGGCGCTTCAGCTACAGGCGCCTGCTCGCATTCGTCGCCTGGCTGCACGCGCACGGGCGCTCGGCCCTGCTGGCCCCCGAGCTCTGGGCCCCCGACGCCTGGGGCAGGGCGCCCAGCCTGGCGATCGAGAAGGCCCGCCGCGAGCACGAGATCGCCGCCTACTACCTGGTCAAGGCGCGCCAGGACGCGATCATCTCCGACTTCCAGGCCGATCCGCCGCGCAGCGGCAACGGCAACAACTGGTCGTCCGCCTGGGCCACCGACCTGGGCGCCCCGCGGGGCGGCCGCCACATGTGGAAGGGAGTGCTGCGGCGGAACTTCGCCCGTGGCTTCGTGCTGGTCAACCTTCCCGAGCACAGGCAGAAGGCGCTCGACCTCGGCGGCACCTACCGCCGGCTGGACGGCAGCCTGGTCAGCCGCGTGACGCTGCGGCGGACGCCGCGTCCGGGGGCATCGCCGGCGCTCACCCCCGCCGAGCAGGAGACCTCGCAGGGCGCGGTGCTGCGCAAGCCGTAGGGATCCGCGTCCGCTCGCGTTCGACCGCAAATTGCGGACAAGGGCGGGTTTAGCCGCTTCGGTCACGGGTATCTGACCAACGGCGCCGCCGGCAATAGTCGCGCGACGCCACATGACCCGATCCTCCCTGCCCCCCACAGGCACAGGGTCAGAGGGGGCCGCTTCGGCGGTCCCCTCTTTCCGTTCCAAGGCGCCACCTCGGGGTTGCCCGGATCCCCATCCCCCGGGTGCCGCCCGCGGCCTCGACGCCCCGCTAGGCTGGGCCCCGTGGGCCGCGCCGTGGAACGGGAAACGGAGGCCGGTCTCGTTCGGCGCTGCCGTGCCGGGGACCGGGCCGCGCGCGACGAGCTGGTGCGGCGCTACCTGCCGCTGGCGCGGCGCCTGGCGGCCCGCTACCGGCACAGCTCCGAGTCGTTCGACGACCTCGCCCAGGTGGCCAGCCTGGCGCTGGTCAAGGCCGTCGACCGCTTCGACCCCGACCACGGCGCGACGTTGTCCACGTACGCGGTGCCGACGGTCGTCGGCGAGCTGAAGCGCCATTTCCGCGACCGCGGATGGTCGGTGCGGATGCCGCGCGACCTGCAGGAGCGCGGGGCGAAGCTCAATCGCACCGTGGAGCAGCTGGCCAACAAGCTGGGGCGCTCACCGTCGGTCGCTGAGGTCGCCCAGGGGCTCGGACTCGACGTCGAGGAGGCGCTCGAGGCGATGGAGGCGGTGCAGGCCTACGCCGCCATCTCGCTGGAGGCGGACGAGGGCTCCGACGAGGGCCTGAGCCTGAGCGACACGCTTGGCATGGAGGATCCCGGCTTCGATCTGGTCGAGTACGGGGCCTCGATCGGCGATGCGCTCGACGGCATGTCCGAGAGGGAGCGCGCCGTGCTGCACCTGCGCTTCGTCGAGGACCTCACCCAGTCGGAGATCGCAACCCGGATTGGCGTCTCCCAGATGCAGGTCTCGCGCATCCTGCGGCGCACGCTTTCGGAGCTGAGGCGCAGCGCCGGGGAGTTGGCGCGATGAGCGCGGAGGACGCGCCGTTTCGGCGCGCGGGCGGTCGGGTACGCTGAGGCCGTGGGGCCCGGCCGCATAGACGAGGTGAGGGTCGATTCCGCCGCGATCGTCGTCGAAGTGCACGGCGAGCACGACCTCAACACGGCTCCGGCGCTGCGCGAGCGCCTCGACGCGGCGCTCGAAAGCAGGCTGGCGATCGTGATCGACCTCAGCCCGGCGAGCTTCATCGACTCCTCGGTGATCAAGGTGCTGCTCGAGGCTCGCCGCCGCGCGATGGAGGCCGGGACCGGGTTCGCGGTGACGATGGCCGGCGAGGGACAGCCTGCCGTTCGCAGGGTGCTGGAGGTGACGGGGCTGATCGAGGAGCTGCCCGTGATCTCCGATCGCGACGAGGCGATCGCGGCGGCGCGCTCCGAGGGTGGCGAATGAGCGATCCGGAGGCCGCCGACCTCACCCTCGAGCTCTCGGCGCGGCCCGAGAACGTCGCGATCGTCCGCCAGGCCGTCGCCGGCCTCGCCGAGGCCGCGGGCGCCGATCCGGACCGGATCGGCGACATCAAGGCCGCCGTCACGGAGGCGTGCATGAACGTCGCCGTGCACGCCTACGAGGAGGACGGCGGCCCGATGGAGGTGGCGGCGACCGCGACCGCCGACGAGCTGGCCGTCGAGGTCCGCGACGAGGGGAGCGGGATAAAGCCCAGCCCGCTCGACCATGACGACGCCAGCCTGCGCCTCGGCCTGCCCCTGATCGTCGCCCTCTCCGACCAGTTCGAGATCAACGGGGGCGCCGGCCGCGGGACGACCGTGCGGATCGTTTTCGGGCTGGACGCAGAGCGCGAGGCCGCCGCGCCGGTCGCCCGGCGCGGGGAGGTCGACGGCACCACGCTCGAGGTGCACGGTCCGGGCGCGGGCACGGCGATCGCCCGGGTGATCACGCTTCTTGCGGCGCGAGCCGACTTCAGCGTCGACCGGATCTCCGACGTCCAGATCCTCGCCGACGCCCTCTCCGCCGGAGCGCCGCTGGGCGGCCCGCTGCGATTCGCGATCGCCGAGCGCGACGGCGGGCTGGAGCTGCGCCTCGGCCCGCTCGGCGCGGGCGCCGCGCGCCAGATGCTCGATCGCGCCCAGCTTCCGCAGGTCGGCAGCGTGATCGAGCGCGTCTCCAACAACGTCGAGATCGCCCCGGCGCCCGACGGCGGCGCCGAGGAGTACCTGGTCGTCAGCCTCAGCGACAGCCGCTAGTGGCCCGCATCGCCGCGGCCAGTCGCGGGCGAGCTGGACGCCTGACCGCTCAGCTGAGCAGGTCGATCACGGCCCGCTCGATCCGCCGGCGGGTGCGCGGGCCCAGGGGCGCGGCGCTGCGGCGCGGAAGCGCCGCATGGATCGTCGCCCCCGACAGGTAGCGATCGAACAGGCGGGGGTCGACGTAGGCGCTGCGGCAGACGGCCGGCGTATTGCCGAGCCGCTCCGCAACCGCCGCGACCGCCTCCGAGATCACCCGCCGCCGGGCCGTCCTGGAGCTCGCCTCCGGGGCCGCCGCGATCTCGACGGCGGCCAGGACGGTTGCGTTCCAGGTGCGGAAGTCCTTGGCCGAGAACTCGTCTCCGGCGATCGCCTTGATGTATGCGTTGACGTCGTCCGAGCGCAGGTCCGCCCAGCGCCCGCCCTCCCTGTAGGCGAGCAGCTCCTGCGAGCCGCCACGGCGCCGCTTGAGGACCGCGATCAGGGCGCGCGCCTCGGGGTCGGCGATCTCCTGGATCCGCCGCTGCCCGCCCTTCGCCTCGTAGTCGAAGGTGATCACGCGCCCGTTCAGGCGCGCGTGCCGCTTCTGGAGCGTGGCGAGGCCGTAGGTGTCGTTCTGCGTCGCGTACTCCTCGCCACCGATCCGAAAGAAGCCGCGGTCGAGCAGCCGCACCGCACAGGCAAGCACGCTCTCGCGCGTGGGCTCGCCGCCGCCGAGGTCGCGGGCGACGCGGCGGCGGACGCGGGGCAGCCTGCGGCCGAGCTCGAGTGCGAGGTCGTGCTTCTGCTGATCGCGCCGCTCACGCCAGCGCTCGTGGTAGAGGTACTGGCGCCTGCCGGCATCGTCCACTCCGGTCGCCTGGATGTGGCCGGTCGCCTCCGGGCAGATCCAGACGTCCTTCCAGGCCGGCGGGATCGCCAGGCCGCGGATGCGCTCGAGCGTCTCGGCGTCCGCGACGCGGCTGCCGTCGGCGCGCAGGTACTCGAAGCCGCGACCGCGACCGCGACGACCGATTCCCTTCAGCGACGGGTCGACCCGCCTCAGCCGTGCCATGGGCCTACCCTGAATGCCCGCTTTGCGGGCGCCTCAATCAGGCGCGCCGGCCCCCAGCGCCTCGATCCCCGGCAGGCGCTGCTTGTGCTCGATCACGGGCGCGAAGAGGTCGCCCCGGTCCTCCACGCGCTCGATCACCTCGCCCGCCTCGAAGCTCAGCAGCGCCGGGTTGCCGCGCTCGGCGGCCTCGGCGACCTCGTCCCAGGAGACCGGGGTGGAGGCGGTCGGGCGTTCGCGTGCGCGCAGCGAATAGACGGCGATCGTCGTCTTCTTTATGTGGTTCTGGCTCCAGTCGACGAACACCTTGCCGCGCCGGAGCTCCTTCGCCATCCGCGAGACGACGGCCTCGGGGGTCTGCTTCTCGAGCAGCCGCGCGATCGCCTGCGCGTACGGCTTCGTCGTCTCGTAGTCGATGGCCGAGTTCAGCGGAGCGTAGACCTGCATCCCCTTCGAGCCCGAGGTCTTCGCAAAGCACTCGATGTCGAGGTCTCCGAGCAGTTCCCGCAGGCGCAGCGCCACGCGGGCGCAGTCGACCACGTCGGCGGGCGCGCCCGGGTCGAGGTCGAAGGCGAGCACGGTGGGGCGCTCGGGTCGCTTGGCGAGCGAGAGCGAGGGGTGCAGCTCCAGCGCCGCCAGCTGGGCGAGCCAGACCAGGGTGGGGCGGTCGTCGCAGACGCAGAAGTCGATCTCGCCGGCACGCCGATCCACCCACACCGGGGCGGTATGTACCCAGTCGGGCCGGTGCTCGGGGCAGCGCTTCTCGAAGAAGCTTCCGGCGTCCACCCCCTCGGGGAACCGCCTCAGGGTCAGCGCCCGCCCCGCCAGGTGGGGGACCATCACCGCGGCGACGCGGGCGTAGTAGTCGATCACCTCGCCCTTGGTGAACCCGGTCGAGGGGTACAGCGGCTTGTCGAGGTTGGTCAGCCGCAGGTTGCGGCCGTCCACCTCGACTTCTCGGTCACTTGGCAGACTTGGCCTTGGACCCGGTCTTCGACGCCTTGCGCTTGGCGGCCGGCTTTGGCTTCGAGCGCCTCTTCGCCTGCCGCTTGGGCTTCGAGTCTCCGCCCAGGTCCTCTCCGCGCACGGCCGCCAGGCTCTCCTCGAGCGCGGCCATCAGGTCCGGCGCCGCCGTCGGCTCGACGTCGGACTCCGGCTGGGCGACGACCTCCTTGCCCTCGGCCTTGCGCTCGATCAGGTCGAGCAGCTCCTCGCGGTACTCGTCGCGGTACTTGCCCGGCTCGAAGCCCGAGACCAGCGAGTCGACGAGGCGCTTGGCCATGTCCAGCTCGCGCTTCGCGGGCTTGTCGCCGTCGGCGGCGCCCAGCTCCTCGATCTCGTCGGGGGCGACGACCTCGTCGGCGAAGCGCATCGTCGTCAGGGTGAGCACGTCGCCCATCGGCCGGATCGCCGCCAGGTGCTCTTTGTTTCGCAGCACGAAGCGGGCGATCGCCACCTTGCCCTCGTCGCGCATCGCCCGCACGAGGAGGTCATAGGCCTTCTCGGCGCCCTTGTCCGGCGCCAGGTAGTAGGGGTGCTCGAAATAGATCGGGTCGATCTGGTCGAGGTCGACGAAGTCCTGGATCTCGATCGCGCGGGTCTTCTTCGGGTCCAGCTCGGCGAGCTCGTCGCGGCTGAGCACGACGTAGCGCTCCGGCGAGATCTCGTAGCCCTTGACGATCTCCTCGTAGGCGACCTCCTCGCCATCGGACTCCGCCACCCGCTTGTGACGGACGCGGGCGCCGTCGGACGCGCGCAGCTCGCGGAAGCGCACCGCCTTCTTCGAGACGGCGCTGTACAGCTTCACCGGCACGTTCAGCAGTCCGAAGCTGATTGCGCCGCTCCAAATGGCCCTCGCCATACGCAGATGAGGTTACCCGCGCCCGCCCGCCGTGGAACGTCGCTCGGCCTTCCGCCAGGGATCTTGCGGCGGTCCTCCCGCCACTAGAGTCAGGGTGATGGCGCTCCCCGATGGCTCGCCCCCACTGTTCGAGCTCGATTCGGTCAGCCTCAGGCGCGGCGATCGCCTCGTGCTCGACTCCGTCACCGCGAGACTTCCGGCGGGCGCCAGCTGCGTCGCGGGGCCGTCGGGCAGCGGCAAGTCGACGCTGCTGCGGCTGCTCAACCGGCTCGCGGAGCCGGACTCCGGGAGCGTCCGCTACCGCGGCGACGACCTGCACGAGCACGACGTCCTCGGGCTGCGGCGTGAGGTCTGCCTCGTGCCGCAGCTGCCGGCCCTGCTGGAGGGCACGGTCGCCGACAACGTCAGCTTCGGGGCGCGCCTCGCCGGCCGCGAGGCCGACGTCGGGCGCGCCCTCGCCCTCGCCGAGCTCGACCGCTCGTTCGAGTCGCGGGACACGGGGCAGCTGTCGGTGGGCGAGCAGCAGCGCGTGATGCTGGCGCGGGCGCTGGCCCTCGAGCCGAAGGTGCTTCTGCTCGACGAGCCCACGTCGGCGCTCGACGAGGCCGCCAGGACGGCAATCGAGCGGACGCTGGAGGACCTGCGCGCCGAGCTGGAGATCTCGCTCGTGCTCGTCACCCACGACCTCGACCAGGCGCGGCGGATGTCGCGCTGGGTCGTGCGTCTCGACCGGGGGCGGGTGACGCGGGCCGGCCCGGTCGCGGAGCTGCTGCCGGCATGATCGTGGCGGCAGCCAGCGGGGTGGGGATAAGCGTCAGCCTCGGCGAGGTGGCGGCCTCGCTCGCGCTCGTCGCGATCGCGATCGCGGTGTCGTTCTGGCAGCGGGCCGGCCTGGAGGAGGACATCGCCGTCGCGGTCGTGCGCTCCTTCATCCAGCTGAGCGCGATCGGCTACGTGATCAAGGTGATCTTCGAGCAGGACAACCTCGCCTTCGTGATCGCGCTGATCGCAACAATGGTGCTGTTCGGGGCGGTGACGGCGCGCAGCCGGGCCAAGCGCGTCCCGGGCGCCTTCGTGCCGCTGCTGATCGCGCTCGGGGTCGCCGGCGCGGCAACGCTCGGGCTCGTCGTCGGGCTCGGCATCTTCGCCGCCCAGCCGCGCTACCTAGTCCCGGTCGGGGGGATGGTCGTCGGCAACTCGATGACCGCCGCCGCCGTGGCGCTCAACAGGCTCGGCGACGAGATGAAGGACTCGGCCCGCCAGATCGAGGCCACCCTGGCGCTGGGGGCGACCGCGGCGCAGGCTGCGGCGCCGACGGTCCGCCGCAGCCTGCGGTCGGGAATGATCACCCTGGTGGACTCGACCAAGACGACCGGGCTGGTCTTCTTCCCCGGGACGATGGTCGGGATGCTGCTCGCCGGCGCCAACCCCACCGACGCCGTCCGCCTTCAGCTCATCCTCCTCTACACCCTGCTGGGCTCGGTGGCGCTGGCGGCGCTGATCGCGGTCACGCTCGCTTACCGCAACTTCTTCACGCCGGCGCATCAGCTGCGTGACATCGAGCCGATCGTCGGCGGCGCGAGCGGGGGCGGCGGCGCGTCGTAAGCTGGCCTGACGTCGCCCGTGGACAGATCCCGCCGACAGCGGCTCACCCTCGTCGCCACGATCCTCGGCTCGACGGTGGTGTTCCTGGACGCCACGGTGGTGAACGTGGCGCTCCCGGCGATCAGCGAGGGACTGCACGCCGGTCTCGCCGGACAGCAGTGGGTCGTGGAGGCCTACCTCCTCGCGTTGGTCTCGCTTCTCCTGGTCGGAGGCTCGCTCGGCGACCAGTTCGGCCGGCGGCGGATGTTCGTGGCCGGCCTGGTCGGCTTCGGCGCCACCTCGGCGCTCTGCGCGCTTGCCCCCTCGGACGAGATGCTGGTCGCCGCCCGGGCGCTCCAGGGGATGGCCGGCGCGCTGCTCGTGCCCGGGTCGCTGGCGATCGTGGCGGCGACCTTCGACGGCGAGCGCCGCGGCGCGGCCGTCGGGACCTGGACGGCGTGGACCGGGATCGCCACGGTGCTCGGCCCGGCCGGCGGAGGAGCCCTGATCGGAGCGCTTTCGTGGCGGGCGATCTTCTGGGTCAACATCCCCCTGGTCGTCGCCACCGTGATGCTGACGCTGCATGCCGTCGAGGAGAGCAGCGACCCCGAGGCGGTCCCCGGGATCGACTGGGTGGGGATCGCGCTGTCGGCGGCCGGTTTCGGCGGGCCGGTGTTCGCCCTGATCGAGCAGCCGACCTACGGGTGGTCGGATCCGATCGTGCTGGTCCCGCTGCTGGCCGGCCTCGCCTCCCTGGTCCTGTTCGTCATCTGGGAGGCCCGCACTGCCCACCCGATGCTCGACCTCAGCCTCTTTCGTGTCCGCAACTTCGCCGTCGCCAACGTCACGACGCTGTTCGCCTACGGCGGACTGATGGGCGGGTTCTTCTTCATCGGCCTGTTCCTGCAGCAGACCGCCGGCTACTCGCCGCTCGAGGCCGGCCTGGCGACCACGCCGGTGTCGGTGATCCTGTTCGTGCTATCGCCGCGATTCGGCAGGTTCGCCTCGGGGACCGGCCCCAGGATCCCGATGACCTTCGGGCCGCTGGTCGCCGGGGTCGGCCTGCTGTTGATGCTCAGGGTTGACGCCGACGCCGCCTACCTTCGCGACGTGTTCCCGGCGGTCGTGATCTTCGGCCTCGGCCTCGCCGGGATGGTGGCGCCGCTCACCGCCACCGTGCTCGACTCCGTCGAGGAGCGGCACGTCGGCATCGCCTCGGGGGTCAACAACGGGATCTCGCGCGTCGCCGGGCTGCTCGCGATAGCCGTCCTCGGAGCGGTGATCTCGGCGCGGTTCGACGCCGCCCTCGACGACCAGTTCGCCGGCGCGCGCCTCGGTCCGCCGGCGAACTCCGCGATCGACTCCGCCCGCTCCAAGCCCCTGGGGGCGGCGAAGACCGGGGGACTGGCGCCAGCCGCGGCTCGCCGCGTCGAATCCGGCGTCAATGACGCCTCGGTCGCCGCCTTTCACCTCGGGGTCGGCCTCGCTGGGGGCCTGCTGATCGTCGGCGGCGTGGTCTCGGCGGTCGGGATCGTCGACCCACGCCGCCGCGTCGTCCACGTCGTCTCCCGCGCCGCGACGGCCGGCGACTGCGGCCAGGGCGCCGGCTGCGAGGACGCCCGCGAGGCGATCCCGGCGACGGCGCCGGCGGGGGAGGCGGCGTAGGGCTTTCCCGCGCGGAAAGCGCCCCGCGAGGCAGGCGACCACCCGGAAAAAGCCGGCTGGGTCGCCCCGGAAAAGCCGGCTGGCTTCCCCCCGAAAAGCTGGCTGGGTCCCCCCCCGAAAAAGCTGGCTGGGTAAAGGGGGAGGGACTTCCTGCGGTCGGGATCGTGCCGAGAGTCCCGCTGCCGCCCGGGCAGCACCCCACTCGAGCGGCGTCGATCGTCCAGTGCGGGATTAGCGTCGCTATTCGACGCCAACACCACACTCGTTGCCCGGCGTTCGTCGAGTGGGGCGTTGACCGGGGGATCGGCGGTTGGCTCCCACACTCGCCGCTGCCGGCCGGGTCGGGTGCGGCGCTGCCGGGCTCGACGGGGCACCGGAGGGGCGCGTGGGTCTCCCTATAGTCCGCGCCGGATGCGCATCTTCTCCGGGATCCAGCCGACCGGGCGAAAGCACCTCGGCAACTACATCGGGGCGATCCGGCAGTACGTCGAGGGCCAGGACCGCGGCGAGGCGATCTACTGCATCGTCGACTTGCATGCGATCACGGTCGCCTACGAGCCGGCCGAGCTGCGGGAGCGGCTCTACGACACGACGGCGATCCTGCTCGCCGCCGGGCTCGACCCCGACCGCTGCATCCTCTTCCGCCAGTCCGACGTGCGCGAGCACACCGAGCTGTCCTGGCTGATCTCCGCCGTGACCGCGCACGGCGACCTCAACCGGATGACCCAGTTCAAGGAGAAGTCGGCGAAGCAGCGCGAGCTGGTCTCGGCGGGGCTGTTCATGTACCCGGTCCTTCAGGCCGCCGACGTGCTCGCCTACAAGGCCCACGAGGTCCCGGTCGGCGAGGACCAGCGCCAGCACGTCGAGCTGATGCGGGAGATCGCGCGCCGGTTCAACGAGCGCTTCGGCGAGATCCTGGTGGTCCCCGAGCACCGCATCCCCGAGGTCGGCGCCCGGATCATGGATCTGCAGACGCCGGAGTCGAAGATGACCACCACCGGCGGCACGGAGCAGGGCACGGTCCTGGTGCTCGACCCCCCCGAGGTCTTGGCGCGCAAGGTCCGCAGCGCCGTCACCGACTCCGGGACCGAGGTGCGCCGCGGCCCAGACAAGGCGGGGATCGCCAACCTGATCGAGATCCTCGCCGCGGTGCGGGGGGTCGATCCGGCCGAGGTGGAGCGCGAGTTCGACGGCTCCGGCTACGGCGACTTCAAGGGGGCGGTGGCCGACGCGGTGGTGGAGTACCTGGCCCCGGTGCAGGCCCGCTACGAGGAGCTGCGGCCCGACCAGGCCGGGCTTGAGGAGGCGCTGGCGGCCGGCGCCGAAAAGGCTCGTGCGATCGCCACCGAGACGCTGGCCGAGGTGCGCAGGGCGATGGGCGTCGGTCCCACCTAGCGAGTGGCGCTCCCACTTAGAATCGCCCCGAGCTGACGTCCATCCCCGACATCCGCTACGCCCGCAGCGGCGACCTGCACATCGCCTACCAGGTGTTCGGCGAAGGGCCGATCGACGTGATCGGCGCCCCCGGATTCGTCTCCCACGCCGAGGTGCTGTGGGAGCACCCGATGGTCGCACGAGGGCTGCGCCACGTCGCCTCCTTCGCTCGCGTGATCCTGTTCGACAAGCGCGAGCAGGGCCTCTCGGATCGCGTCGGGCGCCCGCCCACCCTGGAGGAGATGGTGGACGACATGAACGCGGTGCTGGATGCTGCGGGATCGGAGCGAGCCGCCGTGTTCGGCGTCTCGGAGGGCGGCGCGATGGCGGTGATGTTCGCGGCGACCCACCCGGAGCGCTGCTCCCACCTGGTCCTGTGGGGATCCTACGCCCGCGTCCTGCGGGGTCCCGACAATCCCCACGGACTCCCCGCCGAGTTCATCGACGCCTGGGGCGAGCTGCTCGAGCGGGATTGGGGAGGGCCGGTCGCGCTCGACGTGTTCGCTCCGAGCATGGTGGGGGACCCCGAGTCGGAGCGCTGGTGGTCGCACCTCCTTCGCACCGGCACCAGCCCGCGAGGGGCGCAGGCGTTGATGGAGATGTACCGGGAGATCGACGCCCGGCCGGTGCTCTCGTCGATCAGCGCCCCGACGCTCGTCCTCCACCGCACCGGCGACCGCGTCGTTCCCCTCGGCCTCGGGCGCGATCTCGCCGAGCGCATTCCGGGGGCCCGCTTCAAGGAGATCGCCGGCGAAGATCACCTGATCTACAACGAGCGCGGCGACGAGATCATCGGCGAGGTCGAGGAGTTCGTGACCGGGACCCGGCGCGCGCCGGCACCCCAGCGGGCGCTGGCGACCGTGCTGTTCACCGACATCGTCGACTCCACCGCCCACGCGTCCCGGCTCGGGGATGCGCGCTGGCGGGAGCTGCTCGACCGCCACGACGCTCTCGTGCGCAGGCTGGTCGAGCACAACCAGGGTCGCCTGGTGAAGACCACGGGCGACGGGTGCCTCGCCACCTTCGACGGGCCCGCCCGGGCGATCGGCTGCGCGGAGGGCATCGTCGGCGAGGTCGATGCGCTGGAGATCGACGTGCGCGCGGGCCTTCATTGCGGCGAGTGCGAGCTGCGAAACGGGGATGTCGGCGGCGTGGCGGTCCATATCGGGGCGCGGGTGGCCGCACTCGCCGGCGCCGGGGAGGTGCTCACCTCGGGGACCGTGAAGGATCTCGTCGCGGGCTCCGGGATCGAGTTCGAGGATCGCGGCAGCGCGGAGCTCAAGGGCGTCCCGGGGGAGTGGCGGCTCTACGCGGTCAGGGCGGGGCAGCCGCAGGCGTCGCTACCGTAGGCGGCGATGAGCGCCGCCCAGCTCGATTTGGACCTCGAGGTCTTCGCCGGGCCATTCGACCTGCTGATGGCGGTCGTGCTGCGCGAGGAGGTGGACCTGCTGGAGGTGGACCTCGGCGAGATCGTGCTCGCCTACCTCGACCACCTCGAGCGCGCCGGCGATCTCGACCTCGAGACCGCCACCGAGTTCCTGGTCCTGATCGCGTCGCTGATGGAGCTGAAGTCGCGGCTGATGCTGGCCCGCGACGACGACGAGCTGCCCGAGATGGCCCCGGACGAGGCGGTCGACGAGCTGGTTGCGCGGATGCTCGAGTACCGCCGCTACCGCTCGGCGGCGGAGGAGCTGGTCGAGCGCTTCGAGCGCGAGCGCGGATACCTCTATCGCGCCGCCCCGCTGCCGGCGCCGCTGCGACGCGTGTCGATTGAGGCGGCGCGGCAGGCGTACGAGCCCGACCGGCTCGCCGCCGCAATCGGCGACATGCTGCAGACGCCGCCCGCCCCGGACACCAGCCACATCCGTCCCACCGTCTCGCTCGAGCGGCGCCTGCGCGTGCTTCGCGAGACGCTCGCGGGGCGCGACAGCTTCGACTTCGACGAGGTGTTCTCCGGCGAGGATCGCCTGACGCAGGCGGTGACGCTGTTCGCGCTGCTGGAGATGCACAGAAAGGGCGAGGCAACATGGGAGCAGCGAAAGACTTTCGGACCGATCCGGGTGACGAAGCCGGGCTCGGGGAGCCGGGTGTCGAAGCCGGGCGCCGGTAGTCGCGGGAAGGTGGCCCGATGAGGCTGGACGCGGTGATCGAGGCGCTGCTCTTCCTGTCCGCGGAGCCCGTGTCGACCGCCGACCTGGCGGAGTCGTGCGACGTCTCCGAGGCGCAGGTGAGCGGTGCCCTGGACATGCTCGGCGCGGCGCTGGGCGAGCGCGGCATCGAGCTGCGCGAGCTGGGCGGGGGCTGGACGCTGGCAACGCACCCCGACACCGAGGGCCCCGCCCGCAGGCTGCTGTCGAAGCCGCGCACGCCGGCGCTCACCCAGGCGCAGGCCGAGACGCTCGCGATCGTCGCCTACCTGCAGCCCGTCTCGCGCCCGGAGATAGCGCGGATCCGCGGCGTCGCCTCGGAGTCGGCGGTCGCAACCCTCGCCGAGCGCGGCCTGATCGAGGAGTCGGGACGGTCGCGCTTCGGCGCGGTGATCTACCGCACGACGCCCCTGTTCGAGCGGCTGTTCGGGCTAGGCGGCCTCGACGACCTGCCCGACCCGGCGCGCTTCGATCCCGCTCCCGGCGAGGAGGGGGAGCTGCGCGAGCGCCTGCTGAAGGCGGGCGAGCAGCGCACCGAGTAGCCCGGCACCGCCGCGCACGAGCCTGCGGCGTCAGCGAACCGTCAGGACGAGGCGGTTGCGGCGAAGGTTGGCGTACTCGACGTTGCCCGCCCGGTCGACCGCGCGCGTGCGCACCAGATAGTCGCCGGCGGTGACGCTGGCGCGGTGAACGAAGCTCCAGCTGGAGGTGCCGTGGGCGGTGAGGAACCCGATCCGCTGGCAGGACCGCGCCTCCGAGAAGCTCCCGCTGCGCTGCAGGAACCGGCAGCGGTCGTGCTCGTGGTGGCGGTTGGGGGTCCCGGGGAGCGGCGGCACCAGGCGTGCCACCGAGACGCGCACCCGTCGCGGTGCCTTGCCGGAGCCGCTGCAGCGGCGATCGCTGGCGGAGCCGGCGAGCAGGAAGCGGTCTGCGGCGAAGTGCGCGCCTGCACGGCGGATGCGCGAACGGGGGAGGAACGTGTCGAAGCAGCGGCTGCCGCCCGGCTGCAGCAGGCTGACGTTGTAGGTCATGTCCCAGTGGCCCGCCGAGGAGGTCAGGGTGTGGTCGCCGAGGGCCGCGTTGACGGAGCCGAAGGATGCCGTGCCGTCGCCCGGGTTGTCGTTGTCCTCGGCGGCCTCGGACGTCACCGGGCAGGGCGCGATCTTGGGCAGGTCGCACTCGCGTCCGTCGACGAGAAGCGAGAGGCCCTTGCCGTTCGGCACGTTGAGGTCGACGGCGTGGTTGAGATCGAAGCCCTGGCCGTCGTCGACGGCGTTCAGGCCGGGTGCGAGGTCGTTGAGGTACAGCCAGTCGCCGTTTATGTCCATGTAGAGGTTGTATTCGCCCGGGGGCACCCCGAGGGAGGTGTCGGGGGGATTGGGGTCGTCGAGCGAGTCGTGGACGGTGAGCTTCTTCAGCGTGATCCGAACCCGGGCCGGATAGCTCTGCACGGACCCGTCCCAGCCGACGAAGAAGCTCTTGCCGTAGGACAGCGTGCCGGTGTCGCCGCCGAAGCCCGCGAAGGGGACGGTGACGCGGATCCCGTTCGGTCGCGGCCGCACCACTTCCTGGGGGCCGTTGCCGTGGGTGACGTCCTCGACGCGATAGCGCAGCGTCGCGTCGGGGGACGGCTTCGGCGGAGCGGGGACGAAGAACGTATAGTCGCGGTCGTTCACCGGCTGGCGCTCGTTCGCGGGGTCGTTCGCACACGCCACCCAGTCCGGGCCGTAGCTGGCGGGCGGCAGCGGAGCCGGATGCTCGAGGGCGCACTTGGCGGCGGCGTAGGCGGGGGTGCCCCGGCTCGACATGAACACGTCCGCCTCGGTCTCGGCCACCTCGGGCCGGAAGGGCGTCTGGCGGAAGGCGACAACCGCCTGCATCGGGTGGAACTCGGTGCCCTCCCCGCGCAGCGTCCCGGTCTGGTCGGTGCCGGGCAGGAAGTAGTCGGTGTCGTGGATCGCGCTGCCGGAGGGGTCGTTGGGATCGGCGGTGAAGCCCTGCTCCCAATGGCCGCAGTCCCAGATCCAGGACCCCCACAGCTTCACCCGGTCGCCGGCGTCGATCCAGGCGTAGCGAGGCAGGGTGCCGCTCTCCCACTCGACGTGGAGCCCGCCGGTGTCGCCGAAGTTTCCGGTGTGGTCGGCCGGGTCGCCGCCGACCAGGTAGCCGTAGCCCGGGTCGGGGGTGACGTCGGTGTTGAAGTCGTAGACGTTGTGGGACTCCGGGAGGTCGCCGCTGGCGAGGTCGGAGAAGTCGGCATGACCGGTCACCACGCGGGCCTTCGCCGGGTCCGGATTGAACGACTCGTGGCTGTAGACGAACACCCACTCCGGCTCGGTGAAGTCGAGAAAGCCGGCCGGATTGCGATGGCAGCCATCGTCGAGCGGCTGCTGGATGGCGTCGGGCCGGGTCAGCGGAGCCGGGTCCTGCCCGGCGGCGGCACCCGGGGCTACGATCGTGAGCAACGCTGCGGCCGAGAGCGCGGCGATCGCGAGCAGCCGGACGCGCCTCCTGCCCCCCAAGCGCTTGGCTCTCGACATCGGCACCGGCACCTCCGTGTGCGGCGATGCTACTGCGTGCGGGCGGTATCTTCGCCGCATGCACCGGTCCGCGGTCGCGCTGCTGGCCCTCGCGCTCGCCCTGGGTGCCTGCGGCGGGGGATCCGAGGGATCGGCCGAGCGCCGGGCCGAGGCGAAGGCGGGGGAGGAGGTCGGCGGCGGCAGCGAGGCGGAGCGCGAGGCGCGCGAGCGCGCGGAGGCCGCCAAGGCGATTCCCTCGGTGGACCGCGCCGCCTACTACCAGATCGCCACCACGTCGGGCCTGATCCGGGCGCGGGCGATCAGCTCCAGGCGAGGATCGGCCGCGCCGCGGGCCGGCGTGCGGCAGCTGCGCGCCGCCGAGAGCGCCCTGGACCAGCTCGAGCCTCGCAGCCGCAGCCTCGCCAGGCTGAAGCGGATCCTGCTGCCGGCGCTGCGCCGGACGCTGGGCGGGGCCCTCTCGGCCGGTGACGCGACAGCCGTGCTCGACGCCAGCGACCGCGTCAACGCGGGACTGCGCCGTTACCTTCGCGAGGAGCCGGCCCAGGCGGCGCTGGTCCCCGACTGAGCGCCCGCTCGCGTGCGCCTCGCCAGATACCTAGCGCGCTGCGGCGTCGCCTCGCGGCGCGCGGCCGAGGATCTCGTCGCCGCCGGCCGCGTCGCGGTCGCCGGCGAGACCGTGACCGACCCCGCCCGCGACGTCTCCGCGGCCGACGACGTGCGCCTCGACGGGCGCGCCGTGATCGAGGAAGCGCCGGAGGTGTGGGCGCTCAACAAGCCGGCCGGCGTGGTCTCGACCGCCCGCGAGCCGGGCCGGCGCCGCGCGGTGGTGGACCTCGTGGACTCGCCGGCGCGCCTGTTCCCGGTCGGGCGGCTCGACGCCGACGCCACCGGCCTGATCCTGCTCTCCAACGACGGCGAGCTGGCCAACCGGCTGATGCATCCGCGCTACGGCGTTCCCCGCACCTACCGCGCCACCCTGGCCAGGCCGCCGGCGGAGCGCGACCTCGAGCGCCTGCGCCGCGGCGTGCGCCTGAATGACGGGCCGGCGGCGCCGGCGGCGGTCGAGCGGGTGGGCGAGCGCGAGGTCGAGATCGTCATGCGCGAGGGCCGAAAGCGCCAGGTCAAGCGGATGGCGGAGGCGATCGGCAACCGGGTGACCGCGCTGCGGCGGGTCGGAATCGGCCGACTCGAGCTGGGCGACCTCGGGCCGGGCGAGGCGCGGCGGCTGGGCGAGGACGAGGTCGCCCGCCTCTGGGAAGATTCCCGCCCGTGACGGGCAAGCGAAGCAGCGGAGGCCGATGATGGGCGCCGGCGAGCGGCTCTACGCGCTGCGCGGCGCGGTCAAGGTCAGCTCGAATGACGTCGAGGCGATCGTCGCCGCGGCGGGTGAGCTGATGGCCGAGCTGATGAAGCGAAACGAGCTGCCTGCCGATCGCATCGTCAGCTGCATCTTCACCTCCACCGCAGACCTCAACGCCGAGTTCCCGGCCGTCGCCGCGCGCAAGATCGGGCTGGACGCGGTGCCGCTGCTGTGCACGCGCGAGCTCGACGTCCCCGGGGCGATGCGGGGCGTGATCCGCGTCCTCGTGCATTACTACGCCGCCGACGACCACGTGCCGGCGCACGCCTACCTGGGCGAGGCCCAGCAGCTGCGCTCGGACCTCGGCGCGGCCCAGTAGGCACCCGACCGCAACCGCGGCGCGCAGACGCAACAATGGCGGCGTGACCGTGACGTTCGCCGAGAAGCTCGCCCGCATGCCGCACTACGAGGCCGGCGGCACGATCGAGGCAGGCCGCGAGGCCGCCGGCGACGGCGCCGACGTCGTCAAGCTCGCCTCCAACGAGTCGCCCTTCCCCCCACACCCCGCCGTCGTCGAGGCGATCCGCGAGGCGGCGGCCGGCGTCAACCGGTACCCGGACGCGGGGGCGTCGCAGCTGCGCCGCCGGATCGCCGACCGCTTCGACACCGACCCGGCCAGGATCGCCGTCGGCAACGGCTCCTGCGAGATCCTGCTCGCCGCGTGCGAGGCGCTCTGCGAGCCTGGCGCGGAGATCGTCTACGCCTGGCCCGCCTTCTCGATGTACCCGCACCTGGCGGCCCTGTCGGGGGCGCGGGAGATCCGGGTCGGCCTGAACACGGCCGAGGAGCACGACCTCGAGGCGATCCTGGACGAGATCACGGCGGCCACGCAGCTCCTGCTCGTCTGCAACCCGAACAACCCCACGGGCACCTACCTGCCCGCCGAGCGCGTGGCGGCCTTCTGCGGGCGCGTGCCGGACCACGTCACCGTCATCCTCGACGAGGCCTACGTCGAGTTCCAGGCCACCGACGACCCCGATGCCACCGTCGACCTGCTGCCGTCGCACCCGAACCTCGTCCTGCTGCGGACGTTCAGCAAGTGCTACGGGCTTGCCGGGCTGCGGACCGGCTTCGCGCTCTGCTCGCCCGCCTTCCGAGCCGCCGTCGACGCGGTCCGCCAGCCGTTCAGCGTCAACGCGATCGCCCAGGCCGCCGCGGCGGAGGCGATCCTGCACCAGGACGACGTCGTCAGCCGCGTGGAGCGAAACCTCGTCGAGCGCGTCTGGACGGAGCAGGCGGTGCGCGGTCTCGGCCTCTCCACCGCCGAGACGCAGGCGAACTTCTCCTGGATAGACCTCGGCGACCGCGACGAGGGCGAGGTGGTTGCCGGGCTCGCCCGGCGCGGCGTGATGGTGCGCGCCGGCACCCCGCTGGGCGGGCCGGGTCACATCCGTGTCACGTACGGCACGCGGCGCGAGAACGAGCGCTTCGTCGAGGCGCTCCGGGCGGTGCTGGCCGCAGCGCCGAAATAGGTTCGTTGGCGCAAACGGGCGGCGCCTGCTACAAAGGAAGGCAGATGCGAAGCGACGGCACGCACGGATCGATGACCAGCGCCGCCCTCACTGGCGCCCGCCGGCGTGCCTACTTCTACTTCTGGCGATTTACCTAGGCGTCCGGCCCCGGCCCCCGCGGCCCGCAGACGAGAAGCACACCGGACGCCGACACCGGCCGACTGCGTCTCACGCACGAGGCCTTTCCGCAGCGTTGATGCCAGAAAGTAGGATTTTGCGAGCGTTCGAGAAAGGTTCCATTCGATGATGATCGTGATGAAAGAGGGGGCGACCGAGGAGCAGATCTCCGCGGTGGTCGACCGGGTCGAGTCGGTCGGCTGCTCGGCCCATGTCTCCAAGGGCGAGCTGCTGACCGTGATCGGAGCGATCGGCGACCGCGACAGGGTGGCCGACCTGGGCCTCGAGGGAGCGCCCGGCGTGGACCACCTGGTGCCGATCCTGAAGCCCTACAAGCTCGCCTCGGTGCAGTTCCGCAAGGGCGAGCGCAGCGTGCTCGAGGTCGATGGCCGAAAGGTGGGCGGCGACCACTTCGCGCTGATCGCCGGCCCCTGCACGGTGGAAGGCCGCGACCAGACCCTGACGGTTGCCCGCTGCGTGGCGGACGCCGGAGCGACGATGCTGCGCGGCGGCGCCTACAAGCCGCGGACCTCGCCGTACAGCTTCCAGGGCCTCGGCCAGGAGGGCCTGCGGATGCTGCTGGAGGCAAAGGAGGAGACCGGGCTGCCGATCGTGACCGAGCTGATGGACGCTCGCGACATCGATGACGTGCTCGAGGTCGCCGACGTTATCCAGGTCGGCGCCCGCAACATGCAGAACTACCCGCTGCTGGCAGAGATCGGCCGCGCCGGCCGGCCGGTGATGATCAAGCGCGGGCTCTCGGCGACTCTCGACGAGCTGCTGATGGCGGCCGAGTACGTGCTCAAGGAAGGAAACACCGACGTGATGCTGTGCGAGCGCGGCATCCGCACGTTCGAGACCGCCTACCGGTTCACGCTCGATCTGCTGGCGATCCCGGCCTTGAAGGAGCTCACGCACCTGCCGGTGATCGTCGATCCCTCGCACGCCGCCGGTCGCCGCGACTGGGTCGAGCCGATGTCCCTGGCCGCCGCTGCGGCAGGCGCCGACGGGATCATCGTCGAGGTCCACAACGAGCCGGAGGAGGCGATCTGCGACGGGCCGCAGGCCCTGCCGACGGCGAGGTTCGCGGAGTACGCGGAGCAGGTCGAGCGGGTCGCCGAGGTGGCCGGCAAGGAGCTCTCGCGCGTATAGCGCGAGCGCCGAGCGCCCGAAGCGCATGAAGATCGCCGTCCTCGGCGTCGGCCTGATCGGCGGCTCGATCGGGCTCGCCGCGCGCAGCCGTATGGGCGCCGAGGTGGTCGGATTCGATCCCAACCGGGCGACGATCGACCGCGCCCTGGAGCTGGGCGCGGTCGACGCGGCGCCGCCCTCCCTCGCCGAGGCGGTCGCCGACGCCGAGGCGGTCTTCTGCGCCGCTCCCGTCGGCGCCCTGCCCGATCTCGTCGGAGCGGCGCTCGAGGCCACCGGGCCGGACACGGTGGTCAGCGACGTCGGCTCGACCAAGCGCGAGCTGGTCGGCCGCGTGGCCCGCAGCGAGCGGTTCATCGGCGGCCACCCGCTGGCCGGGGCCGAGACCTCGGGCGTCGAGAACGCTCGCGAGGACCTCTTCGACGGGGCGCGCTGGTACCTGACGCCGACGGAGCGCTCAAGCGGGGTGCTCTACGACCGCCTGCAGCGGGTGGTCGCCGACCTCGGCGCCCGGCCCCAGGCGATCGACGTCGCCGGCCATGACGCGATCATGGCCACGCTCAGCCATCTGCCGCACGTGATCGCCAACGCCCTCGCCGGCCAGGCGGCGGCGACGCTCGCCGGTGACGGCGAGCGATTGCCCGACGTCGGCCCGAGCTTTCGCGACACCACCCGGGTGGCGGGCGCCAACCCGGCGATCTGGGCCGACATCTTCGCCACCAACAGCGAGGCCGTCGCGGGCCAGATCGACGGCATCGTCGAGCGCCTGGCCCGGGCCGCCGAGCTGATCCGCTCCGCGGACCCCGACGCGGTCGGAGACTGGCAGCGCGCCGCGGCCGAGGATCGGCAGCGGCTGCTCGACCGCGAGCTCGTCGGCGGTCCGTTGCGCGAGCTGCGAGTGGTGGTCGAGAACAGGCCCGGGACGGTGGCCGAGCTGGCGCTGGCGCTCGGTCGTGCCGGGGTCAACATCGAGGACATGGCGCTGTACCCCGCCGCCGACATGAAGTCGGGCGCCGTCTCGGTCTGGGTGGCCGGCGACGAGGAGGCCGCCCGCGCCCTCGACCTCGTGCGTGGGCTGGGCCACTCCGCATCGCTGGTCGGCGGCGAGTGAGCATGGTGCCGGCGCGCTTTGACCCCGCCGGACCGCTGCGGGGCACGCTCGTGCCGCCCGCCGACAAGTCGATCTCGCACCGGGCCGCGCTGATCGCGGCCATGGGGACCGGTCAGACCCGGATTTCGAATTTCCTCTACGCCCGCGACACGGAGGCGACTGAGGCAGCGCTCTCGGCGCAGCAGCTCGGCGCGGACGTCAAGCGAGATCGGTCGGAAGGTGTAGTGGAGTTGCGAATTCAGGGCGTCGGGCTGCGCGGCAGCGGTGTCGGGCCTTGGCCGAAGCGCATCGATGTCGGTAACGCCGGCACCCTTCTGCGGCTCCTCCCCGGCTGGCTTGCGGGGTGCGACGGTGGCCCATGGGAGCTGTTCGGCGACGACTCGATAAGCCGCCGCCCGGTCGACCGGGTGGTCGAGCCGCTGCGGAGGATGGGCGCCAACATCACTTGCAGGAAGGGCGGAGTACCACCGCTGTCGATTCAGGGCGGCGAGCTAGCTGGGATCGAGTACGAGCTGCCCGTCGCCAGCGCCCAGGTGAAGTCTTGTGTCCTGTTCGCCGGGCTGAACGCGGGCGGGGAGACCACCGTGATCGAGCCCGTTTCGACGCGAGACCACACCGAGCGGATGCTGACTGCGGCTGGGGTCGACGTGCGGATCGAACCATCCGGAGGAGGGCGACGGATCACGGTCGAGCAGGCGAAGCGGATCGAGCCGCCCGACATCGAGATCCCGGGCGACTTCTCCTCGGCGGCCTTCTTCGTAGTCGCCGTCCTGATCGTGCCGGGCAGCGAGATCAAGCTGTCCGGAGTGGGCCTCAATCCGACCCGCACCGGATTGCTCTCGATCCTCGAGCGCATGGGCGCAGCGATCGAGGCGGAGCGGGAGGGGGAGCAGGGCGGCGAGCCGGTCGGCTCGATCGTGGCGCGTCACTCGCCGCTGGGCGGCACGGAGGTCGGTTCGGGCGAGGTGCCGCTGGCGATCGACGAGCTGCCGCTCGTCGCGCTGGCCGGGTGCTTCGCCGAGGGCGAGACGGTCGTGCGCGGCGCCGGGGAGCTGCGGCACAAGGAATCCGACCGGATCGCCGCCGTGGTCGAGGGCCTGCGCGGCCTCGGCGCGGAGATCGAGGGGCTGCCCGACGGCCTCGCCGTCAGCGGCACCGGCGGGCTGCAGGGGGGAACCCTCCAGGCACGCGGCGACCACCGGATGGCGATGCTCGGCGCGATCGCCGGCCTCGCCTCCCGCGAGGGCGTCAGCGTCGAGGGCTTCGACGCGGCCGCGGTCAGCTACCCCGGCTTCGAAGCCGACCTGCGGTCACTGACCGACCGCTGACGTCGCCTAGCGCTGGCTGGGGTGGCCCTCGCCGGGCCAGGGGGCGAGGAGGAGCAGCAGGCGCGCCTCCGACTTGGCGCGGACCTCGTGGCGCTCCTTCGGGTCCCAGGATGCGAGCAGCCCGGCGCCGCCGGAGACGGTGTCGCCGCCGGCGTTGGCCAGCTCGACGTCTCCCTCGACGACGAAGAGCCAGGCGCGCTCATGCACCTGGTGCTCGGAGAGCTGCTCGCCGGCGGGAAGATTGATCACGATCACGCGGCCCTCGGCGTCCGAGTCCAGCACCTGCGGGTTGTGCGGGGCGACGTCCAGCGAGCGAATGTCCCAGGTCTCCATCGGTCCTCCGTGTCGGTGGCAGCCGGAAATCTATTCCACCGCGGCGCGGGCTTTACCCTCGCCGCATGGTGATCGCGATCGACGGCCCGGCGGGCGCCGGCAAGTCAACCGTGGCGCGCGGGGTGGCGGACGCGCTCGGCTTCACCTACCTCGACTCCGGGGCGATGTACCGGTGCGTGGCGCTGGCGGCGCTGCGCCGCCGGGCGGACCTTTCCGACGGCGTGGCGGTGGGGGCGATCGCCGCCCAGATCCGGATCGGCTTCGGCGCCGGCGGCGTCGACCTGGACGGCGAGGCGGTGGCCGGTCGCATCCGCGACCCGGAGGTGACGGCGGCGGCGTCGGTCGTCGCCGCCCATCCCGAGGTGCGCGAGCGGATGGTCGCGATCCAACGCGAGCTGATCGACAGCGGTCGCTACGTCGCCGAGGGGCGCGACATCGGCACGGTCGTAAGCCCCGACTCCCCGCTGAAGGTCTACCTGACCGCGAGCGACACCGAGCGCGCGCGGCGGCGGGCGGCGGAGTCCGGCGAGCCCGTGGAGCGGGTCGCCGCCGCACAGCGCGAGCGCGACGCCCGCGACCGCGAGCGCGAGCACGGCGCCCTGCGCGCCGCCGACGACGCGGTGGCGCTGGACACCACCGGGCTCACCGTCGAGGAGGTCGTGCAGCGCGTGCTCGCCCTCGCCCGCGAGAGGGGGCTGACGTGATCGCCCCGGGCGGCGCCGCGGGCGACGGGCGGCCGCCCCGCGTGGCCGTGGTCGGCTTTCCCAACGTCGGCAAGAGCACGCTCGCCAACCGCCTCGCCGGCGGTCGCGAGGCGGTGGTGCACGCCGAGCCGGGGGTGACCCGGGACCGCAAGGAGCTCGCCTGCGAGTGGAACGGTGTCCGCTTCGTCCTCGTCGACACCGGCGGCATCGACCTGGCCGCCGGCGACAGCCTCTCGCGCGCCGTCCAGGAGCAGGCGCGCGCGGCGATCGCGGAGTGCGACGCCGCCCTGCTGGTGGTGGACGCCGCCGCCGGC
Source organism: uncultured Thermoleophilia bacterium (assembly GCA_963708325.1). Lineage (GTDB taxonomy): Bacteria > Actinomycetota > Thermoleophilia > Solirubrobacterales > 70-9. Next base: position 209,893 of record OY970203.1, on the reverse strand, counting down.
CTCGGACCGGGCGACGCCGAGCTCGGTGCGATCCTGCGCGAGGCGGGCCGGCCGGTCGTGGTGGCGGCCAACAAGCTCGACAGGCCGGACGCGGCCCCGGCCGCGGCGGAGTTCCACCGCCTGGGGCTCGGCGATCCCGAGCCCGTCTCGGCGACTCACGGCCACGGCACCGGAGACCTGCTGGACCGCATCGTGGAGCTGATCCGCGACCGGGAGGCCGGTCCCGAGCCCGACGACGCCGTCCGGGTGGCGATCATCGGGCGTCCCAACGTCGGCAAGTCGTCGCTGACGAACGCGCTCCTCGGCGCCGAGCGGGTGATCGTCTCCGACCGCCCCGGGACCACGCGCGACGCGATCGACACGGTGCTGGACCTCGACGGCCGCCGCGTCGTCCTGGTGGACACGGCCGGCCTGCGGCGCCGCACCAAGCTTCCCGGCAGCGTCGACTACTACGCGCAGCTGCGGGCCGAGCGCGCCGCCGAGCGCGCCGACGTCGCGATCGTCGTGTGCGATGCCTCGGAGGGCGTGACCGCGGACGACCTGCGGGTCGCCGACCTGGCGATGCACTCGGGCTGCGCCACGGTCGTCGCCCTGAACAAGTGGGACGTCTCGACCACCGACCTCGACGACGCCCGCGCCAGGCTCGACCGCAAGCTGCGCCAGCGCCCGCCCGCGATCACCTGCTCGGCGCTCACCGGGCGCAACCTTCGCAAGCTGCTCGACGAGGCGGTGGCGCTTGCCGATCGCGCCGCGGACCGCATCCCCACACCGCAGCTGAACCGCTTCGTCGCCGACACGGTCGCCGCCCGCCAGCCGCCGCAGCGCCGCGGTCGCCGCCTGCGCCTCTACTACGCGGCGCAGGTGGAGAGGCGCCCGCCGCGGTTCGCGATCCAGGTGAACGACCGCCGCCTCGTGTCACGCGACTGGGCCTTCTACCTGGAGAACCGGATGCGCGACCAGTACGGCCTGCGTGGAGTGCCGATCGTGATCGACTTCGTCCCCCGGGCCCGCCGGCCCCGCCGCGGCCGCAAGCGAACGGCCGCATAGCCCCACCCGGCTCGGTATAACGGCAAGAATGATCGATTCCGCGACCCCGCGCCCCCAGGCACCCGTGGCCGTGGAATCCATCGTCTAGATGGCACGGCTCCGCAACCGGCGGTCGCGCCCGCGGCGGCGATTCGAGGCCGTCCGCGACTTCTTCGCCGACCTCGCCTACGGCACTAGGCGTGCCCTGCGGCGGGCCGGCGGCGCGATCGGCGGCGCGATCGGCGCCGTCTGGTTCAGGCTGCCGCTGCGGGTGCGACAGGGAGCGGCGATAGCGATCCTGGCGATCGGGGCCCTCGCGCTCGTCCGGTACGCGCCGATTCCGCGCGTCCCCTGCGAGATCGGGGCCGCGGAGTGCGCGCCGGCCGACGACGCCGCGCAGCTCGTGCCCGGCGACGCGGGCCTCTACGTGCACCTCAACCTGCACGCAGGCTCGTCCCAGTACCGCAAGGCCGCCGACCTGCTCGGGCGGTTGCCCGATCCGCAGCTCGTCACCCAGACGGTGTCCGGGCTCGTGCCGCATCGCGGCGCCCGCTTCGACCTGCGGCGCGACGTCGGCCCCTGGGTGGGCGGCGAGATCGCGACCGCGATCGAGCCGTCGCGGCAGGTGGAGTACCTGTTCAGCGTCGCCGACCGCGGCCGGGCCGAGGAGTTCCTCTCCAAGTTCGCCGCCAAGCCGGGGCCCACGTTCGAGTACCGCGGCACCGAGGTGACGACCTATCCGGGCTCGACGACCTGGGGGGCGTCGGCGTTCGTCGGCGGCTTCCTCGTGCTCGGCGACACCGCCACGGTCAGGCGCGCGATCGACCTCGACGACGGCAGGGGGACCTCGCTCGCCGACTCGAAGGCGGCCAGGCGGGTCCGGGACCTGCTGCCGGAGCAGCGCGCCGCCGACCTCTACGTCTCCGAGGCCGCCGCGCGGACCCTCGCTTCGGCGGGCGGGGTCGCGCAGCAGCTGGACACGTTCGTCGACTACTCCGCCTCGCAGGGCTTCGCGGCCGCCGCCGTCGCCCACGGCGCGGGCATGGAGATCGAGCTGTTCAGCCTCCTCGATCGGCGGGCGACCGGCCGGCGGCCGAGCTTCTTCGCCGCCTTCCCGCCGTTCCAACCGAGCGCCGCCGGCGAGCTGAACCCCGACGCGATCGCCTACCTGGGGATCGCCGATCCCGCCCGCAGCGCCGGTCGCCTGCTCGAGCAGGCGTCTCGGGCGGACCCGCAGCTCGTGCGCAGCTTCGAGCGCTTCAGCCGCCGGCTGCAGAGCTCGGGCGGGCTCGATCCGCGCAAGCAGCTGGTCGACCTGCTGCGCGGCGAGGCCGCGATCACGGTCGATCCGCCGCCGCCGGCGCCGCACGTCACCCTGGTCGTCGACGGGGTCGACCAGGACAAGGCGATCACGGCGCTCGCCCGTCTGCAGAGGCCGATTGCCGACGCGATCAACCCGGGCCGGACGCTGCAGGCACCGGTGTTCCGGGAGCAGAGCATCGGCGGCGTCACCGCGCGCAGCCTGAGGCTTTCGCCGACGGTGGAGCTCACCTACGCGACCTTCAAGGGAAAGCTGGTCGTCTCCACCGACCCTTCCGGCGTGCGGCAGGTGATCACCGGCGACCAGGGGCTGTCGCATACCGCCCTCTACAAGCAGACCACCGGTGAGCTGCCCGATCGCGCCTCGGCTGTAGTCTTCGTCAACCTCGATCAGCTGTTCGCGCTGGCCGAGCAGGCGGGACTGGCGGCCAACCCGGACTATGCGACGTTCCGTGACGACATCCGCGCCGTCAAGGCCCTCGCCCTCGGCGTGCGCGGCAGCAGCACCGAGCTCGACACCAACCTGTTCCTGAACATCGAGGAGAAGAAGTAGATGGGAGAGACCGGCAGACTGAGCGACGACTCGTACCTGTTCACCTCGGAATCGGTGACCGAGGGGCACCCGGACAAGATCTGCGACCAGATATCGGACGGGGTCCTCGACGCGGTGATGTCGGCCGACCCGCACGGGCGCGTGGCCTGCGAGACGCTCGTCAACACGGGCCTGGTGGTCGTGTCGGGTGAGATCTCGACGGATACCTACGTCGACATCCCCAGCCTCGTCCGCGACACCCTGCGGCGAATCGGCTACGACCGCGCCAAGTACGGGTTCGACGCGGAGACCTGCTCGGTGCTCACCGCGATCGACGAGCAGTCTGCCGACATCGCGCAGGGAGTCGACACCGCCTTCGAGGCCCGCACCGACCCCAACGACGACGACGAGCTGGACAAGGCCGGCGCCGGAGACCAGGGGATGATGTTCGGCTACGCGACCCGCGAGACCAAGGCGCTCATGCCGATGCCGATCCAGGTGGCCCACACCCTCGCCCGCCGCCTCGCCCAGGTCCGCAAGGCCGGCGTGATCCCCTATCTGCGGCCCGACGGAAAGACCCAGGTCACGGTCCGCTACGAGAACGACCGGCCCGTCGAGATCGTCAAGCTGCTGATCTCGACCCAGCACGCTCCCGACCTCGACGTCGAGACGCTGATCAAGCCCGACCTCTGGGAGCACGTGGTCGAGCCCGTGCTGCACGAGGACTACAAGGAGCTGTTCACCGAGAAGGAGCTGCTGACGAACTTCCTGGTAAACCCGACGGGGAAGTTCGTGATCGGCGGTCCGATGGGGGACTGCGGTCTGACTGGCCGCAAGATCATCGTCGACACCTACGGCGGCGCTGCCCGCCACGGCGGCGGCGCCTTCTCGGGCAAGGACCCGTCGAAGGTGGATCGCTCGGCGGCATACACGGCGCGCTACGTGGCCAAGAACGTGGTGGCCGCCGGGCTCGCCGACCGCTGCGAGATTCAGGTCGCATACGCGATCGGGGTCGCCCATCCGGTCTCCGTGATGGCCGAGACCTTCGGCACCGGCAAGCTGTCAAACGCGGAGATCGCGCGGATCGTCCAGGAGGAGTTCGACCTGCGCCCGGCTGCCTTCCGCAGCTACCTGGACCTGCACCGCCCGATCTTCCAGAAGACCGCGGCGTACGGGCACTTCGGCCGCACCGACCACGACTTCACCTGGGAGAAGACGGACCGCGTGGACGCGCTCCGCGCTGCGGCCGGGCTCGGCGACGCCGCCGCGGCCGCGGTCTCGGGCTAGAGCCCGTCCGGCCACTCGGTCGGGGCTGCCCGCTCAGGCAGTGGCCTGTCCGGAAACGCCTAACCGGACAGACCGCTTGTGGCTACGCCTGGCGCCCGGCCTGCGGCTCTCCGAGGCCGTGCGCCCCGGCGGCGCCGGGGCCCACGGCCTGGTCCACCCGGTGCACCACCTCGCTCGGATCGGCGACTCCGTTGAACGTGAAGTCGTAGTCGTCGCTGGCCGCGGTGTCGAAGTCGACGTCGCCGATCTGGACGAGCCGCTGGTAGACCGACTGCCGGTAGTTCACGTTCTGGACGCGCTCGAGCCTCGTCTCCTGGATCTCGCGGGAGACGATCCCGCGCTTTATGTGCAGGCGGCGGTCGGTGATCGTGTAGGTCGTCGCCACGCGCTTGATGAAGCCGATCAGGACGACGACCGCCAGCACGACGAGGACCGCGAGGAAGACATCGGTGTCGCTGCCGACGAGCTTGGCTATCACGCCCGCCGCCGCTGCCACCAGCAGGCCCTTGAGGTAGAAGCCGATGATCGAGCGCCACGACGGATGGCCCTCGAACATCACCTGCTCCCCGGGGTGCAGGTTGAGCGACATCGCGGGGAGCATATTCGCTCGCGTAGCCCGTAGGACGCGCTCGCGGCGGCCCGGACGCCGGGCTGTCGCGTCCGGTCACTTCGCTTTCTTTTGATCCGATGGCGATCGCCAAGGTGGAGCCGCTGACGACGGCGCGCGCGCTGCGCGGCCCGTTCGACTACGCGCTGCCCGAGCGGATGTCCGATGTTGACGTCGGCAGCGTTCTGGTCGTCCCGCTGGGGCCCCGGCGCACGCTCGGGGTCGTAGTCGAGATCGCGGACCGCAGCGAGCTTGGGCCGGAGCGTCTGGCCGAGCCGCTTGAGGCGCTCGAGGCCGGCGTCCCGGCCGAGCTCGTCCGACTCGGCCTTTGGGTCGCCCGTGAGTACTGCTCGACACCGGCCCGGGGCCTGCGCCTGGTGCTTCCCCCCGGCACCGGGGCGAGCGGGCGTCAGCCGCGGCCGCGGCGCGAGCTGCTGGCGGCGGCGACGCCGGCGGGGGTCGCCGCCCTGGACGGGTCGCAGCGGCTGGGCAAGGTGCAGCGCGCCGCCCTGGCATCGCTGGCGGAAGGAGAGCGCTCCGCGGCCGAGCTGGCGACCGCCGGGATCGATCGCGCCGTGCTGCGACGGCTGGCGGCGCGCGGCCTCGTCCGCCTGCGGGAATCCGAGCTGCGCCGGGCCCCGGCCCTCCGAACCATCGGGCCGGCCGCCGCCCGTCACAGGCTCGACGGGGCCCAGCGGGAGGCCGCGGCGGCCGTCGTCGCCGCGATCGACGGCGCCGCGCCGCGCGAGCTACTGCTTCATGGCGTCACCGGATCGGGCAAGACGGAGGTCTACCTCGCCGCTGTCGAACATGCCCTCGAGCGCGGCCGGGGCGCGATCGTGATGGTGCCCGAGATCGCGCTGACGCCGCAGACGATGTCTCGATTCCGGGCCCGCTTCGGGGACGCGGTCGCGCTGCTTCACTCGCGCCTCGGCGCCGGTGAGCGCTTCGACGAGTGGAGGCGGCTGCGCTCGGGCGCGGCGCGCGTATGCGTCGGCCCGCGGTCGGCGGTCTTCGCGCCGGTCGCCGACCTCGGGCTGATCGTGATCGACGAGGAGCACGATGGCTCCTACAAGCAGGAGGGGGACCCCCGCTACGACGCCCGTCTGGTCGCCCGCCGGCGCGCCGCCGAGGCGGGCGCCGCGCTCGTCGCCGGATCGGCGACGCCGCGGCCCGAGAGCTGGCGCGAGCTTCCCCGCGTCGAGCTGCCGCGCCGCGTGGACGGCGGCAGCCTGCCGCCGGTGGACGTGCTCGACATGCGCGACCGCGAGGGCGGCGCCGGTCCGCTCCACGCCGAGACGGTCGCCGCGCTCGGCGAGGTGCGGGGCGCCGGCGGCAAGGCGATCGTGATGCTCAACAGGCGCGGCTGGTCGCCCCACCTCACCTGCCGCGGCTGCGGACACCACTGGGGCTGTCCCGAATGCGACGTCTCGATGGTGATGCACCGCCACGTCGGCCGCCTCGCCTGCCACCACTGCGGGCGCACCGAGCCGCTGCCGAGCTCCTGCCCCGGCTGCGGGTCCGTCACGATCGCCCGCCTCGGCGCCGGCACCGAGCGGATCGAACGCGTCCTCGGCGCCGCGGTCGAGCCGCTGCCGGTGTTCCGCCTCGACTCCGACTCAGCGGCAAGGGCCGGGTCTCACCTCGAGATCCTCAGCGCCTTCGACCGCGCCCCTTCGGGGCTGCTGGTGGGCACCCAGATGGTGGGAAAGGGGCACGACTTCCCGGCGGTTGTGCTCAGCGTCATCCTCGACGCCGACTCCAGCCTGCGGGTCCCCGACTTCCGCGCCGAGGAGCGCACCTTCGCGATGGTCGCCCAGCTCGCCGGCCGCAGCGGGCGAGGCGAGGCGGGGGGGAGGGTGCTGGTGCAGACGCTCGCCCCCGACGCCCCCAGCATCAGGGCGGCGGCGCAGCACGACTCCAAGGGGTTCCTGGCCGCCGAGCTGGAGCGGCGCGAGGCGCTGGGCTATCCGCCCTTCTGCAGCCTGATCCGGGTTTCCCTGGCGGCGCCGGCACCGGCCGCCGTCCAGGCCGCCGCCGCCGAGGTGGCGGCCCGCGTCGCCGCCGCGGCTCCGCCCGGTGCCCGCGTCCTCGGACCGGCCCCGGCGCTGCGCACGCGCGGCCGCCACCGCCGCCAGATCCTCGTCAAGGCCGCCGACCGCTCGGCCGCCGTGGCGGCGGTGCGAGAAGCGGTTGAGTCGGCGGCGCGGCTGCGAGCGCTGCGCGGAGTCGCTCTCTCCGTCGACGTCGATCCGCAATGACGCCCCACTACACTCGCCAGGCGTGAGCGACGAGGTCGAACAGCAGATAGAGGCGGTCGAGGGGGAGGCCGAAGCCGAGGTCGAGATCGAGATCGACCCCGAGGTCCTCGAGCGCCGCCGCGCCGCGCTCGCGCAGGTGCACAGGTTCGGGGATCCCGTCCTGAAGACCCGCGCCGCCCCGGTGCGCGCCGTCGACGACGTCCTCGCAGGCGAGGTCGCGCGGATGGTGGCGATCATGCGCGACGCCCATGGCGTCGGCCTGGCGGCGACCCAGCTCGGGATCCTCCACCGCGTGCTCGTCTTCCAGGCCGGGCTGGACTCCGAGCCGACGGCCGTCGTCAACCCGGAGCTCGAATGGACCTCCGAGCTGACCGAGAGCGCCGAGGAGGGATGCCTCAGCCTGCCCGGCGTGATCGTCGACGTCGAGCGGCCGCTGCACGCGCGGGTCCGCGGCACCAACCCCCGCGGCGAGCCCCTCACGATCGAGGCCTCCGGCCTCGAGGCCAGGGTCCTCCAGCACGAGATCGACCATCTCGACGGCGTGCTGATCATCGATCGCACGAGCCGCGAGCAGCGTCGCGAGGCGCTCCGCACCCTGCGCGAGGCGGCCGAGCCGGCTGCGGCCGAGGCTTGAGGACCGTCTACCTCGGGACGTCGCAGTTCGCCGCCACGGTCCTGCTGCGCCTGGCCGACTCTCCGCACAGGCCGCGTCTCGTCGTCACCCCCCCGAGCCGGCCGCGCGGTCGCGGCCGCCACACCAGCCCGCCGCCGGCGGCCGCCGCGGCGGCCGAGCTGGGCCTGGAGGTGCTCGAGACCGCGAACGTGAACGAGCCGGCCGCCCGCGATCGGATCGCCGCCGCGACGCCGGAGATCGCCGCGGTCTGCGCATTCGGCCAGCTGATCGCGGATCCGCTTCTGAGCGAGCTGCCGATGTTCAACGTGCATCCATCGCTGCTGCCGCGCTGGCGCGGGGCGGCGCCTATCGAGCGGGCGATCCTCGCCGGCGACGAGACGACCGGTGTGAGCGTGATGCGGGTCACCTCCGGACTCGACTCGGGCCCCGTGGCGCTGCAGGAGTCGACGCCGATCGACCCGGCCGAGGACTGCGGCGAGCTGGCCGGGAGACTGGCCCTTCTTGGAGGAGAGCTGATCGTGCGAGCGCTCGACCTGCACGCCGCCGGAAGGCTGGAGCTGACCGAGCAGGACGACTCGGCCGCCACCTACGCGGACAAGATCGACCCCGCCGAGCGCCGCCTCGACCCGGGCCGCACGGCGGTGGAGCTGGCGGCCACCGTGCGCGCGCTGAATCCGCACGTCGGCACCTACCTGGAGCTGGAGGAGGGCGGGCGGCTGGGGGTGCGCCGCGCGACCGCCGCCGACGGCGAGCTGGCGGCGGGGACGATCGCCGCCGACGCCGAGCTTGTGCTCGGCTGCGCCGAGGGGATCCTGCGGCTCGAGGTCGTGCAGCCGCCCGGCGGTCGCCCGATGCCCGCGGCCGACTACCTGCGCGGCCACCCGCCGCCCCCACGAGTAGCCTGAGGCATCACGATCCTCGCCACCACTCCCACATGCCAGCCGCCTCACGCCGGGCCGGATTAGGTTGGCGGAGGCAAGCGCAAAGCCCGAGCTGCGCCGTCCGGTCTGCCCCGGATGCGGCGAGCCGTGGCTGCGCCCGGCGCAGCTCCCGGGGCGATTTCGCTGCGTGTACTGTCTGCGGCGCTACGAGCTGGTATCCCAGTGCCCGAGCTGCGGCGAGCACCAGACGATCAGCCGGATGAGCGAGTCCGCCGACATGATCTGCCAGCACTGCCACAACTCGATGCTCCGCCCGATCTGATGCCTTGTCCCCGGGCCGTCAGCTGATGGAGGCGGCGGTGGAGACCGCGGGCACGCCGCGCGAGCTGTTCTCCGGGCGCCGGGTGGCGCCGTCGATCCTCTCGGCGGACTTCTCCCGGCTCGGCTCCCAGGTCGCCGAGGTGATGGGAGCCGGCGCCCGCCTGGTCCACGTCGACGTGATGGACGGCCATTTCGTCCCGCCGATCACGATCGGCCCGCTGGTCGTCTCGGCGATCGCCGACCAGGTGCACTCCGGCGGCGGCGCGCTCGACGTCCACCTGATGATCGAGCGGCCCGAGGCCCAGGTCGCGGAGTTCGCGAAGGCGGGGGCCGACTGCGTGACGATCCACGCCGAGGCGACCGCGCACGCAAACCGCACGCTGAGCGCGATCCGCGAGCTCGGATGCCTCGCCGGGCTCGCGCTCAACCCCGGCACCGCGGTCGAGGCGGCGGCGGAGCTCGGCGGCTGCGCCGACCTGCTGCTCTGCATGACGGTCAACCCGGGATGGGGCGGCCAGGCCTTCATCGCCTCGTCGCCGGACAAGGTTGCCCGCCTGCGCGAGGTCGACGGCGCGGCCGCGATCGAGGTTGACGGCGGCATCGACGCCGACACGGTGGGAAGCGTCGCCACCGCCGGCGCGACCCTGTTCGTCGCCGGGTCCGCCGTGTTCGGCGCGCCCGACCCGGGAGCGGCCTACCGGCGGATCGCCGAGGCCGCCGGCGCCGGCTAGCGACGCCGGTGCCCGACCGGCGTCACCCGCCGCAGGTCAGCGACCCGCTGCCGCGGCTTCCCACCCAGTTCCGCGTCTACTTTGCCCGCTTCGCGATCCTGCTCGGGCTGATCGCGGCGGTCCTAGTCTTCGGGACCGTCGGCTTTGTGATCACCGAGGGGTCTTCGGCCTGGCTGAGCTTCCAGTGGACGCTCGACACAATCGCCACGGTCGGGTCGATCTCCGACCCGGACACCACCGGGGGCCAGGTGGTCAAGGTCGTGCTGATCGTCTTCGGCGTGGGTACGCTTTTCTACGCCCTGGTCACCGTGACCGAGTTCTTCGTGCTCGGGCACCTCGGCGACCTACTGCGCGAGCGACGCATCAGCCGAATGATCGAATCCTTCTCTGACCACCACCTGATCTGCGGCTTCGGCCGTGTCGGCCGCCAGGTTGCGCGTGACCTGCGAGCCGCGGGGCATTCGTTCGTGGTGGTGGACGACAACACCCAGAACCGCGAGCGCGCCGATGCGATCGGCGCGCCATTCGTGGAGGGGGCGCCGGCCGAGGACGACGTCCTGCGCCGCGCGGGGATCGAGCGCGCCCGGTCGGTGATCGCGTGCGTCGACTCGGACCCGGAGAACATCTTCGTCTGCCTCACCGCCCGCGAGATGCGCTCGGACATCACGATCGTCGCCCGCGCCGCCCTCGAGGACTCCGAGAAGAAGCTGCGCCGGGCCGGGGCCAACCGCGTGATCTCGCCCTACAAGGCGAGCGGCGCGGAGATGGCGCGCCTGGCGCTGCACCCGCAGGTCTCCGGCGTCGTCGACGTTGCCCCCGAGTACCGCATGGAGGAGATCGAGGTCAGCGCCGACTGCGCCGCAGCGGGGAGGACGATCGCCGACATCAAGGGCTCGTCGATCATCGCCGCCCTGCGCAGCCCGGACGGCAGCGTCCAGCCCCAGCCCCCCTCCGACACGGTGCTCCGCCCCGGCGACGTGCTGGTGGCGATGGGGACCGCGCAGGCGATGGAGCGGCTGGAGGGCCTCTTCGCCCCCGCCGCCGACGAGCGGGCGTCGGCGACCAGGGTCGAGTAGCCCGGCTGATACCCGAGAGTCAGGGGCTGCCCTCGTCGGCGGCGGCGAGGGTCGCCTCCAGCTCCGCCGGCGACCCGGGCGCGATCAGGTCCTCGAGTCGCGCGTGGGGGCGGCGGTAGATCAGGTAGAGCAGGGATGCCAGCACCGCCGCCGTCACCGTGAAGCCGACCTCGACGCGGCGGAACTCGCCGAGGAAGGGCAGCAGGTTCCAGACGACGAACCCGACCGCGCAGATCCCCCAGCAGACGGACGCGCGCCGCACCTGCCCCTGGGCGAGGGTGGCCTGGTTGATCGTCACCGCGCACAGGTACAGGCCCATGCCGATCGACACGATCACCAGGGCGGCGCGGTCGTAGCTGAACTTGCTGCCGAAGGCGAGCTGCATCAGCTGCGGCCCGATCAGCGCCATCACCAGGGCCGCAAGGGCGCCGAAGGCCGCGACGGCAAGCACGGTGACGCGGACCGACAGCCGGAACGCCTCCTCGCCCTCCGCCTCGCCGCGCGAGCGCAGGTTGGTCAGGTGCGGAAGCAGGCTCGTCGAGATTGCCTGGAAGAGCTGCAGGGGTGCGCGGGCGATCATCAGGATGTTGAAGATGTAGCCGGCCGCGGCGGCGCCCTCGGAGGCATGGATCAGAAGCGGTCCGGCGTTGAGGAAGACCTGCTCGCTGAACATGATCACGAGCACCGCCGCGGCGAAGGCGGAGCCGTGGGCGAGCGTGAACTCGGGATCGGCCCCTTTGGCGCCGACGGGGGCGGCGTCCGGAGCGGCGGCGGCCGGCCCGTCCGCGCCTGCGACGTTCGCCTGCGGCTCACCACTTGGCGCGGCCGAGCCGTCCACCGCCTCCTCGGCGGTGGCGGCTCCGCCGGTCTCCATCGTGGCCGCCCTTCGATAAAAGGCAAGTGGGACGACCACCAGGCTGAAGCAGGGCGCGGCGACGATTCCGAGGGCGACGGCGGTCTGGCCGCTTGTCACGCCGACCGCCACCAGCAGGGCGAACATCGTCCGCGACACCGACTCGCAGATGATCAGTCCGGCGTAGAGGGGGAAGCGGCGGCTGCCGGCGAGAAAGCCGCGGGCGAAGTAGCTCGCCGCGTAGGCGAGCACGGTCGTGATCAGGATCCAGTACAGGGTCTCGTTGCCCGACAGCAGGTCGTCCTGGAGCGGCCCCCGCAGGATGAGCGCGGCGACGGCGAACAGCGCGCCGAGGCCGAGCTGGATGGTGGCCGCCACCCGCATCGTCTGGCCGATCGCCTGGCCGTGCGTCTGCCGCTCGGCGATCGTCCGCGACAGCAGCTGCTCGACCGGCCGGTAGAGGGTGGAGACGGTGATGAACACGGCCGACCACAGCACCGCGATCTCGCCGTAGGCCACCTTGGAGAGGTTGTGCGCGGCGAGGGAGAAGTAGGCGTAGGTGATCAGCCCGGTGGCGCCCACGCCGAGCGACAGCAACCCTGCCGTGCGCCCGTAGCGGCGGGCCTCGGCGCCCGCCTGCGTCACGCCCGGATCCTCTCGATCTCCTCGGGCTCGCGCCCGGCGGCCCCGGGGACGGCCGCCTCGGGTGGCTTGCGGCCGGGTTCGTAGTGCGAGGGCGCGATCCCCAGCTCCAGCTCCACCCGCCGCACGCGCTCGAACACGCGCTGGGTCATCACCCGGTGGCCGGCGAGGGTGTCGCCGACCATGCCGAGGGCGAACATCTGCACGGCGGCGATGAACAGCACGGCGCCGAGGATCAGCGACTGGATGTGCCCGGTGGAGTCGCCGTTGAGAATCCAGTCGGCGAGGAATGGCGTCCAGGCGCCGAGGGCGGCGAGCCCCAGCACCGCGGCGGCGATCGTGAACACGCGCAGCGGTTCGTACAGCGCGTAGGCGCGCAGGATCGCCAGCGAGTTGCGGCGCACGTAGGCGCCCGAGGAGGGGAACAGCCGCGACTCCCGCGTCTTCGGGTTGGTGGCGATCGTGACGTCGTCGACCGCGACCATCATCTTGCCGGCCTGGATCAGGCTCTCAAGCGTGTAGGTGAACTTGGAGACGACCAGCAGCTGCAGCGCCGCCTCGCGGTTGTAGGCGCGGAACCCGGAGGTCGTGTCGGCGACCTCGGTGCCGGAGGCCCGGCGGACGACGAAGCTGCCCAGCCGCTGGAGAAGCTTCTTCGCCGCGGAGAAGTGCTCGATCCTGTCCAGCTCGCGGCTGCCCACCACCATGTCAGCCTTCCCGGCGAGGATCGGGCCGACCAGCCTGGGGATATCCGCCCCCCGGTACTGGTTGTCGGCGTCGGTGTTGACGATCACGTCGGCGCCGAGCTTCAGCGATGCGTCGATCCCGGCCTGGAAGGCGGAGGCGAGTCCGCGGTTCTTGGTCAGGCGGACGATGTGGTCGACGCCATTGGCGCGGGCGACCTCGACCGTGGCGTCGCCGGACCCATCGTCGACGACGAGCCACTCGACGCGGTCGAAGCCGTCCACCTCCCGGGGCAGGTCGGCGAGCGTCCCGGGGAGCGTCTCCTCCTCGTTCAGGCAGGGGATCTGGATGATCAGCTTCATCGCTGTGCGGCGCCGGGCCGGCGCCCGGATGCGGGATCCTGAGGGTACCGGCGCACCCGCGACGGAGCGGGAGGGAGCTACCATCGCGCGCCATGCGCGCGCTGGAGCGGGCCGGGCTGGCGGCCCTCGTGGCCCTCACCCTGGTCGGCTTTGCGATCTATCCGAGCTGGCCCAACTACGACACGATCTATTCGCTGATCTGGGGCCGCGAGCTGGTCCACCTTCAACAGCTCAGCTTCGAGGGCTTCCGGGCGCCGACCGAGCATCCGCTGGCGGTCGCGTTCAGCGCCGTTCTGTGGCCGCTCGGCGACCTGGCGCCGCGGGCAATCGTGCTTGCGACGCTGCTGTCGTTCGTCGCCCTGGTCGCCGGCGTCTACAGGCTCGGGCGCGACGCGTTCACGCCCCTGGTCGGGCTGGTCGCGGCCCTGATCGTGCTCAGCCGCTTCGACTTTCCCTACCTGGCGATCCGCGCCTACGTCGACATCCCCTACGTCGCCGCGGTGGTCTGGGCGGCGGTGCTCGAGTACGAGCGCCCGCGCCGTGGCGGGGTGGTCTGGGGGCTGCTGCTCGCCGCCGCCCTGCTGCGGCCGGAGGGGTGGGGGCTGGTCGCACTCTACTGGGCGTGGATGGTGTTCGGGTGGAGGGTCGCCGGCCGCCAGTCGCCGGTCGGCGGGGCCCAGCCGTCGCCTCGGCAGGTCGCGATCTGGACCGGGCTGGCGCTGGCGGCGCCGGCGATCTGGGTGCTGACCGACGTCGCCGTCACCGGCGACCCCTTCTTCTCCTTCAACTCGAGCGGCAACGTCGTCAACGAGCTCGGCCGCAACCGCTCGATCGGGGAGCTGCCGGCGGCGCTGTGGAGCGGGCTGGCAGAGCTGGCGAAGCCGCCGGTGCTGCTGGCGGCGCTGCTCGGCTTCGCCCTGGCCGTCTGGTTCGTGCCGCGCCGCGTGATCGCGCCCGCGGTCCTCGTCGCGCTCGGGACCGCCGCCTTCCTGGTGATCGGCGCGGCGGGCCTGGCCGTGATCGATCGCTACCTGGTGCTGGCGGCGGTCTCTCTCTGCGTGTTCGCGGCCTTCGCCGTCGGCGGCTTTACCACCCTGACGCCCGGCAGGCTGCGCGTCGCCTGGACGATCGGGGCCGCCGTCGTGGTCGTCGCCGTCGTCGCCTTCACGTTCACCCGCACGCTCGCCCTGCGCAGCTTCAACGACGAGCTGGTCTTCCGCGCGGACGCCCAGCACGACCTCGAGCGGATCCTCGACGCCCCGGCGGTGAAGCGCGCCCGCGCGGCCGGCTGCGGCCCGATCTCGACCCCGTCGCACAAGCTGATCCCGAACGTGCGCTGGACCGAGGACCTCGGATCGTCCGAGGTGGTGGCGCGCAGCGACCCGGAGGAGCGCCGCCAAGCGCGACGCGGCATCGCCCTGTACGCACAGGGACGGCTCGCGCTTGCCAACCAGAGCTTCGACCCCGACACCGAGGCGATCACCCAGGTGCCGCCGCCCGGCTTCCGCCGGATTGCCGCGAACCGCTACTTCGCCGTGTTCGCGAAATGCTGAAAGCCGAGATGGGGATGTCGCCGGGGCGTACAATGCTGGTTGACTGACCAGTCAATCGGCGCGTACACGGTCGAAGGGCGTCGGTTGTGGACCGAACGGCGGCACGGGAAACTCCGCGCCCGCCGGGCGAAAGGCGGATCATGCCGGTCACCAAGATGTCCCTGGCGACGGAGCAGGACCGGCTTCACCTGCGGCGGGCCCTCGAGCTTGCGGAGGGCGGGCGCGGGCGCGTCAGCCCCAACCCCCTGGTCGGGGCCGTGATAGTGCGCGACAGTATCCCGATCGGCGAGGGCTTTCACGCCGAGTACGGAGGCCTCCACGCGGAGACGGCCGCCCTCGCGGACGCCGACGCGCGCGGCCGCGATCCCGGCGGGGCGACGATGTACGTGACGCTCGAGCCCTGCGCCCACACCGGCAAACAGCCGCCCTGCACCGACGCGATCCTGCGCGCCGGCATCGGCCGCGTCGTGATCGCCTCCGAGGACCCCACCGAGAAGGCCTCGGGCCGGGGGCCGGGCATCCTCCGCGACGAGGGCGTCGAGGTCGTCTTCGCCGAGGGGGCGGAGGCGGCGGCGGCGCGGCGGCTCAACCAGCCGTTTCGAAAGCACGCGCGCACCGGGCGTCCCCTGGTCGTCTTCAAGCTTGCGATGAGCCTGGACGGGCGCGTCGCCACGGCGGAGGGCGACTCGCGCTGGATCTCCGGCAAGGCGAGCCGCGCCCTGGTTCACGGCTGGCGGTCCGAATGCGACGCCGTCGCGATCGGGATCGGCACCGCCGTCGCCGATGACCCGCTGCTGACCGCTCGCGACGTCGAGGCTGCCCGGCAGCCGGCCCGCGTCGTGTTCGACTCGTCGGCGCGCCTGCGGCCGGATTCGAAGCTCGTACACACCGTCGACGACGCGCGGCTGATCGTGGTGACGTCGCCCGACGCCGACGGCGTCCGCGTGTCCGCGCTTCGCGACGCCGGCGCGGAGATCGCGGTCGCGGCGGGCGAGTCCGCCGCCGACCGGGTGGGCGCGGCGCTCGCCGAGCTCGGCCGCCGCGGAGTGCAGAGCCTGATGCTGGAGGGCGGTCCGACGCTCGCCGGCGCCTTCCTCGACGCCGGCGAGCTCGACGAGCTGCGCGTCTTCGTCGCCCCGATCGTCGTCGGCGGCAGCGACGCGCGCCCGGTCGCCAAGGGCCAGGGCGTGGCGCGGGTCGCCGATGCGGCCCGGGCGCTCGCCGTCGAAGTCGAGCGGATCGACGACGACGTGCTGATCCGGGCCCGGATGCGGGAGTGGTGACGTGTTCACCGGCCTGATCGCCGACGTCGGTCGCGTCGAGCGGATCGACTCGGGCAGCGACGGCGCCCGCCTGCGGATCGCGACTCCCCTGGCGTCCGAGGTCGAGCCGGGCGACTCGGTGGCGGTGAACGGCGTCTGCCTCACCGCCGCGGCGGCCGACGGCGGCGCCTTTGAGGCCGACGTGATGGCGCAGACCCTGTCGCTGACCTCGCTGGGGTCGGTCGGGGAGGGCGACGGCGTCAACCTGGAGCTTGCGCTGCGGGCCGGCGACAGGATGGGCGGCCACCTCGTCCAGGGTCACGTGGACGGCACGGCGAATGTGCTCGACGTGAGGGACGAGGGCTTCGCCCGCCGCCTGCGACTGGGCGCGGCGCCCGAGCTGCTGCGCTACGTGGTCGAGCGCGGCTCGGTCACCCTCGACGGCGTCAGCCTGACGGTGGCCGGCACCGGCGACGGCTGGTTCGAGGTCTCGCTGATCCCCGAGACGATCGAGCGCACCGCCCTGGCGGCGGTCGAGCCCGGGCGGGCGCTGAACCTCGAATGCGACATCCTCGCGAAGTACCTGGAGCGCCTCTCGGCCCCGGCGCCCGAAGCCGATCCAGCACAATGAGCGACAAGGAGTCCCCGATGAGCAAACAAGACCGCGATACCGAGACCGCCCCACCGCGAGCCGAGTCGGCCTTCTCGCCGGTCGAAGAGGCGATCGAGGAGGTCCGCAGCGGCCGCATGATCGTCGTCTGCGACGGCGAGGACCGCGAGAACGAGGGCGACCTCGTGATGGCGGCCCAGTTCGCCACCCCGGAAGCGATCAACTTCATGGCTAAGGAGGCGCGCGGGCTGATCTGCCTCGCGCTCACCCCGGAGCGCTGCGAGGCGCTGGGCCTCGACCTGATGACGGCCAAGAACGAGGCGCCGTTGCAGACCGCGTTCACGATCACGATCGACGCCCGCGAGGGGATCACGACCGGGATCTCGGCGCCCGACCGGGCCCACACGATCCAGGTGGCGATAGATCCGCACTCCGGTCCCGACGACCTCGTCCAGCCCGGCCACGTCTTCCCGCTGAAGGCGAAGGAGGGTGGCGTGCTGGAGCGCACCGGGCACACCGAGGCGAGCATCGACTTCGCCCGCCACGCCGGCCTGATCCCGGCGGGCGTGATCTGCGAGATCTCCAACGACGACGGCACCATGGCGCGGGTCCCGGACCTGATCCCGTACTGCCGCAAGCACGGCCTGAAGATGGTCACCGTCGCCGACCTGGTCGCCTACCGCCGCCGCACCGAGAAGCTCGTCGAGCGGGTCGTCGTCGCCAGCCTGCCCACGGCGCTCGGCGAGTTCACGGCCGTCGGCTACCGCTCGCTGGTCGATGAAAAGCATCACGTGGCGATGGTCAAGGGCGACGTCGAGGGCGCCGAGGACGTGCTCGTCCGGGTGCACAGCGAGTGCCTCACCGGCGACGTCTTCCACAGCCTGCGCTGCGACTGCGGCGAGCAGCTGGAGGCAGCGCTCTCGATGATCGAGGCGGAGGGCGCGGGGGTGCTCCTCTACCTCTCGCAGGAGGGACGCGGGATCGGCCTGCTCAACAAGCTGCGCGCCTACAGCCTTCAGGAGGAAGGTCTGGACACGGTCGACGCGAATCTGAAGCTGGGCCTGCCCGCCGACCTGCGCGACTACGGCATCGGCGCCCAGATCCTCTCCGACCTCGGGCTGTCCTCGATCCGCATCCTCACCAACAACCCGAAGAAGATCATCGGCCTGGAGGGCTACGGACTCTCGGTCACCGACCAGATCCCGATCGAGATGAAGCCGACCGAGCACAACCTCGAGTACCTGCGGGCCAAGCGCGACCGCCTTGGTCACATCCTCCATCACCAGGGGCTGCCCCTGGACGAGGAGATGATCGCCGCCGAGCACCGCCACGATCGCGAGGGGGAGCGCCAGCGCGACCCGGCCGAGGCCCCCGACGCCGGCGGCGATGGCTGACGAGCTCCGCGGCGAGGGGTTCACGGAGGCCGAGCGCGAGCTGCTCGGCCGCCAGGAGTGGGCGGTCTGCGTTGGTGAGTTCTACGAGGAGCTGGCGGAGCGGCTCACCAACGGCGCGGTGGAGGCGTTCGGGCTCGGCGGCGTCAGCGCCGCCTCGGTGCACGTGCACCGCGTGCCGGGCGCCTTCGAGCTGCCGCCGGCGGCGAAGCTCTGCGCGGAGAGCGGACGCTTCGCCGGCGTCGCCTGTCTCGGGGCCGTGATCCGCGGCGAGACCGACCACTACGAGTACGTCTGCTCGGCGGCGTCGGGCGGCATCCAGCGCGTCAGCCTGACGACCGGCGTCCCCTGCGCTTTCGGGGTGCTCACCTGCGAGACTATGGAACAGGCGCTGGCCCGCAGCGGCGGAGACAAGCGAGACCAGGGAAGGGCGGCTGCGGAGACCGTGATGCGCATGTTCCTGCTGAAGCGGGAGCTGACAAGCTGACGATCCGATTGGAGTTCCAGGGGCGGGACGCTGATGAGTAGGAAGGGTTGGAGTGGGGGCCGGTTCGGGGCCAGGGCCGGCGTGACCGCGTCGCTTGCGGCCGCGATCGCCATCGCCCTGCTCTCCTCCGCCGGCGCCTCGGGCGCGACCGCCGCAACCGCCACCACGCCCCCCGGTCTGGGCGCGATCGAGGCCCGAGCGCTGGGCCCCGTCCGCGACACCCTGATCGGCCCTCTGGACCGGCGCCAGCGGCAGGCGACGATCGCCGGCGAGCAGACCTACCCGACCGGCGACGGCCACCACGTGCGGATCGAGGTCGACGGCGGCGGGATCGCCGAGCACCCCGCCAACCCACTCGCCTTCTCCGGCCAGGACCGGGATCAGATCGCCCGCAACTTCGCCCTCTTCCTCGGCACGCGGCTGCACGGCGACGAGATCGACAGCCTGCATGTGTTCGTCACCGACGACACCGGCATCACCGCCAACTGCGGCCCGAACACGTTCGCCTGCTATTCGCCCTCCGACGAGACGATGTTCGCCGAGCCGCCGTCGGACCAGCAGCCGTCTCCGACCGACCCGAACTCCAAGTTCGTGATCACGCACGAGTACGGCCATCACGTCGCCAACAACCGTCGCAACACGCCCTGGAGCGGGATCGACTGGGGGACCAAGCGCTGGGACAGCCACGAACGGGTCTGCCCGGGCGCCCGCTCCGGCCGCTACCACCCGGGCGACGAGGGGGCCTACTACGACGAGAACCCCGGCGAGGCGTTCGCGGAGGCCTACGCCTTCCGCGCCTACCCGAGCCAGATCCCCTGGAACATCTGGGACCCGGCGCTGAAGCCCGACCAGGGAGCTTTCGACGAGATATGGCGCGACGTGAAGAAGCCGTGGACCGGCAACGCCCGGCGCACCTGGCGCGGCAGCTTCGCCCGGGGTGACGGCCCCAACAAGACCCGCAGCTTCACCACCCCGCTGGACGGCTCTGCGACGATCAGGCTGACGATGCCCGACAGCGCCGACTACGACCTCCGCATCCTCGCCGCCCATTCCGGCAAGATCCTCGCCACGGGCATCGGCGACGGCCCGACGCGCGAGGTCGCCTACTACTCGGTCTGCGGCCGCCGCAGCTTCCGCGCCCAGGTGCACCGCTATATCGGCCGCGGCGGCTTCGTCGTCAGGGTGTCGCGGCCGTGAGCGGAGAGGCGATCCGCCGCCGGCTCTCGTTCGCGAACGTGGCGTCCGCGCTGGCCCTCTTCATCGCGATCGGCGGCGGCACCGCGTTCGGCCTCGCCGGCCACAACACGGTCACCTCCGACGACATCGTTGCCGGCAACGTCCGCACCGCCGACATCGCCAAGAACGCGGTCACGGCGTCGAAGATCAACAATGCCGCCTCCGGCAGCGACGCCGTCAACGCAGACAAGCTGGACGGAGTCAGCGGCGAGAACTACCAGCTCGGCGACGGGATCAACCGCGGCGACGGGTTCATCGAGATCCCGAACGGCCAGGGACTGACGACCGCGGTGAACCTCTCCGGCGGCCACCTGTCGTTCACCTGCGGCGCCACCACCTCGACCCTCAGCTACATCGACGACGCAAGCAGCCCCACGTTCACTACCGACCTCTGGCTGGGCGAAGGCAACAACACCCACTCCACCGTCGCCGACGGCGGCAGCAAGACGAATCTGATCCCGCCGGCCCAGGACGATGGCACCGTCCGCTTCCAGGTCTTCGCGGAGGCCGTCGACAACGTCACGTTCAGCTGGCTCTACGACTCCGGCAGCGACCAATGCACGATCGCCTCGAGCGTGCAGACGAACGGCTTCCTGCCGGCGCTCTTCCCCCGCCGGCCGGGCCGGTCGCATTCGTCCGGGTCGCGGCCGGCCCCCTGAGCGGGCACCGGCACCGCTACCATCTCCGGCCGATGGCCAAGGCCTGCCACAGCTGCGGGAAGCGCCCCGCGACCGGGAACTCGCGCAGCCATTCGATGGTCGCCACCAAGCGGCGCTTCAACCCCAACCTGCAGCGGGTGCGGATCTCCGACGGGGGGCGAACCAGGCGCGTATACGTCTGCGCGCGCTGCCTGAAGGCGAACAAGGTCACGAAGGCCGCCTAGTCTCATAATCCCGGGGGATGCCCGACCCCTCTATAGAGCGGTTCCGCCGGGTCGTCGCCTCCGCCTACGCCCAGCTCGAGTCGCGGCGCCAGGAGGTCAACGACCTCAACGTCTTCCCCGTCGCCGACGGGGACACGGGCGACAACATGGCGCTGACGATGCGCGCGGTGATGGACGAGCTTGCCTCGCTCGACGGCGAGATGGTGGACGAGATCGGGCGCGACTACATCGTCCACGCGGTCGCCCGCGCGGCGCTGATGGGGGCGCGGGGCAACTCCGGCGTGATCCTCAGCCAGATCGTGCGCGGCGCCGCCCACGAGCTGGCCAGCCGCCAGGGCGAGCTGGTCGACCCGGTGCTGGTCACGGCGGCGTTCGCGCGCGCGGTCGACGCCGCCTACGAGTCGGTGCGGGACCCGGCCGAGGGCACGATGCTCACCGTGCTGCGCGAGATCGCCAATGCGGTGGCGACGCGTCTCGCGCACATGGACAAGCAGCGGCTCGACCCCGGCGCCGACGCGGAGGAGCAGGACGCCCTGCTCGCCGAGGTCCTCGAGGAGGCGATCGAGGCGGGCGAGCGCGCTGTGCAGCGCACGCCCGAGCAGCTCGACGTGCTCGCCGAGGCAGGCGTGGTGGACGCCGGAGCGTACGGGCTCGTGCTGATCCTCTCCGGCCTCGTCGCCGGCCTGCGCGGGCAGGAGGGCGCGGCATCCGCGGTCACGCACTTCGAGCCACCGCGCCACACGCGCCCCCATCACGAGGACAGCCGCTTCCGCTACTGCACGAACTTCATCGTCACGGGGTCCGCCCTCGAATCGCGGTCGTTCGTGCCGAGCCTCGAGGAGATCGGCGACTCGGTGCTCGTCGTCGGCGACGAGGTGACTCTGAAGGTCCACGTCCATACCGACGAGCCCGAGCGGGCGGTCGCGGTGTTCGAGGACGCCGGCACCGTGCAGCGGCTGGACGTCGCCGACATGCGCGAGCAGATCGCCGCCCGCGACGCGCGCCTGCAGGCCGCCCGCACCGGCGTCGTCGCGGTCGCCGCCGGGGACGGCATGCGCCGGCTGTACGAGGAGCTGGGCGTGCACGTCGTCGCCGGTGGCGAGAAGTTCAACCCCTCCACCTACGAGCTGCTCGCCGGCATCCACGAGGTGTCGGCGGAGGGCGTGCTCGTGCTGCCGAACTCGGCCAACGTTCGGCTTGCGGCGGAGCGCGCCGCGGAGCTGTCGGAGCGCCCGGCGCGCGTGGTTGACTGCACCTCGCCCCAGGCCGGGCTCGTGGCCGTCGTCGAGCTCGACCCGGAGGAGGCGATGGAGGCCAACGCCTCGAGGATCGAGCAGGCGCTCGTTTCGGTGCGCGTCGGTGCGGTGGCCCCCGCGGCCCGCGACGACGCCGCCGGCCGCTTCGTCCGGGGCGACGCGGTCGGGTTCGCCGGCGACCGGATCGTCGCCTGGGGCGGCGCCGGATCGACTCTGGCCGCGGTGGTCTCGGCGCTCGCCGAGGGTTCCGAGATCGTCACCGTGATCGCCGGGCAGGGGGCGCCGATCCCGCTCGACGCCATCCCGGAGCACGCCCCGGGCGGGATCGAGCTTGAGCTTCACGACGGCGGCCAGCCGCACTACTGGTGGCTGCTGGCCGCGCAGTAGGAGCGCGTCTCCCGCTGCGGGGGGATGCTTCTGAATCATGACCCCGACCAGCCTGCCGCCTGACGCTGCGCGTTCGGCGCCACCGACTCTTTGGCAGATCCGCTTCTCCCATTTCAATGAGAAGGCCCGCTGGGCGCTCGACCACAAGCGGATCGGCCACGTGCGCCGCTCGGCTCTTCCGGTGATGCACGTGATGCGGGCCCGCCGGCTCTACGGGGGCAGCACCTTCCCGGTGCTGGTTCTCGACGGCGAGCCGATCGGCGACTCGGCGAGGATCGTCGCCGCGCTGGAGCGTCGCCGGCCCGATCCGCCGCTGTACCCGCGAAACGAGACCGACCGCCGGCTCGCGCTCGAGCTCGAGGACTGGCTCGGCACCGAGCTGGGCCCGCACATCCGCCGCTATCTCTTCTTCCACCTGCTGCCACACACCCGCCTGGCGGCGCGCACCATGACGGAGGGGTTCGCCCCGCCCGCGAGCAGCGCCTACCGCGCCTCGTTTCCGCTCCTCCGCACGGCGATGCGGCGGGCGATGGCGATCGACGCCGAGGGCGCGGCCCGCGGCTGGCGAAAGACACTGGCCGCGCTCGACCGGATCGAGGAGGAGATAGGCCCCAGCGGCCACCTGGTCGGGGACGAGTTCACGGTCGCCGACCTGACGGCCGCCGCGCTGATGTTCCCGCTGGTCCGCCCCGCCGGCACCCAGTATCCGCTGCCGGACCCCTGGCCGGAGCCGATCGAGTCGGACCGCGCCTCGATCGCCGACCGGCCCGGCTTTCGCTGGGTGGAGGAGATCTGGCGCCGCCACCGCGGCGCCTCCGCCGAGATCGCCGCCGCCCCAACCCGTTCCGGCGTCCATCCCGCGTAGCCTTGCGGCGATGGCGGTCGCCGCCCGCAGCACCGAGATGGCCGATCAGGCGCCGGCGCCGCGCGCCTTCGGGACCGGCGCCGTCCAGGACCGCTCCTCGCTGGCCGCGGCGCCGCTTCGCGCCGCACCCCGGCCGAGCGAGCTTGCCGCGCCGCTCACCCGGCTGCGCGGCGCCGGGCCCAAGCTCGCGGCGGCCGCCGCGGAGGTCGGGATCGAGACGCTCGGCGACCTGCTGCTGCACGTCCCGCACAGCTACCGCGATCGCACCCAGGTGCGCTCGCTCGGCGACCTGCGGATCGGCGAGGAGGCCACCGTGGAGGTCGAGGTTCGCTCGGCGCGCCTGCGCCCGACGCGGCGGCGCGGCCTGACGATCGTCGAGGCGCAGGTGGCCGACGCGACCGCCGCGGTGAGCGCCACCTGGTTCAACCAGGCCTGGCTGGCGGAGAAGCTCGTGCCGGGGGCGAGGCTGTTGATCGTCGGCAAGCTGGAGCGGCGCGGGCTGCGGGTGAGCGCCCACGAGCTGATCGCCGAGCGGCCGTCCGGCGCCGGCCCGTCGCTTGCCGGCGGGGGCGCGCCGGCCGGTCTTCACACGACCGGCATCGTCCCCGTCCATCCCGCCTCCGAGGCCCTGCGCGTCCAGCGGATCCGCGAGTGGGCCTGGCAGGCGCTGCCCCTGGCCCGCCACGCGATCGAGCCATTGCCGGCCGAGCTGCGCTTCCGCCGCGGCCTCGGCTCCGCCGGCGACGCGCTCTGCGCCGTCCACTTCCCCGCCCACGCGGCGTCCGGCGCCGAGGCCCGCGATCGGCTCGCCTTCGAGGAGCTCTTCCTCTACCAGGCCTCGCTGGCATCGCGCCGGCGCCGCCGCCGCAGCGCGCGCTCCGCCGTCCCGCTCGGCGCTCGCGGCGAGCTGGTCGAGCGCTGGCTCGGCTCGCTTCCGTTCGAGCCCAC
This sequence comes from uncultured Thermoleophilia bacterium, assembly GCA_963708325.1. Taxonomy (GTDB): domain Bacteria; phylum Actinomycetota; class Thermoleophilia; order Solirubrobacterales; family 70-9. The sequence continues at coordinate 185,798 of OY970203.1, read as the reverse complement.
CGCGGACCAGCGGCGCGCCTTCGACGAGATCGATGCCGACCTCGGCGCCGACCGGCCGATGCAGCGGCTGCTGATGGGGGAAGTGGGCTCAGGGAAGACGGTGTGCGCGCTCTACGCGATGCTGCGCGCGGTGGAGGGCGGCCACCAGGCGGCGATGATGGCGCCGACCGAGACGCTGGCCGAGCAGCACTTCGCCACCTTGGAGCGCCTGCTGGCGGCCGAGGGGCTGCCGGCGGCGCTGCTGACCAGCGCGACCGCCGCGTCGCGACGGCGTGAGACGCTCTCCCACCTCGCCTCGGGGCAGCTGGCGCTGCTCGTCGGCACGCACGCCCTGATCGAGCCCGAGGTCGAGTGGGCCAGTCTCGCCGTCGCGGTCGTCGACGAGCAGCACCGCTTCGGCGTCCGCCAGCGCGCCGCCCTCGACGCGAAGGGGGCCGGTGGCGCGGCGCCGCACACGCTGCACATGACCGCGACGCCGATCCCGCGGACGCTCTCGCTGACCGCCTACGGCGACCTCGACGCCACCACGCTGCGCGAGCTTCCCGCCGGGCGGCCGCCCGTGCGCACCTGGGTGGTGGGGGAGGAGCGGCGCTCCGGCGCCTACGAGTTCGTCCGCGAGCGCCTGCGCGAGGGTCGCCAGGCCTTCGTCGTCTGCCCCCTGGTCAGCGAGTCCGAGAGCCTCCAGGCGAAGGCCGCCACCGAGGAGGCGGCGCGGCTCGCGGCAGGGGAGTTCCGCCAGTTCGCGGTGGACGTCCTGCACGGGCAGATGCCGAGCGCGCAGAAGCAGCGGGCGATGGCCGCCTTCGTCGCGGGCGGCACCGACGTGCTCGTCTGCACCAGCGTGATCGAGGTCGGGATCGACGTCGCGAACGCGACGGTGATGGTGATCGAGGACGCCGAGCGCTACGGGATCTCCCAGCTTCACCAGCTGCGCGGCAGGGTGGGCCGCGGCGAGCACGAGTCGCAGTGCATCCTGTTCGCCGGCGGCGGGTCGGAGGCGGCGCGGGCGCGGCTCGACGCGATCGCCGCCGAGCGCGACGGCTTCAAGCTCGCCGAGATCGACCTCGGGATTCGCGGCGAGGGCGAGATCCTCGGCACCCGCCAGCACGGGCTGCCGAGATTTCGCGTCGCCTCGCTGCCCGAGGACACCGCCAGCCTGATCGCGGCCCGCGAGGAGACGCTGGCGCTGCTGGGCCGGCACGGCTCGCTCGACGCGACCGCGCTGGGGCCGCTGATGGACGCGGCGCGAATGCGGTTCGGGGACGAGCGCGCGGAGGCGATGGCGGCGTGAGCGCCGCCGACGCCGCTCCGGGCGAGCTGCCTCTGACGATCGCCGACTTCGAGCGCGCCGCCGGCGAGCTGCTGCCGGCCGACGCCCACGGCTACTACGCCGGCGGCGCCGCCGACGAGCTGACGCTGCGCGACAACGTCGGCGCCTGGAGCCGGATCGCGATCCGCCCGCGGGTGATGGTGGACGTGACGCACCGCGATCCGTCCACGACCGTGCTGGGCCGCCGCCGGCCCCATCCCCTGATCGTCGCCCCGACCGCGTTCCACCGCCTCGCCGCCGCCGAGGGCGAGCTGGCCAGCGCCCGCGGCGCGGCGGCCACCGGCACCCCGTTCTGCCTCTCGACTCTGTCGACGACCGCGGCGCCGGAGCTGGCGGCGGCGGTCCCGGAGGCGGGACGCTGGTTCCAGCTGTACGTCCTGCGCGACCGCGGCGTCACGCGCGAGCTCGTCGCCGGGGCCGTCGAGAACGGCTACGAGGCGCTGCTGCTCACGGTGGATCTTCCCGTGCTCGGCATCCGCGAGCGCGACCTGCGCTCGGGGTTCTCGCAGAGCGCGACCGCGGTGCCGAGCGTGGACGCCACCGGTCGCAGCGGCACGCTGACGATGCAGGAGATCGCGGCCCTGATCGACCCTGCGCTTACCTGGGACGACGTCGGGGCGCTCGCCGCCGAGGCCGGCCTGCCGGTGATCGTCAAGGGGGTGCTCCGGCCCGAGGACGCGCGCCGCGCGGCGCGCAGCGGGGCGGCCGGCGTCGTCGTCTCCAACCACGGCGGCCGCCAGCTCGACACGGTGCTCTCCGGCGCCGACGCCCTGCCCGCGATCGTCGACGAGGTGGGCGCCGAGATCGACGTGCTCGTCGACGGCGGGATCAGGCGCGGCACCGACGTGCTCAAGGCGCTGGCCCTGGGCGCCCGCGCGACGATGGTGGGGCGGCCGGTGATCTGGGGGCTTGCGGCGGGTGGCGCCGCCGGCGTGCAGCGGGTGCTCGAGCTGCTGCTCGCCGAGCTTGACGTCGCCCTGGCGCTGGCGGGCGTTCCCGTGGCGGCGGAGCTCGACGCCGACGCCGTGCAGCCGGCGCCGTGGGCGGACCGCCCTCCCGCGGCATAGATGCGCGTCGTCGCCGGCGAGCTGCGGGGCCGCCGGCTGGCCGGACCGGCGGGGGAGGGCGTGCGGCCGACTGCGGACCGCGTGCGCGAGGCCCTGTTCTCGATCCTCGACGACGTCTCGGGAGCCGCCGTGCTCGACCTCTTCTGCGGCACGGGGGCGCTTGCGATCGAGGCGCTCTCGCGTGGCGCCGAGCGCGCGGTGCTGGTCGACACCGACGTCGAGCTGGCGCGCCGCAACGTGCGCGGGCTGGGTCTCGAGCCGCGCGCGGCGGTCGTCCGCAGTGATGCTGTCCGCTACCTGCGGCGCCAGCCCTCCCAACGCTTCGACCTGATCTTCTGCGACCCCCCGTATAAACTCGCCGACCGCCTCGAGAACGACCTCGATCCGCTGATGTTCGCCCACCTCGCCAACCAGGGACGCGTGATCGTCGAGACCGCCGCCCGGCGGCCGCTCGACCTCTCGCTGCCGCTGCTGCGGGAACGGCGCTACGGCGACACGCTGATCCGCGTCTACGGAGCGCCGCGATGACCGCCGAGCGCAACGGCGTCGCGGTCTGCCCGGGGAGCTACGACCCCGTCACCAACGGCCACCTCGACATCATCGCCAGGGCCGCGCGCGTGTTCGAGCGCGTCGTCGTCGGGGTCGTCAACCAGCCGGTGCGCAAGGGGCAGACCCTCTTCACGGCGGAGGAGCGCCGCGGTTTCATCGAGGCGGCGACAGCAGACCTGGACAACGTCGAGGTGGCGGTGTTCTCGAGCCTGCTCGTCGAGTTCGCCCGCGACCACGGCTCCGCGGCGATCGTCAAGGGGCTGCGCGCGATCTCGGACTTCGAGTACGAGTTCGAGATGAACCAGCTCAACCGCAAGCTCGATCCCGAGATCGAGAGCGTTTACATCATCGCCTCTCCCGACTACAGCTTCCTATCCTCGACGGGGGTCAAGGAGATGGCGACGTTCGGGGGCGACGTGTCGGACCTCGTGCCCGACGCGGTGGCCGCGGCGCTGGGCGAGCGGCTCGCGCGGGACTGAAGTCATCTAGGATTCGCGCAGCGACCTGCGTGGGTAGGAAGTTGCAGATCCATGCAGAAAACCCCAGCAGACGGCGTTTTCCGCTTACCCTGTAGCGCCTTCAATGGACGTCCTGGTTCTCATAGACAAGCTGGACGATCTCGTCCACAACTCCAAGCCGGTGCCGCTCACCGACCAGGTGCGCGTGGATCGTGAGGAGATCTACGACATCCTCGATCAGATGCGGGCGACGATCCCCGAGGAGATCAAGCAGGCCCGCTGGATCGTCAAGGAGCGCCAGGAGATGCTGGCGGAGGCGAAGCGAGAGGCCGAGCGGATCGTGCGCGAGGCCCGCGACCAGCAGTCCCGCCTGGTCTCCAACGAGGAGGTCACCAAGCAGGCCGAGCGCGCCGCCGACGAGATCATCGAGGACGCCCGCGCCCGGGAGCGCGAGATCCGCCTCGGCGCCGAGGACTACGCGGACGAGATCCTCAACACGCTCGAGGTCAACCTGGAGAAGTTCCTCGCCGCCGTGCAGCGCGGCCGCGACCGCCTCGCCGGTCGCGAGGAAGAGCCCTCCGAGGTCACGTAGCGCCCGTCGCCGCCGGCCGAGCCGCCGGGTGGCCCGTCAGAGCTCGGTCTCGTGCGTCCCCGCGCGCCCGGAGTCGCGCTTCTCGTAGAAGCCCCGCAGCAGCTCGATCGTCTCCTCCTCGGAAGCGCACGTGTAGGCGTTCCAGGCCTCGGTGCGGAGCTGAAAGTCGAGCGGTTGGCCGATCACGTCGAGGATCGTCTGCTTGGCCGAGCGCACCGCGGGCTGGCTGTTTCGCAGGATCTGGCGGGCCACCGTCTCGGCCTCCTCCATCAGGCTGTCGTGCGGGACCACCTTGCTGACGAGATTGCACTGCAGCGCCCGCCGGGCGTCGATCGGCTCCGCGGTCAGCAGCATCTCCAAGGCGACGCCAGTGCCGCACGTGTTGACCAGGCGCACGAGCCCGCCGTCGCCGTGGTGAAAGCCGCGCCGCGCCTCGAAGGAGCCGAACATCGCCCGCTCGGAGGCGATCCTGATGTCGCAGGCCAGGGCGGTCTCCAGCCCTCCCGCCAGCGCCCAGCCGTTGATCGCCCCGACAATCGGCTTGTAGATCCGGTGCATGCCGCGGGTGAAGCCGTTGAGGCCCAGCTCGACGATCTCGCGGATGTCGTTGGGACGAGCGTCCTTCATGATCGGCGGGATGTAGGTCTTCAGGTCGGCACCGGCGCAGAACGCGTCGCCGGTGCCGGTGAGGACGGCGACGTCGACCGCGTCGTCGTCGCGGAAGTCCGCCCAGGCCTCGATCATCAGTCGGTGGACGTCGGGGTCGATCGCGTTCTTCGCCTCCGGCCGGTTGATCGTCAGGTATGCGATCCGGTCGCGCTTCTCGTAGATCAGCTTGGGCATGGGCGTCTCCCTTCTCCTAAATTACGAAACCCACCTGCCAGTCGCCTCACGCTGCGCGTTCGGCGCCAAGTTCAGTAGGTGGCCCTAATCACGGCGAGGTCGTCCGCCGCCCAGACGACCTCGCCGCCGCTCCATTCGGCGAGATCGGCGGCGGGCTCGGGGAAGTCGACGCCGGCCTCGATCGGTGCCACCTGGACGTCGGCGGCGACGACGTCTCCCAGCACGAGCGCGCGCGAGTGGTCGCGCACGCGGCGAAACAGGTCGCGCTTCTGCTCGGGGGTGAGGTGGTGCACCGAGAGCACCGAGATCACCAGGTCCCAGGGCCCGTCGGGAAGCGGGTCCTCCATCCGCGCCATCCTCACCTCGATCCCCAGCTCGCGCGCCCGGAACACCATCTCCGGGCTGGAGTCGAGGCCCGTCACCTCCGCCTCGGGGTGCGCAGCGATCAGCCTCCTGGTCGTCTCGCCCGTGCCCACGCCCAGCTCGAGGACCCGGCCCGGCGCGAACGGGATCGCCGCGATCGCTGCGTCCTGGAGCTGGTCGTACCGCGGCACCTCGGCCCGGATCGCGTCGAGGTAGGTGTCGGGGTCCGAGTGGAACTGCGCGCTCATCGCTAGATTCAGGTGGCGGCTGCCGGCGTCCGCCCGGGGCGGACGGCTCCGCCGCATCGTATTCGTCTCCGCCGCAGCGGTCCGATGGCATCCGAACAGACAGTCGACCTCGGCAGGCTCTCGCTGTCCTTCGGCGAGGGCAGGCGGATCGACGCGCCGGTTCGCATCGACGGCGTCACCCTCGGAGGCCAGCGCTACGCGGCGGAGGTGGCGGGCTCCTCGCGCCTGGACGTCTCGCGCACGGCGGCCGGCTATGCCCTGCGCCTGCGCGCCGTCGTCGACGTCAACGGCCCCTGCACGCGATGCCTGGAGCCCGCCGCGCGGCGAATCGAGATCGACGCGCGCGAGGTCGACCAGCCGGGATCCGGCGACGAGGAGATGCGCAGCCCCTACGTGTCGGGCGAGGAGCTCGACCTGGCCCACTGGGTGCACGACGCGCTCGCCCTGGCGCTGCCGCCGCAGGTCCTGTGCCGGCCGGACTGCGCCGGGCTGTGCCCAGTCTGCGGCGCCTCCCTGAACGACGCCGACCCGGGCGAGCACGACCACGCCGCCGCGGGCGACCCACGCTGGGCGAAGCTGCGCGAGCTGGACCTCTGACGGGGCCCGACCGGCGGGTCGCTACCATCACGCGGCCATGGCCGTCCCCAAGAAGAGGACCTCGCGGACGCGGCGCGACAAGCGACGTGCCCAGCACGCGATCCCCGCACCGCGGCCGAACCGCTGCCCGCAGTGCCACAGCCCACGCCTTCCGCACCGCGTCTGCCCGGTGTGCGGCACCTACGCGGGGCGCGAGGTGATCGCGCACGAGGTCGAGGAGGCCGGAGGCCGGGCCGAGCCGGAGGAGTAGGACGGTCCCCGCCGGCCGGGTCACCGTGGCGCTCGACGCGCTCGGCGCCGAGCGCGGCGCTGCCGCGGTCGCCGCCGCTGCCGGAGCCGTCGCGGCGGAGGGGATCGCGCTTCGCGTCTTCGGCGACCCGCGCGAGCTGGGCGAGCTCGAGGCGATCGACGGGATCGAGGTGTGCGCCGCGACGGAGGCGATCGGCAACGACGAGGAGCCCGTGCAGGCCGTGCGCAGCAAGCCGCAGGCGTCGATCACGCTGGCCGCCCGGGACGTCGCCGAGGGCCGATCCGACGCGCTGGTCAGCCCCGGGGCGACCGGGGCCGTGATGACGGCGGCGCTGTTCGCGATGAAGCGGCTGCACGGCGTTCACAGGCCCGCGCTCGCCGTGCACCTGCCGGTCCCGGGGGCGCCGGTGCTGCTGCTCGATGCGGGGGCCAACGTCGAGGTCCGCCCCCAGCATCTGGTCCAGTTCGCCTATCTCGGATCCGTCTTCAGCCAGTGCGTGCTCGACGTCGCGCGGCCGCGCGTCGGCCTGCTCTCGGTCGGCGAGGAGCGCGGCAAGGGAACGCCGGACGTGGTGGCCGCCCACGAGGCGCTCGAAGCGGCGGCAGCGATCGACTTCATCGGCAACGTGGAGGGGAGCGACGTCCCCGCCGGTGTCGCCGACGTGGTGATCACGGACGGGTTCACCGGGAACGTCGCGCTGAAGCTGATGGAGGGGACCGCGAAGGCCGTCGCCGAGGCGGTGCGCGGGGCCGCCCGCTCCAACCCTCTCTCCGCCATCGGCGGCGCGATGCTGCGGCCGGCTCTGTCGGGGCTGCGCCGCGAGCTCGACCCCAACACGACCGGGGGAGCGGTCCTGCTGGGGCTGAGGCGGGTCGCCGTGGTCGCCCATGGAAGCTCGTCGGCGGACGGGATCGCCAACGCGATCCGGCTCGCCGCGCGGGCCGTCGACGAGCGCGCTCCCGAGCGCATGCTCGAGCTGCTGGAGGCCTCCGGCGCGACGCGGCGCGGCCTCGAGGGCGTCGAGGCGTGATAGGAAGGGAGCGCCATGACGCGCGATGAGGTGATCGAGAGGGTGCGTGTCCACCTCGCCGAGGAGCTCGAGGTCGCTCCCGACCGGATCCAGGAATCGACCCGCTTTCGCGAGGACCTCGATGCCGATTCGCTAGACCTCTACGAGCTCGTGATGGAGCTCGAGGATCGTTACGGGATCTCGGTGAGCGAGGAGGAGGCGGCGGGGATCGAGACGGTCGGGCAGGCCGTCGACTTCGTGCTCGAGCGCGCGCCGGCGAAGTGATCTGCGGTGGATGCCGACAGCCCGGGCCTCGCTGAGCTGGTCGACACGCTCCCGCCGGAGCTCCTCTCGCTGGCGCTCACGCACGCCTCCTGGATCGATCGCCGCGAGCGGTCATACGGGCGGCTCGCCTTCCTCGGGGACAGCGTGCTCGGGCTGTCGATCGCCGAGGAGCTGTTCCGCCGCTTTCCCGAGGACGACATCGGCCGGCTGACGAAGGTGCACAACCAAACGGTGAGCGGGCGCTCGTGCGCCGAGGTGGCGCGCGCGATCGAGCTGCCCGAGCGGCTGCGCCGGGCGGGGCCGGCCCAGGCCGGGGTCGGGCTCAGCGTGGACGGCCTGCTGGCCTCCGAGCGCGGCCTGGCCTCGGTCGCCGAGGCGGTGATCGGCGCCTGCCACCTCACCCACGGGTTCGAGCGCACCGCCGCGGCCGTCGTCGACGCGTTCGAGCCGCACATCCAGCTCGCCCTGAGCAGCCCGGTGGACTTCAAGTCGGCGCTCCAGGAGGTGCTCGCCCGGCGCGGCGCCCGCGTAACCTACGACGTCGTTCGCGAGACCGGACCCGCTCACGAACGCCGCTTCGAGGTCGTCGCCACGGTGGATGGCGAGGTCGTCGGCACCGGTACCGGCCGCAGCAAGAAGGCAGCCGAGCAGGAGGCCGCGGAGCGCGCGTTGAAGCAGATGGGCGGCTGACCCGGCGCGCGTGGCGTCCGACACACCCGCGAGCCTTCGAACCTCCATCCATGTACCTGAAATCAGTCTCGCTGAAGGGCTTCAAGTCCTTCCCCGATCGCACCCGGCTGGAGTTCGCGCCCGGCGTCAGCGTGATCGTCGGCCCCAATGGCTGCGGCAAGTCCAACATCACCGACGCCGTGCTTTGGGCGCTCGGCGAGCAGAGCCCGCTGGCCGTGCGCGGCCAGTCGATGCAGGACGTGATCTTCGCCGGCGGCGACGGCCAGGGGCGCCGGCGCTACGCCGAGGTCGAGGTCGTGATCGACAACTCCGAGGGTCGCGCCGACACCGAGTTCTCCGAGATATCGATCACCCGCCGTCTCGATCGCAGCGGCGAGGGCGGCTACCGGCTGAACGGCGCCCGCTGCCGGCTCGTGGACATCGTCGAGGTGCTGTCCGACACCAATCTCGGCCGCGAGATGCACTCCGTGGTGAGCCAGGGGCGCGTGGAGGAGATCGTCCACTCCAAGCCGCGCGACCGGCGCCTGCTGATCGAGGAGGCGGCCGGACTCGGCAAGCACCGCAAGCGCCGGCGGCGCACCCAGCTCAAGCTCGACCGCACGCGCGAGAACCTCGATCGCGCCCTCGACGTCGAGCGCGAGGCCCGCTCGCTGCTGCGCCCGCTCAAGCGCCAGGCCGAGGCCGCCGAGCACCACTCCCGGATCGAGCGCCAGGAGCTGGAGCTGCGTGCGCGCCTGGTCTCCGACGAGCTGCGCGACCAGGCGGGCACGCTGGCCGAGGCAGAGCGAAAGGCGAACGCGGCGCGCGGGCAGCGCGACGCCGCCCAGGGCAGGCTCGAGGAGGTGCACCGGCGGCGCGCCGCGGCCGAGGAGCGCTTCGCCGCCCGCGACCGCGAGCGGACGCTGACGTGGGCTGCGCTGAGCCGGATGCGCGGCTCGCAGGAGCGGCTCACCGTCCGCCTCGAGACACTCGCCGGGCGCGAGGCGGAGCTCAAGACGCGGCTCGACGCGCACCGCCAGCTGCTGCTCCCGGTCGCCGGGTCCGACGGCGCGGTCGAGGACGAGCTCGACGCGATCGCGGCGGCGCTCGACAGCGGCGCGGAGGCGCTTGCCGAGGCACGCGGGGCGGGCTCCGACGACGCCCGCGCCGCCGCGCTCGCGCGCCTGCGCGAGGCGGTCAGGCGGGCCGCGGAGGGCACCGCCCGCGCGGAGGGGATGGTCGCCGGCGACGGGCGCGGCGCGCTCGAGCGCCGCATCGCCGCCGAGTCGCAGCTGCTCGACGGGCTGCGGCGGGTACGCGAGGTGGCAGCGGCCGTGGCCGGTGCGGTCGCGTCCCGGGTAGCCTCGCTCGACGAGCGTGTCGGCTCGGAGGAGGGCATGGGCGAGGACGTGGCGGGCGAGCTTCAGGCCCTCTCGGGCGAGGAATGGTCCCTGCAGGCAGAGCTGCGGTCGGGATCCGACTCGCTCACGACGGCGGAGGTCGAGGCCACCCATCTGCGCGACCGCCACGCCGAGGTCGCGGCCGAGCTGGCCGGGATCAGGTCCAGGCTCGGGGCCGCGCCCGAGACCGCCGACGCGGCCCTCCCGGCGGCGGAGCGCGAGCAGATCGAGGCCAAGCTGGAGCGCCTGGCGCGGCGCCGCGAGCAGATCGGCCCGGTCAACCCGCTGGCCGAGGGCGAGTACGCCGACGCGCGCGCCCGGGTGGACGAGCTCGAGGCCCAGCGCCAGGACGTGGAGACGGCGATGGCCGAGCTGGAGGACCTGATCGACGAGACCGATCGCAAGATCCACGACGCGTTCGAGACCACCTTCGAGGCGACCGCGGCCAACTTCTCCGAGCTTGTGGAGCACCTGTTCCCGGGCGGCAGGGGCAGGCTGCGGCGGGTGGAGCAGCCGGGCCCGCGCCGGGTGATCGGTGGGGCCGATCCCGAGGACGCCGAGCCGGGCGGATGGGAGGAGGGGGAGGACGCCGAGGCGGCCGATCTCGGCGTCGAGATCGAGGTGACGCCGGCCGGGAAGGCGACGAAGCGACTGTCGCTGCTCTCGGGCGGCGAGAAGTCCCTGGTCGCGATCGCCTTCGTGTTTGCGGTGATGCTCGCCCGGCCCTGCCCCTTCTACATCCTCGACGAGGTCGAGGCGGCCCTCGACGACGCCAACATCGACCGCTTCCTGCAGCTCGTGAGGCGCTGCTGCGATCGCTCCCAGTTCGTGATCGTCACCCACCAGAAGCGCACGATGGACGCGGCCGACGTCCTCTACGGCGTCAGCATGGGGGGCGACGGCGTCACCAAGGTGGTGTCGCGACGGCTTCCCCGCGACGCCGAGGCGCTCGAGGACCCGGAGCTGTCGGCCGAAGCGGCGTGAGCCGCAGCTGGCAGGAGGTCTTCGACGCCGGCGGGCGCGAGCCGCCGCCTGCCACGCCGTCCGAGGCCGAGGCCTCGGGCGGCTTCTTCCGGCGGTTGCGCGACAACCTCTCGTCGAGCCGCCGGGCGCTCTCGGCCGAGCTGTCGGCGAGCTTCTTCGACCGCATCGACGAGCAGACCTGGGAGCGGCTGGAGGAGGCGCTGATCCTCGCCGACGTCGGCGCTCGCGTCACCGCCGACGTCGTCGGCAGGCTCGAGGCCGAGGTCGAGTCCGGCGACGTGCAGCCGGCGGACGCCCAGGAGCGGCTGATCGAGCTGCTGGCCGGCATGGCGGACACCGGGGACCCGCGAATCGACGTCTCGGCCCGGCCGGCCGTGGTGATGTGCGTCGGGGTCAACGGCACCGGCAAGACGACGACGATCGGCAAGGTCGCCTGGCACCTGCAGCGCGAGGCCGGCCTCTCCGTCGTGCTGGCCGCCGCCGACACGTTTCGCGCCGCCGCCGTCGAGCAGCTGACGGAATGGTCCGAGCGCGCCGGCTGCGAGATCGTCAAGGCGGCATCCGGCGCCGACCCTGGGGCGGTCGTCTACGACGCCATCGCAGCGGCGTCGGCGCGGGGGGCCGACGTCGTGATCGCCGACACGGCCGGCCGCCTTCACACGCAGGAGAACCTGATGGCCGAGCTGACGAAGGTCCGCCGCGTGATCCAGAAGCAGATACCGGAGGCCCCCCACGAGACGCTGATCACGATCGACGCGACCACCGGCCAGAACGGGCTGCGTCAGGCGCGCCTGTTCGCGGAGGCGGTCGACCTCACCGGGGTGGTGCTGACCAAGCTCGACGGCACGGCCAAGGGCGGGATCGCCCTGGCGATCGCGGCGGAGCTCGGCATCCCGGTGAAGCTGATCGGGATCGGCGAGTCGTTGGAGGACCTGCGGCCCTTCGACCCGCGCGAGTTCGCTCGGGCGCTGCTGGAGCCGTAGGGACCCCACTCGTCCGACTGTGTCGCGCTGGTCCCGGCTGGCGGGACATTCCTGACGCAGTTCACCTCTAACCTCCAGGCAACCCCTTGTTCGACCTTCTCTCCGACAAGCTCCAGGCGACGCTCGCCGACGTCCGCTCCCGCGGCAAGCTGAGCGAGGCCGACATCGACCGCGCGATGCGCGAGATCCGGCTGGCGCTGCTGGAGGCCGACGTCAACTTCAAGGTGACCAAGCAGTTCACCGCCTCGCTGAAGGAGCGCTGCCTCGGCGCCGAGGTCGCGGAGAGCCTCAACCCGGGCCAGCAGGTGGTGAAGATCGTCGACGAGGAGCTGACCGCGTTGATGGGGGGCGCCGGCCGCGACCTGGCGCTCGCCCCCTCGGGCACGACCGTGGTGCTGATGGCCGGGCTGCAGGGATCGGGCAAGACGACGGCCTGCGCCAAGCTGGCCAAGCACCTGGCGGCCGACGGCCGCGACGTCGCCCTTGCCGCCTGCGACGTCTACAGGCCGGCGGCGGTGGACCAGCTCGTCACCGTCGGCCGGCAGGCCGGCGCCCACGTCTACGAGCAGGGCACGGAGCGCGACCCCGTCGACATCGCCGAGTGGGCGGTGGACCAGGCGCGTTCGGACGGGCGCGACGTCCTGATCGTCGACACGTCCGGCCGCCTCCACGTCGACCACGAGCTGATGGAGGAGCTGGCGAAGATCCGCAAGCGGATAAAGCCGCATGACGTCCTGCTGGTCGTGGACGCGATGACCGGCCAGGACGCGGTCAACGTCGCCGAGCAGTTCGCGGAGGTCGCCGAGTTCGACGGCGTGGTGATGACGAAGCTCGACGGCGACGCCCGCGGCGGTGCGGCGCTTTCGGTCAAGGCGGTGACGGGCAAGCCGATCCTCTACGCCTCGACCGGAGAGAAGCTGGACCGCTTCGAGCGCTTCCACCCCGACCGGATGGCCAGCCGGATCCTCGGAATGGGCGACGTCCTCACCTTCATCGAGAAGGCGGAGGAAAGCGTCGACGCCGAGCGCGCTGCCGAGCTCGAGGAGAAGATCCGAAAGCAGACCTTCACGCTCGAGGACTTCCTCGCCCAGATGAAGCAGATCCGCAAGATGGGACCTCTGTCGAACCTGATGGGGATGATCCCGGGCGCCGGGTCGGCGATGAAGGAGCTTCGCCGGGTGAAGGTCGACGAGGGTGAGCTGGACCGTCTCGAGGCGATCATCCTCTCGATGACTCCGGCGGAGCGCGCCCACCCGGAGACGATCAACGGGTCGCGGCGGAAGCGAATCGCGCAGGGGTCGGGGACGACGGTTCAGGCCGTCAACCAGCTCGTCAAGCAGTTCCACGGGATGCGCAAGCTGATGAAGCGGATGGCCGAGGGCAAGATGCCGTCGCCGCAGGAGCTGATGCGCGGCCTCTAGCCCGCTAACCTGCTGCGCTCATGGCTGTACGGATCAGGCTCAGAAGGATGGGCTCGAACAAGAACCCGCAGTGGCGGATCGTGGTCGCCGACAGGCGCTCGCCCCGCGACGGGCGGACGATCGAGACGATCGGCCACTACAACCCGCAGACCGAGCCCTCGACCATCGTGCTGGACGCCGATCGCGCCCGCCACTGGCTGGAGCGCGGGGCGCTGCCCTCCAACACGGTCGCGGGCCTGCTGCGCACGCAGGGAATCGACGCCCGGGGACGCTGAGCGGTGCGCGAGCTGGTGGAGTTCCTCGCGCGCGCCCTGGTCGAGGACCCCGGTGCCGTGCGCGTGGACGAGTTCGACGAGGACGGCGACGTCGTCCTCGAGGTCGAGGTGGCCGAGGACGACCTCGGACGGATCATCGGCCGCCGCGGGCGGGTCGCGAACGCGCTGCGCACCGTCGCCAAGGCGGCGGCGGCGCGCGCCGACAAGCGCGTGATCGTGGACATCCTCGACTGAATGATTGGTGCGCCGAACGCGCAGCGTGAGGCGGCTGGCAGGTGGGGGGTCTTGATTCTGGAGCGGCTGACTCGCCGTCAATGAGAATCGACGTCTTCACCCTGTTCCCGGAGTGGTTCGAGTGGTTCGCCGCCCAGCGCCACGTGCGGAACGCGCTGGAGGGCGGCTCCTCGCTGCGGCTCTTCGACTACCGCGAGACGACGCCGCTGTCGGCGGGCCAGGTAGACGACGCCCCATACGGCGGCGGCGCCGGGATGGTGATGCGGGTGGACGTGGTCGACGCCGCCCTGCGCGCCGCCTACGGCGAGTCGCCGCCGGCGCGGCGGATCGTGCTCGCGGCCTCGGGGCGCCAGCTCGACGACGCCCTGGCCGCCGAGCTTTCGGCCGAGCCGGAGGTGGCGCTGCTGTGCGGCCGCTACGAGGGATTCGACGAGCGCGTCCACGAGCAGCTCGCCACCGACGCCGTCTCGATCGGCCCCTACGTGCTCGCCGGCGGCGAGCTGGCGGCGATGGTCGTCGCCGACGCCGTGCTTCGCAAGCTGCCCGGCGCCCTCGGGCACGCCGATTCCGCCGTCGAGGAGTCGTTCAGCCCGGCGCTGGAGGGGGCGCCGGAATACCCGCAGTACACCCGCCCCGCCGACTACCGTGGCTGGACCGTCCCGGAGGTGCTGCTGTCCGGAGACCACGCCCGCGTGCGCGAGTGGCGCCTCGAGCGCAGCCGCGAGCGGGCCCGCGGCGGACGCTGAGCCGCCCGGAAGCGCGGCGGCCGTCCGCTACTATTCGGCCGCGCGCGGGCCTCGCCCACGCGTCTTTTTCGGCCGCCTCCGGCAGGGCCATCGCGATCCGCACGGCCACAAGCCCACCATGAGCAGCATCATCGAAAGCCTCGAGCGCCGCCAGATGCGCAAGGCGCTGCCCTTTCGCCCCGGCGACCGGGTGAAGGTCCACTTCCAGGTGATCGAGGGGCAGCGGCGGCGCACCCAGGTGTTCGAGGGGATCGTGATCAAGCGCCAAGGGGCCGGCGTGAGGGAGACGTTCACCGTGCGCAAGCAGTCGTTCGGCGTCGGCGTCGAGCGCACCTTCCCCGTGCACTCGCCGAAGATCGAGAAGCTCGAGGTCGCCGGCCGCGGCGACGTCAACCGGGCGAAGCTCTACTACCTGCGCGACAAGGTGGGCAAGCGCGCTCGCGTCGCCGAGCGCCGCTGGGGGATCGAGGACGAGCTGGTCCTGGCGGCCGAGCAGGAGGCGGAGGCGGTCGACTCCGAGGGCGTCGCCGTCAGCGAGGCCGAGGTGATCGAGCCGCCCGCGGAGGGCGAGGACGAAGGCGAGTCCGGGGGCGAGGACGGCGAGGACGGGGGCGAGGACGAAGGCGAGTCCGGGGGTGGCGGCGGCGAGGACGATGCGACGGCCGAGCCCGCCGAGCAGCCAGAGGCCGCCGCCGAGCAGCCAGAGGCCGCCGCCGAGCAGCCAGAGGCCGCCGCCGAGCAGCCGGAGGCCGCCGCCGAGGACGACGCTCCCTCCGAGGAAGCGGCGGCCGAGGACTCCGCCGGGGCGGAAGGCTGATCAAAAAGCCACAGTCCGCGCTCGGCGCCATCGTCGAGCTGGTGGTGATCGTCGTGCTCGCGGTCGGGCTGGCCTTCGGGATCCAGCAGTGGATCGTCAAGCCCTACCGGATCCCGTCCGAGTCGATGGAGCCGACCCTCGACATCGGCCAGCGCGTCCTGGTGAACCGCTTCATCTACCACCTCAAGGATCCGAAGATCGGCAACATCATCGTCTTCCACCCGCCCCTCGGCGCCAATCAGGGGAACCAGTGCGGCGTCAGCCGGCCCTCGGGGGAGGCGTGCCCCGAGCCGACCCCGAAGCGCTCCGACGTGAACTTCATCAAGCGGATCGTCGCCGGCCCGGGCGACCGGCTCAGCATTCGCAACGGTCATCCGGTCGTCAACGGGAAGGTCGCCGAGGAGAGCTTCATCCAGCCCTGCGGCGGTGGCGGCGCCTGCAATTTGCCGAAAACGATCACGATTCCACCCGACCACTACTTCATGATGGGCGACAACCGTGGGGCAAGCGACGACAGCCGCTTCTGGGGGCCGATCCCCCGAAAGTGGATCATCGGCCAGGCCTTCGTCACCTACTGGCCGCCGGACCGGGTCGGCATCCTCTAAGCGCCGCAACGCCACCCGGCGCCTCTTCCGCTTCGACCGAGGGCTCGAGGCGCGCTTCGTCGCCGGCGCCGACGAGGCCGGCCGCGGGTCACTTGCCGGCCCACTGGTCGCCGCGGCGGTGCTGATCGACTACGAGCGCCTCGACGTCGGAGCGCGACGGGCGCTCACCGGGCTCAACGACTCCAAGCAGCGGACCCGTGAGGAGCGCGAGCGGCTCTATCCGGCGGTGATCCGCGCCGCGGCGAGGGTGGCGGTCTCGGTGCGCTGCGTGCGCGGGATCGACAGCCGAGGCCTCCATGTCACGAACCTCGCCGCGCTCGCGGAGTGCCTGGAGCGCGTCGCCTGCGAGGGCGCCGTCTGCCTCAGCGACGGCTTCCGGATCCCCGGGTGCGCCGTGGAGCACCGGGCCGTGGTGGACGGCGACGCGCGATCCGCCGCGATCGCCGCCGCCTCGATCGTCGCCAAGGTGACCAGGGACCGCTACATGCACCGCGCCGACGGCGTCTACTCCGGCTGGGGTTTCGCCGGCCACGTTGGCTACTCGACCCCGGAGCACCGCGACGCGATCATCGAGCGCGGCATCTCCGACCTCCACCGCCGCTCGTTCGCGTCGGTCGCCTACAGCCAGCTTGCGCTGGAGGCCGTGGAGGGGGGAGTGGACCCCGCCGCGTACGGCGGGGCCGCCAACTGCTAGGAGCTCAAGCGAGCGTCGCTCGCGCCGCCGAGCCTAGCCGCCCAGGGCGGACAGGCCGAACGCGCAGTCCTTGCCGAAGATGTTGGTGCCGGCGCCGGCTTCCCCGTTATAGGAGGCGCCGCTCGCTGAATCGATCGCCGAATAGGCACCCGCGGCGTAGGCCGGACTGGTGGTGGGTCCGGTTCGGACCAGCGTTCTTTGCGCGCTGGTGAGGAGCGCCTCGGGGGGGTCCGCATTGGATCCGCTGCTGGTGAACGCCCAGTCGTTGCCCATGCTGTCGCTGAAGACGACTCTCGCGGTGACGCCGCCCCCAGCTTCGTCCTGACACTGAACGGTCAACCTGACGGTGCCCGCGCCCGTGCCCGTGCCGACGAGGTTCAGGTCTGTGCAGGTGAAGCTCTGCCCGTTGACGGTAGGGTCGTCGCACGTGATGAGCCTGCCCTTGAGCGCGCTGACGTCGGCGAGATCCGCCGGGCCGAGGCTGTTGTCGGTCACCTCGGCGCCACCCACCGCTCCCACTCCGATCTGAAGATTGGAGAACGTGCCACTGAGGTCGCCGCCCGCGGTCGCGCCGGTCTGAAGGAACCCGGTCGAGTCGATGCTGTCGAGCGTGCCGGCGTTGCCTGCGTTCGTTGCGTTGGTCGCAGTCGTTGCGGTTGTGGCGCTGTTCGCGGTGTTGGCCGAGGGCACCTGACCGAGGCTGGACTCGGCGACGTCGGCGCCTGTCAGCGAGTCCGCCGCGACTCGCGAGGAGTTGATCGCGTCGAGGGCGACGTCCGACCGCTTGACCTCCTTGGTGATGATGTCCGCCGTGCCAACGCTGTTGATCCCGGGCGCGGGGCCGTTGACCGCGTAGGCGGATCCGCCCATCGCGAGGAACACGGCCACGTAGCCCACGACGTTCGAGCGAATGTGGTCGCGGATCCTGGACGAGACCGCGTTCCTCCCTTTCATTGCGTCGGATCCTCTCTCGCGTCTGGCGGTATGGCCATCCCCGAAATTGGGGTTTTCGGTCTTCGATCGATCAGCGCTAGAACGCAGCGCGGATGTGCTCGACGTCGATGACGCGCCCGGCGCCGCCCACCCTCACCCCGACCACGTCGAAGCGCAGCTCGTCGAAGGGCGGTAGGCGAGGCGCCTCGGCGAGCCAGGCCGAGGCCAGACGACGCAGCCGAAGCTGCTTGCGCCTGCCGACGGACAGGACCGGACGCTCCGGGCCAGCGGACGACCCCGCTCGCCCGGCCTTCACCTCGACGAAGACCAGCGTCTCGCCGTCGAGCGCGATCAGGTCGATCTCGCCGTAGCGGGTGCGGGCGTTGCGGAGGAGGATGCGAAAGCCCTGGCGCCGCAGGTGCCGCGTCACGACCTCCTCGGCATCTCGGCCGAGCCTCTGGCGGGAGTGGGTCATGAGCCGACCGTATGTCCAGCGGCCGCGCGGGTGGCCGGCAAACCGCGCCGGATCCGACACGCAGATGGGACGAAGCCGACCTCACGCCTGACGTCGCGCCGCCTAGCGTCGGCGCGGTGCTCGCGGTGGCACGCACCTTCACCCTGCTCGGCGTGTCGGCCCGACACGTCCACGTCGAGGTCGACGTGCACACCGGCCTGCCGGCCTTCTCGATCGTGGGCCTGCCGGACCCGGCCGTGCGGGAGTCGCGCGAGCGCGTTCGCGCCGCCGTCGTCAACTCGGGCTTCGACTTCCCGCTGCGGCGGATCACGGTCAACCTGGCGCCGGCCGACCTGCGCAAGGCCGGCCCCGGCTTCGACCTGGCGATCGCCGCGGCGCTTCTGGCCGCCTCGGGCCAGCTGCCGGCGTCGTCGCTCGAGCGCCTGGCGCTCGCCGGCGAGCTCGCTCTCGACGGGTCGATCCGGGCCGTGCACGGAACACTGGCGATGGCCGAGGAAGCCGCCCGCATCGGGCTGGACGCGATCGCCGTCGCCGCCGCGAGCGCCCCGGAGGCGGCGCTCGCCGGTCCGCTGCGGATCGTGCCCCTGGACAGCCTCGCCCAGCTCGCCGAACTGGGCCGCGGCGAGTGGGAGCCGGAGCCGGTCCCCCCGCCCGACCTGGACGCGGCGACGCCCGAGCTTCCCGACATCGCCGACCTGCGCGGACAGCCGGCCCTGTGCCGCGCCCTCGAGGTCGCGGCGGCGGGCGGGCACAGCGTCCTGATCCTCGGTCCGCCGGGGGCGGGCAAGTCGCTGGCGGCGAGGCGGCTTCCTTCGCTGCTGCCGCCACTCGATCGCGCCGAGGTCCTGGAGGCCACCCGGATAGCCGGCGCGTGCGGGGTCCTGCGGCCGGGGACGGTCGCCTCACGACCGTTTCGCGCCCCGCATCACACGATCTCCCCGGCCGGCCTGGTCGGCGGCGGGAACCCGCCGCGAGCGGGGGAGGTGACCCTGGCGCACATGGGGGTGCTGTTCCTCGACGAGCTGGGCGAGTTCTCGCGCGCTGCCCTGGAAGCGTTGCGCCAGCCGATGGAGGAGGAGACCGTCCTGGTGTCGCGGGCCCGGCACGCGATCGAGCTCCCGTGCCGCTTCGTCCTGGTCGCCGCCGCCAACCCCTGCCCGTGCGGGCGCGGGCCGGATTCGGGGCGCTGTCGCTGCGGCGCGCCCGCGATCCGCCGCTACGAGGCGAAGCTCAGCGGCGCTGTCGCCGACAGGATCGACATCGCGATCGAGGTCGAGCAGCCCGAGCCCGGGGCGCTGCAGGGCGGGCGCGCGGAAACGTCGGCGGCCGTGCGGGAGCGCGTCGGCGCCGCACGCGAGCGCCAGGCCGCCCGCCTCGGTCCGGGCGGATCGAATGCGCGGATGTCGCTGCGCCAGCTGCGCCGCCACTGCCGGCTGGCGGCGGACGTCGGCGAGGTCCTGGCGCAGGGCCAGCGGGCGGGCGTCCTCAGCGGGCGCGGGCACGACCGCGTCCTGCGCGTGGCGCGCACTCTCGCCGACCTCGCTGCCAGCGAGCGGATCGAGCAGAACCACGTCGCCGAGGCCCTGTCGCTGCGCCGGCGGGAGGGGGAGGTGCCGTGACCGTCGCGGACGCGCCGATCGCGGCCTGCGACGCCTGCCTTCGCCGCACCGTGCTGGTCTGCAGGCTGGCCGCTCACATAGAGCTGTCGGCAAGGTCCGATCCGAGGGCGCGGGTGCGCGAGATCCTCGCCCTCGGCGACGCCGAGCTGGCAGCCGCGGTGGCCCCGCGCGAGGCCGCCGCCATCCTCGACGAGGTCGCCCGGGCCGACCCCGGTCTGGTCAGGGCCGGCTTCGAGCGGGAGCGCACCTGGGCCGTCTGCCGTCACGACGGTCGCTACCCGCGCCGGCTCTGCGACCTCGGAGCTGAGGCGCCCGCCGTGCTGGCCGGGCGCGGAGACCTCGCTCTCATCGATCGCCTCGAGCGGGAATGCGCGGTGACCGTGGTCGGGTCGAGGCGGGCCAGCCGCTACGGCGTCGAGATGGCGCGGCTGCTCGGGTCCGAGCTCGCCGCCGCCGGGGTGGCGGTGGTCAGCGGAATGGCCTACGGGATCGACTCCGCCGCCCACGAGGGGGCGCTGGCCGGCGGGGGAGCCACGGTGGCCGTGCTGGGGGGCGGACCCGAGCGGGCGGCCCCGCGCGGCAAGGCCCGCCTCTACGCGCGGATCGTCGAGCGGGGCGCCGTCGTCTCCGAGCTGCGGCCGGGGACTGCCCCCCGCCGCTGGACCTTCCCCGCCCGCAACCGGATCATGGCGGCGCTGGGGGCGATGACGGTGGTCGTGGAGGCGGCCGAGCGGTCGGGGTCGCTGATAACGACGACGATGGCGGCCGATCTCGGGCGCGAGATCGGCGCCGTCCCCGGCCAGGTGACGTCGCCGCTCTCGGCGGGCGCGAACTCGCTGATCGACGACGGCGCCACGCTCGTCCGCGGTGGCGCGGACGTGCTCGAGGCCGTGCTCGGCCCGGGGACCGCCGCGGCCGAGCGGACCGGCCCTGCCCTCGAGCCCGCGCTGGCGGAGACGCTCGACCTGGTCGAGCGCGGCAACCTCAGCGCCGATGCGCTCGCCGTCGCCTCCGCGCTGGCGCCCGGCGAGGTGGCGGCCGCCCTGATGCGGCTGGAGCTGCTCGGCTACGTCGCCCGCTCGGGCGGGCGCTACGCGCGCACGCCGCTGCGCGCCCCGCCGGCGCCGGGGCACTCCGCGCGGCGACCGTAAGCTTGAGCCGATGAGCGAGCGACGCGTTCCCGCGGTGCTCTCGATCGCCGGATCCGATTCCGGCGGGGGCGCCGGCATCCAGGCGGACCTGAAGGCGTTCGCGCGCTGCGGCGTCCACGGGATGACCGCGATCACGGCGCTGACGGCGCAGAACACCGTCGGTGTGGAGGCGGTGACCGCGGTGCCCCCGCGGATGATCGTCGCCCAAGTGCGCGCCGTCGCCGAGGACATCGGGGTAGACGCCATCAAGGTCGGGATGCTGGGCGATGCCGAGACGATCGACGCGGTCGTCGAGGCGCTGGCGGTGGTCGGCGACGCGCCGGTCGTGGTGGACCCGGTGATGGTGGCGGAGAGCGGCGCCGTGCTCCTCGACCCCGCGGCCAGGCGGGCGCTGGTGGAGCGGATCCTGCCGCTGGCGACCGTGGCGACGCCCAACGTGCCCGAGGCGCGCGAGCTGACGGCGCTCGGTGACGAGGCCACCCAGGAGGAGCTCGCAAGGGCCGTGCGCGAGCTCGGACCGGACGCCGTGGTGGTCACCGGCGGCCACACCGAAAAGGGCGCGGACCTGTTCTTCGACGGCTCCGAATCGGTCCCCATCCCGGGACCGCGCCACCCGGACGGCGCCTCGCACGGCTCAGGTTGCACGCACTCCTCCGCCCTCGCCGCATTCCTCGCCCGCGGGGACGATTTGCTCACCGCGGCGCGGCGCGCTCGCGACGTGACGGCCGAGGCGGTCGGCGCGGGCCTGCGCGACATCGGCGCCGGCGCCGGCCCCGTCGATGCCCTCGGCATCGCCGAGCGCGATTAGCCGCGTTGGCGCCTCTGTTGCCGATCAGGCAACAAGCGCGCCATCCAGGCTCCGCGCCCCGTTGCGGCCGATCCGCGCCCCCCGCTGGCATAATCGGGGAGTCATGACCCAGATCTGTTACTCGCCTCACGCTTCGCGTTCGGCGCACCATCATGACCCAGACCTGCTACCCGCCTCACGCTTCGCGTTCGGCGCACCAATGAGATGAGGTTCCTGCGGATGATGCCCGGGCACGGCGACGTGCTGCTCGCCGAGGGCGACGTCGAGGTGGAGTCCGACGAGGAGCGCCTGATCGCGGAGTTCCGCCACCAGCTCGACCAGGGGATGTGGGCCGCCGTGCCGACGTCCGACGGCACCCGCCACGAGGCGACGATGGTGCGGGATTTCTCGGAGGTCCCGCGCGACGCCGAGCGGGTGATCTTCTTCCCCAAGGCCGCCGGCGGCTGAGCCCAGCGTGATCCTGTTCCTGGGCGCGCTCGTGGTCGTCCTCGCGGCGCTGGCCGGTTTCGTCTACGGCCCGGCGATCGCCGCCCGCCTGCGAAAGCGCCGAGCTGCGCGGGCGCCGCGGGAGCGCGTGCCGGACTGGGACCCCGGGCGTGAGCTGCGGGCCGAGCGGAGGGCGCGCGAGCTGCTGCGGTCGGTGGTCGGCGACGAGGGATACGCGATGTACGCCGAGCTGGGTTTCCTGCGGGTGGCGCGCGACACCGGCGAGGGCCGCTACGGCTACCTGATCTACCCGCACCGGCCGATCGTCGCCTACGACAGCCGCGATGGCGCCCTGCTCAACGAGTACTGCGTCGCCTTCCCCGACCGTAGCGGCGAATCGAACGGAACGCGCCTGCCCGACGCAGACGACGTCCTCGCCAAGTGGATGGCGATCCAGGGCGACGAACGCGAGCTGATCGCGGGGGCGAACATGCACGTCCCCGGTCGCCAGATCGACCCCGAACAGGTGCGGCGCGACCTGCGTCGGCTGCGGGAGTGGGAGGGGCGCAGGAGGGCGGTCGCATGAGCGCCCCCAGGCCCAGGTCCGCCGCCGTGTTCGACGGCCCCGAGCGGGCCGCTGCGCGCGCCTACATGAAGGGGATCGGCTTCGACGATGACGACCTGCGCCGCCCCACCGTGGCGGTCGCGAACACCTGGATCGAGGCGATGCCCTGCAACTTCCACCTGCGGGGGCTCGCGGAGGCGGTCAAGGAAGGGGTGCGCGAGGCCGGCGGGACTCCGATGGAGTTCAACTCGATCGCGATCTCCGACGGGATCACGATGGGCACCGAGGGGATGAAGACCTCCCTGGTCAGCCGCGAGGTGATCGCCGACTCGATCGAGTTGACCGTTCGCGGCTACCAGTTCGACGCCGTCGTCGCCCTCTCGGGGTGCGACAAGACGATCCCCGGCTCCGTGATGGCCCTGGCCCGTCTCGACATTCCGGCCGTGATGGTCTACGGCGGCTCGATCGCGCCCGGGAGGTGGCACGACAAGGACGTCACGATCCAGGACGTCTTCGAGGCGATCGGAGCGCACGCGGCGGGCGACATGTCGGATGCCGACCTGCTCGAGCTGGAGGGCTGCGCCAGCCCCGGCGCCGGCGCCTGCGGCGGCCAGTACACGGCCAACACGATGGCCTGTGCCTTCGAGGCGCTCGGGATCTCGGCGATGGGGTCGGCGATGGTGCCGGCGGTGGACGGCCAGAAGGCCGAGGTGGCGAGGGAGGCCGGGCGCCTGGTGATGGACGCGCTCGCCGCCGACAGGCGGCCCAGCGCCGTGCTCACGCGAGAGGGGATCGAGAACGCGATCGCGACGATCTGCGCTTCGGGCGGCTCGACCAACGGCGTCCTTCACCTGCTCGCGGTCGCCCGCGAGGCCGGCATCGACCTGGAGATAGACGACTTCGAGGCGATCTCGCGCCGCACGCCTCTGCTCGCCGACCTGAAGCCGTCGGGGCGCTTCGTCGCCACCGACCTCTACAAGGCCGGCGGCGTCGGCCTGATCGTCAGGCGCCTCGCCGAGGCGGGGATCCTGCACTCCGGTGCGATGACGGTGACCGGCCGCACCGTGGGCGAGGAGGCAGACGCCTCCGTGGAGACCCCCGGGCAGGTGGTCGTGCGGCCGCTGTCGGACCCGATCAAGCCGGAGGGCGGCTTCGCGGTCCTGCGCGGGAACCTCGCCCCCGACGGCTGCGTGGTCAAGCTGGCCGGCACGGAGCGCCTTAGCCACAGCGGCCCGGCGCGCGTCTTCGAGTCCGAGGAGGACGCCTTCGCCGCGGTCGCGGCCCAGTCCATCAAGGCGGGGGACGTGGTCGTGATCCGCAACGAGGGTCCCGCGGGCGGGCCGGGAATGCGGGAGATGCTCCACGTCACCGCGGCGCTGATCGGCGAGGGTCTCGGGGAGGAGGTGGCCCTGATCACCGACGGGCGCTTCTCGGGAGCGACCCACGGGTTGATGGCGGGCCACGTCGCCCCGGAGGCGGCGCGGGGCGGCCCGATCGCGGCCCTTCGCGACGGCGACTCGATCAGCTTCGACGTCGAGGCCAGGCGCCTCGACGTCGACCTGCCCGAGTCCGAGATCGCGGAGCGGATCGCCGCCTACGAGCCGCCGCAGCCGCATTACCGCAGCGGCGTGATGGCGAAGTACGCGCGCAGCGTCTCCTCGGCCTCCGAGGGCGCGGTGACCGGCTAGGCCGCCACTCGCCTCCTGGAAATCACGACACCCACCTGCCTGGCGCCTCGCTGATCGCTCGGCGCCAAAATCACTCGGCCAGGAAGCGCTCGACGAGCGAATTGAAGCGGGCCGGTCTCTCCGCCTGGGGGATGTGGCCGCAGCGGTCGAAGACGACGAGCCGCGAGTTGGGGATCAGGCGGTTGTACTCGGTCGCGTCGGCCGCGGGCACGACGCGGTCCTGCCGGCCCCAGACCACCAGCGTGGGAACCTCTATCTCCGGCAGGCGGTGGAGGTAGTCGTAGCCGATCAGGGCCTCCAGCGCGTCGAGGAAGCCCTCGCTGCGGATCCCGGGGTGGACGAACTCCCAGACGAGTTCGGGGCGCAGCGCGAGGGGGTCGTGGAAGACCCCCTCGAGCACCAGCCGCCGCAGCCGCGGGCGGCGGATGCTGAGCTCCTGCAGGCGCAGCGCGTAGGGAGCGGCGGCGGCGGCCATGCGCCCGGCGGTCAGCGCCGGCTCGCGCCGCATCCTCGCGTGCGAGACCCCGGCGGCGGAGACGAGCACCAGCCGGGCGATCCGCTCGGGCTCGCGGATCGTCGCCTCGGCGGCGATGAAGCCGCCCATCGAGCTTCCGACCACCGCGACCTGGGCGAGGCCGAGCCGCTCGCAGAAGTCGTGGACCAGCCGCGAGTAGGCGGCGATCGAGAGGTCCCAGTCCGGCATCGGGCTGTAGCCGAAGCCGGGCAGGTCCAGCGCCACCACGCGATGGCGCCTGGCCAGGTAGGGCACGTTCTCCAGCCAGTTCTGCCAGCAGCCGCTGATCCCGTGGATGAGCAGCACCGGGGGCCCCTCCCCGAGCTCGACGTAGTTGACCGTGGTGCCGACCACGCGCGCCGTGCGCAGGTGGGAGCGCCAGTCGATCCGCAGCCACTCCGGGTCCGGGTTGCCGTAGGTGTCGGGACCCGCATCGGGCTCCAGCGGGGTCGCCTCGGGCCGGGGGCCGCGGGCGCCCAGGGGGAAGATCTGGCGTCCCTCGCCAGGTGCCATCGATCCTCAGGCGTAGCCCATCCGCTCCAGCACCGGGATCTCGCGGATTTGGGGGGGCTGGAGGTGGTCCCAGAGGATCCCGCGGGGACGGCTGTAGGCGCGCTCGACCTCGACGACGGCGCGCGGGGTGGCGATCAGGTCGACCGGCAGGTCGTGGTCGGTGACGGGGAGGTGCTCGCGCAGGATCTGGATCGGATGCACCGTGGTGGCGACCACGGTGTGGTCGTCTATCCGGCCCGAGTCGATCAGCAGGCCGAACTCGAGGTCGGAGAAGCCGCCGCCCTTGCCGATCCGGGCGCCGCTCAGGTTGACGCCGACCGACCCGCAGACGACGAAGTCGATCTCGGGGATCTCGTCGAGCGCGACCACGCGGCCATGGCGCAGGGCCCCCTTGATCGTCGCCGCCTCGCGGATCTGCTGCTTGTTCAGCCGCTTGGGGTCGAGCACGCGGAACGGATGCGCGTCGCGCAGGCGCGGCACCGCCATGATCACGATCTTTCCCTCCTCCAGGGCGATCCGCCTGGCGTGCGTCTGCGGAGAGTCGGGGTTGGCCTTGACCACTCGGGCGCGCTTCCACAGGCGGTGCCCGGCGAGGCGCTCGGCGGCGGCGCGGGCGCCGGCGAAGTTGGGGATGCGGCCCTCCGCGCCCGGGAAGCGGGAGACCCCCTCACGGTCCATCGCCTGCCAGACGGCGCGGCGCACCTGGTCCTTGGTTCGCATCGACTCCGATTCTATGAGCCGCCCGGCCCGCTCTCCGGGTGGTCGGGACCAGCGCGGGGCGATCGCTGCCGAGATGCGAGAATGCGCCGCCGATGGCCCCGGATCGAACCTCGCTCGCCGGTCCGGTCGAGGCCCTTGCCTCGGCCGACGACCGCCCCCTGCCCGAGCCGGCCGGCGATCGCATGCGCGACCTGCTGCCGGCGATCGAGCCGGAGCGCACGATCACCGACTGGGGGCGCTCGGAGCGGATCGAGCGGGTCTTCGACGCCACCCTGATCGAGTTCTTCTACCGCTATTGGTTTCGCTGCGATGTCGAGGGGATCGAGAACGTCCCCTCCGATGGCGGCGCGCTGATCGTCTCCAACCACTCCGGCGCGCTGCCGCCCGACGCGGCGATGATCGCCAAGGCGATCCGCGACGAGCATCCGGTCCCTCGCCCCCTGCACATCACCGTCGAGCACTTCTTCAAGGGCTACCCGGGGTTCTCGATGCTGATCCCGAAGATCGGCTGCGTTGCCGCCCACCCGGCAAACGTCCACCGGCTGCTCTACGACGAGGAGCAGCTCGTGCTGGTCTTCCCCGAGGGCCGCAAGGGGACGGAGAAGCTCTATCGCGAGCGCTACAGGCTGCGGCGCTTCGGCCGCGGCGGGTTCGTCGCGGCGGCGATCCGCGCCCGCGCCAAGATCGTGCCGACGTGCGTGGTCGGGGCCGAGGAGGCGCAGCCGATCTTCGCCCGCTCCGGCCTGTTGCAGCGGCTCACCGGGCTGCTCTACTTCCCGGTCACGCCGACGTTCCCCTGGCTCGGCCCTCTCGGGATGCTCGGCTACCTGCCGGCCAAGTTCCGGATCCGCTTCCTCGAGCCCGTCGACACGGACGCCTACGGCGCCGATGCCGCCCAGGACCGCGCCCTCGTGCAGACCGTGTCGCAGGAGATCCGCTCGCGAATCCAGGAGACGCTCTTCGAGATGGTCGGCGCGCGCCAGTCGGTGTGGTTCGGATGAGCCCGCACCGCGCTCGACGGGTGCTGGTCACGGGACTCTCCACCTACTGGGGCGGCCGGCTCGCGCAGGCCCTGGAGGCGTTCCCGGAGATCGAGGCGATCATCGGCGTCGACTCGGAGGACCCCACCCGCGAGCTGGAGCGGACCGAGTTCGTGCGCGTCGGCCACGAGCACTCCCTGATCGAGCGGATCGTGCGCGCCGCCGAGATAGACACCGTGATCGACACGAGGCTGGTCGTCGACGCGATCGTCACCACCCCGCGGCTCGCCCACGAGAACAACGTGATCGGCACGATGAACATCCTCGCCGCCTGCACCGGCGCGGACTCCCCGGTCCGCAAGTTCGTCTTCAAGAGCTCCGGGCACTACTACGGCTGCGAGCAGGACGACCCGGCGTTCTTCACCGAGGAGATGCCTCGCGCGCACCCTCCGCGGACCGCGATCGAGCGCGACATCGTCGAGGCGGAGGCAGCCGTCACCGAGTTCGCCGCGCAGCGTCCCGACGTCAGCGTCACCGTGCTGCGCTTCGCCAACGTGCTCGGCCCGGGCATCGTCACCTCCCATTCGCGGATGTTCTCGCTGCATCTCGTGCCGATGATCCTGGGCTTCGACCCGCGCTACCAGTTCACCCACGAGGACGACGTCGTGCACGCGCTCGAGCACGCCGCCCTCCAGAACGTGCCCGGCGTCTACAACGTCGGCGCCGACGGCGTGCTCGCCCTCTCGGAGGCGATCGGGCTGCTCGGCAAGCGGCCGCTGCCGGTGCTGCCACCGTGGGGGACCGGGATCGTCGCGTCGCCGCTGCGGCGTTTCGGCTTTCGCATACCGGACGAGATGCTGAACCAGCTCCGCTTCGGCCGCGGGGTCGACAACCGCAAGTACAAGGCGACCGGCTTCAACTACACCTACACGTCGCGCGAGACCGTGCTGCGGTTCGGCGAGCACCTCCGTCTGAGCCCGGTGCTGCGCGGCATCGAGGAGCCCTACCGCTACGAGCGGGAGGTGGAGGAGTTCCTCCGCTGGAGCCCGAACGTGAGGCGCGAGAACGGGGAGGCCGGCGAGGCAATGTCACGGGGGCAGCGGGCGGCGGCTTCCGCGGGTGGCACGGCATCCGCTGCCTCCGCGGGACCGTCGCAAACGACGCAGCTCGCGGAGGCCGGTGCCGTTACAGGACCCGCCGCCGAACCGGTGGGATCGCCCGAGTTCGACCCCGCGGAGCTGGAGGCCGAGGAGGTGATCGCCCAGCTCGGGGACCTCGACCAGCCCGGGCTTGAGGCGGTGGCCCGGGCCGAGCGCGACGGGCGCGGCCGGGACGTCGTGCTCGAGGCGATCGAGAAGGTGCGCGCCTACAGGTAGGCGCAAAGCTCGTTGCAGGTCTCACCAGCCCCCTGGCCGGCGCCGCCGGCTGCCTACACTTGACAGGCCCGCCGGCCGCTCGGCGCGGCTCGCGGACAGGCTCGAAAAGATGGGGCGAAAGGCGCAGCTCACAATCATCGGCGCGGTCGCGTTCCTCCTCGTGGGAGCGATTGGGGCCTACGCCTGGGACGCTTCGAAGAAGGACCAGATCGCCAACGGCGTGCGGATCGGCGACGTCGACGTGGGGGGGATGAGCACGGCGCAGGCCCGCAAGGCCGTTCGCCAGGACCTCGTCGCGCCGCTGTCCCACCCGCTGAAGATCACCTACGGCGGCCACCGCTGGACCCTCGGAGTGCGCCGGCTGCGGCTCAAGGTCGACCTCGACGGGATGATCGCCGAGGCCAAGGACGCCAGCCGCTCCGGCTCGGTGCCGACGCGGGTGTGGCGCTACGCGACGGGCGGCTCGGTCGACCGCTACGTCGCCCCGCGGCTCTCCTACTCGCACGAGGCCGTCGACGCCTTCGTCAAGGACCTGGCAAAGCGCGTGGACCGCGACGCCCAGGACGCGACGGTCTCTGCCTCCGGGGACTCGGTGAACGAGGTGCCCGGCAAGGACGGTCGCGTGCTCGAGGACGACCAGCTCCGCCACCGCATCGAGCAGGAGGTGGCAGACCCGCGCGGGCTGCGCGCCCCGGTGCGCGCCGTCGTGCGGCGCACCAAGCCGGACGTCACCACCGACGAGCTCGCCAGTCGCTACCCGAGCTACATAACGGTCGACCGCGGCGGCTTCACGCTGAAGCTGTGGAAGAACCTGAAGCTCGCCAAGACCTACACGATTGCGGTCGGCCAGGTCGGCCTGGAGACGCCGGCCGGCCTCTACCACATCCAGGACAAGGCCGTGAACCCGACCTGGAACGTCCCCAACTCCGCCTGGGCCGGCAGCCTCGCCGGGCAGTCGATCCCCGGCGGATCGCCGCTCAACCCACTGAAGGCGCGCTGGATGGGGATCTTCAACGGGGCCGGAATCCACGGCACCGACGACCTCGGGTCGCTCGGCACCGCCGCCTCGCACGGATGCATCCGAATGGCGATCCCCGACGTGATCAACCTGTACGACCAGGTCTCCGTGGGGACGCCTGTCTACGTCGGCTGAGTGCGCCCGCTGGGAGGGTCGGGCCCGCCTGATGGCGAAATCCACGCCCATGAGCGCAGTAGCCGAGAGCGCTGGGCCGGCGCTGGGGGACGCCTGGTCGCGGGCGCTCGAGGGAATGGACGGCGATCTGGGCGCGCGCGGGTCCGCGGAGAAGACGCGTCGCGCCTACGCGATCGACCTCGACCAGTTCGCCCGCTGGGCCCAATCGCGCGGCCTCGAGCCGGACGCGATCGGCTATCGCGACCTGCGCCGCTACGCCGCGGCGCTCTCCGAGGGAGGCGCCGCCAAGTCGACTGTGGCACGCAAGCTGGCGGCGATCCGGGGGCTGTTCGCCCATTTGCTGCGATGTGGCACCGTCTCCCAGAATCCGGCCGATCTGCTCGCCAGCCCCAAGCGCGGCCGCTCGCTGCCGCAGGTCCTGCGGGCCGAGCAGGTCGCCGCGCTGCTGGAGCGGATCCCGGCCCGCACGCCGCTCGAGGTGCGCGATCGGGCGATGTTCGAGCTGGCCTACTCGTGCGGGCTGCGCTGCGAGGAGGTCGTCAACCTCGACGCGAGCGACCCCGACTTCGACTCCGAGCAGCTGCGCGTGACCGGCAAGGGGTCCAAGACGCGCGTGGTCCCCGTCGGCGAGCCCGCCCAGCGGGCGCTCGAGCGCTACCTGGAGCGTGCGCGCCCGCAGCTCGAGCGCGACCGCTCCGAGCCGGCCCTGTTCCTCTCCCGCAGCGGCCTGCGCCTGTCGCCCTCCGACGTGCGCCGGCGGCTGACCCGGTGGGTGCGCGAGGCCGCCGTCGCGGGGCGGGTCTCCCCGCACCTGCTCAGGCACTCGTTCGCGACCCACATGCTGCAGGGGGGCGCCGATCTGCGCTCGATCCAGGAGCTGCTCGGCCACGCGAGCATTTCCACGACGCAGATCTACACTCAGGTAGAGTCGTCCTGGCTCCGCAGCCAGTACGAGCGCAGCCATCCTCGAGCATGACTACGCCAAGGGTGCCGCGGTAATGGAGACCAGGGTCAAGGCAGTCGAGCTGAGGGAGCTCTGGCGGCGCTACAAGGCATCCGGCGACGACAGCGCCCGCGAGCGCCTCGTGCTCGCCTACTCGCCGCTGGTCAAGTACGTCGCCGGCCGGATGGCGGCGAGCCTGCCGGCCCACGTCGAGGAGGCCGACCTGATCTCCTACGGGATGTTCGGGCTGATCAGCTCGATTCGAGCGGTTCGAGCTGGAGCGCGAGATCAAGTTCGAGACGTTCGCGATCTCGCGGATCAAGGGGGCGATCATCGACGAGCTGCGCTCGCTCGACTGGGTGCCGCGCTCGGTGCGCGCCAAGGCCCGCGAGATCGAGAAGGTCTCGAGCCGCCTCGAGCACGAGCTCGGCCGCACCCCCAGCGACGACGAGATGGCCGCCGAGCTGGGGATGCCGCTGGACGAGTTCCAGGACGTCCTGCTGCAGATCTCGAACTCCTCGATCCTGGCGCTGGACGAGCTCTGGACCGTCTCCGACGCATCCGGCGACCAGGTGTCGCTGCTCGACACGATCCGCGACGCCAACGCCGTCGACCCGCACGAGGTGCTCAGCTCGACCGACGTCAAGGACCGGCTCGCCGACGCGATCGACGGGCTGCCGGAGCGCGAGAAGCTGGTGATCGCCCTCTACTACTACGAGAACCTCACCCTTCGCGAGATCGGCGAGGTGCTCGGCGTCACCGAGTCGCGCGTCTCGCAGCTGCACACGAAGGCCGTGCTGCGGCTCAAGTCGCGCCTCCAGGCCCCCGCCACCAGCTAGCGGCCCACGCCCCGGCGGGGCTGGACGCAGCGCTTATAGTGCGGGCCGGGTGGAGCCCACACAGACGAGGAGGAGCGCTTAGATGCCGCACAAGGCCGCCGACCGGATCCGCAACGTCGCCCTCGTCGGCCACCGCGGAAGCGGCAAGACGAGCCTGCACGAGGCGCTCCTGTTCGAGGCCGGCGTGATCAACCGGATGGGGGGGGTCGAGGACGGCGCCACCGTGTCGGACTTCGAGGACGACGAGAAGGAGCGCGAGATGTCGATCGGCGCCTCGGTCGCCTCCTTCGAGCACAACGATCGCAAGATCAACCTGATCGACACTCCGGGCGAGCCCAGCTTCGTCGCCGACACGCTCGCCTCGCTCCGCGTCGCCGATGCCGCGGTGGTCGTCGTCAACGCCGTGATGGGAGTCGAGGTCAACACCGAGCGCCTTTGGACCCGCGCCTCCGAGGAGGGGTTGGCGCGGCTCGTCTTCGTGAACATGCTGGATCGCGAGCGCGCAGACTTCTTTCGCGCCCTCGACTCGCTCAAGGCCGCCTTCGGCGCGCACGTCGTCGCCACCGAGATCCCGATCGGGTCCGAGCACGAGGTGCGAGGCGTGGTCGACCTGATCGACATGAAGGCCTTCGAGTACGAGGGGGAGGCGCCCGGAAGCGCCCGCGAGGTCGAGATCCCCGACGACCTGCGTGAACGCGCCGAGGAGTACCGCGAGAAGCTGATGGACGAGGTCGCGGAGAACTCCGACGAGCTGATGGAGCGCTACCTGGAGGGGGAGGAGATCTCGCACTCGGAGATCGTCACCGTGCTCAAGCAGGGGGTCACCGGCGGCACCCTGTTCCCCGTGACCTGCGGGATCGCGACGCGCAATCTCGGCACGAGCCGGCTGCTGGAGGCGCTGGTCGAGGACCTGCCCTCGCCGGCGATGCGCGGGGCGGTGACGGCCACCGGCCCCGACGGCGAGGAGATCGCGATCGAGCCCGACGAGGAAGGCGACACCGCCGCCTTCGTCTTCAAGACCCTCGCCGACCCCTACACGGGCCGGATCAACCTCTTCCGCGTCTACTCGGGCGTGGTCAGAAGCGACTCCCAGCTGACGAACGTCACCCGCCGCACCAAGGAGCGCATCGGCCAGCTCTCGGTGCCGCGCGGAAAGGAGCAGGAGCCGGTGACCGAGCTGGGGGCGGGCGACATCGGCGCGGTCGCCAAGCTGAAGGAGACCCGCGCGGGCGACGTGCTCTCGTCGAAGGCCGAGGCGATCTCGTTCCCGCCGCTCAGCCTGCCCGCGCCGGTGATGGCCTTCGCCTTCGAGCCGAAGACGAAGGGGGACGAGGAGAAGGCCGCGACGGCGATCCGCCGGCTCTCGGAGGAGGACCCCACGCTCGACGTCCATCGCGACCAGCAGACCGGCGAGCACATAATCGCCGGCCTCACCCAGGTCCACGTCGAGGTGATCGTCGACCGGATGAAGCGGAGGTTCGGCGCCGAGATCAAGCTCAAGCCGCCCCGCGTGCCCTACCTGGAGACGGCACGCAAGCCGGCCAAGGCGCACGGCCGCTACAAGAAGCAGACCGGGGGCCGCGGCCAGTTCGGCGACTGCCACATCGAGATCGAGCCTGCCGAGGCGGGCACCGGCTTCGAGTTCGTCAACGCGATCAAGGGCGGCGTGATCCCGACCGGGTTCATCCCCGCCGTCGAGAAGGGGATCGCCGAGGCGATGGAGCACGGCACCGTCGCCGGCTATCCGGTCAAGGACCTGCGGGTGAGGCTGTACGACGGCCAGCACCACAGCGTCGACTCCTCGGAGATGGCCTTCAAGATCGCGGGCTCGATGGCCTTCAAGCAGGCGATGGAACAGGCCGATCCGGTGCTGCTCGAGCCGATCATGGAGATCACGATCAGCGTGCCCGAGGACTCCGTCGGCGACGTGATCGGGGACCTCAACTCGCGCCGCGGGCGCCCCCTGGGGATGGAGCCCAAGGGCAGCGTCACGGAGGTGAAGGCCGAGGTGCCGATGGCCGAGGTGCTCGACTACGCCCCCGACCTGCGCTCGATCACCGGCGGCCGCGGCGAGTACACGATGGAGTTCCTGCGCTACGAGGAGATCCCCGGCCACCTGGCCCAGCGCGTGATCGACGAGGCGCGCTCCGAGGACGAGAAGGTGGGGGCCTAGGCGCGATTCCGGCCGCCCCGGCGGATTTGGGATCATCCGCCTGACCTACACTCGGCCCCCGTGCACGGAAGCAATCCGGTCGAGACCTGCGACGTCTGCGGGCGCACGATCCTGCGGGGCGAGGGGACTCGCGCCTACGTCACCCCTGAGGGGGACCATCGGACGGTGTGCGACCTCTGCCGCGAGCGTGCGGAGGCGGCCGGCTGGATCCGCGCGGACTCGCCGGAGGCGCAACGCCCGGCAGCGCCGGCCGACCGCCGCCGCGGCGGGATCGGCGCCTGGCCGCGCAGCCGCCGCGAGGGCCAGGGGCGCCAGAACGCCGCGCCCGGGCAGGCGGAGGAGGACGCCGCGCCGGAGCAGGCGGAGGAGCCGCCGCCAGACGATCCGGATGAGCAGCGAGGTGAGGTTGTCGCCCCGCCGCCTGAAACCGAGCCGGAGGATGCCGCCGCGCCCGAGCGCCCGGCGCCGGCTCGGCCGCGGGAGCCCCGCCGCGTCCACGCCGTCCCGACAGACCGGGTGGCGCGGATGGAGGCCGCGATGGCCCGCTTCAACCGCAGCGAGCACGCGCGCACGGTGGCGGGCCTGATCCGCACCCTCGGGCGCCCGCAGGTCTCGGCGGGGGCGCGTGCGGGAAAGCCGGCCGAGGTCCTGCTCACGGTCGCCTGGGAGCTGTCGTGGTACCAGTGGTCGGTGGACCTCGCCGACGACGAGGCCGACGTGCGCCCCGTGGCGAAGGGACGGGAGGTGGGCGAGCTGGAGGAGCCGGCGCGGCAATGGAACGCGCACGCCGACGAGGACGGCGCGCTGCGCCCGGGCATCGCGGAGAGCGGCGGTTGACGGGCAGGCGCCTGCGCGTCAACGTCGACGGCGGCTCGCGGGGAAATCCGGGGCCGGCCGCGGTCGGGGTGGTTGTGACCGATCGGGACGGCAAGGTGATCGAGGAGCGCGGCGAAACGATCGGCAAGACCACCAACAACGTCGCCGAGTACCGCGCCCTGCTGCTCGGCATCGAGCTCGCCCGCGCCCACGGCGCCACCGAGGTCGAGCTCGTCGGCGACTCGCAGCTGATCGTGCGTCAGGTGAGGGGCGAATACCGCGTCAAGGACGAGACCCTGCGCGGCCTCAACACCCAGGTGACGGCGGGCCTGGACGCCTTCGACGACTGGTCGATCCGCGACGTTCGGCGCGATCAGAACGCCGACGCCGACCGCCTCGTCAACGAGGCCCTGGACGCCGAGGCCGGGTAGGCGAGGGCGCCGGCGAGGCCCTCTCCGACGCCCCGGGAGGCCGCGGCGCTCGCTCTATACTGGGCCGCCTGCGCGGCTGTAGCTCAGTTGGCTAGAGCGTCTGCTTGCCATGCAGAAGGTCGTGGGTTCGAATCCCATCAGCCGCTTGCTTCGCTGACGCTACGCTTGGCCGTCGCGGCGCCTTGGCGGAGTGGTTACGCAGCGGCCTGCAAAGCCGTTTACACCGGTTCGATTCCGGTAGGCGCCTTGCGATTTGCAGCGAGGTTCCGCGGCGTACCTCCAGCCGTGCCTCCGCTGCACCTCCACGCAACTCGCGTCGCTAGCCTGGGTTTGAAGAACCGATGAAACGCCGAGGCCGTCTCGCAGGTCTGAACGCCGCCGCGAGCATCATCGCGCTGGCTTTGGCCGTTGTGGCTTGGGGGGACACCAAGTACGTGGCGGATCCGCAGGGAGACGCCGAGACCGGAGTCGGTGGTTCTCCCAACTCCGCAGATATCTCGGGCGCCAAGGCCGGTCATGGTCAAGGCCACCCGAACGTCCTCGTCCACAAGCTGTTCTTCTACGGCTTTCCCAGTTGGGAGGACGGAGGGAACGGTGGCGGCAATGAAGGCTGCTTTCACCTTTTCCTTCAGCCCAGCGACCCGAGCTTCTATCGGCTGGTCTGCTACTCGCCTGCGCGGATGGTGCGACACCGAGCCAACGGAGAGTGCTGCGTCGTGACGAACTTCACGCCTCGGGTCACCGAGGCAGCCCAAAGCCTCAGGTTCGCGTTCCCGCGTCGTGCCCTTCCCGCGGTCACGACGCGCTACTACTGGCGCGGGGTTACTGCCCATACCACTGGCGGTAACGGGAACTGCGGAGCTAGTCCCGACGCGTGTTACGACAACGTGCCCGATAGTGGCACCATCCGGCACACGCTTCCGTCGCCTTAGCGTCCCGCAGCAACGGGACTTCGTACCCCCAACCGTACCTCCGCTGTACCTCCAACCGGCGTAATCGGAGGGAACGAGGCGCACGGAAGCACGCCTAGCAATCGCCGGTAACGAGCGAGCTAACGCCAGAACCTAGCCTGCAAAGCCGTTTACACCGGTTCGATTCCGGTAGGCGCCTCTGATTGCTTGCCTCGCCGGTGATGGGCGGATAGCGTGCGCGCGGCACCAACCTACGACGAAGGGACACAGCGATGGCAGTTGAGGTCAAGAACTTCGATTCACCCGACGAGACCCGGCCGTTCGAGGGCAAGGGCCAGGCGGACATCGTGGACGTCGGCGGCAACGTGGTCGGGCGTGGCGTCTTCGAGCCCGGTTGGAGGTGGTCGGAGAACGTCAAGCCGATCGCCAAGACCGACTCGTGTCAGGCCCACCACCTCGGCTATTGCATCTCCGGGGGGATGACTGTCTACATGGAGGACGGCAGTGAGCGCGAGATCGGCCCCGGCGACGTCTTCGACATCCCCCCGGGTCACGACGCCGTGGTGACGTCCGACGAGCCGTGTGTGCAGCTCGACTTCAGCGGGTTCTCCGCCTACGCCAAGCGGGAGTAGCGGCGGGCCGGCCGCCGGCTCAGTCCGCGCGTCACACGGGGGAACGGAAAAGGGCCCCTAGGTGGGGCCCTGTGTTCCGAAAGGACGTGCCGCCAAGGTGGGTTTTCCTGCCCCCATGGCCCGTCGGTCCTTCAAGCTTCGTATCGGCGCCCCCGGCACAGCCTTGAACGCCGCTTGTGAAAACTTAACACTTCTGTTCGCCGGAGGTTTCGCTTGTCCTGCAGTTTGCGACCCCCGGCACCCAGGCGACGGATGATCGCAAATTGCGGGATCGGTCGACGCAGAGGCGGGATGCCGGGCCGGTTATGAGCGTTTGCTTGCAGATGCGCTGGCTGGACAGCCAGATATGATCGCCGCGATGAGGTACCTGATCACCGGCGGCTCCGGCTACATCGGCGGACGGCTCACCGAGATCCTCGTCGGCCGCGACGAGACGGAGCTGATCGTCAACGTCGACGTGCGCGCCCCGGCGGTGCCGTGGCCGAAGGTCGAGTTCGTCCAGGGCGACGTCCGCGACCGCGAGCGGATCAGGGGTCTGCTGGCCGACCGCGAGATCGACGCGATCGTCCACCTCGCCTTCGTGCTCAACCCGATCCACGACGAGGCGCGGATGTACGACATCGACGTGAACGGAACCGCTGCCGTGCTCGAGGCCGCCAGCGCCGCCGGCACCGGCCAGGTGCTGGTCGCCTCCTCCGCCACCGCCTACGGCGCCTGGCCCGATAGCCCCCGCCCGATCGCCGAGGACCAGCCGGTCCGCGGGGCGCCCGACTTCTCCTACGCGCGCGACAAGGCCGAGATCGACCGCCTCTGCCAGCTCTGGGCGGTGCAGAACCCCGACCGGGTGATGACGATCGTGCGCCCCTGCATCGTCTTCGGCCCCAACGTCGACAACTACATCATCCGCAGCCTCGAGAACTACCCCTACATGCCGGTCCTCGACGGCGTCGACGAGGAGCTCCAGCTGGTCCACGAGGACGACGTCGTCTCGGCCCTGATCGGGCTGCTGGACGCGAAGGCGGAGGGCCCCTTCAACGTCGCCGGCGACGGCACGATGACCTGGGGCGACTGCGCCAGGCTGATCGGGACCAAGAC
Source organism: uncultured Thermoleophilia bacterium (assembly GCA_963708325.1). Taxonomy (GTDB): domain Bacteria; phylum Actinomycetota; class Thermoleophilia; order Solirubrobacterales; family 70-9. Next base: position 148,618 of record OY970203.1, on the reverse strand, counting down.
ACGCGAGATCTCCTTCCGCACCCAGTATCGGATCGCTCGGCTGATGTGGAAGCTCCACTTCCCCCGCGTGGACGCCCCGCCCGGGAACCTGCACTTCGTTCGCCACCACTGGCTGGTCTCGACGGAGAAGCTGAAGGCGACGACCGGATGGGCGCCGCAGCACACCACTCGCGAGACGTTCGAGTTGACGATGCGCGCCAAGGGCCTGCTCGAGCCCGCCGCCGAGGTCGCGGCCGCCGAGTCCGTCCCCTCCTGAGACCCGGCCCTCGCTACGCTTCGAATCCCGGGCGCTTAGCTCAGTTGGGAGAGCGCCAGCTCGACAAGCTGGAGGTCACTGGTTCGAGCCCAGTAGCGCCCACTTCATGGAAGCCCCGCTAGCGCGGGGTTTTCGCGTTCTCCAGGCGGGAGTGGTCCGGCTCGACCGTCGCCCCGATTTCCGGCTCGCTGCCCATTCGCTGCCCATTGGAGGCCCAGTCGGCCGCCTTCACCAGCGCGTCCAGGCGGTCGCCGGTGTCGCCCTTGCGGCGCAGAACGTGGGCGTAGATGCCCAGCGTCACCTTCGGGTCCGCGTGGCCGAGCTGGGCCATGACGTAGGGCACGGTCGCCCCGGCCTCGAACAGCAGCGAGGCGAACGTGTGCCGGTGCCCGTGGGGCGACAGTCCCTCGGGGAGCGGCGGGACCTCGCTCTCGTCCTTTGCGATCTTCTCGTTCGCCCGGTTCACCGCCCCCACCAGAACGCGGCGACGGACGTTATTCCGGTTCTGCGGCTTGCCGGTGCGGGTGCAGAACACCAACGCCTCGGGCTCGGAGTAGGGCGTCACCACCTTGTGCGCGGCCAACTCGTCGCGCAGGGCGGGGGAGAGGTCCACGGTGCGCCTACCGGCGTCCGTCTTTGACTGGCCCACCCGCAGCCGACCGGCGGCGAGGTCAACGTCACGCCACCGCAGCGCCAGTAGCTCTCCGATCCGCAGACCGGCGAGCGTCAGCGTCGCGAGCATCGCCCGCCGTCCGCCGGGATCGTCGCGGCGTTTACGTTCCGCGTCGAGCGCCGCGGCAGCGTCGAGCAGAGGAGCGACCTGCTCGGGATCGAGCCAAGTCCGCATCGGGGTAGTCGGCTTGAGTCGTCGCCGTCGTCCGCGAGCCGGGTTCCGGTCGATGTAGCCGTACTCGACGGCGACTTCCAACACCTGCGCGAGCCGGGTCAGGGTCTTGTTGATGATGTTCGCTGACAGCTTCCCCTCACGCACCTTTACGGCGCGGTAGCGGTCCACGTCCTCGACGGTGATTGAGTCGAGCCGGTGGCGGGCGAAGAAGGGCAGCAGGTGGACGGTGAGAGCCCACTCGTAGTCCTCCGCCGTTCGCGGCTTCAACTCATGGCGTCGAGCAGCCAGCCATTCCGACGCGAACTCGTGGAAGGTCGGAATCTCGGGCGGCGCCTTCACCGACTCGGGCTCATGCGGTCGCCAGATGCCCCGCTCCACGTCCGCCAGGACGTGCCGGAGTTCGGCCTCGGCCTTGCGGCGGTTCCAGCCCTCGCCGGTGGTGCCGAGCGCGACGTACCGGCGCTTCCCGTAGGCCCGGAACCGGATCGCCCATGCGCGTCCGTCCTGGGGTGCGATTACCTGCCCGGTTGCCTTGCGTGCCATCAGCCAGTCCTCCGTGTCGGAACCTGTCCACAAGGCCACGGGCGCTTTCTGGCCAGGTTGGGTCGGTGAAGTCCAGGGCGTCTGGACTCCACTCCGCCGTCATCACGGCCTCGATCAGTCATCGCTGCTCCTTCCTGCCGGAGAGCCGCTGACGAGGCTGCGCAGAGATAGCCTGCGAGTCGCATCGGAGCTCAACCCTCCGGTGCCGGGGGCGGGTCGTTTGCGCGACGCCGCCCCATTTGCTGTGTGAGGCGAGGGTACACCCGCTGACGGCTCGACACCACCGATGCACGGTGCATAGGCTCGCCGGTATGAGTATTCGGCTTTGGGCTTGGACAGCAGAGACCGACGCCGCGGATCCAAGCGCGTGCGTCCGAAACCGGCGGTGACCTATGCGCGCGGCTGCCGGGACGGATACGCGCTTTTATGAACTCGCCGCCGAAATCCTCCCGGTGCTGATCCTGGCGGTGTTTCTCAACCTCGACGTCTTTGGTCGAGTTGTTCCATCCCGGCGTAACCGCCGAGGAAGCGGTTCAGGCTGCCGAGTCGGGGCGACCGAAAGGGTTCGACGGCGGTGTTCGGGCGTCGGTGCCAGCACCCAGTGATCCGGCGGAGGAGCACGGGCGGCTCATCGTCCAGCTTGCTCGCCTGGCCGCATTGGGCGGAGGCGGTGATGACTGGGACTGAGGGGAGGCCGCTACTCCGACAGCCCGGCGGCTTCGAGGGCTTCGGCTCGCCGCATGAACAGCTCCACGCGAGCGATCTTTCCGTCTCTCAGCGTCAGCAGGTTGGCGCTCTCGATCGGCACCTCGACCTGATGGGTCTTGGAGCGAGCCCGGACGTCGAGCGTGACGAGCACCCTGCGCTCATCCACATCGATGAACTCGATCGGGGTTGCGATCCAGCTCTCCCAGGCACTGAGCCAGTCACGAAAGACGGCTACAAATCCATCGATGCCCCTGGCGTTGAGCCGCGAAAAAGATCCCTCCGGGAGCTCGACGTCTCTGCCGCCAAGTCGAAAGAGGTTTCTGGGGTCACCGACCGTCTCGAAGTCGGAATGCATGAGCGGCTCGATTTCGATCCGCATCGCTTCGAAAATCTGTGGATCAGAGAGCGCCACGGCCACGTCCACCGGGCCCGGATAAAGCCTCCTGACCAACTCCACGTTCTCCTGCGACATCGCCTACTCCGACAGCCCGGCGGCTTCGAGGGCTTCGGCCTGGTCCAGAAAGGTTTTACCTCGGTATCCCTTTCCATCGCGCATCCAGAAGAGGATCCAGGCGGGAGTCAGTATCTCGACGCCGCTTGCCTTGCCCTTTCCGTAGACGTTGAGCGATACCAGAACCTTTTCGCCCGGGGCCGCCTGAATGTCGATGGGACGAAGCTCAAACACCTCCCAGGTCGCGGCGAGTTCCTCGAAGTAGGTCCGAAAGGCGCCGAGGCCCTTGAAGGTGCCCCCTTCGAGTCCCGCGAACGCCGATTCCCACTCGACGTCGGGGTGCCCAAGCTCCAGAAAACCGTCGATGTCGCGCCGGTTGTACATCTCAAGCCCCCTGCGAATGATCTCCACGTTTTCCCGCGACATCGCCTACTCCGACAGCCCGGCGGCTTCGAGGGCTTGTCCGTGATCGAGGAAAGTCTGGGCCCGGATCACTTTCCCGTCGCTGAACTCGAAGACCGCCGTGATGCGGGTATCGATAACGACTCCGCTTGCCCTCCCGCGTGCGTTTACTCGCATCGGAATCACGACGGCCTCTCCCGTGTCGGTGAACACTTCCGGAAAGAGTTGGAATTCGCTCCATTGCTCATCGATATCCCGAAGGTATTGGCGGAATCCCTCATGTCCGCGGTAGGCACCGCCGCCTTCAAGCCGCGTAAAGGCGGAGATCCATTCCACATCCGGATCCACGGGCTCCAGCATGTCCTCGACGTCGCGCGTGTTGTAGCCGCTCATGATCCGCCGCGCGATCTCCACGTTTTCCTCCGACATCGCCCGAGCAGTATCTCGCCTCGGGGTGGGGGGCGACCCCGAAGGCGGCGAGCGGAGCACCGCCTCGCTATCGACCTTCCACGACGATTTGCCCGGTTCGAGCGGGTGATTTGGTGGTGACGGCGCCGCCGCGACACCTGCGAGCCGGCATCACCGAACGACAGGCCCATCGCGCCGTCACGGCGGGACGCAAGAAGTTGCACCGGCTCGCAGCATGGCCGTGGTGGTGCTTCGAGGACGGACGCCCCTCGGAGGGCTGGATGAGCGGTGACTACACCACCGAGGTCCGCGCCGCGTTTCTCACCTGGGAGACGGCGGTACTGCAATTACCGTCGCCACCCTAAATCCCACCCTGCCTGTCACCTGGCTCATCCGAAGGGCCACCGATGCGCCTCGTCACTAGCGCGACTCTCGTTGAGCTTCTCCGACGGGACCGTATCGGTTTGCGCCAGCCTCAGCGTCATGCCGAAGATGCCGAGCCGACCGCTGCGCTTGCGGACACGACCGCGCTTTGTAATGCCGATCTTCACCCCAAGCTGTCGGAAGGCGGGGGGAAGCTCCCGCTCGGCCATCTCCCGCACGCGCCCAATGAAGTCGGCTGGCACCCCGTAGGCATAGGGCGCAGACGGTCGCAGGTGGCTGACCCAGTAGGGCCAAAGTGCCTCTGCGTCTCGGTCAGCGCAGAACGTCGCATCCACAGCGCCCTCGATCAGGAGCATCGACCCATAACCGAGGGCGATGCCCGTTTCGCCAACCTCACGCAGCTTTTCGAAGTCAACCCCCTCAATTGAACAAGCGGACCCGAGAGAGGACTCTCCGTCGCCCCCTCCGACAGTGGCGATACCAGGGTCGAACTCGTAGTCGAGGAACCTCCTAATGCAGAGGTCCGCCGCATCCGTTTGCGAGGCAAGATCACGGGTCCGCAGAAGCTCGGCAGCCGAGCTTCCACGGTCCCAGTAGGTAGGGAAAACATCAGCCACCCGCTCTAGGGCCATCGCCAACATCGAGACATAAATGCTCCCACGAGTGGTGACGAAAAGGTCTGCGAAGGGTTGACGCAACGGCCTGGCCGGGTTGAGAATCCGCCAAATGTGGCGGCTCTACCTAGCTGCGGTGGTGGTGATCGGGATTCCGCTCTACTTCGGCGTCATCGACCTCGGCGGAGGCCATTCGGACAAGGCTGGTAAGCCCCCCGTGGCTGAGTCGAGGTCCTGCCCTGGCTACAAGCTGATCCGAGAGTTCAAGCAGGACGGCGCTATCAGCGACTTCAAGCCGGTCAAGCCCGGACCGGGCTGGGACTGCGAATAGGTCGTGAGCGACGGCGTGGGTGACGTTCGGTTTCGGCGTGGAGCCGCCGGAACCCAGCTGGGCTTCATCGCGGGCGGATCAACGCCCACGAACGCGGCTGACAGCCTCGACGAGTCGCTGAACAACGAGGCAACCAAACTCGGGTTCAAGAGTCAGTAGCGATGCTCTCATTCGGATGGGTTGCCCTAGGCTGCGCCGTACTGGCGGTGTTTGTGACAGCGCTCATCCTTCGCTTCGGCAGCAGCGCACCAGGAGGCATCCTCGACGACCTTCCCATTCACGACTTCACTTCGCTGATCGGCCTCTATCTCGCAGTGCTGTTCATGTCCCTATGCCTCGGCGGCACGGCCTACGGCATCTACGCAATCGCCACGGGCCACGAAGAACAGGCAGGGCGCCAGGAAGGCACAACCCCCGATCAACAGGACTGCTTCCCCCAAGCGCCTGCCAGCTGCTAGGACTCCAACGATGACGATGGCGGCAACGTATGGCCAGTCCATCTGGGACGGACCCTAGCCGCCGCAAGCCGAGTAAGTCTCCGGCTCCACGACAAGCCACTGATCTCCACCATCCGTCGGAGCAACCGTCGCGGTCATCTGCCATTCCTCGCCGTCGGGACCTGCGTAGCGAATTCTTAAAGGTAGGGGCGTTGAACTCGCGAGGATCGAGTCGAGCGCGGCCGGTGGCATTTCGCCTCGTAGTAGACGCTGCTCTTCCAGGGCAATCAGTGTTCCGGGGATCGCCTCGAGGACGGTCGGTTGCCCAAAAGCAATCCTGGCGTCCGTAACGGTCACCGCGACCGGCCCGTTGTTCTCGACCATCACTGACCAAGCACTGCCCCCGCGGGCGCCCACGACGACCCGTTCGCCTCGGATGCGCCGTAGGCGCAGCCTCGGTGTCGTGGTCGCGCCAAGTGTTCGCGCCCCCTGATCGACCGTTGCCTCGGCTGCGTCCGCCTGGCGCCGAATCTCTGCGAGCTGGTCCTCGGCGGCCTGGGCCATTCGGCGAGTCGCCGTTGCCATCCACCAAGTGGCGATCGCAAGCAGGCCAGTACCTACTGCGACGCCAATCTCGATCCAGTCAGGGGTCGTAAGAGCAAGAGCCAGCATGATTCAAGCCGCGCTCCTAGTTGTCTGCCCAATGGGCAGCGGGCCAATCTCGCTGCCTTTATCGCGTCGGATCGTGCGTGATCGACAGGTACATTCCACCGGCCATCCACACACGGCCACGCACGAATCCGGGTCGGCTCGACAAGCTGGAGGTCACTGGTTCGAGCCCAGTAGCGCCCACTTCTCTCACAAGCGCGAGCGGGCTCTCACACCGCTCGCCTGCGGCTCGCTGGAGCCCAGTAGCGCCCACTCTCTCCCTGCACCCGCGGGCTCTCACGCCGCTCGCCTGCGGCTCGCTGAGCCCGGTAGCGCCCACTGTTCTCCCTGCGACCGCGGATAGCATGGATCCGTGCTCGCCGAGCTGCACACAGCCGAGCTGACCGGGCGGTCGCTCGACGCCTACGCGCCGGTCGCCGGACGTGACGCGCTGGACGAGATCCGCTCCCTGGCTGAGCCGCTGCGCGGTCGCAGGGTGCTCTACGTCAGCGCCGCCGCGATCGCCGGCGGCGTCGACGAGATGCTGCGGTCGCTGGTGCCCCTGCTGCGCGACGCCGGTGTGGAGGCCGCCCGGGCGAGCGTCTTCGGCGACGCAGAGCTGCGCGAGCTGCAGGCAACGGTCGGCGACGCGATCCAGGGCGGCGAGTGGGCGGTGAGCGATCAGGCGTGGCAGGCCTACCTCGGCGGCTGCGCCCAGCTCGGGGAGGAGATCGCCACAGCAGGCTGGGACACCGTCGTGATCGCCGACTCGCAGCCGGCGCCCATGATCGCCGCCCCCGGCGACGCCACGGACTGGATCTGGCGCTGTCACGTCGACGCCTCCGAGCCCGACGACGAGGCGTGGGACCGGCTCGCCCCCTTCATCGCCCGCTTCGACGCCCGCGTCTTCTCGCTGGCAGCCTTCGTGCCGCCGGGACTGCCGCCGGAGGGGATGCACCTTGTCGCCCCGGCGATCGACCCGCTCAGCCCGAAGAACGCCGACGTTCCCTGGGAGGTGACCGGGGCCGCGCTGCGCTCGCTCGGGGTGGACCTGTCCCGCCCCCTGGTCTGCCAGGTGGCGCGGTTCGACGGGTGGGCCGACCCGCTCGCGACGATCGAGGCCTGGCGCCTGGCTCGAGCCGAGCTGCCCGACCTCCAGCTTGCTCTGGTCGGCTCGGTGTCCGAGCACGCCGACTCCTGGCGCACCCTGCGCGAGATCGCCGAGTTCGACCGGCCGGGCGAGGGCTTGCACTGCCTCACCGACCGCGAGGGGATCGGGGCGATCGAGGTCAACGCCTTCCGGCGCATTTCCCGGTGCACGCTGCAGCGCTCGCTGCGCGAGGGGTTCGGCCTCGGCATCTCCGAGTCGCTCTACAGGCGCACCCCGGTGGTGGCGGGCGAGTCCGACGGCCCCCGGGCGCAGCTTCGCGACGGCCGCGACGGCTTCATCGCCGCCGAGCCCGAGGAGTGCGCGCGGCGGATCGTCGAGCTGGTCCGCGATCCCGGCCTGGCGCTGGCGATGGGGCGCTCCGGTCGCGAGCGCGTGATCGAGCGCTTCTGCCTGCCGCGGCTCGTCGCCGACGAGCTGCGCGTCCTCGCCGCTCCGCGCGGTGCAGCCAGCCCCTCGGAGGTGGCGTGACGGAGAAGCTGCGCGTGAGCCTGCCGGACGGCTCGGCGCTCGAGCTGGACGAGGGAGCGACCGCCGCCGACGCGGCGGCCGCGATCGGACCCGGCCTGGCGCGGGCGGCGCTCGCGGTGCGCGTCGACGGCGAGGTGCGGGACCTCGGGGCGCCGCTCGCCGACGGCGAGAGCATCGAGATCGTCACGGCCGAGAGCGGCGGTGCGCTCGACCTGATCCGACACGACGCAGCCCACGTGATGGCGACCGCCGTCATCGAGCTGTGGCCCGGGACGAAGGTGTCGATCGGCCCCCCGATCGCGGACGGCTTCTACTACGACTTCGAGTTCCCTGACGGCACGTCGGTGAGCGACGCCGACTTCGAGCGCATCGAGGAGCGCATGCGCGAGCACATCGCCGCCGACGAGCCGTTCGAGCGCACAGAGCTCGCCGTCGCCGAGGCGATCGAGAAGTTCCGCGCCGAGAGCCAGGACTACAAGGTGGAGCTGATCGAGGACCTGGTCCGCGACGAGGGCGCCGAGACGGTCTCGCTTTACCGCAACGGCCCCTTCGAGGACCTCTGCCGCGGGCCGCACGCGCCTTCCACCGGGCGGATCAAGGCGTTCAAGCTCAACTCGATCGCGGGCGCCTACTGGCGCGGCGACGAGAGCCGCCAGATGCTGACGCGCATCTACGGCACCGCCTTCTTCTCCAAGGGCGACCTCGAGGACCACCTGGAGCGGCTCGAGCAGGCCCGCGCGCGGGACCACCGCCGGCTGGGGCGGGAGCTGGGCCTCTTCCTGCTGCGCCCGGAGGCGCCGGGGATGCCCTTCTGGCTGCCGGCCGGGACGGTGCTGCTCGGCCTCGTCGAAGCCGAGGTGCGCGCGCAGCTCGCCAAGCGCGGCTACGTCGAGATCAGGACCCCGCACGTGCTCGACGAGGAGCTGTGGCACCGCTCCGGGCACTGGGAGAACTACCGCGAGAACATGTACTTCACCGAGGCCGAGGAGCGACGGTTCGCGCTGCGGCCGATGAACTGCCCGGGCGCCTGCCTCGTCTACTCGTCGGATCGCCGCTCCTACCGCGAGTTGCCCCTGCGCCTCGCCGAGTTCGGCCAGGTCTCGCGAAACGAGCGGGAGGGCGTCCTGCACGGCCTGCTGCGCGTGCGGGCCTTCGTCCAGGACGACGCCCACGTGTACTGCACTCCCGACCAGATCGTCGACGAGGTCGCCGACATCTGCGAGGCGATCGACGAGCTCTACGCCACGTTCGGCTTCGATGACGTGCGGGTCGAGCTCTCCACCCGGCCGGAGAAGTCGATCGGCACGGGCGAGCAGTGGGAGCGCGCCGAGGCGGCGCTCACCGAGGCGCTCGATCGCCAGGGACGCGAGTACAAGCTCAACCCTGGGGACGGAGCCTTCTACGGGCCTAAGATCGACTTCCACGTCACCGACGCCCTCAGCCGCTCCTGGCAGTGCGGCACCTGCCAGCTCGACTTCTTCATGCCGGAGCGCTTCGACCTCACCTACTGGGGCGCCGACAACTCCGAGCACAGGCCGGTGATGATCCACCGCGCCCTGCTCGGCTCGATGGAGCGCTTCGTCGGCATCCTGATCGAGCACCACGGCGGCCGCTTCCCGCTCTGGCTCGCCCCCGTCCAGGTGGCGGTGCTCCCCGTCGCCGACCGCCACGCCGAGTTCGCCGCCCGCGTCGCCGCGGCGCTGCGGGAAGGCGACCTGCGGGTGACAGTCGACGAGCGCTCGGAGTCGGTCGGCCGCAAGATCCGCGACGCCGAGCTGGCGCGGACCCCTTACATGCTGGTGGTGGGCGACCGCGAGCAGTCCGAGGACGCGGTGTCGGTGCGCTCGCACGCCGAGGGGGACCTGGGCCGCAGCGCGATCTCGGCCTTCGTCGAGCGCGCCCGCGAAGAGGTCGCGGGCCGCTGAGCGTGCCTCTATACTGGCGCTCGATGCCGGACACGAAGCACACGCAGCGCCGCTGAGGCGCCCGCCGTGTCCGCCCCTTCCGATTCCTCCGCCTCTCGTCGTTTGATCAGCTCCGGGCCTTCCAGATAGTGCCGGTCCCCCGCAGGCTCGATCGGCGTCCGCCCGAACGGGACCCGACTCGGATCAACGAACGCATCCGCGTGCCCGAGATCCGGCTGATCGATGCCGACGGCGAGCAGGTCGGGATCGTCAAGACCGAGGATGCGCTGGCGCGCGCCCAGCAGGCGGACCTCGACCTCGTCGAGGTGGCGCCGGAGGCAAAGCCCCCGGTCTGCCGCCTGCTCGACTACTCCAAGTACAAGTACGAGCAGGAGCAGAAGGCGAAGGCGGCGCGCAAGCACCAGCAGCAGGTGAACGTGCGCGAGATCAAGCTGCGCCCGAAGATCGCCGACCACGACTACGAGACCAAGCGCGGTCACGTCGAGCGCTTTCTGCGCCAGCGCGACAAGGTCAAGGTGACGATCATGTTCCGCGGCCGCGAGCAGACCCATCCGGAGCGCGGCAGGGCGCTGCTGGCGAGGCTCTTCGACGACGTCGCCGAGCTGGCGACGATCGAGCAGGAGCCCGAGCAGGAGGGCCGCAACATGACGATGATGCTTGCGCCCGTCAGGGACGGGGCGAAGCCGCCGCGTCCGGCTGAGGGCGACGCCACCGCGGCCGCGGCCGAGACGGCAGCCGAGGCCCCGGCGGCCGACCGGTAGAGCCAGCGTGGCCGAGGCGCCCGCCGGCACTCTCCCCGACATCCCGGTGTTCGATCTGCGGATCGAGCAGGAGGACCTGGACGCCGTCGCGGAGACCCTGCGCTCCGGCTGGTGGAGCATGGGACCGCGGGTGGCCGAGTTCGAGCAGGCCTTCGCCGAGCACCTGGGCTGCTCCCACGTCGTCGCCCTGTCGAGCTGCACTGCGGCGCTTCACCTGGCGCTGCTGGCGGCGGGCGTCGGGCCGGGCGACGAGGTCGTGGTGCCATCGTTCACGTTCGTCGCCACCGCGGCCGCGGTGATGCACTGCGGCGCCACTCCGGTATTCGCCGACATCGTCGGCCAGCACGACCTCGGGATCGACCCCGAATCGGTCGAGCGCCTCTGCGGCAAGCGCACCAAAGCCGTGATCCCCGTCCACTACGCCGGCTATCCGGCGGCGATCGACCGCCTCGCCGCGATCTGCGAGGACCGCGGGGTCGCGCTCGTCGAGGACTGCGCGCACGCTCCCGCCGGCGCCCTCGGAGGGCGCCCGCTGGGCACCCTCGGCGTCGCCGGCTGCTTCAGCTTCTTCTCCAACAAGGTGCTGACGGTCGGCGAAGGCGGCGCCCTCGCGACCGACAGCGACGCCGTGGCCGAGCGCGCCCGCCTGCTGCGCTCGCAGGCGATGACCGCCGGCACGATGGACCGCCACCTCGGCCGCGCGACCGGCTACGACGTGGTCGCGCTCGGCTTCAACTACCGGATCGATGAGCCGCGCGCGGCGCTGCTGCGGTCGCGGCTTCCGCGCGTCGCCGCCGAGGTCGATCGCCGTCGCCGCCTCGTGCGCGACTACCGCGCCCGGCTCGCCGGCGTCGGCGGCCTGGAGATCCCCTACACGGATGCCGACGTGGACGACTCGGCCTGCTACATGATGGTCGTGGTGCTCGAGGAGGGGCGCCAGGCGGACGTCCGAGCCGTGCTGCGCGAGCGCGGCATCCAGACGACGGTGATGTACCCGCCGATCCACCGCTTCAGCGCCTATCGCGAGCGTTTTCCCGGCGTCTCCCTGCCGCGCACCGAGCTCGCCGCCCGCACCCAGCTCACCCTGCCGCTCTACCCGCACATGACCGAGTCCGAGCTGTCCCGCGTCGGCGACGCCGTCGAGGAGGCGCTGGCGTGACCTGGCGGGTGCCCCTGGTCGAGATCCCCGTCGCCGACGAGGACGTCGAGGCCGTGCTCGACACGCTGCGCTCCGGCTGGCTGACGATGGGCCCCGTCACCGAGCGCTTCGAGCGCGCCTTCGCCGACCACGTCGGCGTCGAGCACGCGGTCGCCGTGTCCAGCGGCACCGCCGCGCTCCACCTCGCCTGCCTGGCCGCCGGCGTCGGCCCCGGCGACGAGGTGCTGGTGCCGGACCTGAGCTTCGTCGCCTGCGCCCACGCCCCCCGCCAGGCCGGTGCGACGCCGGTGCTGTGCGATGCCACGGCCCCGCTTGAGCCCGGCATGTCGGCCGAGGACGCCGCCGCCCGGACCACGCCGTACACGAAGGCGCTGCTCTGCGTGCACGAGTTCGGCTACGCGGCCGACCTGCCCGCGCTCGAGGAGCTGTGCGCCGAGCGCGGGCTCGTCCTGATCGAGGACTGCGCCCAGGCTCTCGGCGCCCGCGACCGCGAGGGTCGCAAGGTCGGCAGCGTCGGCCGCTTCGGCTGCTTCTCGTTCTTCAGCAAGAAGCAGCTCGCCGTCGGCGAGGGGGGCATGGTCGTCACCGCCGACGCCGACGCCGCCGAGCGGCTGCGCTCGCTGCGCTCTCACGCGATGACCACCCTCACCTGGGAGCGCCACCGCGGCCACGCCGAGGGCTACGACGTCACCGAGGTGGGCTTCAACTACCGGATCGACGAGCCGCGGTCGGCGCTCGGGCTGAGCCGGCTGCCCCGCGTCGATGACGACGTCGCGGACCGGCGGCGCGTGGTGCGCGCCTACCGCCGCCTCCTGGAGGGGTCCGAGGGGCTGGAGATCCCCTTCGACAACGAAGCCGTCGAGCGCGCCGCGCACTTCGCCTTCCCGGTCCTCGCCCCCGACCGCGAGCGGCGCGACGCGCTGCGCGAGGCGCTGCATGAGCGCGGCGTGCAGACGACCTGGTACCCGGCGATCCACACCCTGAGCGAGTACCGCTCGCCCCAGCCGGGGCGCCCGCTCGATGTCGCCGCCGACCTCGCAGACCGCCACTTCACCCTGCCCGTGTTCGCAGGCCTCTCGGCGGAGCGGGTCGGGCTGGTCGTGGAGGCGCTCGAAGGGTCACGCGCGTCGCTCGAGTGACTCGGGTCGACGCCACGCGAAAGAATCCAAGTTCTCGGTATTGCCATTCGCATTGGCGAAGGGCGACGATCGCGGAGCTTCGTGACCGGTCACTGCATTCTCAAGCGATCGACCATTGCCCTCGTTCTCGCGAGCAGCGCCGTCGTTCTTGCGACCGTGGGAGGCGTGACGCAAGTTCCGGCACGAGTCGCAAGTTCACGGGCGTCGCGCGGCAGACTCGCGCGGCAAGTGCGACATGAGCGCGCGCCGCATCGGGTCTTCCGGAACCGCCGCCGGGTCCACCAGCGCTTGCGGCGCCGGGTGCGCCGTCTACCCGCAGCCTCTCGATGGCGTGGCCGCGTCGCCTCACCTGGTCACCCAAACGGCAAAATCGTCCGCGTCCTGCACCACCGCCACCCGAATGTCCACTACTCCAGGCGCGGGACCGTTTCGCCCGCCGACCGCGCGACCCCGGACACCAGACCAACCGGCCCGAGATCGGCCAACGCTCCGTCAGGTGGCGGCACAACGTCGGCCACGCCCAACCTGACCACCATGGCGCGATCGGGAAGCGCGGGGCTTGCCCCATCTGACCAGCTCGCGGCGATCCAAGCGATGGCGCCCGGGCCGGGAGGCTCGGTGTTCGCGATGTCCGAAGGCGACCAGCGTGTGGTCAAGATCACGGCGACCCAGGTCGTAAACGTCGCCGGAAACGGCTTCGCCGGCTTCGCCGGCGACGGCGGTCCCGCGACCAGCGCCGAGCTCTACAACCCCGAGAGCATCGCCACCGACTCCGCCGCCAACCTCTACATCTCAGACAGCGCCAACGGCCGGATCCGCAAGGTGGACGCCGAGAGCCAGACGATCTCGACGATCGCCGGCAACGGCCCCTCGAACGGCGGCTGCAACTCGATCGACGGCCAGCAGGCGCTGCAGGTAAACATCATTCCCGCCGGTCTCGCGGTCAGCTCCTCCGGGCAGCCCTACTTCACAGAGTCAAGCTGTCCGGGTAGCCCGCTTGGCAGGGTGGCGACGATCACGCCCTCGGGAACGATCCAGCTGATCGCCACAGGGCTTCAGTTCATGGGCACGGGCCTTGCCTTCGACTCCGCCGGGGACCTGCTGGTGACGGGCGACTGCGGCGTGTGGAGGGTGACGACGGCCGGCGCCGTCAGCACCTTCGCCGGCCATCCGGGGGCCAACAATTGCGGCTTCGGCGGCGACGGCGGGCCGGCGACGCAGGCGCTGTTCAACGCGCCCGAGTGGGGCGTGACGACCGATTCGGCGGGAAACGTCTTCGTCGCCGACGTGCTCAACCATCGTGTCCGCGAGGTCACCGCCGACGGCAACATCCGCACGATCGCCGGCGACGGCACGTTTCCGCCCGGCAACAGCGGCGACTTCGGGCCTGCCGGCCAGGCACACCTCTACTTCCCCGAGGGGCTGGCCGTCGACACCAACGGCAACCTCGACCTCGGCGAGGGCTCCGCCGAGGGCTCGGCGCGGCAGATCCGCAAGGACTCCGGCGGCGCGATATCGCCTTCGAGCACGATCGTTCCGCTGACAGGCGGTCCGGACCTGCCGGGCGAGACCAGCGGGGGCTGCAATCCCGCCGAGCACGCCTGCCACGCCCGCTGCGGCGACCCGGTCGACACGGCCACCGGCGAGTACGCCGAGACCTATAGCGACCTGGCAGTTCCGGGCCGCGGCCTGGCGCTCGACTTTACCCGCACCTACAGCTCGGCCGCCGCTCAGGCAGCCGGCGCCGCGGGCCCGCTTGGCTGGGGCTGGGCCTTCCCATACGGCATGTCCCTGGCCCAGGACCCGGTCACCGCCGACATCACGATCACCCAGGAAAACGGCTCGACGGTCCTCTTTGTCCCCGACGGCAACGGCAACTACGTCGCCCCGACCCGGGTGCTCGCCACCCTGGTGAAGAACGGAGACGGAAGCTGGACGTTCACCCGCCGGGCGCGGACGAAGCTCACATTCGACAGCTCAGGGCGCCTGGCCTCCGAGCAGGACGCAAACGGCTACCTGACCACGATCGGCCGCGATGGCCAGGGGCGCGTAAGCTCGATCACGGACCCGGCGGGCCGCGCGCTCACCCTCACCTACAACGGCAACCAGATCGCCACGGTGACCGATCCCACCGGGCGCCAGGTCTCCTACGGCTACGACGGCGCGGGCAACCTGACCGACGTCACCGACGTCAAGGGAGGCACCTGGCACTACACCTACGACGCCCACCGCCTGCTCACCGTCCAGGACGCCCGCGGCCACACGACGCTGACCAACACCTACGACTCGAGCGGCAGGGTGGAGACCCAGACCGACGCCGTCGGCGACGAGACCACCTTCCATTACGACCCGGCCGACACCGTGGTCACGAGCCCCGCCGGCAACGAGACCGAGTACGACTACGCCGGAGGCCTCTTGACCGCCAAGACGGAGGGCATCAGCACCCGCTCGGCGGCGACCTGGAGGTACGGCTACGACAAGACCACGCTCGGCGTCAGCTCTGTCACCGACCCCAACGGCCACACGACCACGGCGAGCTACGACAACGCCGGCAACCTGACTTCGGTCACAGACGCGCTCGGCCACACGACCAGCCTCGGCCCCTACGACGCGCTCGACGATCCCACCCAGCTCACCGACGCAAAGAGCGTCACGACGACGATGACCTACGACGCACACGGCAACCTCACCCAGGCCTCGACCCCGCTTGTCGGCACCGGCCAATCAGAGGTCTGGCGCTACGCCCACGCCGACGGCGCTCATCCCGGCGACGTCACCTCGATCACGGACCCCGACGCAAACGTCTCGCCGCTGACCTACGACGCCTACGGGGACCTCGCGAGCGTCACGGACGCCGCCGGGAACAAGACGACGTACTTCTACGACTCGATCGGGCGGATGACTTCGACAGTCAGCCCTCGCGGTAATCGAAGCGGCGGTAATCCGGACGCCAACCGCACGACCCTCGCCCACAACGCCTTCGGCGATCTCACCCAGATCACAGATTCCCTCGGCCACATCACACGGTTCACCTACGACCCCGACCGCAACATTGCCTCGATCACCGATCCCGATCTCAACCAGACCACCTACGACTACGACAACGCCAACCGCCTCACCCAGGTAAACCGGGCCGACGGGACGAATCTGAAATCCGCCTACGACGCAGACGGCAACCTGGCCAGCCAGACCGACGGCGCGGGCAAGGTGACCGCCTACGGCTATGACCCGCTCGACCGCCTCGCCTCGGTCACAGACCCGCTCGCCCGGGCGACCACGTTCAGCTACGACGGGGCCGGAAACCAGCTCACGACCGTCGACCCGCAGCAGCGCACGACCTCGTTCGGTTACGACGCGGCGGACCGCCTGAGCTCGATCTCCTACTCCGACGGGCAAACCCCGAACGCCGGCTTCGGCTATGACGCCGACAACCAGCGGACCTCGATTACCGACGGCAGCGGCACGACCAGCCTCAGCTACGACTCGCTTCACCGCCTCACCCAGGTCGCAGACGGGCAGTCAAACACCGTCGGCTCCGGCTACGACCTCGCCGGCAACCTCACCTCGCTGAACTACCCGGGCTCAGGCCACACGGTCACCCGCTCCTACAACACCGCCAACCGCCTGGCCAGCGTCACCGACTGGCTCGGCAACACGACCGGCTTCACCTACGACCGCGACGGAAACCTGACCACGATCACCTTCCCCGCGGCGACCACCGACCTCGACACCTACACCTACACGAACGACGAGCGGATGGCTTCGGCGACGATCGCCCGCGCAGGCGGCTCGATCACGCTGGCCAGCCTCGCCTACGCCCGCGACGCCAACGGCCAGCTCTCAAGCGAGTCGCAAACGGGCCTTCCCGGCGCCGCCAGCACCACCTACGCCTACACGGACCTAAACCAGCTCGCCTCGGCCGGCGCCAGCGCCTACGCCTACAGCTCCGCCGACAACCCGACCACGATCGACGGCCACTCCGGCTACGCATACGACAACGCCAACGAGCTCACCGGGGTTCCCGCCTCGGCGCCGGGCGGCGCCGCGACGCTCGGCTATGACTCGCTCGGCGAGCGCACAAGCTTCATCCCGGCGGGCGGGCCGACGACGACCTACGCATACGACCAGGCCGGGCGGCTTACGGCGGCCGGCTCGGGGACCTTCACCTACGACGGTTCCGGCCTGCTGGTCAAGGCGATCGGCGGCGGCACGACGAAGACGCTGAGTTGGGACAGAAGCGGCGACCTGCCGCTGGCGGTAAGCGACGGGCAGACCAGCTACATCTACGGTCCCACCGGGCAGCCGATCGAGCAGATCTCCTCTGCCGGAATCGCCAATTACTACCACCACGACCAGCTCGGCAGCACGCGGGTGATCACCGCCGTCGGCGGCGGGCTGAACGCGACCTACACCTATAAGCCCTACGGGCCGGCGGCTGGCAGCACGGGCACACAGAAGACGCCGCTTGGCTACGCCGGCCAGTACAGAGACATCCCGACCGGCTTTCAGTACCTGCGGGCGCGGTTCTACGACCCCGCAACGGCACAGTTCCTCAGTCGCGATCCGCTTGCCGAACTGACCCGGGCCCCGTACCAGTACGGCCGAAACAACCCGGGAAATCTCACCGACCCCAGCGGCCAGGACGCCCTGCCAGGGATTGTCGGCGGCGCCGATGCGCTGTGCGGGGCCACATGGGAAATTCCGGGCCTCGACCTGGCTACCTGCGCCGCGGCGGCAGTCGCAACGGGGACAGCTGGCGCGATCGCGCTCCACAACGCAATTGGAGAAAACGCCGACGACGAGGTGGAGTCACTGGCAGGCGAGAACACGGATTGCGTGCCGTCTGCAATGCCCAATTTCGACGATCCGAGCCAACCGCCCGGATCGGGCTGGGAGTGGAAGGGCACCGGGCCCCCAGGCAGCAATGAAGGGGCGTGGTACAACCCGGACACTACAGAGAGCCTCCATCCCGATCTCGAGCACAGTGGTGAGATCGGTCCCCATTACGACTATGCCCCGTCTGGGCAGCATTCCGGCTGGCGCGTGTATCCCGATGGGCGGGTTGTGCCGAAGTGACGGTGAAGCCAGTGGACGTGCAGTCGGTCGTCGATGAAGCTCGCCACTGGGTCAAGTATTCCCTCTCTCAGGGTCATGCCCTCTCCGCGGCCGTGCTCGGTGCTGTGCCGCTGGAGCGTGGCCGTTTTCGGGCGCTCCTACCAAGCGATATCGACACGAACCACCCCCCGCGGTTCGATCAGGGCGGTGTCACTACGATGGACGAGGCGAATTCCGCTGTCGCATCGCTGTTGGATGACCTGGCGAGTCATGGCGACTGTTGTCTCCTTATTGAGGACGATGTGAGACGGCGCCTGGATCCCGAAGTAGCACGTATGCGCCTCCCGTCCGCGTTCCTCGACGATCGCGTCATTCATTGGCTTGACCTTCAGCCTGGGTTGGGCACGGAGGCCACCAATGCGATCAGGCGCGGTGCATTTGGCTATCCGCTCAACGCTTTCGTCGTCAGCAGGCGGGCCAACGAGCTCCGGTTGGTCAATGGTCAATCCGTGCCGGAAGGGCTCCCAGATGCGGCCGTGGCGATTCTGGTTGGCGTGATCGTCGCGGCTTTCGATGCCGAGTCATTCTTGGTCTGGGACGTTGTATGAAGACCGATCCGCATGGGGACTTCCGATTCCCACACCTTCGCTCCAGATCGCCAATGATGGCCGCCGGTGCTGTTCGTATTCGGCCCCGTGGCGCGCAATCCGAATCACTGCGCTTCTAAAGTGAGAATTGATCAACATGACCCCAACGCCGAGCAGCGCTTGGGCCCTCGGTCTTCGCTGCGCTGAGCGTCTGCTTCAATAGTGCGTCCGATGCCGAAGATGAAGACGCATTCCGGCGCGAAGAAGCGGTTCCGCAAGACGGCGCGGGGCAAGCTGCGCGGGCGGCGCGCCTTCTCAAGCCACATCCTGGAGAAGAAGCCGCCGGCGCGGAAGCGGCGCTTCGCACGGCCGGTCGAGATATCCAAGCCGGACCGCAAGCGGGTGCGGAGCCTGCTGGCGGGGAGGGGGCGGGGCTCGTGACCCGCGTCAAGCGCTCGCTGCACGGGCGCAAGAAGCGGCGCGCGACGCTCAAGCAGGCGAAGGGCTACTGGGGGCGCAAGCACTCCAGCTACCGCTTCGCGAAGGAGCAGGTGCAGCGGTCGGGCCAGTACGCCTACCGCGACCGGCGCCGGCGCAAGCGCGACCTGCGGCGGCTGTGGATCATCCGCATAAACGCCGCCGCAAGGCGGGAGGGCATGAGCTATTCCCAGCTCGTGCACGGCCTCAGCGAGGCCGGCGTCGAGGTGAATCGCAAGATGCTGGCCGACCTCGCCGTCAACGACGCCGACGCCTTTCGCCGATTCGTGGAGCGAGCCCGGGAGGCCGCGGCTGCGTAGGTAGCTGCGGACAGGAGCGAACACCCGGGCGGACCTGGAGGCAGGTGCCGCCCTTTTTTTCGCCAACGAGAGCAGAGTGATAACGAGCAAGGACAACGAGAAGCTGAGGCTGGTGCGGCGGCTGCGGCTGCGAAAGCACCGCGACCGCGAGGGCCTGTTCGTCACCGATGGCGAGGATCTCGTCGCCGCCGGGTTTGCGGCGGGCGAGCGGCCGCACGCGCTGCTGACGGCCCCCGGCACGGACCTCGGCGGCACCGAGGTCGACCCGGAGCTGCTGGCGGCAGCGTCGGCGCTCGGATCGGGCACGCGGGCGATCGCCGTCTGGGGCCAGCGCTGGTCGCCCGTGCAGGGCCCGGTCTGCGCCTACCTGCACGCGGTCGCCGACCCCGCCAACGTCGGCGCCGTCCTGCGCAGCTTTCACGCCCTCGCCGACGGCACCGTCGTGCTCGGGCCGGGATGCGCCGATCCGTTCTCGCCGAAGGCGGTGCGGGCGAGCATGGGCTCGATCTTCGGCCAGGCGGTCACGCGCGGCACCGTGGACCGCACCCCGATGCCGCGCGTCGGGCTGGTCGCCCGCGGCGGCGAGCCCCTGGGCGCGCTCGCGGCGCCGCTGACGATCTGCCTCGGGTCCGAGCGCGGGGGGCTGCCGCCCAGCGTGCTGGACGCCTGCGAGCGCCGGCTGACGATCGCGGTGCGCCCCGGTGCCGCCGAGTCGCTGAACGTCGCCGCGGCGGCTGCGATCGCGCTGGAGCGGATATCGTCGGCCGCCGCCGAAGGGAGCGGGCGAGATGGTTGACCGGATCGAGCAGATTCGCACGGACGCGGAGGCGGCGATCGCCGCCGCGGCCTCCAGCGCCGCGCTGGAGGAGCTGCGCATCCGCTACCTCGGGCGCAAGGCGGAGCTGACCGGGATCCTGCGCGGGATCGCCGAGCTGCCGGCGCAGGAGCGCGGGCCGGTCGGGCAGGCGGCGAACGCCGCCCGCACGGCGCTGGAGCAGCGGATCGAGTCCCGCTCGGCGGAGCTGGAGGCGGCCGAGCTGGGCGAGCACCTGGCCGCGGACGCGGTGGACGTCACCCTGCCGGGCGCGCCGCCGCGCCCGGTCGGGCACCTCCATCCGATCAGCCGCACGCGCCGGGAGATCGAGGACGTCTTCGTCGGGCTCGGATACAGGGTGATGGAGGGACCCGAGATCGAGCACGACTACTACAACTTCACGGCGCTCAACCACCCCCCGGGGCACCCGGCGCGGATGCTCCAGGACACCTTCTACGTCGATCCCGCCACCGTGCCCGGCGATGCGGGGGCGGAGGGCCTGGCGCCGGGCCCGCGGGACGTGCTGCTGCGCACCCACACCTCGCCGATGCAGGTGCGCTCGATGGAGGCGTCGGAGCCGCCGATCTTCATCGTCGTGCCCGGCAAGGCCTACCGCCGCGACACGATCGACGCCACCCACGCGCCGATGTTCCACCAGATCGAGGGGCTGGCCGTGGGCGCGGATATCACCCTCGCCGACCTGAAGGGGACGCTGCTCGAGTTCGCCCACGCGGTGTTCGGGCCCGAGCGCGACGTCAGGCTGCGGCCGCACTTCTTCCCGTTCACCGAGCCCAGCGTCGAGGTCGACGTCTCCTGCTTTCGGTGTGGCGGATCGGGTCTGCTCGGCGACGGCTCGCGCGACCCGCTCTGCAAGGGGGTGGGGTGGATCGAGATCCTCGGCGCCGGCATGGTTGACCCGAACGTATTCGGATTCGTGCGGGACTTCGGCTACGACCCGGAGCGGGTCCAGGGCTTCGCCTTCGGGCTGGGGATCGAGCGGGTTGCGATGCTCAGGCACGGGATCCCCGACCTGCGTCTCTTCTTCGAGAACGACGTGCGGTTCCTGGAGCAGTTCGCATGAGGGTGCCGGTCGGCTGGTTGCGCAGCTACTGCGACCCAGGCTGGGGCCCGGACGAGCTCGCCGAGCGCCTGGCGATGACGGGGACCGAGGTGGAGCGCGTCTCGGTCGCCGGGGCCCCGGCCGCCGACGGGTTCGTGGTCGGACACGTGCTCGCGGTGGAGCCGCATCCCGATGCCGACCGACTCTCGGTGTGCCAGGTGGACACCGGCGACGGCGTGCGCACGATCGTCTGCGGCGCCCCCAACGTCGCCGCCGGCCAGGCCGTGCCCGTGGCGATTCCGGGCGCGACCATGCCGGGCGGAGCCGAGCTCGGCAGGGCCGAGCTTCGCGGGGTCACCTCCGACGGGATGATCCTCTCGGAGGCCGAGCTGGAGATCTCGACGGAGGCTGCCGGGATCGCCGTGCTCGCCGACGGCGCCGGTCCGGGCACCCCGCTCGCCGAGGTGCTGCCGGTGAGCGACCCCGTGCTGGAGCTCGAGGTGACGCCCAACCGCCCCGACTGCCTGGCCGTCTACGGGGTCGCCCGCGAGGTGCATGCGATCAGCGAGGCGCCGCTCGCCGCGCCTCCCTGGGAGGGCGACGCCGAGGCGGCGGGGGAGGGATCGGTGGCCGACTACGCCTCGGTCAGCGTCGAGGCGCCGGAGCTGTGCCCGCGGTTCACGGCGCGCGTGTTCACCGACGTGACCGTGGGGCAGTCACCGCTTTGGCTGAAGCAGCGCCTGGCGGCCGCGGGCCAGCGCCCGATCAACAACGTCGTCGACATCACCAACTACGTGATGCTGCTGATCGGCCAGCCCCTGCATGCCTTCGACCTCGACGCCGTGCCGGGCGGCGAGCTGATCGTCCGCCGGGCGAACCCGGGAGAGCGCATGACCACCCTGGACGGCGTCGAGCGCACGTTCGACGCGGACGCGGTCCTGGTCTGCGACCGCGACGGCCCCGCCGGGATCGCCGGGATCATGGGGGGCGCGGCCGCCGAGGTTTCGGACGCGACGACGCGCGTGCTGCTCGAGGTGGCGACCTGGAACGGCGTCAACATCCTCGCCACGTCGAGCGGGCTGGGGCTGCGCTCCGAGGCCTCGACTCGGTTCGAGAAGCAGCTCCACCCCGAGCTGGCGCTGCGCGGGCAGCGGATCGCCTCGCGCCTGCTCGTCGAGCTGTGCGGAGCGAAGCTGGTGCCGGGGACGATCGACGCGACGGCCGAGCTTCCGGCCCCGGCCAGGGTCCGCCTGCGGGCGGGGCGGGTCGAGGGCCTGCTCGGGATGGCGATCGACGCGGCCACCTGCGCCACCCACCTGGAGCGGCTCGGCTTCGGCGTCGAGCGCGACGGCGAAGACCTCGAGGTCGCGGTGCCGCCCGAGCGCCACTACGACGTCACGCGCGAAGCCGACCTGATCGAGGAGGTGGCGCGGGTGCACGGGCTCGCCGAGCACCTGCCCACCACGCTGCCGGACGTGCGCGAGCGGGTCGGGGGGCTGACCCGCGAGCAGGCGCTGCGGCGCCGCGCCGAGGACGCGCTGCGCGACCTCGGCTACGACGAGGTCCTCTCCTGGAGCTTTCGCGACGCCGCGCTCGACGAGCGCCTGCGCCTGGCCGGGTCGGGCCGTGCCGTGCCGGCCGTGGCGGTCCACAACCCGCTCTCCGAGGACCACCGCGTGATGCGGACGACCCTGCTCGGCGGCCTGCTCGACGCGGCGCGGCTGAACCGCGCCCACGGCGCCGAGCACGTGGCGTTGTTCGAGTCCGGCCGCGTCTACCTGCCCGGCCGTGACGCCACCGACGGGGCCGCCGGCGGCTCATTCGCCGGAGAGCGGCGGCCGCCGGTGACCGAGATCCACAGGCTGGGGTGCCTGGCCAGCGGCCGGACGCCGGCGTCGTGGCGCGGCGGCGGCGAGGCGAATGACTTCTTCGCCCTGAAGGCGACCCTGGAGGCGCTGGCCGGCCAGCTCGGCGCCCCGCTCGAGCTGAGTCCCGCCGACGAGCCGTTCCTGCACCCCGGCCGCGCCGCCGCCGTCGTGGTCGGCGGCACCGGGGCCGGCTGGATCGGCGAGCTGCATCCGCTGGTCGCCCGCGAGTGGGACCTCGACGCCGCGGTCGCCTTCGAGGTCGGGCTGGCCGAGCTGGTCGCCTCCGCCGCCGCCGGCCGCGAGCGCTACGAGGACGTCACCGCCTATCCGGCCGTCTACGAGGACGTCGCCGTCGTGGTCGACGAGGCCGTCCCGGCTGCGGACGTGCGGGCGGCCGTGCTGGCGGGCGGCGGCGACCTGCTGCGATCGGCCCGGGTCTTCGACCTGTATCGCGGCGAGCAGCTCGGCGAGGACCGCAAGAGCCTCGCCCTGCGGCTGGAGTTCCGCGCCCCGGATCGCACGCTGACCGACGCCGACGTCGCGGGGCGGCGCGGCGCGATCGCCGAGCGGCTGGCCGAGATCGGGGGATCGCTGCGTGAGTGAGCATCGTGTCGTCGTCTTCGGCGCCTCGGGCTTCGGCGGCGCCCTAGCCGCCCAGATCGTGTGGCGCCATCCGCGGCTCGAGCTCGCCGCCGTGACCGCCCGCGGCGATGCCGGCGTGCGCCTCGACGAGCTCTATCCGCGCTACCGGGTCCCGCTCGTCCTCCAGGACCCCGAGTCGGTCGACCTCGAATCGGTCGCCGCGGCGATCGTCGCCTACCCCCACGGCGCCTCGGCGCCCCTTGTGGCAGAGCTGCGCCGCGCGGGGCTGAAGGTCGTGGACCTGTCGGCCGACTTCAGAATTCGCGACGTCGCCGCCTACGAGAGCTGGTACGGCGAGCACCCGGCGGCCGAGCTGATCGCCGACGCCGTCTACGGGCTGACGGAGCTCAATCGCGAGCGCATCGGCGGCGCCGACCTGGTGGCCAATCCCGGCTGCTATCCGACCGCGACCATCCTCGCCCTCGCCCCCCTTGCCGCCGCCGGGCTGATCGAGGACGTGGTGGTCGACGCCAAGTCGGGCGTGTCGGGAGCGGGCCGGGGCGGCGGCGACGCCATGCACTTCGTCGGCATGGACGAGAACGCCGTCGCCTACGGCACCGCCGGCCACCGTCACGAGCCGGAGATCGCCCAGGAGCTGGCGGCTCTGGGCGCCGACGCCTCGCTCACCTTCGTCCCCCACCTGCTGCCGCTCGACCAGGGGGAGCTGATCAGCGCCTACGTGCGGCCGGCGCGCGAGGTCGCCGCGGGCGAGGTCGCCGAGCTCTATCGGGAGCGCTACGCGGAAGAGCCCTTCGTCGAGCTGATGCCCTCGCCGCCGGGCGTGCGCGACGTCCGCG
Source organism: uncultured Thermoleophilia bacterium (assembly GCA_963708325.1). GTDB lineage: Bacteria > Actinomycetota > Thermoleophilia > Solirubrobacterales > 70-9. The sequence continues at coordinate 124,346 of OY970203.1, read as the reverse complement.
ACTCCAACCTCTGCCGCATACACCTCGCCGGCGGCGACGGCCGCATCCTCGTCTTCGCCGCGATCGACAACCTCTGGAAGGGGGCGGCGGGCCAGGCCGTGCAGAACCTGAACCTGATGCTGGGGCTGGAGGAGGGGGAGGGGCTCTGGTGAGCTTCCTCCGGTCGATCTGGGTGCGGCCGCCGGACGGGGTGGAGGAACTCGACCCGGCCGTGCTCGCGCCGGGCTTCCGGGCGGCGGGCGTCGCCTGCGGAATCAAGCGACGCGGGTTCGATCTCGGGCTCGTCCTCTGCGACGAGCCGGACGTCGCCTCGGCGGCGGTGTTCACCGCGAGCGGGGCGCCGGCGGCGCCGGTCAGGGTATGCCGAGAGCGCTCCCGCCGTCACAGCCTGCGCGCGGTGGTCGCCAACTCGGGCAACGCGAACGCCGCCAACGGCGAGCGTGGGCTTGCCGATGCCGTGCGGATGCAGGAGACGACGGCGGCGAGCTGCGACCTGCCGTCCGATCGGGTCGGCGTCGCCTCCACCGGGGTGATCGGCGAGCCGCTGCCGATCGCCGAGGTCGAGCGGGGGATCGCCGACGCCGCCGCCGAACTGAGCGCCGACGGCGGGAGGACTTTCGCCGAGTCGATCGTCACCACCGACAAGGCGCCGAAGCTGTGCTCGCTCGCCTGCGACGGGGTCTCGCTGTCCGCCCAGGCAAAGGGAGCGGGGATGATCCAGCCCGGCTTCGCAACCCTGCTCGCCTTCGTCCAGACCGACGCCGTGGTCCGCTCGCCGGGGGAGACCCTGCGCGCCGCCGCCGACGGCTCGTTCGGGCGGATCACCGTGGACGGCCAGCTCTCGACAAACGACTCGGTCTTCCTCCAGGCCTCGGGGACGTCGGGCAGGGACCTGCCGCCGGGCCTGCTGGACGCGGCGCTGACCCAGCTCGCACTGGACGTCGTCGCAGACGGCGAGGGGGCGACCCGGGTGGCGCGCGTCACCGCCACGGGGGCGCGCGACGCCGATGAGGCCGAGCGGGTGGCACGGGCGATCGCGAACTCGCCGCTGGTCAAGACGGCCCTGTTCGGGCGCGATCCCAACTGGGGCCGGGTGGTCTGCGCGGCGGGGATGGCGCTGGCCGGCGAGCAGGTCGAGCTGGGGGCGGACGACGTCGACGCCGACGCCCTGGCGGGCGACGACGCCGAGGTCGAGCTGGCGGTTAGGCTCGGCCGCGGCACGGCGGAGGCGGCCGTGTACTGCTCCGACCTCGGTTACGAGTACGTGCGAATCAACTCGGAATACACGACATGAGCCCGCAGAGATCGAACGTGCGCACGCTGCTCGAGGCGCTCCCCTACATCAGGGAGTTCCACGGGCGCACGGTGGTGATCAAGTACGGCGGCGCGGCGATGCGCGACGAGGCCCTGCGGGAGGCGTTCGCGACGGACGTGGTGCTGCTCAAGTACGTCGGCCTCAACCCGGTCGTGGTCCACGGCGGCGGCCCCGACATCACCGCCTACATGGAGCGGCTGGGGATGGAGGTGCGCTTCGTCGAGGGCCTGCGCGTCTCCGACGAGGCAACCGTCGAGGTGGCGAAGATGGTCCTGGTCGGGAAGGTCAACAAGGACATCGTCCTGCGCATCAACCGCCACGGCCAGGCCGCCGTCGGGCTCTGCGGCGACGACGGCGCCCTCTTCGAGGTGTCGCCGCACGCCAACGCCGCCGACGTCGGCTTCGTCGGCGAGATCGACCGCGTCGACGTGGACGTGCTCAACCACATCGCCGCCGACTACGTGCCCGTCGTAGCCTCCGTCGGCGCCGATCGCGAGGGCCATTCCTACAACGTCAACGCCGACGAGGCGGCGGGCAAGGTGGCGGCCGCGCTGGGCGCCTACAAGGCGGTCTTCCTCACCGACGTCGAGGGCTGGCTCGACGACCCGACGGACCCCGACTCCCGGATATCGCGAGCCACGGTCAACGAGGTCGGCGCCGCGCTGGACGGCATCGGCGGCGGAATGCGGCCGAAGCTGGCCGCCTGCGTGGAGGCGATCGGAGGCGGGGTCCAGTACGCCCACATCATCGACGGCCGCGAGCCGCACTCGCTGCTGCTGGAGCTGTTCACGGACGCGGGGATAGGGACGATGGTGACGCCGTGAGCGAGTCGCCGGTCGCCGGTCGCCGGTCCACGAGATGAGCCTGGCCGAGCTGCAGGAGCTGGAGCGGCGCTACCTGATGCCGACGTACGCGCGCATGCCGGTGGCGTTCGTGCGCGGGGAGGGGGCGTGGCTGTGGGACGCCGAGGGGCGGCGCTACCTGGACTTCGTCGCCGGTATCTCGGTCTGCTCCGTCGGACACTGCCATCCGGCGGTCACCGCGGCGATCCGCGAGCAGGCCGGCCGCCTCGTCCACGTCTCCAACCTCGCCTACACCGAGCCGGCCCTGCGCCTCGCCGAGCGGCTCTCGCGGGCCAGCCTGGGTGGGAAGGTCTTCCTCTGCAACTCGGGCACCGAGGCCAACGAGTGCGCAATCAAGCTCGCCCGCAAGCACGCCCACGCCCGCGGCATCGCGGCCCCGGAGATCGTCGTCCTCGACGGCGCCTTCCACGGCCGCACGATGGGGGCGCTGTCGGCCACCCCGGGGATGGCGAAGAACGAGTCCTTCGCGCCGTATCTGCCCGGCTTCGTCACGGTCGCTCGCGACGACCCGGCGGCGCTCGACGCCGCCGTGGGGGAGGCCACCGCCGCGGTGATGCTGGAGCCGATCCAGGGGGAGACCGGCGTCCACCAGGTCCCCGACCCGGTGCTGGCCGCAGCCCGCGAGGCCTGCGAGCGCAGCGGCGCACTGCTCGTCTTCGACGAGATCCAGACGGGAATGGGCCGCACCGGCTCGCTCTGGGCCTACGAGCAGACCGCGGTAAGGCCCGACCTGATCACGGCGGCCAAGGCTCTCGGCGGCGGACTACCCATCGGCGCATGCGTCACCGCGGAGGGGCTCGGCGACGTCCTGGTGCGCGGCGACCACGGGTCGACCTTCGCCGGTGGCCCACTTGTGGCCTCGGCGGCGCTGGCCGCTCTGGACGTGATCGCCGACCCCGCCCTGCTGCGCCGGGTCCGCGAGATGGGGGCTCGCCTGGCCGACGGCCTGGGGCGGATCCCCGGGGTGGCCGAGGTGAGGGGGCGCGGGCTGATGATCGGCGTCGGGCTCGACGGCGCCCTCGACGCCGCCGAGGTTGCCGGCCGGGCGCTGGATGCCGGCCTGATCGTCAACGTGCCCGACAGCTCCACCGTCCGCCTGCTGCCGCCGCTGATCGTCTCCGCGGGGGAGATCGACGAGGCGGTGACCGCCCTGGCCGCTAGCATCACGCTGTGATGATGGCGCCGAACGCGAAGCGTGAGGCGGGGGGCAGGTGGAAGTCGTGATACATGGCGCCGAACGCGAAGCGTGAGGCGGGGGGCAGGTGGAGGTCGTGATACATGGCGCCGAACGCGAAGCGTGAGGCGGGGGGCAGGTGGAGGTCGTGATATGAGGGCGGAGCAGGCGTGAGCGAGGACCCGACCCGCTACATGGACCGCGGCGGCGGCCCGCCCGAGCCGCCGTTCGAGCCCCCGCCCGGGGCGCCCGGCGAGGGCGGCGGGATGAGCGGCAGGACGAAGTTCCTGATCGCCGCGCTGGCGGCGGTGATCGTCGGCCTCGTGGTCGCGGTCGTGGTGGTCGCCAGCGACAGCGGCGGCGGCGGGGAGACGACGGCGACCTCGCAGACCCTGCCGACGATCACGACGACCCACACGGAGACCGTCACCACCCCGCCGACGGCGACCACCGTCACCGAGCCGCCCCAGACGGTCACCCAGACGGTGACGCAGACCGTCAGCACCGGGCCCTAGCAGGCTCTCAGCGCCCGTAGGTGCCGGTCAGCCTGCCCTCCGCGATCGCGTCCGCCCCGATCGCGGCCAGCGCCGCCTTGGCCGGAACGCCGGCCCGGAGGTCCGGCCTGCGCCTGAGCGCGTAGACGACGAAGCGGTAGTGGTGCGGGTCCTCGCCGCTCGGGGGGCAGGGACCGGTGTAGCGGTCGTCGCCGTTGCTGTTGGTGGCCTGGTGGGTGCCCGGCGGCACGGAGCCCGCCGCCACGCCGCCGGCACGAGGGTCGATCGCGAAGACCGTCCAGTGGTTGAAGCTGCCGCCGGGCGCGTCGGGATCGTCGACCACTATCGCCAGCGACGCCGCCGCCGCGGGAACGCCGCTCCAGCGCAACGGGGGCGACAGGTCCTCGCCGTCGCAGGTGAACCGCTTGGGGAGCGGCGCGCCGGCGTCAAAGGCGGGGCTGGTCACCTGGATCCCCGCCCGCGCGGGTGGCGGCTCGGTTCCCTTGGAGCCGCCGCATCCCGCGAGCAGGGCGACCGCGACCGCGGCCAGCACGGCCTGCAAGCGGGTCTGCGCTGCGCCACGCAATCGGATCGGCGCAAGGGTAGTCCGATAGCTTCAGCCAGGTGGCCGCAGACACGCTGACCGAGCCCGCCGCCGCTCCGCTGCCGGTCCGGCCGGGCGCCGATCCGGACGCGGTCAGGTCCGCCTGGGTGGCGGCGATCGCGTGCGTTGCGCTTGCGCTGATCTGGGGCTGGCTGGCCTGGGAGCGGGGCGGCTTCTTCCCGATCCGCTGGTATCCGGCCGCGGCGCTCACCTACGGCGTCCTCGCCCTGCTGCTGGCGGCGGCGCCGTGGCGAGTGGCGCTCCGCGGCGCGCCGGCGGTCGCCGCGGGAGCACTGGCGCTGCTCGCCGCCTGGGCCGCCCTTTCGATGCTGTGGAGCCCCGCGCCCGACGTGGCCTTCGCGGAGGCGCAGCGGATCGCCCTCTATCTCGCCACGTTCGCGATCGGCCTCTGGCTGGCGAACCTGCTCGGCCGCAACATGCTGCTGGTCCTGGTGCCCGTGGTGGCCGCGACCGCCGTGGTGTCGGTGATGACCCTGCTGGCGCTCTCGAACGGCAACGACCTGCGCGACTACCTGATCGGAGCGGTGCTGCGCTATCCGATCGGCTACCACAGCGCCAACTCCGCCTACTTCGCGATCGCGTTCTGGCCGGCGCTGGTGCTCGCCGGTCACCGCGGGCTGGACGGGCGCCTGCGCGCGCTCTCGCTCGCCGCGGCGACGATCTTCGTCGAGCTTGCCGTCCTCAGCCAGAGCCGCGGCTCGGCTCTCGCCGCGATCCCGGCGATCGCCGTCTACGTCGTCGCCTCGGCGGATCGGCTGCGCGCATTGCTGTTCCTGGCCCTCGCCCTGCTCCCGGCGGCATTCGCGCTCGGGCCGCTGCTGCACGTCTTCGACGTCGCCCTGGACGGGCCCCGCCCGGCGTTCTCGGCGCTGGACGATGCCGCCCGCGCGATCACTCTCACCGCGATCGCGTCGGGGGTGATCGGGGGCATCGCGGCGTTGCTCGACCGCCGGGTGGCGATCAGCCCGCTCACCCGCCGGCGGATCGGCGCCGCCGTGGTCGGCGTGGCGGTCGCGGCGGCGGTCGCCGGAGCGGCGGCCTTCGTCCGCGCCGAGGGAAGTCCGGTCGGCTGGACGAGCGATCGCTACCACGAGTTCGCCAAGGGCGGCAACCCGACCGGTGCGGGCGGAAGCCGCTTTCTGGTCGGGTTCGAGTCGAATCGCAACGACTTCTGGCGCGTCGCCTGGGACGAGGCCCGCGACCACCCCCTGCTGGGAACGGGGCCCGGCGGCTACGAGTTCGCCTACCTCGAGCACAGGCACAGCACCGAGCAGGCACACGATCCCCACAGCATTGAGCTGCGCTTCCTCACCCAGCTCGGGATCCCGGGCCTCTTGCTGTTCGGCGCCTTCGGCGTGGCCGCCTTTCTCGGCGCCGCGCGGTCGCGGTCCCTCGGCGGTGGCGCAGCCGCCCTGTCCACCGCCGCCCTCGCCGCCGGCACGTACTGGCTGGCGCACACCTCGGTCGACTGGTTCTTCGACTTCCCGGCGATCACCGCGCCCGCGATCGCGATGCTGGGCGCCGCCGCGGCCCCGCCCCTGCTGTCGCTGGCGCCGGCCGGCAGGCGCGCCGCGCGGGTCGGTCTCGCCGCCGGCGCCGCGGCGGTGGTGGCGCTGTCCGTCCCGGCCTATCTCAGCGCCCGCTACACCGAAGACGCCTACCACGAGGCGGCGAACGACGTGCGTGCGGCCCGCGCCGACCTCGATCGGGCCGCCGACCTCGACCCCTTCGCCGCCGAGCCCGATCTGGTGAAGGGGTTCATCGCTCTGCGCCGCGGCGAGGACGCGGCGGCCACCAGGGCCTTCGCCGAGGCCGGTGACCGCCAGCCCCGGAACTGGCTCGTCCACTACGGGCTCGGGGTCTCGGAGCTTCGATCGAACCCGCGGGGCGCCATCCGCGCGCTGCGGCGGGCACACCGGCTGAACCCGCTGCAGCCCGTCGTCCGCCGCCGCCTGCAGCAGGCGCGGCGGGCGGGGGCGCGCCGCTAGATCACCGCCCGGGCGACCCGCTAGGCTGGACCGGCGATGGAGGCAGGCAGCTCCGACAGCCCCCAGTCCCGGGTCGATCCGGGCGGACCCGCCGCCGCGGCCGCCCCCGACGCGGTGGCCGATCGCGTCAACGCGGTGATCGCGGCGGCCGAGCAGGCCGCCGCCGCGATCCGCGAGGATGCCGAGAGCGAGGCGCGCACGCAGCTCGCCGGCTCCAGGGATCGCGCCGAGCTGTTGGTGCAGGAGCGCGCCCGGGCGATCTCCGAGCTCACCGACGCCCTGCTCGCCCACGCCACCTCGGTGAGGCGGGAGTTCGACGCCCTGATGCGGGTGCTCGAGGAGGGCCGGGCCCAGCTCGGCCTGCCGGGGCCCGCGCGGCCGGCGGTGCAGGCGCCGCCCGCGCCGCCGCCGCAGGCCGCGCCGCCGCCTCCGGCGCCGCAGGCGGCACCCGAGTCGCCGCTGCCCCCGCGGGCCGCGGTGCCGCCGGTTCCTCCTGATCCCGCGCCCGCCGCCGGCGCAGTGACCGCAGCGGCGGCGGGAGCAGCGGCCCCGCCCGACGCCGACGAGGACCCCGAGACGCGCCGCGTCCGCGACCGCGCTCGCGCCCGCCTCGTCGCCATGCAGATGGCCCTGGCCGGAAGGGGGCGCGACGAGATCGAGGCCCGCCTCCGACAGCAGTTCGGGATCAGCGACCCGGCGCCCGTGATCGACGAGCTCGGCGGCTCGGTGCCGCTATAGGCCGCGGCGCGTTGCAGGACGGCCGGCACGTGCTCGTGGTCGGCGGGGCTGGCTACGTCGGCTCCGTGCTCGTCCGGCGCCTGCTCGCCGACGGGCACAGGGTCAGGGTGCTCGACAACCTGCTCTACGGCCATGGCTCGTCGCTGGCGGAGCTGCTCGAGGAGCCGTCGTTCACGTTCGTGCGCGGCGACCTGCGCGACGAGGGCGACGCCGATTCCGCGCTCGACGGCGTCACCGACGTCGTCCTGCTCGCCGCCCTCGTGGGCGACCCGGTGTGCAAGCGCTTTCCCGACGCGGCCCGCCAGATCAACCTGGAGGGCAGCATCTCCCTCTACGACCGTCTCGCCGATCGCGGCATCGACCGCTTCGTCTTCACCTCTACGTGCAGCAACTACGGACTGCGCGAGGACGACAGCCTCGCCACGGAGGAGGCCGAGCTGCGCCCGCTCTCGCTGTACGCCGAGACGAAGGTCGCGTTCGAGGAGCACGCGCTGGGGCGGGTCGACGAGGTGGACTTCTGCCCCACGATCCTGCGCATCGCCACCGCCTACGGGCTGTCGGCGAGGATGCGGTTCGACCTGACGATCTCGGAGTTCACCCGCGAGCTGGCGCTCGGCCGCGAGCTGCTCGTCTACGACGCGGACACCTGGCGGCCGTACTGCCACGTCGCCAGCATCTCGGCGGCGATCGCCACCGTGCTCGGCGCCGATGCCGCCGACGTGCGGGGAGAGGTGTTCAACGTCGGCGACAGCGAGGAGAACTACACGAAGCGGCGCATCGTCGAGATCGTGCAGGAGCAGCTCGGCGGCGCCGGCCGGGTGAAGTTCACCGAGGGAGGCAGCGACCCCCGCAACTACAGGGTCTCCTTCGACAAGATCGTCGACCGGCTCGGCTTTCGCAACGAGCGCACGGTGCCGCGATCCGTCGCCGGCCTGCTCACGGCGATACGCGCCGGCGCCTTCGACGACGCCGACCAGAGGCGACGCTTCCACGCGAACGGCGATCCCGACCCGGCGCTCGCCGGCCCCGGAGAGGGCACCCTGGAGCCCGGTTGAGGGCCGTCATCCTCGCCGGCGGCGCGGGCATGCGCCTGCGCCCCTACACGACCGTCCTGCCGAAGCCGCTCGTGCCGATCGGCGAGCGCCCGATCCTCGAGCTGATCATCCGGCAGCTCGCCCGCCACGGCTTCCGCAACGTGGATCTCTGCGTGGGTCACCTCGGGGAGCTGATCCGCGCCTACTTCGAGGAGGGCCCCGCGCTTCCGGACGGGGTCGAGCTCCACTACCACTGGGAGGACGAGCCGCTCGGGACGGCGGGGGCCGTGCACCAGGTGGAGGGCCTCGACGACTCCTTCCTTGTGATGAACGGCGACATCCTCACCACGCTCGACTACGGCGAGCTGATGCGGTTCCACGAGGAGAGCGGCGCGGCGCTGACGATCGCCGCCACGCGCAAGGAGATCGGCCTCGAGCTGGGGGTGATCGAGGACGAGGAGCAGGTCGTCACCGGCTACGTCGAGAAGCCCACCCTCAGCTACACGGTGAGCATGGGGATCTACGCCTACCGTCCCACGGCGCTCGCCGAGATCCCGCGCGGGCGCAGGTTCGACTTCCCCGACGCGGTGCTGGCGCTGATGCGGTCGGGCAAGCGCGTGATGACCTATCCGTTCGACGGGCCCTGGTTCGACATCGGCACCCTGCCCGAGTACGAGCGCGCCGTCGCCGCGATGAGCGCCTACCCGGGGATGTTCGACCCGGACTGACCGCGCCCGCGGCGGCCTACTCGGCGTCCTGGGCGAACACAGCCCAGGCGGTCATCAGCAGGATCTTGAAGTCGAGCCCGAGCGACCAGTTCTCGATGTAGTAGTTGTCGTGCTCGATGCGGTCGGCGATCGAGGTCTTCCCGCGCAGCCCCTGGACCTGCGCCCAGCCCGTGATCCCCGACTTGCAGCGGTGGCGGTCGTCGTAGCGGCGGACCTCGTCGCCGAACCTGCTGACGAACTCGGGCCGCTCGGGCCGCGGCCCGACCAGGCTCATCTGACCGCGCAGCACGTTCAGCAGCTGGGGCAGCTCGTCGAGCGAGGCGCGCCGCAGCAGCGCGCCCAGCCGGGTGCGCCTGTCGTCGCCCTCGACGCCGCCCGGGGCGTTTCCGTTGGTGACCAGCGCGAGCGGGACCCCGGGGCCCGGCGCGGTGTCGGGGCGCATCGTGCGGAACTTGAGCATCTCGAACTCGTGGCCGTCGAGGCCGACGCGGCGCTGGCGGAAAAGCACGGGGCCGCCCATCGTCAGCCGGATCGCCAGGGCGATCGCGATCAGCAGCGGTGACAGGAGCAGCAGGACCACGGCGGCGACCGCCCGATCGAACGCGTACTTGACCGCGAACTGCCACCCCTTCGGATCTGAGGGGCGCACCGAGAGCAGCGGCATCGCCCCGATCCGCTCGATCTCCATCTTGTCGGTCGTGTTCTCGAACAGCCGCGGCACCAGCGAGACCGAGAGGCCGAGCTCCTGGCAGCGTCTCACCGTCCGCAGCAGAACGTCGGAGGGCGCCGTGGAGAACGCCGCGATCACGTGGGACACCTCATGGTCGGCGATCACCTGCTCGAGGTCCCAGCTCGCCCCGAGGACGGGGAGGTCGGTGGAGCGCTGGTCGGGGGGAAGCGGCTCCTTGTCGAGGAACCCGATCGGGGCCAGGCCGAACTCGGGCTTCTCCAGCAGGCGGCCGGCGATCAGCTGGCCGACCTTGCCCGAGCCCAGGATTAGGGTCGGCGAGGCGCTGTCGCCGTCCCGCCGGTCCCGCTTCTCCATCGAGAGCAGCGCGGCGCGGCCCATCAGCAGGTAGGTCGCGGCGAACAGCCACTCCCGCGCCGTCTGGGCAGCCACATGGGGATCGTCGGCGACGGCGATCCGGACGAAGCTGATGATCATCGCCGCCAGCGCCGTGGACGAGATCACCGTGCGCGCGTCGGTGGTCAGCTTCGGCCGCAGCGGCAGCCGGTACCAGTCGTGGAAGGCGAGCAGCGCCAGCACCGTCGCGCAGAACCCGATGCTGGCGATCAGCGGCGGTTCGGGCAAGCCCGCGATCGGCGACCCCATGCCACCGGCGACGACCGCCGCGCTCAGCATCAGCGTGTCCGTCGTCAGGGCGGCGATCGCCCAGCGGCGACTCGAACGGCGCGAGCGAGCGCGGGTGCGCTTGGCGTTGAGGCCGGCCTCCCGGAGGGGGATCGGGCGCGGGGCGACGTCGCGCGATACGCGCACGCCGGGGCTGGCGGCGCTCGTCGCGCGCGCCTTCACTCCCGCATGTCCTCGTTCGCGTATCAGGGTCCCGTGGCCTCTTGTGCGTTCCCTATCGAAGCGATGCGTCCCCAGCTTGAGAAACGCTTCGGCCGTCCCGCAAGTTGGAGTCTTCCGCAGATTGACGGCTTTAGCCGCGAAAAGAGCCGAATATGAGCCAATTCTCATCTTCGGTTTAGGACAAACGTCCAGACGACGCCCGGCCGCTTCGGTGCGCCGGGGCGCCGGCCGACATCTATCGACGCGGGAGGGCGTCCGTGCCCTCTCCCCATAAAGGCAAACCCGCCGCGAGGCGGGGACGCAAAGCCACGGGTCTCCGCGAGACAGCCGGGCTGCGGAAGGAGAGTCGGCGGTGCGCCGCTTCGTCACTGGGTTCATTTCGATCACCTGCCTGTTCGCGCTTGCGCTGGGCGCAACCGATGCGGTTGCCGCCCCGGAGGACGCCGGCAGCGTCCGCTTCGCCAAGGCGGCCACCGCCAGCTTCGATCAGTACACGGTCAACCCCAGCTCGGCGCAGCAGCAGTGGATGCGCGACCACTACTGGCGGATGCGCACCTATGCCCCCTACTTCGACTCGCGCCTGTCCTGGTTCTCGGACGCGTGGACCTACAAGGACGCCTACGCGATCTACCCGAACACGAGCGTCGCCCAGCAGCACCCCGAGTGGATCCTCAAGGACGCCGCCGGGCACAGGCTCTACATCCCCTGGGGCTGCGGCAACGGGACCTGCCCGCAGTACGCCGCCGACATCGGCGACCCGGGCTTCCGCCAGTACTGGATCGACGAGGCGCGCCAGCAGCTCGCCGCCGGCTACCGCGGCCTCTTCGTCGACGACGTCAACATGGAGCTGCGGGTGGGCGCGGGCGACGGCAGCCAGGTCGCTCCGCGCGATCCACGCACGGGCCAGACGATGACCCTCTCCGACTGGCGCCGCTACATGGCGGAGTTCACGGAGGAGATCCGCGCCGCCTTCCCGACCAGGGAGATCGTCCACAACGCGCTGTGGTTCGACGGCCACGCCGATTCCTTCGTGGCGCGCGAGCTGAAGGCGGCCGACTACGTGGACATGGAGCGCGGCGTGAACGACTCCGGGATCACGGCCGGCACGGGGACATACGGCTACGAGCGGTTCCTCTCCCACGTCGACTGGCTGCACTCGCAGGGCATCGGCGCGATCTACGACTCGTACGCGACGACGAACCCCGAGCGCGAGTACAACATGGCCGCCTACTTCATGGCCGCGGACGGCAACGACGCGATCGGCACGGACTCCGGCGGGACCCCGGGCGACTGGTGGTCCGGATACGACGTCAGCCTCGGCGCCGCCCAGGGAGCGCGCTACGCCTGGAACGGCGTGCTGCGGCGCGACTTCGCCAACGGCGTCGTGCTCGTGAACGAGCCGGGCAACCCGAGCCGGACGCTCGCCCTCGACGGCACCCTGCGGAACGTCTCCGGTCAGCAGGTCTCCAGCGTCACCCTGGCCGGCGGCCAGGCCGCGGTGCTCAGCGGCACGACCGGCGGCGGCACGACCGGCGGCGGCACGACCGGTGGCGGCACGACCGGTGGCGGCACGACGGGAGGCGAGACGACCGGTGGCGGCACGACCGGTGGCGGCACGACGGGCGGCGAGACGACCGGTGGCGGCACGACCGGTGGCGGCACGACCGGTGGCGAGACGACCGGTGGCGGCACGACCGGCGGCGGCACCACGGGCGGCGGGACGGGCGGCAGCACCGGAGAGAGCAGCGGCACGGTCGTGCGCAAGGACGTCCGCCTGCGCGGCCGGGTCGGCGCGCGGCGCGGCCGGGTCACCCTGCGGCTCTCCCGCCAGCGCGCCGCAGGCACCTGGACGACGGTGCGGCGCACGGTCGTCCGCGTCCGCCGCGGTCACTACCAGAAGCAGATGGTGCTGCGCACCGGCCGCTACCGGGTGCACGTGCGCTTCCACGCCTCCACCGCCAGCAGCCTTCTCCGAGTCGCCTAGCAACCGGACAGACCACTAGCTTCCGGGTAGGCGCGGGGTCATACTTGCCGGCCGATGCCCGGCCCGCTTCGGCTGCTGATGCTCGGAACGGTGAACTCCCCCCACGTCGAGTCGCTGGCGACGGCGATGAGCGAGCGGGGGATAGACGTCCTGGTCGGCGGTGACGAGCCGGCGGAGCTGTCGCCGTCGGAGCTCCACGGCGTGGCGCGCAGGGATGCGCCGGCGCTTCCGCGTCGCTCGCCGCGCGGGGTGCTGGCCCACGTCCGCTGGGTGCGAGCGCTGATTCGCGAGTTCGAGCCCGACGTCGTGCACGCCAACTGGCTGCCGGGGTTCGCCTTCGCGGCCGCCCTCGCAGGGGCGTCGCCGCTGGTGGCGATGGCGTGGGGGTCCGACGTCTACCGGGCCGGATGGGTCAAGCGCCTCGCCGACCGGGTGGCGGTGCGGCGGGCGGACCTGGTGATGGCGGACTCGGCTGACCTGATCGAGCGCGTGATCGAGCTGGGCGCGCGCCGCGAGGGCGCCGTCCTGGTCAACTGGGGCGTCGATCTCGAGACGTTCTCCCCGCCCGCCGACCGCGCGGCCGCCAAGCGGCGGCTCGGCCTCGGGCCCGGCCCCGTGGTGCTCAGCCCGAGATCGCTGATGCCCGTCTACAACATCGGCGTGATCGTCGAGGCGTTCGAGCGTCTGCGGGAGACCGAGCCCGAAGCGCAGCTCGTGCTCAAGCACATGGGGGCGACGGACGCCGGCCTGGACCAGCCCGACGGCCTCGGCGAGGCAGCCACCGTGATCGGGCACGTGCCCTACGAGCGGATGGCGGACTACTACCGGGCCGCCGACGTCTGCGTGTCGGTGGCGTCGTCCGACAGCTCGCCGCGGTCGGTATGGGAGGCGATGGCCTGCGGCGCGCCCTGCGTGCTCTCCGACCTGCCCTGGGTGCACGAGCTGATCAGCCCGAACGAGGATGCGATCGTCGTGCCCATCGAGGCGGGCGCGGTGGCGAGCGCGATGCTGCGGGTGATCCGCGATCCGGTGCTGGCCGAGTCGCTGCGCGGGCACGGGCGCAGCCTGGTCGAGAGGGAGCGCGATGCCGCCGCGGAGATGGACCGGCTCGCGTCGATCTACGCCGACCTCGCCGCCCGGCGGCGGCCGGGGGGCGGCTGACGCCGATGGCCGCCCCGCGGGCATTGCACGCCGACGGCGCGCCGCGCGTGGCGGTGATCATCCCCTGCTTCAACGACGGCGAGTTCCTCGCCGAAGCCGTGCACTCGGTCGCCGAGGAGGAGGGGATCGAGGTCGTCGTGGTTGACGATGCCTCGACCGACGCGGCCACCAGGGCCGCGCTCGACGAGCTCCAGGCCGAGGGCGTACGGGTAATTCGCCAGGCGCAGAACGCCGGCGTGTCCGCGGCGCGGATGGCCGGTCTGCGGGCGAGCAGCGCGCCGTACGTCTTCCCGCTCGATGCCGACGATCGGGCGATCCCCGGGGCCCTGTCGGCGATGGCCGACATGCTCGACGCCGATCCCGCGGTGGGCGTCTGCTTCGGCGACTACCTGGAGCTGGGCGAGGACCTGCTCGTCAGGGGGGTGCCGCAGCGTCTCGACGGCTACCGGCTCGCCTACACGAACGAGTACCCGGCGTCGGCGATGTTCCGGCGCGCCGTCCTGGACAGCGTCGGCGGCTGGCAGCCGGTGCTCGAGGGCGGCCTGGATGTGCGCTCGGATTGGAGCCTGTGGATGTCGCTGGCCGAGGCCGGGGTGAAGGGCAGGCACGCCGGGCGCAACGTGCTCACCTACCTGCGCAGGGTCCACGCGGGGCGGCTGGGCTCCACCGGGCGGTCGCGCCACCGCGAGGTCTACCGGGCGCTTCGCCGGCGTCACCCGGACCTCTACTCGCGGCTCGGAGAGCTGCGGCGCCAGAGCGACCTCGGCCATCTGCGCAGGCTGCTGTACCCGGTCGTCTACGGGGCGCGCCCGCGCTTCCGCTTCGAGCCGTCGGTGAAGCTGGCGATGGACCGGCTCGGGATCTGGACCCTGCAGCGACCGCTCGCGGCGGCCGATCGCCTCAAGCTCAGGGAGGTGACGGCGGCGCGGCCGGCGGCGTTCACGCCCGAGGCGAGCGAGCTGCCCGGTCCGGAGGCCGGGTCCGAGCATCCCGACGCCCGCATCGCCGTCGTGATCCCGTGCTACAACGACGGCCAGCTCGCGGTCCAGGCCCTGCGATCGATCGACGAGGCCGAGCCCCTCGAGGTCGTGATCGTCGACGATGCCTCCACCGACCCGGACACGGTGGAGGCGCTCGACCGGCTAGCGGCCGAGGGGGCGGCTCGGGTGCTGCGGCACAGGTGGAACGGGGGACAGGCGGCGGCGAGGCTCACCGGCCTGAAGACGACGACGGCGCCCTACGTCTTCCCGCTCGACGCCGACGACCTCGCCATGCCGGGGGCGCTGGCGCTGATGGCGGACCGGCTCGATCGAGACCCGGCGGCGGTCGCCTGCTTCGGCGACTACGAGGAGTTCGGGACCAGCGAGATCCTCCGGGCGGTGCCCGACCGGCTCGACCCGTACCGGCTCGCGTACACCAACGAGTACCCGGTCTCGGCGCTGTTCCGCCGCCGGGCGCTGGAGGGCGCCGGCGGATGGAGCCCGGTCGAGGGCTACGAGGACTGGGACCTGTGGATGACGCTCGCCGAGGGCGGCGCGGTCGGCGTCCACGCCGGGCCGGGCATCGCCACCTACCGGCGGCGGCTGCACGGGGAGCGCTCGCTCACCGTGCACCGCGAGCGGCATCCGGCCATCTACAGGCAGCTGCAAGCCCGTCACCCGATCCTGTTCAGCCAGCTCCGCACGTATCGCCGCGCCTCCGACCTCAATCCGATCCGCAAGGTCCTCTATCCGGTCATCTACGGCGGGCGGCGGCGCTTCTGGTTCGAGCCGCGCGTCAAGCGCGTGTTCGACCGGCTCGGCGTCTGGACGCTGCGCCGATAACGTGTGGCGGTGAGCACCGGCGCCGTCCGCAAGCGAAGTCGCATCTCGGGCCTGACCGCCAAGCAGGCCTTCAAGCGCGCCTGGGCCACGCAACCCTTCAACGCCCTGGCGACCCGCACCGTGAAGGGCGTCGTGACGTTGGCCGGTCGTGACCTGGGACGGGCCGAGAGATACCTCCACCACTCGGGGACGACGAAGGCGCGGCTTCCGAACGGCCGCACGCTCGTGCTCTGGTCGGGAGGGGACGAGGAGATCGCGAACATCGTCTTCTGGCGCGGCTGGGACGGCTACGAGCCCGAGGTCTCCGCGCTCTTTTACCGGCTCGCCGCCCGCGCCCGGACCACGATCGACGTTGGCGCCCACGTCGGCTTCTACTCGGCCCTCGCCTCGCTGGCGAACCCCGGCGGCACGGTGGTCGCGCTGGAGCCGCATCCGGAGGTCTTCGCCGGCCTGGAGCGGACGTTGCGGATCAACGAGCTGTCAAACGTCCACCCGATCCGGGTCGCGGCCGGCTCGCAGGCGGGGGTGGCCGAGCTTCGCGAGCCGCGCGGGGCGGCGCTGACGACGATGTCGACGCTGTCGACCGACTTCGCCCTCCATGCCGAGCGCTACGGGGTGAGGCCCAACCGCTACGGGGTGCGCTCGATCGAGGTCCGGGTGGAGAGGCTCGACGACCTTGCCGAGCGCGAGGGGATCGAGCGCGTGGACCTGCTCAAGATCGACACCGAGACGACCGAGGACCAGGTCCTGAAGGGCTCCCGCGCCCTGCTCGAGCGCGATCGCCCGCACATCTTCTGCGAGCTGCTCGGCACCGAGGCGGCCGCCACCGCCCAGGGGCTGCTCGAGCCGCTCGGCTACCGGTTCTTCCTGCTGGGCCCCGAGGGTGCTGAGCCCCAGGCCGCGCTCGTGCCCGAGCCCGGGGCGGGGAACAACTACCTGTTCAGCGTCGACGAGGGCGTCCTGGCTGAGATCTCGGCCTGAGTGCGGGGGCGCGGATCGGCGCCCGGGACCACAACTTTGGCCGCCCGGAAGCGTTCTTTAGGCACGCGTGTGAGGTTTTTTTTGGTTTGCGGATCGCGATCATTGCCTACAATGGATCCATCACCTCAGCCGGACCGGGCACGCCGGCTGTCGTGCTCCTCGCCAGACAGGGATTGATCCAGCGGGGCGTAGCGCGCGAATAGCCAGGAAAGAGTTGATGCGAAGCACCATTCATTTCCGTACGCGCAGGGCCGGACTGCTGCTGGCCTTGGCGGCGCTTGCCTTGCTGCTGGTCACCGCCGCGAGCGCGAGCGCGGCCCCGAACAAGATCCGGTTCATGCGCAACGCCTACGCGAACTTCGACAGCTACACCTGCTCCCAGAACGGCGTCTCCTGCTCCACGCCGGCGGAACAGCAGTGGATGCGCGACCACTACTGGCGGATGCGCGGCTACAGCCCGTGGTACGACGCCAGCCACGGCTCCGAGAGCGCGATCAACTGGGCGCCGCCCTCGCACGTCTACTCGGACCTGTACGCGATCTACCGCGACACCAAGGGCACCCAGCCGAACGCGACGCTGCTCAACAGGCATCCGACCTGGGTGCTCCGCGACAGGGCCGACAACCCGAACACGGCGAAAATCGAGGGCCGGCGGCTCTACATCCCCTTCCAGTGCGACGATCCCGAACCGGGATGCGCCGAGTTCGCCGCCGACATCGGCAACCCGGCCTTCCGCCGCTGGTGGATCAGGCGGATGCAGGGAACCCTGGACCTCGGCTATGTCGGCGTCTACATCGACGACGTGAACATGGACTGGCGGATCAGCTACGGCAGCGGCGCCTACGTGAGGCCGTGGGATCCGCGCACACACAAGCGGATGACCCTGGACCACTGGCGCAAGTACGTGACCATCTTCGTCGAGCAGATCCGCGCCGCCTTCCCGAACGCCGAGATCATCCACAACGGCTTCTACTGGCAGAACCGCACGAACCCATGGGTCAAGCGCGAGATCGCCGCCGCCAACTTCCTCGAGCTGGAGCGCGGCTTCAACGACGACGGCCTCACCGGCCAGCCGGCGACGAAGCGGTTCGCCCTGCGGCGCCTGCTCGCCTACATCGCCTGGCTGCACCAGCGCCGCAAGTCGGTGATCCTGGAGCCGCACTTCAACCGGCCGACGATGAGCGGCCAGACGCCGACCGAGGCCGTGATGGCGGCCCGCCGCGAGCAGGAGATCGCCGGCTACTACATGATCTGGGCCCGCAGGGACTCGATCGTCGCCGACTTCCAGAGCGACCCGCCGCGGACGGGCGGGACCAACAACTGGTCGCCGATGTGGGAGACCGACATGGGAAGCCCGAAGGGGTCCCGCTTCATGTGGAGCTGCGGAGCCTGCGGCAACGGCGTGATGCGCCGGAACTTCGACAACGGCATCGTCCTCTACAACATGCCCCAGCAGCCGGCGCACGGCCCGATCAACTTCGGTCACAACTACTACCGCTTCAACGACACCACCCAGTGCTGGGAGCCGCAGTCGAAGGTGACGCTGCGTCGCACCCCGGCGCCGTGGCAGAACTCGCCTCCCGTCGACGAGAGCTCCTCGCAGGGCGCCGTGCTGCTCAAGGCACCGCCCGCCAGCCAGCAGGCGCCCTGTCCGTAGGCTCTACCCGGCGACGTCAGCCCGCTTCGCGAGCAGGGCGCAGCTCTGGCGCCACCGCAGGCGCTTCACGCGGTACCTGATCAGCTCGGAGAAGCCCGGCAGTGGGATCCAGCGGCCGCCCACGGGCGTCCAGGAGGGCCGCGAGACGAAGCCCTTGTAGTAGCGGCGGGCGTCGATCCGAACCGCCTCGCTCGCCACCGGGTCGAGCCGGGGGTCGGCTGCGCGCATCAGCGCGATCATCTCGGCCGGCGTGGGCCGGTAGCCGTGGTCGGCGGGGTCCTCGGTGCGCCGGTAGGAGAGCGGCGTCGTGATCAGCAGGAAGCCTCCCGGCCGCACCAGGGCGGACAGCGCCGAGGCGGCGCGGGGAAGCTGCTCCGGGGTGAGGTGCTGGAGCAGGCCCGTACAGAGCACGAGGTCGAAGTCGCGGCCGATGTCGCGGCGCGGATCGAGGCCGGGGGCGGCGATGTCGCAGACGATGTCCACCCCGGAGTCCCGCTTGGCGTCCAGGTGGACGATCTCGGCCCCCCGGTCGCGCAGCGGGGCCAGCACCTCGGACTCGATCTGGGGCTGCTCGACGGTGCGGTAGTGCTCCGTGGACGAGGCGGCGTTCAGCACCCCGGCGCCCGGCGGCAGCTCGATCGCGGCGAGGGCCCCGCGGATCCAGGCGGCGTCCTCGAGGTACACCTACCGCTCCCGCCGGTGCCGGTAGGGGCGCGTCGCCCAGCGGGCCAGGCGGGCGGGGCCGGCGTCGCGCAGGGGGTAGTAGAGGCCGCGGGACTTGAGCGCGAAGGTGAGGACGCCATCCGGTGTATGGACGCTCTCGCGGCGCAGCTCGAACGGCGACAGGCTCCCCCGCGGCCCGCAGGTCACCGCGCTCGTGTAGCCGGCCCGCTCCGCCGCCGCAGGGCAGGCCTCCGAATAGCGGCAGCGCGGGTAGCAGAAGCTTGGCACCGGTCGGCCGAGCATCTCCTCGAGGCCCTGCTTGCTCGACGCCATCTCGCGGTAGGCCTCCTCCGCGGTGGCCGACTCGAGCACCGTGTGCTCGTTGGTGTGCGAGCCGATCTCGATCAGCGGATCGGCCGCCAGCTCGATCACGCGCTCGCGGGTCATCAGCCGCGCGCCGGTGTCGGCCGCCGCCCACGGGTACGGCTTGCCCATCAGCCCGGGGCAGACGTAGACCGTGCCCGGGACGCCGAGCGACCGCAGCACCCCGGGCAGGTCGTCGTCGACGCCGTCGTCGAAGGTGAGCGCGCAGGCTCCCCGCAGGTCGCGCCCCGCGTGCAGCCGCTCGGCGAACTCGCTCATCGTGAGCAGCGTGTACCCGCGCCGCAGCAGTCGCTTCACCTGGGCGCGCATCCTGTCCGCGGACACGAACAGGCGCACGGGGTCCTGCGCGGGGGGCACCTCGGCGATGCCGTGATAGCCCAGCACGAGGGGGGGGCGCCGGACCACCTGGTCTACAGCTCCGACGGCACGACGATCTGCTGGCTGGGCCGGCGCTGGCGGATGACGTCCGTGGCCATGCGAAAGTCCTCGGCGAAGGCGGCGCGCTCGAAGGCCGCCAGGGCGAGCAGGTAGACGGCCACCCCGAGGAGCGCGGCGGGCACCAGCGGCACGGAGGCGAGCAGCACCGCGGCCGCCATCGCCCCGCCGGCGGCGATCGGCCCGCCGAAGGTCCGCAGCGGGTGGAGCGAGCCGGTGACCGTGCGCGAGCGCCAGAGGCCGAGGCCGGCGAGGATCAGCGCGGAGATCGGGGCCGAGACCGCGGCGCCGTCGGCGCCGTAGCGCGGGATCAGCAGCAGGTTGAGGGCGACGTTGACGGCGGCCACGATGCCCACCAGGCGGGTGAACTCGACCGGCCGGTTGCGGGCGATCAGCACGGTCGCGTCGAGGCAGTTGATCCCGTAGAGCAGGGTCATGATCCCCAGCATGCGCAGCGGGAACACCGACCCGTCGTAGGCGCTGCCGTAGAGCAGGTGGATGATCGGCTCGGCGAGCAGGACGAAGAGCAGCGAGACCGGGAGCAGCAGCGCGGTCAGCCCCTTCAGCCCGAGCTCGTAGCCCTCGTTGAGACGCTCGCTTCCGTCCCGCTGGCGGGATATCCACGGCATCATCGCCCCCGCGAAGGCCCAGCTTAGGAACATCGTCGCCTCGATCAGGCGAAAGGCGGCGCTGTAGATGCCCACCTCGCTCTCCTCGCGAAGCAGCCCGAGCAGCGTCACGTCGAGCCTGAGCAGCGCGGCGAAGAACAGCGTCGCGACCCCGATCGGCGCCGCGATCTTGGCCAGGCTCATCCACCTCGACGTGTCGACGCTCCAGTGCGGCACGACCACGAACCGCCGCAGGGCCCAGATCCCGGTGAGGGCGCCGAGCACCGAGCCGCCGGCGAACACCAGCGACGCCGCGATCAGCCCCCCGCCGGACGCCAGCACGGCGATGCCGACGGCCGCCGTTGCGATTCGCTGCACGATCAGGGCGATCGAGATGAAGCCCATCCGCTCGAACGCCTGGAAAACCGAGTGCAGGGTGCGGCCGAAGTTCTCGATCGCCACGCCGGTGCCGACGATCAGGACCGTGAGCACGACCTCGCCGCCGTGGCCGCTGATCGCGGCGATCCCGATCGCGAGCGCCAGCAGCAGCACGGAGGTGCCGATCTTGATCGCCATCACGTTGCTGAGGTAGAAGTGGACGCGGGAGCGGTCGCGCGCCACCTCGCGCACGATCAGGTCCTCCATCCCGAACCCCGACGCGAACAGCAGCACCGTGCTCAACGCGAGGGCAAAGCTGAACTCGCCGAACGCCGTCGAGCCGAGCTTCCGCGCCATCGCGATGAAGAAGGCCACCGAGCCGAGCTTGGCGACGACCTCCCCGGCCGAGCGGAAGAAGGCGTTGCGGGCGATCCGGCGCGAGGAGGAGAGCTCGCCCGACGCCGACTCAGTCATGCGCGGACCAGTGTAGGTGAGCGGGGGGATCCCACCCGTGGACTACCCTGGCGAAAGCGATGAACGCCGAGCGGACGGCAAGGGCGGACCGGATCGAGCTCGCCGGGCGTTCGGCGCTGGCGCTCGGCGGCGCCGGCGCCTTGGCGGCGCTCGGCGTGTTCACGACGATGCTGCTCTACAGCCGGCCGCCGTCGGCGACGATGCTCGCCGGTGGCGTGGCGATCCTCGCCATGCTCGCCCTCGCGATCGCCCGCTACGAGATGGCCGCCACGCTCGGCTTCCTGCTGCTCGGCGTGGTGTTCGTCGACCCGGCGCCGCCCGACGCCGTGTTCGCGATCGTGATCGCGGTCGCGGCCGTTACGGGACGCTTCGACCCGACGCGCGCGCCGCTGGTGATCGGCGCCCTGATCGGGGCCTTTCTGACGATCAACCTGATGTCGACGCTGGAGGCGGTCGACCCGAGGGTGGCCGCCAAGTTCTTCGCGATCACCTTCTACCTCGCGATCTTCGGGCTGTGGGTGGCCGGCTACGTTAACTCCGCCCATCGCGCTCGTACGGTCGTGCGTGCCTACGTCGCCGTGGCGGTCTTCTCGGCGCTGATCGGGACGCTGGCGCTCTTTCTGCCGCTGCCCCGCACCGACCTCCTGACGGCTGCCGGCTATCGCGCCCAGGCCCTGTTCCAGGACCCCAACGTCTTCGGGCCCTTCCTGATCCCGCCCGCCCTGATCGTGCTCGAGGAGCTGATGAGGCCGCGCCTGCTGCGAGCGCGGACGGCGACGAAGGTGGCGATCTTCCTCGTGCTCTCGATCGGGATCCTGTTCTCGTACTCGCGCGCTGCCTGGGCCGCGTTCCTCCTCGGCATCCTGGTGATGCTGTCCGTACAGGCGCTGCGCCGGGGCGGCGGGCTGCGCGCGATGCAGGTCCTTGCCGTGCTCAGCCTCGCCGCCGTCGCCACGGTGGCCGTGATCAGCGTCACGGGCTCGCTCGGCTTCCTCGAGTCGCGCGCGAAGGTGCAGGCCTACGACACGGATCGGTTCGGGGCCCAGCGCACCGGGCTCGAGCTGGTCGAGCGCTACCCCTTCGGGATCGGGCCGGGCCAGTTCGAGGTCCGCTATCCGGTCGCCACCCACAGCCTCTACATCCGCTCGATCTCGGAGCAGGGCGCGCTCGGCCTGGTCGCCGTGCTCGGGATCGTGATCGCCACCCTGGTGTTCGCGGGCGCCAACGCGATCGCCGGGCGGGATACCTACGGGATCGGCTCCGCGGCGCTGCTCGGGACGTGGTGCGCGATCGTCCTCAACAGCCTGTTCGTTGACACGCTGCACTGGCGACACCTGTGGCTGGTCGCCGGCTTGATATGGGCGGCCGCCGTCAGCCGGCGGGCGACTAGATGACTAATTCACCTAGCGACCGCTTCGCGCCGTCGGCGTCTCGATGAGGGCCGATCGCTCGGAGAGGTAGTAGGGGGAGACGGGCTCCCGCGCGCCGATCACGACGAGGCCGATCGGCGAGATCCCGAGGCGCTCGAGCACGTCGTTGAGGTCGATCACGTTGTCGAGGCGGATGCGATCGAGGCGGGCGACGAGCAGGACGTGGTCGGTGTGCCGCGCCAGCACCTGCGTGTCGGCGATCCCCAGCATCGGCGGGGAGTCGACCAGGATGTAGGCGTAGTCGCGCTGGCGCAGCAGGTCCAGCACCGCGGGCAGGGCGCCGCTGGACAGAATCCGCGTGGGGTCGCCCGGCATGCTTCCGCTGGCCAGCAGGTCGAGCTGCACGCGGTCGCCGACCACACCGCTGCCGCCGGTCACGGGGGTGATCGCCGCCGAGATCAGCTCGTCGTCAACGCGGCCGAGCCGATCCATCACCGAGAGCAGGTCGCCGAGCCCCGGGTCCGCCGGGGCGTCCAGCCGCTGGTGCAGCGAGGGGCGCCGCAGGTCCCCGGAGACGAGCAGCGTTCGATGCCCGGCCAGCGCCAGCGCCCAGCCGAGGCGCGCGGTGACCGTCGTCTTCCCCTCGGCATTGACGGCGCTGGTCACGAGCACGACCTGCGCCGTGCGGGAGGGCGGGACGACGGCGGAGACGGCGGTGCGAAGCGTGTGGTAGGCCTCGTTCTCGAGGCTGCCCTGGACCGAATGGCGGCGCTTTCCGAGGGTGCGCCCCACGTAGGGGATGGCGGCCAACACCGGCAGCCCGGTGAGCTGGCTCAGCTCCCGTCCCCCGCTGGGCCGCGGGACGAGCTGGTCGCGGCCGAGGGCGACGAGGACGCCGATGAACAGCGAGG
This sequence comes from uncultured Thermoleophilia bacterium, assembly GCA_963708325.1. Classification (GTDB taxonomy): domain Bacteria; phylum Actinomycetota; class Thermoleophilia; order Solirubrobacterales; family 70-9. The sequence goes on along the minus strand of OY970203.1, from coordinate 101,024 downwards.
CGATCAGGGCGAGGACGGTGTTCCTGACGGGCCGCGGCGAGGACGGTGCCGACGGCGCCTCCGCCTTCTCCGCGAGCTGGAGGTCAGAGCCCGCGTTGGCCTCCTGCACCTGGAGATCGCTGAGCCTGCGCTGGAGGGCGGCGATCTCCTCCGGGCTGCCGCCCTGCGCCTGCAGGCTGTCGATCTGGTCGGTGGCCTGGGCCTCGGCGACCGTCAGACGGGCCCGCTCGGTGGATCGGCGCAGGGTGAGGAAGCTCGCCGCCACGGCGTTGGCGATGTCGGCCGCCTTGTCCGGGTTCCGGTCTGTCGCGAAGACGTAGATGATGTTGGCGTTCTCGTCGACCGCCGAGCTGAGCGCCGAGTCGACGTCGCTCGAGGTGGTGCCGGAGACCTTGCGGGACGCCGCCGAAACGACCTGCGGCGTGTTGATCAGCTTCTGCAGGGAGGTGAGCTCCCGCTTCAGCGACTCCGGGTCGGTGCTGCCCAGGAACGTCGTGTCGGGCTGGAACAGGAGCGTGGCGGTGGCCTCGTAGTTCTTCGGCAGCGCCAGCGACAGCGCCAGCACCGTCCCCGTGAGCGCGACGATGATCGCCAGGATCAGCCGGCGGCTGCGGCGAAGGGCCTCCATATAGCGGCGAACGTCGACCGCCTCGGTCGAGATCTGGCCGTCCCCGCCGCCGACCCGGCTGCGCCCGTCAGCCACGGGAGGCTGTCCGATCCGTCATCCCGGGGCTACTTCCCCGTAGACCGCGAGAGTTCCTTCCACCATCCGGGAAAGGGTAAAGCGCGCCGCGACGCGCGCGCGGGCCGCCTCGCCGAGGGCGGCGGCGCGCTCCGGATCCAGCAGCGCCGACAGCAGAGCGGCGGCAAGCGGCGCCGGGTCGCGCGGCGGCACCAGCAGCCCGCTCTCGCCGTCGGCGATCGCCTCGGCGACCCCGCCGACGTCCGTCGCCACGATCGGAAGCCCGAGCGACATCGCCTGGAGGATGGCGTACGGGAAGGACTCCGCCCAGGAGGGATGGGCGAAGACGTCGATCGAGCGCAGCAGCGGCGCCGCGCTGTCGAGCGCCCCCACCATTCGAACCGAGCCACCGAGGCCGCGCTCCGCGATCCGGCGCTCGAGCGCGGCGCGGTCCGGCCCGTCCCCGGCCAGGATCAGGGTGGCGTCGGGCCGGGAGCCGACCACCTCCGCCATCGCGTCGATCAGCGTCTCCATGCCCTTGCCGGGACGAAGCAGGCTGATCGCTCCGATCACGGGCCCGTCACGGCGAGCGCGCTCCGCGGGCGGATACCCGGGCCCGGGGCCGAGCCCGTCGATGCCGTTGTGGACCACGCGGGTCCGCGAAGCGGGCCCGATGCGCTCGGCGAGGGCACGCTCCGCCTCGCACACGCAGAGCACCCGCGTCGCCAGCGGGGCGAGCAGCCGCTCCGCCGCCGAGTAGGCGCGGCGGCTCAGAGCGCTCTCGAAGTAGCCGGCGAACGCGTAGCCGTGAGGCGTGTAGATGACCGGCGTGCGGGGAGACCCCGCCCTCGCCAGCCTTGCGACCGCGCCCGCCTTGGAGCTGTGGGCATGAACCACGTCGGGGCGCAGGCGGGCGACGACGGAGCGGAGACGCAGGGCGGCGGCGAGGTCGGCCGGGGGAGAGACGTTTCGGCCCATCTCCACCACGTGCGCCGAGGCCGCGCCCGCGGGGGCCCCGTGCACGAGCGGGCCGCAGGCCGCGATCTCGTGGCCCCGCGCCGCCATCGCCGTCGACAGCCGCGCGACGTGGTCGAACACCCCGCCATCGCTCGGCTGGAGCACCATCAGGACGCGCAGGGTGCCCCCTGCTCCTTGCGATCTCCGCATGCTGGCGGCACCGGGCTTCCTCAGCGGGGCCGGAAGCTGCGTTCGACGGCGAGCGCACGCCGGCCCAGTGCGCCGCTCGCGGCGGCATCGACGCGGCGCACGACGAGATAGCGAAGCGGTCCCCGCAGGACCACGAGGGCGTGCTCGACCCCGCTCGGGTAGCGGGCGACCACGGAGGTGCCCGTCCCCGCGGCGGTGCCCCGTGTCCCCTCCACGGTGACGCGTGCTCCGGGATGCTGCTCGGCGAGGAAGGCACGCGCCTTCGCAGCCATCGCCCTGCGATCGAGGCCGGGGCGGCGCTGGAAGAAGATCCGCACCTCGACCCGGCCGCCGGCGGGACCGAGGCTGAGCGCGCCGCCGCGGGTGCGCCGCCGCCAGGAGACGGGGATCCTCACGGCGTAGGCCTGGGTGTTGACGGTGGTCACGCCCGGCCCTGCGGCGGAGGGCGGTCCCGCCGCCGGCCCCGGCCCCGAGCCACCGGACCCGGAGCCTGCGATCAGCGCTGCCGCCACCACAACGGCGGCAATCGCGGCCGCGGCGATCGCCGCCAGGACCGCCGGCGACAGGCGTCGGTCTCGCGGCGCGGCGGGGAGCGGAGCCGGCTGACCGGGGGGGCGCGCAGGCGGCGCTCGCAGGACGGGCTCGGTCGGTGGCGGAGCTGTCGTCGGTGAAGGCTGCGGAGGAGGGGCCACACGGACCCGCCCCCCCGGGGCGGGCGGAGCGGCGCCCTCGGGCGCCGGCGCGTCGGCCGGAGACACTTGTCGCGGGGGGGCTGCCGCGGGGGGCGGCAGCGCGGTTGCGGGCGCCCGGGGCCGGGTCGGGGGGGCCTGCGGCGGGCGAGACGGCGCCTGCGGTCCGGCGGTCGTGCGGGCCGGGGCGGGGGCGGCGGGGGTGGTGACCGCGCCGCGCTCGCGGTCGATCTCGTCGGCGTGGTCGGCGCTCTGGAGCCGTCCGCCGCATCCCTTGCAGGTGACGGAGAGCGACCCGCTCCCGCCGATGCCCGGGCGCTTCACGTCGAAGCCGGCGCCGCAGCGGTGGTGCTCGACGAGGAACTCCGTGAGCCCGCGCAGGCGGTCGCCGCTGATGTCCCCGGCTTCGGGCACCGGGTCAAGGTAGCTCACGGATCGGGCGTGGCACGCGTCCGTAATCGCGGTTAACTTGGATCGATCGAAGCGACCGACCCAGCCGGACCGCGTCCGCGGCAGACCACCCCCGGGATCGCGGCCCCGCTTTCCGGGCGCGTGCGCGACCTGATGCGCGACGCCCAGGGCGCCGTGGAGGAGATCCGCAGCAGGTCCGAGTCCGAGGCCAGCGGCCTGATCGCCGACGCGGAACGACGGGCGGACGAGGCTGCGAGGACGCGGCTCGAGGAGATCCGGGCGATGCGAGGCGAGATCGTCTCGCGCACGGAGGCGATCGAGCGGGACATCGAGGAGATGGTGGGCGCGCTTGCCCTTGCCGCGGAGCGGCTCGGGCGCGAGGCGGGCATCGTCGCGCCTCCGCCCGCCGACCGCCGGGCGACGAGGGTGACGGTCTCCGAGCGCCGCGAGATCAGCGTCACGGTCGAGCACGACGCATCGCCGGCGCCGGGCCCGGCGGACGTGAGCGGCGTCGCAAGGCCGCTCCCCGAGCGTCACGACCCGGCCGCGACACCGCTGACGGCACCGCCGCAGGGTGCCGATGCCGCCGCCGACGAGCCGCCGCGGCCCGGCCTCTGGCGGCGCATCCGCGCCCGCCTTCCGCTGCTGCGGCGCGGGCTATGATCCGGTCCGCAGTGGACCTGCCGAGCGGCAACGATCCGGAGGCGGCGGGGGCCGGCGGCGGGCGCGCACCGGCGAGCGGCTCGATGCTGGCGATCAGCGAGCGCATCCAGCTCGTCATCGACGCTGCCGAGCAGGCCGCGACGGGGATCCGCGACGACGCTCGCGAGCAGGCGCGGCGCTACGTCGAGGACTCGCGCTCGCGCGTCGACCGGATGACGATGGAGCGCCTGCGGCAGATGTCCGAGCTCACCGATGCGCTCGTGCGCCAGGCGGCGACCATCAGGGAGCGCTCCGATCGCCTCGTGGCGGCGCTGGACGACGCCGCCGCGCGCCTGGAGCCGATCGCCCCGGCCTCCCGGCCCCCGGCGCCCGATGCGCAGGCGCCGCCGCCTGCCGTTGCGCCACCTTCGCAGAACGAGCCCTGATAGGCGCGTTGCTGCCACCGGCGGTGCTCGCCTACCACGCGGTGGGCGACGTCTCCGACGACCAGGACCCGCTGCGCCTGGTCGTCTCACCGGCCCGGCTGGAGGAGCACGTGACCTTCATGCGCGAGCGCGGCTACCGCTTTCTCACCGCGGAGGAGCTGCTCGACGAGGCCGGCGGCGGCCGGCCGGCGGCGGGGACGGCGGTGCTCAGCTTCGACGACGGCTGGCTCGACAACCTCACCGTCGCAGCCCCCCTTCTACAGCGCCTGGGAGTGGGGGCGACGTTCTTCGTCTGCCCCGGTCGCTGGGGCGAGCAGTACGAGCGCGTCGCCGGCGTGCACGGCAGGCTGCTCGAGCGCGAGGACGCTCGCGCCCTCGCCCGGACCGGCATGGAGCTGGGCTCGCACACCCTCGGCCACCCCGACCTGCGGGCGCTCGACGACGCCGCGTTGGCGGACGAGCTTGCGCAGTCCAAGCGCGAGGTGGAGGCGGTGACGGGGCGGCCCTGCCGCACGCTCGCCTATCCCTACGGGCTCTTCGACCGGCGGGTCGCGGCGGCGGTCGAAGCCGCCGGCTACGAGCTCGCTTTGGCGTGGCTTCCGGGTGCGTGGCGACGCTACGCGACCCCCCGCGTGCCGGCGCCGCCCCGCGACGGCGCCGCCCGCCTGGCGGCGAAGCTCGGCCTCGTTGTCTAGCGGATTCGGAATCGACCGTCTAGCGCTCGGGGACCGAGAGGCGGGAGAGCCGGGCGAACACGGCGTATCGCTGGGCGGCGCTGTAGAGCGGATGGCAGGCTGTCAGCAGCAGTCGCTGGTAGCCGGCGGAGCGGACGATGCCGACGTCGCCCGGGGCGACGACTTCGTGCTTCTGCACCCTGTACGTGAAATCGGCGTAGGGCATCTCCAGGCGCATCTCGTCGCCGGGCTCGATCCGGTTGATGTCGCGGAAGGGGGCCAGGTAGGTGGTCCGGTGCCCTGCGATCGCGGTCGTTCCCGGCAGGCCGGGGAGCGGGGTGCCGGGGTAGTGGCCGGGGCCCTTCTGAAGGCTCGCCGTGTCGGTCCCCTGAACGATCACGATGTCGAGGCCGATCCGCGGCACCTCGATCCGCCCGATCGCCTCGCCGCGATGAAGCTGGCGGGTGAAGCGCCGTGCCAGGACGCGAGCGGCGCGCGGGTCGTCGAGGCCGTGGATCGCCCGCCTGTCGGCGGCGGTCGGGTAGCGAGCCTCGAGATCGCTCAGCTCGCCGGCCGCGCTTCGCTGCTGAAGCCAGCCGTACAGCGACGACACCGGCTCCTGCCATGCCAGGGTGATGCCGACGTCGAGCAGGACGACGACCCCGGCCGTGATCAGCGCGGTTGAGACGATTCGCGCCGCCCGGTGCATCCGACCGCAGTCTCGCAGACGGCCGCGGGCCGCTCGCGCCTGCCAGACTTCGGCGCCGATCGTGGCGGAACCCGCGGGGCGCGCGCCCAGGACATCCTCCTACGAGGCAGACCCGGATCGGGTCGGGCGCGTGCTGCTGCTCTACTCGGGTGGGCTCGACACCAGCGTCATGCTGCGCTGGATCCAGGAGCGCTACGGCGCCGAGATCGTCACCCTCACCGTCGACCTCGGCCAGCCCGGCGAGGACTGGGAGGTGGTCACGCAGAAGGCCCGCGACCTTGGCGCGATCGAGGCGATCCTGGTGGACGCGCGCGAGGAGTTCGCGCGCGACTACGTGCTGCGGGCGATCAAGGCGAACGCGCTGTACGGCGGTGGCTATCCCCTGTTCACGGCGCTCGGCCGCCCGCTGATCGCGAAGCTCGCGGTCGAGCACGCGCGCGCGTCGGAGTGCGACACGGTCGCCCACGGTTGCACCGGCAAGGGAAACGACCAGGTGCGGATCGAGGGGACCGTGGCCACGCTCGACCCCGGGCTCGGCCTGATCGCGCCGGTGCGCGAATGGCGGATGGGTCGCGAGGAGGAGATCGCCTACGCGCGCGAGCACGGGATCCCGGTCAAGGGGGGCACGGAGGCGCCGCCGTATTCGATCGACGACAACCTCTGGGGCCGCTCCTCGGAGGGGGGCTCGATCGAGGACCTCGACGCGCCTCCGGCGGACGACGTCTTCCACCTCGTCACCCCGCCCGAGGCCGCCCCGGATCAGCCCGAGGACATTCGCGTCGGCTTCGAGCGAGGCTGCCCGGTCAGCCTCGACGGGGAGCGCCTGGGCCTGGTCGACCTGCTCGAGCGCGCCGCCGAGGCCGGCCGCCGCCACGGCGCCGGCATCGTCGACCACGTCGAGGACCGGATCGTCGGGCTCAAGGTGCGCGACCTCTATGAGGCGCCCGCGGCGGCGATCGTTCTCACGGCCCACCGCGAGCTCGAGAAGCTGGTCTGCACGATCCACCAGAACGAGTTCAAGGCGGGGCTGGATCGCCACTGGGCCTACCTCTGCTACGCGGGCCTCTGGTACGAGCCGCTGCGCTCCGACCTGGACGCCTTCATGGACTCGGTCAACGAGTACGTCACGGGCGAGGTGACGGTGCGCCTGTTCAAGGGGTCCGTGAAGCCGGTGGCGCGGTCCTCTCCGTTCGCGCTCTACGATCGCGACCTCGCCGGGTTCGGCGAGTCGGGTGGCGCCTTCGCCCAGCAGGCCAGCCCGGGATTCATCGAGCTGTTCACGCTGCAGAGCCGGATGGCGCACAGGATCAGAGGCCGTACACAGCAAGAGGAGGGAGAGCGATGATCTACCGGGCGATCGGAAAGGCCGTGGTCAGGTACGCGCTGGCGTTCGTGCGCATCCGCTACGGGCGCCAGCTGCGGATCGCGGCGGGCGTCGCCCTGGCGGCCGCGCTGGTCGGCGGCTACCTGGCCGCCCGCTCGGTCGAGGAGGGCTGATCCACGCCTCGGAGGATCGGGGCAACGGGGCTCGAAGGCCCCTTTTGTGAGTATTCGACTTTCCGTGTGAGAGTTCGTTAAAGTTCTCGCCTTCGTAGCACGCCTAATCCCCGGAGAGCCCGGGGAGCGGGGGAACCAAGAAGGCGGCAGTCGCCGCCAGGGGCGAATCACAGACGTGTAGCGCCACTCCTTCGGCGCGAGCCCGACAGCTAACCCCGCCGGCAACGAAGGAGGTACGAGTTGTCGTCGAACATCGAGGCTGTCGCCGGACCCGCGCGGGCGCCGAAGGGCGCGGCCTGGCTCGCTGCCCTCGCGGCCGCGGCCGCGTTCGTGGCGCTTGCCGCGCCCGGATCGGCGGGGGCCGCCACCGAGGCCGGCCTGCAGAGCCAGATCTCCAGTGCGCAGTCGCGGGCCACGAGCCTCGCCAACGACCTCGAGGCCAAGCACGCCGCGCTGGTCGACGCCCAGAGCCGGGCGGCGGCCGCGGCGGCGAAGGAGGCCCAGCTCACCGGTCTGCTCCAGCAGGGCCAGAAGCGCGCCGCCGAGCTGGCGGCGGACGTCAATCGCACGCAGGCCCAGCTCGACGTCGCCCGGCGCCAGCTCGCCCGCGCGAGGCGGCTGCTGTCGCGCAGGCTCGTCGACATCTACAAGAGCGGCAGCCCCGACGCGGTGGATGTGATCCTCAGCGCCGACGGCTTCGACGACCTCGTCACCCGCCAGCAGTACCTGAAGGCGATCGAGAACTCCGACAGCAGGCTCGCGACCCGTGTGCGCGAGCTGCGCAACGTGGTCGCGCAGCGCCTCGATGCATTCGAGGCCGCCAAGGCCCGCGTCGACGCCTACAACCGGCGCATCGACGCCGCCCGTTCACAGGTGAGCGCGGCGCGGGTCCAGGCCGAGGCGACCGCGAGTGCCCTGGCGACGGCGCGGGCGCAGGAGACGGCGACGCTCTCCAGCCTGCAGTCGCAGATGTCGAGCTGGCAGGGGCAGCTCGAGCAGCTGCGGATTCAGGCCCAGCAGGAGTCCCAGCAGCAGGCCGCCGCCCAGTCCCAGCAGCAGGTCGGCACCTGGCTGCACGGGTTCGCGATCCCCGAGTCGATCGTGATGTGCGAGTCGGGCGGCAACCCGCAAGCGGTCAACCCGTCCAGCGGCGCGGGCGGGCTGTACCAGATCCTGCCCTCGACATGGTCGCTCTACGGCGGCCACGGCTCGCCGCAGAACGCCCCGAAGAGCGAGCAGGACCGGATCGCCGGGCAGATCTGGGCCGACTCGGGCCCAAGCGCCTGGGTCTGCGCCGGCTGAGGCGGCTGCAAAGCGGCGCATCTCGGGGTCCTCGGCCTCGCGTCTTGCTCACGCACGCTTCCAGTGCGCTCGCTTCGCCGCTCGGCCTGCGTCCCCCGACCTGCTTGCTTTTCGCCGCCTCGGTGGTCTAGCGCCGACTGGCGATTGCGGCCAGGTCGCGGGGGCGCAGGAGGGCGTGGAGGATGCCGTCGTCGATCGCGGCGACACCACCCTTGCGCATCTTGACGCGGGCGCCGGTGGCCGCCGCGATCGCGTTCGAGAAGTCGGGCTCGTGGCCGACCAGCAGGACGTTGCCGCGCCCGGCGGCGAGGTCCGCCGGCTCGAATTCGCCGCCGCGGAGCTCCGCCGCCTGCTCCGGCGCGATCCCGAGGTGGATGCAGGCCAGCTCGGCCGTGCGCGCGGCGCGCAGCTTCGGGCTGGTCAGGCAGGCCTCGATGCCGCTGTCCAGCGCGGCCAGGGCGCGACCGGCGAGATCCGCCTGGCGCTCGCCCTTCGCCGTCAGCGGCCGGGTGTCGTCGTCGGCGCCGTCGGCGGCGTCTCCGTGGCGAAGCAGCCAGATCACGCCGTGAGGCTACCTCGCGCCGATCGGTCGGGCGCGTGCATCAGAATCGGGGCCCGCCGATGGATCAGCAAGCCACCCCAGGTTCGGACCCCGCGCCCGGCGACGTCGCGAGGGCGGCTGGCGAGCGGGCCGATCTCGAAGAGCCGCGCTGGTGGGAGGAGTCCCGCAGGCGGATCGAGCAGAGCGCCAGCGCCGCCCGCGAGCAGATCGGGGCCCAGCTGGCCGCCGAGGGCGACCGGTTCGCGCAGTCGCTCGACGCGGCGGTGGCCGAGGCCGAGCGGCGCATCGGCGCCGCCGCGGAGGCGCGCGTGTCACGCGAGATGGTGCGGATCGGCGAGGCCCTCGACCGCGGCGTCGAGGCGGCCCGCGAGGCGATGGAGGCTCTGGCGGCCGACCTGCGCCGCGACCTGGACGCGCGCCTGTCGACCGGCCTCGCCGAGCAGGCGGCGGCGCGGGAGGCGCTGGACGCGGCGGTCGCCCGGGGCGTCGACGAGGCGGAGGGGCGCGTCGCCGAGCGCCTCGAGCAACGCGCCGCGAGCGACGTGCAGCAGGCGCGCACTGACCTCGTCGCCGGCAACGAGCGCCGGCTCGCCGACAGCACCGCCGAGCTGAAGCAGTCGATCCGCGCCGACGCGGCCGAGGCGGAGGCGCGGATCGCCGAGGGCGTCGCGGCGGAGGTGGACACGGGCCTGCAAGCGGTGCAGAGGCGGAGCGCGGAGAGCGTGGCCGCCGCGAAGGAGGATCTGGCCGAGGCGACGCGCGAGCTGGTCGCCGCCGCAGTGGGCGAAGCCGAGCAGCGGATCGCCGCCGCGCTCGGTGCGCGGGTGGACGAGCAGCTCGCCGAGCAGGCGCGCGGGCTCGCCGCCGAGCGCCAGCAGCTGGCCGCCGACCTGCGCGACCGCACCGCGGCGGCGCGAGCCGATCTCGAGCGGCGCGCGGACGAGGCCGAGGGCCTGCTCGATGCCCGCGTGGAACGCGCCGCGGCCGAGCTGGCCCGCCTGCTCGAGCGCGAGCTGGCAGATGCCCGCGAGAACCTGCGCGCCCGCGCCGCGTCGGCCGGCGAGGAGGCCGAGCGGCGGCTGCAGTCGTCCCAGGACGAGGCAGTGCGGGCGCTGCAAAGGGAGGCCGAGGCGGCGATCCGGCGGATCGCCGACGCCGAGCGCGCGCGCCAGCTCGACGAGCGGCTGCGGAGCGAGTCGGCGCACACGCGGGAGCGCGCGGCCGAGCGCGCGCGCGGCACCGAGGAGCGATTCGAGGGGCTGCTGGAGCGGATCGAGGCCGCCGAGCGCCGCATCGAGCGCCGCGGCGGCGGCGCCGGCGACGGCTGACGCGGCGGCCGAGCGACGCTCCGTTCCGGCCCCTTACGGAAGTCCGCAGGCTGCGGAAACGCGGGCCGGTGGCATCTGCGGCGCTTGCGATGATGCCGCCGTGAGCGCCGTCCACCTGCACGTCCACAGCGAGTACTCGCTGCTCGACGGCGCCTGCCAGATCGAACGTCGCACTGCCGCCGGCACCGCCCTGCCGATGGCCGAGCGGGCGGCGGAGCTGGACATGCCCGCCCTCGGCCTCACCGACCACGGCGTGATGAACGGGGCCGTCGACCACTACAAGGCGTGCACGAAGGTCGGGATCAAGCCGATCCTCGGCATCGAGGCCTACCTCGTCGACGACCGTCGCACGGAGGCGCTGCGCTACGAGCGCAACCACATCACCCTGCTGGCCGCCAGCGACGTCGGGTTTCGCAACCTCGTCAAGCTCAGCTCTGCGGGCTTTCTGGAGGGCTTCCGCCGCGGCAAGGCGAACGTCGACATGGAGTTGCTCGACCGCCACTCGGAGGGCGTGATCGCGCTCAGCGGCTGCCTCCAGTCGCGACTCTGCCGGCGCCTGCTGGAGGATCGCCCGGGCGACGCGCGCGCCCACGCCGACGACCTCGTCGGCGTGTTCGGCTCCGACGGCGTCTACTTCGAGGTGCAGCGCAACGGGCTCGCCGAGCAGGAGAAGGCGAACGAGGGGATCGCCCGGATCGCCCGCGAGCTGGACCGTCCCCTGGTGGCGACGGCCGATGTCCACTACCTGCACCGTGACGACTACGACAGCCACGCGGCGCTGCTCTGCGTGCAGACCAAGTCGACCCTGGCCCAGCCGAAGCTGCGCTTCGAGACCAACGAGTTCTACCTGAAGAGCCCCCAGGAGATGGCGGATTCGTTCGCCGACCTCGACGGCGCCGTGAGGACGACGCTCGAGGTGGCGGAGCGCTGCAACGTCGAGCTCGAGATGGGAAAGCTGCTGCTGCCGCGGTATCCGACTCCCGACGGGGTCGAGCCGCGTGAGCTGCTGCGCAGCACCGCCGCCGACGGCCTGTGCCGCCGCTACGGCGACCCGCCTCCGGCGGAGGCGCTCGAGCGGCTCGACTTCGAGCTCTCCGTGATCGAGGAGATGGGGTTCGAGTCCTACTTCCTGATCGTCTGGGACTTCGTCCGCTACGCGAAGGAGAACGGCATCGCCGTGGGCCCGGGAAGGGGGTCGGCGGCGGGATCGATCGTCGCCCACTCGCTGAACATCACCGACGTCGACCCGCTCGGGCACGACCTGCTGTTCGAGCGCTTCCTCAACCCGGACCGCAAGTCGATGCCCGACATCGACATCGACTTCTCGGTTAAGGGGCGCGAGCAGGTGATCCGCTACGTCGCCGACAAGTACGGCCGCGAGTCGGTCGCCCAGATCATCACCTTCGGCCGGATGGCCCCGCGCGCGGCGACCCGCGACGCGGCCCGCGTGCTCGGCTTCGACTACGGCACCGGTGACCGGATCGCGAAGCTGATCCCGGAGCCGATCATGGGCCGCAGCCCGAGCTTCGACGAATGCCTGAAGCCGGGACAGGAGCTGCGACGGACGTGCGACGCCGACGCCGACGCCCGCCGCATCGTCGACGTGGCGCGCGGCCTGGAGGGGATCGTGCGCAACAGCTCGATCCACGCGGCGGCGGTGGTGATCGCCGATCGCCCGCTGCAGGAGATCGTGCCGCTTCAGCTCGCCGAGGAGCGGGGGGCCGTGAACGGCGACGGCTCCCGCGCCTACAAGACGGTCACCCAGTACTCGATGGGCCCGATCGAGGACATCGGGCTGCTGAAGATGGACTTCCTCGGCCTGCGCAACCTCGACGTGATCGAGAACGCGGTGGAGATCATCGAGCGCTCGCATGGCAGCCGGCTCGACGTGGAGGCGCTCCCGCTCGACGACAGGCCCACCTACGAGATGCTGGCCCGCGGGGACGCAATCGGCGTGTTCCAGTTCGAGTCGGACGGGATGCGCGAGGCGCTGCGCAAGGTGCGGCCGACCGAGTTCGGCGACCTGATCGCGCTGGTCGCCCTCTACCGGCCCGGGGCGATGCGCTTCATCCCCGACTACGCCCGTGGCAAGCGCGACCCTGCCTCGGTGCGCTATCCGGACGAGCGCCTGCGGCCGATCACCGAGGCCACCTACGGCTGCTGTCTCTACCAGGAGCAGTTGATGGAGATCGCCAAGCGGATGGCCGGCTTCACCCCCGCCGAGGCCGACGACCTGCGCAAGGCCGTGGGCAAGAAGAAGCGCGACCTGATGGCGACGATGGAGGACAAGTTCAAGGCCGGGCTGCAGGCGTCCGGCACCGAGGCGGCCCTGGCAAAGGAGCTGTGGGGCCTGATGACCGCCGCCGCCGACTACTCGTTCAACAAGTCCCACGCCGCCTGCTACGCGCTGATCGCCTACCGGACCGCCTATCTGAAGGCGAACCACCCGGCCGAGTACATGGCGGCCCTGATCTCGTCGGTGATGTCGACCAAGGACAAGGTCCCGTTCTTCGTCAACCGCTGCGAGGAGATGGGGATCGAGGTGCTGCCGCCCGACGTGAACGCCTCCGATCACGGGTTCGTGGTGCACGGATCGAAGATCCGGTTCGGGCTCGACGCCGTGAAGAACGTCGGCCACACCGCCGTCGGCGGGATCCTCGGCGCCCGCGATCAGGACGGCCCGTTCGAGTCGATCTGGGACTTCTGCGAGCGGGTCGACGCCCGGGCGGTGAACAAGCGCGCGGTCGAGTGCCTCGTCAAGTGCGGTGCGCTCGACTCGACCGGTGCGACGCGCCGGGCGATGGTGGAGGCCATGCCGGCGGCGATCTCGGCCGGCCAGAAGGCGCAGGAGGACGCCGCGCGCGGCCAGGGCTCGATCTTCGAGATCGACGGCGGCGGATCGCAGCCGGCCTCCGGCGGGCAGCGCCCCGCGCTCGGCACGGAGGAGTTCGACCGCCGCGAGCTGCTGCGGATGGAGAAGGAGACCCTGGGCACGTTCCTCTCGTCGCACCCGCTGTCCGAGGTGCGGGAGGCGCTGCGCTCGCGCGTGGACTGCGGCCTCGCCGAGCTCGCCTCGAGGCCGGACGGCTCCTGGGTGACGGTCGGCGGCGTGATCAGCGAGCGCAAGCGAATCCGCACCAAGCGCGGCGACCAGATGACGTTCGCGACCCTCGACGACCTCGACGGCCAGGTGGAGCTGCTCGTGTTCGCCGCCTCCGCCGAGCGCGCCGCGGCGATCGAGCCCGACCGGGTCGTGCTGGTACGCGGCAGGGTGGACCACAAGGAGCCCGGCGAGACGAAGCTCGTCGTCCAGGAGGCCGAGCCCTTCGAGCCGGCGGCCGGCGAGGTCGCCGCAGCGAGAGCGGCCGCTCGAAGCGGACCGGTGACGATCCGGATCGACGCCGCCGCCTTCGCCCCGTCGCTGGTGGACGAGCTGAAGTCGGTGTTCGGCCACTTCCCCGGCGACGCCGAGGTCGTCCTGGAGATGCGCACCCGCGACGGCGTGCGCAAGCTGCGCTTCGGCTCGGACTACCGGGTGCGGCCCTCGGGGGGCCTGCGCGCCGAGCTCGACTCCCTGCTCGGCCCCGGGGTGCTGGCCGCGTAGCGGCGCCGCCCCCGCGGCGCCATCCGACCCAACTAGACTCCACACATGGCGCTGACCCAGAGAGGAGAGGCAGCGGCGAAGTCCGGCGAATGCCGGCGCTGTCGGTCCTTCTGCGACAAGCTGGTGGACCCGTGGGGCTGCGTCCAGCTGCGCTGCGCGTACCTCTACAGCTACGTCGACGAGCTCTCCGGCCGCAGCTTCGTCGGCTGCATGAACAAGGTCTTCAAGGGAGAGGTGGACCTCGACGTGGTCGAAGCGGGTCGGGGGGTGCTCGGCGGCTTGAAGATGACCGGCGACCCGTTGCCCCAGTGCCAGTTCAGCGTCGAGCGCGCCTACGAGGGCGCCGGCCCCGCCTACGACTGCGTCAACCCCCGCTTCTTCGACTGCGCGGACGAGGTTCGGGTCTTCGACCTGCGCAACGCGCTCACGTAGCGCGGGCGGGATTCAGGCCCTCGCCCGCATCTCGAGGCCGCGCCTGCGCAGGCGCCTTGCGATCTGCACCTGGCGCCGGTCGGGGCCGCGCCGGTCGGGCCCGGGCACCTCGAGGATCGCCGGCAGCCCTTCGAAGCGCGGCTCGGAGAGAAATGCGGCGAGGCCGTCGCGGCCCAGCTCGCCGTCGGGCAGGTTGGCGTGGCGGTCGCGGTTCGACCCGAGCGGCATCGCGGAGTCGTTGACGTGCAGGGCGCGCAGGCGGTCAAGCCCGACCGTGGCGTCGAACTCGTCGACGACACCGGCGAGCGCCTCGACGGTGCGGATCTCGAAGCCGGAGGCGAGCAGGTGGCAGCAGTCGAGGCAGGCTCCGACCCGGTCGCCGGCCCCGGCGGCTTCGATCAGCTGCGACAGCTCGCCGAAGTCGCGGCCGAGCGGCCCGGTCGTCCCGGCCGTGTTCTCGAAGAGGATCGGGCAGCTCTCGGACTGGGCGAGGGCGCGGCCGACCAGCTTCCCCGCGCGGGCGATGGCGCGGGCGTGGGGGTCCTTGCGCTTTGAGCCCGCGTGGAGGATGACGCCGTCGGCGGCGATCCCGTCGCCCAGCCGCAGGGCGTGGACGAGGGAGTTCAGCGACTTGGCCCGGATCTCGCGCTCGGGATTGGCGCAGTTGATCAGGTAGCTGGCATGGATCACCACGGAGCCGAGCCGCGATCCCTCGAACGCCTCGCGGAAGGCGGCGTGGTCGTCGGGCCCGTAGCGGGTGGGTCGCCACGTGCGGGGGCTCTGGTTGAAGATCTGGATCGAGTCGCAGCCGCGCTCGACGCCCCGCTCGACGGCCGTGGGGAGTCCTCCGGCTGTGGAAACATGCGCTCCGATCAGCACCGATGAGCCGCCAGATGCGTGTCCGCTTCGCCCCGTCGCCGACGGGAACGCTCCACATCGGGGGCGCCCGCACGGCACTGTACAACTGGCTGTGGGCGCGCCGCTCCGGCGGGACGCTGGTGCTGCGGATCGAGGACACCGATCGCGAGCGCTCCACGCCGGAGAACGTCGAGGCGATACTCGACGCACTTCGCTGGCTGGAGCTCGACTGGGACGAGGGACCGCACAGCCAGCGCGATCGCGCCGACCGCCACGCGGAGCGCGTCCGTGAGCTGGTCGCCGCCGGGCATGCGTACCCCGACCCGGCCACGGCCGAGGACGTGCGCAGGTGGAAGCAGGAGCACGGCGGCGCCGGCTACCGCGGCGTGGCCCGAGAGCAGCCGGGGGCGGCGATCCGCCTGAGGGTGCCCGACGAGGGGGCCACCGTGGTCGAGGACGTGATCCGCGGGGAGGTGTCGTTCGAGAATCGGCTCCAGGACGACCCCGTGATCGCCCGCGGCGACGGCAGTGTGCTCTACAACTTCGCCGTCGCCGTGGACGACCACGAGATGGGCATCACCGACGTGATCCGCGGCGACGATCACCTCTCCAACACGCCGAAACAGCTGCTCGTGCTCGAGGCTCTCGGCGCCCGGCCCCCCCGCTACGCCCACCTTCCGCTGCTCCACGGCCCCGACGGGCGCAAGCTCTCCAAGCGCCACGGCGCCGACTCGGTCCAGGCCCTGCGGGAGGCCGGGTACCTGCCGGCGGCCGTCCGCAACTACCTGGCGTTGCTCGGCTGGGGGACCGAGGACGACACCACGCTGATGAGCACCGACGAGCTCGTCGAGCGCTTCGACCTCGCCCGTGTGGGACGCTCGTCGGCGATCTTCGACGAGGCGAAGCTGCGCTGGATGAACGGCCGGTTCATGCGCGAGATGCCGCTGGACGACTACGTCGCCGCGGTCGCGCCGCATCTCGGCGTCGAGCCCGGCGCCGACCTCCGCGCGGCATGCGAGATCGCTCAGGAGAAGGCCCAGACGCTCGCCGAGCTGCCAGCCCTGATCGGCTTCCTGCTCGGCGAGCCCGAGCCCGACGAGGCCGCGTGGGAGCGGGTGATGACCCCCGAGGCCCTGCCGCGACTGGAGGCGGCGCGCGCTGCGCTCGAGGCGACCGAGCCGTTTCAGCGCGACCCGATCGAGCGCGCGCTGCGCGAGCTGATCGACCGGCTCCGGGTGAAGCCGAAGGACGTCTTTCAGCCGATCCGCGTGGCGATCACGGGCACCACCGTGTCACCCGGCATCTTCGAGTCGCTGTCCGTGCTCGGGCGGGAGCGGTCGCTCGCGCGAATCGATGCCGCGCTCGAGCGCATGCGCGCGCTAAGAAATCCGCGCCCGGATGCCGATGAAACAAGGGCCGGAGAAGGGTGATCCGTGGCTACCTCTACGCGCACATCGAAGAGCAGCGGCAAGACCGGAACCGCGGTCGGCCGCGCCGACACGCGCCCGCAGCACGCGGGCAGCCACGCAAATCGCCTCGCCGCCGCGTTCGAGGCGGTCGACCAGTTTCCGGCTCTGGCGATTGCGCGGGACCGGGTCACCGAGCTTGCCGGCGCCACTGACCCCGAGCCGGCCGAGATCGTGGACGCGATCGAGGGAGACGTCGCCCTGGTCATCGCCGTGCTGCGCTTCGCCAACCGGCGCCGCAAGAAGGGCAGCTCCCGTGTCGCCACCGTCCCGGAGGCGGTCGAGCTGATCAGCCCGGCCGGCGTGGAGGCGCTCGCCCGAGCGGTGCCAAGCATCGATTTCCTCGAACGCGGTCACGGCTGGGAGCCCACCCCGGAGGCGTTCCGGCTCCACGCCCTGTCGACCGAGCGGGCCGCCCACCGGATCGCCGAGGAGGCCGACCTGGGCCAGCGCGACGAGCTCACCGTGGCGGCGATGCTGCACGACGTCGGCCGTCTCGTCCTCGGCCGGCTCTATCCCGGCTACCGCGAGCGGCTCGACCCGGCGGTGCTGACGCCGGAGCAGCGGCTGCAGGTGGAGCGGCGCGAGCTCGGCGTCGACCATGCCCTCGTCGGCGGCGTGCTCGCCAGGCGTTGGGACCTCCCCTCGCCGGTGGCCCGCGCGATCGAGCGCCACCACGCCGACGACGCCCAGGGGATGGCCGCGGTGATTCGCCTCGCCGACATGCTGGCCCATTACGGCACCAGCGGCGCGATCGGCGGCGATCGCCTCTCCGCGGCGGCGAAGGCCTGCGGGGTCAGCGCCGTCCAGCTGCGTACGATGCTCCACGAGTTTCCCTATGCGGGCCGCGACCGCCAGCGACCGACGGAGCCCTGCCCGCTGTCGGGCCGCGAGGTGGACGTGCTGCGCCGCCTCGCCGAGGGGAAGGTCTACAAGCAGATCGCCCACGAGATGTCGCTCTCGGTCAGCACCGTGCGAACCCACCTGCACAACGTCTACGCCAAGATCGGCGCGGTCGATCGGGCCCAGGCAGTTCTCACGGCCCGCGAGAAGGGCTGGATCTAGACCGCGGAGGCGGTGACGCCGCCTACTCGATCAGCGAGTTGCGCATTGCGATCGCGACGGCATGGGCGCGGTCGCGGGCGTTCAGCCGGGCGAGCAGGTGCTTGGTGTGCGTCTTCACCGTCTCCGAGCTGAGCTCGAGGCGGCGCGCGATTCGCGCCGTCGACTGCCCGTCGGCCATCAGCTGCAGGATCTGGCGCTGGCGCTTGGTGATCGATCGGGGCGTCCCGCGCCGGGGGGGTACGACCGCCGGGTCGATGAACGTCTTCGACTCCAGCACGGCGGCGACGGCGACCGCGAGCTGGTCCGTGGCCGAGGTCTTGATCACGTAGGCGCCCGCCCCGGCCGCGACGGCCTCGGCGGCGACGTCGCGCTCGGGGCGGTCGCCGTGGGCGACGATCCCCAGGGCGGGCTGGGCGTTGCGCAGTGCCCGGATCGTCGCCGGTCCCGAGAGCACCTCGGTGTCGACGCTTGGCCGCCGCATCTCGACGATCACGACGTCGATGTGCGCGTCGTCTGTGACGAGATCCACGGCGCCCGCCGGGTGCGGCGCCTCCTCGACCTCGTAGCGGTCCTGGAGGACGTCCCGCACACCGCGGCGAACCACAGGTCGTTGATCGACTACGAGGCACCGCGCCCGATCGCTCACCAGCTCTCCGTTCTCGCCGGCCCCCACGACCGACCTTCTCGATCGTATCGGAGCCGCGCGGTGGTGTAGAAAGGGTCGGTGATCTCGGTGACCTCGAAGTCGCGGTATGCGGTGCTCGCCCTGGCGGAGCTCGCTCGCAGCCCCGGCAGGCCTGTCCCGATCGGCGCGATCGCGGAGCGCCGCAACATACCCGTCCAGTTCCTCGAGCAGCTGTTCGCCACGCTTCGCCGGGCCGGTCTGCTCGACAGCCAGCGCGGCGTGAAGGGCGGCTACACGCTCGCCCGCCCGGCTGCGGACGTGACCGTGCTTGAGGTCGTCCAGGCGCTGGACGGCACGGTCGGCCGCGAGGCCGACGAGGCGGGAGGGATCTGGGCGGAGGGGGTGGGAGCGCTGCGCGGAGTGTTCTCGGCCGCGACGATCGCCGACGTCGCCCGCCGCGAGAGCGAGCGCGAGGGCTCCCCGACCTACCACATCTAGAAGCTAGGGACGGACGCAGGCCGCGGTGGCGCGGCGAACGCTCGCGGCGAGCGGTGCCGGGAGGCCGCCCGGTCCCAGCTCGGAGACCTCGGTGGCGGTGACCTCGGGCTCGATCCGCGCGAGGATGCAACGGGCCTCGGCGTCCGTGACCTTGCCGGACTCCGTCACCCCGCGGGCGAAGCGCGCCTCGAAGCGGCGAAGCAGGGTCCCCCGCAGCTTCAGCCCCGCGAGCGCATCGACCTTGAAGCCGTCCCCGGCGCGAACGAGGCGCGCGTCAACCACCTGCCCGCCCAGCGTGCCGCCGCGGATTCGCACGTGGGCCGAGGCCCGGTCGCCGCGTATCGCGATCGCGGAGATCGTCGTCGAGCGGGCGGCGACGCCGGGGTCGTCGGCGTGGATCCTGCAGCGCTCTACCGCCACCCGTCCGCGGAAGCCCTCGAGCTCCTCGTGCAGTCGGGTGGTCGCGTAGCGCGTGCACGCGGCCGGATCGCCGCTCTGCAGCAGCCCGCTGATCGCGGCGTCCACTCGTGCCGAGTCGCTCGTGCCGCCGCATGCCGCCATCGCCAGCGCCGCCGCGACGATCGCGGCACCTGCGGGCGCGGGCCCTCGACGTCTCAACGATCCTCCCCTCGCGTCGGGTGCGGCGGCATTCTAGATCGACCGCGGCGCACCCTTCGGGTCCGCGGCGGTGCCGCCTGACGTGGGGTAGGTTGACCGCATGTCCCCCGGGTCGCAGGCCGGCGGCGCACTGCGCATCGGCGCCGAGGCGTCGACGGTGGTCGGCAACACGCCGATCGTCGCCCTCTCCAGGCTGGCGGCGGGGCTCGGGGCCGAGGTGGTCGCCAAGCTCGAGTACCTCAACCCCGGCGGGTCCGTGAAGGACCGCATCGGCGTGGCGATGATCGACGCCGCCGAGGCCGAGGGTCGCCTCGAACGGGGGCGCTCGGTCGTGGTCGAGCCGACCAGCGGCAACACCGGGATCGCGCTGGCGATGGTTTGTGCCGCCCGCGGCTACGAGCTGGTCCTCACCCTGCCGGAGGGGATGACCCGCGAGCGGGCGGCGCTGCTGCGCGCCTACGGCGCCGAGGTGCACGAGACGCCCTCGCTCGGCGGCATGGACGAAGCGGTCGACCTCGCCCGGCGGATCAGCGAGGAGCGGGAAGCCTTCATGCCGCAGCAGTTCACCAACCCGGCGAACCCCGAGGTTCACCGCCGCACCACCGCCGAGGAGATCTGGCGCGACCTCGACGGCGGCGTGGACGCGCTGGTGGCCGGCGTCGGCACGGGCGGGACGATCACCGGCGTCGGCAGGATGCTGCGGGAGCGGCGGCCCGACGCCGTCGTCGTCGCGGTCGAGCCGGCAGGGTCCGCCGTGCTGTCGGGCGGGCCTCCGGGGCCGCACAAGATCCAGGGGATCGGCGCCGGCTTCGTCCCCGAGGTGCTCGACCTGGAGCTGATCGACGAGGTGGTCGCCGTCGACGACGAGACCGCGATCGACACCGCCCTCGCCGCCGCCAGGCGGGAGGGCATCCTCGCCGGGATCTCGGCCGGCGCCGCGATCCACGTCGCCGTGGAGCTGGCGCGCCGGCCGCAGATGGCGGGACGCCGGATCGTCGTGATCGTGCCCGACAGCGGTGAGCGGTACATGTCGCTGCCGTTCTTCGGGTGAGTACCCTTGTCGCATGCTGGGCCTAGGCACCCTGAGGCGGGTCGTTGGCGAGGTGCGGGCCGACGTGGCAGCGGCGCGCGACCGCGATCCGGCCGCCCGTGGCGCCGACACGGTTGAGATCCTCACCGGCTGGGCGGGCGTGCAGGCGATCCTCGCCCACCGCGTCGCCCACGGCCTCCACGACGCCGGCGTGCCGCTGGCGCCGCACCTGATCGCCTACGCCAGCCGCGCCGTCACCGGAGTCGAGATCCATCCGGCCGCCCTGATCGGGGACGACTTCTTCATCGACCACGGGTCCGGGGTCGTGATCGGCGAGACGGCCGAGATCGGCGACCGCGTCACGCTCTATCAGGGCGTGACGCTGGGCGGTACCGGCTTCGCGCGCGGAAAGCGCCACCCGACCGTGGGCGACAACGTCACGATCGGGTCCGGGGCCAAGCTGCTGGGCCCGATCAGCGTCTCGCACGGGGCCAAGATCGGCGCCAACACCGTCGTCGTCGACGACGTGCCCGCCAACTCCACCGTGGTCGGCAACCCGGGTCACACGGTGCGGGTGGAGGGGCGCAGGGTGGAAGGCCCGGACTCCGACTGGATCCACCTGCCCGACCCCGTCGCCGACGCGATCAGGGACCTGTCGGAGCGGATCTCGACGCTCGAGAAGCGCCTCGCCACGCTCGCCGGCGAGGGTGCACCCGAGGCCCGGGTGAGCGAGCTCCGGCCCAAGCGCGGGCGCTCGTCGGCCGGCGGCTGAGCGTCCTCGCCAGCGCCGAAGCCCCGCCCGTGCCGGTGGCTATTGTGGGCGGCCGGTGAGCGTCACACGACAGCGCGACACGACCGGTCCCGACAGCGCCGCCGAGGGTGCGCTGACCGGGCTCAACCCGCCCCAGCGCGAGGCGGTCACGCACGGCGACGGCCCCCTGCTGGTGCTCGCCGGCGCCGGCTCGGGCAAGACGCGGGTGCTCACCCACCGGATCGCCTACCTCGTCGCGACCGGCCGGGCCCGCCCGGGCGAGATCCTCGCGATCACGTTCACGAACAAGGCGGCCGACGAGATGCGCGACCGCGTCGAGGGCCTGGTGGGCGAGGTCTCCCGGCTGATGTGGGTGATGACCTTCCACTCCGCCTGCGCGCGCATCCTGCGCCGCGAGGCGCCGCGGCTCGGCTACACGGGCGGCTTCACGATCTACGACGAGGCCGACTCGCTGCGGATGCTGAAGCGCTGCATGGACGAGCTCGACATCGACCCCAAGCGCTTCCCGCCACGGGCGATACGCGCCCAGGTCTCGGGCGCCAAGAACCGCCTCCTCGACGCGGCCGAGTACCGCGAAGCGCACGGCTCCCACTTCGAGGAGACCGTCGCCGACGCCTTCGCGCTCTACGAGAAGCGGCTCCACGCAGCCAACGCGATGGACTTCGACGACCTCCTGGTGCGCACGGTGAACGTGCTGGAGCTGTTCGAGGACGTGCGCGACCGCTACCGGCGCGCCTTCCGCCACGTGCTCGTCGACGAGTACCAGGACACCAACCGGGCGCAGTACCGCCTCCTGCAGCTGCTCTGCGGGGAGCGCAATCCCAACCTGTTCGTGGTCGGCGACGACGCCCAATCGGTGTACGGCTTTCGCCACGCCGACATCCGCAACATCCTCGACTTCGAGCGCGACTTCCCCGGCACCCGGGTGGTCAAGCTCGAGCAGAACTACCGCTCCACGCAGACCGTCCTCGACGCGGCCAACGCGGTGATCGCCCAGAACCGCGAGCAGAAGCCCAAGCACCTCTGGACCGCGCTCGGTGCGGGCGAGCCGATCCAGCTGCACGAGCTCGACGACGAGCACGCCGAGGCGCGCTTCGTCGCCGGCGAGATCGAGCGCCTGGTCGACGAGCTGGGGGAGTCCCGGCGCGAGATCGCCGTCTTCTACAGGACCAACGCCCAGAGCCGCGTGCTGGAGGACACGCTCGTGCGCTTCGACATGGCCTACCAGGTGATCGGCGGCACGAAGTTCTACGAGCGCGCCGAGATCAAGGACGCGGTCGCCTACATGGCGCTGCTGGTCAACCCGGCCGACGGCGTCAGCTTCGCGCGGATCGTCAACTCGCCGCGCCGCGGGATCGGCCAGACCAGCCAGGCGCGGCTGCTCTCCCACGCCAACACGACCGGGCTGCCGGTCTCCGAGGTGGCGGCGATGCCCGACCACGTGCCCGGCCTGGGGCCGGCGGCGATCAAGGCGGTGACGCGCTTCTCGCAGACGATCGAGGACCTGCGCGTGCGGGCGGAGGAGGGGGCGCCCGTTGCGGACCTGCTCGAGGCGATCCTGGCGCGAAGCGGTTACGCGGACGCGCTGGAGGCCGAGCGCACGATCGAGGCGGAGGGGCGCCTCGAGAACCTCCAGGAGCTTGTCGGGGTGGCGGCCGAGTTCGACGCCAACCGCGCCGTCGAGGGCGGGGGGGACGCCAGCCCGCTGGAGGAGTTCCTCCAGCAGATCTCGCTCTACTCCGACCAGGACTCGCTGCGCGACGACGACGACCTGGTCACGCTGATGACCCTTCACAACGCCAAGGGGCTCGAGTACGGGACGGTCTTCATGATCGGCTGCGAGGAGGGCGTCTTCCCGCACGCCCGGTCGGTGGACGAGGGCAACCTGGAGGAGGAGCGGCGACTCTGCTACGTGGGGATCACGCGGGCAAAGCGCCGCCTCTACCTGACCTCGGCCCGCCGGCGCAACCTGTTCGGCGCCGGCCATCACAACCTGCCCTCGCGCTTCCTCTCGGAGCTCCCCGACGAGCTCGTCGAGCGCCACGAGCCGGAGATCTCGATTCGCACGGGCTGGTCCCTCTCCGGCGGAGGGGAGGGGCCTGCGCCACCCCGACCGCGGGCGATGGTCGAGCTTCAGACCGGTGACGACATCGTCCACGCCAGCTTCGGCGAGGGCGTGGTCACCGCGGTGGAGCCGGGCGGCGTGGTGGTGGTGCGCTTCGCCGGCGACGGCGCCGAGCGCAAGCTGATGGCCGAGTACGCGCCCCTGCGCAAGCGATGATCGGCGGATCCCGATGACCGCGAGTGTGATCGACGGCAAGGCGGTGGCCGCGGGCGTGCGCACGACGGCGGCCGAGGCGGCGGCGGCATTCGCCTCGGCCCAGGGACGGGCGCCGGGCCTCGCCACCGTGCTGGTCGGAGAGGACCCGGCCTCGCAGATCTACATCCGCCGCAAGCGGGAGGCGTGCGAGGAGGTCGGCATCCGCTCGCTGCATCAGTCCCTCGACGCAGGCGCCTCGCAGGGCGAGCTGCTCGATCTCGTCGCCGAGCTCAACGCCGCGCCGGAGGTCGACGGCATCCTCGTGCAGCTTCCGCTTCCCGAGGGGCTCGACCCGGATGCCGTGGTGGCGGCGATCTCAGCGGCGAAGGACGTCGACGGGCTCACCCCGGTCAACGCCGGACTGCTTGCGCAGGGGGCTCCGGAGCTGGTCCCGTGCACGCCGGCGGGCGTGATGGAGCTGCTGCGCTACGCCGGCACCGATCCGGAGGGGGCCGAGGCCGTCGTCCTCGGCCGCTCCCGGCTCGTCGGCCGGCCCCTGGTCAGCCTGCTGCTGGCCGCCAACGCCACCGTGACCGTCTGCCACACGCGCACGCGCGACCTGGCGACCGTGTGCCGGCGGGGCGACATCCTGGTCGCCGCCGCCGGCTCCCCGAGGCTGGTCGGGCCGGAGATGGTCAAGCCGGGCGCCACGGTCATCGACGTGGGCACGAACCGCACCGACGAGGGTCTTGTCGGCGACGTCGACTTCGCCGCCGTGCGCGAGGTCGCCGGCGCGATCACGCCGGTGCCGGGCGGGGTCGGACCGATGACGATCGCGATGCTGCTGGCCAACACCGTTCAGGCGGCCACCGCCCGTGTCTCCGCCGCAGCCAGGGTGTAGGCTGCGCGCGGATTTCGTCGCAGGCTCCCAAAGGCAGACAGGAGGCGGCTCGGAATGGACGTAAACCAGACCTCGACTGGCGAGAAGATCGCCGGCGTGTCGGGCGTGGTGCTGATCCTGATCATGTTCATCTTCAAGTGGTTCGGGCTGAAGGCCAACTTCGGCGGCCTTGCCTCGGCTGAGGTGACTCGCAACGCCTGGGGCTCGTTCGGGTTCATCGACATCATCCTGTTTGTCACAGCGCTCGCGGCGATCGCCCTGTTCCTGATCGCGGCGTCCGACCAGGACCTCGAGCTGCCGGTCCCGCTCAGCGCGATCGTCGCCGGCCTCGGCGCTCTCTGCGTGCTGCTGGTCCTGTTCAGGCTGATCGACCCGCCGAACTTCTCCGACGTCTCGCTTCCCTCCGGGATCGACAAGACGCGCAAGATCGGAGCGTTCCTCGGGCTGATCAACGTCGCCGTCCTCACCTACGGCGCCTATCTGGCGATGCAGGAGGAAGGGACGAGCTTCTCCGACATCGGTGGAGGAGGTGTGGGCACGGGGACGGGCGGCGCCCCGCCACCGCCGCCCGGCGGCACCGGAGCGGCACCGCCGCCCCCGCCGCCCCCGCCACCCGGCGGCGCCCAGCCGCCGCCCGGCGGTCCCCCGCCGGGCGGCGCGCCTCCGCCCTCGGGCGGCGCGCCCCCGCCCGGCCAGTAGTGCGGGCCCGGCCGAATCCGGACTGAGCGACGGCCGCCATCGGGCGGCCGTCGCCGTTCAGGCAGCCGCCGCCAGCCCGGCGGCGACGCGCGACGCAAACGCGATCACGGTCATCATCGGGTTCACGCCCACCGAGGTGGGAAGCAGGCTGGCGTCGGCGACGTGGAGATCGCGCACGCCGCGAACCCGCCCGGCCGTGTCGGTGACAGAGCCGCCGTCGGCGCCCATCCGCGCCGTCCCCATCGGATGGAAGGCCTCGAGGCGAAGCGCGGCGCGCCGGTGCGCGCGCGCCTCGAAGTCGGCGACGCCGCCGCGCGGGATCACGTCTACGCCGGCAACCTGGGGATAGACCTCGTGCGCGCCGGCGGCGAAGTGCAGGTCGGCGGCACGGGCGATCCCGTGGACCAGGCTGCGGGCATCGTCGTCGCGAAGCCGGTAGGAGAGCCGCGCCGAGCCGTCGAAGGCGAGGCCGACCCGGCCCGCCGAGCGGTCCGACAGGTGGACGCCGATCGAGCCGACGCGGTCATAGGCGGCAAGCCGCGCCTGGTGCGCCTCGCCGGTCCCCGGCAGCCAGTGGCCGCCGAATGCGAGCGGGGTGAACGTGGCCTCGAGCAGCAGGCCGCGGTCGTGCCATTCGTCGACGTAGTAGCTCTGCATGACGCCATCCCAGCCCCGCACCTCCTCGTCGTAGAGGGCGCCCACCCAGCAGGCGGGGTGGACGTGCAGGCCGCGCCCCGTCCCGGGCGCGCCGATGCCGGAGCGCAGCAGCAGCTCCGGCGTGCCGAGCGCGCCGCCTGCGCTGACGACCGTTCCCGCTCGCACGACGAACGGCGCCTCCTCGCCCTCGGGGGTGGCGTCGACGCCGCGCACGCCGGCGGCGCGACCGTCCTCGACGAGGACGCGGCGCACGTCGGCGCCGGAGCGGATGCGCGCTCCCGCCGCGGCGGCGCGCGGAAGATAGGAGACGTGCATCGCGCGCTTGGCGTCGATCCGGCAGCCGAGCGGGCAGGAGCTGCACTGCACGCATGCACCGGCGTTGCGGCTGATCGGTCCGCCGCTGGCGCCGAGAGCCCGCGCCCCCTCCATGCAGAGCTGCCCGTTGCGCCCCATGCGCTCGGGGTCCACCGGCTGCACCCGCAGCTCGCGCTCGGCCGCCGCGTATTCCGCCTCCAGACCGGTCGCCCACTCGATCCCGTGGTCGTCGCGCCACTCGGCGAGCAGGTCGGGCGGAGCGCGGAAGCAGGTGCCGGAGTTGATCACCGTGGTGCCGCCGACGGCGCGGCCGACGGGGAGCGCGATCGGCGGTCGGCCCTCGGCGACCGTGAGCCCACCGTCGCGGTAGAGCGCGGACAGGGCATCGAGCGGGTCGTCGGGGTAGGAGCGGCGATCGAGCCGGGGGCCGGCCTCCAGCACGACGACGTCGAGCCCCGCCTCGGCGAGGATCGCGGCGGCCACGGCGCCGCCCGCGCCGGAGCCGACGATCGCGACGTCGCACTCCTCGTCTCGCGGGGCCGAGGTCGCGAGGTCGGGGGCGCCCGGGTCGGCCCCCCCGGCCAGGGCGCAGCGCGCCTCGTAGCCGACGCGCTCGCGCACGCGCGCGTCGCTCGTGTAGCCGACGGTGCTCAGCACCTTGAGGAGCAGCAGCAGGTCGCGGAGCAGGCCGGAGGCGGAGCGGTCCATGTCCGCCAGGTACCGCTGGCGGGCTTCGAGCCGGAGCCGCGAGAACCGCCACGGGAAGGGCAGCCAGTCGAACAGGCGCAGCGCGAGCCTGAGGCGAAGCAGATTGCGGCGCGGCAGCCGCGCCAGGTAGGCGGCGAGCCGGGCCGACGCCGGGACCTCGCGCTCGGCGGCGGGCAGGCCGGCCGCGCCCGGCGCCATCGCCTCACAGACGGCGGCGAGGGTGCGAGCCTCGGCAGGCGCGAGCCCCGGCGCGCGCCTTCAGGAGGGGGCTGCCGGCTCGCCGACGCGCCCGGCCAGGCGCCACAGGAACAGAGACAGCAGCGCCAGGTAGCCGTCGACGAGGAAGTTGAGCAGGTAGATGAAGACGTCGTCGTCGAAGACGAAGAAGCCCAGCGCCGCGAGCGAGGAGGCGGTCTTGCCGGCAGCGAGCACGAGCAGGAAGGGGCGGAAGCGCACGACGTCGGCCTGCACGACGGCGCAGATCCCGGCGATCACGACCATGTAGGCGAAGGCGAGCGCGAGCCAGAACTTCTCGACCGTGTGGGGGGCGTCCGGGAAGCTGCCGATCGCGTCGCCGAGGTCGGAGATCACGTCCAGCACGCCGTCCGGAACGGCGATGAACAGGATCCCGACTACGGCGAAGGCCGCGGCGAGCAGCCGCAGGTTGAGGACGACGAACCGCTCCGCGCGCACCCCGGTCACGGCGACGATCCTAACCGTCCCGCAGGGGCGCGGAGCCTAGAATCCGGCGCGTGATCGACCGCGACCAGGTGCTCCACGTCGCCAGGCTGGCCCGCCTGCGGCTGAGCGACGACGAGGTCGAGCGGATGGCCAGCGAGCTGTCGACCGTGCTCGAGCACGTCGACCGGATCTCCGAGCTCGACCTGGAGGATGTCGAGCCCACCTCCCACGTGGTCGAGCTGGAGAACGTGCTGCGGCCCGACGAGCCGCGACCGAGCTGGCCGAAGGAGACGGTGCTCGAGTCTGCCCCCGATGCGGCCGAGGGCGCCTTCCGCGTGCCGTCGCCGCAGGCCGACGCGTGAGCGAGCTGCTCGAGCTGACGGTCGCGGAGGCGGCGGCGCGGATCCGCGACGGCGAGCTGTCCCGGGGCGAGTACTTCGACGCCTGGGCGACGGCCGCCGCCGGCGACCCGCTGAACGCCTACCTGTGGCGGGCGGGGGAGCGCGGCGAGCAGCCCGCCCCCGGCGGCGAGCTCGACGGGGTCCCGATCGCGGTCAAGGACATCTTCTGCACGGCGGGCGTGCCGACGACGGCGGCGTCGCGGATCCTCGACGGCTACCGCCCGCCCTATACGGCGACGGCCGTGCGCCGGCTCGCCGAGGCGGGGGCGCTCGTGCTCGGCAAGACCAACATGGACGAGTTCGCGATGGGCTCCTCGAACGAGAACTCGGGGTTCGGCCCCGTGCTGAACCCGTGGGACCGCGAGCGGGTCCCGGGCGGCTCCTCAGGCGGCTCCGCCGCCGCCGTCGCCGGCCGCCTCGCTCCCTGCGCGATCGGCACCGATACCGGGGGCTCGATTCGACAGCCGGCGGCGCTTTGCGGGATCGTCGGGCTGAAGCCGACCTACGGCGCGATCTCGCGCCACGGCATGATCGCCTTCGCGTCCTCGCTGGACCAGTGCGGGCCGCTCACCACAGACGTCACCGACGCCGCCATGCTGCTGCGCGCATTGCAGGGACGCGATCCGTGCGACTCGACGTCGGTGGGGATCGACGACGGGGTCGAGCTCCCCTCTCGCGAGGACCTGGCGGGGCTGCGCTTCGGCGTTCCGGCCGGGTTCGTCTCCGAGGGGGTGGAGGCGGGCGTTCGCGAGGTCTTCGAGCGCACGCTGAGCGTGATCGAGGAGCTCGGGGGCGAGGTCGCCGAGACCGAGCTTCCGCATGCCGACCACGGGCTCTCCGCCTACTACGTGATCGCCCCCGCCGAGGCCTCCACCAACCTCGCCCGCTACGACGGCGTCCGCTACGGGATCCGGGCGGGCGACGGCGACCTGACCGCGATGTACGAGAGCACGCGGGCGGCCGGCTTCGGAGCGGAGGTCAAGCGGCGGATCATGCTCGGCACCTACGCGCTTTCGTCTGGGTACTACGAGGCCTACTACGGGACGGCCCAGCGGGTGCGGACCAGGATCGCCGAAGACTTCCGCGCGGCCTTCAGCGAGCTCGACTTCGTCGTCACGCCGACGTCGCCGACGGTGGCGTTCCGGCTGGGCGAGCGCACCGAGGACCCGCTCGCCATGTACCTGTCCGACTACTTCACGGTGCCGATGTCGCTGGCCGGCCTGCCGGCGATCTCGATCCCGGCGGGGACCGCGCAGCCAGATGGAGGCGGATCCGAGCTGCCCGTCGGCTTCCAGATCGCCGGGCCCGCATTCAGCGAGAGCGCGATGCTCGACGCGGCGCATGCGCTCGAGCGGGCGCTCGGCTCCCAGCGGCGACCGGAGGGCGAGTGACCGTGGCGCTCAGCGACGCCGAATGCGTGGAGGCCGTGCGCGACGCGCTCGACTCGCTGCCGAGACCGTTCTCGGACGAGCTGGGCGACGTCGCCGTGATCGTCGAGGACAGCCACCCCGACGGGCTGATGGGCATCTACGACCCCCGGGGCGGCCTGGAGCGGATCGTGATCTTCCGCGACGCCAACCCGACTGCCGACGAGGTGCGGCGGACGGTGCTGCACGAGGTCGGACATCACTTCGGCATGGATGAGGCGCGAATCCGGGGCCTGGGGTACGGATGAGCGCCTACGAGCCGGTGATCGGCCTGGAGATCCACGTCCAGCTGAGCACGCGGACGAAGATGTTCTGCGGCTGCGCCCTCTCCTTCGGCGACGAGCCCAACGTCCACACCTGCCCGGTCTGCCTCGGGCATCCCGGCGTGCTGCCGGTGACCAACGCCGAGGCGGTCCGGTTCGCGCTGATGATCGCCGCGGCGCTGGAGTGCGAGGTGGCGCCGCGCTCGATCTTCCACCGCAAGAACTACTTCTATCCCGACCTGCCGAAGGGCTACCAGGTCAGCCAGTACGACATCCCGCTCGCCCGTGGCGGGAGGTTGGGCGACGTACGGATCCACAGGGTCCACCTCGAGGAGGACGCTGCGAAGCTGATCCACGTGGGGGAGTCGGGGCGGATCCACGGCTCCGGCGCGTCGCTCGTCGACTTCAACCGGGGCGGCACTCCGCTGGTCGAGATCGTCACCGAGCCCGACCTTCGCAGCGCCGCCCACGCCCGGGAGTGGGCCCAGCTGCTGCGCACGACGATCAGGCAGCTCGGCGTCTCCGACGTGAACATGGAGGAGGGCAGCCTGCGCTGCGACGCCAACGTCTCGGTGCGAGCGGCGGGATCCGAGGCGCTCGGCACCAAGACCGAGCTGAAGAACATGAACAGCTTCCGCTTCCTCGAACGGGGAATCGAGGCCGAGCGGGAGCGGCAGATCGCGCTGCTCGAGGGCGGCCGTCCGGTGGTCCAGGAGACGCTCCACTTCGACCCGGCCAGCGGGGCGCTGACGCCCCTGCGCTCGAAGGAGGAGGCGCACGACTACCGCTACCTCCCCGAGCCCGACCTCGTCCCGCTCGCCCCGACGGAGGAGATGCTGGCCGCCGCCCGCGAGGCGCTTCCCGAGCTGCCGGCCGCCCGGCGCGACCGCTACGAAAGCGACCTCGAGCTGTCGACCGCGACCGCGCGCCAGCTCGCCTTCGACGCGGACCTCGGTGACTACTTCGAGCGGGTGCTCGCGGCGAGCAGCGACGGAGAGCCCCAGGTGCTTGCGAACTGGATCACCGACGAGCTGACGGCCAGCCGACGCCATGTCGGCCCCGACGCCAAGGAGATCGAGCCGCAGGCGCTAGTCGCCGTGGTGGAGATGGTGCGCGCAAGAGAGATCTCGCACGCAGCCGGCCGTGAGGTCCTCAACCAGCTCGCCGCCACCGGCGGCGACCCGCTCGAGATCGTCGAGCGCCGGGACCTGAAGAACATCTCCGGAGAGGGCGAGCTGGAGGCGGCGGTCGACCGGGCGGTCGAGGCCGAGGCGGAGGCCGCGGAGCAGGTGCGCGCCGGCAACCGCAAGGCGATCGGCCGGATCGTCGGCGTGGTGATGAAGGAGACCAAGGGCCGCGCCGACGGCTTCGAGGTGACGCGCCTGATCGAGCGGAAGCTGGGGCTGTGACACTCGCTGAGCGACACTTTGTAACACGCTGTTACAAAGTGGCATAATCGAACAATGAACCCCACCTGCCAGACGCCTCACGCTGCGCGTTCGGCGCCCAGATAGATTGGCCTGGAGAGTCGTGATCGCCGGCGGCGGGTTCGCCGGGGCCTACGCGGCCCACGAGCTTGAGCGGCTGATGCCCACCCAGTCGACCCAGCTGACGCTGGTCAACGACGTCAACTTCCTCCTCTACACGCCGTTCCTTCCCGAGGCGGCGGCGGGAACGCTCGAGCCGCGCCACGTCGTCACGCCGCTGCGCGAGATCCTCCACCGCACCTACCTGCGCCTCGGCGCGGTCACCGGCCACGACCCGGCGGCGCGGACGGTGCGGGTGCGCACCCACGACGGCGAGACCGACGAGCTGCGCTACGACCAGCTCGTCCTCGCCCTCGGCTCGGTCTCGCGGGTGCTGCCGGTGCCCGGCCTTTCCGAGCACGCGATCGGCTTCAAGAGCCTGGCGGACGCGATCTGGCTGCGAAACCACGTGATCGAGACGCTGGAGGCGGCCAACGCCTCGGAGGACCCGGAGCGCCGCGACGACATGCTGACCTACGTCTTCGTCGGCGGCGGCTACGCGGGGCTGGAGGCGCTCGCCGAGCTGCAGGACTTCGCAGCCGACGCGATCGGCCGCTACCCACGCGCCCGCCTGCACACGATGCGCTGGATCCTCGTTGAGGCGCGCGACCGCGTCCTGCCGGAGATCGACGCCGGCCTCGCCGACTACGCGGCGCGCGAGCTGCGCGGCCGCGGCATAGACATCCGCGTCGGCACCACCGTGGAGGAGGTGACCGAGCGCTCGGTGCGCCTCTCCACCGGCGAGGCCTTCCCCACCCGCACGGTCGTCTGGACCGCCGGCGTCGTCCCCCACCCGAGCCTGCGGCAGCTCGCGGTCCCTCTCGACGAGGCCGGGCGGGTGCCCGTGGACGACCACCTGCGCGTGCGCGGGATGGAGTCCGTGTGGGCGATCGGCGACTGCGCCGCCGTGCCCGACCCGGACGGGGGCGTCTGCCCGCCGACGGCGCAGCACGCGATCCGCCAGGGCCGCACGGCGGGGCGAAACGTCGCCGCCGCCCTCGGCGTCGGATCGCCGCGCCGGTTCGCCTTTCGCAGCCTCGGGTCGTTCGTGAACCTGGGCCGCCACAAGGCGGTCGCCAGAGTCGGACGGCGCAACTTCTCGGGCTTTCCCGCCTGGTGGGCGGCGCGCACCTACCACCTCAGCCAGATCCCCGGCCCGGTGCGAAAGCTGCGAGCCACCCTTGACTGGACCGTCAGCCTGCCCTTCCGGCGCGACGTCTCGGAGGTCGGCTCGATCGGCCATCCGCGGCCGCTGCGCGCGGACGAGTACGCCTCCGGCGGCAGCCACCGGCCGGTGGCTGGCGGCCCCGCACCGCGGCCGGGCCGCTAGCTAGGGCGGGAAGCCGACCAGCAGCTTCCCGTCCTGCGAGAAGCCGTTGTCGAGCTGCCCGCCCCCGGTGAGCGCGGCGAACCCGAAGAACCGGTCGCCCGGAGTGGTCACGGGGCCGATCGCGACCAGCCCGCCTCCGCGCGGAACGGCTGCGAATCCTTCGACGCCGTATGTGGTCGCGCTCGCGAACCCGACCCCGCGCTTGCCGTCGTCCGAGAAGGACGGGTCGAGCGTGCCGTCGCCGGTCATCCTGCATACGGCGATTCGCACGCCATCGCTGAGGTCGCCGACCCCCGTGATGCGGCCGTCGCCGCGAACCTCGAGGTCGCGAACGAGGTGGTAGTCATTGCCGGAATCGAAATCGACCAGTCGCCTGCCGTCGTCCGAGAAAGCCGGGTCCGGCGAGCCGTTGGCCCGCAGGCGGGCGAAGGCGAACAGGGAGCCGCCGCCCGGCCGGTACGAGGTGCCGCCGAGCACCACCCGTCCGGCGCCGTCGACCGCGACGGCGTTTGCCTGGTTGTCAGCCGAGCCGGGCATCTGCACGGTCCGCTTGCCGTCGCCGGAGAAGCTCGGGTCGAGGTTTCCGGCATCCGTGAGTCGTGCCGCCCCGAAGGCCTCGCCTCCCCCTGTATCGACTGTGCCGGCCACGACGACCCTCTGCCCGCTCGCCGCCAGTGCGTTGGCGACGCTCTCCGGGAAGGAGATGGACCTCGAGCCGTCTCCGGCGAAGGTGTCGTCGAGCTTTCCGTCCGCCCGCAGGCGGAGGACCGCCCATTCGCCGTTCAGGTCGTGCTCGGCGACCGAGAGGACGACCTTGCCGCCCTGGATCACCACCCCCGTGGCGACGGCGCTTCCCGGTCCCACCGACAGGATCCGCTTGCCGTCGCCGGAGAAGCTCTGATCGAGCGTCCCGCCCGGATTGAGGCGGGCGACGGCGACGCGGTCCACCGAGTCGCCGCCCTCGATACTTCCCGCCACGACGATCTTGCCGCTGCCGGCCACGGCAACCGCGTGGGCCTCGCCGCCGCCCGGGCCGCCGTCGAACGTGATCCGGCGAACGCCGTCGCCCGAGAAGCTGTGGTCGAGCGAGCCGCCGCCGAGCACGCGGGCGACGCCGAACTGCTGGATGGACCCTACGGCCGACGTCTGCGAGCTGCCCACGGCGACGATCTTTCCCCCCGGCGCGAGCGCCGCGGCTCGAGCGAAGTCCTGGCCCGGGCCCGTTAGGGCGAACGCGTTCGCGGCCGGCAAGGAAACGGCTGCCGCGGCGATCATCGCGGTAAGACCGAAGCGCAATCCCCTGCCCGAGCACCTCACGTGCTCATACAAACACCCAGTGAGTGCTCCCGTCAATGGGAAAACTGGGTAGCCGCCGCGGGCGGCACAATGCAGGCAGAGTGGAGCTGCTGGTCATCCTCACCTGCTTCGGCCTGGCGACGGCGATCATCGGCCGCGCCAAGGGCAGCTCCTTCTTCATCTGGTTTCTGGTCGGGTTCTGCCTGCCCTTCCTCGGCCTCGTCGCGGTGATCCTGTACCGGGTGGAGAAGCTCGAGCCCGAGCGCCGCTGCCCGCGCTGCGGCAAGACGCAGAAGCTCTACGTCCAGGTCTGCAACCGCTGCGGCCTCGACCTCGACTTCCCGGAGCCTTCGGAGATTCGGCGCCCAACGGCCTGATGGCCGTCAACCGAAAGGCGGCGAGAACCGAGCCTGACTAGGACGCAGGGAGGCCGGCGAAGCGAGCGCACTGGAAACGTGCGCGAGCGAGTCGGCCGACCGAGGACAACGTCAGGCGACGGTTCGCAGCCGCCTCACCTGAGCCATGTGCGAACTATGGCGTTCGCGAAGCCGACGCCGTAGCGGAACACCGCCGGCTTCTTCGAGTGCCCGTGCAGGCGGCGCACGACGGTCACCGGCACCTCCTTGGCGGGCACGCCGCGCTTGATCGCCTCGATCAAGAACTCCGAGGTGTGGAACTGCTCCTGGCGCAGGACCAGCTGGGGAAGCACCGAGGTGCGCACCGCGCGGTAGCCGTTGGAGCAGTCGCTGACGCGGGTGCGGGTGATCAGCGAGACCATCCGGTTGAAGAACACGATCCCCAGCTCGCGGGCGAAGTGGTTGTCCTCCGCCTCGCCGAGCACGCGCGAGCCGTGGGCGACGTCCACCTCGCCGCTCAGCACGGGCTCCACGAGCTTCGGCATCTCCGACGGCAGATGCTGGCCGTCGGCGTCCAGCGTCACCACCAGCTCCGCCTCGGAGTCCGTCATCAGCCTGTACCCGGTGCGCAGCGCGGCGCCGCCGCCGCGGTTGATCACGTGCCGCGCCACCGCCGCTCCGTGCGCCTTTGCGATCGCGTCGGTGCCGTCGCGCGAGCCGTCATCGACGACGAGCACGGCGGTGTCGACGCCGCACACCTGGGTGGGGATCGAGTCGAGCACGTGGGGAAGGCTCTCGGCCTCGTTGTAGGCCGGGATCAGGACGCCGACCCTGCCGCGAAAGCGGTCCGGCAGGCCGGCCGTCCGGAACTCCTCCCAGGCGAGCCCCTCGAGCACCCGCGACAGCTCCCGGTTCAGCTTCGACGTCTCCGACAGCGCCCGCAGGATGAGGACGAAGAGGATGAAGATCGCGAACACGGCGAGGCCGAGGATGCGCCGCCCGCCGCCCTTGCGGAACTGGAAGAGGTCGAGCAGGGAGTTGGTCACCTCCGTCCCGGACACGATCGCGAGCCCGACCCCGGCGACGATCAGGATCAGCACGTCGGCGTTTCGCAGCGAGCGCCGGCGCCACAGGGCGAACACGATCAGCGCCGCGGCGAGCACGAGCCCGAGGACGCGGAGAGCCGTGTACTGGTCGGGGAAGAGGTCGCCTGCGGGGATCACGGGGAGGGCGTGTCGTTGCGGAGTGCGGGCACGAGCGCGGCCGCAACACGATAGAGAGCCGTCGCCGCCAGCACGATGACCAGCGGCATCAGCGGAACGTTGCGGCGAGTCCCGGCGAGCAGCAGCGAGCCGATCAGCGTGATCCCGACGATCGGGATCGCGAACGCGATCGCCTCCCAGCGCCGCCGCGCGGCGAGCAGTGCGAGGCCGGCGAGCGCGGCGACGAGCAGGAGGACGTGCAGCGCGTTCGCCGCCGTGCCCCGCATCGCGCGTCCCGACGCCCCCCACATGTGGTGGACCTTCCGCGCCATCATCGCGGCGAAGTCGAGCGGCTGGTGCAGCGGGTAACGACGCAGGTTGTCGCGCCCGGCTCGCGACAGCGCGGCGTCGCGGCTCACCCCCGGATAGCCATGCTCGGCGGCGACGCGGTCGAACAGCGGCCGAGGCGCGACGCCGAGCAGCTGCTCGCCCGACAGCGCCGTGTGCGGGTGAAACCGCCTGTAGAGCGCCACCTTGGTCTTGAAGTGGTCGCCGTCGCCAGGCAGATACGTGCCGATGAACAGCGCCTTGCCGCCGCCGGTGGAGATCGGCACGACCCGGTCCAGGGTGATCAGGTTGCGGGCGGTCCACGGCAGGATCGGAAGCAGGACTGCCGCCACCAGGATCGCGGTCGCCCGGCCGGCCGGCCGCCAGCCGTCCCGAATTCGCACGCGCGCCAGCGCCAGCACGCAGAAGGCGATCGCGATCGCCAGGTACTCGGGGCGGATCAGCGCCGTCGCCCCGAGCAGCAGTCCTGGCACCGCCCAGGCGGCCGGCGAGCGGCGCTCGTCGGCCCACAGGAACGCGAGCACCCCCGAAGAGAGGGTGAGCATCGCCGGCGGCTCGCTCATGAACCGGCCCGTGTCGTAGACGAATGCGGGGTATACGGCGACACCCAGCGCCGCCAGCAGGCCGGCTCCGGCGCCGGCCAGCCGCCGGCCCAGCAGGTAGCAGACGAGGATCGTGCCGAGCCCGATCAGGGCGATGACCAGACGCGCCAGAGCCGGGTGCTCGCCGCCGCTGCCGTAGTACACGGCGGCATAGAGCAGCGGTGCGCCCGGCGACCAGTCGCTGGCATCGGGGTCGCTGCCGTAGCGCTGGTGCTGATAGAGGTCGCGGGCGAGGCTGCCGTAGGTGACCGCGTCGATGCCGGGGTCGTCGACCGGGTCGAGGGCGCGGTTCACCCGCAGGCCCAGGCCGAGCGCGCAGATCAGGCAGAGCGCCACGATCGTCCGCAGGCCATGGCGCCGCGGCAGGCCGCCGGCCCAGCCGGCGACCCGGGCTGCGGCCGCGCTCACTTGATCGCCGGCCCCGTCGCGCCCGCCGGCGAGGCGGCGGGCTCCGGCGAGGCAGGCGCCGGCCG
The DNA here is from genome assembly GCA_963708325.1 of uncultured Thermoleophilia bacterium. Taxonomy (GTDB): domain Bacteria; phylum Actinomycetota; class Thermoleophilia; order Solirubrobacterales; family 70-9. The sequence goes on along the minus strand of OY970203.1, from coordinate 64,502 downwards.
CGAGACGACGAGGCCGCGCAGGTATCCCGCGAGCCAGGTGAGCGCGGCGGCGGCGAGCACGATCACCAGCGGCATCAGGATCTCGTTGCGGCGGGTCGTGGCGAGCAGGAAGGCGCCGATAGCCGTGATCCCCAACAGGAGCACGCCGAACACGACCGCCTCCCAGCGCCGCCTGATCGCGAGCACGACCAGCGCGCTGATGGCGAGCAGGACGAGGGTGCGCTGGACGATCCGGCCGAGGTCGGTCTGCATCGACTTCGTCGTCGCCGAGCGCCAGATCCGCCACGACTTGCGGGCCAGCATCTCCACGTAGGCGAGGGGGTCGGAGCCGAAGTAGTGAAAGAAGTTGTGGCGGCCCGCCTTGGCGAGGGCGGTGTCGCGCGGTATCCCCGGATAGCCGTGCGCTCTCGCGACCTTGTTGAAGAGCGGCACCGAGTTGATCTGCGCCAGCTTGTGACGGGTCACCTGCTCGCCGTAGTAGCGCTCCACCAGCAGGTTCTTGACGCGGAAGTAGTTGCCGTCGGCGGGAAGGTAGGTGCCGACGTACAGCGCCTTGCCCCCGCCGGTGGAGATCGGCACGAAGCGGTGGAGCGCGATCACGTTGCGAACCGTCCACGGCACCACGGGAAGCAGAAAGGCGGCGACGAGCAGTGCCGCGGCGGCGGCCCCCGGGCGCCAGCCGCGGTCGCGGGCGACCTTGACGGCGACGATGGCGCCGAACAGCAGCCCGAACGGCAGGTACTCGGGGCGGATCAGGGCGGAGAGCCCGAGCAGCAGCCCCGGCAGCGTCCAGGCCCAGGGGCTGCGACGTTCCGCCGCCCAGAGGAGCGCCAGCGCGGCGGCGGGCACGGTGAAGGTCGCCGGGGGCTCGCTCAGCAGGCGGCCGGTGTTGTGGATGAACGAGGGATAGACCGCCACCCCGAGGGCGGCCAGCAGGCCCGCCCACGGTCCCGCCAGGCGGCGGCCGAGCAGGTAGGCGACGACGATCGTCCCCAGGCCGAGCAGCGCCAGCGACATGCGGCCGGCGCCGTCGTGCACCCCGCCGCTGACGAAGTAGATCCCCGCGAACAGGAGCGGCGCCCCCGGGGACCAGTCGTTCTGGTTGTGCATCTCCGGGCTGCCCCACGTCTGGTCGGTGTAGAGGTACTTCGAGAGCTGGAAGTACGCGGTCGCGTCGACCCCCGGATGGGGAAGCGGGTGCAGGGCGCGGTTCGCCCTCAGGCCGAAGCCGAGGGCGCAGATCACGCACAGCAGGGCCAGGACCAGCCGTCCGTGCCGCTCCGGCATCGTGCGCAGGCGGGTGCGAAGCGCCGAGGCGCCTTGACGGGGCTGCATCGCCGAAAGGCTAGTCGTCCCCCGCCCGCTCACGGCTCGGCGGGCGGCGAGCGCAGGATGCCGCGCGCCCGGGCCGCCGCGATCGATCGCTCCGCGGCCCAGACGGCGGCGAGGGCGGCGGCGGCGCAGATCAGGGGCAGCAGGATCAGAGTTCGTCGCGGCGAGGGCAGCAGCAGGGTGCCGATCAGCGTGATCCCCACGACGATGGAGCCCAGCACCACGGCCTCCCAGCGCCGCCGCGCCGCCAGCAGGACGATCCCCGCCAGGCCGAGCAGGACGAGCGCGCGGTGAAAGCCGAGCCATCCGGCCCGCCTCATCACCGGCAGGCCGCGGCCGCCGGCGGTGTTCTTCCACATGTTGAGCGCCTTGCGGGCGAACATCTCCGCGTACGAACCGGGGTCGTCGCCGAGATAGGTGCTCAGGTTGTGGCGCCCCATCCGCGCCAGGGCGGCGTCGGTGTCTAGGCCGGGGTGGCGACGGCGGGCGAGCTCGCGGAGGATCTCGTCGAGGAAGACCGAGTCGTAGCGACTCGGCGGCAGCGCGGGGTGGGCGGCGTGGATGAAGCCGCGAACCGCGGGCCGCGACAGCAGGGCGGCCTTGGTGTCGTCGTTGTTGCCGTCGCCGGGCAGGTACGTGCCGATGAACAGCGCCTTGCCGCCGCCGGTGGAGAGGGGCACGAAGCGGTCGAAGACGACGAAGTTGCGAACGGTCCACGGCAGGATCGGCAGGCAGAAGGCGACGATCACCAGCGTTGCGGCGACCGCCCCCGGTCGCCAGCCCCCCCGATCACGCCAGGCGCGGGCCAGCGCCAGGGCGGCGAACACCGCCCCGAACGCCAGGTACTCGGGGCGCACGAGCGCGGTGAGCCCGAGCAGGAACCCCGGGAGCAGCCAGGCGCGGCGCTCGGCCTGCTCGCTCGCCCAGAGCAGCGCCACGACGGAAGCCACCAGCCCGGTCACCGCCAGCGGCTCGGTCATGTACATGCCGCTGTAGTCGACCAGGATCGGATAGAGCGCCAGCGGGAGCGCCGCGACCACGCCCGTGATCGGCCCCGCGCGGCCCCGCGCGGGGGAGGCGAGCCGCCGTCCCAGCAGATAGGTGAGAGGCAGCGCCAGCCAGGCGATCAGGGCCAGCAGCAGGCGCGCGGCCAGGGGATGCACGCCCGCGGTCGCGTAGTAGACGCCGCTGACCAGCAGCGGCAGCCCGGGGGAGTAGTTGCTCGGCTCCTCCACCGAGGCGTTGCGAAAGTCGCCCGAGTGGCCGAAGCGCTGGTCGGCGTAGAGGCTTTCGGCGATCAGCGAATAGCCGTGGCTGTCCGGCGTCGGGTTTGCGGTGTGGATCGCGTAGTAGAGGCGCAGCCCGAGGCCGAGCGCCAGCACCGCCACGAGCAGGGCGAAGACGGCGGTGCCTCCGTTGCGGTCGGCCACGGCGCCGGCCCGGGCGGCCAGGCCCTCCGGGCCGCCGCTCAGTCCGCCGGCTTCCATCCCGTGCGCGCGACCGCGATCTCCCGCCGTCCGATCAGCTCGCGTACGAGCTGCACGGCCCAGACCACCGCTGCGCCTCCGAGCGCGGCGACCAGCGGGACGAGCACCAGCGAGCGCCGCGGGTGCGAGAGCAGCACCATCGCGATCAGGGTGACGCCGACTATCGGTGCGCCGACGACCAGCGCCTCCCAGCGGCGGCGGGCGGCGAGGACCACGAGGCCGAGGGCGCCGAGCACGACCAGCGTGCGCTGGAACAGGATCCAGCCGTCGGAGCGCATCTGTCTGAGCGGGCCCTTTCGCCACATGTACCAGGCCTTCTTGGCGAACATGTGCAGGGTGTCGCCGGGGTGGCCGCTCAGGTAGGCGCGCAGGTTGTGGCGGCCCATCCGCGCCAGGGCCTCGTCGGTCGGCACGCCGGGGTAGCGGCGGGCCGCGAGGAAGCGCAGCACCTCGTCGAGGAAGACCTTCTTGCGCCCGCGGCTGCCGACGACCTCGACGTGATGGGTGGCGACGTAGCGCTCCACCACGGGCTGCTTGAGGATCACCACCTTCACCTGGGCGTTGATCCCGCCGCCCGGCAGGTAGGTGCCGATGTAGAGCGCCTTGCCGCCGCCGGTCGAGATCGGCACGAAGCGGTGCAGCGCGAACGCGTTGCGGATCGTCCAGGGCACAATCGGGGCGCAGAAGGCGACGACCAGCAGGGCCGCGGCCGCGAAACCGGGGCGCCAGCCGGCGTCGCGCCGCACCCGGAAGAGGGCGATCAGGGCGAATACTCCGCCGAACACCAGGTACTCGGGCCGGATCAGGGCGGTCACCCCGAACAGGACGCCGGGCAGGATCCAGGCCCGCGGCTCGCCGCGGCGGTCGTCGGCGCGCAGCGTCGCCAGCACCGCGGCCGAGAGCGTGAACGCGGCCAGCGGCTCGCTCATCAGCATGCCGTTGTAGATCAGCAGCGCCGGGTAGATCGCCACCGGCACGGCGGCGATCAGCCCCGCCACCGGACCGGCGAGCCGTCTGCCGATCAGGTAGGCGAACAGCACCGCCAGCGTGCCCAGCAGGGCGACGACGATCCGGCCGATCAGCGGATGCACGCCGAGGGTGAGGTAGTAGATCGCGGCGAAGAAGAGCGGCGCGCCCGGGGAGTAGTTGTTGGGCTCCTGGACCTCGTTGTACTTGAGGTCCCCGGGCGAGCCGAACTTCTGGTCCTCGTAAAGGCTCTTGGCGATCAGCGCGTAGCCCTTCGCGTCGGGCGTCAGGGGCGCGTGGTCGATCGAGTTGTACAGGCGCGCCCCGAGGCCGATGCCGAGCACCACGGCCAGCAGCAGCACGACGACGGGGCCGCCGTGGCGCCGAGGCAGCGTCAGCGCCCGCTCGCGCAGGGAGTCGAGGCGGGCGGGGCGGGCCCCGCCCGCGGCCTCAGCCTCCACCGGCCGCCGCGGACCGCGGTCTGCCACCGCCGGGCAGTCGCGGCGCGCGCCGCCAGGCCGCGACGAGGTCGCGGCCGCGCGCCCACAGCATCACGGCGCCGGCCCCGGCCAGGGCGGCGACCAGCGGGACGAGGACCAGGACGCGTCGCTCGGACGGGAGCAGCAGCATCCCCATCGCGGTCACCCCGACGGTGAGCGATCCCAGCACCAGCGCCTCCCAGCGGCGGCGCCAGGCGAGCATCACGAGGCCGATCAGGCCGAGCGCTGCCATCGCCCCGTGCATCGCCACCCATCTGGGCTCGAGCATCGTGTTGCGCGGCCCGTTGCGCCACATCCGCCAGCCCTTGTAGAGCAGCATCGCCCCGAAGTCGAGCGGCTGCGAGGTTGGGTAATGGGAGAGGTTGTTCTTGCCCATTCGCGCCAGCGCCTCGTCGGTCGGGACCCCCGGGTAGCGCCGGGCGGCGACCTGCTTGAGGATCTGGTCGAGGTAGATGTACTCGCCGGTCACCAGGCGCTGGGAGAAGAGGATGTGCGGGTCGACGCCGTCCACCGGGAGGTTCCGCTGCGAGAAGTACATGCGGTCGTCGATCTGGCTGGGCCGGTAGCGCGGATAAGCCCGCAGGATGCTGCGCCGCAGGTTCGTGCGCCGCGCCAGAAGCTCGAACTTGGTGCGGTCGTTGACGCCGTCGGCGGGCAGGTAGGTGCCGATGAACAGCGCCTTGCCGCCGCCGGTGGAGAGCGGTACGAAGCGGTGCAGGACGACGAAGTTGCGCACCGTCCAGGGCACGACGAACAGGCAGAAGGCGACGGCCACGATCAGGCCGGCGCGCACGCCGGGGCGCCAGCCGCCGCGGTCGCGCCAGGCGCGCACCGCCGCCAGCACGGCGAAGACCGCGCCGAACAGCAGGTACTCGGGGCGGATCAGCGCCGTGGCGCCGAACAGGGCGCCGGGCAGCGCCCACCACCACAGCGTCGCGCCCGCACGGATGCGGTCACCGGTCCAGAGGAAGGCGAGCACGGCGCCGGAGAGGGCCCCCACCGCCAGGCACTCGCTCATGAACATCCCCTGGTACTCGAGAAGCGCCGGGTAGATCGCCACGGGGACGGCGGCGATCAGGCCGGCGATCGGCCCGGCGAGGCGTCTGCCGATCAGGTAGGCGAAGAGGATCGCCAGCGTGGCCACGAGCACGATCGCCATCCGGCCGGCGAGCGGGTTGACCCCGCCGGTCGCGTAGTAGACGGCCGCCACGAACAGCGGCAGGCCCGGCGAGTAGTTGGTCGGCTCCTGCACCTCCTCGCCGCCGAAGTCTCCGCGCTGGCCGAAGCGCTGCTTCTCGTACAGGCTCTCGGCGATGCGGCCGTAGCCGAGCGAGTCGGGCGTGGGGCGGTCGATGTGGTACTTGGCGAAGTCCACCCGAAGGCCGAAGCCGATCGCGATCACGACGCACAGCAGCGACAGCACGACCGGTCCGCCGTGTCTGGAGGGCAGCGTGCGTGCGCGCCGCACCAGGGGGGCGGCGAGGGCGCCGGGAGTCACGCGGCGGAATCTTAGACACCAGCCGCGAGCCGGACGCGTGGCCGGCGGCGCTACCCGCCCGCCCCGTTCGCTACCCTGCCGCGGTCATGCGCATCCTGATCCTGGGTGGCGACGGTTACCTGGGATGGCCGACCGCGATGCGGTTCTCCGCACGCGGCCACGAGGTATCGGTCGTCGACAACTTCGCCCGTCGCCGCTGGCATCACGAGCTGTCATCGGACTCGCTCACCCCGATCCGTCCGCTGCGGGAGCGGCTCGACGCCTGGGCCGAGCTCTCCGGCAAGCAGCCGATCGAGGCGTTCGTGGGCGGCGTCGAGGACGGCGAGTTCCTCGACAACGTGATTCGCGAGGTGCAGCCGGAGGCCGTCGTCCACTACGGCGAGCAGGCCTCGGCGCCCTACTCGATGATCTCCCGCCGCCACGCCGTGGAGACGCAGTTCACGAACGTCGTCGGCAACCTCAACCTGCTGTTCTCGATCCACGAGCACGTGCCCGACTGCCACCTGGTCAAGCTCGGCACGATGGGCGAGTACGGGACGCCGAACATCGACATCGAGGAGGGCTACCTCGAGATCGAGCACAAGGGCCGCAAGGACCTGCTGCCGTTCCCCAAGCTGCCGCACTCCTTCTACCACCTGTCGAAGGTGCACGACTCGCACAACATCCACTTCGCCTGCCGCGTCTGGGGCATTCGCGCCACCGACCTCAACCAGGGCTTCGTCTACGGGATCGAGACGGACGAGACCGCGCTCGACGAGCGCCTCTGCACCCGCTTCGACTACGACGAGGTCTTCGGAACCGCGCTCAACCGCTTCTGCGTGCAGGCCGTGATCGGCCACCCGCTGACCGTCTACGGCAAGGGCGGCCAGACGCGCGGCACGCTCAACATCCGCGACACGCTGAACTGCGTGGAGCTTGCGGTCAACAACCCGGCGGAGCGCGGCGAGATGCGCGTGTTCAACCAGTTCACCGAGCAGTTCTCCGTCGAGGAGCTCGCCCAGCTCGTCCGCAAGGCCGGGGGCGAGCTCGGCTACGACGTCGAGATCCGCCACTACCCGAACCCGCGGATCGAGAAGGAAGAGCACTACTACAACGCGGTCAACACGCACCTTCTCGACCTCGGCCTCGAGCCCACCTACCTCGGCGAGGAGCTGGTCGAGTCGATGCTCCACACGATCGAGCGCCACAAGGACCGCGCGATCGCGCGGGTGATCAACCCCAGCATCACCTGGGCGGCCGGCAAGGGCCACCGCGTCTCCGACGACGAGGCCGAGCCCGAGCAGGCCGGCACCGGCGACTTCGCCTCCGTCTAGCTAGGGCTTGCCGCTCCGCACCGCGGCGACGAGCGCCGTCACCGCCGTCCCGGCGAGCGCGGCGAGCAGCGGCAGCGGCACCAGTGTCCGCCGCGGGCTGGCGATCAGCAGTACCCCGATCAGGGTGGCGAGCGCGACCACGATGCCCAGCAGCACGGCCTCGAGGCGACGCCGCCGGGCGAGCAGGACGAGCCCGTCGAGGGCGAGCGCGACGAGCGCCAGGTGCAGGACCACGAACGGCGGCGCGCGCATGAATCCGGGGCCGCCGGGAGAGGCACCCGTCCTCCACACGATCCAGGCCTTGCGGGCGAACATCGCCGCGTAGCCGAGCGGATCGTCGCTCGCATAGCGGCGCAGGTTGTGAAGGCCGGCGCTCGTCAGGGCGGCGTCGCGGGAGCGACCGGGGTAGCGCGCGGCGACGCGATCGAGCAGGGCGGCGAAGTCGGGCCGCCGGCCGGCCCGGCCGTAGCGGTCGGCCAGCTGGCGCTTGGTGCCGGCGCCACCGCCGTCGCCCGGCAGATAGGTGCCGATGAACAGCGACTTGCCGCCGCCGGTGGTGACCGGGACGAAGCGGTCGAGGACGACCAGGTTGCGAAGCGTCCAGGGGGCCACGACGGCGGCCAGCCCGCAGGCGCAGACCGCGCTCGCGGCGAGACCGCGGCGGGTGCCCGCGCCGCGGCCGGCGACGAACCCGGCCAGGACCGCCAGGGCGAGGCCGACCAGCAGGTATTCGGGCCGAAACAGCGTCGTCGCCCCGAGCAGGGCGCCGGTGGCCAGCCACATCCAGATGTCGTCGCGGTCGCGCGCCCGCAGGAAGCACAGGGCGGCGGCGCTCAGGGTCAGGGCGGCGAAGGGCTCGGTCATCTCCAGGCCGCCGTAGGCGACGAGCACCGGGTCCACGGCGACCACGGCGGCGGCCGTCAGGCCGGCCGCGGTGCCGCCGAGGCGGCGCCCGAGCGCGTAGGCGACCAGCGCGGTGGCCGCGCCGAGCAGCGTCGCGAGCAGCCTCGCCGCCGTCGGGTGCACGCCGCCGGTCGCGTAGTAGACGCCGGCGAAGACAAGCGACGGCCCCGGAGCGTAGTCGCTCGGCTTCAGGTGCGCGGAGGGGCCCGGATGCGGCGGCAGCTCGCCGACGCCGGGGAAGCGGCCACGCTCGTAGAGAAAGCGCGAGATCTGGGCGTAGCGCTCGGCGTCCGGAGGCGGGGCGTCGACCCCGGCGACCGCGGTCCAGCCGCGCAGACCGACCGCGACCGCGGCGATGACGGCGAGCGCCACCACGGTCCGGTGCGGCCGCCGCGGCCGCGCGCGTCCGTCCCGCGCCGCGGGACCCTCAGGCGCCGCTGACACCGGCCGGGCGCCAGGCGCGCCAGGCGGAGACCGCGGCCACCCCCGCCAGCGCTCCGAGCAGCGGGATTAGCACCATCACCCGGCGCGGCGAGGACAGAAAGATCGCTCCCACCGCCGTGATGCCGACGATCGGGATGCCCAGGGCCCACGCCTCCCAGCGGCGGCGCAGCGCGACAAGGACGAGCCCGCCGAGGCCGAGAAGCACGAAGGCTGCGTGAAAGACGATCCACCAGGGCCGGCTCATCGTCGGGTGCTTGCCCGAGCTGAACCCCTGCTTCCACATCCCCCAGACCTTTCTGAGCGTCACCCCGGTCCACTCCAGCGGCCGGTCGGTGACGTTGTCGACCAGCTCCGTGCGCCCCAGCCTCTGCAGCCCCGAGTCCGACGGCAGGTCCGGGTAGCGCTGCTTGGAGATCACCTCGAGCGCCTGGCCGAGGATGATCTGACGCTCCTTCGGGAAGCGGGGGAAGGCGGCGCGCGTCCGGCGCTCGAGGTCCGGGTGGCGTCGCTCCAGGTCGGCGAGGACGTTGCTGTGGACCGTGCTGTCACCGCTGCCCTCGTATCCCTTCAGGTACTGGCCGATGTAAAGGGCCTGGCCGCCGCCGGTGGAGATCGGCACGAAGCGATCGAGCGCGACGAGATTGCGGACCGTCCAGGGGACGATCGGCAGCGCGAAGGCCGCCAGCAGCACCGCCGCGGCGGCGAGGCCGGGCGTCCAGCGGCGCTGGCGGCGGCCGCGGAAGAGCGCCAGCACGGCGAAGGCGAGCCCGAGCAGCACGTACTCGGGGCGGATCAGAGCGGTGAGCCCGAGCATCAGGCCCGGGAGGGCCCACACCCACGCCCGCGAGCGGTCCGATGCCCACATGAACGACAGCACCGCGGCCGCCAGCGTGAACGCTCCCAGCGGCTCGGTCATCAGCATCCCGTGGTAGATCAGCAGCGCCGGGTAGATCGCGACGGGAACGGCCGCCACCACCCCGGCGGCGGGCCCGGCGAGGCGTCGTCCGATCAGATAGGCGAGCACGATCGTCAGCGCCCCGAGCGCGGCGATCAGGAGGCGCACCAGCAGCGGCTTGACGCCGCCGGTGGCGTAATAGACAGCCGCGGCGAACAGCGGCGCTCCGGGCGAGTACGTGTTGCGCCGCTCGAGGTCGGGCGGCCCGTAGTGGCCGTCCTCGTAGAGGCTGGCGGCGATCTTGGTGTAGCCGACCGAGTCGGGCAGCGGCTTGTCGATCTCGTACTTGGCGTAGTAGACGCGCAGGCCGAAGCCGGCGACCATGATCAGCGCCACCGCGGCGACCGTGCGACGCCCCCCGTGCCGGTCCGGAACGGTGCGGACCCGGTCTCGAAGCCAATCTCTGCCCGGCATTCGGCGGCGGATCTTATTCGGGCGCCGCGGCGCCGAGAAAATCCCTGCTGGGACGCCTGAGGCCCGCTGCTACCATCGGCGGCCCGTGAGAGCCGCCGACGCACTGATGGAATCGCTCAAGGCCGAGGGCGTCGAGCACGTCTTCGGCATCCCCGGCGGCGCCAACCTGCCCACGTACGACGCTCTCTACGACGCCGACATCACCCACATCCAGGCCCGCCACGAGCAGGGGGCCGGCCACGCCGCGGAGGGCTATGCCAAGGCGTCGGGCAGGGTGGGAGTGGCGCTGGCCACGTCCGGGCCCGGGGCGACGAACCTGGTCACGGCGATCGCCGACGCGATCATGGACTCGGTGCCGACGGTGTTCGTCACCGGCCAGGTGCGCACCGAGCTGATCGGCACCGACGGCTTCCAGGAGGCCGACGTCAGCGGGATCACGATGCCGATCGTCAAGCACTCTTTCATGGTCACCGACCCGCGCCAGATCCCCGAGTACGTGCACAAGGCGTTCCACATCGCCTCGACGGGCCGCCCCGGGCCGGTGCTGGTGGACGTGCCGCAGGACCTCTCCCGCGCCGAGATCGACTACGAGCCGAGCACGGGCTCACCCGAGCTGCCGGGCTACAAGCCCTCGACCGAGGGCAACATCAAGCAGATCCGGCTGGCAGCGAAGGCGCTGGCCAACGCGCGCCGGCCGGTGATATACGCGGGTGGAGGCGTGATCAACGCCAACGCGGCCGAGGAGCTGCGCGAGCTTTGCCTCTCGGACCGCCTGCCCGTGACCTGCACGGTGATGGGCCTCGGCGGCTTCCCGGCGCCGCACGAGCAGTGGCTGGGCATGCTCGGCATGCACGGCACCCGCGCGGCGAACTACACGATGGACAACGCCGACCTGATCGTGGCGATCGGGGCCCGCTTCGACGACCGCATCACCGGCAAGCTCTCGGAGTTCGCGCCCCGCGCCAAGTTCATCCACATCGACGTCGATCCGGCCGAGATCTCCAAGAACGTCCCCGCCCACATCCCGATCGTCGGCGACGCCAAGCAGGTGCTGCCGAAGCTGACCCGGGAGTACCGCGCCGCCCAGGCCGACCCCGCCCGCCTCGACGAGTGGTGGGACCGGATCGAGGAGTGGAGGGCGCAGTACCCGCTCGGCTACGAGCCGGGCGACGAGAGCGAGATCAAGCCGCAGTACATGATCGAGGCGATGTACCGGGCCACCGGTGGTGACGCGATCATCACGTCCGACGTCGGCCAGCACCAGATGTGGTGCGCCCAGTACTACCACTTCTCCCAGCCGCGGCGATGGATCAACTCGGGCGGCCTGGGGACGATGGGCTTCGGCCTGCCGGCGGCGATCGGCGCAAAGGTGGCGCGCCCCGACGACACGGTCGTCTGCCTCGCCGGCGACGGCAGCCTGGTGATGGTCTGCCAGGAGTTCGCAACCGCCGTCAACCACGAGATCCCGGTGAAGGTCTTCCTCATGAACAACGGCTACATGGGCATGGTTCGCCAGTGGCAGGAGCTGTTCTGGGACGGCCGCTACAAGTCGGTCGAGATGGGGCCGAGCCCGGACTGGGTGAAGCTCGCCGAGGCATTCGGGATGAAGGGGATGCGGGCGACGCATCGCGACGAGGTGGACGATGCGATGGCCGAGGCCCTCGCCGACGACGGCCCCGTCCTGCTCGACGTGCAGGTGACCAAGGAGGAGAACTGCTACCCGATGATCCCGGCCGGCGCCGCCGCGCGCGACATGGTGGGCTGAGCGATGGGTGAGCCCGGCACGCCGGAGCTGGTCAGGCTCGAGGACCTCGAGGTCGCCGGCCAGCTCACCGGCCGCAAGCACATCCTCTCGATCATGGTCGAGAACCGGCCCGGGGTGCTGGCGCGGATCGCCGGCCTGTTCAGCAGGCGCGGCTTCAACATCGACACGCTCGCGGTCGGCCCCACCGACGACCCCAACGTCTCCCGGGTCACGCTGACCCTCGACGGGGCTCTCCACCCGATCGACCAGGTGACCAAGCAGCTCCACAAGCTGGTCAACGTGATCAAGATCCGCGACATGGAGCCCGAGGCGACGATCGCCCGGGAGATGGCGCTGTTCAAGGTCAACGCCGAGATCGAGAGTCGCGCCGAACTGATGCAGTTCGCGGAGATCTTCCGGGCGACGATCGTCGACGTCTCACGTCGCACGATGACGATCGAGGTGACGGGCTCGGCGGACAAGATCGAGGCATTCGAGCGGATGATCCGACCGCACGGTCTGGTCGAGATGGTGCGCACGGGCGAGATCGCGATCGCCCGCAGCAGGCCGGACAGCTGATCGCCGCCGGCGCAACCGCGGAGGCGCTGGGAGCGATCGCGCCCCTGCTCACCGAGGCCGCCGGCCGCGACGGCGCCACCCTAGCCAGCGCCACGGTCGAGGCCGGCGACTGCGACCCCGCGGCGATCGCCTTCGCCTCGCGCCGCGCCGATGACCGCTGGTTCTGCTGGGAGCAGCCCGAGCGCGGAGGCTTCGCGCTCGCCGGCCTGGGAAGCGCCCACGAGGTGGTCTCGCGCGGCGGCGAGCGCTTCACCGAGGTGGCGGTCGCCTGCGCCGAGGTGACCCGCGACCGGCTGGCGGCCGAGCCAGCCGGTCTGCCCGCCGGGGCCGGCCCGGTGTGGCTCGGGGGCTTCGCGTTCGACCCCGGGGGGGCCGGCTCGCCGCAATGGTCCTCCTTCCCGCCGGCCCTGCTGGTGCTGCCCGAACTGTCGATCGCCCGCCTCGACGGAGCCTCCTACGTCACCGTTGCGGCAGTCGTCCGCTCGGGCATCGACCCCGAGGCCGCGCTCGCAGGGCTCGAGTCCAGGCTGCGCGGGCTGCGCTCACCCGACCTGCCGCTGATCGATCCCGCCCCGATCGGGCGCGTCGAGGTCCGCAGCGCGAGGCCTCCCGGCGAGTACGAGGACGCCGTCGAAGCGGTCACCGAGAGGATCGCCGCCGGCGAGCTGGCGAAGGTGGTGCTCGCGCGGCAGGTGTCGGTGGAGGCGCCCACGGCGCACGACCCAGCCGCCGTGCACGGCGCCCTGCGCGAGCTGTTCCCCTCGTGCTTCTGCTTCTGCTGCGGCACCCCGGAGGCCGCGTTCGTCGGCGCCAGCCCGGAGCTGCTCGTGCGCCGCAGGGGCCCGGTGGCGGCGACGGTGGCCCTGGCGGGGTCGACGCGGCGCAGCGCCGATCCCGCCGTGGACGACCACCTCGCCGAGCAGCTCCTGCGCAGCGAGAAGGACCGCGCCGAGCAGCGGATCGTGTCGCGGCGGATCGAGCGCACGCTTCGGCCGCATTGCGTGTGGGTGGACGCCGCGCGCGAGCCCGGGATCGTCAAGGTGGCCAACATCCAGCACCTGGCGACGCCGATACGCGCCCAGCTCGCCGATCCGCGATCGGCCGTGGACCTGGCCGGCATTCTGCATCCGACCCCGGCCGTAGGCGGCGAGCCGTCGCCGGCCGCCGCCGCGGCGATCTCGGAGCTGGAGCGCATGGACCGCGGCTGGTACGCGGGGCCGGTGGGCTGGATGGACGCCGCCGAGGACGGCGAGCTGTGCGTCGCCCTGCGGAGCGCGCTGCTGCGCGACCGCACGGCGTCGCTCTATGCCGGGGCGGGCATCGTCGCGGGCTCGGAGCCGGCCGCGGAGCTGGCCGAGACCGAGATCAAGCTCGGAGCGCTGCTGCCGCTGCTGGCGGGCTGAACGTCAGGCCCGGCTGAGGGCCTGCTCGGCGGCCGCTGCGGCGGCTTCCGCCAGCTCGCGGTGCAGACGGACGTTGCGGGCGCGGTCGACCGGCGCCTCGATCAGGCCGGTGCCGGGGTCGAGCGCCTCGCCGAGCTCGTCCGGTGAGGCGATGCGGCGATGCTCGATGCCGAATAGAGAGGCCACGCCGGCGAGGTCGAGCTTCACCGGAGTCTTCATCAGCGCCTCGTACTCGTCGGCCGCCATCGCCTCCGCCTGAGGGAGAAAGTCGAATATCCCGCCGCCGCCGTTGTCGAGGACGAGGATCCTCACCGGCGCCGCGGCCTCGCGCAATCCCGCCAGGCCGTTCATGTCGTGGTGGAGGGCGAGGTCGCCGAGCACGAGGGTGGTGGGGCGACCGCTCGCCACCGCGGCGCCGACCGCCGAGGAGACCAGGCCGTCGATCCCGTTGGCCCCTCGGTTGCAGAGGAAGCGCACGTCGGTGGCGACCGCGGGCAGGAACGCCTCCTGGTCGCGGATCGGCATGCTCGACGCCGTGTAGGCCAGGTCGCCGTCGGCATAGGCGCCGGCGAGGGCATGGTGCAGGCCCGGCTCGGTGAGCTCGCCGATCTCCGCGAGCCGGGAGCGGATCGAGTCGGCTGCGGCGGCGGACGCCGCCAGCCAGGCGCCGCTCCAGTCGCCGCGGCGTGATCCGAGCCGCTGCGCAAGGCCCGTGGCGACGGCGCCGGGGCTCGCACGCACGATCGTCTCGGCACGGCGGCTCGGCTCGTTCCAGCCCGCGGCGGGGTCGACGACGACCTGGCGCAGTCCCTCGATCGCGGCGATCCAGCGGCGCAGCGCCTTGCTGGTCGGCATCTCCCCGAAGCGCACCACCAGCTCCGGCGCGAGGCGCTCCGGGGCGAGCTGGGCGATCGCGTCGTAGGCCCACACGACCATCTCCCGGTCGTGCGGCCCGCAGCGGACCTGGGAGGTGGGCTCGGCGAGGATCGGGTAGCCGGCCGCCTCTGCGAGCGCGACCAGCGCCGGGGCGAGCGCCGGATCGGCCTGGCGGCCGGCCAGGATCAATCCGCGCTCGCTGCCGGCGAGCCGCTCGGCAAGCTCGTCAAGCAGGGCGGGCTCGGGCTGGGCGACCGCGCCGGCCACCGCCGTCAGCGGCCTGTCACCGCGACCCTCGAGGGCCAGGGACGCTTCGGCTTTGACGTCGCCGTCGACATCGACGGGCGCAAGGGGATCGCGCCATGCGACGTTGAGGTGGACCGGCCCCGGTCTGGGCTCTCCGCGGGCCGTCGCGTAGGCACGGCAGGCGACCGAGCGGTGGTGCAGCAGCCCCTCGTCGTCGGCATCGTGGGTACCGACCTCGCAGAACCAGCGCACAGCGGATCCGTACAGCTTGATCTGGTCGATCGTCTGTCCGGCGCCGATCCCGCGCAGCTCCGGCGGCCTGTCGGCGGTGAGCACGATCAGCGGCACGGCCGACTCGTCGGCCTCGACCACCGCGGGGTGCAGGTTGGCGGCCGCCGATCCCGAGGTGCAGAGCACGGCCACCGGGATCTCCGAGGCCTGCGCCGCGCCCAGCGCGAGAAAGCCGGCGCAGCGCTCGTCGACCACCACGGAGACCTCGATCGCGGGCTGCCGCCAGAGCGCCAGCGCCAGGGGGGTGGAGCGCGATCCGGGGGCGACGACGGCCCGGCGGACGCCGCAGCGCGCCAGCTCCTCCACCATCGCCGAGGCGAGCGCCGTGTTGCGGTTGGTGGGGTCCACTGCCACGAGGGTAGTGCGAGCGCCCCCCGGCGGCGGTCTCACAGCCGCCGGCGGCGCAGCTCCGACTCGTCGATCTCCACGCCCAGCCCGGGCGCGTCCGGTACCCGCAGCAGCGGGCCCTCCAGCTCCGCATGCGCCGCCGCGATCGTGCCGTCGAACAGCTCGGCGGTGGCGAGGCCGTGGGCAAGGCCGGCGGCCGCGCCGTCCCGCGGCAGCGCCTGGGCGGCGTGGGCGGCGGCGGCGATGCCGATCGGCCCGTCGAGCGCGCTCGACAGATAGACCGGGAGGTGGTCGGCCACCGCGAGCGCGCCGAGGATCCCGCCGCACTTGGCGAGCTTCGCCGTGGCGAGATCGCAGGCGCCGAGCCTCGCCGCCCGCCGCGCGTCGTCGGCGGAGACGACGCTCTCGTCGGCGGCGACCCGCACCGGCGCGCGCTCGCGCAGGTTCGCAAGCTCCTCGAGGGTGGCCACAGGCTGCTCCGCCAGCTCGATGTCGAAGCGCTCGATCTGCTCCAGCGCCCGCACCGCCTCCTCGACGCTCCAGGCGCCGTTGGCGTCGACGCGCAGCCGCGCAAGCGGGTCGGTCGCCTCGCGGATCGCCGCCACCTGGCGCGCGTCGTCTTCGCGGGCGCCGAGCTTCAGCTTGAAGGTGGCGAAGCCGCGCTCCGCCCAGCGGGCGGCGGCCGCGGCGACGTCCGCAGGGTCGCCCGCGGAGAGCGTCGCGTTGCATGTCACGGGCCGCGCCGAACCGGCGCCGAGCAGATCCCAGACAGGGCGCCCGACCGCCTTGCCGACGAGGTCGTGAAGGGCGATGTCCACGGCGGCGAGCGCCTGCGGCCCCGCGCCCGCCTCGCCGCAGGCGGCGAGCGCGTCCGCGACCGCATCGCGCTCGGGGTCGAACGGCGCCAGCGCCGGGCGGCAGCGATCCTCCAGATCGCTGACGATCGCCTCCATGCCCGGGCCTCCGCGGAGCGCCAGCGGCGCCGCCTCGCCCAGCCCCTCCGTCCCGTCGGCGCTGCGGAGCCTGACCAGGATCAGCTCGCGGCGGTCGAGCCGGCCGCGCGCCGTCACGTACGGCTCACGGAAGCCGAGCCAGTAGGGGATCGCCTCCAGGCGCGAGATCGCCATCGGTCAGCTGCGATCCGCCATCGGGCTAGATCAGCAGCCCGGCGGCGGCGAGGAGGCTGAAGGCCGCCAGGGTCTTCCCGGTGGCGGCCAGGGCGGCGTTCAGCGAGGGGCCGTCGCTTCGGGATCGGACCGCGCGAAGCGGTGCCAGCGGCAGGGCGAGCAGGCCGAGCAGCGCCCAGGCCGAGCCGCCTCCGACCAGGAGCGCGACGGGGAGGAGCGCGAAGGCGGACAGAACGAGGCCGACGTAGAGGTCGCGCGTCCGCTTGCGGCCGAGGCGCACGGCGAGCGTCATCTTGCCGGCACGGCGATCGGTTTCGAGATCGCGGACGTTGTTGACCACGAGGATCGCGGTCGCCAGGAAGCCGACCGGCACCGAGAGGGCGAAGGGCAGCCAGTCGAGGTGCTCGAGCTGGACGTAGTAGGAGCCGTTGACGGCGACAAGGCCGAAGAAGAGGAAGACGAACAGCTCGCCCAGCCCCTCGTAACCGTACGGGCGCGGCCCGCCGGTGTAGAGGACGCCGGCGGCGATCGAGGCGGCGCCCACGATCAGGATCACCGGTCCGGCGACGGCGGCCAGGTAGGCGCCGGCGGCGACCGCGACGGCGAAGGCGATCCAGGTGGCGGCGAGCACGCGGCGGGGAGCGATCATCCCCGAGGAGGTCACCCGCACGGGCCCAAGGCGGTCGACGGTGTCGGCTCCGCGGCGCGCGTCGGAGTAGTCGTTAGCAAGGTTGGTGCCGATCTGGATGAAGACGCTGCCGACGAGCGCCGCGACGAAGGCGCCGACGCGGATCCGGTCGGCCTGCGCCACGGCGGCGGCGGTGCCGACGAGCACCGGTGCGATCGCGGCCGGCAGCGTCCGCGGCCGCGCGGCCATGACCCAGATCAACTCCGCCGCCTCCTCTGCTTTCGCTCGCTCGCGCTCACATCACCGGGAGCCCCGCTCGCTCGCTCCCGCGTCCGGGGGCGGCGGGTGACTCTAGGGCCGTTTTGGGAACTTCGAGAAGTCGGGCTCGCGGCCCTCGACGTAGGCATCGCGGCCCTCCTGGCCCTCCTCCGTCATGTAGAACAGCAGGGTCGCGTCGTGTGAGAGCTGCTGCAATCCCGTCAGCCCATCCTCGGCGGCGTTGAAGCTCGCCTTCAGAAGTCGCAGCGAAAGGGGCGACAGCACCGTCATCTCGCGGCACCAGCGCACGGTCTCGCGCTCCAGCTCCGCGACCGGGACGACGCTGTTGACCAGGCCCATGTCGAGGGCCTCGGCGGCCGAGTAAAGCCGACAGAGGAACCACACCTCCTTGGCGCGCTTGACCCCGATCGTGCGGGCCAGCAGGCCGGCCCCGAAGCCACCGTCGAAGCTGCCCACCCGCGGCCCGGTCTGGCCGAAGCGGGCATTGTCCGCCGCGATCGTGAGGTCGCAGACGAGGTGGAGGATGTGGCCGCCGCCGACGGCGTAGCCCGCGACCATCGCCACCACCGGCTTCGGCAGCCTGCGGATCTGCACGTGGAGGTCGCCGACGTCCAGCCGCCCGATCCCCTGGCGGGCGATCTCGTCGTCGCCGATGTAGCCGTCGTCCCCGCGGATCCGCTGGTCGCCGCCGGAGCAGAACGCCTCGTTGCCGGCTCCGGTGAGGACGACAGCGCCGACCTCGGTGTCATCGCGCGCGCGGCCGAAGGCATCGCGCAGCTCGGCCAGGGTCTGGGGTCGAAACGCATTTCGGACCTCGGGACGGTCGATCGTGATCTTGGCGATCGCCTCCGCGCGCTCGTAGCGGATGTCGTGGTAGTCGCCTTCCGCCTCCCACTCGATCGGGGCAGAGAGCTGCTCTTCCGGTGGGGCGTCCTTGTGCTGAAGCGGCACTGCGCGGCTCCTTCTCGGCACGTCGCGCCGGTCAGCGCGGCGAGTCGCAAGAATGGGCCCGCAACGATAACCAGCCGGCCGATGACATGAACCTCGACAACTGGCTTGCTCAGCGCGCGCAGACCTGCCCCGACAGGACCGCGCTCGTCTGCGAGGGTCGCTCGCTCGACTACGACGAGCTCGAGCGCGAGGCCAGCGTCGCGGCCCGCAGGCTCGCCGCCCGCGGCGTCCGCAGAGGCGCCACGGTCGCGCTCGAGCTGCCCGCCGGGGTCGAGCACGTCGTCCTTCTCCACGCGCTGATGAAGCTCGGCGCCGTTGCCTGCCCGCTCGACAGCCGCCTCGTCGAGGCCGAGCGCCGCGCAGAGCTCGAGCGCGCCGACGCCGTCCTGGTCGTGTCCTCGCCCGAGGACGCCGCCGGCCACGAGGCCGACATGCCGCTGCTCGGCGAGCACGACCTCGACTCGCTCTATTCCCGCATCCTCACAAGCGGCGCGTCCGGTGCCCCCCGCCCGGTTGGCCTCACCTACGGCAACCACCTTTGGAGCGCGGTCGGCTCCGCCTTCAACCTCGGTGTGCGGCCGGACGACCGCTGGCTGTGCTGCCTGCCGCTCTCCCACGTCAGCGGGCTCTCGATCGTCCTGCGCTCCGTCGTCTACGGCACCTGCGCCGTCGTTCACGACGGCTTCGACACGGATCGCGTCGCGCAGTCGCTCGAGGGCGACGGGATCACCCTGGTGTCGCTTGTCGCCACTGCGCTGCGCCGCCTGCTCGAGGCGGGCGCCGCCGTCTCGGCGCCGCGGGCGATCCTCGTCGGCGGAGGCCCCGTCCCCGAGGAGGTGCTGGAGGAGGCGACCGGCCGCGGCGCCACGGTGGTCCAGACCTACGGCCTCACCGAGGCCGCCTCCCAGGTCACCACGCTGGCGCCCGAGGACGCGGTTCGCAAGCTCGGCTCCGCCGGCCGTCCTCTGCTGACGACCCATCTGCGCATCCAGGACGACGAGATCCTCGTCCAGGGCCCGACGGTCGCACCCGGCTGCACCGACGAGGACGGCTGGCTGCACACGGGCGACCTCGGCTGGATCGACGACGAGGGCTTCCTCTACGTGGAGGACCGACTCGGCGACGTGATCATCAGCGGCGGGGAGAACGTGATGCCGGCCGAGGTCGAGGAGGTGCTTCTGCGCCACCCCGAGGTGGTCGACGCCGCCGTCGTCGGGCGCGCCGACGCCGAGTGGCAGGAGTCCGTGACCGCGGTGATCGTGCTCCGCAACGGCGCCGATGCCAGCCCGGAGGAGCTCCGCCGCCACTGCGCGGGCGAGCTGGCGCCCTTCAAGGTCCCGAAGCACGTCGAGTTCGCCGACGAGCTTCCACGCACGCTCTCGGGAAAGCTTCTGCGGCGCGAGCTGGCGAGCCGGGCCCCGGAGCGCATCGACTAGCATCACCCGCCCGATGGCCGGCGACGAGATCCTCTACGACGACGACGCCGACCTCTCGCTGCTCGAGGGAAAGACCGTCGCGATCCTGGGCTACGGGTCGCAGGGCCACGCCCACGCGCTGAACCTGCGCGACTCCGGCGTCGACGTCGTCGTCGGGCTGCGGCCGGACTCCTCCAGCCGCGAGAAGGCCGAGCAGGAGGGCCTGGTGGTCCACGACATCGCCGAGGCGGCGAGCCGCGGTGACATCGTGATGATCCTGCTTCCCGACGAGAAGCAGGCCGAGATCTGGGAGGCCGAGATCGCCGACGGGATCGCCGAGGGCAACCTGCTGATGTTCGCCCACGGCTTCTCGATCCACTTCGGCCAGATCGCGCCGCCCCCGGGGGTCGACGTAGGCATGGTCGCTCCGAAGGGCCCCGGTCACCTGGTCCGGCGCCAGTTCGCGGAGGGCAGGGGCGTTCCCTGCCTGATCGCGATCCACCAGGACGCGACCGGCAGCGCCCGCGACACCGTGCTCGCCTACGCCAAGGCGATCGGCGGCACCCGCGCCGGCGTGATCGAGACCACGTTCAAGGACGAGACCGAGACCGACCTGTTCGGCGAGCAGTCCGTGCTGTGCGGGGGCGTCACCGAGCTCGTCCGCGCCGGCTTCGAGACGCTGGTGGAGGCCGGTTACGACCCGCGGCTCGCCTACTTCGAGTGCCTGCACGAGCTGAAGCTGATCGTCGACCTCATGTACGAGAAGGGGATCAGCGGGATGCGCTACTCGATCTCGAACACGGCCGAGTACGGCGACATGACCCGCGGCAGCCGCGTGATCGGCCCGGAGGCGCGTGAGGCGATGGGGAAGATCCTCGCCGACATCCAGTCGGGCGAGTTCGCGAAGGAGTGGATCGCCGAGAACCGCGCCGGCCAGGAGAGCTTCAAGCGCATGCGCGCGGAGCAGGCCGATCACCAGGTGGAGAGGGTCGGCAGGGACCTCAGGGCGATGATGCCCTGGATCGACACCGAGTTCTAGGCGTGCCTACTGGCCCGGCGTCCGCCTTCCCGTGCGGCTCCGGGTCAGCGCGTAACCTTGGGGGCGCCATGGCCGAGCCGCCGAATCCCTACGTCAAGCAGTACCTGATGACCGCCGGACCGACCCCGCTGCCGCCCCGCGTCAGCCAGGTGATGGCGGAGCCGATCGTCTACCACCGGGCGCCCGCCTTCATCGAGGTGTACGAGCGTGTGCTCGAGCGCCTGCGCTCGGTCTTCCAGACGTCCCACGACGTGCTCTGCTTTGCCTCTTCGGGCACCGGCGCGATGGAGTCGGCGGTCGCCAACCTGGTGGTGCCCGGCGAGGCAGTCGTCGTCGCCTCGTGCGGGAAGTTCGGCGAGCGCTGGAAGGAGCTGTGCGAGGCCTACGGCGCAGAGGTCGTCCACCTCGACGTGCCCTGGGGCGAGCGGGTCGAGCCCGCCGCGCTGGGCGAGCTGCTCGACGGGCTCGGCCGGGCGCCACGGGCGGTCTTCGCCACCCAGTCGGAGAGCTCGACCGGCGTGGTGAACGACGTCCGCGGCCTGAACGCCGCCGTGACCGCCGCCGGGTCGATGCTCTGCGTCGACGCGATCTCGGGCCTCGCCGCCGTCGACCTGCCGCAGGACGAGTGGGGGGTGGACGTGGTGGTGTCGGGATCGCAGAAGTCGCTGATGTCGCCGCCCGGGCTCGGCTTCGCCTCGGCGTCGGATCGCGCGCTCGCTCTCGCCGCGGAGAGTCCCGGTCGTCGCTATTACTTCGACTGGACCGCCACCGCGGCGGGCCAGCGCGAGACGCCCGCGAACAGCCCGTTCACCCCTGCGGTGACGCTGTTCCGTGCGCTCGACGTCGCCCTCGACCTGATCGCCGAGGAGGGCCTGCCGCGGGTGTACGCCCGCCACGCCCTGCTGGCCCGCTCGGCGCGCGCCGGGATCGAGGCGCTCGGCCTCGAGCGCTTCGGGCCCGACGACCCGAACGCCAACGTGATCACGGCGGCGGCGCTGCCGGACGGGATCGACGGCGCCGCCGTGCCGAAGCTGATGCGCGACCGCTACGGCGTCACCGCGGCGGGCGGCCAGGGCGTCCTCAAGGGCAAGATCGTGCGGATCGCCCACTGCGGCTACTACGGCGCCTTCGACATGGTGATCGCGTTGACGGCGCTCGAGTCCGCGCTTCGCGACGCCGGTTGGGACGTCGCGCCGGGGGCCGCCGCGGGGGCCGCCCAGGCGGTCTTCGCCGAGGCCGGCACGGCCCCCCAGCCGGTCGGCTAGTGGCGGACGACGGCCAGAGAGTCCTGGTCAAGGAGAAGATCGCCGACTCGGCGGTCGACCTTCTGCGCCGCGACTTCGACGTCGATGTCGACCTGGAGATGGCGGACAACGATCTTGCGGCTCGGATCGCCGACTACGACGCGATCCTGATCCGCTCCCAGACCAGGCTGACCGCGGAGCTGATCGAGCGCGCCCAGCGCCTGAAGGTGATCGGGCGCGCGGGGACGGGCGTCGACAACGTCGACGTCGACGCGGCTACCAAGCGCGGCATCGTCGTCGCGAACGCGCCCGAGGCGAACTCGATCGCCGCCGCCGAGCACACGATGGCGATGCTGCTGGCGCTCTGCCGCAACGTCCCCCGCGCCCACGCCTCGCTGACGGCCGGCCGCTGGGAGCGCTCGCAGCTGGGCGGCCACGAGCTGTATGGGAAGACGCTCGGCGTGATCGGGTTCGGGCGGATCGGACAGCTCGTCGCCAAGCGCGCCCAGGCGTTCGAGATGGAGGTGGTGGCCTACGACAAGTTCGTCGCCGCCGAGCGCTTTCGCGAGATGGGCGTGGAGGGCGTGGAGACGACGGCGGAGCTGTACGGCCGCGCCGACTTCATCACCATCCACCTGCCGAAGACGCCCGAGACGGTCAACTGGATAGACGCGGAGGCGATCGCCGCGATGCAGGACGGCGTGCGCATCGTCAACTGCGCCCGCGGCGAGCTGATCGACCTCGAAGCGCTCACCGAGGCGCTGGAGTCGGACAAGGTCGCCGGCGCCGCCCTCGACGTCTTTCCGACCGAACCGCTCACCGAGCACCCGCTGTTCGACCGCGACGACGTCGTCGTCACGCCGCATCTCGGCGCCTCCACGGCAGAGGCGCAGGATCGCGCGGGGGTGGTGACCGCCGAACAGGTGCGCGCCGCGCTGACCGGCGGCGTGGTCACCAACGCCGTCAACATCGTCCCCGTGCGGCCGGAGGTGATGGAGGCGCTGGCCCCCTTCGTCCCCCTCTGCGAGAAGCTGGGCCGGCTGGCCCAGGGCCTCGGAAACGGCTCGATCGACGGCGTAAGCGCGGAGTTCCGCGGTCACCTGGCCGAATACGACACGCGCCTGCTCGGGATCGCCGTGCTGGTCGGCATCCTCTCCGGGCACACCGAGGAGCCCGTCAACCTCGTCAACGCTCCGACACTTGCCGAGCAACGCGGGATCGACCTGGTCGAGTCCCGCGATCCCGTCTCGGAGGAGTTCACCGAGCTGGTCACCGTGCGGCTCCAGTCGGGAGACGAGGCGGTCGAGGTGGCGGGCACCGCGGTGGGCCTGCGGCGCACTCCCCACCTGGTCTCGGTCTGGGGGGAGCGCTTCTATCTGCCGTTCGCAGACCACATCGTCGTGCTCCGCTACAAGGACCAGCCCGGGATGATCGGGCGGATCGGGACGATGTTCGGCGAGCACGGCGTCAACATCGTCTCCGCGGCGGTCGGCGCCGAGGCCAATCCCGAGCAGGCGGTCCTGGCCCTTACCACCGATGCGCCCGTGCCGGCGAGCGTGGTGGAGGAGATCCTCCGCCTCAACGGCTTCTACGCCGGTCGCGCGGTGGACCTCTAACGCGGAGCGCTGCGGGTAGAGTCCGCGCCATGCGGGCAGTCGTCCTGACCGGCTACGGGGAGCCGGAGATGATGCGGGTCCAGGAGCGGCCCGATCCCCCCGTGGGCCCGGGCGAGGTGCGAATCGCGACCCGCGCCGCGGGGATCAACTTCGCCGACACGCTGGCCCGGATCAACCTCTATCCGGACGCGCCCAAGGCGCCGTGCGTGCTCGGCTACGAGGTGGCGGGCGAGGTCGAGTCTGTGGGGGAGGGGGTGACGTCGCCGAGGGTCGGCGACCGGGTGATGGCAGGAACGCAGTTCAACGGGCAGGCCGAGCTGGTCACGGTCCCCGCCGACCAGGCGCTGCCGCTGCCGAGGAAGGTGAGCTTCGAGCAGGGCGCGGCGTTCCCGGTCAACTACGCCACGGCCTGGGCCGGGCTCGTGATCATGGGCGGCCTCGACGAGGGCGAGCGGGCGCTGATCCACGCCGCCGCCGGCGGCGTCGGAATCGCCGCCACGCAGGTCGCCAAGCGGCGCGGCGCCGAGGTGTTCGGCACTGCGTCGGCTTCCAAGCACGAGGCGATCCGCGAGCAGGGGGTGGACCACGCGATTGATTACCGCACCCTGGATTTCGAGGCGGAGGTGAACCGGATCACCGGCGGCCAGGGAATCGACGTCGCATTCGATGCCCTCGGCCCCACCACTTTTCGCAAGGACTACCGGCTGCTGCGGCCCGGCGGCCGCCTGATCATGTACGGGCTGTCGGAGGTTCAGACCGGGACCGGCAAACGCGACCTCAGGGCGACGCTGCGCAGCCTGGCGAGGATGCCGACGGCGACGATGCCGTGGTGGAAGAGCCTGGCGATGATGAATGAGAACAAGGGCGTCTTCGGACTGAACATGTACCACTGGTGGACGACCGAGGGCGACATCGACCGCGCCGTCGAGCCCATGCTCGACGGCCTGGAGAAGGGCCACTACAAGCCGGTCGTCGCCGAGGCCTTCCCGTTCGACCGCGCCGCCGACGCGCACCGCTTCATCGAGGAGCGCCGCAACGTCGGCAAGGTCGTGCTGGTGCCGTAGTTACCGAATAATGAGGTTGACCGGCGCGCGCCTGCGGGGCTAGCGTCAGCGGCAATCAGAGCTGGGGTCGGCGTCGATGCAGAGGGAGGGATCCGTGGCGATTGGAGGGCGAGCACTGGGTGGCGTCGCGGCAGCAGGCGCGCTTTGTGCGTGGATCGTGGTCACCCCGGCGGGGTCGGTCGGCACCGTCCCGCGCTGCAACGGCCAAAAGGCGACGATCGTGGACGGCAACGCCGGCCACACCATCCTGGGGACGGATCGGCGCGACGTGGTGGTCGCGGGTGGGGGCAACGACTCCGTCAACACCTATGGGGGAGACGACCTCGTCTGCGGCGGGGGCGGTAAGGACGAGATCTCTCTCGGCAGCGGCGACGACGTCGCGTATGGCGGGGGCGGCGGCGACACCATCAGGAGCGGAGCCCATGACGACTTCATCAGCGGCGGCGCCGGAAATGACATCACCCTGGCCGGCGGCAGCGGCGACGACGAGGTGCACAGCAACGGTGGCGCCGCCGGCGTCGGGGAGAACACTTACGGCGGCAGCGGCGACGATTTCGTCGGCGCCGAGGGCCCCGGCCCGCACGCGCTCTTCGGCGGCAGCGGCGACGATGCGCTCTCCGGCGGCTCCGGGATTGCCGACGACTGCGACGGTGGTAGCGGGGACAACGACATCGCCGGCAACTGCGAGACAACGGTGAACGTCCCCTGAGCCGGCCGTTGGGACCGACGCCGCCGCGCGGTGGCGGAACCGCGGTCGGCGCTGTTATGCTCGCGCCGCGTCCGCCCAGCTGAGAGGAGTCTCGCATGGCAGAAGAGGTCAACGCCAACGGAGCACCGGTAAAGATCCGCAACCCGTGGGGGGTCGTGGGCCTGTCGATCGTCACCCTCGGGATCTACTACTGGTTTTGGTACTACTACCTGAACCGCGAGCTGCGTGACTATGGCCGGGCCATGGGGGACCAGGAGCTTGCGGAAAGCCAGCCGGGGATGTCGGTGCTGGCCGTGACCCTCGGCGCCCTGATCATCGTCCCGGCGATCGTCTCCGTCTACCGCTTCATCACCCAGCGGGTGCAGCGTGCCCAGGAGTTGGGCGGAGTCGAGAAGGTCAACGGCTGGATCGTGCTGATCCTCATCCTGATCATCTCGATCGCCTATCCGCCGTACGTCCAGAGCACCCTGAACAAGCTCTGGGAGCGCTACGGGACCGGGCAGGCGGGCATACCCGCGCCGGCGCCGACGGCGACCGTCGGTGAGGCTCCGGCGCAGCAGCCGGCGCCGCCCGCCGGGGAGACGCCGCCCCCGCCGCCCCCGCCTCAGGCGCCGGCCGGCTAGCGCCGCGTGGCATCAACCGAGGTACTGATCCGCTATAGCCCGGGGCCGGCCCGGGCGCGGGTCCGCAGCCCCGTGTGGACGGTCGTCTTCGCGGTGATCACCCTCGGCATCTACGTGCCGTTCTGGTGGTACTTCGTAAACCGGGAGATGCGGGACCTCGGTAGGGCGCGCGGCTCGCACGAGCTCGGCGACAGCCCGGGGACGTCGGTTCTCGCGGTCACCCTCGGGGCGCTGATCATCGTCCCCGCGATCATCAGCATCATCAACACCTGCAAGCGGACCCAGGCCGCCCAGCGGCTGGCCGGACGGACGGATCTGCTCAACGGCTGGATCGCCCTGGTCTTGTTCGTGTTGGTCGCGTTCGTCGGGATCCCATTCTGGATCGGCTACATGCAGAGCGAGCTGAACAAGGTCTGGCAGACGGAGGGCATCGCCGACCCGATCGCGCCGGCCATCCCCCAGGCGGTGATGACGCCGGCGGGCATCGCCCCGGCGGCGGGCGGGCCTCCGCCCACGGCGCAGATGGCGCCGACGCCGCCGGCCGCGGAGACCCAGGCGGCCCCCCAGTCGTCGCCCGCCGACCTGCCGCCGCCGACGGGCGAGCCGCTCGCGAGCCCCCCTCCGGCGACTCAGGCGGCCGCCACCCAGCCGACCGCAGAAAGCGCGCAGCCCGCCCCGCCGCTGCAGCAGATGCAGCCGCAGGCTGCGCCGGAGCCCGCGCCGCCTCTGCAGGCTCCCGCCCCGCCTGCCGCCCCGCAGATACCGCCGACGCCGGCGGACTGGTACCCGGACCCGTGGGGACAGGCGCGACTGCGCTACTGGGACGGGCAGTCCTGGACCGGCCACGTCGCCCAGTAAGTACGGCCTGAACGCGTCGCCGGGCGGCGCGCCGGCGATTACCCAATTGTGAGGTTGATCGGGCTCGAGCGACTCGGTGCAGGGGAGCAACGGGCCGAATGACTCGTGCTCCGGCGGCGACGGCACCGACAGCGGCGGCTACGGCTGCGAGACGATCAGCAGCGTTTCGTAGCGGCGGCAAGGTCGTTGAGCCGCTAATCTGGCGACAGCGATGACGCACCGGCTCGACAGCCTGGCGCTTCTCCTTCTCCTCCCCCTTCGGGGGGAATAGCGCTGGGCGGCGCGAGAGCCGCAAACCAAAGGTCATCGTCAAGCTAAGGAGAAGGAGGAAAGGCCGATGAACGGCCCCGTATCAGAAGAGAATCGCGTCGAGATCTTCGACACGACCCTGCGCGACGGCGAGCAGTCCCCGGGGATCTCCCTCAACACGCAGGAGAAGGTCGAGATCGCCCAGCAGCTCGCCCGCCTCGGCGTGGACGTGATCGAGGCCGGCTTTCCGATCACCTCGCCCGGCGACTTCGAGGCGGTCCGGGAGATCGCCCGGAACGTCGAGGGGCCGGTGATCTGCGGCCTGGCCCGTACTCACAAGGCCGACATCGACGCCGCCTGGGGGGCGATCTCCGACTCCGACCGGCCGCGGATCCACACCTTCATCTCCACGTCCGACATCCACATCGAGCACCAGCTCCAGACCACCCGCGACGACGTCAAGGGCCAGGCGAAAGCCGCCGTGGCGCTGGCGAAGTCCTACTGCGACGACGTCGAGTTCTCGCCCATGGACGCCACCCGCGCCGACGTCGAGTTCACCGCCGAGGTGTGCGCGATCGCGGTCGCCGCGGGCGCGACCGTGGTCAACATCCCCGACACGGTCGGCTACACGACCCCTGAGGAGTACGCGCGCTACTTCGCCGAGCTCTACCGGCTCGTGCCGCAGCTGCGCGACGTGCGCCTCTCGGTGCACTGCCACGACGACCTCGGGCTGGCCGTAGCCAATTCCTACGCGGGGGTGCTGGCCGGCGCCCGCCAGGTCGAGTGTGCGGTGAACGGGATCGGCGAGCGGGCCGGCAACTGCTCGCTGGAGGAGATCGTGATGCTGCTGCGCACCCGCCGTGACGAGCACGGGCTCGACACCGGGGTGGACACCCGCGAGATCGCCCGCACCAGCCGGATGGTGTCGCGCTTCACCGGCTATGCGGTGCAGCCGAACAAGGCCATCGTCGGGCGCAACGCCTTCGCCCACGAGTCCGGGATCCACCAGGACGGCGTGCTGAAGGAGCGCACGACATACGAGATCATGGACGCCACCGAGGTCGGCCTGGAGTCGAACGAGATCGTGCTCGGCAAGCACTCCGGCCGTCACGCCCTGCGCAAGGCGCTGGAGGATCTGGGCTTCAAGGTCGAGGGCAACGCCCTCAACCAGGCGTTCGAGCGATTCAAGGAGATCGCCGACCGCAAGAAGCAGGTGACGGGCCTCGACCTCGAGGCGATCGTCTCCGACGAGATGCGCGAGCGCGCCGAGTCGTACGTGCTCGACTGGTTCGACGTCGAGGCGTCGTCGCGGCGCGACCCGCACGCGAAGGTCTCCGTGCGGCTGCCCTCCGGCGAGGAGGCGGTCGGCGAGGCCGGCGGCGACGGCCCGGTGGACGCGATCTTCGGAGCGATCCGCCAGGCCACCGGGGTGGAGTCCGAGCTGCGCCAGTACACGGTCGCCGCGGTGACGGGCGGCGAGGACGCGCTCGGCGAGGTGACCGTGATGCTGCGCGCACACGGGCGCCTTGCGAGCGGCCAGGGTGTCGCCACCGACATCCTCGAGGCGTCGGCCCGCGCCTACATCCGGGCGCTGTCCAACGCGCTGGAGGGCGCCGCGATCCGCGAGGCGGAGGCGGCGACGGCCGACGCAGCCACGGAGCGCACCCCGGGCCCGTAGCCCCGCAGCGACCGCTGGTTCTCGATCGCCTCGACGAGAGCCTGAAGATGCCTCCCATATAGTCCGCCCCCATGTCCGGCACGCTCGAGGGGAAGGTTGCGGCGATCACCGGCGCCTCGTCGGGGATCGGCGAGGCGACAGCGCTGGCCCTCGCCGCCGAGGGGGCGGCGGTGGCGCTCGGCGCCCGCCGCAAGGGCAGGATCGACGAGCTCGCCGAGCGAATCGGCTCCGACGGGGGGCGAGCGGTCGCGCTCGAGGTCGACGTCACCGACGAGACCCGCGCCCGCTCGTTCGTCGAGGAGTCGGCGGCGGAGCTCGGCGGCCTCGACGTGCTCGTCAACAACGCCGGGGTGATGCTGCTGGGACCCGTGTTCGGCGCCGACACCGAGGAGTGGCGGCGGATGATCGAGGTCAACCTGCTCGGCCTCCTGTACTGCACCCACGCGGCGCTGCCGCTGATGGCGGACTCCGGCGGCGGGCACATCGTCAACGTCTCCTCGGTTGCTGGGCGGCACGCCAACCTCGGCACCGCCGTCTACAACATGACCAAGTGGGGCGTGGTCGGATTCTCCGAGGCGCTGCGGCAGGAGGCCCTCCACTCGAACGTCCGCGTCACCTGCGTCGAGCCTGGCTTCGTCGACACCGAGCTCCAGGGGCACAACACCAACCCGATGGTCGTCGACGCCACCGAGAAGATGCGGGAGGAGGTCGGCAAGGTGCTCGAGGCGGATGACATCGCCCGCGCAATCGTCTACGCCGTGTCCCAGCCGCCGCACGTCGCCGTCAACGAGGTGCTGATTCGCCCGCTCGGCCAGCGGCGCTGAGGGCACGGGCGGCGGTTTCCGACGCGTCGGATTGGGGTAGGGTTCGGCGCGCAAAGCGGGAGCCGGTCGCAGTGCGAGGCGGCTCGGAACGGAACAAAGGGGGTAGCGGGAGAATGCGAACGGCCACACGGGCGGCGGGCCTTGCGGCCCT
This sequence comes from uncultured Thermoleophilia bacterium, assembly GCA_963708325.1. GTDB lineage: Bacteria > Actinomycetota > Thermoleophilia > Solirubrobacterales > 70-9. The sequence goes on along the minus strand of OY970203.1, from coordinate 34,748 downwards.
GGCCGCGCTGATCGGCGCTTTGACGCCGGCGGCGGCCTCGGCATGGGCGCCGCCGGGCTCGGCGACGATCCACCCAGGGGTCCAGACCTTCACGCAGGGGGCCCAGTGCACGTCGAACTTCGTCTTCCAGGACGGCTCGAACGTCTACGTCGGCCAGGCGGCGCACTGCTCGGGGACCGGCGCGGCCACCGACACCAACGGCTGCGACAGCGCCTCGCTCCCGATCGGGACTCCTGTGGACGTCACGGGCGCCGGCCATCCCGGCACGCTCGTCTACAACTCGTGGCTGACGATGCAGTCGAACGGCGAGACCGACGCCGACACGTGCGACTACAACGACCTCGCCCTTGTCCGGCTCGACCCGGCGGATGTCGCCAACGTCAACCCCTCGGTGCCCGGATTCGGCGGGCCGACCGGGGTCGGCGGCTGGGGCGCCACCGGCTCGACCGTGTACACCTACGGGAACTCGGAGCTCCGCGGCGGCGTGACCAAGCTCAGCCCGAAGCAGGGCGTGGTCGTCCAGAACGCCCCGAGCGGCTGGAGCCACGACGTCTACACGGCGACGCCGGGGATTCCGGGCGACTCGGGCAGCGGCTTCATGAACGCGTCCGGAGGGGCGATCGGCGTGCTCAGCACGGTCCAGCTCGCCCCTCTGGCCGGGTCCAACGGGGTGGGCGACCTCGGCAAGGAGATCGCCTACATGCACGCGAACAGCTCGTTCTCGGCGACCAACCTCGTCGCGGGGACGCAGCCGTTCAACCCGAGCCTGGCCGCCGCGATCGCTGGCGCCTGACGTAATCAAGACATACGGGCGTACGTGATAACGTACGCCCGGTGGAGACCCGCGAGCTCGACCGCACCGAGCGCGCCGACCCCGAGGTCGGCCCACGGGTACGCGCCCTCCGCGACGCGCTCGGCCTCTCGCTTCGCGACCTCGCCGGGCGAAGCGGCGTCAGCGCGCCGATGCTGTCGCAGGTCGAGCGCGGCGCGACCAGCCCGACGCTCGCGGTGGCGGGGCGGATCGCCTCCGGCCTCGACCTCAGCCTGTCGCAGCTCCTGCGGCTGGACGAGTCCTCGCACGTCGTCTTCACCCGCCGCGAGCGGCGCCGCCGTCACCGCCACGCGGGCCACCGCACCGAGGAGCTGACCCCGCCGCTGCCCGGCCAGCGCGCCGACGTGTCCCTGCACATGCTCGACCCCGGCGCCGCGACCGGGGGCGCCGGCGACCCGCCGATCCACGAGCCGGGGAGCCGCGAGACCGCCGTCGTCCTCGAGGGTGCCGTCACGCTGGTGGTGGACGGCGAGGCCCATATGCTCGCCGACGGCGACAGCGTCACCTTCGACGCCGACCTGTCGCACCATTTCGAGAACAATGGGGCCGAGCCGGCGGAGTTCCTCGCCGTCGTCGCCGCCGGTCTGAGGCGCAGCTGATGATGAACAGAACCCTTTTCGACAAGATCTGGGAGGGCCACGAGGTCCGCGAGAGCCTGCTCTACATCGACCTGCACCTGGTCCACGAGATCACCTCGGCGCAGGCGTTCGAGGGCCTGCGGATCGAGGGGCGCAGCGTCCGCAGGCCCGACCGCACGCTGGCCACCGCGGACCACAACGTGCCGACCGACGGAACGCCGGCGGCCCACCTGATCGCCGACGTGATGTCGCGCAAGCAGGTCGAGGCCCTGGAGGCCAACTGCGCGGAGTTCGGCGTCCCGGTCTACTCGCTGGGGTCGGACCGGCGCGGGATCGTCCACGTGATCGGGCCGGAGCTGGGGCTCACCCAGCCCGGGATGACGATCGTCTGCGGCGACAGCCACACCTCAACGCACGGTGCCTTCGGCGCGCTGGCATTCGGGATCGGCACCTCGGAGGTCGAACACGTGCTGGCAACCCAGTGCCTGGTCCAGAAGCGGCCGAAGACGATGAGGATCTCCTACACGGGCGAGCTGCGCCCGGGTGTGACCCCGAAGGACCTGATCCTCGCCACGATCGGCCGGCTCGGCACGCACGGGATGATCGGGTACGCAGTGGAGTACGCCGGCGAGGCGATTCGTGAGCTCTCCATGGAGGGGCGGATGACCGTCTGCAACATGACGATCGAGGGCGGGGGCCGGGCCGGCATGGTCGCGCCCGACGAGGTCACGTTCGAGTACATCGAGGGGCGGCCGGGCGCGCCGGCCGATCTCGCCGCGGCGATCGAGGGCTGGCGCGAGCTCGCCACCGACGAAGGCGCGCGCTTCGACAACGAGGTCGAGATCGACGCCTCGCAGATCTCCCCGATGGTCACCTGGGGAACCCAGCCCGCGCAGGTGGTCGAGGTGACCGACGCCGTTCCCGATCCGGCCCGAATCGACTCACCCGCCGATCGCGAGGCCGCCGAGCGGGCGCTCGCCTACATGGCGCTGAAGCCGGGAACGCCGATCCGGGACATCGCCCTCGATCGCGTGTTCATCGGCTCCTGCGTGAACTCGCGGATCGAGGACCTCCGCGCGGCGGCGGCGATGATTGAGGGCCGGCGGGTTCCCGATTCGGTGCGGGCGATGGTCGTGCCGGGATCGGAGCAGGTCAGGGCGCGCGCCGAAGAGGAGGGCTTGGATGACGTGTTCGCCGCCGCCGGCTTCGAATGGCGGACGTCGGGCTGCTCGATGTGCCTCGGCATGAACCCAGACATCCTCGGCGAGGGCGAGCGCTGCGCCTCGACCTCGAACCGCAACTACGAGGGTCGCCAGGGCAAGGGCGGCCGCACCCACCTGGTCAGCCCCAGAATGGCAGCGGCGGCGGCGATCGAGGGGCGTTTCGTCGACATCAGGGAGTGGGCCCCGTGAGGCCGATCGATGTCGTGGAGGGGAGCGTGACGGTGCTCGACCGCGCCGACGTGGACACGGACCAGATCATCCCCAAGCAGTTCCTGAAGCGGCTCGAGCGGACCGGCTTCGGCGAGTTCCTCTTCTACGACTGGATGCGATCGGGGGAGATCGAGCTGGAGCCCAACCCAATTCTGCTGACGGGGAGGAACTTTGGCTGCGGCTCCTCGCGCGAGCACGCGGTCTGGGCGCTGCAGGACTTCGGCTTTGCGGCGGTCGTTGGGCCGTCGTTCGCCGACATCTTCTATGTCAACTGCACCAAGAACGGCCTCCTCCCGGTCATCCTCGACGAGGACGTCTGCAGGGCGATCGGCGAAGCCGGCGAGGCCCGGATCGACGTCGACGACCAGACGGTGGACTACGCGGGCGGCGTGGTCGAGTTCGAGATCGACGCAGACGTCAAGCATCGCCTCCTGCACGGCCTTGACGAGATCGGCACGACCCTCCAGCACGCCTCCGACATCGACGCGTTCGAGGGGTCGGGTCGCGCCGACCGCGGCCCCGTGACGACCTCGCTGTGAGCGGGGAAGCGCGCCCGCGCGACTGGGACGCCGCAACGTATGACCGCGTCGCCGACCCCCAGGAGGCATGGGGGCGGGAGGTGCTCGACCGCCTCGACCTGCGCGGCGACGAGACCGTGCTCGACGCGGGCTGCGGCAGCGGCCGCGTCACCGCGCTGCTGCTCGAGCGGCTGCCGCGGGGGCGGGTGATCGGGGTCGATGCGTCCCCGGCGATGATCGAGCGGGCCCGCGAACGGCTCGGCGAGCGGGCGGAGCTGGTGGTACGCGATCTGCTCGAGCTGGACCTCGACGCCGAGGTCGACGCGATCTTCTCCAGCGCGACGTTTCACTGGATCCGCGACCACGCCCGCCTCTTCGAGCGGCTCGCCGCGGCGATGCGACCGGGCGGCCGCATGGAGGCGCAGTGCGGCGGGATCGGCAACGTCGCCGAGTTCATCCGCACTGTGGACGCGGTGAGCGGCGACGAGCGCTTCGCCGCCTACCTTCGCGGCGTCCACGACGCCTGGAACTTCGCCTCGCCGGAAGACACCGAGGTTCGCCTGAAGCGGGCCGGCCTCGTCGATGTCTCCTGTTGGCTGGAGCCTCGGCCCGAGGCGCCCGCGGACGCCCGCGGCTACCTGGAGAGCGTCTGCCTGGGGCCGCACCTGGAGCGGATGCCGGAGGAGCTTCGCGAGCCCTTCGTCACGGCAGTATTGGAGTCCCAGATGCGGCCGCTGACGCTCGACTACGTGCGCCTGAACCTCTCCGCCACCAGAGCCGCAGGCGGATGAGCGCGTCGATCGCGTTGCTTCCGGGGGACGGGGTGGGCCCGGAGATAGTTGCCGCCGCCCGCCGCGTGCTCGAGGCGATCGACGACTTCGAGTTCGCCGAGCATCCGGTCGGCGGCGCCTCCATAGACGCGCACGGCTCGGCGCTGACGGACGAGGTGCTCTCCGCCTGCCGCGAGGCCGATGCGGTGCTGCTCGGAGCGGTGGGGGGGCCGAAGTGGGACAGCACCGACCCCGGCGCGCCGCGTCCCGAGCAGGGCCTGCTGGGGCTGCGCAAGGGACTGGAGCTGTTCGCCAACCTGCGGCCGGTACGGCCGAGCGCGGCCCTCTCCGGCGCCAGCCCGCTGCGCGAGCACCTGATCCGCGACGCCGATCTGATCGTCGTCCGCGAGCTGACCGGCGGCATCTACTTCGGTGACAGCGGGCGTGGCGCCGAGAGCGCCCATGACACATGCGAGTACACGACGGCGGAGATCGAGCGGATCGCCCGCGTCGCCTTCGAGACCGCGCGCGAGCGCGCGGGCCACGGCGCCGCTCGCGTCACCTCGGTCGACAAGGCGAACGTGCTGGAGACGTCCCGCCTGTGGCGGGAGACCGTCGGCAGGCTGGCCGAGGCCGAGTACGCCGACGTGGAGTTGCAGCACATGCTGGTCGACAACGCCGCCATGCAGCTCGTCGCGCAGCCCGCGCAGTTCGACGTGATCCTCACGGAGAACATGTTCGGCGACATCCTCAGCGACGAGGCGGCGATGCTGACGGGATCGCTGGGCATGCTGCCGTCGGCGAGCCTGGGAGCGGGCCCCCCGGGCCTGTTCGAGCCGGTCCACGGCTCGGCGCCGGACATCGCCGGCAAGGGCGTGGCGAACCCGCTGGCCGCGATCCTCTCCGCGGCGATGCTGCTGCGCCACGGGCTCGGCCGCGCCGCCGACGCCGAGACCGTCGAGGGAGCGGTTGACGCGGCCCTGGAGCGGGGGCTGCGCACGCCCGACCTGGCCTGGGTGGAGGCGGAGCGTCCGCCGATGTCCGACCTGCCGGAGGAGGTCGAGGTCGGCACCGAGGAGATGACCTCGGCCGTGATCGATGCTCTCGGACGGTAGTCCGCGTGTCCTGACGGCTCGCCGGCCGGCCGGCCATCGGGCATACTTGCGCCCCGCAGGCAATCGAATCGCGCGGAGGACGGAGTGGACAAGGCCGAGCTGATCTGGATGAACGGGGACCTCGTGGCGTGGGACGACGCCAGGGTCCACGTGCTCAGCCACGGGCTCCACTACGGCACCGGCGTGTTCGAGGGGATCCGCGCCTACGAAACCGAGCGTGGCACCGCGATCTTCCGCCATCGCGAGCACCTGGAGCGGCTGGAGAAGTCGGCGGGCCTCTACTACATCGAGATCCCGTACTCGGTCGACGAGCTGCGCAACGCCACCCACGAGCTGATCCGCCGCAACGCGCTGCCGAGCTGCTACATCCGCCCGCTCGCGTTCCGCGGCTACGGGGAGATGGGGCTGTACGCGCAGAGCGCCCCGGTGGACGTGATCATCGCCGTGTGGCCGTGGGGCTCCTACCTCGGCGACGAGGGCAAGCGCCGCGGGATCAGCGCCAAGGTCTCCTCCTGGCGCACGATCTCCGGCGACAGCCTGATCCCGCATGCCAAGGCCTCGGGCCAGTACCTGAACTCGATCCTGGCGAAGACCGAGACGGCCAAGGCCGGCTACGACGAGGCGATCCTGCTCGACCAGCGCGGCTTCGTCTCGGAGGGCTCGGGAGAGAACATCTTCGTGGTGCGCGACGGCGTGATCTGCACTCCGCCCCACACGGCCTCGATCCTCGACGGGATCAGCCGCGCCTCGGTGGTGCAGATCGCACGAGACCTCGGCTACACGGTCGAGGAGCGCGACGTTGCCCGCGCCGAGCTCTACCTCGCGGAGGAGGTGTTCCTGACCGGGACGGCCGCCGAGCTCGTGCCTGTGCGGGCGATCGACGACCACGAGCTGGGCGAGCCCGGCGAGATCACCCGAGTGGTCCAGGCGAAGTTCGAGGACGCGCTCTGCGGCCGTGCCGAGGAGTACCTCGAATGGCTGGACATCGTCGAGCAGACCAGTAGAGTCACGCAGTGATGCATCGTCGCTGCGAGGCAAACGGACGAATTACGGCGGCCGCAGCCGTCTAGCGGCTCGCGGCAGCGCGCTCCGGCGCGCAAGGGCCCGCAGAGGCCTCCCGTCCGTTCCCTCGAAGCAGAAAGGCATCGGCTTGACACAGGTACAGCTCTACGACACGACCTTGCGCGACGGCATGCAGGGCCAGGGCATGTCGCTTTCCGCGACCGAGAAGCTGCGCGTCGTGCGCCGGCTCGACGCGCTCGGCGTCCACTTCATCGAGGCGGGGTTCCTCGGCTCGAACCCGAAGGAGGTGGAGCTCTTCGGCCTGCTGGCCACCGAGCGGCTCGAGCAGGCGGCGGTCTGCGCCTTCGGGATGACCCGCCGGCGCGACGCGGCCGCCGACGCGGACCCGGGGCTGGCGGCGCTGGTCGACTCCTTCGCGCCGGTATGCACCCTTGTCGGCAAGACCTGGGCGCTGCACCTGGAGAAGGTGACGAGGGCGTCCCGCGAGGAGAACCTGGCGATGATCGCCGACTCGGTGGCGTTCTGCCGCGCCGCCGGGAAGCGCGTGATCTACGACGCCGAGCACTTCTTCGACGGCTTCCGGGACGACCGCGGCTACGCGCTCGAATGCCTCGCCGCCGCGGCCGAGGCGGGCGCGGAGAACGTGACGCTGTGCGACACCAACGGCTCCTCCCTTCCCCACCAGGTGGGCGAGGCGACCGCCGCCGTCGTCGAGGCCGTCGGGGATCGCGTCGCGGTTGGCATCCACACGCACAACGACGCCGAGTGCGCGGTCGCCAATTCGCTGGCCGCGGTCGAGGCCGGAGCCACTCTGGTGCAGGGAACGATCAATGGGTACGGCGAGCGCTGCGGCAACGCCAACCTGGTCTCGATCCTGCCGGCGCTGCAGCTGAAGCTCGGCTACCGGTGCGTGAGCGACGAGCAGCTCGCCTCGCTGACCGAGACGGCGCACTTCCTCGACGAGCTGTGCAATGCCGCGCCCGACCCGGACCAGCCCTACGTCGGTCGCAACGCATTCGCCCACAAGGGAGGCATGCACGTCGCCGGTATGAGCGCCGACCCCCGCACGTTCGAGCACATGTCGCCGGAGCTGGTCGGCAACCGGCGCGAGGTAGTGGTCTCCGAGCTGTCGGGCCGCAAGTCGGTGCTGACCCGCGCCGAGCAGGCGGCGATCGAGCTGGACGAGGAAGCCGCGGAGCGGGCCCTGCAGGCGCTGAAGGAGCGCGAGCACCGCGGCTACCACTACGAGGCCGCCGACGCCTCGTTCGAGCTGCTGCTGCGACGCGAGGGCGGCGCGTATGAGCCCCTGTTCCGCCTGGAGAGCTTCCGCGTGGTCACCGAGAAGCGCGAGGACGGAAGGGTGCAGACGGAGGCGACCATAAAGATCTGGGTCGATGGCGAGCGCTACCTGCGCACCGCCGAGGGGAACGGGCCCGTCAACGCGCTCGACCGCGCCCTGCGCGACGCGATCGGCGACCGCCACCCCCACCTGGCTGACATCGACCTGGTCAACTACAAGGTGCGGATACTCGACGAGCACCACGGCACCGGCGCGGTCACCCGCGTGCTGCTCGACGCCTCCGACGGCCACGATTCCTGGGGCTCGATCGGCGTCTCGGAGAACATCATCGAGGCCTCGTGGGAGGCGCTCGTGGACTCGCTGGAGTATGCCTTCCAGCCAGGAGCCAAACCGGCTGAATCCTCCGCTGCGAGCAAGCCAGCCAAATCCTCCGCTCCGGCGAGCGATCACTCGAATAACCGGTCCTGATGACCGCTCGCTCCCGCGTCCGGTTTGGCTGGGCCAGTGCCGGGATGGCCCATGACAGGGTCTGAGCCGATTCCCCTGGCCGGGCCCGACTTGGGGGGGCGGGAAGAGGAGCTGGTGCTCGAGGTGATCCGCTCGGGAAGGCTGTCGCTGGGGCCGATGCTGGAGCGCTTCGAGCGGGCGTTCGCCGATTGGCTCGGGGTCGACGACGCGGTCGCCGTCTCCAGCGGGACGGCCGCACTGCACCTCGGCGTGCGCGCGCTCGGATGGGGGGAGGGCGACGAGGTGGTGACGAGCCCGTTCAGCTTCGTCGCCTCGGCCAACTGCCTGCTCTACGAGGGCGCCGCGCCGGTGTTCGCCGACGTCGACGACGACACGCTCAATCTCGACCCGGATGCCGCCGCCGCGGCCGTGGGCGATCGAACCTCCGGCCTGCTGCCGGTCCACGTCTTCGGCGCGGCGGCCGAGATGGCGGCGTTCGAGGCGCTGGCCGCCCAGCGTGGCCTCGGCGTGCTCGAGGACGCCTGCGAGTCGTTCGGCTCCAGCGACCGCGACGGCCGCCTGGTCGGGACGCGCGGAAACCCGGCCACCTTCGCCTTCTACGCGAACAAGCAGCTCGTCACGGGAGAGGGGGGGATGCTCGTTTCCGCAGACCCCGCCGTCGCGACCCGGGCGCGCAGCGAGCGCAACCAGGGGCGGGGCGCGGACATGGGCGAGATCGCGCACGAGCGCCTCGGCTTCAATTACCGGCTCGGCGAGGTGGCCGCGGCGCTGGGCGTGGCCCAGCTCGAGCGCGCCGGCGAGATCCTGGCGCGACGGGCGGAGATCGCGGAGATGTACGCCGAGCGCCTGTCGCGCATCGAGGGGCTGCGCCTGTGCGACCCCCGGCCGGCCGGGGGGCGGCGCAGCTGGTTCGTCTACGTCGTCCGGCTCCCCGAGGGGGCCGACCGCGACGCCACGATCGCGGACCTCGCGCAGCGCGGCATCGCCAGCAAGGCATATCTGCCGTGCATCCACCTGCAGCCGTTCTACCGCGAGCGGTTCGGGTACCGCGGCGGCGAGTTCCCGGTCGCCGAGGCGGCCGCCGCGAGCTCGCTCGCGCTGCCGTTCTTCGCGGCGATGGACGAGGGCGAGGTCGACCGTGTCGCCGGCGCCGTCGCCGAGGCCGTCGGCCAGCGCGCCTGGAGCTGATCCGACCCAGTGGCGCCCGTGCGCGACGAAGCGGATCTGCGTGACGGTCGCCTGGCGGCAGTCTAGATCCGGTCCTCCTGGGCCATCCACCGCACCGTGCGGGACACACCCTCGCGCCATGGCGTCGGGCTGAAGCCCAACTCGCGTTGCGCCTTGGCGCTGTCGGCGTGCGCCTCCCACAGCAGGAAGTCGAGCTGGCCGCGCGGGAGCAGCGGCGGCCTGCGGATCAGCCTCGACACGCCTTCCCCCAGCGCGACGAGCCCCCTCGCGGCGCCGCGGGGCAGGGTCGGGGGCACCCAGCCCCGGCCCGCCTCCTCGACGGCGGCGGCGCAGAGCTCCCGAATCGTCGCGAAGCCGTCCGCGAGCAGGTAGCGCTCGCCGGGGCGGCCGCGCTCGAACGCCGCCAGGTGGCCGTCGGCGACGTCGTCGACGAAGGCGGTCGAGAGCCCGCCCGGCGGGCAGGCGGGAAGTCGCCGCCGGATCGCGTCCCGGATCGCCGCGTCGAGGCCGGCACCCGCCCACGGGCCGGGCCCGTAGACCCCGCCGGGGTTGACAAGGACGACCTCGATCCCCTCAGATGCCTCGCCGAGCACCAGCTCCTCGGCGTGCTGTTTGGAGCGCTCGTACGCGGTCCCCTTCGGATAGTCGGCGACGACCTCCTCGGTCACGGTCCCGCCCGGCTCGGCATGAAAGACGTCGATCGTCGACGTGTGCACGACCCGCCGCGCACCGGCCAGGCGGGCCGAGGCGGCCACGTTCAACGCCCCCTGGGCGTTCACGCGATCGAAGATCGAGTCGTCGCCGACCCACTGCTCGTAGATGCCCATGCAGTTGAAGACCCCGTCGGCGCCGGAGGCGGCGGCCTGGATCGAGGCGACCTCGGTGACGTCGCCGGCAACAAGCTCGATGCCGGCGGGCAGCGCCTGGCGCGCCGCCGCCACGTCGCGCACCAGGGCGACGACCTCGTCCCCGCGCTCGGCCAAACGGCGCGCCACCGCGTTTCCGACCTTGCCCGTCGCGCCTGTGACCAGGAAGCGCACCGGCGCAGCCTATCCGCGACCGGCGTGCGGGTCGGCTGCCGGTGCGGCTCTCGGTCGGATGCGAAACGAACGGGCGCCACCATGCGGCGTGGGCAGGCGCCCCTACACTGCCCGCCATGTCTCGGTTCGGCGAGCCCCAGGACCCGGTGTTTCGGCGCCTGAACAGCTCGATCGGCTTCGATCGACGCCTGGCGCCCTACGACGTCGCCCAGTCGCGGGCACACGCCCGCATGCTGGCGGCGATCGGCGTGCTCGGCGAGGACGAGCTCGGCGAGATCGAGCGCGGCCTGGAGCGGGTGGGCGCAGAGCTCGAGGCCGGCGAGTTCGAGTTCCGCGAGGACGACGAGGACATCCACATGGCGATCGAGCGGCGCCTGACCGAGATCGCGGGCCCGGTCGGAGGCAAGCTGCACACGGCGCGCTCGCGCAACGACCAGGTCGCCACGGACGTCGCCCTTTACGTCCGCGACGCCTGTGCTCGCTCGCTCGCTCTCTGCCGCCGCCTGATGGAGGCGCTGCTCGCCGCCGCCGAGCGCCACGCCGACTGGCCGATGCCGGGCTACACGCACCTGCAGCGCGCCCAGCCCGTCTACCTCGGCCATCACCTGCTCGCCTACTTCTGGATGCTCGAGCGTGACGCCGGCAGGCTGCGCTCCGCGCGCGAGGCGACCTCCGAGCTGCCGCTGGGCTCCGGCGCCCTGGCCGGGGTCAACTGGGAGGTGGACCGCGAGATGGTCGCCCGCGAGCTGGGCTTCGCGCGCGTCGGCCGCAACTCGATCGACGCCGTTTCCAACCGCGACTTCGTGCTCGACTTCCTGGCCGCGGCGTCCACCTGCGGAGTCCACCTCTCGCGGCTGGGAGCCGAGGTCGTGATCTTCTCGAGCGCGGAGTTCGGCTTCGTCGAGGTCGCGGACGCCTACGCGTCGGGCTCCAGCATCATGCCTCAGAAGAAGAACCCCGACGCCGCCGAGCTGATCAGGGCAAAGGCGGTGCGGCTGGCCGCCGCGGCGCCCCGGCTGGCGGGCGTGCTGCACGGCCTGCCGCTCACCTACAACAAGGACCTCCAGGAGGACAAGGAGGTTCTGTTCGACGCCGCCGACACGCTCGAGCTCTGCCTGAAGGCGGCGACCGGGATGGTGGCCGGGCTGAGCTTCGACCGCGAGCGGCTGGCGGAGGCGGCCGCGGACGAGTTCCTCGCCGCCACCGACGTGGCGGACCTGCTGGTGCGCAAGGGGGTCCCGTTCCGCGAGGCCCACGGCATCGTCGCCGGCCTGGTGCGACATGCCCTCGACGAGGGTCGCAAGCTCTCCGATCTCCGCGTCGAGGAGCTGAAGCGCTTCTCGCCCGCCTTGGACGACGAGTACTACGCGGTGCTCGAGCGCAGCAGCTGGCTCGACTCGAAGCTTTCGAGCGGCGGCACGGCGGCGCCGCGTCTGGCCGACCAGATCGCCCAGGCCCGGCAGGCGCTGGCCGCGCTGGACGGATGAGCGGCGCGCCGGCAGCGGCGGGATTCGACCCGCTCGCCGGGGCGCTTCTGGACGACGCCTTCTACGAGCGCTCCGTCCACGCGGTGGCGCGTGACCTGATCGGCTGCGGCCTCGCCTTCGACGGCGCCGGCGGCGTGATAGTCGAGACGGAGAGCTACGAGGCCGACGACCCCGCCTGCCATGCCTACGTCGGCAGGACGGCCCGCAACGAGGTCCTGTTCGGCCCTCCCGGGCGGGCGTACGTCTACCTCTCCTACGGGATCCACAGTCTGCTGAACGCCGTCGCCGAGCCAGGGGGACGGGCGGCCGCCGTGCTGATACGCGCGATCGAGCCCGTGACCGGGCTGGACGCGATGCGCCGGCGGCGGCGGCGCGGCGACGTCGAGGGCCTGTGCTCCGGGCCCGGCAAGCTGACCGAGGCGCTCGCGATCGGTCTGGAGATGAACGGCGCCCGCCTGGACGCCCCGCCCTTCCGGATCACGGCTCCGGTGGGGGTGTGGCGCGACACGGCGGTCGTGACGGGACCGCGGATCGGGATCAGCCGGGCGGTCGAGCGCCCTTGGCGCTATTGCGCCGAGGGCAGCCGCTTCGCCTCGCGACCGCTGCCGCCACTGTCGCGGACGGCGAGCGACACGTCCTAGCCGCTGTTGAGGGCGCTTCGCCGCGGACGGCGAACGCTCCGCGCGGGATGCCTAGCCGGTCCCGCCCGGCGCGCCGCCGGCGCCACCGGTGCCCCCTCCGCCTCCGCCGGAGGGCGGCGGAGGAGCGGGGGGCCCGGCCGGTGCCGGGTTGCTGGGCGCCGGGGTGGGGACGGGCTGCGGCGCGTTGGAGGGTGGCGCGGGAGCGGGAGCCGCGGTGGTCGGCGCCGGCGCGCTCGGCAGCGAGCCGCTCGAAGTCGTCGTGGTGGTTGCCGTGCGCGCGTCGCGGGCGGCGCCGCGCTGGGCCTGGATGCTGTCGTAGGCGGTGACGATGTCGTGCCAGATCAGGGCCGGGTACGTACCGCCGTCCACCGGGGCGCCGCCGAAGTCGTACGCCATCGACTGCGTGCTGTCGGCGTGCCCGACCCAGACGGCGACGGTGATCTGGCTGGTCGAGCCGACGAACCAGGCGTCGCCGTTGTTCTCCGTCGTGCCGGTCTTGCCCCATTCCGGGGAGTCGCCGGTGGCGGCGCGCGTGCCGGTCCCCTCGCTGACCACCGTCTCCAGGATCGGGATCGCGGTGTTGACGACGCTCTTCGGGATCACCCGCTTGGTGATGATCTTGTTGTCGCCGGAGAAGCCGAACCTGTCCCTGACCGGGTGGTCGCTCTTGTCGGTCACCTCCTGGATCGCGACGGGGCCGCCCGGATCGTGGGGCGGGACGAGCGTGCCGCTGACCCGTTCGCCGTCGTGCGCCAGAGTGGAGTAGGCGTGCGCCATCTCCAGCGGGGTGACGCCCTCCTTCAACCCGCCCAGGACCATCGCCGGGTTGGTCGAGACCGGTGTCTCTATGCCCATCGAGCTGGCGGTCCTGGCGATCTTCTTCGTGCCGACGTCGAGGCCGACCTCCGCGTAGACGGAGTTGTCCGAGACGGTGGTGGCGTGGGCGAGGGTGGAGACGCCGGCATAGAGGTCGTCGTAGTTGTGGACCGTGAACTTCTCCTTGCCGCCGCTGTGCGGCACGGTGAACGTCTTCACCTGCGAGGTGTAGGTCTGGTTCGGCGAGACCCCGTTCTGGAGCGCCGTCAGCAACGTGAACGGCTTGAACGCCGACCCGGGCTGCCTGTGCCCGTTGGTGGCGAGGTTGAAGGGCTTGTGCCTGAAGTCGAACCCGCCGACCAACGCCCGGACGCCGCCCGTCTTGTTGTCGATCACGACGGCGGCGCCCGTGGGAGCGATGCCGGAGAGGTGGCTGGAGATCGCCTGCTCGGTCGCGGCCTGGAGGTCGAGGTCGAGCGTGCTGCGGATCTTCAGACCGCCGAAGAAGGCGCGGCCGGGCCCGTAGAGGTCGACGACCTGCTGACGCAGCCACGAGGTGAAGTAGGGCGCCTTCGAGTCCTCCGCCGGCGGCTCGATCTGCGAGGGGGCCGGCGGCGACTGCTTGGTGGCGTCGGCATAGTCGACGTCCGGGAGGTATCCCTGCTCGTTCATCTTCCCGAGCACCACGTTGCGCCGCTCCAGGGCCGCCTGGGGGTGCGCCTTGGGGTCGTACTGGGCCGGCGAGGAGATCACGCCGGCAAGCAGAGCCGCCTGGTCGGGTGTGAGCAGGGAAGCGCACTTGGGCGCCTCACCCTGGCCACAGCCGGGATGGGCCTTGCCGAAGTAGGTGCGAGCGGCGGCCTCGACTCCGTAGGCGCCGTTGCCGAAGTAGACGGTGTTCAGGTATGCGGTGAGGATCTTGTCCTTGGACCAGCGGCGCTCGAGGTGGTAGGCGAGGGCCGCCTCGCGCAGCTTCTCGAAGACGGTGCGGTCCCCCTGCGCCTCGAGGGCGTTCTTGACGAACTGCTCGGTGATCGTCGAGCCGCCCTGGGCGGCGGTGCGGCTGATCACGTCCTGAAGCAGAGCCCGCCCGACGCCCTTGAAGTCGACGCCGTGGTGCTCGTAGAAGCGGTTGTCCTCGATCGACACGACGGCCTGCTTGACGTTCTGGGAGATGTCGCCGGAGTTGACGAGGATCCGGTTCTCGTTGCTCGTCAGCGTCCCGATCGTGCGTCCGCGGACGTCGGTGACGAGAGAGTTCTTGGCGGCGCGGAACTGGGGATAGTTCTGGATCGACGGCAGATCCTGGGCGACGGCCATCATCATCCCGAACACGGTCGAGACGATCGCCAGCAGCGCCAGGCCGGCGAGGATGAGCAGGATGCGGAGCTTCTTCAACCGCGGCCGGCGGCGCGGCTGGCCGGAACCGGGAGGCGCAGGCGGGGCGGGCAGGGACATGAGGCGCCGGCTCACGCGTCCGTTGCCGCGCCCGTTGGACCGGGATTGCTTGCCGGCCCGCTTCAGCTCGCGGCGCAGCTC
>OY970203.1:0-15000 GCA_963708325.1 uncultured Thermoleophilia bacterium | reverse complement strand
GGCAAGCACGTAGCCAGTCGCGGCAGGCAAATCCGCCGCGGCGCTTACGCGAGGTGCGATGCCAGCTGGCTTGACCGCCGGCCAGTCCCCGATCCCATGCCTCCGAGAAAAGCCTCTAGGCAGGACACTCGTGCCCGTACCGAGAACCGACACAGGTGGACAGGTAGAGAATACTGAGGTGAGCGAGCTAACCCTCGTTAAGGAACTCGGCAAAATCGCCCCGTAACTTCGGGATAAGGGGCGCCCCCGTAGGGTGAAGCCACTTGCTGGCGGAGCCCGATGGGGCCGCAGTGAATAGGTCCAAGCGACTGTTTACCAAAAACACAGGCCTCTGCTAAGTCGCAAGACGACGTATAGGGGCTGACGCCTGCCCGGTGCCGGAAGGTTACGCGGAGGTGTTAGCGGCTTTGGCCGCGAAGCACTGAAGCTAAGCCCCGGTAAACGGCGGCCGTAACTATAACGGTCCTAAGGTGATGGATATTCGTTGCCCTGTGTGGCAGTAATGTCACACTTAGCATTCGGCTATATGCTGGAAAACCCGAGTATCCGACCGGTACTCGCCGTACCCTCACGGGTGTGCGCAGTGACAATCCGGTCGGTGCGGAAAACCAGCAGGAAAGGCTGATCAGGACCGGCTGGGTTATCGGTTTTGTAGACGGAGAAGGGTGCTTCTCAATCGGTTTCATCCGGCAACCGAACCGGAGGAGCCGGAAGGGCTACAGGACCGGCTACCAGGTGGCGCACAGCTTCGTGGTCGTGCAGGGTGCGCGTAGTGCATCTTCACTCCACGAGCTGGAGAGGTTCTTCGGCGTCGGCGCCGTCAGCATCAACCGACGCCACGACAATCACAAGGAGGACCTCTACCGCTACATCGTGGGGAGGCGCGACGATCTCCTGGAGGTGATCGTCCCGTTCTTCCGCCGGCATCCGCTCAAGACGGCCAAGCGGAGCGACTTCGACAAGTTCGCGCAGTGCCTAGAGCTCTGCCGGAAGGGCCAGCACCTGACGCGTGCTGGCTTGATCGAGATCGCTGAGATCACGGAAACGATGAACCACCGCAAACCCAGGCGAGACCTGATCAGAATCCTCAGAGGCCATACGCCGAACACCCTGGACACAGGGTGATGAGATGGTCCCGTCTGCATGGCGACATGCAGGGACAGCACCTCTCAAGGAAGGGTGCCGTCCGTTCAGTGACACTACTGAGCAAGGTTCTAGCGAAATTCCTTGTCGGGTAAGTTCCGACCTGCACGAATGGCGTAACGACTTGGACGCTGTCTCAACGAGGGGCTCGGTGAAATTAAAGTCTCGGTGAAGATGCCGAGTACCCATGGAAAGACGGAAAGACCCCGTGAACCTTTACTGCAGCCTGATATTGGAGTCTGGGACATCTCGCTCAGGATAGGTGGGAGGCTATGAACCGGCGGCTTCGGTCGCCGGGGAGCCACCCTTGAGATACCACCCTTGGTGCTCTGGGCTTCTAACGCGCCGCCGTTATCCGGGGCGCAGACAGTGTCAGGTGGGCAGTTTGACTGGGGCGGTCGCCTCCCAAAGCGTAACGGAGGCGCCCAAAGGTTCCCTCAGCACGGTCGGAAATCGTGCGAAGAGTGTAAAGGCAGAAAGGGAGCTTGACTGCGAGACCGACGGGTCGAGCAGGAACGAAAGTTGGGCTTAGTGATCCGGCGGTTGCAAGTGGAAGCGCCGTCGCTCAACGGATAAAAGGTACTCCGGGGATAACAGGCTTATCGGTTCCAAGAGTCCACATCGACGAACCGGTTTGGCACCTCGATGTCGGCTCGTCGCATCCTGGGGCTGGAGTAGGTCCCAAGGGTTGGGCTGTTCGCCCATTAAAGCGGTACGCGAGCTGGGTTCAGAACGTCGTGAGACAGTTCGGTCCCTATCTTCCATGGGCGTTGGAGAGTTGAGAGGAGTCATCCCTAGTACGAGAGGACCGGGATGAACGCACCTCTGGTGTATCTGTTGTCCTGCCAAGGGCACTGCAGGCTAGCTACGTGCGGATCGGATAACCGCTGAAGGCATCTAAGCGGGAAGCCGACCTCGAGATGAGCTCTCCCATCCCCTTGAGGGAGTAAGACCCCTGGTAGATCACCAGGTCGATAGGCCGGATGTGGAAGTCCAGCAATGGGCGGAGCAGACCGGTACTAATGGGTCGAGGGCTTGACGGATATTTTCTTTCCCGGCCGGTCTGTGCAGTTTTCAAGCTCCGCCGAGGGCGGTCTCGCAAGCCTTCCGGTGGCACTTAGCGAGGGGGAAACACCTCTTCCCATTCCGAACAGAGCCGTTAAGCCCCTCAGCGCCGATGGTACTTGGTGGGCAACCGCCTGGGAGAGTAGGTCGCCGCCGGTTCTTCACGTCAGGGCCGCCCGCCGGGCGGCCCTTTGTCGTGCCTGGCCGACCCGCACGGCTGCGCGCGCCGCATACTGCGCTTGCGGGGCGGATCCCGTTTGCGCGAGGATTTCAGCGTGATCGGCGCGATCGTCATCGGCCTGCTCGCCTGCTATCTCTCCCGCCTCCTCAGCGTCGCTCACCGCTGAGATGCCCCGGCGCGCCTCCGCCGCCGAGGCGATGCGCCTGATCGAGTCGCTCGCCACCGAGATCGGGCCCCGCCGGCCGACCAGCGCCGCCGAGCGTCGAGCGGCGCAGGTTCTCCGCGACGACCTCGCCACCGCCGGCCTCGATCCCCGGCTCGAGAGCTTCGACGCGTACTCGACCTTCGGAGCGCCGCTCGGCGTCCTCCTGGCGCTCGCGCTCCTTCCCTCTCTCGTGCCCCGCCGCCGGCGCGTCCTCCGCGGCTCGATCGCCGCCGCCGCGACGGCGCTCGCCGCGCTCGAGGGCGGCCTGGTCAACACACCCCTCTCCGACCTCCTCTCGCGTCGCCCCAGCGCCAATCTCGTCGCCGAGATCCCCCCGGCGGGGGACGAGCGCCGCACCCTCTGTCTGGTCTCCCACATGGACACGTCGCGCAGCGGCCTGATGTTCCACCCGGCACTGCTGCCGTATCTGCATCCGGCGCTCATCGCCGTCTCCGGCGCCGTCGCCCTCCAGGGCGCCGAGGCCGCCCTCTCGCCGCTCCGGGCCGGCCGCGCCCTCCTCCGCGTCGCCCGGCTCGCGGTCGCCGCCGGCCTCGCGATCCTGGTCGAGCGCGAGGCGAGGGGGCAGGACGTCCCCGGCGCCAACGACAACGCATCCGGCGCCGCCGTCGCCACGCTGCTGATGGCCGAGCGCGCGTCCGAGCCCCTGGAGAGCACCCGCCTCGTCCTCCTCGTCACCGGCGCCGAGGAGGCGGGCATGCTCGGTGCGCAGGCGTTCGCCCGCGCCCACGACGCCCGCGACTGGGTCTTCCTCAACTTCGACGGCGTTGGCGCGCCGGCGCCGCTTTGCGCGCTCGGCCGAGAGGGGTACGCGCGGAAGTGGGACGCCGATCCCGGCCTGCTCGCGCTCGCCCAGCGAATCTCGGGCGAGCGCCCCGAGCTCGGCTTGACCGTGAGCGACCGGAACGCCGGCCTCACCTACGACGCCACTGTCTTCACGGCGCGCGGCGGACGCGCCCTCACCCTGATCGCGCAGGGCCGCACCATCCCCAACTACCACTGGCCCGGCGACGTGCCCGAGAACCTCGACCCCGACGTGCTCGCGCGAGCGATCGAGACGGGACGGGAGATGATCGCGGCGATTGACCGGGGCGAGGTCGACCGCGGCTAGCGGGTAGCGCAGATCCCGGGGTGCGAACCCGGGGCCTCGGCTGGCGACGTCCGCTCGCCTAGCGGGGGCGAGCGAGAGCCGCGGCGGTCCGGGGCCGCGGAACGGCGACCGCCGAAACACGCCGATTCGTTCGTCCCCCACACCCCGGGGCAAGCCGGGTGACAGCGGCCGCGTCGCCGTCGCCCCTCGATGCGACGGCACCTCCCACCGGCTCGCTCTCCAACCCGTACTCGCCCAGGGTGAGGAAGTCGATCAGCAGGTCCGCGCCGCCAAGGACGCGGTCCCGGACTGTTCTCCTCTGGGGGAACATAGGTTCGAGAGGCTAGGGTGCGCCTCGGACAGAAGGGTCGATTTGCAGGGGATCTTGCAATCAACGCCTGCGACCGAAGCTGTGCGCGGCCGGAAGCACCGCCTGGAGCGCCGTCACCTCGCGCCCGGGTTGGCCGGTCTCGCGGCCGGGCGGGGGCTCGATCTCACGCACCTCCGCCCGCGGCAGGTCGGGGCGCTCGAGCGCCGCCAGGCGTGCCACCACGACGTTGGTGGTCCCCTCGCGCCGCTCCAGCCTTCCCGTCGCGCGCACGAACGCCGCCGTCCGCGCTGTCAGCCGGTGATGCTCGTAGACAGGCGGCGGCACGACCAGGTTGATCGTCCCCCATTCGTCCTCGAGCAGCATGAACACCACCCCCTTGGCGGTGGCGGGGCGCTGGCGGGCGACGACCAGCCCGGCCACCTCCACCCGGCCGCCGTCCGCCCGCCGCTCGAGGTCGCGGCTGGACGCCACCTCCCGCTGCAGCTGCGGCCGCATCAACGCCATCGGGTGCTCGTTCAGGGTCATCCCGGTGGATCCGTAGTCCGCCACCGCCCGCTCCCAGGCGTCCAGCGCCGGCAGTGGGGGAGGGGCGGGCGCCTCTAGCGGCAGGGTGAGCTGGGTCCCGGGCCCGGCCGCCACGGCGCGGCCGACGGCGCCGAGCCGCCACAGCGCCTCGCGTCGCCCCCCGGCGAGCGCGTCGCATGCGCCCGCCCACGCCAGCCGCTCCAGCGTCTCGCGGCGCGCCCCCGAGCGCGACGCCAGTTCCGCCGCGTCCCCGTACAGTCCGCCGCGCTCCCGCTCCGCCACGAGCGCCCGCACCTCGTCCTCACGTGCCCCGCTGACGTACCCGAGCCCGACGCGGACCGCGAGGCCGCCTGCCGCCTGCCGCCTGCCGCGAGGGCCCCGGTCCGCGGGGCGCCAGCCGGCGGCTCTTGGCTCCACCGCGCACTCGACGCCGCTTGCGTTGACGTCCGGCCCCCGCACCTCTATTCCCCGCCGCTGCGCCTCGTGGACGAGCGCATCCGGCGGGTAGAAGCCCATCGGCTGCTCGTTGAGCAGCGAGCAGAGGAACTCCGCCCCGTAATGGACCCGCAGCCAGGTGGACTGGTAGGCCAGCAGCGCGAACGCCGCCGAGTGCGCCTTCGGGAACCCGAACCCCGAGAACCCGAGGATCTGCTCGAACACCCTCTCCGCGACGGCCCGCCTCACCCCTTGCTCCAGCGCTCCCTCCATGAACCGCTCGCGGTAGGCGCGCAGCGCGGCCTCCGAGCGCTTGCGGCTCATCGCACGCCTCAGCCCCTCCGCCTCACCAGTGGAAAAGCCCGCCAGCGCCTTCGCCACCTCGATCACCTGCTCCTGGAAGACGATCGCCCCGAGCGTCTCCCGCAGCGCCGGCTCCAGCGAGGGATGGTCGTAGGGAACCTCGTAGGTGGGGTCCTCGCGCAGCCTCTTGCGCCGCTCTATGTAGGGATGGATCGCGCCCCCCTGGATCGGACCCGGCCGGACCAGGGCCACCTGCACGACCAGATCGTCGAGGTTGCGCGGCAGCGTCCGCGGCAGCATCTGCATCTGCGCCCGGCTCTCGATCTGGAACACCCCGGTCGTCTCCGCCCTCCGGATCGTCGCGAACACCTCGGGGTCGTCCAGGGGGATCCGCGACAGGTCGATCCGCTTCCCGCGGGCGCGCGCGATCTCCTCCACGCACCGCTCCACCGCCGACAGCATCCCCAGCCCCAGCAGGTCGATCTTCAGAAAGCCCGCGTCCGCGCACGAGTCCTTGTCCCACTGCAGGATCTGGCGCCCCTCCATCGCCGCCGGCACCACCGGGCAGACCTCGATCAGCGGCTGGGTGGAGAGCACCATCCCACCGGGGTGCTGGGAGGCGTGGCGAGGAAGCGCGAACGCCTCGCGCGCCAGCTCCGCCAGACGCCGCCAGCGCACCGTCGCCGCCCGCCGCTCCCCGATCGCCTCCGCAATCTCCGCCTCGATCCGCTCCATCCGCCCGTGCGCGTCCACCGTCCGCGCCACCCGCTCGACCTCGCCCGGGGGCAGGCCCAGCGCCTTTCCCAGGTCCCGCACCGCCCCCCGCGCCAGGTAGGTGGGAAAGGCGGCCACCAGCGCCGAGTGATCGCGGCCGTAGCGCTCGTGCACCCGCGGGATCAGCGTCTCGCGGATGTCGCGCGGGAAGTCGAGGTCGATGTCCGGCACGGCCGTGATCTCCTCGTTGAGGAAGCGGCCCGGGGCGAGGTCACCGCCGACGGGGTCCACGTGCGACAGCCCAGTCAGGTAGCAGACGATCGAGCTGACGCTGGACCCCCGGCCGCGCCCCGGTGGCAGCAGCGAGCGCGCCGACTCCGCGCCCCGCACCTCGGCGGCCACTTCGCGCGCCAGCTCCAGCAGGTCGCGGTGCAGCAGGAAGAACCCGGAGAGCCGCAGGGAGCGGATGATTCGAAGCTCCTCGCGGAGCCTCTCCTCCGCGCGCGAGCGCTCCGCGCCGCCGTAGCGTCCGTCGAGCCGCGCCCGGCAGATCTCCGCGAGACGGCGATCGGCGGTCGGGTCCTCCGATCCGGGATAGCGGTAGCCCAGCTCGCGGGTGAGGTCGAAGCCGAGCCGCTCGGCCAGCGCAGCCGCCTCCTCGAGCGCCCGCGGATGGTCGCGAAACCGCGCCGCCGCCTCGGCCGGCGGCAGAAGCACGCCGGAGCCGTTCCCGCGGCGCTCCGCCTCGGCCGCTTCCAGGGTCGTCCCCAGGCGAACGGCCACGAACGCGTCCTGGAGACGGACGCGCGACGGGTCGTGCGCGTGGACGTCGCCGGTGGCGACGCAGGGCACCCCCAGCGCCTCCGCCAGCCCCTCCAACCAGCGGTTGCGGGCGCGGTCGCGCCGCCACAGCGGCCGCTGCAGCTCGACCCGGAAGCGATCGCGCCCGAAGGCCCCCGCGAGACGGCGGCCGAGGCGCTCCGCCCCCCGCCTGTCGCCCGCCTCCCAGCGTCCCGCCAGCGCGCCCTCGCGGGCGCACCCCGACAGGCACACGAGGCCCTCCGTGCGGCGCTCCAGGCTCTCCAGCGGCAGGGAAGGGGGGAGCGCCTCGCGACCGAGGCCGTCGCGGGTGTGGGCGTGCGCCTCGGTGACCAGCCGGCAGAGGTTGCGGTAGCCCGCCGCGCTCTCGACGAGCAGGGTGAGGTGGACGGTGTCGCTGGGGCCGGGCACCACGGTCAATTCCGCGCCGATCAGGGGCTTCACCCCGACGCCTGCGCACGCGTGGGCGAACTCCATCGCCCCCCACAGCCCGTCGTGGTCGGTGAGCGCCAGCGCCCCGATCCCCAGCTCCGCCGCCGTCCCGGCCAGCTCGGCGGGAGCCGACGCGCCGTCCAGGAACGAGTAGGCGGAGTGGCAGTGCAGCTCTGCGGGTGGCGCCGACATCAACTGCGCTGCTCGAACCAGCCGCCGCGCTCGAGGTCGCGGAAGACGGTGAGATCGCGGCCGTCGATCAGGACCAGCTCGAAATAGCGGCGGCGCAGCGGCCGCTTCGCCCACCAGCGGTCCTCGACCAGCCATTCCTCGCGCAGCCCGGCCACCTCGCTGCCCCCGACCGCGACCGGAACCCCCTCCGGGGCCTCGACCTCGACCGGCCTGGGAGCGTAGATCGATGACGGCCTCATCGTCACGTCCATCCGCCCGTCGCCTCGCCCGCCGGATCGGCGCCGAGATCGGACTCCGGGAAGGGGACAAGGATCGCCCGCCGCTCCGGTATCCGCGAGCCGGGATCGACCTCGAGCACCCGCAGCACCGCATCCCGCCCCGCCGCAGCCCGCACCTGGCGGATCGCCTCGGCCAGCCGCCGCCCGCGCCGCCGCCCCTGCGGCGGGGCGAGGGAGAGCTGCTCGGAGGCCGGCGGCCCCATCTCCACCGCCTCCAGCCCGATTCTGTCGGCGGGCCCGGGCAGCTCCGCCAGCCCCGGCGCCAGCACCAGCCGCAGGCGCTCGGCGGAGGAGCTGGCCGTCCGCAGCGTCGCCTCGCGACTCCAGCTCCCTCCCGCGGCGAGGCGGACGGTCAGCCGCAGTCCGCGCAGCGTCCGCTCACGCCTGGCGGGGGAGGCCAGCAGCCGCTCCGTGAGCAGCTCGAGCGCGCTGTGAAGCTGGTCGCCGGACGCCGCCTCGGGCAGGTCCATCGCCGCCGCGATCGTCTCCACCGGCTCGCGTGGGCGCAGCGGGCCGTCCTCCCCCCGCGCCAGCTCGAGCGCCCTCAACCCCTGCGGGCCGAAGCGATCGGCCAGCTTGGCGGCGGATATGGCGGCGAGACGGCCCAGGGTGTCGATCCCGAGCCGCTGCAGCGAGCGCGTCAGCCGCTCCGGGTCCTCCAGCCGGGCGATCGGCTCGCGCAGCAGCCCGACCGGAAGGGGGGAGAGGAAGGCCCGCGCCCGCCCCGCCGGCACCACCACCGGGCCGCGGCGGCGACCCGCTCGCCCCGGCCGCGAGCGGCTCGCCGCGGCGTGGGCGCAGAAGCGCGTCGGCGCCGCCGCCACCCGCGCCGGCGCCCGCACCGACCGGCGGGCTCGCGCCAGCACGTCCTGCGGGTGGCCGTAGAGGCCGCGCAGGGGATCGACGGCGAAGAACGCCTCGCCCGGACGCTCCGACTCGACCGCGGCGCCGATCCCCTCGAGGCGACCGATCGACCGCTCCCAGGAGGCTCTCGCCCGCCGGGGGTCGGGGGGGACCAGGGCGAGCCCCGGGCAGCGCGAGAGCGCCTCGCCGAGCCGCATGCCGGCATGTACTCCGAAGGCCTCGGCGGCGGCGGAGACCTGGCCCACGCACTGGGCGGCGCCGGGCTCCGGGGCGAGCGCTGCCGGCCTTCCGACCAGCTGCCGCCGATCCCCGAGCGCGATCAGGAGGTGGAAGCGGGGGATCAGCAGACATGCCACGGACATCGAACATATGTTCGTACACGGTGCCGCGGAGTTCAAGTGCGATCATCGATTCGTGCGGATTCCGCCACTCCTGCTCGCCCTCGCGGCGATGCTCGCCCTCGCAACGGGGTCGAGCGGCTGCGGCGGGTCGGGCGACGGGGCGCAGAGCGTCCCCGGCGCCGCCGATCCCGGCGATGTGCGGGTGATCGACGGCTGGGTGACGACGCTTGCCAAGGGCGACGTCGAGGGCGCCGCCTCCTACTTCGCCGTCCCCAGCGTCGCCGAGAACGGCACGCCGCCGCTGCGCCTCGCCACCCGCGCCGGGGTGATCGCCTTCAACGCCTCGCTTCCGTGCGGCGCCCGCCTGATCCGCGCCCGGCGCGCCGGCCGCTTCACGAACGCGACCTTCCGGCTCACCGACCGCCCGGGCGGAAGCTGCGGCGCCGGCACCGGCGCCATCGCCAGGACGGCGTTCCGGATCCGCGACGGCAAGATCGTCGAGTGGCGCCGCCTTCCCGACCGCGCCCCCGGCCGGCCCACGGGCCCGGTCGTCTAGGCGGGCCCCTGCGCCGGGCGACGGCCGGCGCAGGCAATAGAGTCGCCGCCGATGCGCCGCCCGTCGTCCTGGCTCCTCTTCCTCCTCCCGCTGGCGCCGGCGCTCGCGGGGTGCGGGGGCGGCGGCTCGCAGACGACCGCCACCGCCCCGATCGCCCCGGTTGCCGCCCACACCTGTGCCAAGCCCGAGTACGGCGGGCAGGGCAAGCCCGCCGGACTGATCGTCTCCGACCTGCCGATGCGCGGTGACTCCGCCGAGCGCTCCCGCCAGCAGGTGGGGGCGATCCGGCTCCTCCTCGAGCAGCGGCACTGGAAGGCGGGCGACACGCGCGTCGCATTTGCGGCCTGCGACGACTCGATCGCGAAGACCGGCCTGTGGGACGAGGCGACCTGCCGCGCCAACGCGCGCGCCTACGCCGCCGACCGAAAGGTGCTGGGAGTGATCGGCACCTACAACTCGGGCTGCGCCGCGGAGGAGATCCCGATCCTCGGCCGCGCCGGCCTGGCGATGATCTCGCCCGGCAACACCGCCGTCTGCCTGACCGAGCCGAGCTCGACCTGCGAGAGCGGTCAGCCGAGCAGCCTCTACCCGACCGGCAGGCGCAACTACGCCCGAGTGGTCCCGAACGACGCCTTCCAGGGTGCCGCCCTCGCCGAGTTCGCCAAGCAGCAGGGCATCCGCCACCCCTACGTCCTCTACGCCGCCCACGACCCGACCAGCACCGGCCAGGCCGTCAACTTCCGCGCCGGCGCCCGCGCGCTCGGCCTCCAGCTCGCCGGCTACGAGACCTGGGACCCGAAGGCGAAGAGCTACGCAAACCTCTTCGCGAAGGTGAAGCGCAGCGGCGCCGACGGTGTCGTTCTCGCCGGGCTGATCGAGCAGAACGGGGCGCGGGTGATCCGCGACAAGGCCGCGGTCCTCGGACCCAACGACAAGGCGCCGCTGATCGCTTTCGACGGCTTCGCCCAGCAGTCGACGATCGATCGCGCCGGGGCGGCGGCGCGCGGCATGTTCGCCAGCGTCCCCGGCAGCGCGCCGGAGAACCTCACCGGCCAGGGCAAGACGTTCGTGTCCGACCTCCGCGACCGGACCAACGGCCAGCCCGTCGAGCAGTTCGCCCCGTACGCGGGCGAGGCCGCCGCCGTCCTGCTCGACGCGATCGCGAAAGCCGGTCCCGAGCGCGCCGCAATCGTCAAGGCCGTCTATGCCACCCACGGGGGCGGCGGCATCCTCGCCCCGTACGACATCGAGGCGAGCGGCGACCCGAGCGTCGGCCCGGTCACGGTGTTGCGCGCCAGCTCGACCTTCCGCCCGTACCGCGAGGAGCGCCCCGCGGCGGCGACCGTCCGAGCGGCGCGCGGCTGACCCCGGCCCGCTTCGCGCCGCACCGCGCCGCGGGTCCGATCATCTAACCTCGCGCCCTCGCGATGGGCGCCGAGGCCTCCGACACCCCCGTGCGGCGCCGTGCGGGCGTGGCCGTGGCCGTGCTCGCGTCGGCGCTTGCGCTCGCAGCCTGCGGTGGCTCCGGCGGGCGCCAGTCCTCCTACACGCTGAAGATCGGCCAGCTCGTGCCGCTCAGCGGCGACCTCGCCGCCTACGGGCCCGCCGGGAAGAAGGCCGGCGAGCTCGCGGCCGACCAGGCGCGCAAGGCGCTGAAGCAGACCAGGACGCCGATCAAGCTCGACCTGCTCACCGAGGACTCCGAGACCCAGCAGCAGACCGGCGAGCTGATCGCCCGCAAGCTGATCCTCGACGAGGGCGCCGACTGCGTCGCCGGGGACTGGGCGGCATCGGGCACCAACAGCGCCGGCAACGAGGCGGCGAAGGACGACGCTCCGCTGATCACGCCGGCGTCGACGAATTTCCAGGTGGCGCGGATCGACGACCGCGGCTACGTGTTCCGCACGGCGCCGCCCGACCAGGTCCAGGTTTACGCCCTCGCCGACGTCGTCGCCCGCGCGCTCGGCGGGGCGAGGGGCAAGACCGTCTCCCTGGCCGGCCGCCGCGACGTCTACGGCTCGTTCTTCACGGGCGGGTTCGCCGCCGCCTGGGAGCGGCTCGGTGGCAGGATCCAGGGACCGACGCTCTACGACACGGCGAAGCTCGACTACGCCCCCGACGCGCGCAAGATCGTCGCCGGCCATCCCGATGCCTTCGTCGTGATCGACTTCCCCGAGACCTACGCGAAGGTGGCCCCGTACCTGCTGAAGACGGGCCGCTTCGACGCCTCGAGGATGTTCACCTCCGACACGATGGTCGTCGACGACGCCAGCTTCCGCGGCATCCCCAAGGCGGCGATCGACGGCGCCCGCGGCACCGAGCCGGCCACGCCGCGCGCCGGCGCGCTTCCCCGAGCCTTCGACCGCCTGTGGCGCTCGTCCCCGCTGTCGCCGCGCAAGCGGATGCTGTTCGACGCCCAGAACTTCGACGCGGTGACACTGTGCTTCCTCGGCTCGATCGCGGCCGGGTCGAACAGCGGCGCCGCGATCAAGGACGCCCTGCCGCGGGTGATCAACCCGCCGGGCCGCAGGTTCACCTTCCTGCAGCTCCCGCAGGCCGTCGAGGCCCTGCGCCGGGGCGAGAACATCGACTACGAGGGGGTGACCGGGCCGCTCACGGTCGACTCCGAGGGCGATCCCGTGATCGCCCCCTACGACGAGTTCGTCTACCGCGACGGCCGCCCCCACGCGGCGCGCGAGTTCCTCGCTCGCCGGCCGCGTTGACGGCAGGCCCGGCCGGCAGGGCTATCCTCGGGGCATGTGTGCGCCAGAGCACTCCGTCCCGAGCGCACCGTGACCGCCGAGCGCTGCAGCTGGTGCGGCGAGGCGATCGAGCCCGACGACGGGTTTCGCGCCTACGAGCCGGCCGGCGAGCGCCGCGCCGCCTTCTGCCGCCTCGAGCACATCGTGCCCTGGGCGATCCAGGGCCCCCACTGGGAGGCCGGCGAGGTCGCCGAACCGCCGGCGATCGACGTGGACGCGGTCACCTGCTCCCACTGCGGAGAGCAGCTGCGCGACGTCCACATTCTGCTGGTCCGCCACCGGGGCGAGCACCGCGTCCCCGACGACTTCTGCGACGTCGACCACCTGGTCGAGTGGGCTAAGGCCGGGGGCCGCTGGCAGTAGGCCTGGCGGCCTTGGCGTCGCCGAAGCCGTTGATCAGCTTCGCGGTAGCGATGGGCTTCTCCACCTGGGGGGAGTGGCCGGCATCGTAGATCGTCGCGGCAGTCGCGCCGGGGACCTTGTCCCAGAGCTCGATCGCCCCCTGCTCGTCCACGATCTGGTCCTTCGCGCCGTAGATCGCCAGCACCGGCAGGTGCGTGGCGGCGGCGCGAGCGTCCAGGGACCGCGCATCGAGGAAGTCACCGCTGGCGTTGGCCGAGTCGCGATACGCCGTGTAGGTCATCCCCTGGAGGTCGTCGACGAACTGGTCGGGGACGTCGTAGCCGGGGGCGAACGCCTGACCGAGCCCCTCCCTGACCAGGGAGTCGGTCGCGAACCGTTTCATCGCCTCGCCGACCACCGGCCAGATGCTCGCCCGCGCCAGCAGGTCGACGCTGCCCAGGTCAGTGGTAGGGGCCTGGTCGATGATCACCAGTCGCCTGACGAGCTTCGGCGACTGCGCCGCCAGCGCCACCGCGACGTTCGCCCCCATCGAGTGGCCGATCACCGTGGCGCGCCTGACCCCGAGCTTGCCGAGGACCAGCGCCACCAGCCGCGCCTGGTTCTCCATCGAGTACCCGCCCGACGGCTTCTGCGAGCCGCCGTGACCGAGCAGGTCGATCCGGATCACCCGATGGTGGCGGTCGAGCAGGGGCGTGATCCGGTCCCACCAGTTCATCGAGCAGGCGAAGCAGTGCAGGGCGACGATCGGCGGCGCGTCGCGCGGCCCGTCCTGCTTGACCTGGAGGTCGCCGCCGGGGACCGAGACGATCGCCGCGCCGGGCTCGTTGACCTTCGCCCCCTTGGTCTCGTGGTCGATCACGATCGCGTTGAGGACCAGCAGCAGGACGAGGGCGGCGACGACGCCGATCGCGATCTTCCAGCCGAGCCTCATCCGCCGGCCCCCACCTGCGCCGCGGAGAGGCCGAGCTCGTCGGCGCGCTCGGCCATCGCGTCGATCACCAGGCGGACGTGCTCGTCGAAGTCGACCCCCAGCTCCTCGGCGCCGCGCCGGACCTCGTCGCGGTCGACCGCGGCTGCGAACGACGGCTGCTTGAGCTTCTTGCGGACCGACTTCGTCGTCATCCCCTCGATCCCGGTCGGCCGCACCATCGCGCACGCCGCCACGAAGCCGGAAAGCTCGTCGACCGCGTACAGCGCCCTGGCCATGTCGGTCTCGCGCGGCACCCCCATCCACTCCGCGTGGCCGGCGACGGCGTCGATCACCTCGTCGGGGTAGCCGAGCCGCCGCAGCTCCTCGATCGCCTTGCGCGGGTGGCCGCTCGCCGGATCGGGAAAGCGCTCGTAGTCGAGGTCGTGGACGATGGCGGTCACCGCCCACTCCTCCTCGTCGCCGCCGAGCCTGCGAGCGTACGCGCGCATCGCCGCCTCCACTCCGAGGACGTGCCGGCGCAGCGACTCGGACTGCGTCCACTCGCAGAAAAGCGCCCAGGCGTCTTCGCGGGATATAGCCGTCATGGCCGCTGTTACCCTAGTTCAGCCCTGGCGGGCGCCGTTCCTGCGGCACCGCCGGACGTCGTGATGGACACGTTCGTGATCAAGGGCGGAACGCCCCTCTCAGGAGAGATCGTCGCCGCCGGCAACAAGAACGCGGCCCTGCCGATCCTCGCCGCCTGCCTGCTCACCGAGGAGGAGCTGGTGGTCCGCAACGTGCCGCGCATTCGCGACGTCGAGGCCCAGCTCGGTCTGCTCGAGCGGCTCGGCGTCTCGGTCGCCTGGATCGAGGAGAACACGCTGCGCCTGTGCGCCGCGACCGTGACGGCCGGCGGCGTCGACGAGGAGGTGGCGAACCGCATCCGCGCCTCGTTCCTGCTCGCCGGCCCGCTGCTGGCGCGGTTCGGCGAGGTGCGCATGCCACCGCCCGGCGGCGACTTCATCGGCCGCCGCAGGCTGGACGCCCACCTCGACGCCTTTCGGGACCTCGGTGCCACCGTCGAGGGCGAGCGCGAGATCCTGCTGCGGGCGCCGGGCGGCGGCCTGAAGGCCTGCAAGATCTTCATGGACGAGCCGTCGGTGATGGGGACCGAGAACGCGCTTCTCGCCGCCGCCCTGACGCCGGGGCCGACGACGATCGGCAACGCCGCCTGCGAGCCGCACGTCCAGGACCTCGCCCGGCTGCTGACCAAGATGGGAGCGCCGGTGGACGGGATCGGGTCCAACGTGATGACCGTCCACGGCCGCGACAGGCTGGGCGGCGCCGAGCACGAGATCTGCCCCGACCACATCGAGGTCGCCAGCTTCATGGCGCTGGCTGCCGCCACCGGCGGCGAGCTCCGGATCCGCAACGCCGAGCCCGAGGACATGGTCACGATCCGGCGCCAGTTCC